>NZ_SIRP01000001.1:1860033-2335578 GCF_011634835.1 Isoptericola sp. BMS4 | reverse complement strand
CGGTCGCGATCTGCGTGGACGGCGACACCTTCACCGACGAGCCCGCGTGCAGGCCCGCGAGGATCTCGGCGGCGAACTCGACGTAGTCCACGCCGTACCCGCCGTCGAAGATCACGGCGTCCACCGTCGTGTTCTCCGCCATCCCGAACGGGTTGGTCGCGTCGCCCGTCCCGGTGGGCGCGGTGGTGGCGTCGTCGTCCCCGCCGTCGCCACCCCCGGTGGCGCACGAGGCGAGCGTGAGGCCGAACGGCAGCGCGGCGGCGGAGTAGAACGCCGCACGCAGGAGGGTCCGGCGGCTCGGGTCGGTGGGTTCCACCATGGGGTTCCTGGTCATCGTCGTGGATGCCCTTCGTCTCGGTTGTCCGGCTCTCGGCCTTGAGGTCCAGCGCCGTTCGGTGTGTGGCGGACGTCCCCCCGGACCGCGGCCGCGCCCAGATCGCACGCGCCCGCGGGTCGAGCGACGGGTGCCTCTTCGCCCCCGGCGATCGACGACGCCGTCGGTGTCGACGTCATCCTCGACGTCGCCAGAATCCGCATCTGTAAGGTTCCTCTCCCAATTCCGGAGATGGAGGGAACGTATTCACCGCTCGCGGTCCACGTCAACAGTCTCCGAGGTTTCGTGACCATTCCGGGACCAGCGCGTTCGAGAGGGGGATCCGCGGCGCCGCGGGACCCTCAGCCGACGACGGTCAGCCGGACAGGGGTGGGTTCGACCAGGACGGGGAAGTTGACCGAGCGCGCGATGAAGCACAGGGCGTGGGCACGGTGGTGCAGGTCCGTGATCACGGCGTCCGTCGCCGCGGGCCCCGGGTCGGCGGTCACGCGGGGACGCAGCGTCACGTCGGTGAACTGGCCCTCCCCGCGCGACTCGACGCGCATCGTGCCCGTGGCGTCGTCCGCGTAGCGGCGCACCACCAGCCGCGCCTGCGAGGCGAGGTGGAGGAACCACAGCATGTGGCACTGCGCGAGGCTCGCGACGAACAGCTCCTCCGGGTTGTAACGCGCAGGATCGCCGCGGAACGCCGGGTCGGCGCTGCCGGGCAGGGGCGCCTTGCCCGCGAGCGACACCTCGTGGTCCCGGGAGTAGGCCGTGTAGGACGTCGTCCCCGGCGCGGTGTCGTGCTCCACCCCGGGGTCCGGCCACGAGACGGTCACGGAGTAGTCGTGGTGGGCACCCATGGGGTCACGGTAGGGCGTCAGGCGGCCTTGCGCCTGCCGGCTCGCTTGGGGGTCCTCCCCCGCCCTGCGGGCTTCCCGGACGCGTCGTCGTCGCGCCCGGCAGTCGCACGCCGCGGCAGCGGCGCCGTCGGGACCGGCGGGTGCGCCGACAGCGCCTCCGCCAGGAACGTCCCGGTGTGGCTCTCGGGCACCTGGGCCACCTCCTCCGGCGTGCCCTGCGCGACGACCATGCCTCCCCCGGAGCCTCCCTCGGGCCCCATGTCGACGATCCAGTCCGCGCTCTTGACGACGTCGAGGTTGTGCTCGATGACGAGCACGGTGTTCCCCTTGTCCACGAGCGACTGGAGCACGCCCAGCAACCGCCGGATGTCCTCGAAGTGCAGGCCGGTGGTGGGCTCGTCGAGGACGTAGATCGTGCGGCCCGTCGAACGCTTCTGCAGCTCGCTGGCGAGCTTCACCCGCTGGGCCTCGCCGCCGGAGAGCGTGGGGGCGGGCTGGCCGAGGCGCACGTAGCCCAGCCCCACGTCGACGAGGGTGCCCAGGTACCGGGAGATCGCCGGGAACGCCGCGAAGAACTCGGCGGCCTCCTCGATCGGCATGTCGAGGACGTCGGCGACGGTCTTGCCCTTGAAGTGCACCTCGAGCGTCTCCCGGTTGTACCGGGCCCCGTGGCACACCTCGCACGGCACGTACACGTCGGGCAGGAAGTTCATCTCGATCTTCAGGGTGCCGTCGCCGGCGCACGCCTCGCAGCGCCCGCCCTTGACGTTGAAGGAGAACCGGCCGGGCCCGTAGCCGCGGACCTTGGCCTCCTCCGTCTCGGCGAAGATCTTGCGGATCCGGTCCCACACCCCGGTGTACGTCGCGGGGTTGGAGCGCGGCGTCCGGCCGATCGGCCCCTGGTCGACGTGCACGACCTTGTCGAGCTGGTCGATGCCCGTGACGCGGGTGTGGCGGCCCGCCACCTGGCGCGCGCCGTTGAGCTCGTTGGCCAGGACCGTGTGCAGGATCGAGTTCACCAGGGTCGACTTGCCCGACCCCGAGACGCCCGTGATCGCCGTGAGCACCCCGAGCGGGAAGTCCACGTCGATGCCGCGCAGGTTGTTCTCCCGCGCACCGACCACCGTCACCCGGCGGTCGGGATCGGTCGACCGCCGCTCGGCCGGCAGCGGGATGCTCCGGCGCCCGGCCAGGTAGGCGCCCGTCATCGACCCCTCGGCCTCGAGCAGCCCGGCGTACTCGCCCGAGTGCACGACCTCGCCACCGTGCTCGCCGGCCCCGGGCCCGACGTCCACGATCCAGTCGGCCGCGCGGATGGTGTCCTCGTCGTGCTCGACCACGATGAGGGTGTTGCCGAGGTCGCGCAGCCGGGTGAGGGTCCCGATGAGGCGGTGGTTGTCGCGCTGGTGCAGCCCGATCGACGGCTCGTCCAGGACGTACAGCACCCCGACGAGGCCGGACCCGATCTGGGTCGCGAGCCGGATCCGCTGCGCCTCACCGCCCGACAGCGTGCCGGCCGGGCGCTCGAGCGACAGGTAGTGGAGCCCGACGTCCACGAGGAAGCCCAGGCGTGCGTGGATCTCCTTGAGCACCTCGGCGGCGATGGCGCGCTCCCGCTCGCCGAGCTCCAGCCCGTCGAGGAACGTCTTCGCCTCGTCGATCGGCAGGCGGCACACGTCCCAGATCGACCGGCCGCCCACGGTGACCGCGAGAACCTCCGGCTTGAGGCGGGCCCCCTTGCACACGGGGCACGGGACCTCCCGCATGTACGCCTCGTACTTCTCCTTGGACCAGTCGGACTCCGTCTCCCGGTGCCGGCGCTCGAGGAACGTCACGGCCCCCTCGAACCCCGTGGAGTACTGCCGCTCGCGCCCCCAGCGGTTGCGGTAGCGCACGTGCACCTTGTGGTTGCGCCCGTGCAGCACGGCGTCCCGCGCACGCTGCGGCAGGGCGCGCCACGGGGCGTCCATCGAGAAGCTCATCTCCTCGGCGAGCGCCGTGAGGACACGCTCGAAGTACTCCGACGACGTCTGCGCCCACGGGACCACGGCCCCCTCGCGCAACGACTTCTCCGGGTCGGGCACCACGAGCTCGGGGTCGACCTCCAGCCGAAACCCGATCCCGGTGCACTCCGGGCACGCGCCGTAGGGCGCGTTGAACGAGAACGTCCGCGGCTCGATCTCGTCGAGGGTGAGCGGGTGGTCGTTCGGGCAGGCGCGCTTCTCCGAGAACTTGCGCACACGGTCCAGATCGTCGACGTCGGCGTCGACGAGCTCGACCATCACGAGGCCGCCCGCCAGCGACAGCGCCGTCTCGACCGAGTCCGTGAGCCGGCGCTGCACGCCGTCGCGCGCCACGAGCCGGTCCACGACGACCTCGATGTCGTGCTTCAGCTTCTTCTCCAGCGCGGGCGGCTCCGCCAGCTGGACGACCTCGCCGTCCACCCGCGCCCGTGCGAACCCCTGGGTCTGCAGCTCGGAGAAGAGGTCGACGTACTCGCCCTTGCGCCCGCGCACCACGGGCGCCAGGACCTGGTAACGCGTGCCCTCGGGGAGCTCGAGGAGCTTGTCCACGATCTGCTGGGGCGTCTGCGAGCGCACCGGCTCGCCGCACACCGGGCAGTGCTGGGTGCCCGCGCGGGCGAACAGCAGGCGCAGGTAGTCGTAGACCTCCGTGATGGTCCCCACCGTGGAGCGCGGGTTCCGATTGGTCGACTTCTGGTCGATCGACACCGCCGGGCTCAGGCCCTCGATGAAGTCGACGTCGGGCTTGTCCATCTGGCCGAGGAACTGCCGGGCGTAGGCCGACAGCGACTCGACGTACCGCCGCTGCCCCTCGGCGAAGATGGTGTCGAAGGCCAACGACGACTTGCCCGAGCCGGACAGGCCCGTGAAGACGATGAGCCGGTCCCGCGGGAGGTCGAGCTCCACGTTGCGAAGGTTGTGCTCGCGGGCGCCGGAGATGACGAGGCGGTTGCTCACCGGAGCATCCTACGACCGCCCACCGACATTCGTACAGGCGTTCTATCCGGGTCCTGCGTGGCACCGCCCGGCGTCGGCCTCACGGGCGGCCCCGGACACCCGGCGCGTGCCCGGCACCGACCGTGCTTGGATGGCTGCCATGGCCGTCTTCGCAGTGACCTACGTGTACGTGGCAGACCCCGACCGGCTCGGCGAGGTGCGTCCCGAGCACCGGGCGTTCCTGCGCGACCTGCTCGCGCAGGGCTCCCTCCTGGCGTCGGGCCCGCTGCCCCCGACGCCCGACGGCGAGCCGGGGGGCGCGCTGCTCGTCGTGGAGGCGCAGGACCCGACGGGGGCGCTCACGCTGCTGGACCCGGACCCGATGCGCCGTGCCGGCCTGGTCGCGGAACGCTCCGCGCGTGAGTGGCAGCCCGTCATCGGTGCCCTGGCGTCCTGACCCACCGCCCTGGCGAGCTCTCCCCGGGGCGTCGGGTCACGCCTGCTGGCTCGGCTCCTGCGCCTCCCGCTCCGCCGCGGCGACCGCCGCGGAGCGGCGGGTCTTGAGCAGGCTGGCCACGGTCGCGAGCGCGATCGAGCCGAGGATCACCGCGAGGGAGAGCCAGATCGGCACCTCCGGCGCCCACGCCACGTGGTGCCCGGAGTTGATGAACGGCAGCGTGTTGGAGTGCAGGGCCTCGAGGATCAGCTTCACGCCGATGAACCCGAGGATGACCGCGAGCGCGATCGGCAGGTAGACGAGCCGCTCCAGGAGCCCGCCCAGCAGGAAGTACAGCTGCCGCAGCCCCATGAGCGCGAACAGGTTCGCGGTGAAGACGATGAACGGGTCCGTGGTGAGCCCGAAGATCGCCGGGATGGAGTCGAGCGCGAAGAGCAGGTCGGTGGACCCGATCGCCACGAACACGACGAGCATCGGCGTGAAGAGCCGTGTGCCGTCCACGACCGTGCGGACCTTCGCGCCGTCGTAGTCGGGGCTCAGGGGCAGGACCCGCCGCAGCAGGCGGATCGCCACGTTCTCCTTGAACTCGGCCTCGTCGTCCTCCCCCGCGACCAGCTTGATCGCCGTGTACACGAGGAACGCGCCGAACAGGTAGAACATCCAGACGAACTGCTCGAGGATCGCGGCACCGGCCAGGATGAACGCCGCACGCAGCACGAGCGCGATGATGATCCCGACCATCAGGACCATCTGCTGGTGCTGCCTCGGCACGGCGAACTTCGACATGATGATGACGAAGACGAACAGGTTGTCGACGCTGAGCGAGTACTCCGTCAGCCAGCCGGCGTAGAACTCCCCCGCGGGTGCGGCGCCCCCGACCCCGAGGACCACCAGCCCGAAGACCAGCGCGAGGCCGACGTAGAACGCGACCCAGACGCCGCTCTCCTTCATCGACGGCACGTGCGGGCGCCGCCCGACGATCACCAGGTCCGCGGCCAGCAGCGCGATCAGCGCGACCAGCGACGCCGCCTCGAACCAGTACGGGAGCTCGTGGGTCATACCTCAGCCTCTCGGGTGGATCAGGAGTCTCGGGAGCGGGGGGACTCGGCGGGGGCCTCGGTGTCGGCGCGGGTCTCGGACGTGGTGCCGGGCCGCGGTGCGTCCTCGGACGGCACGTCCGGCGTTTCCGCCCGGGACACGGGAGCGGTCGTCGCCGTGGCGAGGCGACCCCCACGGTCGCGGCGGTCCCGAGCGAGCGAGGCGATCGTGGTGATCGCCAGGACCACGACGATGAACGCGAGGGAGACCGTGGTGGAGATCTCCGGGATCGCCTCGACGTGCTCGCCGCCGTTGACGAACGGCAGGTCGTTGGTGTGCAGGGCGTGGATGACGAGCTTGATGCCGATGAAGCCGAGGATCGCGGCGAGGCCGTAGTTGAGGTAGACGAGACGGTCGAGGAGCCCGTCGACGAGGAAGTAGAGCTGACGCAGGCCGAGCAACGAGAACGCGTTGGCGGTGAAGACGAGGTACGTCTCCTGCGTGAGCCCGAAGATCGCCGGGATCGAGTCGACCGCGAACAGCAGGTCGGCACTGCCGATCGCGATCATCACGATGAGCATCGGGGTGATGTAGCGCTTCCCGTCGACCTTCGCGGTCATCTTGCTGCCGACGTAGTCGTCGGTCGTCGGGAACAGCCGACGGGTCAGGCGCAGGACGGCGTTCTCGTTCCACTCGTCGTCGTGACCGGTCCCGGAGCGGGCCTGGGCGATCGCGGTCCAGATGAGGAACGCCCCGAAGACGTAGAAGACCCAGGCGAAGTTCGCGATGATCGCCGCGCCGGCGGCGATGAAGATCGTGCGCAGCACGAGCGCCACGGTGATGCCGATCAGCAGCACCTTCTGCTGGTGCTCCCGCGGCACGCGGAAGCTCGTCATGATGAGCACGAAGACGAAGAGGTTGTCGACGCTCAACGACTTCTCGGTGATGTACCCGGCGAAGTACTCGCCTCCGTAGTCGCCGCCCCACGCGATCCAGACGATGAGCCCGAACACGAGCGCCAGGGCGACGTAGACCGCCGACCACGTGGCCGACTCGCGCAACGTGGGGGCGTGCGGCGTGCGCACGTGGCCCAGGTAGTCGACGGCGAGCATCACCAGGATGGCGGCGACGGTGACGATCCACACCCACACGGGGACGTCCATAGAACCTCCGGTTGCCTAGCACTGAGCACCGAAGGTCTTCTCCGCCCCTGCCGGTCCCGGCGAGGGCGGGCGAGGCCGGATCGGCAGTCCGTGCCGATCGGGATGACGACCTCACCGCTTGTGGAGTACTCCCCTGCGTCCGGCAAGCATACGGTACCGAGGCACCCTCGTCGTGCCGGCCCGGGCCGCGACCGTCCGGACCCGCAGGTCAGGCGGTCGCCTCCTGCATCTGCCGCAGCTCCTTCTTGAGCCCGCCGATCTCGTCGCGGAGCCGCGCGGCGACCTCGAACTGGAGCTCGGCGGCGGCGGCGTGCATCTGGTCGCTGAGCTCGGTGATGAGCTCAGCGAGCTCGCTCGCCGCCACGCCCGCGAGGCGGTTGCCCGTGACGGCCGCCTCCTTCGGGGCGCCCGGGACGGGGGCCTTCCCCTTGCCCTGGCTCCCGGCCGGGGCCTTGCGGTACCCGCCGGCCAGCAGCTCGGCGGTGTCGATGTCCTCACGCGCCAGCATGTCGGTGACGTCCGCGATCCGCTTGCGCAACGGCTGGGGGTCGATTCCTCGCTCGGCGTTGTAGGCCATCTGCTTCTCGCGGCGGCGGTTCGTCTCGTCGAGGGCGTACCGCATCGCCGGGGTGATCTTGTCCGCGTACATGTGCACCTGACCGGTGACGTTGCGCGCCGCGCGGCCGATCGTCTGGATGAGCGACCGCTCCGAGCGCAGGAAGCCCTCCTTGTCCGCGTCGAGGATCGCGACCAGGGACACCTCGGGAAGGTCGAGGCCCTCACGCAGCAGGTTGATGCCGACGAGGACGTCGTACTCGCCCATGCGCAGCTCGCGCAGCAGCTCGACGCGCCGCAGCGTGTCGACCTCGGAGTGCAGGTACCGCACCCGCACGTCCCGCTCGAGGAAGTAGTCCGTGAGGTCCTCGGCCATCTTCTTGGTCAGCGTCGTCACCAGGACGCGCTCGTCGCGGTCGACGCGCTCGCGGATCTCGCCGAGCAGGTCGTCGATCTGGCCCGTGGTGGGCTTGACCACGACCTCCGGGTCGACGAGGCCCGTCGGGCGGATGATCTGCTCGACGACGCCGTCCGACATCGAGAGCTCGTAGTCGCCGGGCGTGGCCGACAGGTAGACCGTCTGGCCGATGCGCTCGACGAACTCCTCCCAGCGCAGCGGACGGTTGTCCATCGCGCTCGGCAGCCGGAACCCGTGCTCGACCAGGGAGCGCTTGCGCGACATGTCGCCCTCGAACATGGCACCGATCTGCGGCACGGTCACGTGCGACTCGTCGATGACGAGCAGGAAGTCCTCGGGGAAGTAGTCCAGCAGGGTGTTCGGCGGCGACCCGGCCTCGCGGCCGTCGATGTGGCGGGAGTAGTTCTCGATCCCGCTGCAGGTGCCGATCTGGCGCATCATCTCGATGTCGTACGTGGTGCGCATGCGCAGGCGCTGCGCCTCGAGCAGCTTGTTCTGCCTCTCCAGGTCCGCGAGCCGCGCGGCCAGCTCCTCCTCGATCCCCGCGATCGCGCGCTCCATCCGCTCCGGCCCCGCCACGTAGTGCGTCGCCGGGAACAGGTAGACGCTCTGCTCGCTGCGGATCACCTCGCCCGTCAGCGGGTGCAGCGTCTGGATCGACTCGATCTCGTCGCCGAACATCTCGATCCGCACGGCGAGCTCCTCGTACACCGGGATGATCTCCACGGTGTCGCCGCGCACCCGGAACGTGCCGCGCGTGAACGCGGTGTCGTTGCGCGTGTACTGCATCTGCACGAAGCGGCGCAGCATCTCGTCCCGGTCCACGACGTCGCCGACGTCGAGGCGCACCATGCGGTCCACGTACTCCTGCGGTGTGCCGAGGCCGTAGATGCACGACACCGAGGCCACCACGACGGTGTCGCGCCGGGTGAGCAGGTTCGACGTCGCCGAGTGCCGCAGCCGCTCCACCTCGTCGTTGATCGACGAGTCCTTCTCGATGTAGGTGTCCGTCTGCGCGATGTACGCCTCGGGCTGGTAGTAGTCGTAGTACGACACGAAGTACTCGACCGAGTTGTTCGGCAGCAGCTCGCGGAACTCCGTCGCGAGCTGCGCCGCCAGCGTCTTGTTCGGCGCCATCACGAGCGTGGGCCGCTGCAGCTTCTCGATCAGCCAGGCCGTCGTGGCGCTCTTGCCCGTGCCCGTGGCGCCCAGGAGGACGACGTCCTTCTCCCCCGCCTCGACACGGCCGGCGAGGTCCGCGATCGCCGCCGGCTGGTCGCCGGAGGGCTCGAACTCGGAGACCACCTCGAAGGGGGCCACCGCACGCTGCAGGTCGGTCACGGGTCGCATGTCACCACGGTACGGCGCGCCACCGACACCCGGCCTCCCGGCCTCAGGACACCTGCGAGGCGTCCGACTCCTGCGCGACCTCGTGCTCGAGCCGCCGCCACAGCGCGTCCACCTGCGCCCGCAGCTCCTCCTCGGTGCCCGTGCCGTCGAGCGTGACGTCCGCCGCCGCCCTCCGGTCCGCGTCCGACGCCTGGGCCCGCACGCGCGACCACGCCTCCGCCTCCTGCAGGCCTCGGCCGTCCACGAGCCGCGCCACCCGTTGCTCGGCGGGCGCGTCCACCACGACGAGGAGGTGGAAGCGGTCCGACTGGCCGGTCTCGACGAGCAGCGGGATGTCGTGCACCACGACGGCGTCCGGGTCGGCCGCGCCCGCCAGCGCCTCCTGCTCGGCGGCGAGCCGCCGGATCTCCGGGTGCAGGACGCCCTCGAGCCGGGACCGCGCCTCGTCGTCGTCGAAGACCAGCCGCCCGAGCGCGGGGCGGTCCAGCGACCCGTCGGGCGCCAGGACGCCGTCGCCGAACGCCTCCACGACCCCCTGGAGCCCGACGGTGCCCGGCGCGACGGCCTCCCGCGCCAGCAGGTCGTGGTCGACGACGACGGCACCGAGCTCGGCGAGGCGGCGCGCGGCGACGGACTTGCCGGCGGCGATGCCGCCCGTGAGACCGATGCGGAGCATGGGGACCATCCTGCCCCCGGCGTAGGCTTCCCGCCAGGAGCGCCCGCGACCCGGGCGCCGAGCCGGACGCACGGAGGTGGGATGGTCGGCGGACGCGCGATGCGCTCGTACCTCGGGGACCAGGACGTCAAGGACCACCGGCTGGCCTCCTCGACGCCGCGCAGGGTCCTCGCCTTCGCCCGCCCCTACCGGGGGCGGCTCGCGGTGTTCGTCGCCCTCCTGGCCGTCAGCGCGGCGGCCGGCGCGGTCACGCCCCTGCTGTTCCGGCGCATCATCGACGACGGCATCGCCGGCGGCGACCGGGCGCTCGTGCTCGGCCTCGCGGCGGCGGCCGTGGGCGTGGCGCTCCTGTCGGCGGCGCTCTCCGTGGTGGAGAGGCTGCTGTCGGCGCGGGTCGGCGAGGGGCTCATCGTCGACCTGCGCACCGCGGTCTTCGACCACGTGCAGCGGATGCCGCTGGCGTTCTTCGCCCGGGCCCGCACCGGCGCGCTCGTCCAGCGGCTCAACGGGGACGTCCTCGGCGCGCAGCAGGCGTTCACCTCCACGCTGCAGACGGTGGTGTCCAACGGCCTGACGATCGCCTTCACGCTCGCCGCCATGCTCGTCATGTCGTGGCGGCTCACGCTGCTGTCGCTCGTGCTGCTGCCCGCCTTCGTCCTGCCCGCCCGCTGGTTCGGGCGCCGCCTCGCCGCCCTCACCCGCACCGGGTACGAGCTCAACGCGGAGGCCGGCCAGCTCATGAACGAGCGCTTCAACGTCGCCGGCGCCCACCTGGTCAAGGTCTTCGGCGACCCGGACCGCGAGTCGGCCGCCTACGCCGCCCAGGCGCGCCGGCTCCGCGATGTCGGCGTGCGGACCGCCCTCCTGGGCACCTGGTTCCGCGTCGGGCTCACGACCCTCGCCTCCGTCGCGATCGCCCTGGTCTACGGCCTCGGCGGCCTGCAGGCGATCTCCGGCGACCTGACCGTCGGCACCCTGGTGGCCCTCACCGCGTACCTCGGGCGGCTGTACGGACCGCTCACGGCCATGTCCAACGTCCAGGTGGACGTGATGACGGCGCTCGTCAGCTTCGAGCGCGTGCTCGAGGTGCTCGACCTGGAGCCCACCGTCGCCGAGCGGCCCGGCGCCTCCGATCTGCGGACCGCCGTCGCCGCGCACGGCGCGCGCATCGAGCTCGACCACGTGACGTTCCGCTACCCGCGCGCCGACGAGGTCTCCTTGGCCTCCCTCGAGTCCGTGGCGACCGTGCGGTCCGACCCGTCGGCCGACACCCTGCACGACGTGTCGTTCACCGTGCCGGCCGGCACGATGGTCGCCCTCGTCGGGCCGTCCGGGGCGGGCAAGACGACGGTCTCCCAGCTGGTCACGCGCATGTACGACCCCACCTCGGGCACCGTGCGCATCGCCGGCGCCGACCTCCGCGACGTCACCGCCGCGTCCCTGCGCGGCACCGTCGGCGTGGTCTCGCAGGAGGCGCACCTGTTCCACGACACCGTGGCCGCCAACCTGCGCCTCGCCCGCCCCGAGGCCACCGACGACGACCTCGAGCGCGCGCTGCGCCAGGCACGGGTCTGGTCGCTGGTGGCCGGGCTGCCGGAGGGCCTCGACACGGTCGTGGGAGACCGCGGGTACCGGCTCTCGGGCGGGGAGCGGCAACGCCTGGCCATCGCCCGGCTGCTGCTCCGCGCACCCGACGTGGTGGTGCTCGACGAGGCGACGGCGCACCTCGACTCCGAGTCCGAGGCCGCGGTGCAGGCCGCCCTGGACCAGGCGCTGGCCGGGCGCACCTCGCTCGTGATCGCCCACCGGCTCTCGACGGTGCGCGCCGCGGACTCGATCGTCGTGCTCGACGACGGCCGGGTCGTCGAGCAGGGCACGCACCTCGAGCTGCTCGCCGCCGGCGGCCTGTACGCCGAGCTCTACGCCACCCAGTTTGCCGACGCCGGCCCGCAGGTCCCGTAGAGCCCCGTAGGCCGCACGGTCCGGCCCGCACGGTCCGGCCCGCCCGACCCGGCCCCGCGCCACCGCCCTGCCCCGCCCGACGGCGAAGGCCCGCCACCCCCGGAGGGGTGACGGGCCTTCGCCGGTGCTCACGCGGCCGTGCGGCTGCCGCACGGCTAAGTTGCCGCCAGCGGACTCAGTTGCCGGTGAGCTTCTCGCGGAGCGCGGCGAGCGCCTCGTCCGACGCGAGCGTGCCGCCGGCCTCGGGGGCCGGAGCCGCCGACGAGTACGAGGAGGAGGACGACGACGAGGTGGACGACGAGCTGCTGCTCGGCACCGCGTCGCTCACCGCGGCGTCGGCGTCCGCCGACAGGGCCGCACGGACCTGCTCGCGGTGCGCCTCCCAGCGCGCGTGCGCCTTGGCGTACTCGGCCTCCCAGGCCTCGCGCTGCACCTCGAAGCCCTCGAGCCACTCGTTGGTCTCGGGGTCGAAGCCCTCGGGGTACTTGTACTCGCCGTTCTCGTCGTACTCGGCCGCCATGCCGTACAGCGCCGGGTCGAAGTCCTCGGACTCCGGGTCGACGCCCTCGTTGGCCTGCTTGAGCGACAGCGAGATGCGGCGACGCTCGAGGTCGATGTCGATGACCTTGACGAAGACCTCGGCGCCGACGGCCACGACCTGCTCGGGCAGCTCGACGTGGCGCACGGCCAGCTCGGAGATGTGCACGAGGCCCTCGATGCCGTCCTCGACGCGGACGAACGCACCGAACGGCACCAGCTTGGTGACCTTGCCGGGCACGACCTGGCCGATGGCGTGCGTGCGGGCGAAGGCCTGCCACGGGTCCTCCTGCGTCGCCTTCAGCGACAGGGAGACGCGCTCGCGGTCGAAGTCGACGTCGAGCACCTCGACCGTGACCTCCTGGCCGACCTCGACGACCTCGGACGGGTGGTCGATGTGCTTCCAGGAGAGCTCGGAGACGTGCACCAGGCCGTCGACCCCGCCGAGGTCGACGAACGCACCGAAGTTGACGATCGAGGAGACGACACCCGGGCGCACCTGGCCCTTCTGCAGCGTCTGCAGGAAGGTGGAGCGGACCTCGGACTGCGTCTGCTCGAGCCAGGCGCGGCGCGACAGGACCACGTTGTTGCGGTTCTTGTCGAGCTCGATGATCTTGGCCTCGATCTCCTTGCCGACGTACGGCGCGAGGTCGCGGACACGACGCATCTCCACCAGGGAGGCGGGGAGGAAGCCGCGCAGGCCGATGTCGAGGATGAGGCCACCCTTGACGACCTCGATGACGGTGCCGGTGACGACGCCGTCCTCCTCCTTGATCTTCTCGATCGTGCCCCAGGCGCGCTCGTACTGGGCGCGCTTCTTGGACAGGATCAGACGACCCTCCTTGTCCTCCTTCTGGAGGACGAGCGCCTCGACGGCGTCGCCGACGGCGACGACCTCGCCCGGGTCGACGTCGTGCTTGATCGAGAGCTCGCGGGAGGGGATCACGCCCTCCGTCTTGTAGCCGATGTCGAGGAGGACCTCGTCGCGGTCGACCTTGACGATCGTGCCTTCGACGATGTCACCATCGTTGAAGTACTTGATGGTGGCGTCGACGGCGGCAAGGAAGTCCTCCTCGGTGCCGATGTCGTTGACGGCAACCTGCGGTGCGGACTTCGTGGTGGAGATGGTCATTGAGTGGATGCTCCGATGCGGACAGGGCGTAGTGCGGTCAGGGTCGCGGTGACAGGCGCCGTCGCATCGACGAGACTCGTCGGGCGCACTGCACCGCGAACAATCCTATCGATGCCGTCGTGAGGGGTCAACGCGGCCGGGGCGCCCGCCCCCCGACGACCGCGAGGTGCCACGATGACGGGGTGAGCGACCTGCCGACGCCCCCACGCCCCCTCGCGCGGGCGGGCTACCTGCACGTGCCCGACGACCAGGGCGGCGCCGCGGCACGGGGGTGGTGGGACGCCCACGCCGCCGAGTACCTCGACGAGCACGGCGCGTTCCTCGGCGACGCCTTCCGCTGGGGCCCGGAGGGACTCACCGAGGACGAGGCGGGCCTGCTCGGCGATGTCCGCGGCGCGCGCGTCCTCGAGGTGGGTGCCGGGGCGGCGCAGTGCTCTCGCTGGCTCGCCGCGCGCGGCGCGCGGACCGTCGCCACCGACGTCTCCGGCGCGATGCTCCGCGCGTCCCGCCGCGGCGGCGGCCCGGCGGCGCCCACGGTGCCCGTCCTGCAGGCCGACGCGCGGTCGCTCCCGTTCGCGGCGGCGAGCTTCGACGTGGTCTTCACGTCCTACGGCGCCATCCCCTTCGTCCCCGACGCCGCGCGGGTGCACGCCGAGGCGGCGCGCGTGCTGCGCCCGGGCGGCCGCTGGGTCTTCTCCGTGACCCACCCGGTGCGGTGGGCGTTCCCCGACGACCCGTCGGTGCGCGGGCTCACGGCCGACCGCTCGTACTTCGACCGCCGCCCGTACGCCGAGGAGGACGACACGGGGCGCGTCGTCTACGCCGAGTACCACCGCACGCTGGGCGACCACGTGCGCGAGGTCGCGGCGGCAGGCCTCCGGCTCCGGGACGTCGTGGAGCCGGAGTGGCCCGCGTGGAACACGCAGACCTGGGGCGGGTGGAGCCCCGAGCGTGGCGCCCACCTGCCGGGCACCGCCGTCTTCGTCACGACGAAGGACTGACGGTCGGGGTCGCCGGACACCGGGGTCAGTGCCCGGCGTCGTGCCAGGTCTCCCCCACGCCCACCGAGACGTCCAGCGGCACCGCGAGCTCCACCGCCGCACCCATCTCGCGGCGCAGCACCTCCTCCGCGGCCTCCCGCTCCCCGGGCGCGACCTCCACCACCAGCTCGTCGTGCACCTGCAGCAGCAGACGCGAGGCGAGCTGCCGGTCGACCAGCGCCCGGTGGACCCGCAGCATGGCGAGCTTGATGATGTCCGCGGCGCTGCCCTGGATCGGCGCGTTGAGCGCCATGCGCTCGGCCATCTGCCGTCGCTGCCGGTTGTCGCTGGTGAGGTCGGGCAGGTAGCGCCGACGGCCCAGGATGGTCGCCGTGTACCCGGTGGCACGGGCTTCGTCGACGACGCCCGTGAGGTAGTCGCGCACCCCGCCGAACCGGGTGAAGTAGTCGTCCATGAGCGACTGGGCCTCGCTCGTGGCGATGGTCAGCTGCTGGGAGAGGCCGAAGGCGCTGAGGCCGTAGGCGAGGCCGTAGCTCATCGCCTTGATCTTCGAGCGCATCTCGGGCGTCACGTCCTCCGGGGCCACCTGGAACACCCGCGAGCCGACGAAGCGGTGCAGGTCCTCCCCCGACCGGAACGCCTCGATGAGGCCCTCGTCTCCCGACAGGTGCGCCATGATCCGCATCTCGATCTGGCTGTAGTCCGCGGTCAGCAGCGACTCGTAGCCCTCGCCGACGCGGAACGCCCGGCGGATGCGCCGGCCCTCCTCCGTGCGGATGGGGATGTTCTGAAGGTTCGGGTCCGTCGAGCTCAGGCGCCCCGTCGCGGCGATCGTCTGCTGGAACGTGGTGTGGATGCGGCCGTCCGGCGCCACCGACTTCAGCAGCCCCTCGACGGTGGACCGCAGCCGGGTGACGTCGCGGTGGGCGAGCAGGTGCTCGAGGAACGGGTGCCCGGTCTTGACGTACAGGTCCTGCAGCGATGCCGCGTCGGTCGTGTACCCGGTCTTGATCTTCTTGGTCTTGGGCATGCCCAGCTGGTCGAAGAGCACCTCCTGCAGCTGCTTGGGGCTGCCGAGGTTCACCTGCCGGCCGATGACGTCGTAGGCCTCGGCGGCGGCGTCGGCGACGGCAGACGCGAAGCCCTTCTCGAGCTCGGTGAGGTAGTCGACGTCGGCGGCGATCCCGACGTGCTCCATCCGGGCGAGCACGGCGGACAGTGGCAGCTCCACGTCGGTCAGCAGCCCGTCGGCGCCCCGGTCGGCGAGCTGGGCGCCGAGCGCCTCCGCGAGGTCCGCGACGGCCGTGGCCCGCACCGCGGCCTGCCGCGCACGGGGGTCGTCGCCCGCGTCGCCGCCCGCGTCCAGCGAGAGGTCCAGCGCGCCCTGGGCGCCGTCCGGTGCCGCCACGGTCAGCTCCCGCCCGAGGTGCCGCACGGCGAGGTCGCCGAGGTCGTAGCCGCGCTGGTCCGGGTAGCAGAGGTACGCGGCCAGCTCCGTGTCGAAGGTGACCCCGGCCAGCTCCAGGCCCCGGCCCGCGAGCATGTGCCACGCCGCCTTGGCCCCGTGCACGACCTTGGCCGCTCCAGCGTCGGCGAGCCACGTCGTCAGCGCCCGCTCGTCGTCGCCCGTGACGTCGGCGAGGTCGACGACGACCGCCACCGCGCCGGCGCCGTCCGGCGCGTCGGAGGACCCGGTCGCGATCGCCACCTCCCAGGCGTCCGCCGCCCCGGGCGTCGCCGTGCCGGTCACGTCGACGCCGAGCGCCCGGCCCGCCCTCGCCTCGAGCCATGTGCCCAGGCCCCCGGGAGCCAGGCGCTCCAGCTCCACGTCCACGCCGTCGGCCTCCGCCGCGGAGGCCTCGGACTCCCCGGTCGGGTCGGCCGCCAGCAGCCGGTCGCGCAGGGCGCCGAACTGCAGGGTGTCCGAGACCCGGTGCACGGCCTCCCGGTCGAAGCCCGTGAGCTCGAGGTCCGCCGGGGCGAGCGCCAGCTCGACGTCGGTCAGCAGGGCGTTGAGCTCCCGGTTGAGGCGCACCTGGTCGACGGCGTCCCGCAGCTTCTCGGCGGTCTTGCCCTTGAGCTCGTCGACGTGCTCGAGCAGGGCCTCGAGCCCCCCGTAGGTGGTGACCCACTTCGCGGCCGTCTTCGGCCCGACCCCGTCGACGCCGGGCAGGTTGTCGCTCGACTCCCCGACCAGCGCGGCCAGGTCCGGGTAGCGCCCGGGCGGCACCCCGTACTTCTCCTCCACCGCCTGCGGCGTCATACGGACCAGGTCCGAGACCCCGCGCTTCGGGTACAGGACGGTCACGTCATCGTTGACGAGCTGCAGGGCGTCACGGTCGCCGGAGCAGATCAGGACGTCCATCCCCGCCTCGGTCGCCCGGCGGGCCAGCGTGGCGAGGATGTCGTCCGCCTCGATTCCCTCCCGCTGCAGCGCCGGGATCCGCAGCGCCTCCAGGACCTCCTTGATGAGCGGCACCTGCCCGCGGAAGACCTCGGGCGTCGCGTCCCGGTTGCCCTTGTACTCGGCGAACCGCTCGGTGCGGAACGTCACGCGACCGGCGTCGAACGCCACGGCGACGTGCGTCGGCCGCTCGTCGCGCAGCAGGTTCGTCAGCATCGAGGTGAACCCGTACACGGCGTTCGTCACCTGGCCGCTGGACGTCACCAGCGTGTCGGGCAGCGCGAAGAACGCGCGGTAGGCCATCGAGTGCCCGTCGACGAGCAGGAGTCGGGGCTTGTCGGTACGGGCGGCGGTGGATCCGGTCCCGGGTCGCGCAGAGGTCGTCACGGGTGCCAACCTAACGTGCGTGACCGACACTCCTCCGCACCACGGCGAGCCCGCCTTCCCGTCCACCGCCGAGCAGTGGGCGGCCGCCGCCCGTGGCACCCTCATCGAGCGGCTCGGCATCGAGCTGGTGCACACGGGCGCCGACCGTACGACGGGCGCGATGCCCGTGGCCGGCAACACCCAGCCGGCGGGTCTGCTGCACGGCGGCGCCACGGCCGCGCTCGCCGAGACCCTCGCCTCCGTCGCGGCGCAGCAGCACGCCGGCCCCCACCGGGCCGCCGTCGGGCTGGAGCTCAACGCCACCCACCACCGGGGCGTGCGCGCCGGCACCGTCCACGGGGAGGCCCGGGCGATCCACCTCGGACGGTCCACCGCCGCCTACGAGGTCGTCGTCACCGACGACGAGGGCCGCCGCGTCTGCACGGCACGCCTCACGTGCATGATCCTCGCCGCCTGACCCGTCGGCGCGGCGCACCGCACGGGCCGGGCTCGGGACGACGGGGCTCGCTCAGGACGCATGGCTCAGGACGAGACCGGCTCCGAGACCGTCGCGACCGGCGCCGCGGGACGCCCTGGCTCCTCGTCGCCCTCCGGCGCCTGGATGTCGCGCAGCATCTCCTCGCGCTGCGCGTGGAAGGCACGCAGGTCCACCGGCCCGGTGGGGAGCCCGGCGGCGCGGGCGCGGCGGCGCCGCGCGACGAGGTCCTCGATGGCAGCGCGGGTCGCGTCCCGGCGGCTCATCCGCGCGCCGCGCGGCGTCTGCGGCGCCTCCTGCGCCAGCCGCCGCTGCAGCGCGGCCGTCGCCACCACCCGGTGGCCGGAGGCGGGGGCGAACCCCAGCCGGGCCAGGAACCGCTGCATGCCGCGCGCACCGGGGGCCGGGGCACAGTACACGTGCTCGGCGCCGTGCTCGGCCGCCACGGCCGAGGCCGCGGCCAGCAGGGCGCGGCCCGTCCCACGGCGTCGGGCCTGCGGGGTCACGAAGATCGCGTCGATCGAGACGCTCGTCGTCGCGGCGAACAGCATCGGCTCGAGCACCCGCAGGACGATGAAGCCGCAGGCGTGGCCCTCGTGGGTCGCGAGCAGCACCGTGCCCCCGGAGGACACGAGGACGCTCAGGTGCTGCAGGAGACGCTCGGGCTCGGCCTGCGACGCCTGGACCGCGGTCGGGACCTCGACGACGCCCTGCGCGGCGAGGTCGGCGACGGCCACGAGGTCGTCGCCCTCGGCTGGGCGCACCTCGACGGCTGCTGCACGCATCGGCACCTCCTCGGCGACGGCCGGGTGAACGGTCGTCGACGCACGAAACATCACGGAAAGGTCACGGCTCCCAGGCGACGATAGCCGCCGCCCGGGAGCCGCACAAGAATCGCTTGCTCAGGCGCCGCCGACCTGGTCGATCACGGCGTCCGCGACCTCGCGCATCGTCAGGCGACGGTCCATCGAGGTCTTCTGGATCCAGCGGAACGACTCCGGCTCGCTGAGCCCCATCTTCGTCATCAGCAGGCCCTTGGCCCGGTCCACGCGCTTGCGCGTCTCGAACCGCTCGGCCAGGTCGGCGACCTCGGCCTCCAGGGCGCCGATCTGCTGGTAGCGCGAGATGGCGATCTCCACCGCGGGCAGCAGGTCGGCCGGGGTGAACGGCTTGACGACGTACGCCATCGCGCCCGCGTCGCGCGCACGCTCCACGAGCTCGGTCTGCGAGAACGCCGTGAGCAGGACGACCGGCGCCGCGTGCGCCTTGCCGATCCGCTCGGCGGCGGAGATGCCGTCCAGCTCGGGCATCTTGACGTCCATGACGACGACGTCGGGCTTGAGCTCGGTGGCGAGCTGCACGGCCGTCTCGCCGTCACCCGCCTCGCCGACCACGTCGAACCCGGCCTCCCGGAGCGTCTCGACGACGTCCATCCGGATGAGCGCCTCGTCCTCGACGACGACGGCACGTCGTGCCGGCCGCTCGCCCGACGCCTTGGGCTCCTTCGTCTCCTCGGGCTCCTGGTCGATCATCGGCGGCAGGTCGAGCGGCACCGCCGCTGCCTCGGGCTTCGCGTCGTTGGGCTTCTCGGTCACGGGAACATCCTAGACGTCACGTGCCCGTCGTGCGTGCCGCGCGGCGGGTCGAGACGTGTGAGACGCGCGACGATCGTGTGCCCGCGTCGGCTGCTCACGACCCCTGTCGGACGGCCCGGACGTCGTCCCGCCGCCGTGTTGGGCGGCCCGCCCGCCATGTGGTTCGATGGGCCCGCACCGCCCCGGTAGCCCAACCGGCAGAGGCAATCGGCTCAAACCCGATCCAGTATGGGTTCGAATCCCATCCGGGGCACCCACCGACATGACCGGCATGCCACCGGCACGACCGGCCGCTCCCCGTACCCGGCGGACGGGAACCGTCGTCCGGCGTCTCCGCGGGCCGGCGTGTGACGGACGCTCGAGCCCGGCGACCACTCCGGCCACGCACTCCCCCACGGGCCGTCGCCCGGCGCCACGGGCCTTGCCGTCGACCTCGGATGTCGGTAATTTTCCAGGTGTCCATCTATCGAGGCAACTCTTTCACCGGCCGTCCCGACGGCGGTCGGCCCGACCTGCGACGCCGGCGCCCGGCCAGGGGCGGGCGTCGCTCCGCGCGGTGACGATGCCGCGTCCCGGTGACGGCGCCGTCGCTGCCGCCGGCCGTCTGCCGCTCGCGGCAGGAAGGACCCCACGATGCACCACGACTCCCCCGACATCCCCGACCTCCCGGCCCGCCGTCCCAGCCGCCGGCAGCTCCTCGCCGGGGCCGCGCTCGGCGCGGCGAGCGTGCCCCACACCGCGCTCGCCGCCGGCGCCGCACCCGTGGCGGCCACGGCCGGTTCCGGCCAGTCCCCGCGACGCCCCGTCGTCCCCGGCGCCGACCGCCTCGCCGCGGACGGCTGGGCGGCCCTGCGCGACGGCCGCGTCGGCGTCATCACGAACCCCACCGGCGTCCTGCGGAACCTGCGCAGCGTCGTCGACGAGATGCACGAGTCCGGCGTCGTCGACCTCGTCGCCGTCTTCGGGCCTGAGCACGGCTTCCGCGGCACCGCCCAGGCCGGCGGCTCGGAGGGCACGTTCGTCGACGAGCGCACCGGTCTGACCGTCTACGACGCCTACGGCGCCGGTGCCGACGACATGGCGGCGATGTACCGCGAGGCCGGCGTCGACACCGTCGTCTTCGACATCCAGGACGTCGGTGCCCGGTTCTACACGTACATCTGGACCATGTGGCGCGCCATGCAGGCCGCCGTCGAGGTGGACGCCCGGTTCGTGGTCCTCGACCGCCCCAACCCCGTCGGCGGGACCGCCCGCGGGCCGATGATGACCGAGGACTACACGTCCGGCGTCGGCGCGGAGAAGGTCGTGCAGGCGCACGGCATGACGGTCGGCGAGCTCGCCCGGTTCTTCGACGGCGAGCTGATGGAGCCCGCGGTCGGCGCCCGCCTGGGAGACCGGCTCGACGTCGTCCGGCTCTCCGGCTGGCGTCGCGACGTCACGTTCGCCGGCACCGGCCTCGACTTCGTCATGCCGAGCCCCAACATGCCGACGCCGGACACGGCGCTCGTCTACCCCGGCACGTGCATGTTCGAGGGCACGAACCTGTCCGAGGGCCGGGGCACCACCCGCCCGTTCGAGCTCGTCGGGGCACCGTACGCCGACCACCGCTGGGCGGCCGCCCTGACCGACGCCGGGCTCCCCGGGGTGTCCTTCCGCGAGGCGTACTTCAACCCGACGTTCAGCAAGCACTCCGGCGAGGTCTGCAGCGGCGTCCAGGTCACCGTCGACGACCCGGGCACGTTCGACCCGGTGCGCACCGGCGTCGCGATGCTGGTCGCGGCCGCGTCCCTGTACCCCGAGTTCGCGTGGCGCGAGGACTCCTGGGACCCGCAGCGCCCGTTCTGGATCGACAAGCTCACCGGCTCGTCGCGGCTGCGCCAGCAGATCGACGCCGGCGCCTCGACCGACGAGGTCGTGGGCGCCTGGGCCGACGAGCTCGCCGACTTCGACCGCCGGCGCCAGCAGTACCTGCTCTACACCGGGCCCCAGGCATGAGCGCGAGGAGCCCCCGCGGAGGGACGCCGAGGGACGAGGTGTACCGGAGCGAGGCACCGCAGGGATCACGCAGAAGCGGACTCAGCATGAGGGCACGGACGTCACGACTGGTCGCCGCCGCGGTGGCGGCGGGAACGGTGGGAGCGATGGCCGTGCCGATGGCCGCGGGGAGCGCCACGGCCGCCGAGGGCGAGCCGCCGGTGCGGTTCATGCCGCCGAACACGGTCCTGTCCGAGGCGGACCCGGCGGACGTCGGGCTCGACCCGGGGCCGATCGACGCCGCCGTCGCGCAGGTCCGGGCGCACGAGGAGCTTCCCGCGGACGGCGGGTACGCGCTGTACCCCGGCGCGGTCGGGCTGATGGGCTACGAGGGCCGGATCGTCGCGACGGACGCCAGCGGCGACGCGCTCGCCTACGGCGACGAGGGGGTGCCGCTGCCCGCCGACGAGCGCGTGCCGATGCGCGAGGACACGATCTTCGACATGGCGTCGGTGACGAAGCTGTTCACGTCGATCGCCGTCACCCAGCTCGTCGAGGACGGTCTGGTGGAGCTCGACGAGCCTGTCGCCACGTACCTGCCGGCGTTCGCCGCGAACGGCAAGGAGGAGGTGACGGTACGCCAGCTGCTCACGCACACGTCCGGCTTCGTCGCCTGGCTGCCGCTGTGGAGCCGCTACCCCGACGAGGAGTCGCGCATCGCGGCGGTCATGGCCCAGCCGCTCGACGACCCTCCGGGGACCGTCTACCGGTACAGCGACCTCAACCTCATCACGCTGGGCGTGCTCGTCGAGGAGCTGCGTGGCGCGCCCCTCGACGAGGTCGTGGCCGACCGCGTCACGGGCCCGCTGGGGATGACGGACACGGGATTCAACCCGACCGAGGTGGACCGCACGGCGGCGACCGAGTACCAGGCGACGCCGCCGCGCGGCGTCGTCCGGGGCGAGGTGCACGACGAGAACGCCTGGTCGCTCGGGGGCGTCGCGGGACACGCGGGGATCTTCTCCACGGCCGGCGACATGGCGGTGCTCGCGCAGGCCCTGCTCAACGGCGGCGCCTACGACGGCGCGCGCATCCTGTCCCCGCAGTCCGTGCGGCAGATGGTCACCGACTTCAACACGGAGTTCCCCGGCGACGAGCACGGCCTCGGCTTCGAGCTGAACCAGCGGTGGTACATGGACGCGATGTCCGGGCCCCGCACGGCCGGGCACACCGGGTACACGGGCACCTCGCTGGTCGTCGACTTCGAGGCGGACGCGTTCGCGATCCTGCTGACCAACCGGGTCCACCCGTCACGGAGCTCGGGCAGCATCAACGTCGCGCGCCGGGAGTGGGCGCGCGGCCTGGCCTACGCGCAGGGCGTCGAGCCGCGCCGCGGCGACGACGCCTGGCTCTCCGGCGACGCCAACGCCACGACGTCCACGCTCACGGCACCGGTCGACGTGCCCGCCGGCGGCGCGCGGCTCGGTTTCGACCTCTACCTCGACACGGAGTCGACGGACCCGCTCCACCTGGAGTCCTCCGCGGACGGCGGAGACACCTGGACGCCGCTGCCGTTCACGGTCCGCGACCGGGGCACGGCGACCGAGTGGGACGGCGTCGTCGCGGGCTCGGGGACACGTCGCTGGACGCAGGCCCGCGCGGACCTGCCGGCCGGCGAGATTCTCGTGCGGTGGCGCGCGACGACCGACGGTGGCTACCTGGGGCGCGGCGTCCTCGTCGACGGCGTGGTCGCCCGGGGGCCGGGCGGGACGCTGCTCGACGGCGAGTCGTCGCCGGACGCCTTCGACGCCGACGGCTGGCGGCTCGTGAACCGCTGACGGCCGACCACACGAACGCGCGAACGCCCCTCGGTGGCGGGAGTCCTCCCGCCACCGAGGGGCGTTCTGGGTCAGCGGCCGTGCCGTGGGCACGGCCGCCGGGTCACTCGGTGATGGCGTGCACGTCGCCCGCGGTGCCCACCTTGTGCACCAGGATCGAGTTCGTCGTGCCCGGGACGCCCACGGGGGCGCCGGAGACGATGACGACGCGGTCGCCGGGCTCGGCCAGCCCGTTCGCCTGCAGCGTGGAGTCGACCTGGTCGACCATCGCGTCGACGCTGCCGACCTTCGGCACCTGGTAGGTGGTGGTGCCCCAGGTCAGCGCGAGCACGTTGCGCACGTGCTCCTCCGGGGTGAACGCGAGCAGGGGGATGCCCGAGCGCAGGCGGGACATGCGCTTGGCGGAGTCGCCGGACTGGGTGAAGGTCACCAGGTACTTCACCCCGAGCGTCTCGCCGATCTCGGCCGCGGCGCGCGTGATCACGCCGCCGCGGGTGTGCGGGGTCGAGCCCAGGGGCGCGATGCGCTCGCGTCCCATCTCCTCCGTGGCGGAGATGATGCTCGCCATCGTCTCCACGGTGACGATCGGGTAGTCCCCGACGCTCGTCTCGCCGGAGAGCATCACCGCGTCCGCGCCGTCCAGCACGGCGTTGGCGCAGTCCGACGCCTCGGCGCGCGTGGGGCGCGGGCTGGTCGTCATGGACTCCAGCACCTGCGTGGCGACGATGACCGGCTTGGCGTTGCGGCGGGCCAGCTCGACGATGCGCTTCTGCACGAGCGGGACCTGCTCGAGCGGCATCTCGACGGCGAGGTCGCCGCGGGCGACCATGAAGCCGTCGAACGCGGCGACGACCTCCTCGAGGTTCTCCACCGCCTGCGGCTTCTCGATCTTCGCGATCACGGGGACGGTGCGGCCCTCATCCTCCATGATCGTCGCGACGTCGTCGTAGTCCTTGGCGGACCGCACGAACGACAGCGCGATGAGGTCGGCGCCCATCCGCAGGGCCCAGCGCAGGTCGTCGGTGTCCTTGTCGCTCAGCGCCGGGACGGAGACCGCGACGCCGGGCAGGTTCAGGCCCTTGTTGTTCGACACGGGCCCCGGGACCTCGACCTGGGTGACGACGCGCGGCCCCTCGACGGCGGTGACGCGCACGCGCACCTTGCCGTCGTCGATGAGGATCGGGTCGCCGACCCGGGCGTCGCCGGGCAGGCCCTCGTGGGTCGTGGAGACCAGCTCCTTGGTGCCCTCCACGTCCTCGGTGGTGATGGTGAACGTGTCACCCTCGTTGAGGAAGTGCTTCTGGTCGCCGGCGAACCGGCCGAGCCGGATCTTCGGCCCCTGCAGGTCGACGAGGACGGCGACGTTGCGACCGGCCTCCTTCGCCGCGGCCCGTACACCCTCATAGACGGCCTGATGCTCCGCCTGCTCGCCGTGGCTCCGGTTGATCCGGGCCACGTCCATGCCCGCGTCGACCAGCTCCCGGAGCTTGGTCGGGGACGCCGTCGCGGGTCCGATGGTGCACACGATCTTCGCTCTGCGCATGTCTCCAGCCTCGTCGTCGTTCGGCCCCGGTACGACCCGGGCCGGCCCGGCCGCCGCCACGGCGACCGGGGTCTTGCTCGTCCTCGTCCTATCCTCGCAGTGCGACGGTCCGCGGACCCACCGGAGCGGGCAGCTCGGTGCTGCCCTGCAGGAACGAGTCCACCGCGGCCGCGGTGGCGCGGCCCTCGGCGATCGCCCACACGATCAGCGACTGACCGCGGCCGGCGTCCCCCGTCACGAAGACGCCGGGCACGCTCGACGCGTAGTCGTCGGCGCGGCGCACGAGCCCGCGTCCGGTGAGCTCGATACCCGTCTGCTCGGTGATCTCGCCGGTCTCCGGGCCGGTGAAGCCCATCGCGATCAGCACCAGGTCGGCCGGGATCTCCCGCTCGCTGCCTTCCTTCGGCACACGGCGCCCGTCCGGCAGGTACTCGGTCTCCGCGACGCGCAGCGCACGCACGGACCCGTCCTCGCCACCGATGAACTCTACCGTCGAGGCGAGGTAGGTGCGCTCACCGCCCTCCTCGTGCGACTCCGAGACCTCGAAGACGATCGGGTCGGTGGGCCAGGGCTGGTGCGCGGGGCGCTCCAGCGGCGGCTTCTTGCCGATCGCCAGCGTGGTCACGCTGGCGGCACCCTGGCGCAGGGACGTGCCGAGGCAGTCCGACCCGGTGTCGCCGCCGCCGATGATGACGACGTGCTTGCCCTCCGCGCTCGGCGCGTCGGCCACGGGGGCCCCGTGCGCGGCCTTGTTCGCCGGCGTCAGGAAGTCCATCGCGTAGTGGATGCCGGCCAGGTCGCGGCCCGGCAGCGCCAGGTCGCGCGGGACCGTGGCCCCCGTGGCGACCACGACCGCGTCGAAGCGGCGGCGCAGGGCGTCCCAGGTGATGTCCTGCCCGATCGTGACGCCGGGACGGAACCTGGTCCCCTCGGCCTCCATCTGCTCCAGACGGCGGTCGATGTGGTGCTTCTCGAGCTTGAAGTCGGGGATGCCGTAGCGCAGCAGACCGCCGATGGCGTCGTCCCGCTCGTACACGACCACGGTGTGCCCCGCGCGGGTGAGCTGCTGCGCCGCGGCGAGACCCGCGGGCCCGGAGCCGACGACCGCGACGGTGGACCCCGTGAGGCGCTGCGGCACCTGCGGCGTCACCAGCCCGCGGGCGAAGGCCTCGTCGATGATGGAGACCTCGACGTTCTTGATCGTCACCGCGGGCTGGTTGATGCCGAGCACGCAGCTGGTCTCGCACGGCGCCGGGCACACGCGCCCGGTGAACTCCGGGAAGTTGTTCGTCGCGTGCAGCCGCTCGATGGCGTCGGCCCACTGGTCGCGCCACACCAGGTCGTTCCACTCCGGGATGAGGTTGCCGAGCGGGCAGCCCTGGTGGCAGAACGGGATGCCGCAGTCCATGCAGCGGCCCGCCTGCTCCTTGAGGAACGGCTGGCCCTCCTCCCGGTGCGCGTGGACGTCCTTCCAGTCGCGCAGGCGCACCTCGACCGGACGGTTCGGCGGGAGCTCGCGCTCCCGCACCTTCAGGAATCCCCGGGGGTCAGCCACGGGCCACCTCCATGATCTGCTCCCACATCGACGGGTCGAAGTCGTCGCCCTCGCCGAGCGTCGTACCGTTCGCCTCGGCGTCCGCCAGGGCGGCCCGGACCCGGGCCCAGCCGGCCGGCAGCACCCGGGAGAACCGGGCGCGGGCGTCCGGCTCCTCGAGCAGCTCGGCCGCGACGGGCGAGCCCGTCTCGGCGAGGTGCCGTTCCAGCAGGTCGCGCACGACCTGCCAGTCGGCGTCCTCCAGCGGCCCGACGTCCAGCTCGCCGGAGGCGACGGCCTGCGTGTTCATCGCGGCGTCGCGCAGCCCGAGGACGTACGCCACGCCACCGGACATGCCCGCGCCGAAGTTCCGGCCGGTCGGGCCGAGCACCAGTACTGCGCCGCCGGTCATGTACTCGCAGCCGTGGTCGCCCACGCCCTCGACGACCAGCGTCGCGCCGGAGTTGCGCACGCCGAAGCGCTCGCCGACGCGGCCGCGCAGCAGGATCTCGCCGGACGTCGCGCCGTACCCGATGACGTTGCCCGCCACGACGTTCGCCGCGCCCTCGAGCACCGCGTTCTTGTCGGGCCGCACCACGATGCGCCCGCCGGACAGGCCCTTGCCGACGTAGTCGTTGGCGTCGCCGAAGAGCCGCAGGGTGATGCCGCGCGGCAGGAAGGCGCCCAGCGACTGCCCCGCCGAGCCGGTCAGCGTCACGTCGATCGTGTCGTCGGGCAGGCCCGCGCCCCGGTACCGCTTGGTCACCTCGTGGCCGAGCATGGTGCCGACCGTCCGGTTGACGTTGCGCACGGGCACGGAGACCTGCACGGGCAGCGCGTCCTCCAGGGCGGGACGCGCCTGCGCGATCAGCTCGTTGTCCAGGGCCTTGTCGAGCCCGTGGTCCTGCGTCGTGACCTGGTGCAGCGCGGCGCCCTCCGGGGCGTGCGGCTTCGTGAGCACGGGAGCCAGGTCGAGGCCCTGGGCCTTCCAGTGGTCGACGGCCTTGCGCGTGTCCAGCGCCTCCACGTGCCCCACGGCCTCCTCGACCGAGCGGAACCCGAGGGAGGCGAGGTGCTCGCGCACCTCGGTGGCGATGAACTCGAAGAAGTTCACGACGAACTCCGGCTTGCCGGAGAACCGCTTGCGCAGCTCCGGGTTCTGCGTGGCCACGCCCACCGGGCAGGTGTCCAGGTGGCACACGCGCATCATGATGCAGCCCTCGACGACCATCGGCGCGGTCGCGAAGCCGAACTCCTCGGCGCCGAGCAGGGCGGCCACCACGACGTCGCGGCCCGTCTTCATCTGCCCGTCCACCTGCACGACGATGCGGTCGCGCAGGTTGTTCAGCACGAGCGTCTGCTGGGTCTCGGCCAGGCCGATCTCCCAGGGCGTGCCCGCGTGCTTGAGCGACGTCAGCGGGCTCGCGCCCGTGCCGCCGTCGTGGCCGGAGATGAGGACGACGTCCGCGTGCGCCTTGGACACGCCCGTGGCCACGGTGCCGACGCCGAACTCGGAGACGAGCTTGACGTGGATCCGGGCGGACGGGTTGGCGTTCTTGGCGTCGTGGATGAGCTGCGCCAGGTCCTCGATCGAGTAGATGTCGTGGTGTGGCGGCGGCGAGATCAGGCCCACGCCCGGGGTGGAGTGCCGGGTCTTGGCGACCCACGGGTACACCTTGGGGCCGGGGAGCTGTCCGCCCTCCCCGGGCTTCGCCCCCTGGGCGAGCTTGAGCTGGATGTCGTCCGCGTTCGTCAGGTACTCGCTGGTCACGCCGAAGCGCCCCGACGCGATCTGCTTGACGCGCGAGCGCCGCTCCGGGTCGTACAGGCGCTCGGGGTTCTCCCCGCCCTCGCCCGTGTTGGAGCGCCCGCCGAGGCGGTTCATCGCGATCGCGAGCGTCTCGTGGGCCTCGGCCGAGATGGAGCCGTACGACATCGCACCGGTGTTGAACCGCTTGACGATCTCGCTGACGGGCTCGACCTCGTCGATCGGCACCGGCTCGCGGTCGGAGGCGAAGCGCATCAGGCCGCGCAGCGTCATGAGCCGCTCCGACTGCTCGTCCACGCGCCGCGTGTACTGCCGGAAGATGTCCATGCGGCCGGTGCGCGTGGCGTGCTGCAGGCGGAAGACGGTCTCCGGGTCGAAGAGGTGCTCCTCGCCGTCGCGGCGCCACTGGTACTCGCCGCCGGTCGTCAGCCGCTGGTGGGCGGCGTGGTTGCCGGACGCCGGGTACGCCTCGGCGTGGCGCGCGGCGACCTCGGCCGCGACGACGTCCAGGCCGACGCCGGCCAGCCGGCTCGTGGTGCCCGTGAAGTAGTCCTCGACGAGCTCGTGCGACAGCCCGACGGCCTCGAACGTCTGCGCGCCGCGGTACGACATGATCGTCGAGATGCCCATCTTGCTCATGACCTTGAGCACGCCCTTGCCGAGCGCCTTGATGAGGTTCGCGACGGCCTGCTCGGGCGAGACGTTCAGGTAGCCACGGACGGCGAGGTCCTCGACGGTCTCCATGGCGAGGTAGGGGTTCACCGCGGCGGCGCCGTACCCGATCAGGAGCGCGACGTGGTGCACCTCGCGCACGTCGCCGGCCTCGACGACGAGCGAGATCCGCGTGCGCGTGTGCTGGCGCAGCAGGTGGTGGTGCACCGCGCTGGTGAGCAGCAACGACGGGATGGGCGCGAGCTCCGAGTCGGAGTCGCGGTCCGACAGCACGATGTGCGTCGCGCCCGCCTCGATCTGCGCGTCGACCTCGGCGAAGATCTCCTCGAGGCGCGCCTGCAGCGCGCGGCCACCGCCCGAGACCTCGTACAGGCCGCGGACCATGTGCGCCCGGAACTCGCCCTCGAGCCGCTCGTCGCGCTCGATGCGCACGATCTTCGCGAGCTCGTCGTTGTCCAGCACGGGGAACGGCAGCACCAGCTTGCGCGCATGGCGCGGGTCGTCGTCGAGCAGGTTCGGCTCGGGCCCGATGGCGCCCCCGATCGACGTCACCAGCTCCTCGCGGATGGCGTCGAGCGGCGGGTTCGTCACCTGGGCGAACATCTGCGTGAAGTAGTCGAAGAGCAGCCGCGGCCGCGTCGACAGCACCGCCACCGGGGTGTCCGAGCCCATCGCGCCGAGAGGCTCCATGCCGTTGTCGGCCATGGGCGTCAGCAGGATCTTGAGCTCCTCGGTCGTGTAGCCGAACGCCCGCTGGCGGCGCTGCACGGAGGCAGCGCTGTGCGCCACGTGCTCGCGCTCCGGCAGAGAGCCGAGCGAGATCGAGTTCTCGTCGACCCACTGGGCGTACGGGCGCTGGGCCGCGAGCTGCGACTTGACCTCGTCGTCCTCCACGATCCGGCCCTGGTCGGTGTCCACGAGGAACATGCGGCCCGGTTCGAGCCGACCCTTGCGCACGACGGTGGCGGGGTCGATGTCGAGCACGCCGGCCTCGGAGGCCAGCACGACGAGCCCGTCCTCCGTGACCCAGTAGCGCCCCGGGCGCAGGCCGTTGCGGTCCAGGACGGCGCCGATGAGCGTGCCGTCGGTGAACGTCAGGCAGGCGGGACCGTCCCACGGCTCGATGAGGTTCGAGTGGTAGGAGTAGAACGCACGGCGGGCGGCGTCCATCTCGGCGTGGTTCTCCCACGCCTCCGGGATCATCATCAGCACGGCGTGCGGCAGCGAGCGGCCGCCGAGGTGCAGCAGCTCGAGCACCTCGTCGAAGCTCGCGGAGTCGCTGGAGCCCTCGGTGCACACCGGCAGCAGGGGGGTGACGTCGCCGAGGACGTCGCTCGACAGCGTGCCCTCGCGCGCCGCCATCCAGTTCCGGTTGCCGCGCACGGTGTTGATCTCGCCGTTGTGGGCCACGAGCCGGAACGGCTGCGCGAGCGGCCACGACGGGAACGTGTTCGTGGAGAACCGCGAGTGGACGAGCGCGATCTCCGACGCGTACCGGGGGTCCGACAGGTCGGGGAAGAACGGCTCGAGCTGTGCCGTGGTGAGCATGCCCTTGTAGGTCAGGGTGCGGCACGACAGCGACGCGAGGAAGAGGTCCAGCTCGTGCTGCGCCCGCTTGCGCAGGCGGTAGGTGCGCCGGTCCAGCTCGAGCCCCGACAGCTCCCGCGTCGGGTCGGCGACGACGACCTGGCGGAACAGCGGCATCGACGCGCGCGCCGTCGGACCCACGAGGTCGGCCGTGACGGGCACGTCGCGCCAGGCCAGCACGTCGAGCTTCTCCTCCGCGGCGATCGCCTCGAAGCGCCGCGCGAGGGCGTCCGCCTCGGCGGCGTCCTGGGGCAGGAACGCCATGCCGATCGCGTAGTGCCCGGCGGGAGGCAGCTCCACGGCGATCACGTCGCGGACGAACGCGTCGGGGATCTGCGTGAGGATCCCGGCCCCGTCACCGCTGTTCTCCTCGGCGCCCACCGCGCCGCGGTGGTCGAGGTTCAGCAGAGCCGTGAGGCCCGCGTCCACGATGTCGCGGCCGGGGGTGCCTCGCAGGGTCGCGACGAACGCGACACCGCACGCGTCGTGCTCGGCCGCAGGGTCGTACAAGCCCTGGGCCTGGGGTCGCGCGACCCGATGCTGCGGCGTGGTCATCAACACCGTCCTCCTGCACGCCCGTTCGAGGCGTGTCGTGCTCACGTGGTTGGTCGGGACGTCGTCGGCCCGTCGGAACTGCGGTCACGCGCACCGGGCTCTCCCCGGGCGCGCGGCGCCGTCAGGCGCGCGCAGACGTCCCCGGGTCGGGTCCGTCGGCGTCGACGCCGTCGCGGTCCGCCCCGGTCTCCCCGTCCGGGGAGCCGTCGCGGCCCGCGTCGCGTTCTCCGGCACCGTCCTCGACGGTGCCGTCGTCCGCCACGAGCTCCACGTCGTCCTGCGCGTGGTCGTGCTCGCCGGCGGCCGTCCCGGGGTCGTCCGGTGCGTCCGCCATGGTCTCCTCCTGCCCGGGCGGGGTGCGCCCGGGCAGCATGACGCCGTCCTCACGGCCGGGTCGCAGCCTCCCGACGAGGACGAAGGCGACGACGGCCCCGAGGCCGACGACGATCGACGTCCACACGTTCAGCCGCAGCCCGAGCACGTGCTCGGCGGTGTCGATGCGGAGCATCTCGATCCACACCCGGCCAAGGGTGTAGAGCGCGACGTAGGCCCAGAATACCCTCCCATGACCGAGCCTGTACCGACGGTCCAGCCAGACCAAGAACGCCGCTGCCGCGAGGTTCCAGATCATCTCGTACAGGAACGTCGGATGGAAGAGGGTACCTGCCTCGAACGACGTTCCCGTCGCGTCGTTCAGCTGCCGGATCACCTCCGGGTCGATCTCGAGGCCCCAGGGCAGGGTCGTGGGGGCGCCGAACAGCTCCTGGTTGAACCAGTTGCCCAGCCTGCCGATGGCCTGGGCGACCAGCAGGCCCGGCGCGAGCGCGTCCGCGAAGACGGCCAGGCTGACGCCCTTGCGGCGACAGCCGATCCAGGCGCCGAGGCCGCCCAGGGCGACCGCGCCCCAGATGCCCAGGCCCCCCTCCCACACGTACAGGGCACGCACGGGGTCGCCGCCCTGACCCCAGTAGGGCTCGGGGGTGCTGATCACGTGGTAGAGGCGCCCGCCGACGATCCCGAACGGGACCGCCCAGAAGGCGATGTCCAGCACGTCGTCGGCGACCCCGCCGCGGGCGACCCAGCGCTTCGTGGTGATCCAGACCGCGACGACGATGCCGGCCAGGATGGCGAGCGCGTAGGCGCGGACCGGCACCGGGCCGAGGTACCAGGTGTGCTCCGGCGGGCTGGGGATCGCGGCCTGCACGGCCGCGAGCGCGAGGGTCGAGGTCACGAGGCGTCTCCCACAGGGGTGTCGGCGCCGGACCCGGCGCGTGCCGTCCGCACGCCCTCCGCCAGCTCCGCCGTCAGCGCCCCGAGCCTGCCGAGGCGGGCGGCCCACTCGTCGTCGTCCACCTCGTGCGGCGGCCCCGGCACGGCGTGCCCGGGCATCGACTCGCCCAGGAGGGTGCGCACCAGCGCCGACCCGACGATCACGCCGTCGGCGTACCGGCCCACCTCACGCGCCTGCGCGGCGGTCGACACGCCCAGGCCGACGCACACCATCTCCGCGCCGGCGGCGCGGGTGTCGGCCACGAGCTGCTCCGCCCGGTCCCCCACCGTGGCGCGGGCCCCGGTGACGCCCATGACCGACGTGGCGTAGACGAAGCCGCGCGACGCCCCGGCGGTGAGCCGCAGGCGCTCGGGCGTGGAGCTGGGGGCCACGAGGAAGACGCGGTCGAGCCCGGGCGCGCCGTCGGCGGTCGAGCCGGGCCCCGGTCCCCCGGCGTGGGCGTCGCTCGCCGCCAGCCAGTCCGCCCCCTCGTCGGGGACGAGGTCGGGCGTGATCAGCCCGGCGCCACCCGCCGCGGCCAGGTCGCGCGCGAACCTGTCGACGCCGTAGCGCAGCACGGGGTTCCAGTAGGTCATCACGACGACGGGCACCTGCGGCGCGTACGCGGTCAGCTCGGCCAGCACCTCGAACACGTCGGACAGCCGGGTCCCGGCGTCCAGCGCGCCCTGGGCCGCCGCCTGCACGACCGGGCCGTCCAGCACGGGGTCGGTGTACGGGACGCCGAGCTCGATCATGTCCACGCCGTGGTCGACCATGGTCTTCAGCGCCTCGACGGAGCGCGCCGGCGTCGGGAAGCCGACCGGCAGGTAGCCGCCGAGCGCCGGGCGGTCCTCCTCGTCACGCAGGCGCGCCAGCAGCTCGCCCGTGACGCCCCGCGGCCACGTCGTCGCGGTTCCGGTCGCGGTCCCGGCGGTGCCCTGGCTCATCCTCGTCCCTCCTGACGCTCCAGCTCCTGTGCGGCGACGCCCTCGTCCAGCAGCCCGAACCAGCGGGCCGCCGTCGCCACGTCCTTGTCGCCGCGCCCGGAGAGGTTGACCACGATCGACAGCGGGCCGCCGTCGGGCCCCGTGCGCCCCTCCTCGGACAGCCGCCGACCGACGCGCAGCGCGCCCGCGAGGGCGTGCGCCGACTCGATCGCCGGGATGATGCCCTCGGTCTCGCAGAGCAGGCGGAACGCCTCCATGGCCTCGTCGTCGGTGACGGGCTCGTACGTCGCCCGACCCAGGTCGTGGAGCCAGGAGTGCGCCGGTCCCACGCTCGGGTAGTCCAGGCCCGCGGACACCGAGTGGCTGGGCAGCGTCTGGCCGTCGTCGTCCTGCAGCAGGTAGGAGCGCGCGCCGTGCAGCACGCCCGGCGCCCCGCCGGAGAACCGGGCCGCGTGCCGGCCCGTCTCGATGCCCTCGCCGCCTGCCTCGAAGCCGTACAGGGCCACGCCGTCGTCGTCGAGGAACGCGTTGAAGAGGCCGAGGGCGTTCGACCCGCCGCCCACGCAGGCCGCGACGACGTCGGGCAGGCGGCCCGTGCGCTCGAGCAGCTGCTCGCGCGCCTCGTCGCCGATGATCCGGTGGAACTCGCGCACCATCTCGGGGAACGGGTGCGGCCCGGTGACCGTGCCGAGCACGTAGTGCGTCGTGTCGACGTTGGCGACCCAGTCGCGCAGCGCCTCGTTGATGGCGTCCTTGAGGGTCCGCGACCCGATCTTCACCGGCACGACCTCGGCGCCGAGCAGCCGCATGCGCGCCACGTTCAGCGCCTGGCGGCGGGTGTCCTCCTCGCCCATGTAGACCACGCACTCGAGGCCCAGCAGCGCCGCGGCGGTCGCGGTCGCGACGCCGTGCTGGCCGGCGCCCGTCTCCGCGATGACGCGGTGCTTGCCCATCCGCCGCACGAGCAGCGCCTGGCCCAGCACGTTGTTGATCTTGTGCGAGCCCGTGTGGTTGAGGTCCTCGCGCTTGAGGAACACCCGGGCGCCGGCCCCGTCCCCGCCGCAGTGCGCGGCGAACCGCGGCACCTCGGTCAGCGGCGAGGGTCGGCCGGTGTACTCGCGGTGCAGCCGGGCGAGCTCGTCGGTGAAAGCCGGGTCGCCGAGCGCCTTGCGGTACTCGGTCTCGAGCTCGTCGAGCGCCGCGATCAGCGCCTCGGGGACGAACCGGCCCCCGAAGGCGCCGAAGTACGGTCCCTGCACGTCGGCGAGGCGCTCGGCCACCTGGTGCGCCAGGGTCTCGGTGAGCGCGTCCCGCACGGGCTGGTCGGGCACGGGGTCTCCCTCTCGGATCATCGGGTCATCTGTTCATCGGGTCGTCGTCCGCGCGACGCGTCGTCGTCCGCGAGCCGGCCCGGCGTCTCCGGTCCCCCGTGCGCGGGGCGGCACGCGCCGGCGGACGGCGGCGGTCAGGGCTGTGCCGCCGGGCGGACCGACCACAGGGCGGGGTGCTGCCCGGCGGCCACGAGGTCGGCGACCGACGCGCGGGGCGTGCCGTCCGTGACGAGGGCCTCCCCGACCAGCACGGCGTGCGCGCCCGAGCGGGCGTAGTCGAGCACGTCGTGGGGACCGCGGACACCCGACTCGGCGACGCGCACGACGTCGTCCGGGACCAGGGGCGCGAGCCGTGCGAACGTCGACCGGTCGACCTCCAGGGTCTTCAGGTCCCGGGCGTTGACCCCGACGACGCGGGCGCCCGCGTCCAGCGCGCGACGGACCTCGTCGGCGGTGTGCGCCTCGACGAGGGCCGTCATGCCCAGCGAGTGGACCCGCTCGACCAGCGACGTGAGGACGGTCTGCTCGAGGGCGGCGACGATCAGGAGCACGAGGTCGGCGCCGTGGGCGCGCGCCTCCCACACCTGGTACGGCGTGACGACGAAGTCCTTGCGCAGCACGGGGACGTCCACCCGGGCGCGGACCGCGTCCAGGTCGGCGAGGCTGCCGCCGAAGCGGCGCTCCTCGGTGAGGACGGAGATCACGTGGGCGCCGCCGTCGGCGTAGTCGGCGGCCAGGGCCGCCGGGTCGGTGATGGGCGCCAGCGCGCCCTTGCTCGGGCTCGACCGCTTGACCTCGGCGATCACGGCCACGCGGTCCTCCGACAGCAGCCGGCCGCGGCACTCGAGCGCCCCGGGCACGCGCGCGGCGCGCTCCTTGAGGTCGTCGAGCGACGTGCGTGCCTGACGCACGGCCAGGTCCTCGCGGACTCCCGCGACGATGTCCTCCAGGACCGTCATGCTGCCTCCCGTCCCCTCGGCACCGGACCCAGCCCGTCGCCCGGCCCGCTGCCCGGCGTCCTGCCGATGCCTGTCTGTCATGGTAGGCCCCGCGCGAGTGACCCCTTGCACACCGCCGGAGCGTGAGACACCGGACGCGCGCGAGCGGCGTGCTCCCGCCCGTCGGACGAGTGCACGCCGCTCGTGGAGGGTCAGTGCGCGGCCGGCTCGCGCCGCGGCTCCTCGCCCGGCCTCGCCTGGCCGAAGCCCATGTTGCGCAGCACCAGACCCGCCACGTTCGCCAGGACGACGATGACGATACCGGCCCAGAACAGCGCTGCGGCGGGACCGGAGGACGCGACCAGCGGGACTGCGACGCCGACCGCCGCGATCGCCGAGCCGATCATGATCCCGATCATCGTCACCCAGGCCGCGACGGTGTGGCCGTGGTTGGTGGGCGGGACCGCCGGGGGCAGGTAGGCGACCTCGGCGTTGCGGTTGTCGGTCATGGAGTGGATGCCTTTCGTGACGTGGTGCGACACCAGCCTAGCGTTCGTCGGAGGGGTCCGTGCCCCGGGTCAGCGCGTCCCACGCGTCGTGGGGGTCGTGCCGGCCCGTGCCGTCCGCGTCGGCCGTGCCGCCGTCCTCGCCGGACCCGGCGCGCGGCGCGGCGCCGGAGCCATCCGCGGGCGCTCCGGCGCGCTCGTGCCGTCCCGAGGTGGCCCCCCAGCCGGGCGCGCCCAGCACGACGAGCACCGCGACGACGACGATCAGCACGCCGAGCACGGCCGTGAGCCAGGGCCAAACCGCGACCGCCACCGGGGACGTGAGGTCGGTCACGCCCTGCGCGTCCGACGCCCCCGCGGTCGCGGCCGGGACGGGGTCGCGCAGGACGCCCGCCGCGGAGGCGGTGACCAGTCCCCCGGCGAGCGCGACGACCACGGCGACCACCCAGCGGGCGATCCGGCCGGCGATGGCGAGCGCGACGCCGCCCGCCACGACGACGAGTGCCGCGGCGCCGACGGCGGACGCCGCGTCCGTGCCGGTGACCTCCACCGGAACGGACGCCGACAGCGCCGTCGACACGGTGGTGGTGAGCCAGGTGGGCACCGCCGTGGCGAGCGTGAGACCGCCCAACGCCACGACGGCCCAGACCGCGCGGGAGCGCGCCCGCAGCGGGCCGCGGGGCGTGCCCGACGCGCTCACAGCGCACCGAACCGGGACGCGAGCTGCACGGCCCGCACGGCGGCCGCGGCCTTGTTGCGGGACTCCTCGTACTCCAGGGCCGGCACCGAGTCCGCGACGATGCCGCCGCCGGCCTGCACCGACGCGCGCCCGTCGCGGATGCAGGCGGTGCGGATCGCGATGGCCATGTCCATGTTGCCGCCGAAGTCGAGGTAGCCGACGGTGCCGCCGTAGATGCCCCGCGAGGCGGGCTCGAGCGCGTCGATGAGCGCGATGGCGCGGGGCTTGGGCGCCCCCGACAGCGTGCCCGCGGGGAACGTGGCCCGCAGGGCGTCGAGCGCGGTCGCCCCGTCCCGCAGGCGCCCCACGACGGTGGAGCACAGGTGCATGATGTGGCTGAACCGCCGGGTCGCCATGAACTCGACGACCTCGACCGTCGTCGGCTCGCAGACCTTGACCAGGTCGTTGCGCGACAGGTCGACGAGCATGAGGTGCTCGGCGCGCTCCTTCGGGTCGGCCAGCAGCTCGTCGCCGAGCGCGACGTCCTCCTCGACAGTGGCGCCGCGCGGACGCGACCCGGCGATCGGGTAGGTCGTGGCGTGCCCGTCGGTGACCTTGACCAGGGTCTCCGGGCTGGAGCCCACGACGGAGAACTCCGCGCCGTCCGCGTCGGTGAGCCGGAAGTAGTACATGTACGGGCTCGGGTTGATGGTGCGCAGCGCCCGGTACACGTCCAGCGGCTCCGCGGGGCAGTCCAGGTCCAGGCGCTGGGAGAGCACCACCTGGAAGACCTCCCCGTCGCGGATGGCCTCCTTGCCGGTGGCCACGGCGGCCTCGAACTCCTCGCGGGTGGAGCGGAACTCCAGCACGGGCTCGTCGACGTCCTGCGCGGAGCGCAGCACGGTGGGCACGGACGGTGCCGGGTCGGCGAGGCGGGCGGCCATCGCGTCGAGGCGGGCGACGGCGTCCGCGTGCGCCTCGTCCACCCGCTCGTCGGTGTCGTCCGCGTTGATGGCGTTCGCGATCAGCCACAGCGCGCCGGTGTGGTGGTCCACCGCGACCAGGTCGGTCGCCAGGCTCAGCGCCACCTCGGGCACGCCGAGCTCGTCCGGCGCGCGGGACGGCAGCGTCGGCTCCCAGTGCCGCACGGCGTCCCATCCGATGGACCCGGTCATGCCGCCGGTCAGCGGCGGCAGGCCGTCGATCGGCGGGGTGCGCAGCACCTCGAGCGCGGCGCCGAGGACCTCCACGACGTCGCCGGACGTGGGCACGCCCACGGGGACGTCGCCCCGCCAGACCGCCTGGCCGTCGCGCGCCGTGAGGGTCGCCCGCGAGTCCACGCCGACGAACGACCAGCGCGACCAGCCGCCGCCCGCCTCGGCGGACTCGAGCACGAAGGTGCCCGGCCGGTCGCGGGCCAGCGTGCGGTACAGGCCGACCGGAGTGACGTCGTCGGCGAGCACGCGGCGCACGACCGGGATCACCCGGCGGTCGCGGGCCAGTGCGCGGAACGTCGGCAGGCCGGGCCACGTCGCGCCCCACGTCAGCTCGTCGGCGGTGGGCGCGGCGGCCGTTCCGGCCGGCGCCGGGTCGGCTGGCCGGGCCGGCACCTGTGCTGACACGTGGGACGTGGGGGTGGTCACCGGGTCTCCTCGGTCGGGTGGGGCTGGTCGGTGGTGGCGGGCGCTCCCGGGTCGCCGACGACGGCACCCAGGTCTCCCCCGGCCTCGAAGCAGGTGCGGGTGCCCGTGTGGCAGGCGGCGCCCACCTGGTCGACCCGCACGAGCAGGGCGTCGCCGTCGCAGTCCAGCGCGACGGAGCGGACGTGCTGCACGTGCCCGGAGGTGTCGCCCTTGCGCCAGTACTCGCCGCGCGAGCGGCTCCAGAACGTCACGCGGCCCTGGGTCAGGGTGCGGCGCAGCGCCTCGTCGTCCATCCAGCCGAGCATGAGCACCTCGCCGGTGTCGTGCTGCTGCACGACGGCGGCGACGAGGCCGTGCTCGTCGCGCTTGAGCCGGTCGGCGACGGCGTGGTCGAGCGCGGCGGTGGCGGAGGGTCGGGCGCTGGGTCGGGCGCTGGGGTCGTGGGGTCGGGACTGCACCAGAGCATCTTGGCACGGCACCGGGCCTCCAGGTGCCGCCGTCGCGCGGTCCGGGCTCACGTGTCGATCACCGTGTGGATCACCGCGTCTGGGCCACCCAGCTCGCGTGCATCCTGGCGTACACGCCGCCGGCGTCCACGAGGGCGTCGTGCGGCCCGACCTCGACCACGTGCCCGTCGTCCACGACCACGACCAGGTCGCTCGCCTCCGCGGTGGACAGGCGGTGCGCGATGGTCACGGTGGAGCGCCCGGCGGTCAGCGAGTCGAGCGCCCGGGCCATGCGCACCTCGGTCGCCGGGTCGACGGCGGACGTGGCCTCGTCAAGGACGAGCAGGTCGCCGGCGGCGAGGTGGGCGCGGGCGAGCGCGACCAGCTGGCGCTCGCCGGCGCTGAGCGCCTCGCCGCGCTGGCCCACCGGCGTGTCCAGGCCGGCGGGCAGGTCCGCGACCCAGTCCGTGAGCCCGAGCGACGCGACGGCCTCCTCGACGTGGGCGCGCACCCGGTCGGGCAACGGACCCGCGAGCGAGGCGGGCGCGTCCTCGCCGCGCAGCCCGTACGCGACGTTCTGCGCCACGGTGCCGTCGAAGAGGAAGCCCTCCTGCGGCACGAGCACCACCCGCTCGCGCAGCGACGCCGCCGTGAGGTCCCGCAGGTCGACGTCGTCGAGCAGGACCTGGCCCGCGGTGGGGTCCATGAGCCGGGCGACGAGCTTGGCGATCGTGGTCTTGCCGGACCCGGTCCGGCCGACCACCGCGACCTTCGTCCGGGCCGGGATGTCCAGGTCGACGCCGTGCAGCACCTCGGGCCCGTCCGGGTACGCGTAGCGCACGCCCCGCAGCCGGACGCGGGCGGGGCCGCGGGGGCTCGTCGTGCCGTGTCCGCCCGGCTGCCCGCCGGGGTCGACGACGTCGACCGGGGTGTCGACGACCGCGAGGACGCGGCGCCACCCGGCCACGGCGTTCTGCAGCTCGTTGAGGATCTCGGTGGCCTGCTGCACCGGGCCGGTGAACAGCTGGACGCAGAACAGGAACGCGACGAGCTCGCCGGCGGTGAGGTCGCCGGCCATCCCGAGGTGGGCACCGACCACGACGACGACGCCCAGCACCGCCGTGGCCATGAGGGTGCCGGTGGAGAAGACGCTCGCCACCGCCACCATCGCCCTGCCCTGCGCCGCCCGGGTGTCCTCCACGGCGGCGTCGATCCGCCGTCCCGTCCGCGCCTGCGCGCCGTACGCCCGCAGGGTCTCCGCGCCGACCACGGCCTCGGAGACGGCGGCCAGCATCGCCCCCACGCGGGTGCGCACCCGCGTGTACGCCCGGTTGACGAGCCGCTGCCCGAAGCGCAGCAGAAGGAACACGGGCACGAAGGACACCCACACGACGGCCGTCAGCAAGGGCGAGTACACCAGCATCAGCGCCGTCGCGACAGCGACCTGCAGGGTCGAGACGATCAGGGTGATGCCGCCCCACTGGACGAACAGCGACACCGTGTCGACGTCGTTCGTCACGCGCGAGACCAGCGACCCGCGCAGCTCGGTGCCCTGCGCGAGCGTCGACAGGTCGTGCACGTGCCGGAACGCCCGCACCCGCAGGGCCGCCAGGCCTGCCTCCGTGGCCCGGAACAGCCGCACGTTCACCATGGCCGTGCACGCGCCGGCGAGGACGACGGCGGCCGCGGCCAGGCCCGTGAGGAGCAGCACCCGGCCGCCGTCGGGACCGCCGGCGGCCAGGATCCCGTCGTCGATGGTGCGCTGCACCGTCATCGGCACGACGACCCGGCCGGCCGCCCCGAGCACGGCGAGGGCGAGCGTCAGCCACAGGCCGTCGACGATCTGCGGCGAGATCTGCACGCCCCGGCGCACCGTGGCCAGGACGCCGAGGTCGCTCGTGGTCGCGATCCGGGCCGTGCTCATCGGTTCGCCTCCTCGTCGTCGGGCGCCGCCGCGCCCGCCGGCACCGCGCCGTCGCCGCCGGCACCGCACGCGTCCACGGCGGCCTCGTCAGCGGCCTCGCGCCGTCGCCGCGCGGTCTCGCGCTCGTAGGCGGTGGCGAGCTCCCGGTACCCGGCGTCGCGGGCGAGCAGCTCCGCGTGCGTGCCGACGTCCGCCACGCGGCCGGACTCGAGGTGCACGACGACGTCCGCGAGCGCCACCGACGACATGCGGTAGGCGACCATGACGACGGTCGTCGACCGCGCGTCGTGCCCGACGTCGCCGCCCGCCGCGGACACGGCGCCGAGGATCTCCCGCTCCACCCGAGGGTCGACGGCGCTGGTCGCGTCGTCGAGCACGAGCAGGCGGGGCCGCCGCACGAGGGCCCGGGCGATCGCCAGGCGCTGGCGCTGCCCGCCGGACAGGTTCGCCCCCCGCTCCCCCAGGTGCGCGTCCAGGCCGCCGGGCAGCGCCCGGACGACGTCGTCGACGCGGGCGGCGGCCAGCGCCTCCCACACCCGCGCGTCGGTCTCGGGGGAGACGTCGTCGTCGAGGGTGACGTTCGCCCGGACGGTGTCGGAGAAGACGAACGTGTGCTGCGCCACGAGGGCCACCTGCGCGGGGATCTCGCCGGGCGCCGCATCGCGCAGGTCGACGCCGTCGAGCAGGACGGTCCCCCGGGTGGGGTCGCTCAGCCGCGCCAGCAGGGACACCAGGGTGCTCTTGCCGGAGCCGGTGGTGCCCACGACGGCCACGGTGGCGCCGGCCGGGACGTCCAGCGTCACGTCGTCGAGGACCGTGGTGGGCGGCGTGCCGGCCATCCCGCCCGGGCTGCCGCCGACGTCGACGCCCACGCCGGCGAGGCGGACCGCGGCGCCCCGCGGGCCCCGCGGCAGGGGCCGGTCGCCGGGCCGGACCTGGCCGCGGGCGTCCAGCACGCGCGCGATCCGGTCGTACCCCACGAGCGCGCGCGGCAGGTCGCCGAGCACCCAGCCGAACGCGCGCACGGGCACGGCCATGACGGTCAGCAGGTAGGCGGCGGTGACGACGTCGCCGGTGTCGACGGCGCCGGTCGAGGCTCGCCAGGCGCCGACGCCGAGCACGAGCAGGGTGCCGAGGTTCGGCAGCAGCTCGATGACCGGGTCGAAGAGTGCCCGGACCGTGCCCACCCGCACGTTCGCGGCCCGCAGGGCGTCGGCGCGCTCGGCGAAGCGGCCCACCTCCCGGTCGGCGGTGCCGAGGGACTTGACGAGCGTCGCCGCCTCGAACGACTCGTGCGCCACGTCGGCGACCTCGGCCCGCAGCTGCTGCGCGCGCGTCGCGGCGGGCGACATGTGCCGCTGGAAGACGACGTTGGCGGCGACGGCCGCCGGGATGACGACGAGCGCCGCGAGGGCGAGCCACGGGTCGGTCGCGACGAGCATCCCGGCTGCCACCACGATCATCACGAGGACGCCGAGGGCGTACGGGAGCGGGTTGAACACGCCGGTCGCGGCCTCGACGTCGGCGCCGGCGTTGGACAGCAGCTGCCCGGCGGGGTGCTCACGGTGCCAGGACATCGGCAGCCGCAGGTACTGCCGGGTGACGGCGCGGCGGTGCTGCGCCTGGATGCCGGCGGTGGTGTACGCCGCCCAGATGCGGCGGCCCGCGACGCTCAGCGCGAGGGTCAGGGCCACGGCCAGGAGGACGAGGCCCGCCGTCCAGATCTCCTCGCGCGCGGCCGGGTCGCCGGCGATCGCGGGGACCACGACGGCGTCGGTCGCCCAGCCGACGGCGCGACTCACGGCGACGGTCGCTGCGCCGAAGAGCGCCGAGGCCGCCACCGCGAGGGCGGACAGGCGCGGCTCGGCGCGCAGCCCTCGCCCCACGAGCGTGGCGGAGCGGCGCAGGCGGGACCCGGTCAGGGTGACGCCGTGGCCGGCCCCCTGCGCCCCGCCGGGTGCGACGTCCCCGCCCCGCGGGGCGGTCACCGGACCTCGAGGCCGGCGGCGCGCATGGCGTCCTTGACCTCGTGGACCGACAGGGTGCCGAAGTGGAACACGCTCGCGGCGAGCACGGCGTCGGCGCCGGCGCGGGCCGCGGCCACGAAGTCGGCGGGCGTGCCCGCGCCGCCGGACGCCACGAGGGGGACGTCGACGCGCTCGCGGACGGCGGTCAGCATCTCCAGGTCGAACCCGGAGGTGGTGCCGTCGGCGTCCATCGAGTTCAGCAGGATCTCGCCCGCGCCCAGGCGGGCCACGCGCTCCGCCCACTCGACGGCGTCGATGCCGGTGCCGCGCCGCCCGCCGTGGGTGGTGACCTCGTAGCCCGACGGCGTCGTCGTCCCGTCCGTGACGCGGCGGGCATCGACGGACAGGGTGAGCACCTGGCGGCCGAACCGCGCGGCGATCTCCTCGACGAGCTCGGGGCGGGCGATCGCGGCGGTGTTCACCCCGACCTTGTCCGCACCGGCGCGCAGCAGGCGGTCGACGTCGTCGGTGGACCGCACTCCCCCGCCGACGGTCAGGGGGACGAAGACCTGCTCGGCGGTGCGCCGCACGACGTCGACCATGGTCTCGCGCCCGCCGGACGAGGCGGAGACGTCGAGGAACGTCACCTCGTCGGCGCCCTCGGCGTCGTACCGGGCGGCGAGCTCGACCGGGTCACCGGCGTCGCGCAGGTTGGTGAAGTTGACCCCCTTGACGACTCGTCCGGCGTCGACGTCGAGGCACGGGATCACACGGACGGACACGGTCATCTGGGGTTCTGCTCCTCGGTGGCTCCGGACGGTCGCTCGCCGCCGTCGTCGCCCGGCTCCGTGGAACCGGAGACGGCGTCCTCCTCGGTCACCTGGTAGTGCGCGTCGAGGATGTCGACCACGTAGACGAGGGTCTGGTCGGCGAGCAGGCTGCTGGTGCCACCGTAGCCCAGCGCGGGAGGCACCACGAGCATCACCTGCGAGCCGACCGTCTGCTCCACCAGCCCCTGGTCGAGGCCGTCGACGAGCTGGCCGATGCCGACGGTGGCGGACTGGGGCCGGGTCCCGGGCGTCCACGTGGAGTCGAACACGTCGCCGTCGGCCCACCGCACCGCCGTGAAGCGGATCGTCACCACCTGGCCGACCTGCACCTGCGGCCCGCTGCCGCGCAGGAGCGGCTGCACGACCAGCTCCTCGGGCGGCTTCGCGTCGCCCGGCACCCGGACCGACGGCGTCCCGTCGTCCGCGCGCACCACCGTGGGCAGGCCCTCCGCCGGCTTCCGGGCCGTGCCGGAGGCCCGCGTGGGCAGGACGTCGATGACCAGGATGACCGGCACCCCCTGGTCCTCCTCCACGAGCAGCAGGCGGGCGCCCACCCGCTGACCCCGCAGCGTCTCGTAGAGGTTGCCCCCGAGCGACTCGGGGGACATCGTGTACCAGGCCGGGGCGTCGATGAACGTGCTGGAGATCACGCTGCCGTCCCGGCCGTCCTCGGCGTACATGTTGAGCAGCACGGGCTCGCCGTCCGTGACGGGCTCTCCCGCCCCCGGCCAGATCGTGCGCGCGCCCGGCTGGGCCACGTCGTACGGCTGGGCGTAGTCGAGCACGGGCGGCTCACCGACCGTGCCGATCACCTGGACCGGCGCCTGCGACGGCGTCTCCGAGGCGGCGCTCAGGTCGCCCAGCGCCGAGGAGCCGCAGCCGCCGAGCACGAGAGTCCCGCCGACGAGAACGGCCAGGAGGGGCGAGGGACGGCGACGCACCGCGACAGTCTGCCACGCCCCATCACTCGCGTGCCGTTGCCGTTGCCGTTGCCGTTGCCGTTGCCGTTGCCGTTGCCGTTGCCGTTGCTCCCACCGTGACCGGCCGATGTCGCGCGGTGTCGTGTTCTTCGCGCGGACGTATCTTTCCCGAAGCGGAGGGCGCCCAACGCACGCGCCAGCGACCCACCGAGCGGGGCCGGAAGGTTCTTCCGCGCGGGCGTATCCCTCCCGAAGTAGAGGGCGCCCAGCGCCCGTGAACGCGCCTGCGCGGAAGAACCTCCCGGCCCCGCTCCCCACCTACCTACATCGACTCGATCAGCCGCTCGACGCGCTCGTCGACGCTGCGGAACGGGTCCTTGCACAGCACGGTGCGCTGCGCCTGGTCGTTCAGCTTCAGGTGCACCCAGTCGACGGTGTAGTCGCGGCGGGCCTCCTGCGCGGCGCGGACGAAGTCGCCCCGGAGCTTGGCGCGCGTCGTGGGCGGCGGCACCGCGGTCGACTCGAAGACCTCGAGGTCGGTCACCACCCGGTCGACCATGCCGCGCGCGGCGAGCAGGTTGTACAGCCCCTCCGTGCGGGAGATGTCGTGGTAGGCGAGGTCGAGGCGGGCGATGCGCGGGTCGTCGAGGCTGAGGCCGTGCTTGGCCTGGTAGCGCTCGACGAGGCGCAGCTTGATGACCCAGTCGAGCTCCCGCTCGACGAGGGTCAGGTCCCCGGTCTCGAGGGCCCGCAGCCCGCGCTCCCACAGGTCGAGCACCTGCTTGACGACCGGGGTCTGGTCGACGTGGGCCTCGGTGTGCTCCCGGACGCGCTGGTAGTACTCGTACTGGATCTCCACGGCGGTGGCCGTGCGCCCGTTGGCGAGCTGGACGGGGTGCTTTCCGGTGGAGTCGTGGCTGATCTCACGGATCGCCCGGATCGGGTTCTCGAGGGTGAGGTCGCGCATCGGGACGCCCGCCTCGACGAGCCGCAGCACCAGGTCGGTGGCGCCGACCTTGAGCATCGTCGTCGGCTCCGCCATCGACGAGTCGCCGACGATGACGTGCAGCCGGCGGTAGCTCTCCGCGTCGGCGTGCGGCTCGTCGCGGGTGTTGATGATGGGGCGCGACCGGGTGGTGGCGCTGGACACGGCCTCCCAGATGTGGTCCGCGCGCTGCGACAGGCAGTACACGGCGCCGCGGGGCGTGGCGAGCACCTTGCCCGCGCCGGTGAGCACCTGACGGGTGATGAGGAACGGGACCAGCACCTCGGACAAGCGGGAGAAGTCGCCCTGGCGGCGCACGAGGTAGTTCTCGTGGCAGCCGTAGGAGTTGCCCGCCGAGTCGGTGTTGTTCTTGAACAGGTGGACCTTGCCGGCAAGGCCCTCGTGCTCCAGGCGCTGCTGCGCGTCGGCGACGAGGCCCTCGAGGATCCGCTCCCCGCCGCGGTCGTAGGCGACGAGCTGGTGGATGTCGTCGCACTCCGCCGTCGCGTACTCCGGATGGGACCCGACGTCCAGGTACAGCCGCGAGCCGTTGCGCAGGAAGACGTTCGAGGAACGTCCCCAGGCGACCACCTTGCGGAACAGGTAGCGGGCGACCTCGTCCGCGGACAGGCCGCGGCCGTCGTCGGCCGCGCACGTCACGCCGTACTCGGTCTCCAGACCGAAGATCCTGCGGTCCACGACATCCCCTTTCTGCTCGGCCGGCCCCGGTGCCGGGACCGGTTCGCGGGCCCTGCTGCCGGGCTCAGCCCCCGGACTCGGTGAGCAGCTCGGCGAGAGCCGCCCCGTGCAGCCGGCGGAACGCCCGGCGCGGCCGGGCGCGCTCCAGCACGGCCACCTCCAGGCCCGCCGGCGCGATCTCCCGCTCCGACCCCTGGTCGACGAGCGAGCCGTCCGTGCCGACGGCGCCGAGCGTCCGCACGGCCAGCCGCAGCACCTCGGACAGCGACATGCCCTCGTGCCAGGCCTCCGTGACCCGGGCGCCGAGCTGCTCCGCCTGCCCGCCCATGACGACGTGGCCGTGCTCGTCCGCGACGGAGCCGTCGTACGAGAGCCGGTACACCTGGTCCTCGCCGGGCGTCGCGCCGACCTCGGCCACGACCAGCTCCACCTCGAGCGGCTTGGACTCCGTGGTGAACACCGTGCCGAGGGTCTGCGCGTACGCGTTGGCGAGGCCCCGGGCGGTGACGTCCGTGCGGTCGTAGGAGTAGCCGCGCAGGTCGGCGTAGCGCACGCCCGCGACACGCAGGTTCTCGAACTCGTTGTACTTGCCGACGGCCGCGAAGGCGATGCGGTCGTAGATCTCCGAGATCTTGTGCAGGGCGCGCGACGGGTTCTCCGTGGCGAAGGCGATCCCGCCGTCGTAGCCGAGGACGACGACGGAGCGGCCGCGGGCGATGCCCTTGCGCGCGAAGTCCGCCCGGTCCTTCATCAGCTGCTCGGGCGAGACGTAGAACGGCATGGTCATGCGCGCGCACCTCCCTGGGTCCCCTCCGGCCGGGTCCCGCCCGCGGGGCGGTCACCGTGGGCGGCGCGGTGCGCCGCCCCCCGCTCGGCGACGATCCGCTCGACCGTCGCCGCCAGCTCGTCGTCGGCCACGCGGCGCACGCCGTCGGCCGTCACCACGGTCACGACCGGCCAGATCTGTCGGACGGTGTCCGGGCCCCCGGTCGCGCTGTCGTCGTCCGCCGCGTCGTACAGGGCCTCGACGGCCACGCCGACCGCCCCGTCCGCGTCGAGCCCGGGGCGCCACAGCTTCTTCAGGGCGCCGCGGGCGAACACCGAGCCCGATCCCACCGTGTGGTGGTCGTGCTCCTCGTACCGGCCGCCGGTGACGTCGTAGCTGAACAGGCGCCCGTAGCCCCGGTCCAGGTCGTAGCCCGCGAACAGCGGCACGACCGCGAGGCCCTGCAGGGCCAGGGGCAGGTTGCCGCGGATCATCGTCGACAGGCGGTTCGCCTTGCCGTCCAGGGACAGCAGCGAGCCCTCGATCTTCTCGTAGTGCTCCAGCTCGAGCTGGAAGAGCCGGACCAGCTCGACCGCCACGCCCGCCGAGCCGGCGATGCCGACCACCGAGTACGCGTCGGCCGCGAAGACCTTCTCCATCTCCCGGCTGGCGATGAGGTTGCCGGCGGTCGCCCGCCGGTCGCCCGCCATGATCACGCCGCGGCCGCCGTCGTCGGTGCCGAAGGTCAGCGCCACGATGGTCGTCGCGTGCGGCGCGAGGCCCTCTCCCCCGGCGCCCGCGGGCGTGCCGCGGTGCCCGGGGAGCAGGTCCGGCGCGTGGTCCGCCAGGAAGTCCACGAACGACGACGACCCCGGACGCAGGAACGCGTCCGGGAGCCGTCCCGAGGTGTCAGCAGGGTGCGTCATGGAGCCTCACTGACCGCCCTTCTGGACGAAGCCCCGCACGAAGGACTCGGCGTTCGTCTCGAGCACCTCGTCGATCTCCTCCAGCAGGGAGTCCACCTCGGCGTCACGCTCGCTCGTGGCGGGGGCCGCCGGCGGCGGGGCGTCCGCGTCGTCGTCGGGCGTGCGGTCCTCGTGCTGAGGGGTGATCCGTTCCTGACCGGCCATGGTCCGCCTCCTTCGCTCACCTGCGGGCTCTCGGTGAGAACCCCGCAACGACCAGCCTATGCGCTGCTGCCGACACCGCGCGCCGGTGTCCGTTCCTGCGGGCGCGTGTCGCGGCCGGTCAGCGGCTCGCGGCCGCCCGGTTGCGCCCACGGCTGAACCTGGACGACGGCGTCAGGCCTACCGATCAGCCGTCGATCAGCGCGTGCAGCGCGAGCTGCACACGCCCCTCGACCTCGGCGTCCTGCCCGGGGCCGATGTCGTCGGCCGCCAGGAGCACCGTGTGGTAGCGCCCACCGATGCAGGCCTGCGCCATGACAGCAGCGGGATCCTCGAGGTCCGGGACGTAGCGGAGCGTCCATCCGCTGCCCTCGGGCTGCCCGGCGGCCACGAGCAGCATCGAGAAGATCTCGCACGCCCGGTCGTCGTCGACATCCTCGCCGGACTCCACGAGCCTGGACGCGTCCTCCATCGCCCGGAGGCTCTCCTCCGTCAGCATGTCGGAGCCACGAACCGCGTCCGTGAGTCCCGGTAGCCCACGCGCCCACTCGCCGGCCGGGACACTGCCGACCTGGACGCCGACGTCGTCCGGGCGACCCCACTGGCAAGCGGGGACCCCGGGTGCGCCACCGACGAGCAGGGCTCCCAGGGCGAGCGTCATCGCCGGCGACGTTCTCATGGGCGCAATCCACCACGCGGTGGCGCAGCGCGCCCGGCAGTCTCACGGGGACGCGTCGGCCCGTCCCCCCTGCCGGATCGTCACTCCTCGCCGCGGAGCGCCTTCAGCAGGGCCGCCGCGTCGGGGCTGGCGTCCAGGAGGGCGCCGATGTGCCGGCGGGTGCCGCGCTCCGGGTCGAGCATCGGCACGCGCTGCAGCGCGGCGGCGCCCGGCACGTCGAAGATCACGGAGTCCCAGCTCGCCGCCGACACCTCGTCCGCGTAGCGCTCCATCACCTCGCCGCGGAACCAGGCGCGCGTGTCGGCCGGCGGGTGGTGCACGGCGTCGGCGACCGACGTCTCGTCCACGAGCCGCTCCACCGCGCCGGACGCGACGAGGCGGTGGTACACGCCCCGCTCGGGGCGCACGTCGGTCCACTGCAGGTCCAGGGCGTGCAGGCGCGGGTGGTCCCACTCCAGCGAGTCGCGGCTGCGCATGCGCTCCAGCAGGCGGCGCTTGGCCACCCACTCGACCTCGCGGACGCAGGAGGCCGGGTCCGTCGCCAGCCGGTCCAGCACCGAGCCCCAGCGGGCGAGGACGTCGGCCGTCTCCGCGTCGGCGGACGCCTCCGCGCCGCCCATCGCCGCCACCGACCGCACGACGACGTCCCGGTAGGCCTGCTGGATCTCGAGCGCGGTCAGGCGCCGGCCGTCGGCGAGCTCCAGGCTGCGTCCCAGGTCGAGGTCCCGGGAGACCCGCTGCACGTCGCCCACGGGGTCGGCCAGGCGCAGCGCCGCCAGCTCGGCGCGTGCGGGCACGCCCGCCTCCGCGATCTCGTCGAGGTGCTCGGCGACCCACAGCACGAGCGACGTCGTGCCGAGCTTGAGGTAGGTGGCGACCTCGAAGAGGTTGGCGTCGCCGAGGATGAGGTGCAGGCGGCGCCACCGGGTCCGGTCGGCGTGCGGCTCGTCGCGGGTGTTGACGATCGGGCGCCGCAGCGTGGTCTCCAGCCCGACCTCCGCCTCGATGTAGTCCGCGCGCTGGGAGATCTGGAAGCCCGGGTCCGCCCCGGTCGGGCCGAGGCCCACGCGGCCCGAGCCGGCGAAGACCTGCCGCGTCACGAGGAACGGCGTGAGCATCTCCACCAGCGTCGAGAACGCCAGCCGGCGGTCTACCAGGTAGTTCTCGTGCGTGCCGTAGCTCGCGCCCTTGCCGTCGACGTTGTTCTTGTAGAGCACGATCTCGCCGCCGGGCACCTGCGCGAGGGAGCGCACGGCCGCGAGCATGACCCGCTCGCCCGCCACGTCCCACAGGACGCCGTCACGAGGACCCGTGACCTCCGGCGAGGAGTACTCGGGGTGGGCGTGGTCGACGTACAGGCGGGCGCCGTTGGTGAGGATGCAGTTGGCGGCGCTCGGGTCGTCGTACTCCTCCGCGGCGGGCCGCTCGACCTCCTGCGGCTCCTGCGCCCGGGCCTCGGACCGACGCCCCCGCTCGCGGGGCCCCGACGCCGCCGACACCCGCGCGGACGCCGGGGTGCCGCCCGGCACCCCGGCACCGTCATGGGCGGGCGGCACGTCGGCGGACGGGCCCGCGGGCGCCGGCCGGCTCGGGTCGTCGGTCAGCAGCGAGGGGTGCGCCGACGCGCGCTGCAGGTGGAAGCCGCGTGCGTCCTGCAGCGGGTCCTCGTCGTCGTAGTCCCAGCGCGCCGGGGGCCGGGTGCCCGGCCGCGGCGCCAGCGCCCGGTAGGTCATCACCACCTGCGAGCTCATCAGCATGGGGTTGGCCAGCGGGCGTCCCGGGGACAGCACGCCGTACTCGGTCTCGATTCCCATCACGCGACGTACGCTCACGGGCCCAGCCTAGGGTCATCGGGACGCAGGTCGGCCCGGGTGCCCGGTGGTCGGGCACCCGGGCCGGGAGGCGGGTGCGACAGGGACGGCTCGAGGGCCGCTACAGGTACTGGCCCGTGCTGGTGACCGTGTCGATGGTGCGCGGCGTGCCGTCGCCGTCCTTCTTCTGCACGATCGTGCGGATGAAGACGATGCGCTCGCCCTTCTTGCCGCTGATGCGCGCCCAGTCGTCCGGGTTGGTCGTGTTGGGCAGGTCCTCGTTCTCCTTGAACTCGTCGACGCACGCGCTCAGCAGGTGCTCGACGCGGATGCCGCGCTGGCCGGTGGACAGGTAGTCCTTGATCGCCGACTTCTTCGCCCGGTCGACGACGTTCTCGATCATCGCGCCGGAGTTGAAGTCCTTGAAGTACAGGACCTCCTTGTCCCCGGAGGCGTAGGTGACCTCCAGGAACTGGTTCTCCTCGTCCTCGGCGTACATGCGCTCGACCACGCTGCGGATCATGGCGTCCACGGCCGCGGCTGGGTCGGCGCCGTGCTCGGCGACGTCGTCCGGGTGGATCGGCAGGTCCGGCGTCAGGTACTTGCCGAAGATCTCCTTCGCGCCCTCGGCGTCGGGCCGCTCGATCTTGATCTTCACGTCCAGGCGGCCCGGGCGCAGGATCGCCGGGTCGATCATGTCCTCGCGGTTCGAGGCCCCGATGACGATGACGTTGTCGAGCCGCTCGACACCGTCGATCTCGGCGAGGAGCTGGGGCACGATCGTCGTCTCGACGTCGGACGACAGGCCCGTGCCGCGGGTGCGGAACAGGGACTCCATCTCGTCGAAGAACACCACCACCGGCATCCCCTGCGACGCCTTCTCCCGCGCCCGGGAGAAGATCAGCCGGATGTGCCGCTCGGTCTCGCCGACGTACTTGTTCAGCAGCTCCGGGCCCTTGACGTTGAGGAAGAAGCTCTTCGCGTTCGGGTCGCCGCCGCGGGCCTTCGCCACCATCGCCGCCAGGGAGCTGGCCACCGCCTTGGCGATGAGCGTCTTGCCGCACCCGGGCGGGCCGTACAGCAGCACGCCCTTGGGCGGGCGCAGGCCGTGCTCGCGGAACAGGTCGGGGTGGCTGAACGGCAGCTCGACCGCGTCGCGGATCTGCTCGATCTGCGGCCCCAGGCCACCGATGTCCTCGTACGCGATGTCGGGGACCTCCTCGAGGACGAGCTCCTCGACCTCCGACTTCGGCACCACCTCGAAGACGAAGCCGCTGCGCACGTCCACCGTCAGCGCGTCCCCCGCCCGCAGCGAGTCGCCCGGGACGGACCCCGCGAGGCGCACCACGCGCTCCTCGTCGGCCCGGCCCACCACCAGCACGCGGTCGTCGTCGATGACCTCCTTGACGGTGACGAGCTCACCCACCTGCTCGAAGCCGCCGGCCGACACGACCGTCATGGCCTCGTTGAGCCGGACCTCCTGGCCAGGGCGCAGCCCCGCCACGTCCAGGCTCGGGCTGGCCTGCACGTGCATCTTGCGGCCGGCCGACGAGATGTCCACCGTGCCGTCGTCGTGCGCTGCCAGGAACGTCGCGTAGGTGCCGGGCGGCTTGGCGAGGTCGTCGATCTGCCGCTTGAGCTCGACGATCTGGTCGCGGGCGGCCCGCAGGGCCTCGGCGAGCCGCTCGTTCTTGGCGGCGAGGAGGGCGAGCTGGGCGTCGTGGCTCGGCGCCGCGTGCGGCGTCTCCGGTTCCGCGCGGTTCCCCGGGCGGAAGTCCGGGCTGTGCTCCGGGCGAACAGGGTCGGTCATCGCATCCCCTCTCGTACGGCCCGGGTGGCCACCTCCCCGGCCGGGAAGGCGCCCCCGAGATACAGCACCCTAGACGTGAACACCGACGTGAGCGTGGTTCATTTCACGGAGCGGTCGCCGTTCACGATGTCCTCACGTCGCGTCCGGGTCCGTGCCCGCCGCCCCGGCGCCGGAGTCGCGCCGGGCGCGGCGGACCTTCTTGTCCGACACGGAGCGCTCCCCGAGGTCGTCCTCGGTCCACTCGGCGGATGTCGTGGCCTCCGCCCCCGCGTAGGAGCCCTTGGCAGGACGCCGCTTGCGCTCCGGCGGGGCCACCCCGTCGGCGAGGCGGCGGGCCGTCACGAGGAAGCCCGTATGCCCGATCATGCGGTGCTGCGGGCGCACCGCGAGGCCCTCGAGGTGCCAGCCGCGCACCATCGACTCCCAGGCGGACGGCTCGGCGAAGCGCCCGTCGCCGCGCAGCGCCTCGGCGGTCCGCGAGAGCTGGGTGGCGGTGGCCACGTAGCAGACCACCACGCCGCCCGGGGTCAGCGCCCTCGCCACGACGTCCACGTTCTCCCAGGGCGCGAGCATATCCAGGACGACGCGGTCGACCGTGCCGTCCTCGACGGCGTCCGGCAGCACGTCGGCGAGGTCGCCCACCGACAGCCGCCAGGCCGGGTGCGGGCCGCCGAAGAACGACTCCACGTTGCCCCGCGCGATCTGGGCGAAGTCGTCGCGCCGCTCCACCGAGTGCAGCTCGCCGGCGTCGCCGACGGCCCGCAGCAGGGACATCGTCAACGCACCCGAGCCCACGCCCGCCTCCACGACGCGCGCGCCCGGGAAGATGTCGGCCATCTGCACGATCTGCCCGGCGTCCTTCGGGTAGACGACGGCGGCGCCACGCGGCATCGACAGCACGAAGTCGCTGAGCAGCGGCCGCAGGGCCAGGTACTCGATGCCCGCGGTGTTGGTGACCACCCACCCCTCCGGCCGGCCGATGAGCTCGGAGTGGCGGAAGTACCCCTTGTGGGTGTGGAACGTGGCGTCGTCCTTGAGGGTGATCGTGTGCAGCCGGCCCTTGGGGTCCGTGAGCTGCACCCGGTCGCCGACGCGCAGCGGGCCGCGGCGCAGGTCGGCACCGGTCGCCGAGGCGGGCGCCGGGCCGGTCTCGTCGGGCGTCGGAGGTGTCGGGGGCGTCGGGTCGTCGGCGGAAGTCACGACGCGCCAGTCTACTGGCGCACCGGCCGGTGCCCAGCCGATCAGAACACCTAGCGCCGCAGGGCCGCGGCGACCCGCGCCACGTCCAGCACGCCGGTGACCCGGCCCTCCTCGACGACGGGCACGACGCGCGACCCGCCCGCCGTCCGCGCGAGCGTCGACAGCAGGTCCGGCCCGGCCAGGTCCGCGGTCACCGCGGACCCCGCCGGGAACGGCACCACGACCGCCTCGACCGAGGTCGTGGAGGCCGCCTCCGCCGGGACGCCCGCGGCGGCGCCCGGGTCGACCCAGCCCCGCGGTGCGCCGTCCGCGCCCACCACGACGACCACGGCGCCCGGGCGCGCGGCGAGCACGCCCGGCAGCGAGCCGACCGTGGCGTCCGCGGGCACGGTCACGGCGGGGACGGCGAGCCCGCGCACGGTGAGCAGGCCGACCTCCTCCCGGCGGCGCGCGCCCTTGATGGCCTCGCCCGCCCCCGACCAGAGGAACGCCCCGATGAGCGCGGCCCAGGCCACGGTCAGCAGCGACGGCGAGCCGCCCGTGCGCAGGGGCCAGAGCAGCGCGCCGACCACGACGCCCACGGCCACGACCCGGCCCACCCAGCCGGCCGCCAGCGTGCCCCGCGTGCGCGACCCGGTGGCGCGCCAGACGACCGCCTCGAGCACCTGGCCGCCGTCGAGCGGCAGTCCGGGCACGAGGTTGAACAGGCCGACGAAGGCGTTCGAGAACGCCCCGGCGAACAGCAGCAGCGCCGGGATCGTCAGCGAGCTCTGGAGCTGGAAGGCGGCCCAGAGCCCGGCGGCGATGGCGAGGTTGGTCAGCGGCCCGACGACGGCCACCAGTGCACCGTCCAGCGGGCGCCCGGACGAGCCCGTGTACGCGGTGTGCCCGCCCCACAGCGTCAGGGCGACCTCGGTGACGCGGTGCCCGCGGGCCCGGGCCACCAGGGCGTGCGCGACCTCGTGCAGGAACACCGACGCGAAGAGCAGCAGCACGAACGCGAACGCTACCACCAGCACGCCGGTCGTACCCGTCCCCGGAGCGAAGCGCCCGACCGTGGGGGCGAAGACCAGCGTGAGGACGACGGCGCCGAGCAGCCAGGACCGCGTGAGGACGACGGGAGCGCCCGCGACGCGGCCGACCACCCAGCCGGAGGAACGTGAGGTCACCGGCCCAGGCTATCCGGCGGCCGGGGCGGCCCCGGCGGTGAGGTCGAGGACCTCGCCGGCCCCGATGCGGGCCACCGCGGCGAGGTCGACCTGCGCGAGCGAGGCGGCCCGGCTCAGTCCGTCCAGGTGCGGGACCGGGACGACGGCCTCCACGCCGAGCGTGCGCGCGCCCGCGGCCACGGCCGACGCGATCCCGGTGGGCGAGTCCTCGATCGCGACGCACCGGGCGACCTCGACGCCGAGCTGCGCGGCGGCCGCCAGGTAGGGCTCGGGGTGGGGCTTGCCACGACTCACCCGGTCGCCGGTGACCTGGGCGGAGAACGCGTCGGCGGGGCCGCGCGCGACGACCTCGTCGGCGAGCACCGTGTAGCTCATCGTCACCAGGGCGCACGGCACCCCGGCGTCCCGCAGCGCCGTCAGCAGCTCCACGGCCCCCGGCCGCCACGGGACGCTCCGGCGGACCTGTGCGACGACCCGGTCCAGGAGGCGCGCCACGATCTGCTCCGGCTCGAGGCCGACCCCGGCCTCGCGCAGCACCTCGGCCGACACGAGCAGCGGGTTGCCGACGAGCTGCAGCGCCTGCTCGTGGGACCAGCGGCCGCCGAACTCCTCGACCAGCTCGTGCTCCGCCGTGATCCAGTACGGCTCGGTGTCCACGAGCGTGCCGTCCATGTCCCACAGGACGGCGGCGGGCAGGCGGGGCGGGGCGACGGTGTTCAGGGTGGCTCCTGGGCAGTGCGGTCAGGTGCGGACCCGCCCGAGGATATCCGCTCGGTCGCCCGCGCCCCGGGTCGCCGCCCCTCGCTGCGGGCGTCCGGGCTCCGCCGCGCCGCCGCACCGTCGGCGCCGCGCACGCGTGTATAGGCTGGTCGAATGACGATCGAGTCCGAGCCCGCGGGCCGCCACTCCGCCCGGCAGACCGTGATGGTGGCGGCCTTCGAGGGCTGGAACGATGCCGGGGGCGCGGCCACCGCGGCCCTCGACCACCTCTCCGAGACCTGGCAGGCCAAGCAGGTGCGCGAGCTGGACCCGGAGCTCTACCACGACTTCCAGGTCAACCGGCCGGTGATCGAGCCCGGCCCGGACGGCGAGCGGGTGCTCACGTGGCCGACGACGACGATCTCGGTCGCCGAGCTCCCCGAGCGGACCGTCGTGCTGGTGCACGGCATCGAGCCGTCGTTCCGGTGGCGGTCGTACTGCGCCGAGCTGCTGGACCTGGCCGACGAGCTGGGGGTGCGCAGCGTCGTCACGCTGGGCGCCCTGCTCGCCGACGTCCCCCACACCCGCCCGATCCCGATGAGCGCGACGACCGAGAGCGAGGGGCTGCAGGCGGTGCTGGACGTGGAGCCCAGCATGTACGAGGGACCCACGGGCATCGTCGGGGTGCTGCAGCACGAGGCCGCCGCGCGCGACTTCCAGTCCGTGTCCCTGTGGGCCGCGGTGCCCCACTACGTGGCCAACCCGCCGTCACCCAAGGCGACGCTCGCGATCCTCACGCGGGTCGAGGAGCTGCTCGCCGAGTCGGTCCCCCTGGGCGACCTGCCGGAGGACGCCGAGGCGTGGCAGCACGGCGTCGACGAGCTCGCCGGCGAGGACGCCGAGATCTCCGAGTACGTCGCCCAGCTCGAGGAGGCCAAGGACACGGCCGACCTCCCGGAGGCGTCGGGCGAGGCCATCGCCCGGGAGTTCGAGCGCTACCTGCGCCGCCGCGACAAGGGCGACAAGGGCGGTCCCGCCCAGGGCTGAGGAGCGCGAACGGCCGGGACCGACCGGTGCGCGCACCGTCGTCGTGCGCGGGACCGTCGGGCCGACGTCAGAGCCGCACGCCGAGCAGGGCGTCGACGGCGCGCGCGGCGAGGCCGGGGGCACCCTCGAGATCGTCAGCGGTGTCCCGGCCGCCGTCGAGGGCCTCGGCCGCCCAGGCGTCGACCGCCGCGAGCGCCGTCGGGGCGTCCAGGTCGTCCGCCACGGCCGCCCGCACGGCCGCGACCATCGCCGCCGGGTCGGGGGCGCCGTTGCCGGACACGGCGGACCGCCAGCGGTCCAGCCGCTCCGCGCCCGTCCGCAGGTCGTCGCCGGTCCACTCCCACTCGGTGCGGTAGTGGTGCGCGAGCAGGGCGAGCCGGATCGCCATCGGGTCGACGCCGTCGGCGCGCAGGGCGGAGACGAAGACGAGGTTGCCGCGCGACTTGCTCATCTTCTCGCCCTGGTAGGCGACGAGCCCGGCGTGCAGGTGCACCCGTGCCCCGCCACCGCCCAGCACCCGGTCGTGGGACGTCGACATCTCGTGGTGCGGGAACAGGAGGTCCGCTCCCCCGCCCTGCAGGTCGAACGGGAGGCCCAGCCCGTCGCGGGCGATCACGGCGCACTCGACGTGCCAGCCCGGCCGGCCGGTGCCGAGCCGGCCACCGTCCCATGCGGGCTCGCCGGGTCGCTCGCGGCGCCACAGCAGCGGGTCCAGGGCGTTCTTCTTGCCCTCGCGCTCCGGGTCCCCGCCGCGCTCGGCGAACAGCTCGGCCATGGTGCGGGAGTCGAGGCGGGAGACCTCGCCGAACGACGGGTCGGCGGACAGGTCGGCGTAGACGTCGCCGAGCCCGGGGTCGTCGCCGCCCGCGCCGGGCTCGACGGGCACGCGGTACGCGGCCCCGGTGTCCAGCATGTGCTCGACCGCCGCGACGACGGCCGGGACGGACTCGACGGCGCCGGTCCACGTGGCGGGCGGGATGACGCCGAGCGCCGTCATGTCCTCGCGGTACAGCGCGGTCTGCTCGGCCGCGAGCTCCTGCCAGTCCACGCCGGTGGCGGTCGCCCGCTCGAGCAGCGGGTCGTCGACGTCGGTGACGTTCGACGCGTACGTCACGTCCTTGCCGGCGTCGAGCCACGCGCGGTGCAGCAGGTCGAACGCGAGGTAGGTGTTCGCGTGCCCCAGGTGCGTCGCGTCGTACGGCGTGATGCCGCACACGTAGAACCGCGCCGTGGCGCCGGGGGCTGCCTCGACGAGGTCACCGGTGGTCGAGTCGTGCACCCGGACGGCGGCGGGGCCGTCGGCGGGGCGGGGGATCTCGGGGATCTGCGGGGCGGGCCAGGAACGCACGTGCCCAGGCTACCGGCCTGATCAGCGTGCCCTGTCGCCGCGCTTCGCGGCGAGACGGCCGGCAGCGTGTCAGACGACGATGCCGCCGTTCGGCGTCAGCACCCCGGTGAGCAGCAGGACGACGACGACCGCTGCGAGGCCGAGCCGGTACCAGACGAACGGCATGAACGAGTGCGTGGTGATGAGCCTGAGGAAGCCGATGATCACGACGTAGCCGACGACGAACGCCACGAGCGTGGCGACCAGGGTGGCGAACCCGCCGGGCGAGCCCGGGGCAGGGTCGTCACCGAGGGACTTGGCGAGCTGGTAGAAACCGGAGCCGAGGACGGCCGGCACGGCGAGCAGGAACGAGTAGTCGGCCGCGGCCTTGCGCGTGAAGCCCATGAGCAGGCCCGCGGTGATCGTCCCACCGGAACGTGAGACGCCGGGCACGAGCGCCAGCGCCTGGGCGAGCCCGAACGCGATCGCGCGCCGGGGAGTCAGGGTGTCCAGGGTCCGGGTACGCCGGCCGATGCGGTCGGCCCAGCCGAGCAGCAGGCCGAAGACGACCAGGGTGGTCACGGTGATCCACAGGTTGCGCAGCGTCGTCTCGATCGCGTCCTGGAACAGCAGGCCGAGCACGACGATCGGGACCGACCCGAGGGCGATGTACCAGGCCATGCGGGCGTGCGGGTCGTGGGCGCCCATGCGGGCGCGCCAGTCGCGGCCGTGCTTGCCGGCGAGCGAGGTCCACCAGCCGACGCACACGTCCCGGATCGTCCTGCGGTAGTAGAGCAGGACGGCGGCCTCCGTGCCGATCTGGGTGATCGCAGTGAAGGCCGCCCCCGGGTCGCTGGAGCCGATGAGCTCGCCGACGATGCGCAGGTGCGCGCTCGACGAGATCGGGAGGAACTCGGTCAGGCCCTGCACCAGTCCCAGGAGGATCGCTTCCCACGCATTCACGGGCGGCAACACTACCGGGCGCGGCGCGTGCTCCTGCCCGCCGACCACCGCGCCGGTAGCCTTGCGCCCCATGGAGCGTCGAGCGGTGGGCCGGTCCGGCCTGCGGGTGTCCGTGCTGGGCCTGGGGACCATGACGTGGGCGCGGGACACCGACGAGCTCGACGCGGCCGAGCAGCTCCGGGACTTCCTCGACGCGGGCGGGAATCTCGTGGACACGGCCGCCACGTACGGCGACGGCGACGCGGAGCGGCTCATCGGGTCGCTCCTGTCCGGCACGGTGCACCGGGACGAGGTCGTGCTGTGCACCAAGGGCGGGGTCCGCGGCGGTCCCGGCGGCGCGACCGTGGACGCGTCCCGCGGCGGGCTGCTCGCCGACCTCGACGCGTCGCTGGAGCGTCTCGGCACCGACCACGTGGACCTCTTCCTCGCCGCGTGCCCCGACCCGGCCACGCCGCTGGACGAGACGGTGTCCGCGCTGCGGCTGGCGGTGTCGTCCGGCCGTGCCCGCTACGTGGGCCTGGCCAACCACCCGGCGTGGGCGGCGGCGCGGGCCGCCACGCTCCTGACGGGCTCGGGCGCCGACGGCGTCGGGCTGACGGCCCTGGAGCTCGAGTACTCGCTGCTGCAGCGCGGCGTGGAGCGCGACGTGGTGCCGGCGGCGTCCGCGCTGGGCCTGGGCGTGCTCGCCTGGTCGCCGCTGGGGCGCGGCGTGCTCACGGGCAAGTACCGCCGCTCGCTGCCGGCCGACTCCCGTGCGGCGTCACCACACCTCGCGGCGTTCGTCGACCCGTACCTCGACGACACGTCGTCTGCCGTCGTGGAGGCCGTGGCCACCGCCGCGGACGGCCTCGGCCGGGCACCCCTCGAGGTGGCGCTGGCGTGGCTGCTCGCCCGCGAGGCCCTCGCGAGCGCCGTGGTCGGCGCGCGGACGCCCGCGCAGCTGCGCACCTCCCTGGCCGCGGTCGACCTGGAGCTGCCCGGCGAGGTCCACGGCGCCCTGGACGACGTCTCGGCGCTCGAGCTGGGGTACCCGGAACGCTGGTGACCGCCGCCGGGGCGCCCCGGGTCAGCGGCCCGCGCCGCTCCCCTCGCGCCGGGTGGCCGCCTCGTCGAAGTAGTCGTCGTCGAGGTCGTCGTCCTCGGCGTCGCTCCCGTCCTCCGCGGCGTCGTCGTCCGAGTCGTCGTCCGAGTCGTCGTCCTCGCCGTCGTCCTCGCCGTCGTCGAGGTAGAAGGGCGTCACCTCGGCGTACACCTGGGCCAGGGCGTCCTCGTAGACCTCGAAGGCGTCGGCGAGCACCTCGTAGGCGTCGTCGACGGCGGGGTCGTCCTCGCCCCGGCGGGTCGACACCGCGTGGTAGTGGCTCTCCAACGCGGCGACGAAGCGGTCCAGCGCGGCACGCGGGTCTGCGGTCATGCTCCGACCGTAGCGCTCCGCGGGGCACAATGGGCAGACGAAAACGGCTCGTGGACGAAACGGCCCGGGACCACGCCCCTCGCGACCCCGGCCGGGCGGTCCGCGACACGACGTCGTCGGGAGGGCGAGGATGGAGTCGAGCTCGTCGAGGAGCCAGCACGGCACCGGACCGGACCCCGCCGCGGGGAGCCGGTCCGCCTGGCGCAGGCACGGGCAGTACGAGTACCGGGTCGTGACGATCGACCGGGGCACGAGCGTCCCCGACGCTCGCCGGCTGCTCACCGAGGAGGCCGAGTACGGCCGCTGGGAGCTGGCCCGCACGCGGCTCTACATCGGCGGGGAGCGCAAGGTCTGGCTGCGCCGCAAGATCATCAAGGTCTCCCCGACGTTCTGACCCCGTCTGCCGAGGAAACGCATGGTCGAGACCTTTCGCAAGGCACGTCCCGACGCCCCGCCCGGGTTCTTCGCCACGGAGGCCGCGGGGCTGCGCTGGATCGCCGTCCCGGGCGGGCCGCGCGTCGCCGAGGTGCTCGACGTCGGGCCGGCCCACCTGGACCTGACCCGGGTCGCCGCGGCCCGTCCGACGCCGGCCGCAGCGCGCGCCCTGGGGCGGCGCCTGGCCGTCATGCACGACGCCGGCGCCCCCGCCTTCGGCGCCCTGCCCCCGGGCGCCGACGGGCCCGGGTACTTCGGGCCGCTCGACGACCCTCTCGAGCTCGTCTCCGGCGCCTGGGACGACTGGCCGTCGTTCTACGCGCAGGCGCGACTGCGGCCGGTCGTCACGCAGGGCCGCGAGCGCGGCGTCCTCACCGGGCGGGACGCCGACGCCGTCGAGCGCGTCTGCGCCCGGCTCCCCGACCTCGCCGGCGCGGCCGCCGACGAACCCCCGGCCCGGCTGCACGGCGACCTGTGGTCCGGCAACGTGCTGTGGGCCGCGGGGCCCGACGGGCCGGGGACCGACGGGGTCGAGGCCGTCCTCGTGGACCCGGCCGCGCACGGTGGGCACCGCGAGTGCGACCTCGCGATGCTCGCGCTGTTCGGCGCCCCGCACCTGGACGCGATCCTCGCCGGGTACGCCGACGCCCACCCGCTCGCCCCCGGGTGGCGGGACCGGGTGTCGCTGCACCAGCTCTATCCCCTGGCCGTGCACGCGGTCCTGTTCGGCGGTGGCTACGTCGACGCCACCCGCGACCTTCTCGCCGCGCTCGGCGGGTGACAAGCTCGGCGGGTGATCAGCAGGTGCTCAGCAGACGGTCCAGGACGCGCGTGCCGAACCGCAGGGCGTCGGTCGGGACGCGCTCGTCCACGCCGTGGAACATGCCCGCGAAGTCCAGCTCGGCGGGCAGCCGCAGGGGCGCGAAGCCGTAGCCGGTGATGCCGAGCCGGGACAGCGACTTGTTGTCGGTGCCGCCGGAGAGGGTGTACGGCAGCACGGCCGCTCCCGGGTCCTCCGCGTCCAGGGAGGCGACCATGGCGTCGACGAGGTCGCCGGAGAACGGCACCTCGAGCGAGGTGTCCTGGTGGATCGGCTCGATGCGCACGTGCGGCCCGGCGAGCTCGCGCAGCGTCTCCATGCCCTCGGCCTCGCGGCCCGGCAGGAAGCGGGCGTCGAGGGAGGCCTCGGCGCGCCCCGGGACCACGTTGGCCTTGTAGCCCGCCTCCAGCTGGGTCGGGTTCGCCGTGTGCCGCACGGTGGCGCCGACGAACTTCGCGGCCGGCCCGAGCGCGTCGACGAGCGCGTCCACCTGGGCGCGGTCCACGGCGCCGGAGCCGTCCGTGCCGGCCGGGTCGAACGGGAGCCCCGTGAGGTCGGCCACGCCGCGCAGCAGGCGCTCGACGGTCGGTGTCAGGGTGTACGGCCACCGGTGCCGGCCGATGCGGGCGACGGCGGCCGCGAGCTCGGTGACGGCGTTCTCGTGGTTGACCTGGGAGCCGTGCCCGGCGCGGCCGTCGGCGACCAGGCGCAGCCAGCCCAGCCCCTTCTCCGCGGTCTGCAGCAGGTAGGCGCGGCGCCCGCCGACGTCGACGGAGAAGCCGCCGACCTCGCTGATGGCCTCGGTGGCGCCCTCGAAGAGGTCGGGCCGGTGGTTCACCGCCCACTGCGCGCCGTACACGCCGCCGTTCTCCTCGTCCGCGAACATCGCCACGATCACGTCGCGCTGCGGGCGGCGGCCCTCGCGGACCATCTGCCGCACGACGGACAGGATCATGGCGTCCATGTCCTTCATGTCGACGGCGCCGCGGCCCCACAGCAGCCCGTCGGTCTCCTCGCCCGCGAACGGGTCCACCGACCAGTCGGCGGCCGCCGCGGGGACCACGTCGGTGTGGCCGTGCAGGACGAGCGCGGGCCGGGTGGGGTCGGTGCCCTCGATGCGGGTGACGACCGACGTGCGCCCGGGCCGGGACTCGAACACCTCGACGTCGAGCCCCACCTCGGTGAGCAGCCCGGCCACGTGCTCGGCGGCCTCCCGCTCGCGCCCCTCGCCGTTGCCGTAGTTCGAGGTGTCCATGCGCAGCAGGTCGCGGCAGACGCCGACGACCTCCTGCTCGGCGGTGGGATGGGCGGCGCGCCCGCTGGCGGGCTCCGTCTGGCTCTGGGCGATCGGCTGGGACGTCACCCGCTCACCGTACCGGGGCCGTCGTCCGGCGGGCCCGGATCCGGCGCGGAGGGAGGAACGGGGCGGCGGCGCTCAGGCGCCGGGCCAGGCGACCGCGACGGGCAGCCGCTCGGCGACCTCCTCGCGCTCGGCCACGGCTGCCGGCCTCGCGCCGGCGGCGGAGAACGTCGCGAGGGTGGCACGGACGGCCGGGGCGTTCAGGCGGCCGACGAGACGGTCCATCGCGCGCCTGCCCAGGAGCGCGCCGTCGACGTCGACCATCGGGGCCTGCGGCCGGCCGACCACCACGACCCCCGCCGCGTCCGGGCCCGGCGCCGTCGACCACGAGGCCCTCCCCCGCCGGTGCAGGCCGAACAGGGTGCCGAGCCCGAGGTCGGAGGCGTACGGGAGCGCGACCGTGGCGCCGCTGGCGAGCACGTCGTCCACGCCGTCGACTCCCGCCGCGAAGGTGGGCGGGTAGGGGCCCAGGACCGTGAGGTCCACGGCCAGGTCGCGCGCGGCGGCGCGCAGGGCGCGGGTGCGCTGCCCGCTCTGCCAGGAGCGGTCCGGACCGCCGAGGAACGCGACCCGCTCGTGCCCCGCGGCGGCGAGGGAGCGGAGGAGCTCCACGAACGCCGTCGCGGTGTCGGCGACCACGGAGGCGGTGCCGGGCAGCTCGCGGTCCACCAGGACGCTCTGGCGCAGGCCCGTCGCCGTGGTCAGCGTCTCGTCCGAGCAGCGCGGCGCCACCATCAGCACGCCGTCCACCTGGGCGGCGAGGCGCTCGAGGTGCACCAGGTTCTCCCGGCCGGCCAGCTCGTTGACGGCGACCGTGACCTGCAGGTCGTCCTCGGCGGCACGGTCCTGGGCGCCGCCGATGATGGGCGTGAAGAACGTGTTCGTCAGCGTGGGGACCACGAGCGCCACGACACCAGTGCGTCCCCGGGCCAGCTCGCGAGCGGCGCGGTTGGGGACGAACCCCAGCTCCATCGCCGCGGCGAGGACCCGTTCCACCGTGCGCTCCGCCACCAGCTGCGGCTGGCTCAGGGCGCGGGACGCCGTCGACTTGGACACGCCGGCGCGGGCCGCGACGTCGAGCAGTGTGGGCACCCGTTCTCCGTTCTCCTCGTGGCCGTGCCGCCGTCGGCCCGTCGTCGCGCCTGCCCGCTGTTCGGACGGGGGCTGGACGGGAAAGCGGGCGGTCTGGTTTCATACCGTAGCCGATGGAACCGGTTGCGGGAGCGGTTGCGAACGCGACGTCACCCGGCAACCGGCACCACCCACGAACCACGAGGGAGCACATGCGCACACGCCGCCTCACGGCGCTGCTCCTGCTGCCTGGCCTGGTGCTGCTGCTCGCCGGGTTCCTGGTGCCCGCCGCGCTCATGCTCCTGTCGCCGCCGGGCACCGGGACCGCCGACGTCTTCGCCCGCCTCGGGCAGATGCTCACCGACCCCTACGACCTGACGATCATCGGCCGCACCCTCGGGATCGGCCTGACCGTGACCGTCGTCTGCGTCGTCCTCGGCTTCCCCGTGGCCTACCTGCTGGCCCGCTCGACCTCACGCTGGGCGGGCGTGCTGCTCGCCGTGGCGATCTTCCCGCTGCTGCTGTCGAACGTCGTGCGCACGTTCGGCTGGCTGGTGGTGCTGGGCTCGCAGGGCGCCGTCGGGCAGGCGCTCGTGGCGCTCGGGATCGTCGACGAGGCGCCGCAGCTGCTGTACACGCCCCTGGCGATCGTGCTCGGCCTCGTGCAGCTCTTCCTGCCGCTGGCGATCGTCTCCTCCTACTCCGCCCTCGCGCAGGTGGACGCCCGCCTGGACGAGGCCGCCCGCGGGCTCGGCGCGGGGCGGGCGCGGACCTTCTGGACCATCGTGGTGCCGCTCTCCTGGCCGGGCGTCGTCGTCGCCGCCACGCTCGTGTTCGCCGGGTCCATCACCGCCTACACGACGCCGTACCTGCTCGGCGGCTCCCGGCAGCGGATGCTCTCCACGCAGCTGTTCCAGTACTCCAGCTCCACCCTCGACTGGGCGGCCGCGAGCGCCACCGCACTGATCATGACCGTGCTCGTGTTCGGGGTCGCGGCCCTGTCGAGCGCCCTCGGACGCAAGGCGAGGATCGCATGAGCACGCGCCGACCCGTGGCCGCCTCGCTGGCCGTCCTGGGCTACCTCGTGATGATCGGCCCGCTCGTCTTCGTGGTCGTCACGGCCTTCACCGCCGGGTCCACGGTGCGGTTCCCACCGGACGGGTTCTCGCTGCGCTGGTTCGGGGCCGCCGTCGGCTACGAGCCGTTCGTCACCGCGCTGGTCTCCAGCCTGGAGCTGGCCGTGCTGGCCGCCTGCGGGTCCCTGCTGCTCGGCGTGCCGGTGGCGCTGGCCATCCACCGCGGGAGGATCCCCGGCAAGGGCCTGCTGGAGGGACTCTTCCTCTCCCCGCTCATCGTGCCGGAGCTGGTGGTGGGCCTCGCCCTGTACCAGCAGTTCATGGTCGGCCTCGGCATGAACAACTTCACGACGCTGGTGGTCGGGCACACGGTGCTGATGTTCCCGTACGCGGTGCGCGTCACCGGCGCCTCCCTGGCGCTCGTCGACCCGTCCGTCGAGGACGCCGCCCGCGGGCTCGGCGCCTCGCCCGTGCGGACCTTCTGGACCATCACCCTGCCGCTGCTGCGGCCCGGCCTCTTCTCGGCCGCGCTGCTGAGCTTCGTGACGTCGTTCAACAACGTGCCGCTCTCGCTGCTGCTGCAGAGCCGGGACTTCCGCACGCTGCCCGTCACGATGCTCGACTACGTGCAGCAGAGCTACGACCCCATCGTCGCCTCGACGTCGGTGCTCATCCTCGCCGGCACCGTGCTGGTGGCGGTCCTCGCCGAGCGCACCGTCGGGTTCGCGAAGATCTTCGGAGGTATCAACCGATGAGCGCAGCCGAGTTCCGCGCCGTCTCCCAGGTGTTCGGCGACTTCACCGCCGTCGACGCGATCGACCTCACCATCCCCGACGGCAAGCTCACCACCCTCCTCGGGCCCAGCGGGTGCGGCAAGACCACCAGCCTGCGCATGCTCGCCGGCTATCTCAGCCCCACCAGCGGCACGATCCTCGTCGGCGGCCGGGACTGCACCACCACCCCGCCCGAGAAGCGCAACCTCGGCATGGTGTTCCAGTCCTACGCGCTGTTCCCGCACATGACCGTGGCCGACAACGTCGGGTACGGGCTGAAGCTGCGGCGCACGCCGAGGGCCGAGCGGGAGGCCCGCGTCACCGAGGCGCTCGAGATGGTGGGGCTGGCCCACCTCGCGGGCAGCCGGCCCAAGCAGCTCTCCGGCGGCCAGCAGCAGCGCGTGGCGATCGCCCGGGCCGTGGCGATCCGGCCCGAGCTGCTGCTCCTGGACGAGCCGCTGTCCAACCTGGACGCCCGGCTGCGGCTGCAGATGCGTGCGGAGATCCGCCGCATCCAGGCCGAGACCGGCCTCAGCGTGGTGCTGGTGACCCACGACCAGGACGAGGCCCTGGAGATGAGCGACCAGATGGTCGTCATGAAGGACGGCCGGATCCAGCAGCAGGGGTCGCCGCAGGAGGTCTTCCCCGCTCCGGCCAACCGCTTCGTGGCCGAGTTCCTCGGGTACGAGAACTTCATCCCGACGAACGACGCCCTCCTCACCGTCCGCCCGGAGCACCTGCTCGTCGACCCCGACGGGGTCGCCTCCGACGGCGCCACGTCCGGCGGCGTCTCCCTGCCGGGCCGGGTGACCGACCTCGCCTACCGCGGGGTGGACGTGCTCGTCACCGTCGAAGCCCGCGCCGAGGCGAGCGGTGACCCCGTCCGGCTGGTGGCCGACCTGCGCGCCACGACGGCGCCGGACCTGCGGGTCGGCGGCGACGTCCGGGTCGAGGCGGCGCCCGGTCACGTCGTCCCGCTGCCCGCGGGCTGAGCGTCCCCCGCGCGGACGCCCCTCGCACCACCGCCCCTTGCGTCACCGAGAGTGTCCCCTCCGAAAGGAACTGCCATGACCCTGCCCCGCAGGTACCGCGTGCTCCCGGCGCTCGCCGCCACGTCCCTGGTGGCCGTGGCCGGCTGCTCCGCCTCCGGGGGTGACGACGACGCGAGCACCGACACCATCGTCGTCAGCACCTTCCCCTTCGGCGTGGAGGAGTTCACCGAGGCCGTCGTCGACCCGTTCACCGAGGCCACCGGCATCGAGGTCGAGCTCGACACCGGCTCCAACGCGGACCGGCTCTCCCAGCTGCAGCTCGAGGGCGAGGGCACCGGCGTCGACGTCATGCTCATGTCCGACACGTACGTGGCGATCGCCGACGAGGAGGACCTCCTGCAGCCGGTCACCGCCGACGACGTGCCCACGCTGGACGAGATCGCCGGCTTCGCCGTCGACGACGCCTACCCCGGCCCCGCGTACAGCTACCAGCTGAACGGCGTCATGTACGACACGACCGTGCTCGACGCCGAGCAGGCGGCCGCCTGGGACCTGTACGCCGACCCGGCCCTCGCCGGCATGGTGGCCCTGCCCGACATCTCCGTGACGGCCGGCCAGCTCACCGTCTCGGGCGTGGCCGACGCGTTCGGCGACGGCCCCTACGACGTCGACACGGCCTTCTCGACGATGGCCGGCTGGGCGCCGAACGTCCTGCAGTTCTACAGCTCCACCACCGAGTTCACGAACCTGCTCACCCAGGGCGAGATCGTCGGGGGCGTGGCACTCAACGGCTTCGCGACCGACCTGGTCGCGTCCGGCGAGTCGATCGCGTGGACCCCGCCCGCGGAGGGCCGCTACATGGCGACCAACCGGGCCGTGGTCCCCGCCGGTGCACCGAACCCCGAGGGCGCCTTCGCCTTCATCGACTACCTCCTGTCCGTGGAGGCCCAGGAGGCCTCGGCCGAGCTCGTGGGAGACCTTCCCGTGAACCTCGACGCGGAGGTGCCCGCCGAGCTCTCCGCGGTCGTCGGGGACATCGCCGCCGACCCGGCCGCGGCCGGCTACGAGACCCTGGACCCGGCCGAGACCGTCGCGAACCGCAACGAGTGGGTGGACCGGTTCGCGCGCGAGGTCGTGGGGGGCTGATGACCGAGCGGTCCACGACCACGCACGACACGCCGGCGCCGTCCCGGCTCGACCTGCGGCTCCTGCCCAAGGCCGACCTGCACTGCCACCTGCTGGGCACGGTGCGCGCGGGCACGTTCGCGGAGCTGGCGCGGCGCGAGGGCCTCGCGCTGCCCGAGGCTCCCGAGCGGATCTTCGCGTCGATCAACTCCCGGCCGCCGGACCCCGAGCTGTACCGGCACACCCGCGTGCCGATGCCGCAGGGCCGCAGCGACGACGAGCCGGAGCGCTCGTACTCGCTGTTCCAGGCCTCGGAGTGGGTGCGGTCGGTGCTGCGCGACGCCGACGATCTCACCCGCATCACGTACGAGGCGTTCGAGACCGCGCACCGCTCGGGCGCCTGGCACCTCGAGGTCTCGTTCGACATGGTCCCCGCGCACCTGCGCCACCTGGGCTACCCGGCGTGGGTCGAGGCGCACGCCGAGGGCATCCGCATGGCGGAGCGTGACCTCGGCATGACCGGGCGCCTGCTCGCGGCCATCGACCGCAGCGGCACCGGCGAGGAGGCCCTGGACTGGGTCCGGACCGTGACCGACCATCCGCACGAGTACGTCGCGGGGATCGGGCTGGACAACCTGGAGACGGCCGGTCCACCGGAGCGGTTCGCCGACGCGTACCGGCTGGCCGGTGCTGCGGGCCTGGGGCGCACGGCGCACACCTCCGAGCACGTGCCCACCGCCCGCAACGCCGTCACCTGCCTGGACGTGCTCGGCTGCGACCGCCTCGACCACGGGTACTTCGTGCTCGAGGACGACGACGTCGTGGCGCGCATGGTCGACGAGCAGGTGCCGTTCTCGGTGGCCTCGACCACGTCGCGCCGCTCCTGGCGGCCGTGGCGGCGCGCGTCGATCGCGGCGATGGTCGAGGCCGGGATGAACGTCTACCCGTGCTCCGACGACCCGGGGATGTTCCCCACCACCGTGCTGGGCGAGTACGAGATCCTCGCCGAGCAGGTGGGCGTGCCCGACGACCGGCTCGTCCGGATGGCCCGGGCCGGCTTCGAGGCCTGCTGGCTCCCGGAGGACCAGAAGGCCGCCGTCCTGCGGCGGTTCGACGAGACGGTCGCGGGCCTGGCCCGCTGACCTCCCCCCGACACCGGTCGCGGGGCCGTGACCGCCGAGCCCCCCACGGCGGTCACGGCCCCGCGACCGGACCACGACGCAGCACGCCACGCCGCAGCACACCATCGCCCGTGAGGCGCAGCTCGGCGTCGAGCCCGATCCGGTCGAGGAACGCCCGGTCGTGGCTGACGACGAGCAGCCCGCCGCGATAGGCGGCCAACGCCTGCACGAGCTGGTCGGTGCTGGCGAGGTCCAGGTTGTTCGTCGGCTCGTCCAGGACCAGCAGCTGGGCGGGCGGCTCGGCCAGCAGCAGGCGCGCCAGCGTGACCCGGAACCTCTCCCCGCCCGACAGCGTCGCGACGGGCCGGTCGACCTGGTCGCCGCGGACGAGGAAGCGCGCCAGCCAGTGGCGCAGGTCCCCCGGCGCGACGTGCGGGGCGCCGTCCCGCACGGCGTCGAGCACCGTCCGGTCGTCGTCGAGCACGTCCAGCCGCTGGGGCAGGTACCCCACCCGCTCCGTGAGCGCCTCCGCGCGGGCGCCCGACCCGGCTCCGTCGGGCCGGCCGCCGTCCGGCCGGTCGGGTGGCGCGACGAGCATCTCCAGCAGCGTCGTCTTGCCCACCCCGTTGGGTCCGGTGAGCGCCACGCGCTCCGGGCCCGCGAGGACGACGTCGCGCCCGTCGGTGCCCCGCAGCACGGCGAGCCGGCGCGACGACGGGACGTCGGGGTCGGGCAGGTCGACGGTGATGCTGTCGTCGTCCCGCACCGCCCGTCCGGCCTCGCGGACCGCGGCGCGGGCGGCGGACTCCTTGTCCGCCGCCTGCCCGCGGCGGGCCGCCTGCGCCTTCTCCGCGGAGTTGCGCCGGTCGTTGATCGCCGCCTTGACGTAGCGGCGCTCGACGACGTCCTTGCGCCCGCGCCGCTCGGAGTGCGCGATCCGCTCGGCGACCTTGATCCGCTCGCGGCGCTCGCGCTGCAGCACCTGCTCGGCGTCCCGCAGCGCCTGGCGCGCGGCCTCCTGCTGCCCCCGCAGCCACTCCTCGTACGCGGAGTACGGGCCGCCGAACGTGGTGAGCCCGCCCGTGCGCAGCTCGGCGGTGGCGTCCACGAGCTCCAGCAGCGCGCGGTCGTGGGAGACGACGACGAGCGCCCCGCGCCACGTGCGCACGATCTCGTGCAGCCGCTCGCGCGCGTCGCCGTCCAGGTTGTTGGTGGGCTCGTCGAGCAGGGCGACGTCCGCGCCTCGCAGGCGGATCCCGGTGACGGCGGTGAGCACGGTCTCCCCGCCGGACAGCGTCGCGACCCGGCGGTCCAGGACGCCGTCGGACGACGGCAGGCCCGCGGCGTCGAGCGCGGCGACCGCGCGCTCCTCGGCGTCCCAGCCGTCGCCGACGACGTCGAACAGCGGCTCCAGCCGGTCGGCGGGCACGTCGCCGTCGGTGATGGCCCGCACGGCGTCGACGACGTCGCGCACGCCGAGCAGGTCGGCGACCGTCGCGTCGACGTCGAGGGTCAGGTGCTGCGGCAGGTAGTCCGCCACGCCCGAGACGGACACCGAGCCGGACGTGGGACGCAGGCGGCCGGCGACGAGCCGCAGCAGCGTGGACTTGCCCGCGCCGTTGAGGCCCACCAGGCCGGTGCGGCCGCGGGAGAAGGCGCCGGAGACGCCGGCGATCGGGGTGGCACCGTCGGGCCAGGAGAAGGTGAGGTCCTGCAGGACGACGGCGGGGTGAGACTGGTGAAGGGCGGTGGGCACGTGGGCTCCCGGGGACGCGGCGGCGTGCGCCGACGCGGCTGCTCACCGGGGAGGGCACCGGCCCGGGTGCGGGTGAGCGGACGTCAGCGCGAGGTCGTGGGACCGTTCGCCGTGTCCGTCACCGTGCCGTCCTTCCGTCCGCCCCCTCTCACACGCGGCCAGCCCGCGGGGACGGCCACGAGGGTGCCACGCGGCCGGGGCCGGCGCAACCGGAATTCCGGTGGCGCCGGCCCCGGGCACGCCGGCTCCGGTCGTGCGGGCCCTGGTCAGGCCGCGGTGACCGCCTCCGCGGGCCAGGGCTCGTTCGGCCCGCGCCGGTCCTCCGGGACGAGCGAGGCCACCCACGAGTCGACGAGCCGGCCGCGCTGCTGGCCGAACCGCCGCAGGGTGCCCTCGAACCGGAACCCGAGCTTCCACGCGACGCGGCGCGACGCCCAGTTGCCGACGTTCGCGCGCCACCGCACGACGCCGAGCCCCAGGCCCTCCGGGTCGAGCGACCAGTCGACGACGAGGCGCGCCGCCTCCGTCGTCAGGCCGCCGCCGCGGGCGTCGGGCGCGCACCAGTAGCCCACCTCGCCCGACAGCTCGGTACCGGGCTCCCCCGCCCGCGACATGCCGACCATGCCGAGCACCGGGCCGTCGGTCTCGCCGGGGGCGCGCACCGCCCAGGTGAAGTCCTTCTCCTGGGCCCAGCCGTCGTTGACGAACCCCGAGACGAACCCCTCGGCGTCGGACCGCGTGTACGGGGACGGGACGGTGGTCCAGCGCGCGATCGCCGGGTCGGCGCAGATCTCGGCCACCCGGTCCACGTCGGCGGGCGTGGGCACGGACAGGCGGACGCGGTCGGTGGCGAGGACGAACGGTTCCATGCCCGCATCGTGGCACGCGCCCGGCCGCACGATCACGTCATTTGCCTGGTGACGGCCCGTCGTGACGGTTCGTGTCAGGGGTGTCCTCGCCGGCGCTGTCGCCGCCCACGTCGTCGTCCCTGACGTCGAGGAGCCCTGCCTCGGCGGCGGCCAGCTCCGGGTGCGGGCGGTCCCCGCGCAGGGTGGAGAAGACGGTCCACGCGACCGCGATGAGCGGCACGGCGATGATGGCGCCGAGGATCCCCGCCAGCACGGTCCCGGCCGTGACTCCGACGCCGATGACGACCGGGTGCAGCGCCACCTGCCTGCCCATGATCCACGGCTGCAGCACGTGCCCCTCGAGCTGGCCGATCAGCGCGATGCCGATGGTGACGATCAGCGCCGTGACGAACCCCTGCGCCGCGAGCGCCACGACCGCGGCGATGATCATCGCGAGCGGGGCGCCGATCAGCGGGATGAACGCGCCGATGAACACGAGCACGGCGAGCGGCGCGGCCAGCGGCACCCCGAGGATCGTCAGCAGCACGAACGCGAGCACACCGTCGATGAACGCGATGATCACCGTGCCGCGCGCGTAGCCCGAGAAGCTGTACCAGCCCGCGCCCGCGGCCACCTGCCAGCGCGTGCGGTGCCGCTCCGGGATCTGCTCCAGGAACCAGGCCCACATCTTGGCGCCCGACGCCACGAAGAACACGGTGCAGAAGATGGCCAGGGCGAAGATGGCGAAGCCCTCGGCGACCGAGCCCGCGCCCTGCGCGGCCTGGCTCAGCAGGGAGTCCGCGTTCTCGTTCACCCACTGGCGGCCCTGGTCGATCCACTCGTTGATCTGCTCCAGGGTGACGCTCAGCCCGAACGGACCGCTCTCCAGGTAGTCGACGATCTGCCCGAGGCCCGTGTCGAACTGGCCCGCGAGCCGCTCCCACTGGCCCGCCACGGACGCCACCACGTACGTCAGCAGGCCGCCGAGCACGAGGAAGGCGGACAGGATCGCGAGCGCCGTCGCGAGCGGGCGCGGCATCACCTTGCCGTACAGGTCGGCGACCGGGCTCAGCACCGACGCGAACACCAGCCCGAGGAACACCGCCACGAAGACGAGCTGCACCTGCGCGGTGGCCCAGAAGACCAGCGCCACCGCCGCCGTCAGCGCGATGAGGCGCCACGACCACCCCGCCGACGTCCGCAGCCAGGCGGGGACGTTCTCCCTGCTGTCGACCGACACACGGTCTCCTCTCCCCGACCCGGCCCAGTGTGCCGCAGGAGACCTGGCCAGGCCCGGTGCCCGCGCCGACGCACCGTGACGTCGCGACGAACGGCGGCGCGCGCCGCCGGGTCGGGTGCCGTCAGGCCTGCCAGGTGCTCCTTCTCCGGGCGGCCTCGTACAGGGTGTCCGCGTCGTACCCCGGGATCGGGCGGCCGCCGTGGGCGCGGATCGCGTCGGTCAGGCCGCGGTGGTGGACGACGAAGACGGAGGTGTCCGGCCGCCGCCGCTGCGTCGTGATCTGCTTCGGCGCCACGAAGGCGAGCACCGGGACGACGTCGACCGGGAACCCGCACACGGACTGCAGGCGCTGCCCGGCGCGCCGTGCCTCACGCACCGCTTTCGCCGGGAGGTCCTCCTGACGGCCCCGGTACCAGGCGAACGTGTCGCCGATCGTGATGCTCGCCCGGCGGAAGTGCTTGGTGTTGACGGCGAACACGCCCGTCGGCCCGATGACGAGGTGGTCGATGTCCTTGTCAGGGTTGAAGCCGGGGACGGGATCGGGGATGGAGTGCAGCACCCGCCACCGGGGATCCTTCACCGCCATCCGGTCGAGCATCCTGCCGACGACGCGTTCGCCCTTCCACCCCACCCGCCACGGGTCGCGACGCGTGGCCCCGCTGAGGTCGTCCCGGAGCCGGCGCGCGAGCGGCAGCGCCGTGCGGTGCCGCTCGAGCGCGACGCGCAGCGCCTCGCCCGGACGGTTGGCGGCCAGGTCGTCGTCCATCGCCCCGAGCACCTCGGCGCCCGACGTCGTCGCGTCCCGGCGGCGTCGGGCCGGGCGGCCGTGCGGCCGGCGCGCCGCTGCGGGAGACCCTGCGACGACCACGGACGGTGCGCCGGCAGGCGGCGTCGGCGGCACCGACGGCCCCTCCGCAGCCGCCGGCCCGCGCTCGGCGTCCAGGAACGCGGCGGCTGCCGCCGTCACCACCGGCGCGACCGTCCCGGCGTCGGCGCCGTCCTGGACGACGGCCCGCGAGGTCGTCAGGCACCAGTACCCGAGTCGTTCACCGTCCGGCGTCCCGACGTACAGGCGCGGGTTCTTGCCGTAGCCGTTCCACCGCCGCACGCGCACCGGCGTGCCGTGCACCGTCGTCTCGAAGGAAGCTCGTCGCGCCATGCGGCCATTGTGGCTCCTGACCTGCGGATCTGCTCGGTGTGGCGCCGGTTCGTCAGAGCATGCCGCGCTCGCGGGCGGTGGCGGCGGCCTCGGTGCGGGACCGGGTGCCGAGCTTGGTGTTGATGTGCGCGAGGTGGGACTTGACGGTGGCGACGGAGACGAAGAGCTCGCGGGCGACGGCGTCGTTCGACCGGCCGGCGTCGACCAGGCGCAGCACCTCGAGCTCACGAGCGCTGAGGCTCTCGTGCGGGGAGCGCATGCGACCCAGCAGACGGCGTTGGACGTCGCCCGCGAGCGCGACCTCGCCCGCGGCGGCGGACCGGATGGCGCGGGCGAGCTCGTCGGTGGGCGCGTCCTTGAGCAGGTAGCCGGTGGCGCCGGCCTCGACGGCGGCGAGGATGTCGGCGTCGGTGCCGTAGGTGGTCACCACGAGCACGGGGATCGCGTGCTGCCGGATGATGCGGCCGGCGGCCTCGGCACCGCCCATGCGGGCCTCGCCGAAGCGCAGGTCGAGGAGGATGACGTCGGCCCGCCCGCCGGCCTCGAGCCAGGCGAGCGGCTCTTCGGCGGTGGCCGTCTCGTGGACCACGCGCATGTCGGGCCGGCTGTCGACCACGGCACGCAGCCCCGCGCGCACGACGGGGTGGTCGTCCGCGAGGACGACGTCGATCCTCGCGGCGGCGACGGGCACGGTCGCGGGCTCGCTCATCGCCGCGTCTCCCCGTCCCCGGTCGGCAGCGTCACGGCGAGCGCGGTCCCCGCGCCCGGCGCCGACTCCAGCGCGACGGAGCCGCCGAGCTCGCCGGCCCTGGAGCGGATCGCGGGAAGGCCGAACCCGCGGGCACCGGGCCGCTCGGTGGCGGCGTCCGGGTCGAAGCCGACGCCGTCGTCCACGACGTCGAGGGTGACGGTGTCGGGTTCGAAGGTGAGCGTGACGCGGGCGTGCTCGGCGTCGGCGTGCTCGGCGACGTTCGCCAGCGCCGACTGGGCGATCCTCAGCAGCGCCGTCTCCAGAGGCACCGGCAGGGGACGTGCGGTCCCGCCGGTGTGCACCGTGACGGACAGCCTGCGCCCCGTGCCCTCGTCGTGGGACGACGCGGTGCGGTCCGCGACGGCGTGCAGCGCCGCCAGCAACGTGGTGGAGCGTTCGAGCTCCGTCGGGGTGAGGTCCTCCACGACCCGGCGGGCCTCGGCGAGGCTGTCGCGGGCGGCGCCGCGCGCCTGCCCGACGAGGTCGCGGGCCCTGTCGTCGTCCGCGCCGATCGTGACCTGGGCGGTGCGCAGCAGCAGCTCGATCGCCGACAGCGACTGCGCCAGGGTGTCGTGGATGTCGCGCGCGAGGCGGGCCCGCTCGTCGGTGACGACCCGATCCCGCTCCGCCCGGGCGAGGTGACGGCGCGCCCGGGTGAGCTCCTCGACCGTGCGCTGGCGCGTCTGCGACTCGCGGACGAACGCCTCGATGCCGAGGACGACGCCCACGGCGACCCCGGCCCCGAGGAGCGGACCGAGGACGTACCCGGTCCACGGGTCCCCCGGCCCGACCTGGACGAGCAGGCCGTCGGCGACGGCGACGGCGGTCGTCAACGCCACGGCGACGGTGCCCCGGTGGGGGCCGAGCACGTGCATCTGCAGCAGCATCAGCCCGAACGCGATCCACAGCGCCGCGGGCGAGAACCACAGCAGCACGACCCAGGCGACGAGGAGCCCGGCGACCCAGGCGGCGTCGGGCCACCAGACGCCGCGCGGGGCAGCGACGGGACGCTCGTGCACCCGCACCGCCGTCCGGCCCCACAGGTAGACGGCGAGGAACACCGCGGCGACGAGCGCCGCCGGCACCCTGGCACGTGCCGGGGACTGGACGACCGCCACCGCGACGAGCAGCACGAACAGCACGTCCAGCCCGACGACGAGGCTCCTCGTCGCGGAGGGCAGGACGTGTCGCTTCACGACGTCAACGGTAGCCGCGCGGGCCCCGGCCGCATCGTCCGAAAGGTGGAGCGGCGGGGCCACCGTTCGGCGCGGCAGGATCACTCCCGGTCCCGATGACCCGGGCACGCGTGCCGCCGAGGCTGGAAGCAGCATCCCCGCAGCCACCTCCGGAGGTATCCGTGTTCGTCGCCCTGCGCGATCTGAAGCATGCCCGTGGACGCTTCGTCCTCATGTCCGTGGTGATCGTCCTGATCACCTTCCTCGTCACCTTCCTCGCCTCGCTCACCGCGGGGCTCGCGCGGGAGTCGACGTCGGCGGTGACCGACCTGCCGGCCGACCACCTCGCCTTCTCCATGCCCGCCGACGGCGACGCGCCGGAGTTCACCGCGTCGCGGGTGGCCCCCGACCAGTGGGAGCGCTGGGCGCAGGTGCCCGGCGTCGCGTCCGCCGACCCCCTCGGCGTGGCCACGACCCGCGCCGAGGCCGGCGGCACGACCGCGTCGGTCACCGCGCTCGGGGTTCCCGACGGCACGGACCTGGTGCCCGCGGGCCCCGGCGACGTCCGGCCCGGGACCGTCGTGCTGACCGCCGGCGCCGCCGCCGCGCTCGGCGCCGGCGAGGGCGACACCGTGACCCTGGGCGGCAGCGAGCTCACCGTCGCCGAGACGGTCGACGCGGACCAGTCGTTCTCCCACACCCCGGTCGTGTGGACCACCCTGGAGGACTGGCAGGCCGTCGGAGCCCGCGGCGGGCCCGGCACCCCCGTGGCCACCGTCGTCGCCATGACCACCACCGACGACGCCGACGACGCCGCGCTCGCGGCCGCCGACGCCGAGCTCGGCACCACCACCGTCACGACGGCGGACGCCCGCTCGGCGGTACCGTCCTTCGCCGGGGAGAACACGTCCCTGACGACGATGCAGGCGTTCCTGCTCGTCATCTCCGCACTCGTGGTCGGGGCGTTCTTCACCGTCTGGACGATCAGCCGCTCCGGCGACGTCGCCGTGCTCAAGGCCCTCGGCGCCCCCACCGGCTACCTGCTGCGCGACGCCCTCGGCCAGGCCGCCGTCGTCCTCGCCGGCGGGGTCGCCGTGGGTACCGCGCTGAGCGTCGCCGGCGCCCTCCTGCTGCCCGCCGCCGTGCCGGTCGTGGTCACGACCGCGACCACGCTCGTGCCGGCCGCCGGCCTCGTGGTGCTCGGCCTCGCAGGAGCCGCCGTGTCCGTGGCACGCATCACCCGCATCGACCCGCACGCCGCGCTGGCCGCCCGCTGACTGCCCCACCCTCCCCCCCCGACCCCAGAAGGAGCGCACCCCGTGGACCTGCACCTGGAGGGCATCACCCTCGTCTACCCCGACGGCGACAGCACCCTGACCGCCGTGAACGACGTCGACCTCACCGTCCCCGCCGGGACGACCACCGCCCTGCTCGGCCCCTCGGGCGCCGGCAAGTCCAGCCTCCTGGCCGTGGCCGCCGGCCTGACCCGCCCCAGCAGCGGCACCGTCACGATCGGTGACGACGTCGTGTTCACCCCCACCACCACGGTCGCCCGGTCCACGCGGGTGCGGCTCGAACGCCTCGGCATGGTCTTCCAGTCGCCGCAGCTGCTCGGCTCCCTCACCGCGCTCGAGCAGCTCGAGCTGCACGCCCACCTGCGCGGCCGGCGCCCGTCCAGCGTGCGGGGCCGCGCCCTCGAGCTGCTCGACGCCGTCGGCGTGGCCGACCACGCGGGCAAGCGCCCTGCCCAGCTGTCGGGCGGGCAGCGGCAGCGCGTCGCCATCGCCCGGGCCCTCGTCGGACGGCCCGAGGTGCTGCTCGTCGACGAGCCGACCTCCGCCCTCGACCACGAGCGCGGCACCCAGGTCGTCGAGCTCATCACCCGCCTGGCCGGGGAGACCGGAGCCGCGACGCTCCTCGTCTCGCACGACGCCTCCACGCTCGCGACCGTCGACGTCACCGTCCGGATGCTCGACGCCCGGATCGAGGAGGGCGTGGCACCCACGACGATCTGAAGCACGACAACCACGGGTTAGCGGTCAAAATGTGTGTCCGCTGACGGGGTATCCGTGCAGGCCACGACAGGAGAACGGACACTCCCACCGATGACATCGACACGCCCGAGACGGACACACATTTTGGCCGCTAACCCCCAAGGTATGGACGTCCCACCTCAGAGACGCGAGACGCCCCGTCGTGTGGAGCGACGGGGCGTCTCGATCCGCTGTCTCATTCGGATCCCGCCGATGCTCTCGCATCGGAAGTTCGAGACGAATCGCGGCTTCCTCGACCATCAGTGGGTACCCGGCGATTCGGTTCTTCACGTCTTGCCTGTTCAGGCATGGTGTCCGGAGGGGGACTTGAACCCCCACGCCCTATACGGGCACTAGCACCTCAAGCTAGCGCGTCTGCCATTCCGCCACCCGGACAGGTGGACCGTTCCGGCCCTTCCGGCCGTCGCGGTGCGGGGAAAAACATAGCACGATCGGGGCGGGCTCTCGCAAACCGGGGCGCTCGTGACGACGCCTGACGGGGCCACCCGCCAGGATGGCTCCATGACGACGCCATCGGAGCGCGCCATGGTGCGCGAGTTCCACACCGCGTTCGGCGTGCCGGTGAACGACGGCGCCCCGAGCGCCGCTCTGCCGAAAGACCGGCTGCACCTGCGCTACCGGCTGGTGGCCGAGGAGTTCGCCGAGCTCACCGAGGCGGTTCTGGGCGCGCGGGCCCGCGCCGTCGTCGAGCAGGCCATGGCCGAGGTGACGGACCTCACCACCGACGACGCGGACCTCACCGCGATCGCGGACGCCACCGGCGACCTGCGCTACGTGCTGCACGGCATGGAGCTGGAGTGCGGCATCCCCGGCGAGGACGTGTTCGCGGCCATCCACGCCTCCAACATGGCCAAGCTCGGCCCCGACGGCACGCCGCTCCGCCGCGCGGACGGCAAGGTCCTCAAGCCCGAGGGCTGGACGCCGCCCGACGTGGCGGGGATCCTCGCCCGGCGCGCGGCCCGGTGACCACGGCCCCATGAGCACGGCCCCATGAGTGCGGTGACCTGCGCCCACGGCGTCCGCGGGAGTGTCATCCCCACCGTGTAGCGTCCTGCCCGGCCCGGACACAACGGATCAATCGCTGATCCGTGGACATCACCGGGTATCTCGGGACGAAGGAGCACACAAGGTCATGATGGGTGGGCACCACGCCGCGTCGGGGGCGGCAGCGTGGGTCGCGGTGACAGCGACCACGCCGATCTCGTTGGGCTGGTACCCGGTCTCGGACGTCGGGGTGATGACCGGTGCGCTCGTGTGCGCCGGGGCGGCCCTGCTGCCGGACGCCGACCACCACAACGGCACGATCGCGCACTCGCTGCCGCCGGTGTCGGAGTGGCTCACCAAGCTGGTGGCGACCATCTCCGGCGGGCACCGTCACGGCACCCACTCGCTGCTCGGCATCGTCGTGTTCACCGCGATCGCCTGGGCCCTGGGCCTGGTGACGGTCACCACGGAGACGTTCGGCGACGTCCTCGTCGGTCCGGGCGTCCTGGCGGTGCTGCTGTCGGCGTTCGCGGTGCGGGCGCTCAAGCTCACGGGGCAGCGTCGCTGGTGGACGTGGACGCTGTCGCTCGCGCTCGCGGCCTGCATCGCGGCGTTCGCGCCCGAGGAGTGGTACTGGATGCCGTTCTGCGTGGGCCTGGGCTGCGCGGTCCACATCGTCGGCGACATGCTGACCACCCGCGGCGTGCCGCTGCTGTGGCCGCTGAGGTTCCGTTCCCCCACCTGGGTGCGCCGGTACCGGTGGATGCCGTTCGACGACGTGTGGCGCGACGGCGGGAACCTCTCCCTGCCGGTCCTCGGGGATGCCGGGTCGTGGCGCGAGTGGCTGGTCATGACGCCGGTGAGCGCCTACGCGGTGCTGGGCGTCGGGTGGGCCGCGCTGGACCAGATGGGCCTCGACACGGCCGCGGCGTGGGACTCCGCGGCCGCGTTGATCGCCGGCTGACGGGTACACATCAAGGCTCAGGGCTGGATCAAGGGATGACATGGCTCGTCCCCTGATCGCAGGTCACCCAGGCGAAGACGCTGAGAAGCTTCCGTCAGGGTGACGCGTCGCCCACCGTGCGCAGGAGCCGGGCGTGCTCGGCCGCCATGCCGGGCAGCGCCATTCGAGGGTCGTCGGCCCGCCGTCCGGCGAGGACGGCGTCGAGGTAGCGCCGGTCCGCGTCCAGGCGCTCGACGGGCCGGCGCGTCGGCGTGCCGTGCCCCGGCACGAGCACCTCGGCGCGGGCGACGAACGGTGCCAGCCGGTCCAGCCCGGCGAGGTACGCCGCGACGCTCCCTGCACGGTCCGCTCCCCCGGCGATCTCGTCGAACGGCAGCGGGAGCTCGACGTCGCTGAGCATGTCCCCGGCGACGAGCACACGCGCGTCCTGGAGCCACAGCGCGGCGTGCCCGGGCGCGTGGCCGTCGTGGACGACCGGCTCGGCGCGCGGCAGCACCCCGTCCGGGTCCGGCAGCATCCCCGCCGGCGCGGGCTCGACGCACGCGAAGAGCGCACGCGCCCGAGGCGGGTACGACTCTCCGTACCGGCGCTCGTCGGCGTCCAGCTCGGCCAGCAGCCGCGCCCGCTGCCGGCCCGCGACCTCGGCCGCGGCGGGACTCGCCCACCGCGGCACGTCGTCGAGTGCGGGAGGCCACAGCAGGTGGTCGTGGTGGGCGTGCGTGGCGAACCCTGCGACCACCACCGCACCCAGAGACCTGGCCTCGGTCACGAGCGCGTCCAGCTCGTCCGGGGCCCACGCGGGGTCGACCAGCAGCGCGGACCGCCCCGCACCGCCGCCCCGCCCGAGCGCGAGCGTCGTCGTCGTGCGCTCCCGGCGACTCGTGCGGACCAGGACGTCGTCGGCGACCGGTGCGAATCCCACGCGGCCACCCTGGCACGCAGCACGCACGAAAATCACTCGACCGGCCCGGGGGTGGGCTGTCACGATCACGGCAGACGGCACGCGAGAGGCGTGCCCGTGCGAAGGGAGGGCAGTGCGATGGACGACGTCGTCACCCGAGCCCGCCCGGAGCACCGGCGGGCGGACAGCACCCCTTCCTGAGGAGCGCGCCATACGGCGGCTCCCCACCCCCGCAAGGAGCCACCCGTGCCGCAGCACGCCACCCACCCGCAGCACCCCGACCACGATCGGGCCTTTCCCACCCTGACCCTGAGGGCCGCCGACGCGCCCGTCATCGAACCCGGCCCCGACCAGCGGTGGTCCACCTGGACCTCCGTGACCAGGGGCCAGCGCGGCCCCGACCCGCGCCCCGACTGGGTCGTCACCGCCGACGCCGCCCTGGACACCGAGCTCGGCGTCCTCAAGACCGGCAAGGAGGCGGACGTCTTCCTCGTCGAGCGCGCCGTCCCTGGCGACCCCGACCGCACGAGCCTGCTCGCCGCCAAGCGGTACCGGGGCCGCGATCACCGCCAGTTCCACCGCGACGCGGAGTACACCGACGGGCGCCGCGTGCGGCGCACCCGCGACCAGCGCGCGATCGAGGACCGCAAGTCCGCGTGGGGCCGTGCCATGGCCGCCACGCAATGGGCGAGTGCCGAGTTCAGTGCCCTCGGCGCGCTCTGGGACGCCGGCGCACCGGTCCCCTACCCCGTGCAGATCGACGGCACCGAGCTGCTCATGGAGTTCGTCGGCGGTGTTACGGGGGACGGCGCGTACCAGGCCGCGCCGCGCCTCGCCCGCGCCCGCCCGGACCGCGAGCTGCTCGCCGACTGGTTCGACCAGCTCCGCGACGCCATGGGCGTCATCGCCCGGCTCGGCTGGGCGCACGGCGACCTGTCGCCGTACAACGTCCTGGTCGACGGCGCCGACGACGGCGGACGTCTCGTCATCATCGACGTGCCGCAGATCGTAGACCTCGTGGCGAACCCGTTCGGCGCGGATCTGCTGCACCGCGACTGCCGGACCATGTGCGCGTGGTTCGCCTCGCGGGGGCTCGACGTCGACGCCGACGAGCTGTTCGCCGACGTCTTCGCCCAGGCCTGGTGAGCCTGACGTGGGCCCCGGTCAGCCGCCCGCGCCGACGCTGTTGTCCGGCGCCCCGTCGCCGGGCGGCAGGTCGCCGCGCTCGACACCCTCCATGGGCTCAGGCGGCTCCATGGCCCTGAGGATCTTCGCGCTCGGCACGCGGACCTGCTCCGCGGCCTCCCGGAGCACCTCCCGCTCCACGCCGTCGCCGGACACCTGCACGAGCACGTCGTCGCGCTGCACCGCGTACTCGGACGCACCGTCCGCGGTGCGGTAGAACATGCCGTCCTCGGCGGTGCACTCGGCCTGCCCCTCAGCGGCCCCCGACGTCGAGGCGAACGGCGTGGTGGGGCAGCTCTGCGCCGTCATGGTGTCGCGGGTGGCGGCCAGCACCATGATCCGCCCGTCCGACGGGTTGGTGAGGACGACGGAGAACCCGTCGCTCCCGTAGGCGCCCGCACCGCCCGGGGCCGGCTCGAACCCGTCGACGGCGGTCGTCAGGACCACGTCCGGCGGGATCCCCCAGCCTGAGGCGGCGGCTGCCAGGTCGTCCGGGTCGGCGGGTGCGGCCTCCTGGGCGCACCCGGCAAGGAGCGCGAGCAGGACGGGAGTACTCCACCAGAGTCTGCGTCGGTTCACGAGTCGTGATCCTTCCAGGTCCGGCCTACCGTGGTCGGGTGGGCACGCAGGCGATGAACGACCTCGATCGCGAGGCGCTGCGCGACTTCCTCGCGGCGTACGCCATGGTGCTCAGCACGGGCGACCTCGAGGGCATCTCGGAGCGCGTGGACCTCCCCGTGACGCTCGTCGGCCCCGAGGCCTCCGCGCTGCTCACGTCGCCCGAGGACGTGCGCGACAGCGTCCGCGACCGGCCCGCGGCCTCCACCGGCGACAGCGTCGCCGTCGTCCCGGAGGTCGTGGCCGTCGAGGAGGTCGGCTGGGCGCTGCTGTGGGTCGACGTGCGGTGGTCGTACCGCGACGAGCTCGCGGCGGAGCGGGGGAACGACCGGGCCCGCTACCTGCTGCGGCGTGGGCGCGGGACGTTCGAGATCTGCGTCGTCGCCCAGGTCGAGTGACTCACGCACCGCCGGTCGCGCCGTCGAGCCGGCGGTCGAGCCCTCGGTCGAGCTCCAGGCGCAGCACCCACCGCGGCAGCCTGCCGCTGGTGGCCGACGTCGGCGCGACCCGGTCGAAGCCCGCCTGCTCGAACAGCCCGACCGTCCCGACGAACGCGGCGCTGACGGGCACGCGCCGGCCGGGCTCGGGCTCGACCGGGTAGCCCTCGAGCATGCGCGCGCCGTGCGCGCGGGCGTACTCGACCGCGCCGTCGAGCAGCGCGCGGGCCACGCCGCGGCGTCGCCAACCCGGGCGCACGGTGAAGCACATGACCGCCCAGGTGGTGGGCCAGGTCTCAGGATTCCCGGCTGGCAGCACGCGGGAGCGCTGGAGCGTGCGACTCGCCGACTTCGGCGCGAACCCGAGCCACCCGGCGACCTCGTCGCCCTCGTACGCGAGCAGGCCAGGCGCGGGCTCGTGCGTGGCGAGCTCGAGCAGGTACTCCCCGCGGCGCGACGCGTCCTCCTTCGGCGGCAGGCGCCAGTGCATGCACCAGCACGCCTGCGCGCGTCCCGTGGGGTTGAGCACGGTCGCGACGTCGTCGAACCGGTCGGCTGTGGCGGGCTCGATCCGCATGCCCCGAGACTACGAGCCCCTTCCGACACGACGGCCGCCGTGGTTCAATATAAGCGTCTACTTATGAAGGAGTCGCCATGACGTCCACGCTCGACCCCGTCGCCACCGCCCGCCTCGTGACCCGGGAGATCCGCACCGGCGAGCGCGCCGGAGCGCCCACGAAGATCGCCGTGGCGCGCCGCACCTACGCCACCGAGCGCGACGACCTCTGGGACGCGCTCACCTCGTCCGAACGGCTCCCCCGCTGGTTCCTGCCGGTCAGCGGCGACCTGAGCGTCGGCGGGCGCTACCAGCTCGAGGGCAACGCCGGCGGCGTCGTCGAGCGCTGCGACGCCCCGGAGTCGTTCGCCGTCACCTGGGAGTTCGGCGGGCAGGTCTCGTGGCTCGAGATTCGCCTGACCGAGGCCGGCGCCGGCACCACGCTCGAGCTCGTCCATGAGGCCCTCGTGGACCCGGAGATGTGGGAGCGGTTCGGCCCCGGCGCGGTCGGCGCGGGCTGGGACCTCGGCCTCATGGGCCTCGGGCTGCACCTGGAGAGCCGGGCCGCCGTCGACCCGAAGGAGGCCGAGACCTGGACGCTCTCCCCCGACGGCGTCGAGTTCGTGCGCCTCGTCACGACCGGGTGGGCGGAGGCGGCCGTGGCCGACGGCGACGACCCCGCCGGGGCGCACGAGGCCGCGGAACGCACGCTCGATTTCTACACGACGCCGCCGGAGGCGTGAGCCCCGTGTTCGGCGCGCCGGACGAGCCCGCCACCGCCCCGCGCGTCTTCGAGGCGCTGGGCGACCCCGTCCGTCGGCGGCTGCTCGAGCTGCTCGCCCCCGGAGAGCAGGCTGCCGGGGCGCTCGTCACGGCGCTGCAGGCCGAGACGCGGATCTCGCAGCCCGCCGTCTCGCAGCACCTGCGGGTGCTGCGCGAGGCATGCCTGGTGCGCGTGCACGCGGAGGGGACGCGCCGCCTGTACCGCGTCGACGACGCCGGCCTGGACGCGGTCGCCTCCTGGCTCGCCCGGTTCTCGGACGCCTTCGCGCAACCCCTCGACGCGCTCGAGACCGAGCTGGCGCGCGGCCGCCGAGACCGGCGCCGGGTCGACGCCGCCCGGGTCAGCGGGCGTGCGCGTGCCGCGGGGCCTGGTAGGGCTTCGGGAGCTTGAGGTGGCGCTCTGCCATGAGGTCGCGCAGGACGTCGGGCCGGTCGGTGATGATGCCGTCGACGCCCATGTCCATCAGGTGCTCGAGGGTCGGCACGTCGTCGATCGTCCACGGGACGACCCGCATCCCGGCGTCGTGGGCGGCCTCCACCAGCTCCGGCGTCGTGAACGGGACGTAGCCGGGGTCGTCCACGCCGCCGCCCTGCGGGTCGCCGTGCACCGGCGAGAGCGCGTCGGCGCCGAACGACGCCGCAGCGGCCACGTACCGCTCCTGGATCGTGCCGTCGAAGTCGTCGATGTCGATCCCGCCCAGCCAGGGCGACGCGCCCTCCTGCCCGACCTGGAGGAACTGCTGCCCGTTCGTCAGCGCCACGACCGGAAGCCGCGGCTCTACCTGGCGCATGCGCATGAGCGCGCCCCAGTCGAAGCTCTGGATCGTGACCTGGTCGACGAGCCGGGCCTCGCGCACCTCGCGCGCCACGACCTGGACGAACTCCTCGCGCGGTGCCGTCTGCTCCGGAGCGCCGGCCTCGACCTTCGTCTCGACGTTCAGCGTCACCTGGCGCGCCCGGTAGTCGTTCACCAGGCCGAAGACCTCCGACAGCAGCGGCATCGGCTCGCCCGGACGGGTCTCCTGGCCCGGGAACTGCGGCTGCGCGAGCGACCCGCAGTCGATGGTGCGGACCTGCGCGAGCGTGAGGTCGGCGATGTACGTGGTCCCGGGCACGTAGGGGAACTGCGGGTCGCCGGGGAACGCGGGCTCCGTGTCGACGCACTTCGCGGGGTTCGGGTCGCGGTCGTGCGTGACGACGGCGTGCCCGTCGGCGGTGATCTGCACGTCGAGCTCCAGCGTGCTCACGCCGAGCTCGAGCGCCTTCGCGAACGCGGGCAGCGTGTTCTCCACGGTGAGCGCCACACCGCCACGGTGAGCCTGGAGGTCGAGGTCGCGGCCGGACCCGTGCCCGGCGTCTCCGGGGGTGACGGCGGCGGCGAGAGGGACGGCGGACGAGGCCGCGAGGACGGCCGTGAGGGCCGCGGCGACGGCGGCTCGGCGGGTACGCATGACGCCGAGCCTGGGCGGGCGGGATGGCCCGCGCGTGACCCACGGTCGTCGGCCCGGCGTCGGCCGGGTGAATTCCGCTACCGGAAGTCACGCGAGCGGGTCGCGATCGGCAGGTGCAGCGGGGCGAGGTGCTCGGCGAGCAGGTTGACCGCTCCGTCCGCGCTCTCCACCCGCCCGCGCACCACCATGGCCGCCGCCCGACGCGCGACCGTCCGGAACCGCCGCCACAGCCCGGCGGTGCAGATGACGTTCAGCAGCCCGGTCTCGTCCTCCAGGGACAGGAACGTCACGCCGCCCGCGGTACCGGGCCGCTGCCGGTGGGTGACGACCCCGCCGACCGCGACCCTGCGGCCCGGGTCCGTGGCGACCACCTGCCCCACCGTCAGCACTCCCGCACGTTCGAGCCCCTCGCGCACGTGCTCCAGCGGGGAGACCGACGCGGGGGTGATACCGGTCGCCCAGGCGTCGGCGACGTCGACCTCCAGCGGCGTCATGCCCGGCAGCGTCGGCGCGTCCACCCCGACCGACACGCCCGGCAGGGTGCCCGGGCCCTCCTGACCCAGCGCGCCCGCGGCCCACAGCGCCTCCCGGCGCCCCGCACCGAGCGACTCGGTCGCCCCGCCCGTGGCCAGCGCCTCCAGCTGGGCCGTGCTGAGCCCGACGCGGCGCGCCAGGTCGCGCAGGTCGCGGTACGGCCCGTTGTCCTGCCGCTCGCCGACCATCCGCTCCGCGAGGTCCGTGCCGATCCCCCGCACCGCGCTCAGCCCCAGCCGGACGGCCAGCGACGGGTCGGGTGCCGGCCCGAAGTCCCCGCGTTCCGGGGCCGGGCCCGGCGTCCCGTCGAGACGTTCGACGCACGCCAGGGCACGGGAGGCGTTGACGTCCGGGCCCAGCACCTGCACCCCGTGCCGGCGGGCGTCGGCGGCCAGCGACTGCGGGGAGTAGAACCCCATCGGCTGCGCCGCCAGCAGGCCCGCGTAGAACGCGGCGGGATGGTGCACCTTGAGCCACGAGCTCGCGTACACGAGGTAGGCGAACGAGTAGGCGTGCGACTCGGGGAAGCCGAAGTCCGCGAACGCCTTGAGCTTGTCGTAGATCTGCTCACGCACGGCCGGGTCGTCGACCCCCTTCGCGCGCATCCCCTCCATCAGCCGGCCGCGCAGGGCCTCCATCCGCTCGACCGACCGCTTGGACCCCATCGCCCGGCGCAGCTGGTCGGACTCGGCGTGGGTGAAGCCCGCGACGTCGATCGCCATCTGCATGAGCTGCTCCTGGAACAGCGGCACCCCGAGCGTCTTGCGCAGGGACGGCTTCAGCAGCTCGTGCAGGTAGGTCACCGGCTCTCGCCCGCGGGCCCGCTCGATGTACGGGTGCACCGACCCGCCCTGGATGGGCCCGGGGCGGATGAGCGCGACCTCGATGACGATGTCGTAGAACTTTTCCGGCCGCAGGCGCGGCAGCGTGCCCATCTGGGCGCGCGACTCCACCTGGAACACCCCGACCGTGTCCGCCGCGCACAGCAGGTCGTAGACCGCGGGGTCGTCGTCGGGCAGGCCGTGCAGCGTGAGGTGCTCCCCCGTGTGCTCGGCGACCGAGGAGAACGCGTACCGGATCGCGGTGAGCATCCCGAGCCCGAGCAGGTCGAACTTCACCAGCCCCGCGTCGGCGCAGTCCTCCTTGTCCCACTGCAGCACCGTGCGCCCCTCCATGCGGGCCCACTCCACGGGGCACACCTCGATCACGGGCCGGTCGCACATGACCATGCCGCCGGAGTGGATGCCGAGGTGCCGGGGCAGGCGCAGCATCCGGTCGGCCAGGTCGAGCACGGGCGCGGGGATCTGTCCCTCCTCCTCGGCCGACGGCGGCCGCCGGGCGGGCACGACGTCGTGCGCGTCGTCGGCGCGCCGGACCTCGCCCTCGTCCACCGCGAGCGGGTCCACGACGCGCCGCGGCAGCGTCTCCGGCGGGCCCCACCGTTGCGCCATCCGGGCGTCCTTGGCCGCCGTCCTGGTCACGGTCCCGCACGAGGCGCCGCTCGTCGTGCCGCCCGGGGCGCCGGCGGCCGCGCGTTCGTCCCGGGCCGACCGGTCGGCGGCCGGGCTCGCGGGGTCGGGCCCGCGCAGCGACCCCCACCGCTCGATGGACGTGGACCAGGCGTCCTGCTGCCCGACGTCGTACCCGAGCGCGCGGGCGGCGTCGCGCACGGCGGACCGAGGGCGGTAGGAGATGACGTTCGCGACCTGCGCGGCGTGGGTACGGCCGAACTTTTCGTAGACGTGCTGGATGACCTCCTCGCGCCGCACCGACTCGATGTCCAGGTCGATGTCGGGCGGGCCGTCGCGTTCGGGCGCGAGGAACCGCTCGAACAGCAGGCCGTGCCTGACGGCGTCGACGGCGGTGATGCCGAGCGCGTAGCAGGCCGCGGAGTTGGCGGCGCTCCCCCGCCCCTGGCACAGGATCCCCCGCTCCCGGCAGAACTCGACGAGGTCGTAGACGACGAGGAAGTAACCGGGGAACCCCAGGTCCTCGATGACCCGCAGCTCGTGGTCGATCTGCGCCCATGCCCCGGCGTTTCCGCCGGCTCCGGGCCCGGGCCGGGCACCGTACCGCTCGGTGGCCCCGCGCCGCACCAGCTCGCGCAGCCACGAGGCCTCGTCGTGGCCCTCGGGCACCGGGTACGGCGGCAGGTTCGGCGCGACCAGGTCGAGGTCGAAGGCGCACTCGGCGGCCAGGTCCGCCGCCGTCGCCACGGCCGACGGGTGCCGGCGGTGTAGCGCGAGCATCTCGTCCGCGGCACGCAGGTGGGCCACCGGGGCCCCGGGCAGCCAGCCGTCCATGGCGTCGAGGGACGACGTCGCCCGCACGGCGGCGAGCGCGCCGGCCAGGTCGGCGTCGCGCGGCCGGGCGTAGTGCGCGTTCGTGGTGGCGACCAGCGGCAGTCCCGCGTCGCGGGCCAGGTCGGCGAGCGCGTCGTGCAGCGCGGCGTCGCCCGCGTGGCCCGTCGCGGTGATCTCGACGGCGACGTTGTCTCGCCCGAAGACGTCCGTCAGCCGGTCGAGCTCGCGCCGCGCCGCCGCCCGCCCGCCGCCGGGCCCCGGGGCGGTGAGCGCCTGGCGGACGGCGCCCTTGCGACACCCGGTGAGCACCAACCACTCGCCGCCCGCCTCGGCCCCCAGCTCGTCGAGCCGGTACCGGGCCCTGCCCTTGGTCCCGGTGGCCAGGTGCGCGGTCGCGATCGCCCGCGACAGGTTCCGGTAGCCCTGGGCGCCGCGGGCCAGCACGAGCAGGTGGGTCGAGCGCGGGTCCGGGACGCCCGTCGGGTCGTCCAGCACCGGGCGGCTCCCGGAGGTCCCCGGCGCGGCGCCGGGGACCTGCTGGGCGGGCAGGTGCAGCTCGGCGCCGAACACGGTGGGCAGCTCCACCTTCTTGGCGGCCTCGGAGAAGCGCACCACCCCGTACAGCCCGTCGTGGTCGGTGACCGCGAGCGCGGTCAGCCCCAGGCGGTCCGCCTCGGCCGCGAGCTCCTCCGGGTGCGAGGCCCCGTCGAGGAAGCTGAAGGCCGAGTGGGCGTGCAGCTCGGCGTACCGTCCGCCCGTGCCGGCCAGAGAGCTGGTCGGAGGGCTAGTCATAGACGGCCTCCAGGCTCCACGACCCGGCCCCCTGGGCCAGGAGCAGCCCGCGCCCGTCGTCGAGCACCACCTGCAGGTAGACGCGCCTGCGGGTGTCCTCGGACGCGGCGGCCCACCAGCGCTCGGCGAGCGGCCAGGGGCCGGCCCAGCCCACCACGACGGCATCGCCCGGCAGCGCCTCGGCCGTCACGACGTGCGGCGCGCCGCTCATGGCCAGCCGCACGTCCACGACGACGGCGCGCCCCTCGGCGTCCCGCACGCCGGCGGGCACGGGGTCGGGCAGCAGGACGGCGGGCGCGGGCTCCGGCAACGCGCCCGGCCACGGCAGGGCGGCGTCCCGCGGCGGGGGCGCGTCCTCGCCGAACGGCACGAGGTGGATGCGGTCCCGGGGGTCGCGCCCGCCCTGGCGCCGCACCGTGAGCACGGCGTCTCCCCCGAGCAGGCCCTGGACGCGGCCGAGCGCGCGCCGGGCGCGGGCGTCCTCGCCGGCGTCCGGCCCCCACAGGCTCGGCTGGCCGACGCCCGCGGGGGCGACCTCCTCCGCCGTCAGCGCCAGCTCGACGAGGGGGGCCACGGCCGGGGTGCCGGGAGACGCGCCGGAGGCCAGCGCCGCGGTGGTGAGCCAGCCCTCGAGCTGCCAGCGCACCCGGTCGGTGATCCGGGCGGCGCTCATGCCGCCGGCGGCGTCGTCGATGCGCCACACGCGTTCGAGCACGGCCCCGCCGGCACCGTCCTCGGGCCGCGCCTCGGTCCGTGCCGTGATCCGCAGCCGGCCGCAGGCCAGGCCCCGGTCCGCGAGCATCGCGTGCAGCCGCTCGGCCAGCCGGCGGGCGGCGAACGTGGCGACGTCGACGCGCGGCGCCGGCGGGTCGAGCTCCTCGCTCACGGCCAGGTCCTCGGCGACGCGGCGCCGGGCGGGCGGGCGCAGGTCCTCCCCGCGGGCCAGGCGCTGCGCCCAGGTGCCGAGGCCGCCGAACCGGGCGTGCACGCTCTGCGGCGGCAGGGCGGCGAGGTCCCCCAGCGTGCGCAGCCCGAGCCGCCACCACAGGCTCGCGGCCTCGCGCACCGCCGCGACCGCGCCCGGGTCGGCGACGGCGTGCACGAGCTCGCCCACCGGCCGGTCGGCGAGGAACGCGGCCGCACCGCCCGGAGGGACGACGGCGTCGGACCGGGCGGCGAGCACCGCGGCCAGCAGCCCGTCGGCCACGCCCACCTGGCACTCGTGCCCGGTGCGCTCCGCGACGGCCGCCACCAGCTCGCGGGCCAGCGCGCGCTCGGACCCGTGGTACCGGGCGGCGCCGTCGGCGGGCAGCAGGAGCAGGCCCGGGCGCGCCACCTCGAGGCCCGCCACCACGGTCTCGGCCGCGAGCGCCACCGGCTCGAACTCGCGGGCGTCGCGGGCGTCGTCGGCGTCCAGCAGCACGAGCTCCGGGCAGCGTTCCTGCGCCCGCCGGCGCCGCATGCCCCGGCGCACGCCCTGCGAGCGCGCGACGGCGGTGGTGGCCACCACGCTGCGTCCCGCCTCCTGGCCGCCTGCCGACCGCGCCCCGAGCACCGCGGCCGGGACGTGCCCGTCCAGGCCGGCGACGGCGAGCGCGGCGACCACCGGCCAGTCCGGTACCCACAGCACGGCCGTCCGGGTGGCGGTCGCCCGCTCGAGGCCCTTGGGCGCGCCCATCACGCCACCCGCAGGCGCGGGCCCTGCGGTGCCGGTGTCCCCGCCGGCGCCGGCCGGTCGGCGGTGTCGGGAGTGTCCGTCGTGCGGTCCGCCCACGCCAGGGCGCCCTGCGCGCCGTCGGCGAGCACCGGCACCACCACGTCGATCTCCACCGGCCGGGCGGCGGCGCCGCGGCCGGTGCGCAGCACGCTCAGGGTGCGCCGCCGCAGCCAGCCCGCCCCGTGGTCGATGCCGGCCCAGGTGCCGCCGCGGGCGTCGAGCGCCACGTGCGCCCCGGGCCACGTGCCGAGCGGCACCAGGACGGCGCCCCGCTCCCGCGCGCGGGCGCCGAGCCGGCGCCGGTCGGCCCCGGTCAGCGTCGCCTGCGGCCCCACGACCACCAGGTCCATGCCGTCGAGCAGGGCCGCCACGACGGCCGGGGCGTCGGGGCCGGGGCGGGGCACGAGCGCGGTGCGCGCCAGTGCCATCCCGGCGTCGTGCGCCGCGAGCATGCCGACCGCGGGGGCGCCGACGAAGGCGGTCCACGCCCCGGCGGCGGACGGCGCGGCCAGCAGCGCCAGCAGCAGCGAGGCCGATCCCCGCACCGCCAGCGTGCTGCCCCGGGCCACACCGCCGTCCGGCAGCAGTGCGGACAGGTCGGGGTGCACGGACCAGGCGGGGCCGTGCCGGCTGCCCGCGCCCGGTGCCACGTGGGCGGGGTCGCCGCCTGCCGCCCTGCCCGCGGCGGGCCCCGCGGGGTGCGCGAGCGCGACGGGCTCGGCGGGGCTGGCGGGGTCGGCGGGTATGCCCGCCTCGCCGCGCGTCCCGGGCTCCACGACGCGCGGCGCGGCATGGCGCCGCGCCTGGCGGGCGCCCGTGCGCTGCTCGGCCGCGTGCAGCGCCGCCAGCGCGCGGGACCGGCGGGTGTCCTGCTCGGGGGCGACGGTCACGCGACCTCCTCCCCGCGGCGTTCCACAGGACGCCGCGTGCACGGACGTCCGGTTCGAACTGATGTTCGAACACCTCCAGTGTTCGTCCGCCGGGACGGGCTGTCAACCGCGCTGGTCCCGGCCTCGCCGGCGCCCGCGGAGGAGGCCGGGTCGGCACTTCGCCCCCGGGTCGGCACACACGTCTACCGATCCGGGGACGAAGTACCGACCCGGCACGGCGACGCGTGACGAGGGCGCCCGGTACGGTGCACACGACCACACCGTCGTCGTCGAAGGAGCCACCATGACCCACCCCGTCACGGACCGTTCCGCCCAGCCCCGCACCGCCGTCGTCACCGGCGCCGCCCGCGGTATCGGGGCCGCCATCGCCCGCAGGCTCGCCGCGGCGGGGCACGCCGTCGCCGTGGCCGACCTGCGCACCGAGGAGGCGGAGCGGACCGCCGCCGGGATCGTCTCAGGCGGCGGCCGGGCCCTCGCCGTCGAGGTGGACGTCACCGACGCCGGCTCCGTGGACGCCGCCGTCGCTCGGGTGACCGACGAGCTCGGCGCGCCGACAATCCTCGTCAACGACGCCGGCATCCTGCGCGACGACCTGCTGTTCCGCATGAGCGAGGACGACTGGGACGCCGTGCTGGGCGTCCACCTGCGCGGCGCGTTCCTCATGAGCCGCGCCGTGCAGGCCCACATGGTCGAGGCGGGGTGGGGGCGGATCGTCAACCTGTCCAGCACGTCGGCGCTGGGCAACCGCGGGCAGGCGAACTACTCGACCGCCAAGGCGGGCCTCCAGGGGTTCACCAAGACGCTCGCGATCGAGCTGGGGAGGTTCGGCGTCACCGCCAACGCCGTCGCCCCGGGCGTCATCGAGACCGACATGATCCGCGCCGCCGCGGAGCGTGCCCGCGTCCCGCTGGAGGACTACCTCGCCGCGGCCGCGAAGGACGTCCCCCTCGGCCGCGTGGGGCAGCCCGAGGACGTCGCGGCCGCCGTCGCGTTCTTCTGCTCCGAGGAGGCCGCGTACGTCTCCGGCCAGGTGCTCTACGTCGCCGGGGGCCCGAAGGCCTGACCACGCCGCGCGGCCCCTGGCCAGCCGCGACGCTCACGGGGCACGATGGCGCCATGGATCTGAGCCGACCCCTCCCGCCCGACCCGTACTCCCTGCTGCCCGAGGTGCCGACGCTGGAGGTGACCAGCCCGGACGTCGCCGACGGCGCGCCGCTCGCCACCGACTTCACGGTCGACGGGGCCAACGTCTCCCCCGCGCTCGCCTGGTCCGGCGCGCCCGCCGGGACGCGGTCGTTCGTGGTGAGCTGCTTCGACCCGGACGCCCCGACGCCGTCGGGGTTCTGGCACTGGAACCTCGTGGACGTGCCGGCGGGCACGACGTCGCTCGCCCGGGGCGCGGGCTCGCCCGACGAGTCCGGGCTGCCGGACGGTGCCTTCCACGTGCGGCACGACGGCGGCGACCCGGGCTTCATGGGCGCCGCCCCGCCGCCCGGGGACCACCCGCACCGGTACCTGTTCGGCGTGCACGCCGTGGACGTCGACCGTCTCCCGGTGGTCACGGACGCGTCGAACGCCGTGGTGGCGTTCAACCTGGCGTTCCACACGCTGGCGCGCGGCGTCCTCGTGGGGACCTACCGGCGATGAGCGACGCGACGACGCCCGCGCGGGGCACCGGCCTCCCGACGCTCGGGGACCTGCCCTGGGTGCCCGCGCTCGAGCGCCCCGACCTGCTCGCCGCGCCGACGCTCGCGGCGCTGCGCGCATGGGCCGAGCGCGACGAGCGCGCGGCCGCCCAGGTGGCGGTGGCCGAGATCGACCCCGACCACGCCGACACCGCGACCCTGAACGACGTGCACGGGCTGCCGCCCGCGGCGTCCGCCAACTGCGTGCTCGTGGCGGGGCGGCGCGGGCAGGACGAGCGGATCGCCGCCTGCATCGTGCCGGCCACGACGTTCGCCGACGTCAACACGCGGGTGCGCAAGCTGCTCGACGCCCGCAAGGCGTCGTTCCTGCCCCAGGATCGCGCCACCGGCGAGTCGGGCCAGGAGTACGGCGGGATCGGGCCGCTCGGGCTCCCCGAGGCCTGGCGCGTGCTCGTGGACGCGCGGTTCGCGGAGCCGGGCGCGCTGGCCCTGCAGGGCTCGGGCGTGCGGCGCTCCAAGATCCTCATGACCGGGGAGCTGCTGTGCTCCCTTCCCGGCGTCGAGGTGGTCGACGACCTGGGCGTCGAGCGCGGCTGAGGCACGAGCACGACGCGGCCCGGGTCACCCCGACGAGGGGTGGCCCGGGCCGTGTCCGTCAGCGGCTCAGCACTCGGCGCGGCCGCGGCGCCAGTAGCCCATGAAGGCGACGGCCTTGCGGTCCACGCCCTTCTCGCGCACCAGGTAGCGGCGCAGGGTCTTGATCACCCCGGCCTCCCCGGCGAACCACGCGTACAGCACGGTGTCCTGCGCGAGGGGGCGCCCGGCGGTGTCGACGGGCACCTCCCACAGGATCTCGGAGTCGACGTCGACGTCGGCCAGCTCGGACTCCAGGTCGACGCCGGCGGCGGTCCGGGCGCCCGCCTCCGCCGGGACCTCGTCCTGGGAGGGCCGCACGCCCATGGCCAGGAGCCGGTCGGCGGCGTCCTGCACGGCCGGGACCAGCACGTCGCCGTGCTCGCGGTCCTCGCGCGGCAGCCAGGTGACGCGGACGCCGGCGGGCGCGGCGAGCGTCCAGCGGTCCTCCGGGTGCGGGACCTCGAGGAAGACGTCGCCCACGGCGTCCTCGGGCAGCGACTCGCAGATCGCCGCGATGGCGGGCACCGCGGTCTCGTCCCCGGCGATGAGCAGCGCGTGGCTGCGCTCGGGCGGGTGGAACTCCAGGCCGCCGTGCCGGCCCTGCGTGTACGCGGCGTTGGGGCCCATGATGACCAGCGGGGAGCCGGGGCGCGCGCCGTTGGCCCAGCGCGACGCGGGACCGGTGTCGCCGTGCAGCACGATGTCGACGTCGACCTCGCGGCAGTCCTGGCGCACCGCGCGCACCGTGTAGGTGCGCAGCGGGTTGCGACGCTCCTCGGGCAGCGAGCGCCACGAGGTGAACCAGTCGGGGTTCTGCCGGTCGAGGTGGTCCCAGCCGCCGCACGGCGCCGGCAGCAGGAACTTGATCCGCTGGTCGCGCCCGTTGTCGGCGAACTGGTCCAGGTCGTCGCCCGTGAACGTGATCCGGATGAACGAGGGGCAGAGCCGCGTCACGCGCGAGACGGTGACGTCGAACATCCGGAACGGCTGGACGGGGGTCTCGCTGGTGCGCCCGGCGGGCGCCTCGACGGTCTCTGACACGACGGTAAGCCTAACCTCACCAAGGGCACCCTCCGCAAGGAGGTATGACCGGAGTCACACCGCCTGCCGTGGGTGACTTCTCAGCCGTGCGCGCGCACCACCGTGACCGGGCAGGAGCTGGTGTGCACGAGGGTGTGGGTGGCCGACCCGAGAAGCAGGGAGGCGAACCCGCCACGGCCGCGGGTGCCCAGCACCAGCCGCTCGGCCGTCCGGGACTCGTGCTCCAGCACGCGCACGACCTGCCCCTCGTGGACGACGCCGTCCACCTCGACGCCGCCTCGCCCCCCGGTCAGTTCCGCGACGCGCGCCTCCACCCGGTCCAGCGCCCGGCGCAGCACGGGCTGCGCGTCGGCCTCGGTGATGTCGTGGCTCTCGTGCTCGGTCGGCCCGTACGAGACCACCCACTCGGTGAAGCCGGGCCGCCACACCACCACGACGCGCAGCGGGCGACCCAGCGTCCAGGCCGTCTCGACGGCGGAGTCCAGCGCCAGCCCCGCGGGGGTGGACCCGTCGTACCCGACGACCACGGGGGCGTCGGGCGCCACGACGCGGTCCTCTCCCGCCCCCCAGAACGGCACGACGACGACGGGGCAGCGCGCGTGCGCGGTGATCTGCAGCACGACCGACCCGCGCAGCGCGTCGTGGACCGTGCCGTGGCGCGAGGCGCCCAGCACGAGCGTCCCCGCGTCGCCCGAGACGCCCACGAGGGCGGCCGCCGACGGCGCGTACTCCACCGCGGTCTCGGTGGTCAGGCCGGGGGCGACGTCGCGGGCGAGCGCCGCCGCCTCCTCGACGACGGGCCACGCGCCGGCCTCGCCCCGCTCCCCCAGGTCGGCGCCGTGCGGGCTCGCTCTCAGCTGCATGTCGTGCGCCTCGCGGACGTACACGACGCGCAGCACGGCGCCTCGCGCCCGCGCCTCCCGGGCCGCCCACACCAGGGCGGTCCCGGCCGGCTCGGACGCGTCGTACCCGACGACCACCGGTGCGGCCAGGTTCTCCGTCACCTCTCCATCGTGCCTCCGGACGCCCGATCACGACACCGGGCGAGCGTCGGTCACGGGTGGAGGGGGTTCACGTCCCCCTCCGGGCACCCGTTGTCGCCGTCAGCCGGCCGCCCGTCCCCGGCTGCGCCACAGCAGGTACACGAAGTAGGGCGCTCCCAGCAGCGCGGTGCCGAGCCCGGCGGGGATCTGCGCGGGCGCGATGACGACGCGGCCCAGGGTGTCGGCGACGGAGACGAGCACCGCGCCGAGCAGCATCGCCACGGGCAGCACCCGGGAGTGGCGGGCGCCGACGAGCGCCCGCGCGGCGTGCGGCGCGACGAGTCCCACGAACGCGATGACACCCACGGCGCACACGGCGGCGGCGGTCGTGAGCGCCGCGGCGCCGAGGAGCACCAGCCGGGACCGGTCGACGGCGAGGCCGAGCACCCGCGGGGTGTCCTCGTCGAGCGCCAGCACGTCGAGCTCGCGCCGGTGCGTGGCCGCGAGCGGCACGACGACCAGCAGGGCGAGCGCCACCGGCAGCAGCTGCTCCAGGCTGCGGCCGTAGGTGGACCCGGACAGCCAGGTCAGCGCGAGGTTCACGTCCCACGGCGCGACGACGAGGGTGACGAGGGTGATGAGGGCGGTGGTGCCGGCCTGCGCGCCGATGCCGACCAGCAGGAGGCGTTCCGACGCGAGCCCGCCGCGCGCCGAGAGCAGGTACACGAGCGCGAAGACGCCGAGGGCGCACGCACCCGCCGCCGCGGACATCGGCCAGATGCCGACACCGGGCACGAGAAGGATCATCACCACGGCGCCCAGGCCGGCCCCGGAGGTGACGCCGAGGAGGCTGGGCTCGGCGAGCGGGTTGCGGCACACCGCCTGCACGATCGTGCCCGCCAGGGCCAGCGCGGCGCCCGCGAGGACGGCGGCCAGCACGCGGGGCACGCGCTGGTCGAGCACGAAGCTCACCTGCCGGCCGGCGACGTCCCGCGCCCAGTTCGACACGTCCCCGAGGAGCACGATCCGGTCGCCGAGCAGCAGCCCGGCGACCAGGGCGGCGACGAGCGCCACGACGAGCAGCACGAGGACGACGACCACGCGGGCCCGCGTGCGGGGGCGCCCGAGCGCGCCCCGGGCCCCGCGCGACCCGGGCCCGGCGTCGCGCAGCCGCCGCGCCATCCACACGAGGATGCCCGCGCCGAGCACGGTCGTCACGACGCCGGTCGGCACGATGACGGCGGCCCGCCCGGGCAGGACCGCCCGCAGGAGCACGTCCGCGCCGAGCACGACGACGACGCCGACGAGCGCGGCGAAGGGCAGCAGGAGCGCGTGCCGGCCGAGGCCGGGCACGCGGCGCCCGACGAGCCGGGCGATGACGGGCGCGGCGAGGCCCACGAAGCCGATCGGGCCGGCGACGGTCACCGCGATCGCGGCCAGGAGCACGGCGACCAGCACCGAGGCGACGCGGGTGCGGCGCACGTGGATGCCGAGCACCTGGGCGGCGTCGTCGCCGAGGCCGAGCAGGTCGAGCCGCCGCGTGAGCGCGAGCGCGGCGGCCACGCCGACGGCCACGACGGGCGCGGCGAGGGTGACCGTGCGGGTGCCGGACTGGACGATGCTGCCGCTGCCCCACGCGAAGAGCCCGGTGGTCTCCTGCTCGAAGAGCACCAGCAGGACCATCGTCAGCGAGTGCAGGGCGAGCATGATCGCCGACCCGGCGAGCACCAGCCGGGTGGGGCCGTCCGCGCCGCCGCGCGCGAGCGCGAGGACGAGGGCCGCGGCGGCCAGGCCGCCGAGGAACGCGAGGCCGCCCTGGAGGTAGAACGGGACGGTCAGGCCGAGGGCGGCCGCGGCCACGACCGTGACGTAGGAGCCCGCGTTGACCGCGAGGGTGTCCGGGGAGGCCAGCGGGTTGCGCGCCACGGACTGCAGGATCGCGCCCGCGACGCCGAGCGCCACCCCGACGAGCAGGCCGGCGAGCAGGCGCGGGAGGCGGGACGACACGAGCACCGCGACGGTGCTCCCGGCGTCCTGGCCCACCAGGGCGCGCAGCACGTCGAGCGCGCCGACGTCCGCCGTGCCCTGCGCGAGGTGGACGGCCGAGAGCACCAGGACCGCGAGCACGGCGGCCGCGAAGACGGCGACGAGGCGGCCGGGCGCCGCCCGCCCCGCGGCCGGTGGCGCGGGGCGGGCGGCGTCGGGCACGACGGCGGTCACGGGCACGGTGCGGCCGTCGGGACGGGGGCGAGCATCCTCAGGCCAGCGCGTCGACGAGGGCGTCGAGGTACGCCTCGCCGGACAGGGGGCCGCCGAACATCCAGATGCCGTCCGGGACGCGGTGCACGTCGCCCGCGGTCACGAAGGGCAGCTGCTGCCAGACCTTGTTGTCCTCGAGCCCCTCGGCGAACGGGTCGGTCTCGGCGTCGTTGGCCGCGTAGACGAACTGCACGTCGCCGAGCTGCGTCAGCCCCTCGACGTCGGTCTGCGCGAGGCCGTAGTCCGGGTCCCCGCCGTCGGTCCAGGCGTTGACCAGGCCGACCTCCTCGCCGAGCGCGCCGAAGTACGAGCCCGGGGTGAACATGCGCACCGAGACGGTGCCGTTCGCGACCCAGCCGTCCGCCATCGCGAACTCGGCGCCGGCGAGCCCGGCCTCGTCGAGGGCGGCGGTCGCCTCGGCGACCTTCGCGTCGAAGCCCTCCAGGGCGGAGGCTGCGGCGTCCTGGGTGCCGGTGACCTCGCCGAGGGTGGTCACGGTCTCGCGCATGTAGCCGAGGGGGTCCTCGGCGTCCGAGCCGCGCAGGGCGAGCACGGGCGCGACCTCCTCGATCTGCGTGATGACGTTCTCCGGCAGGTCGGTCGTGGTCACCACGAGATCGGGCTCCAGCGCGGAGATCGCGTCGAGGCTCGGCTCGCCGCGCGTGCCGACGTCGGGGGTCTCCGCGTCGATCGGGGCGACCGTGTCCCAGGTGTTGTACCCCTCGACGTCGGCCTGGCCGGCCGGCTCCACGCCGAGCGCCAGCAGGTTCTCCGTGAGCCCCCACTCGAGGGAGACGACGTCCTGGGCGGGGGCGTCGAGCGTGTGCTCACCGCGCTCGTCGGTCCAGGTGACGGGGCCGGTCTCCGCGGAGGTCTCCGGCGCCGCGTCCGCGGCGGGCTCCTCGGTGGTGCCGCAGGCGCCGAGCGCGAGGACCGCGAGGGCGGCGACCGTCGCGGCCAGGGGGCGGGGGGCGATGCGCATGGGTGTCCTTCGATGTCGGGCCCTGCCGGGCCGGCAGGGCGGGGCACGCCGGCGGCGGGGCCGGCGGTCGTGCGGGTGGGGCCGTCGGTCAGGCGGTCACCGGCTGCGTGCGGCGGGCGTCGTGCCGGCCGACCGCCTCGCAGCACGTGCGCCCGGTGACCGGGTGGGTGTACACGTCCACGTGGATGCCGTAGACGTCGGTGAGCAGCTCGCTCGTGAGCACCTCGTCGGCCGGCCCCGAGGCGCGCACGGCGCCGGCGTGCAGCACGACGACGTGGTCGGCGACGGCCGCCGCCTGGTTGAGGTCGTGCAGGACGACGCCGACGGCCACCTGGTGCACGCCCGCGAGGTCGCGCACCAGGTCGAGCAGCTCCACCTGGTAGCGCAGGTCGAGGTAGGTGGTGGGCTCGTCGAGGAGCAGCACCCCGGTGTCCTGCGCGAGGCAGGTGGCGAGCCACACGCGCTGCAGCTCGCCGCCGGACAGCTCGTCGACGCCGCGCTCCGCCATGGCGGTCACGCCGGTGACCTCCATGGCGTGCGCGATCGCGCGGGGGCCGTCCGGGTCGGCGGAGCGGAACCGCCCGCGGTAGGGGTGCCGCCCGTAGGCGACGACGTCGCGGACGGTGACGCCGCTCGGCGTGGGCCGGCTCTGCGAGAGCAGGGTGACGCGCCGGGCGAAGGCCTTGGGGTGCAGGGCGAGCGCGTCGTGGCCGGAGCCGCCCGGCTCGTCGTCCGCGAGCCGGACCGTGCCCGCGTCGGGCCGGTGCAGCCGCGCGAGGGAGCGCAGCAGTGTCGACTTGCCCGACCCGTTCGGGCCGAGCAGGGCGGTGACCGCGCCGCGGCGCAGCTCGAGGCCCGCGCCGTCGACGACCGTCGTGCGGTCGTACGACAGCCGCAGGCCGGCCCCGGACAGCGCGGCGTCGCCGCGCGGGTCCGGCGTCGGCTCGGGCACGAAGGTCTGGCTCACAAAGGTGAGGCTAACCTTCCGGACCGCCCCTGAACACCCCCGGTCTCGTGATCCGGATCACGCGCGCCCGGACGACGCGGGCCCACGCCGGGAACATGGCGCCCGGGCAGGACATGCCGCGCCCGGGCTGTTGACACCGCTTTCCCGCGCTGACAGCGTAAGACATTCTGGTCTAGACCAATGGAGGTTCTTCCGTGACCACGGCACCGACCACGCGGCGCGGCAGGCGCCGCGTCGCCGCCACCCTCGCCTCGGCCGCGACCGTCCTCGCCACCGCGGCCCCCGCCGTCGCCGGCCCCGTCGCGAGCCCTGCCGGCAGCCCGCTCGACGCACCGGCCGGCGCCCACCACGGCGACGCGCTCCCCGTCGTGAGCCCCGCCCCGCAGGAGATCCGGCGCGCAGGCCGGGACGTGCCGCTCCCCGGCAGGGTGGACGTCGTCGTCGACGACGGCACCGACGCCGCCGCCCGCGCCGCCCTCGTGAAGCTCCTGCGCGAGCGCGGCGTCGACCGCGTCGACGTGCGCGCACCGGGCGGGTCCACGCAGGGCCGCACGACGGCGGACGCCGCACCCCTGCGGATCCTGCTCGGCGACGGCACCCGGACGGACGTCCACCGCGCGCTCGGGGACGTCCACGTGCCCGAGCAGGCCGAGGGCTACGCGATCCGCGTCGACCGCGGCGCAGGCGCCGCGGTGGGCACCGTCACCCTGGCGGGCGCGGACGGCGCCGGGCAGTTCTACGCGGTGCAGTCGCTGGAGCAGCTGCTCGTGGGCACGGGCGACGACGCCCGCATCGCGGGGGCCGCCGTCACCGACCACCCGGCAATGCCGCTGCGCGGCACCATCGAGGGCTTCTACGGCGAGCCGTGGACGCACGCCGAGCGCCTCGACCAGCTCGAGTTCTACGGCGACCTCAAGGCCAACACCTACGTCTACGCCCCGAAGGACGACCCGTACCACCGCGAGCGGTGGCGCGAGCCCTACCCGGACGCGAAGCTCGCCGAGCTCGCCGAGCTGGTCGACACCGCCACCGCGAACCACGTCCGGTTCACCTTCGCCCTCTCCCCCGGCAACAGCGTCTGCTACACGAGCGACGAGGACATGGCCGCCCTGGACGCGAAGTTCCAGGCCCTGTACGACGTCGGCGTCCGGGCGTTCAGCATCCCGCTGGACGACATCGACTACACGACCTGGGCGTGCGACGCCGACCGCGAGGCGTACGGCGAGGCCACGCCCGGGAGCGCCGGCAGGGCCCAGGCCGACTTCCTCACGCGGGTGCAGCAGGACTGGGTCGAGACGCACGAGGGCGCCCGGGCGCTGCAGATGGTGCCGACCGAGTACTACAACACCACCGAGTCGCCCTACAAGGCGGCGCTGCGCGAGATGGACGACGACGTGGTGGTGATGTGGACCGGCAACGACGTGGTGCCGCAGTCGATCTCCGTCGAGCAGGCCGTGGAGGCCGACACGGTCTTCGGCGGCCCGACGTTCCTGTGGGACAACTACCCCGTCAACGACTACGGGCAGAGCAGCGGGCGGCTCCTCCTGGCCCCCTACGACAAGCGGGAGCCGGGCCTGTCGGACCACCTCGCCGGCCTCGTGTCCAACCCGATGAACCAGGCCGCAGCGAGCAAGGTCGCCGTCTTCGGCATGCTCGACTTCGCGTGGAACGACCGGGCGTACGACCGGGACCGCAGCTGGACGGAGGCGATGCGGTACCTCGCCGGCGACGACGAGGCCGCGGTGAGCGCCCTGCTCGCGTTCGGCGACCTCAACCACCTGGCGCCGAGCTTCGGGGAGCCGTGGCAGCCGCAGGCACCCGCGCTCGCCGCGGACGTCGACGCGTTCTGGCAGCGGTGGGAGGCCGGTGACCGGCAGGCCGCCGTCGACGGCCTGCGGGCACGCGCCGCGCTCATCGCGGACGTCCCCGAGACGCTGCGCTCGTCCGAGGTCGACCCCGCGTTCGTGTCGGACGCCGCGCCGTGGCTCGACGCCACCGACCTGTGGGGCGACGCCCTGGTCGCCACGCTCGACGCGGCCCAGGCCGACGTCGACGGCGACGCCGCGGCCCGCGACGCCCTGCTCTCGCAGGCGCAGGAGTCCGCGGACGCCGCCGCCGGCGTGATCGTCGACCCGCCGGACAACCGCTGGGGTGCCGCGCCCGTCAAGATCGGCGACGGCGTGCTCGACGTGTTCCTCGACGACGCGCGCGCCGCGCTGCAGGGCTGACCGCTCGGCGGCGGGCGGGAGCGTCGTCCTCCCCCCGCCGGGCGCTCAGACCCGGGTCGCCCAGAAGGCCACCGCGGAGGCGGCGGCGACGTTGAGCGAGTCCACGCCCCCGGCCATGGGGATGGTCACCACCACGTCCGCCGCCTCCACGGTGGGCCGCGAGAGCCCGTCGCCCTCGGTGCCGAGCACGAGGGCGAGCCGCCCGGGCGGGTCAGCGGCCACGTCGTCGAGCGAGACCGCGTCGTCCGCCAGCGCGAGCGCAGCGACGGTGAAGCCGTCCTCCTGCAGCTCCCGCAGGCCGCCCGGCCAGCTCGTGAACCGGGTCCACGGCACCTGGAACACCGTGCCCATCGACACGCGCACCGACCGGCGGTACAGGGGGTCGGCGCAGCGGGGCGTCACCAGGACGGCGTCGACTCCCAGCGCGGCGGCGCTGCGGAACGCCGCGCCCACGTTCGTGTGGTCGACGATGTCCTCCAGCACCGCGACGCGACGCGCGCCCGCACCGCCGCGGGCCCCGGCGACGACGTCGTGCACCGACGGCAGCACGGGGCGATGCATCGCCGCGAGCGCCCCGCGGTGCAGGTGGAACCCGGTGATCTCGCGCAGCACGGCGTCGTCGGCGACGAACACGGGCGCGTCGGGGTGCGCCCGCAGCACGTCGGCCATCGACTCCAGCCGCTTGTCCGCCATGAGGAACGACCGCGGCCGGTGCCCCGCCGCCAGCGCCCGGCGGATCACGGTGGACGACTCCGCCATGTACAGGCCCTCGGCAGGCTCGCGCGCCGAGCGCAGCTTCACGTCCGTCAGGCCGGTGTAGTCGTGCAGCCGCGGGTCGGCGGGGTCGGTGACGTGCACCACCGGCACGTCGGCGGGGCGGGCGTGGGGCGGGGCGTCGTGGGGCGTGCTGCTCACCGGGGCATTCTGGCAGGCCCGGCCGCCTCGCGGTGCTCTCCGCCCGGCAGCGCGGAGGGTCGCAGGACCGCGAGCTCCGCCAGCCGGACCGGCCCGCGGTGGGCGCCGATCTCGACCGTCAGGGCCGTGACCTCGACGGGCGCCAGGTCCAGGATGCGGCGGTACCCGACCGATCCCGCCCACGCGACGATCTCGCCCGGCCCCTCCGCGCGCCCGTCCGCGCGTTCGACGCGCACGACGACGTCCTCGACCTGCTGCCCGTGCGCGACGTCCTCGGCGAGCACGACGCCGTCGACCGTGCGGGGCTCGGGCCAGGACAGACGGACCGCGGGCGCCGGGTCGCCGTGCGCCGGCGCCCAGACGGCCCCGTCGCGCGGCGGCCCGTCCAGCGGCGCGCTGGAGTACGCCACGCGGGCCGCGGGGGCCATGTCGCGGTCGGCGAGCTCCGCGACGAGCGCCCCGAGCCCGCGCAGCGCGGCGACGTCGGGCGCGGCGAGCCGCCCCGACCGGTCCGGCGGCACGTTGAGCAGGAAGGTGCTGTTGCCCCCGACGGATCGGCGATAGATGCGGAACAGCTCGGCCGGGGTCCGCACCTCGTCGTCCTGCGCGGGATGGTGGAACCATCCCGGGCGGATCGACGTGTTGACCTCGGCCGGGTACCAGACGAGCTCGTCGTCGGTGGCGGCGAGGGCCGCCCTGCTGCCCAGGTCGTCCTCGTCGGAGCGCACCAGCCGCGCGAAGGACGGGTCGTCGCCGCGCTGCGAGCGCGACGCGACCCGTTCGGCGTCGCGCAACGACGCCGGCACGACGCTCCACTCGTCCGCGCGGGTGTGGCCCGCCTCGTTGCCGCACCAACGCACGTCCGGCCCACACACGCTGATCGCGGCACCGGGCTGCAGGCGCCGGACCACCTCGTAGTACCGGTCCCAGTCGTAGAGCTGCGTCCGCCCGTCCGGGCCCTCGCCGTTCGCCCCGTCGAGCCACACGGAGAAGACCGGGCCGTAGCCGGTGAGCAGCTCGGTCAGCTGCGCGACGAAGAAGTCGTCGTACGCGGCCCCGGTGCCGTAGGTGGGTTTCGTACGGTCCCACGGCGAGAGGTAGACCCCGAACCCGAGACCGGCTCGGGCGCACGCGTCGGCGACCTCGCGCACGAGGTCGCCCCGGCCGCCGCGCCACGGGCTCGCCGCGACCGTGTGGCCGGTGCGGCGGCTGGGCCACAGGCAGAAGCCGTCGTGGTGCTTCGCCGTGAGGATCACCGCCCGCATCCCGGCCGAGGCGAACACCCGCACCCACTGGTCGACGTCCACGTCGGCGGGGTCGAAGAGCGCGGGGTCCTCGTGCCCGGCACCCCACTCGCGGTCGGTCATCGTGTTCATCCCGAAGTGGACGAAGGCGTAGAGCTCACGGCGCTGCCAGGCGAGCTGGCGCGGGCTCGGCACGACGGCGCTCGCCTGGGCGAGACGCGAGGGCGAGAGCTCCGTGCGAGTCACGAGGGCGTCCTCTCGTCGGGCGGTCGGAGGCCGGCGGCGCCGGTCCGGGCGTCCCGTCCGAGGCAAGCGTCACGACCGGCGCCGGGTCCGACCGGTGTCACCGGGAGGTCGTAGGCTCCCGCTCGTGACCCGACCCACCGTCGCCCTCAGGACGCGCACCGACGCCGACCTGCCCGACCTCGTCGCGGCCCTCGCCGCGCAGCAGCCCGCGTCGGGCTACCCGCACCGGTGGCCGCTGCCGTTCCCCACCGAGGAGTTCGTCGTGCGCGACGGCGAGGAGGCGGCGTGGGTCGCCGAGGCCGGCGGGCGCGCCGTCGGGCACGTCAGCGTCACGGCGGTGGCCGACGACGAGCACGGCGCCCTCTGGTCGGCCGGCGCCGGCCGGCCGGTGGCCGAGCTGGCGTGCGTGTCGGTGCTCTTCGTCCACCCGGACGCCCAGGGCCAGGGGGTGGGCGGGCGGCTGCTCGACCACGCCGCGGACTGGATCCGCGGCACCGGGCGCACGCCCGTGCTCGACGTCGACGACCGCGACGGCGTCGCGCACGCCGTCTACCTGCGCAGGGGCTGGCGGATCGTCGGCGAGGCGAGGTTCCACTGGCAGCGCGCGGACGCGCCGCCCGCCCGGCTCATGGTGCTGCCGTAGCGGACGGCGCGCGCCCCCGTCTCGGGGCGCCGGGTCACACCTCGGCGCGGCCCGCGGCGATCTCCTCCTCGTCGACGACCGGCGCGCTGAACTGCGAATCGTACAGCCGGGCGTACGCCCCGCCCGCCGCGAGCAGCGTCTCGTGGTCGCCCTGCTCGACGATCTGCCCGTGCTCCATGACGACGATCGTGTCCGCGTCGCGGATCGTGGACAGCCGGTGCGCGATGACGAAGCTGGTGCGCCCCGAGCGCAGCGCGTTCATCGCCTGCTGCACCAGCACCTCGGTGCGGGTGTCCACGGAGCTGGTCGCCTCGTCGAGGACGAGGATTTCCGGGTCCGCGAGGAACGCGCGGGCGATGGTGAGCAGCTGTTTCTCCCCCGCCGACAGCGACGTGGCGTCGTCGTCCAGCACCGTGTCGTAGCCGTCGGGCAGCGTGCGCACGAACGGGTCGACGTGCGTGGCGCGGGCGGCGGCGAGGAAGTCCTCCTCGCTCACCTCGTCGCCGTCGTGGACGCCGTAGCGCAGGTTCTCGGCGATCGTGCCGTGGAACAGCCACGTGTCCTGCAGCACCATGCCGATCCGCGAGCGCAGGTCGTCGCGCGTCAGGGCGCGGGTGTCGACGCCGTCGAGGGTGATCCGCCCGCCGTCGACCTCGTAGAAGCGCATCAGCAGGTTGACGAGCGTCGTCTTGCCCGCACCGGTGGGCCCGACGATCGCGACGGTCTGCCCGGGCTCGGCCACGAGGTCGAGACGCTCGATGAGCGGCTCGTCCGGCAGGTAGGAGAACGAGACGTCCTCGAACGCCACCCGGCCGCGCACCCGGCGCTCCAGCCGCCGCGGCGCTTCGGGGTCCGGGTCCTGCTCCGGGGCGTCGAGGAGCTCGAAGACCCGCTCGGCGGACGCCACGCCGGACTGCAGCAGGTTCATCATCGAGGCGATCTGCGTCAGCGGCTGCGTGAACTGCCGTGAGTACTGGATGAACGCCTGCACGTCGCCCAGGGAGAGCTGGCCCGTGGCGACCCGCAGCCCGCCGATCACCGCGACCAGCACGTAGTTGAGGTTTCCCAGGAAGCCCATCGACGGCTGCATGGTGCCCGAGATGAACTGCGACCGGCGGGTCGCGTCGTACAGCGCCTCGTTCTCGACGGCGAACTTCTCCGCGGCGGCCTCCTGGCGCCCGTACACCTTGACCAGGGCGTGCCCGGTGAACATCTCCTCCACGTGGGCGTTGAGGCGGCCCGTGGCCGCCCACTGCGCGACGAACTGCGGCTGCGAGCGCTTGGCGATCTGCATCGCCAGCAGCACCGACAGCGGCACGGTCACGAGCGCCACCAGGGCCAGGATCCACGAGATCCAGAACATCATCGCCAGTACCCCGACCACCGTGAGCAGCGAGGTGACGACCTGCGCGAGGGTCTGGGTGGTCGTCTGCGCCAGGTTGTCGATGTCGTTCGTGACGCGCGAGAGGATCTCGCCCTTGGCCTGCTTGTCGACGTGGCTCAGCGGGAGCCGGTGCAGCTTGGCCTCGACGTCCTCTCGCAGGCGCCGCATCGTGTTCTGCACGGCGATCGTCATGATGCGGGACTGCAACCAGCCGAAGACGAACGCGCCGGCGTAGATCGCGAGCACGGCGAGCAGGATCTGCCCCAGCCGACCGAAGTCCACGCCCTGGCCGACCACCAGGTGGTCCATCGACGCCAGCATGTCGGCCTGGGTGTCGTCGCCGGCCTGCCGCAGGCCGGCGATCGCCTGGTCGGTGGTGGTCCCGGGCGGGACGGATGCGCCGAGCGCCTTGCCGACGACGCCCTCGAAGATGACGTTCGTGCCCTCGCCGAGGATCTTCGGCCCCACGACGCTCAGGGCGACCGAGGCGACGCCGCACACGAGCAGGATCGCGACGCGGACCCGCTCGGGCCGCATCACCGCCGCGAACCGCCGCAGCGATCCACGGAAGTCCATCGGCTTGGCCACGGGGCCGCCGCCCATGCCGCCCATCGGTCCCCCCGGGCGGGGACCGGACGGCCGCCCGCCCGCCGCGGGGGCGCTGCGCTGAGCGCTCATGATGTGCTCCTCTCGCACGACCGCTGCGGTGCCTCGCTCCTGCAGCCCTCGTTCCTCGCGCTACCTCCGCGGGGGCTCCTCGCGCTCATGCAGCTTCCTCCAAGGACATCTGGGACGTCACGATCTCGGCGTAGGTCTCGTTGCTCGCCAGCAGCTCGGTGTGGGTGCCGCGCCCCACGATGCGGCCGTGGTCGAGCACGAGGATCTGGTCGGCGTCGCGGATCGTCGCGACCCGCTGGGCCACGACCAGCACGGTGGCGTCTCTGGTCCGGGGCCGCAGGGCCGCCCGCAGGCGGGCGTCGGTCGCGTAGTCGAGCGCGGAGAACGAGTCGTCGAACAGGTAGACCCGCGGGCGGCGCACGACGGCGCGGGCGATCGCGAGCCGCTGGCGCTGGCCGCCCGAGAAGGTGGTGCCGCCCTGCGACACCGGAGCCTGCAGGCCCTCGGGCAGCGCCTCGACGAAGTCGCGGGCCTGCGCCACCTCGAGCGCCTCCCACATCTCGTCCTCGGTGGCGTCGGACCGGCCGTACCGGAGGTTGTCCGCCACCGTCCCGGAGAACAGGAACGCCTTCTGGGGCACCAGCCCGAGCAGCGACCCCAGGTCCGCCGTGGACAGGTCCCGCACGTCCACACCGTCGACCAGGACCCGGCCGCCGGTCGCGTCGAAGAGGCGCGGCACGAGGTTCAGCAGCGTCGTCTTGCCCGCACCGGTCGACCCGATGATCGCCGTGACCTCGCCCGGGCGCGCCGTAAAGGACAGGTCGTGCAGCACCGGTTCCTCGGCGCCCGGGTAGCCGAACTCGACGCCCTCGAGGCGCACCTCCCCGCGCGGTCCGGCGCCCCCGCCCAGGGAGGACAGCGGCGCGGGCGCGGTGGGCTCGGTGACAGACGTCTCCGTGCGGAGCACCGCGGTGATGCGGCCCGCGGCCACGGAGGCGCGCGGCACCATCATCGTCATCATCGTCGACATCATGACGGCCGTGAGGATGTACATGATGTAGCTGAGGAACGCCATCAGCGCGCCGACCTGCATCTCGCCGGCGTCGATCCGGCGCGCGCCGAACCACAGCACCGCCACGCTCGAGGCGTTCATGATGAGCATGACCATCGGGAACGCCAGCGCCATGAGCTTGCCGGCGCCCAGCGACGTGTCGTGCAGGGCCGTGTTCGCCGCGCCGAACCGCCGCCGCTCGTGCCGCTCGCGCACGAACGCTCGCACCACCCGCAGGCCGGTGATCTGCTCGCGCAGCACGGCGTTGATCGCGTCGATCCGCTTCTGCATCGCCCGGAAGTAGGGCACCATCCGCCACATCAGCAGCCCGACGGCGATCCCGAGCACGGGCACGACGACCAGCAGCAGGGCGGACAGCCCGACGTCCTCCTGGAGCGCCATCACGACGCCGCCGACCATCATGATCGGCGCCATGACCATGATGGTGAACATCATGAGCGTCACCATCTGCACCTGCTGCACGTCGTTCGTCGTGCGGGTGATGAGGGACGGGGCGCCGAACTCGCCGAGCTCGCGCGCCGAGAAGCCTTGCACGGAGTCGAAGAGGTCGCGGCGCACGTCGCGGCCCAGGGCCGTGGCCGCGCGGGCGCCCAGGAAGACGGCACCGACCGCGCAGACCACCTGCCCGAGGCTCACGACGAGCATGACTCCGCCGACGCGCAGGATGTACCCCGTGTCGCCCTGCGTGACACCGTTGTCGACGATGTCCGCGTTGAGCGAGGGCAGGTACAGCGACGCGAGCGTCGCGAGCAGCTGCAGCACCAGCAGCAGCGCGACGGCTCCGCGGTACGGGCGCAGGTAGGTCCGCGCGAGGGAGACGAGCATCAGGGCTCCTCGGTGTGGGGGGCGTCGGGAGGATTCTCGGCCGCGGAGGGTGCGGCGTCCCGGTCTTTTTCCGCGTCGTCCGGGTGGCGGGCGACGTCGTGGACGATGCCGTGGACGAGGGCGTCGGCGACGACCCGGGCGGGCGGGGCGGGCACGAGGGGTTCGACCCGGCCGTGCGTCCCGGCGACGCTCGCCTCGACCAGTGCGACCGCGACCTCCACGGGCACGCGCAACCGGTGCACGTCCGGGCCGAGGACGGCGACGAGCCCTTCGACGATCACCTCGCGCTGGCGCTGTCGCTGGGCGAAGATCCGCGAGCGCAGCGCCTTCGCCTCGTCCGAGAGCGCGGCCTCGCGGGCGTCGGCGCGGTGGTGCAGCGCTCGGAGCACGGTCATCCACCGCATGACGTCCGCCGTGCTGTCGCGGCCGAGCTCGATGACCCGGGCGATCCGGTCGGCGAGCGGCAGCGCATGGTCGATCGCGGCGAGCGCGGCACCCGTGGACTCGGGCCCCGAGGCGCGCTCCAACCCCTCGATCGCCACCGCACCGATCAGCGCGTGCTTGTTCCCGAAGGCGCGGAACAGCGTGCCCTCCGCGACGCCGGCGGCGTCCGCGAGCTCTCGGCTCGTCACGTCGACGCCGCGCTCGGCGACGAGGGGAAGGACGGCCGCCGCGATGGCGGCCCGCCGTTCGTCCGGGGTCATCGGGGCGGCGCGGCCGGCGGCCGTGGGGTCGGGTGTCACGCCGGCGAGCGTAACTGAGTGAGCACTCACTCCGCAACCGGCACCCGCCCACCGACCGCCCGCCACCGGTGCCGAACATGTGGTTGGTCAGGGATTCAGACTCTGAATCCCTGACCAACCACATGTTCGGCACCGAGGAATGACCTGTTCGGCACCGAGGCGGGGCGAGGAGATGGGCGGGAGCGTGCCGGGTGGTCCCGGGCACGAGACGAGAGGGCCGCCACCCGTCGGGTGACGCCCCTCTCGTCTCGTGCTGCGTGCTCCGGTGGCCCGCTACTGCTGGGGCGCCTCCGGGTCCTCCGGCGCGTCCGGCTCGCCGCCCAGCGGCCGCGGTTCCGGCCCCGGGGCGGGCAGCGGCGGGGTGGGCCGGCCGCCGGGCTGCTGGCCGCGCTCGGCGGACCGGTCGAACGGCGAGCCCGACCGCGTGCCGGCGCTCGTGGCGTCGGCCGTGGCGGCCTCCGCCTGCCGGCGCGCCTCCGCGAGCGCCTCGCTCGGGTCGGTGAGCGCCGAGGTGGTGAGCGTGGACGGCCGGGGGCGGTGCTCCCCCTCCTCGCCGGACTCGTCGGACGGCGGGGCCGGGATCCCCGGCGTGCCCGGCTCCCCGCCGAAGCCCTTGGCGATCGAGCCGAGCGCGGCGGTGAACTCCGTCGGCACGACCCACAGCTTCGACGACGTGCCGTTCGCGATCTCGGGCAGCATCTGCAGGTACTGGTAGGCCAGCAGCTTCGGGTCGGGGTCGCCCTCGTGGATCGCGCCGAACACCTGCAGGATGGCGCGCGCCTCACCCTCGGCCGTCAGGATCTTCGACTGGGCGTCACCCTCGGCCCGCAGGATCTGCGACTGCTTCTCGCCCTCGGCGGTGAGGATCTGCGACTGCTTGACACCCTCGGCCGTGAGGATCGTCGCACGGCGGTCGCGCTCGGCGCGCATCTGCTGCTCCATCGCGCCCTGCACGCTGGCCGGCGGGTCGATGGACTTGAGCTCGACGCGGTTGACGCGCACGCCCCAGCGGCCGGTCGCCTCGTCGAGCACGCCGCGCAGCTGGCCGTTGATCTGGTCGCGGCTGGTGAGCGTCTGCTCGAGGTCCATCGACCCGACCACGTTACGCAGGGTGGTGGTGGTGAGCTGCTCGATCGCGGTGATGTAGTTCGCGATCTCGTAGACCGCGGACTTCGGCTCCGTCACCTGGAAGTAGACGACGGTGTCGATGCTCACCACGAGGTTGTCGCTCGTGATCACCGGCTGGGGCGGGAACGACACGACCTGCTCACGCAGGTCGACGCCGGCGCGGACCTTGTCGACGAACGGCACCAGCAGGTGCATCCCCGGCGAGAAGGTGCTGGAGTACCGGCCGAGCCGCTCGATGATCAGCGCGGTGGCCTGCGGCACGATGCGCACCGCCTTGAACAGCGCCACCACCACGAAGATGACGAGCGCGAGGAGAAAGATCCACAGCACGATCGTCCCCGGTTGTGTGTCCTCCACGTCGAACCTTTCTGTCGGAGTCTCAGCCGGCGTCGAGCTCCCGGCGGTCGGACGGCGATCGGCCCGTGGGCCGGTCACCGGCGCCGCGCGGTGCGCCGGCGGGAGCGCCGACGCAGGCGCGACGGTCGTACGGTTCAGCTACCCCGGGCGCACCGGCCCGGACGGGGCGTCACGCGGGCTGCTCGGGCTGGGTGCTCCCGGACGTCGCGGGCTCCACGACGGCGGTCGCACCGTCGATCTGTACCACGCGCACCTCCGAGCCCGGCAGCACCCTGCCGGACGAGTTCGGGATCCCGTCGTCGGGAAGCCGGGCGCTCCACACCTCGCCGGACAGCTTGACCCGCCCGCCGGTCTCGGTGACCTCGGAGATCACGACGGCGAGCCGGCCCACCTGCCCGGCGGCGTTGGTCTCCACGAGCGGCATGCGCTGCTTGAGGTGCCGCAGCAGCCACGGCCGGAGGGTGAACAGCAGCAGGACCGCCACGACGCACGCCACGACGATCTGCAGCCAGAACTCACCACCGGCGGCCGCCGTCACGGCCCCGCCGACGGCGCCTCCGGCGAGCATGATGAGCACGAGGTCGAGCGAGAGCATCTCGACCGCGGCGAGCACCAGCGCCCCGCCGACCCACCACAGCCACGAATCCATGATCACCTCCGCAGGCCCCGGGCCGGACCCTGCTGTGCGCGGCCACGGGGTTTTGCTCAGACTTTACCAAGGTTCCGCGAAGTCCGGGGCGCCCGCGCCCAGCGGGTCGCGGCGTTGCCTGGCCCCGACGACGGAACGATCAGCGGCCGGCGGGACGCGCGGCGCGCGCCAGCCAGCGGCCGCCGCCGTGGGCGACCATCAGCGGCGTGCCGAACGCCTCCGAGAGGTTCTGTGCGGTGAGCACGTCCTCGATCGGGCCGGCCGCCTGGATCCGCCCCTTCCCCATGAGCAGCAGGTGGGTGAACCCCGGCGGGATCTCCTCGACGTGGTGCGTCACGAGCACCAGCACGGGCGACGCCTCGTCGCCGGCGAGGCCGGAGAGCATCCCGACGAGCTCCTCACGCCCGGCGAGGTCGAGGCCGGCGGCAGGCTCGTCGAGCAGCAGGATCTCGGGGTCCGTCATCAGGGCCCGGGCGATCTGGACCCGCTTGCGCTCGCCCTCGGACAGCGTGCCGTAGAGCCGGTCCACGAGGTGCGCGGCGTCGAAGGACGCCAGCAGGTCCTTGGCCCGCTGGACGTCGAACTCCTCGTACGCCTCCTGCCAGCGGCCGGTGACCCCGTACGCCGCGGTCAGCACGACGTCGCCGACGCGCTCGTGCCCGGGGATGCGGTCGGCGAGCGCCGCCGACGACAGCCCGATACGGGGCCGCAGCTCGAACACGTCCACCCGGCCGAGCCGCTCGCCGAGCAGGTCGGCGGTGCCCGCCGTCGGGTGGGAGCGCGCGGCGAGGATCTGCAGCAGCGTCGTCTTGCCGGCGCCGTTGGGGCCGAGCACCACCCAGCGCTCCCCCTCGTTCACCTGCCAGTCGACGCCGTCGAGGATGGTGGAGGTGCCGCGTCGGACGGTGACGCCCTTCAGGTCGAGAACCGCGCTCATGAGGCCCGACCCTACCCGAGCGCGGGCCGTCCCCCGGCGTCCGTCCGGGCACTCCCGCAGCGGCGTCGGCGCTGCTCCCCGGGTGTGCGGACCACGATGCCCGCACCCTGCCCGGACGTCTACTGTGAGGCCGTGGACACCGACACGAACGACCTGCCGCGCAGCGTCGTGCTCGCGCTGTGGCTGGGGTGCGTCGGCGCCGCGCCGGGCGTCGTGGCCCGCAGCGTGTCAGGCGACGACGAGCCGCACACCGTCGCCGGCCTGCCCGACGCCACCTCGGACGCCGCGTCGGCGGGGATCCGCGAGCTCGCCGCGACCTGGGGCACGGGGCCGCGCGAGGTCGTCGCGCTGCTGCCCGCCCCCGGCGACCCCGCCGGCGTTCCCGCGGCCGTGAACCACGACGCGACCGAGGCCGGCGAGTGCCTGCTCGTGACGACGGCGTCCGGGTCGTGGGCGGCCGTCCCCCGGGTCACGGGCTTCGGCAGCGCCCTCGAGCCGGGGCACCTCGTGAGCTGGCAGGTCAGCCCGGTGCCCGCCTGGTCCACGCAGGTCGCCGGGGCGCTGGGCGCCCTGGCCGACGCCGAGCGGGAGCTGCGCACGAGCCTGATCACGGCCACGGAGGCGCTGGACTCGCTCGACGTCGCACGGTGGCGCGACGATGCCGCCGACGCGATCGAGCGGCTCCGGTCCGGCAGCACGTCGGCCTGGCCGGTGCCGGAGCTCGACGGGCGGCGCGCCCGGGTGCTGCAGCTGGCGACGCGGCTGCTGGGCATCGTCGACCTGGCCCGCGTCGACGACGGCGGCGCCGTCAACGTGTGGCAGGCCGACCAGCGGTCGACGGCGCTGCGCGAGGTCGAGCGCACGGCCCGGCACGCGCTGGCGGCGGCCACGTACGCCTCGGTTCCCGGCTGAGGCTGGGCTGAGGCGGAGACGCGGCGCCGGCCCCGCTCAGCCGTCCAGGACGGCCCGGTAGACGTCCATCGTGCGCTCGGCGACCGCCGCCCACGAGAACGACGCCTCGGCGCGGGCGCGGCCCGCGGCGCCCATCGCGGCGGCGCGGGCGGGGTCGTCGAGCACACCGGTGAGCGCGGCCGCGAGGTCGGCGACGAAGCGCTCGGGGTCGAGCGGCGTGCCGGTGCCGTCGTCCGCCTGCTCGATCGGTACGAGCGCACCGGTCACCCCGTCCTCGACCACCTCGGGGATGCCGCCGGTGGCGGTGCCGACCACGGGCAGGCCGACCGCCATCGCCTCCAGGTTGACGATGCCGAGGGGCTCGTACACCGACGGGCACACGAAGACGGTGCTCGCGGCGAGCACCGCCACGAGGTCGGGCCGCGGGAGCATCTGCTCGATCCACACGACCCCGGCGTCGTCCCCGGAGCCGGCACCGGTACCGCCCCGCGCGGCGCGCAGGTCGGCCACCAGCGCGCGCACCTCGGCGAGGATCTCGGGGGTGTCCGGCGCCCCGGCGCAGAGCACCAGCTGCACCTCGCGGGGCAGCGCGGCCGCGGCCCGCAGCAGGTAGGGCAGGCCCTTCTGCCGGGTGATGCGCCCGACGAACACGACGGCCGGCCGGTCCGGGTCGACGCCCAGCTCGCGCACGGCACGCTCGGCCGCCGTGTCGCCGGCCGGCGGGCGCTGCCACCCGGCCAGGTCGATGCCGTTGTGCACCACGTGGACCCGCCGCGGGTCCAGCTCGGGGTAGACCCGCAGGATGTCGGAGCGCATGCCCGCCGAGACCGCGACGATCCCGGCGGCCCCGAGGTACGCCGTCCGCTCCGCCCAGGAGGACACGGCGTAGCCGCCGCCGAGCTGTTCCGCCTTCCAGGGACGCAGCGGCTCCAGGGAGTGCGCCGTCACCACGTGCGGGACCCCGTGCAGCAGGCCGGCGACGTGCCCGCCGAGGTTCGTGTACCAGGTGTGCGAGTGCACGACGTCGGCGCCGGCGACGTCGGCCGCCATCTGCAGGTCAACGCCCAGGGTCGCGAGCGCGGGGTTGGCGTGCGCGAGCCCGGCGGGAACGCCGTACCCGGCGACGGCGTCCCGGTCGCGGCCGGCGCCCTCGACGGGCGGCCGCTCGCCGTCGAAGCACCGCACCCGCACGTCGGCGTGCCGGCGCAGCGTGGCCGACAGCTCGGCCACGTGCACCCCCGCTCCCCCGTACACGTGCGGCGGGTACTCGCGCGTCAGCATGTCCACCCGGATCTCGCCCACGGCCCCAACCTACCCAGGGAGCCGCCCGCCCACCGGGCGCCGCGCGCGAGCCCCGGGGGCACGACCGTGCCCGGGGCTCTAGGGTCGAGTCATGGCCTCGTCCCACCCCCGCGTGCTCGCGATCGTCCTCGCCGGCGGCGAGGGGAAACGTCTCATGCCGCTGACGGCGCACCGGGCCAAGCCGGCGGTCCCGTTCGGCGGGATCTACCGCCTCGTGGACTTCGCGCTGTCCAACATCATCAACTCCCACTACCTGCACGTCATCGTGCTCACGCAGTACAAGTCCCACTCGCTCGACCGGCACATCGCCAAGACCTGGCGCATGTCCGCGCTGCTGGGCAACTTCGTCTCGTCCGTCCCCGCCCAGCAGCGGGTCGGCAAGCACTGGTACCTCGGCAGCGCCGACGCCGTCTACCAGTGCCTCAACATCCTCGACGACGAGCGCCCCGACATCGTCGTGGTGGTGGGTGCCGACCACGTGTACCGGATGGACTTCTCGCAGATGGTCGACGCGCACGTCTCCTCGGGCGCGCGGGCCACGGTGGCCGCCATCCGCCAGCCGATCGCGCTGGCGGACCAGTTCGGGGTGATCGAGGTCGACCCGGACGACCCGACGCGCATCCGCGACTTCCTGGAGAAGCCGACCAGCCCGGTGGGCCTGCCCGACTCCCCCACCGAGGTGCTGGCCTCGATGGGCAACTACGTCTTCGACGCCGACGCGCTCGTCGAGGCCGTGACCGCCGACTCGGCGGACCCGGACTCCCGCCACGACATGGGGGGCGACATCGTCCCCGCGTTCGTGGCCGAGGGCACCGCAGGCGTGTACGACTTCATCCGCAACGACGTGCCCGGGACGACCGACCGTGACCGCGCCTACTGGCGCGACGTCGGGACGATCGACGCCTACTTCGAGGCGAACACCGACCTCATCGCCGTCGAGCCGGTGTTCAACCTCTACAACGACGAGTGGCCGCTGCACACCGGGTACACCGGCCTGCCTCCCGCCAAGTTCGTGCACGCCGGCGCCGGGCGCCTCGGCCACGCCGCCGACTCGATCGTCTCGCCAGGTGTCCTCGTCTCCGGCGCGACCGTCGCAGGGTCCATCCTGTCCCCGGGCGCGCACATGCACTCGTGGGCGACGGTGACCGACTCCGTCGTCATGGACAACGTCCAGGTGCACCGGCACGCCCAGGTCCACCGCGCCATCCTCGACAAGAACGTGGTGGTGGGCGAACGGGCCCGGGTGGGGGTCGACCACGACCAGGACCGGGCCCGCGGCTTCACCGTCACGTCGTCGGGGATCACCGTCGTCCCGAAGGGCACCGTCATTGCTTGACCGCACCGCACCCGACCCCACCGGCACCAGCCCCGCCGAGGGCGGCGCCTCCCCGGCGCCCGGCCGGCGTCCGCGCCGCCTCGTCGTCACCGACGTCGACTCGACGTTCATCACGGCGGAGGTCATCGAGCTGCTCGCCGACCACGCGGGCACCCGCGAGCAGGTCGCCGCCGTCACCGAGCGCGCGATGCGCGGCGAGCTGGACTTCGCCGGGTCCCTGCGCGAGCGGGTCGCCACCCTCGCGGGCGTCCCCGTCGACGCCCTCGACGAGGTCCGCGACGCGGTCCGCCTCACCCCGGGCGCCGCGGAGCTCGTCGCCGAGTCGCGGCGCCGCGGGTGGGAGTTCGGCCTCGTCTCGGGCGGCTTCGCCGAGATCCTCGAGCCGATCGCCGCGGACCTGGGGATCCGGCTCTGGCGCGCGAACCGCCTGGAGGTCTCGGGCGGCCGCCTCACGGGCCGCACCGTCGGCCCGGTCGTGGACCGCGCCGACAAGGCCGCCACGCTGCGCCGGTGGGCCGGCGAGTGCGGGCTGCGCATGGTCGACACCGTCGCGGTGGGCGACGGCGCGAACGACCTCGACATGATCGACGCCGCGGGCATCGGCGTGGCGTTCGCCGCCAAGCCGCTGGTGCGGGCGCAGGCGCCGTTCAGCATCGACGGGCCGCGGCTCGACGCCGTGCTCGAGGTCATCGACCGGGTCGACCAGGCGGCCGGCCTCGCCGGGGAGTGAACTCACGACGACGCCCCGCCCGCGCCGCGCGGGGACGCGGTGCGGACGGGGCGTCGTCGGCGGTCGGAGGCGGGCGTCAGGACGGGCGACCGACGTGCACCAGGCGCGCGGACCCGCGGCCCCACGCCGACCAGCCGTGCTCGGCGGACTCGAGGACCGAGTAGGTGGCCGTGGGCACCCCGACCCGCACCTGGGCGAGCGCGGCGTCGTCCGAGCCGTCCGCGGCGAGGTAGGCGGCCGTCGCGGCCATCGTGGGCTCGTGCCCGATGACCAGCAGGGTCCGCACGTGGTCGTCGACGCCGCGCAGCAGCTCGCGCACGTCCCGCACGCTCGCCTCGTACAGCTCGTCGCGCACCTGCAGGCCGCCGGACGGCACGCCGTCCAGGTGCCCCTTGGCGATGTCCCACGTCTGCCGGGTGCGCAGCGCCGACGACACGAGCGCGAGGTCGGGCACCAGCCCGGCCGCGGTGAGCGCCGCGCCCACGCGGCCCGCCTGCTTGCGGCCCTTGAGCGCCAGCGGCCGCTCGTGGTCGAGCACGCCACCGCCGCCAGGCTCCGCCTTGGCGTGACGCAACAGCACGAGCCGCCACGGAACCGTGGCGTGCTCTGACTGTGTTACCGCTCTCATGCGCTCCGTCTCATCACGTCGGTCAGCTCACTGGCCCATCGCGTGCACGCCACCGTCCACGTGGACGATCTCGCCGGTCGTGGCGGGGAACCAGTCCGACAGGAGCGCCACCACCGCACGGCCGGCGGGCTCGGCGGTCGTCTGGTCCCAGCCCAGCGGCGCACGCTGCGGCCAGGCGTCCTCCATGGTCGCGAAGCCCGGGATGGACTTGGCGGCCGTCGTACGGATCGGCCCGGCGGAGACGAGGTTACACCGGATGCCGTGGGGCCCGAGGTCGCGGGCCAGGTACCGGTTGGCGGACTCCATGCCGGCCTTGGCGACGCCCATCCAGTCGTACACGGGCCACGCGAACGTGGCATCGAAGGTCAGGCCCACGTAGGCGCCGCCGTCGGTCATCAGCGGGCGCGCCGCCTCGATGAGCGACTTGTAGGAGTACGTCGAGATCTGCAGCGCGGTGGCGACGTCGTCCCACTGCGCCGACAGGAAGTTGCCGCCCATGACGCTCTGCGGGGCGAACCCGATCGAGTGCAGGACGCCGTCCAGTCCGTCGACGTGCTCGCGCACCCGCTCCGGCAGGGCGGCGAGGTCCTCCGCGCTCGTGACGTCGAGCTCCACGACCGGCGCCTCGACGGGGAGCCGCTTGGCGAAGGCCTGGGTGAGCTTCATCTGGCGGCCGAACGAGGTGAGCACGACCTCGGCGCCCTCCTCCTGCGCGAGGCGCGCCGCGTGGAAGGCGATCGAGCTGTCCGTGAGGACGCCGGTGACGAGAAGCTTCTTGCCGTCGAGCAGAGCCATGGTGACCTTTCGCTGGTGCTGGTGGGAGCGTAGCGGCACCGGGGCCGCGAGGGGGAACCGGTCCGCGGACGTGGCGCGGGCCGGCCGGGTGTGGAGCCGGGGTCGTGCGGGGTCAGTGGCCCATGCCGAGACCGCCGTCGACGGGGATCACGGCGCCGGAGACGTACGCGGCGGCGTCGGAGGCGAGGAACTCCACGACGCCCGCGACCTCGTCGGTCGCCGCGAACCGGCCGGCGGGGATGGAGGCCTTGTACTGCTTCTGGGTCGCCTCCGGCAGGGCGGCGGTCATGTCGGTCTCGACGAAGCCCGGGGCGACGACGTTCGCGGTGATGCCGCGGCCGCCGAGCTCGCGCGTGACGGAGCGGGCCATGCCCACCAGGGCCGCCTTCGACGACGAGTAGTTCACCTGGCCGGGCCCGCCGTAGAGGCCGACGACCGACCCGACGAGGACGATGCGGCCCTTGCGGGCGCGGATCATGCCCTTGGAGGCGCGGCGCACGCACCGGAAGGTGCCCGTCAGGTTGACGTCCAGGACGGTCTCGAACTCCTCGTCGCTCATGCGCATGAGCAGCTGGTCGCGGGTGACGCCGGCGTTGGCGACGAGCACCTCGACCGGGCCGAGGTCCTTCTCGATCTCGGCGAACGCGGCGTCGACGGCCGCGCTGTCGGTCACGTCCGCGACGACGCCGTGGACCCCGGCGGGCAGGTCCCCGCCGCGGTAGAGGGTCGCGACCCGGTCGCCGGCGGCGACGAAGCGCTCGGCGATCGTGCGGCCGATGCCGCGGGCCGCGCCGGTCACGACGACGACGCGGCCCGTCGCCTCCTCGGGCTCCTGCGCGGACGTCGCGGGGGTGGCGTCGGTCACGGTGGTCTCCTCGGTCACGGGAACGGTCGGGGTGGCGTACGAAGGCGGCGTGGCGACCGGGCCGCCCGCGGGGCGGCCGGCGGCCGGCGCACCGGGTCCCGGTGGCGGCCACGCACCCAGGTGACGCTACCTCCTGACGACCGGCGGGCCCGGTCGCGACGGGCCACACGAGTCCGCGGCCGTTTGTCGGATCCCTACAAGCGACCGTGCGTCCGGGGCGTCCTCGGTGCCGGACCGGCGGCCGTAGACTGGCCGGGTGAGCAACGTCCGCGCGACCTCACCCGGTCCGCAGCCGTCCGGTCGCAGGCGGCACCCGGCGGACCAGGGCCCGCAGGTCCCCTCGATCACGAGCGCTCCCGAGCCGCTCGCGGACGACCAGGCGCGCCGCACCCGGCGGTACCTGGTCCAGATGGGGGTGCGCCTCGTCTTCTTCCTCGCCGCCGTCTCGATCTACGTCGGCGGGTGGGCACCCGTGTGGGTCATGTGGACGATGATGGCGGCCGCCGTCGTGCTCCCCTACTCCGCCGTGCTGTTCGCGAACGCCGGCCGCGACCGCACGAGCTACGACACCTCTCCGGTCACGGAGCAGGCCCGCGCGGCGCTGCCCGTCACCGGGGCGACCAGGGCTTCCCAGCCGGCCGACCGCGCCGAGCCGGCGGCGTGGTCGCCCGCCGACGGGCACGAGGGGCACACGGTCGTGGAGCACGGCGACGCCCCCGGCACCCCGGACGGCGACACGGCACGGACCGACCGAGCCGGCGAGGGCCAAGAGAACGACGAGAACGACGACGATCCCGCGGGAGGACGCTGATGGACGTGCTGGGGCTCGGGGCCGACCCCGTGGCGGGCGAGCTGGTCTGCTCCGCCAAGGGCTGCCGGGAGACGGCCGCCTGGGGGCTGCTGTGGAACAACCCGCGCCTGCACACGCCCGAGCGCCGCAAGGTGTGGCTCGCCTGCGAGGCGCACCGCGAGCACCTGGAGCAGTTCCTCGGCGCGCGGTCGTTCTGGAAGCGGACCGTGCCCGTCGAGGACCTCGACCACGAGCCCGGCGGGCCCGGCGCCGCGTGAGCACCGAACGTCCCGCGGCCCCCGGCGCTCCCGACGGCCGGGCGGCGCCGGCGGCGCCGCGCACGCGCCGGCAGTGGGTCACCCTCGGCCTGGGGGCGGTGCTGCTCGCCGCGCTGTGCGTCCTGGCCGCGGTCTGGCAGTGGCACCGGTACACCGACCGCGAGGCGCAGATCGACCTCGTCGAGTCCAACTACGCCGCGGACGCGGTGCCCCTCGGCGACCTGCTCGCCGGGCCGGGCGCGACGCTCGCCGCCGACGACGTGTGGCAACCCGCCGAGGCGACGGGCCGCTACCGCCCGCAGGACACGGTGCTGCTGCGCAACCGCCCCGTCGGCGGCCGGCCGGGGTTCCACGTGCTGGTGCCGTTCACCACCCAGGTCGACGGCGAGCGGGTCGTGCTGGTCGTCGACCGCGGCTTCGTCCCCCTCGGCGAGGACGCGAGCTCCCCGGCCGCCGTGCCCGACCCGCCGTCGGGCGAGGTGACGGTGACCGTGACGATGCGGGCCGACGAGCCGCCGTCCGACCGTGGGGCCCCGGCCGGGCAGGTGCAGGCCGTCAGCACGGCGCAGGTGCTCGCCGCGAGCCCCGAGGGCGCGGGCTGGGCGGACGGCGCGACCGTCGGCGCCTACGGCCAGCTCCGCACGGAGGACCCGGCGCCCGACGCCGCCCTCGGCGCTCTGCCCGAGCCGGACACCGACCCGGGCTCCCACCTCAGCTACACCGTGCAGTGGTGCGTCTTCGCGCTCGGCGCGCTCGGGGGGTACCTGCTGCTGTGGCGGCGTGAGACCCGGCCGGTGACGGTCACCGCCGGGGACCTGCTGGCCGGCGAGCCGGGGGCACCGGGCGGAGGCGGCTCCCGGCGCCGGGGCCGCCGGCGCGTCGACGAGGACTACGAGGACGCCCTGCTGGACGCCGCCGAGGCGTCGGCCGCCGACCGGGCGCCCGCGCCGGCGCGCGACGCGCGGGACACGGCTCAGGCCAGGGACACGAGCTCCGCGTAGTCGTCCGACCACAGGTCCTCGTCGCCGTCCGGCAGCAGCAGCACCCGCTCGGGGTTCAGTGCGTCCACCGCGCCGTCGTCGTGCGTGACCATGATCACCGCGCCCTCGTAGGAGTTCAGCGCGCCGAGGATCTCCGCGCGCGACGCCGGGTCGAGGTTGTTCGTCGGCTCGTCGAGCAGGAGCACGTTGGCGCTCGAGACGACGAGCGTGGCGAGCGCCAGGCGCGTCTTCTCCCCGCCGGAGAGCACGTGGGCGGGCTTGTCGGCGTCGTCCCCGCTGAAGAGGAACGACCCGAGCGTGGTCCGCACCTGCGTGTCCGTGAGGTCGGGCGCGCTGTGCCGCAGGTTCTCCACGACGGTGGCGTCCATGTCGAGCATGTCGTGCTCCTGGGCGTAGTAGCCCATCTTCAGCCCGTGACCGGGGACGACCTCGCCGGTGTCCGGCTCCTCCACCCCGGCGAGCAGCCGCAGCATCGTCGTCTTGCCCGCGCCGTTGAGACCCAGGATGACCACGCGCGAGCCGCGGTCGATCGCCAGGTCGACGCCGGCGAAGACCTCCAGCGAGCCGTAGCTCTTCGACAGCTCGCGGGCCATGAGGGGCGTCTTGCCGCACGGGGCCGGCTTCGGGAACCGCAGCGCGGCCACCTTGTCGGTCTGCCGCTCGGTCTCCGTGCCGGCGAGCATGCGCTCGGCCCGCTTGATCATGTTCTGGGCGGCGGTCGCCTTGGTGGCCTTGGCGCGCATCTTGTTCGCCTGCGCCATCAGGGTGCCGGCCTTCTTCTCGGCGTTGGCACGCTCCCGGCGGCGACGGCGCTCGTCCTGCTCGCGCTGCTCGAGGTACTTGTCCCAGCCGAGGCTGTACTGGTCGAGCTCGCCGCGGTTGGCGTCCAGGTGGAACACCTTGTTCACCGTCGCGCGCAGCAGCTCGACGTCGTGGGAGATCACGATGAACCCGCCCGGGTACGACTTGAGGTAGTCGCGCAGCCACACGATCGAGTCGGCGTCGAGGTGGTTGGTGGGCTCGTCGAGCAGGAGCGTGTCCACCCCGGAGAACAGGATGCGGGCCAGCTCGACGCGGCGGCGCTGGCCGCCCGAGAGCGTGTGCAGGGGCTGGGCGAGGATGCGGTCGTCGAGAGCGAGGTTGCTCGTGATGCGGTGCGCCTCCGACTCGGCGGCGTAGCCGCCGGCGGCGAGGAAGCGGGCCTCGAGCTTCGGGTACCGTTCCATGGCCGCCTCGTGCGTCGCGGCGTCCTCGGACGCCATCGCCGCCTCCGTCTGGCGCATCTGGGTCACGATCCGGTCCAGTCCGCGCGCGCTGAGCACCCGGTCCATGGCGAGCACGTCGAGGTCGCCGGTGCGGGGGTCCTGCGGCAGGTAGCCGATCTCGTTGCCGCGCGTGATCTGCCCGGCCGTGGGCAGGCTGTCGCCGGCGAGCGTCTTGGTGAGCGTCGTCTTGCCCGCGCCGTTGCGGCCCACCAGGCCGATGCGGTCGCCGGCGGCGACGCGGAACGTGGCGGGGTGCAGGAGCGTGCGGGCGCCGAAGCGCAGCTCGACGCCGTGGGCGGTGATCACAGAGGTCTTCCCTCGGGTGGACGGTGATGGGCGCCCTGCGGGGCCGGCCTCGTCCGGGCCGGCCGCGGGCAACCCTTCGAGTGTACGGTGCCACCGACGGGGCATCGCCCGGATCTTCGCCGCGAGGGCGGCCGTGCGTCCGACGTCACCCGACCACACGGACCGGGCACCGGGCGACACCCGCCCGGGCGATCCGCACGTCGGCGGTCACGAGCGTGACGTCGTGCGCCTCCGCCGCCGCGACGTAGCCCGCGTCGTACGCAGACAGGTTCGGGTGCAGCTGCCACATCCGGGCCAGCAAGGGACCCGTCGGCGCGACGGCGGCGGTCACGCGCGTCAGCCATCCGACGGCGGCGACCGCGCGCTCCCGGTCCAGCCTGCCACCGAGGTGCAGCCCGCGCACGGCCGAGAGGACCTCTGTGCGCCAGTGCTCGGGGACCACCCAGTCCGGGTCGGTGTGGAGGACCTCGGCGGCCGCCGCCCTGCGCGGGTCCGCCCCGGGTACGGCGAAGAGGAGCGCGACCGTCGAGGCGTCCGGGACGATCACCGCGCGCCCGCGCGGCCCTCGTCCAGCGCCTCGAGCACGTCGTCGACCGTGAAGTCGCCCCTGCCGGGCCAGCCCGCGGTCTCGTCGACGAGCGCGCGGTTGCGCGTGAACGACGCCTCCCGCAGCACCACCTCGCGCAGGAACATGTTCAGCGACTGCCCGTTCTCCCGGGCGCGCTCGGCCAGCACGTCGCGGACGTCGTCCGGCACGTCGCGGATCTGCAGATAGGCCATGCACCCATCGTACACTCATAGTGCATGCACTCTCCGTCGGTCCCGCCTGGCACCGCCCGGGAGGCGCGCTCAGCGGGCGGGGTCGACCATCGTCATCCCCGCGACGACCTCGCGGTCGAGACCGGGCAGCGCCGCCGCGGCCTCCTCGAGGCCGACGACGCGCTCGACGAGGGCCTGCGGACGCAGGACGCCCCGCGCGACGAGGTCGAGCATGCCCGGGTAGTCGGCGGCCGCCATGCCGTGGCTGCCGAGCAGGTCGAGCTCGTACGCGATCACCCGGTCCATCGGCACGCGCGGGTGGCCGTCGACCGGCGGCAGCAGCCCGATCTGCACGTGGCGCCCGCGCCGGCGCAGGCTGGCCACGGCGTCGCCGCAGGTGCTCTCGCTGCCGACGGCGTCGACGGCGACGTGCGCTCCCCCGCCGGTCAGCCCCGCCACGACAGCCGGGACGTCGGTGGCCCCGTCCGCCAGCACGACGTCGGCCGCGCCGGCGTGCCGTGCCGCGTCGAGCGCCGGCTCGTGCCGGTCGACGGCGACCACCTGCGCGCCGAGCGCGCTCGCGATCATCACGGCGCTGAGCCCGACGCCGCCCGCGCCGACCACGACGACCCGCTCCCCCGCCGCGAGGCGGGCGCGCCCGACCAGCCCCCGGTAGGCCGTCGCGAACCGGCACCCGAGGGCGGCGGCCGCCTCGGCGCTCACGTCGTCGGGCACGGCGACGAGGTTCGCGTCCGCGGCGTGCAGGGCGACGAGCTCGGCGAACGACCCCCAGTGGGTGAACCCCGGCTGCGTCTGCGCGGGACACACCTGCGCGTCGCCGCGGGCGCACCAGGCGCACCGGCCGCAGCCGCACACGAACGGCACGGTCACCCGGTCGCCGACGCGCCAGCGCTCCACGCCCGCGCCGACCGCCGCGACCTCGCCCGCCAGCTCGTGACCGGGCACGTGCGGCAGGGCGATGCCGTCGTCGTGCCCCGCCCACCCGTGCCAGTCGCTGCGGCACAGGCCGGTGGCCGCCACCCGCACGACCACGCCGCCGTCGGGCGCCACCGGCTCGGGCACGTCCCGCACGCGCGGCACCGCGCCGAACTCGTCGAAGACCACTGCTCGCACCGGCCCAGCCTCGCACGCCGCGCCCTGGGGTGGTGGCCGCGCTGCCGACGGCGTAGAACGAGAGCATGGATCCGGTCCGCGTCTACCTGGTCGACGACCACGAGCTCGTCCGGCGCGGCCTGCGCGGGCTCCTCAGCACCGAGGACGGCATGGAGGTCGTCGGCGAGGCGGGGTCCGCCCGCGAGGCGCTGCGGGACATCCCGCCCCACCGCCCCGACGTCGCCGTGCTCGACGTCCGGCTCCCCGACGGCTCCGGGGTGGAGGTGTGCCGCGAGCTGCGGTCCGCCATGCCCGAGCTGCGGGCGCTGATGCTCACGTCCTTCGACGACGACGAGGCCCTGTTCGCCGCGATCATGGCCGGCGCCTCAGGGTTCCTGCTCAAGGTCGTCTCGGGCTCGGACGTCGTCGACGCGGTCCGGCGGGTGGCGGCCGGCCAGTCCCTCATCGACCCGGCCCTCGTCTCACGGGTCCTGGACCGGGTGCGGTCCGGCCCGGCGCAGGACCCGGTGCTGGGCGCGCTGAGCGAGCAGGAGGTGAAGGTGCTGGCCCTCGTCGCCCAGGGGCTCACCAACCGGCAGATCGGTGCGAAGATGTTCTTGTCCGAGAAGACGGTGAAGAACTACGTGTCGAACATCCTGACCAAGCTCGGTCTGCGCTCCCGGACGCAGGCCGCGGTGCTGGCGGCCCGGCTGCTGGGGTAGCCGGGACGTCCGCGCTACGCAGGGGCGGGCAGGGGCACCTGCCAGGTCAGCGTGCTGCCCGACGGGACGCGCCGTTCGAGGGCGAGCGTCCCGCCCAGCTCGGTGGCCCGGTCGCCGAGGTTGCGCAGGCCGCTGCGCGGGGCCGACGGCGCCGGCCCGACGCCGTCGTCGCTGACCACGCACGTCAGGCGCTGGGGCGTGGCGGTGACCGCCACCCACACGGTGCTGGCGCCGGCGTGCCGGGCACAGTTGGACAGCCCCTCGCGCAGCACCGCGACCACGTGGTGGTGGACCGACGGCTCCACCAGGGTGTCCAGGGGACCCTCGACGGTCAGCACGGGCGGACGCCCCAGGGCCGGCCCGTACTCGGCGACCAGGCTCTGCACCTTGGCACGCAGCGAGGCCCGGTGCTGGTCGACCGGGCGCAGGTCGACGATCGACCGGCGTACCTCGGTGATGGTGGCGTCGAGCTCGTCCATCACCGTGCGCAGGGCCGTGCGGTCCTGCTCCGGCAGCCCCTTCTCGAGGATCTTGAGCTGCAGGCCGAGGGCGAACAGGCGTTGCGTCACGCCGTCGTGCAGGTCCCGGGCGATCCTGTTGCGCTCCGCCAGGACGGCGAGCTGCTGCTGCATCTCGCGGGTGTGGCGCCGCTCGAGGACGAGCGAGGCCTGCCCGGCGAAGTTCGCGACCAGGTCCGTGTCGTCGCCGGCACCGTCCAGGTACGGCTCGCGCGGCAGCACGACGACCAGGGCGCCACGGGTGAGCGCGTCGATCGACAACCGCGTCATGACGACGCCCCCGTCACCGAGGTCGGCCCAGCGGGTGCTGCCGCTGGCCATCGCCAGCATGAGCGTCGGGCGGACCTTCTCCAGCGTCTCGTACGGGTCGTGGGTCCCGTCGCCGCTCGCGGCACGCACCGTGAACCGGCCCAGGGCCACCGGGTCGGGGTCGGGGGCGACGGCGATGGCGACCTGCCCGGCGGCCCCCTGCAGGGCCTGCCGCAGGACGGCGTCGAGCGCGTCGTCCGGGCGGACGGTGCGCAGCACCTCGCCGGGCAGCGCGGCGGTCGCCTCGAACCAGCGCGCCCGGCGCTCCGCCGTCATCAGCAGCCTCGCATGGTCGATGGCCAGGCCGGCGAACCCCGACAGGGCGACGACCGCCCGCTCGTCGGCGGCGGTGAACCTGCGGCCGTTGGTCTTGTCCGTCAGGTAGAGGTTCCCGAAGACCTGCCCGCGCACCGTGACGGGGACGCCGAGGAAGGACGTCATCGGCGGGTGGTTCGGCGGGAACCCGGAGGACGACGGGTGGTCGGCGAGGTCGTCGAGCCGCAGCGTCTCGTGGTGGGTGATGAGGTGTCCCAGCAGCCCGCGCCCGGTGGGCAGGTCGCCGATCGCGCGCCGGCCGTCCTCGTCGATGCCCTCGGCGATGAACTCGACGAGCTCGCGCCGCGAGCGCCCGATCACGCCGAGCGCACCGTAGCGGGCGCCGGCGAGCTTGCAGGCCGCACGGACCACGCCCACGAGGAGGTCCCGCAGGTCGAAGTCGGTGGAGACGCCGTTGACCGCCTGCAGGATGGCGTCCTCCACCTCACGGGTGGTCCGGTCCACGTCTTGAGCGTAGACCGGACCACCGCCACCGGCGAGCCCCGCGTCGGGCGGGCTCAGGTGAGCGCCGGCCAACGTCGCACCAGCGCGGTCCGCTCCCACCACCGGCCGATCCCGAGCGTCCGACCGGCGTCCCCGAGCGCCAGGGCCACGAGGACCAGGGCGTAGATCAGGTGGTCGTCCATGAACGGGTTGTTCGCGGGCGGGAGCACGGCCGTCCACATGAGGACCAGCATGACGGCCCCGGCCCCGGCCGCGATCCGTACGCCGGCCCCGAGGATCAGCGCGACCCCGATGCCGAGCAGACCGATCATGAAGAGCCAGTCGAGCCACGACTGCCCGGCCAGCCCCTGGTAGAACCCGGCGAACGGGCCGGCCGTCGCCCCGGCGAGGAAGCCGGTGGTCGGCTCGCCGCCGCGCAGCCAGGCGTCGGCGGACGCGGTCTCGTGCCCGAGGCCGAACGTCTTGTCGAGGAAGGCCCACAGGAAGACCCAGCCGAGGCTGATCCGGATCAGGCCTCCGACGACCCGCAGCGCGCGGCGCGAGGACCGCTCCTGCTCGACGACGGGTCCGTGGTCGGCGACGTGCGCCGACGCCTCGGGCGGCGGTGCCGCGGCGTGCCGACGCCGTTCGTGGACGTCACTCATGATGGTGCCTCCTCAGGGAGCGCCCCCGGCGGGGGCGACGGTCTGGTGTCCTCGGTGCTCTCGTCCACGGTCTCGTCCGCGGTCACGTCCGTGGTCACGTCCGCGGTCGCCTCCGTGGTCTCGTCCGCGGTCTCGGGGGCGGCCTCCACCCGCGCCGGCACCGGGACCACCTCCACCGGGCAGGGGGCGTGCTGGAGCACGGTGCGCGTCACGGTGCCGAGCACGGACGACACCATCCGCGTCCCCAGTCCGCCGCGCCCGTGGCGCCCGATGACGAGGACGTCGGCCTCGGCCGCGCGCCTCACGAGCGTGTCCGCGACGTCGGCGTACTCCATCCGGGTCTCGTACCGCACGCCCGGGTACCCGGCGGCGGCACGCGCGACGAGCCCGTCGATGATGCGGTGCGACTGGGTGCCCCACTCCTGCTGCACCGACCACTCGTCCACGAGGTAGCTGTAGAACGGGTCGAGCCGCCAGCAGTGCAGGATCTCCAGGCGGGCCCCGCGCTGCGCCGCGAGGGCGAACGCGCGAGCCAGCACCGCGGCGGAACCCGCGGACCCGTCGACACCCGCGACGAGGCGTCCGTGCTCTCGGCCCTGGTCCCAGACCTCGGGGACGCTCACGACCGGACAGGTCGCCCGGGCCACGACGCCGAAGGTGGTGCTCCCGGTGAACAGCCGCTGCGCACGCGTGCCGTCGCGGTGGCCGAGGACCACCAGGCGCGCCTGGCGCCCCGCCGTCGCCAGCAGCTCCGCGGCGGGCCCCAGGGCCACCTGCAGCCGGGTGCGGACCCGCCCCTCCGAGAGCCGTTCCACGAGCGCGTCGGCCTCGGCGAGCCGCTCGTGCCCGACGTCGACGAGCGGGTCGCTCGCCAGCAGCGGCAGCATCGGCCCGACCGGCACGACGTCGTGGACGGCGGTGATCAGCCACAGGGAGCAGTGCTCGCGCTCGGCCTCGCAGACGGCGTAGGCGAGCGCGCGCGAGGAGTCCGCCGAGCGGTCGATCCCCACCACGACGGGCTCGTCGTGCCTCGGCTCCATCACACGCTCCCCGGGTCGGTCCGTGCGCGCTCCCCGCGCACCTCTTCACCGTGCTCCCGGCCCGGCGCGCCCGGCAGGGCCGAGGGGGCACCGACGACCGTGCCGTTCGGTTCACCCGTCCCCGGGCCGTCGGCCCCCGCCGGGGCGGGCCGACGTCCGGTGCTCCCGGACCAGGTCGTCCACGGGCCGCCGTGGTGTGCGCGCCGGGCGGGCGCTGTACCCGAGCCGCATGAGCATCTGCGGCGCCGCACCCAGGGACAGCACCGTGCTCAGGTCGTGGCGGGTGGTCGGGTTCTCCAGCACCGTCGTGGCGAACGACGCGTGCACGAAGTAGGTGGTCGCGACGAGCAGCAGGTGCTCGAGCGCCTGCCCGGCGGCGACCCAGTCCCGGGGCGAGTCGCCCGGCGTCGTGAGGACCGCCATCGTCGACCGCCGCTCGAAGTGCACCAGGCCCGAGCGCGCGCTGAACCGGCGCACGGGTGCCCCCTCCTCCGCGGCGGCGGGCCCCAGCAGGTCGCGCGGGATCCCGTCCGGCCGGGCCGAGCGCGCCCCACCCGTCCAGGCCCGCTCCTCGCCGACGCCGACCTCGTCCTCGGCCGCGAGCGCCTCCGCCCGGCGCACGAGCGCCAGGACCTGCTCGCGCACGGGGTCGGACGCGGGGACCGCGCGCAGCCCGGCGCCCTCGTCGCGCGCCGCAGCGCGCAGCGCCTCCAGGACGTCGACGTCCAGGGGCTGGTCGTCGAACGGCACCCGCGAGGTGACGCGCCGCTGGATCGCCACGGCCAGCTCGAGCTCGTCCGTCTCCGGCCCTGGCCCTGGATCCAGGTCCACGACCGCGACCAGCCCGGGGTCGGCGGGGTCGGGCAGCACCCGCACGCGCGGGCGCAACGACTCGCGTCGCGCGGCCGTCCGGGCGTTGAACAGGAAGGCCCCGCAGCTGATGAGCATCTCGCGACCCTGCGGGTCCGTGTGCCGCAGCTGACGGGCCGGGTCGGCACGCACCTCGAGGGTGCTGCCGTCGAACCGCACCCGCCACGGCTGCGTGTTGTGCACGCTCGGCGCCCGCCCGGCCGACTCCACGATCCGCTCCACCCGCGCGTCGACGACGTCCATCGAGTCCTCCCTCGTGCCCGTGCAGGCCCCCGCCGTCACCCTCCCGCCCCGACGGGTCCAGCGCACCACCGCGCCCGGGCGCCGGACAGGGCGGAACGGCCCCCGGCGCCCCGGCCGATGGGCCCGCCGTCACCCAGCGACACGGGACTACCTGCGCGCGGCGCGGGACCTTCGGCCCTGTCCCCCGGCGCACGCTGACGGCGAGGGTGGCGTCATCGAGAGGTTCGGGCCGTGGCGGCTCGAGGGGGAGGCGACATGAGCGACGCACGCAGGCGCACCGAGCGGATCATCACCGCCGGCATGCGCGCACCGAGGTTGCCGCGGGCGCTGCCGTGGCTCGTGGAGGTCGACGACGGCGGTATCACGGTGCGGGTGGGCCCGTCGTGGGTGGACCAGCACGCGGGGGCGCACCGGGAGACCTATCTCAGCTGCGGTGCGTTCGTGCTCAACGTCCGCGTCGCCGCCGAGCACGAGGGGCTCGACGCCTATGCCCGGCTTCTTCCCGACCGTTCCGACCCGCTGGTGGCCGCACGCATCCAGATGAGCCCGTCGGCGGCACGCTACTTCGACGAGCCCGGCCTGCACGAGGCGATGTCGGCACCACGCCGGGCACCGGCGTCGCTGGGAGCTCCGCTCCCGACGCCTGCGGGCCGCGCCGTCGACGGGCCGCTGACCGACGTGCTCCGGCGTGCGGCCGTGCGCGAGCACGCCGGGCTCACGTTCCTCGGGCCGGACGACCTGGCCGGCGTCGAGGGCAGGGCCCCGGCGGACCCGGTGGAACGGCCGCCGCTCGCCGGAGCCGTCGTGACGACGATCGGGGACGGGCCGTACAACTGGCTCGTCGCCGGCCAGGCGATGGAGCGCATGCTCCTGGTCGCCGCCTCCCGCGGGGTGCGCGCGTCGTGCTCCGCCCGTGTCTTCGACGACGGCCCGACGAGGGACGGCGTCGAGCAGGCGTGGGGGGTGGACGGGCGACCCCAGGCGCTCGTCCGCCTCCCCGCCCGGGCCGCGGCGGAGCAGGCCCCCCAGCGGGACCTGCTCCGCCGCACCGCCTGACCGATCCCGAGACACGCCGCGTGGCGAGAAACGGACGAGCATGAGCATCACCTGGTCGCACGGCGTCGTCGTCGGCGTCGACGGCTCCGACGAGAGCTACCACGCCTTCGGCTGGGCGCTCGCGGCGGCGGACCGCCACGACGCCCGCCTGACCCTCTCGCACGCCGAGGTCATCCCGGTGGGGCCGATCACCCCGGTGCCCGCCTACGACCCCGGCGCGATCCAGGAGACGACCGAGGCCCTGCTGCGGCACGCCCTGGAGCGCAGCGGGCCGCGTCCCGACGGGGCGACGCCCGTCGACGCGTCCGGCAGCACCGGCACGCCCGCCTCCGTGCTCGTCCTGCAGTCGCGCGACGCCGCCCTCGTGGTCGTGGGTCGCCGGGGCACGGGCCGGACGCACCGGATCCTGGGCTCGGTGTCCGCCGCGACCGCGGCGCACGCGCACGGCCCGGTGGCCGTGGTGCCCGCCGGCTCGACCGGCACCGCGCCGGCGCGCGTCGTCGTCGGCGTGGGGTTCGACGACGACCCCACGACCGCCCTCGACCTGGCGTTCTCCGAGGCCGACCGCTCCGGCAGCCCCGTCGCGCTCGTGCACGCGATCCAGCCGGCCACTCAGGTCGCCCGGGAGTCCGGGTCCGGCGACCCTCCGGAGATCCACCAGGCGCTGCGCGGGCTGCTGGACCGTTGGTCCGGGCGATACCCGGGCGTCACCTGCGAGGTGGACGCCCGCCCGGGGGTGGCCGCGGAGGTCCTGCTCGAGCACGCCACCCCGGACGACCTGCTGGTCGTCGGCGGCCGGCGGCACTCCCGCCTCGCCGGCCGGCTGCTGGGGTCGGTGCCCGACGCACTGCTCGCGGACGCCCCCTGCGTGGTCGCGGTCGCGCACACGCCGCGCACCGTGTCCGAGCCCGTCTGACCGCGCCCGGGGTCGACGGTCGTGCGGGCGTGGACGACGGGGGGCTCGGCAGGAAGCCTGACCCTCGCGGAGCTGGCGGAGCCGCGCCCCGGTCCCGACGAGGTCCTGGTCCGGGTCGAGGCCTGCGGCGTGTGCCGCACCGACCTGCACGTGGTGGACCGGGAGCTCCCCGTGCACCTGTCACCGGTGGTCCCCGGCCACCAGGTCGTCGGGACGGTCGTCGACGCCGGACCGGCCGTCCGCCGGCTGCGGCCCGGCGACCGTGTGGGCGTCGCCTGGTTGCGGCGCACGTGCGGCGTGTGCCGGTGGTGCCGGGACGGACGGGAGAACCTCTGCCCCGCCTCCCGCTTCACCGGGTGGGACGCGCACGGTGGGTTCGCCGAGCTCACGGTGGCGCCGGAGGCGTTCACGTACCGGCTGCCGCACCGGCTGGATCCCGTCGCGACCGCCCCGCTGCTGTGCGCGGGCATCATCGGCTACCGGGCGCTCGTCCGGGCCTGCCTGCCGCCCGGGGGCATGCTGGGTCTGTACGGCTTCGGCTCCAGCGCGCACCTCACCGCCCAGCTGGCCTCGGCGGCCGGCGCACGGCTCTCGGTCATGACGCGGGGCGCGCAGAACCGGGAGCTGGCGCGGCGCGGCGGCGCGGACTTCGTGGGTGGCGCCACGGACCGGCCGCCGGCGCCCCTGGACTCCGCGATCGTCTTCGCGCCCGCGGGCGAGCTGGTGCCGCTGGCGCTGGAGGCCACCGCCCACGGCGGCACCGTGGTGCTCGCCGGCATCCACATGAGCGACGTGCCGTCGATGAGCTACACGAGCCACCTGTTCGGCGAGCGGGACCTGCGCACCGTCACCGCGAGCACGCGCGCCGACGGCGACACGCTCCTGCGCCTGGCCGACACGCTCCACGTCGCCCCGAGCGTCACGACCTACCCGTTCGAGCGGACCGGTGCCGCGCTCGACGACCTCCGTGCCGGGCGCGCCGCCGGGTCGCTCGTCATGACGACGACCTGAGCGGCGAACGGCCGCTCCCCCGGCGCCGCCCGCGGTGGGCACGCCGGCGGGCCGCCTTGTCCGCGGCGTCGGCGAGCACGACGAGGACCGGGGCGAAGCCGGCCACCGCCCATCCCACCGCCGGCGGGGGGCTGCCGCCCAGCACCTCCGACAGCGGCGCGGACAGGAACAGGCCGAGCAGCAGCAGGCCCACGACGACGGCCGTCAGGAGCAGGTGGTTCCCGCCGAGCGGGAGCGCGCCCGCCCAGCGGTGCTCGCTCCGGCAGGCGAAGACGTTGCCGAGCTGGCCCAGCACGACCGCGGTGAAGGCCGCACCCGAGGCGAGCGCGAGTGTCGTGGCGGAGACGTCCGCCCCGAGGCTCCAGCCCGCGAGCCCGAGCACCGCGACGAAGGCTGCCATCTCGACTGCCGCCTCCGCGGGCCCGAGGACGCCGAAGACGCGCAGCAGCACCCGTCGGTCGACGAGCGCTCCCGTCCGCTCCCGCGGGCCCATCGTCCGCCGGTCCGGGGGCTCGGCGCCCAGCGCGAGCGCGGGCAGCAGATCGGTCCCGATGTCCAGGGCGAGGATCTGCAGCACGGTGAGCGCCAGCGGGACGGACCCGCCGCTCAGCGCCCACACGAGGAACGGGGTGAGCTCGGCGACGTTGTCCGTCAGGTGATAGGTGAGGAACTTGCGGATGTTGGAGAACGTCGCCCGTCCCAGCTCCACCGCCGCTACGATGCTGCCGAAGGCGTCGTCGAGGAGCACGACGTCCGCGGCCTCACGCGCCACGTCGGAGCCGCCACGGCCCATGGCGACCCCGACGTCGGCCTCCCGGAGCGCCGGGGCGTCGTTGACCCCGTCTCCCGTCATCGCGACCACGTGGCCCCGGGCACGCAGCGCCCGGGCGATGCGCAGCTTGTCCTCGGGCGTCACCCTCGCCACGACGAGACCGTCCCGGTCGACGAGCCGGCCGAGCGCGTCGTCGTCCGCCGGCAGGGCCGCGCCCTCGACGACCGTCGGCTCACCACGACACAGGCCCACCTCCCGCGCGACGGCCGCGGCGGTCCTGCGGTGGTCCCCCGTGAGCATGGCGAGCCGGATCCCGGCGGCGCGGCACGAGGCCACGGCCGCGTGGACGTCGTCCCGCACCGGGTCCTGCAGCGCCACCAGCCCGAGCAGCCCGAGGCCGGCCTCCACGCGTGCCGCCCGGTCCCGCACGTCGCTCTCCCGGGCCGGGCGCGCCGCGACGGCCAGCACCCGCAGACCCCGACCGGTGAGCTCGGCGAGCGCGTCGTCCGCCGCCCCCGGGTCGGCGGTGAGCGGGACCACGGCGTCGGGAGCACCCTTGACGAACACCCGGTCCCCCGCGAGCACGGACATGCGCCGGCGACGGGCGTCGAACGGGAGTCGTCGGCGCACCGGTCGTGCGGCCTCCGCGGCCGCCACGTCGACGCCGGCGCGCAGTGCCAGGACGTGAAGGGCCACCTCCATGGGATCCCCGTGGGGGGTCCACGTCTCACCGCTGCGCAGCAGTCTGCCCGTCGAGCAGCGGGTGGCGCCGAGCGCCAGGTCGCGCACCGCGGCCCGCACGTCGCGTTCGTGGTCCGCGGCGGTCGCCGCCCCCGTGCCGGCCCGCCCGGGGACGGCGGTGATCCTGCCCGTCGGGGCGTAGCCGTGCCCGACGACCTCAGCCGCCCCGCGCGGGGTCCAGACCGCGACGACCGACATCTCGTTGCGAGTCAGGGTGCCGGTCTTGTCCGTGCAGACGAACGTGGTGGCGCCCAGGGTCTCGACGGCGTCCAGCCGCCGCACGAGGGCGTTGCTCGCCGCCATGCGCTGCGCTCCACGGGCCAACGACAACGTCACGGTGGGCAGCAGCCCTTCGGGGACCAGGGCGACGGCGACGCCGACCGCGAAGAGGAAGCCGTCGGAGGGCGGGACGTCGAGAACCAGGGTGACGGCGAAGAACGTGCCGCCGATGGCGATCGCGATGCCCGCGATCGTGCGCACGACGCGCCGCAGCCGCAGGTCCAGCGGGCTGGCCGACCGCCTGGACCGTCTGGTCAGACGCACGACCTGGGCCAGCTCGGTGGCTTCGCCCGTCGCCGTGGCCTCGGCGGTGGCCTCGCCCTCCAGGACATAGGTGCCGGCGCGGACCGTCTCAGCCGTGGCGGGATGTGTCGCGGCGCTCTCCCCGGTCAACGCCGAGGCGTCGACGGCGAACCCGTCCGCGCCGGCGAGGCGGGCGTCAGCGCAGATCGCGTCGCCCGCCTCGAGCACCAGCAGGTCTCCGACCACCACGTCACGCGCGTCGATCAGGCGGCGACGACCGTCACGCACCACGGTGGCGCGTGCCGGCATCAGGTCCAGCAGCCGCTGACCGGCACGGTCCGCCCGGTGCTCCTGCGCGAACGCGAACGCTCCGTTGACGATCACCACCGCGACCGTGGCGACGGCGAGCTGTGGCATGCCTCCGACCCAGGCGAGGACGGCCGCGCCCCACAGCAGGAGGGCGAAGAAGTGCGTCAGCTGCGCGACGGCGAGGCGTGCCGACGACGGCGGTCGTGCGCGCGGGAGGACGTTCGGGCCGCGTTCCCGGAGACGGTGCGCCGCCTCGGACGCCGACAGGCCGGCCACCTCGTCCGCCACGCTCGCCACCGTGCGCCTGCCGGCCGTGTGTCGCGGGGGCCGATCACGGCCTGCGCCGCACGTCGGCCGCCTCGCGTGCGAGATGCTCGCCCCAGGCCCGGGCTCGCTCGGCCTCGTCGGGCAGCAGCGGCCCCTCGACGTCGGCGACGTAGAAGGACTCGCCGTGCACGACGGTCCGGTGACCGCCCCGGCGCAGCTCGCGCTCGGCGGCCCGCGCCGCCGAGCCGGGAAGATGGCGCGCGCCCGCGACACGGGTGTCGAACGTCGCGTACAGGCGGTCCGGCCGGTCGGCCGGCAGCATGTCGATCCAGTCCCGGATCCCGGCGGTGTCCCGCGGGAGGGTGTCCGCGCGCTCCTGCGCCTCGCGCCGCGTCCGTGGCCGGCTCATGCTGAAGGCGTGCGTCGGTCCTCCGACGACGACGAGGGTGTCGTCCGCCTCCTGGCGTGCTCCAGGCTCGTCGACGGCGACGACACGTACCGGCATGTGCCTGCCGAGACCGTCGGCGACGGCCTCGGCGACCTTCGCGGTGTTGCCGAAGCTGGACTCGTAGACCACCAGGGCCGACTCGTCGTCCACGGCGTCGGCGTCAGCGCTCCTCACGGTCCCTCCGTTCGTGGGCGACGACCACCGCGCACGGCGCGTACCGCAGCACGGCGTCCGCCACCGAACCCATCAGGCGGCCGACGACGCGGGGGTGGCGGCGGCCGCCGAGCACGAGCAGGTCACGTGGGGTGACCCCCTCGAGGAGCGCCTCGCGCGCCGGGCCGCGCCGGATCTCGACCGTGTGCTCGATGTCGGTGTACTTGCCGGCCCAGGACTCGAGAGCCTCGGCACGCTCCTGGAGCACCGGCGGGGCGGGATCCCCGAGGACCTCGGTCACGACGTGCGCCGGCGGGTCGGGGTCGAAGACGTGCCGCAGCACCACCGGGCGCCCGGCCGCGCGCCCTTCCGCGAAGGCGAGGTCGAGCAGGGGGCCCGGGTCGTCGTAGGGATCGACGCACGCGACGACGCGCTCGGGCGCGGACGTGGACGCACCGGGCGGGACCACGGCCGCCGGACCTCGCGCCGTCGCCGCCATCGCCGCGGACACGGACCCGAGCACGAGCCGTTCCATGCCGGACCGTCCGCTGCGCCCCACGACGACGAGGTCGGCCGTGCGCGAGCTCCTCACGAGCAGATGCACGGCGGACCCGGTGAACGCCTCGACGCCGACCTCGCCGGGGGCGGGGATCCCCAGGTCGGCGATCGCCCGCCGCGCCTCGTCGACGTACGACCGGTGCACGTCGGTCTGGTCGACGTACGCCCCGGTCATCCCGTACGGCGCGGCGTAGGCCGTGAGGAGCGACAGCCGCGCCTCGTGGCGAGCGGCCGTCGCGACCGCCCACTCCAGCGCGTGCCTGCTGTCGGGCGACCCGTCGAACCCCACCACCACACCGTGCGGCCACCTGTACGACTTCGTGACGTCCATGGACGCTCACCTCCTTGCCTCAGGACACCGGTTCGTCGGTGCCGCCCTGAAGTGCCGCCGGTCCCGTCTCCGTGGGGCCGAAGGTCCCGGCCGTGCCGACGGCGCTCACGCCTCGACGGCCGGGCCCGCGACGGCCACCGCGATCCTCGTGCGCCACGTGGCCGGGTCGGGGTCCGACTCGGGACCCGCCTCGTACAGCTCCCACGACTGGTCCACGGACCGCAGGTCGTGCTCCGTCATCCACGACTCCAGCCGGGCGTACGTGTCCGGGAGCGTCTCGTACGACCCGACGTGGACGACTTCGACGACCCTCGCCTCCGGGAGCGCGTCGGCGACCGCCACTCCACCGTCCGGCTCCTCGGCACCCGGCAGGCCGCCCGGTCCCGCCGGCTCCCGCACGGGCTCGACCACCGGGAACCCGACCTCCACGTCCACGCCGTCGCCCAGGTGTCCGCGGTACCGCGCGTAGGGCGGCCCGGCAGGCCGGGCTCCGGCGCGCTCCACGAGACCCGCCGCCCGGGGGATCATCCGCTCGAAGAGCGCGGGCAGGTCCTGCATGCGCACCACCTGCCGGAACCCGAGAGTCGGCTGCTCCACCGACTCGATGATCCGGATCTCCTGCTGCTCGTCCACCGTCCGCACCTCGTCCCTCTTCCAGGCCTGCCCGGCCGCAGGCGTGCCTGCCGGGCTTCGTCGTCCGTCTTCGACGCCGGTCACCTCGACGCCGGTCACCACGTCGTGTCACCGCGCAGCACGACGTCCGAGCCGCCGTCGACGAAGACGACCTGCCCGCACACGTGCGTGTTCTCCTCGCCCACCAGCCATGCGAGCAGCAGGGCGGGCACCTGCGCGGTCATGAACCCGTGCAGCGGCATCGGCACCGCCGCCTGGATGGCGGCACGCCCCTCCGCGGTCGCCAGCATGTCGGCCACCATCGGGGTCTCCACCACCCCGGGCGCGATCGCGTTCAGCGGGATCCCCGCTCCGGCCCACTCCGGCCCCGGGGCGTTCCGTCGGACCCACCGGCAAAGCGCTGCCTTGGTGCTGGCGTAGACGAGCCCGCCCCGGCCGGAGCCCACCAGCTCGGCGGATCGAGCGAGCGCCGCGGGCTCGTCGCCGGCCAGGCACCGGTCCACGAGCGTGGCGTCCCGGGGCAGCAGGCTCGCCATCGACGCGGTCGCGACGGCGCGCGGGGCCTGCGAGCCGGCGAGCGCCGTCCGCAGGCCGTCGAGCGTGGCCACCGTGCCGAAGTAGTTCACCGCGACGGTCAGCGGGTCCTCCCGTGCCAGCCCGGCGTTGGCGACCACCGCGTCGACACCGTCGGGGGCGAGGCGCCGGACCCCGTCGCACAGGTCGGCACGGCCCTCCGGCGTCGCCAGGTCGGCCACCACGTCGATGTCCCCGGTGTCCTGCACGTCCACGCCGACGGTCCGCGCCCCGCGGCCCGCGAGGAGCCGTCGGGTGGCGAGCCCGATCCCCGAGGCCGCCCCGGTCACCACGACGGTACGCATGACGGTCGGCGGCGCTCAGGCGCGCCGCACCTCGATCGTGCGCGCTGCGGGACGCTCGGCCGGCACCGGGACCCGGACCTCCAGGACGCCGTCCCGGTACGTGGCCGTCACGTCGCTGCTCGCGTCGCGCGGGAGCCGCAGCCGGCGCTCGAACTGTCCGTACCGGAACTCGCTGCGGTAGCCGCCCTCGTGCTCGGAGGTCCGCTCCTCGCGGTGCGCCGCGATGGTGAGGATGCCGTCGTCCACGGTGACCTCGACGTCCTTCTCGGGGTCGAGACCGGGAAGCTCCGCACGGATCACCAGCTCGTCCCCCTCGCGGGCCTCCTCGACGCGGATCAGGGCTCCGACGCCCGGCCCCGGGTCACGTCCGGCGAAGACCTCGGTGAACGGCCAGGCGTCCCACCGCGGAGGCCACAGGCCCGTGAGGTGCTCCGCGAGCTCGCGGCCCGACCGGTGCGCGGCACTCGTCGTGGTGCTCGCTCCCCCCGCCGGCGTGCCCGTGCCCTCGGTGTTCCGGGTGCCCTCCGTGCTCATGGCCGTCCTCCTCCGCTCGGCCCGCGGCCGCAGGCGCATCCCCTCCACGATCGGCGCGACCGGGCGGGCCACGGCAGGGCCGTTGGTCCCGGCGTGACGCGTCGGTCCTCCCCTCGGCACAGGTCCACCCGCCCCTGCCCGAGCGGCGCGGCGGAGGCGAGGCTGGGGTCACGGACCGTGCGGGACCTCGCCGCGCCGCACACGACGACAGGAGTGCCAGTCATGGCCCACACGTGGAAGGTCGCGATCCAGCTGTTCGACGCCGACGACGCCGGGCAGGACGGCATCGTGACCACGGCGCACGCCGTCCTGACGACGTCGAGCGGCACGTCGCTGGAGGGCCGCGGCCGGGCACGCCGCAACCCCCACGACCCGTCGGTCACCGAGATCGGCGAGGAGCTGGCCGCGTCCCGCGCCCTGCGGGACCTGGCCGACCGGCTGCTCCGCGCGACGTCCGCCGACATCGCCGAGCTCGAGCACGAGGACGTGCGGCTGCGCCGGTGAGCGACCGCATCCGCAGCCGGCCTGCTGGTGGCGCACGATGCGACGCATTCGCCGCATGGACGCCATGGTCGACCTCGGACCGGACGTGGCACGCCCGCCTCCCGGACGCTGGCACGCAGGACCGTCGCCTTGTAGCATGACCGTTTGTCAACCGACGAAATAAACAGGTCGGACCGACGGCAACGAGCACAGGGCGGGAAACACTTCACGATGACATCGACCATCGACGATATCGACCGCCTCACCGCGGTGAGGCCGGACAAGCGCCAGGCCGCCTGGCAGCAGCTGGAGTTCTACGCGTTCATCCATTTCGGGATGAATACGATGACGGACCGCGAGTGGGGACTCGGCCACGAGGACCCTGCGCTCTTCCACCCCGTCGCCCTCGACACCGACCAGTGGATGCGCGCGATCAAGAGCGCCGGCATGACGGGGGTCATCCTCACCGCCAAGCATCACGACGGGTTCTGTCTGTGGCCCAGCAGGGTGACGAGCCACTCCGTGTCGTCATCCCCGTGGCGCGACGGCTCCGGCGACCTCGTCGCCGAGGCGGCGAGCGCGGCAAGGAGGCACGGCCTCCGCTTCGGCGTGTACGTGTCACCGTGGGACCGCACGGAGAGCACCTACGGCTCCGGCCGGGCCTACGACGACTTCTTCGTCGCCCAGCTCACCGAGCTCCTCACCCGGTACGGCCCGATCTTCTCCGTCTGGTTCGACGGCGCCAACGGCGAAAGCCTCGACGGACGGGTGCAGCACTACGACTGGGACCGCTACTACGAGACGATCCGGCGCCTCCAGCCGGACGCGGTCATCAGCGTCTGCGGCCCGGACGTCCGCTGGTGCGGCAACGAGGCCGGGCACACACGGGAAGACGAGTGGAGCGTAGTCCCCGGCAAGCTCCGTGACGCCGAACGCATCGCGGAACAGTCCCAGCACGTGGACGACGGCCGGTTCTCCCGGTTCGTGCGCAGCGACGACGAGGACCTCGGTAGCCGCGAGGCTCTCAGCGGCCACCTCGACGACCTGGTCTGGTACCCCGCCGAGGTCAACACCTCCATCCGGCCGGGCTGGTTCCACCACTCCGCCGAGGACGCCGCTGTCCGCACGGCCGAGGAGCTCTTCGAGATCTGGTGCAGCTCGACCGGGGGCAACGCGACGTTCCTGCTCAACGTGCCACCAGACATGAGCGGTCGCGTGGCCGCGCCGGACGAGCGGGAGCTCGCACGGCTGGGCGAGCTCATCGAGAACTTTCGCACACGGGTTGTGCCGTCGCTCGCCCACCCGTCCACGGTCCTCGGCCGCGAGGCCGGGTCGGACGCGCTCCCGACTGCGTTCTCGTGCGAGTTCGGACCTCGTCCGGACACCTCGTGGCGCCCCGACCCCGACGATCCGCGCCCGGCGGTCGTGCTGACGTTCGACGAGCCACGACCCGTCGCCGCAGTCGTGGTCAGTGAGGACATCCGCCACGGCCAACGCGTCGAGGGCGTGAGCGTCCGTGCTGTCGTGGACGGCGACGAGGTCGTTCTCGCCGAGGCCGGGTCCGTCGGGTATCGCCGAGTGATGCGTTTCCCAGCGGTGACCGTCGGACGACTGACCGTGACCTTCGAGTCGGCCAGAGGCACACCCGCGGTCGCCACGGTGGCCGCCGTCGAAGGCGTCACGACAGAACCGACCTGATCACCGTGACCAGACTCGCGGGTGGGCACGGTCCCACGAACGGGGCGACTCACCCGCGCTCTGGTACGTTCGTCGCGATGAACAGGGCGACCGCTCACCGGCGGAACGGTGTCGAGCGATGGCCCGAGTTCCACCCGACAACACAGGCCGCTTTCAACCAGGTCCTCTGGCGGGGCGGCTTGTCGCGCAGCGACATCGCCCGGAAGCTCGGGATCTCACGGGCTCGGCTCACCGCCATCACCCGCGACCTGGAGGAGGCCGGTCTCCTGGTCGAGGGGCAGCGCGAGCTCCGAGCCTCCACGGGGCGACCGGCAGAGATGCTTCACGCCGTGACCACCGCCTTCCAGTTTCTCGGGCTGCACCTGCGCGGGACCGACGTCATCGCTGCGCTGGTGGACCTGGACGGGACGGTGGTGTGGGAGGACAGCACATCCCTGCAGACCGGGTCACCGACCGAGGTCGTGGATCTGGCGTCGCGATGGCTCCACGAGACCGCATCATCGTTCCGGGTAGCAGCGGTGGCCGTCTGCGGACCGTTGCATCGTGTGGGGCTCGACCCGGCTCACGAGCAGATCCGGGGAATCGGCGACCGCCTCCAAGAAGAGTTCGCCGAGACGTCGACGGTCCCGCTCTGGGTCGAGGACGACGTGGTCGCACTCACGGCGTTCGAGCAGTGGCCCCAGCTTTCCGAGGGCCAGAACAGCATGGTCCTGATCTCGGTGGGCCAGGAGATCGGCTTCGGCCTCGTCACCGACCGGCAGATCATCCGCGGCGCCCACGGGACAGCCGGTCGATTCGACCACGTCCCGGTCGTCACCGACGGGCCCGAGTGCCCCCTGGGCCATCACGGCTGCCTCTGGAGCGTCTGCTCGACCACGGCGGTCGTGCGCAGCGTGCCGGGTTCGACGAGCATGTCCGAGGTCTCCGCACGCGCGGACTCCGGGGATCAGCTCAGCACGCAGGTCATGGAACGTGCCGCAGAAGGCCTCGGGACCGCCGCCGGCCATGTCGCGAACTTGCTGGACCCCGACAAGCTCGTCCTGACAGGCGAGAGCCATACCGTCCTGCGCGGCAGGCTCGCGTCGTTCCACGCCGCGTTGCGCCGGACGCACCTCGGAGGTCGGGAGGTCCAGGTCGACCTCCCCGACTTCGACTTCGTTGAGTGGGCGAGGGCCGCCGCCGGTCTGGCCCTCTATCGAAGCCTGACCACCCAGGGCTACTGAGCCGCTGCGACGGCCCAGACGGACACGCACGCGGGACACGCGCCGCTCGACCCGTACCACGACCGCAACGACCACTCAGCGGCGAGCCCTGAGGCTCCGCACCTCCTGACACCAACGGCGGAACCCCCTCTCAACCCTCTTATTTTTGCTGCTTGACAAACTCGCCAGGGGTCCGCGAACCTGAACGGGCGCCGCCGGAGATCGCGGCCATCCGTCCCACACGCTCGGTCAAGGGAGACGTCATGCGTACACCTCGAACCACTGCAGCAGTACTCGGTCTCAGTCTCGCGACGAGCGCGCTCACGGGCTGCGCAGCGTCCGGCGACGGCTCTGGCGCGCCCGTGACGCTGGAGTACTGGGCCTGGGCACCCGGCTCCGCGGAGGAGGTCGAGGCATTCAATGCGTCCCACCCCGACATCCAGGTGAAGCACACAGACATGGGTGGGGGCGAGACCTCGTCCGCCAAGCTCGTCACCGCGCTGAGAGCCGGCAACGCTCCCGACCTCGCGCTCGTCGAGAACACCTCGCTCCCCCGGATGGTCGTCTCCGGCGTGCCGCTCGACATCACCGAGCACGTCTCCGACGTCAAGGACAACTTCGCACCGGGCTCCTGGGCACAGACCACGTTCGACGGGCACACCTTCGCCGTCCCGCAGGACGTGGGCCCGATGGCTCTCCTCTACCGACAAGACATCTTCGAGAAGTACGACGTCCCCGTTCCCGTGACCTGGCAGGACTACCGGGACGCCGCAGAAGCCATCCAGAAGCAGGACCCGGACCTGACGATGGCATCCCTGAGCACCGACGGCTGGGGCTGGTACGCGCCCGTCGCCGCACAGGCCGGCGACGACTGGTGGTCGGTGGACGGCGACAGCTGGACGGTCAACATCGACGGCGACAAGTCGCGCCAAGTCATGGACTTCTTCCAGGGGATGTACGACGACGGGCTCATCAGCGCGGACCCGCTCCTGACACCGACCTACAACAAGCAGCTCAACGACGGCACCATGGTCACCTGGCCCTCGGCGGTCTGGGCGCCAGGAGTCATCGAAGGTGTCGCACCGTCGACCGCCGGGAAGTGGGCTCTGGCGCCCTTGCCACGCTGGGACGCCGACGACCCAACGGTCTCGTTCCAGGGCGGATCCTCCGTGGTCGTCACCTCCGCGAGCGAGCATCCGGAAGAGGCGGCCGAGTTCGCGAAGTGGCTCAACGCGAGCGACGAGGGCGCCGAGATGATCCTCAACGTCCAGAACGGCTACCCCGCCGCCCTGTCCGGACAGGATGCCGCGAGGGAGCAGGACCCGCCCGCTCTCATGCCTCAGCAGGCCGACTACTACGACGTCGTCGCTGACATCGCCGAGAACACCAGGCCTGTCACCTGGGGGCCCAACACCGACGTCGCCGCCGCAGCGTTCACCGACGCGATGAATGCCGCCGTCGAGAACGGCACCTCGTGGGCGGACGCCCTCACCGTGACACAGGACGCGGTCGTGGCGGACATGAAAGAGCAGGGATTCACGGTCGAGGAGGCCGAGTGACTCCGCAGTCGGCGGGAGGGCAGACCATCACCCACCGCACGACAGCCCGCGCCGACGCGCGAACGGCGACTCACCCCACCGGCCACCGCGGGTCGCGAGGCCCGTCGTCCCTCCGCCCACGTCTCGCCCCCTATCTCTTCAGCGCCCCGGCGATGGTTCTGTACGTCGCCTTCACCGTCATCCCCCTCGGGTACGCGTTCGGCTCGAGCTTCTTCGCCCAGCGGCTGACCGGCGGAGGGATCCTCGGGACCCGCCGGACGGTGTTCGTCTGGTTCGAGAACTACGCCGAGGTCCTCACGAACGCGAGCCTCGTCGCCGGCCTGGGACGGCTGGCGATCTACGGGATCATCGCGGTACCGCTCACCCTGGGGCTCGCGCTGGTGTTCGCGCTCCTGCTCGACGCCGACGGGACCCGGTTCAAGCGGTTCGGCCGCACCGCGATCTTCATCCCCTACGCAGTACCTGGCGTCGTCGCTGCCCTGATGTGGGGATTCATGTACCTGCCGGCCACCAGCCCGTTCTCGCACGTGACCCGCGCACTCGGCCTGGGCACCATCGGATTCCTCGAGCGCGACGGCCTGTACGGGTCGATCGCGAACATCACCATCTGGGGTGGGGTCGGCTTCAACATGCTCGTCATCTACACGGCCCTCCGCAGCATCCCGCACGAGATGATCGAGGCGGCCCGCATCGACGGTGCCGGGGAGGTCCAGGTCGCGCTGCGGATCAAGGTCCCCCTGGTGGGGCCCGCGATGGTTCTCACCTCGATCTTCGCTCTGCTCGGAGCGCTCCAGCTGTACGGGGAGCCTGCGATGCTCAAGCCCCTCACGAACAGCATCTCCACCACGTGGGCACCCCTCATGACGATCTACCGCGACGCGTTCGTGCTGGACAACCTGTCATCCGCTGCCGCCGCATCCATGGTCCTCGCGCTCGGCACGGCCGCCGCGTCGCTCGCCGTCCTGGCGGTCGTCCGCCGTACCAGCCGAAGGGGGATGGCGTGACGACCCTGACCGCACTTCGAGGCACCGGACGACCTTCTCTGCGCCGCGGCAAGGTTCTTCCCACGCTCGTACTCGTCCTCGGCGCGATCTACTGCCTGATTCCCGTCGCCTGGGTGTTCGTCGCCGTGTCGAAGGCACCGGGCGAGCTCTTCAGCTCGTTCACCTTCGCCCCGGGCACCGGCCTCCTGCAGAACGTCGCCGACCTGTTCTCGTTCGGGGGCGGCGCCTACGGCATGTGGGCGCTCAACTCGCTGCTGTACGCCGGACTCGGCGGCGTGCTTTCTACCCTCGTCTCCGCTTCCTGCGGCTACGCACTCGCGAAGTACGACTTCGCCGGCGGCCGGATCTTCTTCGGCGCGCTCCTCGCAGGTCTCCTCATCCCTGGCATCACGCTCGCGGTACCGCAGTACCTCCTGCTCTCGGACCTCCAGCTCGCCGGGACGCGCTGGTCCGTGCTCCTGCCGAGCATCATCAGCCCGTTCGGGATCTACCTGTGCAAGGTCTTCGCGGACGGTGCCGTCGCCCAGGAGGCGCTCGAGGCCGCACGCATCGACGGCGCCAGCGAGTGGCGCATCTTCCGGAGCATCGTCCTGCCGCTGATGGTGCCCGGCATGGTCACCGTATTCCTGCTGCAGTTCGTCGGTATCTGGAACAACTTCCTCCTGCCCTACATCATGCTCGCCGATCAGTCCACGTTCCCCCTGACCGTCGGCCTGAACTCGCTGCTGAACCAGGGCTCTGGTTCCCCAGCCCTCTACTCGCTCGCGATCGCCGGTGCCGCCGTCGCGATCGTCCCCCTCATCGCCCTCGTGCTGTTTCTCCAGCGCTTCTGGCGCCTCGACCTCATCTCCGGAGGAGTCAAAGGATGACCCTGTCCCACACCGATCAGAGCTGGCCGACGAGCGGTATCAGCTTCGGCGGCGACTACAACCCCGAGCAGTGGCACCCCGACGTGTGGCGAGAAGACGTCGATCTGATGCGCCAGGCCGGAGTCAACCTGGTCTCTCTCGGCATCTTCTCCTGGGGCCTGCTCGAGAAGGCAGAGGGCGTCTACGACTGGGCGTGGTTCGACGAGATCGTGGACCTCCTCGGAGAGAACGGGATCTCCATCGACCTGGCGACGCCCACCGCGGCCCCACCCAGCTGGCTCCTGGCCCGACACCCAGAGTTCCCGCCAGTCGACCACGACATGACAAGGCACTGGCCCGGTGCTCGGCTGGGCTGGTGCCCGAGCAACCGGGACTTCCGCTCGCACGCGCTCCGTATCGTCCGAGCGGTGGCCGAGCGCTACGGCTCTCGCGAGCACGTCGTGATGTGGCACGTGAGCAACGAGCTCGGCGGCGGGAACGGACACTGCTACTGCGACGTCTCTGCCGCCGCGTTCCGGAACTGGCTCAAGAGCAGGTACGGCTCGGTGGACAAGCTCAATGAGGCCTGGGGAACCGCGTTCTGGGGCCACCACTACGGGACGTTCGATCACATCCTGCCGCCCCGCGGCAACGACGCGAAGAACCCCTCCCTGATGCTCGACTTCGACCGGTTCTCGTCCGACGAGCTCCTCGAGCACTATCGCGCCGAGCGCGCAGTGCTCAAGGAGGTCACCCCGGACCTGCCCGTGACCACGAACTTCATGGTCGGGGCAGAGCCCGACGCCGTCGACTACGCGCGCTGGGCGCCGCACATGGACATCCTCGCGAACGACCACTACACCCGCTCGTCGGACCCCGTGCCCCAGCAGGACGTGGCCTTCTCGGGGGACCGCATGCGCTCCCTCACCACGGACAGGCGACCCTGGCTGCTCATGGAGCACTCGACCAGCGCGGTGAACTGGCAACCGCGCAACCGGGCCAAGAACCCGGGCGAACTGATCCGGGACGCGATCAGCCACGTCGCGCACGGCGCGGACGGCGTCATGTACTTCCAGTGGCGTGCTTCCCGCGCCGGGGCAGAGCAGTTCCACTCCGGGATGGTCCCCCACGCCGGACCGAACACCAAGGTCTTCCGCGAGGTGCGCGCCCTCGGTGGCCATCTCCGGCGTCTCGCCCCGGTGCTCGGTTCTCGGGTGCCGGCAGCTCGGGTCGGGATCCTGTTCGACAACGAGGCGGGCTGGGCGACCCGTCGCGGTGTGAAGCCCAACAACTTCCTCGAGTACGGCGCGGCCGTCCGCGACTGGCACGCGGCCTTCTGGCGACGGGGTGACGGCGTGGACGTGCTGCCGCCGTGGAAGGACTTCTCCACCTATGACACCCTCGTCGCACCGCAGCTCTTCCTCGTCTCGGACGACACCGCACTACGGGCCGAGGAGTTCGTCGCGGCGGGCGGGACCTTGATCGTCACGGCGTTCTCGGGCATCGTCGACGAGAACGATCAGGTCCGGCTCGGCGGGTATCCCGGGGCTTTTCGTCGTGTTCTCGGCGTGTGGACCGAGGAGTTCTACCCCCTGCAGGAGGGCGAGACGTTCCGGCTCGACAACGGCTGGAGCGGCCAGGAATGGACCGAGCACGTCCACGCAGAGGAAGCGGACGTCCTCGCGCGGTACCAGGGTGGGGCGCTCGACGGCTACCCGGCTGTGACCGTCCGGACCCACCCGGGCGGTGGCCGGGCCGTCTATGTCTCGGCAGGCATCGGCCGTGCAGGGATCCGGGCTCTCGTCGACGACCTCGTCGAGCCGCCTCCGGAGGTCGTCGGCAGGGTTCCGGGCCTCGAGGTCGGGGTGCGCCACACCACGATCGACGAGTTCGTCTTCCTCATCAACCATGCTGCGGAGGACGCGACGTTGAACATCTCGGGCACGGAACTGCTCAGCGGGCTCACCACCGAGGGCTCGCTCGTCGTCCCGGCAGGCGACGTCCGCGTGGTGCACCGCAGCAGGCCGGCCTGACGGACCGGTTCAGGGGCGCAGCCCGGTCGGACGTCGGGCCGGGCTGCGACGGAGGGACGCTCCACCGAGTCATTCACTGGACGCACCTCACGGTGGAGCTCTCCTGGCTCCCACCAGGAAGTCGGCCCGGCCCTCTTCGCCCGTAGAAGCCCGGCACGCGGGCGGGGTCGCCGCGTGCCATCGGGACGGCGGGCCGGACCCGGGCCAGTCGCCGCGTAGGTCGTCGAGGTCGACCGCGTGCGCCATCGCGGCATTGCTAGCGTCGGCTGAGGCGCGACCCTGACCGTCTCCTCCTGGCAGGTGTACCGGTGGTACGGCGACGACGGCCTCCAGCAGCGGCACTGGTCGGCGACGGTCGCGTATCACGACCACCCGTCGCACCGGGCGCTCCACCGTGTCCTCGACGGCGGCCACGTCGAGACGGGCGAGATCAGGCTGCACGCCGCGGTGGAACTGCTGTCCCCCGAGCGCCGGGACGACGTGCTCCACGTCTGCGTGCGGCGCACGGCGTGAGCTACGGCGCCATGCTCGGGCGTGGCGCCACCTGCCGGAGGTCTGGACCAGTCCGCGCGCCTCGCAGAACCACGACATGCTCGGCGCGTGGTCCGCCGCCCGCGTAGCCGGCACCTCGCAGGCCGCGGCGGCCGTGGGCTGGCAGGACGTCGTGGTCGAGCCCGCCCTCGTCGGTTGTCGTGGCATCCGCGTCGGCGGGGTTCGAGTCCGTGCGAGGTGTCGTGTCCAGATCCTGGGCCCGCGACGAGGACTGGACCACGCTGACCGTCCAGGTCCCCGGCAACACCCGCGCGGTCGTCCGGGTCCCGGTGGGCGAGGACGAGTCCGTGACCGCGCCGGAGTGCGCCGACCGCGTGCCGACCGAGGTGGAGGGCTTCGCGCAGTTCGAGGTCGCCGCCGGGCGGTTCACCTTCAGGGCCGGCGTGCCCGCCCGGGGCGTGAGCCGCGTCAGACGTTGAAGCCCAGCATCCGCAGCTGCTCGCGGCCCTCGTCGGTGATCTTCTCCGGGCCCCACGGCGGCATCCACACCCAGTTGATGCGGAAGCCGTCGACGATGCCCTCGAGCGCCTGGCCGGACTGGTCCTCGATGACGTCCGTCAGCGGGCAGGCGGCGGACGTGAGAGTCATGTCGATCGCGGCGTGGTTGTTCTGGTCCACCTGCACGCCGTACACCAGGCCGAGGTCGACGACGTTGATGCCGAGCTCGGGGTCGATGACGTCGCGCAGCGCCTCCTCGACGTCCGCGGCGGTGACGGGGGTGGGCTCCGCGACGGGCGCGCCCGCCGGCGGCGCCGTGTCGGTGGTGTTCTCGGTCATGGGGTCCTCCGGTTCGCAGGTAAGGCTCACGACGCCAGCGCGCCGCTGCGCGCGAGCGAGTCCTTCAGCGCCGCCCAGCCGAGCAGCGCGCACTTGATGCGGGCGGGGTACTGCGAGACGCCCGTGAACGCGCTCGCGTCGCCGAGGGCGTCGAGGGCCTCGTCGTCGTCCAGCCCCTTGCCCCGCGAGGCCATGAGGTCGTGGAACACGGCGTCCAGCCGCGCGATCCCGGCGAGGTCCTGGCCGGTGACCAGCTCGGTCATCACCGAGGCCGACGCCTGCGAGATGGAGCAGCCCTGGCCCTCCCAGGAGACGCCCGCCACGGTCGTCCCCTCCGCGTCGGTCCGCACGTCCACCCGCAGCGTGATCTCGTCGCCGCAGGTCGGGTTCACCTGGTGCGACTCGCCGGACCGGTGGCCGGTCGCGGGGTCGCCTGCCTCGACGAGGCCGCGGCCGTGCGGGTGCTTGGCGTGGTCCAGGATCACCTGCTGGTACATCTGCTCGAGCGCGCTCACTGCCGCTCCCTCCGATCCGTCGCCACGTTCAGTCTTCCACCCCGAAGAACGCCCGCACCCCCGCCAGGGCTTCCCGGAACGCGGCGATCTCCTCGACCGTCGTGTACACGGAGGCGGACGCGCGGGCGGTCGCCGCGACGCCGAAGCGCCGGTGCAGCGGCTGGGCGCAGTGGTGGCCCACGCGGACGGCGATCCCCTGGTCGTCCAGCACCTGGCTGACGTCGTGCGCGTGCACGCCGTCGACGACGAACGACACGACGGCGAGGCGGTCGCGGGCGTCGGCGGGCCCGATGACCCGCACGCCGGGGATCTCGGCGATCTTCACCAGCTCGGCGGCCAGCGCCCGTTCGTGCGCCGCGACGGCGTCCATCCCGAGCTCGGCCAGCCAGCGCGCGGCCACACCCATGCCGACGGCCTGCGCGACCATCTGCGTGCCGGCCTCGAACCGCTGCGGGGGCGGCGCGTACGTCGTGGAGTCCATGGTGACGACCTCGACCATCGACCCACCGGTCGTCACGGGCGGCATCGCCTCCAGCAGCTCGCGGCGCCCGTACAGCACCCCCACGCCGGTGGGGCCGAGCATCTTGTGCGCGCTGAAGGCCGCGAAGTCCACGCCCAGGGCGTGCAGGTCGACGGGCAGGTGCGGCACGGACTGGCACGCGTCCAGCACCGTCAGCGCACCGACCCTCCGCGCCGCGGCGACAAACTCCGCCACGGGCGCCACCGCGCCGGTCACGTTGGACACGTGCCCGAACGCCACGACGCGGGTGCGGTCGGTGATCACCGACGCCGGGTCGGACACGTCGATCCGCCCCTCGTCGTCCACGCCGAACCAGCGCAGGACGGCGCCCGTGCGGGCGCAGAGCTCCTGCCACGGCACGAGGTTGGCGTGGTGCTCCGCCTCGGTGACGACGATCTCGTCGCCCGGGGCGAGACGGAACCGCTCGGCGGCCGCTCCCCCGCGCCCCGCGGTGGCGTTCGACAGCGCGTACGCCACGAGGTTGATCGCCGCCGTCGCGCCGGGCGTCCACACCAGCTCCCCGGCATCGGCCCCGACGAGCGCCGCGACCGACTCCCGGGCCTCCTCGAACGCCTCCGTCGCCTCCTCGGCGAGCTGGTGCGCCCCGCGGTGCACGGCCGCGTTGCGCTGCTCGTAGAAGTCGACCTCGGCCTCCAGGACCACGTTCGGCTTCTGCGAGGTGGCGGCGGAGTCGAGGTACACCAGCGGACGACCACCGCGCACCGTGCGCCCCAGCAGCGGGAAGTCCGCCCGCACGGCGTCCCAGTCGACGACGGTGGCGTCGATGGGGACGGCGCCGGCGGGGCGCACGGTCTCGGTGGTCGTCATGATGCTCCCTCGTCAGGGCTTCTCAGGCGGGCGTCTCAGGCGGGCGTCTCAGGCGGACATCGTCGCGCCGGTGCCCACGTACTTGTCGTAGCCCTCCTCCTCGAGCCGCTCCGCGAGCTCCGGGCCACCCTCCTCGGCGATCTTGCCGTCGACGAAGACGTGGACGAAGTCGGGCTTGATGTAGCGCAGGATGCGCGTGTAGTGCGTGATGAGCAGCACGCCGACGTCGGTGTTCTCCTTGGCGCGGTTCACGCCCTCGGACACGACGCGCAGGGCATCGACGTCGAGGCCGGAGTCGGTCTCGTCGAGGATGGCGAAGCGCGGCTTGAAGAGCTCCATCTGCAGGATCTCGTGGCGCTTCTTCTCACCGCCGGAGAAGCCCTCGTTCACGGAACGCTCGGCGAAGGTCGAGTCGATGCGCAGGTTCTCCATCGCACCCTTGACCTCCTTGCCCCACGTGCGCAGGGCCGGCGCCTCGCCGTCGATCGCGGTCTTGGCGGTGCGCAGGAAGTTGGCCACGGACACGCCGGGCACCTCGACCGGGTACTGCATGGCGAGGAAGAGGCCGGCGCGGGCGCGCTCGTCGACCGTCATGGCCAGGACGTCCTCGCCGTCGAGCGTGACGGTGCCGGACGTGACCTGGTACTTGGGGTGGCCTGCGAGGGCCGAGGCGAGGGTGGACTTGCCGGAGCCGTTCGGCCCCATGATGGCGTGCGTCTCGCCGGAGTTGATGGTCAGGTCGACGCCGCGCAGGATCGGCTTGGCGCCTTCCTTCGTCTCGACGCTGACGTGCAGGTCGCGGATCTCCAGGGTGGGCATTGTCGGTACTCCAGGTGGTGGTGGGAGAAGTCTGTGGGGGTGGGTGTCAGGACGCGGCGGCCAGCGGCTCGTCGACGTCGACCAGCACGTGGTCGCCCTCGACGGTCACCGGGTAGACCGGGACGCCCTGGGTGGCGGGGAGCTGCAGCGGCTTGCCGGTGCGCAGGTCGAACTGCGACCCGTGCAGCCAGCACTCGACCAGGCAGCCCTCCACCTCGCCGTCGGACAGCGAGACCGCGCCGTGCGAGCACACGTCGGACAGGGCGTGCCACCCGCCGTCGGCGTCGCGCGCGAGCGCGACGGGGACCTGGCCGTCCTCGCCGTCGAGCTCCACGAGCATCGCCTCCTCGGGCCCGAGGTCGCTGGTCATGCAGGCGAGCTGCGCGGTCACGCGCCCTCCTGCGCGGGAGCGGTCCCGGTGATGACGCTCATCGACTTCTCGAGCTCCGCCTCGATCGAGTCGATGAGGCGGTCGCGCACCGAGTCGACGCCGATCTCCTCGATCAGCTCGGCGAAGAATCCGCGGACGACGAGGCGACGGGCGTCGACCTCGGGGATGCCGCGGGCCATGAGGTAGAAGAGCTGCTCGTCGTCGAACCGGCCGGTCGCCGACGCGTGCCCGGCGCCGTCGATCTCCCCGGTCTCGATCTCGAGGTTCGGCACGGAGTCAGCGCGCGCGCCGTCGGTGAGGACCAGGTTGCGGTTGAGCTCGTAGGTGTCCGTGCCCTCGGCCTTCGCCTGGATCAGCACGTCGCCGACCCACACCGCGTGCGCGCCGGCACCCTGCAGCGCGCCCTTGTAGGTGACGCGCGACTTGCAGCGCGGCACCCCGTGGTCCACGAACAGGCGGTGCTCCTGGTGCTGGTCGGTGTCGGCGAAGTACAGGCCGACCATCTCCACGTCGCCGCCCTCGGCGGTGAACGCCGCGTCCGGGGTGACGCGCACGACGTCGCCGCCGAAGGTGACCACGACGTGCTTCAGCTTCGCGTCACGGCCCACGACGGAGCGGTGGCTGGAGGCGTGCACGGCGCCGTCGGCCCAGTCCTGCACGCTGACGAGCGTCAGGTGGGCCCCGTCGTCGACGACGACCTCGACGGTCTGGTTGAGGAGCGCGTCGCCGCGGTGGTCGATGACGACGACCGCCTCGGAGTGGTGCTCGGCGTGCACGAGGACGTGCTGCGCGGTCGCGTCCGTGGACACGCCCTCGACCCGGATCGACGTCACGTCGCTGGCGACGGCCTCGGCGGGGACCGTCACGACGGTCGCCTCGCTGAAGGCGTTCCAGGCGGTGACGGCGGTGCGGTCGCCCGGCTTGCCCGCGGTGCCCAGGCGGGCGTCGTCGCGGCCGACGATCTCGACCTTCACCTCGGGCGCCTCGACGACCGTGGTCAGGACGCCGCCGGCACCGAGCTCGGGGGCGAAGAGCGGCTGCAGCTTCGCCACCGGCGAGAAGCGCCACTCCTCCTCCCGCCCGGAGGGCACGGGGATGTCGGCGAGGTCGAACGAGGTCACACGCTCGGCGCGCGAGCCCGCCGGCACGACGCCGTGCGAGTGCGCGCCGTCGGCCACGGCGCGGGTGTGGTCCGTGGACAGATCAGTGGTTGCAGTCATTTCAGCCGACGGACCCTTCCATCTGCAGCTCGATGAGGCGGTTGAGCTCGAGCGCGTACTCCATGGGCAGCTCGCGCGCGATGGGCTCGACGAACCCGCGCACGATCATGGCCATGGCCTCGGTCTCCTCCATGCCTCGGGACATGAGGTAGAACAGCTGGTCCTCGCTCACCCGCGAGACCGTCGCCTCGTGCCCCATGGACACGTCGTCCTCACGGACGTCGACGTACGGGTAGGTGTCGGACCGGGAGATCTGGTCGACGAGCAGCGCGTCGCACAGCACGTTCGACGCCGAGTGCTCGGCGCCCTCGAGCACCTGCACCAGGCCGCGGTAGGACGTGCGGCCGCCGCCGCGGGCCACCGACTTGGAGACGATGGAGCTCGACGTGTGCGGCGCCGCGTGCACCATCTTGGCGCCGGCGTCCTGGTGCTGCCCCTCGCCGGAGAAGGCGATCGACAGGGTCTCGCCGCGCGAGTGCTCCCCCAGCAGGTAGATCGCCGGGTACTTCATCGTCACCTTGGAGCCGATGTTCCCGTCGACCCACTCCATGGACGCGCCCTCGGCGGCCGTGGCGCGCTTGGTCACCAGGTTGTACACGTTGTTCGACCAGTTCTGGATGGTCGTGTACCGCACGTGGGCGTTCTTCTTCACCACGATCTCGACGACCGCGGAGTGCAGCGAGTCGGACGAGTAGATCGGCGCGGTGCAGCCCTCGACGTAGTGGACGGAGGAGCCCTCGTCCGCGATGATCAGCGTCCGCTCGAACTGGCCCATGTTCTCCGTGTTGATGCGGAAGTAGGCCTGCAGCGGGATCTCGACGTGCACGCCCGGCGGCACGTAGACGAACGAGCCGCCCGACCACACGGCGGAGTTCAGCGCGGCGAACTTGTTGTCACCGTTCGGGATGACGGTGCCGAAGTACTCGGCGAACAGCTCCGGGTAGTCGCGCAGGCCGGTGTCGGTGTCCACGAAGATGACGCCCTGCGCCTCCAGGTCCTCGCGGATCTGGTGGTAGACGACCTCGGACTCGTACTGCGCCGCGACGCCGGCCACGAGGCGCTGCTTCTCCGCCTCCGGGATGCCCAGCTTGTCGTAGGTGGCCTTGATGTCCTCGGGCAGGTCCTCCCAGCTGGTGGCCTGCTGCTCGGTGGAGCGCACGAAGTACTTGATGCGGTCGAAGTCGATCCCCGTGAGGTCGGCACCCCAGGTCGGCATCGGCTTCTTCTCGAACAGCCGCAGGGCCTTGAGACGGCGCTTGGTCATCCATTCCGGCTCGTTCTTCAACGCCGAGATGTTCTTCACGACGTCCTCGTCGAGGCCGCGCTGCGCGACCTCGCCGGCCTCGTCGCTGTCGTGCCAGCCGAACTGGTAGGCACCGATCGAGTCGATGATCTCCTCATCGCTCTGCTTGTCGGTGCGCTGCTCGTCAGCCGCCAGGGCGGCGTCCTGCGTCGGAGCGCTCATCGTGATCCTTCCTGCGTGCCGCGCGTGCGGGTCGCGGGGGTGGGGGTCGGTTCGGGAAGTTCGGTGGTCGCGGGCAGCGGGACGTTCGTGACGCAGGCGTGCGCCCCGCCCGCGATGGTGGCGAGGCGCTGCACGTGCGTGCCGAGCAGACGTGCGAACGCGCGGGCCTCGGCCTCGCAGAGCTCGGGGAACTCCTCGGCGACGTGCTGCACCGGGCAGTGCCCCTGGCAGAGCTGGACGGTGGGCACCAGCGGCCCGGCGACGGGCCGCACCGAGGCGGCGTACCCGTCGTGGGTGAGGAGGTCCGCGAGCTGCGCGGCCCGCTCGTCGGGGTCGGTGGCGGTCAGCTGCGGCGCGTACCTGCGCACGACGCCGTCGTACCGCTCGGCGGCGAAGCGTGCCACGGCCTCGTGGCCGCCGGCGGCCCGCAGGTGCCGCATCACCTGCAGCGCCAGCTCCGAGTAGCCGACCGAGAGCTCGGACTGGCCACGGGTGCTGACGACGTAGCGGCGGGCGGGCCTGCCACGCCGGCCGGCCGACGGGGCGGCCTCGTGCACGGCGATGGTCCCGTCGTCCTCGAGCACCCCGAGGTGCCGGCGGACCGCCGCGGACGTGAGGCCGAGCCGGCCCGCGAGCTCGGCCGCGGTGACCGGGCCCTCGGCGGCGACCAGCTCGAGCACCCGCCGCCGGGTCGGGCCGTCGGCGTCTCCCGTCGTCACAGGGGTGGGCGCCGGCGCCGTCGGCTGCATCGTGCTCATGTGGTCACCTCCGTCCGGCTCCCCGTCCTGGACGCTCACGCGGGGGCACACCGCACCCCGTGACGCGTCGTCGATATAGAGAACATCCTTGTTGCGTAATCCAGGATGTCAAGGAAGGCAAGCCTCACCGAAGCCGCAGGAGAGCCGCCGCGGACCCCCGGAGTGACCGAACTCACGGGCGCGAGGACGACCTGACGGTCGCCACCGCAGCGGGTAGCGACCGCCAGGTCGTGGTCGGCGCCCGGCTCAGTCCTCGATCTCCCCCTCGATCACCTCGCCGCGGCGGGTCGGCGGCCCGCCGGCCGCACCCTGGGCGCCGACCGCGCGCAGCTTGAGCCCCAGCGCGATCATGGCGACGCCGAACACCACGGCGAAGGCGCCGATCACCACGGACAGCCCCACGATCGCCCCCGACGGGTTGCTGAAGCACACCACCGCGAGCGCCACCAGCAGCAGGCCCGAGACCAGGTTCCAGATCCACGACGTCCCTCCGCGCCGGCGCAGCGTCGGGACGACGAAGAGCTGCAGCAGCCCGAACACGAGGGCCCAGATCGCGATCAGCACCAGCGCGATCCCCAGGAACACCCCGGGCCAGATCAGCAGCACGGCGCCGAAGACGAGCGCGACGATCCCCACGCCCGAGTTCACCGACCCGGCCGAGGTGCCCCGCCGACGCATGCCGTCCACGAGGCTCACCACGCCGTCCACCAGCACGAACATGCCGAACACCTGCACCAGCAGCGACGGCGTCTTGTCCGGCAGGAAGATCGCGAGCAGCCCGAACGCCAGCGCCAGCGCGCCGCGCACGACCGGCCAGTACCACACACGGCGCGCGAGGGCGGCGACGTCCTGCGGCGGGGTGAACGTGTAGAAGGTCATCTGTGGTCTCTCCTGCCTCGTGCTTCGGCGGTGACGTGCGCGGTGACACGTGCAGGGCCGACGGCCCCCCACGGTCCGTAGAATCTTCCGGTGCCCACCTCCATCGCGCCAACGGGCGTGCCCGCCGACGCCGGTACCTCGCCGGACCACGCCGTCGTCGTGACCGGTCTCGTCAAACGTTACGGCGGCCGGGCCGTCGTCGCCGGGCTCGACCTGGTCGCGCGGCGCGGCGCGGTCACGGCGGTGCTCGGGCCCAACGGCGCCGGCAAGACGACCACCGTCGAGTGCTGCGAGGGACTGCGGACGCCCGACGCCGGCACGGTGCGCGTGCTCGGCCACGACCCCGTCGCCGACGCCCGGGCCCTGCGGCCGCGCGTCGGCGTGATGCTGCAGGACGGCGGCCTGCCCACCGGCGCCCGCGCCGCCGAGGTGCTGCACCACGTGGCGGCCATGTACGCGGCGCCGCGCGAGGTCTCCGAGCTCGCCGAGCGGCTGGGGGTGGACTCCTTCGCGCGCACCACGGTGCGGCGACTCTCCGGCGGGCAGCGCCAGCGGCTCGCCCTCGCGGCCGCCGTCGTCGGGCGTCCCGAGGTCGTGTTCCTCGACGAGCCGAGCGCCGGCATGGACCCCCAGAGCCGGCTCGCCGTGTGGGACCTCGTGCGCGAGCTGCGCGCCGACGGCGTCGCGGTCGTGCTCACCACGCACCTCATGGACGAGGCCGAGGACCTGGCCGACCGGGTGCACGTCGTGGACCACGGGCGGGTGATCGCCGTCGGGACCGTCCCCGAGCTCCTCACCGGGTCGCTGCCAGGCGCCGCGCACGGCGACGACGCGGCCCGCGACCAGACCGTACGGTTCACCGCGACGGCCGGGCTGGACACGACCGCGCTGGCCGGCGCGCTCGGCGGCGACGGCGGCTGGTCCGTCGCCGAGCCGTCGCCCGGCTCCTACACGGCCACCGGCCCGGCGGATCCCCGGGCGCTCGCCCGGCTCACCGCCTGGCTCGCCGACCGCGACGTCCTCGCCGGCAGCATCACGGTCGGGCGGCGCACCCTCGAGGACGTCTTCCTCGACCTGACGGGACGGGACCTGCGATGACCACGACCGGCCCCGCCCCCGCCGTCTCCGGCCCCGACGCCCCCGCGGCGGCTCCCGCCCGGCGCCGGGTCGCCGCCCAGGCGGCGTTCGAGACGCGCGCCATCCTGCGCAACGGCGAGCAGCTGCTCGTCACGCTCGTGCTTCCCGTGCTGCTCCTCGTGGGCCTCGCGCAGACGTCCGTCATCGAGCTCGACACCGCCGGGCTGGCCCGCATCGACTTCGTGACGCCCGGCGTGCTGGCCCTGGCGTGCGTCTCGACGTCGTTCACCTCCCAGGCCATCGCGACGGCGTTCGACCGGCGCAACGGCGTGCTGCGGCTGCTCGCGACGACACCGCTGGGGCGCGGTGGGCTGCTGGCCGGCAAGACGCTGGGCGTCCTGGCCGTCGAGGTGGTGCAGGTCGTGGTGATCGGCGGCGTGGCGCTGGCGCTGGGCTGGCGCCCGGACGTGGCGGGCGTCCCCGCCGCGGTCGGCGTCGGGCTGCTCGGCACCGCCGCGTTCACCGCGCTCGCCCTGCTGCTCGCCGGGACCCTGCGGGCCGAGGGCGTCCTCGCCGTCGCGAACCTCGTGCTGGTGCTCCTCGTCGTGGGCGGCGGCCTGCTCGTGCCGCCCGGGCAGCTCCTGGGACCGTTCGCCCACCTCGCCACCTACCTGCCCTCCGGGGCGCTCGGCGAGGCCATGCGCGGGGCGCTGCTCGGCACCGGCGTCCCGCTCGTCGCCGTCGTCGTGCTGGCGGCCTGGACGGCCGTGCTCGGCTGGGCGGCCGCCCGCTTCTTCCGCTGGCACTGAGGCGCCCCCGGGCCGGGCCAAGGTCACACCCGGCGCCCGCCGCGACGGCGGGAACGGGCCGGTCCGGGCGATACCGTGGGGGTGTGACCTCGCCGAGCCCCGCCGTCCGGCCCGCCTCCACTCCCGGCCCCGACGCCGACGACTCCGCCGACGCCCGCCCGGACCGGCTCGCCCGGTTCCGGCCCTGGACGCGGAACGTGCTGCTGGCCAACGTGATCGGCCAGATCCTCATCATCGGCACCGGCGGTGCCGTGCGGCTCACGGACTCCGGCCTCGGCTGCTCCACCTGGCCGATGTGCGAGCCGGGACAGTTCACCCCCGCGTTCCACGCCGAGTCGACGATCCACCCGTACGTGGAGTTCGGGAACCGCACGATGACAGGGGTGCTCGGCGTCATCGGCGTCATGGTGCTGCTGCTCGTGTGGACCGACCGGCGTCGCTCGCGGGCCTACCGCGCCCTCGGCGTGGTCCCCCTGGTGGGCGTCGCGGCCCAGGCGGTCATCGGCGGGGTCGTCGTCCTGCTGGAGCTGCACCCGGGGTGGGTCTCCCTGCACTTCGGGGTCTCGGCCGCCCTCGTGTGGTTCAGCGCCTACCTGCTGCACCGGCACGGCGAGGGCGACGGGCCGCCGGCGCGCATCGGTTCGCGGGCCGTCGCCACCACCGGGGCCCTGCTCGGGCTGCTCCTGGTCCCCGTCGTGACGCTGGGCGTCCTGGTCACCGGCTCGGGCCCGCACTCCGGCGACACCGAGGTGGGCTACCGGCTCGCCCTGGACCCGCTGTCGGTCACCCGGGCCCACTCCGCGACGGTGTGGCTGTTCGTCCTGACGCTGGGGGCCCTGCTGGTGCTGCTGCACCGCGCCCGCGCGGCCGCGGGCGCACCCGCCGGAGCCCTGCCGCGGGCCCGCCGCGCCGCCTGGCTGCTGCTCGCCGTCACGCTCGCGCAGGGCGCGATCGGGTACGTCCAGTACTTCACCGGCCTGCCCGAGCTGCTCGTCGGCATCCACCTCGTCGGGGCCGGCAGCCTCACGTGGGCCACCGCGAACGCCGTGCTGCGCCTGCGCAACCGCGCCTGAGGGGACGGCCCGCGACCCGCAGGGCCGTCCCGCCTCCCTCCCCCGCCATCGGCGTGACAGCCGGTGACAGCGCTCTGACAGCGTCGTGCGAGCGGCCACGCCCACCGTGGAGCCATGACCACGAACGCGATCGAGGCCACGGGCCTCGTCAAGACCTTCGGCGACCACCGCGCCGTCGACGGCGTGGACCTGACCGTACGCACCGGGTCGGTCTACGGCGTCCTCGGCCCCAACGGCGCCGGCAAGACCACCACCATCCGCATGCTCTCGACACTGCTGCGGCCGGACGGCGGGTCGGCCGCCGTCTTCGGGCACGACGTCGCCCGTGAGCCGTTCGTCGTGCGCCAGCTCATCGGCGTGACCGGGCAGTACGCCTCGGTCGACGAGACGCTCAGCGCGACCGAGAACCTCATGCTTTTCTGCCGCCTCAACGGGCTGCGCGGAGCGGCCGCGGCCCGGCGGACCCGCGACCTGCTCGAGGAGTTCAGCCTCACCGACGCCGCGGCCCGCCCGCTGCGGAACTTCTCCGGCGGCATGCGCCGCCGGCTCGACCTGGCGGCCAGCCTCATCGCGCAGCCGCCGCTGCTCTTCCTCGACGAGCCGACCACCGGCCTCGACCCGCGCACGCGCGGGCAGATGTGGGACACGATCCGACGCCTCGTCGCCACCGGGTCGACAGTCCTGCTGACCACCCAGTACCTCGACGAGGCCGACCAGCTCGCCGACCGCATCGCCGTCATCGACCGTGGGCGCGTCGTCGCCGAGGGCACCGCCGACGACCTCAAGTCGTCCGTCGGCCAGCAGTCGCTGCAGCTCACCCTGCTGCGCCCCGAGGACCTGGCCGGCGCCCTCGAGGCGACGCACGACGTCCTCGGCGTTCCCGGGACGCCCTCGCCCGAGTCCGGGCGGCTCACCGTCCCCGTCGCCGACCCCGCCCGGGTCACGGAGCTCCTGGTCCGCCTGCGCGAGCGCGGCGTCGACCTCGACGGGCTGTCGATGGACAGGCCCACGCTCGACGAGGTCTTCCTGACCCTGACCGGCCACGCCACGAGCGACACCACCCCTGCTGCTCCCGAGCCCGAGGAGATCCCCGCATGACCACCATGACCACCGCCCCCGCGGCACCCACGGCACCGGGCGGACGCATCGTCCCCGGCTCCGAGCGCACGCTGCGCAACCGCGTGACCGTCCGGCAGGCCGTGAGCGACTCGCTGGCCATGGCCCGGCGCGGCCTGATCAAGATCCGCCGGACGCCCGAGCAGCTCATCGACGTCACGGTGCAGCCGATCATCTTCACCCTGATGTTCACCTACATCTTCGGCGGCGCGATCGCCGGCGACGTGGCGAGCTACCTGCCGATCATCATCCCGGGGATCCTCGTGCAGACCGTCATCACGACGTCCGCCGTCACCGGCACGCAGCTGCGCGAGGACATGGACAAGGGTGTCTTCGACCGGTTCCGGTCGCTGCCCATCGCCCGCATCGCGCCCCTGGCGGGCGCCCTGGTCGCCGACACCGTGCGCTACCTGATCGCCACCACTCTCACGATCGTCATGGGCCTGATCATGGGCTGGCGACCCGGTGGCGGTGTCGGGGGCGTGCTCCTCGCCGGCCTGCTCGTCGTGGTGTGCGCCTGGTCGCTGAGTTGGATCTTCGCGTTCCTCGGCGTGATCGCCCGCTCCGCCTCGTCCGTGCAGGGCATCTCGTTCCTGGTCCTGTTCCCGCTGACGTTCCTGTCCAACGCGTTCGTCCCGGTGGAGACCATGCCGTCGTGGCTGCAGGGGTTCGTCGACGTCAACCCGGTCTCCCACCTCGTCACTGCCGTGCGGGACCTGGCGAGCACGGGCTCGATGAGCGGCGAGGTCGGCATCGCGCTGCTCAGCTCCGCCGTGGTGGTGGCGGTCTTCGCCCCGCTCGCCGTGCGCAGCTACATGAAGAAGGCCTGACCCGACCTGCCCGGCTCCTGGTCCGCCTCCGTCGCGAGGCGGCCCAGGAGCTCGTCGGTCCGTGGCACGAGCTCGTCGCGGTCCAGGGCCGCGACCCGGCCTTCCACGGTGCGCACGAGGTCGGCGTCGTCGGCGGCCTCGTGGACGGCGTCCCGCAAGCCGTCGAGGCGCAGGACGGGCAAGTCCTGTCGCGCGCCGAGCCGGCCGGCCAGGGCGAGGAGCTCGACGCCGGCCGCCATCCTTTCCCGGTCACGCAGGCCCGACGGGTCCGCGCCGAGGCATGCCCAGTACGCGACCCCGACCGCCGACGTCCCGAGCACGGGCCGGTCGACGAAGCCCGGGCCTGCACCCCTGACCGCGCGACCGACGTCGACGACTCGGCGCACGAGGCCGCCGTCGTCACCAGCACCGGCCTGCACGCGCCGCACCAGCGCCGCCGAGGACACCATGAGGAACCACGGGGCGCCGTCTCCCATAGGCTGCCCCGCGCCGAACGACGCGACCGCGCGCGCGAGGTGCGCCAGCGCTCCGTCGCGGTCCCCGCGCAGCCACGCGATCTCTCCCCGGCCCAGCTCGACCAGGGACGACGCCTCCGCCGACCGGTGCTGGCCCCGGTCCCCGCCGAGCGCCTCGTCCATGGCCGCGACCGTCGCGTCCGCGGACCGCAGGTCGCCGAGCACCAGAGCGGCGCTCAGCTCGATCCACCGGACCTGGCGCTCCATCTCGCGGGCCCCGAGCGCTTCCAAGCCGGTCCTCGCGGCGTCGACCCATCGTGGCGTGGCGCCGGCGTCGCCACGTTCCGCGAGGAACGAGGCGACCACCATCGCCGTCGTCGCCGTCGCCGCGACATCGCCCAGCGCCTGCGCGTCGTCGTGGGCGGCGACGGCCAGCTCGACCGCACGCGTCAGCTCGCCGTCGTTCTCCCGCTGCTGCGCCTCGAACATGTGCGCCATCAAGGACGTGTACCGGTCCTCGGACCGCTGCAGCCGCCGGAGGACGTCGGCGAGCTCCTCGGGCCCCCGCGCCAGCACCACCGCGGACAGGTCCCGGGTCCGCGAGCCGACAGCAGGGCTCGAGCGCAGCAGGCGCCGGAGACGACCGAGGGCACGGCCTGCCCGGCCCGGCGGGCCGAAGGCGGACACCGCGGCCGTCACCTCGAGCGCGATGGCGGTCGCGTCGGCGTGCTCGTCGGGGACGTCCCAGCCGCGCAACGCCTCCAGGACCGTGTCCGCGAGCCCGAGGACGCGCTCCTCGGCCCCGCGGGACGCCCAGCTGCCGAGCAGCGCGACGAACCCGCGCACGGCGACGTCCGGACGTCCGCGCTCGACCGCCCGCCGCACCGCAAACAGCAGGTTCTCCTGCTCGCGGCCGAGCTCGGCCGCGGCGTCCACCTGCTCCGGCGACAGCAGGCGTGAGGCGCAGCGCCGTGCCACGGTCATCGTCCACCCGAGCACCGCCTCCTCGGCCACGTCCTCCTCCTGCGCCGCGGCGAGCCGCAGGAGCCCGAACTCCCGCACGGTCTCGACCATGCGGTAGCGGCTCGTGCCGTCCGCCTCCTCGACGCGCACCAGGGACTGCAGCACGAGCGCATCCACGTCGTCGTCGACCTGCCACCCGCGCCCCTCGGGCACCAGGGCCCGCGCCGCCTCCGCCGAGAACCCGTCCGGGAGCACGGCGGCGCGGCGCCACAGCGCCTGCTGTCCGGCGGTGAGCAGGTTCCAGCTCCAGTCGAGCACGGCCTCCAGCGTGCGGTGCCGGTCCGGCGCCGAGCGGTCCCGTCCCCGCAGCAGGGCGAACCGCTCGTCGAGCCGTGCGTCCACCTCCGCGACGCTCAGCGTGCGGATCCTCGCCGCGGCGAGCTCGATGGCCAGCGGGAGCCCGTCGAGGCGCTCGCACAGGCGGGCGACCGCCGGGCGGTCGAGCAGCGCGTCGGGGCGCACGGCGCGCGCCCGCTCGACGAACAGGCGGACCGCGGGGCCCCCGTCCTCGTCGTCGGGGTCCGACCCGAGCGGGGACGGCGCGTATGTCACCTCGTGCTCGAGCAGGAGCGGCGTCCGGCTCGTGGCGAGCACCCGAAGCCGCGAGGACACGTCCAGCAGCGCGCCGGCCCAGCGGGCCGCGCCCTCCACGACGTGCTCGCAGTTGTCCAGCACGACGAGCGCGTGGGCTTCCCTCAGCCGGGCCGCCACCTGAGTTTCCAGGTCGCCGGCCCGCAGCCTGTCGGCCAGCCGCACGGACCCCGCTCCGGGCGCCACACCCAGGGCGTCCGCGAGCGCCAGGACGACGTCCTCGTCCGTCCGGACACCGACGAGCTCGACGACCACCACGACGGGGGTGCGCTCCAGCGAACGTCGCGCGACCTCCTGCGCCAGGCGCGTCTTGCCGAGGCCGCCCGGGCCCAGCACGGTCACGAGCCGGGCGTCACCCAGCGTCTCCAGCACGGAGACGACGTCCTGCTCGCGGCCGACCAGCGGCGTCGGGTAGGTGCGCACCCCGCGGGCGGTCGCGCCCGTGGCGTGCGCCGTCCCACCGTCGTGGCCCGCACCGGTCCGCGGCGGCACCGAGCCGGTCGGCGGCTCCGGCAGGGTCGCCGGCGAAGGCCCGGGAACCGCCGCCGACGCGGCCTCTCCGCGCCGCTCGACGTCGGCGGCGAGGCGCTCGTAGAGCGTCGCGGTCGCCGGCCCCGGCTCGCTGCCCAGCTCGCGCACCAGCACGGACCGCAGCCGGGTGAACACCCGGAGCGCCTCCGCCGGGCGGCCGAGGCCGCCGAGCGCGCCCATGAGGGCGCGCGCAGCGTCCTCGTCGGAGGGGTCGGCGGCCACGTCCGCCCCGGCGAGCTCGGCGACGACGGCGTGCTGCCCCGCCGCCTCCGCCGCGTCCCGGCGCACCACCCGGAGCTCGTCGCGGCGGCGCCCGGCCACCGCCGCGAGCTCGGCGGCCACCCCGGCGAACTCCCCGCCCTCGAGGTCGCTGCCGGGCGTGCCGGACCAGAGGCTCAGGGCCGCCCCCGCGGTGTCCGCGGCGACGCGCGGATCGCCGGAGACGAGCTCGCGGCGGGCAACGGTGAGGGCGTCGCCGGCCGCGTCGAGGTCGGTGGCCACGTCGAGGGCGTACCCGGTCTCGGTCGCGCGCACGACACCACGCCCGGCGACGGCCCGCAGGCGCGACACGAGGTTCTGCAGGGCAGCGCGCGGGTCGGCGGGCAGGGACTCGTGCCACAGCCGGTCGACCAGCGCCGTCGAGGAGACCCCGCGACGCCCCGCGAGGGCGAGCAGCACGACCAGCGCGCACGCGCGAGCACCGCGGGGGCCGCGCGGGCCCCCGTCCGGGCCCGCCACCCGGACCGGCCCGAGCACCCGGACGGCCGGGGCCGCCGCGGCGTCCACCGGCGGCGCGTCGTCGGCCCCGAGCGCGGGGCGGGAGTGGTCGTGCACGCCTGTGGAGCCTACCGCCCCCTCAGGCGCCGGGTCGGCACGGCCAGGGCGCGTCGGCGGGGCGCAGGGAGGCCCAGCCGCCCGCGCGGCTCGCCGCGGCGGCGAGCACACCGACCACGGCGGACGGGTTGTGCAGGCTGCCGTCCAGCACCCGCGCCACGGCCTCGTCCAGCGGGACCCAGCGGGTCTCGATGCCCGCCTCCTCGCCGGTGCGGGCGTGCCGGTCCGCCGCGGCGACCTCCGCGACGCCCCGGGCCAGGAAGACGCGGACCGCCTCGTTGGAGCTGCCCGGCGTGGTCGCGTAGTCGGTCAGCACGGCCCACGACTCCGCGGTGACGTCGGCCTCCTCCGCCAGCTCGCGCGCGGCCGCGTCGGCGGCGGGCTCGCCGTCGACGTCGAGCAGCCCCGCGGGGACCTCCCACAGGAACGCACGGACCGGGTGGCGGTACTGGCGCAGCAGCAGCACACGGTCCTCGTCGTCCAGGGCGACGACCGCGACCGCCCCGGGGTGGTCCACGTACTCCCGCGTCACGACGCCCGCGTCGCCGAGGTCGACGTCGTCGCGCACGAGGTCGATGATCCGGCCGTCGTACAGGCGCTCGTGCCGGAGCACGGGGCGCGGGTCGACCTCGTCAACCACCTCGGGCACGTCGGGCGCGCCGTCCGCCGGCCGGCCATCCGCGTCACTCACGCCGTGGCGCCCTGACGCACCAGGGCCGCCGCCACCAGGCCGGAGAACAGCGGGTGGGAGCGCGTGGGACGGGACTTGAACTCCGGGTGGGCCTGCGTGCTGACGTAGTACGGGTGGACGTCGGCGGGCAGCTCGACGAACTCCACGAGGCTGGCGTCGGGCGAGGTCCCGGAGAACACGAGGCCCGCGGCCTCGAGCTGCTCGCGGTAGGTGTTGTTCACCTCGTAGCGGTGCCGGTGGCGCTCGGAGGCCCGCTCGCCGCCGTACGTCTTCGCGACGACGGTCCCCGCGCCGAGGTGCGCGTCGTAGGCGCCGAGGCGCATCGTCCCGCCGAGGTCCCCGTCCCCGCCGACGATCGCGAGCTGCTCCGCCATCGTGGCGATCACCGGGTGGTCGCTGTCCGGGTCGAACTCGGTCGACGACGCGTCGGCGAGGCCGAGGACGTTGCGGGCGTACTCGATGACCATGGACTGCAGGCCGAGGCAGATGCCGAGCGTCGGGACCAGGTTCTCGCGGGCCCAGCGCAGCGCGCCGACCTTGCCGTCGATGCCACGCACGCCGAAGCCGCCGGGCACCAGCACCGCGTCGACGCCGTCCAGGGCCTCCTGCGCGCCCTCGGGAGTCTGGCAGTCGTCCGCGGCGACCCACCGGATGCCGACCTTGGCGTCGTTGTCGAAGCCGCCGGCGCGCAACGCCTCGGTCACCGACAGGTACGCGTCGGGCAGGTCGATGTACTTGCCGACGAGCGCGACCTCGACGTGGTGCTCCGGCTCGTGCACGCGCTCCAGGAGCTGGCTCCACCCGTCCCAGTCGACGTCGTGGAAAGGCAGGTCGAGGCGGCGCACCACGTAGGCGTCCAGGCCCTCGGCGTGCAGCACCCGGGGGATGTCGTAGATGCTCGGCGCGTCGACCGCGTTGACGACCGCCTCGTTGTCGACGTCGCACATGAGCGCGATCTTGCGCTTGATCGACTCCGGCACGACGCGGTCGGCGCGCAGCACGATCGCGTCGGGCTGGATGCCGATGGAGCGCAGCGCGGCCACGGAGTGCTGCGTCGGCTTGGTCTTGAGCTCGCCCGACGGGCCGATGTAGGGCACGAGCGAGACGTGCAGGAAGAAGCAGTCGTCGCGGCCGAGCTCGTGGCGCACCTGCCGCGCCGCCTCGAGGAACGGCTGGGACTCGATGTCGCCGACGGTGCCGCCGATCTCGGTGATGATGACGTCGACGTCGGCGCCGGCCTGGTCCCGCATGCGCGACTTGATCTCGTCGGTGATGTGCGGGATGACCTGCACCGTGTCCCCGAGGTACTCGCCGCGGCGCTCCTTGGCGATGACGGACGAGTAGACCTGGCCGGTCGTGACGTTGGACGAGGCGGGCAGCTCGATGTCGAGGAACCGCTCGTAGTGGCCGATGTCCAGATCGGTCTCGGCGCCGTCCTCGGTGACGAACACCTCGCCGTGCTGGAACGGGTTCATCGTGCCCGGGTCGACGTTGAGGTACGGGTCGAGCTTCTGCATCGTGACCCGCAAGCCGCGCGAGCGCAGCAGGCGGCCGAGCGAGGAGGCCGTGAGTCCCTTGCCGAGCGACGAGGCCACACCACCCGTCACGAAGATGTGGCGCGTCTGGTGCGTGGCACCGGCGCGGCTGAGGGTACGGGGCTGAGGGCGGGTCTCTCGAATGGTGTCGGCCACGGAACTCCATGCTAACCGACGCACGGGCCCCCGACGCGGCGGAGCGGACCGTTCCGGCAGACCCGGGCCGACGTCACAGCGGCCGCCCGTCGTCCTCCTCTCCGCGGCCTCGGGTCGGTGCAGGTCAGAGCCGTGAGGGCGGATCGGCGCCTCGTCAGCGACGGAGCATCCCGCGGGCCCGCCGGGCCACGGACGCGACACGCCCACGCACCTCGCGGTCCGCCGCGGCGACCACGACGACCACGACGACCGCCGCCAGCAGGCCCGCCGCCACGCCCAGGCCGACGTCCGCCAGGAACCGGCCGAGGTCGAACGGCGTGCCCCCGCCGTCCGCCCCGGGCCCGGAGCCACCGGCCGGCAGCAGCCACCGCGCGAGCGTCGCCCCCGCGGCACCCGCCGCGAGCACCACCGCACCCGTGCGCGGGACGCCCCGCAGCGCCGCCGGCCCGAGCCGGCGGCGCACCGCGACGAGCAGCCCCGCCGCCGCCACCGTCATGCCGGCCGTCACCGCGGCGCCGAGCCACGCCAGGACCTCCACCCGCGTGGTCACGCCCCCGGGCCGGCCGGCGAAGACCGGCACGCAGGCGAGCGCGCCGGCGGCGACGACGGCCCAGCCCGACGCCGTGGCGACGACCGCCGCCCGCCCGGAGTCGACCGCGTACAGGAGGCGGGACAGCTGGAGGATCAGCGCGAACCCGAGCAGCCCCGGCGCCATCCACGCCAGCGCACCGCCCATGCCCGCGGCGTCGCCGTGCGAGACGACCATGTCGAACACGTCCTCGACGAACGGGGCCGCGGCCACGAGGGCGGCGGCCCCGGCCCCCATCGTGGTGACCAGCACGCGCGTGGTGGACGACACCAGCCGGCCGAGACCGTCCCAGGCCCGCTGCGCGGCGAGCTCCGCGAAGCGCGGGAACGCGCTCGTGGCGATCGGGAACGCCAGCACCGCGTACGGCAGCTGGTACACCTGCTGGGCGTACAGGTAGATGGTCCAGGTGGCGTCCCCGCCGGCCCGGATCCCGGCCCACATCAGCGCGAGCTGGGACAGCTGCTGCGCGACCAGGGCGCCGATCCCCGCGAAGGCGAGCCGGGCGGCGCGCCGCCCCTCGCCGTCGACGAACCGCAGCGTGGGCCGCAGCCGCACCCCGGTGCGGTGCACGGGCCGCAGCAACGGCAGGGCGAGGAACGCCACCCCCGCGGTGTTCCCCCACGCCAGCCACCCGAGCGCGCGGGACGACAGCGCGGCGACGTCCTGCTGGTTCCCGTCGGCGAGCGCCCCGAAGACCGCGTACACGCCGATGACGACGAGGCTGGAGACGAGCGGGGCGAACGCCGGCCAGAAGAACCTCTTGTGCGCCTGCAGGACGCCGCCGAGCACCACCGACAGCCCGTACAGCGGCACCTGCAGCGCGAAGACCCGCACGAAGTCCGCGGCGACGGCGACGTCGGCCGCGTCCTCCAGCGGCAGCAGGCGGGAGATCGGGTCGGCGAGGAGCGCCATGAGGCCGCCCAGCGGGACGAGCACGACGAGCGTCCACCCCAGCAGCGCGGACGCCGTCCGCGAGACCTTCTCCTGCTCGCCCCGGACGAGGAAGCCGGACAGCAGCGGCACCACGGCGCCGGCGAGCGCTCCCCCGGCGGCCACCTCGAACAGCACGTTCGGCAGCAGGTTCGCCGCGTTGAAGGGCCCGTCGACGCCGCCCGTGCCGAGGTAGTGCGCCTGGGCGAGCCAGCGGCCGAAGCCCACCACGCGGCTCGCGAGCGTGACGACGGTGATGAGCACCGCCGCGCCCGCGAGCGTCTGGCCGGCACGCGCCCGGCCGGCCGGCGTGGTCAAGCCCGCGCGTCCTCGTCCGCGCCCGAGGCGGCCTCGGGCGCCGCGGTCTCGGGCGCCGCGGTCTCGGGCGCCGGTCGCCGCCCGAGGCGGTCGACCCGTCGCAGCCACGGCGTGCGGTCGATCACCGCGGAGAAGCTGACGCGCTCGGAGGCGAGGGTCAGGCCGACGACGGCCCCCAGCGCGGCGACGCGCACCGCGCGCGGCGCGCCGAACGCCCACTGCGCTCCCACGAGCGCGCCGAGGGCGTTCGCCCCGCCGTCGCCGAGCATGTCCCGCTCGGCCAGGTCGCCCGGTGCGGCGGCCGCTGCCGCGCCGACCACGGCGCCCGCCGCCGGGACCGAGCCGCCCGCGACCGGCAGGCTCAGCACGGTCGCCGCCTTGAACGCGCGGCCGGGGCGCAGGTCCAGCAGGTTCAGCAGGTTGGCCGTGCCGGCCACCAGCGCGCCGTTCACGACGACGTCGGCCGCGTGCCCCGCCGCCCCGCCGGTGCGCCGGGTCCCGACGGCGGCCGCCACCATCGAGGTCGCCCCGATGCCGAGCACCTTCAGGCCACCCGTCGTCAGCGTGCCCCGCGCCAGCGCGCCGAGGTGGCCGCGCAGCCCCTTGGTGCGGGTGGAGGCGTCCTCGGCGAGGTCGTCCACGAGGCCGAACGCCCCGGCCCCGGCGGTGGCGAGCGCCGCGGCCGTGCGGGTGCGGGGGTCGCTCCCGGCGAGCGCCCCGGCCGACAGGCCGGCGGCCACGGCGGGCCCCTCCAGCATGCTCACGGGCTCGCCGCGGTGGTTGGTCCGGGTCCAGCGCGCGGCGCCGCCCGGGGGGTCGGTGTCGAGCACCCGGCGCGCGGCGACCGTCACGGCCCCTGCGACGAGGCCCGCGCGCAGCAGCGCTCCCGCCCGCGCCCCCCGCCGGCTCACGACTCGTCTCCCGAGCCGGAGCCGCCCTGGTCGCCCGCGGCGCTCCCGCCGGCGTCGCCGGACGCCTGCTCGGCGGGCGGCGGCAGGACCGTGGCACCCTCCTCGAACCCGTACTGGTCCACGACCCCGGTGCTGGTCGAGGCGATCGCGAGCGGCACCACGATCTGGCCCGTGCGCTGCTCGATGCCGCTCACCGTCGTCACGGTGTCGACCAGCTCCTCGTCGCCGCGGACCGTCGCGATCAGGTCGCCCTCGGTGGTCGTCGGGCCTGCCAGCACCGTCGCCGCCAGCTCGGACGCCGTGCCGGCGAGCGTCGCCAGCGCCGCCGCGCCCATGGTCTCGGGGTCGCCGCCCTCGGTCGGCTCCTCCGGCATGTCCGTCGCGCCCCCGGAGAGCAGGAGGATCGCGTCCGCGGGCTCCTCCGGGGCGGACTCGACCTCGATCAGGCCGACCCGCTCGAGCAGCTGCTGCAGCTCCTGCGCCTCGCTGCTGCGCTGGCCGGGAGCGTCGGCGTCGGTGTCCGTGAGCGCCACCGTCAGCGCGGCGCCCAGCAGCTCGGCGGTGTTCGACTCGTCGTCGATGAGGTTGCCCGCGGCCTCCTCGCCGAGCTGCTCGCGCAGCCCGCCGGCGACCGTGTCGCGCAGCGTGCTCTCGTCCGCCGCCGTCCACGACTCGGTCAGCGACTCGTGCGCGACGACGCGCGCGCCGGCGTCGTCGAGCTCGTCGAGCACGGCGCGCTCGGTGTCGTCGCCCACCTGGTCGACGTCGACGACGGCGATCCGCTGGGCGGCGAGCGATCCGGTCACGAGCTGGTCGCCCGCCGCGTCGACGAAGCGACGCTGCTCGTCGAGGTTCTCCTGTGCCGCGTCGATGTCCTCGCGCAGCGCGTTGCGCTCGTTCCGCAGCGCGTCCACCTGGTCCGTGAGCTGTTCCCCGATCGCCCCCTGCAGCGGCCCCGCCCCCAGGATGATGCCGACCGCGAGGGCCAGGAAGACGGAGATCAGCGAGACGAGGTGGTATCTGAAGTCGATCACGTCGGCAGGGGTTCCTTCATGGGGTGGCGGTCAGGTGCAGGGTGGTCGGGTGCGGGTCGGGCTCCGGTGACGGCACCGGCCCGCGGCGGGCGGACACCCGCGGTCGCGCGTCGGGGAGGTCAACCGCCGAAGAGGCTACCCACCCAGGAGACGACGTCGTCGATCCGCGCACCGAGGAGCCCGAAGAACGTCTGCCCCGCCGACGTCGACCACAGCGCCGCAAGCACCGCGGCCACGCCGGCCAGCGACAGCAGCGTGAGCTGCAGGTTCGAGATGCGGGTGCGGTACAGGCGCGAGACGCCCTTCGCGTCCACGAGCTTGCCCCCGACCCGCAGGCGGGTCAGGAACGTGCTGGCCATGCCCGCCCGGCCCTTGTCCAGGAACTCCACGAGCGTCGCGTGGGTGCCCACCGCTACGATCAGCTCGGCACCCTTGTCGTCCGCGAGCAGCATCGCGATGTCCTCGCTCGTGCCGGTCGCGGGGAAGACGACGGGGTCGACGCCGAGCGCGCGGACCCGCTCCAGCCCCGGGGAGTTGCCGTCGCGGTAGGCGTGCACGACGATCTCCGCCCCGCACGCCAGCGCCTTGTCCGACACGGAGTCCATGTCGCCGACGACCATGTCCGGCTTCCACCCGGCGTCGATGATCGCGTCCGCGCCGCCGTCGACGCCCACCAGCACCGGCCGGTTCTCGGCGATGTAGGAGCGCAGCATCGCGAGGTCCTCGCGGTAGTGGTAGCCGCGGACCACGATGAGCACGTGGCGGCCGTCGATCCGGGTGCGCACGTCCGGCACGCCGACGCCGTCGAGCAGCAGGTCACGCTCCCGGCGCAGGTACGTCATCGTGTTCTCGGCGAAGTTCTCGATCTCGACGGAGAGACCCTCGCGGGCGGCGGCCATGTCCGCCTCGATCGTCTCGGGCGTCTGGCGGGTGCCCTCGGCGACGACGGCGCCGTCCACGACGACCTTCCCCTGCTCCACGCCGACCGCCGTGCCCTCCGGCAGGCTCATGACGTCGGGGCCGAGGCCGTCGACGAGCACGATGCCCGCCTCGACCAGGATCCCGGGTCCCGCGTTGGGGTACCGGCCCGACGTCGAGCGGGCGGCGTTGAGCACGACCGCCGGCCCCGCGGCGACCAGCGCGTCGGCGGCCACGCGGTCGATGTCGACGTGGTCGATGACGGCGACGTCACCGGCCTGCAGGCGCTTCGTCAGGTCCTTGGTCCGCGCGCCGACGCGCGCGGGCCCCTGCACCTCGGGCAGGTCCTCGCCGGGGTCGGCGGCGCGGTCGGGCTTGCGCAGGATCATCTTCATCGCCCCTATCGTCCCACGATGGAGGACTCCAGGAGCTCGACCGCGTGCTGGCGAGCCGTGGCCGACTCCTCCTGGCCGGAGAGCATCCGGGCCAGCTCACGGACGCGGGCGTCGCCGGTGACCTCGCGCACACCGGTCACCGTCACCGCCGGTACGCCGTCCTCGACGTCGGTACCGTCGGCGCCGTCGGCGCCGGTGTCGTCCACCTCGGTGCCGGCGGCGCCCTGCGACTTCGTCACCACGAGGTGCGCGTCGCCGAACGCCGCGACCTGCGCGAGGTGCGTCACCACCACGACCTGGGTGCGGCGCGCCAGCGCGGCGAGGCGCCGACCGACCTCGACCGCGGCACGGCCGCCGACGCCCGCGTCGACCTCGTCGAACACGAAGGTGGGCAGCAGAGCGCCGTCGCCCGGCTCGTCCTCCACGCGCGCCGTGGCGAGCGCCACCTCCACGGCCAGCATGACGCGGGACAGCTCGCCGCCCGAGGCCCCCTTGCCGAGCGGTCGGGCGGGCGCACCGGGGTGCGGCTCAAGCAGGAACGTCACCTGGTCGAGCCCCGAGGGCCCCGGCTCGGCGGCGGGCTCGACGCGCACGACCAGCCGCGCCCCCGCCATCGCCAGGCCGGCGAGCTCGTCCGTGACGGCCGCGGCGAGCGCGTCGGCCGCGGCCCGGCGCCCCTCGCTCACCCGCTCGCCCGCCGCCGCGAGCACGTCGTCCAGCTCGGCCGTGCGGCGGCGCATGGACTCCAGCCGCTCGCCGCCGTCGTCGAGGTCCAGGAGGCGCAGCCCGGCGTCGCTCGCCCACCGCAGCACGTCGTCGATCGTCTCGCCGTAGGTGCGGGTCAGCGCCCCCAGCTCGGCCAGGCGGGAGTGCGCCGTCTCCAGCCCGGCCGGGTCCGCCTGGAGTCCGTCCACGTACGACGCGAGCTCGCCCGCCACGTCGGCGAGCAGGTAGCCGGCCTCCGCCAGGCGGGTCGCGTGCTCGCCGAGCGCCGGGTCGTCGGACGCCACCGCCTCCAGCGCGCGGCGGGCGCGCTCCACGGCCGCGACCGCGGTCCCGTCGGTCTCGACGTCGTCGCCCGCCACCGTGTCGTGCGCCTCCTGGGCCGCGACGCGCAGCCCCTCGGCGTTGCCCAGCCGCGCCACGAGAGCGGTCAGCTCGGCGTCCTCCCCCGGCTGCGGGTCCACGCGCTCGATCTCGGCGAGCCCCAGACGCAGCAGCTCCGCCTCGCGGGCGCGCTCCGCGGCGCGCGTCGTCAGGTCGTCGATCTCCGCGAGCAGCCCGGCGCGCTCGGCCCACGCCGCCCGGTACTCCTCGATCGTCGCCCGGTGCCGGGCGCCCGCGAACGTGTCCAGGGCGTCGCGCTGCTTGGCCGGCGTGCGCAGGCGCAGCTGGTCCGCCTGCCCGTGCACGGTCACGAGCTCGTCCGCGATGTCGGCGAGCACCCCCTGGGGGACGCCCCGGCCGCCGAGGTGCGCGCGCGAACGGCCGCCCGCGGCGACGGTGCGCAGCACGACGACGGTGCCGTCGTCGTCGACCTCGCCGCCCGCCTCGTCGACCCGTGCGGCCACGTCCTCACGGCCGGTCACCCGCACCCGGCCCTCCACGGCGGCGCGCGACGCCCCGGGGCGCACGGCGCCGGCGTCCGCCTTGCCGCCCATGAGCAGGCCGAGGCCCGTGAGCACCATCGTCTTGCCCGCGCCGGTCTCGCCGGTGATGACCGTCAGGCCGTCGGCCAGCGGCACCCGTGCCGTCTCGATGACGCCCAGGTTCTCGATCGCGATCTCCTCGAGCACGCCTCACGCCTCCTTGTCCTGCTCGGGGTCGTCGTGCCTGCCGTCCCGCTCCGCCTCGTCGTACCGGTCGTCGCCCCGCTCGGGACGCTGCGCCGCCAGCTCGCGCCACCCCACCACGGGCAGCGAGAACTTGGACACGAGCCGGTCGGTGAACGGGGCGGTGAAGAGCCGTGCGAAGCGCAGCGGGAGCGCGCCACGACGCACCTCGACCTGGGCCCCCACGGGCAGGTCGATGCGCCGGCGGCCGTCGCAGGTGAGCACCGCCCCGACGGCGCTGCGCTCCAGCACCTTGACCGTGTACGTGGACCGAGGGCCGATCACCAGCGGGCGCGCGAAGAGGGCGTGCGCGGAGAGCGGCACGAGCAGCACGCCGTCCACGTCCGGCCACATCACCGGCCCGCCCGCGGAGAAGGCGTGCGCCGTCGACCCGGTGGCCGTAGAGATCACGACGCCGTCGCAGCCGAAGGAGGACAGGGGGCGCCCGTCCACCGCGATGCCGACCTCGACCATGCGCTCGCGCTGCGCCTTCTCGACGGTGGCTTCGTTCAGCGCCCAGCCGGTCATCGGCTCGGGCTCACCCGGCAGGTGCACGACGACGTCGACGACCGCGCGCTCCTCGACCTCGTAGTCGCGCGCCGCCAGCCGCTGGACCGCGTGCCGCAGGTTCTCGCGCTCGCTCTCCGCGAGGAAGCCGACGTGCCCGAGGTTGACGCCCAGCAGGGGCACCCCGGTGCCGTGCGTCAGCTCGGCGGCGCGCAGGATGGTCCCGTCGCCGCCGAGGACCATGACGACCTCGGACTCGGTGACCCCCTCCCGGACCCGGGCCGCGGCCATGTGGTCGCCGAAGGACTCGGCGAGGTCGTCGTCGTGCAGCGCCACCTCGAAGCCGGCGGCGGTGAGCTCGCGCACCGCCTCGGACAGGGCGGCCACGGCCTCCGGCCGGCCACCGTGCGTGACGACGAGGACTCGGCGGGTCACGGGGCTCCTCCGATCGGCAGGACGGGCGGGACGGCGGGGACGGTGCCGGGCTGTGTGCCGTCGGCGGGCGGGGACCACGCGACGGCCTCCCGCGCAGCGGCGGCCACCGCGTCGTCCCCGGTCGCGGGCTCCTCACCGTGGTCGCCGACGACGAACCAGCAGAAGTACTCCGTGTTGCCGCTCGGGCCGGGGACTGGGCTCGGCACGAGCGCCACCGGCCGCCACCCGGCGTCGGCGCCCGCGCGGACCACGGTGCGCACGCTGTCGGCTCGCAGGCCGGGGTCGCGCACGACGCCGCCGCTGCCGAGCCGTTCGCGCCCGACCTCGAACTGCGGCTTGACCAGCAGCAGCACGTGCGAGCGCGCACCGAGCACGCTCGCGAGCGGGCGCACCACGAGGGTCAGGGAGATGAATGACAGGTCACCGACGACGACGTCCGGGGCGGCGTCCAGCGTGCCCGGCGTCAGGTCGCGGACGTTGAATCCCTCGACGACGTCGACCCGTGGGTCGGAGCGCAGCGACGGGACGATCTGGTCGTGCCCGACGTCGAGCGCCACGACGTGCGCCGCACCGTGCCGCAGCAGGACGTCGGTGAACCCGCCGGTGGACGCGCCCAGGTCGAGGCACGCCGCCCCGGGCAGGGCGTCCACCAGCGCGCGTCCCACGGGGTGCGCGGCCAGCGCGGCCAGCGCCCCGGCCAGCTTGCCGCCGGCGCGCGAGGCAAAGCCCGGGTCGTCGGGGTCGTGCGCGACCTCCAGCGTCGCGCCGGCCGGCACCTGCGCCGACGGCTTGGCGACCGTGCGGCCGGCCAGGTGCACGCGACCGGCCGCGACCAGCTCGGCGGCCTGACGACGGGAGCGGGCGAGTCCGCGGCGCACGAGCTCGACGTCCGCGCGCACGTCGGGCATCAGGCCTCCGCCCCGGGGGCGCCCGCCTGCTCGTCCTGCCCGTCGAGCCGGGCACGGAGCCGGTCGTGGACGGCACCGAACCGTGCCACGTGCTCCTCCAGGGGCAGGTCGTCCAGGCCGGAGAGCGCCTCCGCCACGGAACCCGGGGTGGCGTCGTCCTCGACCGTGCCCGGTCCCGGCTCTCCGGTGTCCCGTGTCATCGTCCCTCCTCACGTGCCTCGCCGCTCGCTTCGCGCCGACGGCGTCGTGCGCGGCGGCGTCAGGTGCCGCGCGTCGTGGTCCTCGTGGTCATGACGGCGCCGCGGCCGGGTCCACGGTACCCGGAACCGCCGACGTCGACGGGTGCACCACGCACGTCCTGGGGACGGCGGCCCGGGCCCTCAGGCCGTGAGCTCGGGCACGCTCGACGGGTCGAGGGTGCCGCCGGCGTCGACGACCTCCCACGCTGCCGCGCACGCGGCCCTGACCACGTCGATCCCGGCGGGCCCTTCCCTGTCGATCTCGAGCGTACGGCCGGTGACGCGTGCCGCCCGGTCGCCGCACCGCCACCAGCCGTCCGCGGCCGGCTCGGGCTCGGGGTGCGGCTCGAGCAGCGACCGCAGGTCCGCACCGACGAAGTCGGGACGCAGCTCCGGTTCCGCCAGCACGGCGTCCCGCGCGGAGGAGACGCCCGTGAGGACGTGCAGGCCCGGGTAGCCGCCGGCCCGCGCTCCCGCCAGGTCGGTGTCGAGCCGGTCCCCGACCACCAGGGGTCGCTGTGCGCCGCTGCGCTCGACGACCATCCGGTACATGGTCGGCGACGGCTTGCCGGCGCTGTCCGGGCGGACGCCGGTGGCCGCGGTGACCGCGCCGACGAGCGCGCCGTTGCCGGGGGCGAAACCCCGCGCCGTCGGCAGCGAGAGGTCGAGGTTGCTGGCCACGTGCCACGCCCCGCCGGCGACGGCGTACGCCGCCTCCGCCAGGTCGGGCCACGCCAGGCCGGGGGCGTACCCCTGGGCCACCGCTTCCGGTGCGTCGTCGGCCGACTCCACGACCCGCAGGCCAGCGGCCTCGACGGCGGTGACGAGGCCGGCGCCGCCGATCACCAGGACGCGGGCGCCCGGCGCGAGCCGCGTCCGCAGCAGCGCGGCGCAGGCCTGCGCCGCCGTCATCACCTCGTCGGGCGACGTCGGGATGTCGAGGCCGGTGAGCTGACCGGCGACGTCCTCCGGCTCCCGGGACGCGTTGTTCGTCACGAACACGAGCCGCAGTCCCGCGTCGCGCGCCGAGACGAGGCTCGGCGCGGCGTGCGGGATCGCGAGGTGGCCGCGGTACGCGACGCCGTCCAGGTCGACCAGGGCGAGGTCGTGGGCCGTGGCGAGCGGCTCGGCGCTGCCGCGCAGCATCGCCGTCACGCCCGCGGCTCCTCGTCCCGCGCCTCCGGCACGGGCGGGTCGTCTCCGTCGCCCGGTGCGGCGGGTGCGTCCTGGCCGGCGTCCCGCGTCGTGTGGTCGTCCGTGACGTCGGCCTCGGGCGCGTCGTCCTCGGGCTCGTCGGGCTCGGCCGACTCGTCGTAGACGTCGTAGACCACCACGTCGTCGTCGAGGGACACCCCGGCGGCGCGGTCGAGCACGTCCGGGTCGATGCCGGCGAGCACCGCGGCGGCCTCGTCGGCACGTCCGGCCTGCTCGAGGGCCACGGCCCGGGCCTGCAGGACCCGGACCCCGAGCTCGCCGGTCCGCTCGGCGGCCGGGATGCGGTCCAGCACGGTCAGCGCGGCCTCGTGCTCGCCCAGGTCGGACCGGGCCCCGCTCACCACGATGGCGAGCTCGGTGCGGCCCTCGGCGTCGAGGGTGCGGGCCTCCTCGCTCGCCGCGAGGGCGATGGCTCGCTCCGGGCGCCCGAGGCCACGCTCGGCGTCCGCCATCAGCGGCAGGTGCTCCGACGACCCGTTGAGCCGGCGGACCGTGCGCAGCTCGCGCAGCGCCTCGGCGAACCTGCCGGTGCGGTAGGCGGCGATCCCCGCGGCCTCCCGCACGACGTCGATCCGTCCCCCGCGCCGCACCGCCGCCTGGGCGTGCTCGTAGGCACGCTCGGGGTCGGTGTCGAGCAGGCGGCCGGCCATGACCAGGTGCAGGCCGACGCGCTCGGCGTTCTCCTTCGTCAGGCCGCGCATCCGCGCGCGGGTGTCGCGGCTGAGCTGACCCATCGACGCGTCCTCGGCGATCTCCGGCTCAGGGGTGCGGGGCCGCTTGTCCTCCCCCGGGCGCGACGCGCCACGGTGCGCCGCCGGGCGCCCCGGTCCGGAGCGCCGCGCGTCCGCCCCGCGGGCGTCGGCTCCGCGTCGGACCTGCCCGCGGGGGCCGTCGCCCCGCCCGGCACCCGCGCGGTCCGGGCCACCGCGCCGGTCGCCACGCTCCGAGGGACGGCGGTCTCCGCGATCCGGCGCACCACGGCGCTCACCACGGTCGGGAGCACGACGCTCGCCACGGTCCGGCGCACCGCGACGGTCACCGCGGTCGGGAGCACCACGACGCTCGCCTCCAGCCGGCGCGTCCCGCCGGTCACGGCGGTCCGACGCTCCCCGCGCGGTGTCGTCCCTGCGGGCCCCCGTCCGTCGTCCGTCGTCGGCGCCTCGGCGGTCGGTTCCCGGAGGACCGCCTCGCGTCGACCGTCGGTCGTCCTGCCGCTCCTCACGGCGACCGCCGATCGTGCGGCCCTGCTGGGCTCCACCGCGGCCGCTGGCCGCCCTCCGGTCCCGGTCCCCGCTGCGGGAGGTACCGCCGCCACGGTGCGGCGAACGGCCGGCCGAGTCGTCCCGGCCCCGGTCCTCGGGCGATGCGTTCACGGTCTACCCCTTCTCGACGACAATGCCCCGGTATTCTCCCACGTCACCATCGCTCGACAGGGCCCTGCCGGCCACGGGCAGCTGTGACAGCGCGCACCTGTCACCACCCGAGCCGATCCGCACCGGGGCTGATCAGGATGCCTTGCCGCGCAGCGCCGCGCGGGCCTCGACGATGAGTGGTCGGGAGCGGCCCACGTGGAGTGTGCGGATCACGGGTGGGTGTGGGGGTATGCGTGAAGGCCCACCCCCGGGGTATCCGGGGGTGGGCCTTCACATGAAAGGGTGTTCGGCGGCGTCCTACTCTCCCACCCCACGCATGTTGGGTGTGTGAAGTTGTTGGCTGATTAGTACCGGTCAGCTGCGACAGTCGTTAGTCCTGTCTTCCACATCCGGCCTATCTACCCAGTGGTCTAGCTGGGTGCCTTCACCCCCGTGGGGGATGGAAACCTCATCTTGAAGCAGGCTTCCCGCTTAGATGCTTTCAGCGGTTATCCCTTCCGAACGTAGCTAACCAGCGGTGCCCTTGGCAGGACAACTGGCACACCAGAGGTTCGTCCGTCCCGGTCCTCTCGTACTAGGGACAGCCCTTCTCAAGTTTCCTACGCGCGCAGCGGATAGGGACCGAACTGTCTCACGACGTTCTAAACCCAGCTCGCGTACCGCTTTAATGGGCGAACAGCCCAACCCTTGGGACCTACTCCAGCCCCAGGATGCGACGAGCCGACATCGAGGTGCCAAACCATGCCGTCGATATGGACTCTTGGGCAAGATCAGCCTGTTATCCCCGGGGTACCTTTTATCCGTTGAGCGACGGCGCTTCCACAAGCCACCGCCGGATCACTAGTTCCGACTTTCGTCCCTGCTCGACCTGTCGGTCTCACAGTCAAGCTCCCTTGTGCACTTGCACTCGACACCTGATTGCCAACCAGGCTGAGGGAACCTTTGAGCGCCTCCGTTACATTTTGGGAGGCAACCGCCCCAGTTAAACTACCCACCAGGCACTGTCCCTGATCCGGATCACGGACCGAGGTTAGATGGTCGATGCGGCCAGAGTGGTATTTCAACGATGACTCCACCCGACCTGGCGGCCGGGCTTCATAGTCTCCCACCTATCCTACACAAGCCGAACCGAACACCAATACCAAGCTGTAGTAAAGGTCCCGGGGTCTTTCCGTCCTGCTGCGCGTAACGAGCATCTTTACTCGTAGTGCAATTTCGCCGAGCTCGCGGTTGAGACAGCGGAGAAGTCGTTACGCCATTCGTGCAGGTCGGAACTTACCCGACAAGGAATTTCGCTACCTTAGGATGGTTATAGTTACCACCGCCGTTTACTGGGGCTTAAATTCTGGGCTTCACCACAAGGGTTGACCCGTCCTCTTAACCTTCCAGCACCGGGCAGGCGTCAGTCCGTATACATCGTCTTGCGACTTCGCACGGACCTGTGTTTTTAGTAAACAGTCGCTTCTCCCTGGTCTCTGCGGCCCTCCCCGCCTCACCGGAGCTAGTCCGGGTCACGGTTCAGGCCCCCCTTCTCCCGAAGTTACGGGGGCATTTTGCCGAGTTCCTTAACCACGATTCGCTCGATCGCCTTGGTATTCTCTACCTGACCACCTGAGTCGGTTTAGGGTACGGGCGGCTAGAACCTCACGTCGAGGCTTTTCTCGGCAGCATAGGATCACCCGATTCCCGCTGATGCGGTCACCATCAGTTCTCACCTGAGTGCCTGGCGGATTTGCCTACCAGACGGGCTACGACCTTGGACGTGGACAACCATCGCCACGCCGGGCTACCTTCCTGCGTCACCCCTGTTAACACGCTTACCTACTACCGGTTCGGGTCCCACGCCGCCCCACCGGTGAGTCCCCGAAGGAACTCGGTGGTGGATTGGGGTGGTGAGCATCACCGGGCTCGGTATGGGCGGTTCTTCGCCGGTAGGAGAATGTCAACTCCTTGTCCATCGACTACGCCTGTCGGCCTCGCCTTAGGTCCCGACTAACCCAGGGCGGATTAACCTGGCCCTGGAACCCTTGGTCATTCGGCGGACGGGTTTCTCACCCGTCATTCGCTACTCATGCCTGCATTCTCACTCGTGTGGCCTCCACCACTGGATGACTCCGCGGCTTCACTGCCCACACGACGCTCCCCTACCCACCCACACACCTGAACACCGATCAAGTCGATGCTAGATTATCGTGTGAGTGCCACGGCTTCGGCGGTGTACTTGAGCCCCGCTACATTGTCGGCGCGGAATCACTTGACCAGTGAGCTATTACGCACTCTTTCAAGGATGGCTGCTTCTAAGCCAACCTCCTGGTTGTCTGTGCAACTCCACATCCTTTCCCACTGAGCACACGCTTAGGGGCCTTAGCCGGTGGTCTGGGCTGTTTCCCTCTCGACTACGAAGCTTATCCCCCGCAGTCTCACTGCCACGCTTGTCTTACCGGCATTCGGAGTTTGGCTGACGTCAGTAACCCGGTGAGGCCCATCGGCCATCCAGTAGCTCTACCTCCGGCAAGAAACACGTGACGCTGCACCTAAATGCATTTCGGGGAGAACCAGCTATCACGAAGTTTGATTGGCCTTTCACCCCTAACCACAGGTCATCCCCTCAGTTTTCAACCTAAGTGGGTTCGGTCCTCCACGCCGTCTTACCGGCGCTTCAACCTGCCCATGGCTAGATCACTTCGCTTCGGGTCTAGACCCGGCGACTGGATCGCCCTATTCGGACTCGCTTTCGCTACGGCTTCCCCACACGGGTTAACCTCGCCACCGAGCACTAACTCGCAGGCTCATTCTTCAAAAGGCACGCCGTCACCCCAACCAAGGAGGCTCCGACGGATTGTAGGCACACGGTTTCAGGTACTATTTCACTCCCCTCCCGGGGTACTTTTCACCTTTCCCTCACGGTACTGGTCCGCTATCGGTCACTAGGTAGTATTTAGGCTTAGCAAGTGGTCTTGCCAGATTCACACGAGATTTCACGGGCCCCGTGCTACTTGGGATCCCCTCCACCAGGCCGCACCATTTCGTCTACGGGACTCACACCCACTATGGTCCGCCTTTCAATGCGGTTCGACTATGACACGACTTTCTTACTGGTCCAAGAACTGTCAGATCCTTGAAGAAGGTCCCACAACCCCGCACGTGCAACGCCTGACAGCTTGACACACGCACGGTTTGGCCTCATCCGCTTTCGCTCGCCACTACTCACGGAATATCTCTTCCTGCCGGTACTGAGATGTTTCACTTCCCGACGTTCCCCCCTGCACCCTATGAATTCAGATACAGGTAACCCCACATGACTGAGGCTGGGTTCCCCCATTCGGACACCCTCGGATCACAGCTCGTTTGCCAACTCCCCGAGGCTTATCGCAGGCTACCACGTCCTTCTTCGGCTCCTAGTGCCAAGGCATCCACCCTGTGCCCTTAAAAACTTCGACACACTACAAAATTTGCTACAGAGATCCAAAGAACCAACCACACCAAGGCCCCACAACCGGGGGCCACCAGTACAGCCGGCCTTCGAACATCTGGGATGCTCGCGTCCACTATGCAGTTCTCAAGCAACGGACGACCCACCAGCAACCAGCACGCCTACCCACCACCACACCCCACACACCACCAGAACCCCCACCCCACAGACCCCCCACCCCCACAAGCGCGAGGACGAAGAACCACACAGAAACAGGAGAACCAGCAACATGCCAGGCACGGCACCGAGCGGTTCGCACCACCAGTGACCCGCGTCAACCAACCAAAGACCCCCGAACACCCCGAACCACCCCGACCCCCACCACCACAGCAGGAACCAGACCAGCCCGAGACGCCGATTGCCTCAGGACCCAACAGTGTGCTCAACAGACCCCCGCACCACACGAACCAGCTTTCCCACCAACACACAGTCGGCGTACTCACCAGCCCCCACGACACGAGAGCCCTACAGTCAATGTTCCACCCATGAGCAACCACCAGGCACACACTCGGCGCCTACGATGGCCTGCCAAGACCCCACAACAACAGCTGCAGGATCCTCAGATGCTCCTTAGAAAGGAGGTGATCCAGCCGCACCTTCCGGTACGGCTACCTTGTTACGACTTAGTCCCAATCGCCAGTCCCACCTTCGACCACTCCCCCCACAAGGGTTGGGCCATGAGCTTCGGGTGTTACCAACTTTCGTGACTTGACGGGCGGTGTGTACAAGGCCCGGGAACGTATTCACCGCAGCGTTGCTGATCTGCGATTACTAGCGACTCCGACTTCATGGGGTCGAGTTGCAGACCCCAATCCGAACTGAGACCGGCTTTTTGGGATTCGCTCCACCTTACGGTATCGCAGCCCTCTGTACCGGCCATTGTAGCATGCGTGAAGCCCAAGACATAAGGGGCATGATGATTTGACGTCATCCCCACCTTCCTCCGAGTTGACCCCGGCAGTCTCCCATGAGTCCCCGGCATAACCCGCTGGCAACATAGGATGAGGGTTGCGCTCGTTGCGGGACTTAACCCAACATCTCACGACACGAGCTGACGACAACCATGCACCACCTGTACACCGACCTTACGGGGCACCCATCTCTGGATGTTTCCGGTGTATGTCAAGCCTTGGTAAGGTTCTTCGCGTTGCATCGAATTAATCCGCATGCTCCGCCGCTTGTGCGGGCCCCCGTCAATTCCTTTGAGTTTTAGCCTTGCGGCCGTACTCCCCAGGCGGGGCACTTAATGCGTTAGCTGCGGCACGGAACTCGTGGAATGAGCCCCACACCTAGTGCCCAACGTTTACGGCATGGACTACCAGGGTATCTAATCCTGTTCGCTCCCCATGCTTTCGCTCCTCAGCGTCAGTTGCGGCCCAGAGACCTGCCTTCGCCATCGGTGTTCCTCCTGATATCTGCGCATTCCACCGCTACACCAGGAATTCCAGTCTCCCCTACCGCACTCTAGTCTGCCCGTACCCGATGCACGCCCACAGTTGAGCCATGGGATTTCACACCAGACGCGACAGACCGCCTACGAGCTCTTTACGCCCAATAATTCCGGACAACGCTTGCGCCCTACGTATTACCGCGGCTGCTGGCACGTAGTTAGCCGGCGCTTCTTCTGCAGGTACCGTCCACCCGAAGGCCTTCTTCCCTGCTGAAAGAGGTTTACAACCCGAAGGCCGTCATCCCTCACGCGGCGTCGCTGCATCAGGCTTTCGCCCATTGTGCAATATTCCCCACTGCTGCCTCCCGTAGGAGTCTGGGCCGTGTCTCAGTCCCAGTGTGGCCGGTCGCCCTCTCAGGCCGGCTACCCGTCGACGCCTTGGTAGGCCATCACCCCACCAACAAGCTGATAGGCCGCGAGCCCATCCCCCACCGAAAAACTTTCCAACACCCACCATGCGGCAAGTGCTCATATCCGGTATTAGACCCCGTTTCCAAGGCTTATCCCGAAGTGGAGGGCAGGTTGCTCACGTGTTACTCACCCGTTCGCCACTGATCCACCCAGCAAGCTGGGCTTCACCGTTCGACTTGCATGTGTTAAGCACGCCGCCAGCGTTCGTCCTGAGCCAGGATCAAACTCTCCGTAAAAGAGAGAACAACACCACGAACCCCCAAAAAAGGACCCGCGATGCCAATCGATACTGGCCAGACAAGCTAGCAAAAAACTAGACTGTCCGATCCAAAGGAACCACTAAAGGTTCAAAAATTTGGCATTGACTATCAAGCACACTGTTGAGTTCTCAAACAACCGACGCACACCATCCAAGACCAGGAATTGACTATCAAGCACACTGTTGAGTTCTCAAACAACCGACGCACACCATCCAAGACCAGGACCTCGTCCCGACCCCGTCCGGGGCAACCCTTCAACCTTACCAGGCCCGTTCTCCCTGTCAAGTCCTGATCTTGCGATCGAGTCTGACGAAGGCCTCGTGCCCGATATCCGAAGCGCGACGCACGAAGACGTCCCGTGAAGGAATCGGAGGACCGCCCTCCGGGACCGTCCACCGGTACCCGACCCTGAGGCCGTCTCCGCGGTGTCCGTTGCTCCCTGCCGGGCGAACGACGAGAACATTACACACACCTCGGCGGGGAGGACAAATTCGCAGGTCGGGCCGCATTTCCGGGTGTCCGCGCCGCTGCTGGCGCGGTCGTAGGCGGGGGCGGAGGGCTGTGGCCCCCCGCCCCCGCCTACGACCGCGCGCCTCAGTCGGTGGACGCGACCGCCAGGGTCTTCTTCCCGCGCCGCAGGACGGCGAACCGGCCGTGCAGCAGATCGGCGGGCTCGAGCACCGCCTCGTCGGAGGTCACCTTGACGTTGTTCACGTACGCCCCGCCCTCGGCGATCGCACGGCGTGCCGCCGCCTTGGACGCGACGAGCCCGGTGCCCACGAACGCGTCGACGACGAGGTCCCCCGCCTTCGCCGTGGTCCGTGGCAGCTCGGCCACGGCAGCCCCGAGCGTGCCCTCGTCCAGGGCCGACAGCTCGCCTCGACCGAAGAGAGCCTGGCTCGCGCCGATGACCGCGTCGGTCGCGCCCTGCCCGTGCACCAGCGTGGTCAGGTCGCCCGCCAGGGCGCGCTGCGCCGCCCGGGCGAAGGGACGCTCCGCCACCTCCTGCTCGAGCGCGGCGATCTCCTCCGCGGTGCGGAACGTGAAGACCTTCAGGTACTTCACGACGTCAGCGTCCGCCTGGTTGAGCCAGAACTGGTAGAAGGCGTACGGGCTCGTCAGCTCGGGGTCGAGCCACACGGCCCCTCCCTCGGACTTGCCCATCTTGGACCCGTCGGCCTTGGTGATCAGCGGCGACGTCATCGCGTGCACCGCCGCGCCGTCGGTCTTGCGGATGAGCTCGACGCCGGACAGCAGGTTGCCCCACTGGTCGTTGCCGCCGAGCTGTAGCGTGCAGCCGTGGCGCTCGTACAGCTCCCGGTAGTCCATCCCCTGGAGCACCTGGTAGCTGAACTCGGTGTAGCTGATGCCCTCGTCCGAGTGCAGGCGGCGCGCCACGATGTCCTTGGCGAGCATGGTGCCCACGCGGAAGTGCTTGCCGACGTCCCGCAGGAAGTCGATCGCGGACATCGACCCCGTCCAGTCGAGGTTGTTGACCATCCGCGCGGCCGCCGGCCCCTCGAAGTCGAGGAACGGCTCGATCTGCGAGCGGATGCGATCCACCCAGCCCGCGACCACGTCGCGCGACTGCATGGTGCGCTCCGTGGTCGGGCGCGGGTCGCCGATCAGCCCGGTGGCGCCGCCCACGAGGGCGAGCGGGCGGTGGCCCGCCAGCTGCAGGCGGCGCATGGTCAGCAGCTGCACCATGTGGCCCACGTGCAGGCTCTGCGCGGTCGGGTCGAAGCCCGCGTAATAGGTGACGGGCCCCTCGGACAGCGCAGAACGCAGCGCGGCCTCGTCGGTGGTCTGCGCCACCAGGCCCCGCCAGTGCAGCTCGTCGAGGATGTCGGTCACCGTGTCAACTCCTTGGTCAGGGAACGCGGCCCACCGCGGGCCGCCCCTCTAGTCTGCCCGACGACGAACGGGGACGACGCCACCGACCACCGGACTCACGGCGCCAGATGGTCCGCCGGGTCCTCGCCGAGGTCACGCAGCGCCTGTTCGACGGAAGCGATGCTGCTGCCGACCCCGTAGTGCGGGACGAAGGAGGCGGACGCCGTACCGTCGGAGATCCGCACCCCGGGCTGGGACGTCTCCCCCATCGCGATCTCGCGCGCCTCGACGCGCCCCGGCACGAGCCGCACGGACCACCGTGGTTCCCGGTCGCCGCAGATCCAGATCTCGGCGCGGTCACCGACCACGGCCACGGCCAGCACCGTGGTCCAGCGGCGCGAGAGGCCCTGGGTGCCGACGCCCGCGTCGACGGCGTCGGACCAGAGCTCGCGGGACGAGTAGGCGGGAATCACCACGGCACCCGGACGTGCCTAGCGGACCTGAGCGACGAGCTGGTCGCGCCGGGCCCCGTACCGGCGCACCAGCAGCGCGATCAGGAGCGCGCTCGTCACCGCCACGATCACGACGACGAGCGTGGCCGCCCACCAGTCGCCGTCGAAGACCGGCGCGCCGATCAGCGCTCTGGCGACCAGGGCCAGGACGCCGCCGAGAAGACCCACCGCCGCGACGACCCAGCGGGTGCGTCGGTACCGACGCACACTGAACCTCGCCCTCGCCACATCGTCCCCACCGGGCACGTATCGATCCTCTCGTGATCCGTCGACAGCCCCCGCGGACACGGCACCGCGACGCGGGGAGCCTGCCGACGCCGCCGGCCGTGCCGAGCGTACCCACGCGCACGTGGTGCGGGTGCGTCGCGGGCGGCCTACCGGGCCGCCCGGCCTTCCCCACCAGGGCCGCGCGCCGGCCGGCGCGCCGCCTGCCGGTAGTCCGAGACGGTGTCCTCGCCGTCGAGCCAGAACCGCCACGGGAACAGGTCGCCACGGCCGCCGTCGCCGCTCACCCCGACCCGGGGCCCGGACCGGACCACGCCGGGCGAGGCACCCTGCCGCCCGCCGGGCAGCGCCACGACGACGCCCCCGGCCGGGTCGGTGACGTCGGCGCCGTCGTCGGCGAGGTCCAGGGCGAGCGCCACGGTGAGGCGGGCCGGGCCGCGCGCGAGGTCGCGGTCGGACCGCAGCACCCCCGCCGCCCGCCGACGGCGGGCGGCCAGCGCCCGGCCGCCTCGGGGCGTGTCCGCGGCGGCGCCGACGCGCGCGCCGCCGTCCGAAACCGCGCCGTCCAGCACCTCGCCGGCGCGCAGCAGGACCGCCGACGCCCGCCCGGGCGGCCCGCAGACGACGTTCACGCAGTGGTGCAGGCCCAGGTGGCGGTAGACGTACAGGCGCCCGCCCTCGTCGAACATCGTCGCGTTGCGCGCGCTGCGACCCCGGTAGGCGTGGGAGCCCGGGTCGTGCTCGCCGTCGTACGCCTCGACCTCCGTCGGCCGCAGGGCGACCGTGCCGTCCGCCGTGCGCCGCAGGAGGACCGCGCCCAGCAGGTCACGCGCGACGTCGGTCGAGGGGCGGTCGTACCAGGAGCTGTCCGGGACGCGCATGCCGCTCATCATCGCGCCGGCCACCGACAGCGGCACGTCCGGCACCCGCGCGCCGGGCACGTCAGGCGAACCCGAACACGAGCGGGAAGACGACGACCACGACGGCGGCCCACAGCGCGTACACGGGCAGGAACCCGGTCTGCCACCGCTCGATCGCGGCGAACGAGCGCCGGCCGCGCAGGAACCCGCCGGTGAGCCACGCGGCGCGCGCCAGGTGGGTGAGCAGGAGCAGGTTCAGGCCGAGGGCGGCGACCTTGTTCGGGCTCGGGCCGAACTCGGCGATGCGCGTGAGCATCGCGGTCAGCAGCACGGCGTCGGCCGCGAGCGCCGCCACGAGCAGGACCAGCTGCAGCGCGTCGAAGAGCCCGCGCGGCGCGAGCGGGTCGCGTGCGGAGATCGAGTACAGCACCAGGCACAGCACCAGGACGAGGATCGCGTCCATGAGGATCAGCAGCCCGCGGTCGGCGGCAGCGAGGTCGCCGGCGCTGAGGAGGACGGGCAGGGCCGCCAGCAGCATGACGATGGTCAGCGGGGTGAAGACGCGGGTCAGCACCGGCGCGATGTTCTCGACCACGCTCTTCTTGGCCTCGACGAGCCAGGCGGCCACCACCAGCGCCCCGGGGACGCCGAAGGGCAGGATCCAGGACTCGAGGGCGGGCTCCAGGTCGACGTCGATCACGCCGAAGAGGGCGGCCGTCAGGCCGACGAGCACACCGCCGCCGAGGGCGAGGAGCGTCAGGTAGACGACCAGCTCGCCCGTGAACCGGACGAAGTCCATGCGCCCCGCGTGGGACCGCCACCGTCCCTCGACGTAGACGACGCCGAGCAGCGCCCAGAGCACGACGGGCGTGTGGATCGCGGCGAGCGTCCCGGTCGACCCACCCGGCGCGAAGGGGTAGGCGTTCACCACGACCGCGAGCACGAGCAGCGCGCCGCCGGCGACGGCCGGCACGCGCGCCGGGACCCGGCGCTTCCAGGCGAAGTAGGCGGCCACGAAGGGGATCACGAGCAGGCCGGCGTCGCGCGTCAGCGTCCACTCGTCGGCGATGGTCGCGATGCCGACCTTGAGCGCGAGGCCGGGCGCCGACCGCGAGCAGGAGCACGACGGCGAGCTCGCGCCACCGCGTGGCGCCCGCCGGCGCCGCGCTGTCGGCGGGGACGAGGACGAGCTGCTTCCAGAGCCGGTCGGAGTGCTCCCGGGCGAACTCGCGCGAGACGTCGTCGAGGCGGCCCATGCGCTTGACGGCCACGAGGAAGGCCTCGTCGGCGTCCAGGCCCGTCGCGCCGAGGTCGTCGACCTGCGCGCGCAGGTGGTCCTCCATCTCGTCCACGTCGCTCGCCGCGATGGCCCGGTGGCGCCGGACGTACCCGCGCCACTGGTCGATCTGCGCCTCGAGCCGCTCCGGCGCCCCGGTCACGCCCACCCCTCGGCCGCGGCGCCCGGCAGGTGCACGGCGCGCGCGTCGTCGCGGACGCCCTGCCAGACCTGGCGCAGGGCGCCGGCGACGACGGCCCACTGCTCCTGGCGCTCGGCGAGCGCGTCGCGGCCCGCGTCGGTGATGGCGTAGTGCTTGCGCCGCCGGCCGGTCTCGGACCTGCCCCACGAGGACGCCACGAGGCCGAGCCGCTCGAGCCGGTGCAGCAGCGGGTAGAGCATGCCGTCGGTCCACTGCATGCGGCCGCCGGAGAGCTCGGCGACCCGCTTGGCGATCGCGTACCCGTACGACTCGCCGTCGGCGAGGATGCCGAGGACGAGCGGGGTCGCGGACGCGGCGACCAGGTCCTTGTCGATGTGCACGGGCACTCCCATACCTAGAGCTGCAAGGGATCATTACCCTAGCAGCACGAGGTATGACCGGGCGCCGTCAGGTGCGCCGCGCGACGACGCGTCCCCGCCCGTCGAGCCGCACGTCCGCGCGCGTCTCGGTGCGCTCCCGGGCGAAGTGGACCCGCTCGTCCGCCATCCACCGCACCAGGTGGGCACGGGACCCCTCCCCGTCCCGCGCGACGGTGCGGCGCAGCCGCTCGGAGTCCTCGGCCCCGACCCACACCCGCAGGGCGGCCACCGGGTCGACCTGCCGGGCCGCCGCGCCGCACCCCTCGACCACCACGACGGGCCACGGCTCGACGTCGTGCCACTCGGCGTACGCCCCCGCGTACCAGTCGTAGCGCCGGTACCGGCCCGCTCCCCCGGCGGCGAGCGGCTCGAGCACCCACTCGCCCAGGCGCCGCGCGCCGCCGTCGGGTCCCGCCGACCATCCCTCGTACAGGTCGTCCAGGTGCACGACGGCGCTGTCCAGCGCGGTCGCGAGCTGCGTGGCGAGCGTCGTCTTGCCGGACCCCGCGGGGCCGTCCACGCACACCAGGCGCACGGTCCGCCACGGCTCGGGCGCGCCCGGCGCCGGCAGCCGCGGCCGGGCGTCGCGCACCCGCCGCACGAGCATCGCGAGCACGTCGTCGGGCACCGTCATCGACCATGTCCTTTCACGACGCCGAACATGTGGTTCCTCCGGGACTCAGGGGTCGAGTCCCGGAGGAACCACATGTTCGGCACCCGAGGCAGGTGGGTCAGGCCTCGTCGTCGGAGGCCCAGAACCGGAACTCGGCCGACTTCCCCCTCGCCTCCGCGAGCTGCTCCGCGACGCGCGCGGGGGCCGTACCGCCGACTCCGTCGCGGGAGGCCACGGAGCCCGGGACGCTGAGCACCTCGCGCACGTCCGGGGTGAGGTGCTCGGAGATCGCCGCGAGGTCGGCGTCGGACAGGTCCCACAGCTCGATGCCGCGCTCCTCGCAGACCCGCACGCACGCGCCGGAGACCTCGTGGGCCACCCGGAACGGCACCCCGTGGCGCACGAGCCACTCCGCGACGTCCGTCGCGAGCGAGAACCCCTGCGGGGCCAGCTCGGCCATCCGGCCGGTGTCGAACGTGATCGTGCGGACCATGCCCGCGAACGCAGGCAGCAGCACCGTGAGCGTGGCGACCTGGTCGAAGACGGGCTCCTTGTCCTCCTGCAGGTCGCGGTTGTACGCGAGCGGCAAGCCCTTGAGCGTCGTCAGCAGCCCGGTCAGGTCGCCCACGAGCCGCCCGGACTTGCCGCGCGCCAGCTCGGCGATGTCCGGGTTCTTCTTCTGCGGCATGATGCTCGACCCGGTCGACCAGGCGTCGTCGAGCCGCACGAAGCCGAACTCCTTGGTGTTCCAGAGGATGATCTCCTCCGACAGCCGGGACAGGTCGACGCCGACCATCGCCGCCACGAAGGCGAACTCGGCCGTCACGTCGCGCGCGGCCGTGCCGTCGATCGAGTTCTCCACCGGGCCGTCGAACCCGAGCTCCGCCGCGACGGCGGCCGGGTCGAGCCCCAGGGACGAGCCCGCGAGCGCCCCCGAGCCGTACGGCGAGCGCGCCGCCCGCACGTCCCAGTCCACGAGCCGGTCGACGTCGCGCAGCAGCGGCCAGGCGTGCGCCAGGAGGTGGTGGGCGAGCAGCACCGGCTGCGCGTGCTGCAGGTGCGTGCGCCCGGGCATCACCGCGTCGCCGGCCGCGTCCGCCTGCGCGACGAGCGCGTCGACGACGTCCAGCACCTGGCGGGCGACGACGCGGGCGTGGTCGCGCAGGTACATGCGCACCTGCGTGGCGATCTGGTCGTTGCGCGACCGGCCGGCCCGCAGCTTGCCGCCGAGGTCCGGGCCGGCGCGCTCGATGAGGCCGCGCTCCAGCGCGGTGTGCACGTCCTCGTCGCCGAGGACGGGCAAGAACTCGCCCGACTCGACGTCGGCGGCCAGCCGGTCGAGCGCCTCGAGCATGCCCGTCAGCTCGTCGTCGGTCAGCAGGCCCGCGGCGTGCAGCACGCGGGCGTGCGCCCGGGACCCGGCGATGTCGTAGGCCGCGAGCGCCCAGTCGAAGTGCGTCGACTGGGACAGCGCCTGCAGCTCCGGCGACGGTCCGCCGGCGAAGCGCCCGCCCCACAGGCTGGTGCGCTCCTCCGGGGTGGCGACGTCCGACGCGTCCCGGCCCGCGAGCTCGTCGCCGGGCTCGTGGTCGGGGGTGTGGTCGGTGCCGGGCATCGTCACAGCTCCCCGGTGCCGAGGTCCGGGCCGTTGCCGAAGCGCTCGTCGCGGGCCGCGGCCTGCTTGGCGGCCAGACCGTAGATCTCGATGAAGCCCTTGGCGTGCGACTGGTCGAAGGAGTCGCCCTCGTCGTAGGTGGCGAGGTTGAAGTCGTACAGGCTGGTCTCCGACCGCCGCCCGGTGACGGTGGCCCGCCCGCCGTGCAGCACCATGCGGACGTCGCCGGAGACGTACTTCTGGGTGTCGTCGACGAACGTGTCGAGGTTCTTCTTCAGCGGGGAGAACCACATGCCGTCGTAGACGAGCTCGGTCCAGCGCTGCTCGACGCCGCGCTTGAAGCGGGCCTGCTCGCGCTCGAGGGTGACGTTCTCCAGCTCCTGGTGGGCGGCGATGAGCGCCACGGCACCGGGCGCCTCGTAGATCTCGCGGGACTTGATGCCCACGAGACGGTCCTCGACGATGTCGATGCGGCCCACGCCCTGGGCGCCGGCGCGGCGGTTCATCTCCTGGATGGCCTGCAGCGGCGTGACGGCGACGCCGTCCAGCGCGACGGGGACGCCGCGGTCGAACGTGACGACGACCTCGTCGGCGACCGGCGGGAACGTCGGGTCGTCGGTGTAGGAGTAGACGTCCTTGGTGGGCTCGTTCCAGATGTCCTCGAGGAAGCCGGTCTCCACGGCGCGGCCCCACACGTTCTGGTCGATCGAGAACGGGTTCTTCTTCGTCGTCGCGATCGGCAGGGAGTGGCGCTCGGCGTAGTCGATCGCCTTCTCGCGGGTGAGCGCCAGGTCGCGCACGGGCGCGATCGACTTGAGGTCGGGGGCGAGCGACGTCGTCGCGACCTCGAAGCGCACCTGGTCGTTGCCCTTGCCGGTGCAGCCGTGGGCGACCGTGGTGGCCCCGAACTGGCGGGCGGCGCGCACCAGGTGCTTGACGATGACGGGCCGCGAGATGGCCGAGACCAGCGGGTAGCGGTCGAGATACATGCCGTTGGCCTTGAGGGCGGGCATGCAGTACTCGGTGGCGAACTCGTCGCGGGCGTCCGCGACGTACGCCTCGACGGCGCCGCAGTCCAGGGCGCGCTTGCGGATGACGTTCATGTCCTCGCCACCCTGGCCGACGTCGACGGCGACGGCGACGACCTCGGCCCCGGTGGCCTCGGCGATCCAGCCGATGGCGACGGAGGTGTCCAGGCCGCCGGAGTAGGCGAGCACGACGCGATCAGTCATGGGAGTTCTCTTTCCTGCGTTCGGGGTCGGGTCGAGTCTGGCAGCCGCCGCTCCCCCCGCGGGGGAGGCCGGCCGGTGGTCATTCGCCGGTGAGCTCGAGGAAGCGCGCGGCGAGGTCGTCGCCCCCGGCGGGGTCGCGGGCGACGACGAGGATCGTGTCGTCCCCGGCGATGCAGCCCAGCACGCCGGGGAAGACGGAGTGGTCGATGGCGGAGGCGAGGTAGTTGGCGGCGCCTGGCGGGGTACGCAGCACCACCTGGTTCCCGGAGGCCTCCGCGGAGACCAGCAGGTCGTTGCACAGACGGGCGAGCCGGGCGGCGACGTACTCGACGTCCTGCTCCCCCGTGCCGCCGGCCTGCACGCTGCGGTCGCCGCCCTCGCCGGGGACGGCGTACACGAGCGCGCCCGAGGCCGAGCGGACCTTCTCCGCCCGCAGCTCGATGAGGTCGCGCGAGAGGGTGCCCTGGGTCACCGTGACGCCGGCCTCCGCGAGCTCGCGCGCGAGCTCGGCCTGCGAGTGGATGGCGGTGCGGCGCACGATGTCGACGATGCGCGCGTGGCGCGCGGCCTTCGTCGCCGGAGCCCCGGTCGCGGGCGCGCCCGTCCCCGGGGCCGTTGCGTCCGTCATCGCGCCTCCAGCAGCCACGTCAGCACGGCCTTCTGCGCGTGCAGGCGGTTCTCGGCCTCGTCCCACACCACGGAGGACGGCCCGTCGATCACCGACGCGGTGACCTCCTTGCCGCGGTAGGCGGGCAGGCAGTGCAGGAAGATCGCATCCGGCGCCGCGGCGGCGAGCAGGGTGTCGTCGACCTGGTAGGGCTCGAAGACCCCCTCGCGGGCCGCGGCCTCGTCCTCGTCGCCCATGGACACCCAGGTGTCGGTGACGACGGCGTCGGCCTCGGCCACGGCCACGCGCGGGTCCGTCGTCACGGTGACCGACCCGCCGGTGGCGGCCGCGATCTCGCTCGCGCGGGCCACGACGCCCTCGGGAGGCAGGTAGCCGTCCGGGCCGGCGACCGACACGTGCAGTCCCGCCGTCGCCCCGCCGAGCAGGTACGAGGCGGCCATGTTGTTCGCCGCGTCACCCACGTAGGCGAGCCGTTGCCCCGCCAGGGCGCCGACGCCGCCGCGATGCTGCGCGATCGTGACGAGGTCGGCGAGGATCTGGCACGGGTGGAACTGGTCGGTGAGCGCGTTCACCACGGGCACGCGGGAGATCGCGGCCATCTCGTCGATCCGCTCCTGGCCGAAGGTGCGCCACACGATCGCCGAGACCTGCCGGTCGAGCACGCGCGTGACGTCCGCGACGGACTCGCGCACCCCGACCTGGGCCAGGCGCCCGTCGACCACGAGCGGGAAGCCCCCGAGCTCGGCGATCCCGGTGGCGAAGGACACCTGCGTGCGCAGGGTCGGCTTGTCGAACAGGACCGCCACGCCTTGCGGGCCGGCGAGCGGGGCGCGCACGTAGCGGTCCTCGCGGAAGGCCATGGCCAGCTCGAGGATCTCGCGCTGCTCGTCGGGCGTGAGGTCGTCGTCGCGCAGGAAGTGGCGGGTCATGCGGTCTCCTCGGGGGACTGTTCCGGGGCGGCGGGCACGTCGACGGACGCGAAGAAGCGGGCGGCGTCGCGGGCCTGGTCGGCGGTGAGGACCAGCGGGGGCGCGAGCCGGATCGCGTCGGGCGCGACGGGGTTGACGATGAGGCCGGCGTCGAGCGCCGCCGCGGCCACCTGCGGCGCGACGGGCCGGGTGAGCCGGACGGCGAGCAGCAGCCCGCGGCCGCGCACGCCGGCGACGAGCGGGTTGGCCGCCGCCTCGATCTCGCGGGCGAGCAGCGCGCCCGTCTCGCGCACGTGGGCGAGCAGCCCGTCGCGCTCGATGACGCCCAGGGTGGCGAGCGCCGCCGCGGCGGCCACGGGGTTACCCCCGAACGTGGTGCCGTGCTGGCCGCGCCCGAGCAGGCTCGCCGCCCGCTCTCCGAAGGCGATCGTGGCGCCGACGGGGAAGCCCCCGCCCAGGCCCTTGGCGAGGGTGACGACGTCGGGCACGATGCCGCCGCCGATCTCCGGCTGCTGGAAGGCGAACCAGGACCCGGTGCGCCCGACGCCGGTCTGCACCTCGTCGAGGACCAGCAGCGCGCCGGCGTCCGCGGTGAGCCGCCGCGCGTGGGCGAGGTAGCCCTCGGGGAGCGGCCGCACGCCCGCCTCGCCCTGCACGGGCTCGACGACGAGCGCGGCCACGGGGCCGCGCGCGGCCACCGCCGCCGCGGAGAAGGCCTCGTCCAGGGCGGCCGTGTCGCCGAACTCCACGTGCTCCACGCCGCCGGGCAGCGGCTCGAAGGGCTCGCGGTAGGCCGCCTTCGCGGTCAGGGCGAGCGCGCCCATCGAGCGGCCGTGGAACCCGCCGGTCAGGGCCAGCACCCGGGCCCCGCGGGGGCCGTTGCGCCGCGCCATCTTGAACGCGGCCTCGTTCGCCTCGGTGCCGGAGCTCGAGAGGAACACCCGCGACCCCTCCGGGGCGCCCGCGAGCCGCAGCAGGCGCTCGGCGAGGGCGATCTGGGTGGGCGTGCCGAAGAAGTTCGACACGTGCCCCAGCGTGCCGAGCTGCGCGCTGATCGCGGCGGTGAGCGTCGGGTGGGCGTGCCCGAGCGCGTTGACGGCGATGCCGGCGAGCAGGTCGAGGTAGCGCCGCCCGTCGGCGTCCCACACGTAGGAGCCCTCGCCGCGCACGAGCACGCGCTGCGGGGGGCCGAACGTGTCCATCACGGCGTGCGTGTACCGGTCGGTCCAGTCCATGCCGGTCAGCTCGCCGCCGGCGAGGGCGGTGTCCAGGATGTCGCTCATGCGTTCGCCTCCGTCGCGGTGGTCGCCACGTCGGGGACGACCATGGTCCCGTTGCCGCGGGTGGTGAAGACCTCGAGGAGCACGGAGTGCGGCTGGCGGCCGTCGATGACGGTGGCGCGCGGCACGCCGCCGCGCACCGCCCGCAGGCAGGCCTCCATCTTGGGCACCATGCCCGCCGAGAGGCTCGGCAGCAGGGCCGCGAGGTCGTCCGCGGCGATCTCCTCGACGAGCGAGTCCGTGTCCGGCCACGAGGTGTACAGGCCCTCGACGTCCGTGAGGACGATGAGCTTGGTGGCACCGAGCGCGACGGCGAGCGCCGACGCGGCGGTGTCCGCGTTGACGTTGAGCACCTGGGTGGGGTCGTCGACGTCGGGCGCCACGGTCGAGACCACGGGGATGCGGCCGGCGTCGAGCAGGTCCTGCACGGCGGCCGGGTGCACCTGCACGACGTCGCCCACCAGGCCGACGTCGACGGGCTCGCCGTCCACGACGGCGTGCCGCCGGGTCGCGCCGAACAGGCCGCCGTCCTCCCCCGACAGCCCGACCGCGTGCGGGCCGTGGGCGTTGATGAGCCCGACGAGCTCGCGCGAGACCTGACCGGTGAGCACCATGCGCACGACCTCCATCGCCTCGGGCGTGGTGACGCGCAGCCCCCCGCGGAACTCGCTGTGGATGTCGAGGCGCTCGAGCATGGCGTTGATCTGCGGGCCGCCACCGTGCACGACGACGGGACGCAGGCCCACCTGGCGCAGGAACACCATGTCCTGCGCGAACGCCGCCTTGAGCGTGTCGTCGACCATGGCGTTGCCGCCGTACTTGACCACGACGAGCGCGCCCGCGTACTCCTGCAGCCACGGCAGCGCCTCGACGAGCACCTCCGCCTTCTGGCCAGGCTCCAGCCCGTTCACGACGTCGCTGCTCATGAGCTGTACGCGCTGTTCTCGTGGACGTACGCGTGGGTGAGGTCGTTGGTCCACAGGGTGACCTCCGCGTCGCCGGCGTGCAGGTCGACGGTGATCGCGACCTCGCGCGACGCGGCGAGGTCGACCGACTCGCGCGGCTCGTGGGCTCCCCCGGCCTTGCAGACCATGACGCCGTTGATGCTCACGTCGAGCTCGGCCGGGTCGTAGGGCGCGACGTCCTCGGGCACGGTGCCGACCTGGGACAGGATGCGCCCCCAGTTGGGGTCGTTGCCGAAGATCGCCGCCTTGACGAGGTTGGACCGGCTGACCGCGCGGGCCACGGCCAGGGCCGCGTCCTCGGTGGTGGCGTTCGTGACGGTGATGGCGACGTCGTGCGACGCGCCCTCGGCGTCGGCGATCAGCTGGCGGGCCAGGTCGGCGCAGACCGCGGTGACCGCCTCGGTGAGCGCGGCGGCGTCCGGGGTGGCGCCGCTCGCGCCGGACGCCATGAGCACCACCGTGTCGGACGTCGACATGGCGCCGTCGGAGTCCACCCGGTCGAACGTCAGGCGGGTCGCCTCGCGCAGCGCGGCGTCCGCGGTCCCGGCGTCCACGGCCGCGTCGGTCGTGACGACGCACAGCATCGTGGCGAGCGCGGGGGCGAGCATGCCCGCGCCCTTGGCCATGCCGCCCACGGTCACGGTGCCGTCCGGGGTCTCGATGGTGCGCACCGCGGTCTTCGCCACGGTGTCGGTGGTCATGATCGCGGTCGCGGCCGCCCGGCCCGCGGCGTCGTCGTCCGCGAGCGCCTCGACGGCGACGGGCACGCCCGCGAGGAGTTTGTCGGCGGCCAGCCGCACGCCGATGAGGCCGGTGGAGGCGACGAGGACGTCGATCGCGCCGATGCCCAGCGCGTCGGCGACGGTCTCCGCCGTCGCGTGCGAGTCCTGGAAGCCGCCCGGACCGGTGCACACGTTGGCGCCCCCGGAGTTGAGCACCACAGCGCGCGCGACGCCGTCCTTGACGCACTGCCGCGACCACAGCACCGGGGCGCCCACGACGCGGTTGCTCGTGAACACGGCCGCCGCCGTGTGCTCGGGGCCGTCGTTGACCACGAGGGCGAGGTCCGGGGTGCCGGACTCCTTGAGGCCGGCGGTCACGCCGGCGGCTCGGAAGCCCTGGGCGGCGGTGACGCTCATGGTGCGACTCCTTCGGTGACGAGGCCGGCCGTCTCCGGCAGGCCGAGGGCGAGGTTCATGGCCTGCACGGCCTGGCCGGCGGTGCCCTTGACGAGGTTGTCGATGGCGGTGACGGTCACGACGCGCCCGGCGGCCTCGTCGAGGGCGACCTGCACGAGGGCGGTGTTCGACCCGGCCGTCATGGCGGTGGTGGGCCACTGCCCGGCGGGCAGGACGTCGACGAACGGCTCGTCGGCGTACGCCCGCTCCCAGGCGGCGCGCACGTCGGCGCCGGTCGCGGCCTCGTGGCCGGGGGCCAGCCGCGCGGTGACCGTGGCGAGGATGCCCCGCGACATCGGCACGAGCGTGGGCGTGAAGCTGATCGACACGTCGGCCGCCCCGGCGACCCGCAGGTTCTGCGCGATCTCGGGGATGTGCCGGTGGGTGCCGCCGACGGCGTACGGCACCGCCGACCCGAGCCCCTCGGCCGCGAGCAGGTGCGGCTTGAGGGACTTGCCCGCCCCCGAGTAGCCGTTGGCCAGCACGGCGACGACGTCGACCGGGCTCACCAGGCCGGCGGCGACGCCGGGCTGCAGCCCGAGCGTGACGGCGGTGACGTTGCAGCCCGGGACGGCGACGCGGCGGGCACCGGCGAGGTGGTCGCGCTGGGTGCCCGCGACCGACCCCGCGCCGTCGGCGTGGACCAGCTCGGGCAGCCCGTACGGCCACGTGCCGGCGTGGGTCGAGCCGTAGAACGCCTCCCAGTCCGCGGCGGACGCGAGCCGGTGGTCGGCGCCGAGGTCGAGGACGAGCACGTCGTCGGGCAGGGCTGCGGCGATCTCCCCGGACGCCCCGTGCGGGAGCCCGAGGACGACGACGTCGTGGCCCGCGAGCGCCTCGGGCGTCGTGGGCGCGAGCACCCGGTCGGCCAGGGATCGCAGGTGCGGCTGGAGCTCGCCGAGGCGCGCGCCGGCGTTCGAGTGCGCCGTGAGGGCGCCGACCTCGAGGTGCGGGTGCCGTGCCGCCAGGCGGAGGAACTCGCCCCCGGCATAGCCGGAGGCGCCGGCGACCGCGACGCGGAGCTGCTGCGACGGGATGCTGACCATATGCAGCACTATACATATCTATGCATCACTCTGGGGAGCGTCCCACGATCCGGGCACGACGCCGCCGTGGTCAGCCGGCCCGCGGGTGCGCAGCAGGCGGAACTCGCGACGCCGCAGCAGGCGCAGGACGAGGCGGGCGGGCGCGGGGAAGGCCGCACGGCCGACGTCGGGCGCGAGCGGCTCCACGCCGACGACCGTGTGGGTGCGCCCGGCCACGACGACCTCGCACCCGCCGGCCGCGACGACGTTGCGGTACCACGACACCTGCGGGCCGTAGGTCAGCTCCGCGACGAACCCGCCCGCCGTCGGGGCGAGGATCAGCGGCGTCTCGTACCGGCGGCCGGACCTGCGCCCCACGTGGCGGACGAGCGCGAACGGTCCGCGACCCGCCCGGGCGGCCCGCAGGGTGAGCGGGTTGAGGGTCCGCTTCAGCACCTGGAGGAACCCGTCCTTCACCCGGCCCATGATGCGCCCTCCCGGCGCCGCACATGCCGACTCAGGTTAGGTCGAGGTACATCACGTGCAGCCCCACGTAGCCGTGCGCCGGCGACCGGAACGCGCCCGGCACGGTGCCGATGATGGCGAACCCCAGCGACCGCCACAACCGGACGGCCGGCGCGTTCGACTCCACCACGGCGTTGAACTGGATGCCGTGGAAGCCCCGCTCCCGGTGCCAGGCGACGACGCGCTCGCCCAGGGCGCGGCCCACCCCGAGCCCGCGCGCCGCGGGCGCCACCATGAAGGAGGCGGTGCCGACGTGGTCCCCGTGGCCGGGGCGGTTCGGGCCCATCTTGGCCGTGCCGAGGACGGTGCCGTCCGCGGACTCGGCGACGACGGTGGCCCCCGGCGGGCGCTCCATCCAGACCTCACGCGCCTGGTCGCTCGTCAGGTCGAGGGGGTACACGTACGTCTCTCCCTCGCGCACCACGGCCTCCACGACCGGCCACAGGAGGGGCCAGTCGTCATCGGTCGCGGGGCGGATCGTCAAGGAGGTCGCGGGCCTCGTCGTGGTCACGAGCGGCACGCTACCCGGCCGCGGCGCGCCGCCACGCCGCGACGCCCACACCGAGCCCCGCGACCGCTCCCGCGAGGGCACCGAGGGCGGCGTGGTGCCGCGACGCCCACACCTGCGGGGCGCGGGTGCGGGAGCGGTCGTCGAAGACGCCGTGCGCCCCGTAGTCGTGGCCGGCCGGCCCGTCCGCCGGCTCCCACAGGTTCACGGGCCGGTCGGGCCGGCGGGGGGCGGAGGCCTGCTGGGCGTCGTACCCGGTCCGGGCCAGGTAGCGGTCGAGCAGCCCCGGCGCGAGGGCGTTCGCGACGAGCGTGCCCACGGTGGAGGCCCCCACCCAGTACTCGCGCCGCTCGGGGTGGTCGGCGGCGTGCAGCACGGCGTCCGCGGCCACCTCCGGCTGGTAGATCGGCGGGACGGGCTGGGCGTGGCGCGGCAGGCGCGAGAGCACCCAGGAGAACTGCGGGGTGTTGACGGCCGGCATCTGCACCATGGTCACGTGCACGCCGCTGCGCTCGTGCAGGAGCTCGCACCGCAGGGACTCCGTGAAGCCCTGGATGGCGTGCTTCGCGCCGCAGTAGGCGCTCTGCAGGGGCACGCCGCGGTAGGCGAGCGCCGAGCCGACCTGCACCACCGCACCGGCGCCGCGGGGCCGCATCCTGCGCAGCGCGGCCATCGTGCCGTGCACGTAGCCCAGGTACGCGACACGGGTGACGCGCTCGAACTCGTCCGCAGCGATCTCGCCGAACGGCGCGAAGACGGAGGTGAACGCCACGTTCACCCACACGTCGATCGGGCCGAGGGCGTCCTCGACCCGGTCCGCCGCGGCCTCGACGGCGGCCGCGTCGGCGACGTCCACCTCGACGGCGAGCGGCGTGCCGCCCCGGTCCGCGACGTCTCGTGCCGCCGCGTCCAGGCCCACGGTGCCGCGCGCGAGCAGGGCGACCCGGTCGCCCCGGTCCGCGAACGCGCGCGCGGCCGCGCGTCCGATCCCGGCGGAGGCCCCGGTGACCACGATCGTCCGCGCGTGCTGGTGCCGGCCCATGTCTGCTCCTTCCGTCGGCGTGCGGCCTCGCCGGCCGCCGGTCAGACCGTCGCGCCGCCGGGGTCGGCGGCGAGCCGCGCCGACGTCTCCAGCAGCATCGCGTGCACGAACGCCTGCGGCAGGTTGCCGCGCAGCTGACGCTCGGACACGTCGAACTCCTCCGCGAGCAGGCCGGGCGGGCCGCACGCGGCGCGGGTGCGCTCGAACCACCTCGCCGCGGCCACGGCCTCCCCCTGGTGGTGGTACGCGGTCGCCAGGGCGAACCCGCACAGCAGGAACGCCCCCTCGTCCTCGCCGAGGGCGCGGTCCGAGGGGCGGAAGCGGTATACGTAGCCGTCCTCGGTGAGCTCGTCGCGCACGCGACGCAGCGTGGCGCGCGTGCGCGGGTCCTCCGCGGGCAGCGCCCCGCGCACGGGCGACAGCACCGTCGACGCGTCCGGGCCCGGCAGGTCGGGCGCACGACGCCAGGTGCCGTCCGGGTCGAGGCAGCGGGCGGACGTCGCGGCCAGCACCCGGTCGGCCAGCGCCCCCAGCCGGCCGGCGTCCCGCGCCGGGACGTGCCGGGCGAGGGACCGCAGCCCCGCCACGCAGGCGAGCCGGGACTGCGTCCACCAGCGGTCGTCGAGCTCCCAGATGCCGGCCTCCGGCGCGTCCCACCGCCGCTCGATCCCCTCGACGGCGATCCGCGCGGCCCGCTCCGTCTCGGCGTGCCACCGGTCCCGACGCGCGGCCGCCGCGAACAGCTGGAGGACCTCGCCGAGCGTGTCGAGCTGGAACTGGTCGTTGACGTGGTTGCCCACCACGACCCTGCCCCCGGGGTAGCCGGGCAGGTCCACGCCGGGCGGCTCGTGCTCGTCCGGCACGGGGCTTCCGTCGGTGCGGTACGCGGGGGCGAGCCCGGGGCCGTGCTCCAGCAGCCGCGCCGTCGCGAACGCCACGGCGTCGTCGAGGAGCGACAGCGGCCCCGCCACGGCGGCGGCCTGCCCGGCGTAGGCCTGGTCGCGCAGCCACACGTAGCGGTAGTCGTAGTTGCGCCCGGCCCGCGCCCGCTCGGGCAGGCCCAGGGAGGCCGCGGCGACCATCCCCCCGCCCGGCTCGGTGAGGCCGCGCAGGACGGCGGTCGCGTGGCCGGCGTCGCGCGGCGCGACGGTCTCCCCGAGGTCCGGGGCCTCCCGCGTCCAGGCCGCGCGGACCGAGGGCCACGCCTCGTCGGGATCGACGGGACGGTCGCCGAGGCGCCCGATCTCCAGGACGAGGTCGAGGTGCCGGCCGGGCTGCACGGTCTCGTGCAGCACCAGCCCCTCCGCGCGGTGCACGGCACCGGCCGCGCCGGACCACCGGAAGTCCAGCCCTCCGCTGTGCCCGGTCCACGTGCCGTCGTCCCCGCGGTGCAGCCCGACCATCCGCCGGCGCCCGAACTCGGCGCGCACGTCGAGGACGACCTCGACCCGGGCGGGGACCTCGGAGGCCATGACCCGGCGGAGGAGGACGACCCGGTCCGCCTCGCCCGGGAACCCGAGCGCGTCGAGGCACTCCACCTCGGCCTCCGGCGTCACCCACCGGTGGTGCCACACGAGCGAGTGCGGCTCGTACCAGCCGCCCCAGACGTACGGCTCGCGCGGCGTCACGGCGTACACGCCCGCGCCGCCGACGAGACCCGAGAACACCGGGGGCGAGTCCCAGGCCGGCGCGCACAGCCAGGTCAGGTCTCCCCGCGGCCCGCACAGCGCCCCGCGCCGCCCGTCGGCGAGCAGCACCTGGTCGCGCAGCACGTGGGGCGGGAACCGGTCCCAGACTCGTGTCATCGGCCCTACCGTGCCACCGGCGTGACCTCGTCGCACGGCCACCGGGACACCCGGCCGTCGACCGCGGCCCGGGCCGTAGGCTCGGACCCATGCACGCAGTCGTGGCCCGCGAGGCGGGCGGTCCCGAGGTCCTGGCCCACACCGAGCAGCCCGACCCCGCTCCCGGCCCGGGCGAGCTCCTCGTCCGCGTCGCGGCGGCAGGGGTCAACTTCATCGACACCTACCGGCGCGCCGGCGTCTACCCGATGGACTACCCGCACGTGGTCGGGGTCGAGGGCGCGGGCACGGTCGAGGCGCTCGGCCCCGGGGTCGGCACGGTCGCCGTCGGCGACCGGGTCGCGTGGGCGGAGGCGCCGGGCTCCTACGCCGAGCTCGCGGTGGTCCCGGCCGCGCACGCCGTGCGTGTGCCGGACGGGCTCGACCTGACGACCGCGGCGGCGCTGCCGCTGCAGGGCATGACGGCGCACTACCTCGTGGCCTCGACGTTCGATGTCGGGCCCGGGCACGACGTCCTCCTCACCGCGGGCGCGGGCGGGGTGGGTCTGCTCGCGACCCAGCTCGCCGTGGCCCGCGGTGGCCGGGTGGTCACCACGGTCTCCTCGGCCGAGAAGGCGGCCCTGTCCTCAGCGGCGGGCGCCGCCCACACCGTGGACTACGCCGCGATGGACGACGTCACGACGGAGCTGCCCGCCGTCGTGCGCGAGCTCACCGACGGCGCCGGCGTGCACGTGGTGTACGACGGCGTGGGGCGGGCGACGTTCGAGGCGTCGCTGGCCTCGCTGCGCCCGCGCGGCACGCTCGTGCTGTTCGGCGGGGCGTCGGGCCAGGTGCCGCCGTTCGACCCGCAGCGGCTGAACAAGGCGGGGTCGCTGTTCCTCACGCGCCCGACGCTCGCGCACTACACGGCCACGCGCGGCGAGCTCGAGTGGCGCGCTGGCGAGGTGCTGGGCTCCGCCGCCGCGGGCGACCTCGACGTCCGCGTGGGTGCCACCTACCCGCTGGCCGACGCCGCCGCCGCGCACGCGGCGCTCGAGGGCCGCGCGACGACGGGCAAGGTGCTCCTCGTGCCGTAGCGCGACCGGCCACGATGTATCTTGATGTCGAGATACTCGACGTCGAGAGGAATTCCCGTGGCCGACTGGTCCCCCACCGCCTACCTGCGCTACACCGACGAGCGCTCCCGCCCGTTCGCCGAGCTCCTCGCCCGCGTGCCCGCCGCGCCCGCCACCGTGCTCGACCTCGGCTGCGGGCCCGGGCACCTCACCGCGCTGCTCCGCGACCGCTGGCCGGACGCCGACGTCGTCGGCCTCGACGCCTCGCCCGCGATGGTCGAGCGGGCGCGGGCCGCCGACCCCGACGGCCGGTACGTGCTGGGCGACGTGCGCGACGTCGCCGTGGGGCGGGCGCCGGCGGGTGTCCCGGCGCGCGCGGACCTGGTCATCAGCAACGCCACCTTCCAGTGGGTGCCCGGCCACCGCGACCTGCTGCCGGCGCTGGCCGACCTGGCCGGCACGACGTTCGCGTTCTCCGTGCCGGGCAACCACGACGCTCCCAGCCACCGGCTCCTGCGCGAGGTGGCCGCGCGCGAGCCCTACGCCGCGGCCGTGGGGACGGTGGAGCGCCGGGCGGTGGGCGACCCCGGCGAGTACCTCGACCTCCTCGCCCGCCCCGGCCGGCAGGTCGACGTCTGGGAGACGACCTACACCCACGTGCTCGACGGCGACGACCCCGTCCTGCGGTGGATCTCCGCGACCGGGGCGCAGCCCGTGCTGCACGCCCTCGACGCCCACGACGCCACCCACGGCACGGACCTGCGAGCCCGGTTCGACGCCGAGTACGGTGCCGCCCTGCGCGAGGCGTACCCGCGCCGGGCCTACGGCACACCGCTCGCGTTCCGCCGCGTCTTCGCGGTCGCCACGCGGGCCTGACCCGATCCGCGAGGTCGTGCCGCGGCCTAGGGTGGGCGCCATGAGCGACACCCCCGCCCGAGACGTCAGGATCGCCGTCCAGCTCCAGCCGCAGCACGCCGACTACCACCAGCTCCGCGACGCCGTCCGCCGCGCCGAGGACGCCGGGGTCGACGTCGTCTTCAACTGGGACCACTTCTACCCGCTGAGCGGGGACCCCGACGGCAAGCACTTCGAGTGCTGGACGATGCTCGGCGCCTGGGCCGAGCAGACCGAGCGCGTCGAGATCGGCGCCCTGGTCACCTGCAACTCCTACCGCAACCCGGACCTCCTGGCGGACATGGCCCGCACGGTCGACCACATCTCCGGCGGCCGGCTGATCCTCGGGATCGGGGCGGGCTGGTTCGCCAAGGACTACGAGCGGTTCGGGTACGAGTTCGGCACCGCGGGCTCGCGCATCGCGGACCTCGCCCAGGCGCTCCCCCGCATCCGGCACCGGCTGGCGGAGGGCAACCCCGCCCCCACGCGGCGGATCCCCGTCATGATCGGCGGCGGGGGCGAGCGCAAGACCCTGCGCCTGGTCGCGGAGCACGCCGACGTCTGGCACTCGTTCGGCGACGTCGACACCCTGACGCGCAAGTCCGCGATCCTCGACGAGCACGGGGCCGCCGTCGGCCGCGACACCGCCGCGCTCGTCGAACGGTCGGTCGGCGTCTCGGCGCCGCCCGAGGAGGTCGGCCAGGCACTGGTCGACGCCGGGGCCACGCTCTTCACGATCGGGTCGAGCGGGCCGGGCTACGACCTGTCCCTCGTGGAGCGGTGGGTGCGCTGGCGCGACGAGCGCCGGTGACGGCCGAGGGGCGCGCCCGGGTGCCGGACGCGCCCCTCGCGACGGGTCAGCGGCCGGTGAGGGCCGTACCGAGCGGGTCGTCGTCCGCGGCCGGCTGCACGCGCAGCCGCCGGGCGGCCGGGGCAGTCGCCTCGGCGGCCAGGGCCGCGAGCGACTCCGGCGTGTCGTGCGACGCGCGGACGAACCAGCCCGAGCAGGCGTCGAGGCCGCCGGCCGCGAACGCGGCCACGAGGTCGACGGTCCGCTCGACCGGGGTCCACTCGGTGCGGCCCTCGTGGGCGCGCATCGCGGCGGTCATGTCGGTGCGCACCACGCCCGGGGCCACCTCGAGCACCCGCAGCCCGCGGTCGTGCCCGGCGAGGTGCAGCCCGGCGCCGAGGCGCATCAGCGCCGTCTTGCTCAGGTTGTAGGCGCTCGCGCGGCCGTTGTCGTGCGAGCCCGCGCCGCTGTTGAGATCGACGACGCGCCCGCCGCCGCGCGCGAGCATGCCCGGCACGACGTGCCGGGCGAGCAGGAACGGCCCGCGCACGTTCGTCTCCAGCACCGACCACCACTCGTCCGGGTCGGCCTCCCACAGCGGGACCTCGGTGTCGATCCGGCCCGCGTTGTTGACCAGCAGGTCGACCGACCCGAGCTCGCTCTCGGCGCGGGCCACGGCGTCGGCCACGGCCGCCGGGTCGGTGACGTCGCACGACAGGGCGACGGCGGTGCGGCCGAGGCCGCGGACCTCGCCGGCGACCTCGGCCAGCCGGTCCGCGTCGCGGGCCAGCAGCGCGACGTCGAGCCCCGCCCGGGCGAGCCCGAGCGCGACCTCGCGGCCGATGCCGCGGCTCGCGCCCGTGACCAGGGCGGTGCGGGCGGGAGGAACACCGTCGGTCCGGGCGGCGGCGACCTGCTCAGCCACGCAGCACCGCCCCCACCCGCTCGGCGGTGGCGGCCACGACGCCGTCGCGCACCGCGCGGACGTCGTCCGCCGTGAGGGTGCGGTCGGCGGCCCGCAGCCGCACCGAGTACGCGAGCGACTTCTTGCCCTCACCGACCTGGGCCCCCGTGAAGACGTCGAAGAGCGTCGCCTCCTCCAGCAGCTCCCCGGCCCCGGCGACGACGGCCGCTCGCACGTCCGCGGCGGGCACCGACGCGTCCACGACGAGCGCGAAGTCCTCCTTGGCCGCCGGGAAGGCGGAGACGGGGCGCGCCTGGACCGGCTCCGGGTCCGCTGCCGCGACCAGCGCGGACAGGTCGAGCTCGAAGGCGACCGCGCGGGCGGGCAGGCCCAGCGACTCGACCACCTTCGGGTGCAGCTCCCCCGCGTGACCCACGACGGTGCCGTCGGCGTCGCCGCCCGCGACCACCACGGCCGCGCACCGGCCCGGGTGCCACGGCATGGTCTCGGCGTCGGCGCGCACCGCCACCTCGACGCCGACGCGCTCGGCCACCAGGCGGGCCGCCGCCACCGCGTCGGCCCAGTCGGCCGGCCGCCCCGGGCCCCACCAGCCGGCGCGCTCCGGCGACCCGGCGATCACACCGGCGACGTGCCGCGGCTGGTCCGGCACCGCGGCGTGCAGCGCGGCCAGGTCGTCGTCGGACGGGCGGACGCCCACCGGGAGCTGCGGAGCCGCCGGCGCGCCCGGGACCGGGCGGGTGACGAGGCCGAGCTCGAAGACGGCCACGTCGCCGAGGCCGCGCGCCGTGTTGCGCCGCGCGACCTCCAGCAGCGTGGTGAGCAGCTCGGCCCGCAGGAACGGGCGGTCGTCCGCCAGCGGGTTCGCCAGCCGCAGCGTCGTGCGCCGCACGTCGTCGGCGGGCAGGCCGAGGGCGTCCAGGTCCGCGGTGCCGACGAACGGGTAGGACAGGACCTCGACGAACCCCGCCTCGGCCAGCGCGCGGGCGACCGACCGGCGGGTCCGCTGCTGGGCCGTCAGCCCGCGGCCGCCGGGCGCCGCCGGCAGCACCGACGGGATCCGGTCGTACCCGTCGATCCGCACGACCTCCTCGACCAGCGCCGCCGGCTCGGTGAGGTCGGGGCGCCACGACGGCGGCGTCACGCGCAGCGGGTCGTCGCCCTCGACGACGCACCCGATCTGCTCCAGGATCCGCACCACGGTGGCGCGGTCGTACTCCACCCCGGACAGGCGCGTGGGCAGCGTGGCGTCGAGCGTCACGGGCGTGGGCGCCGTCGTCGCGTCGAGGTCGCTCACGGCGTCGTCCGCGGTGCCGCCGCCGAGCTCGACGAGCAGGTCCACCACGCGCTGCGCGGCCACGGCCGGCAGGCGCGGGTCCACGCCGCGCTCGAACCGCTTGGCCGCCTCGGACGGCAGGCGGTGGCGGCGGGCGGTGCGGGCCACGGTGACGGGGTCGAAGTGCGCGGCCTCGACGAGCACGTCCGTCGTCTCGCCCGACACCTCGGACGACTGTCCGCCCATGACGCCGGCCAGGCCGAGCACCCGGACGCCGCGCTCGCCGGCGGGCGAGTCGGTGATGAGCAGGTCCTCGGCGTCCAGGGCGCGGTCGACGTCGTCCAGCGTCGTCAGCCGCTCCCCCGCCGCCGCGCGACGGACGACGATCGGCGCGGCGACCCGCGCCAGGTCGTAGGCGTGGATGGGCTGGCCGAGGTCGAGCATCACGTAGTTGGTGACGTCGACCGCGAGGGAGATGGACCGCATGCCCGAGCCCTCGAGCCGGCGCTTCATCCACGGCGGTGTCGGCGCGGCGGGGTCGATGCCGCGCACGATGCGGGTGACGAACCGGTCGCAGCCGACGTTGCCGTGGATGGGCGCGGCGTCGTCGACCTCGACGGCGAACCCGTCGGAGGTGGCCGCCGGCAGGTTCGCCACCAGCGCGGGGTCGGTGAACCGCGCCCCGGTGGAGTGCGCGTACTCGCGGGCCACGCCGCGGTAGCTGAACGCGTAGCCGCGGTCGGGCGTGACGTTGATCTCGAGCACCTCGTCGCCCAGGCCGAGCAGCGCGACCGCGTCCTGCCCGGGGGTGAGGTCGGCGGCGTCGAAGCCCGCGCGGGTGAGCACGAGGATGCCGTCGTGGTCCTCGCCGATGCCGAGCTCGCGCACCGAGCAGATCATGCCGTCGGAGACGTGCCCGTACGTCTTGCGCGAGGCGATGGCGAACCCGCCGGGCAGCACGGTGCCGGGCAGCGACACGACGACGAGGTCCCCGACGCCGAAGTTGTGCGCGCCGCAGACGATGCCGCGCGCGCCGCCGGCGGGCACGTCGGCATCGTCGACGCCCTTGATCTGCGTGGCGTTGTGATCCGGGCCGACGTCGACCAGGCACCAGTTGATCGTCTTGCCGTTCTTCTGCGGCTCGGGCGTCAGCGCCAGCACGCGACCCACGACGAGGGGGCCGGTGACGGCGGCCGGGTGGATCTCCTCCTCCTCGAGCCCGACGCGCACCAGGTCGGCGGCGAGCCGCTCCGCGGTGAGGTCGGCCGGCAGCTCCACGTGCTCCGCGAGCCAGTCAGTGACGATGCGGGGCATCAGATCTCCGTCCCGAACTGGGTGGAGAAGCGCACGTCGCCCTCCACGATGTCGTGCATGTCCGCGATCGAGTGCCGCAGCATCAGCGTGCGCTCGATCCCCATCCCGAAGGCGAAGCCGGAGTACTCCTCGGGGTCGATCCCCGCCGCGCGCAGCACGTTGGGGTTGACCATGCCGCATCCGCCCCACTCGATCCAGCCCGCGCCGCCCTTCTTCTGCGGGAACCACAGGTCCATCTCGGCGCTCGGCTCGGTGAAGGGGAAGAAGCTGGGGCGCAGCCGCGTCTTCGCCTCGGGCCCGAACATGGCGCGCGCGAACGCGTCGAGGGTGCCGACGAGGTTCGCCATCGTCAGGCCCTTGTCGACCGCGAGGCCCTCGACCTGGTGGAACACGGGCGTGTGGGTCGCGTCGAGCGCGTCGGTGCGGAACACCTTGCCCGGGCACGCGACGTACAGCGGCACGCCGCGCTCCAGCAGCGAGCGGGACTGCACCGGGGAGGTGTGCGTGCGCAGCACGAGGTTGGACGGCTTGCCGCCCTCCCCCTCGACGTAGAAGGTGTCCTGCATCTGCCGCGCCGGGTGGTCCGGGTCGAAGTTGAGCGCGTCGAAGTTGAACCACTCCGCCTCGACCTCGGGGCCGTCGGCGATCTCCCAGCCCATCCCGACGAAGAAGTCGGCGACGCGCTCCTGCACGAGCTCGATGGGGTGGCGGGCACCGGCGGGCCGGCGCTCGGGCGGGAGCGTCACGTCGACCGCCTCGGTCACGAGGACGCGGGCGTCGCGCTCGGCCTCGAGCTCAGCCTGTCGGGCGGCGAGCGCCTGGGCGACGCGGCCGCGGCGGGGGCCGACGTTCTTGCCCGCGGCGGCCTTGTCGGCGCCGGGCAGGCCGCCGATGGCGCGGTTCGCGAGCGCGAGCGGGCTCTTGTCGCCGGTGTGCGCGACCCGGACGGCCTTGAGCTCGTCGAGGTCGCTCGCGGCCTCCGCGGCGGCGAGCGCCGCGTCGACGGCGGCGTCGAGAGCGGTGACGTCGAGGGGGTCGACGCCGGAGTCTGACGTGGGCGTGGACATGCGTGCCTTCCTGAGATGGGCCCTGGGAGCCGATGGCGGCGGGGTCAGTGTATGTGCCCGCCCGGGCCGGTCAGGTCGGCGTGGCCGACGAAGGACGCCGACCGCGCTCAGCGCGCGTGCGCGGCCGTGACCAGGCCCGTGGCGGGCCCGGTCAACCGGCGGTCGTGGCGTGTCACGTCTCCCATGATGGCACAGCGGCCCCGGCCTCAGGCGACCTCGTACCCGCAGATCGCGTCCACCTTGGCCGCCGACGCGCTCGCCGGGTCGAACTCGTAGCCGAGCCACTCGCGCACGAGGCGCCGCGCGAGCTCGGTGCCCACGACGCGCTGGCCCAGGCACAGCACCTGCGCGTCGTTGCTCAGCACGGAGCGCTCCACGGAGTAGGAGTCGTGCGCGGTCACGGCGCGGATGCCGGGCACCTTGTTGGCGGCGATGGCGACGCCGAGCCCGGTGCCGCACACGAGCAGCGCCCGGTCGGCCTCGCCATCCACGACGAGGCGGGCGGCACGGACGGCGACGTGCGGGTAGGCGGTGTGGCCGTCGGCGTCGACACCCACGTCCGTCACCCCGGCGACGCGCGCGTCGGCGCGCAGGTCGTCCGCGAGGAGGGACTTGAGGGCGTACCCGGCGTCGTCGGACCCGACGACGAGACGCAGGGGCCGGTACGGCGTGCTGTCCGGTGTGGTGGTCATGCGTGCTCCTCTCCGCCCGCCGGCGACGGGCGACGTCCTGGGGGCCGGCGCACCGGCCCGGGTGGTGGCGGTCAGCGGCCGGTGAGCAGGTCGCCGACGCGGGTGACGACGAGCGCGAACGACGTCGCGCCGGCGTCGGGGGTGCCGACGGACTTCTCGGCCAGGGGCCGGGCCCGGCCGACACGGGGCCGCAGGCCGGCCGTGTCCCGGGCCCCCTGGCTCGCCGTCTCGGCCGCGGCGGCCCAGGCCTCGGCGGTGCCGGCGCCCGCGGAGACCTGCTCGCGGAACGCGGCGGCGAACGGCAGCAGCGCGTCCAGGAGGGTCTTGTCCCCCGCGCTCGCGCGGCCGAGGTCCTGCACCGACTCCGCGAACGCGTCGACGGCGTCGGCGACGTGCGCGGGCGTGTAGGCGTCGCGGTCGTCGCCGAGCGAGGCGCCGGCGGCCTCGAGCGCGGCGCCCCACAGCACGCCCGACGTCCCGCCGGCGTGCTCGGCCCAGGCGCGGCCGGCGCGGGCCAGCAGCCACGCGACCCCCGCCCCGGGCGGCAGCTCGTCGACGCGCCGCAGGGCGGCGTTCGCCCCCTTGAGCATGCCGCGCCCGTGGTCGCCGTCGCCGGCGACCGCGTCGATGTGCCCGAGCTCCTCCTCGTGCTCGGCGAGGAGGTCCCGCACGGCGCGCACGGCGCGGGCAGCCTCGGCCGCTGCCTCCCGGGACGCCGTGGTGGCCGGTGGCGCGGGCTCGTCGTCGCCGGTCTCGGCGGCGCGGTCCGGCGCCGACGCGTCGAGCCGGTCGAGCGGCGCGCGGACCTTGCGGTACGCCGGGGTGTAGGCGTCGGCGCGCCAGTACTCCTCGAGCTCGTCGTCCAGCCACTGCAGCGTCAGGGAGGCGCCGCCCATGTCGAGGCTCGTGACGAGCTCGCCGACTTCGGGCTCCACGAGGGTGTACCCGCGCTCGCGCAGCAGCGCCGACACGTGGCGCCACAGCAGGAAGAGCTCCTCGTACTTGGTGGTGCCGAGCCCGTTGACGATCGGCGCCACGCGCGCCGAGGGCGCCGGGTCGGGGGCGGCGGCGAGGAGCCTGTCCACGAGCAGGCCGGCGAGCTTCTCCGCGGGCAGCAGCGGGACGTCCTCGATACCGGGCTCGCCGTGGATGCCGAGCCCGAGGCCGAGGTGCCCGGCGGGGACCTCGAACAGCGGCGCGTCCGCGCCGGGCATCGTGCAGCCGGAGAAGGCGACGCCGAGGGAGCGGGTGGCCGCGTTGGCGGCGCGGCCCACGCGCTCGACGTCGTCGATGCCGTGGCCGGCGGCGGCCGCCGCGCCCATCGCCTTGAAGACCGAGAAGTCCCCCGCGATGCCCCGGCGCCGGTCGGGCTCGTCCGCGGAGGCGACGTCGTCGGTGACGACGACGATCCGGGTGTCGATCCCCTCCTTGCGCAGGCGCTCGGCGGCGATGCCGAAGTTCATGATGTCCCCGGCGTAGTTGCCGAAGCTGAGCACCACGCCCCGACCCTGGTCGGCGGCCTTGGCGACCGAGTAGGCCTGGGCCGCGGACGGCGAGGTGAAGATGTTGCCGACCACCGCACCGGCAGCCAGCCCGGGGCCGACGGTGCCGCAGAACGCCGGGTAGTGGCCGGAGCCGCCGCCGATGACGACGGCGACCTTCGGCTCGCCGTCGGACAGCGTCACCACGCCGCCGGGCACGCCGCGCAGCCGGTCCGCGTAGAGGTCCAGGAATCCGGCGAGCTGGTCGTCGGCGAACTCGTCCGGGTCGTCGAAGATCGTCGTCATGTCAGCGTCCTTCTCGTTCTGGCGGGGGCGGGCCGGCCCCCGGGCGGGTCAGCGGGCGGCGTCGACGGCCGGGGCGGGCACCGGGGCGGGGTGGCCCGGCTGGTCGACGGTGAGGCGGCCGACCATGACGAACGCCGCGGCATACAGGGCGACGAACATCCAGACGATGCCCTGGCCGCCGAAGCCGACGGCGTAGCCGAGGGCGACGACCGCGGAGCCCAGGAAGGCGGCCCCGCCCGCGGCGGTGGTGTACATGGCCATGGCGGCGCCCTTCCGCTCGGGGGCCAGGGCGGGCATGATCGCGCCCATCGGCACGAAGCCGGCGAGCAGGCAGCCGAAGACGCAGCCGGCCGCGGTGGCGACCCAGAAGCCCCAGTCGGAGCCGTAGGGCACGAGCTGCGGCACGTACCACCAGGCCAGCAGGCCGAGGGACGAGCCGAAGACGCCGAACCACTTGACGGTGCGCTGCCAGCCGATGCGGTCGCCGATCCACCCGAACAGGGCGTTGACGCCGATGTTGGTGGCGTACACGAGCACGGTCATGGTCAGCCAGCGAGCCTGTCCCCACCCCCGGTCGTCCGCGATGATCGCGGGCAGGACGATGAACATGCCGTACTGGGGCGCGGTGTTGATGAGGCGCACCAGGAAGCCCATGAGGACCTTGGGGCTGCGGACGGTGAGCGCCAGCCCGGACAGCATCACCGCCGACGCGGAGTCGCCCTCGGGGGCGATGCGCCGGGACCCGCGCGGGTCGCGGACCCCGATCCAGGCGACGAGGAAGCCGAGGGTCACGGGCAGCAGCGACGCCCACATCGCGCCGGTCTCGCCGGCGAACCCGCCGCCGAACGTCGGGATGGCCCCGATGGCGAAGAGCGAGCCGAGGGTCGGCAGGCCGCCGGTGAAGGCGACGTAGAACCAGCCGACGGCCGAGCCGTTGCGCTCGGGGCGCGTGGCGACGTTCACCCACACGAGGAAGCCGAAGGCGAACAGCGGGTAGCCGAAGCCGCGGATCGCGTAGCTGACCGCGGTGAACCAGAAGCTGCCGCTGTCGAGGGCGAGCAGGAAGACGGCCTGGAACACCACCCAGACCGCGAACCCGAGAAGCATGACCCGGCGGGGGCCGATGAGGTCCGCGAGCGCCCCGGAGAGGTAGCTGCCCACGAGCACGGTGAGGCTGTAGGCGGTGATGATGGTGGCGACGGTCGCCTCAGGGCTGCCGAGCGCCTCCACCAGGTGGGGGGTGATGAAGTTGGAGTCGACACCGACCCCGGTCATGAACAGCAGGACGCCGAGGTAGCCCCACGCGACGGTGCGCGGGATGCCCATCCGCTCGAGGCGGGAGTCGGTGCTGGACGGAACGGCCGGCGACGTCGCGTCGTCGCGCGTCGTGGTCGAGGACATGGTTCTCCTTCGAACGGTCGGTCGGGCGGGTCAGACGAGCGAGGGGACGATCGAGACCTTCACGGACCCGCCGGCGGAGTCGCCCACGAGGTCGAGGGCGTCCTGGAAGCGGTCCAGCGGAAACTGGTGGGTGCAGACCTCCTCGAGCGGCAGCGTGCCGGACTCGATGAGCTTGATCGCGGGCCGCCAGCAGTGGGGGCCGAGGTGCGCGCCGAGGACGTCGAGCTCCTTGTCGTCGGAGATGATCGACCAGTCGACGGTGACGTCGTCCTTGAACACGGAGTACTCGACGAAGGTGCCGAGCTTGCGGAGCATGTCGAGGCCCTGGGAGACGGCGGACGGGTGCCCGGTGGCCTCGATGTAGACGTCGGCGCCGTAGCCGTCGGTGAGCTCCTTGACGCGGGCGACGGCGTCGTCGGTCGTGATGTTGATCGTGAGGTCGGCGCCGGCCTTGCGGGCGAGCTCGAGCTTGGCGTCGCTCATGTCGAGCGCGACGACGAGGTAGGGGTTCTTCTGCCGGGCGCCGGCGATGGCGCCCAGGCCGATCGGGCCGGCGCCGGCCACCACGACGACGTCGTCGAGCTGGATGTTCCCGCGCTCCACGGCGTGCATGGAGCAGGACAGCGGCTCGGCGAAGGCGGCGTGCTGCGGCGCGATGCCGGTGCTCACCTGGTGGACGAGGGCGCGCTCGGGGACGAGCACGTACTCGGCCATGGCGCCGTCGAAGCCCTTGAAGCCGAACATGTCGTGGGGGCCGCACATCCAGTAGGCGCCGCGCAGGCAGTAGCGGCACTCCCAGCAGGGCACGATCTGCTCGCAGGCGAGCCGGTCGCCCAGCGCCGCGCCGCGCTTGTCGAGGGCGGCCTGATCGCCGGCCGCGACGACGGTGCCGGCGAACTCGTGGCCGGGCGTGCGCCCCTTCTCGGCCCAGGCGGGGCGGTGCTCGTCGCCCCAGAACTTCGCGGCGCCGTGGTAGCACTTCAGGTCGCTCGCGCAGACGCCGACGGCGTCGACCTTCAGCAGGAGCTCGCCCGGGCCGGGCACGGGGACGGGGACGGTCTCGAGGCGGTAGTCCTCCGGGCCGTGCACGACGACGGCACGCATCGTGGCGGGGATCTCGGCGTTCTTGACGAGTGACACGGTTCTGACCTCCGTTGGCGCAGGGGCGGCGTCGCGATGGACGCCCGACTGCCCTGAACATATGTGTTGAACAGATGTCAACGCAAGTGTCGAGGTGAAGAAGGCAGAATCGGGGGCGCATCCCGTCCCGTGAACCCGAGGAGCACCGTGAACGAGCGCGACGACGCGACCGAGCCGGGGACCAGGCAGCAGTTCTCCCCCGACGTCGCCTACCAGGCGGCCCGGATGTACTACGTCGACGGCGCCACGCAGGCTGGCGTGGCCGAGCGGCTGCGCGTGTCCCGCCCCACGGTCAGCCGGCTGCTGTCGGAGGCCCGCCGGCTCGGCATCGTGCGCATCGAGGTCGTCGACCCGCGCTCCGACGAGCGGGACGTGCTCGCCGCCCGGCTGCGCGACGCGCTCGGGCTCGACCACGCCCGCGTCGTGCCCCCCGTGCACCCCAGCCGGCTCGGGCCGGACCTCGCCCCCGCCGTCGGCGCCGAGCTCGAGGAGATGTCGCTCGCCGCCGGGGACGTGCTCCTGCTGTCGTCCGGCCGCACGATCTACGAGGTCGTCCGCGAGCCGCTCCCCCGCATGACGGGCGTCCAGGTGGTGCCGACCGTCGGCGGCCTCCGCGAGCCCGAGGCCTGGTACCAGACGAACGAGATCGCGCGGCTCGCCGCGTCGAGCACCGGCGCGTTCCCGTCGTTCCTGTTCACCGAGGCCGTCCCGACGGCCTCGATGCGGCGCTCCCTCGACGTCGACCCCGCCTTCCAGCACGTCCTCGGCCTGTGGAACGGCGCCCGCGCCGCCGTCGTGGGCATCGGCGCCCCCACGGCGACGCGGAACTCGATCTCGCGCTTCATCCCCACCGACGCCTCGACCTTCCGCGACGCGGTCGGCGACGTGTGCCTCAACTTCTTCGACGCCCAGGGCCGCGCCATCGAGTTCCCCGGCAGCGACCGCATGGTGCGCACCCCCCGCGAGCTCCTGCAGGGCCTCGACCGGTCCGTCGGCGTCGCCGTCGGCGCCGAGAAGGCGCCCAGCATCCTGGGCGCGGTGCGCGCCGGGCTCGTCCGGTCCCTCGTCACCGACGCCGAGACGGCGCGCGCCGTGCTCGCCCTCCTCGACCGGCACGACGCCCCCGCCTCATGACGGTCGACGCCACCGTCGGGGTCGACATCGGCACCTCGAGCTCGAAAGGTGTCCTCGTGGCGCTCGACGGCACCGAGCTCGCGCGCGCCGCGATCACGCACGAGCCCACGCGCCCGCACCCGGGACACGTCGAGATGGACGCCGCCCTCTGGTGGTCCGAGTGCGTCGACCTGGTCCGCGACCTGCTCCGGCAGGTCGACGACGTCGCCGTGCGCGCCGTCGGCCTCAGCGGGATGGGCCCGTGCGTCCTGCTCACCGACGCCGCCGGCACGCCGCTGCGGCCCGCGATCCTCTACGGCGTCGACACCCGCGCCGGCGCGCAGATCACCCGCCTCGAGGCCGAGCTCGGGGCCGACGAGGTCCTGCGCGTCACCGGATCCCGCCTGACCAGCCAGGCGGCCGGGCCGAAGCTCGCCTGGGTCGCCGAGCACGAGCCCGACGTCTGGGCCCGGGCGCGCCGCCTGTTCATGCCCGCGTCGTGGCTCGTGTGGAACCTCACCGGGCGGTACTGCCTGGACCACACCTCGGCCAGCCAGGTGGACCCGATGTACGACCTGCGGGCCGCGGCCTGGCACGACGAGTGGTCCGGGCTGCTGCGCGGCGGGGTCGAGCTGCCGCCGCTCGCCTGGCCGGGCGACGTCGCCGGGCACGTCACCGCGGACGCCGCCGCCCGCACCGGGCTGCCCGCCGGCATCCCCGTGGTCGCCGGGACGACGGACGCCTGGGCGGAGGCCGCGAGCGCGCCGACCGGCCCCGGCGACCTCGCGCTGATGTACGGGACGACGCTGTTCATGATCGCCCGCGGCTCCCGGCCCCTCGTGCACGAGCGCCTCTGGACCACGGCGGGGCTGCGCCCGGGCGAGTTCGACCTCACCGGCGGCACCGCGACCAGCGGGGCGGTCACCTCGTGGCTGCGCCGGCTGTTCGGCGGACCGGACTTCGCCGACCTGGTGGCCGAGGCCGCCGCGTCGCCGCCGGGCAGCCACGGCCTGCTCATGCTCCCGTACTTCGCCGGGGAGCGGTCGCCCCTGCACGACCCGGACGCGCGCGGCGTGCTGCTGGGCCTCACCCTCGACCACGGCCGTGGCGACGTGTACCGCGCCGCCCTGGAGGCGACGGCGTTCAGCGTGCGCCGGCACCTCGAGCTGATGGCCGACGCCGGCGCGCGGGTGGAGCGGGGCGTCGCGGTGGGCGGCGGGTCGCAGAGCGACCTGTGGCCGCGCATCGTCACCGACGTCACGGGCCTGCCGCAGACGCTGGGGCGGAGCACCGCCGGCGCCTGTCTGGGCGGCGCCCTCCTCGCCGCCCGCACCGTCGCGGACGTCGACATCGCCGCCTGGAACCCCCTCACGACGACCCTCGAGCCCGACCCCGCGCACGCGGAGCGCTACGACGCCCTGTACGCGGACTACCTCGCCCTCGACGCGGCCACGCGCCCGGCCGCGCACCGGGCGGCGGCCGTTCAGCGGGAGACCGACCCGGCCTGAGGGCGCCGCCCGAGGGCCGCGGCGGCGGGCGGGCTCAGCCGGGCCCGGGCCCGAGCGGGACGACCGCCACGTCCTCGTGCAGGGGGCCTCCGGAGCGGCCCTCGCCGAGCCGGGACCCCACGACGTGCACCGTGTCGACACGCCAGGCCGGTCCGCGGTACACCGCGAGGGCCCGCGCCCACGGCACCAGCGGAGACTCCGCCGACCGGCCGCGCGGCCCGCGACTGCCCCCGCGGGCCCCCGCGACCGCGCCCCGCCGGTCGGGCGCCGCGCGCAGCGTGGTGCGCGCGACGGTCAGGTGCGGCCGCCCGCCCGCACGGTCCGCCGCGGGCAGGCCGGCGCCGTCGGCGACGTCCCGCGCCGTCGCGGCGGCCCGCTGCAGCTCGGGCACGGCGCCGGTCACGCCGATCCACAGCGTGCGCCCGCCGAACGCCCCGCTGCCCGCGAGGGCGAGCTCGAACGGCGGGACGTCGCGCAGTGCGACCTCCAGCGCCTCGACGTAGCCCGGCACCGCGCCGTCGGGCACCTCGCCGTGGAAGACGAGCGTCACGTGCCGCTGCGCGGCCGGCACCCACCGCAGGCCACGGCCCGGGTCGCCCAGCGACCGCCCGCCCACGCCGCCGAGGGCGAGCTCCAGGTGCGCGACGGCGTCGTCGGACGGGTAGACGGCCGTGAACAGTCGCATGCCGCGATGGTAGGCCGGACGCACGGCCGGGCCGTGGTCAGCGCTGGGCGCGGCCGCTGGCGTAGAGGCAGACGGTGGCCGCGGTGGCGAGGTTGAGCGACTCGGCCCGGCCGCGGATGGGGACGCGCACGACGGCGTCGGCGAGCGCGCGGTCGTCCGGCGGCAGCCCCCAGGCCTCGTTGCCGAAGACCCACGCCGTGGAGCCCGCCAGGTCGGGCAGACCGCCGCCGGTCGCGACGGGCGTCCCGGCCACGTCGAGCAGGTCGTCGAGGTCGTGGTCCCCCGACCCGTCGGCCGCCAGGACGACGCAGCCCGCCCGCCGCGCGGCGTCCGCGACGTCGGACAGCGCCACGCCCGTGACGACGGGGAGGTGGAAGAGCGAGCCGGCCGTCGAGCGGACGACCTTGGGGTTGTGCACGTCGACGCTCTCGCCGGCGAGCACCACGAGGTCCGCGCCCGCGGCGTCCGCCGCGCGGACCACCGCGCCGGCGTTCCCGGGGTCGCGGACGTTCGCGAGCACCGCGACGAGCAGCGGGCCCGCAGCAGGCGCGCGCAGGGCGTCGTCCAGCGCGCACGGGTGCGCCCGCACGACGGCGAGCACCCCCTGGGCGTCGGGGCTCATGGCCTCCAGGACCTCGCGCGTGGCGACGTGCACGTACAGCCCCGCATCCTGGGCCGCCGTGCGGATCTCGGCGTACCGCTCGGCGGTCGCCGGGGTGAGGTAGACGTCCCGGACCTGCCCGGGCGCGTGCCGGACCGCCTCGCGCACGCCCTGCGGGCCCTCGACGAGGAACTGCCCGTGCCGGGAACGCGCAGGACGCCCGGACAGCGCCCGGACCTGCTTGACCCGATCGGCTCGCGGGTTCGCGAGCGTCACCTCGGGGATGCCTGAGGTCATGTCGGAATCATGCCTGGCATCGGCAGGTCGGGCGTCGTCCGGGCGTCCGGGTGCTGAGCGGGTCGCTCAGGCGGCCTTCGGAGCGTTCACGTCCGACGGCAGCGCGTCCTTGGCGACCTGGACGAGCGCGTTGAACGCCGCCACGTCGTTGACCGCGAGCTCGGCGAGCATGCGGCGGTCCACCTCGACGCCCGCGGCCTTGAGGCCCTGGACGAAGCGGTTGTAGGTCAGGCCCTGGGCGCGGGCCGCCGCGTTGATCCGCTGGATCCACAGCTTGCGGAAGTCGCCCTTCTTGGCCTTGCGGTCGCGGTACGAGTAGACGAAGGAGTGGGTGACCTGCTCCTTGGCCTTGCGGTAGAGACGCGACCGCTGGCCGCGGTAGCCGCTGGCGCGCTCGAGGGTCGTACGGCGCTTCTTGTGGGCGTTGACCGCCCGCTTCACGCGTGCCACGTGATGCTCCTTGCAGTGTCGGGGCCGGAAGTGCTGGCGGCGGTGTCGTTCTCGAACGACGGTCCGCCGCAGGGGGTCACTTGCCGAGCAGCTTCTTGATGTTCTTGACGTCGGCCTGCGAGACCGTCTGGTCCATCGCGAGTCGGCGGGTGCGGCGGCTCGACTTGTGCTCGAGGTAGTGGCGAGCGTTGGTCTGCTCGCGCATGACCTTGCCCTTGCCGGTGACCCGGAAACGCTTCTTGGCGCCGGAGTGCGTCTTGTTCTTCGGCATGACTGCCGTCTCTCCTCGTGTCGGTCACCCACCCGGGGGCGGTGACGTGTGCGGACCGGGGCCGGCGGGCCGACCCGGTGCCAGATGGTCAGTACGTGGCCGGTGCCCTCAGCGGGGGCTCGGCTTGGGCCGCGCCGGCGTCGGCCTGGGCGCCGCGGGTGCCGGCGTCTCCGACGCCGGGCGCGGCGCCTCCGCGGGCTCCGGTGCGGCGGGCGCCTCGGCCTCGGTCCCGGTCGCCTCCGGCTCGTCGGCCGCGGTCTGCGACTGGGCGCGGGCCTCGGCCTTCACCTCGGACTTGGTCTTGCGCTGGGCGTTGACCTCGGCGGAGCGCTTGCGCTGCTCGCTCTTGGCGTCGGCCTTCTTCTTCACCGGGCCCAGGACCATGGTCATGTTGCGGCCGTCCTGCTTCGGCATCGACTCGACGAAGCCGAGGTCGGAGACGTCCTCCGCCAGGCGCTGCAGCAGGCGCACGCCCATCTCGGGGCGGGACTGCTCGCGGCCGCGGAACATGATCATGACCTTGACCTTGTCGCCCGCGCTCAGGAAGCGCTCGACGTGGCCCTTCTTGGTCGCGTAGTCGTGCGGGTCGATCTTGAGGCGGAACCGGATCTCCTTGAGCACGGTGTTCGCCTGGTTGCGCCGCGCCTCGCGCGCCTTCATGTCGGACTCGTACTTGAACTTGCCGTAGTCCATGAGCTTGGCGACGGGCGGGCGAGAGTTCGGCGCGACCTCGACCAGGTCGAGGTCGGCGTCCTGGGCAAGCTTCAGGGCGACTCCCGTCGCGACCACGCCGACCTGCTCCCCGCCCGGGCCGATGAGTCGGACCTCGGGGACGCGGATCCGATCGTTGATGCGAGGCTCGCTGATGGTGATGCTCCTAGGAACTCGTCGGTAGACCGCCAGGGACGGGAAAGGCCCCCGACCTGAGCACAGGTGGAGGCCATGAACCGACGTCGGGCGCGAGAGCCCGGCGACCGGGGTCGGTGCCGGCTGCTCGCCGCCCGACCGGACCCGGCCCCTGTCGACGCTCTCGGCGTGCGGTCGGCGCTCGGGTGGGATGGAATCCACTTGATGCACCCGGGACCAGCTCGCACGCTCGACGGCGTCCGATCGCTCGACCCAGGTCGGTCAGCCACCAAGGCTAGCACGGACCAGGGGCGCCTCGGGACGCCTGTGCCGGACACCACCCCGGCACCCACGGCCGATCCCGACCCGGCCCGCCCGAGCGCGGACACGCCCCCACCCCTTACTGGAACGATTCCAGAAAAGGCTGCTACCGTTCCGGCCATGACCACGGCGAGCACGGACGACAGCACGCTGCTGCGTGAGCGCGGGCTGCGCGTCACGGGCGTGCGCCTCGGCGTCCTGCGCGCTCTCGACGGGCACCAGCACTCCACCGCGGACGACCTCGTCCGCGCCGTGCGGGCCGATCTCGGCACGGTCTCGGTGCAGGCCGTCTACGACTGCCTGCACGCCCTGACGGCCGCCGGGCTCCTGCGACGGATGGAGCCCGCCGGCCACCCCGCACGCTACGAGCGCCGGGTCGGCGACAACCACCACCACGTGGTGTGCCGCGGGTGCGGCGCCGTCGCCGACGTCGACTGCACCGTCGGCGCCGCCCCGTGCCTCACGCCCCGCGACACGCACGGGTTCACCGTCGACCTCGCCGAGGTCACCTTCTGGGGCCTGTGCCCCACCTGTGCTTCCGAGCCCACCGCCGACCCCGTCCCGGCGGCCGGGCCCTCCGGCACGACCCACCGAGTTGGAACCCCCTGAGAAAGGACGTCACATGACGACGCCGTTCACGACGACCCAGACCGGAACCCCGGTCGCCAGCGACGCGCACTCGCTCACCGTGGGCGCGGACGGGCCCACCGTCCTGCACGACCGCTACCTGGTCGAGAAGCTCGCCTCCTTCAACCGGGAGCGCGTGCCCGAGCGCAACCCGCACGCCAAGGGCGGCGGCGCCTTCGGCGAGCTCGTCGTCACCGAGGACGTCTCGCGGTACACCAGCGCGGCCGTCTTCCAGAAGGGGGCGAAGAGCGAGACGCTGCTGCGCTTCTCCTCGGTCGCCGGCGAGCAGGGCTCGCCCGACACCTGGCGCGACGTGCGCGGCTTCGCGCTGCGCTTCTACACGGAAGAGGGGAACCTCGACATCGTCGGGAACAACACCCCGGTGTTCTTCCTGCGCGACGCGATGAAGTTCCCCGACTTCATCCACTCCCAGAAGCGCCTCGGCGCCTCCGGCCTGCGCGACGCGGACATGCAGTGGGACTTCTGGACCCTGTCCCCCGAGTCGGCGCACCAGGTCACCTACCTCATGGGCGACCGCGGCCTGTCGAAGTCCTGGCGCCACCTCAACGGCTACGGCTCGCACACCTACCAGTGGGTCAACGCCGCCGGCGAGCGCTTCTGGGTGCAGTACCACTTCATCAGCCACCAGGGCGTCGAGCACATGTCGAACGAGGACGCCGAGCGCATCGCGGGCGAGGACGCGGACTTCTACCGCCGCGACCTGTACGAGGCCATCGAGCGCGGCGACCACCCGTCGTGGGACGTCATGGTGCAGGTCATGCCGTACGAGGACGCGAAGACCTACCGCTTCAACCCGTTCGACATGACCAAGGTCTGGCCGCACGCCGACTACCCGCTCATCAAGGTCGGCACGTTCACGCTGAACCGCAACCCGCGCAACTACTTCGCGGAGATCGAGCAGGCGGCGTTCTCGCCGGGCAACCAGGTCCCCGGCACCGGCATCTCGCCGGACAAGATGCTCATGGCCCGCGTGTTCGCGTACAACGACGCGCACCGCCACCGCATCGGCGCGAACTTCAACCAGCTGCCGGTGAACCAGCCGCACGCGGCCGAGACGGCGAACTACATGCACGAGGGCCCGATGCAGTACCACTTCAACGGCCCCGAGGCCCGCGTCTACACCCCGAACTCGTTCGGCGGCCCGGCGGCGGACCCGGCCCGCGCGGCGGAGGCCGGCTGGGAGTCGGACGGCGAGCTGCTGCGCGCCGCGCAGACCCTGCACGCGGAGGACGACGACTTCGGCCAGGCCGGCACCCTGTACCGCGAGGTCTTCGACGAGGCCACCAAGGCGCGCTTCCTCGAGACCCTGACCGGCCAGGGCAAGTCGATCACGATCGACGAGATCCGCGAGCGGTTCTTCCAGTACTGGACGAACGTCGACGCCGAGCTGGGCGCCAAGCTCCGCTCCGAGGTCGCGTCCTGACCTCGGCCTAGGGCGACGGTCGACGCGCTGTCGACACGTCGTCGACGCCTCCGGGGGCCGGGTCCGCGCGGAGCCGGCCCCCGGTGCCGTCCCTGTCGTCCGAGCCGCACGCACGATGCGAGGATGTCCCCCATGAGCAGCAGCACGCCCGAGTCGGCGTCCCCCGGAACCGACCCCGCCGTCGACGGCGCGACCCGTGACATCGCCGACGTCGCCGCCGTCGAGGTCATCACCACGGCGGCCGTCCACCTCATGAGCGCCGCGGCCGTCAAGTGCGGTCTCGCGGAGGAGGCCGACGCCGCCGAGCACCTCGACCTCGACGAGGCGCGCAAGCTCATCACCGCGCTCGCCGCGCTGGTCACCACCAGCGCGCCCGACATCGGCAACCAGCACGCCCGGTCGCTGCGCGACGGCCTGCGGTCCCTCCAGCTCGCGTTCCGCGAGGCCTCCGTCGTCCCGGACGCGCCGGGCGAGGGCCCTGGCGAGAAGTTCACGGGCTCCGTCGTCTGAGATGGCCGCGCCGCACGCCCGCAGCCGTGCCGCGGTGCCCGTGCTGGGCGTGCTCCTGGTGGCCGCCCTCGCGCTCGGCGGGTACCTGTGGCTCACCACCGTGCGCTGGCAGGCCGACAGCGCCACGTGGGAGGCTCAGGCGCGCCGGTACGCGGACCGTGTGGCCGAGCAGCGTGCCGAGACCTCGGCGGTCGAGGCCGAGTTGGTGGCGGCGCGCGAACAGCTCGCGACCGCCACGGACCGCATCACCGACCTGGCGAACGAGAAGGCGCAGCTCGGCGACCGGAACGTGGTCTCCCAGCTGGAGGTCGACCAGCAGACCCGGGTGAGCGAGGCCGCCGCGGTCGTCGCCGACGCGCTCGACCAGTGCATCGGGGCGCAGTCCCGGCTCATCGACGCGCTCGCACGGGACGACGCCGCCACGTCGGACGGCCCGGCGGCCACGGACCGGTTCGCGAGCGACGTCGACGACCTCTGCCGGCAGGCGGTGGACGCGCACGACGAGCTGCGCCGCGAGCTGCGGGGCACGGCGCCGTGAGCGCGGCGCGCGCACGGCGCCGCCCCCCGGGCCCGGGAGCCCCCGCCCGCCGCGCCCTGCTCGCCGGCCTGCTGGCCACGACCCTGGGCGGCTGCGGCGTGCTGCCGGCGCTTCCGGACCCGGTGCCGAGCGACGTCGTGCCGTCCTACCGTGCGTCCTTCGCGCCGCCCGCCCACAGCCCGGACGACGAGCTCTCCCCCGACGGCTTCGACGCCGTGCAGCGCATGGCCGTGCGGATCCGCAACGTGGGCTGCGACGGCCTGTCCACGGGGTCCGGCTTCGCGATCGACGAGCACACCCTCATCACGAACCGGCACGTCGTCGCCGACTCCGAGGACCTGCAGGTGAGCACGTACGACGGGCGCGACCTCACGGTCTCGGCGGCCGCCACCGCCCGGCTGGCGGACCTGGCCGTGGTACGCACCCGCGACCCCCTGCCGAGCCACCCGCGCGTGACGCCGGACGACCCGCAGCCCGGCGACGCCGTCACGGTCGTGGGGTACCCCGAGGGCGGCGAGCTGACGGCGACCGCCGGGGCCATCATCGGGCCGACGACCGACCCGCTGCACGAGAACCTCGGCGAGGTCCTGCGCACCGACGCGCCCGTGGAGCCCGGGTCCTCGGGCTCGGCCGCCCTGGACGCGCACGGCGACGTCATCGGCGTCGTCTACGCCAAGACGGGCGACGGGGACTCGCTGCTCGTGCCGAGCTCGACGCTGCGCGACCTGCTCTCCGACTCCGACGCGTTCAGCGACCTGCCGCCCTGCTCCTGAGGCCGGTGCGGGCGGGCGTCCGGCTCAGCGGGCGGCACCCACGCGGAGCTCGAGCGAGTCGACCCGCTCGGAGATGACGCTCGACGCTCCGAGCCGCGCGTTGACCTGGCCGAGCACGCGGTCGAGCCCGGCCCGGTCGAGCCCCGGGTCCAGTGCCAGGACGACGGCGACCTCGGCGCGCCGGCCCGGCTCGGCGTGGGCCCGCACCACGTGCTGCACGGGGGCGGCGGCGTCGGCGACGGCGGCGGCCACCTCGGGGTCCACCGTCGGCGCGCCGTCGTCCCCCGGACCGGTCAGCGCCGGGCGCCACCGCCTGCCCTGCGCGAGCGCCCACACGGCGGGCCTGGGCACCTGCACGGTCACGGGCCCGGAGGGGTCGACGACCAGGAGGGACCAGTCCTCGCTCACGGCCGACAGGGCTGCCCGCGGCGCCTCGACGGGTACCGGCCGGGCGTCCGGCCGCCACGCGGCCATCGCGTCGACCGACGTGAAGACCGGCAGCGCGCGCCGCCCGTCGGGCGCCTCGACCGCGACGACACCGGCGGAGGCCTCCTTGTCGACCTCCAGCTCCTGCCCGTCGTGGGTGACGGCGGCCGTGGCCTCGACCTCGGCCAGCACCGGCACGAGCACACGCGTCCGGGCCAGGTGCTCCACGACGTCGGCGAGCGCGGCCCGCCCGGCGGCGTAGCCCTCGAGGAGCTCCGCGAGCCGGGCGTCCACCGAGCCGTCGTCGCCGGCGAACTGCGAGGTCGGCTGGATCGAGCGCAGGTGGCCGGGGAGCTGGCGCCCGGCCGACTCCTGCCCGGTGTCGTCCTGCCCGGTGTCGTCCTGCCCGGTGTCGTCCTGCCCGGTGTCGTCCTGCCCGGTGCTCTCCGGCGTGCTCACGGACGCCCCGCGACGTCGAGCGCCTGCGGCAGGGTGAACGCGCCCGAGTAGAGGGCCTTGCCCACCACGGCGCCCTCCACCCCGTCGGGCACGAGCGCGCGCAGCGCCTCGAGGTCCGCGAGCGAGGAGATGCCGCCGGAGGCGACGACGTGCGCGTCGGTGCGCGACGCGACGTCGCGCAGCAGGTCGACGTTGGGGCCCCGCAGGGTGCCGTCCTTGGTGACGTCCGTGACGACGTACCGGGCGCACCCGGCCTCGTCGAGCCGGGCGAGGACCTCCCACAGGTCGCCGCCCTCCTTCGTCCAGCCGCGGGCCGCGAGGGTGGTGCCGCGCACGTCGAGGCCCACGGCGACGGCGTCGCCGTGGTCGGCGATGACCCTCGCCGTCCACTCGGGGTCCTCCAGGGCGGCGGTGCCGATGTTCACGCGGCGGGCGCCGGTCGCCAGCGCCCGCTCCAGGGAGGCGTCGTCGCGGATGCCGCCGGACAGCTCGACCTGCACGTCGAGCTCGGCGACGACGCGGGCGAGGAGGTCGGCGTTGGAGCCGCGGCCGAACGCGGCGTCGAGGTCCACGAGGTGGATCCACTCGGCGCCGCCGGACTGCCAGTCGAGGGCGGCGGCCAGCGGGTCGCCGTAGGACGTCTCCGAGCCCGCCTCCCCCTGGACGAGGCGGACGGCCTGGCCGTCGGCGACGTCGACGGCGGGCAGCAGGACGAGGCGGTCGGTCATCGGTGTGTCTCCAGCATCGCGGGTGGGCCCGGCGCGGTGCCGCGCGGGTCGTGGTGGTCGGGAAGCGTCACGGCGCTGCGTCATGGCGGGACTGCGTCACAGCGAGCGGACCCAGTTCTCCAGCAGGGTCGCGCCGGCGTCGCCGGACTTCTCCGGGTGGAACTGCGTCGCGGACAGCGGGCCGTCCTCGACGGCGGCCACGAAGCGCGCCGCGGCCCGGCCGTCGCCGTGCCGCGCCCAGGTGACGCGCGGCGGGGTGTAGCGCGGGTCGGCGGCCTCGTCGTGCCCCTGGGGGAACTCGTGGGCGGCGTAGGAGTGCACGAAGTAGAACCGCTCCTCCTCGACGCCGCGGAACAGCACGCTGTCGGCGGCCGCCTCCACGGGCGACCAGCCCATGTGCGGGACGACGGGGGCGTCGAGGCGGTCGACGACGCCGCGCCACTCCCCCAGGCCCTCGGAGCGCTCGCCGTGCTCGACCCCGGCGGTGAACATCACCTGCATGCCGACGCAGATCCCGAGCACGGGTCGGTTGCCGGCGAGGCGCCGGTCCACGACCTGGTCGCCGCGGGCGGCGCGCAGGCCGGCCATGCACGCGCCGAACGCGCCGACGCCGGGCACGACCAGGCCGGTCGCCTCGCCGGCGCGCCGCACGTCCGCCGTCAGCTCGACCTCGGCGCCGACGCGCTCCAGCGCCCGGACGGCCGAGCGCACGTTGCCGAAGCCGTAGTCGAAGACGACGACGTGGGGCCGTCCGGTGGTGCCCGCGGCGGCGGGGCGCGGGTTGAGCTCGGCCGCCGCGCCGCCGTCGGGCAGGAGCGGCGCCACCTCGTCCGTCGTGCCGGTCACGCCCTGGCCCGTCGCCCGGCCCGTCTTCTGGCCCGTCACTTCTTGTTCTTCCGGGCCCGGCGCGCCGCCCCGGTCAGCATCCGCACGGCCTTGAACCGGCTGATGTCCTTCGACGCGACGACGTCGGTCAGGTCGGCCACCCGCAGGTGGCCCGTGAGCAGGTCCTCGAGCACCTCGGGGGCGCCGCCGAGCACCAGCCCGGGCGGCAGCTCGCCGTCGGCCGCGCCGTCGGCGTAGCGCACGCAGGTGAGCTGCTCGCCCCACCGCGTGACGAGCACGAGCGGCACCCCGGCGACGAGCTTCGAGATCGCGGCCGCCGCGTGGTCCGGCGCGTCGTCGCCGGTGTCCTGCAGCACGCCGAGCGCGCCGACGTCGGTCGCCACGGCGAGGACGTCGAGCTCGGCGACGGCGCAGGCGGCCGCCAGCGGCTCGGCACCGGCGATCTGGGTGATGAGGACGGCCAGCTCCGGGTCCTTGCGGGTGCCGTCGAGGCCGGACAGGTCGTCCGGGACCTCGAAGCCGTCGGGCAGGGGGTCGGTGGTCATGCGGTTACAGCGCACCCTTCGTGGACGGGACGCCCTCGACGCGCGGGTCGGGGGCGACGGCGGCGCGCAGCGCGCGCGCGAGCGCCTTGAACTGGGCTTCGACGACGTGGTGCGGGTCGCGGCCGGCGAGGACCCGCACGTGCAGGCAGATGCCCGCGTGGTGAGCGATCGACTCGAGCACGTGCCGGGTCAGGGACCCGGTGAAGTGCCCGCCGATGAGGTGGTGCTCCTGGCCGGCGGGCTCGCCGGAGTGCACCAGGTACGGCCGCCCGGAGACGTCGACGACGGCGAGCGCCAGGGCCTCGTCGAGCGGCACGGTCGCGTCGCCGAACCGGGAGATCCCGCGCTTGTCGCCGAGGGCCTGGCGCAGCGCCTCGCCGATGACGATCGCGACGTCCTCGACGGTGTGGTGGGCGTCGATGTGGGTGTCGCCCGTGGCGCGCACGGTGAGGTCGATGAGCGAGTGCTTGCCGAGCGCGGTGAGCATGTGGTCGTAGAACGGCACGGTCGTGGAGATCTCCGTGCGCCCGGTGCCGTCGAGGTCCAGCTCGACGACGACGCTCGACTCGCTGGTGGTCCGCTCGATCCGGGCCGTCCGGGTCCCTGGCTGCATCAGCCCTCCTGCTCGTTCGTGACGTGGGCGGTGTCTCCGGCGACGTCCTCGGCGAGCACCTCGGTCAGTGCCGTGCGGAACGCGGCGTTCTCGGCCGGCGTCCCGACGGAGACGCGCAGCCATCCCGCGGGGCCGGTCTCGCGGATGAGCACCCCGCGCTCGAGCAGGCCCTGCCAGACGGCGTGCCGGTCCGCGAAGGTGCCGAAGAGCGCGAAGTTCGCGTCGGTGTCGGCGACCCGCAGCTCCCGGCCGCCGTGCCGCCGCCCGCGCAGCCAGGCCACGAGCTCGTCGCGCTGCGCGCGCAGCTCGGCCACCTGCGCCAGCAGCGCGTCGCGGTGCGCGAGCGCGCCGCGGGCCGCCGCCTGGGTGACGGCGGACAGGTGGTACGGCAGGCGCACCACCCGCAGCGCGTCGACGAGGCGGGGGTCGGCGGCGAGGTAGCCGAGGCGCAGGCCCGCGGCGGCGAACGCCTTGGACATCGTGCGGGTCACGGCGAGGTTCGGGTGGTCGGCGAGGAGCTCGAGCGCGGACGGCGTGCCCGGGCGGCGGAACTCGGCGTACGCCTCGTCCACGACGACGACGGCGCCCGCGCGGCGCCCGCCCGCCTCGGGGGCGTCGGGCACCTGGACGCGGGCGGCGGCGTCGAGGACCGCCTCGACGGCGGCGGCCGGCAGGGCCGTGCCGGTGGGGTTGTTCGGGCTGGCCAGCAGCACCACCGACGGCTGCTCGGCCTCGATGGTCGCGACGGCGCGGCCGACGTCGAGCGTGAAGTCGTCCGCCCGCCGTGCGGTGACCCAGCGGGTGTGCGTGTCGCGGGCGTACTCGGGATACATGGAGTACGTGGGGGCGAAGGAGACCGCGGTCCGGCCCGGGCCGCCGAAGGCCTGCAGCAGGTGCAGCATCACCTCGTTGGACCCGTTCGCGGCCCAGACGCCCTCGGGGGCGACGCGGACGCCCGACTCCGCGGCGAGGTAGTCGGCCAGGTCGGCGCGCAGCGCGGGGAAGTCGCGGTCGGGGTAGCGGTTCAGCCCGCCCGCCGCGGCGGCGACCTCGCGGGCGATCGTCGCCACGACGTCGGCGGGCGGCGCGTACGGGTTCTCGTTGACGTTGAGCAGCACCGGCACGTCGAGCTGCGGGGCGCCGTACGGCGCCTCGTCAGCGAGCTCGGGGCGCAGCGGCAGCCCGACGTCGTCGGCACGCCGCGCGGCGACCCGGGCGGCGCGGGCGGTGGGCGGGGTGGTCACGGCGCCCAGTCTACGGAACACCGGACGCGGTCCCGCGGGCCCGTCCGGGGCGCGGACGGCGCCCCGCCACCACCCGTCCGTCTCGTCGGCGGGGTTCCCGCGTCACGCCAGCACGACGTCCTGCCCCGAGACGGTGACGTCGACCACGGCGAGCGGCTCCGGCGCCGGCCCGCCCAGCACCGCGGCGTCCGCCAGCGCGTAGCGCGACTGGTGGCACGGGCAGACCAGCTCCCCCTCGCCCGGCGCGACGGTGCAGCCCGCGTGGGTGCACACGGCGCTGAAGGCGTGGACCTCGTCCTCGGCGGTCCGGGTCACGAGGACGTCCTGGCCGCCCACGGTCGCGGCGACGGCGCCGCCCACCGGGACGTCCGCGAGCGCGACCACGACCGTGCCGGAACCCTCCGCCTCGGCCGAGGCAGCGGCGTCTCCCGGTTCCTGGCGACCCTCGGTGCACGCGGCGAGGAGCCCGGCACCGGCGACGGCACCCGCCGCCGCGCCGGCCCCGCGCAGGACCTGCCGGCGGCTCGGGGCGGCGCAGGCACCCGCGTGCGAGCACACGGGTGCCGGCGCGGGGACGAGGCCGTGCTCGGTGGGCGGCGTGGGGTCGGGCGTCATCGGCACCTCCGGGGCTGTCACGGGACCGCGGGCGACCGCGCCGCAGCCGGGAGGCACGTCGCACGTACAGCGACGACGCACCGTCGTGCCGGTGGCGGTCCGGCCGCACGGTGGCACGATGTCCATCATGGTCGGGCACACCTCCCCCGCGCCACCCGCACCGGGCACCGGGCCCGGCCGGCGGGCGGGCGCCCGCGCGTGGCGCGCGGTCGCCGCGCTGGGCGTGCTGGCCTCCGGGGTGGTCCACGTGCTGCTGTGGCTGCAGGGGTATGCGGACATCGCGGTCGTCGGCCCGCTGTTCCTGCTCAACGGCGTCGCCGCGGCGGTGCTGACCGTCCTGCTGCTCGGGTGGCGACACTGGCTGCCGCTCGTCGGCGGCATCGCCTTCGGCGGCGCGACCCTGCTCGCGTTCGTGCTCTCGACGACGGTCGGCTTCTACGGGGTGTCGGAGACGTTCGCCGGCACCGAGGAGCTCGTCGCGGCGGGCGCCGAGGTCGTCGCCGTGGTGGCCTCGACGCTCGCGCTCGTCCGCGAGCACGGCCGCTGACCGCCCGCCCGGTCCACCGCGGTACGCCTCCGAGCGCGCCCGCGCCGCACCCCTGCCCGCGAGCACCACGACTCCCGGCGCGCTGTGGACGACGCCGGACGGCCGTGGGCGGCGAGCCCTACGATCGCTGGTGTGACACACCCCGACGACCCGTACGCCGACCTCGTGTTCGCCCCGACGGACGACGACGCCCCGCCGCCGGACGACGTCGCCCCCGAGCCCGACCGGCCCGAGCCCGACGGGGGGACGGCACCGGCCTCCCTCGCACCGCCACGAGGCCCGGCCGCGGCACCGGCCGGCTCCCCCGCGCCGAGCGGACCGACAGGGCACGACGACGCGTCCCGGCGCGCCAAGCTCGCCATGCTGCGCGGCCTCATGGACACGGCCGGCGGCGAGGGCGGGACCCTGCGCGAGCAGGCCACCGACGCGCTGCGGGCGCTGGTCGGCCGGGACGACGCCGAGCTGCGGGACGACCAGTGGACCGCCATCGAGGCGCTGGTGGCGTTCCACCGCCGCGCCCTGGTCGTGCAGCGCACCGGGTGGGGCAAGTCGGCCGTCTACTTCGTGGCGACCAGCCTGCTGCGGGCCCGCGGCGCCGGCCCCACCGTCATCGTCTCGCCGCTGCTGGCCCTGATGCGCGACCAGATCGCCGCGGCGTCGCGCGCCGGGATCCACGCGGTGACGATCAACTCGTCGAACGTCACGGAGTGGGAGTCGGTGCACGCCCAGATCGCGGCGGGCGAGGTCGACGTCCTCCTGTGCTCCCCCGAGCGGCTCAACAACCCCGCCTTCCGGGACGAGGTGCTGCCGCGGCTCGCCGCCGACGCCGGGCTGGTCGTGGTCGACGAGGCCCACTGCATCTCCGACTGGGGCCACGACTTCCGGCCCGACTACCGGCGCATCCGCACCCTGCTCGCGGACCTCCCGCCGGGGATCCCCGTGCTCGCGACGACGGCGACCGCGAACGAGCGGGTCACGCGGGACGTGGCCGAGCAGCTGGCCGTGCGCGCGGCCGTGCCGGCCCCGGGGTCCGACGTCGGTCCGGACGCCGCGCTGGCCTCGGGCGACGACGTCCTCGTGCTCCGTGGAGGCCTGGACCGCGAGTCGCTGCACCTGGCGGTGCTGGAGCTGGGCGACCAGCCGACGCGCGTGGCCTGGCTCGTCGAGGCCCTGCAGGAGATCGACGGCTCGGGCATCGTCTACTGCCTCACGGTCTCGGCCGCGGAGGAGGTCGCCTCCCAGCTGCGGGGGGCCGGCCTCGCCGTCGACGCCTACACCGGACGCACGGACCCCACCCAGCGAGCGCAGCTCGAGGACGACCTCAAGGAGAACCGCGTCAAGGCCCTGGTGGCGACGTCGGCGCTCGGCATGGGCTTCGACAAGCCCGACCTGGCGTTCGTCGTGCACCTGGGCGCCCCCTCCTCGCCCATCTCCTACTACCAGCAGGTGGGCCGCGCGGGCCGTGGCGTCGACGACGCCGTCGTCGTGCTCCTGCCCGGCCACGAGGACAAGGCCATCTGGGACTGGTTCGGGTCCCAGGCCTTCCCCGCCGAGGCGCAGGTGCGGGCCACCCTCGCCGCGCTCACCGACGCCGGCGAGGCGCTGTCCACGGCCGCGCTCGAGACGCACGTGGACCTCAAGCGGTCCCGGCTCGAGACCATGCTCAAGGTGCTCGACGTCGACGGCGCCGTCCGGCGCGTGCAGGGCGGCTGGGTCGCCACCGGGCGCGAGTGGGCGTACGACGCCGCGCGGTACGAGCGCGTCGCGGAGACGCGGGCCGCCGAGCAGCAGGCGATGCTCGACTACGTCGCGACGACGGGCTGCCGCATGGCGTTCCTGCGCCGCCAGCTCGACGACCCCCGGCTCCCCGACGGCTGGGCCTGCGGCCGCTGCGACCGGTGCGACGGGGTCACGCTGCCCCCGCCGCCGGACCCCGAGACCGTCACCTCCACCCGCACGGAGATGGACCGCCCGGGGGTCGAGGTCGAGCCGCGCAAGATGTGGCCGTCCGGGCTGGCCACGCTGGGCCTCGCCGAGCGCGGCAAGATCCCCGCGTCCGAGCGGGCCGAGCCCGGCCGGGCGGTCGCGCGCCTCGACGGCCTCGGCTGGTCCGGGCCGGTGCGCGAGCTCTTCGCCCCGTCGACGCCGGACGGCGAGACCCCCGTCGCCCTGCGCGGTGCCGCCGCGCGCGTGCTCGACGACTGGGACGACGTCCACGAAGGCGACGAGCGGCGTCTCCTCGTGGAGGGCGTGGTCGCGGTGCGGTCCACGACACGCCCCCGGCTGACGTTCCATCTCGCGAACGGGCTCGCCTCCTACCTCGGCGTGCCGCTCGTCGGGGCGGTCGGCCCGGCGGCCGGCCAGGAGGCGCCCGGGCGCCACGACGTCAACTCGGCGATGCGCCTCGCGGGAGTGGCGCGGCGCCTCGAGCTCCAGCTCGGTGACGCCGCCCTGCGCGGGCTGCCGGGACGCACCCTGCTGCTCGTGGACGACTACACGGACACCGGATGGACCCTCACCGTCGCCGCACGGCTGCTGCGGGCCGCGGGCGCCGCCGCGGTGCACCCGTTCGTCCTCGGGGTGCGCTGACCAGCGAGGACGCTCCCGCGACGCGTCGTTGAACCGTTTCTTGCCCTGGGCACGGATCGGTAACAATTTTCGCCCGCGGTGTGCGCTGTGTCTCAGGTGCGGCAGATCACGTTGTAGCGTCCTGCGCACCGCCGATGTCCAGCAGAGAGTCCACCGACCTTGATCCGATACGTGCTTCGCCGCGCCGCAGGCTGGTTCCTGATGGTCGTGGCGGTGACGAACCTGACGTACTTCCTCGCCTGGGCCTACCTGGACCCCCGCGCCAACTACGTGGGCCGGCGTCCGCCGCTCAGCGAGGAGCAGATCGTCAACCTGCTCGAGCCCCGTGACCTCTACGACGGCACCCCGCTGCTCGTGCGGTGGTGGCACTGGTTCAGCGGCATCCTCTTCCACTGGGACTGGGGAGTGGGCCCCACCGGGCAGTCCGTCAACGAGCAGGTCGCGTACCGCATGTGGGTCTCGGCCGAGCTCATGCTGGGCGCCACGATCCTGCTCACCGTGCTCGGCATCGCGCTCGGCGTCTACAGCGCGTCGCGGCAGTACCGGCTCGGCGACCGCATCGCCCAGGGCACGTCGATCATCACCATGAACATCCCGATCGTCGTGGCGGCGCTCGGGCTGGTCCTGCTCGCGATCGCGTTCAACGAGACCGTGGGCACCACGGTCTTCTACGTCACCGGGTCGTCGAGCATCGGCGTGAGCGGGTTCTTCCCCGTGCTCGTGGACACGCTGCAGCACATCGCGCTGCCGACGCTCGCGCTGGTCCTCATCGGGTACGCGCAGTACCACTTCCTGCAGCGCTCGCTGCTGCTCGACAACATCAAGTCCGACTACGTGCGCATGGCCCGCGCGAAGGGCCTCACCAAGCAGCAGGCCATCCGCAAGCACGCGCTGCGCACGTCCCTCATCCCCGTCACCACGCAGGTCGCGTTCTCGATCCCCGCCGTCTTCACCGGCGCGGTGCTCACCGAGTCGATCTTCGCGTGGAAGGGCATGGGGCAGTACTTCATCGAGACGATCACGAAGAACGACATCCACGGCGTCGTCGCCGTCGCGGCCTTCGGTGCCGTGATCACCGCGTTCGGCGCCATCCTCGCGGACATCGCCGTCGTCGTTCTCGACCCCCGAGTGCGGGTGAGCTGACATGACATCGCGACCCATCCCCCTGAACGACCCGGACGCGGGCGACGACACGACGACGCCCGGGTCGGGGCACGACGCGCCGGAGCGCAAGCGCCTCACGAAGTGGCAGCTGTACAGCCGCCGGTTCGCCCGCAACCGCCCCGCCGTGGCGGGCGTCGTGATTTTCGCGCTCCTCGTGGCCTTCGCGCTGTTCGGCTCGTTCTTCGCCAAGTACGACCACGTCGAGCTGGACTTCCTGGCGCTCTCCGACCCGCCGAGCCCCGAGCACTGGTTCGGGACCAACAACTCCGGCAACGACCTGTACGCGATGGTCGTGGTCGGGCTGCAGCGCTCCCTGCTCATCGCCGTCGTGGTGGCCGTCGGGACGACGGTCCTCTCGGCCCTCGTCGGGACCGCGGCCGCCTACTTCGGCGGCCGCGTGGAGCGGGTCTCGCTGTTCGTCATCCACTTCCTCATGGTGGCACCGACGTTCCTGCTCCTGGCCATGATGTCGAACGACTCCGGCGGCGACTGGAAGGTCATCGCCCTGGTGCTCATCCTCGTGAGCTGGTTCTTCCAGGCCCGCACCATCTGGACGATGTCGCTGTCGCTGCGCGAGCGCGAGTTCGTGCACGCCGCCCGGTACATGGGCGTGCCCGGCCTGCGGATCGTGCTGCGCCACATGATCCCGAACATCGGGTCGCTGCTCGTCATCAACTTCACGCTCGGCGTCGTCGGGGCCGTCATGGCCGAGACCGGCCTGTCGTTCCTCGGGTTCGGCGTCAAGCTCCCCGACGTCTCCCTCGGCTCCCTCATCGGCATCGGCGCGTCGAGCATCTCGAGCGCGCCGTGGCTCTTCGCCTTCCCCGCGGCGGCGCTCACGCTGCTGACCGTCTCGATGGCGCTCATCGCCGACGGCCTCCGCGACGCCCTCGATCCCACCTCCGCGGCAGGAGGTCGCGCATGACCACCCCCGTCCTCTCCGTCCGCGACCTCACGGTCAGCTTCCCGTCCGAGGCGGGGCGCGTCGACGCCGTGCGCGGCGTCTCCTTCGACGTCGCCGCGGGGCGCACCCTCGGCATCGTCGGCGAGTCGGGCTCCGGAAAGTCGGTCACGTCCCTCGCCGTCATGGGCCTGCTCGACGAGAACGCCAGCATCGGCGGCTCCGTGACCTTCGACGGCCAGGAGCTGCTCGGCAAGAGCGACGCGCAGATGTCGAAGATCCGCGGCAACGGGATCGCGATGATCTTCCAGGACCCGCTGACCTCGCTCACGCCGGTCTTCACCGTCGGCGACCAGATCGTCGAGGCCCTGACCGTCCACAACCCGAAGCTGTCCAAGCGTGCGGCCTGGGACCGTGCCGTGGAGCTGCTGCGGCTCGTGGGCATCCCCCGGCCGCAGGAACGGGTGCGCTCGTTCCCGCACGAGTTCTCCGGCGGCATGCGCCAGCGGGTGGTCATCGCGATCGCGATGGCGAACGACCCCAAGCTCATCATCGCCGACGAGCCGACCACGGCGCTGGACGTCACGATCCAGGCGCAGATCCTCGACCTGATCAAGACCGCCCAGCGCGAGACCGGCGCCGCGGTCATGATGATCACCCACGACATGGGCGTCGTCGCGAACGTCGCCGACGACGTGCTGGTCATGTACGCGGGCCGGGCGATCGAGCAGGCGCCGGTGGACGAGCTGTTCGCCGACACGCGCATGCCGTACTCCATCGGGCTGCTCGGCGCCATCCCGCGCGTCGACAAGACGGAGAAGACCCCGCTGGTGCCGATCACGGGCGCCCCTCCCCTGCTGGTCGACCTGCCGGATGCGTGCCCGTTCGCGGACCGCTGCCCGATCGTCACCCCGGAGTGCCGGGCCGCCGAGCCGGCGCTGGTGACCGTGGGCGGCAAGGCCGACCACCGGGCGGCGTGCATCCGCGCCGAGGAGATCCGGGCCGGGCGCATCGACGGCGGGCCCGTCTACCCGGTGCCCGAGGTGCCCGCCTCGCGGTTCGACGAGGTCCCGCGCGACCTGCGCGAGCCCACGCTCGAGGTCGAGAACCTCACCAAGTCGTTCCCGCTGACCAAGGGGGCGTTCCTCAAGCGCAAGGTCGGCGAGGTGCACGCCGTCAAGGGCGTCAGCTTCGACGTCCGCGAGGGCGAGACGATGGCGATCGTCGGCGAGTCCGGCTCGGGCAAGACCACGACGCTGCTGCAGATCATGGACTTCGCCCCGCAGGACGACGGCGACGTGCGGATCGTCGGCACCAGCGTGGCCGACCTCAAGCACGCCCGTGAGGAGCGCGCGCTGCGCCGCGACGTCCAGATCGTGTTCCAGGACCCGATGGGGTCGCTCGACCCGCGGATGACCGTCTTCGACGTCGTCGCCGAGCCGCTGCGCACGGTCGGCACGGCCGCGAAGGACATCGGCCCGCGCGTCGACGAGCTGCTGGACCTGGTCGGGCTGGACCCCGCGCACAGCGACCGGTTCCCGGCCGCCTTCTCCGGCGGCCAGCGCCAGCGCATCGGCATCGCTCGCGCGCTCGCGACGAACCCGAAGCTCGTGGTCCTGGACGAGCCGGTCTCCGCGCTCGACGTCTCGGTCCAGGCCGGGGTCATCAACCTGCTCGACGAGCTCAAGGGCCGGCTCGGGCTGTCGTACCTCTTCGTCGCGCACGACCTGTCGGTCGTCCGGCACATCGCCGACCGCGTGGCGGTGATGTACCTCGGCAGCTTCGTCGAGCACGGCGACGTCGACGAGGTGTTCGACGACCCGCAGCACCCGTACACCCGGGCGCTGCTGTCGGCGATCCCCGTCCCGGACCCGGTCCGGGAGCGGACCCGCGAGCACATCGTGCTCACCGGGGACCTCCCGAGCCCGACGGACACGATCACCGGCTGCGCGTTCGTCTCCCGGTGCCCGCTCTACCAGACGCTCGACCCCGCGGAGCAGACCCGGTGCGAGACCGAGGTCCCGGCACTCACCGGCCGCGACGGCGTCCACGTGAACGCGTGCCACTACCGCTGACCCGCCGGCCACCAGACATTCCCGACCGTCAATCCGACGAACAGCGCCACCAGGCGCGAGAGGAGCACCCATGAGGTTGCAGCACCGATCACTGAGGGGCGTCGCCGTCGCCGGCGCGCTCGCCGTGGCCCTGGCCGGATGCGGGGGTGGCGGCGACAACGACGGCGACGGCGGAGAGCCGACCGCCGAGGCCCAGACCATCGAGGGCGCGGACTACAACCCGCAGCCGCGCGAGAACCTCGAGCAGGGCGGGGAGGTGACCTTCCCGATCACCGAGATCACCCCGCAGATGAACGTCAACCACGGCGACGGCTCGGTGGACACGGCCACCATCTGGGAGTGGTACAACCCCCAGACCATCCTCATGACCCCGGAGGGCGAGGCGCAGGCCAACCCCGACTACCTCACCGACTGGACCACCGAGGTCGTGGACGACAAGACCGTCGTCACCTTCACGATCAACCCGGACGCGGTCTGGAACGACGGCACCCCGATCACGTGGGAGTCGTACAAGCAGACGTGGATCGCCAACCGGTCCACCGACGAGGGCTACGTGCCGAACACCACGGACGGCTACTCCCTGATCGAGTCGGTCGAGCAGGGCGAGGACGAGCGCCAGGCGGTCGTCACGTTCAAGCAGGTCTACCCCTGGACCGACGGCCTCTTCTGGCACATCCTCAACCCGAACGTCGACTCGCCCAAGGTCTTCAACGAGGGCTACATCGAGCAGGCGCACCCCGAGTGGGGGGCCGGGCCGTACAAGATCGACGAGTTCGACGTCAACGGCGGCACCATCTCGTTCGTGCCGAACGAGAACTGGTGGGGCGACGAGCCCATGCTCGACCGGGTGACGTTCCGCGTCCTCGAGCCGACCGCCGCGGTCAACGCGTTCCAGAACGGCGAGACGAACTACGTCGACAACCTGTCCGCCGACAACCTCGAGCAGCTCGCCGACGTGGAGGGGGCGGTCACGTACCGCGCCCAGCGCACGGCGTCGAACCTGCTCGAGCTCAACGCCGAGCGGCCGCAGTTCAAGGAGCTCGATGTCCGGGAGGCGGTCTTCAAGGCCATCAACCGCGACCAGATCAAGGAGGTCGTCTGGAACGGCCTCAACTACACTGAGCCGGACGCCGGGTCGTTCAACCTGTTCCCGTTCCAGGAGGGCTACGTCGACGCGTTCGCCGAGGCCGGCGGCGGGTTCGACGTCGAGGGCGCCAACGCCCTGCTCGACGAGGCCGGCTGGACCCTGAACGGCGACGTCCGCGAGAAGGACGGCGTCGAGCTCGGGGGCCGCATGCCGATCTTCGGCGACGACCCCATCACCGAGGCCCGCGCCAAGGTGGTGCAGCAGCAGCTCGCCGAGATCGGCTTCAAGCTGGAGATCGACAAGCGGCCGGCGAGCGACTTCTCGACCGTCCTGTCGACCAAGGACTGGGACCTCGTCATCCTCGGGTTCTCCTCCAGCGACCCGTACGGCGTGGCCTACATGTGCCAGATCTACTGCTCGGACAGCGGCCTGAACCTGTCCGCGACGGGCACCAAGGCGATCGACAAGAAGATCGCCGACCAGGTGACCTCCCTGCCGACGGCGGAGGAGCAGATCGAGGCCGGCATGAAGCTCGAGTCGGAGATCATGGCCGAGACGTGGGGCATCATGCCGCTGTACAACGGCCCGTGGATCTCCATGGCCACCGAGGGCCTCGCCAACCTCACGCCCGAGACCTACACCGGTCTCGACCTCTTCGGCCTGCAGCCGGTGGAGAACGTGGGCTGGGAGAAGGACTCCGCCGCCGCGGAGTGATCCGGGTGAACCTCAGCCGCTGAGCTCCGGCTCGGCAGCAAACCCCTCGGGGCCGGTGGTCGAACCACCGGCCCCGAGGTCGTTCCCGGGCACGGCGGTCAGGACTCGAGCAGCCCCCGCACGTCGTCGGCGGCCAGACGCCCCGCGAAGGTGCCGGCGTCGTCCTCCATCACGGCGTCGAACAGCGCCGCCTTGCGGGCGGCGAGCGCCATCACCTTCTCCTCGATGGTGTCCTGCGCGACCAGGCGCGTCACGACGACGGAGCGTGTCTGGCCGATGCGGTGCGTGCGGTCCACGGCCTGCGCCTCGGCAGCAGGGTTCCACCACGGGTCGAGCAGGTACACGTGGTCGGCCTCGGTGAGGTTCAGCCCGACGCCGCCGGCCTTGAGGCTGACGAGGAACATCGGCACGTCACCGTCCTTCCAACCGCGGATGACGTCGGCGCGGCGCTTCGTCGCCCCGTCGAGGTAGGCCGTGGCGATCCCCGCCGCCGCGCACCGCTCCTCGACGCGGCGCAGGAACGACGTGAACTGGGAGAACACGAGCGCGCGATGGCCCTCGGCGCTGAGCTCGGCGAGCTGGTCCAGCACGGTGTCGAGCTTGGCGGAGGCGATGCCCGCGTACGCGTCGTCGACGAGGGAGGCGTCGAGCGCCAGGCGGCGCAGGGTCGTCAGGGACCGGAAGATCGCCACCCGGTTCGCCTCGAAGTCCTCCAGCAGGCCGAGCAGCCGCTGCCGCTCACGCTGCAGGTGGGTGTCGTAGACCTTCCGGTGGTCCGGGCTCAGGGGCACGCGCAGCACCTGCTCGGAGCGCGGCGGCAGCTCCGGGGCCACCTGCTCCTTGGTCCGGCGCAGCATGAGGGTGCGGATCCGGCGCTTGAGCCCGCCGAGGGCGCGGTTGCCGGCGGCCACGACCGCCGGGTCGTCGTCCGCCGCCGCGGCCGCGACCGGGCGCACGACCTGCTCGCGGAACCGCGCCTGCGACGGGTACAGGCCCGGGGCGACGACGGCGAGGATCGCCCACAGCTCGACCAGGTCGTTCTCCAGCGGGGTTCCGGTGATCGCCAGCTTGAAGGGCGCCGCCAGGACGCGGGCCGACTGGTTGGCGCGCGTGCGGGGGTTCTTGGCGAACTGGGCCTCGTCGAGGATCAGCCCGCTCCACGCGAGGGCCTGGAAGGCGGCGAGCTCGAGCCGGTACACGGCGTAGGAGGTCACGACCACGTCGGCGCCGGCAGCGAGGTCGGCCAGGGGCGTGCCCAGCGTCTTCGTGGTGGCCGGCACCGCGACCACCCGCAGGCCCGGGGCGAAGCGCGCGGCCTCGTCGGCCCAGTTGCCCACCACGGACGCCGGCGCGACGACGACGAAGGGCGGGTCCTCCGGCGCGGTGTCCCGGGCGTGGGTGAGGAAGGCGAGGGTCTCGACCGTCTTGCCGAGCCCCATGTCGTCGGCCAGGATCCCCCCGAGGCCGTGGCGCCACAGGAACGTGAGCCACTCGAATGCCTGCCGCTGGTAGCCGCGCAGCTCGGCCCGGAGGCCCGGTGGCGGGGCGAGCGGCGCCGGCACCCGGTCGCCGGCGGCCAGGGCCCGCAGCTCCGCCACCGAGCGGCGCCAGGACTCCGCCACCGCGACGACGTCGGCGACGTCCTCGATCTCTCCCCACAGGTGCGCGTCGTAGCGACTCACCCGCGCCGTGCCGGGCACGTCGCTCAGGGCGGACGCCTCCTCGACGAGCTCACGCAGCCGGCCGAGCACGGGCTGGTCGAGCCGCAGCCACGAGCCGTCCACGAGCAGCAGCCGCTCCTGGTCGCGGGCCAGCGCCGTGAGCAGCCGGGCGAACGGGATCTCCTTGCCGGCGACGGACACGGAGATGCCGAGGTCGAGCCAGTCGGTGTCGCCGGACGGCGCGCCGTCCACGACGACGCGCGGCGCGGCGTCGAGGTGCAGGTAGTCCGGGACGTCGCGGGCATCGACCTCGACGTCGGCCTCGCCCGCGAGGGCGGGCAGGACGCCGTGGGCCAGGTCGAGGGCGTCGAGGCCCGTGAACCGCTCGCGCTCGGCGAGGTCGATGCGCTCGAACCCGGGGACGCTGCGCACGGCGGCCTGCGCCTTGGCGCGGATCTCGCTCTCGACGTCGGGCGACCGGGCGGGGTCGGTGCGGTCGTCGTCGAGCGGCGCCGTCGTGGCGGTACCGTCCGGGCGCGGGTACCGCCACGACCAGGTCAGCTCGGCGCGCTCGGGCGCCGCGAAGTCGGCGCGGGCCACGAGCACCGGGCGCGGGACGGGCGGCAGCTCGACGCTGCCGTCGGAGACCACCCGCGTCACGCGCCGCAGCACGGGCAGATGGTCGGCGAAGAGCTCGCCCGTCTCCGCGGCCGGGACGTCGAGGCGACCCAGGGCGACGAGCCCGCCCGCGGCGGGGTCGAGGCGACGCGGCGTGGGGCCGAGCCGGAGCGTGGTGCGGCCCTTGGCCGCCTCGACGGCGAACAGGCCCGTGTCGCCCACCGTCCCCAGGCGCGCCTGGTCGCCGGCGTCGGCGCCGTCGAACGAGGTGACCGGGCGCAGGTGCACCCCGTCGCCGTCCGACGAGGCCACCACGCACCACGTGGCCTCGTCGGCCAGGTGCACCTCGTCGCGAGCCCCGTGGCCGACGAGCGGGACGCCCAGGTCGGCGGCCTCGGCGAGCAGCGGCCACAGGCCGCGTCCGCCGGCGGCCAGGGGGCGCCACGCCGTCCGGCCGCGGCCGAAACCCCCGGTCTCGGTCAGGGCGGAGCCGAGGTCGGCGAACCACCGGCGGACCTGCGGCGAGGGCGTCGCACGCACGTCCGCGAACGCGTAGAGCCCGGTGGCCAGCGCCTCCCAGCTCGCCTCCGGCGCGACCTTCCACCCGCCGTGGCGGGCCGGGACGACCGGCCGGACCGTGAGCCGGGCCTCGCTGTCGCCGAACGCCTCGTCCAGGCGGAACCGCAGCGCGACCGGCAGCACCGCCCCCGCGGCCGGGCCGGACGCACCGAGCGCCCCGCGGGTCGCGGCCGCGAGCCGGCCGCGCCAGCCGCCGTCGTCCTCCCCCGCGCGGTCGCCGGGGCCGGGGGCGCCCTGCGGCGCGACGTGCAGGAGCACCGCCGCGACGTGCTTGCACCACGTGCGCACCGGGCAGGAGCACGCGCACGTGTCCACGCGGTAACGGTCGGCGTCGTCGAGCGTGAACCAGACCCGGCAGGAGTACGGCTGGGCACCGCTGCCCTGCACCCGGGCGGACAGGAGCATCGCGTCAGCGTCCCAGCGCCACGCCCCCACCATGCCGCCGCGCTCGTAGCCCTGGGCCCGGCGGAACGTCGTGGTCCCCACGAGCTCGCCCACGACGAGGGGGTCGACGCGGGGCGGCGGGGCGGGCATGGGCCCATGCTCGCACGGCCCGCCGACGCGTTCCGCCCCGCGACGACGTCGGGTCGATCACGACCGCTTGGCACGCTATTTCGTGGAGTGGACGCTCTCCGGCCGGACGACCACGGTCAGCACGACGAGCCGCGCCCGGGCCGGGCCGGCGTCAGGCGAAGCGGGCTCGCACGGCCTCGCCGTGCGCCGGGAGGTCCTCGTCGTCCGCGACGGCCACGATCCGGTCCGCGACCTCGGCGAGCGCGTCGCGCGTGTACTCGACGACCTGCACGGACTTCAGGAACGCGTGCACCCCGAGCCCGCTGCTGAAGTGCGCGGACCCTCCGGTGGGCAGCACGTGGTTGGACCCGGCCATGTAGTCCCCCAGCGGCACCGGGGCCCAGGGGCCCACGAAGATCGCGCCCGCGGAGCGCACGCGGTCGGCCAGCGCGGGCGCATCCTGCGTCTGGATCTCCAGGTGCTCGGCGCCGTACGCGTCGACGACGGCGAGCCCGTGCTCGACGTCGTCGACGAGCACGACCGCGGACTGCGACCCGCCGAGGGCCTGCAGCACGCGCTCGGAGTGCTTCGTGGCTCCCGCCAGGTCGCCGAGGCGCGCCTCGACGGCGCCGGCCAGCTCGACCGACGGTGTCACCAGCACGGAGGCCGCCATCGGGTCGTGCTCGGCCTGGCTGATGAGGTCGAGCGCCACGTGCCCCGCGTCGGCCGTGCCGTCGGCGAGCACCGCGATCTCCGTGGTCCCGGCCTCCGCGTCGATCCCGACGAGCCCCTGCACCAGGCGCTTGGCCGCGGTGACGTACAGGTTGCCCGGCCCCGTCACGACGTCGACCGGCTCGCAGAGCACGTCGCCGTCCTGCGGCGCCGACCCGGCCGCGCCGTAGGCGAACATCCCCACGGCCTGTGCCCCGCCGACGGCGTACACCTCGTCCACGCCGAGCAGCGCGCAGGCCGCGAGGATCGTCGGGTGGGGCAGACCGCCGAAGTCCTTCTGCGGCGGCGACGCGACGGCGAGGCCCGGCACGCCGGCCTCCTGCGCGACGACGACGTTCATGACCACGGACGAGGGGTACACGGCCCGCCCGCCCGGCACGTAGAGACCGACGCGCTGGACGGGGATCCACCGCTGGCGGACCACCGCGCCCGGCGCGAGCGTCGTCGCGTGCTCGGTGGGTACCTGGTCGGCGTGCACGGCGCGCACGCGGCGGATCGCCTCGCTCAGGCCCTCGCGCACCGCCGGGTCCAGCTCGTCGAGCGCGCGGCGGATCTCCTCGCGCGGCACTCGCAGATGCTCGGGGCGCACCCCGTCGAAGCGCTCGGCAAGGTCGCGGAGCGCGGCGGCGCCGCGGGCCTTGACGTCGGCGAGGATCGGGGCGGCGGCCGAGACGGCCTCGTCCACCCCGACCTCGGGGCGCGGAAGCACCCCGAGCAGCTCGGTGCGGGACAGCTCGCGCCCGCGGAGGTCGATGCGCTGGATCACCCGGCCAGTCTACGAGGTCGCGCGGGGGCGGCCGGGACGGTTCCACGACGACCGAGCGGTGGAACGGCACCGGCACAATGGTGCGCATGAGCTCCGCCATCGAGGTCCCCATCCGCGACGACGTGATCCGGCTCGGCCAGTTCCTCAAGCTGGCGGGGCTGGCCGAGTCCGGCACGCACGCGCGCGACCTCGTCGCCGACGGCGACGTCGCCGTCAACGGCGAGACCGAGACGCGGCGCGGCCGCCAGCTCACGCGGGGCGACCGGGTGACCGTGGCGGTGCCCGACGCGCCCGACGGCGCCGAGACCGCCGTCGTCACGTGACCCCACCCCGTCGCGGGCGGGAGATCGGCGTGATTCCCGGCGGGAGAGCGCCGGTCTCGCGTCCCCGTGCACCCGCAGACTTCTGCGTCCTGAGCGACAGAAGATGATTGGCACCCATTGAAAGTGGTCCCGCGGGCTTCTAGGGTCGGGACGAGCACCGCCGACCCGAGGAGAGACGATGACGTCCACCCCCCGCACCATGCCCCGACGACGCGCCCGGCTCACCCGCCTCGCGGGGACGGCCGCGATCACGGCCGCGCTCGGCCTCGCCGCGCCCTGCGCCGCCGGAGCCCCCGAGGAGAGCCCGCCGACCTGCGACGCCCCTGACGCGCGGCCGGCCGTCGTCCTGCTCGACACCGACACGGGCGTCGACAACGCCGCCCTCCCGGGCGGCTGCACGCTCAACGACGTCATCGACGACGAGCGGTCCTGGTCCAACCACGGCCGCTTCGTCGCGCACGTCCAGGACGTCACGCGCGACCTCGTGGCCGACGGCGCGCTGAGTCGCGCCGACGCCCGCACCCTCGCCGGCGCCGCGGCCCGCTCCGAGGTCGGCACGGTGCCCGGCTACGAGACGCTGTACGACGGCAGCGCGGAGTCGTTCGCCGACTGGGCGTACGCGGGCGACGGCGGCTTCGACCGCATGCCGGACGGCACGATCCGCAGCCGCGCGGGCGCCGACGGCGGCTTCGGCACGCTCTGGTACCCGCACGAGCAGTACGAGGACTTCTCGCTGCGCCTGCAGTTCCGCGACGACGCGCCGGGCGACCTGCGTGCCAACAGCGGCGTCCAGGTCCGCTTCCCGGCGCTCTGGGGGCCGGTCGAGGGCTGCCCGACGACCTTCAACGGCGGCGAGACCGGCAACCTCTCCTGGATCGCCGTCAACTGCGGCCACGAGATCCAGGTGAACGACTCCCCCGAGGAGGGGTCGAACGACCCGCGCAAGACCGGGTCCGTGTACGGCTTCGCCGACCTCGGGCTCGCGGAGGCCATGCCCACGCCGAAGGGCACGTGGAACGACCTCGAGATCCGCGTCGTCGGCCAGCACTACACGGTGATCCGCAACGGCGTGGTGATCAACGAGTACGAGAACCTGCCGGGCGTCCCGTTCCCCGGCCGCCCGCACGACCCCGACTCCAGCAGCCGCGGGCTCGTGGGATACGTGGGCCTGCAGGCGCACGGCTCGGCGCCCGACGTCGTCTCGTACCGCGACGTGCGGGTGCGCCCCCTGTCCTGACGCAGCCCGGCCCGTTGTGGGTACGAGACACGCCGATGCGCGCTGAGCGACGCCGGCGTGTCTCGTACCCACAACGGATCAGGCCATGTAGGTGCTCGCCATGACCTTGTCCGGGGTCAGCCGGAGCACGACCCGGTCCGGCTCCGGGTCGAGCGGCCAGTACCGACGCACGTGCCGCGCGACGGCGTCCGCCACCTCGTCGGGGTCCTCGCTCACGGCGAGCGTGCCCTCGAGCGTCAGCCACCGGCCGCCGTCGACCTGGCACACGGCCGCCCTCGGCGGGGCCCCGTCCGGGCCCCGCCGCCGCGCGTTCGCCACCTTCACCGACCCCCGTCGCGCGGTGATCCGCGCGAGCCCGGCGTCGGCGTCCCAGGTGAACGCCACCGGCACCACGTGCGGGGAGCCGTCGGCGCGCAGCGTGGTCAGGGTGGCCAGGTGACGCTCCGTGACGAACACGAGCTGTTCGGGGTTGAGTCGCAGCACGGCAGCGAGCCTACGTCGGCACCCCACCGGGACGGCGAACCGTCGGGCTCAGCCGCGCCATCGTCGGCCGAGCCTGCGGCTCCGCTCCGCGAGAGATGCCTCGCCCCTCGGCCCTCACGCTCCGCTGCGCCTCCGGCTCAGCCGAACCCGTCGGTGAGGATCGCGGGGACCTGCGAGCCGTGGCGTCCCGCGTCGTGCATCGCCCGCAGGACCACGCGCTCGTGCGGCACCACCGGAGCGGGCAGGGCCGCGAAGCCGAACCACGCCAGGTCCGCGGCCTTGCCCGGCTCCTGGAGCGCCGGGGTCCCCGACCAGCGCACCGCCTCGAAGAAGAAGTCGACCCGCTGCTCGAGCGCCGGGCCGCCGGGCTGCCCGCGGTGCATCGCCGTGACCGGCCGCAGGTCCGCCGGCGCCACCTCGACGCCCAGCTCCTCGCGGGCCTCCCGCACGGCCGCCGCGACGGCGGACTCCCCCGGCTCGACGTGCCCGGCGGCCGCGGCAGCCCAGTGGCCGTCCATGAACCCGGTGCCGGACCGCAGCTGCAGCAGCACCTGCCCCTCGCGGCGCAGGAAGACGTACGCCGCCGGCACGACCCGGAACCGGTGGGCCGCGGTGCCGTCGTCCCAGACGGGCCCCGGGTCCCCGGCGCTCCCGCCGCCGGCGCCCGCGCCGGCCCCTGCCGGCCCGCTCACGAGAGGCAGCTCGCGCCGAGGAGGGCCTTCAGGTCGCCGAACAGCGCCGGTGACTTCTCGACGCGCAGCGTGTCCGCGGCACGCACCACCGTCCGCTTGCCCGGCTCGGCGACGCTCACGTGCACCTCGGCCGACCCAGGGTGCGAGGCCAGCACCTCGCGCAGGCGGACCATGACCGGCTCCACACAGCGCGTGTGCGGGACCGTCACGAGGACCGGGGCGTCCGCGACGGCGGACGTGTCGGGCAGCGAGACCTCCATGGCCTGCAGCTGCATCTGCTCGTCGCGGCGCCGGACCCGGCCGCGCAGCGTCACCACCTGGTCCTCCGCGAGGACCGTGGAGTAGGCCAGGTACGTCTCGCCGAAGAACATCACCTCGACGGACCCCTCGAGGTCCTCGATGGTGACCGCCGCCCACGGGTTGCCGTTCTTGCTCATCTTGCGCTGCACGCTCGTCAGCAGGCCCGCGACGGTGACGGTCGAGCCGTCGGCCCGGGCCTCGTCGTTCACCAGCGCGGCGATCGAGGTGTCGGCCGCCCGCGCGAGCACGTGCTCCAGCCCCGACAGCGGGTGGTCGGAGACGTACAGCCCGAGCATCTCGCGCTCGAACGACAGGAGCTGCTTCTTCTCCCAGTCCGGCAGGTCCGGCACGTCGACGGCGAACGTCATCGACGCGTCCTCCTCGCCGCCCATGCCGGCGAACAGGTCGAACTGCCCCTCGGCCTCCTTGCGCTTGACGCTGATCACCGAGTCGACCGCCTGCTCGTGCACGACGAGCAGCGCGCGGCGCGGGTGGCCCAGCGAGTCGAAGGCGCCCGCCTTGATGAGCGACTCGATGGTGCGCTTGTTGCACACCACGGCCGGCACCTTGTCGAGGAAGTCCGTGAAGGAGGTGAAGGAGCCCTTCTCCTCGCGGGTGGTGATGATCGCGTCGACGACGTTCGCGCCCACGTTGCGCACGGCCGTGAGGCCGAACCGGATGTCCTCGCCGACCGCCGTGAACTTGGCCGCCGACTCGTTGACGTCCGGCGGCAGCACCGTGATGTGCATGCGACGGCACTCGTTGAGGTAGAGCGCCATCTTGTCCTTGTCGTCCTTGACGGACTGCAGGAGGCCGGCCATGTACTCGGTGGGGTAGTTCGCCTTGAGGAAGGCGGTCCAGTACGCCACGAGCCCGTAGCCGGCGGAGTGCGCCTTGTTGAACGCGTACCCGGCGAACGGGACCAGCACGTCCCACACCGCCTGGATCGCGGCGTCGGAGTACCCGCGCTCCTTGCAGCCCGCCTCGAAGTTGACGAACTCCTTGGCCAGCACCTCGGGCTTCTTCTTGCCCATGGCACGGCGCAGCAGGTCGGCCTGGCCGAGCGTGTAGCCGGCGAGGATCTGCGCGGCGCGCTGCACCTGCTCCTGGTAGACGATCAGGCCGTAGGTCTCGTCGAGCACCTCGGACAGCGGCTCGGCGAGCTCGGGGTGGATCGGCTCGATCTTCTGCTGGCCGTTCTTGCGCAGCGCGTAGTTCACGTGCGAGTTCATGCCCATCGGGCCGGGCCGGTACAGCGCGATGACCGCGGACAGGTCGTCGAACTTGTCGGGGCGCATCTGCCGCAGCAGCGAGCGCATCGGGCCGCCGTCGAGCTGGAACACGCCGAGAGTGTCGCCGCGGGCCAGGAGCTGGTAGGACGCCGGGTCGTCGAGCGCGACCGTCTCGATCGCGACGGGGTCCTTGCCGTTCATGACGATGTTCTCGAGCGCGTCGTCGAGGATCGTCAGGTTGCGCAGCCCCAGGAAGTCCATCTTGATGAGGCCGAGGCCCTCGGACGTCGGGTAGTCGAACTGCGTGATGACCGCGCCGTCCTGCGGGCGGCGCATGATCGGGATGACGTCGATGATCGGGTCGCTCGACATGATGACGCCGGCCGCGTGCACGCCCCACTGGCGCTTCAGGCCCTCGACGCCCCGCGCGGTCTCGACCACCCGCTGGGCCTCGGGGTCCGTGTCGTGCACCTGGCGGAACTCGGCGGCCTCCGAGTAGCGCTCGTGCTGGGGGTCGAAGATCCCCGACAGCGGGATGTCCTTGCCCATGACGGGCGGCGGCATCGCCTTGGACAGCTTCTCACCCATCGCGAAGGGGAAGCCGAGCACGCGCGAGGCGTCCTTGAGCGCCTGCTTGGCCTTGATGGAGCCGTAGGTGACGATCATCGCCACCCGGTCGTCGCCGTACTTCTCGGTGACGTACCGGATCACCTCGGAGCGCCGGCGCTCGTCGAAGTCGACGTCGACGTCGGGCATGGACACGCGCTCCGGGTTGAGGAAGCGCTCGAAGATGAGGCCGTGCTCCAGCGGGTCGAGCTCCGTGATGCCCATGACGTAGGAGACCATCGACCCCGCGGCGGAGCCACGGCCCGGGCCCACGCGGATGCCCTGCTCCTTGGCCCAGTTGATGAAGTCCGCGACCACGAGGAAGTACCCCGGGAAACCCATCTGGGTGATGATCTTGACCTCGTGGTCCGCCTGCCGGCGCACCGCGTCGGAGATCCCCTGCGGGTACCGGCGCCGCAGCCCCGCCTCGACCTCCTTGACGAACCAGCTGACCTCGTCCTCGCCCTCGGGGACCGGGAAGCTCGGCATGTAGTTCGCGTTCGTGTCGAACGACACGTCGCACCGCTCGGCGATGAGCAGGGTGTTGTCGCACGCCTCGGGCATCTCCCGGAACAGCCGGCGCATCTCCGCCCCGGTGCGCACGTAGAACGTGTCGCTCGCGAACGCGAACCGGCTGCCGCCCTGGTCGTACGTCGGCTCGTCCAGCGTGGAGCCCGAGTTGATCGCCAGCAGCACCTCGTGCGCGTGCGAGTCCTCCTGCTTGGTGTAGTGCAGGTCGTTGGTCGCCACGAGCGGCGCGCCGATCGCCTTGGCGACCTCCAGGAGCTGCTTGGACGTGCGGGACTCGATCTCGATCCCGTGGTCCATCAGCTCGACGAAGTAGTTCTCCTTGCCGAAGATGTCCTGCAGCTCGCCCGCCGCCCGCACGGCCTCGTCCCACTGGCCCAGGCGCAGCCGGGTCTGGATCTCCCCCGACGGGCAGCCCGTGGTGGCCATGAGGCCCTTGGAGTACGTCTCCAGCAGCTCGCGGTCCATCCGCGGCCACTTGCCCATCTGCCCGTCCAGGGAGGCGAGCGACCCCGCCCGGAACAGGTTGTGCATCCCCTCGTTGTCCCGCGACCACAGGGTCATGTGCGTGTAGGCGCCGCCGGCGGAGACGTCGTCGCGGCGCTGGTGCTCCTCGCCCCACCGGACCTTGGTGCGGTCGTGCCGGCTGGTGCCCGGCGTGACGTACGCCTCGACGCCGATGATGGGCTTGATGCCCTTCTTGCGCGCGGTGTTCCAGAAGTCGAACGCCCCGAACAGGTAGCCGTGGTCGGTGATCGCGATCGCCTTCTGCCCGACCCGTTCGACCTCGTCGAACAGGTCGCCCAGCCGCGCCGCGCCGTCGAGCATCGAGTACTCGGTGTGCACGTGCAGGTGCACGAAGTCGTCGCTGGGCGGTGCTGTGGAGGCGGTCGCGGCGTCGGGCATGGACCAGAGTCTAGGAGGGCCCACCCACACCGGAGGCGCCCCTCGCCGAGACGCCGCTCACTCGTCGGTCCGCGGCGACGTCCCACCGGGAAGGCCGACGGCAGCCCGCAGGACGGCGAGCCCCGCGTCGGTCCCCGGCCAGTGCCGCCGCACGGCGTCGGGGCCCGCCCGGCGCACCGCCCAGCGCAGCACGAGCACGACGGCGATCGCGTCGTCGGCCCAGCCGATCACCGGCAGGAAGTCCGGCACCAGGTCGACGGGCACCACGAGGTACGCGCCGAGCGCGACGAGGCCCCAGCGCACCGCCCGGGGCACCTCCGGGTCCGCCGCGAGCCGGCGGACCAGCCGCACGACGTCCGGGAGGAGCCGCAGCACCTCGCGCCAGCCGTGGTCCGGCAGTCGCCGCCGGACGGCGAGCAGCACCACGACCAGCGCCAGCCACGCCGCGAGCAGTGCCACGCCGACGCCCAGCAGGAGGTCGCCCCACCACGGCAGGCCTGTCACCGGAGGCCGGTCACCGGTACGCGGCGCGGACGACCTCGAGCGCGGCGGCGAGGTCGTCGGGGTACTCGCTCGTCACCTCGACGTCGCGCCCGGTCACGGGATGGCTGAAGCCGAGCCGCATCGCGTGCAGCCACTGGCGCTCGAGCCCCACGCGGGAGGCCAGCACCGGGTCCGCCCCGTAGGTGAGGTCGCCGACGAGCGGGTGCCGCACCGCGGCGAAGTGCACGCGGATCTGGTGGGTGCGCCCCGTCTCCAGGTGCACCTCGACGAGCGACGCCGCCGGGAGCATCTCGAGCACCTCGTAGTGCGTCACCGAGTGCTTGCCGTCCGCCACGACGGCGAACTTCCAGTCGGCGCTCGGGTGCCGGCCGATGGGGGCGTCGATCGTGCCCGTGGTGGGCTCGGGGTGACCCTGCGCGAGTGCGTGGTAGACCTTGTCGACCGTGCGCTCCTTGAAGGCGCGCTTCAGCCCGGAGTACGCGGCCTCGCTCTTGGCGACCGCCATCAGGCCCGAGGTGCCGACGTCGAGACGGTGCACGATGCCCTGCCGCTCGGCGGCCCCGGACGTCGCGATCCGGTAGCCGGCCGCCGCCAGGGCGCCCACCACCGTCGGCCCCGTCCAGCCGGGCGAGGGGTGCGCGGCGACGCCCACCGGCTTGTCGACGACGACCACGTCGTCGTCCTCGTACGCGATCCCCATGCCCTCGACGGGCTCCGCGACGACCGCGGGAGCCACGTCCTGGCGCGGGTCGGGGACGTCGACCTCGAGCCGGCTCCCCGGGACGAGGCGGTCCGACTTGCCGACCGTGCGCCCGTCGAGCTGCACGGCGCCCGCCGCGGCGAGCTCGGCGGCCTGCGTGCGGGAGAAGCCGAGCATCCGGGCCAGGGCGGCGTCGACGCGCTCCCCCGCCAGTCCGTCCGGCACCGGCAGCGTGCGTGTCGCCACGGTCAGCCCTCCCCGTCGCCGCGCTCGTCCCGGGGGCCTTCCCGGCGCGCGTCCTGCGGCTCGTCCGTCTGGCGGCGGCCGTCCAGCCCGGTCCCCCGGAACGTGAGGATCACGACGAGGCCGGCGGCGACGACGATCGCGATGTCCGCCACGTTGCCGACGAAGAACCCGGCGTAGTCGATGAAGTCGACCACCTTGCCGTGCGCGAACCCGGGGTCGCGGAAGAGCCGGTCGCCGAGGTTGCCGAGCGCCCCGCCCAGCAGCAGACCCAGCGCGACCGCCCAGCCGCGCGAGCCGATCCGCCCGATCGCCCGCACGATGACGACCACGACGGCGACCACGACGATCGTCAGGATCCAGGTCATGCCGGTGCCGCTGAGGATCGACAGCGCGGCGCCGGGGTTGTAGATCAGCCGCAGGGACAGCAGGTCGCCCAGCAGGGGGATCGGGTCTGCGCCCTCGGTGAGGGCCGACTCGGCCCACCACTTGGTCAGCTGGTCGGCGGCCAGCACGACCGCCGCGAGGACGACGGTCCACGCGACGAGCCGACGGCGCCTCGCCGGGGAGACCGGGTGCGCCTCCGCGGCGGGCGCGGACGTGGCCGGCGAGGACTCGGTGGCGCTGTCGCGCGACACGGGCTCGGGAGCCGGAGCGGACCCGGCGGGGTTGGTCGACATCGTGCGCCAGTCTATGCGGCCGGCCTCCCGCTCAGCGCCGCTCCTCGCGCGTCTTCGCCTCCACCGACAGCGTGGCCCGCGGGAACGCCTGCAGGCGCGCCTTGCCGATCGGCAGCCCGGTGATCTCGCACGTGGCGTAGGTGCCCTTGCGGATGCGGTCGATCGCGTGGACCGTCTGGTCGAGCAGGTCGCGCATGTTGTTCACGAGGGTGAGCTCCTGCTCGCGCTCGAGGGCGCTGGAGCCGTAGTCGGCCTGGTCGTCCCCCGCCCCGTCGCCGGAGTTGCGCAGCAGGTCCGACAGCTCGGCGTCCGCGGCGGCGAGCTCGCGCTGCAGACGCTCCTTGTCCTGGAGCAGGAAGGCCGCCTGCTCCTCCATCTCGGCACGCGTCCAGGGCTCCTCGCCGTCGCGCACGGGGAAGCGCTTGACGTCCTTCGCCAGGTTCGGGAAGTTCTCACGCAGCGCGGCGCGCGTGTCGGTCGAGAGCTTGGCCATCTCAGCCGCCCTTCTGTCGGGTCCTCGCGGGGAGTCACCGCAGCGTAAGTGCGCGGGCCGGTCGGCACAACAGCACGCGCCGTACGGCTGCGTGCGTGTCGTGCCGACCGGCCCGTGACAGGTCCGTGCCGACCGTGCGCCCGGTCGTGACGACCGGGGCGGGACGAGCCCGAGAGGGCTCGGATCAGAGGCTCAGATCAGTGGCTCAGATCTCCGAGGAGCGGCCGCCCGCCCCCGCGCTCTGCTGCGGCGGGAGCGCCGAACCACGCGCGTCCAGGTCGCCCAGCAGGTTCTGCAGGAAGCTCTTGAGGCGCGTGCGGTAGTCCCGCTCGAAGAGCCGGAGCTCGTCGATCTTGCGCTCCAGCAGCGAGCGCTCCTGCTCGAGCTGGGAGAGCGTGCGGTGGCTCGTCTCCTCGGCCTCGCGCACGATGCGCTCGCCCTCGGCCTTCGCCTCCGTGATGAGGCGGTCGCCCTCCTCCTGGCCCGAGCGCACGTAGTCGTCGTGCAGCTTCTGGGCGAGCTGGAGCATCCCGGTGGCCGACTCCGGCTCCGGCTGCTGGCCACCGGCGGCGGCCGGGGCCGGCGCGGGGGCCGGAGCCGGTGCGGGGGCCGGCGTCGACGCGACCGGCTGCGACTGCTGGGCGGCGTCGGACCGGCTCAGCTCACCGACCCGTCGCTCGGCGGCAGCGAGCTTCGAGCGCAGGTCCTCGTTCTCCTCCTGCACCGAGGTGAGCGTGCGCACGACCTCGTCGAGGAAGTCGTCGACCTCCTCGACGTCGTAGCCCTCCCGGAACTTCGTCGCGGAGAACTTCTTGTTCAGGATGTCCTCTGCCGTCAGCAGCGCCATCGTTCACCTCATCACGGTTGCACGGTCGTTCGCAGGACCCGGCGGGTCCGCCGTCCGGGTGACCACGGTAGCCCACGGTCCCGGGGGCGACATTTCCAGGCACACCGCGCCGCGCACGCCCACACGACGTCTTCACACGGCCGTCGAACCCCGCACCTGCGAACTCACCACGACCCCACGGCACCCGCGACGTTCGTCACAGCGCGCCGAACACCCGCGCGAGGATCGACACGCCGATGAACAGGACGAGGAAGGCCAGGTCGAGCCGCACGTGCCCGAGCGACAGGGGCGGGATGAGCCGGCGCAGCGCGCGCAGCGGCGGGTCGGTGACCGTGTAGACCGCCTCGGCGATCACGAGCACCACCCCGCGGGGACGCCAGTCGCGGGCGAAGAACTGCACCCAGTCGAAGACCAGGCGCACCACGAGGCACAGGAGGAACATCCACAGCACGAAGCTGATGAGGTCGAAGATGACACGCAGCGGGTCCACGGGTCGAACCTACCCGAGACGACGACGCGGCCAGGGTCGACGTGCCTCGACCCTGGCCGCGCGGCGGCGGTGGCGCTCAGCTCTGGTTGTAGAACGCTCCCTTGCCCGCGACGGGCTCGGCGGGCTTCTCCTCGCCCGCGATCTCCACGTGCTCGGGCGAGAGCAGGAACACCTTGTTCGTCACGCGCTCGATCGAGCCCCGCAGGCCGAAGATCAGCCCCGCGGAGAAGTCGACCAGCCGCTTGGCGTCGGCGTCGTCCATGTCGGACAGGTTCATGATGACCGGCGTGCCGCCGCGGAACGCCTCGCCGATGCTGCGGGCGTCGTTGTACGAGCGCGGGTGGATGGTCGTGATGCGGCGCAGGTCCGCGCCGACCACCGTCTCCGCCACTCCGGCGCGGTGCAGCGGCGTGACCTGCGCCTGATGGTCGTCGCGCACGGGTGCCTCCAGGTCCTCGTACTCGTCGAGGTACTCGTCCGGCTCACCCTGCTCGTCGGCGAGCCCCAGGTACAGCATCGTCTTGCGAAGCGCTCCGCCCATCGCCCTGCTCCGTTCCTCGGCACGTCACGCGCTGTGTCTTCCGCCCCGCGTGTCCCGGACGGTGAGTCGACGGTAACCACGCCGGCACACGCATCAGCGCACGACACGCCGGTGTGTCGTGCGGCGACGCCCGCGGCCGCCGCACGGTGGCGACCCCTGGTCGGAGCGCTGGTGGGGCGGCCGGACACCGGTCCGGACGGGGTGGGCCGGCCCCGCGACGGTGTCAGGCGAGGACGACCACCCCGGCCTGGCGACCGGTCGTCGTGCCGCTCGCGGTGGCACGGCGGTGGGAGAACAGGTCGGTGTCGGTCCGGGTGCAGCGGTCCACGTGGGTCGCCGCGACGCCGCGCGAGGCGAGCTGCGCGAGCACACCGGCAGGCAGGTCGAGGGCCGGGGTCCCGGCCTCCGTCGTCGCCCAGGTCTCCGGCACGAGTGCGCTGACCTCGTCCCGCAGGTCGTCGGGCACCTCGTAGCAGCGGCCGCACACGGCGGGCCCGACGGCGGCGCGCACGTCCTGCGTGCGGGCGCCGCGCGCGAGCATCTCGTCGAGCGCCCGGTGCACCACGCCGACCGCCACGCCGCGGCGCCCGGCGTGCGCGACCGCGGCGACCCTGGCCACCGGGTCCGCGAGGACGACGGGGACGCAGTCCGCCACGAGCACGCCGAGGCCGAGGCCGGTCTCGACCGTCACCATCGCGTCGGCCTCCCCCACCGCGACGGGCGGCTCGTCGCCCGACCACTCCACGCGGTCGTGGGGGCCGACCTCGAGCACGCGGTCGCCGTGCACCTGCGCCGCGAACGCCACCGGCGCGCCGACCCAGGCCTCGAGGCGGGCGCGGTTCTCCCGGACCCGGGCGCGGTCGTCGCCGGTCGACGTCCCCAGGTCGAGGGACGACCACGGCGCCGGAGACACGCCGCCGTGCCGCGTCGTGAAGCCGGCGACGACGCCCGCGCCGAGGTCGACCCGCAGCAGCCCCGCGCCGAACTGCGCCGGCAGCAGCGACTCCTGGGCCCAGCCGACCGCCCCGTCGACGCCGCTTCTCACGCGACGCTCACTTGAGGAAGTCGGGCACGTCGAGGTCCTCCGCCGGCCGGCGGGGCTCGTCGACCAGGCGCGGCACCTCCACGGGCCGCTCCACGGTCACCCCCTCGCCCTCGCCGTCCTCGACCACCGTGAAGGACGGCCGCTGCTCGCGGGCCTGCACCGACTCCGCCCGCGCCGCGCCGGCCGGCGTGGTGCGCGCCCCGTCGAGGCTCGCCGGCACGTCGTCCGGCTCCGCGGGGATCGGGCGCGGGCGCGGCGCGGCGGCGGGCGCGGGCGGCTGCGGGACCGGGGCGGTCGCGGGCGCCGGTGCCGCGGCGCTCCGCTCGGTACCCCCGCCCGCGGAGACGGCCGGCGCGGCGGAGGACCCGGAGATCTGGCCGAGGCCGCGGTCGTCCTTGCGCGCCTGCGGCATCCCGCCGTCGAAGCCGGCGGCGATCACCGTGACGCGCACCTCGTCGCCGAGCGAGTCGTCGATGACGGTGCCGAAGATGATGTTCGCCTCGGGGTGCGCCGCCTCCTGGACGAGCCGCGCCGCCTCGTGCACCTCGAACAGGCCGATGTCGCTCCCGCCCTGGATCGACAGGAGCACGCCGTGCGCACCGTCGATCGAGGCCTCGAGGAGCGGCGAGGAGATGGCGAGCTCGGCGGCCTGCACCGCGCGGTCCTCGCCGCGCGCCGAGCCGATGCCCATGAGCGCCGAGCCGGCCCCCTGCATCACCGACTTGACGTCGGCGAAGTCGAGGTTGATCAGGCCCGGGGTCGTGATGAGATCGGTGATGCCCTGCACGCCCGAGTGCAGCACCTGGTCGGCGGAGTGGAACGCCGAGATCGCCGACACGCTCTTGTCCGACATGGACAGCAGCCGGTCGTTGGGGATGACGATGAGGGTGTCGACCTCCTCCCGGAGCGTCTCGATGCCCTGCTCGGCCTGGACCGACCGGCGCCGGCCCTCGAAGGTGAACGGCCGGGTGACCACCCCGACGGTCAGCGCGCCGAGGGACCGGGCGATGCGGGCGACCACGGGCGCGCCGCCCGTGCCGGTGCCGCCGCCCTCGCCCGCCGTGACGAAGACCATGTCGGCGCCGCGCAGGACGTCCTCGATCTCCTCGGCGTGGTCCTCGGCCGCCTTCTTGCCGACCTCCGGGTCCGCGCCGGCGCCGAGGCCGCGGGTGAGCTCGCGCCCGACGTCGAGCTTGACGTCGGCGTCCGACATCAGCAGCGCCTGCGCGTCGGTGTTGATGGCGATGAACTCGACACCCTTGAGGCCGACCTCGATCATGCGGTTCACGGCGTTCACGCCGCCACCGCCGATGCCGACCACCTTGATCACTGCCAGGTAGTTCTGCGGAGTTGCCACGTCGTTGCCTCTCGGGTCGTTCCTGTCCCGACGTCCCCGACCCGGTCGTTCCGGCCCGGCGGTCCCGCCCGGAACCCGAACCCTAAGGTTCGAGTTGAGGGTTAGAGTTATGTCAGGTTGCTGCTGCGTTCGACGGTATGTGCCGCACGGAGCACCACGAAGCACGTGGTCCGGCGTGTCGCACGGGGCGGGTGCTCGACACCTGTGTCAAGGGGGGTCACCGCGTGATCGGCAGCTCGGGCGACGACACGTCGATCGTGCCCGCGTCCGGGGCGACCTCGCGCAGGGTCCGCACGGCCTCGACCTTCAGCGGAAGGTCCGCGCTGCTCCCCCACCGCACGGTCGTCCCGTCGGCCAGCACCGTCTCCACCGCGTCCTGCGTCGCCGCGCTGACCTGCTCGGTCGCCCCCGCCAGCTTCGGCGGCAGGCCGGCGAGCACGTGCAGCGCCGCCTGGAGGGCGCGGGCGTCGTCCAGGGGCACGTCGACCTGCGGCAGGCCCGACGGCGCCGAGCCCCGCGTGCCCAGCCGCACACCCTCGCCGTCGAGGACGACGTACTTCCCGCCGTCCGGCACCGCGGCCACCGGCACCCGGGCGGTGAGCGTCACCCGCAGGCCGTGCGGCCACGACCTCGCCAGGCTGACGTCCTTGACACCGTGCAGGCCGAGGATCTGCTCGCGCATCGACACGGTGTCGAGGCGCGGCAGCGGCGTGCCGTCCGCGGCCTCCACGACGTCGCGCACCTCCTGGGGGTCCACGGTGCTGCCCTCGCCCGTGACGACCACCTCGTCCGCGTCGAGCGCCAGCACCGGGGACCAGAACGCCCCCGCGGCGAGCGCCGCCAGGACGAGCACGACGAGGACCCAGGCCACGACGCGCCGCCAGGCCCGGTGGCGACGCATCGCCGTGCGCTCCGCGAGCCGGTCGGCCATCGCCGTCGAGACCCGCGGCGGCGTCGGCTCGCCGGCGGGGACCACCGCGCCCCGCCCGGACGCCGCCGGTACCGGCGCGGTCGCCGGCGCCGCACCCCGCGGGGCCCGGTCGCGAGTCGGGCCGCTCGCCGCGCTGGGGGCCGCAGCCCGACCGTTCGCTGCCTTGCCGTTCGCCGGCCCGGCGCCCGGGCGGCGGCCTCCGCTGTTCGCCCCGGGGCCGTCCGACCCCCCGGAGTCCGGCCGGTCCGGGCCCGCCGGCACCCGCGGCACGGCACCGGTGCGCACTCGCTCGCCGGACGCCGGCACCGGTCGGTCCGAGCGGTCGTGACGGTCCGGGCGCGGCGTCGTGCGGGGTCGGGACGGCGGGCGCATCAGCCCATGGTCTCCTCGCCACGCCCCGGCGCCGCGCCCGCCACGCCGGGCTCCGGCGACGCCGCACCGGCGTCGTCGAGCCCGCGTGCGGCCAGGTCCGCCAGGACCACCGGGCCGAGCTCGGTGACGTCCCCCGCCCCCACCGTGAGCACGAGGTCGCCGGGGCGGGCCAGCGCGGCGATCACGTGCGCCGCCTGGACCCGGTCCTCGACCGGACGCAGCAGGCCGCCGGAACGGGTCCGCTCGGCGCGGTCGGTGATCGTGCGTGCACTCACGTCGGGGTCCACGTCCTCGCGGGCGCGGTACACGCCGGTCACGACGACCTCGTCGGCGAGGGCGAGGGCGGCCGCGAAACGGTCGGCGAAGATCCGCGTGCGCGAGTACAGGTGCGGCTGGAACAGCGCGAGCACCCTGCCCTCCCCGGCCACGGGCCGCGCGGCGCGCAGCAGCGCCTCCACCTCCGTCGGGTGGTGGTCGTAGCTGTCCACGACGCGCACGCCCGCCACCCGGCCGCGCTCCTCGAAGCGCCGCCCCGTCCCGACGAACGCCGCGGCGCCCGCCACCGCCCGGCCCGGGTCCGCACCGAGGAGCACCGCCGTCGTCACCGCGGCCGCCGCGTTGAGCGCGTTGTGGGCGCCAGGGACGTCGAGGCGCAGCTCTCGCTCGGCCTCGCCGAGCGGCCCGCCGGACAGGACCGCGGTGACCGTGCCGGCGCCGGGCACCACCGACCCGACGCGCACGTCCGCGCCGTCGTCCAGCCCGTAGGTGACCACCGCCCGCCCCGCGGCCCGGTGCGTGGCCGCGAGCGCCGCCGACCCCGGGTCGTCGGCGCAGGCCACGAGCGTGCCGTCGGGCGTGATCTGGGCGGCGAAACGGACGAAGGCCTGCTCGAACGCCTCGGTGGTGCCGTAGTGGTCGAGGTGGTCGGGCTCGACGTTCGTCACCACGGCCACCGTGGGCGCGTAGTTAAGGAAGGAGCCGTCGGACTCGTCCGCCTCCGCGACCAGCACGTCGGAGGTGCCGAGGTGGCCGCCCGGCACCGCCGTCTCGGTGCCGTCGGCGGCGCGCACCCGGACCGTGCCGCCGATCGCGAACGAGGCGTCCACGCCGCACTCGCGCAGCACCGTCGCGACCATCGCCGAGGTGGTGGTCTTGCCGTGGGCGCCCGCGACCGCGACGGCGCGCCGGTCGCGCATCAGCGCGGCCAGCGCCTGGGAGCGGTGCAGCACCCGCACGCCGGCGCCGCGGGCGGCCGCGAGCTCGGGGTTGGTCTCGCGCACCGCCGACGAGACCACGAGGGTGTCGACGCGCGCCGCGCCGTCGGCGGCGACCACGTGGGCCGCGTCGTGCCCCACCCAGACCTGGACGCCGTCGGCGCGCAGGGCCTCCAGCGCGGGGGTGGCAGCGGCGTCCGAGCCCTGGACGGCGACGCCGCGCGCGGCGAGCAGACGCGCCACGACCGACATCCCCGCTCCGCCGACGCCGACGAGGTGCACGCGCCCGAGCCGGTCGACGTCGGGCACGGCGGCCGGACCGGCCGGCGCCGTGCCGCTCACGACCCGCTCCGCTCGGCCGACTCCGCGACGGCCTCGCCGACGAGGTCGGCCACGCGGGCGGCCGCGTCGCGGACGCCCGCCGCGCGGGCGGCGTCCGCCATCCGCGCCAGACGGTCGGTGTCGCGCAGCAGCGCGGGCACCTGCTCGGCCACCCACGCCGGGGTGAGGTCGTCGTCGGCGACGAGCAGGCCGCCGCCCGCCGAGACCAGCGGCGCGGCGTTGAGGCGCTGCTCCCCGTTGCCGATCGGCAGCGGCACGTAGACGGCCGGGACGCCGAGCGCCGCCAGCTCGCAGACGGTGCCCGCGCCCGAGCGGGCCACGACGAGGTCCGCCACGGCCAGGCCGAGGTGCATCTCGGACAGGTACTCGCGCACCTGGTACCGCGAGGCCTCGTGCCCGCCCGCCGCGACCGCGGCGTCGACGGCGGTGCGCACCGGGCCGGACTTGTCCCGGCCCGTGAGGTGCAGCACCTGCACGCCGGCGCCCAGCAGCGCGTCGACGGCGCCCGCCAGCGCGGCGTTGACCGACGCGGCACCCGACGAGCCGCCGGTGACGACGAGCGTCGGGACGGTGGGGTCCAGGCCGAGGGCGTCCGCGGCCCGCACGCGTGCGGCGGCGGCGTCCCGCGAGCGCTCGGCGACCAGGTCGGAGATCTCGGCCCGCAGGGGCAGGCCCACCGCGCGGGCGCCCGGGAGCGCGGTGTCGCCGAAGGTCGTGCCCACCCGTGCCGCCCAGCGGGCGCCGAGACGGTTGGCCAGCCCGGGCCGGGCGTTCTGCTCGTGGACGACGACCGGCACGCCGCGGCGGCGGGCCGCGAGGTAGGCCGGGGTGGACACGTAGCCGCCGAAGCCGACGACCGCCTGGGCGTCGATCTCGTCGATCGCCGCCTCGGCCGCCCGCACCGCGGACGTCAGGCGGCCGGGCAGGCGCAGCAGGTCGACGCTCGGGCGGCGCGGCAGCGGCACGCGCGGCACCGGCCACAGCCGGTAGCCGCGCGCCGGCACCAGGTCGGCCTCCAGGCCGCTGGTGGTGCCGAGCACCAGCACGCGGGCGTCGGGCTCCCGGGCGCGCAGCTCGTCGGCGACGGCGAGCAGGGGGTTGACGTGGCCGGCGGTGCCGCCGCCGGCGAGCACGACGGAGGTGACTGCGGAGGTCTTCACAACCCGCGACCCTATCTGCTGGCGCGGGGCGTGCGGCCGTGCCCGCGACGTCGCGAGAGCACCGCCACGGCCCTCCGCACGACACGCGGCCGGGAGGCCAGGGCCTCCGCCGCTCCCGGCTCCGTGCGCGCGAAGCTGATGACCACGCCGAGGGCCACCATCGTCGTCACGAGCGCTGACCCGCCGGCCGAGACCAGCGGCAGCGGGACGCCGATCACCGGCAGGACGCCGATCACCACGCCGATGTTGACGAAGGCCTGCCCGACCACCCAGCAGGCGATCGCCGCGGTGGTGATCTTGACGAACGGGTCGGTATGACGGCGCACGACGCGGGCCATGGCGACGCCGAGGACGGCGAACAGCGCCAGCACGAGCAGCGTGCCGAGCAGGCCCAGCTCCTCGCCGATGACGGCGTAGATGAAGTCGTTGTGGGCCTCGGGCAGGTAGTTCCACTTCTCGCGGCTGCCGCCGAGGCCGACCCCGAACAGGCCTCCGGTGCCCAGGCCGTACAGGCCGTGGATGGACTGGTAGCACTCGCTCGCCTCGTCGCAGGCCGAGCCGTACGTGGCGAGGATGCGCTCGATGCGGTCGCTGCTCGACTGGTTGAGCACGAACGCCCAGCCGACGATCACTGCCCCGCCGACGCCGCCCACGGCGAGCAGGGACGCGGGCGCGCCGGACACCCAGTACGCGCCGAGCCCCAGGAGCGCGATGATCATCGCCGTGCCCAGGTCGTGGCCGGCGATGACCAGCCCGACGACGGCGACGAGCCCGATCACTCCGGGCACGAGGGCCTGGCCCCAGCGGCCCAGCAGGTGCTGCTTGCGGCCGAGCACGGCGCCGAGCCACACGGCGAGCGCGAGCTTGGCGAGCTCGGAGGGCTGGAACTGGATCGGCCCGAGCACCAACCAGTTCCGGTTGCCGTTGACCAGCTTGCCGACGAACGGCACCGCGATCAGCATGCCGAGGGCGACCAAGATGGCCGGCCAGGCCAGGCGCTTGTACCAGCGCACCGGCAGGCGCGCCGCGACCAGCATGAGCGGCAGCCCGATGAGGGCATAGCGTGCCTGGTTGAGGAACGCCGCGAACGGCGACCTCTCGGCGGCGATCGACTCGATCGTCGAGCTGGACAGCACCATCACCAGCCCGATCACCAGCAGCAGCCCGCTCGCGCCGACGAGCAGGTAGTAGCTCGTGACCGTGCTGTTCCACTGCCCGAGCCACGGGCGCCGGTCGCTCGGCGCGGCCCGCCGGGAACCCGTCGTCACCGCCATGCGCTCTCCCGTGCCTTCCGCCCGTCTACAGCTCCGCCACCGCGGCGGTGAAGGCCTCCCCCCGCTGCGCGTAGGAGGCGAACTGGTCCATCGACGCGCCGGCCGGGGCCAGCAGCACGGTGTCGCCCGCCCGGGCGAGGTCCCGCGCCGCCACGACGGCCCGGCGCATCACCGTCCCAGTGTCGCCGGGATCCACCACGACGACCGGGACCTCGGGCGCGTGTCGGGCCAGCGCCCCGCGCCACGGCTCCGGGTCGACGCCGATGAGCACCGCCCCGCGCAGCCGGTCCGCCCGGGAGGCGACCAGGTCGCCGAGGTCGGCGCCCTTCGCGAGCCCGCCCGCGACCCACACGACGGAGCCCGGCTCGTGGGCCGCCAGCGAGGCGGCGGCCGCGTGCGCGTTCGTCGCCTTCGAGTCGTCGACGTACGCGACGCCGTCGAGCACGCGGACGGTCGCGATCCGGTGCCCCCCGCCGCGGTAGGCGCGCAGGCCGTCGCGCACCGCGGCGGCCGGGACACCGTGAGCGCGGGCGAGCGCCGCCGCGGCCAGGGCGTTGGCGACCAGGTGCGCCGGCAGGTGGGCGGTGTCGGCGCCGGGCGCCAGGTGCGCGAGGTCGGCCAGCGTGCCGAGCTCGGCGGCGTAGGTGCTCCGGTCGGGGGCGTCGGTGGGCGCGTGGAAGGCCCGGTCGACGAGCACGTCCTCCACGACGCCGACCTGCCCGGGCCCGGGTGCGCCCAGGGTGAACCCCACGGCGCGGGCCCCCTCGGCCACGTCGGCCTCGCGCACGAGCTCCTCCGTCCGCGGGTCGGCCGCGTTGTACACGCAGGCCACCCGCGCCCCGGCGTAGATCCGGCCCTTGTCGGCCGCGTAGGCGTCGAGCGACCCGTGCCAGTCGAGGTGGTCGGGCGCGACGTTCAGCACGGCGGCCGCCTCGACGGCGGTGCTCGACGTGTGGTGGAGCTGGAAGCTGGACAGCTCCACCGCGAGCACGTCGAGGTCGGGATCGAGCGCCGCCGTGACGAGCGGGGTGCCGACGTTGCCCACGGCCAGGGTGCGCCGGCCCGCGGCGTCGAGGATCGCCGCGAGCATGCCGACCGTCGTCGTCTTGCCGTTCGTGCCCGTCACGGCCAGCCACGGCGCGGGCCCGGAGCCGTCGGCGCGCGGCACCCGCAGGTGCCACGCGAGCTCCACCTCGCTCCACACCGGGACGCCGGCGCGGGCGGCCGCCTCCAGCAGGGGCGCCGTCGGCGGCCAGCCCGGCGAGGCGACCACGAGGTCGGCGCCGGCGACCACGCGCTCGGCCGCGGCGGCGTCGGGCACGTCGCGCACGTCGGCGTCGTCCGCCCGCGCGTCCACCGTGCGCAGGGAGCGCACGCGGCCCGCGAGGGCGCCCGCCACCGCACGGCCGGTGACCCCGAGCCCCGCGACGACCACACGGGCGGCGGCAAGGTCAACGGCACGGTCGACGGGCGCGGGCCCACCCGTCACGTGACCACCCACTCGGCGTAGAAGACCCCCATGCCGAGCGCGGCGAAGAGCCCCGCGATGAGCCAGAACCGGATGACGATCGTCACCTCGCCCCACCCCGACAGCTCGAAGTGGTGGTGCAGGGGCGCCATCTTGAACACGCGCTTGCCCGTCATCTTGAAGAACCCGATCTGGATGACGTCGGACATCACGATGATGACGAACAGTCCGCCGATGATGGCCGCCAGGATCTCCGTGCGGGACAGGATCGAGATCCCCGCCAGGGCGCCGCCGAGCGCCAGCGACCCCGTGTCGCCCATGAAGATCCGTGCCGGGCTGGCGTTCCACCACAGGAACCCGAAGCAGGCGCCCATGATCGCGGCGGCGATGATCGCCATGTCCTGCGGGTCGCGCACCTCGTAGCAGCGCGGGCCCGCGGCGGCGAGCCGCTGGCAGGACTGGTTGAGCTGCCAGATGCTCACCAGCACGTACGCGCCGAAGACGATCAGCGACACGCCCGTGGCCAGACCGTCCAGGCCGTCGGTGAGGTTGACCGCGTTCGACCAGGCCGTGATGAGGAAGTTCGCCCACACCACGAAGAGGATCAGCCCCACCGTCACCCCGGCGAACGCCAGGTCGAGGTTCGTGTCGCGCAGGAACGAGACCCGCGTGGACGCGGGCGTGCGCGCGTTCTCGTTGGGGAACTGCAGGGCCAGCACGGCGAAGCTGATGCCGACGAAGCCCTGGCCGACCATCTTGGCCTTCGCCGTGAGCCCGAGGGAGCGCTGCTTGCGGATCTTGGTGAAGTCGTCCAGGAAGCCGACCAGCCCCAGGCCCGTCATGAGGTACAGGCACAGCAGCGCCGACGCGCTGGGCGGCCGCCCCGCCACGATCATCGACGCCGCGAAGCCGACCAGGGCCGCGCCGATGATGACGACACCGCCCATCGTGGGGGTGCCGCGCTTGGTGAAGTGCGCGGTCGGGCCGTCCTGGCGGACGAACTGCCCGTAGTTGCGGTGCACGAGGAAGCGGATGAACAGCGGCGTGCCGAACAGCGCGACGAGCAGCGAGACGCCCGCCCCGACGAGGATCGCGATCACGGGGCGACCTCCGTGCCGACCTCGCCGGCGGCCAGCTCGTCGCCGAGGCGCCACAGCCCGGCCCCGAGCGACGACTTGACCAGCACCACGTCGCCGGGCCGCAGCTCGTCGGCCAGCACCGCACGCGCCGTGTCGAGGTCAGGCACGAAGACCGACTCCTCTCCCCAGGACCCCTCCTGGAGGGCACCCTCGTGGATGTGGTACGCGCCCTCGCCGACCACGACGAGGAGCTTGACGTTCAACCTCACCACGAGCCGGCCGATCTCGTCGTGCGCGGCGCGCGCGGACTCCCCGAGCTCCAGCATCTCGCCGAGCACGGCGACCGACCGGCGCGAGCGCCCAGCCATGACGGCGAGCGAGCGCAGCGCGGCCCGCATCGAGTCCGGGTTGGCGTTGTACGCGTCGTCGACGACGGTGATGCCGTCCGGCCGCTCCGTCACCGCCATGCGGTGCGGGCTCTGCGGCGTCGCGCGGGACAGGACCGCCGCGACCTCGTCCGGCGGCGTCCCGAGCGCCGTCGCGACCGCCGCGGCGGCCAGCGCGTTGCTCACGTGGTGGGCACCGACCAGCCGCAGGTCCACGCGCTGCGGGTCCGCGCCGGCCCGCAGGCCGAAGCCGGCCCGGCCCGTCGCGTCCACCTCCACGTCGACGGCACGGACGTCGGCCGACGGGATGGTCCCGAACGTCAGCACGCGGGTGCCCTCGGCCGCGCGCGGCGCCATGGCCGCGACCCGCTGGTCGTCGGCGTTCAGCACGACGGTGCCGCCCGCCACGACGCCCGTGACCATCTCGGCCTTGGTGGCGGCGATGGCCTCGACGGAGCCGAACTTGCCCACGTGCGCGACCCCGACCGCGAGGACGACGCCGACGTCGGGCGGGGCGATCCGGGTGAGGTAGGCGATGTTGCCCGGGGCGTCCGCCCCCATCTCCAGCACCAGGTAGCGGGTGTCGGGGGTGACGCGCAGGACGGTCAGCGGCAGGCCGACCTCGTTGTTGAAGGAGCCCGCGGGCACCACGACCTGCTCCGCCGGCACCCGCGCCCCGAGGAGCTGGCCCAGCAGGTCCTTGGTCGTCGTCTTGCCCACCGAGCCGGTCACGGCGACGACCCGCAGGTCGCCCGCCGCCCGGGCCCGGGACAGCACGTCGCGCGCCAGGTCGCCCAGGGCCGCCTGCACGTCGTCGACGACGACGGTCGGCACCCCGTCGAGCTCGCGGGCGGCGAGCACGAGCGTCGCGCCCGCCTCGACGGCGCCGTGCGCGAAGTCGTGCCCGTCGACGTGCTCGCCCGGCAGGGCGACGAACAGGGACCCGGCCTCGACCCGGCGGGAGTCCACGACGACGGGTCCGGCGACCCGCACGTCCGGGCCGGCGTGCAGCCGTCCCCCGGTCGCCTCGGCGACGTCGGCGGCGGTCAGCTCGATCATGCGGTGGTGGTCCTCTCGTCACGCGCGGCGCGCTGCTGCGGGGCATCGACGGGATCGAGGGCGTCGAGAGCACGACGGGCCTCGACGCGGTCGTCGAGCTCGAGGTCGACGCCGGCGACCTCCTGGATCGTCTCGTGGCCGCGTCCCGCCACGAGCACGGTGTCGTCGGCGGAGGCCTCGGCCACCGCGCGGACGATCGCGCCCGCACGGTCGGCGACCTCGAGCACCGTGACCTCGCGCCCGGCCTCCCGGGCGACCTGCTGCGCCGCCCGGGCCCCGTCCAGCACGGCGGCGCGCACGGCTGCCGGGTCCTCGCCGTGCGGGTCGTCGTCGGTGACGACGACGACGTCGGCCCCCGCCACGCCGGCGGCACCCATCGACGGCCGCTTGCCCCGGTCGCGGTCCCCGGTGGCGCCGAAGACGAGCACGAGCCGGCCCGCCGTGGACGGGCGCAGCGCGTCGAGCGCGAGCTCCAGCGCGTCGGTGTTGTGGGCGAAGTCGACGATCACGCGCGGCCGTCCGGTCCCGTCGCCGCCGGGGCTGATGACCTCCATGCGGCCCGGCACCGTCGCGGACAGGCCGTCGGCGCCGTCGAGCGCCTCCGCCACGTCGGACACGTGCGCCCCGCCCTCGAGCACCATCGCGACGGCCAGCGCCGCGTTCGCGACGTTGAACTCCCCCGGCAGCGACGTCGAGGTGCGCAGGGTGCGGCCGTCCGTGTGCGTGAGGGTGAAGGCGGAGCCGGTGCCGTGCGGCGCGACGTCCGACACGGTCCAGTCGGCGCCCGGCGCGCCCCCGTCCCGCGGGGCCGTGCGCAGCGTCGCGACCGGCACCTGCGCGGCGGCGGCCATCCGCTCGCCCCACACGTCGTCGACGACGACGACGCCGCGGCGGGCGTGCGCCGGCGTGAACAGCAGCGCCTTGGCCTCGAAGTAGGCCTGGAGGTCGCCGTGGAAGTCGAGGTGGTCCTGGCTGAGGTTCGTGAAGCCCACGACACCGAAGTTGATGCCGTCCACCCGGTGCATCGACAGCGCGTGCGAGGAGACCTCCATCGCGAGCGTGCGCACGCCCTGCTCGCACATCGCGGCGAGCACGGCCTGCAGGTCCGCCGCCTCCGGGGTGGTGAGCCGGCTCGGCAGCACACGGTCGCCCGCACGGGTCGTCACGGTGCCGACCAGCCCGCTCGTCCACCCCAGCGCGCGCAGCAGGTGGTCCAGCTGGTAGGTCGTCGTGGTCTTGCCGTTCGTGCCGGTGACGCCGAACGTCATGAGCCGCTCGGCCGGCTCGCCGTAGACCCAGGCCGCGACGGGGCCGAGGACGCCGCGCGGATCCGGCGTGACGAGCACCGGGACGTCCGGCGGCAGGGCGTCCTGGCCGGCGCCCGCGCCGAGCAGCGCGGCGCCGTCCGGGTCGGTCAGCACCGCGCGCGCACCGCGCGCGACGGCGTCCGCGGCGAACCGCGCGCCGTGCGCCGACGCGCCGGGCATCGCCACGAACAGGTCGCCGTCGGCCACGGCACGGTTGTCGCACGCCACCGCGCCGACGAGCACGTCGGGGAGCGCCACGTCCGTGCCCGTCGTCGTGCCGGTCGTCGGCGACGCCAGGTCGAACCCGAAGGTCAGAGCGAGATCCCGCACCCGGTGAGGCGTGGACCTCTCGGGCCGGATGCGGGCGGTCGGGGATGTCACGGAGTAGAACCTACCCCCTGCCGGGAGCCGTCCCGGCACCGTCCGGCGCCTTCATGACGACCGTCACCGCGGGCCGTCGCGGGCGCCCCGGCCGGCCACCGGTCGCGCACCGGCCGCTCACCACTCGAGGTCGTACGGGTCGGGCTCCGTCGTGCTCGGCGGCACGTCCATCTTCTGCAGCGTGTACCCCATGAGGTCGCTGAAGACGGGCGCCGCGACCACGCCGCCGAAGATGGACGACTGCGGGCTGCGCAGGAACACCGACACCGTGTAGCGGGGGTCGTCCGCGGGCGCCACGCCGATGAACGACGCCATGTACGTGGTGCCGCCGCCGGGGAGCCACATCTGTGCCGTGCCCGTCTTGCCGGCCACCCGGTAGCCGGGGACGCGCGCGTTCTCCGCCGTCCCCTCGTCCCCGACGACGGACTCGAGCATCCGCATGAGCGAGTCGGCCGTCTCGGTGGAGACGACGCGCGTGCGCTCCGGCTCGGGCGCAGGCGTGAACGTCCCGTCCGGCGCCTGCGAGCCGGCGAAGAGGCTCGGCTCCACCCGCACGCCGCCGTTGGCCACCGTGGAGAACACCTGGGTGGCCTGGATGGCGTTCACCGCGACGCCCTGGCCGAACAGGATCGTGTAGGGCGTGCGGGGGTCGTGGGCGAAGCTCTCCTCGTCGGGCAGGATCCCGGCCGACTCCCCCGGCAGACCCAGTCCCGAGGGCTCACCGAACCCGAACTTGCGCAGGTAGTCGTAGCGCACCTGCTCCGGGATCTTCTCCCCGATCTGCACCGTCCCCGTGTTCGACGAGTGCGCCAGCACCCCCGCGAGCGTGAGGCGCTGCACCGGGTGCCCGTGGGAGTCCTTGAACGTCTGCCCGTTCGGCGTCGTGTAGGTGTACGGCACCTCGAACTGGCTCTGCGGCTTCCAGTACCCGCCCTCCAGGGCGGCGGCCATCGTGACGACCTTGCCCGTCGAGCCCGGCTCGAAGACGTCCTTGACGGCGCGCGAGCCGTTCGCCACGTCGGCGGTCGAGCGGTCGTTCGGGTCGACGTGGCCCGAGTCGGCCAGCGCCAGGACCTCACCGGTTCGCACGTCGCTGACGACCGCCATCGCGTACTTCGCGCCCGTGTCCGACACCGCCTCGTCCAGCAGCTCCTCGGCCTTCCACTGCACGTCGCGGTCGACGGTGAGCCGCACGTCGCTGCCAGGTTTCGCGGGCACCGTCTCGACCGGGGCGTTCGGGATCATGACGCCGTCGCGCCCGCGCTCGAACGTCGTCGTGCCGTCGGTGCCGGCCAGCAGGTCGTCGTAGGCGCGCTCCAGGCCACCCTGCCCGCCCAGGTCGTCGTTGACGAAGCCCACGAGCGGGCCCGCCACCTCGCCGGCCGGGTACGTCCGCTGCGACGTGAGGTCGGTACGCACGTACGCCTGCAGCCCGAGGTCGGCGATCGCGCGCTGCACCTCCGGCACGACGTCGCGGGCGAGCACCACGTAGCGGTCCTTGCCGTTGAGCTTGGCCGCCAGGGCGGCGGGCTCCTCGTCGAGCACCGGCCCGAGCAGCTGCGCGACGCCGAGGGCGCCGTCCTCGACGGGGTCGCCCGTGGCCTTGTCGACGCGCGAGGCGCCCCGGAAGCTCTGGATCGCGAGCTGGTCGCCGACGATCGTGTACCGGTCCACGCTCGTGGCCAGCACGTTGCCGTTCACGTCGACGATGTCGCCCCGGTGCGCGACCTGCACGTTCGTCTGCAGCCTCTTCTGCTGGGCGTCGGCCGCGAGCGCGGGCCCCATGAAGACCTGCACCTGCACGAGGCGGCCGACGAAGACCGTGAGGACCAGCACCGCCACCACGATCAGCCAGCGCTGCCGCCGCTCGGGCTCGCCCGGCCGCGGCCCGCCGGGGCCGCGGGAGCCGGAGCGAGGCGGGGCGGGCGGGCGCGCCGGCGCCCGGCCGCGCCCGGCCACGGCGGCGCCGCGGCCGGGCGTCCCCCGTCCCCGCGACGCCGCCGACCTCGACGCCCCGGAGCGCGCCGACGGGGTCCGTGCGGCCGCCGACCGCGCCGACGTGGACCGCGCCGACGTGGACCGCGCCGACGTGGATCGCGCGGGCGCAGACCTGGTCGAGGAGGACCTGGACGAGGAGGCCCCGGCGGCAGGGGCACCCTGCGCGCCACGCGGCCGCCCCGATCCGGGGGTGGCGTTCGTCGTCCGGGGAGTCACCCTGCGAGTCTGCGACGCCCCGGCCCGGCCAGCCCCGGCCTGGCGTCGGCGTGTCGGGTCCGCGCCGCGGGGCGCCCGCGGGCTCACGGCTCCTCCGAGCCGTCCTGCGCGCCCTTCCCGGCGCCCACGCCGACGACCGACCGCGACCCGACGCTGATCATCGTCGGGTCCTCCGCGGGGACCATGCCCATGGCACGGGCGCGGTCGGCGAGCGAGTTCTCCGCCGCACGCAGCTCCGCCTGCTTCGCCTGGACGTCCTGAGCCACCTGCCCGACCTCGCGCTGCAGCGCCGCGGCCTCGTACGACCCGCGCGCCATCGACGTGTTCAGCAGCAGCGCCGCGAGCAGCGCGCCCGCGAGGATCAGCGCGCACAGCACGAGGAAGGGCACCCCGGACGTCGCCTGCAGCGGCGCGCGGACGACGTCGAACCGGCGGCCGGCGCCGCCCTCCAGCGCGGTCAGCGGCGCGCGGCGCGGCGACGCCCCGGTCCGGGTCCCCGGTGTGGCCGGGGCACGCAGTGCGCTCATCGGCGGGCCTCCTTGTTCATCCGGTGGTTCGTCCGGTCGGTCGTCCGGGCGGCGGGCTCCATGTGCGACGGGGTCGGTCGGACGCGTCGGGCGGCACGCAGCCGCACCGACGCGGAACGGGGGTTGCGCTCGAGCTCCGCCTCGTCGGCCGTCTCGGCCCCCCGGGTCAGCGCCTCGAGGTACGGGCGGTGGGACTCGGGCTCGACGGGCAGTCCGGGCGGGGCGCTCGACGTCGTCCCCCGGGCGAAGGTCCGCTTGACGATGCGGTCCTCGAGCGAGTGGTACGACTCGACGACGATCCGCCCGTCCGTGGCGAGCACCTCGACGGCGGCGGGCACGGCGCGCTCGAGGACCTCGATCTCGCCGTTCACCTCGATGCGCAGCGCCTGGAAGGTCCGCTTGGCCGGGTTGCCGCCCGTGCGCCGGGCCGCCGCCGGGATCGCGGCGCGCACCGCCTCCGCGAGCTCGCCGGTCCGCTCCCACGGCTGCTGCTCCCGGCGGCGCACGATCGCGCGCGCGACCCGCGGGGCGAACCGCTCCTCGCCGTAGTCCCGCAGGATCCGCACCAGGGCGCGCTCGTCGTAGGTGTTCAGCACGTCGGCCGCGGTCCGGCCGCGCGACTGGTCCATGCGCATGTCCAGCGGGGCGTCGCGGGCGTACGCGAAGCCCCGCTCGGCCTCGTCGAGCTGGAGCGAGGAGACGCCGAGGTCCATCAGCACGCCCTGGACGCCGGGCAGGCCGAGGTCGGCCACCACGTCGCCCACCTCGTCGTACACCGCGTGCACGCCCGTGAAGCGGTCGCCGAACCGGGCCAGGCGGGCGCCCGCCAGCTCCAGGGCCTGCGGGTCACGGTCGATGCCGACCACCCGTGCCGAGGGCACCTGCTCGAGCACCGCCTCGGCGTGCCCGCCCATGCCGAGCGTGCAGTCGACGAGGACGCTGCCCGGCTCCGTCAGCGCCGGGGCGAGGAGGTCGACGCACCGCTGCAGCAGCACGGGCACGTGGCGGTCGCGCGCGGGGCGCGCACCGCTCGTGTCGTCGGACGCGTCGTCGGTCATCGGTCCTCCTCTCCTCGTGCTCGTCTCCGGCTCCGGTCGTCGCCGGGTGTGCGCGGCCCGGCCGGTCAGGTCTCCCTCCGCGTGTTCTGGCGCCGGGGAAGTGCGTCAGACGCTCGCGGGAGGAGGCCTCACCGGCCGGGGCCGGTCGCTGTGCGGTTGTCGTGCCTCAGAACTGCAGGTCCGGGAAGATCTGCTCGGCCGTCTCGGAGTACGCCGACTCCTGCTCGGCCAGGTAGGTCTCCCAGGTGGGCCGGTCCCAGATCTCGACGCGGGTGCCGGCGCCGATCACGGCGACGTCCCGGTCGAGCCCGGCGTACGTGCGCAGGGCCGGGGGGATGACGACCCGCCCCTGCTTGTCCGGCACCTCGTCGCTCGCCCCCGACAGGAACACGCGGAGGTAGTCGCGCGCCTGCCGGCTGGTGACGGGAGCCTGCCGGACCTGCTCGTAGATGCGGCCGAACTCGTCCATCGGGAGGAGGAAGAGGCAGCGCTCCTGTCCCCTCGTCATGACGAGGCCGGGAGCGAGTCGGGCACGGAACTTCGCGGGGAGGATGAGCCGGCCCTTCTCGTCGAGCTTGGGGGTGTACGTACCCAGCAGCAGGCCGGCCCCCGAGAACATCTCACCCGGTCCACCTGCCACGGTCCGCACCTCCCCTCGCGCTCCCGCTGCCTCCACGCTACTCCACTTTCCTCCACCGAGCGCGGGATGTGATGGGGAGTTCTCCCCATCTCCACGGCTTCTGCACCGGTCCGGGGATGTCGGCGCAGGTCACCGCCCCGCGACCCGGGTGGAGGGCGGACGCCGCCCCTGGCGCTCCCCGCCCCGTCCCGCGCGCGCCGGGGGCGGGGGCATCCGTGACGATCCGGATCTCTCGGGCGCACCCCGGACCGCAGCCGACCCCTCCGGGACGCCCGCGGGCCGGCCGGGGAGCGAAGTGGATCGTGACCGCCGTCACGCGCGCGAGCTCGCGTCGACTAGGCTTCGAGGGATCGTCACGAGCACGTGATACGGAGGTCACCCGTGCACCCAGAGCCCGCCTCCCCCACGATCGGCGACGCCCGCGCGGAGGCGGACGCGGCAGGGGGCGCCGACGGCCTCGGGCCCGACGCCCTCGCCCGCGGGCTGGACGAGCTCGTCGCGACGACGACCGCGGTCCGCGAGGCCCTCGACACGGTGGTCACGGGGCGCCCCGGGCTCGCGGACGTCACCGTCGCCGTGCTGCTCGCCGAGGGTCACCTGCTCATCGAGGACGTCCCCGGCGTCGGCAAGACCACCCTCGCGAAGGCGCTGGCCCATACCGTCGACTGCCAGGTCGGCCGCATCCAGTTCACGCCCGACCTCCTGCCCAGCGACCTCACGGGCGTCAACGTCTTCCGCAGCGCCACCGGGGACTTCGAGTTCCGCCCCGGCCCCGTCTTCAACAACGTCGTCATCGGCGACGAGATCAACCGCGCCTCCCCCAAGACCCAGTCGGCGCTGCTCGAGTGCATGGAGGAGGGGCAGACGACCGTCGACGGCACGTCGTACACGCTCCCCCGCCCGTTCCTCGTCGTCGCGACGCAGAACCCGGTCGAGATGGAGGGCACCTACCCGCTGCCGGAGGCGCAGCGCGACCGCTTCGCCGCGCGGCTCGCCGTCGGCTACCCCGACAACGACGCCGAGATGCGGATGCTCGACGGCCACGAGGCGACGTCTCCCCTCGCGCGCCTGGCGCCGGTGACGACCGGTCACGACGTCGCCCGGTACGCCGTGCTGGTCCGCGCCGTGCACGCCTCGGCCGCGGTGAAGCAGTACGTCGTGGACCTCACGCGCGGCACCCGCGAGCACCCCGGCCTGCGCCTCGGGGCCTCGCCGCGCGCCTCGCTGCAGCTCCTGCGGGTCGCCAAGGCGCTGGCGGCCATGTCCGGGCGCGACCACGTGCTCCCCGACGACGTCCAGACGCTGGCCGGCCCCGTGCTCGCCCACCGCCTCGTCCTGGGCACGGAGGCGCGGCTGGGAGGCACCCGGCCCGAGGACGTCGTGGACGAGGTCGTCGCGCGCACCCCCGTGCCGGCGGCACGCCCCGGCGGCCCGGCCGTCGGCGCCGCCCGCGGCCGCTGAGGAGGGCCGTGAGCAGCACCGCGTCCCTGGCACGCGAGCTCGCGCCGCCCGGCCCCGGCGCTCCCGGGGCGGCACGGGCCGCCATGCGACGGCTCGCCCGGGTGCGGCTCACGGGCCGCGGCACCGCCCTGCTGTGCGCGGGCGTGGTGCTCACCGGGGGCGGCGTCGTGCTCGAGCTCCCCGACCTCGTCGGCCTGGGCGCCGCCGCTGTCCTCGTCGTGGTGGCGTCCTGGACGGTGATGGGCGTGCAGCGGCTCGACGCCGGGCGCGGGGCCCTCGACGTCACCCGCACGCTGTCCCCCCACCCCGTGGTGCGGGGGCAGACCACGGCCGTGCGCCTCGAGGTCGGCGCCCGCGCCCGCACCGGCGCCGCGTACGAACGGCTCGCCCGGCTGCGCCTGTCCGAGCAGGCGGCGCACGAGCTCGCCGGCCCGCACGGCATCCGCGCCCGGGTCACGGCGCACCCGGACCGCCTCTCGGTCCGGTACACGCTCGAGCCCGCGCGTCGCGGCCGGTGGGCGCTCGGCCCGCTCCTGACCACCCGGACGGACGTCTTCTCCCTGGCCCGCACGACGCAGCCGCTCGGGGCGACCACCCTCGTCGCCGTCCGGCCGCGCACGGTGGACCTCTCGACCCGCTCGCACGTGCTGGGTGACGTCGACCGGGCCGCCACGGGCGCGCGGCTGGCCTCCACGGACGACTCGGTGCTGCGCGAGTACGTCGCCGGCGACGACCCGCGGCGCGTGCACTGGGCGGGCTCCGCGCGCCAGGGGCGGCTCATGGTCCGCGCCGACGAGAGCGCAGGCGTCCGCCCCGTGACCGTGCTCCTCGACCGATCGACGCTGCCCCCGCCCCCCGAGAGCCGCGCGACGTCGCGCCCGGCCGCCCACGGCACCCGGGGCGTCGACCACGGCGAGCGGGCCGTCGAGCTGGCGGCGTCCGTCGCCGTGGCCTTCCTCGAGGCCGGGCGCCCGGCCCGCCTGGTCGGCTCCGCGCCGGGACCCGTCGAGACGCCGTTCTCCTCGGGCGCCGGGCTCGGGCGGGCCGCCGTCCTGGACGCCGCCGTGGACCTGCGCGGCCACCGGTCGGCGGCGGCCGCGACCGAGGCGATCGTGGCCACCGCCCGCTCCCTGCGGCTCAACCGGACGGGCGCCGAGGTCACCGTGGCCGTCCTGGCCCCGCAGGCCGAGGCCGCCCGCCACGAGCTCGCCACCCTCGCCGCCGACGGCACCTGCTGGGCGGTCGTCCTCACGCCGCAGGACGTCTCCGACGACGCCGCCCGCACGGTCGCCGACCTGCGCCAGGCGGGCTGGCGCGTCGCCGTGTGCGACGCGGGGACACCCCCGGCCCAGGCGTGGTCGCTCCTCGCGGAGCGTGTCTCATGATCCCGTCGCACGCCGGCCCGACCGCGCGGACGGTCGCCACGGGGGTGCTGGTCGCCGTGGCGGTCGGCGCCTCGATGCTCGCGCTCACCTCCGTCGTCGTGCCCGGGGACTGGACCCGGGCCGGTCTCGTCGGCGTCGTCCTGGTCACCGCCACGACCACCACGGCCCGCGTCCTGACCGAGCGCCGCGCGCGCACCGGCCGGCGCGCCACCGACCACGGGTCGGTGCTGCCCACGCTCGCGGGTGCCGTGGTCGCGGCGTGGTACGCGCTGGCCCGGTACGGCGGCCCCACCTCGGACCTCGACCCCGTCGTCACCCCGGGCCACCTCGCCCGCGCGGTCTCCCGGCTCGGCGAGGCCGGCGAGATCACCCGGTCCGAGGTGGCGCCCGTGACCGGGACCCTCCCGATCGCGCTGCTCGCGGTGGGGGGCACCCTCCTCGTCCTGCTGCTCGCCGACGCGCTCGCCGGGGGCCTGCGCCGGCCCGCGGCGGCGGGCATCCCGCTGCTCGCCCTGTGGGGGCCGCCGCTCGTCCTCACCGGCGAGGTGCCCTGGCCCGTCTTCGTCGTCACGGTCACCGCGCTCCTGCTCCTGCTCACGGTCGACGGCCCCGCGGGCGCTCGGCGCCGGCCCACCGGAGAACGCCCGCCCCCGGCCGTCCGGCGCGCGGAGCGCGCCCGCGCCGTGGTCACGGCGGGCACCGCGCTCGTGGTGGCGCTGACCGCGGGCGCGCTCGGGGGCGCCTCCTCGGCGCTCCCCGGCGCCGCCGGAGGCTGGTACCGCGCCTTCACCACCACCGGGGACACCATCCGCCTGGCGGAGGACCTCGACATCCTGAGCAACCTCACCGCGCGGTCGGGGGCGACCGTCCTGCGGTACTCGGCCGACCCGGAGGTGGAGGTGGGGCCGCTGCGCAGCTACACCGCCTCCGCGTTCGACGGCCGGCGCTGGCAGCGCGGCGAGGAGCGCGACGGGCAGCCGTTCGAGCCCGCCGAGGTCCTGTGGCCCGAGGACCCCCCGGCGGCGGCCGCCACCCACGAGCTCGACCTCACCGTCGGCGAGCTCCGCGACGACAAGCTTCCCCTGCCGATCGACCCCCGGACCGTCGAGACCACCGGGTCGTGGCGCTACGACCCGGTGCGGGACGAGGTCGTGGGCTCCCTCACCGACCGCGGCGACACCTACACGTCTCAGGTCCACGCCCGCGACCTGTCGGCGGACGCCCTGCGGGACGCCGGCACCGGGTCGACCGACCCCGCGTTCACCGAGGTCCCGGACTCCGCGCACGCCGAGGAGATCGCCGCCACGGCCCGTGAGGTCGTCGGGGACGCCGCGACGCCGTTCGACCAGACCGTCGCGCTGCAGCGCTGGCTGCGCGACCCGGGCCGTTTCACCTACTCGACCAGCCTGCCGCGCGGCGGCACGGGCGACCCCGTGTGGGACTTCCTGCAGCACCGCACGGGCTACTGCGTCCAGTACGCCACCACGATGGTCGTCATGGCCCGGTCGCTCGGCATCCCGACCCGGCTCGCCGTCGGCTACCTGCCCGGCGAGCGGACCGGCGAGACGGAGTGGCAGATCACCGGCCAGGACTCCCACGCCTGGCCGGAGGTCTACTTCGCCGGGACCGGCTGGGTGCGGTTCGAGCCGACGCCGGCCCAGCAGACGGGCGCCGCCCCCGAGTACACCGTGGACCGGAGCGGCGCCGCCGTGCCCGCGCCGGCGGACGACGTGCGCGCGACGGACCGTCCCGCCCCGGAGACGGAGGCCCCTACGGAGCAGCCGACGAGCGCGCCGCCGGCGGTCGCGGGCGGCACCGTCGACGAGGGCGTCCCGGGCTGGGTCTGGGCGGTCACGGCGACCCTCGTGACCGCCCTGGTCGCGGCCGTCCTCGTGCTCGTCGCGCGCCGACGCCGCGACGCGGCCGACCTGGACCCCGAACGCGCCTGGCAGCAGGTGCTCGCGACGATCGAGTCCGGGGGCCTGCGGCTCCCGCCCGCGACGACCTTGCGGAGCGCCCCGGCGACGATCGCCACGCAGGTCGGTGAACGGACCGGCACACCGCTGGACGACTCCGTGCTCGACGACCTCGGCGCCCTCGCCGCGGCGGCCGAGCAGTCACGCTACGCGCGCACGCCCCGGACACCCGAGCCCGGACGCCTCGCGGAGCTCACGGCGACCGTCACGACCGACCTGCGGCACCGGCTGGGCCGGGCCCGCTGAGTCAGCGGCCCTGGTCGCGGCGGCGCTCCCAGCGCTCTTCGAGCCTGGCCAGGAACCCGCCGTCCTTCTTGCCGCCACGCCCGGTCCCGTGCCCGGTGCCACCGCGCGGGGCCGGCGCCGACGTCCCCGCCGGCCGGTTGGCGTTGCCCGGGTGCGTCGACGGGTCCACGGTGCCGTCCGGCCGCACGACGCCGGTCGGCCCGGACCTGCGGGGTGCGGCGAACGCGTACACCACGCTCGCGAACATGAGTACGAAACCGATCACGCCGAGCCAGGTCGTCGATGACACCGCACCGAGAACCAGGAGGAGGAGGCCGGCGACGACGCCGACGCCGGCCAGGACGTAGCGCAGCGGCGAACGCCGGCGCGCCTGCTGCAGCGTGTTGGCCAGACGAGGGTCGTCGCTGCTCAGCGCGCGCTCCATCTGCTCCAGCACGCGCTGCTCGTACTCAGACAGAGGCATCGAGTCCCCCGGGATCTCGCGACGGAACGTAACCCCTTCAGGATATGCCCGCTGACGGCGGCGCGGTAGTCGGCGCCTCCCGATCCACCCGGCGGGCCGCAGAGGCCCCCAGCCGGATGGCCGCGGAGCCGAACCTCTCGCGCACGGCGTCGAGCGTGACCTCCACGTCCCGGCGGGCCTCGTGCCGGGGGTCGAGCGCCTCGTCGAGGGTCGGCTGCTGGGCGAAACCCTCCCGTCGCGCCAGGTTCTCGCCGCGCACGCCGACGAGCCGGACCGGCAGGCCCCGCAGGTCCGCCGCGGCCAGCAGCTCGCGCGCGACGCGGAAGATCTCCTGCGCCACGTCGGTCGGCACCTCGACCGTGCGCGCCCGGGTCAGCGTCCGGAAGTCGCTCGTGCGCACCTTGACGGACACCGTCCGGGCGACCACGCCCTGGCGACGCAGTCGCGCGGCGACGCGGTCGGCGAGCTCCAGGACACGGTCCTCGACCGCCCCCAGGTCGGTGAGGTCGCGGGAGAAGGTCGTCTCGGCGCCGATGCTGCGCTCCTCGCGCCCCGGGACGACGGGTCGCGGGTCGCGCCCCCAGGCCAGGTCGTGCAGGTGTGCGCCGGCGACCCGGCCCACGGCCGCCTGCAGCGTGGCCACGTCCGTGTCGGCCAGCTGAGCGACGGTCGAGATGCCCCACCGGGCCAGCGCCCGCTCCGTGGCGTCCCCGACGCCCCACAGCGCGCCGACGGGCAGGGCCCGCAGGAACGCCACCGTCGCCGAGGCGGGCACGAGCAGCAGACCGTCGGGCTTGGCGTGCGTGGAGGCGAGCTTGGCGACGAACTTGTTCTGGGCGACACCGACGGAGCACGTCACGCCGTGCTCCGCGCGCACGCGCTCGCGCAGCCGTGCCCCGATCTGCGTCGGGCTGCCCAGGCGACGGCGCGCGCCCCGCACGTCCAGGAACGCCTCGTCGACCGAGACCCGCTCCACGAGGGCGGTGATCTCCCCGAGCATCTCCATGACCGACTCCGAGACGGCGTGGTAGAGGCCGTGGTCCGGCGGGATCACGACCGCCTGGGGGCACAGCCGCAGCGCCGCCGCCATGGACATGGCGGACCGCACGCCGAACGCGCGGGCCTCGTACGTCGCGGCGAGTACCACGCCCCGGGCGTGGGCGCCCACGACGACGGGCCGTCCCCGCAGCTCGGGACGCCGCACCAGCTCGCACGACGCGAAGAAGGCGTCCATGTCGACGTGCAGCACGGAGGTCCCGGTCTCGTCGGACCCCCAGTCCCGGAACGCGCCGGAGGCCCGCGGGCCCCGGCTCACGACCGGCTCACGACGCCGCCGGCGCCACGTCGAGGGGCCTCGCGAACCCGGCCTGCGGGTCGACGAGGATCCCGACCTCGTCCCGGAAGTCCTCCGCGCAGGCCACCAGCTCCGCGGCCCGCCGGGGGTCCACCTGGTCGAAGCGCCCCGCGTCGACGGCCGCCCGCAGCCGGGCGCCGGAGGCGAAGTACCCCGACCACGCGGCGAGGTCGGGCTCCACCAGCGCGAGCATCTCCCACACCGACCGGGCACCGGACCGCCGCGAGGGACGGCCGCGCATCGCGACGACGGCCGCGGCGGCCCGCAGCGCCGCGAGGTGGGCGTGCACGAAGCGTTCGGCGGGGTCCACCGACGCGGTGGCGGCGACCAGCTCTGCGTCCGACCGCGCCAGGAGCTGGCGCACCTGCGGGTCGACGACCGGCCGCCCCCGGTGCACCGGCACGGGGGCCGTCGCGACCCGCGACGCCCCACGACCCGACACCCGGTCCGCCGTCCGTCCCGGCTCCCGAACCGCCATCGTCCCCACCTCCGTGCTCCACGGTCTCCCGCTCAGTGTCGAACACGCGTTCGACCCCTGTCAACGGCTCGTCACCGACGCCCGGCCCGCGCTACGGGAGACTGGTGCCATGGCCCGATCCTCCCGCCGTGGCACCGCCCGCCCGGAACGCCGTCCCGGCCGCCGTGCACCAGGATCCCGCGAGGCACCGACACTGCCGGAGGGCCCGGTGGCGATCGACACCGGCACGGCCGAGGTCGAGCGGGACCCCGACCGCCCGCATCTCGTGACGCTGCACGTCAACGGCGTACCCAGCTCGGCGCTGGACCTCTCCGACCCGGGGTTCCTCGCCTTCGAGTACATGCAGCAGATGGCCGCCGTCGTCGCGGCGCTGCCTGCGGGCCCCCTGCGGGTGCTCCACCTGGGCGCCGCGGGCTCGGCCTTCGCCCGCGCCCTCGACCACGAGCGGCCGGGGTCGCGCCAGCTCGGCGTCGACGTCGACGCCCGCCTGCTCGACCTCGCGCGCACGTGGTTCGCCCTGCCGCGCTCCCCCGCGCTGCGGCTGCGGGCGGACGACGCCGGGCACGCGCTCGAGACCCTGCACCCGGGCTCGTTCGACGTCGTGGTGCGCGACGTCTTCGCCGGGGACAGGACGCCCGACCACCTCGCCGACGACGCCTTCGCCGCCGCGGCCCACCGCGTGCTGCGCCCGGGCGGCCTGCTGCTGGCCAACTGCGCCGACCGACCGCCGCTCCACCTCGCCCGGCGCGAGCTGGTGACGCTCGCCGGCGTCTTCGGCGCCGAGGCCGTCGGCTCCGGGCGCCTCGGGGCGGTCGCGGAGCCCGCCGTCCTCAAGGGCCGGCGGTACGGCAACGTCGTGCTCGCCGCCGTGCGGGCGCCGGTCGCCGACGACGCACGGAGCGCGGAGACGGGGGCGGCCGAGGAGACCGACGACGCCAAGGACGCCGGGGACGCCACGGGCGGCCCGGACGCGCCCGACCTGCGCGACGCGGCGCTCGCCCGAGCCCTGCGCACGCTGCCCGTCCCCGCCCACCTGCTGGTCGCGGACGACGTCGCCCGCTTCGCCGGCCTCACCGGCTGACGGGGCTCGTCGGGCGGACCGGGCCGGTCAGGCAGGATCGTGTCCGGACGCGACGAGGGCCGCGACCCGCCGGGTCGCGGCCCTCGTACCGGGGGAACAGGCCGCTCAGAGCGGGACGACCTGCTCCGCCTGCGGCCCCTTCGGCCCCTGGGTGATCTCGAACTCGACCCGCTGGGCCTCGTCGAGCGTGCGGTACCCCTGCGCCTGGATCGCCGAGTAGTGCACGAAGACGTCGGCCCCGCCGCCGTCCTGAGCGATGAAGCCGTAGCCCTTCTCGGAGTTGAACCACTTCACAGAACCCTGCGCCATGCTGATCCTTCGACCTTCCGTCCAACAGTCACGGACGCGCCGGACGGCCGCCCGTCGCTGCAAAAGCCCCCGACGCCGGTTCCTGCGAAGGTCCGCCACTGCAACGCCGCAAGTGTGGCACGGACCACGTTCCGGCGCCACGGTTCCGAGGGACCGTATCGCCATGCGGTCGAACCGCCACGACCCGCGCGAGCGACACCATCGGGCCGTCCGGGACACCGCCGGACGATCCGGACGGACGCCGACCCGGTCAGTCGTCGCCCTGCTGCGCCAGGAAGCGCTCGAACTCCGCCCCGAGCTCGTCCGCCGTCGGCAGCGGCGCCTGCTCGGCCAGGAGGTTCGGGCGCCCCACCGAGCGGGTGAACGCGTCGTACTGCTCCTCGAGCGCCTTGACGACCGCTGACACCTCCTCCGACTCCCCGACCTGCTTCTCGACCTCGAGCGTCGTGTCCGCCGCCGCCGGGGCGAGGGTGCCCGTGGCGAGGTCCAGCCCGGTCGCGCGCTCCACGTGCTGCAGGGCCACGACGGCGGCCGGGGTGTAGCGGGACTGGGCCAGGTAGTGCGGCACGTGGACGGTGAACCCGAGCGCGTCGTGACCCGCCTCGCCCAGGCGGTACTCCAGCAGGGCGGGCAGCGAACCGGGCACCCGCACGGTGCCGAGGTACGACGTGTAGTCGTCCACCAGGCCGGAGCGGGTGGCGTGCGCCGTCAGCGTCAGGGGCCGGGTGTGCGGGACGCCCATCGGGATGCCGTGGAACCCGACGGTGAGGGAGACCCCGAAGCGGTCGACCAGCTGCTTGACCGCGGCCACCACCCGCTCCCACTGCAGGTCGGGCTCCGCCCCGTGCAGGAGCAGGAAGCCGGTGCCCTCCGGGTCCACGACGTGGTCGACCGCGAGGAACGGCTCGGTGTACCCGGACCACCGGTCCGAGTCGAACGTCATCGCCGCGCGCTTGGACCGGTAGTCGAGCAGCTGGTCCACGTCGAAGGTCACCAGCCGGGTCGTGTCCAGGTCCTCGACCAGGTGCTCGACGGCGATCTCGCCGGCCGCCCCGGCGTCCACGAACCCCGTCACGGCGTGCAGCAGCACCGGGCCCGACGCGCCCTGCGCGTCGTGCTCGGCCAGCCCGGCGCGCTCGACCGCGTCCTCGTCGACCTCGTAGATCCCCTGCGGGTCCAGCAAAGCCCGTCCTCCTCGCCAGGATGCCTGTCGGCACCGCGGGCACCCTGCCCGCACCGATCACAACCACGACCGGCGCCGGATCCTTCCCGGGCCGTCACCGTCGGCGAGGTCGGGTTCAGCGACGCGGGAGGCGCACCACGCTGACGAAGAAGTCGTCGATCTGGCGGACCACCTCGATGAAGCGCTCGAAGTCCACCGGCTTCGTGACGTAGGCGTTCGCGTGCAGCGAGTACGAGCGCAGCACGTCCTCCTCGGCCTCGGACGTGGTGAGCACCACGACGGGGATGTGCCGCAGCTCCTCGTCGGCCTTGACGGCCGCGAGCACCTCGCGGCCGTCCATCCGCGGCAGGTTGAGGTCCAGCAGCACCAGGTCCGGCCGGGGCGCGTCGGCGTGCTCGCCCTCGCGGCGCAGGAACGCCATCGCGCTCACGCCGTCGGAGACCACCGACAGGCGGTTGGCCACCTTGTGCTCCTCGAACGCCTCCCGCGTCATGAGCACGTCGCCCGGGTCGTCCTCGACCAGGAGGACCTCGATCCCCGTCTGCTGCTCCGACATGCTCGTTCCTCCCCGTTCCGGCCCGTCGTCACCGGCCGGCGACGACGCCCGGACCCCCGCGCGCGGGCACGTCGTCCCAGGTCAGCCGCTAGATCCGGCCGCGCGCCCGAGCCTAGCCGACGTCGTCGCCGGGCGCAGTCCCGCCCGCGGGGAGCGTCCAGCGCACCACGGTGCCCTCGCGCACGCCGTCGTGCTCGGCCGGCTCCAGCCACACCCGCCCGCCGTGGTGCTCCACGACGCGCTTGACCAGGGCCAGGCCGATCCCCGTGCCGGAGTAGACCTCCTTCGGGTGCAGGCGCTGGAAGATGACGAAGACCCGCTCCGCGTACTGCGGGTCGATGCCGATCCCGTTGTCCGTGCACGAGAGCTCCCACCAGTCCGGCCCGTCCCTCCGGTCGTCCGGGGCCTCCGCGGCCGCCTCGGCCGCGGTGACCCGCCGGGCCGCCACGTGGACGCGCGGGGGCCGGTCGGGGTCGCGGAACTTCAGCGCGTTGCCGACGACGTTCGCGAGCAGCATGGCCAGCAGGCCGCGCTCGCCGCGCACCACGGGCAGCGGGCCGTGCGTCACCCGCGCCCCGGTCTCCACGACGCGCGCGTCCAGGTCGTGGAGCACCTGGGTCAGCACCGCGGCGAGGTCGACGTCGGTCACGGGGCCGCCGGAGCGCCCCACGCGCGAGAAGCTGAGCAGGTCCTGGATGAGTCGCTGCATGCGACGGGCCCCGTCGACCGCGAAGGCGATGTACTGGTCCGCGCGGTCGTCGAGCTGGTCGCCGTACCGCTTCTGCAGCAGCTGGGTGAAGCTCGCCACCTTGCGCAGCGGCTCCTGCAGGTCGTGGGACGCCACGTAGGCGAACTGCTCGAGGTCCCGGTTGGACCGCGCGAGCTCCCTGGCCTGGGCAGCGAGCTGGGCACGGGCGTGCTCCGTCTCCTCGTGCGACTCGCGCACCTCGGCCACCTGCTGCACCAGCTCGCGCCGCATCTGCTCGACGTCCGTGGCGAGCGCCACCACCTCGGCGGCGACCGGCCCGGTGCCGGCGCCCAGCGACTCCACGCGCACCTCGCGCTCGTGCGCGCCCGTGCTGGCCTCCCGCACCGACACCGCGAGGCGCTCCAGCGGGTCGGTCACCCTCCGGTGCAGGGCCCGCCAGCCGAGCGTCCCCACGACGACCACGAGCGCGACGAGCACCAGCACCACGACGAGCAGCAGCTCGTTCCACAGCCGGGCCGACGCGATCGCGCCGTCGGGCGCGTCGTCCTGCAGCAGGCTCAGGGCACGCTCGACGGCGACCAGCGCCATGCACAGCGCCAGCAGCAGGACCGCGCCGACGACCAGCAGCACCCGCCGCACGGTGTCCCGCATGCTCCGGACCCGGCTCACGCGCGCCCCCACTCCGCGGAGTCCGCCAGCGTCGACGACCGGACGCCCGGGCTCGTGTCACCGGGCCCGGACCACCCGACCACGAGCAGCGCGGCGTCGTCACCCAGCGGCCCGCCGTGCAGCGTCCGCACCTCGCGCAGCACGCGCTCGACCACGCCCGAGATCCCGTGCCGGGCCAGGTCGTCGCTGACGAGCGCGTGGAGCCCGGCCTGTCCCAGGCGCGGGGTACGGCGGCGCATCGGTCCGGGCGGGCGCGGCTCGGCGTCCGTGCCGTCCTTGCTGCTCTCGCCGACCTTGCTCCCGTTGCCGTGCAGGGCCGCGAGCGCCACGGCGTCCGCTCCGATGCCGTCCGGGGCCTCCCGGGCGGCGGCGACCTCCGCCTCGACCAGACCGTCCGTGTAGAGCATGAGCGAGAACGGCCCGTCGACGGCGATGCGGTGCGCGTCCCAGCCGCCCTCGACGGGCACCCCGAGCGCCCGGCCACGGGTCACCGGCGGCACCGACTCGCAGCGGACCTCGCCGGCCGGCCCGGTGATCAGGAGCGGAGGCAGGTGGCCCGCCAGGTACACGTCGACGGCCCGGCGGTCGGGCGCCACCACCACCTGGCACAGCGTCACGAAGACCTCGCGGCGGGCCCGCTCCGTCAGCAGCACCTGCTCCAGGTGCCCGAGCACGACCTGCGGCGGGGTGCCGGTCAGCACGAGCGTCCGCCAGGCCGTGCGCAGCGTGGCCCCGAGCGCGGCCTCGTCGGGCCCGTGCCCCGCCACGTCGCCGACGACGGACAGGACGGTGCCGTCCGGCTGCTCCACGGTGTCGAAGAAGTCGCCGCCGAGCAGCCCCTCGCCGCCGGGCAGGTAGCCCACCATGACCGACAGCTTCTCGTCGGCGACCAGGGGCTTGGGCAGCAGGGCCCGCTCCAGGCGGGCAGTCTCCTCCGCGCGGACCGCGCTGCGGTACAGGGCGCGCTGCTGCGCGGCCGACCGGCGCCGCTGCAGCGCGTACCGGAGCGACCGGCCGAGGAGGTCGGCGTCCGTCTCCCCCTTGACGAGGTAGTCGTCGGCGCCCGCCGCGACGGCGGCCAGCCCCTGGTCGGTGCCGGCGTGGCCGGTCAGCACGACGAGCGCCGGCACGTCGTGGACCTGCTCCGCCGCGGCACGGAGCCGCTCGACGGCGGTCAGCCCCACGGCGTCGGGCAGCCCCAGGTCGAGCAGCACGCAGTCGACCGGCGAGCCGGGCGCGGGCCCGTCGGCCAGCGCACCCGCCTCGCGCGAGAGCTGCGGGGACGCCGGCACGGGGCGCGTGCGGGCCAGCGCGTCCACGGCCTCGGCGACGGTGTGCGCCCGGCGCAGCTCCACCCTCACGCCCGCGTCGTCGAGCAGCTCGGTCACCAGCAGGGCGTCGGCGTCGTCGTCCTCCACGAGCAGCACGACCGACGTCGCGTCCTCGACCGGGCCGACGGCCCTGGTGTGTCGGACGTCGCCGCTGCTCATGGGGCTCGATCCTAGTCCTCGGCGGGCCTCGGGAGCCCGGGGGCCGACCGGCGCGTCGCCCGATCCGCCCGCCCGCGGCCGGGCGGCACGGGGCGCGGATGTCCCGGCCGTCCGCCAGGTCTGCGATGATGGTCCGCCGCAGCGCCGCCGCGGCACACGTGCGCGGTGGGACGCTGCGACGTCATCAGGACGCAGGGAGGATGCGTGGCGGGCAGGCAGGACGAGCTGGCGCGCGAGCAGGCGGTGGTCGACCGCCTCTACGGCAGGCTGGACGAGCTGCGGGACCTGGCGCGCGAGCGCCTCGCCGACGTGCGGCGCTCGGGCCCGACCGGCTCACCGCAGAACCGCAGCGAGCGCGACGCGTTCGCGACGCTGTACGAGGACCGCGCCGCCCAGCTCGACGCGGTGGAGGACCGCCTCGTCTTCGGCCGGCTCGACCTCGACGGCGGCACCACGCGGTACGTCGGCCGCGTCGGCCTCGCCGACGAGGCGCACCGCTCCCTCCTCACCGACTGGCGCGCTCCCGCGGCCACCGCCTTCTACCGGGCGACCGCGCTGCACCCCGGCGACGTGCGCCGGCGACGGCACCTCGTGACCACCGGCCGCACCGTCGCCGGCGTCGAGGACGAGGTGCTCGACCTCGACGCCCTGGCCTCCGACGGGGCCGTGCCCGACAGCGACGGGCAGCTGTCGGCGTCGTCGCTGTCGGGCGAGGGAGCCCTCCTCGCGTCCCTCGCGACGCGGCGCACCGGCCGCATGACGGACATCGTGTCCACGATCCAGGCCGAGCAGGACCGCATCATCCGGGCCGACCTCGCGGGCGCCCTGGTCGTGCAGGGCGGCCCGGGCACCGGCAAGACCGCCGTCGCGCTGCACCGCGCCGCCTACCTGCTCTACGCGCACCGGCGGCTGCTGGAGCGCCGCGGCGTGCTGCTCGTGGGCCCGAGCCGCGCCTTCCTGCGCTACATCGACCAGGTGCTGCCCTCCCTGGGCGAGACCGGGGTCGTGTCCACCACCGTCGGCGAGCTCGTCCCGGGGGTGCGCGCCACGGCGACCGACCACGGGCTGGTGGCCCGCCTCAAGGGGCGGCTGACGTGGCAGGCGGCCATCCGGCGCGCGGTGCGCGCGCGCCAGCGGGTCCCCGCGGCCGACGTCGCGGTGCGGGTCGACGGCCACGACGTCGTCGTCCGCAGGCGCGACGTCCGCGACGCGATCGCCCGCGCCCGGCGGACGCACAAGCCGCACAACGAGGCGCGCACGACCTTCGTGCGCGAGATGCTCTCGCGCCTGGTCGACCAGCGGCGCGACGCCGACGGCGACCTGTCGCCCGAGGAGGCGGCGGCGTTCACGGCGGAGCTGCGCGCGCACCGGGACGTGCGGGTCGCCCTCAACCTCGCGTGGTTCCCCCTCACCCCCGAGCGGCTCGTCGCCGACCTGTTCGCCAAGCCGCACCGGCTCGCCGAGGCCGCACCCGAGCTCACCGACGACGAGCGCGCCGCCCTGCGCCGCGACCCCGACGCCGCCTGGACCGAGTCCGACGTGCCGCTGCTGGACGAGGCCGCGGAGCTCCTGGGCGAGGACGACTCGCTGGCCCGCGCGCAGGACCGGGCCGCCGAGGCCGAGCGCGCCGCCCAGGTCGAGTACGCCCGCTCGGTGCTCGAGTCCAGCGGCGCCGGCGGCGGCCTGGTCGACGCGGAGACATTGGCGTCGCGGTTCGAGCAGACCGGCCCGCGTCTGACCACCGCCGAGCGCGCCGCGTCGGACCGGACGTGGACGTACGGCCACGTCGTGGTGGACGAGGCGCAGGAGCTCTCCCCGATGGCGTGGCGGATGCTCGCGCGCCGCGTCCCGACCCGGTCGATGACGATCGTCGGCGACGTCGCCCAGACGTCGTCCGCCGCCGGCGCGCGGTCCTGGGCGGCCGCGCTCGGCGAGGTGCTGCGGGACTCGTGGCGCCTCGCCGAGCTCACCGTGAGCTATCGCACCCCCGCCGCCGTGGCGGACGCGGCCCAGCGCATGGCGGCCGCCGCGGGCCTGCCCGTCTCCGAGCTCACCGCGGCCCGCGAGGTCGACGGCGCGCTCGAGCTCGTCCCGGTCGGGCTGGGCGAGGACGAGGGTGAGGACGAGGTCGTGGGCGCGGCCGTGGACCGCGCCCTGGGGCTGGCCGCGACGTTCGTGGAGCGGGACGGCTCCGGGCGGGTGGCGGTGATCGCCCCGGCCGGGCTGGTCGGCCTCCTGCGCGAGCGGGTCGCCGACGCGCTGCCCGCCGCGCTGGGCGGTGCCGAGGCCGCCCGCCTCCTCGCCCAGCAGCCCGAGGACGCCCAGCTCACGGTGCTCGACCCCCACGCCGCCAAGGGTCTCGAGTACGACGCCGTCGTGCTCGTGGAGCCGGCGCTGGTCGCGGAGGGCGACGGCGGCGTCTCGGACCTCTACGTGGCGATGACCCGCCCGATGCAGCGGCTCGTCGCCGTGCACTCCCGGCCGCTGCCGGACGGGATCGAGGCACCGGCCGGAGCATGAGACGCGCTTGTCTTCCACCGTCCGGCAGCGCACCATGGGCGCGTGCTGCGCGCCCTGCTACTTGAGAACATCCACCCCGCCGCCGTCCAGAACCTCCGTGCCGCGGGCATCGAGGTCCACGTGCGCTCCGGCGCGCTGGACGAGGCCGAGCTGATCGAGGCCCTGGCCGACTTCCAGATCCTCGGCATCCGGTCCAAGACCACGGTCACCCGGAAGGTGATCGAGAGCCTGCCCGGCCTGCTCGCGGTCGGGACCTTCAGCATCGGGACCAACCAGATCGACCTGGCCGCGGCCGCCGCGCACGGCGTCGCCGTGTTCAACGCCCCGTACTCCAACACGCGGTCGGTGGTGGAGCTCGCGCTCGCCGAGATCATCGCGCTGACCCGTCGCCTGACCGTGCGGGACAAGGCGCTGCACTCCGGCACCTGGGACAAGACGGCCGACGGCTCGCACGAGGTGCGCGGCCGGACCCTCGGCATCATCGGGTACGGCAACATCGGCTCGCAGCTGTCCGTGCTCGCGGAGAACCTCGGCATGCGCGTGGTCTTCTACGACACCGCGGAGAAGCTCGCGCTCGGCAACGCCCACCGGGTCGAGACGATCGACGAGCTGCTCGAGGTCGCCGACGCCGTGACGATCCACGTGGACGGGCGCAAGGGGAACGCCGGCCTCTTCGGCGCCGACATGTTCGCGCGGATGAAGCCCGGCGCGATCTTCCTCAACCTGTCGCGGGGCTTCGTCGTCGACGTCGCGTCCCTGCGCGAGAACATCCTGTCGGGGCACCTGTCCGGCGCGGCGGTCGACGTGTTCCCGACCGAGCCCAAGAAGCGCGGCGAGGAGTTCGTCTCCGACCTGCGGGGCCTGCCGAACGTCATCCTCACGCCGCACGTCGGCGGCTCCACCGAGGAGGCGCAGGAGGCGATCGGCGAGTTCGTGTCCAAGAAGCTGCGGGACTACATGCAGACCGGGTCGACGACCCTCGCGGTCAACGTGCCCAAGCTGCAGCTCGAGCACACCGGGGTGGGGCGCATCATGCTCCTGCACCGCAACGTGCCGGGCGTGCTGGCCAAGGTGAACCAGGTGTTCGCCGACCACGGGGCCAACATCGAGGCGCAGATGCTCGCGACGCACGGCGACCTCGGCTACGTGGTCACGGACATCTCCGACGTCACGCAGCGCGGTGCGTCCGCCAAGCTCCAGGCCATGGAGTCCACCGTCCGCCTGCGCATCCGCGACGCCTTCGAGCGGCCCGAGTTCCCCCCGGGGCCGGCCGCCGGCTGACGGGCCGACGAGCCGCGCCGGGCTCCACGACCGAGCGGGAGACCCGACCGGACCGACGAGCCGGACCGACGACGAGGGCGCCCCGGGACCTCCCGGGGCGCCCTCGCGGCGTCCGGCCTGGCGGCAGCGCTCAGCCGGACTTGCGGCGGAACATCCTCTGCACCGGGCCGTTCGTCTCGGAACCGTGCACCGCGCCGGTGTTCGCGTCCGAGGACGCCGACCGGTGCCGAGCCGCGTTCTTCCGCTCGAGCGCCTCGCGGAACCTCGCCTTCGTGTCCTCGCTCGGCGCCGTCGCACCGGCCTCGTGCCCGGACGCCCCGGGGTCCGTCCCCTCCGCCGTCATCGCGACCACCTCACGCTCGGTCGGTCGTGCGGGCGGTCGCCCGCACGTGGCGTCAAGCATGCGGCACCGGCGCCGGGACCGCTACCGAATTGCCGCCCGACGCGACGACGGGCGTCCCGCCCCGGGACCGACCGCCGCGGTCAGCCGCGCAGCGGTGTCGCCTGGGGCGACGTGTCGCCGGACGACGCCTCGTCCCGCCCGTCGGCCCGGTCACGGTCGGGGGTCTCGTCCCTCCCGTCGGCGGGTCGGCCGCGGGACTCCGTGTCGGGGGCACCGTCCCCGGCATCGTCGGCACCGGTGTCGCCGGTGTCGTCACCGGAGTCGGCGCCCTCACCGGCGGCCCGCGCCCGCCGCGTCTCCCGCTCGGCGCGCAGCGACGTGATCGCGCTCTCGAAGTCCTCGAGAGAGTCGAAGTCCTGGTAGACGCTCGCGAAGCGCAGGTAGGCGACCTCGTCGAGCTCGCGCAGCGGCCCGAGGATCGCCAGGCCGACCTCGTTCGCGTCGATCGCGGGACTCCCGGTGGCGCGCAGCGTCTCCTCCACGCGCTGCGCCAGCAGGGCCAGGTCGTCCGCGCTCACCGGACGGCCCTGGCACGCCTTGCGCACGCCCGAGACGATCTTGTCGCGGCTGAACGGCTCGGAGGCGCCGGAGCGCTTGACCACGGACAGGCTCGCCGTCTCGACAGTGGTGAAGCGGCGCTGGCACGCCGGGCACTGCCGACGCCGGCGGATGGCGGTGCCGTCGTCGGACGTCCGGGAGTCGATGACTCGCGAGTCCGCGTGTCGGCAGAACGGGCAGTGCATCGGTGTTCTCCTGCGCTCGGTGCCGGACCGGCACGCCCGGCTGCCCGACAACGTAGGCGGGAAGGCAGGCACCGCGCAACACGGTCCGCGCCGCGGCCTGCGTCATCGCACCGGCAGGAGTACCACCTGCCCCACCTGCAGGTCCGCGGAGTCCATCCGGTTCAGCGCCCGCAGGTCCGCGACGACGTCGCGCACGTCCTCGTCCACCTCGACGAGCTGGCTCGCGTAGTCCCACAGGGACTCCCCCGGCGCCACCGCGTGCAGGCGCACCTCCACGGGCCCCGCCGGGGCCTCCGCCACCGCCCGCTGGCCCACGAGGCCCGCGGCCGCCGAGAGCACGAGCGCGAGCAGGACGACCACGACGCGCCCGCGCCGCGTCAGGCGCAGGCCGCCGAGGCCGAGGAGTCCGTGGGGCTCTGTGGTCCTGGCCATGGTGCTGGTCCTCTCGTCACCGTTCGTCCCGTCACGACGCCCGCGCCGGCTCGAACGTCCGTACGTCGAACACCTGTACGTCGAACACCTGTTCCAGGTGTACCACGCGCCCCCGACGGCGTCGAGCCCACTCGCCCGAGATGTCGAACAGGTGTTTGATGTGACGGGTGATCTGGCCTACAGTGGGCGCAACGCTCAGGACGGCGCGGGCCGGCGGTACGCCGGGCCCCGTGGTCCGGCGCGTGGCCGCGGCGACGAGGGACGGGAGTGCGTCATGACGAGCGGACGGAACGGGTCCGGGGCCGGTGCGGCGCTGGCCCCGGTGAGCGAGCTCGCGGCCGGGTCGGACCGGCTGACGCCGCGCCAGCGGCGCGTCCTGGAGACGATCCGCACCTCGGTCGAGGACCGCGGGTACCCGCCGACCATGCGCGAGATCGGCGAGGCCGTCGGGCTGTCCAGCCCTTCCTCGGTCAAGCACCAGCTCATGACGCTCGAGCGCAAGGGCTACCTGCGGCGCGACCCGAACCGGCCGCGCGCGATGGAGGTCGTCGACCCGGACGCACCCGCCGACGAAGCAGCCGGCACGGGCGCACCGGGCGCGGCACCCGCCGTCCCCGTCCTCACCGACGAGGCGGTCACCGCGCCGTCGTACGTGCCCCTCGTCGGCCGCATCGCCGCCGGTGGCCCGATCCTGGCCGAGCAGCTCGTCGAGGACGTCTTCCCGCTGCCGCGTCAGATCGTGGGTGAGGGCGAGCTCTTCCTGCTCGAGGTCGCCGGGGACTCGATGGTCGACGCCGCCATCTGCGACGGCGACTGGGTCGTGGTGCGGCGCCAGCCCGTCGCCGAGAACGGCGAGGTCGTGGCCGCCATGATCGACGGCGAGGCCACCGTCAAGACCTTCAAGCAGGCGGACGGCCACGTGTGGCTCATGCCGCAGAACGCCGCCTACAGCCCCATCCCGGGCGACGCCGCGCAGGTGCTCGGACGGGTCGTCGCGGTGCTGCGCAGCCTCTGAGCCGTCCGGGCCGCGCCACCGCCCGAGCGGCGGCCCTCGACGGGAGCGACGCGTGCCCGCGGGGCCCGGTGAGGGGCCCGGCTACAGGCCCAGCCGGCGCTGGACCGCCCGCATGCTCTCCGCGGACGATCTCAGGCCCGCGACCTCCGCGTCGGACAGCGGCGTGTCGATCGTCTCGGCGACGCCGCGGCGGTCGACGAGCGACGGCACGGAGAGGCACACGCCGCTGATCCCGTAGAAACCGTCCAGCCGCGAGGACACCGACATCACCCGGTGCTCGTCGTTGAGCACGGCCTCGATGATCCGTGTCCCGGCCAGGCCCACGGCGTAGTTCGTCGCTCCCTTGCCCTCGATCACCCGGTAGGCCGACGAGACCACGTCCGCGGCGATCGCGTCCCGGGCCGCGGCGTCGAGCGGCGGCCGGCCACGGAACGGACGCCAGTCCAGCAGCGGCACGCCCGCGATCGTCGCCGAGCTCCACAGCACGATCTCGGAGTCGCCGTGCTCCCCCGCGATGTAGGCGTGCACGTTGCCCACGGCGACACCGCAGTGCCGTGCCAGCGCGTCCCGCAGCCGCGACGAGTCCAGCACCGTGCCGCTCCCGAGCACCCGCTCGTGCGGCAGCCCGGTGACCTGCTGCGCCGCGTACGTGACGACGTCGACCGGGTTCGTCACCATGAGGAACACGGCGTCCGGCGCCACCTCGACGAGCCTCGGCATGATCGACCGGGTCAGCCCGACGGTCGCCTCCGCGAGGTCGAGCCGGCTCTGCCCCGGCCGCTGCTTGGCGCCCGCCGTCACGACCACGACGTCCGCCCCGCGGCAGACCTCGATGTCGTCGGAGCCCTCGATCTCGGCCTGCGGGATGAACATGCCCCCGTGCCGCAGGTCGAGCACCTCCGCCTCGACCTTCGTCCGGTTGACGTCCATGAGCGCCACGGTCCGGGCCGCGCCACGGGCGAGAGCCGCGTAGGCGAGGGTCGCGCCCACGGCCCCGGCACCGACGACGGCGAGCTTGGTCGTGCTGCGCGACTGGTCCACGCCGCCAGGTTAGGTGTCCAGGCGGCGCAGCGCAGCGCGGACGAGCGCGGAGTCGGTCGTCGGCCAGAAGTCCGGCAGGGAACGGGTCAGGAACGTCCCGTAGCGGGCCGTGGCGAGCCGAGGGTCGAGCACGGCCACGACGCCGCGGTCGGCATCGGTGCGCACCAGGCGGCCGGCGCCCTGGGCGAGCAGGAGGGCCGCGTGCGTGGCGGAGACCTGCATGAACCCGTTGCCGCCGGACTGCTCGACCGCGCGGGCGCGGGCGGCCTTGACCGGGTCGTCCGGCCGGGGGAACGGGATGCGGTCGATCAGCACGAGCTGGCACGACGGCCCGGGCACGTCCACGCCCTGCCACAGGGACAGCGTCCCGAACAGGCAGGTGGCCGGGTCGTCGGCGAACGCGCGCACGAGCGTGGGCAGCTGGTCGTCGCCCTGGCACAGCACGGGAACGTCGAGCCGCTCACGCATCGCCTCGGCGGCGGCCTGCGCCGCCCGGCGGGACGAGAACAGCCCCAGCGTCCGCCCGCCCGCGGCGGTGATCAGCTCGGCGATCTCGGTCAGCTGCGCGTCCGTCGTCGGCTCCCGCCCCGGCGCGGGCAGGTGCCGCGCGACGTACAGGATGCCCTGGCGCGGGTAGTCGAACGGGCTGCCGACGTCGAGACCCTGCCAGTCGGGCGTCTCGTCGGACCCGCCGGACGCGGCCAGCCCGAGGGACCGCGCGACCGGGTCGAACGTGCCGCCGAGGGCGAGCGTCGCGGACGTGAACACGCCCGTGGACTCGCCGAGCAGGTGGGTGCGGATGAGGCCGGCGACCGCCAGCGGCGCGGCGTGCAGCCGGGTCACCCCGTCGCCGCCCCACGGCGAGTTCTCGCCCGGGCGCGAGCACCACAGGACGTCGTCGCTGGTGTCCTCGGCGGCCATCCGCTCGGCGACCTCGAAGAGCTGCAGGACGGCGGACTGCGCCATCTTCTGCCCGGCCTCCGCGGCGCCGGCGTCCTGCGCGGACCGGTCCGCCGTGGGCTTGAGGCGGGTCAGCAGCTCGCGCGCGGCGTCCCGCACGCCCGCGACGGCGGCGCGCAGCTCGTCGGGGAGGCCCGCGCCGAAGCGCTCCGCCGGGGCCGTGGCCAGCACCGACCCGAGGCGCTGCGACGCCGCGTCCAGGGCCGACGTCTCCGTGCCGGCGTGCCGGCGCGCCAGGCGGGCGGCGTGCTCGACGACCGTCAGCGACAGGTCGACCGTGGCCGACGCCGTGACGCGCTCGGCGAGCTCGTGCGCCTCGTCCACCACGACGACGTCGTGCTCCGGCAGCACCCCCGTGTTCCCGGACGCGGCGATGCCGAGCATCGCGTGGTTGGTCACGACGACGTCCGCCTCCCGCGCGGTGGCACGCGCGCGCTCGGGGAAGCACTCGGCGAGCAGCGGGCACCGGTTGCCGAGGCACTCCAGCGCCGTGACCGACACCTGCCGCCAGGCACGGTCGGGCACGCCGGGGACGAGGTCGTCGCGGTCGCCGGTCTCGGTCTCGTCGGCCCAGGAGTGCAGCCGCCGCACGTGGTCGGCGAGGCGCGCGCCGTCCTCGCCGGGCGTCCCCCGGCCGCCGTCCGGCGCGGGGGGCGCCGGGTGCTGCTCCGCGGCGGCGCCCTCGCCCGGCCCGGGGTCGGGCGGCAGGTCGAACAGGGTGGCGCCCTCGGCCGGGTATCCCCCGGTGATCTTGTGGCGGCACAGATAGTTGTGCCAGCCCTTCAGCAGGGCCACGCGGGGCGGGCGCGGCAGCCGCGGCCCGACCGTCTCGGCCACCAGCGGCAGGTCGCGGGCCACCACCTGGCGCTGGAGTGCCAGGGTCGCCGTCGACACCACCACGCGGCGCCCGTCGACGACCGCGTGCCGCACTGCGGGCACCAGGTAGGCGAGCGACTTGCCCGTGCCAGTGCCCGCCTGCACGAGCAGGTGGCGTCCGGCCTCCACCGCGTCGTCGACGGCGACCGCCATGCGGTGCTGGCCCTCGCGCCGACCACCGCCCAGACCGGCGACCGCCAGGTCGAGCAGGGCGTCGGTGGCGGGCGCGTCGGCGGTGTCGTGGGAAGTCACCGCACGATCGTAGGCGCGGTCACCGACGCCCGCGGTCACGCTGCGCCGGTCGCGGCGCTCCGGCTCAGTGCGCCGCGCGGCGCAGCTCGGCGGCCAGGCCCTCGTCGACGTGGCCCCGCACCCGCGTGCCCTCGGCGAGGTGCTCGGTGCGCATCCCGCTGCCGTGCTCGTGCGCGCGGTGCACCAGGTCGCCGCGGGAGTACGGCACGACGAGGTCCACCTCGACGTGCGGGCGCGGCAGCTCGGCGGCCACGAGTGCCCGCAGCTCCGCCATCCCCTCGCCGGTGTGCGCGGAGACCACGACGGTGCGCGGCTCGCGGCGCTGCACGCGCCCCACCACCTCCGGGTCGGCGACGTCCGCCTTGTTCAGGACGACCACCTCCGGCACCCGGTCGATCCCCGGGATCTCCGAGAGCACCTCACGCACCGCGGCGATCTGCCCTTCCGGCTCGGGGTGCGAGGCGTCGACCACGTGCAGCAGCAGGTCGGCGTCGCCGACCTCCTCGAGGGTGGAGCGGAACGCCTCGACGAGCTGGTGCGGCAGGTGCCGCACGAACCCGACCGTGTCGGTGAGCGTGTACTGGCGGCCGTCCTCCGTGCGCGCGCGCCGCACCGTCGGGTCCAGGGTGGCGAACAGCGCGTTCTCCACCAGGACGCCGGCCTCGGTCAGGGCGTTGAGCAGGGAGGACTTTCCCGCGTTGGTGTAGCCGGCGATCGCGACGTTCGGTACCGCGTGCCGCTGCCGCTCGAGCCGCTTCGTGCGGCGGGCGGGCTCCATCGCAGCGATCTCCCGCCGCAGCTTGGCCATGCGGTTGCGGATCCGGCGGCGGTCCAGCTCGATCTTGGTCTCGCCGGGACCGCGGGAGCCCATCCCGGCGCCCTGGCCGCCGACCTGGCCACCGGCCTGCCGGGACATCGAGTCGCCCCAGCCGCGCAGGCGCGGCAGCAGGTACTCCAGCTGGGCCAGCTCGACCTGGGCCTTGCCCTCCCGGGACTTCGCGTGCTGGGCAAAGATGTCGAGGATCAGCGCCGTCCGGTCGATCACCTTGACCTTGACGATGTCCTCGAGCGCGCGCCGCTGCGACGGCGCGAGCTCGGTGTCCGCGACGACGGTGTCGGCGCCGGAGGCGGCCACGACGTCCGCGAGCTCGGCCGCCTTGCCGGAGCCGAGGTAGGTGCCGGGGTCCGGCTTCTGGCGGCGCTGCAGCATCCCGTCGAGCACCTGCGAGCCCGCCGTCTCGGCGAGCGCGGCGAGCTCGCGCAGCGACACCTCGGCCTCGCGGGCCGCCGCCTCGCCCCCGGAGTACAGGCCCACGAGGACCACCTTCTCGAGGCGCAGCCGGCGGTACTCGACCTCGGTGACGTCGTCGAGCTCGGTGGACAGGCCCGCGACGCGGCGCAGGGCCGTGCGCTCCGCCAGGTCGAGCTGGTCGCCGTCGTGCGCCGCGTGGACGGTGGTGCCGGCCGTGCGCGCGGTCCCCGCCCGGGCGAGCACCCTGGCGACCACGTCGTCCGCGATCGCCTGCGCGTCGCGCGCGGCGTCCGAGGGCTCCGACGGGCCGGTCAGCGGGGTGTCGGGGTTGGTCGGGGTATGGGTCAAGGTGAGCCTCTCGGGTTGCTGGCAGCGTGCGGGCGTCGGTCACGTCGTCGGTCTCGGGACCGGTCCCGTCGACGGGTACAACAAGGGTCGCACGCCGGATCGTCCCGATCCCACGAAATTCTCGCCGGGCGGACGGGCGGGCGTCGGGGGGCGGCGACGGCGGCCGTAGGATCGGCCCGTGAGCGAGCAGCCGGACCACTACTTCACCGCACGGCCGGCCTCCCCCGCCGAGCGCCGCCGCCAGGTCGTCCACCTGGCCGGTCGCGACGTCGAGGTCGACGTGGCCGGCGGCGTCTTCTCCCCCGGCGGCGTCGACAAGGGCACCCGGGTCCTGCTGGCCGAGGTGCCGGACCCCCCGGACGGCGGCCACCTGCTCGACCTGGGCTGCGGCTGGGGGCCGCTCGCGATCACGATGGCGTCGCGAGCCCCGCACGCCACCGTCTGGGCGGTGGACGTCAACGAGCGGGCCCTCGACCTGCTCCGCGGTACGGCCGACCGGCTCGGGCTGACGAACCTGCGCGCCGTGACCGCCGACCAGGTGCCCGACGACGTGCGGTTCGCCGCGATCTGGTCGAACCCGCCGATCCGGGTCGGCAAGTCCGTGCTGCACGACCTGCTGCGCACCTGGCTCCCCCGCCTGGACGACGCCGGCGCGGCGTGGCTCGTCGTCGCCAAGAACCTCGGCTCCGACTCGCTGGCACGCTGGATCAGCGCCGAGCTGGACGTGCCGGTGACCCGGGCGGCGTCGGCCAAGGGGTTCCGCGTCCTGCGCGTGGACCGCTGACCGGACCACCGGACCCGGCGCTCCCCCGCGGTCACCCGGAGGTGGCGACCGGGCGCTACAGCTCGACGTCCCCGGTGAAGACCAGCTCGGCGGGCCCCGCCAGCTCGACGTGCCCGCCCTCGAGGACCCGCACGCGCAGCACGCCGCCGGGCACCTCGACCTCCCACACGTCCGGGACGACGGCGTCCGCGGCAGCGCCGGCCCAGGTCCGCACCGCCAGCGCCGCCGCGCACGCCCCCGTCCCGCAGGACTGCGTCTCGCCGACGCCGCGCTCGTGGACCCGCATGCGCAGCCGGCCCACGGGCCGCCCGTCGGAGTCGACCGCCTCGGCGAGCGGCACGACGAGCTCGACGTTGGTCCCCTCGGGCGGCAGCGGCTCGACCTGGGGCGGCAGCGTCAGGTCCACCGCCGCGAGCTCGTCGTCCCGGGCGAGGGCCACCACGGTGTGCGGGTTCCCCACGTCGACGCTCAGGGCGGGCCGCGGCGCGGTCCACCCGGCGGCGGCGACCGCGGCGTCGGCCCCGGCCCGGGCGGCGTCCTCGCCGCCGGGCAGGTGCCAGGCCCCCATGTCGACGGCGTACCAGCCGTCGGGCTCCTTGCGCACGCGGCGCACGCCCGCCCGCGTCCCGAGCGCCAGCTCCTCGCCGTCCGCGAGGTCGGCCAGGCCCGTGCGCTCGGCGAACGCCGCGAACACGCGCACCCCGTTGCCGCACATCTGGGCGACGGAGCCGTCGGCGTTGCGGTAGTCCATGAACCAGATGGCCGCCGGCTCGTCGGCGAGCACCTCGTCGGCCACGGACTCGCCCGCCCGGGCGATCGCGGCGGTGGGCGCGAGGCGGATGACGCCGTCGGCCCCGATCCCCCCGCGACGGTCGGACAGGCGGCGCACGTCGTCGGGGGTCAGGTCGAGGTCACCCCGGGTGTCGGCGACCAGCACGAAGTCGTTGTGGGTGCCGTGACCCTTGGTGAAGCGCAGCGTCATGAGCCCAGCCTACGGCGCACCGGACCGGCCTCCGGCGCGGGCAGCGCCCCCGCGTCGGCGTCGCGCACGACCCGCAGCGCGTCCTGGAGCAGCGTGGGCGAGCCGGCGTCGAGCCAGTGCACGCGCGGGTCGCGGCCGAACCAGCCCATCTGCTTGCGCGCGAGCCGGCGGGTGTTGGCCACGACCGCTTCGCGCGCCCCGTCCTCGCTCAGCTCGCCGCGCCAGCAGGCCAGCACCTCCGCGTACCCCACGGCTCGTGCCGCCGTCGCCCCGAGCCCGGGCCCGGCGCCCCCTTGCGCCGGCGACGCGAGGGCCCGCACCTCGGCCAGGAGCCCGGCGTCCCACATGCGCTCCACCCGGCGTGCCACGCGCGCGTCCAGCACCTCCCGGTCGCAGTCCAGCCCGATCTGCACGGCCGGGCGGACGTACTCCTGGCGCGGCAGGTTGGCCGTGTACGGCTGCCCCGTGAGCTCGATGACCTCCAGCGCCCGCACGATCCGCCGCGTGTTGTGCGGGCCGATCGACTCCGCGGCCCGCGGGTCGATCCGGGCGAGCTCGGCGTGCAGCGCGCGGCGCCCCTCGGTCTCGGCGCGCGCCTCCAGCCGCTCGCGCACCCGGGGGTCGGTGCCGGGGAAGTCCATGTGGTCGAGCAGGGCCCGCACGTACAGGCCCGAGCCGCCCACGACGACCGCGCGGGCACCCCGGCCCGCGATCGCGTCCAGGTCGGCGCGGGCGGCCTCCTGGTAGCGGGCCACCGAGGCGTCCTCGGACGGGTCCAGCACGTCCAGCTGGTGGTGCGGCACGCCGCGCCGCGCGCCCGGGGGCACCTTGGCGGTGCCGACGTCCATGCCCCGGTAGAGCTGGAACGCGTCGGCGTTGACGATCTCCGCGGGGTCCAGCGCGAGGGCGAGGTCGATCGCCAGGTCCGACTTGCCGGTCGCCGTGGGCCCGACGACGGCGACGACGGGCGCGGCCGTGGGCGCCGCGCGGTCGGGGACGGCGGGGGTGCCAGGTGCGCTCACGGAGGCGACCCTAGCCCGCGAGGGACCCGCGCTCCCGCCGGTCCTCCCGCCAGGCCGTCAGCTCGTAGCGGCCCGGGAGGTGGTCCCCGCGCTCGACGGTCGCGGTCGTCTCCGGCACCCAACCGGCCTCGGCGACCAGGGCGGCGGCGATCTCCGCGACGGGCTGCGTGGACGGACCCGGCGACCACGCCAGCACCGTCGCGGCGGCGGCCCGCACCGACGCGACGGCGCGCGCCACGACGGACGGCGGGGCGTCGGCGGGCAGCTCGATCACTCCGACGGCACCGCGACGCCCCGGCTCGCCGCGGGCGACCAGCGCACGGCCGAGGGTGAGGAGCGCCACCGACGCGGGCACGTGCGCCGCCCCCGCCCGCGGCCAGCCGTCGAGGTCGGGCAGCCACCGGTCGGGGATCCCGGCCCCGGCGAGCGACGGCCGCCGGGGTGCGGGGCCGGCGTCGTCCGGCGGCGTCGCGCCCCGGGGAAGCGGCGCGACGACCAGCAGGTCGCGCGCGCCGCCGGCGTCGTCGAGCAGGCGCCCGAGCAGAGTGGCCGCCCGCTCGCGGGTCGTGGTCAGGACGTCCTCGGCGCCCGCGGCTCCGCGCACGAGCAGGGGGGTCGCCGGGAGCGCGACGGCACGGACGGTCACGGCGCCAACCTACCGCCCGGCGCGTGCCCGCTCCGGGCGTGGGGTCGGTGGACGGTCCGCCCCGCGCACGGCTCGACGTGTAGCGTGGGCGAGGTGAAGTTCTTCGGTGCACGCCGGACGAGCAGGTCCCGGTCGGCCTCGGCAGGCCGGGCCGAGGCGATGGGTGACGACGAGCTGCGCGCCAGGGTCGAGGACCTCCTGCTGCGCCACGTGGACGCCGGCGAGACGTCGGACGAGGTGGACGAGCCCGCCGGGGAGCCGCCCTCACCACTCTCCCGCGCACGGGTCGAGCAGTGGCTCGAGGCCGCCGGGTTCTCCTACTTCGTGGACTCCGACGGCGACGTGGGCGGCCTCTGGCACGGCTGGCTGTTCTACTTCCTGGTCCTCGGTGACGACTCCCAGGTGCTGCAGGTGCGCGGCCAGTGGCACCGGGACCTGACGATCGAACGGCTCGAGGACGTCCTCGAGCTGTGCAACGGGTGGAACGCGGAGCGCATCTGGCCCAAGACCTACGTGCGCGTGCGCGACGACGGGACGGTCGTCGTGTGCGCCGAGGTCACCGTGGACGTGGGCCACGGCGTCAGCGACGAGCAGCTCGACCAGCTGCTGCAGTGCGGGCTGAGCACGGGGTCGATGTTCTTCGAGCACCTCGACTCCACGTTCCCCGACCCGCTGCGGAGCGCACCGTGAGCGGCGGCTGGCGCGACGGCGCACGGCGTACGGCGCGCGGCGCCGCGGGCGTGGCCCGGCTCGCCGCCGGCGGCGCCCTGCGGGCCGCCCGGGGCGCCGGCCGAGCGGTCGAGGGTTCCCTCGCGAGGCGCCGTGCCGCGGCGCCTCGCCCCGCGACCGGGCAACCCGGGCGTCCCGGCCGCGGGCGGGTCGGCCCCGCGCGGCCTCGCTCGCTCAGCGCCGCCCGCGTCGCCGACGACCTGACGCGCCGCGGCTACCGGTTCCGCACCGACTCCGACGGCGACATCACGGGTACCTGGGACGGCAACCGGTTCTGGTTCCTCCTGCTCGGCGACCACTCCGAGATCCTGCAGGTGCGCGGTCGCTGGGCCGGGGCGGTCACGCCCACCTCGCGGCTGTCCGTGCTGCAGACCGTCAACGACTGGAACCGCGAACGGGTATGGCCCAAGGTCTACACCCGGCCGGAGGGCGACGGGCTCGCGCTGTACGCCGAGGTGTCGGTCGACTTCGAGCACGGGGCCACCGACGAGCAGCTCGCCGCGACGGTGTCGTGCGGGCTCGTCACCGCCTCGCAGTTCTTCGCCACCGTCGGCACCGTCGCGCCGGGCGGCCCCGGCGGCGACGCGACGGACCCCGACTGAGCACCGACCGGGCACCTCGACGCAGGACCCCGGCCGAGCACCGGCGCTCTGGGCTCGCCGGCGGCCGGGAAGCGACGTCAGCGACGCAGCGTCGGCATCCCGAGGCTGACGGGCCCGGCGCTCGCGCCGCCGTCGCCGTGACCGTGGCCGTCGTCGCCCGTGAGACGTGTCCTCTCCCGCTGCGCCCAGGCGTCGCCCGACCGGGTGCGGCGCACCGCGTAGGTGCCGCCCGCGAGCGCCGAGTCGGCGATGAGGTGGTGCGGTGCCGCGCGGGTGACGTCCACGGTCACGAGATCGCCCGGGCGGGGCAGCCGCGGGTCCAGGGCCCCCGTCTCGGCCAGCCGGGGGTCGTCGGTGGTCACCGGCGGCCCGCCGGCCACGTGCTCGGCCAGGCCGGCCGGCACGGCCACGTGCACGAGGCGGTTGTCGGGCGCCCGCCCGGACAGCCGGTGGGTGGCGCCGTCCTTCTTCCCGGAGCCCTCCGCGACCAGGACCTCGAGGGTGCGGCCGACCTGCCGGGCCGACTCCTCGGCGCTGATCCGCTCCTGGAGCGCCAGCAGCCGGTCGAACCGCTCCTGCACGACCTCCTTCGGCAGCTGGCCGTCCATGGTCGCGGCCGGGGTGCCGGGGCGGGGCGAGTACTGGAACATGAACGCCGAGCTGAAGCGGGAGGCCTCGACGACGCGCAGCGTCTCGGCGAAGTCCTCCTCCGTCTCGCCCGGGAACCCCACGATGATGTCGGTGGTGATCGCGGCGTCGGGCATGCGCTCGCGCACCCGCTCGAGGATCCCCAGGAACTTCGCGGAGCGGTACGAGCGGCGCATGGCGCGCAGCACCCGGTCCGAGCCGGACTGCAGCGGCATGTGCAGCTGCGGCATGACGTTCGGCGTGTCCGCCATCGCGTCGATGACGTCGTCGGTGAAGGCGGCGGGGTGCGGCGACGTGAAGCGGACGCGCTCGAGCCCGTCGATCTCGCCGCAGGCGCGCAGCAGCTTGGCGAAGGCGCCGCGGTCGCCGAACTCGACGCCGTAGCTGTTGACGTTCTGGCCGAGCAGCGTCACCTCGACGGCGCCGGACGCGACGAGCGCCTCGACCTCGGCGAGCACCTCGCCGGGGCGGCGGTCGCGCTCCTTGCCGCGCAGGTGCGGCACGATGCAGAACGTGCAGGTGTTGTTGCAGCCGACGGAGATCGACACCCAGCCGGCGTAGACGGACTCGCGCCGCGTGGGCAGCGTGGAGGGGAACACCTGCAGCGACTCGGCGATCTCGACCTGCGCCTCGGCGTTGTGTCGCGCGCGCTCCAGCAGCACGGGCAGCGCGTCGAGGTTGTGGGTGCCGAACACGACGTCGACCCAGGGGGCCTTGTCGACGATCTCGCCGCGGTCCTTCTGCGCGAGGCAGCCGCCGACGGCGATCTGCATGCCCGGGCGGTCCGCCTTGAGGCCCGCGAGCTGGCCGAGGTTGCCGTAGAGGCGGGTGGCGGCGTTCTCGCGGACGGCGCACGTGTTGATCACGACGACGTCGGCCCTGCTCGCCGCCTCGTCCTCGGGCGCGGCGCGCGTGTACCCGGCCTGCTCGAGCATGCCGGCCATGTGCTCCGAGTCGTGCACGTTCATCTGGCACCCGAGCGTGCGCACCAGGTACGTGCGCGCCGGGGCTCCGGCCTGCGCCGTCGCCGGGTCCTCGGCGGGCGCCACCGCGGGGTTCTGCGTGGTGAGGGACATCGTTCCTAGGGTACGGTGCCGCTCGCGTGGGTCCCGACGTGGTGCCCCTCATCCGGCACGCCGTCGTGACCTCGAATGGACGCACCGTTACTCAACCGTTGCGCGACCGGGGCCGCTGGTGCTGGTCGACGTCACGACGACTGGTTAGGTTCGAGAGATGGATCACGGCGAAACGACGGCGGCGGGGAAGCCCGGCGCGCCCGAGGAGCTCGGCCCCCCGCTCGTGGAGCTCAAGGGGGTCAACAAGCACTTCGGCGACCTGCACGTGCTGCGGGACATCGACCTGACGGTGCACCGGGGCGAGGTCCTCGTCGTCATCGGCCCGTCCGGGTCGGGCAAGTCGACGCTGTGCCGGGCCATCAACCGGCTCGAGACCGTCGACGAGGGCGAGATCGTGATCGACGGCCAGCCGCTGCCGCAGGAGGGCCGGGCGCTGGCGAAGCTCCGCGCGGACGTCGGCATGGTGTTCCAGGCGTTCAACCTGTTCGCCCACAAGACCATCCTCGAGAACGTGACGCTCGGGCCGGTCAAGGTCCGCCGGGAGCGCGGTGCCGCCGCGAAGGAGCGGGCGCTCGCCCTGCTGGACCGCGTCGGGGTGAAGAACCAGGCGCACAAGATGCCCGCACAGCTCTCGGGCGGGCAGCAGCAGCGCGTCGCCATCGCCCGCGCGCTGGCGATGCAGCCCAAGGTGATGCTCTTCGACGAGCCGACCTCGGCCCTCGACCCCGAGATGATCAACGAGGTGCTGGACGTCATGGTCGCGCTTGCCAAGGAGGGGATGACGATGATCGTCGTCACCCACGAGATGGGGTTCGCCCGCAAGGCGGCGAACCGCGTCGTGTTCATGTCCGACGGCGAGATCGTCGAGGAGGCGACGCCGGAGGAGTTCTTCACCGCACCGCGCAGCGACCGCGCCAAGGACTTCCTGTCCAAGATCCTGACCCACTGAGACCCACCGGTCCCGGGACCTTCCGGGACCCACGACATCCCGACCCCGACAGACCGACGCTCCACCCGGCGGGAGACCCCCGCCGACCGTGGGACCGGGCCTCGCTGGCGAGCACCGGGCCCCCGGGCCACCACTCACGAAGGGTAAGAACGATGCGCACACGACACGTTGGTGCCGCCACGCTCGCCGCGCTCACCGCGCTCACGCTCGCCGCCTGCGGTGGCGGGGACGTCGGCGGCGGCGACGGCGGAGACGGCGGCGACTCCTCGGACGGCGGCGGCGACTCGATCAAGATCGGCATCAAGTTCGACCAGCCGGGCCTGGGCTACCAGGACGGCAGCGAGTACACCGGGTTCGACGTGGACGTGGCCACCTACGTGGCCGACAAGCTCGGGTACTCCGAGGACCAGATCGAGTGGGTCGAGGCCCCGTCCGCGAACCGCGAGACGATGCTGCAGACCGGCCAGGTCGACATGATCTTCGCGACGTACTCCATCACCGACGAGCGCAAGGAGCAGGTCGCGTTCGCGGGCCCGTACTTCGTCGCCGGCCAGGACCTCCTCGTCGCCGAGGACAACTCGGACATCACCGGCCCGGAGACGCTCGAGGGCAAGAACCTGTGCTCGGTGACCGGCTCCACGTCGGCGCAGCGCATCAAGGACGAGTACGCCGAGGGCGTCCAGCTCGTGGAGCGCCCCGGGTACGCGGAGTGCGTCACCGCGCTCACCGCGGGCCAGGTCGACGCCGTCACCACGGACGACATCATCCTCGCCGGCCTCGCCGGCCAGGACGCCAACAAGGGCAAGGTCAAGGTCGTGGGCAACCCGTTCTCCGAGGAGCGCTACGGCGTGGGCCTGCCGCAGGACAACGAGGTGTGCGAGGACGTCAACTCCGCGATCCAGGAGATGATCGACGACGGCTCCTGGGAGGAGTTCGTCATGTCGAACACCGAGGGCACGGGCTACGAGCCCAACGCGGACCAGAACCCGCCGACGCCCGACGCCTGCGCCTGACGGGACCCGGAGGGGGCGGCGCGCACGGCGCCGCCCCCCTCGCCCCGCCCTCTCCCCCGCCACGACCCGCCGGAGGCATGACACACCGTGGGTGACTTCCTCTCCCAGTTCGCCGCGCTCTTCGCCGAGTACGACGTGCCCGGGGCGTTCTGGGTGAACATCCAGCTGACGTTCTGGGCGGCGATCTTCTCCCTGATCCTCGGCACCGTGCTGGCGCTGATGCGCATCTCGCCGATCGCGAGCCTGCAGTGGGCCGGCGCGGCGTACGTGAACGTGCTCCGCAACACGCCGCTGACCGTCATCATGACGTTCTTGTTCCTCGCGGTGTGGACGCAGCTGCAGATCAGCCTGTCGGACGACTTCGCGCAGAACTTCTTCCGGTTCGCCGTCGTGGGCCTCACGGTGTACCACGCGGCGTTCGTGTGCGAGGCGATCCGATCCGGCGTCAACACGGTGCCCCTCGGCCAGGCGGAGGCGGCTCGTGCCATCGGGCTGTCGTTCCTGCCCGCCGCGCGGCTGATCATCCTCCCGCAGGCGTTCCGCGGCGCGGTCGCACCGCTCGGCAACACCCTCATCGCCCTGCTGAAGAACTCCACCGTCGCGGCCGCGGTGAGCGTCTCGACGGAGACCTCCACGCTCATGCGGGAGATGATCGAGAGCAACGCCAACTACATCTACGCGATCTTCATGACGTTCGCGATCGGCTTCGTGGTCCTGGTGATCCCGATCGGCCTCCTGACCACGTACCTCTCGAACCGACTGGCGGTGCGCCGATGAGCACGCAGAAGTCCGTCCTCTTCGACGCCCCGGGCCCGCGAGCCCGTCGCGGCATCGCGATCGGGAACGTGGTCGGCGCTATCGTGGTCGCGGGGATCGCCGCGCTCGTGCTGGCCGAGCTCGGCCGCAAGGGCCAGCTCTCGTGGGACCTGTGGGGCCCGATCTTCACCTCCAGCGCCTGGCTGGACTACTTCCTGCCCGGCCTGCAGAACACGCTGCGCGCGGCCGCGTGGGCGGTCGTGGGCGCCGTGGTGTTCGGGCTCGTGTTCGGGTCCGGGCGGCTCGCGTCGTCGCGGACCGTGCGGTGGATCAGCGGCGTGGTCGTGGAGTTCTTCCGTGCCGTGCCGGTGCTGCTGATGATGATCTTCTTCTGGCTGCTCTTCGGCTACAACGACGTCGGCGACGAGCCCGCGTTCCTCGCGGTCGTCGTCGCCCTGATCCTCTACAACGGGTCGGTCATCGCCGAGCTGGTGCGGTCCGGCGTCGGAAACCTGCCCAAGGGGCAGTCCGAGGCGGGGCTGGCGATCGGCCTCACCGGCGGCCAGACGCTGCGCTCCATCCAGCTCCCGCAGGCGCTCATCGCGATGCTGCCCGCCCTGGTGTCCCAGCTCGTCGTCGTCCTCAAGGACACGGCGCTCGGGCAGATCATCGCCTACCCGGAGCTGCTGCGGGCCGCCCAGACGTTCGGCAACGGCAACAGCAACAACCTGCAGACCCTCGCGGTCGCCGCCGTGATCTTCATCGTCATCAACTGGGCGCTCACCGCCCTGGCCCGATGGCTGTCGCGGTACCTCAGCGGCCGTACGTCGGGCGGCGCAGCCGCAGGGCCCGGCATCGGCAACCCGGCGACCCCCACAGGCAAGGGCGGCCCCGGCAACGCCATCGCCGCGACCGGCGACGCCACCGCCACCTGACCTCGGCAGCGCGGTCGCACGGCAGGGGCTCGGACGCTCTTCGGCGTCCGGGCCCCTGCCTCCGTCGCGGGAGCCTGTCGTGTCCTCGCGGACGTCAGTCCTCGACGCCGACGTCGTCGAGGCCGGTCTCACCCTCCTCGGCCAGGGCGTCGCGCACCGCACCGAACGCGACGCCCGGAGCGTATCCCTTGCGGCCCAGGGACCCGACCGCTCGGCGGACCCGCACGTCGCGCTCGAGGCCCCGCGTGCGGCCGACGTGCTTGCGCGCCAGGGCCAGCGCGGCCTCCCGCTCGTCGTCGCCGTCCACCTGCTCGAGCGCGGTCGCCGCGGTGTCCTCGTCGATGCCGCGGCGGCGCAGCTCCATGGCGAGCGCCCGGCGAGACAGGCCACGCTCGGCGTGCCGCGTGCGCACGATCATCTCTGCGTACCCGGCGTCGTCGACGAGGCCCACCTCGTCGAAGCGGTCGAGCACCGGGCCCACCACCGCCTCGGGGTAGCCCTTGCGGGCCAGCGACTGCTCCAGCTCCGCGCGGCTCTTCGGCGCCGCCGACAGCACCCGCAGCAGTGCCTCCCGCGCCTTCTCCGTCGCGTCGTCGAGACTCAGCTCGCCGGCCTCGATCCGCTCGGCCACGGTGCGGCGCGGTGCGCGGGCCCGCGCGGCGCCATCCGCCGAGGAACCCCGCCCGCCCCGGCGGCCGCGACGCTTCCCCTCGCCGCGACCGCCCTGGGTGCCCGGGCCGCCCGTACCACCCGGGCCGGGCGCGTCGTCCCAGGCGCCCGGGTCCACCACCGTCATGCCACCCCCGAGGGAACGCACCGCGCCGGCAGGCCGGCCATCAGAACGGGGCCTTCTTCCCCTTCGCACCGCCCTTGGCCGGGGCTGGGGCGGCGGCGACGTCGGCCTTCACCGCCGGAGCCACGGCATCGGCCGCGACGTCCGGGGCCGGCGCGTCCAGCCGGGCGCCGATGCCGAGCTTCTCCTTGATCTTCTTCTCGATCTCGTTGGCGAGGTCGGGGTTGTCCCGCAGGAACGCCCGTGCGTTCTCCTTGCCCTGGCCGAGCTGGTCCCCCTCGTAGGTGAACCAGGAGCCGGACTTGCGCACGAACCCGTGCTCCACGCCCATGTCGATGAGCCCGCCCTCGCGCGAGATGCCGACCCCGTACAGGATGTCGAACTCCGCCTGCTTGAACGGGGGCGCCATCTTGTTCTTGACGACCTTGACCCGCGTGCGGTTGCCCACGGGCTCGGTCCCCTCCTTGAGAGTCTCGATGCGCCGGATGTCCATGCGCACCGAGGCGTAGAACTTCAGCGCCTTGCCGCCCGTCGTCGTCTCGGGCGAGCCAAAAAATACGCCGATCTTCTCGCGCAGCTGGTTGATGAAGATCGCGGTGGTCCCGGACGAGCTCAGCGCGCCCGCGATCTTGCGCAGCGCCTGGGACATGAGCCGGGCCTGGAGGCCGACGTGGCTGTCGCCCATCTCCCCCTCGATCTCGGCCTTGGGGACCAGGGCCGCGACCGAGTCGATGACGATGATGTCCAGCGCCCCGGAGCGGATCAGCATGTCCGCGATCTCCAGGGCCTGCTCGCCGGTGTCCGGCTGGGAGACCAGGAGGGCGTCCGTGTCGACGCCGAGCTTCTTGGCGTACTCCGGGTCCAGGGCGTGCTCGGCGTCGATGAACGCGGCGATGCCGCCGGACTTCTGGGCGTTGGCGACGGCGTGCAGCGCCACCGTCGTCTTGCCGGACGACTCGGGCCCGTACACCTCGATGACGCGGCCACGCGGGAGCCCTCCGATCCCGAGCGCCACGTCGAGCGCGATGGACCCCGTCGGCACGACGTCCACCGGGGCACGCCCCTCCTCGCCGAGACGCATGACCGAGCCCTTGCCGAAGTTGCGGTCGATCTGTGCGAGCGCGGCCTCGAGGGCCTTATCACGGTCTGCCGGTGCAGGCATGTCGGTCACCTTTGCGTTCTGGGCGCGGCGGCTGCGCGCCGGCGTTCGTGGCTGCGTACTCATGTTGTTGCCGACCGTACGTCCCGCCACCGACACCGTCGGCCACCGGCCGGCGAGCTGTGGACGGGCACGGACGCGAACGTGTCTGTGGACCCACTCTAGCCGAACATCTGTTCGATGCCAGTCCCGGCGCACCGGCGTGCCGCAACCCCCGCTCCGTCGTGCTCAGCCGTCGTCCCACCGCCACGCCCCGCCCGGGCGCAGCACGACCGCCCGGGTCCCCGGCGCCACCCTCCGCACCGCCGCGGCGAAGCCCTCGCCCGCGTGGTCCATCCAGCCCGGCGGCAGGTGGCGCCCGCCCGGGGCGTGCAGCGTCCCCCAGTGCACGGGCACCGCCACCCGCACGCCCACCTCCGCGCAGACCTCGGCGGCCCGCACCGCGTCCAGGTGCCCGCCGGACAGCCGGGGCCCCCAGCCCGCCACCGGCACCAGCGCCACGTCCACGCGTCCGCCGGCGAGGTCGCGCACGTGACCGATCCCCGGGAAGTGCTCCGTGTCCCCGACCGCCCACAACGTCGGACCCGCGCCCTGTTCGCCGTCCACCCCGGCCGCCCGCACCAGGTGGCCCGCCGCGGCGCCCGGACGGTGCGGCATGGGACGGTCCCCGTGCACCGCCGGCGCGAGCCGCACCTGCGCCCCGGCGACGTCGTGCCACTGCCCCGGGTGCCACGCCCGCGGGCTGCCCGCCCCGGCCGGGCGCGTCGCGTGCCCCGACCGGCCGCCCGCCCGCGCGTCGTGCGCCGTGTCCCGCCACGTGCCCTCCAGGCCGACGCCCCGCAGCCCCTTGGACCGCAGCCACCGCGCGTTGGCGGGCGCCGCGAGCACCGGCACGTCCCCCAGCAGCCGCAGCGAGCGCAGCTCGGCGTGGTCGTGGTGCAGGTGGGAGACGAGCGCCGCGTGGGCGCCCCGCCACGCGTCGGTCGCGGGGCGGTCGCCGCGGCGCCGCAGCAGGCCGGCGTGCCGGTGCAGGAGCGGGTCGGTCACGAGGCGCGTCGCGCGGCCGTCCGGCCCGACCAGGTCCAGGACGACGGTCGAGTGCCCCAGCCAGGTCACCCGCAGTCCGGTCGCGGCGCCGCCGCGAGCCCCCGCCCGCCGCGCGCCGCTCACGGCTCGCCCCGCAGGCCCAGCGCCGAGAGCCAGCCCACCAGCCGCGCGTGCACGGCCTCCGCACCCACCAGCATCCGCCGGCCGTCGACGTCCTCCCGGTCCGCGTCGGGCACGTCGAGCTCCGCCGGGTGCAGCAGGAACGCCTCGCCCTGCGCCCCGCCCAGCCCGCCGTGCGAGCCGACCAGCCCCTCGAAGGCGTGCACGCGCCCCATCGGGTCGAGCGCCGAGACGAGCACGAGGTCGCCGGCGTCGGGCAGGAGGGCGGCCCGCAGCAGGTCGGCCCGCGCCCGCGACCCGTACCCGGCGAGCGGGTCCTGCCCCGTGACGGCCCCGTCCGTGAGGCGGTGGGTCCCCGCGCTGCCGTGCGCCACGACGACCGGCTCTACGCCGTCGTGCCCGCCGTCGTGCCCGCCGTCGTGCCCGGTTCCGTCGCGCACGACGACGACCCCGACGGCCGGGTGGGCCAGGAGCCCCGGCAGCAGCGCCGGCCAGCGGGCGGACACCTGGGCGGCGTCGAGCGGCGCCGGCTCCCGGCAGAACCACACCATCCCGAGGTTGCCGGAGCCGACGACCGCGACCTCCGGCAGGTCGGCCCTCGCGGGCCCCGCGCCGGGGCCGCCGTCGTGCTCCCGCCCGCCGTGCCGCGGGCGGTCCCGGTCCGGCCCGACGAGCACGCGCGCGTCGCCGCCGCGCAGCGAGTTGAGGGCGGTGTTCGCCGGGCCCCACGCCTCCCGCTCCTCCCGGTCCGGTCCCCCGGCGCGCCCCGGTCGCGCGGCACGGTCCCGCCCTGCCCGGGCCGGCGGGACGCCCTGGTCCGAGACGTTCCCGCCGCCGGACGGCGTCCGCGCCATCAGCCGGCGCACCTCGTCCGCGAGGGACCGCCCGGAGACCTGCTCGAACGTCTCCCCGAGGGACTGCCCGTGGTCCGAGAGCACCACGACTCGGTAGTCGCGGGGCGCCCCGCGGGCCACCTCCTCCCACAGGCCGATCACCCGGTCGAGGCCCTCCAGGGCGCGCAGGGCCTCCGGGCGCAGCGGCCCCGCGTGGTGGGCGATCTCGTCGTAGTCGACGAGGTCCACGCACACCACGGGCGCGCCGCGCACCAGCTGCTCGGCGACGAGCGAGGTGTTGAGGTCGCGCAGGAGCACGTTCGTCACCGCGCGCAGCACCGGGTACCAGCCCAGCCGGGACACCCGCGGACGTACCCCGCGCACCGTCTGCTGCCACCCCTGGTAGAGCTCCTTGCCCGCCTCCGCGACGGTGACCACGAGCGCGCGCACCAGGACGAACGGGCTGGCGAAGAACCGCACGAACATCTGCCCAGGGCCCAGCCCCTCGGACGCCCGGCTCATCACGAGCAGGGAGGTCGCGGCGCCGCCCGAGAACATCGTCGACACCGCGGTGCCGCCGTCCGCGAGGAGCCCGCGCCCGGCGCCCGCGGCGGCCTCCACCAGCGCCGCGTCGGCGGGACGGTTCGTCACGACGAGACGGCCGTGCTCGCGCGACCACCAGCGGAACGCGGGCACCGGCGCCGTCGTCCCGTGCAGCAGGCCCAGGGTGCTCGCCGGGGTGGTGCAGGGGACCCGCGCCCACCACGACTCCAGGCGGTGGCTGCCCGAGGAGAGCCACCGCCCCAGGGTCGGCGTCAGGCCGGCCTCGAGCGCGTGCTCCAGCGTGGGCCGCGACACCCCGTCGAGCATGACGACGAGCAGGCCGGGCGGCGCGTCGTCGCCCGCCCCCTCGTCCCGCCGCCGGCGCCGGGACAGGCCGGCCCGGCGCCGTGCGCCGCGCACGAGGTCCGCGACCACGAACGCGTTGTCGCTCGCCCCGAGGGCCCAGTGCCCGACCGCCATCACGCACGCGGCGATGACGAGGACCGCGAGGGCGTCCGGCCAGGACCGGACGGTGAGCCCGGGCAGCAGGCGCAGCGCGACGACGAGGACGGCGACCTGGGCCGCCAGCCCCAGGACCAGCGCCCCGAGCGCGCCCACGACCCCCGCCAGCCGGCGCAGCGGGGCCCGCAGCACCGCGTCCCCCGCGCCGACCACGAGCGCGGCGGGCAGCACCGCCCACACGGGGGTCGCCCGGGCGCCGTCGACGACGCCGATGGCGACCGCGAGCCCCGCGGCCGTCGTGGCCAGGGACCACAGGCCGGAGCGCAGGTCCGCGACCGACATCGGGGCGGCGGGCACGCGACTCATGGCGCCATGATGCCGCGCCGCGGTCCCCTGAGCCCGTCAGCGCGGGGGCGGCGTCAGCGGCGCGGCGGCGCCTGCCGGCGGGCGTCGCGCCCCCAGCGGTCGGCGTCGGGCACGTCGAGGGCGTCGCACAGGGCGTGCCACACGTCCCGCGGCTCGACCCCCGCGTCGAGGGCCTCGGCGGGGGTCCGCTGGTCCAGCCGCGGCAGCACCTGCTCGCGGACCAGGGCACGGCCGTAGCCCGGGCCGAAGACCTCGTCGACCAGCTCGCGGAACTCGCTGTAGCGCACGCGACCAGCCTGCCACGGCCCACCGGACGCACCGCAAGCCCGCGGGGCCGCACGCACGACGGGCGGCCTGTCGGCCCCGCCTGCCACGATGGCGACGTGACCGACACCCCCGCCGCCGACGCGCTGGCCCGCTTCGCCCCGGCGACCCGCGCGTGGTTCGCCGGCGCCTTCGCCGCGCCGACGCCGGCGCAGGCGGGCGCCTGGGAGGCGATCGGCAGCGACCGGCACGCGCTCGTCGTCGCGCCCACCGGCTCCGGCAAGACGCTCGCCGCGTTCCTGTGGGCGATCGACCGGCTCACGACGTCGCCCCGCCCGGAACCCGCCCGCCGCTGCCGCGTGCTGTACGTCTCGCCGCTGAAGGCCCTCACGGCCGACGTCCAGCGCAACCTGCGCTCGCCGCTGGCCGGCATCCGCCAGGCCGCCGCCCGCGCCGGCACCACCGTCGAGGACGTCACGGTCGGCGCCCGCACCGGTGACACGCCGGCGTCCGAGCGGCGCGCGTTCGCCACGCGCCCGCCCGACGTGCTCGTCACGACCCCGGAGTCCCTGTTCCTCGTCCTGACGTCGCAGGCGCGGGCGGGGCTGGCCGGCGTCGAGACCGTGGTCGTCGACGAGATCCACGCGGTCGCGGGGACCAAGCGCGGGGCGCACCTGGCCCTCAGCCTGGAGCGGCTCGACGCGATGCTGGACCGGCCGGCCCAGCGGGTGGGCCTGTCCGCGACCGTCCGCCCGGTGGAGGCGGTCGCCGACTTCCTCGGCGGCCGGCGCCCGGCCGCCGAGGGCGGGCGCGAGGTGGTCGTGGTGAACCCGCCGGCGGACAAGCGGTGGGCGATCGATGTGGTCGTGCCGGTGCCCGACCTGGCGGACCTGGACTCGGCCGGTCCCGCCCGCGCGGACGGCGCAGCCCCCGGCGACGGGACCGGCACGGCACCCGGCACAGGACCCGGCACCGTGGTCGACGACGGCGGCGACGGGCTGCCCGCGGACCTCACCGGCGACGCGACGTCGCCGCTGCGCCGCGCCTCGGTGTGGCCGCACGTCGAGGAGCGCGTGGTGGACCTCGTCGCGGACCACCGCTCGTCCCTGGTCTTCACCAACTCCCGGCGCGGCGCCGAGCGCCTCACGGCGCGGGTCAACGAGATCTGGGCCGAGCGCTCCGGCGCCGCCCTGCCGGAGCCCGGCACGCAGTGGCCGGCGCAGGCGCAGGGGCAGTCCGGCGCGTCGGTCGGCCTGCCGCCCGCGCCCGAGGGCGGCGAGCCGCCGGTGCTGGCCCGCGCCCACCACGGCTCGATGAGCCGCACCGAGCGCACCCGCACGGAGACCGACCTCAAGGCGGGCCGGCTGCCCGCGGTGGTCGCGACGTCGTCGCTGGAGCTCGGCATCGACATGGGCGCCGTCGACCTGGTGGTGCAGGTGGGCGCCCCGCCGTCGGTCGCGAGCGGGCTGCAGCGCATCGGGCGCGCCGGGCACCAGGTGGGCGCCGTGTCCCACGGCGTCGTCTTCCCGACGTTCCGGGGCGACCTCGTGCCCGCCACGGTGGTCGCCCAGCGGATGCGCGCCGGCGAGATCGAGCGGCTGCGGGTCCCGGCGAACCCGCTGGACGTCCTGGCGCAGCAGGTGGTGGCCGCGCTCGCCACCCGCGACTGGGACGCCGACGAGCTCGCGGCGACGTTCCGCCGCGCCGCGCCGTTCGCCACGCTGAGCGACGGCGCGTGGCGCGCCGTGCTCGACATGCTCGCGGGACGCTACCCGAGCGAGGACTTCGCGGAGCTGCGCGCCCGGATCGTGTGGGACCGGGCCACGGGGCGCCTCTCCGGGCGGCCGGGCGCGCTGCGGCTGGCGGCCACGAGCGGCGGCACGATCCCCGACCGCGGCCTCTACGGCGTGTACCTGGCGACGGACGCGCCCACGGCCGGGTCGCCCGCCGACGCGGGCGGGGCAGCCCGCCCCCGGGGCGGCAAGCGGGTCGGCGAGCTCGACGAGGAGATGGTCTACGAGTCGCGCGTCGGGGACACCTTCACGCTGGGGTCGTCCACGTGGCGGATCGAGGACATCACCCCCGACCGGGTCCTCGTCACCCCGGCCCCGGGCCTGCCGGGGCGCCTGCCGTTCTGGAAGGGCGACTCCCCCGGCCGCCCCGCCGAGCTCGGCCGAGCGGTCGGCGCGTTCGTCCGCGAGACCGACGCGCTGCTGGCCGCGGACGCCGAGCGCGGCACCGACGACGGCCGCGCCCGCCTGCGCGACGCCGGCCTCGACGCCTGGGCCGCCGACAACCTGGCCGCGTACCTCACCGAGCAGCGCCGCGCCACGGGCCGGCTCCCGGACGACCGCACCGTCGTCGTCGAGCGGTTCCGCGACGAGCTCGGCGACTGGCGCGTCGTCGTCCACTCCCCGTTCGGCGCGCCCGTGCACGCGCCGTGGGCGCTCGTGGTCGCCGCGCGTCTGCGCGAGCGGTACGGCACCGACGTCGCCGCGATGCACGCCGACGACGGGATCGTGCTGCGGCTCCCGGACGCCGGCGACACGGGGTGGGACCTGGGCCCCGTCGGCCCCGGGGACGGCGGTGACGGCGGGGCCCGGCTCGGGGACGGCGGGCCGGCCGTCACCGCCGAGGACCTGCTCGTCGACCCGGACGAGGTGCTGGCGGCCGTCCGGGACGAGCTGGGCGGCTCGGTGATGTTCGCCGCCCGGTTCCGGGAGGCCGCCGCGCGGGCCCTGCTGCTGCCCCGGCGCCGCCCCGACCGGCGCCAGCCGCTGTGGCAGCAGCGCCAGCGGGCCTCGCAGCTGCTGCAGGTCGCCTCGCAGTTCCCCGACTTCCCGATCATGCTCGAGGCGGCGCGCGAGTGCCTGCGCGACGACTTCGACGTCGCGTCGCTGACCGAGCTCATGGGCGACCTGGCCGCCGGGCGGGTCCGCCTCGTCGAGGTCACGACGAGCGCGCCGTCGCCGTTCGCGCAGGCGCTCCTGTTCGGTTACACGGCGCAGTTCCTGTACGACGGCGACGCCCCGCTCGCGGAACGCCGGGCGGCGGCCCTGTCGCTCGACCCGGACCTGCTCGCCGAGCTCCTCGGCGAGCAGGGCGCCACCGCGCTCGCCGACCTGCTCGACCCGGCGGCGGTCGAGCGGACCCAGGCCCTGCTGCAGGCGCTGCACCCCGACCGGCAGGCGCGCGACGCGGAGGGCCTGTGGGACGTGCTGCGGCGCACGGGGCCGCACCCGCTGCCCGCCCTGCGGGCCCGCACCCGCGAGGACGTGCGGGACCGGGTGCCGGGCTGGCTCACCGAGCTGGAGGCGGCGCGGCGCGTCATCCGCGTCCGGCTGGCGGGGCACGCCGAGGACGAGACGGAGCAGTGGGCCGTCGTCGAGGACGCGGGCCGGCTGCGCGACGCGCTCGGCGTGGCGCTCCCGGTGGGCGTCCCGGAGGCCTTCACGGAGCTGGTCGACGACCCGCTCGGCGACCTGCTGCGCCGCCACGCGCGCACCCACGCGCCGTTCGGCGCGGCGGACGCGGCCCGCCGGTTCGGGTTGGGGGTGGCGGTGGTGCAGCGCGCCCTCGCGGGCCTGGAGTCCGCCGGCACCGTCGTGCGCGGGGCGCTGCTGCCGTCCTCGCTCGGCGGCACGGGCGACGAGTGGTGCGACCCCGAGGTGCTCCGGACGCTGCGTCGCCGGTCCCTGGCCGCACTGCGCGCGGAGGTCGAGCCGGTCGACCCGGAGACCCTCGGCGTGTTCCTCCCCCGCTGGCACGGCGTCGGGGCGCGCGCCGGGGGCGCCGGCGCCGCCGGCGGCACGTTGCGGGGCGCCGACGGCGTGCTGCGGGCGGTGGAGCAGCTCTCGGGCGCGGCCGTCCCGGCGTCGGCGCTCGAGACCCTGGTGCTGCCCGCCCGGGTGTCCGACTACGCGCCCGCCCTCCTCGACGAGCTCACCACCGCCGGCGAGGTGCTGTGGTGCGGGCACGGCCGGCTGCCGGGGTCGGGCGGCGGCGACGGGATGATCAGCCTGCACCTCGCCGACGGGGCGCCGCTCACGCTGCGGGACCCCGACCCCGTCGACGACGGCGGCCCGCTGGACACCGACGTGCACCGGGTGGTGCTGGACCTGCTGACGGGCTCGGGCGGCTACTTCCTGCCGCGTCTGGCGGAGCTCGCGGGAGCGAGCCGGGCAGCGGTCCTCGAGGCGTTGTGGGACCTGGTCTGGGCGGGTCGGGTGACGAACGACCGGCTCGGCCCGCTGCGGGAGGCCCTCGGCGGCGCGGGCCGCCGCGGCGGGGGCGCGCACCGCGCCCCCGCCGCGCCCGGCCGGGCGCGGCCCGTGCGGGGCTCGCGGTTCGGGCTGGCGCGCCCGGCCACCGAGACCCCGCGCACGGGAGGCGGCCGCTGGTCGGCGCTGCCGACCGTGGAGCCGGACCCGACGCTGCGCGCGCACGCGCTGTCGCAGGTGCTGCTGGAGCGGCACGGGGTGCTCACCCGGGCGGTGGCGCCGGTGGAGGGCGTGGCGTCGCGGTTCCGGGACGTGTACCGGGTGCTCGGGGAGCTGGAGGAGCGCGGCGCGGTGCGCCGCGGGTACTTCCTCGAGGGGCTGGGCGGGTCCCAGTTCGCGCTGCCGGGGGCGGTCGACCAGCTGCGGGCGGACGCAGGCGACCGGGACCGTGGGCTCGAGTCGGGCCGCGAGGCCCGGGACGGCACCGGCGGCCTGGACGGACCGGACGGCGTAGCCGGCTCCGGCGGCTCCTTGCCCGCCCCGGGCGCGCGAGGGGCCCCGGTCCCCGAGGCCGTGCTGCTCGCCGCCACCGACCCCGCCAACCCGTACGGGGCCGCGGTGGCCTGGCCCCGCACGTCGGGAGCCGGTCCCGCGGGCCGGACGGCCGCCCCGAGGCCGACGGACCGGGACGGCGACGCGGAGGCCGGATCGGCGGCGCCGTCCGGGGGCACGCACCGGCCGGGCCGCAAGGCGGGTGCCGTGGTGCTGCTCGTCGACGGCGAGCTCGTGCTCTTCGTCGAGCGCGGCGGCCGCACCGTGCTGTCGTTCGGCCGGGGGGACGCCGGCGACCCGGGCCGCCTCGCGGCCGCGGCACGCACCCTGGCGGCCGCGACCCGGGAGGGCCGGCTGGGGCGCGTGACCGTGCAGCGGGTGGACGGGGTCGCGGCGCTGTCCGCCGCCCGCGACCGGACGCCGGCGGCCGCCGCCCTGCTGGACGCCGGCTTCGGGATCACCCCGCGGGGGCTCCGACCGTCGTGACGCGCCGTGGGGTGGTGCGGTGCCCGGGCGGCGCCGACCCGGGTCGTGCACCGGGGCGCCGGCCCGGCCTCTAGGCTGCGTGTCATGCCCGAGGGAGATGTGCTCCTCCTCACCGCCGAGAGGCTCGGCGCGGCCCTGCGCGGCTCCGAGCTCGTGCGGGCCGAGCTGCGCTGGCCGTCGGCCGCGGGCGTCGACCTCGTCGGGCGGGCGCTCACGGAGGCGGCCGCGTACGGCAAGCACGTGCTGCTGCGCTTCGACGACGGCCGCACCCTGCACACCCACCTGCGCATGGACGGGTCGTGGCGGGTGCACCGCACCGGCTCGCGCGATGCCGCGGCACGGTCCCCCGCCGTGCGCGCGGTGCTGGCCACCCGCACATGGACCTGCGTGGGGTGGCGGCTCGGCATGCTGGACGTCCTACGGACCCGGGACGAGCCGCGCCTCCTGGCGCACCTCGGGCCGGACGTCCTGGCGCCGGGATTTCCCTCCCGGCTCGGCGAGGGCGTCAGCCGGCTCCGTGCGGAGCCGGGCCGGGCGGTGTGCGCGGCGCTGCTCGACCAGCGCACCGTCGCCGGGCTCGGCACGATCTGGACGGCCGAGGCGCTCTTCGCCTGCCGCGTCTGGCCGTGGACCCCGGCGGGCGACCTCGACGACCAGGCCCTGGCCACGCTGCTGAGCACGGCTCGGCGGCTCATGTCCCGCAGCGTCGCGGTTGCGCGGCGCGCGGGCTTCGGCGCCGTCGAGCACGCGGTCCACGGCCGGCACCGCCGCCCCTGCCGGCGGTGCGCGACGCCCGTCGCGCTCGGCAGCACGTCCGGGCCCGGGCGCCGGCCCGACGGCCCCGAGCGCGTCGTCTACTGGTGCCCGTCGTGCCAGCGCGCACCCGCCGCGTGAGGCCGGACGACGCTCGAACCTCCGCACGGCGAAGGGGCCGGACCGCGTCCGCGGTCCGGCCCCTCGTCGTGCCGTATGACGGCGCGCCGTGTGTCGTCAGCCGACCGGCGCGAGCTTCTCGTGCACGGCGTCCTCGCGCGGCTCGCCGCCCTTGCTGAGCATGCCGGCGAAGACGTCCGCCGGGATCGTGTCCGGGATGTGGAGCCCCTCGGCGACCGCGACCCGGTCGCTCACCTCGCGCAGCACGAGGGACATCGGGACGTCCAGGGCCTCGCAGATGGAGGCCAGGAGCTCGGAGGAGGCCTCCTTCTGCCCACGCTCGACCTCGCTCAGGTACCCGAGCGACACGCGCGCCGCCGACGACACCTCACGCAGGGTGCGCCCCTGACGCTGCCGCGCGCCACGAAGCACGTCCCCGATCTCTCGTCGCAGTACGACCATCTCACGCCCCCTCTCGGTGTGACCCTCTCTGTCCCGTCCCGCCGGCGCCTGGCCGGCGGCCGGGGTCGTCGCCCGTCCGGTGCCCCGGCGTGCCGGGGTGGCACCACCGTACCGCGCCCGGGCCCTGTCCGGCCCGGTGCCGGGCCTGGTGCGGGGCAGATCGAGACGCTTTCGTGCCCTGTCGGTCATCACACCTGCCGCAACGTCGCGGCCGGGGGCGTTGTTCCCACCGTCCCGGTCCCTCACGCATCCTTCACCGGAGCGCCTCGACCACCAGGTCGAGCGCGGCGTGGACGGCGCCGTCGCGCACCGCCGGCCGCTCCCCGGGGATGTCGAGCCGGCGGACCCGGTCGCCGTCGGGGGTGCTCACCGCCACATACACCTCGCCCGGCGGGTGGCCGTCCTGCGGGTCCGGCCCGGCCACGCCCGTGGTCGCCACGCCGACGTCGGCACGCACGGCGCGGCGCACCCCGCGGGCCATCTGCGCGGCGACGTCGGGGTCGACGGCGCCCCGGGCGTCCAGGAGCGCGGCGTCGACGCCCAGCAGCGACGACTTCACCTCCGTGGCGTACGCGACGACGGCCCCGCGCAGCACCCGCGACGAGCCCGGCACCTCGACGAGGGCGGCCGAGACGAGGCCCCCGGTGAGGGACTCCGCGACCCCCACGGTCCAGCCCCGGGCGAGCGCGGCGTCGAGGAGGTCGCCGGCGGTCACGCCGCGGCCTCGGGACGGGGGCCCTCCGCCTTCGCGTCGCGGCGCAGCCGCCACCCCTGCGCCGCGTAGTCGATCCCGGTGACGACGGTGACGCCGATCGCGGCCCACATCACCACCCAGGCCGTGTCGTGCACGGAGGACGGCAGGTGCGCGAGCGGCAGCAGGAAGAGCGTGATCGCGACCATCTGCAGCACGGTCTTGATCTTGCCGCCGCGCGAGGCGGGCATGACGGCGTACCGCAGCACGACCATGCGCATCGCGGTGACACCGAGCTCGCGCGCGAGGATGACGACCGGCACCCACCAGGGCAGCTCGCCGAGCGGCCACCACAGCAGGATCAGCGCCGCCCCCACGAGCGCCTTGTCCGCGATCGGGTCGAGGATCTTGCCGAGGTCGGTCACCAGGCCGCGCGAGCGCGCGAGGTAGCCGTCGATCCTGTCGCTCACCGCGGCGAGCACGAAGACGGCCGTCGCCACCAGCCGCCACGTCACCGAGTCGCCGCCGTCGGCGAGCAACGCCCACGCGAAGACCGGCACGAGGACGATGCGGACCATGGTCACGAGATTCGCGATGTTCCACGGCGACGGAGTCGGGTCGGTCATCCGGCCAGCCTACTGGGGCCCGCGGCGCACCCCGTGACCGGGCGACCTCCTGCGGGTCCCGACACCCGGTACCCTCGGCGGGTGCCACCCTCGACGACGGCGGGTCCGACGCACGCACGACCGCGGCGCAGCGCTGCGCGCCGGGTGGGTGCGTCGCTCGCCCTTCTCACCGCCGGCCTCGCGGGCTGGACGACCTGGCAGGTCACCGACCACGACGGCGACGTCGCGGCCCCGACGACGACCGTGCCGGCCGCGGTGGTCGCGGCCAAGTCCGCGCCGCCTCCCCCCGACCCGCCGGCCGGGTTCACGGTGCTCGCCGCCGGCGACCTGCTGCCCCACGGGCCCGTGGTCCGCTCGGCGCAGGGCGGCAGCGACTTCGAGACGCTGCTGTCCGGCCTCGACCGGTGGGTCGCCGGGGCCGACCTGGCGCTGTGCCACATGGAGGTCCCGGTGGCGCCCGAGGGCACCCCGCCCAGCGGGTACCCGCTGTTTGCCGCGCCGGGCGGCCTCGTGGACGCCGTCGCGGCGCAGGGATGGGACGGCTGCTCGACCGCGTCGAACCACTCGGTGGACCGTGGGTACGACGGCGTGGTCGCCACCCTCGACGCGTTCGACGCCACCGGGCTCGGGCACGCCGGCACGGCGCGCTCGGAGGCCGAGCAGGCCGCCCCGCAGCGCTACGAGCTGGAGCGGGCGGGACGCACGATCACGGTCGCCCACCTCTCGGCGACGTACGGCCTCAACGGGCTCCCCGTCCCGGACGAGGCCCCCTGGGCGGTGGACCTCATCGACGCCGACAGGATCGTCGCGGACGCCCGCCGCGCCCGCGACGCCGGGGCCGACGTCGTGCTGCTCAGCCTGCACGCCGGCGTCGAGTACACCGAGGACCTGACCGACCAGCAGATCGAGGTCACGCACGCCGTCGCCGAGTCCGGTGCGGTCGACCTGGTCATCGGCCATCACGCGCACGTGCCGCAGCGCATCGAGAAGCTCGACGGCGGCCCCGGTGGCAACGGCATGTGGGTCGCCTACGGGCTCGGGAACCTGCTGTCGAACCAGAGCGCCGCGTGCTGCGACGCGCGCACCAGCAACGGTGTGCTCCTCACGGCGACCTTCCGGCAGGACCACGCGGGCGCGCCCGTGCTGGTGACGGACGTGGGCTGGACCGGGACCACGGTCGACATCGCGGCGGGGCACCGGGTGCACGCGCTGCCCGACCTCGGTGACGGCGAGGCCGGCGACCTCTCCGCCGCCGAGCTCGTGGCCCGGCGGGAGCGGGTGGCCGCGGCGGTCCGCGACGCCGCCGACCACCGCGTCGAGCCGCCGACACCCACCGGCCCCGAGCCCGAGGTCGTGCCCCGGACGGCGCCCTGACCGCCCGCGGTCACGACGCCGACGGAGCGCCCGTCGTCAGCGCCAGCCGTGCTCCGGGTCGGTGTCCGCGCCGTCGTGGTAGTCCGTGGCCACGGGCGGCGCGTGCCCGTCCGTGCCCGCGGCGTACGGGTCGCCCGTCCCGGCGGCCTCGGCATCCTGGTCGTAGGCGTCCGGGGGCGTCTCCCCGCGGATGAGCGCGAGCGCCGAGGGCAGACCGTCGGGGCCGACCAGCACCTCGCGCGCCTTCGACCCCTCGGAGGGGCCCACGATCTCGCGCGACTCCAGCAGGTCCATGAGCCGACCGGCCTTCGCGAAGCCGACACGCAGCTTGCGCTGCAGCATGGACGTCGACCCGAACTGCGTGGTCACCACGAGCTCCGTCGCCTGCAGGAGCAGGTCGAGGTCGTCGCCGATGTCCTCGTCGATCTGCTTCTTGGCCGCGGCGGGCGCCGTGACGTCCTCGCGGTAGACAGGCTTGAGCTGGGACTTCACGTGCTCCACGACGGAGTGCACCTCGGACTCCGTGACCCACGCGCCCTGCACGCGCATCGGCTTGGCCGCGCCCATCGGCAGGAACAGCGCGTCACCCTGGCCGATGAGCTTCTCGGCGCCCGGCTGGTCGAGCACGACGCGCGAGTCGGCGAGCGACGACGTCGCGAACGCGAGACGGGACGGCACGTTGGCCTTGATGAGGCCCGTGACGACGTCGACCGACGGCCGCTGCGTGGCCAGCACGAGGTGGATCCCGGCGGCGCGGGCGAGCTGGGTGATGCGCTGGATCGAGGCCTCGACGTCGCGCGGGGCGACCATCATGAGGTCGGCCAGCTCGTCGACGACCACCAGCAGGTACGGGTAGGGCGCGATCTTGCGCTCCGAGCCCGGCAGCGGCTGCACCTTGCCCGAGCGCACGCCCGCGTTGAAGTCGTCGATGTGCTTGTACCCGAACGTCGCGAGGTCGTCGTAGCGGGCGTCCATCTCCCGCACCACCCAGTCGAGGGCCTCGGCGGCCTTCTTCGGGTTGGTGATGATCGGCGTGATCAGGTGCGGGATGCCCTCGTAGATCGTCAGCTCCACCCGCTTGGGGTCCACGAGGATGAGCCGCACCTGCTCGGGCGTGGCCCGCATGAGGATCGAGACGATGAGCGAGTTGATGAAGCTCGACTTGCCGGCGCCGGTGGCGCCCGCCACGAGGATGTGCGGCATCTTCGCGAGGTTCGCGACGACGTAGCCGCCCTCGACGTCCTTGCCCACGCCCATCACCATCGAGTGCTCGGTACGGCGGGCCGCCGAGGACCGCAGCACGTCGCCGAGCACGACCGTCTCACGGTCGGTGTTCGGGATCTCGATGCCGATGGCGGACTTGCCGGGGATCGGCGAGAGGATCCGCACGTCGGCGCTGGCCACGGCGTACGCGATGTTGTTGGTCAGCGACGTGATGCGCTCGACCTTGGTCTTCGCGCCGACCTCGACCTCGTAGCGCGTGACCGTGGGCCCGCGCGTGTAGCCGGAGACCTGCGCGTCGACCCCGAAGTCGTCGAAGACCTTCGTCAGGGCCTCCACGACCCGCTCGTTCGCCGCCGACCTGGTCTTGTGCGGCGCGCCCTCGCCGAGCGACTCCTCGCTGGGCAGCAGGTAGACCGTGTCGCCGTCGAGCATCGGCTGCTCGCCGCGCCCCATGGGCGGCAGGTCGCCCGCCGGCGGCTTGGCGTCGTCGACGAGCGCCGGCGAGGGCGGCGCGGGCGGTGCGGCGACGGCCTGGGTCGGCGCGGACCGGTCGGCCTTCGCCTTGCCCGCGCGCGCGGCGGCCGTCTCCTTCTCGAGCGTCGCCGCCTTCTCGAACGCCTCGTCGCCCGCGTACTCGTCCAGCCCCGCCGCCTCGGCCGCCTCGGCGGCGCGCTGCGCCTTGGTCTTGCGCGTGCGCTTCCGGCGCTGCGGCGTGGTGTCCGTGCCGTCGTGACGGGAGACGCCCTCCGCCAGCGGCAGGCCGTCGCCGTCCTCCTCGGGGTGGTGGTTGCCGGTGAGCCGGTCGTACAGCCCGCGCAGTCGCTCCGGGATGCGGTGCACCGGCGTCGCCGTGACGACGAGGAGGCCGAAGAAGCCGAGGAGGAGGAACAGGGGCACGGCCACCCAGGCGGTCACGCCGGTCACGACCGGGGTCGCGGCGAGGTAGCCGATGATGCCGCCGGCGTCCTGCACGGCGGCGAAGCCCTGGCGCGGGGACGGGTTGTCCTCGGCGATCGCGACGAGCGCGCACACCGAGATCACGACGAACGTCAGACCGATCGCGACCCGGGAGTTGGCCTGCCCCCGCTCCGGGTGGCGCATGACGCGCACCCCGAGCCAGATGAGGAGCACGGGGACCGCGACCCCGGCGAGCCCCACGGTGCCGGCGACGACCGCGTGCACGACCGTCCCGAAGGTTCCGGACAGCCCCCACCACTCGCGCGCGGCCACGACCAGCGCGAGCGCGATGAGGAAGAAGGCGACGCCGTCGCGGCGGTGCTCGGGTTCCAGGTCTCTTGCTCCCTTGGTGATGCTGCGGGTCACGGCGCCCAGGCCGTGGGCGACGCCGAGGTACGCGCCCCGGACGGCGCGCACCGGCCACGACGGGCCGTGGCGCGCGGGGCGCCGCGACGGCGGCCGTCCCCCGCCACGGCTGCCTCGCCCTGTGCCCGACCGTCCCGTGCCCGAGCGCGCCGACGACGCGCCCCGCGCGGGGGCGCGGGACGAGCTGCGCGCGGGCGTACGACGCGCCGGGGCGGACACCGAGGCACTCCGCCCGGTCCGCGCCGCGCCCCGCGGGGTCCCGGTGATCTTCCGGGCGGGTGTCCGGGTCGCCATGATGGTCCCACCGTACCCGCGCCCGGACGACCGGCGGCGGAGGTCGCGGACGCGTGTCCGGCGCCCCTCACGACGCCCCCGTGGCGCTATGCCGCGGCGAGCAGCCCCACGGCGAGCGTGACCACGCCGGCGGCGAGGGCGACCGCGCCGGCCGGCAGGAGGACCACCGCACCGTTCGGGCGGGTGCGCCCGGAGCCCATTGCGGAGAAGAAGAACCCGGCGGGCATCAGGATCGCCGCGACGAGCACCCCGGTGGCGGCGACCCACCGGGCGAACCCGCCGAGCGCGGTGGCCTCGGCGAGGACGACGCAGAGCAGCCCCAGGACGACGAGCACGCCGGCGTGGGCGTGCCCGGCGCGGAAGAAGGACGCCTGGAACGCGGTGGCGGGCACCCTGCCCGTCACCACCTTGACCAGGAAGTATCCGCCGGACTCGATCGCCACGACGGTCAGCAGGACGATGCCCGCGGTGACGCGGGCCGCGTCGGTGAGCTCGAGCACGGGGGCCTCCTCGCTAGTTTGAGAACACTGTTATAGAACACTGTTCGCAAACTGGTGTCAAGGGGTTAGGCTCTCCGCATGGCCCGGCCCCGCGTGCACGACGACGCCCTGCGCACCCGCCTGCTCGAGGTCGCCTCCGAGCTCGTCGCCGAGCGCGGCGAGGACGCGCTCACCGTGCGCGCCGCGGCCTCCGCGGCCGGCACGAGCACCTCGGCCGTGTACGCCCTCTTCGGGTCCCGGGAGGACCTGCTCACCGCGGTGAGCGACGAGGGGTTCCGTCGCTTCGCCGCCCACCTGGACGCGGTGCCCCGCACCGCCGACCCGGTCGCGGACCTGCGGCAGCTCGGCCGCGCCTACCGCACCAGCGCCCTGGCGGCGCCGCACTTCTACCGTGTGATGTTCGACCGCGCCGTCCGCCCGGCACCCCACGCCCCGGCTCCCGTCGAGCAGCCCACGTTCCTCGTCCTCCGCGACGCCGTAGCGCGCGTGGTCGGGGCGCCCGGGGGCCGCACCGAGGCGGCAGCCGTCGGGCTGTGGGGGCTGGTCCACGGGCTCGTGTCGCTCGAGCTCGCCGGGCTGCTGCCCGGCGACGCCGACGCCCGCGCCGCGCGGTACGACGCCGCGGCCGGCGCGGTGGGCCCCGCGCTGCTCGCGCCCCGCTGAGCGGCTCTGAGCGACGTGGCCCCGGCGGAGCCGCCCGGCGACCGGGGTGGAGGACGGCCGTCAGGATCGGGCGGACGCCGTCCGGGTCCGCTGGTCGGCGGTGATCTCCCGCACGAGACGCACCCACAGCACGAGCGCCACGACCATCACCAGCAGGGAGAGTCCCTCGATCCCGGGCAGGAGCGCGGGGTCGCGGGGGCCGTAGCCCATCGTCGCGAACGTCGCCTGGTTCATCAGCCACGCCGAACCCAGCCAGCAGCCCCACCACAGCCCCAGGCCGCCGCGCCGCACCGAGCCGGCCGTCGCGGACCGCACGTCGCGGACCACCTGGTACGGGAACCACAGCGACACCACGGGCACGACCCAGCCCAGCCACACCCAGACCGGGCCGCGCGCCTGCGGGACCAACGGCGAGAGGGTGACGGCGAGACGCCGGCTCTGGTGCAGCCACAGACAGGTCACGACGAAGGCGACCACCTGCGCGCCGAGGAGCCAGCGCGCCACCCGGTCGTGCGTCGTGACCTCGAGCATCCCCCCACCGCCGGTGGCGGCCATCTCGTCGAGCGCGGCACCGAGCGCCGCCGCCGCCGAGAACGACGAGACGAACGAGACGGCGACGAGAGCCGTCCACACGCAGGCCACGACGATGCTCGCGGTCCCGAGCGCCGTCGGCGGCCGGGGCACGGCGGGCGACGGGCCCGGGACCGGCCGCACGGTCGCGCCCGCCGGGCGGGGTCCCGTCGCACCGGCGTGCACGGACGTGGTCGGTTCGGACGACGGTCGAGACGGTTCTGGGTGCGACACGGATTCCTCCACGAATCGGCCAACACACCCCAGGTTAGCGAAAAGTTCGCAGGTGAGCGCGCTGAGGAGGCCCGCTGGGCGGCGACGTCCGGTACCCGGCAGAGCGACGCCCCCGCCCGTGGGACGACCCACGGGCGGGGGCGGAGGGATCAGGCGTCCACTGCGCTCCGGCTCAGGCCTCCACGACCACCGGGACGATCATCGGCCGCCGGCGCAGCCGCCGGTTCACCCACTGCCCGATGACCCGGCGCATCACCTGCTGGAGCTGGTAGGTGTCGGTGGCGCCGCCCGCGATGGCGTCCTCGAGCGCCCGCACGACGTCGGGCTGGATCTCCTCGAAGACCGCGTCGCCCTCCGCCATGCCCCGTGCCAGGATCTGCGGCCCGGCCAGCACCTTGCCGGTCGCGGTGTCGACCACGGCGAAGACGGACACGAAGCCCTCCTCGCCGAGCGTCCGCCGGTCCTTCAGCTCGTTCTCCGTCACCTCGCCGACGGTCGACCCGTCCACGAAGACGTACCCGCACGGCACGGCGCCCACGACGGACGCCTTGCCGTCGACCAGGTCCACGACGACGCCGTCCTCCGCCAGCACCACACGGTCCGCCGGCACGCCCGTGCGGACCGCGAGCGCGGCGTTCGCGACGAGGTGGCGCACCTCGCCGTGCACGGGCATCACGTTGCGCGGGCGCAGCACGTTGTAGCAGTAGAGCAGCTCGCCGGCGCTGGCGTGGCCGGACACGTGCACCTTGGCGTTACCGGAGTGCACGACGCGCGCCCCGAGCCGCGTGAGGCCGTTGATCACCCGGAACACGGAGTTCTCGTTGCCCGGGATGAGGGACGACGCGAGGATCACCGTGTCGCCGTGGCCCACCTGCACGCGGTGGTCGCCGTTCGCCATGCGGCTCAGGGCCGCCATCGGCTCGCCCTGCGACCCCGTGGACATGTACACGATGCGGTCGTCGGGCAGGTCCCCGGCCTTCTTCAGGTCGATGAGGACCCCCGGCGGCACGTCCAGGTAGCCGAGCTCCGCCGCGATGCCCATGTTGCGCACCATCGAGCGGCCGACGAGCGCGACCTTGCGGCCGTGCGCGTGGGCGGCGTTGAGCACCTGCTGCACGCGGTGCACGTGGGAGGAGAACGACGCGACGACGATCCGCTTCTCCGCCTGGGCGAAGACGTTGTCGAGCACGGGACCGATCTCGACCTCGTTCGTGACGAACCCGGGCACCTCGGCGTTCGTGGAGTCGACCATGAACAGGTCGACGCCCTTCTCCCCCAGCCGCGCGAAGGCGCGCAGGTCGGTGATCCGCCCGTCGAGCGGCAGCTGGTCCATCTTGAAGTCGCCGGTGTGCAGCACGGTGCCGGCGCCCGTCGTCACGGCGACGGCGAGCGCGTCGGGGATGGAGTGGTTGACCGCGACGAACTCGCAGCCGAACGCGCCGAGCTGCACCGTCTCGCCCTCGGTCACGACGCGCGTGACGGGCTTGATGCGGTGCTCCTTGAGCTTCGCCTCGACGAAGGCGAGCGTGAGCCGCGACCCGACGATCGGGATGTCGCGGCGCAGGCGCAGCAGGTAGGGCACGGCACCGATGTGGTCCTCGTGCCCGTGGGTCAGGACGATCGCCTCGACGTCGTCCATCCGGTCGGCGATGTACTCGAAGTCCGGCAGGATCAGGTCCACGCCGGGCTGGTGGTCCTCGGGGAACAGGACCCCGCAGTCGATGACGAGCAGCTTGCCCTGGTACTCGAGGACGGCCATGTTGCGACCCACCTCGCCCAGGCCGCCGAGGGCGACGACTCGCAGGCCGTGCGCGGGCAGCTCCGGGGGCAGGGGAAGTTCGGGGTGAGGGTGACTCAAGGGGCCTCCTGGCCTCGTGCGAACAGTACGGAAGTTCCTCGGCGCGACGTGCGGTCAGCGCGGCGTATGGATCGCGGGGTGCCCCACGACGGCGGTGGCGTCCTCCGGCAGCTCCGGAGGAGACATCGGCGTCGCCTTGGCGGGGATGAGCCCGACGGCGGTGAGCACGGCGCGCAGGTGCGCCACCTCGTGGTCGCTCGCGGCGACGTTCGGCAGGCGCAGCGTCCGGTGCTCCAGGGCGCCCTGCGCCTGCAGCGCGGCCTTGGCCATCACGGCCTGCGCGCCAGCGCCGTTGAGCGCGTTGACGACGGGGACCGTGGGCCGGAACGCGGCCAGCGCCTCCGCGTGCTCGCCCGCGTCCCACGACCGCACGGCCTGCGCGAAGTGCGCCGCCACCAGGTGCGCCGCGACGGACACGATGCCGGCGCCGCCGACGCTCAGCATCGGCAGCAGCAGCCCGTCGTCGCCGGAGTACCAGGCCAGGCCCGTGGCCTCGATCAGCTGTGCGGCGGACCAGACGTCTCCCGTGGCGTCCTTGTTGGCGACGATCCGCGGGTGCTCGGCCAGGCGACCGAACGTCTCGGGCGCGATGCGGACGCCCGCGCGGCCGGGGACGTCGTAGAGCATGACGGGCAGGTCCGTGGAGTCCGCGACCGCCACGCAGTGCTGGTACAGGCCCTCCTGCGTGGGCCTCGAGTAGTAGGGCGCCACGAGCAGGAGTCCGTCCGCCCCGGCGTCGGCGGCCTGGGTGGCCATGCGGATCGCGTGCGCCGTGTCGTTGGATCCCGCGCCCGCCAGGACGGCGGCACGGTCGCCCACGGCCTCCACCACGGCGGCGACCAGGGCCGCCTTCTCCGGCGCGTGCGTCACCGGCGACTCGCCGGTCGTGCCGGACAGGACCAGACCGTCGTTCCCGTCGTCGACCAGCTTGGTCGCGAGCGCCGCCGCCGCCTTCAGGTCGACGGCGCCGTCCGGCGTCATCGGGGTCACCATCGCGGTCAGCACCGCACCGAAGGGGCGCTCTGGCGTCGCGGGAAGCGTCATGGGTCCACCGTACCGGTCACGGACCCCGGCGACCGCCGTCGCCCGGCTGGTGAGTGGCGGCGGGCCGGTCCCATACTGGCTGCCATGACCGCACCGACGCTGTCGCCCGCGCTCGTGGCGCACCTGCCCACGGGGATGCTCGTGGGCGGCCACTGGGGCCCGGCGGCGGGCGGGCGCACGTTCGAGGTGGCCGACCCGGCCACGGGCGAGGTGCTCTTCGACGTGGCCGATGCCACGGCGGACGACGGCCGCCGCGCCCTGGACTCCGCCGCCGATGCCGCCGGCCCGTGGCGCGCCGCCGCGCCGCGGGAGCGCTCCGAGGTGCTGCGCGCGGCCTACGAGCGGATCACCGCGCGCACGGACGCGTTCGCCTCCCTCATCACCGCCGAGTGCGGCAAGCCGCTCGCCGAGGCCCGCGCCGAGGTCGCCTACGGGGCCGAGTTCCTGCGCTGGTACGCCGAGCAGGCGGTGCGCGCCGACGGACTGGTCCGGATCGCCCCGGCGGGCGCAAACCGCCAGCTCGTGCACCGCCGGCCGGTGGGCCCCGCGCTGCTCGTGACACCGTGGAACTTCCCCATCGCGATGGCCACCCGCAAGATCGGCCCTGCCCTCGCCGCCGGGTGCCCCGTGGTCGTCAAGCCCGCGAGCGCCACGCCGCTGACGACGATGCTCGTGGCGGAGGTGATCCGCTCGGAGCTCGCCGACCGCGGGCTGCCGACCGGCGTGGTCAACGTGGTGCCGACCTCGAGCCCCGGCGATCTCACCGGTCCGCTCCTGGGCGACGACCGCCTGCGCAAGCTCTCCTTCACGGGCTCGACCGCCGTCGGGCGCACCCTGCTGGCCCAGGCCGCCGACCAGGTGCTGCGGTGCTCCATGGAGCTCGGCGGCAACGCGCCGTTCCTGGTCCTCGCCGACGCCGACCTGGACGCCGCGGTCGACGGCGCGGTCGTCGCGAAGCTGCGCAACGCCGGGCAGTCGTGCGTCGCGGCCAACCGGTTCTACGTGCACGACTCGCTCGCGCGCGAGTTCGCCCGGCGGCTGGCCGACAGGTTCGCGTCGCTGCGGGTCGGTCCGGGCGCCCGGGACGGGGTCGACGTCGGCCCCCTCATCGACGCCGGCGCGGTGGACCGCGTCGCGGGCCTGGTGGACGACGCCACCGGGCGCGGGGCCCAGCTGCTCACCGGCGGGGACCGGCCGGAGGGGCCGGGCTCCTTCTACGAGCCCACCGTGCTCGCGGGCGTCGACCCCGACGCCCGAGCCGTGCGCGAGGAGATCTTCGGTCCCGTCGCGCCCGTCGTGGCCGTCGCGGACGACGACGAGGCGATCGCGCTGGCCAACGCGACGGAGTACGGCCTCGCCGCCTACGCCTACACGACGTCCCTCGACCGGGCGATGCGGGTGTCCGACGAGGTCGAGGCCGGGATGATCGGCATCAACCGCGGCATGGTCTCGGACGCGAGCGCGCCCTTCGGCGGGGTCAAGGCCTCGGGGCTGGGGCGCGAGGGCGGCGAGGCGGGCCTCGAGGAGTACCTCGAGACGGTCTACGTCGCGCTCTGACATCCGTAGGAGCATCCGGGCGGGCGGCGCCGGCACCCCGGGGCGGGACGGTGCGCGGTGCGACGCCGCGGCGTGGTTGGCTGGGTGCCGTGGGACCAGGACGCCTCAGCCCGGCGGTACGCGCCGCGGTACGCCAGGGGACGTCGGTCGCCGTGGCGACCGGCCTGTACGGGATCTCGTTCGGCGCGCTGTCGGCGGTGGCCGGGCTCAGCGTGGGCCAGACCGCGACCCTGAGCCTCCTGCTGTTCTCCGGCGGCTCGCAGTTCGCGCTCGTCGGCGTGGTCGCGGCAGGCGGCTCGCCCGTCGCCGCCGTCGCGACGTCCACCCTGCTCGGCGCCCGCAACACGCTGTACGGCGCGGTCGTCGCCCCGCTGCTGGGGGTGCGCGGGTGGCGGCGCCTCGCCGCGGCGCAGCTGACGATCGACGAGTCCACCGCGGTCGCCGTCGCTCAGCGCGAGCCGGCCGCCACCCGCGCCGGGTTCTGGGTGACGGGCCTCGGCGTGTTCGCGCTGTGGAACGCGTTCACCCTGCTGGGCGCGCTGGCCGGTGACGCGCTCGGCGACCCCCGGGCATGGGGGCTCGACGCCGCCGCGGGCGCGGCGTTCCTCGCGCTGGTGTGGCCGCGGCTCGCGGCCCGGGCCGCGCAGGTCGTGGCCGCGCTCGCCGTCGGCGTCACCATCGCCCTCGTGCCACTGACGCCACCCGGTGTGCCCGTCCTGGGTGCGGCCGCTGCCGCGATCGTCGCCGGCCTGGTCGCGCCGTCGCGCGCCGCCGAGGAGGGCCGATGAGCGCCGCCGTGCTGTGGGCGACCGTCCTCGTCGCCTCGCTGGCCTCGTTCGCGCTCAAGCTGGCGGGGCACCTGGTCCCCGAGCACTGGCTCGCGACCGACCGGGTGCAGCGCACCTCCTCGCTCGTGACGGTCGCGCTGCTCGTCTCCCTGGTGGTGGTGCAGACGTTCACCGACGGTCAGGCGCTGAGCGTCGACGCGCGGGTGCCCGCCCTCGCGGTCGCCGCGGTCGCGCTGGCGTGGCGGGCCCCGTTCGTGGTGGTCGTCGTCCTGGCGGCGGCCACGGCCGCCGGGCTGCGCGCGCTCGGCTGGGGCTGACGGCGTTCCTCGGACCACCGCGCGGACCGTGGCCCGGGGAGCACGGCGCCGCCACTACGCTGGCTTGATGGCGCTCTTCCGTGAGACGGCCGACGTCTCGGTCCGCCCGGCGGTCCCCGGCGACGAGGAGGCGGTCACCCGCGTCCAGGTGTCGGCCTGGCGCGCGACGCACGAGGCCGCCCTGGGGGACGGCGTCGTCGACGCGCTCGACACGGGCGCGATGCGCGACCGGTGGGCGCAGGCGATCACCGCTCCCCCCGGCGAGGGGTTCGCCGTCCTCGTCGCGCTGGCCGGCCCCGAGATCGTCGGCTTCGCCGCCGTCGCCCCCGGCCAGGTCGTGGCGCTCGAGGTCGAGCCGGAGCACCAGCGCGGCGGGCACGGCTCGCGACTGCTCTCGGCCGCGGTGGACCGGCTCCGCAGCGACGGCGCGGAGGAGGTCGTCACCTGGGTGCTCGACGACGACACGGCCCGCGAACGCTTCCTGTCCGCGGCGGGGCTCGGCCCCGACGGGAGGGAGCGCACTCTCGCCACGGGCGTGCGCGACGTCGTCGAGCGCCGCTGGTCCGCGGCCATCTGACGCTGCGGCCGGAGTGCCGTCGGCGACACCGCCCCGCCCCCTGCCGGGCCACGTCGCACCCACTTATACTTACCACTCGGTAGGTTTTTGCTACGCTGCCCGGGTCGCACCGACCCCGACCCTGGAGCACCCCGTGTCCCTCGAGCAGACCGCGCCCGGCACCGCCGGCGCCACCGACCGGCCCGCCGGAGCCCTCGACGTCGAGCGCACGCTCGCCGCCCTCACCCTGGAGGAGAAGGCCTCCCTCCTGTCCGGCCTCGACTTCTGGCACACCCAGCCGGTCGAGCGCGACGGCGAGACCCTCGTCCCGTCGGTCATGGTCACCGACGGCCCGCACGGCCTGCGCAAGCAGGACGAGTCCGCCGACCACCTCGGCCTCGGCAACAGCGTGCCCGCCACCTGCTTCCCCACCGCGGCGGCGCTCGGCTCCACCTGGGACGCCGACCTGCTGCACCGCGTCGGCGAGGCGCTCGGGCGCGAGACGCGGGCGAACGACGTCGCCGTGCTGCTCGGGCCCGGCGTGAACATCAAGCGGTCCCCGCTGTGCGGACGCAACTTCGAGTACCTCTCCGAGGACCCGGTCGTCGCCGGCGACCTGGCCACCGCGCTCGTCGAGGGCATCCAGTCGACGGGCGTGGGCACCTCGCTCAAGCACTTCGCCGCCAACAACCAGGAGGCGGACCGCATGCGCGTGTCCGCCGACGTCGACGAGCGCACGCTGCGCGAGATCTACCTGCCCGCGTTCGAGCGGGTCGTCACCCGCGCGCAGCCGTGGACCGTCATGTGCGCCTACAACAAGGTCAACGGCACCTACGCCTCCCAGCACGACTGGCTGCTCACCACCGTGCTGCGCGACGAGTGGGGCTTCGACGGCCTCGTCGTCTCCGACTGGGGCGCCGTGCGCGACCGCGTCGCCGCCGTCGCCGCGGGCCTCGACCTGGAGATGCCGGCGACGGGCGGCCGCACCGACGCCCAGGTCGTCGCCGCCGTGCGCGCCGGCGAGCTCGACGAGAGCGTCGTCGACACCGCGGCCCGCCGCGTCCTGCGGCTGCTGGCGCAGACCCTGCCGGCGCTCGACGCGCCCGGCGCCGTCGACGCCGACGCCCACCACGCGCTGGCCCGTGAGGCCGCCGCCGCGGGCACGGTGCTGCTCAAGAACGACCCGGTCGACGGCGAGGCCCTGCTCCCCCTGGACCCCGGCACCCTCGCGGACGTCGCCGTCATCGGCGAGCTCGCCCGCACCCCGCGCTACCAGGGCGCCGGCTCGTCGCAGGTCAACCCGACCCGGCTCGACGACGCCCTGACCGCCCTGCGCGCGGCCGCCGGCGCCGACCTGCCGTTCGCGCCCGGCTACACGATCGCCGAAGGTCCCGACGACGACCGCTCCCCCGCGACCCTCGTGGCCGAGGCCGTCGAGGTCGCGCGCGGGGCGCGCACGGCCGTGGTGTTCCTCGGCCTGCCGGCCGCCGACGAGTCCGAGGGGTACGACCGGGACCACATGGACCTGCCCCCCGCGCAGGTGGCCCTGCTCGAGGCCGTCGCCGCCGCGAACCCGCGCGTCGTGGTCGTGCTCTCCGGCGGCTCGGCGATCTCGGTCGCGCCCTGGCGGGACGCCGTCCCGGCCCTGCTGGTCGGCTGGCTCGGCGGCCAGGCCGGCGGGTCCGGCGTCGCCGACGTCCTTACCGGCGCCGTGACGCCGTCGGGCAAGCTCACCGAGACGCTGCCGCTGCAGCTCGAGGACAACCCGTCGCACGGGAACTTCCCCGGCGAGCTCGGGCACGTGCGCTACGGCGAGGGCGTGCTGGTGGGCTACCGCTGGTACGACGCGAGGCGCATGGAGGTCGCCTACCCGTTCGGGCACGGGCTGTCGTACACGACGTTCGCCTTCGACGACGTGGCCGCCGAGGTCACGGGCGCGGGCCGGGACGCACGGGTGCGCGTGCGGGCGCGGATCAGCAACACCGGCACCGTCGCGGGCGCCGAGGTGGTGCAGGTGTACGTCGGCGACCCCGAGGCGCAGGTGCAGCGCCCCGAGCGTGAGCTGAAGGCGTTCGCCAAGGTGCGCCTCGAACCCGGCGCGTCACAGGTCGTGGAGCTCGCCCTGGACGCGCGGGACCTGTCCTACTGGCACCCGGTGCTGGGTCGCTGGGTCGTCGAGGGCGGCGAGTTCGTCGTCTCGGTGGGCGCGTCGTCGCGCGACCTGCGCGGCTCCGTGACCGTCGACGTCGCCGGCGAGGACGTCGCGCTGCCGCTCGGCGAGCTGTCCACCCTCGGCGAGGCACTGGCGCACCCGGTGGCCGGACCCCCGATCCGCGGGGCCCTCGACGGCAGCCCGCTCGACCCCGAGATGCTGGCGATGGCCACCGACATGCCGCTCGTCGTCCTCGCGGACTTCGGCATGGGCGGCCTGGACCGCGACGCGCTCGCCCGGCTGATCGAGGCCGCGAACACCTGACCCCCACCCTGCACGGGCCGGTGGTTCTGATTCGTCTCGCTGTCCGTCGGATCACGACACAGATCAGAACCACCGGCAGGACGACGCGGGTCAGGCCGGCGGGTCGAGGAGGATCAGGTCGAGGTACGCCCGCAGGTCGGCGGCCATGTCGACACGTTCGGCGCGCGGGCGCTCGAGCGAGTACAGCCACTGGACCTGCAGCCCGTCCATGAGCGCCACGAGGGTGCGCGCGGCCACCGCGGGATCGACGCCGTCGCGGAGCCTTCCCTCGTCGCCGAGGCGCGCCAGCTCGGCGCGCATGCGGGACACCGTGTCCCGGTACCGCGCCGCGAAGAAGTCGTGCGCCGGATGGTCGGCCGACGTCGCCTCGGCCGCGAGCCCGGCGAACACCTCGACGACGGGCCGGCGCAGCGCGTTGCGCTCCACGAGCCGCACGATCGCCTCGAACAGCGAGCGCCCTTGCGCGAGGTCGGTGTCGACGTCTGCGAAGTCGACGGCGTCCCGGTGCTCCAGCACTGCCTCCAGCAGGGCCGCCTTGGTCGGGAAGTGGTGCAGCAGGCCCGGGTGCGAGATGCCGACCCGCGCGGCGACCTCCCGCAGGGACGCACCGTGGTACCCCACCTCGCCGAACAGCGCGATCGCCGCCTGCAGGATCTCCTCGCGCTTGGCCCGGCCCTTGGCGTAGCCGCGCCGCGGCGCCCCTCCGGGCGCCGTCCCGTCGTGGACCGTCGTCTCGCTCACGCCCGCCATTGTGCCGGTCACGGCCACACATCGCGTCGCCGGCACGGCCTGGCCGCCCGCCACGGTGAGAGGATGAGCCGGTGCCGCCCTCCCCCACCACGACGCGCACGCTGCGGGACGCCGCGGCGGGGATCGCCGTCCTCGCGGTCGCGAACTTCATCGCCATCACCACCGAGGTGCTGCCCGTCGGGCTGCTGCCGCAGATCGCGCGCGGCGTCGAGGTGTCGGAGTCGACGGCGGGGCTGCTCGTCACCGTCTACGCGTTCGTCGTCGCGGCGTTCGCGGTGCCGCTCACGCTCGCCACGCGTTCCCTGCCCCGCAAGCCGCTGCTGCTGGTCACCGTGGTGGTCTATGCCGTGAGCAACCTGCTCGTGGCCGTCGCGCCGTCGTACGCGCTGGTGGCGGCCGCCCGCACGCTCGGGGGCCTCGGGCACGCCGTGTTCTTCTCGGTGTCGATCGCGTACGCCGCGCGCCTCGTGGGGCCGCTGTACACCGGACGCGCGCTGACGCTCGTGACGGCGGGCGGCACTCTGGGCTTCGTGCTGGGCGTGCCGCTGTCCACCTCGCTGGGCGCGGCGGTCGGCTGGCGGTGGTCGTTCGCCGTCGTCGCGGGCGTGTGCGCGGCCACCGCCGTGCTCGTCGCGTGGCTGCTGCCCGCGGTGGCCGTCGAGCCCGCCCGCCCGCGCGACCGGGCCGCCGCGCGGGCGGGCCGCGCCCGGCTCGGCATCGTCGTCGGTGCCAACACGATGCTCTTCGGCGGCCACTACACGGTGTACACGTACATCTCGGTGCTGCTGCTCGCGACCGGCCTGTCCGAGGGCGCCGTCGGGCCCGTCCTGCTCGTCTTCGGGGCCGTCGGGCTGATCGGGCTGTGGGCCGCGGGCCGGTTCCTCGACCGCACGCCCCGGGCCCTCACGCTCACGGCGATGGCGGTGATCGCCGCCGCGCTCGTCGCGCTGGCGCTCGCGCTGCCGCACGCCGCCGGGGTGCTGGCGGCCGGCGGCGTGTGGCTGTCCGCGTTCGGCGCGATCCCGGCCACGTTCCAGGCCGCCGCGCTGCGCACGCAGGGCGCGAGCCCGGACGTGGCCGGCGCCTTCGTCAACGCGACGTCCAACTTCGGCATCGGGCTGGGCGCCGCCGTGGGCGCCGCCGTCGTGGCGGGGGCGGGGCCCCGGGACCTCGCCCTGACCGGGGCCACCATCGTCGCGGTCGCCCTGGTCGTGGTGCTCGCCGCCCGCCGGTCGTTCCCCCGGCACCCGGCGTAGCGCAGCCTCGGACCACGCTCGTTCCACGACCGTCACGACGCCGTGACCGTGACGTAGCACCGCCCTGCCACGGTGGTGCCATGGACCACTCCCTCGTGACCGACTACTTCGCGGCGCCCAACGACGCCGTGGCCGCGACCGTCGTGCGCCTGGAGCAGGGGCCGTCCGTGGTGGCGCGCGGGTCGGGGGTGCCGCTCTTCGACACGGTCCGCCTGCCCGGCATCGACCCGTTCGTCATGCTCGGACGGCTCGCGGAGCTGGTCTGCCGGCTCCCCTACGCACGAGTCACCGCGCACCCGCGCCACGGCTCCCTGGTCCAGGGGTCCACCGACGCCGGGCCGTGGGTCGTGACGATCTCCGAGGAGGTGGCCGGGGCGCTGGCCGCCGCGTCTCCGCGGCTGCTGACCACCGTCGCCCAGGACTGGCCGCGCGTGGCCGGCGCGGCTGCGGCCGCGCCGGAGACGCTCGCGCCCGCGCTGGTGGCGCTCGGAGACCTCGCTGGTCGGGCCGGCCAGGCCCGGCACGCCCTCTACTGCTGGCTGTGGCTCGCGCCCGACGCCGGCGGCCCGTCCGGCGCGCCGACCGAGGTCACGACGGTGCGCCAGGGGTGAACATCGACGACGCCTTGCGCAGCATCGCCCGGGCCCGCCGGCGGTCGCCCGCCGCGTCGTAGGCGAACGCCAGGTGGTACCAGGCCCGCCAGTCCTCCGGCGCGGCCTCGACGTCGGCGCGGCGCGCGGCGAACTGCTCGTCCGCCGCCGCGCGGTCGATGCGGCCGCCGGGCGAGCGCGGCAGGTCGTCCACGGGCAGCTCCCCGGCCGCGGCGAGCGTGTCCGCCATCCGCTGCACGCGCGTCGCGAGCCGGTACTCGCGGGCGACGAGCCCGATGACGAGCAGCGGGATGACGAGCACCGCCACGCCGATGCCCACCAGCACCGGGTGGCCCTCGCGGATCATCGCGACGCCCCGCCCGGCGATCTGCCACACGTACAGCGCCAGGAGGGCCGTCACCGCCACGGCGCCGGCGAGGCCGCGCGGCAGCCGGCGACGCCGCGCGGCGCCCTCCCCGGTCGCGGGCTCGGTCACGACAGGTCCAGCACGTTCTCGAGCCCGACGGTCAGCCCGGGCCGGCCCACGACCTCGCGCACCGCGAGGAGCACCCCCGGCATGAACGACGACCGGTCGAACGAGTCCTGGCGGATCACGAGCTGCTCGCCCGGGTTGCCCAGCAGGATCTCCTCGTGCGCCACCAGGCCGCGCAGCCGCACCGCGTGCACGCGCACGCCGTCGACGTCGGCACCCCGCGCCTCGTGGCCGGTCTCGGTGGCGTCGGGCATCGGGCCCAGCCCCGCGTCCGCCCGGGCGCGGGCGATCGCCGCGGCCGTGTGCCGGGCGGTCCCGCTCGGGGCGTCCACCTTGGCCGGGTGGTGCAGCTCGACGACCTCCGCGGACTCGAAGAACCGCGCCGCCTTGGCCGCGAACGACATGGCCAGCACGGCGGACAGGCCGAAGTTCGGGGCGATCAGGACGCCGAGCCCGCCGCCGGCACGGTCCGCGTTCACCCGCGCCGCGTGCTCCGCGACCCGCCCCCGGGACGCGTCGTCCCAGCCCGTGGTGCCCACCACCGCGTGCGCCCCGGCGTCCAGGACGGCGTGCACGTTGGCCTCCGTGGCTGACGGGACCGTGAAGTCCACGGCCACGTCCGCGCCGGCCAGCGCGGCCGCGTCCACCGTGTCGCCGGCGTCGAGGCGCGCGACGAGCTCCAGGTCGGGCGCCGCCTCGACCGCGGCGCACGTCTGCGAGCCCATGCGGCCGGCGGCACCGAGGACGGCCACCTTCAGGGTCTCGGTCATGGTTCAGGTCTCCTGCTCTGCTGGACGATGCTCTGCTGGGCGGACGGCGCCGGGCTCAGTCCGCGAAGGGGCCCACCCGGACCACCGACCGCGGGCGGGACGCGAGGTCCGCGGCCAGCTCGCGCACGTCCTCGGCCGTGACCGCGCGGACCCGCTCGAGCATCTCCGCGACGCTCAGCAGCTCACCGTAGACGAGCTCCGCCTTGCCCAGCCGGCTCATCCGCGACCCGGAGTCCTCCAGGCCCAGCACGAGGCCGCCCGAGAGCTGCCCGACACCGCGCTCGAGCTCGGCCGCGCTGATGCCGTCGGAGGCCAGCCGGTCGAGCTCGTCGCCCAGCAGGCGGGTGACCTCGTCCACCTTCGCCGGGGAGCAGCCCGCGTACAGGCCGAACATCCCCAGCCCGCCGTGGCCCGAGGCGAACGAGTACGTCGCGTACGCGAGGCCGCGGCGCTCCCGGATCTCCTGGAACAGGCGCGAGGACATCCCGCCGCCGAGCACCGCGTTGAGCACGGACATGGTGAAGCGGCGGTCGTCGGTGGCCGCAAGCCCGGTGGAGCCGACGATGACGTTCGCCTGCTCCACCTGCCGCGACACCGTGAGGGAGACGGCCTCGGTCGGCACGCCGCTCGTGTCCGCCTCGGACGTGCGGCGCTCGCGCGGCGCGACGGCCCCGCTCAGGTCCCAGCCGCCGGCCGCCAGCGACCGGGTCACCTGGGACACCAGGGCGTCGTGGTCCACGCCGCCGGCGGCCGCGACCACCAGCGTCTCCGGCCGGTAGTGCCAGCGGTAGTGCTCCGCCACGGCGTCGCGGGGCACCGCGCGGATCGTGTCGGGCGTGCCGCCGATCGGCCGGCCCAGCGGGTGGGTGCCCAGCACGGCGGCCGCGAACTCCTCGTGCACGACGTCGCCCGGGTCGTCGTCGGTCATCGCGAGCTCTTCGAGGATCACGCCACGCTCGGTCTCGAGCTCGCCGGCGTCCAGGCGCGCGGACGTGACCATGTCACCGATGACGTCGACGGCCATCGGCAGGTCGGAGTCCAGCACGCGGGCGTAGTAGCAGGTGTACTCCTTGCCCGTGGCCGCGTTGGCCTCGCCGCCGACCTCGTCGAACGCCGCGGCGATGTCCATGGCCGACCGTCGCGGGGTGCCCTTGAACAGCAGGTGCTCGAGGAAGTGGGTGGAGCCGAAGTGCCCGTCGGACTCGTCCCGGGAACCGACCCCGACCCACGCGCCCACCGTCGCCGAGCGCAGGCCCGGCATCCGCTCGGAGAGCACACGGACACCGCCGGGCAGGACGGTGCGACGGATCGTCGCGCCGTCCTGCCCGGCGGTGAGGTCGGCACCGGGCTCGCCCGCGGGGACGAGCGGAAGGTGCCAGGTCATCGGAGCGTCAGGCCTCCGCAGGTGCTTCGGTCGCGTCCGCCTCGGCGTCGGACTTCTCGTCCTCCGTGACCGCGACGAGCGACAGCTTGCCGCGCGGGTCGATCTCGCCGATCTCGACCTGGACCTTCTGCCCGATCGACAGCACGTCGTCGACGTTCTCGACGCGCTTGCCGCCGACGAGCTTGCGGATCTGGCTGATGTGCAGCAGACCGTCCTTGCCCGGCGAGAGCGAGATGAAGGCACCGAACGACGTCGTCTTGACGACGGTGCCGACGAAGCGCTCGCCGACCTCCGGCACGTGCGGGTTGGCGATCGCGTTGATCGCCGCGCGCGCGGCCTCCGCCGACGGGCCGTCGGTCGCACCGATGTAGACGGTGCCGTCGTCCTCGATGGAGATGTCGGCGCCCGTCTCCTCCTGGATCTGGTTGATCATCTTGCCCTTGGGCCCGATGACCTCGCCGATCTTGTCGACCGGCACCTTCACCGCGATGACGCGCGGGGCGTTGGGGCTCATCTCGTCCGGCACGTCGATCGCCTCGGCGAGGACGTCCAGGATCGTCAGGCGCGCGTCGCGGGCCTGGCCCAGCGCCGCACCCAGCACCGAGGCGGGGATGCCGTCGAGCTTGGTGTCGAGCTGGATGGCGGTGACGAACTCCCGCGTGCCGGCGACCTTGAAGTCCATGTCGCCGAACGCGTCCTCGGCGCCCAGGATGTCCGTCATGGCGGCGTAGCGGGTCTCCCCGTCCACCGTGTCGGACACCAGACCCATCGCGATGCCCGCGACCGGCGCCTTGAGCGGCACGCCGGCGTTGAGCAGCGACAGCGTCGAGGCGCACACGGAGCCCATGGACGTCGAGCCGTTGGAGCCGAGCGCCTCGGACACCTGGCGGATCGCGTACGGGAACTCCTCGCGGCTCGGCAGCACCGGCACGAGCGCACGCTCGGCCAGGGCGCCGTGGCCGATCTCCCGGCGCTTCGGCGAGCCCACGCGGCCCGTCTCACCGGTCGAGTACGGCGGGAAGTTGTAGTTGTGCATGTAGCGCTTGCGCGTGACCGGCCCGAGCGAGTCGATCTGCTGCTCCATGCGCAGCATGTTCAGCGTGGTGACGCCCAGGATCTGGGTCTCGCCGCGCTCGAAGATCGCCGAGCCGTGCACGCGCGGCAGCACCTCGACCTCGGCCGACAGGGTGCGGATGTCCGCCAGCCCGCGCCCGTCGATGCGCACGCCGTCCGTGAGCACGCGCTGGCGCACCAGCGCCTTCTGCAGCGAGCGGTAGGCGGCCGACAGCTCCTTCTCGCGGCCGTCGAAACCGTCCTGGAGCTCGCCCAGCATCTGGGCCTTGATCTCGTCGAGGCGGTTCTCGCGCTCCTGCTTGTCGGCGATCGCGAGGGCCTCGCGCAGGGGCTCGGTGACCGCGGACTCGACGGCGGCGTACGCGTCGTCGGCGTAGTCCGGGAACAGCGGGAACTCCTGGACGTCCTTGGCCGACTGCTCGGCCAGGGAGAGCTGCGCGTCGCACAGGGCGGCGATGAACGGCTTGGCCGCCTCGATGCCCTCGGCGACGACCTCCTCCGTCGGCGCGGCGACGCCCTCGGACTTGATGAGCTTCCAGGCGTCGTCGGTCGCCTCGGCCTCGATCATCGCGATGGCGACGTCCTCGGTCCCGTCGGCGGCGGTCACCTTGCGGCCGGCCACCACCATCTCGAAGACGGCGCGCTCCTTGTCGGAGTACTTGGGGAACGCGACCCACTGGCCGTCGATCAGCGCGATGCGCACCGCGCCGGCGGGGCCGGAGAACGGCAGGCCGGAGATCTGGGTCGACGCGGACGCGGCGTTCATCGCCAGGACGTCGTAGGCGTCGTCCGGGTGCTGGGCCATGACCGTGATGACGATCTGGACCTCGTTGCGCAGGCCCTTGACGAAGAGCGGGCGCAGCGGGCGGTCCGTGAGGCGGCAGGTGAGGATCGCCTCGGTGGACGGGCGGCCCTCGCGGCGGAAGAACGAGCCGGGGATGCGCCCGGCCGCGTACATCCGCTCCTCGACGTCCACCGTCAGCGGGAAGAAGTCGAACTGGTCCTTGGGGTGCTTGCCGACCGCGGTGGTCGACAGCAGCATCGTCTCGCCGTCCAGGTACGCGGCGACGGAGCCGGCGGCCTGGCGGGCGAGGCGGCCCGTCTCGAAGCGGACGGTGCGGGTGCCGAAGCGGCCGTTGTCGATGACGGCCTCGGCGAACTGGATCTCGGGACCCTCCACGGGTGCCCTCCTGTTCTCGAAGGCGCCGCGGCTCGGCGGTCTTCGATCGAGGCCCACGGAGCTCGTCGTCCCGCCGGGGGCGTGGACGCGGCTCGGGAGGCCACTACCGAGGACCGGACGATGACCGGCGGCGCGGTACGGCGTGGACGGACGGTCGCCCGCCCACGGGGACGCCGGGAGGGCGCCCCCAGGACCATCTCACCAGACCAGCCCGGCCCCTGCCGAGGGACCGGGCTGGTCGGCGTGGTCCGGCGAGCTCAGCGGCGCAGACCGAGCCGGGCGATCAGGCTCCGGTAGCGCTCGATGTCGACCTTCTGCAGGTAGCCGAGCAGGCGACGGCGCTGGCCGACCAGGAGGAGCAGGCCACGACGGCTGTGGTGGTCGTGCTTGTGCTCCTTGAGGTGCTCGGTGAGGTCCGTGATGCGCTGCGTGAGGAGCGCGACCTGCACCTCCGGCGAGCCGGTGTCGCCCTCGTGAGTCGCGTACTCGGTGATGATGGACTGCTTGGTGGCAGCGTCGAGCGGCATGGCTCTCCTTCGGTGTCGTTGCGCGGTGCTCCGGGACTGCTTCACCGGGCGCTCTGGATCCGCGGCCGATCAGACGGCCTCACCATGCTACCAGCGCGGCGCGGCGGCGCCGCCCATGCCCACCGCGGGCGCCTACCGCAGGATCAGCGGATGTTGATTGTCGGCCGAGTCTGCGGTTCCGCTCCGGGCGGGTGCCTCGTTCCTCGGCCCCCACCCTGCGCTGCACCTCCGCCTCAGCCGAGGGCGCGGCGCGCCTGCGCCACGTCCTCGCGCATCTGCGCCACCAGCGGGTCGATCCCCTCGAACCGCAGCGTCGGGCGCAGCCGCGCGACCAGCTCGAGCACGACCGGCTCGTCGTACAGGTCGAGGTCGTCGCGGTCGAGGACGTACGCCTCCACGCGGCGCTCGACGCCGTCGAACGTGGGGTTGGTCCCGATGGAGATCGCCGCCGGCAGGTCGACGTCGGGGTGGCCCGGGGACGCCGCCGCCAGGACCGGGCGCAGCAGCCGGCCGGCGTAGACGCCGTCGGCCGGGACCATGCCCTCGATGCCGCCCAGGTTGGCTGTCGGGAACCCGAGCTCGCGGCCCCGCGCGTCGCCGTGCACGACCGTCCCCCGGACCCGGTGCGGGCGCCCCAGCACCTCGGCCGCCCCGGCCACGTCGCCCTCGGCGAGCAGCGCCCGCGCCGCCGAGGAGGACCACCGGTGCGTCGACCCGTCGTCGCCGGGCAGGCACTGCCCGACGTCGTCGACGGCGACGACCTCGAACCCGTGCGCGCCACCCAGCTCGACCATGGTCGCCAGCGTGCCGACGTTCCCCTTGCCGAAGCGCACGTCGTGCCCCACGACGACGGTCCGCGCGCCGAGCGCGCCCGTGAGGTAGCGCGTGACGAACTCCTCCGGGGTGAGCGCCGCGAGCTCGAGCGTGTACGGCACCACGAGGGTCGCGTCGAGGCCGGTACGGGCCAGCAGGTCGAGGCGGTCCGTCAGGCCCGTCAGCAGGTCGGGCGCCGAGGCCGGCCGGTGCACGGCGGCGGGGTGCGGGTCGAAGGTCAGGGCCACCGCCCGGCGCCCGTCGGTGCGCGCCAGGCGCACGAGCCGGCCCAGGACGGCCTGGTGCCCCCGGTGGACGCCGTCGAAGTTGCCGATCGTCACGACCGACGGCCCGAAGCCGGCCGGGACCTGCTCCAGCCCCGTGAACACCTGCACTCGATCTACTCCTCGCCAGAAGGGGTCCCGCGGCCGCTGCGTCCCGCGCCGACCGTCAAGGGTACGACGAACGGCGGGGCGCGTCGTCACCGGGCAGGACGGCCCGCGCCGCCCGCGTGCCACGAACGGGCTCCTCGCCTCAGCGGCTCCGCCCGCCGGCCTCCCCGGCGGGCGCGAGGACCAGGACGGGCTTCGCCAGCCGCTCCCCCGCCCGCCGCGTGTCCTCCAGGAGGGCCACCAGCGCGCCGTCGGGCCCGATCCCCGCGACCGTGCCGCTCCGCCCGGTGCCGGCGACCCGCTGCCCGTACCCGAGCGCGCGCGCCTCGCCCGCGTCCAGCTCGCGCACGGGGAACGTGGCGCGGGCGGCGTCCGCGAGGCCGAGCGTGGCCAGGACGCCGTCGGCGTCCGCCTGGGCCTCGAGCTGCTCCAGGGTGGCGGCGTCCGCCAGCTGATAGCCGCCCACCCGCGTGCGCCGCAGGGCCGTGAGGTGGCCGGCCGTGCCGAGCGCCGCCCCCAGGTCCCGGGCCAGCGCGCGCACGTAGGTGCCGGACGAGACGACGACGGACACGTCCACGTCGAGCACGGGGACACCGTCCTCGGTGCGAGCCGCCCGGGCGCCGTGCACGTCGAACCGGTGCACGGTCACGGGGCGCGCCGCGAGCTCGACCTCCTCGCCCGCGCGCGCCCGGGCGTACGCCCTGCGCCCGTCCACCTTGATCGCGCTCACCGTGGTCGGGACCTGCGCGATCTCGCCCGTGAGCGCCGCGACCTCCCGCGCCAGCGCCGCCTCGTCCACGCCCGGTCCCACGCCGGGCGCCGCCACGACCTCGCCCTCGGCGTCGTCGGTCGTCGTGCCCACGCCCAGCCGGATCGTGGCGTCGTACGCCTTGTCCGCGCCCACGACGTACGTCAGCAGCTTCGTGGCCCGGCCCACGCCGACCACGAGCACGCCCGTGGCCATCGGGTCGAGCGTGCCGGCGTGCCCGACCTTGCGGGTGCCGGCGAGCCGCCGGCACCGGCCGACCACGTCATGGCTCGTCCAGCCGGCCGGCTTGTCCACGACGAGGAACCCGTCCGCCGCCGTCGGCCGTCGCGGCGGACGGTCACCCTGCGTGCGCGTGCGGCCCATTCGTCTCCCTCACCGTCCGGTGGACGGCACGGCGCGGGCGGCGCGGCACTGCGCGCCGCCGCCCGCGCGCGCCGTCACGCGTCGTCGTGCTCGCCCTGGTCGCCCGGCTCGTCCGTGCGGTACGGGTCCGCCTCGCCCGCGAACCCCTTGCCCTCGCGCAGCGCGGCGAGCTCGGCGTCGCGCCGGCGCGCGTCGAGCAGGGCCGCGTCGAGGTGGGCCGCGGTCTCCGGCACGGAGTCCAGGTGGAACTCGATCGTGGGCGTCAGCCGCACCCCGGTCTGCTTGCCCACCTCCGAACGGATCAGCCCCTTGGCGCTGTTCAGCGCCGCCGCCGTGCCGTCCCGCTCCTCGTCCGAGCCGTAGACGGTGTAGAACACCGAGGCGTTCTGCAGGTCCCCCGTCACGCGCACGTCGGTCACGGTCACGAAGCCCAGCCGCGGGTCCTTGATCCGCGTGTCGAGCATCTGCGCGACGATCTCCTTGATGCGGTCCGCCAGCTTGCGGGCCCGCGGGTTCTCGGGCCTGGCGCCCCTCTGGTCGGCCATGGTGTCTTCCTCTCTCGACGCCGACGGCGCCCCGCCACCCGCGCTGCGGGGGCGGGGCGCCGTCGTGCTGGACCGGTGCTGCCGGGCCGTCAGGCGCGCGGCTTCTCGCGCATCTCGAAGGTCTCGATGACGTCGCCCTCGGTGATGTCGTTGAACGACCCGAGGCCGATGCCGCACTCGAAGCCCTCGCGGACCTCGGTGACGTCGTCCTTCTCGCGGCGCAGCGACTCGATCGACAGGTCGTCGCCGACGACCTTGCCGTCGCGCAGCACACGCGCCTTGGTGTTGCGCCGGATCGTGCCCGACCGGACGATCGAGCCGGCGATGTTGCCGAACTTCGAGGACCGGAAGACCTGGCGGATCTCCGCGGTGCCCAGCTGGGCCTCCTCGTACTCCGGCTTGAGCATGCCCTTGAGGGCCGCCTCGATGTCGTCGATCGCCTGGTAGATGACCGAGTAGAACTTGACCTCGACGCCCTCGCGCTCGGCCAGGTCCTCGACGCGCTCGCCGAACTTCACGTTGAAGCCGATGATCACGGCGTTGTCGACCGTGGCCAGGTTCACGTCGTTCTGCGTGATGGCACCCACACCGCGGTGGATGACGCGCAGCTGGACCTCCTCGCCGACGTCGATCTTGAGCAGCGCGTCCTCCAGGGCCTCGACGGCACCGGAGACGTCGCCCTTGAGGACCAGGTTGAGCGTCTCGACCTTGCCCTGCTCGACGGCCTTGGTGAAGTCCTCCAGGCTGATGCGCTTGCGACGCTTGGCCAGCAGGGCGGCACGCTCGGCGGCCTCGCGCTTCTCCGCGATCTGCCGGGCGGTCCGCTCGTCCGGCGCCACCAGGAAGGTGTCGCCGGCGCTGGGCACCGACGCGAGGCCGAGCACCTGCACCGGACGTGCCGGACCCGCCTCCTTCACCGCCTGGCCGTGCTCGTCGAACATGGCCCGGACGCGGCCGTGCGCGGTGCCCGCGACGATCGCGTCGCTCACGCGCAGCGTGCCCGACTGGACCAGCACCGTGGCGACGGCACCGCGGCCCTTGTCGAGGTTCGCCTCGATGGCCACGCCGCGCGCGTCCTTGTCCGGGTTCGCACGCAGGTCGAGAGCGGCGTCCGCGGTGAGCAGCACCGCCTCGAGCAGCTCGTCGATGCCCTTGCGCCGCAGCGCCGAGACCTCGACGAACATCGTCTCGCCGCCGTACTCCTCGGCCACCAGGTTGTACTCGGTGAGCTGCTGGCGGATCTTGTCGGGGTTCGCCCCCTCCTTGTCCACCTTGTTCACCGCGACCACGATCGGCACGTTCGCCGCCTGCGCGTGGTTGAGCGCCTCGACCGTCTGCGGCATGACGCCGTCGTCGGCGGCCACCACGAGGATCGCGATGTCCGTGACGTCGGCACCACGGGCACGCATGGCGGTGAACGCCTCGTGACCCGGGGTGTCGATGAACGTCAGCGCACGGTCGTTGCCCTCGTGCTCGGTGTGCACCTGGTAGGCACCGATGTGCTGGGTGATGCCGCCGGCCTCGCCCGCGACGACGTCCGTGGACCGGATGGCGTCGAGCAGCTTGGTCTTACCGTGGTCGACGTGACCCATGACGGTCACGACCGGCGGACGCGGCATCAGGTCCTCGTCCGACTCGTCGGCCTCCTCGGCCTTCAGGTCGATGTCGAAGGACTCGAGGAGCTCGCGGTCTTCCTCCTCGGCGGAGACCATCTCGATCTTGTAGCCGAGCTCGGCGCCCAGGGTGACGAACGTGTCCTCGTCCAGGGACTGGGTGGCCGTGGCCATCTCGCCCAGGTGGAACAGGACGGTGACGAGCGACGCGGGGTTCGCGTCGATCTTGTCGCCGAAGTCGTTCAGGGACGAGCCGTGACGCAGCCGCACGACGGTCTCGCCGTTGCCGCGCGGGACCTGCACGCCGCCGATCGACGGCGCCTGCATCTGCTCGAACTCCTGGCGCTTCGCCCGCTTCGACTTGCGCCCCCGGACGGGACGGCCGCCGGCGCGCCCGAAGGCGCCCTGCGTCGAACCGCGGCCGGCGCCGCCGCGACCGCGGAAGCCGCCGCCACCACCGGGGCGGAAGCCACCGCCACCGCCACCGGGACCGCCACCGCGGCCGCCACGACCGCCGCCCGAGGGGGCGGGACGCTCGCCGGGACGCGGCATGGACGTCTTGCCGGGCATCATCCCGGGGTTGGGGCGCGGGCCGCCCGGGCGCGGCGCCGCGGGACGCGGCGCGCCGGGACGCGGGGCGCCCGGACGCGGACCGCCGGACCGCTCCGCGGACCCCTCGCCACGGTCCGGCCGCTGGCCGGGACGCGGCATGCCCTGGCTGGACGCGAACGGGTTGTTGCCCGGGCGCGGCGAGCCGGAACGCTGGCCGGAGCGCGGCATGCCCTGGCTGGACGCGAACGGGTTGTTGCCCGGGCGCGGCGAGCCGGAACGACCGCCCCTGCCGTCACGACCGTCACGGCCGTCGCGCGACGAGGTGGGCTTCGGCGCACCCGGCTTCGGTGCCGCGGCGCGCGGGCCGGGCGTGGGGGCACCGGGCTTCGGCGCGCCCGGCTTGGGCGCGGCCCCCGGCTTCGGGGCACCCGGCTTGGGCGCGCCCGACTGGGGCGCCTCGGCCGCGGGCGCGGACGGGGCCGCGGCGGCCGGCTCGCTCGGCGCGGGCGGCGTCGGGGCCTGCTCACCGGACGGCTTCGCCGGCGCGGGCTTCGGGGCCGACCTCGGCGTCGCCCGGGGCGCGGGCTTGTCCGCGGGCGCCTTGGCGGCACCGGCGAACTTGTCGCGCATCTGGCGCTCGACGGGCGCCTCCAGGGTCGACGACGCCGACCGGACGAACTCGCCGGCCGACTTCAGCTCGGCCAGCAGGGTCTTGCTCTCCACTCCGAGCTGCTTGGCCAGCTCGTGAACGCGGATCTTCGCCACATCTCTCCTGTCTCGGCCCTCCTGCGAGACAGGCAGGACCGTGGTTAGTACCGAGTACTCATCGCTGCGGACTCATCGGGTGCCCATCGGCTTCTGACCCGCTTCCTTGTCGACTTCGTGTAGGTGCGGCCGAGCGAGCTCGGTCGCGTGGGCCGGGCCGCCGCGAGGCGGACCCGACCGGAGGGTCTCAACGGCCCTGCCGCTCCAGGTGCTCCCGGACGCCCGTCAGGTCGACGGGGCCCGTGGCGCGCAACGCGCGCACCACCGCCCGACGCCGATCGGCGAGCTCCAGGCAGGCGAGCGTCGGATGAATCCAGGCGCCGCGCCCCGGAAGGGACGCGCGGACGTCGGCGACGACCCGGGTCGGACCCGGGGACGCGCTCTCCGACGATGCGAGCACCAACCGCAGGAGTGCGGACCGCAGGTCACGCGCCCGGCACCCGACGCACGTCCGCACCGGCCCGGTCGGTTCCGGGGTGGGGTGAGGGGAGGTCGGGCCCTGGGCTCGTGGCCCGGTCCCTGACAGTCTAGCGCGACGAGTCACGTGCCGTGACCGGCCTCAGCTCTCGTCCGCGCGGGAGACCGCGTCGTCACCTGCGTCGTCACCTGCCCCGGCGCCCGCGACAGGGCCGCCCTCGTCCGACCGGATGTCGATGCGCCACCCGGTCAGCTTCGCGGCGAGACGGGCGTTCTGCCCCTCCTTGCCGATCGCGAGCGAGAGCTGGTAGTCCGGCACGACGGCTCGCGCGGCCTTGGCGTCCGCGTCCACGACCGTGACGGAGCTCACACGTGCCGGGGACAGCGCGTTCGCCACGAAGCGGGCGGGGTCGTCGTCGTGGTCCACGATGTCGATCTTCTCCCCGCGCAGCTCGGTCATCACCGCGCGGACCCGCGAGCCCATCGGGCCGATGCAGGCGCCCTTCGCGTTGAGGCCGGCCACGCGGGAGCGCACCGCGACCTTGGTCCGGTGGCCGGCCTCGCGCGCCACCGCCGTGATCTCGACCGAGCCGTCGGCGATCTCCGGCACCTCGAGCTCGAACATCTTGCGCACGAGGCCCGGGTGGGTGCGGCTCAGCGTGACCTGGGCGCCCTTCATGCCCCGCGAGACCTCCACGACGTAGCCGCGCAGGCGCTCGCCGTGCACGTACTCCTCCGTCGGCACCTGCTCGTGGGGCGGCAGCACGGCCTCCGTGTCCCCGAGGTCCACGAGGACCACCCGCGGGTCCCGGCCCTGCTGGATGACCCCGGCGAGCACCTCGCCCTCCTTGCCGCGGAACATCCCGAGCACCTGCTCGTCCTCGGCGTCTCGCAGCCGCTGCACGATCACCTGGCGCGCCGTGGCCGTGGCGATGCGGCCGAAGTCCGCCGGCGTGTGGTCGAACTCCGGGCCGAGCTCGACCGAGGGCCTCGCCTCCGGGTCGGACGGGTCCGGGGTGCGGATCTCCTCGCGCGCCCACACCGTCACGTGGCCCGACCGGCGGTCGAGCTCCACCCGGGCGTGCGTGTACGCGTCCGGCGTCCGGTGGTACGCCGACAGGAGGGCCTGCTCGATGGCGGCGACGAGGACGTCGAGGCTGATGTCCCTCTCCCGCTCCAGCAGCCGCAGCGTGCTCATGTCGATGTCCATCGTCAGCCTTCCTGCTCGCGGGCGTCGCCCGTGGTCGTGTCGGTCCGCGGGCGACCCGTGCCGTCGTCCGCCCTGTCCCCCGCGCCGTCGTCGGCGGCGTCCCGCTTCAGCTCGACGTCGATCGTGCCGCGGGCCACGTCCGCGAGGGCCACGCGGGCGCCGTCGGCCAGGACCAGCACCGGCCCGTCGCCCGCACCGTCCCCGCCGTCGACGACGTCGACCAGCCGGCCGGCGACGGTGCCGCCGTCGTGCAGGCGCAGGGTCACCAGCCGCGTGCGCGCCCGGCGGAAGTGCCGCTCCTCGGTCAGGGGGCGCGACGTCCCGGGCGTCGAGACCTCCAGCACGTACGCGCCGGGGACGACGTCCCGCTCGTCGAGCGCCGCCGACACCGCGCGCGACACGTCGCCCAGGGTGTCCGAGTCGAGGCTGCCGACCGCGTCCGGGAGCAGGTCCACGGTGACGCGCACGACCGACCGCTTCCCCGCCCGGGTCACCGCGACGTGCTCGAGGAACAGCCCCGCGGCGTCGACCGGTGCGGCGACGACCTCCCGGACCGTGTCCGCCGTCGGGCGGCCGTGCTGCCCTGCCATCGCTGCCTCCCGTGGGTCACGTGGTGAAACTGCCGTGTGCTCCCGCGCCGGGACTTCCGCGGCCGGTGTGTCGTTGTGTGTGCAGCGTCCAGCGTAACGAACACCGCGAGTCGTACGAACCGGAACCGCAGGGCACGGGCGCGGCGAACGTCACATCGACAGCACATCGGTCGGGCCGGACGTGGCATCATCGGGCACGATGAGCCCGCACCCCCGACCCGAGGCCGTGCACCGGTACGGCCGGCGACGCGCCGCGCTCGCCGCCGCCCTGCTGGCCGCCCTCGTCACGACCGGGTGCGGGGTGCGCCTGGAGTCCCCGCCCGTCGCCGAGCCGGTCCCGGACTCCCTGGAGGTCGTGCGGCGCACGGCCGTCTCGGACGCGCTCCTGGTCGCCGAGCGCGCCGAGGGCGCGCTGGAGCAGGTGCCGCGCGGCCGCGAGCGGCTCGTGGCCGAGCTGACCCGCATCGTGGTCGACTCCGAGAGCCAGGCCGCCGAGCTCGGCGGCGAGTACGACTCGGGCCTGGCGACCGACGACCCGGCCGACACTCCCGAGGCGTCCGCCGCGGAGGACCCGACGACGGTGCCGGACGTGGTGGCCTCCCTCGACGACGCCGCGGCCCGCAGCCGGACCGCGGCCGGCACGACCACGGACGGGCCGCTCGCACGGCTGCTCGCGTCCGTGGGCGCGGCCCAGACGGTGTCCGCGACCCGGCTCGCCGCACTGGCGGACGTCGCCGGGCCGGACGTCGTGGACCCGCGGATCCCCGAGCCCGTCGGGCAGGGCAGGGCGGCGCAGCCGGCGTCCCCCGCACCCGAGGAGTCCGACGGGACCGCCGGCACCGACGAGGGCGACGAGGCCCAGGACGCGAGCGCCGAGGACCCCGCCGACGAGGCCACCCCGCCCGAAGGGCTCACCGTGGACCAGCTCGAGACCCTCGTGGTCTCCGAGGACGCGACCGGGTACGCCCTGCGCCTGCGTGCCGCCCTCGCCGACGGGACGCGCCGGGAGCGCCTCCTGGCGCGCGAGGAGGCCCACCTCGCGCGGGCGACGGCCTGGGCCCGCCTCGCCGGCATCCAGGACACCGCGCAGGACCCGCGCCGCGTGGCCTACGAGGTCCCGCGCCGCACGGAGCTGGGCGACGGCGCCCTCGTGCGCACGCTCGAGAACGACCTCGCCACCGACTACGCCACGCTCGTGGCCGGCACGGCACCCGGCAGCCGGGGCACGGTCGTCGACCTCCTCGTCGACGCCGCCCTGGCGCTCGACGACTGGGACGCCGAGCCCTCGCCCTTCCCGGGCCTGCCCGAGCAGCAGGACGAGGACGAGGGCGAGGACTGACCGGCCGGGCGCTGCCTCCTAGCCGGCCAGCATCGCCTCGACGCGCTCGACGACGGCGGGCACGGCGTCGTCCACGGCCACCTGCTCCGCCTGCCCGGCACGCGGCCGGACCTCGACGACGCCGTCGGCCAGGCCGCGGCCCACGACGACGAGCAACGGCACGCCGAGCAGCTCCGCGTCGGCGAACTTGACGCCGGGCGAGACCTTGGGCCGGTCGTCGTAGACCACCTCGACACCGTGGGCCACGAGCTCGGTCGCGATCCGTTCGGCGGCGTCGAAGACCTCCGTGCCCTTCCCCGTCGCGACGACGTGCACGTGCGCCGGCGCCACCTGGGCGGGCCAGGCGAGGCCCTTGTCGTCGTGGTTGCCCTCGGCGATCGCGGCCAGCGCTCGCGTCACACCCACACCGTACGAGCCCATCGTCACCGTGACGGCCTTGCCGTTCTCGTCGAGGACCTTGAGGTCCAGCGCTTCGGCGAACTTGCGGCCGAGCTGGAACACGTGCCCCATCTCGATGCCCCGGGCGGTCTCGAGAATGCCGTCGCCGTTCGGGCACGGGTCGCCCGGCCACACCTCGGCCACCTCGATCGTGCCGTCGGCGGTGAAGTCCCGCCCCGCGACGAGGTCGATCACGTGCTGGCCGGGCCGGTTCGCGCCGGTCACCCACCGTGTGCCCTCCACGACGCGCGGATCGAGCAGGTAGCGGATCTTCGCCGTCCCCGCCTCACCCAGGACGCCCGGGCCGATGTAGCCCTTGACGAGCTCGGGGCGCGCGGCGAAGTCCTCCTCGCCGAAGGGCGAGAACTCGGCCGGGTAGAACGCGGCCTCCATGCGCTTGACGTCCACCTCACGGTCGCCCGGGACGCCGATCGCGACCGCCTCGGTCGTGCCGTCCGGGTGGTCCAGGCGGAACAGGACGTTCTTGAGCGTGTCGCCCGCCGCCCAGGGCCGGTCCTCGCGCGGGAACCGGGCGTTCAGGTACGCGACGAGCGCCTCGATCGTGGGCGTGTCCGGGGTGTCCTCGGCGTGCGCCTCCGCGGTCCCGTCGAAGGGGATCGGGTCCGGCACGGGGGCGTGGGCGGCCTCGACGTTCGCCGCGTAGCCGCATGCCTTGCACTCGACGTAGGTGTCCTCGCCGATCGGCGACTTGGCGAGGAACTCCTCCGACTTCGAGCCGCCCATCGCGCCCGCGTGCGCCGACACGATGACGTACTCGAAGCCGAGGCGGTCGAAGATCCGCTGGTAGGCGGCGCGATGCTTGGCGTAGCTCTCGTCGAGACCGGCGTCGTCGACGTCGAAGGAGTACGAGTCCTTCATGATGAACTCGCGCCCGCGGATCAGGCCGGCGCGCGGGCGCGCCTCGTCGCGGTACTTCGTCTGGATCTGGTAGAGCGCGAGGGGGAGGTCCTTGTACGACGAGTACAGGTCCTTGACCAGCAGGGTGAACATCTCCTCGTGCGTGGGCGCGAGGAGATAGTCGGCCTCCTTGCGGTCCTTCAGCCGGAAGATGTTGGGGCCGTACTCGGTCCAGCGGCCTGTGGCCTCGTACGGCTCGCGCGGCAGCAGCGCCGGGAAGTGCACCTCCTGCGCGCCGATCGCGTCCATCTCCTCGCGGACCACGCGCTCGACCTTGGCCAGGACGCGCAGGCCGAGAGGCAGCCAGGAGTAGATCCCGGGGGCCGCGCGGCGGATGTAGCCGGCCCGGACCAGCAGCCGGTGGCTCGCGACCTCGGCGTCGGCCGGGTCCTCGCGCAGCGTGCGGACGAACAGGTGGGACAGGCGCAGCAGGTCACCCGGCTGACGGGTGCCGGGGAGGGACGCGATCGACATGCGGGCCAGCCTAGCGGCGCGTGGACGTGCCCCCGGTCCCGAGTGTTGGCAGCATGTCCTCATGCCCGAGCTCCCGGAGGTCCAGGCGCTGGCCGACTTCCTCGGCGAGCGTGCCGCAGGCCGCACCGTCGTGGCCGCGGACGTCGCCGCGATCGCCGCGCTCAAGACGTACGACCCCCCGGTCACCGACCTGGTGGGGCGCACGGTGGCCGGCGTCGACCGGCACGGCAAGTGGCTGGACCTGCGCCTGGACGCCCCCGGTACCGCCAGCACCGGAAGCACCGCCGGCGAGCTCCACCTGCTCGTGCACCTGTCGCGCGGCGGCTGGGTGCGCTGGTCCGACCGGGCGCCCACCACCCCGGTGCGGCCCCGCCTGGGCGGCTCGTCGAAGGGCACGGCGCTCGCGCTGCGGGTGCGCCTCGACGACGGGTCCGGGTTCGACCTCACCGAGGCGGGCACCCGCAAGCGGCTCGCCGTGCACGTGGTCCGCGACCCGGACGACGTGGAGCAGGTGCGCACCCTCGGGGTCGAGCCGCTGTCCCCCGCGTTCACGCCCGAGGCGCTGGCCACGCTCCTGCACGGGAAGAACCAGCAGGTCAAGGGGCTGCTGCGTGACCAGCGGGCGATCGCGGGGATCGGCAACGCCTACTCGGACGAGATCCTGCACGTGGCCCGCACGTCGCCGTTCAAGCTGTCGCGCTCGTACACCGACGACGAGGTCGCGGCGCTGCACGAGGCGGTCGTGACGACCCTGCGCGACGCGGTGGCGGCGGCCGCCGGCCGGCCCGCCGCGGAGCTCAAGGACGCCAAGCGCGCGGGCATGCGGGTGCACGGCCGCACCGGGCAGGCGTGCCCGGTGTGCGGGGACACCGTGCGCGAGGTGAGCTTCGCGGACCGGTCGCTGCAGTACTGCGCCACCTGCCAGACCGGCGGGCAGGTGCTCGCCGACCGGCGGATGTCGAGGCTGCTGAAGTAGCCCGGGGCGGCGCGGGTCGGCTCAGCCCGCCGTGACCGCCGCGCGCGACGCGACGAACGCGTCCACGCAGGCGCGCACCTGCTCGGGCGTGTGGGCGGCGGAGAGCTGCACGCGGATGCGCGCCTCGCCCCGCGGGACCACGGGGTAGCTGAACGCGGTGACGTACACGCCCCGCTCCCCCATGGCGTCGGCGACACGGGTCGCGAGGACGGCGTCGCCGAACATCACCGGCACGATCGGGTGCTCGCCGGGCAGCAGCTCGAAGCCCGCCTCCGTCATGAGCCGGCGGAACAGCGCCGCGTTGGTCGCCAGCCGCTCGCGCAGGTCGCCGGAGCCCTCCACGAGGTCCAGCGCCGTGAGCGTCCCGGCCACGATCATGGGAGCGAGCGTGTTGGAGAACAGGTACGGGCGGGCGCGCTGGCGCAGCAGGTCGACGATCTCGGAGTGCGCGGCGACGTAGCCCCCGGACGCGCCACCGAGCGCCTTGCCGAACGTCCCCGTGAGGATGTCGACCCGGTCGGCGACGCCGAAGTGCTCCGGCGTGCCCGCGCCGTGGTCACCCATGAAGCCGACCGCGTGCGAGTCGTCCACCAGCACGAGCGCGGAGTACCGGTCCGCGAGGTCGCAGATCTCGGGCAGCGGCGCGAGGTAGCCGTCCATCGAGAACACGCCGTCGGTGACGATGACGACGTGGCGTGCGCCGCCGTCGCGCGCCGCCACGAGCTGGGCCTCCAGGTCGCCCATGTCCCGGTTGGCGTACCGGAAGCGGGCCGCCTTCGACAGCCGGATCCCGTCGATGAGGGACGCGTGGTTGAGCGCGTCCGAGACGATGGCGTCCTCGCGGCCGAACAGCGTCTCGAAGATGCCGCCGTTCGCGTCGAAGCACGACGAGAACAGGATGGCGTCGTCCGTGCCGAGGAACCCCGCGACCCGGCGCTCCAGCTCGCGGTGCTGGTCCTGGGTGCCGCAGATGAACCGCACGCTCGCCAGCCCGTACCCCCAGGTGTCGAGGGCGTCGCGGGCGGCGGCGAGGATGCGCGGGTCGTCGGCCAGCCCCAGGTAGTTGTTGGCGCAGAAGTTCAGCAGGTCGGCGCCGCCCGCCCGGATCATGGCGCCCTGCGGCCCGGCGATGCCGCGCTCGCGCTTGGTCAGGCCCGCCTGCTCGATCTCGGCGAGCTGGCCCGCCACGTGCTCCCGGAAGCTCCCGTACATCACCACTCCGTCCAGTCGAGGACCACCTTGCCGCCGTCGGCGGACGCCGCCGCCGCGAACCCGTCGGCCCAGCGGGACGCCGGGAGCCGGTCGGTGACGACGGACGCGATCGCGGAGCGCAGGGTCGCGCTCGTGCGCAGCATCGCGTCCATCGCCTGCCACGTCTCGAACATCTCGCGGCCGTAGATGCCCTTGAGCGTGAGCATGTGCGTGACGACCACGCCCCAGTCGACCGCGATCTCGCTCGTGGGCAGGCCGAGCATCGCGATCCGCCCGCCGTGGTTCATGTTCGCGATCATCTCCGGCAGCGCCGGCGCCGCCCCGCTCATCTCGAAGCCGACGTCGAACCCCTCGCGCAGCCCGAGGGAGCGCTGGGCGTCGGCGACGCGCCCGCTGCGCACGTCCACGACCGCGTCGGCGCCCATGCGGCGCGCCATCTCCAGCCGCGCCGGGCTGACGTCGGTGCCGACGACCAGGTGCGCCCCCGCGTGCCGGGCCACGGCGATCGCCATGAGCCCGATCGGGCCGCAGCCGGAGACCAGCACGTCCTCCCCGATGACGGGGAACGCCAGCGCCGTGTGCACCGCGTTGCCGAGCGGGTCGAAGATCGCGGCGACGTCGAGGTCGATCTCCGCGTGGTGCACCCACACGTTCGTGGCCGGCAGCACGACGTACTCGGCGAACGCCCCGTCACGGTGCAGGCCGAGCCCCTGGGTGCGGATGCACATCTGCCGGCGCCCGGCACGGCAGTTGCGGCAGGTGCCGCACACGATGTGCCCCTCGCCGGACACGACGTCGCCGACGGCGACGTCCTGCACCAGGTCCCCGACCTCGACGACCTCGCCGACGAACTCGTGCCCCGGCACGAGCGGCGCGGCGATCGTCGACGCGGCCCAGTCGTCCCACCGCTCGATGTGCAGGTCCGTGCCGCAGATCCCGGTGCGCAGCACCCGGATCTTCACCTCGCCGATGCCCGGTACGGGCTCGGGCCGGTCGACCAGCTCCAGTCCCGGACCGGGGCCGGGCTTGAACAGCGCCTTCACTCCGAAGCCTCCATCGAACCCTGCGTCGCCTGCGTCGTCACGCCCCGCACCATCTCACGATCCGGACCTTCCGACGAAGCCGGGCCGCCGGCCGGGGCCCCGGCGCCGGGTTGGCCCGCGTCGAAGTAGGCGACGAGCCCGTCGTCCAGGCGCGGCACGTCGAGCGCCGCGCCCCCGGAGCGCAGCGACTCGGTGGCCCGGAGCCCGGCGGCGACCGAGTCGCGGGCGGCGACCGGCGATGTCGCCGTGCCCCCGCCGTCGCGCACGAAGCGCACGAACTCGTCGACGAGCGCGACGTCGGCGCCGCCGTGCCCGCCGGTGGCCTCGGGCACCACGAACACCTCGTCGGGCGCGGCGCTGCCGGAGTGGCGGCGGTTCCACAGGTGCACCTCGGACCCCGAGGAGTCGCCGGTGTTCTCCAGCCGACCGTGCGTCCCGATGACGGTGTAGTTGCGCCAGTAGTCCGGGGTGAAGTGGCACTGCTGGTAGGAGGCGAGCACGCCGTTGTCGAGGAGCATGTTGACCTGCGAGACGTCCTCGACGTCGACCACCGGGTGCAGGCCCTTCTGCTCGGTCGGCGGCCAGTTGTCCAGGGAGAACCACTGCGGCATCACCTGGCCGGTCCGGTCCTGCCGGTCGTCGATCCCCGCGTACAGCGCCTGGGCGCCCATCGCCTGGACCCTCCGGGAGGGCGCCCCCGCGAGCCAGTGGACGACGTCGATGTCGTGGGCGCCCTTCTGCAGCAGCAGCCCGACCGAGCGCGAGCGGTCGGCGTGCCAGTCCTTGAAGTAGAAGTCGCCGCCGTGCCCGACGAAGTGCCGGCACCAGACCGCCTTCACCTCACCGACGGCCCCGCGGGCGACGAGGTCTCGCATGAGCACGACGACGGGCATGTGCCGCATGTTGTGCCCCACGTACAGGCGGCTGCCCGTGCGCCGGGCGGCGGCGAGCATGGCGTCGGCGTCGGCGAGGGACGTCGCCACGGGCTTCTCGCAGAAGACCGCCACGCCCGCCTCGAGCGCGCGGATCGCCGGGCCGGCGTGCCGGTCGTCGGGGGTGAGGACCATCGCGGCGTCCACCCCGGCGGCGAGCGCCTCGTCGAGGTCCGCGGTCAGCAGCGCGTCGGGGAAGTCCGCACGGGCCCGCTCCCGCGCCCCCGGGTCGGGGTCGCACACCACGGTGACGGCCGAGCCTCGCCCGGGCCGGTGCGCCTCGCGGGCCACGCTGCCGCGCAGGCCGTAGCCCACGACTGCGATCCTGATGTCCATCAGTGCTCCGTCCTCGTGTCCGTGCGGCCCGGCCCACCGGTGGGGTCGTCCGCGACGGGCGCCGGGTCGGCGCCCGTCAGGTGCTGGTCGTGGTGGCCGGGCCCGCCCGGCCGGCGGCCGCTCGACTCGCGCTCGACGAGCGACCAGTCGAACTCGTGCACGCGGCCGTCGCCCCGCACACCGTCCCGCGCGACGTCGAGGACGATGCGCGCCTGGCGCGCGAAGAAGTCCCGGGGCCCGACGGACGTCAGGGGCGGCGCGCTGACCTCCCCGTCGGGCGTGTTGCCCACCCCCACGACGGCGACGTCGTCGGGGACGCGCAGCCCGAGCCGGTGGGCGGCGCCGATCGCGGCGATCGCGGCGAAGTCCGTCGTCGCGTAGACGGCGGACGGCGGGTCCGGGCGGTCCAGGAGCGCCAGCGCCCCCGCGAACGCGCTGGCCTGGGAGGTCTCGTACGTGGCGACCCGGTCGTCGCGCACCGGCAGGCCGCGGCCGGCGAGCCCGTCCGTCCAGGCCGTGAAGCGGGTGGGGCCGGGCGCTCCGACGAGGCCCGCCGCGGCCAGGCAGGCGACGTCGTCGTGCCGGTCCAGGAGGTGCGCGACGGCCAGCCGGCAGCCGGGCACGGCGCGCGAGCGCACGACGTCGAACCCGGCCGGCCGCAGCGTCTCGGAGAACACCACGAGGCGCCGGCCCTGCTCGACGAGCTCGGCGAGCCGCTCGCGGTCCGTGGCGTCGTCGCGCACCCCGTCGAGGTAGACGACGTCGCTGTCCTGGCGCTGCACCGCGTCGAACCAGTCCCCGTCGGCCAGGAGCAGCGGGACGACGTCGGCCCCGTCGCCGGCCCCGTCACCGGCCGCGGCGTCGGCCCGTGCCGCGGCGGCGACGGCCTCGCTGACCGCGAGGGACCAGGGGTCGCTCATCATGTGCAGGGACAGCAGCGCCAACCCGGTCCGGCCGGTGCGCATGGCGCGCGCCGACCGGTTGGGCCGGTACCGCAGCTCGCGGACGGCCTGGCGCACGCGCGCCTCCGTGGCCGGGGCGACCCCCGCGGACCCGCCGGCGCGGCCCGACAGGACGTAGGACACGGTGGCCGTGGAGACCCCCGCCGCCTCGGCGACCATCTTCACGGTCGCGCGCGGGCGGGCGGGCCTCGCGGCTCCGGGGCCGGGGCTCATCCCTTGGACCCCGTGAACGCGATGCCCTGGATGAACTGGCGCTGCAGGACCATGAACGTCACCAGCATCGGCAGCGTGGCCAGCAGGGCGCCCGCCATGAGCACCGGGAAGTCGGTGCCGTGCAGTCCGACCATCTGCGCGAGCCCCACCGACAGCGGCATCTTCTCGGGGCTCGTCGTGACGACCAGGGGCCACAGGAGGTCGTTCCAGCTCCACAGCACGGTGAAGACGGTCAGGGCGACGATCCCGGGCCGGGCCAGGGGCACCATCACGCGCGAGAACGCCTGCCAGGGGTTGGCTCCGTCGAGCCGCGCCGCCTCCTCGAGCTCGGCCGGCAGCGACATGAAGAACTGCCGCATGAGGAACGTGCCGAACGCGCTGAAGATGCCGGGCATCACGAGTCCCGGCAGGGAGTCGAGCCAGCCGAGCGCCTGGACGATCTCGTACTGCGGCAGCAGGTACAGCTGGGTGGGGACCATGAGCACCGACAGGAAGGCCACGAAGATCACGTTGCGACCCGGGAAGCTCAGCCGCGCGAAGGCGTAGCCCGCCATCGTGCACAGCACGACCTGCCCGGCGGTGCGCAGCACCGTCAGCAGCACGGAGTTCAGGAACATCGACCCGAACGGCATGCTCGCGAAGACCTCGCCGAAGTTCGTGAAGACCCACGGGTCCGGCAGGATGCTCGGGGGCACCTGGACGGAGGCCTGGAAGGTCTTGAACGCGGTGAGCAGCTGCCAGGCGAACGGGAACACCATCACCACGGCCCCGGCGGCCAGCAGCGCGTGCACCACCCACGGCTGGCGACGGCGCGGCGTGGTCGCCGCCGGCGCCGTGCGAGGCGCCGTGCGCGTCGCGGGACGGGTGGCCGCGGTCGCCGCCGGGCGGGCGGACGCGGTGTCGGTCAGCGCCTCACGCAGAGCCTCACTCATAGTGCACCCACCTCTTCTGGAGCCGGAACTGCAGGACCGTCAGCCCGAGGATGATCACGAGCAGCACGAAGGCGATCGCCGCCGCGCTGCCGCGGTGGTTGTCGAGGAAGCCCGCCTCGTAGAAGAGGTAGACGACCGTCTTGGTGTCGGGCAGGGCCGGGTTGTTGCGCCCGACCATCATGTAGACGAGGTCGAAGACCTGCAGGGCGCCGATGATGCCGACCACGGAGACGAAGAAGATGCTCGGGCTGAGCAGCGGGACGGTGACGGAGCGGAACGTGCGCACCGGCCCGGCGCCGTCGAGCTTCGCGGCCTCCATGACGGAGGCGGGGATCCCCTGCAGGCCCGCGAGGAAGATGACGATGCTGGTACCGAGGCCCGCCCAGATCGCGACGACGGCGACGGCGACGAGGGCGGTGGCCGGGTCGGTCAGCCAGGACCGGCCGGAGATGCCGACCGCGCCGAGCGCCTGGTTGAGCACCCCGTAGTCGCCGTTGTAGAGCATGCGCCACACGAGGGCGATGGCGGCGGGCATCGTCACCACGGGCAGGAAGTACAGCACGCGGTAGACGCCGCGTCCCCGCAGGCCGGGCGTGTTGAGCAGCGTGGCGACCACGACCGCGACCGGGATCCCGACCAGCACGATCACGGTGTAGACGAACGTGTTGCGCAGGGCCGTGAGCAGCTCCGGGTCGGCCAGCAGGGCGGCGTAGTTGTCGAGCCCCACCCACGTGTAGCCGCCGAACATCCCGGCCTCGGTGAAGGACAGGTAGAGCGTGCGCACCGTGGGCCACAGGTAGAACACCGCCAGCCCGAGCGCGGTGGGGCCGACGAAGAGCAGCGCCCACCACGGGGACTGCTGGGCCCCCGAGCGGCGGCGCGGCACGACCGCGCCGGGCGCGGCGCTCACTCCTGCTCCGCGTCCAGGGCGGCCTGGACCTGCTCGCCGAGCTGCGCGTTCCCCTCGGCGGGCTCGAGGTTGCCCGACCACACCTGGGTGAGAACCTCGTCCTGGACCGACGTCCAGGCCGACGTGTTGCGCGACGCGGGGTACGGCACGGCCGTCTCCAGCGCGTCGATGAAGACGTCCAGGTGGTACTGCGGCATCGCGTCCACCCACGCCTGCTGCGTCCCGGTGTAGGCGGGGATGACCGCGCCCGCCTCGGCCTGGATGGTGGCGGCCTCCTCGCTGCTGGCGAAGGCGGCGAACTGGGCCGCGACGTCCTTGTGCTCGCCGCCGGCGTTGACCACGTTCCCGACGCCGTGGATCACGCTCTGGTTGCCCTCCGGGCCCGCGGGCAGCGGCGCGACGTCCACGGACTCGGCGACCGCCTCGTTCGAGTCGTAGGCGACGGCGCTCCACGACCCGCTCCAGTACATCGCGACCTTCCCGGACGTGAAGAGCGTCTCCGGCGACGTGTCGGTCATCTGCTCCTGCGTCGGGGACAGGCCGGCGGCGATCTGGTCGGTCCAGAACTCGAGCCCTGTGAGCGCCTCGGGCGTGCCGTACCCCGTCGTCGTGCCGTCGGACGAGATCACCTCGGCGCCCGCCTGGGCGATGGTGTCGTAGTAGTTCTGCTGGTCGTTGAGGGCCGCGGCGCTGCCCCAGACACCCTTGTCCGGGTCGGTGAGCCGCTCGGCCGTCTCGACGTAGTCGTCCCAGGTCCAGTCGTCGGCCGGGTACTCGACCCCGGCGGCGTCGAAGAGGTCCTTGTTGTACCAGACCCCGATGGTGTCGAAGTCCTTGGGCGCGCCGTAGACGGTGCCGTCCACGGTGTACAGGTCGACGAGGCCCTGCGGGTATCCGCTCGTGTCCAGGTCGGCCAGCGGCTCGAGCGCGCCGTTCGACGCGTAGGCCTGGATGTTCGGCCCGTTCATCCAGAAGACGTCCGGCCCGGTGCCGCCGGAGACGGCCGTGCGCAGCTTGGTCCAGTAGTCGGCGAAGGGCGTGAGCTCGATCTCGACCGTCACGTCCGGGTGGGTCTCGGTGAAGGCGTCCGCGATCTGGCGCATCGCGGGCTCCTGGTTCTTGTCCCAGATGCCGTAGGTGAGGGTGACCGGCCCGTCGGCCGCCGCGGTGCCGTCGTCGCCCGCGCAGGCGGTGAGGGCGAGCGCGGGGGCCAGGGCGAGCACGGCGGCGGCGTACCGGCGCGGGGCTGAATGACGCATCGGGTCTCCTTTGACGATGGTGCAGACGCGGATCGACGCATCGCATCGATTAACACGCCACACAGTAGACCACACATGATCTCTCACACAATGGATCGCTCACGATCGCTCAATCACCGATCGCTGCTGTCGCTCAGAAGAGCACGGTGGCGAAGGTCCCGACCTGCTCGAACCCCACCCGCCGGTACGTCGCCAGCGCGGGCGCGTTGTACCCGTTGACGTACAGCGACACGACCGGCGCCACGTCGCGCCGGGTCGCCGCGACGACCGCCGCCATGCCCGGCGCCGAGCGCCCCTGCCCGCGCAGCATCGGGTCGACCCACACACCCTGCACCTGCGCCACTCCCCCGGCCACCGCGCCGAGCTCCGCCTTGAAGGTCACCCGCTGGCGCGCGCCCGCCCGGCCGGCCTCGCCCGCCATCGCCACGAACGACCGCCCCTCCGCCACCAGGGAGCGCACCCGCAGCGCGTACGCGCTGCCCGGCGACGCCACGGGCGCGTAGCCGACCTCTTCGGCGAACATGCGCACGCAGGCCGGCAGCACCGCGCCGAGCTCCGCCGGCACCGCACGACGCACACGAGGATCGGGCGGCACGTCGGGATCACGGTCGATCACCAGCGACGGCTGGTCCGCCCGGACCTCGCGGGCAGGCGGCCACACCGGCGCCAGCAGCCCCCACAGCGCCAGCGTCGCACCGCGCTCCCCCACGATCGAGCTGGAACGGCGCCCCTGCGCACGGGCCAGGGCCGCGAACGCCGCCGTCGCCTCCGCGGCCTCGGCGGCGGACGCCAGCGCCGCGGGCACCACGGGCACCAGGTTCGCCCCCGACCAGCAGACGGCCACCAGCGGGCCCTCGGCCGGGTACCCCCAGACCTCGCCGCCCGCGACCGCGAGGCCCGCACGGTCCGCCAGCTCGATCCGCGACGCCGCGAGCACGGCCGCGACCGGGTCGCGCGCGCAGACCGCCAGCGCCTCCACGAGATCGTCCTGCCCCAGCACCCGGGCCGCAGCGGCGCGCGCTCGCTCGGCGGCGGCACCGCCCGGTGCCGACCGCCGCGCCGTCGGCCGCCAGCCGCCCATCACGCCTCCCTCGCCGTCGGAGCCGTTCCCCCCGGAAGCGGCAGCCCGGCGGGCCTCTCAGCCGAGCCCCTTTCGGCCGAGCCTGCGGTTCCGCTACGGGCGAGTGCCTCGTCCCTCGGCCCTCACCCTGCGCTGCACCTCCGTCTCAGCCGACCGACACGACGGGCGGGCCCGCCTGGCCGTCGTTCTCGGGCGCCGGCATCGTCTCCGCGATCCGCATCGCCTCGTCGATCAAGGTCTCGACGATCATCGCCTCGGGGACCGTCTTGACGACCTCGCCCTTGACGAAGATCTGCCCCTTGCCGTTGCCCGACGCGACCCCGAGGTCCGCCTCGCGCGCCTCGCCGGGACCGTTCACGACGCAGCCCATCACGGCCACCCGCAGCGGGACCGTCAGCCCCTCCAGGCCGGCCGTCACCTTCTCCGCCAGCGTGTACACGTCCACCTGGGCGCGCCCGCACGAGGGGCACGAGACGATCTCCAGCTTGCGGGGGCGCAAGTTCAGCGCCTGCAGGATCTGGGTGCCGACCTTCACCTCCTCGACCGGCGGCGCGGACAACGACACGCGGATCGTGTCGCCGATGCCCTGGCTCAGGAGGGCGCCGAACGCCGTGGCCGACTTGATCGTGCCCTGGAACGCGGGTCCGGCCTCGGTGACGCCGAGGTGCAGCGGCCAGTCGCCGCGCTGGGCGAGCAGCTCGTACGCGCGCACCATGACGACCGGGTCGTTGTGCTTCACGGAGATCTTGAAGTCGTGGAAGTCGTGCTCCTCGAAGAGGCTCGCCTCCCAGACGGCCGACTCCACGAGCGCCTCCGCCGTCGGCTTGCCGTACTTCTCCAGCAGCCGCTTGTCGAGCGACCCCGCGTTGACGCCGATGCGCAGCGAGACGCCCGCCGCCTTCGCGGCCGCGGAGATCTCCTTGACCTGGTCGTCGAACTTGCGGATGTTGCCGGGGTTGACGCGCACCGCGGCGCAGCCGGCGTCGATCGCGGCGTAGACGTACTTGGGCTGGAAGTGGATGTCCGCGATCACGGGGATCTGCGACTTCGCGGCGATGGCGGGCAGGGCCGCGGCGTCGTCGGCCGTCGGCACGGCGACGCGGACGATGTCGCACCCGGCCGCCGTGAGCTCGGCGATCTGCTGCAGGGTCGCGTTGATGTCGGTCGTGGGCGTCGTGGTCATCGACTGGACGCTGATCGGCGCGTCCCCCCCGACCGCGACCTTGCCCACCTGGATCCGGCGGGACGGGCGGCGCGGGGCCAGCGTGGGCGCGGAAGCGGGGTCACCGATCGCGGGCATGCCGAGGTTCACTGCAGTCACGGAGCCAGTATCGCGCGTCGAGCGCGGTGCCGTGCACCAGGAGCGCCCGGCGGGGCGTGATCCGCACCCGACCGGCACCGTTTCGCCACCGCACCGGGCTGCCCTACTCTTCCCGGGTGCTCGCCACCTCCAGCGACCTCGTCGTGACCGTCCTGCTGATCGCCGTCGGGCTGCTCCTGCCCGCCACCGCGGCGGTCCTGCTCACCGGGCAGCGACGGCGCCGCCGGCACGCCAGCGCGCGCCCGTTCGCGGCGGTGCTCGCCACCGCCGTCGCTCTCGGGGGCGTCGGCGCCGCCGGCGCGGTGCTGCTCGGCGTGCCGACGGCGCGGGCGACCGTGGCCGCGCTCGTCGTGGCCGGCGCCGTGCTCGCCTGGTGGCCGATCGGCCGTCAGTGGGCCGTCCGGGGGCTGGTCGCGTGGGCGCTCACCGTCACCGCGAGCGTGAGCTACCTCGTGTACGCCGCCCTGTGGACCCTCACGGCCGACCTCACCTGGGCAGGCGCGCTCATCAGCGGCGCGCTGTGGCTCGTCGAGGCGTTCGTGGTGCTCATCGGGCTCGGGCACCTGTGGGAGTTCGTCGACGTGCTCACCCGGCGCCAGTGGCCCGCGTCCGTGGACCCCCGCCAGGTCGTGGCGACCTACGAGGCCGACCCCGGCGTCGCCGGCACCCGCCCGTTCGTCAGCCTCCACGTGCCCACGCACGACGAGCCCCCGGACATGGTCATCGCGACGCTGCGCCGCCTCATGGAGCAGACCTACGACCGGTACGAGATCGTCGTCATCGACAACAACACCACCGACGAGGCGCTGTGGCGGCCCGTCGAGGAGTTCTGCGCCGGATATCAGGGCGTGACGTTCCTGCACGTGGAGAACCTCGAGGGCTTCAAGAGCGGCGCGCTCAACCTCGCGCTGCAGCACACCGACCCGCGCGCCGAGATCATCGGGATCGTCGACGCCGACTACCTGGTGGAGCCCGACTTCCTCGCCGACTGCGCCCCGCTGTTCGCCGACCCCGGCCTCAGCTTCGTGCAGACGCCGCAGGACTACCGGGACTGGGACGTCTCCGCCTACTTCCGGCGCCTGTACTACTCCTACGGCTACTTCTTCGACGTGTCCCAGGTCTCCCGCAACGAGCAGGGCGGCGCCATCTTCGGCGGGACGATGGGGCTGATCCGCCGCTCCGCCCTCGTCGGCGCCGACGGGTGGGACGAGTGGTGCATCACCGAGGACGCCGAGCTGTCGCTGCGGCTGCTGCGCGACGGCGGCCGCGGCCTGCACGTGGACCGCTCCTACGGCCGCGGCGTCATGCCGCTCACGTTCGAGGCGCTGAAGAAGCAGCGCTTCCGCTGGTGCTTCGGCGGGGTGCAGATCCTGCGCATGCACTGGCGCTCCCTGCTGCCCGGGCCCCGCGGCCCGCGGAACCGGCTGAGCCTCGCCCAGCGCTGGGCCTACCTCGTCGGCGGGCTCCAGTGGTTCGGCGACCTGGCCGGGGTCCTGTTCACCGGGTTCCTCCTGCTGGGGGCCGCGGACGCCGTCGTGGGCACGGGCATCGTCGTGCGGAGGCTGTCCGGCCTGCTCCTGCTGTGCGTGGTCGCCCTGGTGCTGCTCGGGCTCGTCCGCGCCGTCGTCCTCACCCGCCGGTCCACGGGCGCCGGGTGGCGCGACGCGATGGGGGCGTTCGGCCTCTGGCTCGCGCTCGGATGGGTGGTCGCCGGGGCGTGCGTGCGCGGGCTGTTCGCGCGCGGCGGGGCGTTCCTGCGCACGCCGAAGCAGCACGGCGAGCTGCGGACCTCGTACGCGCTGCGGGCCAACCTCACCGAGCTCGTCCTGGGGTGCCTCGCCGTCGGCGTCGGCGTCGCGGCGCTGCTGCACGGCACCGCCGCGTCCGCGGCGGTCGGGGTGCTGCTGGCCTGGCAGGGCGCCGGCTACCTGCTCGCCCCGGTCAACTCGGTGGCCGCGATCCGCAGCCACCTCCCCGCCGACCTGGCGCGGCGCCGCCGGGCCGGCCTCGCCACGGCGGGGACCGTGCGCTGGACCGGGGCCGTCCTGGTCGCGGGCGCGACCGCCGCCGTCGTGGTCTACGCCCTGTCCGGGCCCGAGCTGCCGGACCGTCCGGCCGTGACCAGCGCGATCAGCGCGGCCACGCAGGAGCCGTCCCGCGACGCCGGCGACTCGCGCGGCGACGACGCACCGCAGGACGCACCGGGCGACGGCGCCGCCACGGACGAGGGCGCCGACGTCGCGCCCGTCGACGACCCCGGCGCGGGCGCCCCGCCGACGCCAGACGACGACGGTCCGGAGCCCGGCGACGAGACCGCCACCGAGCCGGCTCCGACGACCAGCGCCACGCCCGCCCCGGACGCCACACCGGAGTCAGACCCGCGGCCCAGCCAGGCCGCCGACCCCACGGCGCGGCCCACGGACGGGCCCGAGACGAAGCCCACGGACAGGCCGACGACGAAGCCGACGACGAAGCCGACGTCCAGGCCGGCCCCGACCGAGCCGCCCGGCCAGGGCTAGAACAGCTGCACCGGGTCGACCACGTCGGCGAGCATGAGCAGCACCCCGGTGCCGAGCAGCACCACGAACATCACGTAGGCCACGGGCATCATGCGGGCCACGTCCGCCGGCGCGGGCCGCGGCAGGCCGCGCATGCGGGCCCGGGTGCGCTTGGCGCCCTCGTAGAGCGCGTTCGCCACGTGGCCGCCGTCCAGCGGCAGCAGCGGGATGAGGTTGAACACGAACAGGGCGACGTTCAGCGACGCCAGCAGGCTCAGCACCACCTGCAGCGTCCAGATCATGGGGCCGTCCGCGGCGATGACGTCCACCACGATCCGGCCGACGCCCACCGGCGACATCACGGTGTCGGCGGCCCGCGGTTCGTCGGTGAACGCCTGCACGGCGACCTCGCCGACCCGCACCGGCAGCGTGACGATCGCCGCCGCCGTCCCGGAGACCTGCGCCCAGACCTCCTGCGGCACGCTGGACAGGGGCAGCGGCTCGTAGTCGCGCGTCGGGGTCACGCCGAGGAAGCCCACGGTCTCGGTGACCGGGGCGCCGTCCGCGCCCGTGACCGGGGCGCCGTCGGCGTCGGTCACCGGCTGCTCGCGCTCGGCCGTCGTCACCGTGGTGGCGACCCGTTCGCCGTCACGCTCGACGACGACCGGCACCTGCTCGTCCGGGCTGCCGGCGATCAGCTCCTGGAGCTGCTCCCACGACGTGACGGCCGTGCCGCCCCACGACACGACCTCGTCGCCGGGCCGCAGCCCGGCCGCCGCCGCGGGGGACGGCGCGGCGTCGGGGCCGCACACCGGCTCGCCCTCGGCGCTCGTGGCCGTCGGCGTGCACTCGCTCACCGCGCCGACCGTGGTGGTGATCGTCGGCAGCCCGATCGCCACGAGCACCACGAACGTCAGGACGACCGCGATGAGCAGGTTCATCACCGGCCCGCCGAGCATGACCACGAGCTTCTTGGGCGTGGACAGGTGGTAGAAGGCGCGGTGCTCCTCGCCGTCACGGATCTCGGCGACCGACGCGTCGCGCGCGTCGGCGACCACCTGGCCGAAGAAGCCGCGGGCCGGGCGGGCGCCGGCCGGGGCGGCGGGCATCATGCCCACCATCCGCACGTAGCCGCCGAGCGGGATCGCCTTCAGCCCGTACTCGGTCTCCCCCTTGCGGCGCGACCACAGCGTGGGCCCGAAGCCCACCATGTACTCGCTGACGCGCACGCCGAACTTCTTGGCCGGGACCATGTGCCCGACCTCGTGCAGGCCGATCGAGACGAGGATGCCGACCAGCACGACGACGCCGATCACGACGGAGAGAACGTCCACGCACCCGAGCCTAGGTCACGCGCCGAGCGCTCCCGGAATCGCCGGTGAGGGGACCGTCAGGATCGCGCGAGGATCTCGTCGGCCCGGGCGCGGGCCCACGCCTCCGCGCCCTCGACCGCCGCGAGGTCGACGTCGCCGGCGGCGACGCCGTCGTGCTCGGCCAGCACCCGCTCGACGGTCTCCACGACGTCGAGGAACCCGATCCGCCCCGCGAGGAACGCGGCGACGCCCTGCTCGTTGGCCGCGTTGTAGACGGCGGGGTGGGTGGCGGACGCGGCCGCCGCGGCGCGGGCCAGCCCGACGGCGGGGAACGTCGTCTCGTCGAGCGGCTCGAACGTCCACTCCGCGGCGCGCGTCCAGTCGCAGGGCGGGGACACCGTGTCCAGGCGGTCCGGCCACGACAGCCCGAGCGCGATCGGCAACCGCATGTCCGGCGGGGAGGCCTGCGCGATGGTCGACCCGTCGTGGAACTCCACCATCGAGTGCACGACGGACTGCGGGTGCACGACCACCGTGATGTCGTCGGTGGGCACGTCGAAGAGCAGGTGCGCCTCGATGAGCTCGAGCCCCTTGTTCATCAGGGACGCCGAGTTCACGGTCACCACCGGGCCCATGGCCCACGTGGGGTGCGCGAGCGCCTGCTCCGCGGTGACGGTCTTGATCTCGTCCCGCGACCGGCCCCGGAACGGCCCGCCGGACGCCGTGAGGACCAGCCGGCGCACCTCGCTGCGACCGGGCGAGTGCGCCCCGCCGCGCAGCGCCTGGGCGATGGCGGAGTGCTCCGAGTCCACCGGCACGATCTGCCCGGGAGCCGCCGCCGCCTTGACGAGCGACCCCCCCACGACGAGCGACTCCTTGTTCGCGAGCGCGAGCGTCGAGCCGGCCTCCAGCGCGGCGAGCGTGGGGCGCAGGCCCACCGACCCCGTGATGCCGTTGAGCACCACGTCGGCGCCGCGGCCGGCGAGCTCCGTGGCCGCGTCCGGTCCGGCGAGCACCTCGACCCGGGCGGCGTCCCCGCCGAGCCGTGCGGCCAGCGCCTCGCGCAGACCGGCCGCCCGTCCGGCGTCGGCCACCGCGACGGCGTCCACGCCGAGGAGCGCGGCCTGCTCCGCGAGCAGCCCGACGTCGGAGCCGCCGGCGCTCAGCCCCGTCACGCGGAACCGGGTGGGGTGCGCCCGCACGACGTCGATCGCCTGGGTGCCGATGGAGCCGGTGGATCCGAGGAGGGTGACGCTACGGGGCTCTGGCATGGTCACCATGATGTCAGGCACGCGGGGGCGACCCCGCCGCTCGGCGGGCGGCCCGCGCGCCGGACGTCTCCGGCTGTCGGGCGGCGGCCGGACGCGACCACACCCGGGCGCCGGCAGCGAGCGCGGCCGCCGTCGCCGCGACCAGGACGGCGGCGGGCACCGGCAGCGCGACGACGCCGCCGCCCGCCACGACGAACGAGGCGAGCGCCGCCCCGAGCGCGATCCCGCCGTTGAGGACGACGGGGATCAGCGCGCCCGCCGTCGCCCGCCGCGCCGGGCCGCCGAGCCGCAGGATCAGGGTCTGTGCCAGCGGCGGCAGGGCGCCCGAGGCGACACCCCAGACGACCACGACCGCGACGCCCCACACGGGGTGCGCGGACACCGTCGCGAGCCCGGCCAGCGCGGCCGCGGTCCCCGCGGCCTTCGCGGCGAGGAAGGGCGCGGTCCGCGCGCCGAACCGCCCGGCGAGCACCACCCCCGCGGCGGAGGCGAGCCCGAAGACCAGCAGCAGCGTGCTCACGCCCCCGGGCAGGGCGGCGGCCGGGACCTCGACGATCCGGGTGATGTAGGTGTACGCGCCGTAGTGGCCGACGAGCAGCACACCGACGAGGGCGGTGACCACGATCATCGGCCACGGACCGGGCCGCGGGGCGGTCGGCGCACTCCCGGGCGCGCCGTCGTCCGGCCCGTCGACCGCCGTCGCGCCGGGTGCCGCCCGCGCGACCACGCCCCGCACGAGGAGCGCCACGACCAGCGTCAGGACCGCGAGCCCCGCGAACGCCGCACGCCAGCCGAGCACCCGCGCCACGAGGCTGGCGAGCGGGGTCCCGAGGACCATCCCGAACGTCGCCCCGCCGAGCACGACGGCGACCGACCGGGCGAGCAGACGGTCGGGGACCAGGTCGGCGACGTGCGCGTTGGCGGTGGCCCAGAGGAGCCCGACAGCGGCCGCGCCCACGAGCCTCGCCCCCACCGCGAGCCCGTAGGCCGGGGCCAGCGCCGTCACGGCGGACGACGCGGCGAGGACGGCCAGCGCGACCGCGAGCACGCCCCGCCGGTCGCGCCCGGCCGTGAGCCGCACCAGGGGGAAGCTCGCGACCACCACGACGGCGGCCCACAGGGAGACCAGCAGGCCGGTGCGCGACTCGCTCACGGCGAGCCCCACGCTCATCTGCGGCAGCACGGCCGTGGGCAGCATCTCGGCGGTGACCATGGCGAACGTGGCGCCGCCGAGCACGAGAAGGGAAGGCCACGGCAGGTCGGTCGCCGGCCGGTGCGTCACTGGTGAGGTCGTCATGTCGCCGACGCTAGAGTTTGACACTGATGTCAATGTCAAGCATGAGCCGAGTCACGACGAGGCGGTGGGAGCGATGAGGATCGGCGAGGTGGCACGACGGACCGGCGTCGCGCCACGCCTGGTGCGGTACTACGAGCAGCAGGGCCTGCTCCTCGCGGAGCGCGCGGCGAACGGCTACCGCACCTACACCGAGGACGACGTCGAACGGGTCTCACGGGTCGCGAGCATGGTGCGGGCGGGGATCCCCACGCGGCTCATCAGGGTGCTGCTCGACATGGAGGAGGCCGTCGCGCAGGAGCACCCGGCCTGCCCGCGCACCGTCGCGGAGCTGCTGGCGTCCGAGCTGGGCGGCATCGAGGACCGCATCGCGTGCCTCACGCGCAGCCGCGACACCATCCGCGAGGTCCTCGCCCGCACCGAGCACGCCGCGCTCGTGTCCGAGGCCGCCGACGGCGGAAGCTGACCGACCGCCGGCGGTGGGCGTCGACAGCGCCGCCGGACGTCACTCGACGCCGAGCAGCACCTCGGTCGCGCGGGCCAGGAAACGGTCGACCGAGGCCTCGGCGTAGGCGTCGGCGCCCTTGGCCCGCCCGAACGTCGCCGAGCGGATCTCGGCGGCCGTGAGCGGCTCCTGCCGGTCGAAGTAGGCGACCAGGCGGTCGCAGAGCGCGTCGACGTCGTCCTGGTCGTACCCCTGCTTGCCACGCTCGGCGGGGGCGAACTTCTCGCCGTCCGGCCGGCCCAGGCGCCCGTAGAGCGTGCGCGCCCGGTCGGCCAGCGCCGCCATCCACGCGTCCTGCCCGTGCACCGCGACGTACTCGGAGCGCTGGCGCGCGATGAACGCGGCCTCCAGGCGGTCCAGCGCGGCGTCGACCTCGTGCGTGTTGTACCCGCCGCGCACCAGGTCGAAGCTGGAGGCCTGGATGTCCGCGTGCGACAGCGGCTCCGGCGTCCGCCCCTCGTAGGCCTGCCGGGCGTGGTCGAAGAACTCGTCGACCTCGTCCTTGTCGTACCCGGAGCGCAGCGCGGAGACCGTGCTGAACAGGGAGCTCACTCGTCGTCCTCCTCGGCAGCCAGCTGCCCGCAGGCGCCGTCGATGTCGCTCCCGCGGGTGTCACGGATGGTGGTGGGGATGCCGTGACCGCGCAAGCGTGCCACAAACTCGTCCTCGACGGCACGTTCGCTCGCGGTCCAGATCGAGCCCGGCGTGGGGTTGAGCGGGATGGGGTTCACGTGCACCCAGCCCCGGCCGCGCGCGTTGAGCTTCTCCCCCAGCAGGTCCGCCCGCCACCCGTGGTCGTTCATGTCCTTGATGAGCGCGTACTCGATCGACACCCGGCGGCCGGTCTTCTCGAAGTAGGCGCGGGCCGCGTCCAGCGCCTCGTCCACGCTCCACCGCGTGTTGATCGGCACCAGCTCGCTGCGCAGGTCGTCGTCCGGCGCGTGCAGGCTCAGCGCGAGCGTGACGGGGATGTCCAGCTTCGTGAGCTTCTCGATCGCGGGGACCAGGCCGACCGTGGAGACCGTGATGTTGCGCGCCGACATGCCGAAGCCCTCCGGCTGCGGCGCCACCAGGGCGCGCACCGTCTCGAACACCGCCCGCGGGTTCGCCAGCGGCTCCCCCATGCCCATGAACACGAGGTTGTTCAGGCGGGTGGGGCCGCCCGGGATCTCCCCGGCCGCCAGCGCACGGAAGGCGTCCCGCACCTGCTCGAGGATCTCCGCCGTCGACAGGTTGCGCGTCAGCCCCAGCTGCCCGGTGGCGCAGAACGGGCATGCCATGCCGCAGCCCGCCTGCGAGGACACGCACAGCGTGGTGCGCTGCGGGTAGCGCATCAGGACCGACTCGACCTTGGCGTCGTCGAAGAGGTGCCACAGCGTCTTCACCGTGGTGCCGCCGTCGGCCTCCAGGCGCCGGCTGGGGCGGATCAGCGGCGGGAACATCGTGGCCGCCATCGACTCGCGGGTCGCGGCCGGCAGGTCCGTCATCTGCTCCGGGTCGGAGGTGAAGTGGGTGAAGTAGTGCGTGGCGAGCTGCTTGGCCCGGAACGGCTTCTCCCCCAGCTCCTCGAACCACGCCCTGCGCTCGGCGGGCGTGAGGTCGGCGAAGTGCTTCGGCGGCTTGCCCCGGCGGCGCGGAGCCATCTGCAGCGGCATCGGCCTGGTCTCGTCCGACGGGCGGACGACCGGGACGCCGAGGTCCGTGGGCGTCGCGGTGGCGGGGTGGGTGCGAGCAGGCATGAGGTTCCTTGTCGATGGCCGGTCGATGGCCGGTCGATGGCCGGCCGGTGTGCGTCGGTGGGCCCGGGTCGCGGCCGGTCAGCCAGCCGTCGTCGCCACCGCGAACGCGAGGTACACGAACGGCGCGGTGACGACCATGGAGTCGAGGCGGTCCAGCACGCCCCCGTGGCCCGGGAGCAGCGAACCCATGTCCTTCAATTCTAGGTCCCGCTTGACGAGCGACTCGGCAAGGTCGCCTACGGTCGCGGTGACGGCGGTGAGCACGCCCAGCGCGAGGCCGAGAAGAGGGCTCGCGTCCAGCACCAGGACGGCGCCGGCGACCCCCACCGCGGATGTCAGCACGAGCGAGCCGACCAGGCCCTCCCACGTCTTCTTGGGGCTCACGCTCGGCGCCAGCGGGTGGCGGCCCAGGGTCACCCCCGCGATGTACCCGCCGGTGTCGTTCGCGACGGCCAGCAGGATGAACAGCGCCACCCGCAGCTCTCCGCGCGGCTCGGCGAGGATGAGCAGCACGAACCCGGCGAGGAACGGGACGTAGGTCGCGGCGAACACCGCGGCCGCGGCGTCCCGCAGCGCCTGAGGGCCCGGCCCGTCCAGCACCCGCCACACGACGACGGCCGCCACCGTGAGGACGAACGCGACGAGGAGCGCCTCCGGCCCGGCGGCGTACGCCGACACCAGCATCCCCGCTCCGCCCACCAGCAGCGGAAGGAGCGGGATGCGGATGTCCCGGCGCGCGAACGCCTCGCGCAGCTCCCACAGGGCCGCCCCGACGGCGACGACCGCGAGGAGGACGAACGGCTCGGGGCGGAACCACAGCGACGCCGCCACGGCGGCGAGCAGCAGCACCCCGACGGTGACCGCCGCGGGCAGGTTGCGTCCGCCCCGGCGCCGCGGCCCGGACGACCTGTCGGGGGCGCCGTCCGGCAGGTCGTCGAACGGACCCGTGCCCCCGGCCGGGTCGAGCGGTCGGTCCACCATCAGACCTCGAGCAGCTCGCTCTCCTTGCCGGCGAGCAGGTGGTCGACGACCTCGACGTGCTTCTTGGTCAGGCCCTCCAGCTCCTTCTCCGCACGCCCGACCTCGTCCTCGCCGGCCTCGCCCTCCTTGACGATCCGGTCCAGCTCCTCCTTGGCCTTGCGGCGGACGTTGCGCAGCGACACGCGCGCCTCCTCCGCCTTGGCCTTCGCCAGCTTGACGTAGTCGCGGCGACGCTCCTCGGTCAGCGCCGGCATGACCACGCGGATCGCGTTGCCGTCGTTCGAGGGGTTCACGCCGAGGTCGGACTCCCGCAGCGCCTTCTCGATCGACGTCATCGAGCTCTTGTCGAACGGGGAGATGAGCACCGTGCGCGCGTCGGGGACGTTGAACGACGCCAGCTGCTGCAGCGGCGTCGGCGCACCGTAGTAGTCCACCGTGATCTTGGAGAACATGCCGGAGCTCGCCCGACCGGTGCGGATCCCCGCGAACTCCTCCTTGGCGACCTCGATCGCCCTGTCCATCTTCTCCTCGGCCTCGAGGAGGGTCTCGTCGATCACCCGGGTGCTCCTTCGTCTGGTAGTGGCCTGGTGGTGCTGGCGCGGCGCGCTGCCGCGGGATGCTGCTCGGTGGTGGCGTGCCGGGGGGTCAGCGGGTCGTGACCAGTGTGCCAATCTTCTCGCCCAGCAGGGCGCGGGTCACGTTACCCTCCTCCTCCAGGCCGAACACGCGCATGCGCACGTCGTTGTCCCGGCAGAGCGACAGGGCCGTGGCGTCCATCACGTTGAGGCCGCGCACGAGGGCGTCGGTGTACGTCAGGTGCTCGAGGCGCTCGGCGTCCGGGTCGGTGCGGGGGTCGGCGGTGTAGACGGCGTCCACCCCGTTCTTGCCCATGAGCACCTCGTCGCAGTGCGTCTCCAGCGCCCGCTGCACCGACACCGTGTCGGTGGAGAAGTACGGCATGCCGGCGCCGGCGCCGAAGATGACCACGCGCCCCTTCTCCAGGTGCCGGATGGCGCGCAGGGGGATGTAGGGCTCGGCGACCTGGCCCATCGTGATGGCGGTCTGCACCCGGGTCTTCACGCCGTCCTGCTCGAGGAAGTCCTGCAGGGCGAGGCAGTTCATGACGGTGCCGAGCATGCCCATGTAGTCGGCGCGCGCGCGGTCCAGGCCGGCGCGGGACAGCTCCGCGCCGCGGAAGAAGTTGCCGCCGCCCGAGACGACGGCGACCTGCACCCCCTGGCGCACGGCCTCGCCGATCTCCTGCGCGACGCGGCGCACGACGTCCGTGGCCAGGCCGACGCTGCCGCCGCCGAAGGTCTCCCCGGAGAGCTTGAGGAGCACCCGCCGGGAGTCCGTGGGGATCTCGTGCGGACCGTCGGGGAGCTGCTCGGTCGGGTTCGTCTCGATCACGTACGCCACCATCCGTCTCGGTTCTGCTGGGTGTCGGGCCGACGTGCCGCCGCGCGCGCCGGGCCGAGGTCTCTGGCGCATCCTGGCACCGGACGGCCCTGCCCGCCGCACGGGCGGCGTGTCGGCGGCAGCGGGTATGCGAGGGCCCGGCCGCACCGCGTGGTGGTGCGGCCGGGCCCGTGCGCTGCTGGTCGCGTCAGCTGCCGACGCGGAAGCGGACGAAGCCCTGCAGGTTCCCGCCCGTCGCGGCGACGTGCTTGCCGACCGTCGTCTTCGTGTCCTTGGCCAGCGGCTGGTCCACGAGCACGGCCTCCTTGAAGAAGCCGTTGAGGCGCCCCTCGACGATCTTCGGCAGCGCGGCCTCCGGCTTGCCCTCGGCGATGGAGACCTCGCGGGCGATCTCGCGCTCCTTCTCGACCGTCTCGGCCGGGACGTCGTCGCGGGTGAGGAACCGCGGCGCGAGGGCGGCGACGTGCTGCGCCACGTCCTTGGCCACGGGCTCGGCGGCCTCGTCCGTCACGACGAGCACGCCGATCGACGGCGGCAGGTCCTTGGCCGTCTTGTGCAGGTACGCCGTGACCTTCGGGCCCTCGACGCGCGCGACCCGGCGCAGGACGACCTTCTCGCCCATCGTGGCGCCGCGCGCCGCGATGAGCTCGGCGACGGTGCCGTCGGCGGTCGGGGCGGCGAGAGCGGCCTCGACGTCGGCGGCGCCGGCGGCCGCGACGGCCTCGAGGACCGTGTTCGCCAGCTCGATGAAGTTCTCGTTCTTGACGACGAAGTCCGTCTCGGCGTTCAGCTCGACCATCGTCGCCACCTGACCGGCGTCGGCGTCGGCGATCTTCACCGCGACCAGGCCCTCGGAGGCCGTGTTGCCCTCGCGCTTGGCCGCGCGGGCCAGGCCCTTCTTGCGAATGATCTCGATGGCCTGCTCCGCGTTGCCGTCGGCCTCGTCGAGGGCCTTCTTGACGTCGAGCATGCCGGCGCCGGTGCGCTCGCGCAGCGCCTTGATGTCAGCGGCGGTGTAGTTCGCCATGGGGGTGTCGTCCTCCGTGCTGGTGTCGGTGTGCGGTGACCGGCGGGCCGGGGCGCCCAGCGCCCCGGCCCGCCGCCGATCACTCGGACTTCTCGGTCTTGGCCTCGGCCTCGGGCTCGGCCACGGCGGCGGCCTCGGCGGCCGGGGCGGCGTCGGCACCCGGCGCGACCGCGCCCTCGGCGCCCGAGGCGCCCTCGGCCTTGTCGGCCTCGGCACCGGCGAGCAGCTCACGCTCCCACTCGGCCAGCGGCTCGGCCTCGGCCTGCTCCGCCTCGCCCTTCTTGCCGGAGTGGCGCTGCAGGAGGCCCTCGGCGGCGGCGTCGGCGATCACGCGGGTGAGCAGCGTGACGGAGCGGATCGCGTCGTCGTTGCCCGGGATCGCGTAGTCGACCAGGTCGGGGTCGCAGTTGGTGTCGAGGATCGCGACGACCGGGATGCCCAGCTTGCGGGCCTCGTCGACGGCGAGGTGCTCCTTGTTCGTGTCCACGACCCAGATCGCCGACGGCGTCTTGGCCATGTCACGGATGCCGCCCAGCGTGCGCGAGAGCTTGTCCTTCTCGCGACGCAGGACGAGGAGCTCCTTCTTCGTCAGGCCGGAGCCGGCGACGTCGTCGAAGTCGATCTCCTCGAGCTCCTTGAGGCGCTGGAGCCGCTTGTGCACGGTGGTGAAGTTGGTGAGCATGCCGCCCAGCCAACGGTGGTTCACGTACGGCATGCCGACGCGGGAGGCCTGCTCCGCCACGGGCTCCTGCGCCTGCTTCTTGGTGCCGACGAACAGGATGGTGCCGCCGTGGGCGACGGTCTGGCTGACGAACTCGTAGGCGCGGTCGATGTAGGACAGCGACTGCTGGAGGTCGACGATGTAGATGCCGTTGCGCTCCGTGAAGATGAACCGCTTCATCTTCGGGTTCCAACGGCGGGTCTGGTGTCCGAAGTGGACACCGCTCTCGAGGAGCTGGCGCATGGTCACGACGGCCATGACTCGTCCTTTCGCCGCACGCACCGGGATCCTCCCGGGTGCGCACGCGTCGGGCGACCGGTCCCGCCGAGGTTCGGCGGCGCCCGGTCGCGGGTGCTTCGGTTGTCGGCGCAGGGCATCGGGCCCGGCACCCCTGGCGTCACGCCGGGTCGGCACCGCACCCGACCGTCAGACCGGGCACGGACCGCTGCCGACGCGGCCGCTCCCCACGACCGATGAGGACACCGGGAGCGGGTCGCGTGCGTGACGCGCGATGTCGATCGGACGACGGACGGCCGCGTACCGCTCGGGACCGAGGGGACGCGGACCGGCCACAGCCGATCGCGTCGGACAGTCTACCCGACGCCGGATCGCCCCGACGGCGCTCCCGCCCGGGCCGCAGAGGTGCCGTCGCTCACGTCCCGGGCCGCTCCGAGCCTGCCCCCGCCGCGGTGGACGAGCCGCCGGTCCACACGTCGCCCCGGCCTCTCCGCGGGCGGTGTCTCCGGCCGCGACCGTGCAGGGATGAGCGTCGCACGCCACCCCCGAGACCCCGCCCGTACCCTCCGCCGGCCCGGTCCAGGAGCCCGGCGGGCGGGCGCGGCATGGGCGCTGCTGCTCGCCGTCGTCGTGGCGGCGCCCGCCGCCGACGCGGAGGCCGCCCGACGTCCCGTGCTCTCCGCGTCGGCCTCCGTCGCGCCGCACCAGGCCCCCGCACCCGTCGCCGCGCCGGTCGCGCCGGCCGCGACGTCACCCGTGGACGCCGAGACGCCGTGGGTGCGCCCGGTGCCCGGGCCGCTCCTGCGCCCCTTCGATCCGCCCGTCCGGCGGTGGTCGGCCGGGCACCGCGGCGTCGACCTGGCGGCACCCGGGAGCACGACCGTCCGCGCGCCCGCCCCCGGCACGGTCGTGTTCGCGGGCGCGGTGGCGGGCAAGCCGGTGGTGGTCGTCGCCCATCCCGGCGGGCTGCGCTCCACGTTCGAGCCCGCCGCGGCGACGGTTCCCGTCGGGACGCGCGTCGGCTCGGGGGACGCCGTCGCACGGCGCGCGGCCGGCGGCGACGGGGTCGGAGCGGGTGCGGGGCACTGCGGCACGCGGCGCTGCCTCCACTGGGGCGTGCTGCGCGGCGACGCGTACCTCGACCCGATGGCCTTCCTCGGCGAGGACGCTCCGATCGTGCTGCTGCCGGTGCGGCCCACCTCCTGAGACCCGCAGCCGGACGGGGCGCGACCTCCTAGGCCCGAGGGAACGCCTGGACGAACACGGACCGCAGCCGCTCGTCGTCGACGTGGGTGTACCGCTGGGTGGTGCCGAGGTCGGAGTGCCCGAGCACCTCCTGCACCGACCGCAGGTCCGACCCGCCCTGCAGCAGGTGGGTCGCCGCGGAGTGCCGCAGCGCGTGCGGCGCCACGTCGTCCACGCCGGCGCGGGCCGCGAGGCGGTGGACCTCCTCGCGGACCTGCCGCTGACCCCACCGGCCGCCCCGGTCGCCCAGCAGCAGCGCGGCGCCGCTCGTGGCGCCCACCAGCGCAGGCCTCCCCTCGTCGAGCCACGCGGCCACGGCACGCTCGGCGGGGACGCCGAACGGGACCACCCGCTCCTTGCCTCCCTTGCCCATGACGCGCACGAGCCGCTCGGAGCGGCGGACGTCGTCGACGTCGAGCAGCGCGAGCTCCCCCACCCGGATACCGGTGCCGTAGAGCAGCTCGGCGGCCGCCCAGGCGCGCAGCGCCGGCGCCCGCCCGTCGCCCGAGGCTCCTGCCGCGTCGTCGCGCGCGGTGTCCAGGAGGAGCGCGGCCGCGTCCGCCGTGAGCACGGTCGGCAGCGTGCGCGACAGCTTGGGGCTCGCGAGCCGTGCCGACGGGTCTGTGGGCACGAGCCCCGTGCGGTGCGCCCAGCGCAGGAAGGCCCGCGCCGACGCGCCGCGCCGCGCGACCGTGGACCGCGCGAGGCCGCGGTCGGCCTGCGCGGCGAGCCAGCCGCGCAGCACTCCGACGTCGATCGCGGGCAGCGACCCCGCCCCGTGGCGCACCGCATAGCGCAGCAGCGACGTCACGTCCGCCCGGTAGGCGCGGCGGGTGTGCGTCGAGTGCCCGCGCTGGACCGCGAGGTGCTCGGTGAAGCGGTCGAGCGCGGCGGCGAGCGCCGACGGCAATGGTGGGAGGTCGGCGTCGGGGCGGCCAGCGGCACGTGCCATACCGGCAGTGTGGCGCGCCGGACGCCGGCGGGGCCCGAGGCGCGGCGGCGTGGCGCCCGGCCCGCCCACGCGGCGCCGGCCGCGTCTCCTGCCCCCTCCCCGCCCTCCGGCCCCGCTCGCGGCGGTGGGCGCGGTGGCTCAGACCGCCGAACGGCGTCGGCGGCCGTCACGGGCCCGGCGGCGTCGCCCGGCGCCAGCGTCCGCCGTCCTGCCGCGCCAACCCGTGCTGCTCGAGCGCCCCGAGCCCCGCGAGCGTCTCGTGCACCGACCTGCCCGCCGTCCGGGCCACCGACTCCAGCGGCGCGGACGCGCACGCGGGCAGGGCTTCCCAGGCCAGGCGCGCGGGCTCGCCGAGCGCGGCGGCCCGGTCGACGGGACCGCGGCCCTCCGCGTCTCGTCCGGTCGGCGGTTCGTCGAGCAGCTCCCCGGGACGGGCCGCCAGCTCCGCGACCTCCGCGGCGTCCGTCACGCACACCGCGGCGCCGTCGCGCAGCAGGACGTGGCAGCCGGTCGACGTCGCGGCGGTCACGGGGCCGGGGACCGCCCCGAGGGGCCTCAGCAGGTCGGCGGCACGGCGCGCGGTCGACAGCGCCCCCGAGCGCCAGGCCGCCTCGACCACGACCGTCGCCTGCGACATCGCCGCGATGAGCCGGTTGCGGGCCAGGAACCGCTGCCGGAACGGGGCCGAGCCGGGCGGCACCTCGCTGACGAGCGCACCGCCGGCCCGCTCCACGCGGCGCAGCAGCGCGTGGTTCCCCCGCGGGTAGAGCCGGTCCACACCGCCGGCGAGCACGGCGACGGTCGGCCCGTCGGCGGCGAGCGCCCCGCGGTGCGCGGCCGCGTCGATGCCGTAGGCGCCGCCCGAGACCACGGTCGTGCCGCGCTCGGCCAGCCCGGCGCCGATCTGCGCGGCCACGTGCTCCCCGTACCCGCTGGCCGCGCGGGCGCCCACCACGGCCACCGACCGCCGGGCGAGGGCGGCGACGTCGCCCTGCCCGAGCACCCAGAGGGCGAACGGCGCCTCGGCCCCGAGGTCGGCCAGGCCCGGCGGCCAGCCGGGGTCGCCCGGGACCACGAGGGTCCCGGCGTGCCGCTCCAGGACCCGCAGCTCCCGGCGCGGGTCGAGGTGCTCGAGCCGCGGCGCCCACCGGGCGACCGCGTCGACGAGCCGGCCGGCCGCGACGCTGGTGCCGAGGCCGGTGAGCGCCCCGCGGCTCAGGGTCCGCCCGGGGTCGCGCACGGCGTCGACGAGCCAGCCGAGCGCGCCCGCCGCACCCAGCTGCGCCACGAGCGCGCCCGCGACCGGGTCGCCCGGTTCGGCCACGCGGCTCCACGCGGCCGCCGCGACCCGCGGGTCCGTGACGTCGAACGGCAGCGCGACGGGGGTCGCCGGGAGACGGGGCTCAGGCATGGCTCCCCCTCGTGCGCAGCGTGACGGCCACGGCGACGTCCTCCGCGCCGGGCACGGTCCGGCCCGCGAGGTCCGCGAGCGTCCAGGCGGTGCGCAGCACGCGGTCCGCGCCGCGCAGGGTGATCGCCCCCCGGTCGATCATCCGCTCCACCGGGGCGAGCACCCCGCTGCCGGGGCCCAGGCGCTCGCGCAGCCACGTGCCGGGCACCTCGGCGTTCGTCGACCACGGCGTGCCCGACATCCGCTCCCGGGCCGCGGCCCTGGCGGCGGCGACCCGGGCCGCGACGTCCCGTGTCGGCTCCGCGGCGCCCGCGGCACGCCGTTCGGCGCGGGTCGCGGGCAGCGCCTCGACCTGCAGGTCCACCCGGTCCAGGAGCGGGCCGGACAGGCGCCCGAAGTAGCGCCGCTTCGCCGTCGGCGTGCAGGTGCAGTCGAGGCCCTTGTTCACCGAGGCGAGGCCGCACGGGCACGGGTTGGCGGTGAGCACGAGCTGGAACCTCGCGGGGTAGCGCGCCGCGCCGCCGGCGCGGTGCAGCATCAGCTCGCCAGACTCGAGCGGCTGGCGCAGCGTCTCGAGCACCCGCGGTGGGAACTCGGGGGCCTCGTCCAGCAGGAGCACGCCTCGGTGCGCCCGGGACACGGCGCCGGGGCGTGCCACGGTGCTGCCTCCGCCGACGATCGCCGCGGGCGTGGCCGTGTGGTGCGGGTCCTCGAAGGGCGGGCGCGTGATCAGCCCGTCGCCGGGGTCGAAGGTGCCCGCCACGGAGTGCACCGCCGTGACCTCGACAGCCTCGGCGGTCGTCAGGTCCGGCAGGATGCCGGGCAGGCGCGAGGCGAGCATCGTCTTGCCCGCGCCCGGCGGCCCGACGAGCAGCAGGTGGTGTCCTCCCGCCGCCGCCACCTCGAGCGCCGCACGCGCCTGGGCCTGCCCCACGACGTCGGCCAGGTCGCCCGCCGGGCGCCGCGCGGCACCCTGGCGGACGGCCCGGACCGGGTCGAGCTCCGGCACCCGGCCCGCGTCCCCGCCGTGCAGCCGCACGACCTCGGCGAGGCTCGCCGCGCCGTGCACCCGGGCCCCGGGGACCAGGGCGGCCTCCGCGGCGTCCCCGCGGGCGACCACCACGTCGGTGTAGCCGGCGTCGACCGCCGCCGCGACCGCCGGCAGGACCCCGCGGACCGGCTGAAGCCTGCCGTCGAGGCCGAGCTCGCCGAGGTGGACCACGCGGTCCAGCCCGGCCGCCGGCACGGTGCCGTCCCCGGCGAGCACCGCGACGGCCACCGCGAGGTCGAACGCCGAGCCGTGCTTGCGCAGGGACGCCGGCGAGAGGTTCACGGTGATCTTGCGCTGCGGCCAGCGCACGCCCGTGGAGCGCACGGCGGCGCTCACCCGGTCGCGGGACTCGTGCAGCGCGGCGTCCGGCAGGCCCACGAGCGTGAACCCGGGCACCGAGGCGGCGAGCTGCGCCTGCACCTCCACGACGTGCCCCGCCAGGCCCGTCAGGGCCACGGAGGCCGTGGTCCCGAGCCCCATCAGAGCACCCCGACCAGGTGCTCGACCTCGGCAGCACCGGCCCGCGGCACGACCACCGCCACGACGTCCACGCGGACCTCCGCGAACCGTCGCCCGCCGGCCACCCGCGCCCGTGCGGCGAGCCACTGCCCGGCCAGCCTACGGATCCGTTCCAGCTTGGCCGGGGTCACGGCCTCGGCCGGGTGACCGAACGCCGTCCCGCGCCGCGTCTTGACCTCCACGACGACGAGCACGTCGCCGTCGCGTGCCAGCAGGTCGAGCTCGCCGCCCTGACCGCGCCAGTTGCGGTCGAGCAGCTCCATGCCTCGCTGGGCCAGGTGGCGTGCCGCCACCCGCTCCCCGTACCGTCCGACGGCGTCCTTCGCCCGCACCGAACCACCTCCGCGACCGAGCCTGCCGCGAGGTCGGGGGCGGCCGGCGAGGCGCGAGACCCCACGGTGGACGACGGCCCCAGGACCGTGCCTGTGCACAGGCTCCGGGGCGGACCGGGACGTCGGACGGGACGTGGCGGCACGTCACCGACGCATCAGGACCCGGCAGGTCAGAGGGCGAGCTCGGCCTTGGCCAGCTCCTCGACGTTCACGTCCTTGAACGTCACCACGCGCACCGAGCGGACGAAGCGGGTCGAGCGGTACACGTCCCACACCCACGCGTCGGTGAGGCGCAGCTCGAAGTAGACCTCGCCGGCCGCGGACCGCACCTGCAAGTCCACCTGGTTCGCCAGGTAGAAGCGGCGCTCCGTCTCCACCACGTAGGAGAAGAGGCCGACGACGTCGCGGTACTCGCGGTACAGCGCGAGCTCCATCTCGGTCTCGTAGTTCTCGAGGTCTTCGGCGCTCACCGGTCCATCATCCCATCGAGCGGCACGAGAGCCGGCTCCGTCGCCGGCACGTCGGATCCCGGGGCCGCGCCGTCGTCGACGGGGCCCTCGTCCGCCAGTGCCCGCAGGTTCCACGACCGCCGGTGCTGCGGCGTCGCGCCGTGCCGCCGCAGCGCCTCGAGGTGCGCCGGCGCCGAGTAGCCCTTGTTCTGGTCCCACGCGAACGCCGGGTACTGACGGGCGAGCCGCACCAGCAGCTCGTCGCGCTCCACCTTGGCCAGGACGCTCGCCGCGGCCACGGAGGAGCACTGCAGGTCGGCCTTGACCAGGGTGCGCACCGCCGGCTCGGACGCCTCGGGGTCCACGGACGGGTCGGCCTCGGCGGCCTCGAACAGGTCCGGCGCCGCCCCGCTGAGCCAGTCGTGCGACCCGTCCAGCAGGACCACGTCGACGTCGCCGCAGGTCCGCCGCACCTGGGCGAGCGCCCGCCGCCCCGCCAGCCGCAGCGCCGCGACGATGCCGTGGGCGTCGATCTCCGCGGGCCCGGCATGACCGACGGCCCACGCCACCGACCACCGGCGCAGCTGCGGCACGAGAGCGACGCGCGCGGCCGGGGTGAGGAGCTTCGAGTCCGTGATCCCCTGCGGCGCGGTCCGCGTCGCCGCGTCCACGACGACGACACCGACGCTCACCGGGCCGGCCAGCGCGCCCCGGCCCACCTCGTCCATCCCGGCCACCACCCGGGCACCGCCCGAGATGAGGGACCGCTCCTGGCGCAGCGTCGGGCTGCGACGCCCCTTCCGGGCGGCGCCTCGTGCCGGCCGTGCGTCCCCGTCCTGCGAGCGCTCCGCCCGCCCGGCAGCAGCGGGGCGTCGCGGGGGGATCGGTCGCCGGACGGTCTCGGGCAACGTCTCCGACGGGCTCGTCACGGCTCCGGGACCTCCTCGAAGACGTCGCCGGGGTTGCGCAGCAGCGTCAGGTCGCGCAGCGGCCACACCACCGCGAACGCGTTGCCCACGACGTTGTCGATCGGCACGAAACCGCCGCCCTGGCTCCCCTTGTTGTACCGCGAGTCCTTGGAGTTCTGCCGGTTGTCCCCCATGACGTACAGCATGCCCTCGGGCACCACCTCGTCGAACGGGTCCTGGCTGGGCACCGACCCGGGACGGATGTACGTCTCGTCGATCGGCTCCCCGTTCACGGCCACCCGGCCGTCGGTCTCGCAGCACGTCACGTGGTCCCCGGGAAGGCCGACGACCCGCTTGATGAGGTGGTCGCCCGTCTCGGCCGGCATCAGCCCGACGAACGTCAGCACGTCGGCGGCGGCGTTGCCCACCGGCCCGCGGTCCGGCGGGGTGTAGGGCGGCAGCCAGCCCCCCGGGTCGGTGAAGACCACGATGTCGCCGCGGTGCACGTCGAGCGCGTTCGGCACGAGCCTCGAGACCATCACCCGGTCACCGATCTCGAGCGTGTCCTCCATCGAGCCGCTCGGGATGTAGAACGCCTGCACCAGGAGCGTCTTGATGAGCCACGACAGCACCAGGGCGCTGACGACGATGATCGCCGTCTCGCGCAGCAGACCCAGGCCGCGGCGGCCGGCGCCGGCCGCCGCGGGCTCAGCGGCGGTCCCCCCGTCCGGGCGGTCCGCGCCGGCGGGCACGTCGTCGGGGTTCAGCGGGCGGGGCCCGTGCGCGCTCGGCCGTTCAGTCACGGGGTCAGAGTCTGCCACGTTCTCACTGTGTCACCCGGACCGGTCCGCGGCGAAACCCGAGGTCGGCCGCGAGGATCCCCCGGCCAGCACGACGCACGGGCGGCCCCTGCCGTGCAGGGACCGCCCGTGCGTGTGGTGCGAGGAGCGCCGGCCCACCGGCCGGCGCGACGTCACTTGGACGAGGTCTCGCGGCGCTCGCGGATGCGCGCCTTCTTGCCGCGCAGGTCGCGCAGGTAGTACAGCTTGGCGCGGCGCACGATGCCCCGCGACACGACCTCGATCGACTCGATCGTGGGGGCGTGCAGGGGGAACGTGCGCTCCACACCGACGCCGAAGCTGACCTTGCGGACGGTGAACGTCTCGCGGACGCCGCCGCCCTGGCGCGCGATCACGACGCCCTGGAAGGCCTGGACGCGCGAGCGGTTGCCCTCGACGACCTTGACGTTGACCTTGACGGTGTCGCCGGCGCGGAAGTCCGGGACGTCGGAACGCAGCGAGGCTGCGTCGACGGAGTCGAGCGTGTGCATCGTGTTCTCCCCACCCTGCCACAGGTCAGAGCAAGCTCGTGGCCCGCGGAGGTGCGGGTCCGGTCCTGACGGTCGAGACGGTGCGCCGACTCGTGGGGCCCGGGCACGTGGGCCGTGGTCTCCCCTGTGGCAGAGGCACGGCGGAGGACGCCCGGGCGGCGACACACCGAGGGACTATTCTGCCACAGTCCGCAACCGGCCGTCGTCCACCACCCAGCCGAGCTCCGCGAGCACGGCGAGGTCGGCCGCGTCCAGGGAGTCCACCTCGAGCACGCGCAGCATGTCGGGCCGCCGCGCGGCGGTGCGCGCGAGCGCACGGTCCCGCCGCCACCGGTCGATGCGCGCGTGGTGACCGGACAGCAGCACCTCCGGCACCTCCAGGCCCTCCCACGACGGCGGCTTGGTGTACACCGGGTACTCCAGCAGCCCCGCCGCGCCGTGGGACTCCTCCACCAGCGAGTGCGGGTTGCCCACCACGCCCGGCAGCAGCCGCCCGAACGCCTCGATCATCACGAGCGCCGCGACCTCCCCGCCGTTGAGGACGTAGTCGCCGATCGACAGCTCGCTCACCCGGTGCCCCGCGGACCGCGCGTGCTCGACGACGCGGGCGTCGATGCCCTCGTAGCGCCCGCAGGCGAGCACCACGTGCTCCTCGCGCGCGAGCGCCTCGGCGTGCCGCTGCGTGAACACCTCGCCTGCCGGGGTCGGCACCACGAGGTGCCCCGTGACGTCCGCGCCGGGCTCCGGCAGCACGTCGTCCAGCGCGCGCCCCCACACGTCGGGGCGCATGACCATGCCCGCGCCACCGCCGAACGGCGTGTCGTCGACCGTCCGGTGCCGGTCGGCGGTCCAGTCCCGCAGGTCGTGGACGCGCAGGTCGAGCAGCCCGGCACGACGCGCCTTGCCCACCAGGGACAGGTCCAGCGCGGCGAGGTAGTCGGGGAAGATCGTCACGACGTCGACGCGCACGTCACTGCCCGTCCCGGGCGCCACGCCCACCGTCGGTGTCGTCCGCCCGGTCGACGACGACGTCGGCCGCGTCCCGGGCGAGGAGCCCGCCCGGCGGCGTGAGGACCACCCGGCCGCCCGCGACGTCGACCGTCGGCACGATGGCGCGCACGAACGGCACCAGCGTGCGCACCCGCTCCCCCGCGACGTCCTCCCGCACGACCAGCGCGTCGTGCGCGGGCAAGTGCTCGAGGGCCACCACCTCGCCGACGACGGTGCCGTCCGTCAGCTCGGCGCGCAGGCCGCGCAGCTCGTGCGGGTACCACGCGTCCTCCTCGTCGGAGGAGTTCACGTCGACGACGAGCTCCGTCCCGCGCAGGGCCTCCGCCGTCGTCCGGTCGGCGACCTCCGCGAACGACACGAGCCAGCGCTCCTGGTGGACGCGGACCGCGGTCACCGTCAGCGGCCCGGCCTCGGCCGGCTCCGTCGCCAGCACCGACCCGACCGCCAGGCGCTCCTCGGGGACGTCGGTGCGCAGGTCGAGCGCGACCTCACCCCGAAGCCCGTGGGCGCGGCCGACCCGCGCGACCGTCAGCTGCATCTCGACTCCCGTCTGCCTCGCACTACCCGTTCTACCCCGCTCCTCGCCGCACCACCGCGCCGTACCACCGCGCCGCGCCACGCACCCCGCACCCGTGCGGTGCCCCGCGACGCAGCGAGGCCCGGCCCCGCGAAGGGACCGGGCCTCGTCGAAGAGCCTGCGGCGGGGTGCCCGTCGCCCGGGCGTCAGCGCCGGTCGACGTCCACGACGTCGACCCGCACCGGGCCGTCCGTCGCGAGCGCACCGACCACGGTGCGCAGCGCCTTGGCGGTCCGCCCGCCCCGGCCGATGACCCGGCCGAGGTCGTCCGGGTGCACCCGCACCTCGAGCAGGTCACCCCGGCGCTGCGTCCGCGCGGACACCCGGACGTCGTCCGGGTTGTCCACGATCCCGCGCACCAGGTGCTCGAGGGCCTCGGCGAGCATCAGGCCCCGGCCTCGTCGGCCTTCTCGGCCTCGGCCGGCTCGTCGGCCTTCTTCTCCGCGGCCTTCGCCTTGACCTTCTCCGCCTCGGCGGAGACGGCCTCGACCGCGGCGGCCGTGTCGGCAGCCGTGGCCTTGGTCTTCAGGGTGCCCTCGGCACCCTCGAGACCCTTGAACTTCTGCCAGTCACCGGTGACCTTCAGCAGCGCGGCGACCTGCTCGCTCGGCTGCGCACCGACACCGAGCCAGTACTGGGCCCGGTCGGACTTGATCTCGATGAACGACGGCTCCTCGGTCGGGTGGTACTTCCCGATCTCCTCGATGACACGACCATCGCGCTTGGAGCGCGAGTCGGCCACGACGACGCGGTAGTACGGGGCCCGGATCTTGCCGAGACGCTTCAGACGAATCTTGACGGCCACTTGGGTGGTGTCTCCTGGTTCTGGTGGGACGAGCCCGCACGTCACCGGGTGGGGTCCAGGCGACGGGAGGGTTCAGGACGCGGCCTGCGCAGGTGAGAGGGGCCTGGGCACACCGAGTACGGGCTCATTCTGCCAGATCCGCCGCCCCCGTCCAACCGTGCCCTCCCGTCGGCTGCGTCTCCGTCTCGGCCGAGCCGCAGCTCAGCCGAGGACCACCTGGCCGCGCAGCACCACGGCCAGCGGGTGCCGCAGCACCTCCACGTCCTTGCGCGGGTCCGCCGGGTAGACGACGAAGTCGGCGCTGGAGCCGTCCACCACCGTGCCGAAGCCGAGGAACTCCCGGGCGCGCCAGGTGGCCATCGCCACGACGTCGGACGGCGGGAGCCCCGCGGCGACCAGCTCCGCGCACTCGTCGGCGATCCGCCCGTGCCCGATCGTCCCGCCGGCGTCCGTGCCGACCAGGAGCCGGACACCCGCCTCGTACAGGTCCCGCACCTGCTCGTACCGCCGCGCGTACATCTCACGCATGCGCGCCGCGTAGACGGGGTACCGGGCGTCCGCCCGCTGCGCGATCGACTCGAACTGCCCCACCTGCAGCAGGGTCGGCGTCACGGGGACGCCCCGCTCCGCGACCTCGCCCATCAGCTCGCGCGGGATGCCGGTGCCGTGCTCGATGTGGTCCACGCCCGCCGCGAGCAGGTCGCCCACCACCTCGTGCGAGAACGCGTGCACCGTGACGCGCGCGGCCTCCGCGTGCGCCGCGGCCACCGCCTCGGCCAGCACGTCGTGCGGCCACAGGGGGCGGAGGTCGCCGTCCGCCCCGAGGTCGCGGTCGATCCAGTCGCCGACGAGCTTCACCCAGCCGTCCCCGGCGCGCGCCTGCGCCCGCACCTCCTCCGGGAGCCGGGCGACGTCGTCCAGCTCCAGCCCGTAGTCCCGCAGGTACCGTCTGGGGCGCGCCAGGTGGCGACCGGCCCGGACGAGCCGGGGCAGGTCCTCGCGCTCGTCCACCCACCGGGTGTCGAGCGGCGACCCGGCATCCCGGATCAGCAGCACGCCCGAGTCGCGGTCGGCGACCGCCTGCGCCTCGGCCTCGGCCGGGTCGACCGCGCCCGCGGCACCCAGCCCGACGTGGCAGTGCACGTCGACCAGGCCCGGCAGGACCCAGCCCTCCAGCTCCCGGGTGGCGCTGCCCTGCGGGGCCGGCCGGGTGAGGCTCACGCGACCGTCGCGCACCCACATCTCCCCGACCTCACGGTCGTCGCCGAGCAGGACGTGGCCGCTGACGTGCAGGGGGACGTGCGGGGCTGACATGGCTGACAGAGTACAGCTGCCCGGTCCGGTGCCCGGCCACGGTCTGCCGGCCGGCCGGGCCCGGGCTCAGCGGCCGCCGAGCAGCTTGTCGAGGCCGGCGGGGAGCTGCACGTCCGCGTCCTCGCCCGAGGACTGGTCGCCGCCGACCCCGAACGCCGAACCCTGCGGGGCGGGCTTCGACGCGCCGCCGCCCAGCGCGCGCTGCATGGCCTCGCGCTCCTGCTGGGCGCGCTTGGCCGGGTTGCCCGACTTGCCCTTGACCTTCTTCTTCGGTGCCTGCTTGCCCCGGGACTTCTTGCCGCCCCCGGGCATGCCCGGCATCCCCGGCATGCCCGGCGCACCGCCCGGCATCCCGGGCATCCCGCCGCCGGAGCCCATCTGGCGCATCATCTTCTGCGCCTGGCCGAAACGGTCCAGCAGCCCGTTGACGGCCGCGGTGGTCTGCCCCGACCCGCGGGCGATGCGCGCGCGGCGCGAGCCGTTGATGATCTTCGGGTTCTCCCGCTCCGCGGGCGTCATCGACTGGATGATCGCCTGGACCCGGTCGACCTCGCGCTCGTCGAACGCCTCGAGCTGCTCGCGCATCTGCGCCATGCCCGGCAGCATGCCGAGCATCTTCTTCATCGACCCCATCTTCTTCATCTGCTGCATCTGCACCAGGAAGTCGGACAGGGTGAAGTCCTCGCCGGTGGCGACCTTGGCCGCCATCTTCTCGGCCTGCTCGGTGTCGAACGCCCGCTCGGCCTGCTCGATGAGGGTGAGCACGTCACCCATGTCGAGGATGCGCGACGCCATCCGGTCCGGGTGGAACACCTCGAAGTCGGTGAGCTTCTCGCCCGTGGACGCGAACATGATCGGCTTGCCGGTCACGGTCGCCACGGACAGCGCGGCACCACCGCGCGCGTCGCCGTCGAGCTTCGACAGCACGACGCCGGTGAAGTCGACGCCCTCGTGGAACGCCTGCGCGGTGGCCACCGCGTCCTGGCCGATCATCGCGTCGATGACGAACAGGACCTCGTCGGGCGTGATCGCGTCGCGGATGTCCGCGGCCTGCTGCATCAGCACCTGGTCGACACCGAGCCGGCCCGCCGTGTCGACGATGACCACGTCGTGCTGCTTGGCCCGCGCCTCCGCCACGCCGTCGCCGGCCACGCCCACCGGGTCGCCGATGACGACGTCCGTCTCCGCCCCCTGGTTGCCGGGGTGGGGGGCGAAGACGGGCACGCCCGCCCGCTCCGCGACGACGGACAGCTGGGTGACGGCGTTCGGGCGCTGCAGGTCGGCCGCGACGAGCAGCGGCGTGTGCCCCTGCTCCTTGAGCGCGAGCGCCAGCTTGCCGGCGAGCGTCGTCTTGCCGGCACCCTGCAGGCCCGCGAGCATGATCACCGTCGGCGGCGTCTTGGCGAGCTGCAGCGGGCGCGTCTGCCCGCCGAGGATCTCCTGCAGCTGCTCGTTGACGATCTTGACGACCTGCTGGGCGGGGTTGAGGGCGCCCGACACCTCTGCGGACAGCGCGCGCTCGCGCACGGCAGCGGTGAACTCGCGCACCACGGGGACGGCGACGTCGGCGTCGAGCAGCGCCCGGCGGATCTCGCGCACGGTCGCGTCGATGTCCGCCTCGGACAGCCTGCCCTTGCCGCGCAGGTTCTTGAACGTCGAGGTGAGCCGGTCCGACAGGGAGTTGAACACCAGGCAGGTCCTTCAGGGTCGTGAGTCCGCAGGGTCGTTGCTGCGGTGACCCAGCCTACCGGCCGCGGACGCGCCCCCGTGCGGTCCGGCGGGCGGGCGGGCCGCCAGCGCGGCGCGTGCCCGGGCCGTGAGGTCGTCGACGAGCCCGGCGCGCCACGCCGTCCACCCGGTCGGGCCCAGCGACGACGCGTCCGCCTCGGTGATCACCCGCAGCGCCTCGAGCAGGTCCGGGCGGTGGTCCACCGCCTCCAGCAGCTCGGCCACCGTCGCCGGGTCCTCGGGGTCCGCCGTCGTGGCCAGTCGCGCCAGGGTGAGGTGGTGGCGCACGAGCAGGCCGACGTCCCGCGCGACGGCGTCCGACGCCCCGGTGCGCCGCACCACCCCCGGCGCGACCCGCGCGCCCTCGACCGAGTGGTCCGCGTCGAGCGCGCCACGGCGCTTCCCGACGTCGTGCAGCAGCGCGCCGAGCAGCACCACCTCGGACGGCGCGGGCGCCACGCCCGCCGCCTGCGCCACCCGGCGGCGCACGCGGGAGGCCCGCGCCACCGTCTCCACGAGGTGCCGGTCCACCGTGTGGCGGTGGATCGCGGCCCGCTGCGGCTTGTTGCGCACCGCCGCCCACTCGGGGAACCAGGACGTCACGACACCGGCGAGGTCGAGCGCCTCCCAGACGGGCACCTGCGCCGGACCGGACCCCAGCAGCGTGAGCAGCGCCGCCCGCGCGGGCGCCGGCCACGGCTCCGGCAGCGGGGGGCACTGCGCGAGCGAGCGGACCGTCACCGGGGACAGCACGAGCCCCGTGCGCGCCGCGGTCGCCGCCGCCAGCGGGGCCAGCAGGGCGTCGGACGCCGGGTCGGCGCCCACCGCCAGGACCAGCTCGCCGTCGTGCTCCACCAGGCCCTCGCCCACCGAGCGCAACCGCGGCGCGGACCGCCGGCCGCGGACCAGCACCGGGCGGCGCACCGGGGGCCGCTGCAGCGCCTGGCGTGCCCGGCGCACCGTCGAGTCGAGCGCGTAGGAGATCTCCCGGCCCGCCTCCGCCAGGCTCGCGAGCAGCTCGTCCGGGTCGTCGTACCCCGTGCGCGCGGCGACGTCGTCGAGGTCCGCGAGCCCGAGCCGCGTCGTGCGCCGGCCCGTGACGACCTGGAGCGTGTCGCGCACGTCCAGCAGGTGCGACTGCGCCCGGTCGACCCGCCCGTGGGGTCGGTCGGTGAGCCAGGTGGCGGCGAGCGCCGTGAGCAGCACGGCGTCGCGCATGCCGCCGCGCGCCTCCTTGAGGTCCGGCTCGATGAGGTACGCCAGCTCCCCGGACCGCTCGGCACGCTCCCGCGCGCTGGCGAGCAGCTCCGGCAGCCGCCGCCGGGACGCCGAGCGCCAGTCCGTCAGGATGGCGGACGCCGCCCGGTGCACCACGACGGCGTCGCCCGCCACGGGGCGCACGTCCAGCCAGCCGACCACGGCGGGCAGGTCGGTGGACGCGAGCCGCCGGGTCTGGCTCAGGGACCGGACCGCGTGATCCAGGTGCACCCCGGAGTCCCACAGGGGGTACCAGAGGGCCTCCGCCACCGCCGCGACCTCCTCGGGGCGGTGGGTGCGGCCGTCGTGCACCAGCACCAGGTCGAGGTCGGAGGCCGGGCCGAGCTCGCCGCGGCCGAGGCTGCCGACCGCGGCGAGCGCGATGCCCGCCGGGTCGACAGCCTCGGTGGCGGCGGCGTACAGGCCCGTCAGGTAGTCCGTGACCAGCTGCTGCAGGGCTGCTCGCCGGGCGACGCCCGACCGGCCGGGGCCGGTCAGGGCGTCGGCCGCGGCGAGCAGCTCGGCCCGCAGCCCCCCGTGCGAGCCGGCGGCACTGCTCATTGCTGTCAGAGCGCCGCGTCGCCGTGCTCGCCGGTGCGCACCCGCACGACGTCGTCCAGCGACGTGGTCCACACCTTCCCGTCGCCGATGCGGCCGGTCTGCGCGGCCTTCACGACGGCCTCGACGACCGTCGGCGCGTCCTCGTCGGACACGAGGACCTCGATGCGCACCTTCGGCACCAGGTCGACCGTGTACTCGGCCCCGCGGTACACCTCGGTGTGGCCCTTCTGCCGGCCGTAGCCGCTGGCCTCGCTGACCGTCATGCCGCGGATGCCCGCGGCCTCGAGCGACGACTTCACGTCGTCCAGCCGGTGGGGCTGGATGACTCCGGTGACGAGCTTCATGCGCGGATCTCCTTTGCGACCGAACCCTGCTGGATCGTCTCGTACGCCGTCTCGCTGTGCACGGCCAGGTCGATGCCGGCCACCTCGGTCTCCTCCGAGACGCGCCAGCCCATGGTCGCCTTGAGGGCGACCGCGATCACGTAGGTGACCACGGCCGAGAAGGCGACGGCCACGGCGGCGATGATCGCCTGGACGGCGAGCTGCGAGACGCCGCCACCGTAGAACAGGCCGGTCTCGGTGGCGAAGAAGCCGATCGCGACGGTGCCCCACAGGCCGGCGACCAGGTGGACGCCGACGACGTCGAGCGAGTCGTCGAAGCCCAGCCGGTACTTCAGCCCGACGGCGAACGCGCAGAGCACACCCGCGATCGCGCCGAGGAAGATGGACCCGAACGGGCTGACCGAGCCGGCGGCCGGCGTGATCGCGACCAGGCCGGCGACGACGCCCGACGCGGCGCCGAGCGAGGTGGCCGAGCCGTCGCGCAGCTTCTCCACCAGGAGCCAGCCGAGCACGGCGGCGGCGGTCGCGACCGTGGTGTTGACCCAGGCCAGACCGGCGAAGCCGTCGGCCGTGAAGGCGGAACCGCCGTTGAAGCCGAACCAGCCGAACCACAGCAGGGCGGCGCCGAGCATGACCAGCGGCAGGTTGTGCGGGCGCATCGGCTCGGTGCCGAAGCCCTTGCGCTTCCCCACGACCAGGGCCAGCACGAGCGCGGCGGCGCCGGCGTTGATGTGCACGACGGTGCCACCGGCGAAGTCGATCGGCGCCGCGATGGAGGCGAACGGCCCGTCACCGGACAGCAGGCCGCCGCCCCAGACCATGTGCGCCATCGGGAAGTACGCGAGGGTGACCCACACCGCCGCGAAGACCATCCAGGTCCCGAACTTCACGCGGTCCGCGATGGCGCCGGAGATCAGCGCGACGGTGATGATCGCGAACGTGGCCTGGAACCCGATGCCGACGATCGCGGGCACCCCGTAGTCGTCCACGAGGAACTCCCCCGCGCCGTCGTAGATCGCACCCGAGAGCGCGAACTGGTCGAACGGGTTGCCCAGGATCCCGCCGACGTCGGCCCCGTAGGACATCGACCAGCCCCACAGCACGTAGACGACGGCCGTCACGGCGAGCGCCCCGAACGACATCATCATCATGTTCAGCACGGACTTGCCGCGCACCATCCCGCCGTAGAACAACGCCAGTCCCGGCGTCATCAGGAGCACAAGTGACGCTGACATCAGCATCCAGGCGGTTGCTCCGGTGTCCAGCTCCATGAGTAGTCCCTCCTCGCCGGCCGGGCGGCCGGGTTCAGGGCACTACCGTGTCGAGGGGGCGTTTCACCGGCGGCATCACCGCGTGACGACCGTGTGACAAACCACCGCCGTGCGTAAACATCGTGTTACCGCGGTCACAGGAGGAGGCTTGGCCCCCACCCTGCGCTGCGTCTTCGTCTCAGCCGAGGAGGCCGTCGACGAACTCCTCCGGGTCGAACGGCGCCAGGTCGTCCGGGCCCTCGCCGAGCCCGACGAGCTTGACCGGGACGCCGAGCTCGCGCTGCACCTGCACGACGATGCCGCCCTTGGCGGTCCCGTCGAGCTTGGTGAGCACGATGCCGGTCACGCCGGCCACCTCGGCGAACACGCGGGCCTGGTTGAGGCCGTTCTGCCCCGTGGTCGCGTCGAGCACGAGCAGCACCTCGGACAGCGGCACGTCCCGCGTGACGACGCGCGTGATCTTGCCCAGCTCGTCCATGAGGCCGGCCTTGTTCTGCAGGCGCCCCGCGGTGTCCACGAGGACGACGTCGGTGTGCTCGGCGCGCCCCCGCTTCACGGCGTCGAACGCGACCGCCGCCGGGTCGGCGCCGTCGCGGTCGGCGCGGACCGTCTCGACGCCCACACGGGCGCCCCAGGTCTGCAGCTGGTCGGCGGCCGCGGCGCGGAACGTGTCGGCGGCGCCGAGCACCACCGTGCGGTGCTCGGCGACGAGCACGCGGGCGAGCTTGCCGACCGTCGTCGTCTTGCCCGTCCCGTTGACGCCCACGACCAGCACGACGGCGGGCAGCCGCTCGCCGTCGTCGCCGGCGGGCCCCGTCGTGGCGAGGCCGCGGTCCATGCCGGGGTCGACGACCTTGAGCAGCTCGGCGCGCAGCAGGTCGCGCACCGTCCCGGGCTCCCGCGTGCCGAGCACGCGCACGCGCGTGCGCAGCGCCTCGATCAGCTCGTCGGTGGGCCCGGCGCCGATGTCGGCCAGCAGCAGCGTCTCCTCGAGCTCGTCCCAGTCGTCCTCGGTGAGGTGGTCGCGCGAGAGCACGGACAGCAGCCGCGCGCCCAGCGGGGAGCCCGAGCGCGCGAGGCGGTCGCGCAGGCGGGCGAGCCGGCCGGCGACCGGCTCGGGCGTCTCCAGCGCGGGGGCCGCCTCCGGGACGGCCTCGGGCTGCCCGGTGGGTGGCGCGGGCGCCGGGGGCGCCGCGGCCTCGTCGAGGGTGTCGTCGCGCGTCTCGCCTCCGGTCGGGGCGGGCGCGGTCGGGAGCGTGCCCGTGCCACGACGCCGTCGGGCGCGGGGAACGAGCAGGGCGGCGCCACCGCCCACGACGACGAGGACGCCGAGCAGGATCCAGAGCCAGAGCAGATCGTTCACGCCGCACAGTCTCCCAGAGCGCACCGTCTCCCGGAGACCGCGCGGCCCCGGTCGCGGCGGACCCCGCGGGGCGGGTGGGCGGACGTGGCCCGGCCGGCGGTGGGCCGGCCGTCAGCCGGTCAGGCCTGCTCGGCGGCGCCGGTCACCGGTGCGCCGGACGCGACGCCGTGCGCCGCGCCGGGATGCGTGCCCTGCGACGCGTCGGCGCCGTCCGCGGGCGAGGCGGCGGACGGGGTGGTCGGCGGAGCGGTCGGCGAGGCGGCCCGGGCGGTCCGCGCGGCGGCCGCCCGCGGGGTCCCGCCGGTGTCGGGGCGGTGCACCGTCGCCACGTGCAGCGTGCTGCGCGCCTGCACGCGCGCCCGGTGCAGGACGTCGGTGAGCTCGTCGGCGTCGACGTACCCGGGCGCCGACTCGATCGTGGCGGCGAAGAACTCGTCCATGTCGGTCTCGACCGGCGCCGGCGCGGGCGTACGGCGGTCACGCCGCCACAGCCCCGAGGCGAAGTCGCGCCAGAACCGGCCGACGCCGCCGCCGTCCGTGGTGCCGTCGCGCCGTTCCATGACGTTCGCGACCAGGAAGACCGCCGCGGCGAGCGCGAGCGACGCGAGTACCCAGACGACGAACGTGATCATGTCGCTATTCTCACAAAGCCTCGGCGGTCTCGCGCATCCGCTGCGAGATGACGGTGGTCACACCGTCGCCGCGCATGGTCACGCCGTACAGGGCGTCGGCGACCTCCATGGTGCGCTTCTGGTGCGTGATGACGATGAGCTGGGAGTCCTCCTGCAGCTCGCGGAAGATCTCCAGGAGCCGGCCGAGGTTCACGTCGTCGAGGGCCGCCTCGACCTCGTCCATGACGTAGAACGGGCTCGGGCGTGCCTTGAAGATCGACACGAGGAACGCGACCGCCGTCAGGGACCGCTCGCCGCCGGACAGCAGCGACAGCCGCTTGACCTTCTTGCCCGCGGGCCGTGCCTCGACCTCGATGCCGGTGGCCAGCAGGTCGTCGGGCTCCGTGAGCACCAGGCGCCCCTCCCCGCCCGGGAAGAGCCGCGCGAACACCCGCTCGAACTGCGCGGCCGTGTCGCTGAACGCCTCCCCGAACACCTGCTGCACCCGGTCGTCGATCTCGGTGACGATCTGCAGCAGGTCCTCGCGCGACGACTTGAGGTCCGCCAGCTGCGCCGTGAGGAACTGGTGCCGCTCCTCCAGGGCGGCGTACTCCTCCAGCGCCAGCGGGTTCACGGTGCCGATGCGCGACAGCGCGCGCTCGGCGGCGGCGAGCCGCTTCTCCTGCTCGGCTCGCACGTACGGCACCAGTTCGGGGTCCGGGTCGTCGTCGCCGGCGTCCGAGTCGCCGTCGCCGGTCCGCGGCACCGGGACGTCGCGGTGCGGGCCGAACTCCTCGACGAGGGCGTCGGGGTCCGTGCCCAGCTCGTCGACCGCGCGGGTGCGCAGCTGCTCCAGCCTCGCCTGCAGCTGGGCCCGCGCCACCTCGTCGCGGTGCGCGACGTCGGTGAGGTCGCGCAGCTCGCCGGCCAGCCGGTCGACCGTGGTGCGGACCTCGTCCAGCTCGGCCTGGCGCTGCGCGCGGGCCTCGTCCGCGGCGGCGCGCTCGGCGGCGGCCCGCTCGACGGACCGCGCGAGGGCGTCGAGGGCGACGGCGGCGTCGGCGCGCACACCGGCGGCGCGCTCGGCCTCGGCCTGGCGCTGCCGCGCGCGGCGGGCGGCCTTCTCGCGGGCCTCTCGCTCCTGGGCGGCCGCCCGGGCCAGGCCCTGCGCTCGCCCCGACACCGCACGGGCGCGCTCCTCGCTGGTGCGCAGCTCCAGGCGTGCCTCGGTCTCGCGCGACCGGGCCGCGGTGGCGGCGGACTGCGCCTCGTCCCGCGCCCCCTGGGCGGCGGTCAGCGCCTCCTCCGACTGCGCCGGCTCCGCCTCGGCGACCTCCAGCCGGCGGGCGAGGTCGGCGAGCTCGGCCGCGTCGGCGGCACGCGCCTCGGCGGCCTGTGCGAGCCGCGTCCGGTGACGCTCCGCCTCGGCGGCCGCGGAGCGCTGCGCGGCGCCCAGGGTGCCGAGCTGCTCCGCGACCGCGGCCAGCGCGGCGTCCGACTCGTGGAGCCGGGCGAGGGTCTCGTCGTGGGCCTGCTGCGCCGAGGTGAGCCGCTCCCGGGCGGCGACGAGCTCGAACCGGCCACGCTCCTGCCGGCCGGTGGCGTCGTCGAGGCCCGCGCGCGCCTCGTCCAGCGCCGAGGTGAGGTGCAGGACGCTCGGCGCCGCGGCCGACCCGCCCCACGCGCGGTGCGCGCCGAGGAGGTCACCGGCCCGCGTCACGGCGGTGACGCCGGGTGCCTGCTGCACGACGGCGCGCGCCTGTGCGAGGTCGTCCACGACCACGACGTCCGCGAGCAGGGTGTGCAGCGCGGCGGCCGCCGGGCCCGCGACGGTCACGACCTCCCGGGCGGGCCGCGCCCCGGCCACCCCGGGCGCGAGGGGCATGCCCGCGTCGCCCGCGGGGGCGTCCGCCCCGCCGACCAGCAGCCCCGCCCGGCCGTCGTCGGCGTCGCGCAGCCGGCGCAGCGCGTCGACGGCCGCGTCCACGTCGCGCACCGCGACGGCGTCCGCGACCGGGCCGAGGGCGGCCGCCACCGCGTCCTCGTAGCCCGCCTCCACGCCCAGCAGGGCGGCCACGGACCCGAGGACGCCCGCGGCCGGCGCGCCGTCGTCCGCCAGCAGGGCGCCCGCGCCGTCCTTGCGGTCCATGCTCAGCTCGAGCGCCTCGACACGCGCGCTCCACGTGGCGCGGTCGCGCTCGGCCTCCGCGACGGCCTCGGTGATCCGCTCGACCTCGTCCCGGGCGTCGGCGACCTCGGCCGCCGCGGCCTCGTGCCGGGCGTCGAGGTCCTCCTCGCCCTCCTCGGCGCCGACGACCTGCACCTCCAGCGCCCGGAACTCGCCCGCGGCCTGCTCCGCCCGCCGCTCGGCCTCCTCGACGGCGGCACGGACCCGCTCCATCTCGGCGTCGGCGGCCTCGATCCGGCTGCGCCGCGCGGCCACCTGCCCGGACAGGCGGGCGAGCCCCTCGCGGCGGTCGGCCGCGCCGCGGTGCAGCGTCGCGAGCTCGCGCTCCGCGGCGTCGGCCGCCAGCTCGGCCTCGGTGCGCGCCTCGACGGCCTCGGCGAGGGCGGCGCGCGCGAGCTCCACCTCCCGCCCGAGCTCGGCCTCCGTGGTGCGGGCGCGCTCCGCCTGCGCCTCGAGCTCGTCGGGATCCTTGCCCTGGGGCTCCGGCTCGGCGGCGCCGAGCAGCCGGACGCGCTCGTCCGCGAGCCGGGACAGCCCCTGCAGGCGCTCGCGCAGCGCGCCGAGCGCGTGGAAGGAGTCGGCGGCGCGGCCGGCCTCCCCCGCCACCTGCGCGGCGGCGACCTCGAGCCGGGCGAGGCGGGCGCGCCCGTCGTCCAGCGCCTCCTGGCTCTCGCGCTGCCGCGTGCGCAGCTGCTCCTCGTCGGCCCGCTCCGCGGCCATCCGCGCCACGGCCTGCGCGAGGTCGTCGGCGAGCAGCCGCGAGCGCGCGTCGCGCAGCTCCACCTGGACGGTGCGGGCCTTGCGAGCCGCGGCGGCCTGGCGGCCGAGGGGGCCGAGCTGGCGGCGCAGCTCCGCGGTGAGGTCGGTGAGCCGCGCGAGGTTGCCCGCCATCGCGTCGAGCTTGCGCAGCGCCTTCTCCTTGCGCTTGCGGTGCTTGAGGACGCCGGCCGCCTCCTCGATGAACCCGCGGCGGTCCTCCGGGGTGGCACGCAGCACCTCGTCGAGCTGGCCCTGCCCCACGACCACGTGCATCTCGCGTCCGATGCCGGAGTCGCTGAGGAGCTCCTGGATGTCCAGGAGGCGGCAGGAGCTGCCGTTGATCGCGTACTCGGATCCGCCGTTGCGGAACAGCGTCCGCGAGATGGTGACCTCGGTGTAGTCGATCGGCAGGGCGCCGTCCGTGTTGTCGATGGTCAGGGCGACCTCCGCACGGCCGAGCGGGGCGCGGCCGGAGGTCCCGGCGAAGATGACGTCCTCCATCTTGCCGCCGCGCAGCGACTTGGCGCCCTGCTCCCCCATCACCCAGGACAGCGCGTCGACGACGTTCGACTTGCCGGATCCGTTGGGCCCGACGACGCACGTGATGCCCGGCTCGAGGCTCAGCGTCGTCGCCGAGGCGAACGACTTGAAGCCGCGCAGCGTGAGCGTCTTGAGGTGCACCCGGCGAGCCTAGCGGCGAACCGCCGGGATCCGGCGGACCTCCGCCGCCCGGCCGAGTGTTGTGAGCGCGATTTCGGGGACATTCCGAGCACGGAAAGTCCCCGAAATCGCGCTCACAACACCGTCAGACGTGGGGGAACCAGAGCCCGATCTCGCGCGCCGCGGACTCCGGGGAGTCCGAGCCGTGCACGAGGTTCTGCTGCACCTTGAGGCCCCAGTCGCGGCCCAGGTCGCCGCGGATGGTCCCGGGCGCCGCCTCCGTGGGGTTCGTGGCACCGGCGAGCGAGCGGAACCCGGTGATCACGCCCTGCCCCTCGGCGACGACGGCCAGCGTCGGGCCGGAGAGCATGAACTCGACCAGGGGGCCGTAGAACGGCTTGCCCTCGTGCTCGGCGTAGTGGGCGGCGAGCAGCTCGGGGGTGGCCTGCTTGAGCTCGGCGGCCACGAGCGTGTAGCCCTTCGCCTCGATGCGGCGCAGCACCTCGCCGGACAGCCCGCGGCGGACGCCGTCGGGCTTGACCAGGACGAGGGTGCGCTCGATCGCGGGCGCGGCGGTGTCGGTGGTTGCGGCGTCGGTCATGGCCCGCAGCCTAGACGGCGGCCCCCGCTCCGGCCGAACCGGCGGCGCCGCTCAGGCGTCGGTGTTGGGGGCCGTCTCGGGGTGGGCCGCGTCGTAGGCCGCGCGCTCGGCGTCGACCCTGCCCCCGATCTTGATCGACGCCACCCACATCGCGACGAAGATCGCGCCGACGATGAACATCATCGGCAGGAGCAGGCCCATCGCGAGCACCGGGACCTGCACGGCCGTGCCCACCACGTAGCCCGCCTCGGAGCCGACCATGCGCGACAGCACGAGCAGCACCACGAACAGCACGCCCGTGACGACCCACATGGCCGCGGTCGAGTCGAGCACGAGCGGCCCCCGCTCGTAGCTGGAGTTCCGCAGCCCGTGCAGCGCGAAGGCGGCGAACAGCACCACGAAGGCCTCGAGCTGCAGCGTCAGCGTGGCGAACTGCACCTTCGCGGACTTGCGGGGGCTGATGGTGTCCCCCGGACGGGGACGGTCGTCCTTGCTCACCGCTCCACGATATCCGGGGTGCCGGGGTCGTCGGTACGGGGACCGACCGCGACGGGCTCGGCGTCGTCCGCCTCCCCGTCGGGAGCGGCGTCCGGCCCCGCGCCCGATGCGGAGCCCGGTGCTGCCCCGCCCGCCTTGGCCGGGTCGGCGACGGCCTCGCCCCGCGCGACCATGCCGGCGACGTCCGAGAGCTTGATGACCGGCAGGAAGACCGCGAGCACCAGTCCGACGGCCACGAGCGGCACCAGGTACCAGAACGAGGGCGCCAGGGAGTCGGCGTAGGCGTCGATGACGCCCGACCTGAACGGCTCGGGCAGCTGCTGCACGGCCGCCGGGGTCAGGCTGGACTCGCCCGCGCCCTCCGCTCCGCCGGGGACGCCCGCGAAGACCTCGGTGAGGTTGTCGGTGAGGCGCGTGGTGAAGATCGTCGTGAACAGGGCCGAGCCCACGGCCGCGCCGATCTCGCGGAAGAAGTTGTTCGCACTCGTCGCGGTGCCGAGCTCGTGCGGGTCCACCGCGTTCTGCACGGCGAGGACGACGGTCTGCATGACGAGGCCCATGCCGGCGCCGAGCGTGAAGATCATCGCGCCGAACAGCCACATCGACATGTCGCCCGACAGCGTGGTCAGCCACACCATCGCGAGCCCGACGACCACCAGCCCGGCCACCGGGAACATCTTGTAGCGCCCCGTCTTCGAGATCGCGATGCCCGAGACGATGGACGTGAGCATCATGCCGGCCATCATCGGGAGCATCAGCCAGCCCGACTCGGTGACGCCCGCGCCCGTGGACATCTGCAGGAACGTCGGGATCATCGCCATCGCCGAGAACATGCCCATGCCGAGCACGAGGCCGATGAGCGTCGTGATGGTGAAGGTGCGGTTGCGGAACAGCCGCAGCGGGATGAGCGGCTCGGCCGCGCGCGTCTCGACCAGGATGAACGTCGCGACGGCGGCGAGCGTCAGGACGGCGAGCCCGGACAGGCGCCAGTCGGTCCAGTCGTAGCCGGCGGAGGACAGCGACTCCCAGCTCGTGAGCAGCACGATGCCGGTGGTCGCGAGGGCCATGGACACGATGCCGGCCCAGTCGACCGGGCGGGACGAGCGGTGCGAAGGGAGCCGCAGCGCGAACCAGGCGATCGCGAACGCGGCGATGCCGATCGGGATGTTGAGCCAGAACGCCCAGCGCCACCCCGGGCCCTCCGTGAGCCAGCCGCCCAGGAGGGGGCCCAGGACGGCGGAGATGCCGAAGAGCGCGCCGAGGGGGCCCATGTACTTGCCGCGCTCGGACGCCGGCACGACGTCGGCGATGATCGACTGCGACAGGATCATCAGCCCGCCGCCGCCCAGGCCCTGCACGGCCCGCCACAGCACCAGCGCGAGCATCGAGTCGGCGAGGCCGGCCCCGGCGGACGCCACCGTGAACAGGCCGATGGCGACGAGGAACGGCCAGCGCCGCCCGTACAGGTCGCCGAACTTGCCGTACAGGGGCATGCCGATGGCGACGGCCAGGATGTAGGCCGTGATGACCCAGCCCTGGTGCTCGACGCCGTGGAGCTCGCCGACGATCGTCGGCATCGCCGTGCCGACGATCGTCTGGTCGAGGGACGACAGGAACATGGACGCCATCAGGGCGCCGAAGATCAGCCAGACGGTGCGCTGCGTCAGGACGACGAGCGGCTTGTCCGGCGCCGCGGGGGCAGCGTGACTCATGGGGGACCTCGTTCCGGCGCGCGGGGGGCGCCACGACGTGCGGGTGTGCGGGGGGAGGTGAGTGGTGTCGGGGGGTCAGCGGCTGAGGATCGCGGTGAGCTGCTCGGCGACCCGGGCCACGTGGTCGCCGACCTCGCCCTGGTGGCCGGAGCGACCCCAGTCGTCCATGGCGGCCCGCGTGAGCACGAACACGACCATGGCGCACATCTCGGGGTCGGCCGGCAGCGGCGACGCCTGGTGCCGGCGTTCGAACAGGGCGACGATCTGCGTCTTGTGCCGCTCGAACCACGCGAAGTGCCGGCCCAGGAGGCGGGGTTCGAGCTGGAGGATCTCGAGCACCGTCTCCGCGTGGTCCTGGCCCGGGCCGGCGAAGGCGTCGAGCAGCGCACGGGCGAGCACCTGGACGTCGTCCACGAGCTGCCCGGCGGGCCCTCCTGCCGCGAACGCCTCGCGCACCTCGGCGCTCAGCTCGAAGGAGCCCTGGCCGAGCACGGCGTCGTCCTTCGTCTCGAAGTAGTTGAAGAACGTCCGCGGCGAGATCTGCGCCGCCTCGGCGATGGCCTCCACCGTCACGGCGTCGAGGCCGCGGTCGAGGACGAGGCGCTGCGCGGCCTCGACGATCGCGTCGGCCCGCGCGCGCTTCTTGCGCTCGCGCAGGCCGCCGTCGGCAGTCGGTCCGGTCGGGGTCATGACCCCATTCTGCACCCGCTGCAACTTTGCAGACCATGCAATTTTAGGTGACGCCGCTCACACGGCGCGCGCTCACGCCTCCCCGAAGCCCCCCTCGACGAGTCCTGCCAGCGTGGCGACGGCGTCGTTCGCCCGCTCGCCCCGCGCGGAGATCTCCAGGATCGTGCCCGCCGTGCTGCCGAGCGCCATCAGCTGCAGGACGCTCGTCGCGTCCACGCCCTGGACCCGCACCGGGATGCCGAACGACGCGGCCGCCTTGGCGACCAGGGCGGCGGGCCGGGCGTGCAAGCCGAGCGGGTTGCGCACCTCGACCCGCGCGACCACCACGTCGTCGCCCCGCAGCGGCTCGGCGGCGCCCACCGTCTCGCCCTCGACACGGGTGCCCGCCGGGCCCTCGGACTCCTCGCGCTCGGTCTCCACCGGCTCCACCACCGGGCGGGGGCCGATCGAGTCCGCCGCGCCCTGCGCCGCGTCCAGCACGGTGCGCAGGTCGGCACCCTGCTGAGCGGTGGTCGCCGCCGCCACCGCCCCCTCGACGAACGGCGCCGACGCGAGGCGCACCCGCGGCCCCAGCTCGTCGTCCAGCTCGAGCGCCGACTCGACCGTCAGCACGGCCGACCCGAGGTCGGCCAGCACCACGACGCCCGTCACCCCGGCGGCGTCCTCGCCGTCGAGCAGGGCCGTCAGCGCGTCCGTCACCCGGTCCAGCGAGGTGCCCAGCCCACCGTCGACATCACCGGCCGCGCACACGACGGCGACCTCGGGCGCCATCTCGCGGGCCAGCTCCGCCGCGCCCTCGGCCAGGCGCACGGAGTGCGAGACGAGCAGCAGGCCGACGTGCCTCACCGTGGAGCCTCCTCCCCGGCGCCGTCCGCGGCCGGGTCGAGCGCCGCGTCCCGGGCCGCCGCGAGGATCAGCGCCGTCGACCGGGCCCCGGGGTCCTCGTGGCCGGCGCTGCGCTCCCCCAGGTACGAGGCCCGGCCCTTCGTCGCCACCATGGGGATCGTGGCGCGCGAGCCGGCGTCGGCGGCGTCGGCCGCCGCCGCGAGCACCTCGGCGGGCTCCGCGCCCCCGTCCGCCGCCGCGGTCGCCGCCTCGACCGCCGGGGTCAGGGCGTCCACCATCGTCTTCTCCCCCGGCTCGGCCTTCCCGCGGGATGTCACGCCCTCCAGCGCCGCCTCGAGGAGCACGACCACGCCGGCCCGGTCGACGTCGGTGCGCGCGGACCGCTTCGCGGCCCGCAGGAACGCGGTCCCGTACAGCGGGCCGGCGGCACCGCCGACCTTGGACATCAGCGTCGTGGCGACGAGCTTGAGCACGTCCCCGACCTCCGTGCGCTCCGGGGCGCCGGGCTCGTCCAGCTTCGCGATCACGGCGCGGAACCCGCGGTCCATGTTCTCCCCGTGGTCCCCGTCGCCGATCTGCCGGTCGAGCTCCGTCAGCTCGTCCTTCGCCCGCGCGACAGACTCCGCCGTCCGCCGCACCCAGCGCTCCGCCCACTCGACGTCGAGAACCATCCGCGCGTGCCTCCCTCGCTCACGGACCCCGTCGTGGGGCCCTCACCACCGCAGCGCCGCGGTGTGCACCGGCGCGTCCCACAGCCGCTCCAGCTCGTCGTCCAGCCGCAGCACCGTCAGGGACACGCCCTGCATCTCCAGCGACGTCACATAGTTGCCCACGAGCGACCGGGAGACCGTCACACCGCGTTCCTCCAGGAGCCCGCGCGCTCGACCATAGACGACATAGAGCTCCGAGAGGGGCGTGCCGCCCATCCCGTTGACGAGCAGCAGCACCCGTTCGCCCGTCTGCAGGCGCAGGTCGTCCGCCACCGGGTCGAGCAGGCGGCGCGTGATCTCGCCGGCCGGCGCGACCGGGACGCGGTGCCGGCCGGGCTCGCCGTGGATCCCGATGCCGATCTCGATCTCGTCGTCGCCGAGGTCGAAGCTGGGCTTGCCGACGTGCGGCACCGTGCAGGCGGTGAGCGCCACGCCCATCGACCGCACGTTCGCGACCACCCGGTTCGCCACCGCGGTGACCGCCGACAGGTCGTCGCCGCGGGCCGCGGCCGCGCCGGCGATCTTCTCCACGCAGACCGTTCCCGCCACGCCGCGCCGGCCGGCGGTGTACAGCGAGTCCTCGACGGCGACGTCGTCGTTGACCAGGACGGACGCCACCTCGACGCCCTCGGCCTCGGCGAGCTCGACCGCGGTCTCGAAGTTCAGGACGTCGCCGGTGTAGTTCTTGACGATCGCGAGCACCCCGGCGCCGGCGTCCGCCGCCTGGACGGCGGGCAGGATCTGGTCGGGTGTGGGCGACGTGAACACGGCTCCGGGGACGGCGGCGTCGAGCATGCCGTCGCCCACGAACCCGGCGTGCAGGGGCTCGTGGCCGGAGCCCCCGCCGCTGACGAGGCCCACCTTGCCCGCCACCCTGCCCCCGGCGCGCGTGACGTACGGGGGGTCGGTGTGGACCGTGACGACGTCGGCGTGCGCCAGGCCGAACCCGGCCAGCGAGTCGACGACGGCGTTCGCGGGGTCGTCTAGCAGCTTCTTCATGACGTGCCTCCTCCTGTCCGTGGCCCCCCCCGAGGGATGCCGGCCGCGCGGCCACGACCGAGACGTGGCCGGCACGGACCGGCTGCCACCATCCAACACCCGCAGGCCACGTCCCGCAGCGCCGCGGCGGGTGATCCCTGCCCGGCGGACCGCTGGAAGCCCGCGGACGTCAGCCGCGGCCGAGGAGCACCCGGGTGTCCGCCACGGTGATCACGGAGCCCGTCACGACGACGCCCCGCCCGGTGCCCACGCCCACCCGGTCGTCGCGCTCGGCGAGGTCCGTGGCGACCTGGATCGCCTCGTCGAGCCGCTCCACGACCTGCACGCGGTCCTCGCCGAAGATCTCGCGCGCCACCTCGGCCACGTCCTCGGGGTCGGCGGAGCGGTCCGAGGAGTTGCGGGTCAGCACCACGTGCGCCAGCGCGGGCTCGAGGACGGCCAGCAGCCCCTCGACGTCCTTGTCCGCCATGACGCCGACGACGCCCACGAGGGTGCGCAGGTCGAACGCCTCCTCGAGGGCGTCGACGAGGGCCTGGGCCCCGTGCGGGTTGTGCGCGGCGTCCACGAGGACGGTCGGGCTGGAGCGTACGAGCTCCAGCCGGCCGGGCACCGCGACGTCCGCGAATGCCGTCTCCACGACGCCGCCGTCCAGCGCGCGCCCGCCCATGAGCTGCTCGGTGGCGACGAGCGCGAGGAGCGCGTTGTGCGCCTGGTGCTCGCCGTGCAGCGGCACGAACACCTCGGTGTAGAGGCCGGCGGGGGTGCGCAGGTCGAGGAGCTGGCCGCCGACGGCGACGCGGCGTCCGGCGACGTCCAGGTCGATCTCCTCGCGCAGCAGGTGCGCGGAGACGGCGGCGGCCCGCTCGCGCAGGATCTCGTCCACCACGGGGTTCTGTACGGCCGAGACGGCGGTCGCACGCTCCTTGATGATCCCGGCCTTGGTCTCGGCGATCTCGGCGAGGGTCGAGCCCAGCCACCGCTCGTGGTCGATCCCCACCGGCGTGATCACGGCGACCTCGCCGTCGACGACGTTGGTGGAGTCCCACTCGCCGCCCATGCCGACCTCGATCACGGCGACGTCGACGGGGGCGTCCGCGAAGGCGGCGATCGCCATGACCGTGAGCACCTCGAAGAAGCTCAGCCGGGGCCCGCCGGCCTCCTGCGACTCCCGGTCGGCGACACCGACGTACGGCGCGACGTCCTGGAAGACCTCGACGAACCGGGCCGGGCTCAGCGGCTCGCCGTCGACCTGGATGCGCTCGGTGATGCTGGTCAGGTGCGGCGAGGTGAACAGGCCGGTGCGCAGGCCGTGCTCCCGCACCAGCCGCTCCGTCATCCGTGCGGTCGACGACTTGCCGTTCGTGCCGGTGAGGTGGATCGACCGGAACGCGTGCTGGGGGTCGCCGAGCAGCTCCAGCACCCGCTGCACGCGGGCGAGGGTGGGGTCGATGTCGTGCTCGGGCGCGCGCGAGACGATCTCGTCGTAGATCTCCCGCAGCGACTCCGCCGCGGCGGCGTCCTCGGCGGCAGCGCGGGCCGCCTTGCGCTCGGCGGCACGTGCCGCACGGTCGGCGGACGAGGGCTTCTTGTCAGGCTGGGCGCTCACGCCCCGAGGTTACGTGACCCACGGCCGCGGGCGTCTCCGTTCGTCAGGATTCACGGCCGGATTCCTGACGAACGGAGACGTCCGTCACGTCACCGCCGGGCCACCCGCACGGTGCGCTCGCCGTCGGCGGCCGCGACCGTGACCGACTCCGCGAGCGTCTCGCGGGCGATGAGCTCGCGGTGCGCCTCGACGGCGGCCACGTGCTCGGCCGGGACGTCGAGCTCGAGGTCGATGCGGTCGCTCACCTCGAGGCCGGCGGCCTTGCGGGCGTCCTGCACGTCGCGGACCACGTCGCGGGCGTACCCCTCGGCACGCAGGGCGTCGTCGAGCGCGAGGTCGAGGACGACGAACCCGCCGCCGGGCAGCACGGACGCGGCGACGTTCTCGCCGGCCTCGTCGCCCACCACCGTGGTCAGCTCGTACTCGGGCTCGAGCAGCGCGACGTCGCCGTCGCCGGTGGCCACGACCACGGCGCCGTCGTCGTCCCGCCGCCAGGCGCCCGCCTTCGCGGCCTTGATGACGGCCTGCACGCCGCGGCCCAGCCGCGGGCCGGCGGCGCGGGCGTTGACGGCCAGGCGCTCGGTGATGCCGAACCGCGCGGAGGCGTCGGCGTCCGCCTCGACCAGGTCCACCGCCTTGACGTTGAGCTCCGAGGTCAGCAGTCCGACGTAGTCGGCGAGCGCCGCCGGGTCACCCGCGGCGACGGTGAGCCGGGCGAGCGGCTGGCGCACCCGCAGCTGGTTCGCCTTGCGCAGCGCGAGCGCGCTGGACACGACGGCGCGCACCTCGTCCATGGCCGCGACCAGCGCGTCGTCGCGCACGAGCGTCGGCTCCACGACCCCGTCCGCTCCGCCCGACGCAGCGGGCCAGTCGGTCAGGTGCACGGACCGCCCGCCGGTGAGCCCGCGCCAGACCTCCTCCGTGAGCAGGGGCGCGAGCGGGGCCATCACCCGGGTCAGGGTCTCGAGCGCCGTGTACAGGGTGTCGAACGCGTCGGCGTCCTCGCCCCAGAAGCGGTCCCGCTGGGTGCGCACGTACCAGTTGGTGAGGACGTCGAGGTGCTCGCGCACCGACTCGCAGGCCCCCGCGATGTCGTACGCGTCGAGCTGGTCGGTGACCGACGCGACGAGGTCGTGCGTGCGCGCCAGCAGGTAGCGGTCCAGGGCGGGCAGGCCTGGGACCCGCTCGGCCGTGACCGGCCTCGCGGTGTACCCGGCGCCGTCCGCCGCGCTGTTCGCGTACAGGGTGAAGAAGTAGTACGTGCTCCACAGCGGCAGGAGCACCTGGCGCACGGCGTCGCGGATGCCCTCCTCCGTGACGACGAGGTTGCCGCCGCGCAGGATCGGGCTGGCCATGAGGAACCAGCGCATCGCGTCCGAGCCGTCGCGGTCGAAGACCTCGGAGACGTCCGGGTAGTTGCGCAGCGACTTGCTCATCTTGCGGCCGTCGGAGCCCAGCACGATGCCGTGCGAGACGGCGGTGCGGAACGCCGGGCGGTCGAACAGGGCGGTGGCGAGCACGTGCAGCGTGTAGAACCAGCCGCGGGTCTGGCCGATGTACTCGACGATGAAGTCGCCCGGGTAGTGGTTCTCGAACCAGTCCGCGTTCTCGAACGGGTAGTGCACCTGGGCGTACGGCATGGAGCCGGAGTCGACCCACACGTCCATGACGTCCTCGACGCGGCGCATCGTGGAGCGGCCCGTCGGGTCGTCGGGGTTCGGGCGCGTGAGGTCGTCGACGAACGGGCGGTGCAGGTCGGGCTCGCCGTCGGCGTTCTTCGGCAGGCGCCCGAAGTCGCGCTCGATCTCGGCGAAGGAGCCGTAGACGTCGATCCGGGGGTAGGCGGGGTCGTCGGACTTCCATACCGGCACCGGGGAGCCCCAGAAGCGGTTGCGGGTGATGGACCAGTCGCGGGCGTTCTCCAGCCACTTGCCGAACTGGCCGTCCTTGATGTGCTCGGGCGTCCAGGAGATCGCCTGGTTGAGCTCGACCATCCGCTCCTTGAACTTGGTGACCTCGACGAACCAGGAGGACACGCCCATGTACATGAGCGGCTGGCGGCAGCGCCAGCAGTGCGGGTAGGAGTGCGCGTACGACTCGCGGCGCAGCAGCACGGTGCCCGCGGTGACCGAGCCGGCGTCCGCCTCGCCGCGGGTGCGCGCCTTGAGGTGGTCGATGATCGGTAGGTTGGCGTCGAAGACCTGCAGGCCGGCGTACTCGTCGACCGGATGGGTGAACGTGCCGTCGGCCCGCACCGGCATGACGGAGGCGACGCCCTCCCGGTCGCAGACGACCTTGTCGTCCTCGCCGAACGCGCCGGCGGAGTGCACCAGGCCGGTGCCGTCCGTGGTCGTGACGAAGTCGGCCTCGACCACGCGGTGCGCCCGCTCACGGCCCTCGTAGTACGCGAACGGCGGACGGTAGGAGACCTGCAGCAGGTCGCGGCCCGTCAGGCGCCCGACGACGCGCGGGGCGTCGGCGCCCTCGTCGGTCAGCTCGCGGGCGTAGGACTCCAGGCGGGCCTCGGCGAGCACGTACCGCTGCGGGGTGCCGGTGGACGACGCCTCCACGACGACGTAGTCGATGTCCTCACCGACCATGACGAGCAGGTTGGAGGGCAGCGTCCAGGGCGTCGTCGTCCACACGAGCAGCTTGTCGCCGGGGCGCACGGCGCCGTCCGGGGCCGGCGTCGTCAGGACGTCGAAGCCGACGGTGACGGCCGGGTCCTGGCGCTGCTGGTAGACATCGTCGTCCATGCGCAGCTCGTGGTTGGACAGCGGCGTCTGGTCGTTCCAGCAGTACGGCAGGACGCGGAAGTCCTCGTACACCAGCCCCTTGTCGTAGAGCTCCTTGAAGCCCCAGATGACCGATTCCATGTAGGTCGGGTTGAGGGTCTTGTAGTCGTGGTCGAAGTCGACCCAGCGCGCCTGGCGGGTGACGTAGTCGCGCCACTCGGACGTGTACTTCAGGACGGAGCGGCGGCACGCGGCGTTGAACGTCTCGATGCCGAGCTCGAGGATCTCGTCCTTGGTCTTGATGCCGAGCTGGCTCATGGCCTCGAGCTCGGCGGGCAGCCCGTGGGTGTCCCAGCCGAAGCGGCGCTCCACCCGCCGGCCGCGCATGGTCTGGTAGCGCGGCACGACGTCCTTGGCGTAGCCGGTGAGCAGGTGGCCGTAGTGGGGCAGCCCGTTGGCGAAGGGCGGGCCGTCGTAGAAGACGAACTCGTTGCTGCCGTTGTCCCCCGCCGGGTTCTTCTCGACCGAGGCCCGGAACGTGTCGTCGGCGGCCCAGAAGTCCAGGATCTCGCGCTCGACGGCCGGGAGGTCGGGCGAGGCCGGGACGCCGGCGATGCCGAAGGCGGCGCCCTGCTGGGGCTGGTCGGGCGAGCGGTGCTGCGGGTAGGCCATGGGCGGGCTCCTGGGCGGTGGTACGGGTCGACGTCGCTGCTGCCGTGCGAGGACGACGCCCGCCCCGAAGGGCGCGGGAACCGCGGTACCACCCCGCTTGCGGACGCCGCGTACGACGCCCGCCGCTCGTTCACGGCTGTGACGGGCCTGCCCGTCCGGTTCTACTGAGGGCTGGTGCCCCGTTCTTCCGGAGGCTCGCCGGTGATGGCCGGGTCGACGCCTGTGGGCCCATCGTAGCCGGTCGCGGCGGGGTCCTCCGGGGTCGCCGCCGGCCCCGGCCCGCCCTCGGCCGCCGGTTCCCGGCCCGGCACGTAGACCGAGTCCTCCGGGACGCGATGCCGCCGCCCCTGGACCACGACGATCGCGACGCCGAGCAGGATCGCGCCGAGGGCCGTCCAGATGTTGATCGGGACGCCGAGGGGCGCCTCGCTCGTCGGGTCGATCCGCACGCTCTCCAGCCAGCTGCGGCCCAGCCCGTACCAGACGAGGTAGAGGCCGAACAGACGCCCCCAGCGCAGGCCGGGCCCGGCCGGCTGCCCGGCCGCGACGCGCGCGGCCCGGCGGCGCGCGGAACGGCGGTCGAGCAGCAGCAGGACGGTCATCCCCGCGAGGTTCCACAGCATCTCGTACAGGAACAGCGGGTGGAACACGGTCCCGGCGGGCACGCCGTCGGGGTACATCGGCGCGTCGGGCGAGATCTCCAGCCCCCACGGCAGCGTCGTCGGGCTGCCGAAGAGCTCCTGGTTGACGTAGTTGCCGAGCCGGCCGATCGCCTGGGCCAGCAGCAGCGCCGGCGCGAGGGCGTCCGCGAACGACCAGAACCGCAGCCCTGCGACCCGGCACCCGATGAGCACGCCGATCGCGCCGCCGATCAGGGACCCGAAGACGGCGATGCCGCCCTCCCAGACGCGCAGCCACTCCCACGGGTCGGAGCCGGGCCCGGTGTAGTCGCCCAGGTGGGTGAGCACGTGGTAGATCCGCGCGACGACGATGCCGAGCGGCACGGCCCAGATCGCGATGTCCAGGGTCACGCCGTCGGCCGCGCCCCGCGCCCCCAGCCGCCGCTGGGTGAGCACGACGGCGGCCGCGATGCCCGCGAGCAGGCACAGCGCGTAGACCTGGATCGTCAGCGGCCCGAGGGCGATCTGGGACCACGCAGGGTCAGGACTGGGGATGCTGCCCGGAATCACGGCGCCCACCGTACCCGTCCCCGGTCAGGCGGCCCCGCCCACCGCGAGGACCGGCACGACGCTCCCGAGGCCTACCCTCGTACCCATGATCCGTGGATGTCCGGGGGACCGATGACGCCGGTCGAGGTGGCTGCCGCACGCGCCGCCGCCGTCCAGCGGCGGACCCTGCGGGTGCTCGTCGGCGCGCAGGTCCTGTCCGGTGCGGGCCTCGCCGCGGGCATCACCGTCGGCGCGCTCCTCGCCGCGCAGATGCTCGGCTCCGAGGCGTACGCCGGCATCCCCGCGGCGCTGTTCACCGGCGGCTCGGCCGCCGCGGCCCTCGTCGTCGGGCGGGTCTCCCAGCGGGCGGGCAGACGGTCCGGCCTCGCCCTCGGGTACGGCGTCGGCGCCGTCGGAGCCGCCGCGGTCGTGCTGGCGGCCGTCCTCGACAACGTGGTGCTCCTCTTCGCCGCGTTCGCCGTCTACGGGGCCGGGACGGCCACCAACCTGCAGGCCCGGTACGCGGGCGCCGACCTCGCCGCACCGGCCCACCGGGGCCGCGCCGTCAGCACCGTGCTCGTCTCCACCACCGTCGGCGCCGTCGCCGGCCCGAACCTCGTCGGGGTCATGGGCGACGTCGCCGCGGCGTGGGGCATCCCGCCGCTCGCCGGCCCGTTCCTGCTCGGCGGCGCCGCCTACGCCGCCGCCGGAGCCGTGCTGTGGGTGCTGCTGCGCCCCGACCCGCTGCTGCTCGCGCGCGAGCAGGCCGACGAGGACCCCGCGCCCCCGGACGACGCGCCCGCCGCGCCCGAGGGCGCCCGGCCCGCGCCGCGCTCCCCCGCCACGGCGCGCCGCACCGTGGTGCTGGCCGGCACCGTCATGGTGCTCACACAGCTCGTCATGGTCGCCATCATGACGATGACGCCCGTGCACATGACGCACCACGGCCACGCCGTCGCCACCGCCGGCGCGGTGATCGCCGTGCACGTCGCCATGATGTACCTGCCCTCGCCGCTGTCCGGGTGGCTCACCGACCGGTTCGGCCCGGTACGCGTCGCGGTCGCCGCGGCCGGCACCCTGCTGGCCGCGGGCCTGGTCGCCGGGCTCGCGCCCGCGACGTCCGTCCTCGCGCTCGCCGTCGGCCTCGGCCTGCTCGGCCTCGGCTGGAGCCTCGGGCTGGTCTCCGGCACCGCGATGCTCACCGCGGCCGTGCCCCTCGCCCAGCGGGCACGCACCCAGGGCTCGGTCGACCTGGCCGTCGCGCTCGCCGGCGCCGCGGGCGGCCTGGGCTCGGGCTTCGTCGTCGCGTCGTCGAGCTACGCGATGCTCGCCCTCGGCGGCGGCCTGCTGGGCCTCGCCGTCCTGCCCGCCGTCGCGATGTCCCTGCGCCGGTCGCCCTGACGCCGGCGGCTATCCTCGGGCCGTGTCGATCACTGACGCCCTCCTCGCCTTCGCCCTCGTCGCCGGCCTGCTCACCGTCGTCCCCGGCCTCGACACCGCCCTCGTGCTGCGCAGCACCGTGACACGGTCCCGCGCCCACGGGTTCGCGGCGCTCGCGGGGATCCAGGCCGGCACCCTCGTCTGGGGCGTCGCCGCCGCCGGTGGCGCCGCCGCCCTCCTGGCCGCCAGCCAGACGGCGTACCGCGTCCTGACCCTCGCCGGCGCCGCCTACATGGTCTGGCTGGGTGCGTCGATGCTCTGGGCGTCGTTCCGCTCCCGGGACGGCGGCCCGCCCGAGGTCGACGCGCCGCTGCCCGTGGGCGGGCGCCGCCGCGACCTCGCCCTGGGCCTCGGCACGAACCTCATGAACCCGAAGGTCGGCGTGTTCTACGTCGCCGTCATCCCGCAGTTCGTCCCCGACGGGGTGAACCCGCTGCTCATGGGCGCGCTCCTCGCCGGCGTGCACTGCGCGCTCGGCACCGCCTGGCTGTCCGCCGTCGTGCTCGGCGCCGGGTACGTCGGGCCGCGCCTGCGCCGTTCGGACGCCGTGCGCTGGGTGGACCGCGTGACCGGCGGCGTGCTCGTCGTCTTCGGCGCCCGCCTGGCCGCCGGCGCGCGGCTCTGAGCGCTGGCGCCGACCCGACCCGACCCGACCCGACCCGACCTAGACGATCGTCACGTCGACGGTGTGCCAGCCGGTGGCGCCGTCCGGCGCGGGCGGTGCCTGCTCGCCGGTCTGCACGACGCCGTCGACGTCGGTGGCCCGCACCGCCACGAGGTGGTCGCCGGGGGTGGCGTCCCAGTCGAACCGCCACTGGCGCCACGTGTCCGGGCCGACGGTGTCGGCGATCTCCGCCGGGAGCCAGTCGCCGTCGTCGACCCGCACCTCGACGCCCGCCACCCCGGTGTGCTGGGCCCACGCCACGCCGGCCAGGGTGACCGTGCCGGCGGCGAGGTCGTCGCCGGGGCGCGGGACGTCGATCCGGCTGGACAGCTTGATCGGGCCGAGGGCGGACCATCCGCGCGGTGTCCAGTACGCCTCGTCGTCGGCGAACCGGGTGACCTTGAGCTCCGTGACCCACTTGGTCGCCGACACGTACCCGTACAGGCCCGGCACCACGAGACGGGCGGGGAAGCCGTGCTCGGGCGGCAGCGGCTCGCCGTTCATCCCGACCGCCAGGAGGCACTGCCGGTCCTCCTCGAGCAGCACCTCGAGCGGCGTGCCGGCGGTGAAGCCGTCCGTGCTGCGCGACAGGACCATGTCCGCGCCCGCCTGCGGCCTCGCGCGCGCCAGCAGCTCGCGCACCGGGTGGCCGAGCCACAGCGCGTTGCCGACGAGCTCGCCGCCCACGGGGTTGGAGACGCACGCCAGCGTCACGTGGTGCTCCTCCATCGGCAGGGCGAGCAGGTCGTCCCAGGTGATCGTGAACGGCTCGTCCACCAGGCCCGTGACCCTCAGGGACCAGTCGTGGGGATCCACCTGCGGGACCCGCAGCGCCGTGTCGATGCGGTAGAAGGTCTCGTTCGGCGTGAGGTACGGGGCCAGGCCCTCCACGGACAGGTCCGCACCCGTCGGCACGGCCGGCGCCGTCATCGCGGGCGACGGCAGCCGGACGGCCTCGCGCACCGCGTGCACCGCCCGTCCCCCCGCCGACACGGCCCGCGAGGCCACGAGCGCGACGAGCCCGCCCGCCGCGGTCAGGCCGGTCCAGGTGAGGAACTCGCGCCGGTCGGGGCCGACGGCCCCCGGCCCCTCCCCCGCGCCGGTCGAGGCGGGGACGCGGCGCACGAGGGCGCGCAGCAGCAGCATCGCCACGGCGACGCCCACCAGGCTCGGCACCGCCCAGAGCGCGGTCGCGCCCGGGCGCGCGGCCGCGGCGACGGCGGCGCCGAGGCCCGCCACGACCAGCAGCACCCGGCCCCACGGCGGCACCCGGTGCTCCGTCCAGCCCGCCACCGCCGCGCCCACGAACGCGACGACGCCGATCGTGCCCAGCAGGACCGCCTTGTCCGCCGTCCCGAACCACTCGACGGCGAAGTCCTTGAGCCACGGCGGGACGGCGTCCACGACGGCGGCCCCGGCCGCCAGCACCGGGCTCGCCGCCGGGTCGAGGACGGCGGCCAGCAGCTCGGCCAGCGCCAGGCCCGCGGCCGTGGCGACGACGCCCGCGAGCGCCGCGAGGGCGCCGTCGTGCCGGCGGCCGGTGCGCTGCGTGCCGGCGGCGGGCGTCGTCGTGCTCATGGCCCCAGCCTGGCACCGGGGCGCCGTCCCGGCCGCCGCTCCGGGCCCGCCGTCACCCCCTCGTAAGGAGTTCTCAGGACGTGGCGCAGGTATACCCACCTCACGTCCTGAGACGTTCCGCGGGCCGCGCGACCGGCCCGGCGACGCGGCTCAGTCGAGCAGACGCCGACGGACACGGTCGAGCTCCTCGCGCGTCACGCCGTGCTCCCGCAGGAAGCCCACGACGTCCACACCGTCGAGGAAGTCCTCGCGCGCGCCACCGACGTCGGCGCACCAGTCGGCGAGCTCCGCGGGGCCGCGGTACCGCTCGTGATTCTCGCCCGGACCTGCGGCGCGGGCGTTGGTGGCGCGGACCGCGAGCAGGTAGTCCTCGACGATCACCGGCCGCGGCACCTCCACGAGCGTGAGGAGCAGCGCGGTGATCATGCCCGTCCGGTCGCGCCCGGCCGCGCAGTGGTACACGACGGCGCCCTCGGGCGCCCGCGCGAACGCGCCGAAGACGGCGGCGACGAGCCGCGGCCAGGTCGCGAGCACGGTCGGGTAGTAGCGGGGGGTGTCGAGGTGCGGTCCCCAGACCCGCATGAACTCCTCGTCGTCGGGGTCCTCGACGGGGAGCGCGTGCCGCGTGACGAGCGGCGGCAGGGCGAGCGGGCCGGCCTCGGCGGCGTTGCGCAGGTCCACGACGGTGCGGACGCCGGCGTCGGCCATGGCGGCGAGGCCGTCGGCTCCCGCGTGGTCGAGGCGGGCGGTGCGGTAGAAGCGCCCGGGGCGGGTCCGCCTGCCCCCCGCCGTGGGCAGGCCGCCGAGGTCGCGGGCGTTGGGCAGGCCGCCCCAGCGCACCGCCCTGGCGTCGACGACCGGCGTGACATCGGTGTCCGGGGCTGTGGTCACCGGCTCATTCGACCATGCGGCCAGGTGCGCGTACTAGGCTGGTCGGCGGATCACGGGCCCTGCGACTGGCCCGGCGGCGCGGCCCGGTGCTTGGGCCGCGGTTCCAGGGGTGCGAGATGACGCGCCGTCGACCGTGCACGACCGACGACACCCTCGGGAGTACCCGCGTGCCCACCCGCACCCGTGCCCTGCCCCTCGCGCTCGCCCTGACGCTCACGGGAGGGCTGCTGTCCGCCTGCGCCGGCGGTGACGCCTCCGGCGCGGCCACGCCACCCCCGTCCGCCGACGCCGGCGGGTCGAGCGGCACCGACTACCCGCTGACGCTGGACAACTGTGGTACCGAGGTGACGTTCGACGCCGCGCCCGAACGCGTGGTGACGATCAAGTCGAGCACCGCGGAGACGATGCTCGCCCTGGGGCTCGGGGACCGGATCGTCGGCGCCGCGTTCCTCGACGGGCCCGTGCCGGACTCCCTCGCCGACGCGGCGGACGGCACGGCGGTCGCGGACCCGTTCAGCGCCGAGGTGCCGGGCAGCGAGGCCACGCTCGCGCTGGAGCCCGACCTCGTGTACGCGGGATGGGAGTCGAACCTCACCGCCGAGGGCGCCGGCGACCGGGAGACCCTGGCGCAGCTCGGGGTCGCGAGCTACGTGTCGCCGGCAGCGTGCAAGGAGCCGGACTACAAGCCGAACCCGCTGACGTTCGACGACGTGTTCGCGGAGATCGCCGAGGTCGGGGAGATCTTCGACGCCGCCGACGCGGCGGATGCGCTCGTGGCCGAGCAGCGGGCCACCCTCGACGCGGTCACGCCGGACGACCGCGGCCTGAGCGCCCTGTGGTACTCCTCCGGCTCGGACATCCCGTACGTGGGGGCGGGCATCGGGGCGCCGCAGATGATCATGGACGCCGTCGGGCTGACCAACGTGGCGGGCGACGTCGAGGACACGTGGACGTCGCTGGCGTGGGAGGAGGTCATCGAGGCCGACCCGGACGTCATCGTGCTGGTCGACGCCGCCTGGACCAGCGCCGAGGACAAGATCGACCGGCTGGAGTCCAACCCGGCGACGGCGGCGCTGACGGCGGTGCGCAAGGGCCGGTACCTCACGGTGCCGTTCCCCGCCACCGAGGCGGGCGTGCGCAACGTCGACGCCGTCGTCGACCTGCGCGAGCAGCTGGAGGGACTCGACCCGTGACGGCGCTGCGCGCGGCCGTGGCGCGTGACGAGGCACGCGACGGGGCACGCACCTCCCCGTCGTCGCCGGTCCCGGCGCGCCGGCGGGGCGGTGCCTGGTGGGTGCCGGTGAGCGTGCTGGTGCTGGCCTCCTCCGTGCTGGTCGCCGTGACGATCGGCCCCGCGGACCTGTCGGTCGCCGAGGTGGCTCGCTCCGTCGTGACGCACCTGGGACTCGGCGGGCTGCTCGACGTGGCGCCCCCGGAGCGCCTCGCCGACGCCATGGTGTGGCAGCTGCGCCTGCCGCGCGTCCTGACGGCCGCGGCGGTCGGTGCGGGCCTGGCGGTCTGCGGCGTCGTCATGCAGTCCCTGACCCGCAACCCGCTGGCGGACCCGTACCTGCTGGGGCTGTCGTCGGGCGCGTCGCTGGGCGCGGTGCTGGTGCTGGTCGTGGGCATGACGGCGCTGCTGCCGGTGGCCGCGTTCGCCGGGGCGGTGGCCGCGCTCGTGGCGGCGCTGACCCTGGCGGGCGCGATCGGCACCATCACGCCGACGCGCACCGTCCTGGCGGGCCTGGCCGTCGGCCAGCTCGCGGCGGCCGCGACCAGCTTCGTGATCTTCTGGTCCGCGACGGGCGACTCGTACCGGGAGATCCTGTCCTGGCTGATGGGCTCCGTCGCGGGGTCGACGTGGACGTCGGTCGCCATCACCGGCGTCGCCGCGGGCGTGCTGGGGTCGGTGCTGGCCTCGACGGGCTCGGTCCTCGACGCCTTCACGTTCGGCGACACGTCGGCGGCCGCGCTGGGCGTCCCGGTGGCGCGGGTGCGCTGGCTGCTGCTCGTCGGCGTCGCGCTGCTCACCGGCGCGCTCGTCAGCCAGTCGGGCTCGATCGGGTTCGTCGGGCTGATCCTGCCGCACGCGGTGCGGCTGCTCAGCGGTGCCCGGCACCGCCTGCTGCTGCCGCTGTCGGCGCTGTGCGGCGCGTCGTTCCTCGTGTGGGCGGACACCCTGGCGCGCACGGTCTTCGCCCCGCGCGAGGTGCCGGTGGGCATCATCACCGCGGCGATCGGCGCCCCGGTGTTCGCCGCGCTGCTGTGGAAGGGCCGCAGGGCCGGGGTCGGTGGAGCATGAGCGCCACGACGACGAGCTCCGCGCCCGGCCCGCTCACGGACGACACCGCCCGCGGCGGCCTCGACGCGGCGCGGGTGTCGTGGTCCACCGGCGGGCGGCTCATCCTCGACGGCGTGGACTGCACCGCTCCCGCCGGCGCGGTGACCGGTCTGCTGGGGCCCAACGGGTCCGGCAAGTCGACGCTGCTGCGGGTGCTGGCCGGCGTCCAGCCCCCGTCCGAGGGGCACGGGGCGCCGTCCGTCCGGTTCGGCGGCGCCGACCTGCTCGGCCTGCCGCGCCGCCGCCGGGCGCGCACGCTCGCGCTCGTCGAGCAGGAGGCCTCGACCGGCCTGCCGCTGAGCGTGCGCGACGCCGTCCTGCTGGGGCGGATCCCGCACCGGTCGCTGCTCGCCGGCGACTCCGACGCCGACCGGGAGGTCGCGGACCGGGCCCTGGCCACCCTGGGGCTGACGGCGTTCGCCGACCGGGAGGTCACCACGCTGTCCGGCGGCGAGCGCCAGCGGGTGCACATGGCCCGGGCCCTGGCCCAGGAGCCGGCGCTGATCCTGCTGGACGAGCCGACGAACCACCTGGACATCGCCGCGCAGCTCGACGCCCTGCGCACGCTGCGCGACCTCGCGGACGCCGGCGTCACCGTCCTGGCGGCCCTGCACGACCTCAACCTCGCCGCCCAGCACTGCGACCACGTCGTGCTCCTGTCGCGGGGCCGGGTGGTCGCCTCCGGGCCCGTCACGGACGTGCTCGTGCCCGACGTCGTCGACCCGGTCTACGGGGTCCGCACCGAGGTGCTGCGGCACCCGCGCACGGGCCGCCCGGTGCTGACGTTCTCCCCGGCGGGCTGACCGCCCGCCACCAGGTCGGGCGCGCCGGGTCAGGCGCGCCGGCCCAGCTCGATCGCCGGGCAACGGTCCATGACCATGTCGAGGCCGGCCGCGCGCACCCGTGCCGCAGCGTCCTCGTCGATCACGCCGAGCTGGAACCACACGGCCTTCGCGCCGACGGCGATCGCCTGGTCGGCGACGTCGCCCGCGAGCTCGGAGCGCACGAACACGTCCACCACGTCGATGCCGTGCGGGACGTCGGCGAGGGTCGCGTAGCCGGTCTCGCCGTGCACCGTCGCCGCCGACGGGTGCACGGGGACGATGCGCTTGCCCGCCTGCTGCAGGCGCCGCGCGACGCCGTACGCGGCGCGGTCGGCGTTGGTGGACAGGCCGACGACGGCCCACGTGGTCGTGCTGTCCAGCAGGCGGTCGACGGTCTCGGTGGTCCGGTCGTCCTCGGAGGTCCTCATGCCCGCGACAACCCCGACGGCCGCCACGCTGTTCCTGCCCGGGACCCGGGCCGTCAGAGCAGCGCGACGGCGGCCAGCGCGCACGCGAGGGCGCACGCGAGCGTGCGGACGTGGTTCCACGCCGTCCAGCGCGAGGCGTAGGCCGGCCAGTCCGTGGCCGGCGCGTCGCTCCGCGCGAGCCGGTCGTTCAGCGGCACGTTGACCACGGCGGTCACCGCGAGCACCCCGAGCACCGCCACCGCGGCCGCCACCACCAGCAGGCCCGCGCCGTCGTCGTGGCGCACCAGCGCGAGGACGGCGGTGACGGCGGGCACAAGGAACGAGGCGGCGAACAGCGTCATGAAGGGCGGCCGGACGGCGTCCCGGTTGATCTCGTTCATCGCCGCGGCGGCGGCAGGCGGGTCGAGGCGGCGCAGCCCGCCCATGACGAACGTGGAGAAGGCGAAGAACACGCCGCCGGCGAGCCCTGTCACCAGGACGCTCGCGACGGTCAGGACGGTGACCATGGTCCGCAGTCAACCAGCAAGCGCGCCCGGACGGGCGCAGCATGGGGACATGGCGGTGTCACCGAAGGTCGCGAAGGCCACCCGACGGTTCAACCCGTGGGCGCTCAAGGTCAGCTCACGGATGCCGCCGTGGTCGACCCTGCACCATGTGGGACGCCGCAGCGGGCGGGAGTACCGCACCCCGGTGGTGGCGTTCGCGGCCCGCGCGCCGGCCTCGCCCGCGACGGCACCGGGCGCACCGGTCGTCGTCGCCGGCGAGCGCGACGTCCTCGTCGTGCACCCGCTGCCCTGGGGCGCCGACGTGGACTGGTGCCGCAACATCCGCACCGCCGGCCGGTATCGACTGACGCGCAAGGGCGTGGACTACGTCGTGGACGACGTACGGGTCCTCGACGCCGACGACGCCGCCGCGGTCCTGAGCACGGTGCCCCGTGCCGCCGGCCGGCTGGCCGGCATCGACCAGGTCGTCGTCGGGCGGCTGCACCGGGCCTCCCGCGGCGACGCCGACTGAGACGACCGGCCGGCCGCGCCACGCCGCACGCGGGCCGTCACCAGCCCTCGTTCACGGTCGTGTCCCGGAAGCGGTAGAGGCGTTCGAGCCGCCAGTTGCCCCGGGACCCCTTGTCGACGACCGGCTGGGTGCTGGCCCCCTGCTGGTCCCACAGCTCCTGGGTGGGGGCACGGTCGAACGGCTCGTGCCGGCTCGCCGCCTCCTTCCGCTCGTGGTGGTTGCGAAAGAGGCACCACGTCACGAACGGCTCCAGTCCCTGCCGGTAGAGCCCGTACCTCAGGTCACGAGCGGGCAGCCGGACACTCGGCGGCTGCGCACCGTCCAGAAAGTGCTGGTCGTCGTACGGGCCCCCCTCGAGGCCACCGAACCCGCGCGCGGCCACCGAGCGCAGGACGATCCGGCGCTCGCCGTCCCGGTCGAGGCCCCGGCCCATGGTGTTCCGGAACTCCTTCATGCTGTCGGCGGCGGCGCCGACCGCCGCATCGCCGGCCGTCGTGCGTGGCGTCGCCGCGGCCGAGGTGTCGGAGGCCTCGATCCCCGCACGCAGGCAGCCGGCCGTCCAGGCCGCGAGCGCCCCGGTGAGGAACGCGGCGAGGGGGTCCGGCGCGAGCACGGCGAGCAGGATCCCGCCGACCACGGTGACGCCGGCCGACACCCCGCCCACGACGTACCAGCGTCGCCGGACCGGCGCCCACCGCTCGCGGGCCTGGTGCAGGTCGGAAGCCGGCCGGCACAGCCCCCGCTCCTGCAGGCCCTTCGCGACCTGCTCGACGCCGCCGTCCATGGCGAGCGCCGTGACGGCCAGGTCGCGTACTCCCATCGCCCCCTGGGTGGCGAGCCGGCGGGCCATGGTCCGCCGCAGCGTCGCGTCGCCGGGCGCCGCTGCGGGCGCCTCGGCAGCGGGCACCGGCCGCAGGCGTCGGTCGCTCCCCTCGACCCGTCCGTCGAGGAACAGGCCGGCCAGGGCGACCTGCGCGACCCGCTCGGGGCCGCCGGACAGGTAGGCCAGCTCGTCGTCGGTCAGCGGCTCCGGCGCAGCGTCCGGCGGCACGGCACCCTCGCCGAGGCGCCGGTCCTCGACGGTCCGCCGGTTCCGCACACTCCGGACGACCAGCACACCGGGCACGGCACCGACCAGCACGCCCACCGACGCCATGACGATGTCCATACGCTTCCATGACCTCCCGGACCAGAACGTTACCGGCATCGCCACCGGCCTCCGCGGCCCTCGGAGCGCGTCGGCGCGGCGCGGGGCACCATGGAGCCATGAGTACGACGCTCTGGATCACCGGCGACGCCGAGACCGACCGACTGCTGAGCGACGACGCGTTCGCGCTCCTGGTCGGCATGCTGCTCGACCAGCAGTACCCCATGGAGCACGCGTTCGCGGGGCCGCGCAAGATCCTCGACCGGCTGGGCTCGATCGACCCGCGCACGGTGGCGGAGACCGACCCCGACGAGTTCGTGACGCTCGCGACCACTCCCCCGGCCATCCACCGGTACGGCCGGTCGATGGCGGGGCGTGTGCAGGCCCTGGCGCACGCCGTCGTCGACGACTACGACGGCGACGCGTCCCGGATCTGGACCGACCCGGGCCCCGCCGGCGACGCGCCGACGGGGGCCGAGGTGCTGGCCCGGCTGAAGGCCCTGCCGGGGTACGGCGACCGCAAGGCCAAGATCTTCCTCGCCCTGCTCGGCAAGCAGCGCGGCGTCCGCCCGGACGGCTGGCGCGAGGCCGCCGCGGAGTTCGGCGAGGAGGGCTCCCGCCGCTCCATCGCGGACGTCACCAGCGCGGAGACGCTGGCCGAGGTGCGGGCGTTCAAGAAGGCGGAGAAGGCCGCGGCCAAGGCCGCGAAGCCCTGAACCGCCAAGCACGAAGGGCGCCGTGACCCGCGGGTGACGTGACCGACAGGTGACGCCCCGCCGGCGGGCGGGCGACGTCCGCGTGCGGGTCACGCACACCTCGGCCGATCGACGCGCACCGGCCAGCACGACGTCAACCCGTGGTCGCCCGGGACTGGGTGAATCGATGCGCAAGCACCGCTCGGTTCCCCGATCCCGGAGGTCGTCGTGCCCGAACTCTCGCTCGCCCTGCCCCGTCGTTCCTTCCTCACCCTCGCCGGCGTCGCCACCGGGTCCGCGGCGATGCTGGCCGCCGAGCCCGCCGCCGCCGACACCGCGGGCCGGTTCACGCCCCGCGGCGACCTGTTCACCCTCGGGGTGGCGTCGGGCGACCCGTGGCCCGACGGCGTCGTGCTCTGGACCCGCCTGGCCCCCGACCCGACCTCGCCGGACGGCAGCGGCGGCATGCCCGACGTCGGGGTGAACGTCCGCTGGGAGGTCGCCGAGGACGAGCGGTTCCGCAGGATCGTGCGGCGCGGCGTCGAGCGCGCGCGGCCGTCCTCGGCCCACTCGGTGCACGCGGAGGTCCGCGGGCTGCGGCCCGACCGCGTGTACTGGTACCGCTTCCGCGCGGCGGGCCAGGCCAGCCCGGTCGGCCGCACGCGCACGGCCCCGCACCGCGGCGCGCAGCTCGCCGGGCTGTCGTTCGCGTTCGCGAGCTGCCAGAACTACCCCGCCGGGTACTTCACCGCGTTCGAGCGCATGGCGGCGGAGGACCTCGACCTGGTGGTCCACCTGGGCGACTACGTCTACGAGGGCGGTGGGCAGGGCTCGATCGGCCGCGGCCACCTGCCCGCGGCGGAGATCTTCTCGCTGGCCGACTACCGGGTCAGGTACGGCCAGTACAAGCTCGACCCGATGCTGCAGGCCGCGCACGCGGCGGCGCCGTGGGTGGTGGCGCCGGACGACCACGAGGTGGAGAACAACTGGGCGGGTGACCACTCGCAGCCCGACTCCGAGCCGGACCAGGACCCGGACGTGTTCCGGCTGCGTCGCGCCGCGGCCTACCAGGCGTACTGGGAGAACATGCCGCTGCGCCGCTCGTCGATGCCGCGCGGGCCCGAGATGCAGGTGTTCCGGCGCCTGGAGTTCGGCGACATGCTGCAGCTCGACGTGCTGGACACCCGCCGCTACCGCGACGTGCAGCTCACCGACCAGTCGCTGCGCTGGGATCAGGGCCGCCAGATGCTCGGTGCCGAGCAGGAGTCCTGGCTGCTCGCCGGTCTCGCGGCCTCCACGGCCCGGTGGAACGTGCTCGGCAACCAGGTGTTCGCGATGGACGCCGACCACGAGCCGGGGCCCGGCACCCGCTACGGGATGGACACGTGGGGCGGGTACGCCGCCGCCCGGCAACGGCTGTTCGACGGCGTCGTCGAGCGCGGGGTGGAGAACTTCGTCATGGTCACCGGAGACGCGCACCGCAGCGTCGCCGCCGACCTCAAGGCGGACTTCGCCGACATGTCGTCGCGCACCGTGGGCACGGAGCTCCTCGGCACGTCCGTCAGCTCCGCGGGCGACGGCTCGGACCAGGACGACCTCGGGAAGATCTGGCTGGAGGAGAACCCCTTCATGCGGTTCCACAACCGGCAGCGCGGCTACCAGGTGTGCCACCTGAGCCGCGACGAGATGCGCACCGACTACCGGGTCGTGCCGTACGTCACCAGGCCCGGCGCCCCGGTGTCCACGCGCGCGAGCATCTCCGTGGAGGCGGGCCGGCCGGGGATCGCGCACGTCGCGGAGTGACGCACCTCGGCCCGCCGCGCCGAGGTCGTGCCGCGGGCAGCGAGGGCCCAGGCTCACGCCGCGTCGAGGACACCCGCGGCGCGCAGGCGGCACAGGACGGCGGCGGCGGGGACGGCGTGACCGGTGCCGCGGTGCCCCGCCGTCGTCGTCGCGGTGAGCACGGAGGCGAGCAGCGCCTCCTCGACGGCGTCCATGGTGGCGGCGAAGAGCGGGTCGAGACCGACGTCGGCCACGAGCGGCACGGCGGGGTCCGCCGTCGTGAACGCCAGGGCGTAGTCACCGCTGCCGTGCGTGTACCCGGCGCCGACGCGGCCCATCGCGAAGACGGCGCGGCGGGCCACGCGGTCCAGGCGGCGGGCGTCGAGCGGCGCGTCGGTGGCGACGACGATCATGCAGGAGTTGCCGTCGTCGGGCCGCTTGACCCCGGGGTCGGTCGGCCCGAGCAGGTCCGCGGCCGGCATCGGCACGCCCCGGACCGTCAGGGTCCCGGAGAAGTTCGACTGCACCAGGGCGCCGACGGTCCAGGGGCCGGCCTCGGCGGCGACGACGCGCGACGACGTGCCGATCCCGCCCTTGAACCCCAGGGCCGCCGTGCCCGTGCCGGCGCCCACGCAGCCCTGGGCCACCGGCCCGGGTGCGGCGCCGTCGAGCGCGGCGAGCACGTGCGCCTCGGTGAGCGGCCTCGCGCGGATGTCGGACAGGAACCCGTCGTTGGTCTCCCCCACCACCGGGTTGAGGCTGCGCACCTGGTCGTAGCCGGGTTGCCCGAGCACGTGCGTCACCAGGGCGTCGGCGGCGCGGAAGGCGGACAGCGTGGCCGTGAGCAGGACCGGCGTCTCGAGCTCGCCGAGCTCGGCCACCTGGGTGGCGCCGACGAGCTTGCCGTACCCGTTGCCCACGGCGAGGCCGCACGGCAGGCTCGGCCGCTTCCCGGGCCCACGCCCGAGCACGTCCGGGACGACGGCGGTGACGCCGGTGTGGACCCTGTCGCCGTCGTGCAGCGTGGTGTGCCCGACGCGGACCCCCGCCACGTCCGTGAGGGCGTCGTGCTGCCCGGTGGGCAGGTCGCCGACGACGATCCCGAGCTCACGCGGCGTGGGGCGCGCCGCCGCGGGGCTCATGCGGGCTCTCCCGCCCGGGCCGCGGCGTGGACGTCGTGCAGGTCCGGCCAGGTGCGGGTGCCGTCGACGAGCTCGGCCACGTGGGCGCGGAAGTTCGGGCAGGTGGCGATGTCGTGCGCGCGGCACTCCAGCGCGTGCTCCGTCATCCGTCGCGACCGCTCGATCTCCTCCTGGCGGCGGTCGAGCTCGGCGAGGTGCGCCTCGAGCAGGCGGTGCCGCTCGGGTGCCCCGGCGTCGTCGTCGCCGGCGGCGAGCAGCACCTGGATCTGCTCCAGGCTCATCCCGGCCACCTTGGAGCTGAGGACGGACGCCACCCGGACGACGTCGTCGGCGGTGTACCGGCGCCGTCCCGCGCCGTCGCGCGCGGGGGCGAGCAGCCCGACCTCCTCCCAGTAGCGCAGCACGTGCGTCTCCAGGCCGAACTTCCCGGCCAGCTCGCCGACGCTGAACGTCGGTCCAGACTCCCCGCTTGACTTCATGTTGACATGAAGTCACACGCTGGGGTCAGGACGCAACCCCGACCCTTGGGAGACACCGATGACCACCTCGAACGACCGGCCCCTCCACGACGCGATCGTCGTGGGCGGCGGCCCCGCCGGCCTGCAGGCCGCGCTCACCCTCGGGCGCACGCACCGCGACGTCGTCGTGCTCGACTCCGGCAACTACCGCAACGACCCCACCGACGCCATGCACAACGTGCTGGGCTTCGACGGCACGCCGCCCGCCGAGTTCCGCGCCACCGCGCACCGCACCCTCGCCGCGTACGACACGGTCGAGCTGCGCCGCACCACCGCCCACGCGATCACCCCGATCGACCCCGACGACCCCCGCGCCGGATTCGTGGTGCGCACGGACGGCGGCGAGGTCACCGGCCGCCGCCTGCTGCTGGCGACCGGCATGCGCGACGAGCTGCCCGCCACGCCCGGCCTCGCGGAGCTGTTCGGCACCGTCGCGGCGCACTGCCCGTACTGCCACGGCCACGAGTTCGCCGGCACCACCGTCGGCATCCTCGGCGCCGGCCCGCACGCGCCGCGGGTCGCCGGTCTCATGGCCCGCATCGCCGCCCGCCTCGTGGTGCTCGCCGACGGCGCCGACGTCGACCCCCACGTCCGCTCGGCGCTGGACGCCCAGGGCGTCGAGGTGCGAGGCGCGAAGGTCGAGCGGGTCGAGCGCAGCGCGCTGCCCTCGGGCCGCGACGGCGCCCGCGCGGTGCTCGCCGACGGCGAGACGCTCGACCTGGGCGGCCTGATGGTCTCCCCCGCGCTGCACGCGGCCGCGCCGTTCGCCGCCGAGCTCGGCCTGGAGCTGCGCGACTCCGGCGCCGTCGCGGTCGACGCCTTCGGCCGCACCAGCATGCCCGGGGTGTTCGCCGCGGGAGACGGCGCGCACACGGCCGACTTCCCCATGCCGGTCAGCTCCGTGACCGCGGCCATGGCGGCCGGGCAGATGGCGGCGGCGTCCGTCGACTCCAGCCTGCTGGAGGCGTGACGGCGGATAGGCTCGCGCCATGACTCAGCGCCTCCTGCCGCTCGGCCCTGCCCCGCGCCCCACGACGGGCGACGACCTCGCCGACCGCCTGCGCGACCTCGCCGCACGGGCCGCGGGTCCCGGCGTCACGGGGCTCGACCGGGCGCGTGTCCGGGCCGACCTCGACGGGGACGACGTCGCGTCGCTGGAGCTGGACCTCACCGGCGTCGCGGTCGGCGCGTCGCCCAAGGCGACCGACGTCACCTGGGCGCCGGCCTCCGTCACGGAGCGGACGCCCGGCACCGTGCGGCGGGTGCGCCTGGACGCCCACCCGCTCACGGCCGTCGACCTGCCGGTGGACGTCACCGCCGAGGCGCAGGGGCTGCGCTTCGCGTGGGTCACGGGGTCGGACGGCCAGATCGGCGCCGAGCTGGTGGAGCCGGACGACGCGCACCCGGTGACCGGTCACGCGCGCGTCGCCGCGTCCCGAGCCGGCCTCGTCGCCACCCTGCACGGGATGCTCGCCGTGGCCCTCCAGCCGCAGGGGATCACGCTCAGCGCGCTCGACGTCGACCTCGAGTCGCACGGGCCGCGGGCCGCGGGCCTGCGGGTCCACGCCAAGATCCGCAAGGGGATCCTGTCGGCGTCGGCCACCGCGACCGCGTCGGCCGCCGTGGACGCGCGGATGGTCCTCACCCTCGGCGACGTCAGGATCACCAGCGGCAACCCGATCGTCGCCGCGATGCTGGCCGTCGTACGCGGCAAGGTGGAGGCCGCCGCGCACGAGAAGATCGACCTGGCCGCGGCCCTGCCGCCCGGCGTGCGGCTGGTGGACGTCCGGCTCGACGTCGGCGAAGACCTGATGGTCAGCGCGCGCCTGGGCTGAGGCCGGTCGCGACGTCGGTGGCTCGTGGCAGGGTCGACCCGTGACCGACCGACCGGACGTCCCGCTGGAGCACGTCGTGCGCCTGCGCCCACTTCTCGCGTTCCCCGAGTGCATCGAGGAGCGGGCATGGACGGGCGTGCGGTGGCGGGTGCGCGCGGCCACGGTGGCGCACGTCTTCGGCGGGGAGGACCAGCTCTTCCGCGTCACGTTCCGGGCCGAGCCGGACGAGGTGCTGGCGTTCGAGCACCTCGGGCCGCGGTACTTCCGCGTCGGCACCGAGGGCAACGCCGTCGGCGTCCTGCTCGACGGGGGCACCGACTGGGAGGAGCTGTCCGAGCTCCTCACGGACTCGTACTGCGTCCAGGCACCGGCCCGCCTCGCCGAGACGGTGGCCCGTCCATGACACCGCCCCGTCCGCCGGCCGCGCCTCTGGCCACGAGCCCGATAGCCTGCGGCGCATGAACGCGGAGATGTGGATCGCCCTCGGCGCGCTCGTCGTCTCCGTCGTCGCGGCGCTGTTCACCGGCCTGTCGACGTGGTACTCGCGTGGCCAGCTCGACGCCGCCCGGCGGCAGGCCGACGTCGCGGAGGCCGCGCTGGAGTTCCAGAAGCGCGTGCACGAGCAGGAGGCGCAGGAGCTCGGCCGGGCGCCGTCGCCCGGCGTCGAGGAGCCGCGGCCGGCCGGCCCCGCCAGGCCGCCCGCGGCTCCGGCTCCCTCGCCGGTGTCCCCGGCCGACGCGCCGCCGGCATCCGACGCCGGCGCCGACTGGACCGGCGCCGCCCATGGCGCCGCCACACCGGAGCCGCGCGTCTCCCCGTGGACGGTCACGCACGCACGCGGCGACCGGTACCACCTGACGAACGGGTCCGACCGGACCGTCCACGACGTCGCGCTCGAGGTCGGTCGCGGAGGACGCGGCCGGACCACCTCCGAGCGGTGGGACCGCGTCGAGGCCGGCGACCCGACGTCGTTCCGCTCCCCGCGCCCGGAGACCACGGCCGACCGGGCCCTGGTCGTGAGCTGGGCGTGGACGCCGGGCGGGCCGCGGCACGAGTGGTCCGCCGAGCTCCCCCCGCGCCGCTGACCTCCCCGCCGTCGCACGGCGGTGTCAGGCTGGGGGCATGGCCGACCGTCTCCGGACCGCGACGTCCCCGTACCTGCTGCAGCACGCCGACAACCCCGTCGACTGGTGGCCGTGGGGCCCCGACGCGTTCGCCGAGGCGCGGCGCCGCGACGTGCCGGTGCTGCTGTCCGTGGGGTACGCGGCGTGCCACTGGTGCCACGTCATGGCGTACGAGTCGTTCGAGGACGACGACGTGGCCGCGGCGATCAACGGGCGCTTCGTGCCGGTGAAGGTCGACCGCGAGGAGCGGCCCGACGTCGACGCCGTCTACATGGCGGCGACGCAGGCGCTCACCGGGCAGGGCGGGTGGCCGATGACGGCGTTCCTCACCCCGGACGGCACGGCGTTCCACTGCGGCACCTACCTGCCCCGGGAGCATCTGCTGGCCGTGCTCGACGCCGTGGACGACGCATGGCGCGACCGGCGCGACGCCGTCGTGCGGCAGGGCGCCGCGGTGACCGACGTGGTCGCGCGCACGGCCGCCCGTCCGCCCGGGGCGCCCCTGGACGACGCCACGCTCGCCGCGGCCGTCGACGCGGTGACCCGCGACGCCGACCGGCGGCACGGCGGGTTCGGCGGCGCGCCGAAGTTCCCGCCCTCGATGACGCTCGAGCACCTGCTGCGCCACCACGCGCGCACCGGGAACGCCGAGGCCCTGCGGATCGTCGAGCGCACGTGCGAGGCGATGGCGCGCGGCGGGTTCTACGACCAGCTCGCCGGCGGGTTCGCGCGCTACTCCGTGGACGCGGCCTGGGTGGTGCCGCACTTCGAGAAGATGCTGTACGACAACGCGCAGCTGCTGCGCGTCCACGCGCACCTGTGGCGCTCGACCGGCTCCGCCCTCGCGGAGCGCGTGGTCCGCGAGACGGCGGAGTTCCTGCTGCGCGACCTGCGGACCGCCGAGGGTGGCTTCGCCTCCGCCCTCGACGCCGACACGGACGGCGCCGAGGGCCTCACCTACGTCTGGACCCCGGACCAGCTGCGCGACGTGCTCGGGGACGACGACGGGGCCCGCGCAGCCGAGACCCTCGCCGTCACCGCCGCGGGCACGTTCTCACGCGGAGCGTCCACGCTGCAGCTCCCGCACGACCCCGACCCCGCCTGGTGGGGGCCGGTGCGCACCCGGCTCCTCGCGGCCCGCGACGCCCGCCCCCAGCCCGCGCGCGACGACAAGGTCGTCACCGCGTGGAACGGCCTGGCGATCGCGGCGCTGGCCGATGCCGGTGCGCTGCTCTCCGAGCCCGCCTGGGTGGACGCCGCCCGCGCCTGCACCGAGCACGTGCTCGGCACCCACGTCGTCGGCGGGCGGCTGCGGCGGGCGTCGCGCGACGGCGTCGCCGGCGACGCGCCGGGTGTCGCCGCCGACCACGGCGACCTCGCGGAGGGCCTGCTCGCGCTGCACCAGGCCACCGGCGAGGCGCGGTGGCTCGCCGCCGCCGGGGACGTGCTCGACGTGGCCCTGGCGCACTTCGCCGACGGCGCGGACGCCTCCGCCGGGTTCTTCGACGCCGCCGACGACGCCGAGCGGCTCGTCGTGCGGCCGCGCGACCCCACGGACGGACCCGAGCCGTCCGGCCAGTCCGCGCTCGCCGGCGCCCTGACGACGTACGCCGCGCTCACCGGGTCGGCCGGGCACCGCGCCGCCGCCGAGGCCGCCGTCACCGCCGCCGGCATCCTGGCCCGGCAGGCGCCCCGGTTCGCGGGCTGGGCGCTCGCCACCGCCGAGGCGCTGGCCGACGGGCCGCGCCAGGTCGCCGTCGTCGGCGACGGCCCCGCGGCCGAGGAGCTGCTGCGCACCGCCCGGCGCGCCCCCACCGCGGGCGCCGTCGTCGTCCCCGGGGTTCCCGACGCCCCGGGGGTGCCGCTGCTCGCCGACCGGCCGCTCGTCGACGGGGCGCCCACGGCCTACGTCTGCCGCGGGTTCGTGTGCGACCTGCCGGTCACCGACCCGGCCGCGCTGGAGGAGCGGCTGGGCTGACCGGTCAGAGCACGACGGTCCGGGCCACGAGCACCAGCTCCGACGTGTGCGATCCGGCGACGCCGACGCCGACCGGGCGGTCGACGAACCCCGGCAGCCCCTCCAGCCCGCCGCCGGCGGCGACCACCCGCAGGTCCAGCTCGTCGCCCGCGGGGACGGTCACCACGGCCTCGAAGCCGTCTGGCCCGGGCGCGTAGAAGCGGGTGTCGAGCACGCCACGGGGCCCGACCGGGACCTCGCGGCCCTCCAGCTCCGCAGCAAGCACGCGAGCGCCGCCGTCCGCGCTGTCGAGCTCGACGTATCGCAGGGCGCCCGCCGTCCCGACGGGCGCGCCCTCGCCCGGCGTGACCCGCAGGGTCACGGTCCGTTCGCCCCCGGCCGTCTCGTCGGCGACCACCCGGACCTCAGGGGCCGGCAGGTCGGCCGCGTCCGCCGGGCCCGTCCACACGTCGCCGTGCAGGGGCGGGAACGCCGACGACAGGTCGTCGCGGTGACCCACGTACTGCGCGGTCCAGTCGCTCGGGCTCGCCTCGTCCGACACCCACAGGGCTTCGCCGGAGTCGGCGTCCAGCGCGTACGCGAGGCGCGTCGGCTCGGGGTGGTCGGCGTCGAACCGGTCGACGGCGAACCCGGTGACGAGCGCTACGACCGTCACCGCGCCGAGCACGCCCACGACCGTCCCGCCGACGCGCGGCGCCCGGGGCAGCATCACGGCGAGCGCGGGCACGAGCGCCAGGCCGAGCAGGGTGGCCACGACAGCGGGCGCGGCGCCGGTCGCCAGGCCCAGCGCGGGCAGGAACAGGAGGACCACGGGGACGACCACCAGCACGGCCACGGCCGCGCCGAGGGTGACCGCCACGCGCCGGCCGACGGCGCCGCACGTCGTCGTGACCGCCACGATCCCCGCCACGGCGCCCGCGAGCGCCGGCAGCGACGCCAGGTACGACCCACCGGGCGTGACCGCCGCGAGCACCGCCCCCAGCACCGCGAGCCACGCCAGCGCCCCGACGGCGAGCACCGTGGCCCCGAGGCGGCGCCGCAGGGCGACGAACCACCCCACGAGGACCGTCGCGACCAGGCCCAGCAGCGCGACGCGGAACCCCCACGGCCGCCACGGGTCGAGCATCTCGTCGTAGCCGGGGCGGACGGCCACCATGAGCTGCCACAGGCCCGTCGACCCCAGCGCCGCGCCCGCGAGCGGGATCAGCCCGGAGGCGAACCCGAGCGTCAGACGGCCCGCCGTCGTCCGCTCCCCCAGCACCTCGCGCCGCCGGGCGAGGACGACGGCGAGTTTCGCCACCGCGACGACGGCGCCCGCCGCCAACGGCCACACGAGGCTGCCGGGGTACCGGGCGAGCACGCCGCCGGGCAGCGGGAAGTAGGTCGCGTCGTCCGCCGCCGGCCGGGCGAGCGCCGCGGCGTCCGCGTTCCCGAGCTCGCGCACCAGGGCGAGGGCGTTGGAGCCGTGGTGCTGCAGGCTCGCGAGCGACATCCGCTCCGGGGTGTCCTGCGGGGCGTGGTAGGTGGCCGACCCGTCGATGTACGCCGAGTTGAGGCCGGTGAACCGGCCGTCGGGGTCGTCGAGGAACGGGGAGAAGTCGGTGTCGTTCGGCAGGATCCGGTACACCTCGACCGCCAGCGAGCTGCCGACGGGGTACGGCACCCGCGCGTAGGCGTCGACGAGCGCCGCGTTGCCGTCGGACGTCTCGAACATGATCGCGGGCCCGGACGAGCCGCGGGCCTCGACGTTCACCACGACGCCGCCGTCCGCGGCGCGCGGGTCCGCGTGCGCGAACGCCTCCGCGCCGCACAGGCACGCCTCCTCGGCGTCCGTGAAGACGAGGACGACGTCGTTGCGCAGCGCGGGGCCCGCGCCGAGCGCCCGCGCGGTCTCCAGCAGCGTCGCGACGCCCGCGCCGTCGTCGTTGCCGCCGTACGACACCTCGGCGGAGTCGTAGTGCGCCATCAGGAAGACCGGCGCGGTGGGGTCGGTGCCGGGGATCGTGGCGACGACGTTCCGCGTCGCCGCGACGCGGCTCTGCTCCCCGAGCCGGCCGGACGCCCCCACGCCGTCGACGACCTCGGGGTCCAGGCCCAGGGCGTCGAGCTCCCGCACGATCAGGTCGCGCACGTCGTCGTTCGCCGGCGTCCCGTGCGGGTGCACGCGGGCGCCGACCGCCTCGACGGTCGCCGACGCCCGAGCGGCGCTGAACTCGCCCGGGGGCACGTCGGCGCCGCGCGGCGCCGGTGGCAGCACCGACCACACCGCCAGGGCGGCGAGAGCGAGGAGGAAGAGGCTGCACGCGAGCGTCGTCGCCCGCGACCGGGTCGGGGTCACGCGCGCACGCTAGCGGCGGGTCGTCCCGGTGGCCCAATCGTGACCTGCGCCGTGCCGCTCGCCGGCCACGTCGTAGGTGGTCTCGTCGAGCCCCGACTGGGTGGGGTCGTGGTCGACCTCTCCGACGTCGTACATCGTCGTCATCCAGTGGTAGAAGTTGTCGCCGCGCTCGCGCAGCACCTGGTACAGCCGCCGCAGCATCCGCCGGCGGACGGTGTCCATCTCGGGGTGCTCGTAGACGTTCGACAGCTCGTCGGGGTCCGTCGCCAGGTCGTACAGCTCGTTCGTGGAGTCCGGGTTGACCACCAGCTTGTACCGGTCGGTGCGCAGCATGCGCTGGGGGTAGGGGAAGTGGTGCCCGTGGAACTCGCACACGATGTCGTCGTCCCACGGCACGTCCTCGCCGCGCGCCAGCGGGAGGAGGCTGCGCGAATCGACGGCGGGCGCCGGGTCGATGCCCGCCAGGTCGAGGATCGTGGCCGTGCAATCGAGCAGGCTGACGAACTCCGTGCGCACCTGGCCCGCGGGGCCGCCCGGCACCCGCAGGATCCCGGGCGTGCGGTAGATGTCCTCGTACATCGCCGGCCCCTTGTCGTGCAGCCGGTGCGAGCCCGTGAACTCCCCGTGGTCGCACGTGAAGAACACCGCGGTGTCGTCCACCAGCCCCAGCCGTTCGAGCGCGTCCATCACCCGCCCGATCTCGTGGTCGATGAGTGCGACGTACCCCCAGTAGACGGCGATGAGCTTGCGCGTGACCTCGATCGGCATGGTGTCGAACGTCCAGTGCGCGCTGTAGTTGCGCTGCACCGGTGGCTTGCCCGCGAACGTCTCGGCGATCGACGTCGGCAGCTCGACGTCGGCCGGGTCCACCAGGTCGAAGTACTCGTCCGGGACGATGTAGGGCAGGTGCGGGCCGAAGAAGCTCAGCTCCAGGAAGAACGGGCGCCGCCCGCTGCGGAAGTCGTCCGCGTACCGCTCCAGCAGCTCGATGGTGCGCGTGGCCAGGTAGTGCTCGAACGTCGCCTCGACCGGCTGGTGCAGCCGGGCCGCCAGCAGATTGCCCGGCCCGCCGTTGGGCAGCGTACCGCGCACCCGGTCGCTGATCTCGTACGGCGGCAGGTCGTGCTCCGCGAGGTACTTCAGGTAGTCCTCGTTGTCCACGGGGTTGTGCCAGCCGGGCAGGTCCGGGCCGTCGAACCCGAAGTCGGCAGCGTCCTTCTCCGTGCCGGCGTGCCACTTGCCGACGAGCCCGGTGTTGTACCCGCGGGTACGCAGTGCCTCGACGAACGTGAACGTGCCTTCGGCCAGGTCCTCCAGGTACCCGACGTTCCGCTCGTGATTGGCGAGCACGCGGTGGCGGAACGGCGCCTGACCCGTCAGCAGGCTCGCCCGCGCCGGCGTGCAGATCGCCGTCGGCGTGTACCACCGGTCGAACCGGGTGCCGGTGCGAGCCAGCTCGTCGAGCACGGGCGTGCGCGCATGCGGGTTCCCGTAGGCGCCGAGCGTGTCGACGCGGTGCTGGTCCGTCATGAGGAACAGCACGTTCCTCGGGGTGCCCGGGGTCGCAGTCGTGGTCTCGCTCATGCTCGGTTCACTCGCCCGCCTCGAGGAACAGGTCCCCGGTGTAGTAGTCGCCCGGGTCGACGGCGGCATCGAGCTTGCCGGCGCCGACGAAGTAGTCGCCCATCACGGTCAGCCAGTCGTCGACCGTGCCGTCCTCGGTCATCGTGTCGATGTCGTCCAGCGACAGGATCTCGACGTTGGCGGCGTCGCCCTCGACGTCCTCCACCGCGAGGTCGTTGTACTCGGCGGTCGAGGCGATCGCCTCGTCCACGTGGTCCGCGCGGTACTCGATCGCCTCCCGCAGCACGCCGAGCACGCGGTCGACCTTCTCGGGGTCGTTCTCCACCAGGTCGTTGCTCGCGACGAACGCGGTCGGGAACGCCATGGTGTCCTCGAAGTCGGAGTTGCTCGCGATCTCGACCAGCCCCGGCACCTGCTCCTTGACCGTGGCCAGGGCCGGGTACCAGAAGCCGGCGCCGTCCACCTGGCCGGAGGACAGCGCGGCGACGATCGCCGACGGCTCCATGGGGACGAGCTCGATGTCGTCCTTGGTCATCCCCGCCTCCTCGAGCGCGAGGGTGAGGATCATGTCCCCGGAGGTCCCCTCGGGCACGGCGACCTTCTTGCCGCGCAGGTCCTCCATCGTCTCGATGCCGGGCTGGGCGACGACGCGGTCGGCCTGCCCGAGGGTGTTCATCGCGACGATCTTGGCCTGGCCGGAGGCGGGCAGCCAGAACGCCCCGGGGCCGATGTAGCCGAAGTCGAGGTCGCCGGAGCCGAGCGCCTGGATCTGCAGGGGCCCGTTGGTGAACGACGGTGTGGTCACCTCGATCCCGTGCTCCTCCCACAGGCCCTGGTCCTCGGCGATCGCGAGCAGGCTCGTGCCGTTGAAGTCCGGGATGTACCCGAAGGCCACCTCGATGGTGTCCTCGCTCGAGCCCCCGGCGGCGCCCGGCTCACCGGAGCACGCCGTGGCTCCCAGGGTGACGGAGGCGGCGACGACGACGGCGCCGATGGTCCTGACGGTGATGCGCATGATGATCCTCTTCGTCGAGTCGGTCATGCCGACGGGGTCGGTGACGCGTCGGCGGCGGTGCCGGGCGTCTGGTGGTACACGGACGTCCAGACCCGGTTGCGCAGCGCGGCGAACTCGGGGCTGAGCCGCACCTCTTCGGTGCGGGGGTACGGGAGGTCGACGTCGACGACGTCGTAGATGCGCCCCGGACGGGCCGCCATCACCACGACCCGGTTCGAGAGGAACACGGCCTCGTCCACGTCGTGGGTGATGAACAGGACGGTGCGCTTCTCGCGGCTCCAGGTGTCCAGGAGCTGCTCCTGGAGCGTGACCCGGGTCAGCGCGTCGAGCGCGCCGAACGGCTCGTCCATGAGCAGGATCGACGGGTCGACGGCGTAGGCGCGCGCGATCGCGCACCGCTGTTTCATCCCGCCCGAGAGCATCTTGGGCAGGGCGTCGGCGAACTGGTCCAGGCCGACGAGCCGGATGAAGTGGTCCGTGCGCGCACGCCGTTCGGCCTTGCCCAGGCCGGCGACCTTGAGGCCGAACTCGATGTTCTTGCGCACGGTGAGCCACGGGAAGAGCGCGTACTGCTGGAAGATCACCCCGCGCTCGGGGCCCGGGCCGGCCACGTCGCGCCCGTCGACCTGCGCGTGCCCGGCGGTGGGTTCGTCGAGCCCGGCCAGGATGTTCATCAGGGTGGACTTGCCGCAGCCGGACGGTCCGACGACGGTGACGAACTCGTTGTCCGCGATGTCGAGCGAGACCCGCTCGAGCGCCACGAACTCCTCGTTCCTCAGGGGGAACGTCTTGCGCACGTCCCGCACGGAGATCTTCGCGGTGTCCCGCGGGGTGTCGATGGTGGTCATCGTCGCTCCTGCCATCCGGTGAGCCTGGTCTCCGCCAGCAGCAGGAGCCGGTCCATGACCAGCCCGAGGATGCCGATGGCGATGATCCCGACGAAGATCGTCGCGAGGTCGTAGTAGAGCTGGGCCTGCTGCATCCGGTAGCCGAGGCCGGCCTGCGCGGCGAGGAGCTCGGCGGCCACGAGGGTGGCCCACGCGGAGCCGAGACCGACCCGCATCCCGACGAGGATGAACGGGGTCGAGGCCGGGATCACGACGCGCACGAAGATCCGGCCGTCCTTCGCGCCCAGGACGCGGGCGGCGTTGATGAGCGTCCTGTCGACGCCGACCACCCCCTGGTAGGTCGAGATGACGCAGGCCAGGAACGCGGCGAGGAAGATCACGAAGACCTTCGGCAGCTCGCCGATGCCGAGGAGCACGAGCACCAGGGGCAGCAGCGCCAGCGGCGGGATGGTCCGGAAGAACTGGATCCACGGCTCGAAGAGGCCGCGGGCCACCGTGTACCAGCCCATGAGGAAGCCGACCGGGACCGCGACCGCCGACCCCAGGAGGAAGCCGGTGAGGACGCGGCCGAGGCTCGCGAGGACGTCCTGCTGGAGCGTGCCGTCGCGCCACAGCTCGGCGCCGGTGGCGACCACCTCGGGCGGGGTGGGGAACTGGAACCCGGCCAGGGCGAGGATCCACCAGATCCCGATCCCGCCGACGATCGACAGGGCGTTGAGCAGGCGCAGCCGGTGGCGTCGGTCCGTCGCCCGGCGGCGCGGGGCCGGCCGCCCGGACTGCCGGTGTGCGGGCGCCGTCGTGGTGGCGGCGTCCCCGGCGGCCGCGCCGCCGCCCTGGTCCGGGCCGTTGCGGGCCACGCTCGGGGTGGATGTGGTCACTGTGCGCTCCTTCGCGTAGCGGACTCGCCCGTCGACTCCGGCTCGGGGTACCCGGCGAGCAGCGGGGACTGGTGGAAGACGGCGGCGAGCGCCCCGAACGCCCCGTCGCTGTCGTGCAGGCGGCCGGCGCGGACGACGCAGTGGCCGTCCACCGGGATGGAGTACAGCTCGTAGCGCAGCGTGGCGGCCGCCTGCTCGACGATGACCGGCGCGACGTGGGCCACCTCGCCCCCGATCACGACCTCGTCCGGGTCGAGCGTCATGGCGGCGGCTCCGAGCACGCGCCCCAGCGTCGTCCCGACCTCGCGCAGCACGGCGTCGACGACGGGGTCTCCCTTGGCGACGGCTGCCGCGAGGTCGTCGAGGGAGTCCGCCTCGACACCGCGGCCGCGACAGGTCGCCAGGATCGCGGGGACGGACGCCACCGTCTCGAGGCACCCGCGCTTGCCGCACCGGCACTCGACGCCGGCGGGGTCGGCGGTCACGTGGCCGAGCTCTCCGGCGAACCCTCGCGACCCCGTCACCAGCCGGCCGGTGACGACGAGCCCTCCGCCGACGCCGTCCGACAACCGGACGTAGACCAGGTCGCGGACCGCGTCGGGGCGGGAGACCGCTTCGGCGAGCGCCGCCAGCCTCGTGTTGTTGTCGGCCACGACCGGGGCGTGGAACCGCCCGGCGAAGGCGTGGTCCACGCCGTCCGGTGCGGTGTGCCGGGTCCACGGGATGCGCGGGACCGTCTCGCCGCGGACGCCGGTGTACGGCCCGGGGACACCGATACCGATCGCCTGCAGCGCGCCGAAGTGCAGCCCGTGCTCGTCGCCCAGGCGGTCCACGAGGTCGAAGGCGAGGCCGATCCGCGTGGACCAGCCGGTCTCGTCGTCGTACCGCTGCACGCCGGAGGCGACGATCTCGTGCGAGGCGTCCGCCACCGCGACACGGACCCGGCGGTGGCCGAAGTCGACGCCGAGGTACTGACCGGACGCCGGGTCGAGGGCGAGCCGTTCGGCGGGCCTGCCGCTGCCACGGCGCCGGGCGGCGTCGGTGTCCACCACGACGATCGCCCCGCGCTGCAGCAGGGTCGCGGTGATCTCGGACAGGGTCGTCCGGGACAGCCCGACACGCTGGGCCAGCTCGGCGCGGCTGAGTGCTCCCTCGGCCCGCAGCGCGGTGAGTACTCGTTCCTCGTGGGTGCGTCGCACCAGTGCCTGCACCCCTGTCGTCGTCGACATGGCAGGAACGCTAGGCAGCCGGAATTTTTCCATCAACCATCCGGCAGAAAGATTCCGCGTTCGGTTCGCATCGTTGCCCGAATGAGACCTCGCGGCGCCCGCCGCACGACGAGGGCCGCCGTCGCGTCCGCGACGACGGCCCTCGCTGTCCTGCCCGGGGAGTGCTACCCCTCGTCCTCGTCCCCGTGCGGCCGCTCGACGTACAGCATGGTGCCGGTCGGTCCGGCCTGCTCGAGCCGGACGACGCCCGGGACGGCCGCGTCGGCGCTGCGGCCCGGGTCGGCCCAGTAGCCGTTCGCCGGGTTGCGGAAGAACGTCGCCCACACGGTGCCGTCCTCGTCGACGAACATGTTGTTGTGGCCCGCGCCGACGCCCAGGGTCCAGCGCCGGGAGTACGGGCCCTCGAAGTCGTCGGCGACGGCCACGACGGCGTCGTACTGGTCCTTCGGGCCGGTGCCGCCCAGGTAGGACCACCGGTCGGGCTCCGTCCCCGACCGGTTCGCCCACACGGAGTGCATCAGGTAGTACTTCGACCCCACCTTGGTCACGGACGCCCCCTCGAGGTAGGGCTCCGGCGCGTACTTCTGCTGCTCGAACGCCGGGAGGTCCGTGGTGGGGACGATGTCCTCCATGTCGTCGCGGAACTTCGCGTACAGGTCGTTGTGCAGCACCAGCCACGTGTCGTCGCCCTCGGTGTACAGGCCGCCGTCGATGTGGTGGTAGGCACCCGGCTCGATGAACGCCGGGCCCCCGACGAACGACTCGCCGAAGGGCTTGTCGACGTTGCCCTCGGCCAGCCGGTACGGCCCCTCGGGGCCGCCCTCGCTCACCAGCATGAACGACCCGACCTTCTTCGAGTGGTCGCCCATGCACGCCACGATGTACCAAGTCCCGTCGACGTAGTGGATCTCGGGGGCCCACACGTTGCCCCGCTTGCCGAACCGGCCGTCGTCGTGCCAGTACTCCTGCCAGTCGGCGACGACCGTCCGCCCGGGCGCGTTCTCGTCGACGAACTCCGGCGACCACACCTTCCCCTCGGGCTGGTCCGGGCGGATGTCCGTGGTGTCGGCGAGCGTCCACGGCCCGTCGAGGGACGGCGCCGTCCACACGTACAGGCCGTCGTTCCACGGCGCCGCCTTGTCCAGCCCCTCGGCACGGGTGGTGCCCGTCGCCACGTAGAGGGACTCGCCGTCGACCTCGAAGCGGTTGACGTACGTGTCGCGCATCCAGACGCGGCCGAGCTCCTCGTCCTGCGGCCTCAGCTCCAGGTCGAGGACCTTCGAGTTGTGCTCGCCGAGCGCGAGCTCGGCGCGGCCGTCGGCCGTGCCGTACGGGGCCGGGGCCGGCCAGCTCCGCGGGAACCGCATCTCCTCACCGCCCATGTCGTAGGTCCTCAGGTAGTCGAACTCGGCGGTCGCCCCGGCGGCGTTCATCGAGACGAGGCCGAGGCGCAGGTCGCCCTGCACCGGCAGCGACCAGGTGCCGCCCCACTGCCAGCGCTCGCCGTCGGTGCTCGACGCCATCCGCACGTCGTACTCGTCGTTCTCCTCGTCGAGCTGGGCGTACAGCCGCAGCCACGTGGTCCCACCCGGAGCGGCGCCGAACATCGGGCCGTTCGCCACCGCCGTCGGCGGGGTCGTCGTGGGCCGCTCGGCCTCCCGGCCGAACTCGGTGACGTGCAGGAACTGTCCCGGCTTGCGGTTCAGCGGCAGCACGGTGTGCGTCAGCTTGAGATACCGGTCGTCGTGCTCGTAGAGCACCAGCCCGGCCTGCTGCGCGGCCCGGTCGCCGTCGAACGCCAGCTTCGTCTCCACCAGGAAGTCCTCGCGTGGCGCGTCCCGCAGGAGCACCGGTGCCGAGTTCTGCCCGCGGTACAGCTCGGCGCCCTGCGTCGGCCAGACGAGCTCCCCGTCCGTGAGCTCCGGGCCCGACGCCGGCTCACGCACCCACGACCAGCCGTCGTCGCCGCCGGGCGACCCGGGTCCGTCGAACTCGTCGGAGTACTCCGTCAGCAGCTCGCCGGGCACAGGGTCGGGTACGCGCTCGGTGACGGGCTCGGCCGCCACGACCGCGCTGACGTTGTCCACCTCGCCGCCCCCGCGGGCGACGGCACCGGTCGCCCCGCCGCCGTCCGGGTACCGGCCCAGGTCGGCGGTCACGACGGCGAGCGGGTCGAGCAGGCTGTCGTGCGAGAGCGTCGCTGTGACGCGGTCGCCCCGGCGCTCGACCACCAGCTGCTTCCGCGTGCCGGCGTCGACCCCGTCGGGCAGCGGCGTCGCCGACCGCTCGGTCCGGCTGCCGTGCCGGACCTCGACGCGGAGCTCGCGGGCGTCGGCGTCGAGCCAGGCGGTGACGGCGTCGCTCCCCACGACGCCGGTGCGCAGGCCGACGGCGCCGCCCTCGGCCGTCACCCGGACGTCGGCCTGGACGCGCACGTCCCCGCGCACCCGCTCCCGGGAGGTCAGCGAGGCGCCGTCCGCCAGCAGCGCGGCGGACCCGGTCCGGGCGTCGCGTCCGACCTCGACGGATCCCCGGGTGCGCCACGAACCCAGACCGTCCTCGAATCCCTCGTCGACGGTCCCGCTCGTGACGGGTGCCGTGGAGCCGGCGAGGCTCGCCCCCTCGCCCGCGTTGACCACGGGCCAGCCGTCGATCCAGTCGAGCCGGTCGATCATCATCGGCCGCTTCGACAGCTGCAGCGTGCCGGCGCGCGTCCGGACAGGCGCGAAGTCGGGGTCGTCGTTCGCGACGGCGTGGTAGGCGATCCAGTCCTGGCCCGCCAGGTCGGTGGTCACCGTGTGGTGGCCGGTCCCGGTGTACCCGTTGCCGTTCGGCGTGAGGACGAACCCGCCCTTGCTCGAGAGGTCCATGAGGTCCACCCCGGCGTCGTCGACGAACGGCCCGGTCGGGCTCTCGCTGCGCCCGACCTTGACCGAGTAGCCGCTGAACGCCCCGTCGCAGCACCCGGCGTCGGAGTACATGAGGTAGTAGTGGTCGTCGTGCCGGACGACGAAGCTGCCCTCCATCCGGCGGCCCTGCGCCACCTGGGTGACCTCACCCGCCAGCCCGCTCAGGTCCGGCGCGAGGGCGGCGGCGCAGACGACGTCGTAGCTGCCCCAGTACAGGTAGTGGGTGCCGTCGTCGTCGGTGAAGATCGTCTGGTCGATGTTGCCCGTCGGGCAGCCCTCGACGGGGGCCGACGGCAGCAGCAGCTCCTCGCGGTGCGTCCAGGGCCCGGTGGGCGTGGGGGCGGTCGCGACGGCCAGGCCTCCGGTCGAGAGCCCGTACGTGAGGACGTACTCGCCGTCGATGCGACGGATGTCGGGCGCCCACGCCCGCGAGCGGTCGCCCCACGTGCCGGGGACGGCGTCGGGGTCGACGACGTCGCCGACGTACTCGTAGTCCACGAGGTTGGTGCTCCGCAGGACGGGCAGGATGTGCTCGCCGTCCTCGCCATCGCTCTGGAAGATCGGGTTCTGCGTGCCGTACGCGTACCACGCGCCGTCGTCGCCCCGGATCACGGCGGGGTCGGGGAACGTGTCGACCACCCCCTCCGTGACGGGGTTGGTGTACGTGCCCGGCCGCGGCTCGGACGCCACGCTCCCGGCGGGCGCGGCCGGCGTCGTGCCGGCGGCCTGGGCCGGTAGCAGGCTCGCGGTGAGGGCCGTCGCGGCGACCGCGACCGCCCCGACCCGGACTCGTGCTGATCGCCATCTCATCGTGTGAGCTCCTTCGTCGTCGAAGTGGCGGCGCCGTCACGGCGCTCGATCACATCCGACGGCCGACGGATTTTTCCGTCAAGAGCCCGACATAATGCACTGATCAGGGACGACCCTGCGGGCTTCACCTGGCTGACCACGAACTTCTGGACGGGCAGCAGTGCGCGGCGAACCACGCGGTACCGGGGTGTTCACGCCGAGCGTCATCTGGAGCGGCTCGTCCTCGCCGCGGACCGTGAAGCGCTCGGTGACCCGGTCACCGGTGATGTCGAGGGTGAGCACGCCGTGGCGCCCGCCGTCGCGCTGGATCGCGGCGGGGTGTCCCTCGGGCAGCAGCGCGCCCGAGCCGGGTGGTGGTCGATCGCATGGCAGTCGATGTCACGGAACTCTCCTGTCGTGGTCGTGGACCGGCCCCTTGACCGGTCGCCCCATGCCATGTCAGAGGCGCGCTCTCGCCTCGACCGCCGGGCTGGCGCGGATGCGGACGCGCGTTAGGATGGACGTTGGCCTGATCGTCGGCGGCCGGTGTGCCGCCCCGTCCTGCAGGAGGTGCGCGCCATGACCCGCAGCGAACCTCCCAGTAGTCCGAGCCGCGACTGACGGCCCCTCGCCGCACCCGTCACCTCACTCACGGGCGCGGCCCGGCGCGAGCGTCCTCGCGCCCCCTCCCCTCGTGCGCCGACCCGGCGCGCCCGGCCGCAGTCGCGGGACCGAAGCACGCAGCCCACACCCCTGCACGCCCCTCGGAGTCCCTCATGGCCCTGCCCACGGCATCCCGCACGGTCCGTCCCCGCCCGCTGCTCGGCGCGCTGCGCGCGCGCCGCACCACCACCTCCGGCGCCGTCCCCGCGCCCGAGGAGCACGCCACCCGGCACCCCGCCCCGCCCCGGTCGTCGATCGTCGAGTCCGCCGTGTACGACGACGACGGGCGCCGCGTGGCCAGCTTCGGCCGCCTCGCCGACACCTTCCGCGAGCTGCGCTCCCGCCCCGCCGCCATGGCGTGGATCGGCCTGGAGCGCCCCGACGAGACGGAGCTCGCGTCCCTCGCACGTGAGTTCGACCTGCACCCGCTGGCCGTCGAGGACGCGATCGTGGCGCACCAGCGCCCGAAGATCGAGCGCTACGGCGACACCCTGTTCGTCGTGCTGCACGCCGCGAGGTACCTGGACCACGCCGAGGAGGTCGAGTTCTCCGAGCTGCACGTGTTCGTGGGTCCCGACTTCGTCGTCACGGTGCGGCACGGGGCATGCCCCGACCTGGCCGCCGTGCGCACGCACGCCGAGGCACACCCCGGCACCCTCGCCCGCGGCCCCGAGTCCGTGCTCTACGCGATCATGGACCGCGTCGTCGACGACTACCTGCCCGTGGTCGCCGGCCTCGACGCCGACATCGACGAGATCGAGTCGGAGGTGTTCGGCGGCGACGGGCACGTGTCGCGGCGCATCTACGAGCTCTCCCGCGAGGTCGTCGAGTTCCAGCGCGCCGTGCGCCCGCTGCAGCGCGTCTGCGCCTCGCTCGCCAAGGGCGCCGAGAAGTACGGCGTCGGCGAGGAGCTGCAGGCGTACCTGCGCGACGTCGCCGACCACCTCACGGAGGTCGCCGACCGGGTCGAGTCCTTCCGCGCCGCGCTGCGCGACATCCTCACCGTCAACGCCACGCTCGTCGCCCAGCGGCAGAACGAGGAGATGAAGCACCTGACGGAGGTGTCGATCCGCCAGGGCGAGGAGGTCAAGAAGATCTCCGGCTGGGCGGCGATCCTCTTCGCGCCGTCGCTCGTGGGTGCCGTGTACGGGATGAACTTCGACGTCATGCCGGAGACGCACTGGGCGTGGGGCTACCCGCTGGCGTTGCTCGCGATGCTCGGCGTGAGTCTGGGGCTGTTCGGCGTCTTCCGCGCCAAGCGCTGGATCTGACGGGCGGCCCCCCGGGACCTGCCGCTAGGGTGCGACGGGTGACGTCCACCTCCCCGGAGCCTCCCGCCCCGCCCGCCGGCGGCCTGTCGCCGGCCACGCGCACGCTCCTGTCGCTCGGCGCGGCGGTCGTCGTCCTGGCCGGCGTGCACTGGACGGCCGACGTGCTCGCCCCGGTGTTCCTCGCCGCGGTCATCGTCATCATCTGCCACCCCGTGCGCTTCGGCCTGGAGCGGCGCGGCTGGCCCCGGTGGACGGCGACCGCGGCGGTGATCGCCGTCGCCTACCTCATCCTGGCGCTGCTCGTCGCGATGCTCGTGTTCGCGGGCGTGCGGTTCGGGGCGCTGGTGCGGACCTACCTGGACGACCTGGAGCGTTCCGTCACCGAGATCGGCGGCCAGCTCGCGGCGCTCGGGCTGGACTCGCAGGTCGCCGACGCCACCACCTCGGTGCTCGAGCCGTCGCGCCTGCTGTCCCTGGCAGGCAGCGTGAGCTCGATGGCCCTCGGCATCGCGACCGCGTTCTTCTTCGTGCTGGCCTACGCGATCTTCATGGCGGCGGACGCCGGGCGGTACTCCACGGCGACGCGCGTCTTCGGCGCCACCCACGGCGCGCAGATCGAGCGCGCCACACGGTTCAGCACGGGGGTGCGCCGCTACTTCGTCGTCAACGCGTCGTTCGGCGCCGTCGTCGCCGTCGTGGACGGCGTCGCGCTGGGCCTGATGGGCGTCCCCGCGCCCGTCGTGTGGGCGATCCTCGCGTTCGTCACCAACTTCATCCCGAACGTCGGCTTCGTGCTCGGACTGGTCCCCCCGGCGATCATGGCGTTCGTGGTCGGCGGCTGGCCGCTGGCACTCGGCGTCGTCGCCGTCTACTGCGTGGTGAACGTGGTGCTGCAGGTGCTGGTGCAGCCCAAGTTCGTCTCCGACGCCGTGAGCCTCAGCCTCACGCTGAGCTTCGTGTCGGTGGTGTTCTGGACTTTCGTCATCGGGCCGCTCGGCGCAATCCTCGCCATCCCGCTCACCCTCCTGGTGCGCGCGCTCGTGCTCGAGGGCGACCCGCGGTCCGTCTGGCTGCGCTGGCTGTCCGGCGACGACGTCACGCCCGACGACGAGCCCGCGCCGCGGGTCGCGGCCCCCGCGCCGCCGCCGCGCGCCGACGAGCAGCAGGAGCCGAGCACTCCCCCGGCCCCGGAGGACGACCACGCGCCCACCCCGTGAGGGGCGGGCGCGTGGCACGGCCCCGCCTCAGCCGACCTGCCAGGCGCGAAGACCCCCCGCGACCTGCAGCATCCGGTCGACGGGCTCGACGGGGCCGCCGAGCACCCCGTCCCGCGACGAGATCTCCAGGGCCGGGCCGTCGGCGACCACCCGGAGCGCCCCACCCGACCACGGCATCAGCGCGCTCTTGCGGCCCGGGCGGTCCAGCCGGACGACGCCGTCCCCGACGGCGACGACGACGCTCTCCAGGTCTCCGGACATGAGCACCAGGCGGTCGCCCTCGCGGTGCGGCTCCCACTCCATGTCAACCACCGTGTCGACCACCGTCTCGCCGCCCTCGATCTCCCGGCGCCGCCGCGCCCCGAGGTCAGGGTGCGGGGTGGCGACGAGGCGCCCGTCGACGACGGACAGGACGTGCGGAATGCTGAGGCAGCTGCTCCAGCCCGCGTCGTCGTCACGCACCCCGCGCATCCAGAACATCAGGCACGGGCGACCCTCGCGGTCCCGGAAGAAGGACGGCGCGTAGTAGCTGTCGCCGAAGCTGAGCCGGCCCCACGTGTCCGCCTCGAACCGGCCGTCGGCGTAGGAGCCGAGCGCGTACCCGGCATGGTGCAGCACGTCGTCGTCCCAGATCGAGCTCACCATGACCCACCGGCCGTCGACCTCGAAGAACTGGGGGCACTCCCACAGCGCCCCCATCCAGACCGGCGACCGCTCGTCGGTCGAGCGCGACGCCGCGACGCCGTCGTACGTCCAGCGGGTCAGGTCCCCGGACGTGTACGTGAGGGCCATGGCCGTGCCCGCGCGGTCCGCGGCGCCCACGAACATGCGCCAGCCCTCGCCGTCGCGCATGACGAACGGGTCACGGTAGGCGATGAGGTCGAGGTCGCCGGGCGCCTCGACCAGCACGTCCCCCTTGGTCCAGGTGTCCCACGAGCCGTCGGCGGGCACGGCCACGCGGACGCGCCCGATCCCGATGTCGGGCTGGACCACCGAGGTGTAGAGGATGCGCACCCCGCCGGCGTCGTCGCGCACGAGACTGCCGGTCCAGATGCCGTCGTCGCCGTCGCCGGGAGCGATCGCGACCGGACGGCGCTCCCAGGTGAGGAGGTCGCGGCCGACGGCATGCCCCCAGTGGCAGTGCGGCGCCCACTCGGTGCTGCCGGGGACGTACTGGTGGAAGAGGTGGTACGCGCCGTCGTGGAAGGTCAGGCCGTGCGGGTCGTTGATCCAGCCCGACTCCGCGGTGAAGTGCACCTGCGGTCGCATCTCACGCCCTCCCGTCGTACGTGCGGCGGACGGCAAGGGCCTGCTCACGGTTGCCGCGCTCCCAGTCGTCGACCTCGCGGCGGCGCTCGGCACGCAGCGCGTCGCGGTCCGCGGTGAACTTCTCCATCCGCGCCGCGGCGACGTCGCGGGCGGCAGCCTGCTCCGCGCTGAGCGGCGGCAGCGGTGCCTCGATGACGCGGTCCACCGGCCGCAGCGGCAGCCGCTCCTCGACGTCCGGCACCGTGAGCACCGGCGAGGGCAGCGTCTGGTACCAGTACGCCGTGGACGACCAGTCGTCGGACAGGTGGTTGCCGTGCCCGTGCTCGAACGTCACCTTGATCCGCTTCTCGAAACGCACCGGGTCCACGAGATGGAACCGGTAGCTGTGGTGGAACCCCGGCACGTCCTCCTCGTGGACCATCGTCCCGTTGAACGTGTAGGCGTTGTGCTGCATGCCCCACGCGTGACCGAAGTAGTCCTCCATCCCCGTGCCGTGCAGGCTGGGTGGCCACGTGTCGTCGTCGATGAAGATCATGTCGTCGCCCTCCCCCCACCAGGAGCCCTGGAAGTGCCGGACGGCGAGGTTGCAGCCCACGTAGTGCCCGCGGCCCTCGGTCTCCAAGGCGACGTAGTTGTCCGCGCCGTCGAGGTTCGCCACCGTCGTCTCGATGCTGTTGGTCTGCAGGTCGGGCCCCCAGCCGCGGTTCGGCAGGGCACGGCGCCAGTGCGCGTGGAAGTAGACCGTGTCGACCGGCAACGGCTCCGGGAAGAGCTCGTAGTCGATGTAGAAGTACTGCAGGTACGGGATGTCGTTCTGGTTCTCGACGACGACGCGGGCACGCTCCCCGAAGGGCATGCGGAAGTAGCTGTTGAACGCCGCGCTGCCCCCGAAGGTGTGGAGCTCGGGCTCCTTGGCGGACACCGACAGCGGCAGGGAGTCGTAGCTGCCCGACAGCGAGTTCATCAGGCCGAAGAAGTCGCCGAGCGGGGCGATGACGCTCGGCGTCTCCTGGCCGTCCCAATAGATCTTCAGCAGGACCTTGCGGTAGTAGTCGGGGTCGACGACCTCCCAGCTCACGCCGAGCGCGTTGTGGATCTCGAGCATGGGCACGCCGACGACGTCGGGAGCGATCTGACCCGGCCCCGGCTGGACCCGGCACGACTGGGTCATCCAGATGTGGGTGATGGCGCCCGGGCCCTCGAGGTCGGCGAGGACGCGCTCCTCCCCGGGCATCACGATCCAGTTGTCCCGGTTGCGACCCGTCTGGTCGAAGCTGGAGGCCCGAGCGCTGCGGCCCGGCCGGGCCCGGGTGAGGTCTCCGAGGAGCCCGCCGAACGGGGGTGTGGGGGTCATGGTGGTCCTTTCGCGGTAGCGAGCGAGCGGCTAGAATGCATCGAAACGTTTGCTTGTCGTCGTTCGGATCGTAGGCGACGCTCGCCAGGCGCGCAACGAGGGTTAGCCTGCAGACTCAGGGCTCCGCGACCGGCGGGACCCGTGAGGAAAATGATTGATTGGAGGCGTCGATGGCGACGATCGTCGAAGTCGCCCGGATCGCCGGGGTGTCCACGTCGACCGTCTCGCACGTGCTCAACGGGACGCGCCCGGTCCAGCCTGCGACGCGCAAGCGGGTCGTCGCAGCGATCGAGGAGACCGGCTACCGCCAGGACGCCGTCGCCCGCGCCATGCGCCGCTCACGGACCGACAGCATCGGCCTGGTCGTGTCCGACGCCGGGGAGCCGGCGTTCGCGGAGATGGTCCACGGCGTGGAGCACGCCGCGGCGGCCCGGGGACTGACGCTGGTGCTCGCGAACTCGGCGGAGGACCCCGAGCGCGAGGAGCGCGCGGTGAGCACGCTCCTCGCGCGCCGCGTCGACGGCCTGATCCTGGCGCACTGCGCGAACTCCGGCCGCGCCGTCAGGGCGCGGCTCGAGGCCGACGACGCGCGGCCCGCCGTCCTGCTCGACCGCGTCTTCGACGGCTCGCCGCACGACCAGGTGGGCGCGGACAACCGGGAGACGATGCGCCGCCTCGTGGGGCACCTGCGCGACGCGGGCCACCGCCGGTTCCTCCTGGTCGCCGGGGACCAGCGGGTCCCGACGCTCGTCGAGCGCCGGCAAGGGTTCCGTGACGCGATCCCCGACGCCGAGCTTGCCGAGCAGACGACGGTCGACGCGGTCGATCCCGCGTCAGTCCGCGCGGGCGTGGCGGCCGCGCTCCGTGCCGGCCGCGCGACGTGCGTCATCGCCGCCAGCACGCCGCTGGCCGTCGCGAGCCTCGAGTGCCTGCGGGACGCCGGCCTCTCGACGCCCGAGCAGGTCGCGTTCGCCGCGTTCGACGGGTTCAGCCACTCGGACCTCTTCCGGCCCACCATCACGACCGTGCGCCAGCCGGCGTTCGAGATGGGCGAGGCGGCGGTGGCGCTGCTGCTCGACCGGATCGCGTCCCCGGACGCCAGCCCGCGCACGCTCCGGCTCAACCAGCGGCTGGAGCTCCGCGAGTCGACCGAGGGCCACCGACTCCGCGCCGACTGACGCCACGGGGCACCCCTTGACAGGCGTGACGCACCCCACGTAGCCTCGCAAACGATTCGCGCAAACGTTTCGCTAGATCAACGAAATCCGCCCCCGGGCCTCACCCAACGAAGGACGAGACATGCCTGGTTACCAGCCCCGCCGACACGGCCGCCGCGGCCTCGCAGCGGCCGCGGCCCTCGCCGTGGCCCTGCCCCTCGCAGCCTGCTCAGAAGCGGGTGACACCGGTCAGGACGGCACGACCACCATCACGCTCTCGATGCAGAACGCCGACGTGAAGACCGCAGATCCCGCCACGTGGGCGATCGTGGAGGCCTTCGAGAGCGCCAACCCGGACATCGACGTCGAGGTCAGCGGCCAGCCGGTCTCCGAGCACCTCCAGTCGCTGTCGATCGCCGCGCAGAGCGACACGCTCCCCGACATCTTCTGGGTCTACAAGTCGAACGCCGAGGAGATGCTCGCCGGGGACCGGCTGCTGGACCTGCGGCCGATCCTGCAGGAACAGGGCGTCATCGAGCACCTTCCCGCGACCACCGTGGAACACTTCACGTCCGGGGACACGGTCTTCGGCGTGCCGTACCAGGGTCTCCTGACCGGTCTGTGGACCAACACCAAGGTGCTCGAGGACCACGGGCTCGCGATGCCGTCCACCTTCGACGAGCTGCTCCAGGTCGCCGAGGAGCTCGACGACGACGGCGTCGTGACGATCTCGAACGGCGCGAGCCAGTCGGCGTTCAGCGTCTGGCAGTTCCTGGTGTGGCTGGACCGCTTCGGCTTCGAAGACAGGATGGACGGTCTGCTGGACGGCTCGGAGTCGTGGGACAACCCCGACTTCGTGCGGATGTACGAGCACATCGCTGAGCTGCGCGACGCCGGGGCGTTCTCCAGCAACGTGGCCACGCAGACCTACCAGCAGGCGGTCGACCAGTTCCTGCAGGGCGACGCGGCCTTCCTCGACGCGGGCGTCTGGGCCGCGGGCGCGATCCAGGACTCCGACGTCGCGCCGCACGCCGCCTTCTGGAAGGGCCCCACCTTCGCCGACGGCGTCGGTGAGCAGAACATCATCATGAACGTGGCCTCGGCGCCCCTCGCCGTCGCGAAGAAGGTCGGCGAGGACGACGCGAAGCTCGCGGCCGTCGAGAGGTTCCTCGGCTTCTACTACAGCGACGAGGCGCAGCAGCTCATGGTCGACAACGGCCAGCCGCCCGTCACGACGTACGAGCCGACGCTCGAGGAGTCGGAGCAGTCGGTGCTCTCCGCGGCGCTGGACGCGGCGAGCGAGGACGGCGTGGCCGCTCCGGCGACCCAGCCCGACCTCGTGTTCCCCGTCGCCGTCGCCAACGCCATCTACGACTCGATCTACGGCGTCATCCAGGACCAGCTCACGCCTACCGAGGCCGCCGCGCTCGTCCAGCGGGCGCTGGAAGCCGAGTAAGGACTCCTCCTCATGATCTGGCTCAGCTCGCGGTCGAGGATCGCGGTGATGGTCCTGCCCGCGTTGGTCCTGTTCACCGCCTTCTTCGCCTACCCGGTGCTGTACGGCACGGGCTACAGCCTCACCGACGCGCAAGGCTTCAGCGAGCCGCGGCTCATCGGGCTCGACAACTACGCGACGCTCGGCGACGACCCGTTCTTCTGGCTGTCGCTGAAGAACACCGTCATCATCCTGGTGGTCAGCGTGGCCTTCCTCGTGCCGGCATCTTTCGCCCTGGCGTTGCTGATGCAGCAGCGGATCCGGGCCGCGGGCGCCTTGCGGGCGCTCCTGTTCGGGCCGGCGATCGTGGCGCCGATCCTCGTCGGCCTCGTCTGGGTGTTCATCCTCGACCCGCGGGTCGGACTGCTCAACCGGCTGCTCGTGCCCCTCGGGATCCCCGAGATCCAGTGGATCGGCGGCGACTCGCTCACGCCCTACTCCATCGCTCTCGTCTTCAGCTGGGCGAGCATCGGCTTCGCGATGACGATCTTCTACGCGGGCCTGCAACAGCTCCCCGGCGACGTGATGGAGGCGAGCTCCCTCGACGGCGCGACCCGCTGGCAGCAGCTGCTCCACGTCACCGTCCCGATGATGCGCGAGACCGTCGGCATCGTCTCGATCCTGCTCGTCACCAACGTCTTCAAGATCTTCGAACTCGTCTACATGCTCACCGGCGGCGGCCCCGTCCACCGCTCCGAGACCCTGGTCAGCTACATGTACTTCGTCACCTTCACGAGCCAGCGCTACGGGTCCGGCATGGCGATCGCCGTCGTTGTGCTCGTCCTCGGCGCGCTCACCTCGCTCGCCTACCTGGTCCTCGCACGCCGCGGGCGGTCCGCATGAGCACCCGGAGCGCTCCCCCGTCCCCCGCCACCGTCCACGACCGCCAGGCACCGGCGCCGCCCGTGGGCGCCCCCGGCGTCCGGCGCCGACGCGCGGCGCACCGGCCTGCCCCGTCACCGGACGCAGAGCGCCGTCGGCGGCTGCGCGCTCGCCTCGTCGTCGCCGGCTTCGCCTACCTGATCGTCTTCCTCGTGGTGCTGCCGATCCTCTGGATCGTCCTGCTGTCCTTCCAGCAGAGCGACCAGATCCTCTCGGACCCGTTCTCGGTGCGGACGCTCACGCTCGAGAACTACCGGGACGCCATCGCCACGCTGCCGCTCGTGCAGATGTACAAGAACACCATCATCATCGCCACCGCCGCGGTGACGATCGGCACCACCGTCTCGTTCATGGTGTCGTTCGCGCTGACCCGCATGGTCTTCCGGCGGCGCGGCGTGCAGTCCGCGCTCCTGCTGTACTTCCTGGCGGGGCTGGCGGTGCCCGTCTACGTGCTGCTCTTCCCGGTCTACCGCCTCGACCTGGCCCTGGGCATCTTCGGCACCTACGCCGCGGTGATCCTCCCCTACGCCGTGGTGTCCATCCCGTTCAACACCCTGCTGCTCACCGGCTTCCTGCGCGGCATGCCGGGCGAGCTCGAGGAGGCCGCCATCATCGACGGCGCCGGGCTGTTCCGGCTCTGCTGGTCGGTCGTCGTGCCGGTGATGCGCCCCATCCTCGCCACGGTCGTGATCTTCAACGTGGTCTACGTGTTCAACGAGTTCCCGTTCGTGTCGGTCCTCATCAACGACCCGGACCTGGCGACGATCTCGTTGGCCGTCTCCAAGTTCCAGGGCCAGTACTCCGTGAACTACGGCGGGATGATGGCCGCCGCAACCCTGGTCCTGCTCCCCCAGCTCGCGATCTACGCCGTGCTGCAGCGCCACGTCATCGCGGGCCTGACCGCGGGCGCCGTCAAGGGCTAGGAGCCCGCTCCCCCAACTGTCGGCGCGCCGTCGCGTCGACCCGTTCCCACGAAACCAGGTGACCATGACGAACGACGGGCCCCATGCCCGGCCGAACCCCGGCCCACCGATCTCGCGGCGTCGCGTCCTCGTGGCTCTCGGCATCGCCGCCGCGGCCGCACCACTCAGCGCGCTCCCGGACGGACGGCCCGGTCCGGCACGGGCCGCCGCAGCCGCCGAGGCTCCGGCGACCCCGCCCTACGACGCCATCGTCGGCCTGATCTGACCAGAGGAGACTCCCCGTGGCATCCACCGTGTACGACGTCACCACCTTCCCCGCGAGCGTGTCCCCGCAGACCGACATCGGGCAGGTGATCAATGAGATCGTCGCCGACATCCACGCCCAGCAGACAGGCCAGACCACGAGGCCCGGCGCCGTCGTCTACATCCCGCCCGGGCACTACACCCTCCAGACGACCGCGGTCATCGACGTCGGGTTCCTCACGATCAAGGGCTCCGGTCACGGCTTCCTCTCCGAGGCCATCCGCGACGACGTCGACCATTCGGCGTGGGTCGAGACGCTCCCGGGTTCCAGCCACGTGCAGATCGCGAACGACGGGCAGGTGGGCTTCCTCGTGAACCGGGCCGGCGACCCGGCCACCAACGGCCGGCTCAACTCCGTCGTCTTCCAGGACTTCTGCCTCGACGGCGTGAGCAGCTCCAAGCCGTACGTCGGCGCGAACGGCAATGGCAAGACCGGCATCCGCTTCGAGTACGACAACGACGCCGTCCGCGTCGAAGGCATGGGCTTCGTCTACCTCGAGGAGGCCCTCACGGTCCGCAACGCGGACGCGTACTTCATCACGAACAACTTCATCGGTGAGTGCGGCAACGGCGTCCGGATGATCGGTGGATCGATCGCCGGCCGGATCACGAACAACACGATCGTCACGCCGTGGGGCGGCGACTCCGTCTTCGTCGAGAACGCGGAGAACTGCGTGATCAACGGCAACAGCCTGCTGTGGGGCGCGCGCATCCAGTGCAAGAACGTGCACCGCGCCGTCGTCACCGGCAACAAGCTGGTGAGCAACTTCTCCGGGATGATCGTGCACGAGACCCCGTGCCACGAGCACCTGATCTCCGGCAACCACTTCCGTCGCATCTTCGGCGACGGCGGTCCGGCCCGGAACGACGACCTGTACGGCATGGTGCACCTCGACGGCGACGACAACGCCGTCTCCGCCAACCTCTTCTCGTTCGCCGTCGACGGCGCGGACATCGTCCCGTCGGGGGCGACGCCGACGGTCGTGCTGGTCAAGAGCGGAGCGCGCAACTTCCTGTCCGGCAACCAGGTCGCCGCGAATCTCGCGGTGCGCCACGTCGTCGACGCGTCGGCGACCGACACGAAGGTGCTGTGGTCGGGCGCCTCGGGGCAGCTGGAGGACCTCAGCTCCAGCACGTCGTTCGTCCCAACACCGTGAGCGGGTGCGCGGTGACGATCCGAGACGGGCCCCGCCGCCCCGACGTGGTGACCCGCCGCTCAGCGGCCGAGCGCGTCCGCCACGGCGTCGGCCATCGCCGCCTCGCCCCGGGCGTTCGGGTGTACGGGGACGACGTTGGTGCCGAGCAGGAGCGGCTCGATCCACCGCTCGTCGGCGGGCGCGCACGCGTCGTGGCCCTCGCTCCGCCCGGACAGGTCGACGAAGGTCGCCCCGGTCTCGGCGGCGGCCCTCTCGATGACGTCGTCGAGCGTGGCCTGCAGGTCGCGCAGGTACGGCACGTCGCCGCGGGCGATCGGCAGCTTCGCGAAGCACCCCTGCTCCGGCGGCAGGATCCACGGGTAGCCGAGCACCACGACGTCGGCGTGCGGGGCCCGCTCGCGGATCTCCCGGAGCGCCCGCCGGACGGCGGGATAGGTGTCCTGCTCGACCTGCGCGGTGAACCGGTCACCGTAGAGGCGTTCGCACGGGTTGCCGTGCCCGGCGCTCAGCACGCCCGCCGAGCCGCAGGCGAGGAGCGCGCCGACGAACGTGCTGCCGTCGTTGCCGCCGATCGTGAGCGTCACCAGGTCGGTCCCGGCGGTCACCGCGTCGAGCTGCGCGGGGACGCCGGGGTGCTGCGGCGCGAACAGGTCGTCCGTGCTCGCGCCGCCGCAGGTGACGTCGGTGAGGTCCGCGCCGAGGTCGTCGGCGAGCAGGTGCGGGTAGTTCGCGGTGGTGCGGAGGCAGGCGACCGGGGCGTGCAGGTCGATCGGCAGGATGCCGGACCCCGCGGAGTACGAGTCGCCGAGCGCGACGTACTCCACCGGGGGCGGGGCCGCGTGGGCCGGCGCGGCGGACGCCGCGGCGGCGAGGGCGAGCGTGGCGGCGACGGCCAGGGTGCGGCGGGGTCGGCGGGCGGCGGGCATGAGGCGGCTCCTTCGTCGCGTCGTGCGGTCGTGCGCGGACGTCCTTGCCCGCGGACGCTCGACGGCGAGCGCCGATACCGAGTATCAGGGCCTGCGACGCGGTCGACCACGCGCCACGCGGGCGGCACCCCGAGGCCGCCGCGGGCCCTACCAGCCGCGCAACCGTTCCGGCACGACGCGCACGAGCACGCGGTAGTCGTCGTGGAACCCCTCCGGCGTCATGCCCAGGCGGCCCATCGCCGTCGCGTACTTGGCGTCGAACTCCGCGCGCCGGTCGGCGTCGAGACGCTCCTCGCCCTCGACCCGGGCCCTCCCCAGGAGCACGACGACGTCGTCGCCCCGCGCGTCCGTGCCGAAGTGCAGCGCGACCCCCGGGCGCTGCCGCACGTTGCGCAGCTTCGCCGTCCCCGGCCGCGAGACGAGCAGGACGTCGCCGATCCCCGGCTCGCCGGGCGCGCCGGGCCGCCACAGGAACCACACGGGCGTCGGCTGCGGCATCCCCGAGGGGTCGACCGTCGTCAGCCAGACGACCTCCTCGGTCCGGAGCCGCTGCGCGGTGCGACGACCGTGCCGGGTCGTCAGGTCGATCGGGTCCGTCGCCGTCATGACGGCAGGCTGCCAGACGGCGCGCCGCCGGGACAGGCACGCCCCGGCCGACACGCCGAGCGGGTGCGGTGCGCCCGCTCTAGCGTGCTGACGAGGGGGCGACCACCGACCGACCCACGAGGAGCACCCCATGGCCCACGGCGACATCACCCACATCGACATCCCGGTGTCGGATCTCGACCGCGCCAAGCGGTTCTACGGCGGCGTCTTCGGCTGGCGGATCGAGGCGCCGCCGGGCTTCGAGGACTACCCGATGTGGCGCGCACCGAACCAGATCAGCGGAGGCGGGCTCGCGCCACGCTCCGACGGCTTCGCCCAGCCGCGCAGCTACGTCGAGGTCGACTCGATCGACGAGGCGCTGTCGAGGGCCACCGAGCTCGGCGGGACCGTGGCGGTGCCCAAGAGCGAGATCAGCCCGACGAGCTGGTGGGCCGCCTTCACCGACCCGGACGGCAACGTCGTCGGCCTCTACGAGGGCACGACGGAGACCGGGTGAGCCGCGACCGGGCGAGGCGCGGTCACCGGGCGAACAGGACGCGCCCGTCGGGGTCGTCGTCGCGGCGCGGGCGCAGCCCGGCCGGCGCAGGCCACGGCAGCTCGTAGCGGTCGACCGGCGCGTCGACGGCGCCGAAGTCGTCGGTCTGCACGACGACGCGCTCCGGCGTGACCTCGACGAGCCGCACGCGCAGCGGCGCCTCGCCGTCGCGCTCGAGCGTCCAGACGTCGGCCATCCACGACAGTCCGACCTCCTCCAGCGCCTCCTCGGCGCCGGTCCAGTCCAGCGGCCCGCTGACCTCGCGCCCGAGCAGCGACACGGCCACCCAGGTGTCCCCCTCGGGCCGCAGCCAGCCCAGTGGCTCGCGGTCGTCGGGACGGCGGTGCTCGATCCAGTCGGCGGGAAGCATGGCCGCACCCTAGGGCGCTCGGGCGGCCGCGAGCACGCCGAATTGCGCGGGCCGCCGGCCGGACGCGAGGACGCGGGCGCGCGCACGACGCGGTCAGCGGGCGCCGTCGGCCTCGCCGGGAGCTCCGGCGGCGTCGGCGGCGCCCCGCGCGTAGGCCTCGGCGCTGCCCTCGCGGAACAGGTCGTCCGCGCTGGGGCGCACGAGGCTGCGGGCGCCCGCCCCGGCCTCGTCCCCGGGCAGCACGTGGTGCGCCAGCCCCCGCACGACGGCGACGGGACGGCCCGCCGTCTTGCCCCGCACCAGCTCGCTCGCCGCGGCGACCTCGTCGGCCACCGCCGTCACCGTCACGGAGATCGGCCGCCCGTGGGCGTCGGTGCCGCCGCGCAGGTCGTCGACGACGGCGACGCCCGCGGCACCGATCGCGATGTCGACGAGACCGTCCCGCCAGGGCCGGCCGGCGGTGTCGGTGACGACGACACCGAGCCGGTCCACGCCGAGGCGGGCCCGCAGCGCGGCGCGGAGCGCCCGCGCGGAGGCGTCCGGGTCCTCGGGCAGCAGCAGCACGGTGCCGTCCGGCGTGTTCGACGCGTCGACGCCGGCCGCGGCCATGACGAGGCCGAGCCGGTTCTCGACGATCCGCAGCGGCGGCTGCCCGTCCGGCCGGGTACGGGACGCGACCACGCGCACGGTCTCGTCGGTGATCGCCTGCTCGCGGTCCGCGGCGCGCACGACGCGCCCCTCGGCCTTGGACACGACCTTCGACGTCACCACGACGACGTCGCCCTCGGCCACCGGGTCGCCCGAGGCCGCGGCGTCGGCGGCGAGCAGGTCGCCGACGAGCGCCGCGAGGTCGTCGCCGGGGCGGACCTCGGGCAGGCCGGCGGGAGCCCAGACCGCGAGCCGTGCGCCCGACGCGCTCACCGTGCCAGCTTCGGCAGGACGTCCCGGCCGAAGACCTCGATCCACTCCTTCTGGTTGCGCCCCACGTTGTGCAGGTAGATCCGGTCGAACCCGAGGTCGACGTACTTCTGGATCGCGGCGCGGTGCGCGTCGGGGTCGGACGAGACGACCATCCGGCCCTCGAAGTCCTCCGGGCGCACGAGCTTGGCCATCTGCGCGAAGTCGTGCGGCGAGCGGATGTCGGCCTTGGGGAACTTCATGCCGCCGTTGGGCCACTCGGTCATGGCGTTGGCCATGGCCTCCTCGTCGGTCTCGGCCCACGACATGTGCACCTGGAGCACCTTCGGCATCCCCTCCGGGTCGCGGCCGGACTCCTTGACGCCGGCGTCGAACCGGCCGAACAGCATCTCGATCTTCTCCAGCGGCGCCCCGACGGTGATGAGGCCGTCCGCGTGCTTGCCGGCACGCTTGGCGGTGATGGGGCCGGCGGTGGCGACGAGGATCTCCGGCGGCACCTCCGGCATGGTCCACAGCCGCGTGGACTCCATCTTGTAGTACTGCCCGGAGTGCTTGACGTCCTTGCCCTCGATCCCGGAGGCGAAGAGCTTCTTGATGATGTCGATGGCCTCGAACATGCGGTTGATCCGCTCCGGGGCCTCGGGCCAGTAGCCCGCGACGACGTGCTCGTTCAGCGCCTCGCCGGACCCGAGGCCGAGCCAGTGGCGGCCCGGGTACATCGCGGCGAGCGTGGCCGAGGCCTGCGCCACCATGGCCGGGTGCCACCGGAAGGTCGGCGCCGTCACGCCGGGCCCGAGGTCCCCGCTGGTGCGCTCGCCGAGCGCGGTCAGCACGTTCCACACGAAGGCCGCCTCGCCCTGCTGCGGCACCCAGGGCTGGAAGTGGTCGGCGGCCATGACGCCCGAGAATCCGTGCTCCTCCGCGTAGGCCGAGTACTCGACCACGTCGGTGGGGTGGAACTGCTCGAGCATCGCGGCGTAGCCGATGGTCAGGTCGTCAGATGCTGCCATGCCCCGACCTTACGCCTACCTGCTACTCCGAGTCTTGGGAACCGCCGCGGCGCGGTCACGCGATCCGCTTGGCGAAGAAGTGCTCGGCGTACGGGTTGTCGTTGTAGCGCGCGATCCGACGGTACCCCGCGCGCTCGTACATGGCGACGGCCTCGACGAGGGAGCCGTTCGTGTCCATGCGCACCTCGTCATAGCCCAGGTCACGGCACACACCCTCGAGATGACGCAGCAGGCGCGACCCCAGCCCGGCCCCGCGCCAGCCCGGGTGCACCCACATCCGCTTGATCTCCCCGACGCCGTCGCCCAGGGCCTGCACGCCGCCGCAGGCCACGGGCGCGCCATCGCTCGTGGCCACGACGAACGCCCCCGTGGGAGGCGCGAGCCGCTCGGCGTCGGCGTCCACGGCGCCGCTCGCGTCGAAGCCGCCGGGGAACCGCTCGTCGAGCTCGGCGACGTACGCCGCGACGGCCGCCCGGGCCTCGTCCGACGTCGGGGAGACCTGCTCCAGGGTGACGGTCGCGGCCCGCACCAGGAGGTCGGCGTCGGACAGGGCGGCCGCGAGCCGGGCGCGCTGGCGCGGCGTCAGCGGCGCGATGAGGTCCCGCGCGCGCTCGGCCGACCGACGCTCCAGGTCGTCCCAGGCGCGCCGGCCCGCGGCGGTGAGCCGCACCCGGCGGCGGCGCCGGTCGTCGTCGTCCGGCGACACGTCGACGAGGCCGTCGGACTCGAGGCGGCGCAGCAGACGCGACAGGTAGCCGGAGTCGAGCCCCAGCCGGGCGCGCAGGTCTCGCGTGGTCCCGGGCTCGACGCCGACCTCGTAGAGCAGGCGGGCCGTGCCCAGCGGCATGCCCAGCCCCAGGAACGACTCCTCGAGCGCGCCGACGCGCTGGGTGTAGCTGCGGTTGAACCGGCGCACGACGGCGGACTGCTCGGCGAGCTCGGACGCACCTGCCTCCGACATTTCTCTGACCATGGTCTCTGATTCTAGTCAGACTTCTCGCCCCGGCCGGCGGACCGCCCGGCCGGGCGTGCCGACCCGTGGAAACCGTTGCGGACGGCCGCCCCGGATCTGGGACAATGACGCACCATGAGCGACTTCCCGACCCCCGAGGCGCAGACCGCGCCCGTGCAGCCGTCCGCAGCGACCTCCCCGACCGGCGCCGTAGCCGGCGACGTCGTGCGCGCGGTGGTCAGGGAGGTACCGGACAAGGTCAGCCTCGACGGCCTGGAGCAGCGCTTCGACGAGCGCTGGAGCGCCGAGGGCACCTACGCCTTCGACCGCACCGCCACGCGCGCGCAGGTCTACTCCATCGACACCCCGCCCCCGACCGTCTCCGGCTCGCTGCACGTGGGCCACGTGTTCAGCTACACGCACACCGACACCGTGGCGCGGTTCCAGCGCATGCGCGGCAAGAAGGTCTTCTACCCGATGGGCTGGGACGACAACGGCCTGCCCACCGAGCGCCGCGTGCAGAACTACTTCGGCGTGCGCTGCGACCCGTCGCTGCCCTACGACCCGGACTTCACGCCGCCGCACGAGGGCACGGAGGGCAAGAAGGTCAAGCCCGGCGACCAGGTGCCGATCAGCCGCCGCAACTTCATCGAGCTGTGCGAGCGGCTCACCGCCGACGACGAGCGGCAGTTCGAGGAGCTGTGGCGGCGCCTCGGCCTGTCCGTCGACTGGGCGCAGAACTACCAGACGATCGACTCGACGTCCCGCGCGGCCTCGCAGCGCGCCTTCCTGCGCAATCTCGCCCGGGGCGAGGCCTACCAGGCCGAGGCGCCCGGGCTGTGGGACGTGACGTTCCAGACGGCGGTGGCCCAGGCCGAGCTCGAGGCGCGGGAGTACCCGGGGCACTACCACCGGGTGGCGTTCGGTCGCGACGGCGGCGACCCGGTGCACATCGAGACGACGCGCCCGGAGCTCATCCCCGCCGTGGTGGCCCTCGTCGCCCACCCGGACGACGAGCGCTACCAGGACCTGTTCGGCACCACCGTGACCTCCCCCCTGTTCGGCGTCGAGGTGCCCGTGCTCGCGCACCCGGCCGCCGCCATGGACAAGGGCGCCGGCATCGCGATGTGCTGCACCTTCGGCGACCTGACCGACGTCCAGTGGTGGCGCGAGCTGCAGCTGCCCACCCGCTCCGTGATCCAGCGCGACGGGCGCCTCGCCCGTGAGACGCCGGAGTGGATCGCCGGCGGCCCGGGCGCGGCCCTGTACGCCGACGAGCTCGCGGGCAGGACGACGTTCAGCGCCCGCAAGGCCGTCGTCGAGGCGCTGGCCGCCTCGGGCGACCTCGTCGGTGAGCCGACCCCGACGCAGCGCATGACGAACTTCTACGAGAAGGGCGACAAGCCCCTCGAGATCGTCACCTCGCGACAGTGGTACATCCGCAACGGTGGCCGGGACTGGGAGGCGCGCGACCTGAAGGCCGAGCTGCTCGCCCGCGGCAAGGAGCTCGACTTCCACCCCGACTTCATGCGGGTGCGGTACGAGAACTGGGTCAACGGCCTCAACGGCGACTGGCTCATCAGCCGGCAGCGCTTCTTCGGCGTGGCCGTGCCGCTGTGGTACCCGGTCACCGATTCCGGCGACGTCGACCACGACCACCCGATCGTCCCGTCCGAGGCCGAGCTGCCCGTCGACCCGACGTCGCAGGCCCCCGCCGGCTACGACGAGTCGCAGCGCGGCGCGCCGGGCGGCTTCGTCGGCGACGCCGACGTCATGGACACCTGGGCGACGTCGTCCCTGTCGCCGCTCATCGTGTCCGGCTGGGAGCGGGACCCGGACCTGTTCGAGCGCGTCTACCCGATGGACCTGCGCCCGCAGGGCCAGGACATCATCCGCACCTGGCTGTTCTCCTCCGTGGTGCGCTCGCACCTGGAGTGCGGCGTCCTGCCGTGGAAGCACGCGGCGATCAGCGGCTGGATCCTCGACCCGGACCGCAAGAAGATGTCCAAGTCCAAGGGCAACGTCGTCACGCCGATGGACCTGCTCGTCGAGCACGGGTCGGACGCGGTGCGCTACTGGGCCGCGGCCGCACGCCTGGGCACCGACGCCGCGTTCGAGGTCGGCCAGATGAAGATCGGCCGCCGCCTCGCCATCAAGGTGCTCAACGCCTCGAAGTTCGCGCTGACGTTCGGCGTCGACCCCGAGACGGGCGCGGGCGAGATCGTCCTCGACCCGGCCCACGTCACGGTCGACCTCGACCGGGCGATGCTCGCGGGGCTGGCCGACGTCGTCGAGCGGGCCACGGAGGCCTTCGAGGCCTACGACCACACCCGGGCCCTGGAGGTCACCGAGACCTTCTTCTGGACCTTCACGGACGACTACCTCGAGCTGGTCAAGGACCGCGCGTACGGCGCGGGCGCGTCGGCCGCGGAGGTCACGGCCGAGACCGCGAGCGCGCGCACCGCGCTCGCCCTCGCGCTGGACGTGATGCTGCGCCTCCTGGCGCCGTTCATCCCGTTCGCCACCGAGGAGGTCTGGTCGTGGTGGCGCACCGGGTCGGTGCACCGCGCCGCGTGGCCGACGTCGGCGCCGCTGCGGGCCGCGGCCGGCGACGCGGATCCCGCACAGCTCCTGGCCGCCGGGAACGCGCTCGCCGCGCTGCGCAAGATCAAGTCCGAGGCGAAGGTCTCGATGCGCACGCCGATCCTGTCCGCGACGATGGCGGTGCCCGCCGCCCTCATCGACGGCGTCCGCTCGGCGGTGGACGACGTCCGCGGCGCGGGCCGCGCCACCGGCACCCTCGACCTCGTCGAGGCCACCGAGGGCCAGGGCAACCCCGACGTCCAGGGCGGCATCGTCGTCACCGCCTCCGAGCTGGGCGAACCCCCGGCCAAGAAGCCCAAGGCCTGACCAGCCTTCGCTCCACCTCGATCGAGAGGGGACGGTGCGCACCGGCTGCGCATCGTCCCCTCGTCGTCGCTCAGCGCAAACGACCGTGACCTTCCGGACAAGCGGGTCCGGGGAGGGCAGTGTCGGGAGGCTGGATGGGCCTGGCGGGAGGTCGCGAGGAACGAGCGACCGGATGGACGCCTCGCGACACGGCCCTGCCCGGACCCGCCCGCAACCGGAGGACATCGCCCGCGAGCAGAGAACGCGAGCAGAGAAGCGGCTACCGCGGCACAGCGAACCGCGCCCCGTCCCCGCTCATCGTCGCCGCCACCTCGCGCGGCGTCGCGCCGTCGTGCCAGCGCAGGGTGGCCCCGACGCCGTCGACGAGCTCGACGGAGCCCTCGGGGGCGAAGGTCAGCCCGGCGTCCTGCGCGATGGCGGCGCGCAGCAGGGCGGAGGTCGCGGGCAGCTCCTGGAGGCCGTCGTGCACGCCGAGCCCTTCGAGGTCGGCGCGGGTCCGCGCGACGTGCATCGGGTCCGGGCCGATCCACAGGCGACGCCCGCCGAGCAGGCCGTCGAGGACGATGCCGCCGTCGGCCCCGGTCGTCGCGAGCGCCGACGTCGCCTCCGTGACGAGCTGTTCGGACAGCACGAGCTCCTTGACCTGCCCGCGGGCGAGCACGGCGACGACGTCGTCGACGGAGGTGACGGCGCCTTCCTCGCGGCCCTGGTCCTGGCGGTACTCCGCCAGGGTCACCTCCCGGCGGCGTTCCCGGTACGAGTCGAGGGCGTCCTCGACGGCCGCGGCGAACGCGTCGGCGTGGACGCCGGCTCCCCCGCGCCCGCCGCCCGGGACCTCCACGACCCGCACGGCGGCCGCCTGCCCCAGGTCGGAGCGTACGGACTTCACCGCCCGGACGTCCCCGGTGAGGAGCACCACCTCGGGGCGCTCCTGCGCGACCCGGCGGTCGATCTCCGCGGCGACGGCGGCCGCGTTGCGTTCCCACGTGTCCTCTGCGCGCGACTCGATGGTCGCCCGCTTGGTGCCGGGACTGGACGTCTTGCTGACCTCGTCGTGCGGCGCGGTGTACGTCTCGCGTCGCCCGGCGTCGCGGCCCTCGGCGTCGCACGACCAGAAGTCGGCGCCGGCACGGTCGACGGCGACGCACAGCGCGTCGACCGCCTCGTCCGCGGCGAGCGCCGCCTGGAGCAGTGCGGGCACCGGCAGCCACACGGCCGTCGGCGCGGTCGGTGCGTGGCGGAGCATCCGGTCCACGAGCACGCCGTCGACGTCGGCGACGAGCACGCGGCCCCGCTCGCCGCCCTCGTGGCTGGGGCGCCGCACGGCGTCCTCGAGAGCGTCCAGGACGGCCGTCGGGGCGCCCTGGTGCTCGAGCGCGCGCCGTGCGGCACGCCAACGGTTCGCGATGTCCTTCTCACCGGCCTCCGCCGAGGGTGTCGCGTCCAGGTGCACGGTCGCGAACAGTCCCGGGCGTCCGACGAGGGGCTTGAGCCAGTCGATCTTCATGCGGTGCGTCCCCCTGGGTCTCGCGTCGGCTGTGCCATCCAGCCTGCGCCCGAACCCGCTCGGACGCCACCGCGTCAGGCCCCTCAGACCTCACCTCTTCAAGAGTAGGTGTCGAGGGGAGGGAGCTCGCCCTGGCGGCGCCCCGCGGCGTGCTCTGCCGCGATGCGCTCGTGGTGGCGGATGACCTCGGAGACGATGAAATTGCGGAACTGCTCGGCGAACTCCGGGTCGAGGCCCGCCGCGGAGGCGATGCCCTTGAGCCGGTCGATCTGCTGGCGGTCGCGGGTGGGGTCGGCGGGCGGGAGCCCGCCCGTGGCCTTGAGCTCGCCGACGCGCTGGGTCATCTTGAACCGCTCGGCGAGCAGGTGCACCAGGGCGGCGTCGATGTTGTCGATGCTCCCCCGCAGGGCGAGGATCTCAGCGGGTACCTGCGCCTGCTCGGGCTCGGGGGCCTCGTCCGGGCGCGGGCCGTCGGCGATGTTGTCGGGCATGCATCGATCCTACGAGGCGTGACGCACGCACCACCGTCGCACGGGCGTGTCGTGCCCCACGCCCGTGTAAGGTCCCTCCTCGGCCAGGGTGTGCACCGACCGGCCGCCGCCCGACTCGGACGGCGAGACCACGCCGTGCGCCCGGTCCCCCTCTCTGCCCGACACCCCTGCACCCCGGAGACCCGCACGCATGGACCTCGCCACCGCTCCGAGCCGCGTGGACGTGCCCGAGAGCACGAGCATCAACACCCTGCTGGCGGACCGGGTGGCCCGCGCCGGCGAGGCCACGCTGATCGAGCGGCGGGTGACTCCGGCGGGCGACTGGGTCCGGGTGAGCGCGGCGGAGTTCGACCACGACGTGCTCGTCGTGGCGCGTGGCCTCCTCGCGCGGGGCGTCGAAGCAGGCGACCGGGTGGCCATCATGTCCCGCACGCGCTACGAGTGGACGCTGCTGGACTTCGCCCTGTGGGCAGTCGGCGCCGTGCCGGTCCCCGTGTACGAGACGTCGTCGCCGGAGCAGGTGTGGTGGATCCTGTCCGACGCGGGCGTGGCCACCGTGGTGGTCGAGACCGCGGCCCACGCCGACGCCGTGCGGCAGGTGCAGGACCGGCTGCCGGACCTGACGGAGGTCCTCGTCATCGCCGACGGCGCCGTGGACGCCCTGCGGGAGGCGGCAGCGACCGTCGCCACGCGGGACGTGGTCGCGCGCCGCCGAGCGGTGCGCCGCGACGACCTGGCGACGATCGTGTACACGTCGGGGTCGACGGGGCGTCCCAAGGGTGCCGAGCTCACGCACGGGAACTTCGCGCACCTGGCGCTCAACGCGCGCGTCGTGCTGCCGGAGCTCCTGGAGGCCGAGGGGGCGCGCACGGTGCTGTTCCTCCCGCTCGCGCACGTCTTCGCGCGCCTCATCCAGGTCGCGGTGGTCGGGTCGAGCGCGGTGCTGGGGCACCTGCCGGACGTCAAGACCCTGGTCGCCGACCTGGGCACGTTCCGGCCCACGTTCCTGCTGGCCGTGCCCCGCGTCTTCGAGAAGGTGTACAACGCCGCGGAGCAGCGCGCCGGGACGGGCGTCCGGCTCCGCGTGTTCCGCTGGGCCGCCCGGGTCGCCGGCGACCGCTCACGGGCGCTGGAGGCGGGGAGGGTCCCCGCCGGGCTGCGCGCGCGGCACGCGGTCGCCGACCTCCTCGTGCTGCGCGGGCTGCGTGCCGCGATGGGCGGCCGGCTGCGGTACGCCATCTCCGGCGGCGCCGCGCTCGGGGAGCGGCTCGGCCACTTCTTCCGCGGCGCGGGCCTGACCGTGCTCGAGGGGTACGGCCTCACCGAGACCACGGCGCCGGCAGCGGTGAACCTCCCTGCCGACCTGCGGATCGGCACGGTGGGACCGCCGTTCCCCGGAACGTCCGTGCGCGTCGACGACGACGGCGAGGTGCTGGTCGCCGGGCCGCACGTGTTCCGGGGGTACCGCGGGCGCCCGGACCTCACCGCCCTCGCGGTGACCGACGGCTGGTTCCGCACCGGGGACCTCGGCGTGCTGGACGGCGGGCACCTGCGGATCACAGGCCGGACCAAGGAGATCATCGTCACCGCCGGCGGCAAGAACGTGGCCCCGGCGGCGCTGGAGGACCGGTTGCGCGGCCACCCGGTCGTGTCCCAGGTGGTCGTCGTCGGCGACGGGCGACCGTTCGTCGGCGCGCTGGTGACGCTCGACGCGGAGATGCTGCCCGGGTGGCTCGCGTCGCGGGGGCTGCCGGCGCTGCGCCCGGCCGAGGCGCGCCGCGACCCTCGGGTGCTGGCCGCGCTGGAGGAGGCGGCGGCGGAGGCGAGCGGGGTGGTCTCCCGGGCGGAGGCGATCCGCGCGGTGCGCGTCCTGGAGGGCGACTTCTCGGAGGCGAACGGCTACCTCACGCCGTCCCTGAAGGTCCGCCGCGACGTCGTGCTGCACGACTTCGCGGCCGACGTCGAGGAGCTGTACGCCCGCTGAGGCGGGCGGCGCGGACGCGAGCTCGGCCCGGCGCGGTCAGGCCGACTTCTCCCGCGGAGTGCGACGCACCGGCGACGTCCGGGGCACGACCGTCGGGTTGACGTTCTCGATGACGACGTCCCGGGTGATGACGACGCGCTCGACGTCGTCGCGGCTCGGGACGTCGAACATCACCTGCTGGAGGACCTCCTCCATGATGGCCCGCAGGCCGCGCGCGCCCGTCCCACGCAGGAGCGCCTGCTCCGCGATCGCCTCGACGGCGTCGGGCTCGAACTCCAGCTCCACGCCGTCGATCTCGAACATGCGCTGGTACTGCTTGAGCAGGGCGTTGCGCGGCTCGGTGAGGATGCGCACGAGGGCGTCGCGGTCCAGCGGCGAGACCGAGGCGACGACGGGGAGCCGCCCGATGAACTCCGGGATGAGTCCGTACTTCTGCAGGTCCTCCGGCCGCACCTCGGCGAACAGGTCCTCGTCGGCGCCGGTCTCCATGGGCGCGCTGAACCCGATGCCCCGCTTGCGCGACCGGGACGCCACGATCTCGTCCAGGCCCGCGAACGCGCCGGCCACGATGAACAGCACGTTCGTCGTGTCGATCTGGATGAACTCCTGGTGCGGGTGCTTGCGCCCGCCCTGCGGCGGCACGGACGCCGACGTCCCCTCGATGATCTTCAGCAGGGCCTGCTGCACGCCCTCGCCGGACACGTCACGGGTGATCGACGGATTCTCCGCCTTGCGGGCCACCTTGTCGACCTCGTCGATGTAGATGATGCCCGTCTCGGCCTTCTTGACGTCGTAGTCGGCGGCCTGGATGAGCTTGAGGAGGATGTTCTCGACGTCCTCGCCGACGTACCCGGCCTCCGTGAGCGCCGTCGCGTCGGCGATGGCGAACGGGACGTTGAGCATCTTCGCCAGCGTCTGCGCGAGGTAGGTCTTGCCGGTGCCGGTGGGACCGATGAGCAGGATGTTCGACTTGGCGATCTCGACGGCGTCGTCGCCGTCACGCCCCTCGCGCGCGGTCTCGCCCGCCTGCACCCGCTTGTAGTGGTTGTAGACCGCCACCGCCAGCGCCCGCTTCGCGGGGTCCTGGCCGATGACGTACTGCTGGAGGAACTCGAAGATCTCGCGCGGCTTCGGCAGCTCCGTGAGCCCCAGCTCCGCTGCCTCGCCGAGCTCCTCCTCGATGATCTCGTTGCACAGGTCGATGCACTCGTCGCAGATGTACACGCCGGGACCGGCGATGAGCTTCTTGACCTGCTTCTGGGACTTGCCGCAGAACGAGCACTTCAGCAGGTCTGCACCGTCACCGATCCGAGCCACCGGGAGCCTCCATGTCCTGAGCTGGGTCCTGCGCCGGGTCCTGCGCAGGTTGCTGATCAGGTCCTGCGTCCATTCCACACCACCGGGACGGCGTTGTCAGCCGCGTTGCCCGGTGCGTCGCGTCGCGGGGCCACGGATCTCGCCTCGGCGAGCCGTCCGGGCCCCGCGACGACGCAGGTCAGCGGCTCGTGACGGCCGCCGGCTTGCGGCTCTCGAGCACCTGGTCGACGAGCCCGTAGTCCTTGGCCCCCTCGGCAGTGAGAATCTTGTCGCGCTCGATGTCCTCCCGGACCTCGTCGACGGACTTCTCCGAGTGGCGCGCCAGCGTCTCCTCGAGCCACTCGCGCATGCGGATGAGCTCGTTCGCGTGGATCTCGATGTCCGAGGCCTGGGCATAGCCGCCGCCCTCCATCGCGGGCTGGTGGATGAGCACGCGGGCGTTCGGCAGGGCCAGTCGCTTGCCCTTCTGCCCGGCGGCCAGCAGCACCGCCGCGGCGGAGGCCGCCTGACCCAGGCACACGGTCTGGATCTGCGGCTTGATGAACTGCATCGTGTCGTACAGCGCCGTCATCGCGGTGAAGGAACCGCCCGGCGAGTTGATGTACAGGATGATGTCGCGGTCCGGGTCCTGGCTCTCCAGAACCAGCAGCTGGGCCATGACGTCGTCCGCCGAGGCGTCGTCGACCTGCACGCCCAGAAAGATGATGCGGTCCTCGAACAGCTTGGTGTACGGGTCCTGGCGCTTGAAGCCGTAGGCGGTGCGCTCTTCGAACTGCGGCAGCACGTACCGCGACGACGGGGCGCCGTAGGGCAGGGCGACCCCGCCGGGGCGGCCGCCGGCTCCCGCCAGGTGCTGCGCCCGCATGGCGAACTGGTACTCGTCGGAGTGGCTCACGATGTCTCCTCGCGTGAAAGGTCTGGGTGGTGGCGGGGTCGGGGTCAGGCGGACTCGCCGCCGCCCGTGACCGAGGAGGCGGTGGCCACGACCTTGTCGACGAAGCCGTACTCGAGGGCCTCGTCCGCCGTGAACCACTTGTCGCGGTCGTTGTCCTTGAGGATCGTCTCCAGCGTCTGCCCGGTCTGCTCGGCCGTCAGCTCGGAGAGCACCTTCTTCATGTGCATGATGAGCTGCGCGCCGATCCGGACGTCGGTCGCGGTGCCACCGACGCCGCCGGAGGGCTGGTGCATCAGGACGCGCGCGTGCGGGGTGATGTAGCGCTTGCCCTTCGCGCCCGAGGAGAGCAGGAACTGCCCCATCGACGCGGCCATGCCCATCGCGACGGTCGCGACGTCCGGCTGGACGAACTGCATGGTGTCGTAGATCGCCATGCCGGCGGTGATCGACCCGCCGGGCGAGTTGATGTAGAGGAAGATGTCCTTGTCCGGGTCCTCCGCGGCCAGCAGCATCATCTGGGCGCAGATGGCGTTCGCGTTCTCGTCGCGCACCTCCGAACCGAGCCAGATGATGCGCTCCTTGAGGAGCCGGTTGTAGATGGAGTCGTTGAGGCCGAAGCCCTGGCCCTCGGCACGCGCCGCCGGCGCCGCACCGTCCATCCGCAGCAGATCGTTCACGTCCGTCTCCTTCGTCATCGCTGTCGATCGACCCTAACGTGCGCCGATGGCCCGGAACGTCCCGCCGGCGCGCGGTTTCGCTGCAGGCGCACAGGCACCTGCCCGGGCGCCGGGAACGGCCACGGCCCGCACCGTCGCTGGGACGGTGCGGGCCGTGGGAGGCACGCCGGCGCGGAGCCGCCGTGTCAGGCCTTGGCGGCCTCGTCCTCGGCGGCGGGGGCGGCGTCCTCGCCCTCGGTGGGCTCGCCGGACTCCTCGTCGGCGTCCTCGGCGGAGGCCTCGTCCTCCTCGTCCGAGCCGATGAACTCGGAGAGGTCGACGGCGTTGCCGTCGGAGTCCTTGACCTCGATCTCGCGCAGCGCGACGGCCAGCGACTTGGAGCGCGCCACCTCGCCGACCATCGCGGGGATCTGCCCGCCCTGGTCGAGCGACTGGATGAACTGGTTCGGGTCCATCCCGTACTGCTGCGAGGCCTGCACGAGGTACTCCACGAGCTCGCCCTGGCCCACCTGGACCTCGAGCTTCTCGGCGAGGGTGTCGAGCAGGATCTGGTTCTTCAGGGCCTTGGTCGCCTCCTCGGTGACCTCGGCGCGGTGCTCGTCGTCCTCGAGGCGGTTCTCCTGCTCGAGGTGGCGGTGCACCTCGGCCTCGACGGCGCCGGACGGGACCGGGACCTCGACGGCCTCGAGCAGCTTCTCGAGCAGGAGGTCGCGCGCGGCGACGGCCTGGTTCGAGGTCTTGCTCGACGCGACCTGCTCACGCAGGTCGGCCTTGAGCTCGTCGAGCGTGTCGAACTCGGACGCGAGCTGGGCGAAGTCGTCGTCCGGGGCCGGCAGGTCGCGCTCCTTGACGGCAGTGGCGGTGACGGTGACCTGCGCCTCCTCGCCCTCGTGCTCGCCCCCGGCGAGCTTCGTGGCGAAGGTGGTGGTCTCGTCGGTCGACAGGCCGGTCAGGGCCTCGTCGAGCCCCTCGAGCATGTTGCCGGCGCCGATCTGGTAGGAGACGCCGGAGACCGAGTCGATCTCCTCCTCGCCGATGACGGCCTTGAGGTCGATGACGACGTAGTCGCCCTCGGCGGCCGGGCGGTCGACGCCCACGAGGGTGCCGAAGCGCTCCCGCAGCGAGTCGAGGCGCTCGGCGACGTCCTCGTCGGTGACCTCGGTGGTCTCGACCTCGATCGCGATGTCGGATAGCTCGGGCAGCGTGAGCTCGGGGCGGACCTCGACCTCGGCGGTGAAGGCGAGCTGCCCCTCCCCCGCCTGCGCGGGGATCTCGGTGACCTCGACCTCGGGCTGACCCAGGGGGCGCAGCGACTCGTTCGTGACGGCGTCCCGGTAGAAGCCCGACAGCGCGTCGTTCACGGCGTGCTCGACGACGGCGCCCCAGCCGACCCGCTGGTCGATGATGCGCGGGGGGACCTTGCCCTTGCGGAAGCCGGGGATGTTCACCTGCTCCGCGATGTGCTTGTAGGCGTGGTCGATGCTCGGCTTGAGCTCGTCGTACTCCACCTCGACGGTCAGCTTGACCTTGGTGGGATCCAGGGTCTCGACGGCGCTCTTCACTTCGATGGTCTCCAACGGTTCGGGTGCGTGCGCGCGCGTCTCGCCGGCACGGGCCGGCCCGGTTGCTGCGGCGCGGGATGCGAAGTCGTACGACGGACGTACGGGCAACCCGTCCATCCTACGTCACGCGAACACTCCCGCGGCCACGCGCGTCCGGGGCGGGGCCCGGCAGGCCCCGCCCCCGCCCTCGCGACCGCGGTCAGCCGCAGGTGATGGTGACGCCGTCGACCTGGTGGAGACCCGGCCCGAGCTGGTCGCACTGCTCCATGATGTAGCCGATACCCACGCCGATGACGATGCCGGCGATGATCGTCCCGACGAGGACGAGGGCGCTGACGACGATGCCGGCCACGGCGACGCCGTTCGACTGGCCGACCTTGCGTGACTTGCGCAGGCCGACGATCGACAGGATGAGGCCGACGAGCGACAGCGGCCCGAAGAAGCCGAGGATCAGGCCGACGATGCCGAGCGTCCTGCCGGGGTTCTCCGGCGGCTGCTGCCCGTAGCCCTGCGGGTACCCCTGGGCGTACTGACCCTGCGGGTACGCCGGCTGCGGGTAGGCGCCCGGGGCCGACGGCGGCGGGTACTGGCTCTGACCGTACTGCTCCTGCGGGTGCGGGCCGGCGGGTGGCGCGGCGGGGGGCTGCTGCTCCGGCTGTGCCGGCCGGCCCGGCTCGGGCAGGTCGGGCCGCCCCTGTCGATCCGGCTGCTCGGGCGTCCCGGGGTGGTACGGGTCGGGGGTACTCATCGGAGCTCCTCGTGACGTCTCGTGGCGCCGGACGGCGGCCGCGACGCCGATCCTTCCAGATCACGGGCGTGACGGCAGGACCACGCGGCACCGACACGCAGAAATGACCATGGCCCGGACCCACGAACGTGGGTCCGGGCCATCCCGATGTCCTGAGACATCACATGGTCGGGGTGACAGTGTCCAGTCTCAGGACATCGGAATGGGGTGTCTCAAGACATCGGCATAGCGTGTCT
>NZ_SIRP01000001.1:1813263-1859933 GCF_011634835.1 Isoptericola sp. BMS4 | reverse complement strand
CACGACCGACTCCGCCGCGACAAGATCGACAAGACCGGCTGCGTCACCCTGCGCATCGCCGGAAAACTACGCCACATCGGCATCGGACGACCCCACGCAGGAACCCACGTCCTGCTCCTGATCCATGACCACGACGTGCGCATCATCAACGCCGCCACCGGCGAGATCCTGCGTGAGCTCACCATCAACCTCACCCGCGACTACCAGCCACGCGGCACCAACACGCAGAAATGACAATGGCCCGAACCCACATTTCGTGGGTCCGGGCCATCCCGATGTCCTGAGACATCACAATGGTCGGGGTGACAGGATTTGAACCTGCGACCCTCTGCTCCCAAAGCAGATGCGCTACCAAGCTGCGCCACACCCCGGTGCCCCACGGCTGCGCCGCCGGGCCTCGGTCAGTGTAGTGCGCGGTCGGCCCCGCTCCGCGCCGCCACGCCCCGCCGGGCCGCGGCTCTCAGAGCTGGCCGAGCGCGATCCCGGCGACGGCCGCCGCGACGCCGGCGAGCAGCATCCCGACAGGGTGCAGGACGGCGGCGGCACCGCGGCCAGCGAGCACGAGCCGGGCGGCCTCGACGCTCGCGGTGCTGAAGGTGGAGTAGCCGCCGAGGAAGCCGACGCCCAGGACCGCCTGGAGGACGCCGTGCCCCGGTGCAGAGAGGGCCCACCCCGTGAGGAGGCCCAGCAGGAAGCAGGCCGTCGTGTTCACCACGAGGGTCCCGCGCGGGACCCCTCCGTGGTGCCGGCGGGCGATCGCCGAGTCCACGAGGAAGCGCGCCGCGGCCCCCGCCCCGCCGGCCAGGGCGAGCAGCAGCGCCGCCGCCGGCGTCATGCCGCTCCCCCACGCCGGGCGCGACGGCGTCGGTGCACGGCCCCTGCGCCGAGGATCCCGGCGAGTGCGGCGAGCACCCCGGCCAGGACGCTCACGAGCGCGTACGCGGCGCCCACCGCCGGGTGCCCGTCCTGCGCGAGCCGCACCACCTCCACCGCGAACGAGCTGTAGGTGGTGAACCCGCCCAGCAGCCCGGTGCCGCACCCGAGGCGCACCAGCCGCCGCCGGCCGCGGTCCGGGCCGGAACGCAGCAGCGTCTCCAGCAGCGCGCCGAGCACGAGGGACCCCACGACGTTGACCGTGAAGGTCGTCCAGGGCCACGCGCCGGACGCCGCGGGGAGAGCGTTCTCGAGCAGGGCCCTGCCCAGGGCGCCGACCGCACCCCCGGCCGCCACGAGCGACGCCGTCGCCGCGGTCGCCGCGGCACCGCCCCGCCCTCCGCCGCCCGACGGCCCGCGCGCCGCCGTCACCGCCACGGAGCCTTCGTCGCCCGCCAGTCGACCACGCTCGTCGGCACGGTGATCACGGGCCGGTGCTGGTGGTGGGCGAGGTGCACGGCGACCGAGCCCTCGAGGAGCTCGCGCAGGTGCGCGGCCGACCCGGGGGCGCGCGTGCCCACGACGATCGCCGCGGCGTCCACGGCGCGCGCGAGGTGGGTGAGCGCCCGGTCGGGGCGCCCGGCGAGGTAGTCCAGGCGCCAGGGGACGGCGGCGTCGGCGAGCACCCCGGCCAGGTGCTCGCGCATCGTCCCGAGGATCCGCTCCCAGGAGTCGTCCGCCGCGTCCGGGTCGAGCGGGGCGTGCGTGACGCCGCCGTCCGCGTGCTCCTCGACGACGTAGCGGGAGGTGTCCACGTACGCGAGCCGCATGGCCGGCGCACCGACCGCGCGCGCCCAGGACGCGGCGGTGAGGGGGACGAGGTCCGGCTGGCCGGGGACCACACCCACGACGACGGGCCGGCCCGCCGGGTCCACCATGCGGTCCACGGCCGGCTGGGGCACGGACGTGCTGCTCATGCGGCTCCTCCTCGCACGACGGTCGGTCACCCGGCGACGCCGACGGGGCCGCGAGGTTTGCTAGGGTGAGGCCCGCGCTCCGGCGCCGCCCCGTGCACCTGGGGCGCGCGGCGGGCAGCGTGCGGGCGTAGCTCAATGGTAGAGCCCCAGTCTTCCAAACTGGCTACGCGGGTTCGATTCCCGTCGCCCGCTCCGTGAGACGATCCCGGCGCACCGTTGCCGACGGCACCGTCGCCCGATAGCCTCGAAACACACGGCCCGCACCGACGCGGATGCCGTGCTCACGACCGCGGCCCCGGCGCCGCCCGGACGGAAGGACACGGTCATGCGCCTCGCGCCCCTCGCCGTCGTCACCCGTCCCTGCCTGCCCTGCTGCTGCACCTGTCTGTAGAGCGTCCGCGTCACGCCTGACCCGTCCCGCACGGGCCGCGGCGAGCGCGCGACGCTCCGCTCCGCGACGCGTACCGGCCCCCCGCGATCCTCCTCCTCGTCCGGTGGCGACGTCGCCCTCCCGAGTCCACAGTGACGGACAGCCCTCGTGCACACCCGCGCGTCGGCCACATACCCGCACGTCAATCCGCCGGCACCGCCGGCACCACACCGACGAAGAGGACACACACCACCATGGCCCGCATCTACGAGGACGCGACCCAGCTCATCGGCCGGACCCCGCTCGTGAAGCTCAACCGGCTCTCCGCCGAGTCCGGCGCGACCGTCGTCGCGAAGCTCGAGTTCTACAACCCCGCCAGCTCCGTCAAGGACCGCATCGGCGTCTCGATCGTCGACGCGGCGGAGGCGTCGGGCGACCTGAAGCCGGGCGGCACGATCGTCGAGGGCACGTCCGGCAACACCGGCATCGCGCTCGCCTGGGTCGGCGCGGCCCGCGGCTACAAGGTCGTCCTCGCGATGCCGGAGACGATGTCCAAGGAGCGGCGCGCACTGCTCCGCGCCTACGGCGCCGAGCTCGTGCTCACCCCGGGTGCCGAGGGCATGAAGGGCGCCGTCGCGGCCGCCGAGAAGATCGCCGCCGAGCGGCCCGGCGCTGTGCTCGCCCGGCAGTTCGCCAACGAGGCCAACCCCAAGATCCACCGTGAGACCACCGCGGAGGAGATCTGGGCCGACACCGACGGCGAGGTCGACGTCGTCGTGTCGGGCATCGGCACCGGCGGCACGATCACCGGCGTGGGGCAGGTGCTCAAGGAGCGCAAGCCCGAGGTCAAGATCGTCGCGGTGGAGCCGGCCGAGTCGCCGATCCTCAACGGCGGCGCCCCCGGTCCCCACAAGATCCAGGGCATCGGCGCCAACTTCGTCCCGGAGATCCTCGACACCTCCGTCTACGACGAGGTGATCGACGTCGACGCCGAGACGTCGGTGGAGTACGCCCGCCGCGCGGCGAAGGAGGAGGGTCTTCTCGTCGGCATCTCGTCCGGCGCGGCCCTCGCCGCGGCGCTCGAGGTCGCGAAGCGCCCGGAGAACGCCGGCAAGCTGATCGTCGTCGTGGTGCCGTCGTTCGGCGAGCGCTACCTGTCCACCATCCTGTACTCCGACCTGATGGACTGACATGACGCTGCTCCGCGCCGCGCGCACCGCCGGACGCGTCCCCGACCGGGGCGGGGCGACCCCGCGCACGGGGGCGGGCGGTGACGCCTCCCCGCACCCGATGCCGCCGGGGCACCGGCCCGGGCTGCGCCACCTCGTCGAGATCCTCTCGGAGGACCTCGACGCCGCGCACGCGCACGACCCGGCCGCACGGTCCCGCTTCGAGGTCGCTCTGGGCTATCCGGGTGTGCACGCGGTGTGGGCGCACCGGATCAGCCACCGGATGTGGCACCGGGACGGTCTGCGCCTGCCCGCACGGCTCCTGTCGCAGCTCGCGCGCTGGGTCACCGGGATCGAGATCCACCCGGGTGCCCGGATCGGGCGGCGGCTGTTCATCGACCACGGCATGGGCGTCGTCATCGGCGAGACCACCGTGATCGGCGACGACTGCCTGCTGTTCCACGGCTCGACGCTCGGTGGCCGGTCGATGACGCGCGGCAAGCGGCACCCGACACTCGGGAACCGTGTGCTGGTCGGCGCGGGCGCCAAGGTCCTCGGGCCGCTGTGGATCGGCGACGACGCCCAGATCGGTGCGAACGCGGTCGTCGTCAAGGACGTCCCCGACGGGTCGGTCGCGGTCGGTGTGCCCGCGCACGTGCGGGAACCCCGCCACCGCACCGCCCGGCCGACAGCCGTCGAGGACGCGTCGGAGCTCATCGAGTACGTCATCTGAGCGGCCCTGCCGACGGCCCGCGCCCTGGAGGGCGCGGGCCCTCGTGCTTCTCGTGGCGGGATCGTCGCAGGTCACGCAGACTGGGGCCATGGTCGTCGTCCCGGTACCGCTCCCGGCGGTGGATCGAGCGCGATGACCACCGCCGCGCAGCCCGCCCCCGGCACGGCCACCGCCGTGCCTCGACGGGCGGCCGCGCGGCCCCGCACCACGCTCGGCCCGCCCCCGGCAGGGTGGCTCGGCCCCGCCGTCTTCGTCGCGCTGTCCTTCGTGCTCGCCTGGATCGCCACGCTCCCGCTCTACACGTCGGGCGACGGGCTGGACAGCGCCGCGTTCGGGTCGGTCGCGCTGCTCATGATGGCCACGCCCGCCGTCGCCGCGGTCCTCACGGTGCGGTTCGTCGACCGCGAGCGCCGCGTCTGGGCCCGCCTCGGTGTCACGTCTGCCGGCCGGCGGTGGACCGCCGTCCTGGGCTGGGTGGGGATCGCCTTCGTCGTGTGCCTCGCCGTGGTCGTGCTCGCCCTGCCCGTCGGGGCGCTGCTGGGTGCGCACCCGGCGGACGTCGTGGGGCTCGCCGGCCTGCGCGACCTCGCCGCCGAGCGGTCGACCGGCCTCGCGGACGCCCCCACGTGGCTGCTGGTCGCGGGGCAGCTCGCCACGCTGGTCGTCGCCGCCGCGACGAGCACGGTCCCCGCGCTGGGCGAGGAGCTGGGCTGGCGCGGCTATCTGTTCCCGCGGCTGCTGCGGCTCGGGACCGTGCCGGCGATCGCGGTCTCGGGAGCGGTGTGGGGCGTCTGGCACACGCCCCTGCTCCTGCTGGGCTACAACTACCCCGGCGCGCCGCCGCTCGTCGCCGTCGCGGCGATGTGCGGGATGTGCACGGTGACCGGTGCCCTGCTCGGCTGGGTCCGGCTGCGGTCCGAGTCCGTGTGGCCGGCGGCCGTGGGGCACGGGGCGATCAACGCCGCGGCGGGCGTCGCGGTCGTCTTCGTGACGCCGGGCGTGGGCGTGGACACCACGCGGGCGTCGATCCTCGGGTGGTCGGGGTGGGTGGTGCCGCTCGCGCTGGTCGTCGTGCTGCTCGTGGCCGGTCAGCTGCGCCGGCGGCCGCGCCACGCGAGGTAGTCCGCGGCGAGACGCGGGGGCGCCTTGGCGAGCCAGGCGTCCTCGAGCAGCTCGGTCAGCGCGGCCGTCTCCGCCGCCTCCAGGCGCACCAGCACGGCGGCGAACCCGTCGAAGTGCTCGATGGTGAAGCACACGTCGGGGTGGGCGGCGAGCACCGCCTCCTTCTCGCCCAGGTCCTCGACGGCGAGGGCGAGGATGTCACCCGTCGGCACCGGCTCGTCGTCTCCCCGCCGAACATGTGGTTGGTCCGGGATTCGGCGGCCGAATCCCGGACCAACCACATGTTCGACACAGAGGAAGGACATGGTCGGCTAGGGTGAGCCGCAATACCCCATACTCCGGGTACCGGGAATCGACTGCGCCATCGACGGCCGCCCGCCCCGGCTCGACGACGAGGAGCTCGCCCATGTCAGCGCTGCGCATCGGACTGCAGACCGGGTACTGGTCCCGAACACCCCCGCACGGCATCGAGGCCGCGCTGGTCGCGGCCGAGGAGCGCGGACTGGACTCCGTCTGGACGGCCGAGGCGTACGGCTCGGACGCGTTCACCCCACTGGCCTGGTGGGGGTCGCGCACCCGGCGCCTGCGACTGGGCACCGGCATCGCGCAGATGGCCGCCCGCACGCCCACGGCGACCGCCATGCAGGCACTCACGCTCGACCACCTGTCGGGCGGGCGGTTCGTGCTCGGCCTCGGGGCCTCGGGCCCGCAGGTCGTCGAGGGCTGGTACGGCCAGCCGTACCGACGCCCGCTGGCGCGCACGCGCGAGTACGTCGACGTCGTGCGCCAGGTGATCGCCCGCGAGCGCCCCGTGACCGCCGACGGCGACTTCTTCCGGCTGCCTCTGCCGGCCGACGCGCCCGGGGCCACCGGGCTCGGCAAGGCGCTCAAGCCGACGGTGCACCCGTTTCGTCCGGAGATCCCGATCGTGCTCGCGGCCCAGGGGCCGAAGAACGTCGCGCTCGCCGCCGAGATCGCCGACGGCTGGATGGCCGGCTTCTACGCCCCCCGCACCGACGCCGAGCACCGGGAGCGGCTCGACACGGGCTTCGCGGCCCGCGCCCCGGAGCGGTCGGCGGCGGACCGGTTCGAGGTCCTCGCCACGGTGCCCGTCGTCGTGCGCGACGACGTCGAGTCGGCGGCCGACCTCATGCGCCCGCACGTAGCCCTGTACGTCGGCGGCATGGGGTCCAAGGAGGCCAACTTCCACAAGGCGTCGCTCGACCGGCTCGGCTACGGGTCCGCGCTCGACGAGGTGCAGGACCTCTACCTCGCCGGCCGCAAGGAGGACGCCGCCCGCGCCGTGCCGACGGAGCTCATCGAGGAGGTCGCCCTGGTGGGGCCGGCCGACAAGGTCCGCCGCGACGTCGCGCGCTGGGAGCCCACCGCCGTCACGACGCTGCTGCTGCAGGGCGACCCGGCGTCGGTCGCCGCGGTCCTGTCCTGATCGTGCGTCGCGATCGGGACCTCGTTCGCTGCCGACGGGGTCCCGACCGTGACGCTCGACGGAGAGGCGTCGCGGCTACGGCAGCCAGACGGCGCGCCGCAGGTCGACGCGGCGGCCGTCGCGTGTCAGCGGGCAGCCCTCCGCCCGCAGCTCGGCGAGCGCCCGGTCCAGATGCCGGGCGGGCGGCGATCCCGCCGCGTTGACGACGCGCCACCACGGCACGCCGGAGCCCGCACGGGCCATGACGTTGCCCACCTGGCGCGGACCGCCGCGCCCGAGCACGTCGGCGACGGCCTCGGCGACCAGCCCGTACGTCGTCGCCCGGCCCGACGGGACGCGCTCCACGACGGCGAGCACCTCGTCGAGGTACTCCTCCGCCGGCGTCGGGGGCGGCAGCGGGGATGTGTCGGGGGCCGGCTGCTCGGGCACGGCGCGAGACTACCCCGGGCCGCCCTCGGCCAGGGAAACTCCCGAAACATTCGGTATTCCGAGAGTTTCCGTGACCGTCGCGGGGGCCGAAATGTGCTGGCGGCGCCCCTTCCCGGCGGCGACGATCGTCGGGTGACCTCCTTCGACACACCCGCACCCGACGGCTACCGCTTCCGACGACTCACCGGCGACGACCGCCGGGCCCTGATCGACCTCGACACGTGGGCCTTCCCGATGCCGACGCACGTGGACGACTTCGACGACGTGCCGCTCCCGCTGACGTGGGAGCGGACCGTGGGCGTGGAGCCCGTGGCGGGCCCCGGGGACGACGGACGGGGACGGCCGCTCGCGGGGATGCACGCGTCGTACCCGTTCTCCCGCTTCGGCGTGCCGGGCGGCGAGCTGCCCACGGCCGGCCTGACCTGGGTGGGCGTGCACCCGCAGCACCGCCGGCGCGGGATGCTCTCGGCCATGATCGACCTGCACCTGGCCCGCTGCCGCGAGCGCGGCGAGCCGCTGTCCGCCCTGTTCGCCGCCGAGGCCGCGATCTACGGGCGCTTCGGATACGGCAAGGCGGCCGACGACCTGCGCCTGAGCATCCCTCGTGGCGCCGCGCTGCGGGACGTCCCCGGCGCCGCCGAGCACACCGTGCGGGTCGAGCACGCGGACCGGGCCCGTCACGGCGACCTCGTCGCCCGGTTGCACCGGGACGCCGGGGCGTCCGCCGGCGCCACGGGCTCAACCGGCCCGGGTGGGCGACCCGCGAGACCGAGGAGCTGTGGGCCAGCTTCTGGGGCGATCCCAAGGCGCTGCGCTCCCCCGGCCAGGAGTCGCGGCGGATCGTGGTGGTCGAGCGCGAGGGCGAGCCGCGCGGTTACGCGACGTTCCGCCGCACGCTCGACTGGCAGGTGACCGGCCCCGGCGGCACGGTGCACGTCGGCGAGGTCGTGGCCCTGGACGCCGCCGCGGCCCGGGCGCTGTGGGGCGTGCTGCTGGACCTGGACCTCATGAGCGGCACGGAGCCGTTCCTGCTGCCGGTCGACGACCCGGTCACCCAACTGCTCGTGAACCCGCGGGCTGCGGGGGCGCGCACGGTGGACAACGTCTGGGTCAGGCTCGTCGACGTCCCGGCGGCGCTCGCCGGTCGCCGCTACCAGACGGACGTCGACGTGACGCTCGCCGTCACGGACGCCCGGCTGCCCGCCAACGACGGCGTCTGGCGCCTGCAGGCGGGCGCGTTCGGCGACGCGACGTGCGAGCCCGCTCAGGTGCCGCCGTCGAACGCGGACCTGGCGCTGGACGTGCGCGAGCTCGGCGCCGCCTACCTCGGCGGGACGTCCCTGGCGGCGCTGGCCGCGGCCGGCCTGGTCGAAGAGCTCACGCCGGGCACCCTGGCGGCGGCGAGCGCGGCGTTCGGCTGGCCCGTCGCACCGGGTTGCGGCTGGGTCTTCTGAGCCCGCTCCGACGCTCGAGCGTCAGTCCCCCTCAGCGCTGGCAGACGCCGCACCAGAACAGGTTGCGCCCGGCCAGCTCCTTGACGAGGACCGGTGTGCCGCAGACACGGCAGGGCAGGCCGTCGCGGTGGTAGACGTAGAACGCCAGCTCCCGCGGCACGGCGTCCGGGTCGTCGTCCGTGTTCTGCCGGGTGCGGCGGGACTCGTGCAGCGGTGCGGCGTCGTCGCGGTCGCCGGGGCGCGTCGTGACGATACGGCCGGTGTCGGCGCCGTCGCGCATGAGCACGACGAGGTCGTCCCAGATGCCGACGAGGACGTCCGCGGGCACGTCCCTGCCGGGGCGCAGCGGGTCGACGCCGGCGCGGAACAGCGCCTCCGCGCGGTAGATGTTGCCGACGCCGGCGACGACGGCCTGGTCCATGAGCTGTTGACCGACCGTCACGCGCGAGCGCCGCACCCGCTCGACGAAGGCGTCGCGCGCGGCGTCGAGCGTCCGCCGGCCCACGCCCCACGAGGCGTCCTCGCTCCGCTGCGGGCCCTCGCGGGGGTCCCGGGGCCCGTGCCGGATCGGGTCGGGACCGAGCCGCGCCTCGACGGCCGCCTTCTCCTCGCCGGTGAGCACCTCGCAGGCCGTGGGCCCGGTGAGGTCGGCGACGGCATGCTCGCCGCGCAGGCGCACCCGCACCGCCCCGCGCGGGGCGGGCGGCGTCCACTCCCCCGCGTCGTCGGCCCCGGCGGAGGACGGCCCCGCCGGGTCCGACGACTCGTCCGTCAGGGCGGTCTCGCGCTCGCCGACCCGCCTGCGCGGCGCGCCGATGGCGTGCACGACGTCGGCGGTGCCGTCCCCGGCGAACGTCCACGCGCCGTACAGTCCCAGGTGGACGCGCAGCCAGAGTTCCGGCTCGTTCGAGCTGTCAGACTCAGCGCGGGCCATCCCCCGCGCTGAGTCTGACAACTCGGGAGCGAAACCGCAGAAGAGCTGCTTGCCCCATGCCTCGGCGCGCACGAGCGTGGCGCCGTCGAGCAGCGCGGCGCCGGCGGCGAACCGGCCCTGCGGGCTGCCCACCCGCACCTGCTGCCCGGCGAACAGGGCCTCGAGGGTGCGGGCGAGGCGATGGACGGTGTGTCCCTCGGGCACGTCAGGAGATCGCGGCCACGTCGTGCGTCCGCTCGTACGCCGCGACCTTGTCGATGCGGCGCTGGTGGCGCTCGTCGCCGCTGAACGGCTCGGCGACGAAAGCCTCGACGAAGCTCGTCGACTCCTCGAGCGAGTGCATGCGGCCGCCGACGGCGATCACGTTCGCGTCGTTGTGCTGGCGGCCCAGGCGCGCGGTCTCCAGCGACCAGGCGAGCACCGCCCGCACGCCCACGACCTTGTTCGCCGCGATCTGCTCGCCGTTGCCGGACCCGCCGATGACGATCCCCAGCGAACCGGGCTCGGCCACGACGGCCTCGCCGGCCGCGGCGCACACGGCCGGGTAGTCGTCCTGCGGGTCGTAGGTGTGGGCACCGTGGTCGACGACGTCGTGCCCGGCGGCGCGCAGGTGGTCGACGAGGTGGGTCTTGAGCTCGTATCCGGCGTGATCGGCGGCGATGTGCAGACGCATGGTGCTCATTGTCCCCTACCGCCGCGGTACCGCGGCGGTAGGTCTCGCCATCGGGTGGCCGTGCCGCCGGCCCGTCGGTCCGCGGCCGTAGTGTGGGCGCCATGACTGCAGACGCCACCGGGCTGAGGTCCGGTATCGACCTGTCCGCACTCGACGACGCCGTCCGCCCGCAGGACGACCTGTACCGCCATGTCAACGGCCGGTGGCTCGCCGAGCACGAGATCCCCGCCGACCGCGCCATGGACGGCGCGTTCCGCGCCCTGCACGACCTGTCCGAGGAGCGGGTGCGCGCCATCATCACCGACCTCGCGGCCACCGAGGGCCTCGACCCGGCGTCGACGCCGGCGAAGATCGGTGCCCTGTACGCCAGCTTCATGGACACCGAGACGGTCGAGCGTCGCGGCACGGGCCCGGTCGCGGACGAGCTCGCTCAGGTCGCGGGTGCCACCGACGCGGGGGACCTGGTCCGCGTGCTCGGCTCCCTGCAGCGGACCGGGGGCGGCGGCGCCGTGGGCCTCTACGTGGACAACGACGCCAAGGACCCCGAGACGTACGTGACCTACCTGGTCCAGGGCGGTCTCGGGCTGCCCGACGAGGCGTACTACCGCGAGGACCAGTACGACGCGGTGCGGTCGGCGTACGCGCCGCACGTGGCGCGGATGCTCGGGCTGGCCGGGGTGTCGGCCGACTCCGCCTGGGGCGCCGGGGCCGACGACGCCGCCGCCCGCGTCGTCGCGCTCGAGACGAAGCTCGCCGCGCACCACTGGGACGTCGTGCGCGACCGGGACGCCGACCTCACGTACAACCCGATGACGCTCGCCGACCTGGTGGAGCAGGCGCCCGGTTTCGACTGGCGCGCCTGGGCGGCGGCGCTCGGCGCCCCCGAGGGGTCGCTCGACTCCCTGGTGGTGCGCGAGCCCACCTTCGCCACCGGCTTCGCCGACCTCTGGTCGAGCGAGCCGCTGGAGGACTGGAAGCTGTGGGCGGCCTACCACCTGGTCACCGCGCGCGCCCCCTACCTCGACGACGCGACCGTCGAGGCGAACTTCGACTTCTACGGGCGCACGCTGTCCGGCGCCCAGCAGGTGCGCGACCGCTGGAAGCGCGGCGTCTCCCTGGTGGAGGGCGCGCTCGGCGAGGCGGTCGGCGAGCAGTACGTGGCGCGGCACTTCCCGCCCGAGCACAAGGAGCGGATGGACGCGCTCGTCGCCAACCTCGTGGCGGCCTACCGCGAGTCGATCGAGCAGCTCGACTGGATGACGCCCGAGACGAAGGTCAAGGCGCTCGCGAAGCTCGAGCGCTTCACGCCCAAGGTGGGCTACCCGGTGAAGTGGCGCGACTACTCGGGCCTCGAGGTGGACGCCGACGACCTGGTCGGCAACGTCCGCCGCGCCCACGCGTTCGAGCAGGACCACGAGCTCGGCAAGATCGGCAGGCCGCTGGACCGCGACGAGTGGTTCATGACGCCGCAGACGGTCAACGCCTACTACAACCCGGGGATGAACGAGATCGTGTTCCCCGCGGCGATCCTGCAGCCGCCGTTCTTCGACCCGGACGCCGACGACGCCGTGAACTACGGCGGCATCGGTGGCGTCATCGGGCACGAGATCGGGCACGGCTTCGACGACCAGGGCTCCAAGTACGACGGCGACGGCCGCCTGGAGGACTGGTGGACGGAGACCGACCGCGCGGAGTTCGAGAAGCGCACGAAGGCGCTCGTCGCGCAGTACGACACCTTCCGCCCCGCGCAGCTGCCCGACGACGGCCCGCACGTCAACGGGGCGCTGACCATCGGGGAGAACATCGGCGACCTCGGCGGCCTGTCCATCGCGATCAAGGCCTACCGGATCGCGCTGGGCGGCTCCCTCGACGACGCGCCGGTCGTCGACGGGCTCACGGGCCTGGAGCGGATCTTCCTCGGCTGGGCGCAGGTGTGGCAGTCGAAGGGCCGCGACGAGGAGGTCGTGCGGCGCCTCGCGATCGACCCGCACTCCCCCAACGAGTTCCGCTGCAACGGCGTGCTGCGCAACGTCGACGAGTTCCACACCACCTACGGCGTGGGCCCCGACGACGCCCTGTGGCTCGCCCCCGAGGAGCGCGTGCGCATCTGGTGAGGGGTCGGGGCCCGGCCTCGGCGGTCCCTGCGCTTGGGCCGGGGCCGGGTGGGCAAGGGGTCGTTGTCGCCAGGCGCGCCATCCGCCGCTCGTTCCTCGCGGCTCCCGCCAGGCCCGACCAGCCTGGCGACAACGACCCCTTGCCCACCCGTCGGTGGTCCGGTCACGACCGCAACCGCCCGGGGACGGCGGGGTGAGTCCTGGCGGCAGCGACCCCTTGCCCACCCGTCGGTGCTCCCGTCACGACCGCAACCGCCGGGCGGGCACGCCCCGGACCTCAGCTGGTGCCGATGCCCGCCCGGGCGATGGAGAACCCGCGGCCGGAGGGGTCGTGCCGGCAGCTCATGCCGGTCTCCTCGCTGGTGCACGTGAAGTCGCCCTCGGTGCGCGAGTCGCCGTACGCGAGGACGTCCGCACCCTTGCCGGCGGCCTTCGGCTGGTCCTTGGTCGCCACGCACGGCAGCGAGACCTGGCCCTCGCCGTCGACGGTGACCATGTAGCCGGTCGTGCCCGAGCACCCCTCGACCGGGGCGGGCTGCTGGTCCAGCTCGGCGATGCCGCACGTGGCGGCGTTCTCGAACATCGTGCAGGTGATGTTGCCCGACGGCGACGCGAACGCGGCGAGCCGGGCGCCCTCGGCGGGCGCCTCCTCGCTCGGCGTGGCGGGTGCCGTCGGCGAGCCGGACGCCGCGGGGGCCGTCCCGCCCGCGGTGTCGTCGCCCGGCGACGACGACAGGACCTGCACCGCGAACGCCACCACCATGACGACGAGCACGACGTCCACGACGATGAAGGCGATCCAGCCGGCGCTGAGACGCCGTCGGCGGCGCGGCTCCTCGGGCGGCGCACCGGCCGCGGCGGCGGTGGCCGCCCCGGCGCCCGGCGGCGGCACCGCGGCGTGCGGGGACTGCGCGTACGCCTGCTGCTGGGGCGCGGCGGCGTACGCCGGCTGCGCCGGGGCGACCTGCGTCGGTGCGGCGTAGGCGGGCTGCGCGTACGCCGGCGGCGTCCCCCCGGCGGGCGTCTGCCCACCGGACGGCGGGTAGGCGGGTGCGCCCGCCGCGGGGCCGGGCGCGGCCGGAACCGGCGGGATCTGCTGGGTGCCCGGGTCCTGCGGCGGTGGCGGCACCGGGGCGTGGACGTGCTGCCCCGGCTGTGGTGCGGCGTCGTGGGGCGACGGTGTCCCGGCCTCGGGGGTGGCCGGCCGGTGGTATGCGGACGTGACGCGGCGGACCCCGGTGGCGGGCGGTACCGACGACGGCATCCCGTCGGGGCCCGGGGGCGGCGGTGGCGGCACGGTGCCGGACATCTGGACTCCCTCCAGTGACGGTGGCGCCCCGCGAGGCGTCGGTGGGCACCTCCGCGCAAGACGCACGGGGCAGGATGTCACGACCGGGTCTCGAGGGTCGAACCCGGGAGCGCACGCCCGGGCCCCCGGTGCCTTTTCACCCCGGTCGACGGGCCGGGCGAATCCGTTCGGACCGCCACGGCCGAGGTGGCATGATCGACGACGGGTCGCGACGATCTCGCGGCCGCCCATCCGCCACCGTCCGAGGGAGCATCCGTGCCCGGAGAGAACCTGACCCGCGCCGAGGCGATCGATCGCGCCGCCGTCGTGACCGCCGTCGAGTCCTACGACATCGAGCTCGACGTCACCACCGGCCCGACGACGTTCGCGTCCACCACCGTCGTCCGGTTCTCCGCGACCCCGGGCGCGACGACGTTCGTCGACCTGGTCGCCCCGACCGTCCACGAGGTCGTCCTCAACGGGCGCCCGCTCGATGTCGCCGAGGTGTTCGCCGACTCGCGCATCGCCCTGACGGGGCTGGAGGCCGACAACGAGCTGCGCGTCGTCGCCGACTGCGCCTACATGAACACCGGCGAGGGGCTGCACCGCTTCGTCGACCCGGTGGACGGCGAGACGTACCTGTACACCCAGTTCGAGGTGCCCGACGCGCGCCGCGTCTTCGCGACGTTCGAGCAGCCCGACCTCAAGGCGCCGTTCCGCGTCACCGTCACGGCCCCGGCTGCGTGGCACGTGGTGTCGAACCAGCCGACGCCGGAGCCGCAGGCCGCCACGCACGCCACCGACCCGTCGGTCGAGGCCGCCGTCTGGAGCTTCGAGCCGACCCCGCGCATCTCCACCTACCTGGTGGCGCTCGTCGCCGGCCCGTACGCGGTGCAGCGCGGCGAGCTCACGTCGTCGGACGGGCGGACCATCCCCCTCGGCGTCTTCTGCCGCGCGTCCCTGTCCGAGCACCTGGACGCGGACTACATCATGGACACGACCCGCAAGGGCTTCGAGTTCTACGAGAAGACCTTCGACGTCCCGTACCCGTTCGACAAGTACGACCAGCTCTTCGTGCCCGAGTACAACATGGGCGCGATGGAGAACCCCGGCTGCGTGACGTTCACCGAGGCGTACGTGTTCCGGTCCCAGGTGACCGACGCCGTGCGCGAGCGCCGCGTCGTGACGATCCTGCACGAGCTGGCGCACATGTGGTTCGGCGACCTCGTCACCATGAAGTGGTGGAACGACCTGTGGCTCAACGAGTCGTTCGCGGAGTACATCTCCACGCTCGCCACGGCCGAGGCCACCGAGTGGGAGGCGGCCTGGACCACCTTCTCCGCCATGGAGAAGACCTGGGCGTACCGCCAGGACCAGCTCCCGTCCACGCACCCGATCGTCGCCGAAATCCGTGACCTGGAGGACGTGCAGGTCAACTTCGACGGCATCACCTACGCCAAGGGCGCGTCGGTGCTCAAGCAGCTCGGGGCCTGGGTGGGCCGCGAGCAGTTCCTCGGCGGGGTCTCCGAGTACTTCAAGAAGCACGCCTGGTCGAACACGGAGCTGCCCGACCTGCTGGTCGAGCTGGAGGCCACCAGCGGCCGCGACCTCACGGCCTGGTCGAAGGCCTGGCTGGAGACCGCCGGCGTCAACACGCTGCGCCCCGAGATCAGCACGGACTCGGGCGGCCGCATCACCGGGTTCGCGGTGCTGCAGTCCGCCCCGGCCGACCACCCGACCATCCGGCCGCACCGGCTCGGCATCGGCTGCTACGACCTCGTGGACGGCGCCGTCGTGCGCACCGGCGAGGTCGTCGTGGACGTCGACGGCGAGCGCACCGAGGTGCCCGAGCTCGTGGGCCGCGACCTGCCCGGCCTGGTGCTGCTCAACGACGAGGACCTCGCGTACGCGAAGATCCGGCTCGACGACGCCTCGCTGGCCTTCGCGCTCGAGCACCTGTCGCGGATCAGCGACCCGCTGGCCCGCTCGCTGGTGTGGGGCTCCGTGTGGGACGCGGTGCGCGACGGCGAGACCCCGGCGTCGGCGTACGTGGACCTCGTACTGGGCAACATCGCCGCCGAGACCGAGTCCACCACGGTGCGCACCACACTGAACCAGCTGGGGCTGGCGGTGCGCTCCTACGTCGCGCCCGCCCGCCGCGCCGAGACGCTGGCACGCGTCGGCGACCGCCTGTGGGCACTCGCACAGGAGGCGGCACCGGGCTCCGACCTGCAGCTGCAGCTCGTGAAGTTCTTCACGGCGCTCGCCTCGACGACCGACCACGTGGCGCCGCTGCGCGGCCTGCTCGACGGCACGGTCGCGCTCGAGGGGCTCACGGTCGACACCGACCTGCGCTGGGAGCTGCTGCAGGGCCTGGTCCAGCTCGGCGCCGCCGGCACCGACGAGGTCGACGCGGCGCTCGCCCAGGACGACACGGCCACGGGCCGCCAGTCCGCCGCCCGCGCCCGCGCCTCCGTGCCGACGCCGGAGGGCAAGGAGTCGGCGTTCGCGTCCGTCGTCGAGCACGACGACGTCCCGAACGCGATCATCCGGGCCACGGCGGCCGGCTTCGTGCGCGTCACCGACCCGGCGGTGCTCGAGTCGTTCGTGACCCGGTACACCGAGGCGCTGCTGCCGATCTGGGACGGGCGCAGCTACCACATCGCCGAGGAGCTCATCGAGGGGCTCTACCCGGCGCCGCTGGCCTCCGTCGCGCTGCGGGACGGCGTGCGGTCGTGGCTGGACGCGCACGCCGACGCCCCGGCGGCGCTGCGGCGCATGGTGACCGAGCAGCTCGCCGGGACCGAGCGGGCGCTCGCGGCGCAGGCGGCCGACGCCTGAGCCGTCGCGGCGTCAGCACGACGTCGGGGGCCGTCCGATCCCGGACGGCCCCCGACGTCGTTCCCGCACCGGCCCCGGGGCGGGGCCGCCGCTAGCGTGCGGTGCGCACCACCTGCAGGAGCGAGCGCAGGCGCGCGTGGTCGAACAGGTCGTCGACGAGGACGACGTTGCCGGCGCTGTCGCCGAGCGGCACCTTCCAGCTGGGGTACTCGTCCCCGGCGCCCGGCTGATGCTGGGTGCGGCGCTCCCCCACCGCGTCGACGAGCTGGACGCCGACGAGCGTCGCCGGGGTGCGGCGTGCGTACCGGTGCAGCCCCTCGATGATCTCGCGCTCGGAGGGATGGTCGGACACCATCCCCTGCTCCGCCAGGACGAGCACGGCGGCGTCCCTGTCGGCGCGTGCCTGGCGACGCAGCTCCTGCGGGTCCTCCGTGAGGCCGAGACGCTCGGCCAGGTCCACGTGCTCCCCGGCGACCAGCCCGGCCGTCGGCGGCATGACGTGCGTGCCGACGGTGGCGAGCGCGAGCCGCCGGTGGCTCTCGGGGGGCAGCAGCCGGCCGGCCCCGTCCCGCTCGAACCACAGCACCGAGGTGCCGAGGATCCCGCGCTCGGCGAGGTACTCGCGCGCCCACGCCTCGGCGACGCCGCGGTCCTCGCCGATGACGAGCGCCCCGGCCCGGTGCGCCTCCAGGCACAGGATCCCGACGAGCGCCTCGTGGTCCGACCGCACGTACGCGCCGTCCGCCGGCGCGGTGCCCGCCGGCACCCACCAGGTGCGGAACAGGCCGAGCACGTTGTCGACCCGCAGGCCACCCGCGTGACGCAGCACGGTGCGCAGCATGTCGCGGTACGGCGCGTACCCGGCCCGGGCGAGCGTCCGCGGGTTCCACGGCGGCACCGACCAGTCCTGCCCCCGCGGGTCGTCCGCGTCGGGCGGGCTGCCCGCGCCGACGCCGCGCGCGACGACGTCGCGGTGCAGCCAGGTGTCCGCCCCGTCGGGGTGCGCGCCGGCGGGCAGGTCGTGCACGACGCCGATCCGCATCCCCGCCTCGCGCGCGACCCGCTGCGCCGTCTGCTTCTGCTCGTCGGCCACCCACTGCAGCCAGGTGTAGAACTCCACCCGGTCGGCGAGCTGCTCGCGCAGCGCGGCGACGGCCGGCGAGGCGGGGTCGCCCACCTCGTCCGGACGCGGCACCCGGCCGAGGTGCTCGACGACAGCGCACCAGGTGGCGAAGTCGCGCAGCCCGGCCCCCTGCGACTCGACGAAGTCCTCGTACGCGGCCTGGCGCACGGCGCGCCGCGGCGCCGTGAACACGACCTCCAGGGCCGCCTTCTTCGCCTCCCAGACGGCGTCGCGGTCGATCGGCCCCGCGTCGGTGACGAGGTCGCGCACCGGGTCGGCCGCCCACTCGACGAGCGAGCGGTCGGCCGCCGACAGGTACGCCGTCTCGGGGACGTCCTCGACCCGCACGTAGAGCGGGCTGAGGAAGCGCCGGCTCGTCGGCAGGTACGGCGACGGCGTCAGCGGGCGGACCGGCTCGGTCGCCGCCAGCGGGTTCACGGCGACGAAGTCCGCGCCGTTCTGGTGGGCGACCAGCCACGCGAGGTCCGTGAGGTCGGCGAGGTCGCCCACCCCCCACGAGGCGCTCGAGCGCACGGAGTACAGCTGCGCGAGCAGACCCCACCACTGGTCGTCGGCGAGGCCGGCGGGGAGCTCCAGCCGGCGCGGCGTCACGACCAGGGTCGCGCGGGTCTCGTGCCCCTCGCTCAGCGCGTGCAGCGCGTGCCACCCGAGCGGCAGGTCCGACGGCACCGTGAACGTCGTCCGCTCGACGCGGCGCCCGTCGATGGTGCGCGCCTCGGCCGACGTCCCGACCTCGTCGAGGTCACGGCGCGGGCGGTGCTCGTGCATCCGGGCGCCCTGCTCCGCGCCGTCGATCTCGACCCACACGTGCGCCGACGCGCCTTCGCTGACGTGCACCGGGATCTGCGTCTCGTCGCCGGCGCGCACGACGACCGCGGCCGGCAGGACGGCGCGCCACTCCTCGTCCTGGACGCGTTGCAGGCTGTGCGCCACCTGCTGCGGCGTCGAGGCCGCGACGCCGAGCGTCTCCAGCACGGCGACGAGGGTGTCCGCCGGCACGCGCACGCGGTCGCCCCCGAAGGCCTCGTGCTCGGTCAGCACCCCGTGGGCGGTGGCGAGGTCCCGCAACGCGTCCGGGGCCTCGCCCTCCTGTGCCGGGGCCCCGTCGCCGTCCGCCTGGTCCGGCAGGACGGCCTCGTCCGTGTCGTCGGCCTCGTCCACACCATCGGCCTCATCCACGTCGACCTCGACCGCGGGGGCCTCCTCGTCGGCGTCGTCGACATCGCGGTCGGCGTCGTCGACCTCGACCGCGGGGGCCTCCTCGTCGGCGTCGTCGACATCGCGGTCGGCGTCGTCGGGCTCGTCCGTCGCGTCGTCGGCCGCGGCCTCGGGATCGTCCGCTCGGTCCTCGGGATCGTGCACGGGGTCGTCGACGTCGTCCGCGTCGTCTCCCTCGTCGGCGCCCGCGTCGGTGTCCGCGGACACGTCGTCGCCCGGCTCGCGCGGCCCGTCCGCCGCGGCCTCGGGCACGTCGGCGTCCGCCGTGTCGTCGCCGTGCACGGCATCCTGACCCACGTCGTCACCCACCTCGTCACGGTCCTGCGCGTCGTCGGGCACGTCGTCGGTGGTCGCGTCGGGTGCGTCGTCCGCACCGGGGTGGTCGATGCTCACGGGACGATCCTGCCATCTCCGCACGTGACGGGGCGGGCTCCACGCTGCCGGGACCGCGGATCGGCGCCCCGAGCGACGACGAGACGCGTCTCACGGCACCTCCGGCCCGCGCCTTTGCGGACGGTCCCGGAGGGGCCGTTACCGTGGTGCGGTGATCGTCTCCGCCACCATCGACACCAGCATCGACCCGTCGCCCTCGCCGTCCACCGTCCCGGAGGAGCTGACCGAGGGCGCGAAGGACGCGAGCACGGCGTTCTGGGACTGGTTCACCGGCTGGCCGCTGCACGTCCTGATCATCCTGGTGGTCGGGATCATCGTGCTCGCGCTGCTACGCCGGGTGATCGGCCACGTGACCGAGCGCATCGCGCTGGGCGGCAAGGTCGGCGAGGCGTCCGACAAGTCGTGGCGCTCCTACTTCCGCCGCGCGCCCCTGGTCGAGGACGCCCTGGCGATGGCGAACCCGCTGGCGAACGAGCGGCGGGCGCAGCGGTCACGCACCGTGGGCTCGGTGCTGCGGTCGACGGCCAACATCGTGGTCGGCACGATCATCATCCTGATGATCCTGCAGGAGTTCGAGGTGCAGATCGGCCCCCTGCTCGGGGCCGCCGGGTTCATCGGCGTGGCGGTCGGCTTCGGCGCCCAGAGCCTGGTGAAGGACTTCATCTCCGGCATCTTCCTGCTGGTCGAGGACCAGTTCGGCGTCGGGGACTACGTGGACCTCGGCTCCGGCGCGGAGGGCACGGTCGAGGACGTCCAGCTGCGCACCACCAAGCTGCGCGCCATGGACGGGACCGTCTGGTATGTGCGCAACGGGGAGATCCTGCGCGCCGGCAACTACACGCAGCAGTGGTCGCGTGCGATGGCGCAGATCCGCGTCCCCGTCGACGCGGACGAGCAGGTGGTGCACGCGGCGCTGCTGCGCGCGGCGGACGCCGTCTACCACGACCCGGAGCTGACCGGCGTGCTGCTGGAGGAGCCGGTGCTCTGGTCGGTCGACGGCGTGACGGACCTGTCGATGGTGTTCACCCTGCACGTCCAGGTCCGGCCCGGGCAGCAGTGGGAGGTCGCGCGCCGGCTGCGCCGGTCCGCCCAGGCCGAGCTGCGCGGCGTCGGCGTGCTGCGCGAGGGCCAGCCGGTGGATGCCGAGCAGCTCGGCTGAGGCGCCCCGCCCTCAGCTCGCGGGCGCGAGCCGGGTGTCCATCGTGGCGGCGAGGTCGTCGGCCTCCGGCCCGACGATGACCTGCACGATGCGGCCGGAGCGCACCACACCGAACGCCCCCGACTGCTTGAGGCCCGGTTCGTCGACCAGCGACGAGTCGGCCACCTGGACGCGCAGCCGGGTGATGCACGGCTCCAGGTCCACGATGTTCCGGCTGCCGCCGAGCGCGGCGAGGATGTTGTCCGCCTTGGTCGCGAGGGTGGTCATGGGGGTGCCTCCCGGTGGATGCGTCGTTGCAGGTCCGCTCCCAGCCTAGCCCGTCCGGCCGGTGCACGGAGGCCACGGGTCCTCCGGCGAGCCGTGTCTGGGAGGATGTCCGGGTGACGAACGAGGATCTGAAGGGCGAGTCGTTCTACGACGCCGTCGGCGGGCACGCGACGTTCGAGCGGCTGGTGGCCCGCTTCTACGAGGGCGTCGCCGGCGACGAGGTGCTGCGACCGATGTACCCGGAGGAGGACCTGGGCCCGGCGCGCGACCGGCTCACGCTCTTCCTGGAGCAGTACTGGGGCGGCCCGACCACGTACAGCCAGCAGCGCGGGCACCCGCGGCTGCGCATGCGGCACGCGCCGTTCAAGGTGAACCCGGACGCCCGCGACCGCTGGCTGCGGCACATGCGCGTGGCGGTGGACGATCTCGGGCTCTCCCCGATGCACGAGGCCCAGCTGTGGGACTACCTGGAGCGCGCGGCGTTCAGCATGATCAACACGTTCGAGGACTGAGGCGATGACCACCGAACGCACCGCCGCGGCGGACGCGCACATCCCGGACGCGCTGGACCGGCTGCTGTCCGTGCTGGAGCTGCGCGAGGTCGAGGGCTGGGGCCCGCGCGGCGAGGAGGACCTGTGGCGCGGCGACAGCGTCCCCGGGCCCGCCCGCCGCGTCTACGGCGGGCAGGTGCTCGCGCAGGCGCTGCTCGCGTGCGGGCGCACCGTCCCGGACGACCGCCTGCCGCACTCGCTGCACGCCTACTTCCTGCGCGAGGGGTCGCTGGAGGCCCCGATCGACTTTGCGGTGGAGCGGCTGCGCGACGGCCGGTCGTTCAGCGCCCGGCGCACCCACGCCCTCCAGGCGAACGGGCCGATCCTGTCCCTCACGGCGTCGTTCCAGGTGGACCAGCCGGGCTACGAGGCCGCGACCGCGGCGCCGGACGTCCTGGACCCGCAGGACGTGCCGTCGGCGATCGAGATGCTCTCGGGCCTGGACCACCCGGCGGCGCGGTTCTGGTCGCACGAGTCGGCGTTCGACCTGCGGCACGTGGACGGCTCCCTGTACCTGGGGGCGCCGGCGGAGCCGCGGGCCACGCAGCACGTGTGGGTGCGCGCGCGGCACGCCGTCCCCTCGGACGACCGGCTGCTGCACCGGGCGCTGCTCGCGTTCGCGTGCGACCAGGTGATGCTGGAGCCGGTGCTGCGCCAGGCGGGCCGCTCGTGGCTCGACGTCGGCGCCAGCGTGCCGATGGCGAGCCTGGACCACGCGATGTGGTTCCACCGCGACGCGCGGGCCGACGAGTGGCTCCTCTTCGTGCAGGAGTCGCCGGGCGCGCAGGGCGGGCGCGGCCTGGGCCTGGCGCGGGTGTACTCGCGCGACGGCGCGCTCGTCGCCACCATCGCTCAGGAGGGCATGGTGCGCCTGCCCTCCTGAGCGAGCCGGTGCTCAGCCGCGCTTGCGGAACGCGACGGGCTCGCCGGCGAACTCGGCCCAGGCGGCGCGCTCGTCGTCGGTGATGCGCCGCGGCTTCCCGCTCGCGGCGTCGACGACGACGATCGTGGTGGCCGCCTTGACGTACGGCGCCTCGCCCGAGGCCGGCCCCGTGCGGGGGAAGCCGCCGGGCGCGCCGTCGTACACCTCGTAGCAGACCTCGAGGCTCGCGCCGCCCATGGCCCCGATCCACATCTCGACGCGCACGGGGGTGCGGGAGAAGCCGAGGGGGCGCAGGTACTCGATCTGCTGGCCGGCCACGAAGGTGTGCGACGTGGCGTGCGGGCCGGTGTCGAGGATCGCCGTGGGCCACGCCTCGCCGGCTGCGGCTTCCTCGTGCCGCCAGAACGCGGTGATGCGGGCGTCCTCGAGGAGCCGGAACATCGCGACGTTGTTGACGTGCTGGTACGCGTCCAGGTCGGACCAGCGCAGCGGGACGGGGACGTGCAGACGGGTCATGACCCGCATCGTCGCACGGCAGGCCTCGATGCCCCGAACGCGGTCAGCTCGCCGCGATGGTCGCCGCGGTGCGGCAGCGGGCCAGCGCGCTGAGCTCCTCGCTCACCGGCATCCGCACCTGCGCGTCGGCGACGGCGGTCACGGCGCGTCGCAGCCGCCGGCGTGCCCGCGCGGAGCGCCGGCGCGCGCCCCAGGCCGCCACCGCGCGGGCGAGCAGGGCCAGCACGAGGCCGGCCAGCAGCCCGCCGAGCGCGAGCAGCGTGGGCCACGGCAGCTCCAGCACTCCCCCGCCCCGGCCGGTGAGGTCGAGGGTGAGCACCGGCACGCCGAGCGGCGGCAGCCGGAGGTACTCGACGACCGCGGCCGCCCCGAGCCAGAGCAGCCCTACCGCCGCCGCGGCGAGCAGCAGCCACTGCGCCGCGCCCGCGACCGCCCACCAGCGGGGCCGGCGCTCGGCCTCGACGCGGGTGCCGACCACCGCCTGGTCGAGCTCGCCGGGGAGTCGGTCGATCGCGGCCTGCCCCCGCCCGCGCACGACGAGGGACCACGAGGGCGGCGCGCCCGTGGTGACCTCGTCGATGTAGCGGCGCACGGCCGATGCCGCCGACGCGCGGACGGCGGGCCGGGCCGCCGGGAGGGAGCTGCGCACGAGGTCGGGCCGGGAGCCCGGCCTCGGGTCCTTCCGCGACCCGGCCGCCGGGTCGCGGCGCCCGTCGGCGCCGGTCGCGGCGTCGTCGCGGCGCAGCCCCAGGCGGCGCAGCGGGTCGCGACGCAGCCGCGACACCCAGCGCGTGAGCGGCCAGCCGGTGGCGAGGTGGGCGTCGCGGCGGTGGGTGCGGCCGACGGCGTCGACGACCGTCGGCACTCCGGCGGCGTCCTCCAGGGCCGCGACGAGCGCGGCCGCGGCCTTGTCGCCGGCCCGGTGCGGCGGCACTGTGCCGCACGCCTCCGCGACGCGCCCGGCCACCGCCCGGGTGTCGGCCGCGAGGCGGGCGGCCGCCGCCTCGCGGCGCCGGGCCGCGTCGGCGAGCAGCGCGCGCAGCCGGTCGGTGCCCTGCCCGGTGCGGGCGGACAGCGCGAGCACCCGGGCCCCGTCCAGGCCGTCGTCCACGACGAGCCGCCGCAGGTCCTCGACCATCGCCTCCGCCTCGGGCTCCGAGAGCCGGTCGACCTGGTTGAGGACCACCACCACGACCTCCGCACGCCCCGCCAGCGGGCGCAGGTAGCGCTCGTGCAGCACGGCGTCGGCGTACTTCTGCGGGTCCACGACCCACACGAGCAGGTCCACCCGCTCGACGAGGCGGTCGGCCCGCATCCGGTGCTCGGCGACGACCGAGTCGTGGTCCGGCAGGTCGAGGAGCACCAGCCCGGTGCCGATGTCGGCCGGGCCGCGCCGCTCCCGCAGCCGCGCCAGGCCCTTGCGGGTCCCCTTGTCGCCGGCGGTGCCGTCGGCCGTCGCCACCGGCATCTCGTGCCGCCGCCGGACCTCCAGCCAGTCCAGCAACGGTCCCGCACCGTCGCCCCACACGGCGGCCACGGGGTGGGAGGTCGTGGGGCGGCGCACCCCCACGGTGGCGACGTCGGTGCCCGCGACGACGTTCAGCACGCTCGACTTGCCGGACCCGGTGGCGCCGGCGAGCGCGACGACGGTGTGCTCGGCGGACAGGCCGCCGCGCCGGCGGGTCCGCGCGATCACGGCCCGGGCGTCGTCGAGCAGGTCGGCGTCCAGCCGGCCGGTGGCGGCGACGACGGCGGTCTCCAGGGCGGCGGTGCGGTCCGTCAGGGCGATCCGGCTCACGAGGTCGAGTCCTTCCGCCCGCGCAGACGGCGCCACAGGCCGCGGCGTGGCGGCTCGGACTCGTCCTGGCCCGCGCCGGCCGCCGGCTCCACCCGCGGCACGCCGTCGGTCGTGGGCGGGCGGGGCGTCCCCGCGCCACGTAGGAGCCCGCCGCTCCACGGCCGGGTCGCGCCGCCCTCCTCCGGCGGTCGTGCCGCGCGCTCGGCCCGGGCGGCCTCCGAGACGCGGTGCGCCGCGTCGCGCACGGCCCGCGCGTCCGTGTCCGCGGTGCCGAGCGCGTCCAGCTGGGCCGTGTACCGGGCGGCCTGCCCGCGCAGCACGGTCTCGACCCGCCCGGTGAGTCGCTCGCGCGCCTGGGCGGACAGCCGGCGCACGGCCTCGTCGCCGAAGACGGCCTCCAGCAGCTTCTGGGCGACCAGGGCCGTGCCGCCGGCGATGCCGACCTCGGCCCCGGTGAGGCCGGCGGTGGAGGCGAAGACGACGACCATGAGGCTCACGCCGAGCGCGTTGACCCCGAACGACAGGGCGCGGGCGGTGCCGCGCCGGGACGCCCCCTGCTCGCGGACCAGGGCCAGGACGTCGTCCTGCCAGCCGCGGATCTGTGCGCCGACCTCGTCGCGCAGCGCGGCGGGTGCGCGCGACAGGTCGAGCCCGCCGAGCAGGGCCGCGCCGGCGGCGTCGCCGTGCCAGGAGGCGTACGTGCGCTCGGCCGCCTGCTCGGCCGCGTCCAGGATGACGGCCTCCATGCCGTGCGCGATCGCCTGCTCCACCTGCGGCGCCTGCTTGGGCCGGCCGCGCAGGAACCGCCCGACGGCGTCGCGTGCCCGGCCGACCCCTGCCTCGATCGACCGGAAGAGCTCGCCCGTGCCCACGAAGTCCTGCCAGCGGGCGAGCACCTCGCCGCGCAGCAGCGCGCCGTCGGACGTCGCGGACTCGACCTGGGCGATCGCCTCGGCGTAGTGCCGCGCGACCGCGTCGCGCAGGCGTGCGTCCGCCACCTCCTGCACGTCCGCGGCCTCGGCGATCGCGACCGCGCGGCGCACGAGGTCGCTGGTGGCCCCGTCCCGCGTCGCGGCGACGACGCGGGCGCGGGCCTCGGGGTCGCCGCCGAGGCCGGAAAGCCAGGTCGCGACCTCGCCGACCGCGTGCTCGGGCAGGAGCCCGTCCGTCAGGGCCTCGGCGCCGCTCTCGGGAGCCTCGGCGACGACGAACACCCGGGTCTCGTCCAGGCCGTGCTCGGCCAGCATGCGGCGCAGGTCCTCGGCCACGACCTCCGCGCCGGGATCCACCCGGTCGAGCACGATCGCGAGCTGGGCCCTGCGGGCGGCGGCCTGCGTGAGGAGCTCCCAGGGCACGGCGTCGGCGTAGCGCGCGGCGGTCGTGACGAACAGCCACATGTCCGCCGCGCCGAGCAGCTGGGCCGCGAGGTCGCGGTTGGCGGTCTCGACCGAGTCGATGTCGGGCGCGTCGAGCAGCGCGAGCCCCTGCGGCAGCGAGTCGCTGGCCACGAGCCGCAGCGAGCGCCCGGCGCCGTCGCCCTCCGCGGCGCCGGGCGACGACGTCACGCGGGCCAGCCGGGGCAGCACCCGGTCGGTCGTGAACCACCGCACGTCGAGCGGATGGTGCACGAGCACCGGCGCCCGGGTGGTGGGACGCAGCACGCCGGGCGCGGAGACCGGCTCCCCGAGCAGGGAGTTCACCAGGGTGGACTTCCCGGCGCCGGTGGACCCGCCCACGACGACGAGCAACGGTGCCCGCTCGGCGCGCAGGCGCGGCAGCAGGTAGTCGTCGAGCTGGTCGAGCGCCCGGTGCAGGTCCGTGCGGGCGGACGCGACGCCGGGGGTCTCCAGAGGCAGGCGGAGCGCCCCGAGCCGGGCACGCAGCGTCTCGAGCGCACCGACCAGGCGTGCCGTCGGCGCCTCGCTCTCGTCGCCTGCCCCGGCGACGCCGCCCCGCGAGCCGGAGGCAGGCGTGTCGTCCGGGTCCGTCATGCGCCCATTGTGCCTGGGGGCGCTCGTCACCGCAGGTCATCACCCCGCGGGCACGCGGATGATCACGTGCGGAGACGGCGGCGCAGCCAGGCGACGGCAACCTCCCCCTGAGCCCGCTGGAAGGCCCGCGCGTGCGGGATCGCCGGAGGCGGCGGCTGCAGGGAGGCGTGCACGAAGTAGCCCGTGATCGCGGCGAGGAAGGCGGTCACGGCGTCGTCGTCCGTGCCGGCGGGCAGGGGCCGACGACGCAGCACCTCCTCGGGCGGGGGCCCGCCCTCGAGCTCGGTGGCCGGCAGCATGCCGACCTGGTCGCAGAAGGCGGCCCCCCGGGAGGCGTACGGCCAGTCGACCGCCAGCGCCCGCGGACCGTGGGTCCCGTCGACGAGGAGAGCGTTGTCGCCGCGCAGGTCGTGGTGCACGAGCGCGGGCCCCGCGACGGCCGCCCGCGCGTGCTCCGCGATGTCGGCCAGCCGGTCGAGGTGGGCGGCGAACCAGGGGTCGAACGCGTCGAGTCCCGCCGGCAGCTCGTCGGCGAGGGTGGCGGTACGGTCGGCAGGCAGGTCCTCGGCGAGCTCCGGCAGCTCTCCCGGGGCCACCTCGAACGACGCGACCTGCGCGCACAGTCGTTGGACGGCGTCGAGGTCGTCGTCGCGCCACGGAGCGTGCGGGGCGCGGGCGCCCGGGACCGCCTCGAAGGCGACCGCGACCCATCGCGGCACGTCGCCACCACGTCCATCCGGACACGCGGGCCCGATCTCGGCGGACCACAGCAGCGCAGGCGCGGGCACGCCCTCGGGCAGGAGGGCGGAACGCCGCGCCTCCTCCCGGTACAGGTGGGTCGCCCCCTCGTGCTCGGTGCTCACGGCCTTGACGAAGAGCGGGCCTCGCGTCGTGCGCAGGGTGGAGGCCATCCCGGGCGAGTACCCGCCGTCGTGACTGGTCCAGCCGAGCACGGTGCCGCCGATGCGCTCCTCGAGACCCGCGCGGACCTCGGCCGGAAGCTCGGGCCAGGTCGGTCTGGTCCGGGTAGGCCGGTCGCGGGTCGGTGACGTGCCGGTGTCGTGCGCCATCGCCGTATCGTCGCCGACCGGTCGCCCCCGGGTCATCCCGATATCCGGCGTCCCGACGTCCCCGACGTCCTGCGCCCGGTCGGGACCGGACGACGAGGCGTCGCCCGGTCGGGACCGGACGACGCCTCGTCGACGGTGCGCCCGGCCCTGTCGGCCCGGGCAGAGCGAGTCGTCAGTCGCGCGTCAGGCGGCGGTACGTCACGCGGTGCGGGCGCGCGGCCTCGGCGCCGAGGCGCTCCACCTTGTTCTCCTCGTACGAGGCGAAGTTGCCCTCGAACCAGTACCAGTTCGCCGGGTCCTCCTCGGTGCCCTCGTAGGCGAGGATGTGCGTGGCGACACGGTCGAGGAACCACCGGTCGTGGGAGACGACGACCGCGCAGCCCGGGAACTCGAGCAGGGCGTTCTCCAGCGAGCCGAGCGTCTCGACGTCGAGGTCGTTGGTGGGCTCGTCGAGCAGCAGCAGGTTGCCGCCCTGCTTGAGCGTGAGCGCCAGGTTGAGGCGGTTGCGCTCACCACCGGACAGCACGCCCGCGGGCTTCTGCTGGTCCGGGCCCTTGAACCCGAACGAGGCCACGTAGGCGCGCGAGGGGATCTCGACGTTGCCGACCTTGATGAAGTCCAGCCCGTCGGAGACGACCTCCCACAGGGTCTTCTTCGGGTCGATGCCGCCGCGGGACTGGTCCACGTAGGAGATCTTCACGGTCTCGCCGACCTTGAGCTCGCCGCCGTCGAGCGGCTCCAGGCCCACGATCGTCTTGAACAGCGTCGTCTTGCCGACGCCGTTGGGGCCGATGACGCCGACGATGCCGTTCTTCGGCAGCGTGAAGCTGAGCCCGTCGATGAGCCGGCGGTCCCCGAAGCCCTTCTGCAGGTTCTCCGCCTCGAGCACGACGTTGCCCAGGCGCGGGCCGGCGGGGATCTGGATCTCCTCGAAGTCCAGCTTCCGGGTCCGCTCGGCCTCCGCGACCATCTCGTCGTAGCGGGCCAGGCGGGCCTTCGACTTGGCCTGCCGCCCCTTGGTGTTGGAGCGCACCCACTCCAGCTCGTCCTTCAGGCGCTTGGACAGCTTGGCGTCCTTCTTGCCCTGGACCTTGAGACGCTCCTGCTTCTTCTCCAGGTAGGTGGAGTAGTTGCCCTCGTACGGGTACAGGCGGCCGCGGTCGACCTCGCAGATCCACTCGGCGACGTGGTCGAGGAAGTACCGGTCGTGGGTGACGGCGAGGACGGCGCCCGGGTAGGTGGCGAGGTGCTGCTCGAGCCACAGCACGGACTCGGCGTCCAGGTGGTTGGTGGGCTCGTCGAGCAGCAGCAGGTCCGGCTTCTCCAGCAGGAGCTTGCACAGCGCGACGCGGCGGCGCTCACCGCCCGAGAGGACGGTGACGTCGGTGTCCGGCGGCGGGCAGCGCAGGGCGTCCATCGCCTGCTCGAGCTGGGAGTCGAGGTCCCACGCGTCGGCGGCGTCGATCTCCTCCTGCAGGGTGCCCATCTCGGCCAGGAGCGAGTCGAAGTCGGCGTCGGGCTCGGCCATGAGGGCGGAGATCTCGTTGAAGCGGTCGATCTTGCCCTTGATCTCGCCGACGGCCTCCTCGACGTTGCCGAGCACCGTCTTCTCCTCGTTGAGCGGGGGCTCCTGCTGCAGGATGCCGACCGTGTACCCCGGGGACAGCCGGGCCTCGCCGTTCGACGGCTGGTCGAGACCGGCCATGATCTTCAGGATCGTCGACTTGCCGGCGCCGTTGGGGCCGACGACGCCGATCTTGGCGCCGGGATAGAAGTTCAGCGACACGTCGTCGAGGATGACCTTGTCGCCGTGCGCCTTGCGCGCCTTGTACATGGAGTAGATGAACTCAGCCACTGGCTCTGCTTCCACCGTTCGATCGCGCGGAGATTCGTCGGACTCGCCCCGGCGCGCACCGACGGTCGTGAGGGTCGTGGCGTGCCCGAGGTTCGAGGCTCCAGCGGGCGTGCTGGAGGACCGGCATCGCGGCCGGTCCCCCAGCCTACGCGACGCGCGGCCGGGAGCGTGGGCTCAGCGGCCCGCCGGCACCGGGACGCGCGGGCCGCCGGCGGCCTCGGCACCCTCGTCGGCGTGCTCGTCCACGGTGGGCTCCGCCGCGTCGTCGGGCCGGCCGTCCTCCCTGTCGTCCGCACGGACGCCGGCCGCGTCGTCCGGCCGGTCGTCCGCGGTGGCGCGCGAGGCGTCGTCGGCCGCCGCGGGCGGCTGGTCCCACGGGTCGGCCGCGCCACGGTCCCGGCCGGATGCCAGCCTGGCGTACCGCACCACGCCCCGGGTGGCGTCCACGCCCACCTGCTGCGCCTCGACCACCGGCTGGTTGCGCCGCTCGGGCAGCGTCGTCACCGAGCCGTCCGGCAGCACGTGCTGGTGCTCGGCCTCCCACTCGTCGTAGGTGAGCCGGCCCACCACCACGACGGGGTCGCCCTTGCGCAGCGACATGCTGACGTGCCGCGCGCGCTCGCGGAACAGCTTCACCGTGAACCACAGCGTCTCGCCGTCCGACCACTCCCCGGTCTGCGGGTCCCGGACCCGGCGGGTGCTGGCGAGCCTGAACGTGCACCAGTCGGTGCCTCGTCCCGACGTCGCCAGGACCGGTTCCGTCCCGACGTGCCCGATCACCGTGACGTTGACGTCGCTCATGCGTCCTCCTGGGGTCTCTCGGGCCGGCGCGGTGCCGGCCCCGGCCCAGGTTCACCTCCGGGCGTGGGCCCCCTCGGCCCCGGGGCCGGACCCTGTGGACGACGAGCCGAGCTGCTCGGCCGTGGGCAGGCTCAGCGACCCGGTCAGCGGGCGGGCGGCCGGAAGCTCGGTTGCCGCCTTCGCCAGCTCGCGCACCCTCCGGTGCTCCAGCAGCAGCCGCTCCGTCGGCTCCCCGAGGCTCTCCGTGAGCACCCGCTCCAGGGCCGCGCGGCCGGCGTCGCCGACCTCCTGCTCGCGCCGGCGCGCCAGCCGCCGACGGGCGGCGACGCCCGCCAGGGCGGTCACCACGGCGCCTGCCGCGAGGACGCCGGCGCCCGCCAGCAGCACCGCCGTCCAGACGCCCGCGAGGTCCAGGACACCGGTGAGCGCCAGCACCCCGGCGACCGCGGCGAGGACGGCGGCCGCGGCGAGAGCCCATGCCGTCCGGCGCGTCGTCCGGGCCGCCGCGGGACCCTGGGCGTCGAGCGAGATCCCGCGCATCGCGCCGGCCACCTCGGTGCGCAGCGCGTCCGCCCCGGCGACCGACCCGGCCAGGGCGCGCTGCCAGCCCGGCCGCAGCGACGCCCCCGCCCGCGTGAGCCAGCGGGCACGCGACAGCGCGACGGCGTCGCGGTCGGGCGGCGAGACCTCGGGGTGGCCGTAGCCGTTGCGCACCGCGGTCCCCACCTGGCTCGCGACGGCGTCGAGCCCGGTCGCGGTCACCAGCGCGCCGAGCTCCCGCTCCACGGCCGGCTCCATCTGCCACGGCACCTCAGCCGGCGTCTGCGCCAGGAGCAGCCTGGCCGCGGAGTCGAGCTCGGCCGCCGCCCGGCCGGCCGCCACGCTCCGGCGCGCGCAGGCCTCCGCCAGCAGGGCACGCACCTCGTCGACGCCCTCGCCGCTCCGCGCGGACACCTCCTGGACGTGCACGCCCCGCAGGCCGTCGTCGGCCAGGAGCCGCCGCAGGTCCGCCACGAGGTTCTCCCGCTGCACGTCGGGCACGGTGTCGACCTGGTTGAGGAGCACCACCATGGACGCCTCGGAGCCCACCTGCTCGCGCAGGTAGCCCGAGTGGAGGGCGTCGTCGGCGTACTTCTGCGGGTCGACCACCCACACCAGCAGGTCGACCATGGGCAGCACCCGGTCCACGACCTCGCGGTGCGCCGGCTCCACGGAGTCGTGGTCGGGCAGGTCGAGCAGCACCAGCCCGGCCAGCTCGTGGCCGTCGGAACCGTCGAGCTCGCCGCTCTGCACGATGCGGCGCTCCCGGTCCACGCCCACCCAGTCGAGCAGGCTGTCGGCCTCCTGGGACCAGGAGCACGCGGTGACGCGCGCCGTCGTGGGCCGCTTCACCCCGACGTCCGCGAAGCTCAGCGTGGTCACCTTGTTGAACAGGCTCGACTTGCCCGAGCCGGTCCCCCCGGCGAATCCGACGATCGTGTGGTCGACGCCGAGCGCCAGACGCTCCCGGACGCCGTCGACGGCGCCACGGACACGGCGCGCGGTGGCGTCGTCCAGTCGCGGGCCCGCGATCTCGAGCGCCTGGGCGAGATCCTCCGTCCGGGCGCGCAGCGTGGCGTCGTGGGACGGGCTCTGGGTCATGTCAGTCTCCTCAGCTCGGCGAGCCGCACCCGGAGCCCGGCGGCCGAGTCCTCGGTGGGCTCGTTCGCGGCCAGGGCCTCACGCACGGCGGACATCTCGCGGTCCACGACGGAGGCGGCACGATCCGACAGGTCGTCGCGCAGGGTGGTCACGGGCTCGTCCGCCAAGGGTCCCAGCACGCGCTCCAGCACGCGCGCCGCGTCGCCGCTGCCAGCCGCTGCCGCGAGCAGCAGCGACGCCAGGCCCCGCTGCCCGAACGCCTTCGCCGCGGCCTCGAACCGCGCCCGCCCGACGTCGGCCGCGCCGTCGCCACGCACCGCGTCCGCGACGAGCGTGTCCGCCCGCGCCGACCACAGACGCACGAGGGGCGGCACTGCTCCCTCGCGCGCGGCAGTGCGCTCGACGCCGTCGGGCACCACGGCCTCGCCGCCGTCCGGGGCCCCGGGGCCCGCGAGCACGGCGCGGAGCCGCTCCTCCACCCGCGCACCGGAGGCGACGAGCGTCCTGGTCGCGGCGGCGCAGACGTCCTCGCGGAGCGCGTCGAGCCCGCGCTCGCGGGCGCGGCCCGCCCGTCGGCTGCTGCGGGCCAGGTCGCCGCGCATCTTCACCCGGTCGACGCCGACCGAGCCCTGCAGCTCGCGCCAGCGGGCCTCGACGGCGGCGCCGACGACGATGCCGGCGGCGACCGCGTCACGGGCGAGGCGCTCCGCGGCGGGCTGCTCGGCGTCGACCGTGGCGCGCAGGCGCTCCGCGGCCTCGTGCTGCGCGTCGACCGCGTCCGCCAGCGAACCGACCCAGCCCGGCAGCGCTCCCAGGGAGCCCTTGAGGGTGCGCACGATGACGGCGCGGGAGCGGTCGGGGCCGGCGAGGAGGGTGAGCCAGCGGCGCACCGGGCGCACCGCGGCCTCGTCGAGCAGTCCCTCGTGGGGCCCGGCGTCCGGGACCACGAAGAGCGGGACGTCCGTCATGCCGTGCTCGCGCAGTCGCTGCAGCAGGGCCCCGCGCACGGTGGTCATCGTGTCCTTGGGCACCCGGTTGAGCACCATGGCGACCGACGCCCCGCGCTCGGTCGCCTTCGCGAGCGCCTGCCAGGGCAGCGCGTCGCCGTACCGGGACGCCGTCGTGACGAAGAGCCACAGGTCCGCGGCCTCCAGCAGCTGCTGGGCGGTGGACCGGTTCTCCTGCACGAAGGAGTCGAGGTCGGGTGCGTCGAGCAGCGCGGTGCCCCGCGGCACCGCCTCGTGCTCCACGACCCGTGCGATCTCGGTGACCGGGCCCTTCGCGAGGAGCTCGGCGTCGGCGGGATGATACACCAGGACGGGCTCGCGGGTGGTGGGGCGCAGCACCCCCGCCTCGGAGACCTCCTCGCCGAGCAGCGAGTTGTACAGCGTCGACTTGCCGGCCCCGGTGGATCCCGCGACGACGACGATCGCGAGCGCCGACAGCTCGGCGAGGCGCGGCAGCAGGTGCTCGTCGAGCTGGGCGAGCAGGCGGTCGCGGGACCCCTCCGCCGCCGCCGCGCCGTCGATCGGCAGCGGCAGGCGCACCGCGGCGACGTCGCGGCGCAGATCGCGGGCGACGTCGTGGACCGTGAGCCCGATCTCCTCCGCGACGTCGGCCCGTGCCTGGCGTGCGGCGCGGCGCGAGGCTCGCGTCTCCAGAGAAGGTGTCACGGGCACATCCTCGCGGGTGGGCGTGCGGCTGCCAAACGCGCGCGCCGTGACGCCCCGCACCGGCGTCGTCCCGGTCGGCGCCACGTCGCGCGCACCGGGCTCGGCGAACACACCCCCCGGGGAGACAGTATGCCCCCTCGTGCCTGAATAGCCCGCCGTGCCCAGTTTGCCCTTTCCTTTGCCTCGCAAGGTCCGTCTCGGACGGAGCGCGCCGCGCCCTCCGGACCACAACTCGTGACTCGCGTCGAGCCGTTCGGTCGAGGTACACGCACGATCGTGGGAGCCCGAGGTCGGTCTCGCCACACCGGCGAGCAGACCGATCCTCAGGTGGTCGAGCACGGGCGACCCGTGTCAGCGGTGGCGAACGAGGTCCGCGAGGTCACGAAACGCCGCTGCGTCGAGCACACCGCTTCGTTGGCCGTTCCTGCTGGGCGTGATCCTGAGTGTGACCGACGCTCCATAGTCGCTCGGCCGGACGTAGTAGCACTCGTCGGTCTCGGGACAGTAGATGCAGACGACGTCGATCGCACCCTTGTCCACAGGCTTGACATGCGTGCCCTGACGATCGTTCCAGACGGACCGGAAGTGGACCGTCATCGCACCGGAACGCGCCGCGCGGTACTTCACCTGCAGCCGATGGAACGCACCGTCCGCATACGCGACGAGATCGAACGGGGCGTGCTCGGTCGCGGGGAAGAGCACGACGAAGCCTTGACCGACGAGATCGGCGTGCGCCTTGGCCACGCCGAGGTCGCCCTTGTCCTTGGTGTGGTGCGGCGCCATTCCCTCAGACTAACGGATGGGCCATCCATCGCTCCCCGCGCGTCTTGTACTCGGAACGGTCGTGACCAGGACGGACTGGGCTAAAATCGGCTCGCTTGCCTCCGTAGCTCAGCTGGATAGAGCGGGTCACTTCTAATGACCGGGTCGCGGGTTCGAATCCTGCCGGAGGCACCGATCCGCAGCCGTCGAGCATGGCTGGTCCACCCGGCGCGCCATGGCGATCGCGTGACGCGGCCCCGCGGAGCGCCCGGGCCCGGGACGGACGTCGAGTGCCTGCCCGACACCCGACCGGCCCGCACGCGCCTGCCGCCGGGTCGCGCCACGACCTGGGAAAAAGCCGTGCGCGACCCGGGTGCGGCAGAGCAGAGTACGTGGTGCACCGCGGTGACGCGCGGCCGGCCCGACGCCGGTCGCACGGGTGGTCCCTGGCCCGGACCGACGACCCACGTCACGAAGGACACACACCACCATGTCGAACTCCATGGACCTGCTTCTCGTGCAGGCCATCCATCGCGAACGCCTCGAGCAGGCCGAGCACCGCCGTACCCTCCGCCGACTGCGCCGGCAGCACACGCTGCCGGGGCAGCCGCTCGCCCGTCGTCAGCGCACCAGCATCGCCCGGTGGCTGCACGACCGGCTCGCCGCATGACCCGCCCCGGCACCCCGCGCGCGACCGGCCGGGGCGCCCACGACCGAAGGCCCCGGTGGCCGGACCGCTCCCCCACGGGAGCGTCCGGGCACCGGGGCCTTCGTCCTGAGGTCGCGACCACCGGCCCGGCCGTCCGGGACGGTGCCACGCAGAACGTATGGTGAAGCACGTGAGCCCTGCGAAGACCGACGAACGCATCGTGTGGATCGACTGCGAGATGACCGGGCTCGACCTGCGCGCCGACGCGCTCGTCGAGGTCGCCGCCGTGGTCACCGACTCCGAGCTCAACGTGCTCGGCGACGGCGTGGACGTCGTCATCCGGCCCCCCGCCGAGGCGCTGGAACAGATGAACGACTTCGTGCGCGAGATGCACACCACCTCCGGCCTGCTCGACGAGCTCACGCAGGGCGTCACGCTGGCCGAGGCCGAGCAGACCGTGCTCGACCACGTGCGCGAGTGGGTGCCCGAGCCGCGCAAGGCGCCGCTCGCCGGCAACTCGGTCGGGACGGACAAGATGTTCCTCGACCGCGACATGGCCGGGCTCGTGGCCCACCTGCACTACCGGATCGTCGACGTCTCCTCCATCAAGGAGCTCGCCCGGCGCTGGTACCCGCGCGTCTACTTCGCCTCGCCGCCGAAGGGCGGCGGGCACCGCGCGCTCGCGGACATCCTCGAGAGCATCGACGAGCTGCGCTACTACCGCGAGGCCCTCTTCGTGCCGCAGCCCGGGCCCGACACCGCGACGGCCCGCGCCGTCGCCGCGCGGATCGGCGAGACCTCCGTCACGCGGCACGGGTCGATGTCCTGACCTCGCCGGAGAGCATGTACACTTTTCGACGGCCCGGTGCTCACGCGGCAGCGTCGAGACCCAGGCCATGGTGGCTATAGCTCAGTCGGTAGAGCGCCTGGTTGTGGTCCAGGAGGTCGCCGGTTCAAGCCCGGTTAGCCACCCCAGCACGACGAGGCCCGCCCCGGTTCCGGGGCGGGCCTCGTCGTCTCTGCCGCAGCTCGGTCCGAGCGGGGCACCGGCCCCACAGGGACGCCGGTGCCCCGCCGGCTCAGCCGACCTCGAGCCGGATCGCGTCGTAGGCCGTCTCGTTCCACAGGTGCTCGGCCCCGGCGTTGATCTGCAGCGAGATCTCGTTGCCGGCCGGCCTCAGCAGCGCGGCGTCGAACGTGATCTCCCGGCGGTACGTGCGCCCGCCGCAGGCGCTGCGGTAGGTGGCGCCCCGGGCGTCGTCGGGCTCGAACGTCCAGACGAACGGCTCGCCGTTGACCGTCACCGTGAGGTTGCTCTGCTCCGGCGGAACGGGTAGCGCGGAACCCATCGACCAGGCCGCGAGCCATACCGACAGGGTGGCGGTGGCGCCGGCCCGAGGTGCCTCGTCGAGGTCGAACAGGATGCGCCAGGGCCGTTCCTGGCGGGTGGCGTGGAGCCGGTAGGTGGTCGCGGCGCCTCCGTCTCCGGTCACCACCAGCTCGACGACGGTGCGGTGCCCCTCGAGCGGGACGGTCAACCCCTCCTCCGGGACGGGCTCGCCGCCGATCGTCACCGCCGCGCCACCCCGGCCCGCAGCACGCACCGTGACCGACGGCTGGTCCCAGGGGAAGTCCGCGGCGAAGTCGGAGCGGAACGTGCTGAAGCCGGGCACGAGGTCGGCGCCGTCGACGTCGAGGCGCTCCAGCACCGGCACGGCCGCTTCCGTCGAGATGATCTCCACGGCGTTGATCCGCCCGTCCCCGCCCGTGGTCAGGTCCAGCCGGCCCGCGTCGACGGTCACGACCTCCGTGTGCACGGCGTACTCGCCCCGGCCCGCCGTGAGGTCGACGGCATCGCCCCCGTTGAAGGAGATCGCCGACCGGTTCGCGGCGATGTCGTCGCCGGAGAGGACCGTGACCTCGTACTCGCCGTTCGGCAGGTTCACGGAGAAGGTGTACGACGAGCCGACGGTGAAGTCCCGCTGCAGGTCGCCGCCTGCCCCGCGGTCCCGGTACGCGACCGCCCGGTCGAGGCCGAAGCCGCCGCCGGCGGAGTACAGCGTGTTCTGCGCGACCCGCTGATACCCCTCGGCGACCGGGCTGCCGGTGCTGCCGAAGTCGAAGAGCCAGATGCCGTCCGTGTCGTCGGGCACGACGGTGCCCTCGGGGGCCTCGACCGGGTAGGAGCGCTGGTACTGGACGTAGTTCCAGTCGTCCTCGGTGCTCGTACCGACCCGGTAGGTGACGCCCTCGGGGAACTCCTCACGGAAGGCCTGGAACGCTCCGTAGCGGCGGAAGTCCCGGCCGCCGTGAAACTCGATCGAGGTGCGGTTCGGCGTGCCGATCTGGAACACCGTGCGGCCGTGGTCCTCCGGCTCCCACTCCATCCGGCCGAGCCGCACGTCCTGGCCGGCGCCCACCACGACGTCGTCGATGACGTACTCGCCCCAGAGGCCGGCCCCGTAGACGGTCAGTCGGTACGTCCCCGGCCGCACGTGGTCGATCGCGAACCGGCCGCCCTCCTCGACGTCCGCCCAGTAGTTGTACCCGAGCACCGACCGCTGCATCTCGGTCCGGTTGTCGGAGAGCACGACGACGGCTCCCGCGAGGTCCGTCACGCCGGGGACCTGGACCTTGCCCCGCACGCGCGACCGGTCGGCGCTGGGCGTCCAGCCCTCCACGGCCAGCCGGTCGTAGAAGGCGGCGTGCGCCCCGAACCGCGTGTACCGGGCGGCGTCGCGCCGCATCGCGCGGGGATCGTCGCCGGTGTTGAGGTAGACGAAGTAGGGGCCGTACGTCTTCTGCCAGGCCTGCCCGGCCTCCACGCGAACCGGCGGCGCGCCGTAGTGGGTGGCGTGCGGCTCGACGAGCAGCACGGGCCCGCCACCGGTCTGGTGCAGGATGAGGTCCTGGCGCACCGGGCCGCCGGTGAACGCCTCGAGGTTCGGCAGCGCGGCCCACATGCCGTACCCGTGGCCGTAGAGCCCGTGCAGGCTGTGGTCCTTCATGGACACGGCCCAGTCGTACTTGGTGTAGTACCGGCGGGCGTAGGACGACCCGGTGCCCTGCAGGTCGTACGTCGCGTCCATCACCTCGACGGCGCGGGACAGCTCGCCGTCGGTGGGCATGCGGGCCGCTGACTCCCGCCAGGGGGTGGCGCCGGCGTCGTCCGGCACCGACACGTGGGTGAACGTGTCCCCCGCCGTGTAGAAGACGTACCGATGCTGGTCGGTGCGGAAGCCGTGGTGCTCGGCCGGGTGGTCGTAGCTGTACGCGAGGTGGATGCCCGGCTCCCCGGAACGCACGATGTGGTGGCGCACCAGCCAGCAGGGCATGTCGTTCGACGGGGCGTGGTGGTAGGCGATGTCGACGAAGTCCTGCTCGCGTCGGACCACGATCTCGTCGTCGGCCGAGGGCAGGGGAAGCCCGCCCCCTTCCCGCGTGGTGTTCATGTCGTAGTTGCCGCGACCGACCATGTTCACGCCGTCGTAGACGAGCGAAGTGGTCCGACCATTCGACCTGTCCACCGTGAGCTGGACGAGGCCGTTGTCGACGACGACCTGGGTGGCCGTCTCGTGGACCGCCGGAGGTCCGGCCGTCCCGGCCGCGGTCGCACGCTGCGCGTACGCCAGTGGCAGCAGCGCCGTGGCCGTGATTCCGGCAAGCTTTCCAAAGGTTCGCCGCGTCATTGCGGTCTCTGAGGTCATGGCGCGAAATTATCACGATTCAATGAACCAGGGAAGGGATTCATCCGATCATTCACCGGCCATCCGAATCCCATCTCCGCCCTCGCCCGCGTCCCACCTGATGAGACGGATTCGCGTCCGACCTGCTCAGCGGGCACCGGAGCACCTAGGGTCCTGCGTGTGCCGGCACTCGCCGGCACACGCAGCACCAAGACAGGGGGAAACATCATGAACCGCAGGGTCACGCGAGGCCTCGCCCTCGCCGCCGCCGGCGCCGTCGCCCTCGGCGCGTCGCTGAGCACCGCCACCACCGCGTCCGCCGCCGAGACGACCGTCGACGCCGACGCCACCGTCGCCGCCGACGTCGCGGCCGACCTCAGCGCGGACGTCGCGGCGCAGCTCGACGCGCTCGTCGAGGCGGGGGTCCTCGACGCGTCCGTCGCCGCGGCGCTGGCCGCCCAGGCGGAGGCGACCGTCGACGCCGCCGTCGACGCCGAGCTCGGCGCGAGCGCGACCGTCGACGCCGCGGCAGCCGTCGAGGCGGCCGTGGAGGCCGACGTCGAGGCCTCCGTCGAGGCGGTCGTCGATGCCGCGGTGGACATCGACGTCGCGGTCGACGCGGACCTCGTCGCTGACGTGACGGTCACGCTGCTGGGGACGCTCGACCTGCTCTGAGGTCGCACGGTGACGAGGGCGTGCTCCGCGACGCGGGGCACGCCCTCGCCCCGTCCCGGGCCGGCGCCCCGTCCTCGGACGGCGTCCCACGGCCCCGATCCGCGACGTGACCGGCGGGCTCCCTCGCGCCGGGCCCGCGGATGTGGTCGGCTAGGGCGTCGGAGCACCTCAGCACCCGCCCGGGCTCCAATCCACGCGAGGACGGTGATCACGCCCATGATCGAGTTCCGGTCGGTGACCAAGACCTACCCCGACGGCACGGTCGCGGTCGCGGACTTCGACCTCGTCGTCCCGCCGCACCGCACGACGGTCCTCGTCGGCTCGTCGGGCAGCGGCAAGACGACCCTGCTGCGGATGATCAACCGCATGGTCGACCCGACGTCCGGGTCGGTCGAGATCGACGGCACCCCGATCCGCGACCGGGACCCGGTGCGGCTGCGGCGGAGCATCGGCTACGTGCTGCAGAACGGGGGGCTGCTCCCCCACCACCGGGTGCTCGACAACGTCATGACGGTGCTGCGGCTCGAAGGTACGCCGAAGGCTCGCGCCCGCGAGCGCGCGTACGAGGTGCTCGACGTCGTCGGGCTCGACCGCGCCCTCGCCGAGCGGTACCCGAGCCAGCTCTCCGGCGGCCAGCAGCAGCGCGTGGGCGTCGCCCGCGCGCTCGCGGCGGACCCGAACATCCTGCTCATGGACGAGCCCTTCGGTGCCGTCGACCCGATCGTGCGCGCCGAGCTGCAGGCCGAGACGCTGCGCCTGCAGCAGGAGCTGCACAAGACGATCGTCTTCGTCACGCACGACATCGACGAGGCCTTCCTGCTGGGCGACCAGGTGGTGATCCTGGAGACCGGCGCGCAGGTCGCGCAGGCGGGGAGCCCGAGCGAGATCATCGAGGGGCCCGCGAGCGAGTTCGTCGCCAGCTTCATCGGCGTCGAGCGCGGCACGCGGGCGCTGCGCCCCAAGGAGACGGACCGGGGCACCGTCCTCGTCGACACCGCCGGGCGCACCCAGGGCGTACTGGTCGAGGACGGGACAGGAACGGCATGACCTGGGTCGTCGACAACCTCGACCTCATCGGCCGGCTGACGGTCGAGCACCTGCAGCAGAGCGCCGTGCCGATCCTGCTCGGGTTCCTCCTGTCGATCCCGGCGGGCTGGCTCGCGTTCCGGTTCCGGCTCACCCGCGGTCTCGTGCTCACGCTGGTGGGCCTGCTGTACACGATCCCGTCCCTCGCCCTGTTCGCCCTGCTCCCGCCGCTGCTGGGGATCAGCTTCCTGTCCGAGCTGAACCTGGTCGTCGCGCTGACGATCTACGCGATCGCGATCATGACGCGGTTCGTGGCGGACGCGCTCGGCTCGGTCGAGCCGAGCGTGCGGCAGGCCGCCGTGGCCGTCGGGTACGGCCCCTGGCGGCGCTTCTGGCAGGTCGACCTGCCGCTGGCCGGCCCGGTCGTGCTCGCTGGGCTGCGTGTCACCGCCGTGTCGACCATCTCCCTGGCCACCGTCGGTATCCTCATCGGCATCGACAACCTCGGCTACCTGTTCACCAACGGGTACCAGCGCCAGATCGTCGCGGAGATCCTCGCCGGCGTCGTCGCCGTGGTGGTCGTCGCGCTGCTCGTCGACTGGCTGCTCGTGCTCGCGGGGCGCGCGCTCCTGCCCTGGACCCGGCGGAAGGCGGCCGCGTGAACCTCTTCGCCGACGCGTTCGCGTGGATCTTCTCCCCCGACAGGCTCGGCGGAGCGCTGCCCCTGCCGGAGGCGATCGCCACCCACGTGGCCTTCACGTTCATCTCCGTCGCGATCGCCGCGGCGCTGGCCGTGCCGGCCGGCTGGCTCATCGGGCACACGGGCCGGGGCCGCGAGGCCGCGGTCGCCCTGTCCGGCGCGGCGCGCGCCGTCCCGTCGTTCGGCCTGGTGCTCCTGCTGGTGCTCGTGCTGGGCGTCACGCACAAGGTCGCGGCGTCGACGACGGCGTTCGTGCTGCTGGCGATCCCGCCCGTCCTCGCCGGGTCGTACTCCGGGGTCGAGGCCGTGGACCGCCGCATCGTCGACGGCGCCCGGTCGGTCGGCATGACGGCGGGGCAGGTGCTGCGCAAGGTCGAGATCCCGCTCGGCCTGCCGCTGCTCATCGGCGGGCTGCGCTCCGCGACGCTCCAGGTGGTGGCGACCGTGACCCTCGCCGGGTACGTCGGCAACTGGGGGCTGGGCTTCTACATCGTCCAGGGCATCCAGCTCCGCGACTTCGCGCAGATCCTCGGGGCGGCGCTCGTGATCGTCGTCCTCGCGGTCGTCCTGGACCTGGCGTTCGCGCTCGCAGAGCGCGCCGTCGTGCCCCGCGGGGTGTCCGCCGGCCGGAGCGCGGGCGACGCCCCCGCCCGGCGGCGGCGCGGGAGCAGCCCGGCACCCACCTGACCTGATCCCCCCGGCGCCCGCTCCCGGGCGTCCCCGGCAGAAAGGCACCATCCATGCGCACGACCCGACGTTCCCTCGCCCTCGCGGCGGGGACCGCGACCGCACTGCTGGCCCTCACCGCGTGCGGCGGGGGCTCGGACCCGCTCGAGGAGGACACCGGCGGCGAGGCCACGGGATCCTCCGACACCATCGTGGTCGGGTCCCAGGCGTACTACTCCAACGAGATCGTCGCGGAGATCTACGCCCAGGCGCTCGAGGCCGACGGCTTCACCGTCGAGCGGAACTTCAGCATCGGCCAGCGCGACGCGTACATGCCGGCGCTGGAGAACGGCGACGTGCAGGTCTTCCCGGAGTACACGGGCAACCTGCTGCAGTTTTTCGACCCGGAGACCACGGCCACGTCGTCCGAGGACGTCTACGCCGCCCTGACCGACGCGCTGCCGGAGGGCCTCGCCGTGCTCGAGCAGTCGCCGGCCACCGACCAGGACTCGTACAACGTCACCGCCCAGTTCGCGCAGGAGCACGACCTGACGACCATCGGGGACCTCGCGGGGCTCGAGGACCTCACGGTCGGTGGCCCCGCCGAGCTCGAGCAGCGCCCGTACGGGCCGCAGGGCCTCGCGGAGGTCTACGGCGTGGACGTGTCGTTCGAGGCGACGGGCGACACAACCGTCCAGGACCTGGTCGCGGGCACGGTGGACGTGGCGAACGTGTTCAGCGCCGACCCCCGCATCCAGACCGAGGACCTGGTCACGCTCGAGGACCCCGAGGGCCTGTTCCTGGCGTCGAACGTCGTGCCCCTCGTCTCCGCGGACGTCGCGGACGAGGTCGCCGACGTCCTCGACCCGGTGAGCGCGGCCCTGACGCCCGAGGGGCTGGTGGACCTCAACGTGCAGTCCACCGAGGAGCAGCGCTCGAGCGAGGACATCGCCGCGGACTGGCTCGCGGAGAACGACCTCGCCTGAGGCGCGGCGTCCCGCCGGGTGAGGCCGGCTCAGAGTTCGCGCGACCGCTTAACGGGCGCGCTCGACGATCGCGTCGGCGAACGCGTCGAGCGTGCCCGCCCGGTCGGCGTGCTGCAACCACAGGGACGGCTCGGTCAGCTCCAGCTCGATCACCGTGGGCGTGCCGTCCTCGCGGGTCACGAGGTCCACCCGCGCGTACAGCAGCGGCCGGGTGAGGCCGAGCTCGCGGCTCGCGACCTCGAGGGCGCGGGTGGCGACGGCGACCTGCTCGTCGTCCGCCCGCGCGGGCTCCATCTCCTCGCGCAGGTACGCGGGGACGTCGTCGCGGCTCGGGCCGGTCAGCAGCGCGCTCTTGCGCACGGCGTGCTGCGGCTCCCCGTCGACGAAGACGAGGCACGTCTCCCCCGACGTGTCGACCGACGTCACGTACGGCTGGATCATCACGGCGCGGCCCGAGTCGAGCAGGTCCTTCGCGTGCATGATCGCGAGCGCCCGCGACCGGGCGCTGACCGGCTGGTAGCGGCCGGTGTCCTTGGCGCCCGCGCTGACGACGGGCTTGACGACGAAGTCGCCGAACGCCGGCATCCGCGTGTGCACGGCGCGCTTGGACAGGTGCCGCTCCGGGTCGAGCCAGATCGTGGGGATGACCGGGACGCCGGCGTCCTCCAGCACCCGCATGTAGCCCTTGTCGGTGTTCCAGGCGATGGCGTCGGCGGGGTTGGCCAGCCGGGGCACCGAGCGCGCCCAGGCGACGAACTCGTCGCGCCGCGGGGAGTAGTCCCAGGTGGAGCGGACGACGACGAGGTCGTACGCCGCCCAGTCGACGTCGGGGTCGTCCCACACCACCGCCTCGGCCTCGGCGCCGCGCCGGGCGAGCGCGTCGAGGAGCGGGCGGTCGTCGTCGTGGAGGGCGGGCAGGGCGGAGCAGGTGGCGAGGCCGACTCGCGTCGTCGTGGTCACCCGCCGAGCCTACGACCCGGCGAGGATCCGAGGCGCTCGAACGCCAGGTCGGTGACCGTGCGTCCCGCGTCGGCGCCCTTCTTCTCGAAGCTGGTGAGCACGCGGCCGGAGAACCGCGGCGCCACCGCGCCCGGCCCGTGCGCGTTGCGGAGGTCGTCGTCCGCCTCCCCGACCTCGAGCATCTGCTCGGCGTACTCGACCCAGTCGGTCGCGAGCCGCCAGACGCCGCCGGGGCGCAGCACCCGCGCCGCGAGCCGTGCGAACGCGGGCGTGACCAGGCGCCGCTTGTGGTGGCGGGCCTTGTGCCACGGGTCGGGGAAGAACACCCACAGCTCGTCCACGCTCGCCTCCGGCAGGGCGGTGGCGAGCAGCTCGGCGGCGTTCGCCTGGACCAGGCGGAGGTTGTCCAGCTCGGTGCCGGGGGCACCGCCGTCGCGCCCCGGGTCCGCGCCGGCGTGGCCGGCGCGCACGATGGTCTGGGCGAGCCCGGGCGTGTAGACCTCCACCGCGAGGTGGTCGCGCTCGGGGTGCGCCGCCGCGGCCGCCACGATCGCCTCGCCCTGCCCGGAGCCGATCTCCACGACCAGCGGCGCGCGCCGTCCGAACTCGCTCGCGACGTCGAGCCGCCAGCCCGGGTCGACCGACGTCGCCGCGACGTCGCGCGGCGCGTCGACGACGTAGCGCTCGCGGCGGGTGTCCCACGCCCGGCGCTGGCTCGCGGTCAGGCGGGCGCTGCGGCGCACGAAGCTCACGGGCGCGCGCCGGAAGCGGCCGCCCGGCAGCTCGGCGGCCGTCTCGGAGGGCTGCTCGGCAGGGCTCTGCGGGGTCGTCAGGGGGTCGGGCACCCGTCCAGGGTAGACAGTCCGGCGCGGTGCGCCACGCGGCGTGACGGCCGCCACACGGCGTCAGGCGCTGCGCTCGATCAGCGCGACGAGCGCGCGGGCGTACGCGTCGGCGGGGTCCTCGGCGCGGAAGTCGCGCCGCTCCCCCAGCAGGTCCACCTCGACCGCGTAGTCGCCGTCGTCGGCGCGCCGCAGGGCGCGGAACGTGGACCGCAGCAGGTCGCGCAGCTGGTCCTCGCGCGGCAGCCAGAGCGTGTCCTCGATCGCCACGGAGTCCAGCGCCCACTCGGTGGTGCCGTTGAAGCCGAGGATCGTGCCCGTCGGGAAGTCGTGGGCCTCGACCGTCATGGTGCTCACGGTGAACACCTGGTCCGCCAGCTGGTCGGTGTCGATACGGAACCGGTCGCCGTCCTGCGGGCGCCAGACGAGGCCGGCGTCGCGCAGACGGGTCGCGAGGGCGATGGAGATCATCGCCTCATCCTGCACCCGGACGGTCACGCGCGGCCCGCCGGCGCCGCGCGGGGGCTCGTCTCCGCGTCGTGAGGCGCCGGGCGGAGGCGGAGCCACGCCCAGACACCGACCGAGAGCGCACCGAACCCGCCGAACACGGCCACGAGGACGAGCGCGGGCCCGGTCGCCGCCTGCCACGACCCCGGCAGGGGAAGCACGACGAGGACGAACGCCAGCAGGGCGGCCGCGTACGCGGCCGCCCACCGTGCACGGGACCAGCCCAAGAAGTCCTTGTCGCCCGTGAACGTCACCGGGAGCAGGACGACGATCACGGCCCCGCTCGAGCCGGAGCGCGTCGCGGGCCGCGAGCGGCCTACCGGCAGCGCCACGCGGCGGGCACGAGCACGAGCCGCCCGCAGCCCGGGCGGAGCGTGCCGTACAGCAGCCCCAGCGGGAGCGCCACGAGCAGCAGGAACCCGAGGGGCCTCCCCACGGTGGCACCGATCACGACGAGCGGGTCGCGAACAGCGCTCCCACGGTCCGCGGCCCGTGGCCGAGCCCTGTCGGAGCCGCGGCGACCACCGGGCTCCCGGCCACGCCGTCGGGGGCGGGCAGGGCCGCGTCCGCAGGCCCGCCCGCCCCCGGGCCGACGCCGCTCGGCGTCGGCCCGGGTACGGGAGCCGTCTGGGGATCCGTCTCTCGCCCCGGGTGTGTTCCGGCCCCGGTGAGGGGACCTGGTCTGGTGTCCGGCGGCGGGGCCGTGCGTCATGGTGCGGGAGTAGGGCGGCGTGACGAGCTCGACCTCGGCCCACGGCCCGGGGACGAGCCCGTCCGAGGGCGTGAGCTCGGGCTCGGACGCGTGCGCCGGCGCAGCCTCTCGCATCGCATCTCCCTCACAAGCGGACAGAATGTCCGTTATTATGGCATCATCGAGCTCTCGCGCCAAGGGGTGCCACGTGGACGACGTCACCGGACGGGACGACGACGGGGCGTGGACCCCGTCTGCCCGGACACCGGCGCGCGGCTTCCGCCCGCCCGGCGACGGGGTGCGGAAGACTGGCCGCATGCCCGCCCCCTCCGGCACCCGAGCCCGCCGCCGCGACGCGGTCCAGAACCGCGAGCGGATCCTCGACCACGCCGAACCGCTCCTGGAGGCAGAGGGGCTCGAGGTCGGGTTCCACCGCATCGCCCAGGAGCTCGGCGTGGGCGTCGGGACGGTCTACCGGCACTTCCCGGACCGGGACGCACTGTTCCTCGGGCTCTACGAGCGGTACCTGGAGCGGATCGACGAGCTGGGCGAGCAGCTGCTGACCCACCCGGAGGGCATGCCGCGCGTGGTCGCGTTCGTCGACGGGACCATCGCGTTCTCCGTGCACCGCCCCGTCGCGCGGCGCGTCTCGGCGCGGGTGCGGCAGGCGCACCCGGAAGCCGTCACGGTGGGCCGGTGGGCCGACGAGGTCGCCGCCGCCGTGCGCGCCGCGCAGGACGCCGGCGAGCTGCGCGGGGACGCGACCGCCACCGACGTCGCGGTGCTCGCGGGGATGGTCGCCGACCTCGCCACCGTCGACGAGGCGCAGCGGTCGCTGCTGCTGCCGCGCATGCGCGCGTTCGTGCTGGACGCGCTCAGGCCGACGGGGTCCGAACGACCGCCGCTGCCCACCGGGCCGCTGTCGGTCTCCGACATCACGGCCATGGCGCACCAGCAAGGACGGGTCTGACGGGCTGCCGGTCTCGGCGCGGGGCGGTCGGTCGACGGCCCCCACGGGGGCGGTGGGGGCCGCGGCATCGCGGCGACGTCCACGATGCGCGGTCGCACTCTTCCGGTGCGCCATCAGGGACTCGAACCCCGAACCCGCTGATTAAGAGTCAGCTGCTCTGCCAGTT
>NZ_SIRP01000001.1:1812953-1813089 GCF_011634835.1 Isoptericola sp. BMS4 | reverse complement strand
AGCACGAGACCTCCGTCGACCGGGGGTCTCGTGGCGTGAGGGGCCACGGTTCGTCCGTGACTCCTCGCCACCACGCGCCATTAGCTCAACTGGCAGAGCAGCTGACTCTTAATCAGCGGGTTCGGGGTTCGAGTCC
>NZ_SIRP01000001.1:1579642-1812779 GCF_011634835.1 Isoptericola sp. BMS4 | reverse complement strand
CGGCGGGGAGAAACATTACCAGCAGCGGAGCGGTGCTCGGAAACCGTACGGCGCCGGCGGGCCTGTGACCTGCACGACAACGAGGCCGGGCGCCGCGGAGCCTCGACGGAGGCGGCACGGAGCACGCATCCGCTCAGAGGTACAGGCCGGTCGTGCCGGACTCCTGGTCGGTCTCGGCCACGCCGTGGACGTCGCGCTCGCGCAGCAGCACGTAGTCGGTGCCCGCGAGGTCCACCTCCGCGCGGTCCTCGGGGTCGTAGAGGACACGGTCGCCCACCGCGACCTGGCGCACATGCTCCCCCTTGGCCACGACGACGGCCCACGCGAGGCGCTTCGGCCCCGATGCCGTCGCGGGGATCACCAGCCCCGCCGTCGACTGCCGCTCGGCCGAGTCCACCTCGGGCTCGACGAGCAGCCGGTCGTGGAGCATGCGGATCGGCAGGGCCGGCCGCGACGCGCCGGTGCCGGACGAGGTGCCGGACGACCTGGGGCCGGTGGTGGGTGCTGCGGGTGTCACGGTGCCCACGCTAGTCGACGCAGCACATACGCTCGTCATGTCACCCCGGCCGTGGCCGAGCGCGTCGGCCCGCCGGCCCACCGCACCTGCGACAGACCAAGGAGACCCCGTGACCCGTCTCGCCGTCGGCGACACCGCCCCCGAGCTGCAGCTCGACGCCGTCCTGCCCGACCCCGCCGGAGGCACCACGACCGGCACGTTCTCGCTGTCGACGGAGCTCGCCGTCCCGGGGCGCAAGGGCGTGGTCGTGTACTTCTACCCCGCCGCGATGACGCCGGGCTGCACCACCGAGGCCTGCGACTTCCGCGACTCGCTGGCCGCGCTCCAGGGCGCCGGCTACGCCGTCGTCGGCGTCTCGCCCGACGGGGTCGACAAGCTCGCGCGGTTCGCCGAGCGGGACGCCCTGACGTTCCCGCTCGCGTCCGACCCGGACCACGCGGTGCTGGAGGCGTTCGGCGCCTGGGGCGAGAAGAAGAACTACGGCAAGACGTACGTCGGCGTGATCCGCTCGACCGTCGTCGTCGCCCCGGACGGCACCGTCGCCGTGGCGCAGTACAACGTCAAGGCGACCGGGCACGTCGCCCGTGTGCGCAAGGCGCTCGGCCTGGACTGAGGGCGCGGGCCAGACGGCGCTGGATCGACGGCGCGGTCCCGCCTCCGGCGCGCCACGACGGTGCCGGAGGCGGGACTCGAACCCGCACGCCCTGGGGCACGGCGACCTAAACACCGCGTGGCTGCCTGTTTCACCACTCCGGCCGGAGCGCGCGCCAGTCTAGCGCGCACCGCACCCCTCCCGCCCCTTGCCTGTCTCTTGACGTTCCCGTTGACGGAACCGGATGCGGTCAGTACCGTCCGTGGGAGCGCTTCCACAGCGCGGCCCGGCACCGCCGCCGGGCACCGAGCGCGGACGACGAGGTGCCGCGCGCGACGAGCACGAGGTGAGCCCGTGACCCCGCAGCCCAGCCGCAGACCCCGCACCACCCGATCCTCGCCGCCACGCCCCGCACCGCAGCGCCGGGCCGGCCGCCTCGCCGCCGCGGCGCTCGCGGCCACCCTGGCGACCGCCGGCCTCGTCGCCGTCGCCGCCCCGCCCGCCGCCGCGGACACCGTCCCGGTCGGCTCGGGCTCCTACACGACCGACTCCGTGGGCTCCACGCCGCAGGGCTGCGACGCCCTCGCCGCCGACCCGCGGGCGTTCCTCACCGCCGACGCCCCGGACGAGCCGCTGCCCACCAACGACTGGTGGACCTCCCTGGCCTACAAGAAGTTCGACTGCGCCTTCAGCGCACCCCTGCACGCCCACCCCGCGTCGTACCTGCCCGACGGTGAGGGCCTCGGCATGGGGTACACCACGACCGCGGCGATCAGCGGCGACGGCTCGGGCGTCTCGGAGTACCACTACCCCTACGGCGAGGACGTGCACGCCGGCGTCGTCGGGCTCACCGCGCCCGACGTCAAGGTCGCCGACTGGTCCGACTGGACCGTCACCGCGGCGTGGGACGACGGCACCCGGTCGCTCCGCGCGACCGTCGGCCACGGGCTGCCGCTCGCGTGGTTCGACGCGGCCGGCGGCGACGCCGAGCTGACCACGACGGCCCCCGCCCAGGTGTGGCTCGACGACGGCGCCCGGCTCGGCCTGCGGGTCGGCGACGCCGACTACCTCGCCGTCGCGCCCGCGGGCAGCACCTGGAGCGGCAGCGGCACCCGGTGGACCGCCCCGCTCGGCGCGGACGGCGGCTTCGCGCTCGCCGTCCTGCCCGACACCGACACGGCGGGCCGCGACGCCCTCGCGGCGGCCTACACCGACGCCGCGCGCGCCCCCGTCACCGACACCCGGGTCGACTACGTCTACGACGAGGCGGCGGGCGAGGTGCGCACCACCTACGCGTTCACCACCGAGCCGCGGCCCGGCGCCGCGGACGCCGGCACCGTGGCGGCACTGTATCCGCACCAGTCCGCCTACCTCTCCAGCGCCGACCCCGCCGGGCCGACGTACACCTCGGCCCGCGGCGACATGGCGGTGCTCGCCGGCGTCGACTCGTTCACGACCGCGACCCCGTTCCACGGCGTCCTGACCGAGCTGCCCGCCGTCGCCACGTCGTCGGGCACCGACGGAGCCATGCTCGAGACCTATCTCGACGAGGTGGCCGGCGACCCGCTCGGCCGGCAGGGCCCCGACACCTACTGGACGGGCAAGGCGCTCGGCCGGGCGACCCGGATCGTCGAGATCGCCGACCAGCTCGGCCGCACCGGCCAGCGCGACGCCGCTCTGGCCGCCGTCCGCGACGTCCTGACGGACTGGTTCACCGCCGAGCCCGGCGAGACCGAGGGGATCTTCGCCTACGACGACGGGTGGGACACCCTCATCGGCTACCCCGCCTCCTACGGCGCCGACACCGAGCTCAACGACCACCACTTCCACTACGGCTACTTCGTCGCGGCCGCCGCCACGCTGGCGCGCTTCGACCCCGGCTGGGCCGACGAGTACGGCGGCATGGTGGACCTGCTGATCCGGGACGCGAACGGCTACGACCGCACCGACACCCGCTTCCCGTACCTGCGCGACTTCGACGTCTACGCCGGCCACGACTGGGCCAGCGGGCACGGCGCCTTCGGGGCCGGGAACAACCAGGAGTCCAGCTCGGAGGGCATGAACTTCGCCGGCGCGCTGGTCCAGTGGGGCGAGGCCACCGGCGACACCGAGGTGCGCGACGCCGGGGCGTTCATCTACGCCACGCAGGCGGCCGCGATCCAGCGCTACTGGTTCGACGCGGAGGACTCCACGTTCCCCGACGGCTTCGCGCACCCGACGGTCGGCATGGTCTGGGGCGACGGCGGTGCGTACTCCACCTGGTTCAGCGCCGAGCCCGAGATGATCCAGGGCATCAACGCCCTGCCGGTCACGGGGTCCCACCTGTACCTGGGGCACTCCCCGGCCACGGTGCGCGAGATGTACGCGCACCTGGAGCAGGTCAACGGCGGGCCGCCCACCGTGTGGCAGGACGTCCTGTGGAGCCGGCTCGCGCTCGGCGACGCCGACGGAGCGCTGTCGCGGCTCCGCGCCGCGGGCGCCTACACGCCCGAGGAGGGCGAGTCCCGGGCACACACGTTCCACTGGGTCCGCAACCTCGCGGCGCTCGGCGAGGTGGACACGTCCGTGCGCGCGGACCATCCGCTCGCCGCGGTGTTCACCGACGACGGCGCCCGCACCTACGTCGCCTCCAACGTCACGTCGTCGGACCTGGACGTCACCTTCTCCGACGGCACCACGCTGACCGTCCCGGCCGGTCAGGTCGCCACGACGGGGGCGCACACGTGGAACGGCGGCAGCGCGCCGGGCGGCGGCCCCGGCGACGGCGGCGGAGACCCGGGCGACGGTGACGGCGGGGACCCGGGCACCTGCACCGATCCCGGTGACGCGGGCCCGGCGCTGCACGTGCGCGGCGACGGCACGCTGGCGGCCGACGCCGGCCCGGCGGGCACGGTGCGGCTGGCGAGCGCCGGAGGCGCCAACCACGACGGCACGCCGCACGAGCCGGCCGTGTTCACCGCGACCGGCGTCACGGCGTCGTACGACGGCGGCGCGACGGCGTTCGCCCTGCCGGTGGACGCCGGCACCACCGTGGGCCTGGGCGTGCAGGCCCGGGTGTCGTACGACCTCACCGGCGACGGGAGCTGGGACCGCACCGAGACGTACGCCTACTTCGCGACCGACCCCGTGCCGGGCGCGGAGACGTACGCCGCGGCCGGGCGGCTGGCCGACGCGAGCGGGTCGCTCGGCGACCTCGCCTGCGGCACCGTGCGGCTCGAGGTCTGGAGCGCGATCGGTGACGGCGAGCCCGTGCTGACCACCGGGCCGGACGCGACGCTCACGCTGCCGGCCACCGGCTGAGGGTCGGAACGCACGGAGGGCTCCCGGACCGGTGTCCGGGAGCCCTCCGCGCGCGTCCGTGGGGTCGTCAGCCCTGCGGCGCGCCGTCGTTCGCGGCGGCGATCTGCGCGCGGACCTCGTCCATGTCGAGGCCCTTGACGGCGTCGACGACCTGCTTCAGCGCGGGCGCGGGCAGGGCGCCGGCCTGGTTGAAGACCAGCACGCCCTCGCGGAACGCCATCAGGGTCGGGATGGCGGAGACCCCGGCGGCGGCCGCGATCTGCTGGTTCGCCTCGGTGTCGAGCTTGGCGTGCACGACGTCGGTGTTCTCCTCCGACGACGCCTCGAAGACCGGCGCGAACTGCTTGCACGGGCCGCACCAGTCGGCCCAGAAGTCCACGAGGACGATGTCGTTGTCGGTGACGGTCTTCTCGAACGTGTCGTCGGTGAGCTCGACGGTAGCCATGGGGTGTCCTTTCGCGTGGGTGTCCTGCTGGGCACAGCACCGCGTGCCGCTCGCGTATTCCCGGCAGCCTCCCGTGCGACCGCGGGCGCCGCCGCACGGCGGTGCGCCGTGGGCGGGGCGAAGGCTGGTAGAAACGACGATGTGACCGACACGGCCGACTTCCCGCCCGACGACGAGTACTTCTCCGAGCCGCCGCAGTCCTCGGGCTGGCTCAGCCCGGAGGACCTCGCCGCCGTGCGCGCCCAGCTCCCGCTGGTGTACGTGGACGCGGTGCCGGTGCGCGTCGACGACTCGGGCGACGTGGTCGCCGTCGGCCTGCTGCTGCGCGTGACCCCACTCGGCACGATGACGCGTGCCCTGGTCTCGGGGCGCGTGCTGTTCCACGAGCGGGTGCGCGACGCCCTGCTGCGCCACATCGAGAAGGACCTGGGCCCCGTGGCGCTGCCGCAGGTGCCGCCGTCCCCGCAGCCGTTCACCGTCGCGGAGTACTTCCCGACGCCCGGGATCACGCCGTACCACGACCCGCGCCAGCACGCGGTCTCGCTCGCGTACGTGGTGCCGGTCACGGGCGACTGCCGCCCGCAGCAGGACGCGCTGGACCTGGCGTGGCTCACCCCGGAGGAGGCCTGCAGCGACACCGTGCAGGCGGAGATGATCCACGGGCAGGGCACGCTGGTGAAGCAGGCGATGGCCTGGGTGGGCCGCCTGTCCTGACCCGCCCGGGGACGGCTCCGGGACAGGTGGCGGAACAGTTCAGGAGAGGTCCAGCACGTCCCAGTCGGCGAGGTCGGCGCGCATCCGGCGGTCGTGGGTCGCGACGACGACGGCCGCGGGCGTCACCTGCAGCGCCCGGGTGAGCTCGTCCACGAGGTCGACGGACAGGTGGTTCGTCGGCTCGTCCAGCAGCAGCAGGTGCGGCGCGTGCAGCAGCGCGCGGGCGAGCTCGAACCGGCGCCGCTGCCCCGCGGAGAGCTCGGCGAGCGGCCGCTCGAGATCGGCCTCGGTGAGCAGTCCCAGCGCGGCCACGGGAACCAGGTGGTCCGGGTCGAGCTCGCCCGCGGCCAGCAGCTCCAGGGCCTCCGCGGCGTAGGCGTCGAAGCCCGTGGGCGCCGCCCCGTCCGCCGCCCGGCCGGAGGGCCGCGGCTCGGCCTCCTGCGTGACGACGCCGAGGCGGGCGCCCGCGGTGACGGCACGCGCGCCGCGGTCCAGCGCGACCCGCCCGGCGAGCGCCGCGAGCAGCGTCGACTTGCCGGTGCCGTTCGCCCCGACGACGAGCAGCCGGCCCGACGGCGGCACCGCGAGGCGGGTGCCCGGCAGGTCCAGGCGCACCGTACCGTCGTCGGCCACCACCCGCGGCGAGCGCAGCTCGACGAGCGGGTCGGCGGGGTCCCAGCCCGGCGACATCGCCGGCAGGTCCGGGAACGCGAGCTCGAGCGGCGGCACGGGCACGTCCACGGCCTCCGCCTTCAGCTGCTCGACGAGCCGGTCCGCGGCCTTGACGTGGATGCGCGCCCGGGTGGCGCGCCGGTGCTTCTGCGAGCCCTTCGGCGGGCGCCACTCGTCGGACAGCCCCTCGTACGAGGCGTCGAGCCGCTCGGCGAGCCGCACCGCGCGCTTCTGCTCCGCCCGGTACCGCTGCCGCCACCGGTGCAGCGCCTGGTTCTTGGCGAACCGGTAGGCGAGGTAGCCGGGCTGCCCGTACAGCACGGGCCGGCCGTCCATCGACGGGTCGAGGTCGTAGATCGCGGTCGCGACGTCGTCGAGCAGCTCGCGGTCGTGGGTGACGAGCACGACGCCGCCCCGCCACGCGACGAGCTCGCCGGTGAGGAACTCGACGGCGTCGTCGTCGAGGTGGTTCGTCGGCTCGTCCAGGAGGAGCAGGTCGGCGCGCTCGGCCAGGCGGCAGGCGAGCCGCACCCGGTACCGCTGCCCCACGGACAGGGTGTCGAGCCGCCGGTGCGGGTCGCGGACGGCGCCCAGGCGGCTCAGCGCCACGTCGACGCGCCGGTCGGCGTCCCACACGGCGAGGTGCTCCGAGCGCGCGATCAGCGCGGACAGCTCGGCGAGGTCGCCCGCGTCGTGATCGAAGGCCGCCGCGGCGGCGTCGAGCTCGGCGGCCAGGGCGCGGAGCCCGGCGAGCGTGCCGCGGACCAGGTCGCCGACGGTCTGCCCGGGCGTGGTGACCAGCTCCTGCTCCACGAGCGCCACCGTCCCGGTCCGGTCCAGCCTCCCCGACGCGGGGGCCAGGTCGCCGGCGAGCAGGTGCAGCAGCGTCGACTTGCCCGTGCCGTTCTCCCCCACCACGCCGAGGCGGACGCCGTCGGACACCCGCAGGTCGACCCCGAACAGCACGGGCCGCCCGGGGTAGGCGAAGGCGAGGTCGGACGCGACGAGGTGCACCGGGAGACCCTATCGGCGAGTTGTCAGGGTGAGCACGAGGTATAGGTCGCGCAGGGTCTGACAACTCGCCACGAACGCGAGCTGTCAGGGTGAGCGCGGGGAATGCTCCGCGCTCACCCTGACAGCTCGGGGCGGTCAGTCGGCGCTGCGGACCGGGACGGTGCGCCGGGCCGGGTACCGGATCTCCTCGACCATCTCCTGCACGTGCTCCGACGGCGGCCGCGTCAGCGTCGAGACGACGACCGTGACGACCAGGTTCAGCAGCGCCCCGACGGCGCCGATCCCCTCCGGGCTGATGCCCAGGACGTGCTCGTGCGCCTGCGTGCCGAACACCTCGAGCGTGTAGATCATGTAGCTCGCGGTGAACACGAGGCCGGCGAGCATGCCGCTGACCGCGCCCGCCGCGTTGGTGCGCTTCCAGAAGATGCCGAGGATCAGCACCGGGAAGAACGTCGAGGCCGCCAGGCCGAACGCGAACGCCACCACCTGGCCCACGAACGCGGGCGGGTTGATGCCGAAGTAGATGGCGACGAGCACGGCCACCCCCATCGCGACCCGGCTGACGAACAGCCGGCGACGCTCCGAGGCGTGGTGGTCCACGTACCGGAAGTACAGGTCGTGCGACGCCGACGACGAGATCACCAGCAGCAGGCCGGCCGCCGTCGACATGGCCGCCGCGAGGCCGCCCGCCGCGACCAGCCCCACGATCGGGGCCGGCAGGCCGGCGATCTCCGGGCTGGCGAGCACCAGGATGTCGTTGTTCAGGAGCATGTCGGCACCGCCGGCGGCGAACGTGTCAGCGTTGTTCGTGATCGTCCCGACCGTGTCGGTCCCGTCGGCGAGCGAGACGAGCCCCGTCGCCTGCCAGTTCGCGACCCAGCTCGGCAGCGCGTCGACGGACACCCCCTGCACGCCCTGCAGCATGTTCAGCTTGGTGAACGCGCCGACCGCGGGAGCGGTCGTGTACAGCAGGGCGATGAACACCAGCGCCCACAGGGCCGAGAACCTGGCCCCGCGCACCGTCTTCGTCGTGTAGAAGCGGATGATGACGTGCGGCAGGCCGGCGGTGCCGATCATGAGCGACATCGTCACGAGGAACACGTCCAGCTGGGGCCGCGCGGTGAACGCCTGCGTGTAGGTGTCCATGCCGAACTCGCGGCCGATGGCGTCCAGCTCGGCGAGGATCTGCCCGAACGACACCTGCGGCACCGCGATGCCCGTCATGGTCTGCGCCACCGCCCACGCGGGGATGAGGTAGGCGACGATCATCACCGTGTACTGCGCCACCTGGGTCCAGGTGATGCCCTTCATGCCGCCGAACACGGCGTAGGCGAAGATGACCACCGCCGCGATGACGACGCCCCAGTGCTGCGGCACCTGCAGGAAGCGGGAGAACACGATGCCGCCGCCGGACATCTGCCCGACCACGTAGGTGAACGACACGACGATCGCCACGACCGCGGCCACCGAGCGCACGCTCTCCGAGAACCGGTCGCCCACGAACTCCGGCACGGTGAACTTGCCCCACTTGCGCAGGTACGGGGCGAGGAGCAGTGCGAGCAGCACGAACCCGCCCGTCCACCCCATGAGGTACACCGAGCCGTCGGACCCGAGGAAGGCGATGAGGCCCGCCATCGAGATGAACGACGCCGCGGACATCCAGTCGGCGGCGACGGCGGCGCCGTTCGCGAACGCCGGGACGTTCTGCTCGGCGACGAAGAAGCCCTTCGTCTCGCGGACGCGGCTGCGCCACGCGATGTAGATGTAGACGCTGAAGGTCAGGGCGACGAAGACGAGCGCCCAGGTCTGGATGTCGCTCATGACCGGCTCCCGTCGTCGTTGCGCTCGCTGACCCCGTACTCGTCGTCGAGGCGGTCCATGCGCAGGGCGTAGACACCGATCAGGAGGATGAAGACGTAGATCGACCCCTGCTGGGCGAACCAGAAGCCCAGCGGGAAGCCGGCGACCTCGATCTGGTTGAGCTCCTCGACGAACAGGATCCCGCAGCCGAACGAGACCACGAACCAGACCGCCAGCAGGACGACCATGAGCCGCAGGTTCTTCGTCCAGTACTCCTTGCGCCACCCGTTGTCCGGACCGCCGGCTCCGGGCGGTGGTGCCCCGCCGGTGCCGCCGTCCTGACCGGTGTCGGCCGTGTCAGCCATGCCGGACGCTCCCTTCGTCGCGTTCCGTCCCGGGCACCCTTGCCCGGGACGCGTCCAGTTCCCCGTCACCGGGAGCCAACTGCACCCGGCCGCGGGTGCACAAGGAGTTCTCGCCCGACGGCGGGTGCGGTGCCGTGAGCGGTCGTCCCGCGCCCGTGACCGGCCACGACGGTGGTGCGGACCGTTCGCGGGCCCGGACCGACCGTTCACGGGTGCGGCCGCGCCGTTCACCGACCCGCGGGGCTGCCGGGGCCGCCCGGGCGCTGACACCGCGGCCGCGCGGTCCTAGGGTCGGCCCATGGCCTCGACGACGAGCGCGACCGCACCGACCGTCCGCAGGCGGGTCCTGCACCCCGGCAGCGTCGGGATGCTCGTCGGCGGCCTCGTGACCGTCGTCGGGTCGCTCCTGCCGTGGGTGAGCACGCCGATGGGCACCCTCCTCGGCACGGCCGGCCCCGGGCTGTGGACCCTCAGCGCCGGGTTCCTCGCGATCGCCGGCGCGCTCATCCCGTCCCGGTGGTCCGCGATCGCGCACTGCGCCCTCGCCGGTCTCGTCGTCGGCGGCATCGCCGGGGCGCAGCTGGCGCGGATCCTCACCCTCAGCGCGGGCACGGGAGCCTGGGGGCAGCTGCTGCCCGGCATCGGGCTCGTCATGGTCGCGGGCGGCGCCGTGCTGCTGCTGCGCACCGGCGTCCGCCTCCTGCGCACTCCCCCGGTCGCCGCGTAGCGGCCGACGTCGTGGCATCCAGCGGGGTCTGGCGCCCGCCGGACGGCCTTCCGTAGGGTGCTCCGCATGGACGACGACGTCGACGCCCGCGACGCGCCCGCGGAGGTGGACGCCACCTTCCGCACGCTGCGCCGCGTCGCCGTCGGCTACTTCGTCCTCTTCCTCCTCGCCGTCGTCGGCTTCCCCGCCCTGTCGCTGACCCTGGGCTGGTGGTCCGACGCCCGGCTGGCGGGCGGGATGAGCCCGGGCTTCGCGATGGCGGCGTTCGGGCTGTACGTGTTCTTCGCCGTGGTGGGCGTCGCCGCGGCCCGGCTGTCCGGCGCCGTCGAGGCGCGGATGCTCGGCGACGACGCGCGCGACGCGCAGGTCGCGTCCACCGACGCCCCCGAGGGCGAGCGGTGAGCACACCGAGCGTCGCCGCGCTCGTCCTCGCGCTCGCGGTGGTCGCCGTGGTCGCGGTCGCGACGCGACCGCGCGGCGCGTCCACGCTCGACTTCTACCTGGCCGGGCAGCGCGTCGGCGTCGCGACGAACGCGTGGGCCATCTGCGGCGACTACCTCTCGGCGGCGTCGTTCCTCGGCGTGGCGGCCGCGGTCTACGTGTCCGGGCTCGACGGCGCCTGGTACGCCGTCGGGTTCGCGGCCGGCTTCGTGCCGGTGCTGCTGTTCGTCGCCGCTCCCCTGCGCCGGTTCGGGGAGTTCTCGATCCCCGACTTCCTGGGCCGCCGGCTCGCCTCCGAGCCGGTCCGGCTCGTGGCGGTCGGCGTGGTGCAGCTCGTCATCCTCGCCTACCTGGTGCCGCAGGCCGTCGGCAGCGGCATCACGTGGCAGCTCCTCGTGGGCCAGGGGGTCGCCGGCCTGTCCCCGTACGCCACCGGCGTGCTGGTCTCGACGGCGGTCGTCGCCGGGCTGGTCATGTTCGGCGGGATGCGGGGCACCACGTGGACGCAGGCGGTGCAGTTCGGCCTCCTCCTGGTCGCGCTGCTGTGGCTGGCCGCGACCGTCCTCGGCGAGGGGTTCCGGTACGGCGACGCGGTGCGCGAGCTGTCCGCCGAACCGCTGACGACCGTCGTCACGGGGCCCGGCGGCACCGAGCTCACCACCGAGCAGAACCAGATCCACCCCGACGGGTCCGCGACGTTCGGCGAGCCGGGCGCGCGGTACGGGGGCCTGGGGCAGTTCGCCCTGATCGTCACCCTGGCCCTCGGCACGGCGGGGCTGCCGCACGTGATGAACCGGTACTTCACGAGCCCGACCGGCGCCGCCGCCCGCACCACCACCGTGTGGGTGCTGTGCCTCGCGGGCGCCTTCTACGCCCTGGCGGTCATGCTCGGGACGGCGGCGCGGGCGCTCGTCCCCGGCGCCGTGGCGGACCACCCCTGGCTGGCCGACCTCACCGTCGACGGGGTCCTCGTGGTGCCCGAGCACGCCCTGCCGGTGCTCGGGCGCGTCTACGGCGGGGAGGCCGGGCTGGGGCTCGTCGCGGCGGGCGCCCTCGTCGCGGTCATGTCGACGATCGCGGGCCTGCTGCTGGCCGCGGCCGCGTCCTGGGGCCACGACGTCTACGAGCGGCACGTGAACCCGCGCGCCACCCAGCGCCAGGCCGTGCGGGCGGGGCGCGTCACCACGCTGGTCGTCGCCGGGGTCGCGGCGGGCCTGGCGCTCGCGCTGCGGCCCGAGGCGTTCACCTCGGTGACGCCGTCCGTCGTGGCCACGATGGTCACCTGGGCGTTCGCCGTGGCCGGGTCCGCCCTGACCCCGGTCTTCGTGCTGAGCATCTGGTGGCGGGGCACGACGGCGCCCGGCGCGGTCGCGGGGATGGTCACCGGGGTGGTGCTCGCGGTGGCCGTCTTCGTCGCCGGGTCGCTGGCCGCCGGCGGGCTGCTGCGCGAGGTGCTCGTCACCCCCACCCTGCTCGCGGCGCCGGCGGCGGCCGCCGTCACCGTCGCCGTCTCGGCCCGCACCCGGCCGCCGGCCGGCGTCGACGCGGCGTGGCTGCGGATGCACGGCACCGCCGCGGACCGGCAGGCCGAGCGACTCGCCCGCCTGACCGTGCAGCAGGGCGCCGTCGAGCCCGCCGGACGCGGGGCGTCCGTCCGTCCGGCCGCCGCGAGCCACCGCCGGGGGCGTCGTGCGCGGCGGTAGCGGGATCCTGGCCGGGGTGCTCGCCGCCGGCTGGGCGGCGGTGTGGCTGGTCACGCAGGTGCTCGTCGACCCTCCGCTCGCCGTGCTGCCCACCGTCGTCGTGGGCGTCGTGTGCTCCACCGCCGTCGTGCTCGGCTACCCGTCGGCGCTGCGCGGCCCGCGGGTCGCCCGCGCACCCCGCCGGCCCGCCGGGGTGCCGGGCGTCCGGCGCCCGGGGCTCGCGGCGACCGGCCGGTCGATGCCGCTGCGGCGTGGCCTCACGCCGGACGCGGCGAGGCGCACGGCGCAGCTGCTGCGCCCCGCGCTCGGCGGCGACGCGATCGCGATCACCGACACCGAGCAGGTGCTCGCCTTCGTCGGGCCGGGCGCGGACCACCACGAGGTGGGCGGCTCGCTGCAGACGAGGGTGGCGCGCGCGGCGATCGAGCGGCGGCGCACCGTCGTCGTGCACCGGCGCGCGGACGTCGGCTGCCCGGTGCCGGAGTGCCCCCTGCAGAACGCGGTCGTCGTCCCGCTCGCGATCGGCAGCCGCGTGGTCGGGACGCTCAAGGTCTACCGCACGGGCGACGAGCCGGCGTCGCGCGCGACGGTCGAGGACATGGCGGCAGTGCTCTCGCTGCACCTCGAGCTCGCGGAGATGGACCGCGAGCGCCACCTGGCCGCGGACGCCCGCCTGGACGCCCTGCGCGCCCAGATCAACCCGCACTTCCTGTTCAACATCCTCAACACGATCGCGTCCAAGGCGCGCACGGACCCCGAGGAGGCGCGCAGCCTGCTGCTGCGGCTGTCGGACTTCTTCCGGTACGCGGTGCGGCAGGACGGGCACTTCGCGGAGTTCGCGCAGGAGTACTTCTTCGTGCGCACCTACCTGACGCTGGAGCAGGCGCGCTACGGCGACCGCCTCCAGGTGCGCTACGACATCGACCCGCAGGTGCTCACGACGCGCGTGCCGGTGCTGACGATCCAGCCGCTGGTGGAGAACGCGGTCAAGCACGGCGTCGCGGACAAGGTCGCCGGCGGCACGATCCGGCTGCGAGCGCGGGTCGACCCGCTCACCCGGACGACGTCGATCCGGGTCAGCGACGACGGCGTCGGCATGGCGCCGGAGGTGCTCGAGCGGATCACGTCGGGCCGCCGCCCGGGCACGGCGCCGGAGGCCGACGGCGGCGCGCACCGGCACGGCGGCGTCGGGCTGTGGAACATCTCCCAGCGGCTGGAGTCGCTGTTCGGCGAGCGGTACTCGCTGGACGTCGAGTCCGAGGCGGGGTCGGGCACGGTGGTGGACCTGCGGATCCCGCTAAGGTGACGTCGATGCGACCCCGCGCCTTGATCGTCGACGACGAGGCCCCCGCGCGGGCCGAGCTGCGCTACCTGCTCGCCGAGGTCGGCGGGGTCCAGGTGGTGGGCGAGGCCACGAACGGCGAGGAGGCCCTGCTGCTGCTGGAGTCGCTCGACTACGACCTGGTGCTGCTGGACGTGCGCATGCCGGGCGGCTCCGGGCTGGACGTCGCGCGGGCGCTGGCGCGGCTGCCGCGCCGCCCGCAGGTCGTCTTCACGACCGCGTACCCGGACCACGCCGTCGAGGCGTTCGACCTGGCCGCGGCGGACTACCTCGTCAAGCCGTTCGACGCCGACCGGCTGCGCCGGGCGCTCGACCGGGCGCTCGCGCACGTGGGCGCGGACCCGGAGGCCCCGCCCGTCGCCCCGGCTGCCGGGGCCCGCGCCGAGACCGCCGCGGCGCCGCCCGCCGCGCCCGACCCGCTGGTCCGCGTGCCCGTGCAGCGCGACGGGCGCACCGTGCTCGTGGACGGCGACGCCATCGTGTACGCGAGCGCGACGCGCGGGTACTCGTCGCTCAAGCTCGCCGACGAACGGCTGCTGGTCAGCTACTCCCTCAACGAGCTGGAACGGCGCCTGCGGGGGCACTTCTTCCGCGCGCACCGCGCCTACCTGGTCAACCTGGACCACGTGCGCGAGCTGGTGCCCGACTTCCGCGGCACGCTCGCGCTTGTCATGGACGACCGGCAGCGCAGCCGGGTGGAGGTCTCGCGGCGCCACGCGCGCGAGCTGCGCCGCCGTCTGGGCCTCTGAGGTGTGCCCGGCCCGGCGCCGGTGGCGTCTACGCTGGCGCCATGACTTCTCCCGCTTCCGACGAGGCCGTGCTGCGCGCCGACGGCCGCACCCCCGACCAGCTCCGTCCCGTGACGATCACCCGCGGGTGGACCGAGAACGCCGAGGGATCCGTGCTCGTGGAGTTCGGCCGGACCCGCGTGCTGTGCACGGCGTCGTTCACCGAGGGCGTGCCGCGCTGGCGGAAGGGGTCCGGCGAGGGCTGGGTCACCGCCGAGTACGCGATGCTGCCGCGGGCCACGAACTCGCGCAGCTCCCGCGAGTCCGTCAAGGGCAAGATCGGGGGCCGCACCCACGAGATCTCGCGGCTGATCGGCCGCGCCCTGCGCGCCGCGGTGGACGTCTCCGCCCTGGGCGAGAACACGGTCGTGCTGGACTGCGACGTGCTGCAGGCCGACGGCGGCACCCGCACCGCCGCGATCACCGGCGCCTACGTGGCGCTGGCGGACGCGATCGCGTGGGGGCGCCGGCACGGGCACATCACGGGCGGCAAGGAGGTTCTCACCGAGTCGGTGGCCGCCGTCAGCGTCGGCATCGTCGACGGCGTGCCGATGCTGGACCTGCCGTACGTCGAGGACGTGCGCGCCGAGACGGACATGAACGTCGTGACCACGGGGACGGGGCAGTTCGTGGAGGTGCAGGGCACCGCCGAGCACGCGCCGTTCGACCGGGCGGAGCTCGACGCGCTGCTCGACCTGGCCGTCGCCGGCACCGCGGAGCTGACCCGGCTGCAGACCGAGGCGCTCGCCGGGGAGCCGGGCCGGTGACCGGCACGGACGCCGGCCCGGCAGCCCCGGCCCTCGTCGTCCCGGCCGGGGCCCGCCTGGTGCTCGCCACGCACAACCGCGGCAAGCTCGCCGAGCTGCGCGCCATCCTGCGCGAGCAGCCAGGCCTCGACGCCCTGCCCGACGAGGCCGTGGTCACCGCGGGCGACCTGGGCGCGCCCGAGCCCGTCGAGGACGGCGTGACGTTCACCGAGAACGCGCTGATCAAGGCCCGGGCGCTGGCCGCGGCGAGCGGGCTGCCGGCCGTGGCGGACGACTCCGGCCTCAGCGTCGACGTGCTCGGTGGCGCCCCGGGCATCTTCTCCGCCCGGTGGTCGGGACGGCACGGTGACGACGCCGCCAACCTCGAGCTGCTGCTCGCCCAGCTCGCGGACGTGCGCGCCGAGCACCGCGGGGCGGCCTTCGTGTGCGCGGCCGCCCTGGTCACCCCGGACGGCCGGGAGGAGGTCTGCCTCGGCGAGATGCCCGGCGTCCTCGCCACGGCGCCGCGCGGGACCAACGGCTTCGGCTACGACCCGATCCACGTGCCCGCCGAGCAGCCCCCGGCGTCGGACGGCACCCCGGGCACCCGCACGTCGGCGGAGCTCGACCCGGCGGAGAAGAACGCGATCAGCCACCGCGGCAAGGCGTTCCGGACGCTGGCTGAAGCCGTCGCCGCCGCCCTCTGACTCCCTGCCCCGATGTTGTGGGCGCGAGTTTGGCGTTATTCCCACAGGAATAGCGCCAAACTCGCGCCCACAACGCCTCAGGCCTGGCGGGAACGGCGCGTCAGCAGCGCGGTCAGTGCACGCCAACCCAGCATCGTCGCGCCGAGGAAGACCGCCGTCACGACCCCGAAGCTCACCGCCAGCCCGCCGCCGAACAGCGGGCGCAGCGCCAGCCCCAGGGCCACCGTCGCGAACCACACCGCCACGCCCGTCGGCCACGCCCGGGCCGGCGACCGCCAGGCCCGCGCCGCGACCCAGCCCACCGCGAGCCCCAGCAGGAACGGCAGCCCGACCAGCGCCACGTGACCGGCGTCCCCCGCCGTGGCATGGTTCGCCGTGCCCGCCAGGGTGAACGCGACGACGCAGACGACGTCGACGACGACCGCGGGCCACACGGCGCGCGCGCCGGTCGGCGCGCCCCCGGCGCTCACAGCTCGTGCTCCCCGCCGGGCACCGTGACGTCGACCGGGCCCCCGTACACCTCGCGGGCCTCCGCGAGCGGTACCCGCGGGTCGCTCCACGCCGCGACGTGCGTCAGGAGCAGCCGCCGCGCCCCGGCCTCGGCCGCCGCCCGCCCGGCGCGCCGCCCCGTCAGGTGGATGCCGCGCTCGATGCCGTCGTCACGGCCCTCCTGGAACGCCGCCTCGCAGAGGAACAGGTCTGCGTCCCGGGCCGCGTCCACCAACCCGGCGCACGAGTCCGTGTCGCCCGAGTACGCGAGCGTCGCCCGCTCCCCCGGCCGCACCGACGACGGGCCCGTCACCCGGAACCCGTACGCCTCCACGGGATGGAACACGGTGAACGGCTCCAGCTCCAGCGGGCCCAGCCGCACCGGGCGCCCCGGCGCCCACGAGCGGAAGTCGTACACGCCGTCCATCGACTCGCCCGGCCCCATCCCGTACATCGCCGCCGCACGCTCCGCCGCCGACCCCGGCCCGTACACCGGCAGCTGCCGGCTCGACCCCGTGCGCGCGTCGCCCCGCGTGGGGTGGTAGCGCAGGTACACGTACAGCCCCGACAGGTCCGCGCAGTGGTCCGGGTGCAGGTGCGACAGCGCCACGCCGTCCAGCGACAGCGGGTCCACGTGGCGCTGCAGGGCGCCCAGACCGCCGCTGCCCAGGTCGAGCACCACGTTCCACTCGCGCACGTCCGCGCCCGTGCACCCCGCCGCCGCGGCCTCCGCCGCCGACACCCGCACCAGGTACGTCGACGCGGGCGACTCCGGCCCCGGGAACGACCCCGACACCCCGACCGTCACGAGCCTCATGCGGTGCCCTCCTTGCACGGTCGCTGCGGTGCCTCGCTCCGGCACACCTCGTCCCTCGGCGTCCCTCCGCGGGGGCTCCTCGCGCTCATGCGGCCTCCACCCGCGCGACCTCCGGCCCCAGGAACCGCTGCGCCAGCTGCTCGAACGGTGCCGGGCTGCCGGTCGCGAGGAAGCGGTGGACGGGCGGCGGCGCGTCGACCGGGCGCTCCAGGCCGTGCGAGACCAGCATGCGGAACACGTCCTTCGCGGTCTCCTCGGCGCTGGAGACCAGCGTGACGTCCTCGCCCATCACGTACGACACGGCGCCCGCGAGCAGCGGGTAGTGGGTGCAGCCCAGCACCAGCGTGTCCACGCCCGCGGCCTTCACCGGGTCCAGGTAGCGGTGCGCGACGTCCAGCACCTCGGGGCCCGACGTCAGGCCCTGCTCGACCAGGGGCACGAACTCGGGGCACGCCTGCGTGGTGATGCTCAGCCCCGGGGTCACGTCGAACGCGTCGTCGTACGCCCGCGAGTCGACCGTCGCCTTGGTGCCGATGACGCCGATGCGGCCGGTCTTCGAGGCCAGGACCGCGCGGCGCGCGGCCGGGCGGATCACCTCGACCACCGGGATGCCGCGGCGCACCGTGTACCGCTCGCGCGCGTCGGGCAGCGCCACCGCGGTCGCGGAGTTGCACGCGATGACCAGCATCTTCACGCCGTCGTCCACCAGCCGGTCCATCACCGCGAGCGCCATCGCGCGCACGGCCGCGAGCGGCTTGGGCCCGTACGGGCCGTTCGCCGTGTCGCCGAGGTACAGCAGCTGCTCGTGCGGGAGCTGGTCGAGGATCGAACGCGCGACGGTCAGCCCGCCGACGCCGCTGTCGAAGATCCCGATGGGGGCGTCGTTCACGGCTGGAAGCCTAGTCGGTGACGGGCCGTCACCACCCCGCGACGTGACCGAGCGCACGGGTGGCGCGAACCACACCCGCGCAGGTCACCGGCGCGCCACCGGGCGACCTGTGCCGGGGCGGCCCGTACGGCGCCCGCGGTCAGCGCCCCGCGCGCAGGTCCTCGAGCATCTCCGTCACGAGGGTCTCCTGGGCGAACCCCGCCGCCACGAACACGCCGCCCCAGTAGCGGCGCTCGCCCGCCGTGAGTCCCGCGTCGTCCCGGGAGCCGTCGTCCGGCTCGTCGAGCTCGTCCGCGTCGTCGTCCAGCCCGGCGAGGACGGCGTCGTGCAGGTCCTCCACGTCCTCGTCGTCCACCAGGCCGAGCCGCTCGGCGAGCACCAGCCTCAGGTCCGTCAGGGCGCCGGCGAAGTCCTGCGCCGCCTCCCGTGGCACCACCACCTCGTCGTTCACCCGGGCCTCCAGCGCGGCGGCGTCGGCCTGCTCCTCGGGCGTGCCCTCCTCGCCACCGGCCTCGGCCGCGACACCGGGCGCCGTGCAGGCGACGAAGGCCTCGAGCCGCGCGACCTTGCCCGCCGCCAGGTCCGTCTGGGTGAGGTGGCGGAACTCGTCGGCGACGTCCGGGTCGTCGCGGTGCGCGTCCGGCAGCAGCCGCCGCACCGCCGGGTCGCTCGGCACGCGACCCACGCCGGTGAACGCCACCCCCTCGCCGACCTCCACGTCACGGCCGATGCCCGAGTCCGCGCGCACGAGCTCGGCCACGTCGCGCGCCACCCGGGCGAGCACCTCGCGCTCGACCGGCTCCCAGCGCGCGACGTACCCGGCCGGCGCGGAACGGAACGGCGTCATGCGGCGCCACCGTCCGTACCGCCGGCCGCGCCGCCGTCGGAGCCGCCCGACGTCCGCATCGTCGCCCACAGCCCGTAGGAGTGCATGGCCTGCACGTCGACCTCCATCCGCTCGCGCGGGCCCGACGAGACGACGGCACGCCCCGCGCGGTGCACCTGCATCATGAGCTTCTCCGCCTTCGCCCGCGGGTAGCCGAAGTAGCTCTCGAACACGTAGCTGACGTACGACATGAGGTTGACGGGGTCGTTCCACACGATCGTGACCCAGGGATCGGCGAGACCCGGGTCCTGCTCGGTGCGGGCCTCTGCCTCGGTGGCGGTGTCGCCTGCTGTCACGCTCACCCGTCCAGCCTACGGGTGGTGGCGTCCAGCAGCTCCGCCGCTGACCGGCGCGGGCGCCACGCGCGTCCGCCCGGCGAGTCGCGACCTGCCGGACGAACCGCCGCGGCCTACGGTGGGCTCATGATCGACGCGCACCGGGGCAGCGCGGCCTCGACGCCTGGCGGCGGGAGCGCGCCGCAGACCCTGCCCGACCCGCTGCCGGCGGCACCCCTGCCGGCGGTCCGTCCCTCGGTCGCGCTCCTCACCGACCGCTACGAGCTCACGATGCTGGCCGCGGCGCTCGCCGACGGCACCGCGCACCGGCACTGCGTCTTCGAGGTGTTCACCCGGCGCCTGCCCCCGGGGCGGCGCTACGGCGTCCTCGCGGGCACCGGCCGGGTGCTGGAGGCGCTCGCGCACTTCCGGTTCACGGACGACGAGCTGACGTACCTGGAGCGCGCCGGCGTCGTCGACGACCGCACCCTCGACTTCCTGCGCGGCTACCGCTTCACCGGCACGATCCTGGGGTACGCCGAGGGCGAGATGTTCTTCCCCGGCTCGCCGGTGATGCAGGTCGAGGGCACGTTCGCCGAGGCCGTGGTGCTCGAGACGCTGGTGCTGTCGATCCTCAACTACGACTCGGCGATCGCCTCGGCCGCCTCCCGGATGACGAGCGCCGCCGTCGACCGCCCCGTGCTGGAGATGGGCTCGCGGCGGGCGCACGAGCAGGCCGGCGTGGCCGCCGCCCGCGCGGCCGTCGTCGCCGGCTTCGCCGGCTCGTCGAACCTCGAGGCGGGGATGCGGTACGGCATCGACACCATCGGCACGGCCGCGCACGCGTTCACGCTGCTGCACGACGACGAGCCGTCCGCGTTCGCCTCGCAGGTCGCCTCGCTCGGCCCCGGCACGACGCTGCTGGTGGACACCTACGACGTGCGCCGCGGCGTGGAGAACGCCGTCGCCGCGGCCGGGACCGGCCTGGGCGCGGTCCGCCTCGACTCCGGCGACCTCGGGGTGCAGGCGGTCGAGGTGCGCCGGCAGCTGGACGAGCTCGGCGCCACCGGCACCAAGATCGTCGTGACGTCCGACCTGGATGAGCACGCGATCGCCTCGCTCGCCGCCGTCCCCGTGGACGTGTACGGGGTGGGCACCTCGCTGGTGACGGGCTCGGGCGCCCCCACCTGCGGCATGGTCTACAAGCTCGTCGCGCGCTCGGACGACACCGGGGTGCTGCAGCCCGTCGCCAAGGCCTCCGCGCACAAGCGCAGCACGGGCGGCCGCAAGGCCGCCGCGCGCCGCTACGACGCGACCGGGCGCGCCGTCGAGGAGGTGCTCGTCACGGGCCCGGACGACCGGGTGACCTCGTGGTCGCCGCCGGAGTCGGACGGCGACCTGCGCACGCTCCTCGTCCCGCTCGTCGTCGACGGCGCCGTGGACTCGCGCTGGGTGGGCGCCTACGGGGTGCAGAACGCGACGCTGCACCACGCGCAGGCCCGCGCCGAGCTGCCGCGCGGCGCCCGGCGCCTGTCCGACGGCGATCCCGCGATCCCCACCGTCGAGCTGGCGCTCTGAGCTCGCTCAGGGGCGGAGGTGCTGGATGTTGAGCACGTAGACGCCGTCCGACCGTTGGTAGGAAGGACCGGTCGGCACGACGATGCCGAGCGTGCTCGGTGCGCTCGCCGTCCGCATGGAGCGTGCAGCCGACAGCAGCCCGCCCGCCGCATCCTCGACGACACGGGGGGCCGCGCTGGCCTTCACCTCGATCGCCGACCATGTCTCACCGCCGTCGTGGAGGATCACGACGTCGATCTCCGTGGAGGAACGGGTGTCCTGCCAGGCACGTACCTGGCCCCCGTGCACCTGCGCGTACACACTCAGGTCACGGAAGACGAGCGACTCGAACAGGTGGCCGTACATCTTCCTCTGGGTCTTCTCGAGGGCCGCCGGACCTGTCCGCAGGACGGCGACAGCCAGGGAGGGGTCCACGAGGTGCCACTTCGGTGCACGTCGCACCTGCGCCGCAGACTTCAGCGACTCGCCCCACGCTTCCTGAGGCACCGCCACCCACAGCCGTCGCAAGGCGTCGAGGTAGTCGTCGAGCGTGTGCTGCGACGGCCCTTTGTCCCCCTCGATCCCGAGCCTGTCCTGCCCGTACCGGGCCGCGTCGGCCCGCATCGTCTTCTTGGACGTGTACTGGGCGACGCCGCGCGACAGGCTGAAGAGGAGCGCGGAGACCCTGCCCGGGTCATAGAGCTTCTGCCCGGCGGCACGGATGTCGACGAGCGCCATGTTCTGGACGTACGCGATGTTGGCATCCATCGCGGCGCCGAGGGTGCGCCGCAGGTTGGGGGGCCAGCCTCCACGACAGACGAGGTCGATGACGTCGCGGTCGTCCCCTCGGGTCGAGTCGGAGTAGATCTCGTTCCCGGCGAGCACGTCGGCGAGGGCGATCGTGCCGTCGGAATCCCCGGACTCGTGCAGGCTCATCGGGTGCATGCGAAGCCGGATGAACCTGCCGGCCCCGCTGTGTCTCGCGACGTCGTCCGCCGGCGTCGCGGACCCCGTCAGGATGAACTGCCCGTCGGCCTGCCTGTCGTCCACCTCCGCGCGGACGGCGTTCCACACCTCGGGCACCGCCTGCCACTCGTCCACGAGGCGCGGTACAGCGCCACGGAGCACGAGCCTCGGGTTCGACCTGGCGACCTGAACCGCCTGCAGGTCGTCGCCCAGCCGCACGTCGCTCGCCGCCGCCTGGGCTGCCGTCCAGGTCTTGCCGCACTGCTTCGGCCCCTCGATGAGCACCGCTCCGGACGCTTTCATGGCGCGTTCCAGCTGAGCATCGATGTGTCGGGGCAGGTACTCGGGCATACGCCCTCCCCTCGACAGCCCAACGGTCGATAAAAATAGCAGCCTGCTGCTGATTTTATCAGCAGCAGGCTGCTAGATCTACCAACGGCCGAGGAACCCGACGTCGACGACCTACTTCTTGCCGACGAACCAGCCCCGCACCATCTCCACGCGCGCGGACAGCTGGTCCGCGGTCGCCAGCGGCACCTCGGGCCCGCCGCACCGACGACGCAGCTCGCTGTGCACCTTGCCGTGCGGGGTGCCGCTCTTGCGGGCCCACGCCGAGACCAGCTTGGACAGCTCCTTGCGCAGGGCCGACGCGCGCCGGTGCTCCTGCTCGGACTGCTCCAGCACCGCCTCCCGCTGGGCGGCGTCACCCCCGGACGTGCCGCGCGCCTGCGCGGCCTGGCGCTGGCGCAGGAGGGTCGTGACCTGGTCCGCGTCCAGCAGCCCCGGCAGCCCGAGGTAGTCCTGCTCCTCGTCCGAGCCGACGTCCGCGCCGGTGCCGAACTCGCCGCCGTCGAAGAGGACGCGGTCGAACGACGCCTGCGCGTCGAGCGCCTCGAACGTGCCGGTGAGCTCTGCGGACGCCTTCTCCTCCCGGTTGGCCGCGGCGAGCAGCTCCGCCTCCGGGTCGTACTCGATCCCCTGCTCCTCGGCGGTCTGGGGCCGGTCGAGGGCGTGGTCGCGCTCGATCTCCATGCCGTTCGCCAGCTCCAGCAGCAGCGGCACGCTCGGCAGGAACACCGACGCGGTCTCGCCGCGCTTGCGGGCCCGCACGAACCTGCCGACGGCCTGCGCGAAGAACAGCGGGGTCGAGGTGCTCGTCGCGTACACGCCGACGGCGAGGCGGGGCACGTCGACGCCCTCGGACACCATGCGGACGGCGACCATCCACCGGGAGGTGCCCTGCGCGAACTCCTCGATGCGCGCGCTGGCGCCGTCGTCGTCCGACAGGACCACGGTCGGGCTCGTGCCGGTGATCCTGGCCAGGTGCCCGGCGTAGGCGCGGGCGTCGGTCTGGTCGGACGCGATGACGAGCCCGCCGGCGTCGGGCACGGCGCGCCGCACCTCCGTGAGGCGCTTGTCCGCCGCGGACAGCACCGACGGGATCCACTCGCCGTTCGGGTCCAGCGCGGTGCGCCACGCCTGGGCGTGCATGTCCTTCGTCATGGCCTCGCCCAGGCGGGCGCTGACCTCGTCCCCGGCCTTGGTGCGCCAGCGCATGTCCCCCGAGTACGTCATGAACAGCACGGGGCGCACGACGTGGTCGCGCAGCGCGTCGCCGTAGCCGTAGGTGTAGTCCGCCTTGGAGCGACGGATGCCCTCGCGGTCCTCGGAGTACGTCACGAACGGGATCGGGGCCGTGTCCGACCGGAACGGGGTCCCGGTGAGCGCGAGCCGGCGGGTGGCGTCCTCGAACGCCTCGCGCACGGCCTCGCCCCAGCTCAGGGCGTCGCCGCCGTGGTGCACCTCGTCGAGGATGACGAGGGTGGGGGCGGCCTCCGTGCGGGCCCGGTGCAGCGCGGGCTTGGCGGCGACCTGCGCGTACGTCAGCGCGACGCCGTCGTAGTGGGAGCCGTGCCGACCCTGGCTGTTCTTGAACGACGGGTCGATGCGGATGCCCACGCGCGCGGCGGCGTCGGCCCACTGGTGCTTGAGGTGCTCGGTCGGCGCGACGACGGTCACGCGCCGCACCGCCCCCGACTCGAGCAGCTCGGTGGCGATCCGCAGGGCGAAGGTCGTCTTGCCGGCGCCCGGCGTCGCGACCGCGAGGAAGTCCCGCGGCTCGCGACGCCGGTACAGCTCGAGCGCCTCGGCCTGCCAGGCACGCAGGTTCGACGCCGTGCCCCACGGGGCGCGGCGCGGGAACGCCGGGCTGAGGTGCGAGGCCGCCGACGACGACGGTGACTGCGGCAGCGGCTTGGCGGGCTCGGCCGCCGCGGCGAAGAGATCGGGGGTGTCGGGCTCGGGCAGCGGCTGCGCGCTCACTTGCCGGCGTCGCCGTCCTGTCCGGAGTCCCCGTCCTGCGGGTCGCGCAACCCGTCGTAGATCTCCTGGCAGATGGGGCATACCGGGAACTTCGACGGGTCGCGACCGGGCACCCACACCTTGCCGCAGAGCGCGATCACGGGCTTGCCGGACAGCGCCGACTCCATGATCTTCTCCTTGCGCACGTAGTGCGCGAAACGCTCGTGGTCACCCGGCTCGGCCGCCTGCTCGCTGGTCTCCGGGCGCTCCAGGACGCCCGTCGACGACCCCGTGTCCTGCGACGGGTCGGCGGGAGGTGCGGAGAGGGGATCGCTCATGACCGGCAGTCTACGACGCGCCCCCGACGTCCCGCGGGCGTCGCCGAGGTTCGGGGTCCTTCGCGCGGTCGCGTTCACGCGCCCCAGGGGGCGCTCCACTTCGGGACTGATACGACCGCGCGAAGGACCCCGGACCTCGGCGACCCCGGGGGACGGTGCCGTCGTCACAGGCCTTGCCAGTCCGGCTTGCTGTCGTAGGTCTGGCGGTAGTAGTCCGCGAGCTGCAGGCGCGACGCGGCGGCGTCGTCGACCAGCACCGTGGCGTGGGGGTGCATCTGCATCACCGTGGCGGGCCACATGGCCGAGACGGGGCCCTCGACGAGCTGGTGGACCGCCTCCGCCTTGTGCCGGCCCGTGGCCAGGAGCACCAGGTGCCGCGCCTCCATGATGGTGCCGAGGCCCTGGGTGAGGCAGTGCTGCGGCACCTGCTCGACGTCGTCGCCGAAGAACCGGGCGTTGTCCAGACGGGTCTGGCGGGTGAGCGTCTTGATGCGGGTGCGCGACGCCAGCGACGACCCCGGCTCGTTGAACGCGATGTGGCCGTCGGTGCCGATGCCGAGGAGCTGCAGGTCCACGCCGCCCGCGTCCGCGATCGCCCGCTCGTAGGCCGCGCAGGCGGCCGGGAGGTCGTCGGCGAGCCCGTCGGGGCCCTGCACCTGGTCGGACGGCCACGCGACGCGGGAGGCGACCTCCGTCTCGATGACGTTGCGGTACCGCTCCGGGTGGTCGGCCGGCAGGCCCACGTACTCGTCGAGCATGAAGCCGCGCGCGCGGGCGAACGACAGGCCCGCCTCCTCGTGGCGCCGCGCCAGCTCGTCGTACACCTTGAGCGGGCTGGACCCGGTGGCGAGGCCGAGCACCGTCGCGGGGTCGCGGCGCAGCAGCGACTCGATCGCGTCGGCCGCGAGCACGGCGAGCTCCTCGGCGGGGGCGATCACGACTTCCATCAAGGCTCCAGTCTCTCGGACGCGCCGGCCACGGCGGCGCGGCGTCGTCGGTGCGGTGGGTGCGTCCCCGATTGTTCCTGATCGGGGCGCGGGCGGCGCCGGGGCGGCCGCGTGTGCTGCCTCACGCCCGGCGGCTAGGGCCGCGGCTCGGGCGCAGTGGCGGCCCGCCGGCCGACCACGGCCGCGCCGACCGCGCCGACCGGCACCCGCCCGGGGGCGAGGCGGACCCGGTCCGGCAGACCGAGCGACGACAGGAACGGCGACGTCTCCGACTCCCGGGCGAGCGCGGACCGGACGGCCGCGAGCAGCGGCTCGCCGAGCTGCGCCACGCCGCCGCCCAGCACGACCCGCGGGACGTCGACCGACAGCACGAGCATCCGCACCGCCGCCGCGACGGCCGACGCGTACCGGTCGCGGGCCTCGGCGGCCCCGGCGACGCCCGCCGCGGCGGCCTCGAAGAGCTCGACCGGGGCGGGGCGCCCCGTGCGCGCCGGCCAGAGGGCGGCGACCGCCGACCCCGAGGCGTACAGCTCGAGGCACCCGTGCTGCCCGCACGGGCACCGCGGGCCCGCCGGGTCCACCGGGACGTGCCCGATCTCCCCCGCCGCGCCGCCCACGCCACGGCGCAGCCGCCCGTCGAGGACGAGCCCGGCGGCCAGCCCGGTGCCGAGCGCGAGGAACGCGAGGTCCGTCCCGCCCTCGGGCCCGCGCGGGGCGTCGGCGTCCGACGCCGCGAGGTGGGCGGCGCCCAGGGCCGCCACGTTGAGGTCGTTCTCGACGCCGACGGCGACGCCGTCGAGCTCGGCGGCCAGCAGGCGCGCCAGGGCGAGCTCCGCCCCGTCGACGCCGACGTTCACGGCGTGCCGCACGGTCCCCGTGACCGGGTCCACCAGCCCGGGGACGCCGACCCCGACTCCGACGACGTCGGACATCGCGATCCCCGCCTGGTGGGTGACGCCGCGCACGGCGTGGGCCGCGCCCGCCACGACGCCCTCGCCGCCGCGCCGCGTCGCCAGCCGGGCCTGGGCGACGACGTCGCCCGCCGCGTCGAGGAGCACGGCGAGCGTCTTCGTGCCTCCGATGTCGAGCCCCACCGTCGGCCCCGGGGCGGAGGCGGCCGCGGGGAGGGAGGCGGGGGCGCCGGTGGGCAGGGGGGCGGTCGTCACGGTCGTGTCCACGTCAGCCGTTCACCGTCCCGCGGGACGGTCCGGGCGCCACCGGGGTGGCGCACGCCGCCGGCGTCGCGGCGGTGGATCGGGTCCTCGTCACGGGTGGTGGTCCTCTCGCTGGTGGTGCGTGACGGCGTCGGCGCGCTGCCACGGGACGGGGTCAGGACACCCCGAGCTGGGCGGCCAGGACGAGCACGGCGGCGCCCGCCAGGACGACGTCCTCGTCGAGGCTGGCCATCCGCAGCTGCAGCCCCCTCGCGGTGGCGGGCATGGTGCGCTCGGTCAGGGTCTGCAGCGCGGCGGTGCGCAGCGCCCCGTCCAGGAGCTCGGGCGGTCCGCTGAGCAGCACGTCGGCGAGGTTGAGAGCCCCGACGACCGGCGCGAGGGCGGCGCCGAGCGTGCGCCCGACGCCGGCGAGCGCCGCGTCGGCCGCGGCCGGGTCGAGCCCGGACACGGCGGCGCGCAGCGCGGGGGCCGCCAGCACGGTCTCGAGGCAGCCCCGGCGGCCGCAGGCGCAGGGCTCGCCGTCGTCGACGACGGTCACGTGCCCGAGCTCGCCGGCCGCGTCGGCGGCGCCGTGCACGCGCGCGCCGTCGACCATCACGCCCGCGCCCACGCCCTGGCCGACGGTGAGGACGAGCATCGAGCCGGCGGCCCCGCCGTAGGTGTACTCGGCGAGCGCGGCGGAGTTCGCGTCGTTGGCCACGTGCACCGGCAGCGCGAGCCGGTCCGCGAGGATCGCCGCGAGCGGCAGGTCGGCCCACTGGCGGTTCGGCGCCTCGATGACGCGCCCGGCGGCGTCGACGACGCCGGGTGAGCCGACGCCCACCCCGACGACGGGGCGCGTGGCGGCGGCGACCAGCGTCCTCGCGAAGCGGGCGATGAGGTCCACGAGCTCGTCCCCGACCCGGCCGGCGGCGGGCAGCGATCGGCGCACCACGGCCTCACCGGTGAGGGTCATGACGGCGCCGCGCATCACCGCGTCGTCCGAGAGGTCCACGGCCACGATCTGATAGGCGTCGGTGCGCATCCCGACGAGGATCGCGGGCTTGCCCACGCGACGGCCGGGCTGGACGCCCAGCTCCTCCACCAGGCCTTCCGCGAGGAGCACGTTCACGAGGTCGGAGATGGTCACCCGGGTCAGCGACGTCGCGCGCGCGAGGTCCGCCCGGGAGGTGGGGCCCTCGTGGAAGAGGTGCTGCAGCACCAGGGACCGGTTGTGGGCCCTGGCGTGCTCCGGGAGTACCTTGGACGTGGCGCGCAGCCCGGCCCCCAGCCCCCTCCCGGTGCGGGTCGATGTGGACATGTTTGTTAGTAGACCGACTTAACCGCCCTCTTGTCTACCTCGTCTCATTCCGGCACCGCCCATCGTTACCCGATCGTGACGCACGTCACTCCGCGGACGCTGGGCGTACGGGACCGCCGGGCGCGGAATGTCACGGTCGCAGCACGGTCAGGTCACGATCGCGCTCGGTGACCAGGGATGACGTCGTGGCGCCCCGTAGCCTCGGAGCCATGCTCCGCGACACGCCGCCCCGCACGCCCGTGCGCCGCACCGCCGCCCTCGCCTGGCTCACCGGTGTCCTGGTCCTCGCGCTCGCGGCGTGCTCCGGCGGCGGGGCCGACAGCGGCGCCGAGTCCTCGTCCGCCGACTCGGGCGCGTCGCTCTCCGCCCCCGAGGGCGGCGACGCCGGCAGCGCGGGCGACGAGGCGGCGTTCGGGCAGGCGGAGGCCCCCAGCGACACCGACGCCGCCGCCGCGAGCGAGCGGCAGGTCATCACCACGGGCCACGCCACCGTCGTCACCGACGACCCGGTCGCCGCGGCGGGCGAGCTCGCCCGGCTCGTCGAGGAGGCGGGCGGGCGCGTCGAACGCCGCCAGGAGACCCGGGCCACCGGCGACTCCCCGGCCAGCGCCTCGCTCACCGTGCGGGTGCCCGCCGACCGGATGACGAGCGCCGTGGAAGCCCTCGGCACCCTGGGCGAGGTCGAGGACGTCCAGCTCGACAGCGAGGACGTCACGGGGCAGGCCCAGGACCTCGACGCGCGCATCGCCGCCCTGCGGACGTCGACCCAGCGCCTGCGCGGGCTGATGGCCGACGCGTCGAGCACGGCCGACCTCCTCGAGGTCGAGCAGGAGCTCTCCGAGCGCCAGGCGGACCTCGACGCGCTCACCGCGCAACGCCAACGCCTCGCGGACGAGGTCGCCATGTCCACGCTCGACGTCGCTCTCGTCGCCGAGCCGGTCGCCGCGGTGCAGTCCGGGGGCGGTTTCCTCGGCGGCCTCTCGTCGGGATGGAACGCGCTGGTCACGACCGCGCAGGCCGTCGTCCTCGTGCTCGGGGTGCTGCTCCCGTGGCTCGGGCTCGGCCTGCTGGGCTACCTCGGCTATCGCTGGGTCCGCCGGTCGCGGCGCTCCCGCACCGACGGCGGGCCGGGGCCCGATGACGACGGCGGCACGCCGGGGGCCCCGGACGGGCCGCACGACGGCGGAGACGCGGCGCGCGAGCCCGACGTCGCGGCCGCCCGCTCCTGACGCGTCAGCCCGCCGCGGCGCCGTCGGTGGGGCTCGTCCGTCCCGCCGGCGCGACGGACGCCTCCGGCCCCTCCCGGCCCTCGACCCAGCCGCCGACACCCGCCCAGCCCCCGGCCGCGAGCTCCGCGGCGAGGTCGCGCGGGTGGCCCGCGACCCCGGGACGGCGCTGCCACGGCAGCGGCCCGTCGAGCGGCCGGTACTCCACGCCGGCGGCGTCCAGCCGGGGCAGGTGGTGGGTCCGCAGCCGCTCCAGGAACTCCGCCGACGCCGGGCCACCCGGCGCGCGGCCCTGCTCGCCGTCGGCCCGGCCTCGGTCTCCGTCCCGGGACGGTGACCACACGGCCTCGGCGAACGCGGCCAGCCGCGGGTACGCGGCGTAGTCCACGCGGCGCACGGAGTCGAGGTGCTCGGCCCAGACCTGCGCCTGCCCGCCCAGCACCCGGCCCGCGTCCGCGCCCTCCAGGTCGGGGCGCTCGGCCCGGAACGCGGCGGGCAGCGGCTCGAACCCGTAGACGTCCTCGACCGTCCGCAGGAAGCCGACGGGGATCGGCTCGTCCGGGCCGTCGCCCGCGCGGTGGTCGAGGTAGGTCACCTGCTCCGGGGCGAGGACGACGTCGTGCCCCGCCGCGAGCGCGTCCGCGGCGACGGCCCAGCCGCGCCAGCAGGTCACGACGGTGTCCCGGGGCAGGTCCGGGCACAGCCCCTCGTCCCAGACGACGGCGCGGCGGCCGCGGTCGTGCAGGTGCTCGGCCAACCGTGCCAGGAACCAGCCGTGCAGCCGGGCCACGTCGCCCTCGCCGTCGGCCGTGCGGTAGCCGAGGCGCGCGGCGCGCTCGACGAGGTCCACCCGCTCCCGCCACGCCGTGGTCGGCACCTCGTCGCCGCCGATCGCGACGAAGGGGGCGTCGAAGACCTCGCAGACCTCGTCCAGGAGCTCGGCGAAGAAGTCCACCGCCTCGTCCGTCGGTGCCAGGACGTCCGTGCTGATGCCCCACGTGGTGCGCACCTCGTGGGGGCCCGGCCGCGACGCGAGGTGGGGGTAGGCGGCCAGCGCCGCCTCCGCGTGGCCCGGGACGTCGATCTCCGGCACCACCATGACGCCGCGCTCGCGCGCGTACGCGTCGATCTCGCGCAGGTCGTCCTGGGTGTAGAACCCGCCGTGGGGACGGCCGTCGCCGTGGCCCGTGCGCCAGGTGCCGACGGTCGACTCCTCGCGCCACGAGCCGACCTCCGTGAGGCGGGGGAACCGGCGCGACTCGAAGCGCCAGCCCTGGTCGTCGACCAGGTGCAGCTGCACGACGTTGAGGTGGTGCGCCGCGGCGAGGTCGACGAACCGCAGGACGTCGGCCTTCGGCAGGAAGTGGCGGGCGACGTCGAGGAGCACGCCGCGCCACTCGAAGCGCGGGGCGTCGGCGATCCGGCAGCACGGGAGGGTGGGCGCGGGCGCGGACCCGGCGCGGCGGTACGCGGACGGCCCCGCGAGCTGGCGCAGCGTCTGCGCCGCGGCGAACGCCCCGGCCAGGTCGGCCGCGGCCACGGCGACGGCCGCCCCGCCGTCCGCTCCCCCGACGGTCAGCCGGTACCCGCCCGCCGCCACGTCCGGATCCAGGCCGAACGTCACGTCGACGGCCTCCGGCGTGCCGGGGGCGAGGGGCACGACCTCGGCCTGGGACGACTCCTCGACGACCCGGCGCCACCACCGGGCGGCGGGTGCCAGCGCCGGCTCGGCGCGCAGCAGCACGCGTGCCGGCAGGGTGACGTCGCCGTCGAGGCGAGTGGCGTCCGCGGGCGCGGGCAGCAGTCCGAGAGTCCTGGGATCCGACATGAAAGCCACCCTAACGAACTCTCCTGGCCGGAGACGGCACGACGACGGCCCCGCCGGCTGGTGAGCCGGCGGGGCCGTCGCGGAGGGGTGGAGCTGCCGGGAATCGAACCCGGGTCCGGTAGCGCTTTTCGAGGACTTCTCCGGGCGCAGTCTGCTGTGATTTTCTCGGCCCCCGCACTCACGCAGACAAGGTGCGGACAGGCCCAGTCACCTGAGTGTCCCCGCCGCCCCGGTGACGAGGGCGACGAGCAGTGGCTCTCTAGATGACGTGAGCTACCGGGTCGAGAGCACTCCCGGGCTCACGGACTTCGGAGCTCGCTCAGGCGGCGAGGGCGAAGTCGGTGCGCTTGTTATCGGCACCTATAAGGTCGCAGGCAAGGCGTTTACGAGATGAGCCTGCATCCTCGGCCCGCTTCTCCTCGAAGCACGACCACCGTCGAAACCGATCAGCCCCTGTGGTGTTGTCAAAGCCCGTCCCACGGCGGACCGTGGGCTGCGGACGTGTCCATCGTAGTGGATGAACGCCGCGGGACGCACCGATATTTCCGCACGTGCCCGCAGCCGCGGACCGCCGCTGCGCCTCCGTCTCAGGCGTTCCTCATGTCGGCGGAGCCTGCGCTTCGCCTCCGTCTCAGCCGAGCAGCTCGTGGCGCCGCATCGCCCGCTGCGCCTCGCGCATGTCCTGCTTCTCGCGCAGGGTCTGGCGCTTGTCGTACTCCTTCTTGCCTCGGGCCAGGGCGATCTCCACCTTGGCGCGTCCGTCGAGGAAGTACAGCCGCAGCGGCACGATCGTGTGCCCCTTCTCCCGCGACCGCACGCCGAGCCGGTCGATCTCGTCGCGGTGCAGCAGGAGCTTGCGCTTGCGCTTGGGCGCGTGGTTGTTCCACGTCCCCTGGAAGTACTCGGGGATGTGGACGTTCTCCAGCCACGCCTCGTCGTGGTCGACGGCGACGTACCCGTCGACGAGCGAGGCGCGCCCCATCCGCAGCGCCTTGACCTCGGTCCCGGACAGCACGATGCCGGCCTCGAGGACGTCCTCGATCACGTAGTCGTGGCGGGCCTTCTTGTTGTTCGCCACGACCTGGCGCGGGTCGGCCTGCTGCTTCTTCTTGGCGCCCTTGGCCTTGCTGGACATCGGCTCCTCCTCCCGGGTGGTCGCGACGTCCCAGGATACGGGAACGCGGGCGGGCCACCAGCGTATTTCGCGAGGTCGCCGGTCAGTTCAGCCAGCCGCTCATGGGGTCGACGGTGCTGCCGTTGACGTACGTCTCGAAGTGCAGGTGGCACGCGGACGACGTGCCCGTGGTGCCCGAGTACCCGATGACCTCGCCCTCGTCGACGTACTCCCCCACGCTGACCGTGTCGTAGGACATGTGCAGGTACCGCGACATGACGTTGTCGCCCCGGTACGTGCCGTGGTTGATGAGCACGTTGTTACCCGGCCCGCTGCCGTAGTAGGCCTTCTCCACGTACCCGCTCTGCGCGGCGTAGATCGGCGTCCCGCAGTAGGTGCGGATGTCGGTCCCCGCGTGCAGGCGCCAGTAGCCCAGCGTCGGGTGGAACCGCATGCCGTACGAGCTCGTCACCACGTGGTAGTTCGTCGGCCAGCCGAAGAACGGTCCCGAGGAACCGCCCGACGACGATCCCCCGCCGGACGAGCCGCCGCTCGACGACCCGCCGTCGGAGGACCCGCCCCCGGACGACGAGCCGCCGCCCGAGGAACCGCCTCCCGAACCGCCGGAGTCCCGCTCCGCCTCGGCCTCCGCCTCCGCGGCGGCGCGGCGGCGCTCCGCCTCCTCGGCCTTGCGGCGCTGCTCGGCCAGCCGGGCGTCACGCGCCTTCTGCTTCTTGATGATCTGCTTGAGCTCGGCCTCGAGGTTCGCCTGCTCCTGCTCGTTGGCCTGGATCTCCTCGAGGGCCGTGTCGCGCTGGTCCGCGATCGACGCCTTGAGCTTCTTCTGCTGCGCGATGAGGCGCTCCACCTCGGCCTTGCGGTCCTGGGCCTCGCGCTCGGCGCGCTCGGCGGCGGCGACGTTCTCGTCCGCCTCCTTCTTCAGCTCAGCGATCGTGGCCCGGATGGCGTCCAGACGCGCCTGCTGATTCTTCGCGACCGCCTCGGCCTCCTGCAGCTCGGACAGCGTGCGCGCCTGGCTGCGGGCGGCCGACGACGAGACGGCGTACTCGTCGAGGAACTCGCTCGTGGACTGCGCCCCGGTCACGATCCCGACCGTGCTCGGGTCGTCGCCACCGCGGTAGGCCTGCCGCGCCATCTCGACGATGTCCGCGCGGGCGGCGGCCACCTTGCCCTCGCCGTCCTCGATCTGGGCCGAGACCGCGGACTCCTCCTCCTCGGCGTCCGCGAGCCGCTGGGCGAGGATCGCCGCCTTGCGGCGCGCCTCCTCGAGCTCGGCCTGCGCGGCCGCCAGCTCCGCCTGCGCCACCGGCAGCCGGCCCTCAACCTCGTTGAGGTCGAGGACGGCCTGGCTGTACTTCGCGTTGGTGTCCTCGAGCTCGTGCTGGAGCTCGTCGCGCTCGCGCTCCTTGGCGCGCTGCTCGGCCTCCGCCGCGGCCCGCTGGTCGTCGATGTCGTCGGCGACCGCCGTCGTCGTCCCCGTCAGCACGAGCCCGACCGCCAGGAGCGCGCCGACGACGCGCGCCCACCCCCGCCTGCCCGGCCCACGAGCCTCGGACCTCGCCATCGATGCCTCCGTCATACGACCTCAGACCCTCGTGTACCGGTTCAGCGTCACGACCGACGACACCACCGCGAGCAGCACCGCGATGCCGATCAGCAGCGGTGCGACGGCGAGCACGTCCCCCACGTCGACGTACGCCACCCAGTCGACCGCGTCCTGCAGCCAGTCGGTGACCAGGTACTGCACCGCGAGCCACAGCCCGCCCACCGCCAGCAGCGCGCCCACCAGCGCCGCGATCGCGCCCTCGAGCATGAACGGCAGCTGCACGAACAGGTTCGACGCGCCGACGAGCCGCATGATGCCGGTCTCCCGGCGCCGCGAGACGGCCGACAGCCGGATCGTGGTGGTGATGAGCAGGACCGCGGCGAGCAGCATCACGCCCGCGAGGCCGGCCGCGAGCATCGAGGCGCGGCTCAGTGCGACGAACAGCGGCTCGAAGACGGCGCGCTGGTCCTCCACGACCTCGACCCCGGAGCGGCCCTCCAGCACGTCGGCGACGACCTGGTACTGCTCCGGGTCCACCAGCTTCAGCCGGAACGACGCCTGCATGTCGTCCTCGGTGAGCTGCGTGCCCTGGTACCCGTCGGGGTACAGCTCGGTGAACGACTCGAACGCGTCCGCCTTCGACTCGAAGTACGTCGTGTCGACCACGTCGGCCAGCTCGGTGTCGATCACCTGCTCGACGGCGTCGATCTGCTTGTCGGTGGCCTCGCCGTCGGCGCAGGTCGGCGCCGTGGACCCCTCCGGGCACAGGAAGACCGACACCTCGACCAGGTCGTACCAGTCGCCCTTGAGCTTGCCGACCTGCATCTGCAGCAGCGCCGCGGCGCCCACGAAGGTCAGCGACACGAACGTCACGAGGATCACGGACACGACCATCGACGCGTTGCGTCGCAGGCCGTGGAGGACCTCGGTCAGGACGAACTGCAGGCGCACGCTCAGGCCTCCCGTCCGGCGCGGGCCGCCGTGGCCGTGTCGCGCTCGCGCAGCACGCGCTGCACCACCGCCTCCGCGGAGTCGTGCTCGACAGGCTCGGCGTGCGCGGGCACCTCGACGTGCGGCGCGGTCGGGTCGTCCGGGGTGTCGTCCGGCGTCGCCCGGGCGGCGGCCACCTCCGCGGCGCGCTCCGCCTCGAGGTCGGCGGGCTCGGGCGTGACCCGCACGCGCGGCGGGCGCGCGGGGGCGTCGCGGCCCGGGGCGTCCAGCACCGGCGTCTGCCCGACGGCCGGCAGGATCGGCTCGCGCTGGCCGTACCCGGCGTTGGCCTCGTCGCGCACCACCGCACCGGTGGAGAGCTCCACCACGCGCTTGCGCATCTCGTTGACGATCTCGTCGTCGTGCGTGGCCATGACCACGGTGGTCCCCGTGCTGTTGATGCGGTCGAGCAGGCGCATGATCCCGAGCGAGGTGGTGGGGTCCAGGTTTCCGGTGGGCTCGTCGGCGAGCAGGATCTGCGGGCGGTTGACGAAGGCGCGCGCGATGGCGACGCGCTGCTGCTCCCCGCCGGACAGCTCGTGCGGCATCCGCTTCTCCTTGCCGTCCAGGCCCACCATCTCCAGCACCTCCGGCACCGTCGTCTTGATCGTGTGCCGGGGCTTGCCGATGACCTGCAGCGCGAAGGCCACGTTCTCGTAGACGGTCTTGCCGGGCAGCAGCCGGAAGTCCTGGAAGACGACGCCGATGCTGCGGCGCAGGGACGGGACCTTCCAGCTGGACAGCCGCGAGAGGTCGCGCCCGGCCACGTACACGGTGCCGCCCGTGGGGCGCTCCTCGCGGTACACCAGGCGCAGGAAGGTGGACTTGCCGGACCCGGACGCACCGACGAGGAACACGAACTCCCCGCGCGCGACGTCGACGGTCACGTCCTCGAGCGCGGGGCGCGCCCCGCGTGCGTAGACCTTCGAGACGTTCTCGAAACGGATCACGACGCGACCTCCTCACCGTCACCGGCCGCACGACCCTCGGGCCTGTGCCGTCCGGCTCCGAGACTCGCACCGCGCGGGGCGCGTCACGGGAAGGACACGCCGGTGTGTCCGGCTTCCTCCGGTTGCCCGGGGCGACGTGCTCCGGACCGCGCCGCGCCTCCGGCCGGCGGGTCCGCGCAGGTCAGGAGGCGGCGCCGCCGCCCGAGCGGCGCCAGCGGACGCCCGCCTCGATGAAGTCGTCGATGGCGCCGTCGAACACGGCCTGCGTGTTGCCGGACTCGTGCTCCGTGCGCAGGTCCTTGACCATCTGGTACGGCTGCAGCACGTAGGAGCGCATCTGGTCGCCCCAGCTCGCCTTGATGTCGCCGGCGAGCTCCTTCTTCTTCGCGGCCTCCTCCTCCTGGCGGATCAGGAGCAGGCGGGACTGCATGACGCGCAGCGCCGCGGCGCGGTTCTGGATCTGCGACTTCTCGTTCTGCATCGACACGACGGTCCCCGTGGGGATGTGCGTCATGCGCACGGCCGAGTCGGTGGTGTTCACGGACTGCCCGCCCGGGCCGGACGAGCGGAAGACGTCGATCTTGAGGTCCGACTCGGGGATCTCGATGTGGTCGGTCTGCTCGATGAGCGGGACGACCTCCACCGCGGCGAACGACGTCTGCCGGCGGCCCTGGTTGTCGAACGGCGAGATGCGCACGAGGCGGTGCGTGCCGGCCTCGACGGACAGGTTCCCGAACGCGTACGGCGCGTTCACCTCGAACGTCGCGGACTTCAGGCCCGCCTCCTCCGCGTAGGAGGTGTCCATGACCTTCGTGGGGTAGCCGTGCCGCTCGGCCCACCGCAGGTACATGCGCATGAGCATCTCGGCGAAGTCCGCGGCGTCGACGCCGCCCGCGCCGGCGCGGATGGTGACGACGGCCTCGCGGGCGTCGTACTCGCCGGACAGCAGGGTGCGTACCTCGAGCAGGTCGAGGTCCTTGCGGATCGCCGCGACCTCCGCCTCGGCCTCGGTGAGCGAGTCCTCGTCGTCCATCTCCTGGCCGAGCTCGACCAGCGTCTCCACGTCGGCGATGCGCTGGCCGAGGCGCTCGACGCGCGCCAGCTCGTTCTGGGCCGTCGACAGCGCCGAGGCGACCTTCTGCCCCTGCTCGGGGTCGTCCCACAGGTCCGGTGCCGCGGCCTGCTCGGACAGGTCCGCGATCTTCGCCTGCAGCACGGTGGGGTCGCTCACGGCCTCGATGGACTCGAGGGTGGCGCGGAGCGCCTTGATCTCTGCGGGGAAGTCGATGGTGGCCACGACATTCAAGGTTACCCGCGGCCCGGGGGTGCTACTCCCCCCGCCCGCCCGCCGGACCCGGCGACGGCGGCGCGGGCAGCGTGCGGCCGAACATCTGCGCCGTGTCCCGGGCGCTGGGTGTCCCGGCGTCGGGGTCGGCGCCCGCGGCCTGGAGGGCCGCGACGACGTCGTCGGCCCCCTTGAACACCGCACCGGCCAGGGGCGCCTGGCCGCGCGCGTTGACGCGGTCGACGTCGGCGCCCCGCGCGGCCAGGCCCCGCACGAGCCCGGCATGGCCGTGGTAGGCGGCGAGCATGAGCAGCGTGTTGCCGGCCGCGTCCGCGTGGTCGGCGGGGACGCCCGCGTCCACGAACTCGAGCAGCAGGTCGGCGCCCGCGCGGGCGAGGTCGAACATCTGGTCCAGGTCGACGGGCAGCCGGTCCGCCCGCTCGCCCGCCGGGGGCTCGTCGTCGCTCATGCGGACGAATCTACCGGCCGCACCGGTCCCGCCGGGCAGGACGGCGCGTCGTCCGGGATGCTGGGTCGGGATGCGGGCTGAGGACCGGCCGAGGAGGGGCAGCGTTGACCACGTACGCATGGCGAGGAACGACCACCGGCAGCGTCGAGCACCTCGACCTCCTGCCCCGCGACGACCGGTGGCGCGCACGGTCCGTCGTCGACCTCGGGCCCGAGCGGGTGGAGTACGCGGTCGAGCTGGACACCGGGTGGGGCTTCCGCGCGCTGCGGGCGCGCTCCTCGAGCGGCAGGACGCTCGACCTCTCCCGGGCGGGCGGCGGGCAGGACGGCGCGGCGCAGGCCGAGCACCCGGGGCCGGGATGGCAGGCGGACGGCGTCGACCGGCCCGACCTGGACGGCGCGATCGACATCGACCTGGCGTTCAGCCCGTTCACGAACACGCTGCCGATCCGGCGTCTCGAGCTCGTCGTCGGCGCCTCCGCCGAGATCGTCACCGCGTACGTCACGCCTGAGCTGACGGTGGCGCCCGACCCGCAGCGGTACACCCGCCTGGCGGACGACCGCTACCTGTACGAGTCGCTCGACTCGGACTTCCGGGCCGAGATCACCGTGGACGCCGACGGGTTCGTCGTGGACTACCCGGGGCTGTTCGTGCGGCTGGCGGACCGGGGCTGACCACGGCACAGCGACCGCGCGTCCCGGTGCCGGGCCTCAGGGGCGTGCGACGGCGTACTCGTCGACCGTGACCACCTGGCTCGCCTCCACCGGGACGGCGAGGGGCACCCAGTCGCGCAGCGCCGCCGGGACGAACGGCAGCGGGACCTCCAGGCGGGCGCGCAGCTCGACGCTCGCGCCCGGGGACAAGCATGGGTCGGCGGAGCATCGCACGCCGAGGACGTCGGCGGCGGGGACGTCGTCGAACCCCTGGTCGGCGAGGGCGATCCCCGTCGCGGCCTCGGCGCGCGCCAGGCCGGTGCCCGAGTCCTCGGCGGTGACGAGCGCGCGGCCCGCCTCGCGCACGGCGCCCTCCGCCGCGAAGGTCCCCGCCTGGACCTGCGCCAGGGTGAGCACCAGGTAGACCAGCGGCACCAGGAGCAGCACCGCCGTGCCGAGGAACTCGACCAGCGCCGCGCCTGCCTCGCCGTCCGGGGCCTCGTTCGGCGTCTCGTCGCCCGGCGTCTGGTCCGTCGCCTCGTCCGTCGTCGCGGGCAGCGGGCTGTCCTGCGTGCCTCCGTGCGGCGGGGTCGCCCGGTCGACGCTCATGCCTCCTCCAGCGCGTGCCCGCGCAGCGTCAGCACCCCGGAGGGCCCGAGCAGCCCGACCACGGGCAGCGGGGCGTGCACCGTGACCTCCACGACGTCGAGTCCGTCCGAGGACGTGTGCCGCGCCGTGACGTCGTCGGCGTACGAGCGGCCCAGCGAGTCCGCGAGGAGCTCGCGGGTCCGTGCCGCGCCGGAGTCGAGGCCCCGGTCGGCGCGCGCCGCGAGCCGAGCGCCCTCGGCCGCCGCGTCGATGGCCGTCGCGCGCACGTGCAGCGCCAGCGCGACCTGCACGACACCGAGGAAGAGCGCGAGCACCAGCACCGACACCATGACGAACTCCGCCACCGCCGAGCCGGACTCCCCGTCCGGGTCCTCGGGCGCCGGCGCGCCGCCGCCGGGGAGCGGCCCAGCTCCGCGCCGGGGGCTCACCGCCCGGTGACGCTCGAGATCGCCTGCGTGAACGCGTCCTCGAGCAGCGGGCCCGCGATGGCCCAGAGCGCCACGACGAGGCCCGCGGTCATCAACGTCACGAGCACCCAGCCCGGCACGTCGCCACGCTCGGGGTCGTCGGCGGCGGGACGGTCCACAGGCGGGTGCGCGGGCGGGCCAGCGGGCCCCTCCGGCGCCGTCGGCTCGGTCGGGTCGTGCTGCATGGTGCGTCCTTTCGAGCGGGGCCGCGCTGCCGCGGCCGGGGAAGGGGCGTGGGTCAGAGGTCGATCCGCAGGGTGGCGAGGGACGGGAAGACGGCGAACACGACGGTGATGGGCAGGATGAGGAAGACGACCGGCACGAGCATGGCGACCTCCTTCTTCCCTCCGGCCTCCATGAGCGCCCGGCGCCCGGTCTCGCGCACGTCCTGCGCCTGGGCGCGGAGCACCTCGGCCAGCGGGGTGCCGCGCTCGAGCGCGACGGCGACGCCCTCCGCGAACCGCGTGAGCGACGGCAGGCCGGTGCGGTCCGCCATGGCCGTGAGGGCGGCGGCGATGGGCGCCCCGGCCCGCACCTCGGACAGCATCGTCGTGATCTCGCCGGACAGCTCGCCGCGGGCGGTGGCGGCGACGCGCTCGAGCGCGGGCACCGGGCCCTCGCCCGCGGTCACGGCGAGGGCCAGCAGCTCCGCGATGGTGGGGAACTCGGCCAGCATCCGCTCCTCGCGGCGACGCACCGCACGGCTCAGCTGCTGGTCGCAGAGCACGAACCCGGTGGCGCCGCAGAGCAGCACGAGAGCGACGAGCGGCACGGGCGTCGAGCCGCGGGTCGCCGCGAGCAGCAGCGCGAACGCGAGACCCGCGGCGAGACCCACGACGGCCCACACCACCTGGCGCACCCGGAACGACTCCACGCTCTGGTGCAGCCCGGCGCGGTCGAGGCGCCGGCGGAGCTCGGCGCGCGGCGACCCGAGCCGCTCGAACCAGTGGGCGGCGTCGGCGACCCACGGCGCCAGCAGGCGCTCGACGACGCCGAACGGGGTGTGCGCGTCGGCGTCGCGCAGCAGGCCCGACGTGGCGTCCCGGGGGCGCAGCGAGGGCGCGAGCCGCTCGTCCAGCGTGACCCGGCGTGCGCGCACGCGCGCCACGACGAGCAGGACGCCGAGGCCGCCGAGCAGCCCGATCAGGGCCCCCGACACGGAGAACCAGCCGCTCATCGCAGCACCCGGCCTTCCTCGGGCAGCCGCCCGATCCGGCGCATGAGCTGGTAGGCGAGCACGGTGACGCCGGCGCCGACGGCCAGCACCGCGACCCCGGCGGCGGAGTCGTACGCCTGTGCCGTCTCCGGGCGCGTGGCGAGGAAGCCCAGCACCACCCACGGACCGGCCGCCGCGAGCCGGGCACCGTTCACCGTCCAGGACTGGCGCGCCTCCAGCTCGCCGCGGGTGCGGGCGTCCTCGCGCAGGAACGCCGAAAGGGTGCGCAGCAGCCGGCCGAGGTCCGTGCCGCCCACCTCGCGGGTGAGGCGCAGCGCCTCGATGATGCGGTCGGCCACGGGGTCCGCGAGCCGTGCCTTGAGCAGGTCGAGGCACTCCCCGAACCGCCCGGTGGCCCGATAGTCCGCCGCGAACCGGGCGAACGGCTCGCGCAGCTCGACGGGCCCGCGCTCGCCGAGCTGGGCGACCGCCTCGGGCAGCGACAGGCCGGCGCGCACGCCGGAGGCGAGATGGTCGACGACCTCCGGCCAGACCTCGCGCAGGTCGCGGCGCCGCCGGCGCGCCCGGGCGCGCACGAGCACCTCCGGGGCGAGCGCCGCCATCGCGGCGAAGCAGACGGCGATGGCGGGCGACCGGGTGAGGGCGAGGCAGGCGAGGAACACGACGCCCCCGGCGGCCGCGCTGAGGGCCCACAGCGCCCGCGGCGTCACCGACCCGGCGCCCGCCTGGACGAGCAGGTCCTGCACGGCCGCGCTGCGCCCCGGGCGGCGCGGCGCCGGCGGCGCGGGCTCCCAGCACGACCACCACACGCACAGCAGCCCGGCGCCGAGCAGCAGACCGACGACGACTCCCACGCCCTCCCCCTCAGCGCGTCCCGGCGAGCAGCGCCCGCACGTCGACGCCGGCACGGGCGTAGCGCTCCTCGCCGGGCGGAAACCCGTCGCCCCGCACGAGCTCGGAGCCCTGGTCGATCCCGGTGCGGTGGAACAGGCCGGCGGTCTCCACACGGTCGCCCTCGACGCGGCCGGTGACGGCGACGATCTCCCGGACGCCCCGGCTGCCGTCCGCGGCCATGTCCAGGTGCACCACGAGGTCGATCGCGGAGGCCACGGTGGGCACCACGAAGCGGTCCGAGACGTTCTCCCCCGCGAGCAGCGGCAGCGTGCACATCTTCGTGACCGCCTCCCGCGCCGAGTTGGCGTGGATGGTGCACATCCCGGGGATGCCGGCGTTGAGCGCGACGAGCATGTCGAAGCTCTCCGCCTCGCGCACCTCCCCGATGACGATGCGGTCGGGCCGCATCCGCAGCGCCTCCTTGACCAACCGCCGCAGCGGGATCTCGCCGGTGCCCTCGAGGCTGGCCTGCCGGCACTGCATGGCCACGTGGTCGCGCGCCGACAGCCTGATCTCGAAGACCTCCTCCGCGGAGATGATGCGCTGGCCGACGGGGATGGACCCGGCGAGGGCGTTGAGCATCGTGGTCTTGCCGGCCTGCGTCGCCCCGGAGACGAGGACGTTGAGCCCGGCCCGCACGGAGGCGTCGAGGAACGCCGCGGCGTGCGGCGTGAGCGACCCGAGCCGGACGAGGTGGTCCAGGTGGTGGGCGCGCACCAGGTGCTTGCGGATGTTCACCGCCAGGTGGCGACGCGTGATGTCCGGGATGACGACGTGGAGGCGCTCGCCGCCGGGCAGGGACGCGTCGACGAACGGGCTGCTGAGGTCGAGCCGGCGCCCGCTGGACTTGAGCATGCGCTCGACGAGGTCGCGCACCTGGGCGTCGGTGAGGATCGTGGTGGTGAGCTCCGGCACGCCGCGGCGGGCGACGAACACCTGCGCGGGGCCGTTGATCCAGACCTCCTCGACCTCGGGGTCGTCGAGGTAGCGCTGCAGCGGGCCGAGCCCGCCGAGGGCGTCGGCGACGGTCCGGGCGGCGTCCGACGGGTCGTCCAGGGCGGGGACCACGCCGAGGGTCGCGCGCTCGTCGTAGTCGGCGGCGGCCTCGGCGACGAGCCGTTCCAGGCCCGCCCGGTCGCGGACGGGGTCGAGGCCCCGCCGGCGCACGAGCTCCCGGACCTCCTGCTCGAGGATCGCGGTGGCGTCGCGGCTCGCCAACGTCTCGGCCGGCACATGTCCCCCTGTCGTCATCGTCGCGTCCTCACGGCGTGCCCGGTCGGGCGCCGCCAGCGTAGGACATCGGGAGGTCCGGCCGTTGCGGGCCTGTGGACGACGCGCTCGTCGGCCCCCACCGCTAGGGTCGTCGCCATGCCCGACTCACCCCCGCCCGGACGCTGGCGCGACGTGGCGGCCGCGACCGGCCTGCTCGCGGCGGACGGCTCCGTCGCCCAGACGATCTTCGCCGAGATGACGGTGCTCGCGAACCGGGCCGGCGCGATCAACCTCGGTCAGGGGTTCCCCGACGTCGACGGGCCGGACGCCGTCCGGCAGGCGGCGAAGGACGCGATCGACGCGGGCCGCAACCAGTACGCGCCGGGCGACGGGCTGCCGGAGCTGCGGGCCGCCGTCGCCGACCACCAGCGCCGGCACTACGGCCTGGAGGTCGACCCGGCCACGCAGGTGCTCGTCACCACGGGGGCCACGGAGGCGCTGGCCGCATCGATCCTCGCGCTGACGGGGCCGGGCGACGAGGTGGTCACGCTCGAGCCGTTCTACGACTCGCACGCCGCGAGCATCGCCATGGCCGGCGCGACGCACGTGCCCGTACCGCTCACGACGGACGGGTTCCGGCTCGACGCCGACGCCCTGCGCGCGGCCGTCACGCCCCGCACCCGGATGATCGTCGTCAACACCCCGCACAACCCGACAGGCACCGTCCTGGAGCCCGCGGAGCTGGAGCAGGTCGCCGCCGTCGCGCGCGACGCGGACGCGATCGTGCTCACCGACGAGGTGTACGAGCACCTGACGTACGACGGCGCCGCCCACGTGCCGCTCGCCACGCTGCCGGGGATGGCGGGGCGCACTCTCACGGTGTCCTCCGCCGGCAAGACGTTCAGCCTCACGGGCTGGAAGGTCGGCTGGCTGCACGGGCCGGCCGACCTGGTCACGGCGGTGCGGACCGTCAAGCAGTTCCTCACCTACAGCTCCGGCCCGCCGTTCCAGGCCGCCATCGCCGGCGCCCTGGCCGACGACGAGGCGCCGCGCGCGCTGGCCGCCTCGCTCGCGGCCCGGCGCGACCTGCTGTGCGAGGGGCTCACCGCGGCCGGCTTCGACATCACGGTGCCGCAGGGCACGTACTTCGTCGTCGCGGACGCGACGCCGCTCCTCGACCGGGCCGGCGTGGCCGCGGGACCGGGCGCCGGGCACGAGCTGTGCCTGCGGCTGCCCGACCTGGCGGGGGTCGTCGCCGTCCCGGTGTCCGCGTTCTGCCGCTCCGGGTCGGCCGCCGCCGAGGCCACGGCGGCCCACCTGCGCTTCACGTTCGTCAAGCGCGAGCCGGTGCTGCGCGACGCCGTCGACCGCCTCGCGGGCCTCGCCCGCGCCGCCCGCTGACTACGCCCCGGCGACCAGGGAGACCGCGACGGCGACCATGATCGCCGCGACCACGGCGTCGACGACCCGCCACGCCCCTGGCCGCGCGAGCACGGGGGCGAGCAGGCGGGCGCCGTGGCCCAGGGCGGCGAAGAACAGCACGCTCGACGCCGCGGCACCGGCCGTGAACCACCAGCGCGCATCGCCGTACGAGGCCGCCACGGAGCCCTGCAGCACGATCGTGTCCAGGTAGACGTGCGGGTTCAGCCAGGTGATCGCGAGCGCCGTGAGCAGCACGGGCCGCAGCCGGCGTCCGGCGTCGGCCACCGCGCCGTCGGGCGCCGCGTGCAGCGACTCCTCCTCGCCGCGCCACGCCCGGCGGGCCGCGAGCGCCCCGTAGCCGAGGACGACGGCGGCGCCCGCCCACCGGGCGACCTCGACGAAGCCCGGGTGCCGCAGCACGAGCGCCCCGAGTCCGCCGGTACCCGCGGTGTACAGCAGGACGTCGGAGGCCGCGCACACGGCCACGACGGCGCCGACGTGCTCACGGCGCACGCCGGCGCGCAGGACGAAGGCGTTCTGCGCGCCGATCGCGACGATGAGGGACAGTCCGAAGCCGAGGCCGGCCAGCAGGGTGAGCACCCGGCGACGGTAGGCAGGCCACGATGATCAAGTCCATCTGTTCTTCCTTCACCTGATGAAGCCATACTTCAGGTATGCGATGGGACTCCGGTCAGCTCGAGGCGCTGGCGGCCGTGCTCACCGAGGGATCGTTCGAGGGGGCCGCCCGGGCGCTGCACGTGACGCCGTCGGCGGTGAGCCAGCGCATCCGTGCGCTGGAGAGCGCGGCGGGCGGCGTGCTGGTGCGCCGCACCCGCCCGGCCTCCCCGACCGCACCGGGGCGCACCCTGCTGCGGCTGGCCCGGCAGGTGGAGCTGCTCGGCGCGGAGGCCGCGCGAGAGCTCGGCGACCCCGGCGGGCCGGGGCCGGTCACCGTCCCGCTCGCCGTGAACGCGGACTCACTGGCCACGTGGGTGATGCCGGCGCTGGAGTCCGTGGACGGCGTGTGCTTCGACCTGTACCGCGAGGACCAGGACCGCACGGTGGACCTGCTGCCGACGGGGGTCGTGATGGCGGCCGTCACCTCGCAGCGCGAGCCCGTGCAGGGGTGCACCTCGGTGCCGCTGGGCGTCACGCGCTACCGCCCGGCCGCCGCGCCGTCCGTGATGGAGCGATGGTTCCCCGACGGGCCCACGCCCGACGCCCTGGGCCGGGCCCCGATGGTCGTGTTCAACCGGGCCGACGACCTGCAGGACGGCTGGCTGCGCGCGCGAGCGGCCGCGGCGGGGGTGCCCGTCCCGCGGCCGCCGCGGCACCACGTGCCGAGCACGTCCGAGTTCCTGGACGCGATCCGCCGCGGCCTCGGGTGGGGCATGTGGGGGCCGCTGCCGCGCCCCGGCGCCCGCTTCGGCCTGCTGGACGGCGGTCGCTCCGGCGACGGCGGTGACGAGGTCCGCATGCTCGACGACGACGCCGTGGTCGACGTCCCGATCTACCTGCAGCAGTGGAAGCTGCGCTCGGAGGTGCTCGACCGCGTGGCCGACGCCCTGGTCACCGCGGCCGCGCGGGCGCTGCCCCCGGTGCCGGGCCACTGACCCGACGGCGCCGGACGGCGCTCAGGCGCACACCCCGGGCAGCACGGACGGGCTGGACGAGGGGCTCGGCGACGTGCCGTCCGAGGGGCTCGTGGACGGGTCGGACGCGCCGGGGTCGTCGTCCTCGACCGGGGTGACGTCGGCCTCCTCGCCGTCCGAGCCCTCGCCGTCCTCGGTCCCTCCGGAGCCGCCGGTCTCTCCGCCGGACGCCTCGACGGCCGTGCCGGGAGGCGCCTCGTCGGCACGGATCCGCTCCCAGACGGCGTCGGCCTCGTCGGTCCACACCACCCGGTTGGGGTCGCTGGGCGCCGCGACGACCGGCACCGAGGTGAACACGATCCGCCGCGGGTCGATGTCCCGCACGCTCCACGCCAGGCCGGCGAGCGCCGTCGGGCTGGCGAGCTCCGGGCCGGTGGAGATCGACCCGAGGATCTCCCGCACCATCCGGTACAGGCGCGGCGAGTCGGTGATGACGTTCTGCGCCAGGATCTCGCGCAGCGCGGCGTCGAAGAACGCCTGCTGGCGCTCGATGCGCTTGAGGTCGCTGCCGATCTCCAGGCCCATGCCCTCGCCCTGGCGGGCGCGCAGGAAGTTGATGGCCGTGTAGCCGTCGAGGCGCTGCTTGCCGGCCTCGAGGTCGAGGTCGACCTTGCGGCCGACGACGGGCTCGGGCAGGCACATGGTCACGCCGCCGATGGCGTCGACGACCCCGATCACGCCGGTCATCTCGACGACCATGTGGTGGGTGACGCGCACGCCCGTGAGGGCCTCGACGGTGCGGATGGTGCAGGCCGCGGCGCCGGTGACGTCCTTGTCCGGGCCCCCGCCGAGCGCGAAGGCCGAGTTGAACATCGCGCCCGACCGCGCCTCGGTCTCGCCGCCCCCGGGCAGCGGACACGCGGGGATGTCGACGAGGGAGTCGCGCGGGATGGACACGGCCTCGATGCGGCTGCGGTCGCCCGAGACGTGCACCAGCAGGGTGGTGTCCGAGTGGAACTCGTCCCCCTCGCCGGCGATCTCGGCGTTGGCGTCGTCGCGGAAGTCCGTCCCCATGACGAGGATGTTCAGGGCCTGCCCGGCGAACGGGTCGCTCGGGTCCTGCTCCTCGGCGACGGCGGGCGGCCGCTCGCGGTCGTCGCCGAGCAACGTGTCGACGTCGGACACCTGGATCTGCGAGCGCAGGTCGAGGAACGTCGCGGCCATGCCGACCCCCAGGAGCACGACGACGGCCGTCACGACGAGCGCCACGACGCGCACCGCGCGGTGCGCGGTGGCCGTCGTCGCGTGCCGGGGGGCGGGCCGCTCCACACCTGCACCCTAGGCGCTGAGCAGCGCGTTCGCGCCTGGAGAGCTGCCACCCGCCCTGGCGGACGGCCCTCCCGGCGGCCGTCAGTGCGCCATGCCGACCCATCCCCCGCGCCGGTAGGCGGGGGTGGCGAGCGCGAGCACGAGCAGGGCGCAGCACAGCGCCCCGAGCATCACCGAGGACATCGCGACGGCGCCGCCTCCCAGGAAGCCGACCAGCGGCGAGACGACGCCCGCGACGCCGGACTGGGTGGCGCCGATGACGGCGGCGGCCGTGCCGGCCCGCTCGCCGTGGCGCGACAGGGCGATGGCGGAGGCGTTGGCCGGGATGAGCCCCTGGAAGGCCAGCACGACCCACAGCGCGACGAGCAGCCCGATGATGCCGCCGAACCCGGTGAGGGCCACGGCCAGCAGGACGACGGCGAACACACCCTGGATCGCCAGCGCGGCGCGCAGCAGGCGGATGGGCGCCACCCTGCGCACGAGCGCCGCGTTGATCTGCGCCGAGACGACGAGGCCGAGCCCGTTGAGCGCGAAGAGGACCGCGAACTGCCCGTGCGACAGTCCGTACCCGGTCTGGAAGACGAACGGCGAGCCGACGACGTAGCTCATCAGGACGGCCTGCCCGAGCCCCGGCATCACCGCGAGCGCCATGAAGTGCCGGTCCTTGACGAGCGAGAGGTACCCGGCGAACACGCTGCGCAGCCCGCCGGTCTGGCGGCGCTCGACGGCGTGGGTCTCCGGCATGACGCGCCACACCACGACGGCCAGGGTGGCCCCGGCGAGCGCGAGCACGGCGAACACCCAGCGCCAGCCCGCGGCGGCCGCGACCGCGGACCCGAACGTCGGGGCGAGCATCGGCGCAACCCCGATGACGAGCATCAGCCGCGACAGGATGCGTGCCGCCTCCGCACCGACGAACCGGTCGCGGACCACCGCCATCGCGGCCACGCCGCAGGCCGCGTTGAAGAACCCCTGCATCAGGCGCAGCCCGATCAGCACGGTCATGTTCGGCGCGACCGCGCACAGCAGCGAGGTCACGATGTGCAGCGCGAGCCCCCACAGGAGCGGCCGGCGCCGGCCGAACCGGTCGGAGAGCGGCCCGATGACGAGCTGCCCGGCGGCGCCGCCGACGAGCATGATCGACACGGACAGCTGGGCGAACGACTCCGACGAGCCCAGGTCCGCCGCGACCTCCGGCAGGGAGGGCAGGTACATGTCGACGGTGAAGGCGGGGAGAGCGGCGAGCGCGCCGAGCATCAGCACCCAGCGGTACGGGGAGCGGGCGCGCGTGGGTCTCGCAGGTTCGTCGGGCATGGCCGCCATCCTATCGAAACGATACGACGCGCGGCAGGGTCTTTCCGGTGCGGTTCGCGTGTCCCCGCTCACCCGCCGTCCCCCACCCCGCTCGGTGGTTCTGACGTGTCACGTATTCGGCCCCGTTCCGCGACACGTCAGAACCACCGGCGGGCGGCAGGGGCTGTCGGTGGCGTGCGCGACGATGGACCCATGTGCGGCCGCTACGCGTCCTTCCGCGACGCCCAGGACATCGCCGACGACCTCGCGATCGCCGAGATCGCCGACGACGCGCGGCTGCTGCCGCCGTCGTGGAACGTGGCCCCCACCGACCCGGTGCGGATCGTCGTCGAGCGGCCGCGGCGCATCGACGGGAAGAACACCGGCGAGATCACCCGCTCGCTGCGCGTGGCCCGCTGGGGGCTGGTGCCGTCGTGGGCGAAGGACCCCGGCGTCGGCGCCCGCATGATCAACGCGCGCTCCGAGACGCTGCTGTCCAAGAGCGCGTTCGCGCGCCCGCTGGCGGTGCGCCGCTGCCTGCTGCCGGCCGACGGGTACTACGAGTGGCGCAAGCTCCCGCTCCCGGAGGGAGCACCGGCCCGCGCCAAGGTGCCCAAGCAGGCGTACTGGATCCACCCGGCGGGCGGCCGCGTGGCCGCGCTCGCGGGGCTCTACGAGTTCTGGCGCGACCCGGCCAGGGCCGACGACGACCCCGACCGCTGGCTCGTCTCGGCAACGGTCGTCACAACGGCGGCCTCCGACGGCCTCGAGCGCATCCACGACCGCATGCCCGTGATCCTGCCGGCCGGCTCCTGGGACGCGTGGCTCGACCCGGCCGTCGGCGCCGAGGAGGCGATGGCGATCGTCGGCGGCCCGCACGTCGGCATGGACACGCGCCCCGTCGAGGCGGCCGTGGGGTCCGTGCGGAACAACCGCCCGACCCTGATCGAGCGCGACCCCGCGCCGCTCGACCCCGACGTCGTGTCCCTCGGGGCGTGAGCGTTCCCGGGGAGCACGTCAGCCGCCGGTGTAGGCCCGCTGCAGCCGGACCGGCGTGATCTCCCCGATGCCCTGCACGTCCCGGGCCGGCTGCTCCGTGAGCGCGTAGCGGGACGACGAGGCGAGCAGCGACGCGGTCGGCGGGTCCACGAGCACCGTCGCGGGCTCGGCCAGCTCGGAGATCCGCGAGGCCAGGTTGACGTCGGGCCCGAACACGTCGCCGAAGCGGGACAGCACGCGGCCCCACACGAACCCGACACGCACCGGGATCTGGTCGTCGGCCGCGTGGGGGGCGGCCAGGCCGAGGGCGACCTCGGCGCCGGTCGTGACGTCGTCGGCCACGAACAGGACCGCGTCGCCGACGGTCTTGACGACGCGCCCGCCGGCCTCGGTGATGACGTCCCGCGCCCGGGACTCGAAGAGCTGCACGAACTCCGAGAGCTCCTGCGAGCCCAGGCCCGCGGTCCGCTTGGTGAACGACACGATGTCCGCGAAGCCGACGGCGCGGCGCAGCGGCAGCTCGTCCACGCCGCCCGCCGCCGCGGGACCGCGGGCGCCGCCGAACTCCGTCGCGAGCCGGCCGGTGAGCGCCGCGAGCTGGCGCCGCCACGCGTGCTCGAGCTGGCGCGTGAGCTTGTCCGCCAGCTCGGGCACGCGGTCCAGGGCCATGAGCCGGGCGCTGACCTCGTCCAGCTCGTACCGGCGCTGCAGGTGCTCCACCAGCGCCTCCACGTGCCACAGCGCGAGCCGGTCCGTGGTGTGCCCGAGCGAGCGGATGAACGTCATCTGCGCCTGCTCGTCGAGGCGCTCGTCGTCGACGAGCGCGCCGATCTCCCGCATGGACGCCATGTCCGCGTCGGTGAACCACACCTCCGTGGGGTGGGTGACCGGCAGCCCCAGCCACCGCCAGTAGCTCTCGATGAACTCCTGGCTCAGGCCCGTGCCCTCGACCAGGTCCGTGAGGGTGTAGCGGCGCGGGCCGCCCAGGATCTCCTCGTCCAGCCGGGCCGCGGTGTCCGCCACGGTGTCGTCGTCCGCGGGGTCGCCGGCGGCACCGCCGCCGGTCATGGTGTCGCTCGTCACGCCTCCACTGTAGTCAGCGCCCCTGGGCGCGCCCTGAGCGCGCCCTGACGCCCTCCGGGCCTTCGTTCGGCAGTCCAGGACTCATTCGGTCCCGCCAGGTGCCGAACGAGTCCCGGACTGCCGAACGAGACCGACCCGGCGCAGGTGGTGGACGTCGCCGGCGGTGACGGCGCGCTCGCCGTCGCCGGTCGCCAGCACCAGACCGCCGTCGCTCGCCACCCGGGTGGCCACGCCCACCACCTCGCCCGCTCCCCCGGCCAGCTCGGCCCGCACCCGGGTGCCGAGCGTCGCGGACAGCGCGGCGTACTCGGACGCGACGCCCGCGGCCGCCGCGTCGCCGCCCGCCGCCTCCAGACGCCCGACGGCGGCGACGAGCTCGCGCACGAGGCCGGCGAGCAGGGCCGTCCTGTCGACCCTCGCGCCGGCCAGCGCGAGCGACGTCGCCCCGGCGACGGGCAGCTCGTCGGGGCGCTGGTGGACGTTGAGCCCGACGCCGACCACGACGGCCGGGCCGCCCGCCGAGCGACCCGTCGGCCCCGGCCCCGCGGGCACGACCTCGGCGAGCACGCCGGCCACCTTCCGGTGGGGGCCGAGGCCCGCCCCCTCGGTCGGCGCCGGCAGCAGCACGTCGTTGGGCCACTTGAGCCGGGCGGCGACGCCACCGGGCAGCACGTCGCCCACGGCGCGCGCGACGGCGCACCCGGCGACGAGCGGCAGCCAGCCCAGAGCGGCGGCGGGCAGGCGGGGGCGCAGGAGCAGCGAGACGGTCAGCGCGGCGCGCGGCGGCGTCTGCCAGGCCCGTCCGGCGCGCCCGCGACCGGCCACCTGGTGCTCGGCCACGAGCAGCGCGGGCGCCGGCCACGCGTCCGGGTCCTCGCCGGCGGCGCGCACCAGCGTCGTGTTGGTCGACGGCGAGGTGTTGACGACGTCGAGCCGCGCGAGCGGCCCCACGGGGCGGAGGAGGTCGCGGCGCAGCACGCCGGCGTCGAGCGGGGGGCGGGCCATGCACCCGATCCTCTCGCACCGCAGCGCCGTCCGGCACGACCCGGTTTGTATGAACCCCACAAGAGTCCGCGGGTGCGCGGCGGCCTGTCGCGCATCGAACCGTAGGCTTCGGCCATCTAGGGTCGGTCAGGTGAACGACGCGACCACCCCCACGACCGAGGCACCGGCCGGCACCCAGACCGGCACCGCCGCCAAGCTCGCCGACCTGGAGCGCCGCCGGGCGGAGGCCGTGACCCAGGCCGAGGAGAAGGCGCAGGCCAAGCAGCACTCGCGCGGCAAGAAGACCGCCCGCGAGCGCATCGAGGACCTGCTCGACGAGGGCAGCTTCGTCGAGCTCGACGCCCTCGCCGCGCACCGCAGCCGCAACTTCGGCCTCGACAAGCGGCGGATCGCGGGCGACGGCGTCGTGGTCGGCCACGGCACGATCGACGGCCGCCAGGTGTGCGTGTTCAGCCAGGACTTCACGGTGTTCGGCGGGTCGCTGGGCGAGGTGCACGGCCAGAAGATCGCCAAGGTGCAGGACCTCGCGTTGCGCACCGGGGTGCCGATCATCGGCATCTCCGACGGCGGTGGCGCGCGCATCCAGGAGGGTGTCGCGGCCCTCACCCAGTTCGCGGAGATGTTCCGGCGCAACGTCGCGGCGTCGGGCGTCGTCCCGCAGATCTCGCTGATCCTCGGCCCGAGCGCGGGCGGCGCCGTCTACTCCCCCGCCCTCACGGACTTCATCGTGATGGCCGACAAGACGTCGAACATGTTCATCACCGGCCCCGACGTGATCCGCACGGTCACCGGCGAGGACGTCGACTTCGAGACGCTCGGCGGCGGGCGCACCCACAACACCACCTCCGGCGTGGCGCACTACCTGGCGCCGGACGAGGACGACGCGATCGACTACGTGAGGCACCTCGTCGGCTATCTGCCGCAGAACAATCTCGGCGACGCGCCGTCGTTCCCGCCCCAGGACCCGGACGACGCCGTCGACCTGGCGCCCACGCCGGAGGACGAGGCGCTCGACACGATCGTCCCGGACAGCGACAACCAGCCGTACGACATGCGCGCCGTGGTCGAGGCGGTGCTGGACCCGGACTCGTTCCTCGAGGTGCAGCCGCTGTTCGCGCAGAACGTGCTGGTCGGCTTCGGGCACGTGGAGGGCCAGAGCGTCGGCGTGATCGCGAACCAGCCGCTGTCGATGGCGGGCACGCTCGACATCGACGCCGCCGAGAAGGCGGCGCGCTTCGTGCGCACCTGCGACGCGTTCAACATCCCCGTGCTGACGTTCGTCGACGTGCCCGGCTTCCTGCCCGGCGTCGGCCAGGAGCACCAGGGCATCATCCGCCGCGGCGCCAAGCTGATCTACGCCTACGCCGAGGCGACCGTGCCGCTGGTCACCGTCATCACGCGCAAGGCGTACGGCGGCGCGTACATCGTGATGGGCTCCAAGCAGCTCGGCGCGGACGTCAACCTCGCCTGGCCGACGGCGCAGGTCGCGGTGATGGGCGCCTCGGGTGCGGTGAACATCCTGCACCGCGCCACGCTGAAGGAGACCGCGGAGACCGGCGGCGACGTCGAGGCGGAGCGGGCGCGCCTGACCGACGAGTACACGGACGCCATCGTGAACCCGTGGGACGCCGCCGAGCGCGGGTACGTCGACGCCGTGATCCGCCCGTCCGAGACGCGCGAGCAGGTGACCCGCGCGCTGCGGGCGCTGCGCACCAAGCGCGCGGCCCTGCCCCCGAAGAAGCACGGCAACATCCCGCTGTGACCCTCGGTTGTAGGAGAATCGCCGGATGAGCCACGAGGACGCCACGCACGGACCGGCCCCGCTCGGGTCGGTCGACCCGGAACCGATGCACCGCGCCGTGGACGCGCTCGCGAACGCGCTGCACGAGTACGTGACCACCGCGGTGGGCGTGCGCGCCGAGTTCGGCGCCGCGGAGGCGGACGAGGACCCACGCGTCCTCGCGCTCGAGAACCGCGTGGGCACGCTCAACGCCTCGCTGTTCGACGCCATGCACGATTCGCTGGGCATGCACCCCGACCTCACGAGCTCGGTGTGGCAGCCGGGCGCGGGCGACGAGCCCGCCGAGGCGCACGACGCGCCGGAGGGGGCGGTCCCGGCGGAGGTGTTCTACCTCGGCTTCGTCGTCGCCGACCCCGCGCCGGGGGCGTCGATGACGCTGGACGGCGTGGTGGAGATGCTCGACGAGGCGGGCGCCGACGTCGCCCAGCGGCTGTTCGACGGCGGGTACGAGGTCGCCGAGTGGGCGACCTCGCGCGGCGCCGCGGTGGAGTTCGGCGACGACGACGAGATCGACGACGACCCCGAGGAGGACCGATGAGCCCCCAGGTGCGCGTGGTGCGCGGCCGGCCCGACGACGTCGAGGTGGCCGCGCTGGTCGCCGGCCTCGCGGCCGTCTCGTCGGCGAGCGGGCTGCCGGACGACGAGGCCCCGGTGGACGAGTGGACGAACCGCTCCCGCACGGTGCGCGGCAACGGCGCGGGCGTCACCGCGAAGAGCTTCGGCGGCCGGTGGGGCCGCCACCACGCCGACGCGTGGCGCTGGAGCCTGCGTTCGTGAGCGTCGTCTGGCAGCACGTCGACGGCGCGGACGACGTGGAGGCGCCGCTGGGCGAGCTGCCCGCCGCCGACCGTCCGGGCCCGCTGCGCCGCTGGCTGTGGGCGCCGGCGCTCGTGGCGGCCGGCGGCCTGTACGTGGCGCGGCGGCTCGTCGAGAACCCGTCGGGCGTACTCGAGCTCTGGCTGTTCATGGGCGTGCTCGCGGCACTGATGGTGACGGCCGTCGCGGCGCTGGTGCGGTACCGCGACGACCAGCGGCTCGCCGCCGAGACCGCCGCCTCCGCGGCGTTCGCCACCGGAGCCCGGGCTGCCACCGGGTCGGTCACGGTGCGCGAGCGCTCGACGTCGTCCGGCACCCTGCTCTCGGGCCTGCTCACCTACCCCACCGGCGACGGCACCGCCGAGGCGACCTGGTCAATGATGCTGCGCGCCGGGGACGAGACCGAGCCGCCGCGCGACGGCGACCCCGTCGCCGTGTGGTGGGCACCCGGCACCGACACCGTGGTGGCGCGGTACCAGCGGGACTGGGCCGACGCCCTGCGCCGCCGGGCCGAGGGCCGCTGACCCGCCTTCCCTCGGGTCGGCAGTCCGTCCCCGGGTCGGCACGGATGTCTGCCGACCCGGCGACGGAGTGCCGACATGGGCCCGTCAGCCGCGGGCGTCGCCGGCGGCGAAGAGCCCGCAGGCGTGGGCGGCGGTGTGCTCCAGCTCGACCAGGGCGTCGCGGGAGAGCTCGGCGAGCGTCCGCGGCCCCGGCGCGATGGAGAACGCGGCGGCGATGCCGGCGTCGCGCACCTGCGCGGGCGAGAGCTCCACTCCCCCGGCGACCACGACGACGCTCGCCCCGGCGGGCGCGAGACGCACCACGGTGTCGACGACCTTGCCGTGCAGCGACTGCTCGTCCAGGCGCCCCTCGCCGGTGAGGACGAGGTCGGCGTCCGCGAGCGCCGTGTCGAGCCCCACGGCCTCGGCGACCAGGACGCCGCCGGGCACGAGCTCGGCACCGAGCACGGCCGACAGCCCGGCCGGCAGCCCGCCGGACGCCCCGGCGCCGGCGAGCTCCCGCACGTCCTGGCCGGTCGCGGCGTCGAGCACGGCGGCGAACCGGGCCAGCCCGTCCTCCAGCGCCGCGACGTCGTCGGGGCCGGCGCCCTTCTGCGGGCCGAAGACGGCGGCCGCGCCCCGCTCGCCCAGCAGCGGGTTGTCGACGTCGCACGCGATGCGCCAGCGCACGCCGCGAGCGCGCCGGTCGAGCCCGTCGAGGTCGAGGGCGGCTACGTCGCGCAGGCCTCCGCCGCCCGGCGCGACCGGCGTACCGGAGTCGTCGAGGAACCGCGCCCCGAGGGCGGCGAGCAGCCCGGCGCCGCCGTCGGTGGTCGCGGACCCTCCGACGAAGAGCACGACCTCCTCGGCCGCCGGCGCCGCGTCGAGGGCGGCGAGCGCGAGCGTCCCGACGCCGTGGCTCGTCGCCTCCAGCGGTCGCAGGTCGTCCGCGACGAGCGGCAGCCCGTAGGCCTCCGCCGCCTCGACCACGACGGTCCGCCCGCCTGGCGACACGCCGTACCGCGCCGTCGTCGGCCGCCCGAGCGCGTCGGTCGTCTCGAAGGTGCCGGGCACCACGCCCCAGGCGTCGAGCACGGCGTCCAGGGTGCCCTCCCCGCCGTCGGCGAACGGGATCGCGCGGACGTCGGCGGCGGCGCCGAGGGCGGCGCGCGCCCCGGCGGCCAGCGCGTCGGCGACCTGCGTGGCGGTCGCGCTGCCCTTGAACGAGTCGGGGGCGACCACGACGCGCAGCGGCACGGTGGTGCCGGTGGTGCCGGTGGTGCCGGTGGTGCCGGTGGTCTGGCCGTCTCTCACGTCGTCGTGCACGGTCCGGAACGCTACCGGCTCGCGCCGCGACTGCGCCGTGGTGTCCACGGCAGGTCATAGGCTGCGGCCTGTGACCTCCAGCACCCCGCACCCGCACTCACCCCGCACCCCCACCCGGATCGACGCCGTCGCCGACGCGTACGTGGCCCGTTCCGCCGAGCTCGACCCGATCTTCGCGACGGCGGTGGGCGTGCCCGGCCACGACCACCGGATGCCGGACCTGTCCCCCGCGGGCCACGAGGAGCGCGCGGCGGCCGACCAGGCCATCCTGCGCGAGCTCGACGCCGCGGAGCGCGAGCAGGGCGGGCCGGCGGACGCCGTCGACCGCGTCACGCTCGCGGCGATGCGCGAGCGGGTCGGGCTGGCGCTGGAGCTGCACGACTCGGGCGAGCCGCTGGCCAGCCTCAACAACATCGAGTCGCCGGTGCAGCAGCTGCGCGACGTCTTCGACCTCATGCCGACCGGCACGACCGAGGCGTGGGAGAACGTCGCCTCCCGGCTGACGGGGATCCCGGAGGCCGTCGAGGGCTACGTCGCGTCCCTCACCGAGGCGGCCCGCCGCGGCCGGGTGGCGGCGGTCCGACAGGTGCGCGAGGGGATCACCCAGGCGCGCGAGCTCGCCGGCTTCGACGGCGAGTCGTTCTTCGACACGCTGGTGCGCGGCCCGGAGGTGGACGCGGTGCTCGACGAGTCGTCGGCCTGCAGCCTGGTGCGTGCCGAGCTGGAGCGCGGCGCGGCCGCCGCCCGGTCGGCGTACGCGCGGCTCGCGGACCACCTGGAGCGCGAGCTGGCGCCACGGGCGCCGGAGCGCGACGCCGTCGGGCGCGACCGCTACGGGCTGTTCTCCCGCGAGTTCCTCGGGGCCGAGGTGGACCTCGACGAGACGTACGAGTGGGGGCTCGACGAGCTCGCCCGCATCGTCGCCGAGCAGGAGGCCGTGGCCCGGAAGATCGCGGGGCCCGGCGCCTCCGTCGCGGACGCCGTCGCCGCGCTCGACGCCGACCCGGAGCGCACCCTGCACGGCACGGACGCGCTGCGGCGCTGGATGCAGGCCACCGCGGACGCGGCGATCGAGGACCTCGCGGGCACCCACTTCGACATCTCCGAGCCGGTCCGCACCATCGAGTGCCGTATCGCCCCGACGCAGACGGGTGGCATCTACTACACCCCGCCGAGCGACGACTTCTCCCGGCCCGGGCGCATGTGGTGGTCCGTGCCCGCCGACGTCACCGAGTTCAACACCTGGCGGGAGAAGACGACGGTCTACCACGAGGGCGTGCCGGGCCACCACCTGCAGTGCGCGGCCGCCGTCGAGGCCCGCGACACCCTCAACTCGTGGCGGCGGCTGGGATGCTGGGTCTCCGGCCACGGCGAGGGCTGGGCCCTGTACGCGGAGCGGCTCATGGCCGACCTCGGCCACCTCGACGACCCGGGCGACCGGTTCGGGATGCTCGACGCGCAGCGCATGCGTGCCGCGCGCGTCGTCCTCGACATCGGCGTCCACCTGGGCAAGCGCGCCCCCGAGCGGTGGGGCGGCGGCACCTGGGACGCCGAGAAGGCGTGGCCGTTCCTGCTGGCGAACGTTAACATGCCGGAGTCGTTCGTGCGGTTCGAGCTCAACCGGTATCTCGGGTGGCCTGGCCAGGCGCCGTCGTACAAGGTGGGCCAGCGGCTGTGGGAGCAGGCGCGCGACGACGCCCGGGCCGCCGCGGCCGCGCGGGGCGAGGAGTTCGACCTGCGCGGCTTCCACGCACGCGCCCTGTCGCTCGGGTCGGTGGGGCTCGACGTGCTGCGCGACGCGCTGCGCTGACCGTCCCGCATGCAAGGGATCTTCACCGGCTTCGCGATCATCGGCGTCGTCATCGCCGCCGGCTACCTCGCGGCGCGGCTGCGGCTCGGCGGGCCCGACGCCCGGACGGTGCTCAACCGGATCGGGTTCTTCGTCGCCAGCCCGGCGCTGCTGTTCACCGTCATCGCACGGGCGGACGTCGGCGCCCTGTTCCACGCGCCGCTGCTGGTGCAGGCCGTGGCCGCGGTCACGACCGCAGCCCTGTTCGTCGTGCTCAACCTGCTGTGGCTGCACCGCCCGGCCGCGGAGGCGACCGTCGGCGCGGTCGGCGCCGGGTACGTCAACGCCAACAACATCGGCCTGCCCGTGGCGGTGTACGTCCTGGACGACCCGACCGCCGTGGTACCGGTGATCCTGCTGCAGCTGCTGGTGCTGGCCCCCGTGACGCTGCTGGTGCTCGACGCGCAGACGTCCGGGCACGTGTCCGTGCGGTTCGTGCTCGCCCAGCCGGTGCGCAACCCGATCATCCTCGGGTCGCTCGCTGGCGCGCTCGTGTCGGCGGCGGGCTGGTCGCCGCCGGACGTGGTGATGGCACCGCTGGAGATCCTCGGCGGCGCGGCGATCCCGATGATCCTGCTCGCGTTCGGCATGTCGCTGCACGGCTCGCGGCCGCTCGCCCGAGGCGAGAGCCGCGCGCCCGCGCTCGTCGCCGCCGGCCTCAAGGCGGTGGTGATGCCGGCCCTCGCCTACGTGCTCGCCCGGTACGCCGCGGGCCTCGACGACGCGGGCGTGGTCACCGCGGTCACCCTGGCCGCGCTGCCGACGGCGCAGAACGTGTACAACTACGCCGCCCGCTTCCGTACCGCCGAGCTGCTCGCTCGCGACACCATCCTCGTCACGACCCTCGCCTCGCCGGTCGTGCTGCTGGTGGCGGCCGTCCTCCTCGCCTAGCCCCGCCGCGGGCCCGGTAGGGTCCTGCGCGTGACGCACCTCGTCCTCGCCTCGAAGTCCCCCGCCCGCCTGGCCACGCTGCGTTCGGCCGGCGTCGAACCCACCGTCGTCGTGTCCGACGTCGACGAGCCGGCGGTGCTCACCGGGGCGCGCGAGCGGTTCGGCGGGCTGGACCCGGCCGACGCCGTCCTGGTGCTCGCCCAGGCCAAGGCCGAGGCGGTGGCGCGCCGGCTCGAGGACGGTGACGAGGACTCCTCCGCGCTCGTCCTCGGCTGCGACTCCATGCTGGAGCTGGACGGCGAGGTCGTGGGCAAGCCCGCCGACGCCGACGAGGCGCGCGCCCGCTGGCGGTCGATGCGCGGCCGCTCCGGCGTCCTGCACTCCGGGCACTGGGTCGTGGACGCGCGCGAGCCCGGCGACGGCGGCACGGGCGCGACCCTCGGGGCCACGAGCTCCACGACCGTGCACTTCGGCGACGTCGACGACGACGAGATCGACGCGTACGTGGCGACCGGCGAGCCGCTGCACGTCGCGGGCGCGTTCACGATCGACGGCCTGGGCGGCCCGTACGTCGAGCGGATCGAGGGCGACCACCACGGCGTCGTGGGGGTGAGCCTGCCCCTGCTGCGCGAGCTGCTCGGCGAGCTCGACGTGCGGTGGAGCGCTCTGCGCGCACGCTGAGCGGGGCGGCCGCGCACTGCCGATTCCACCAACCGACCGGCACCCGGACCGCGCCCACGGGACGAAACAATGTCGAATCCCTCCAAACGGCCGCGATCCGGGTTGGTACCCGGCACAGACTTCTCCGCGGGCGCCGCGGCGAGTGCCTGAGCACGGGGGCACCCGCGTTACCGTGAGCCGTGCCCACCATCAGCAAGGTCCTCATCGCCAACCGCGGTGAGATCGCCGTCCGTGTCGCGCGCGCGTGCACCGACGCCGGTCTCGCGTCCGTCGCCGTGTACGCCGACCCCGACCGGGACTCGATGCACGTGCGGCTCGCCGACGAGGCGTTCGCGCTGAACGGTCAGCGCGCCGCCGAGACGTACCTCGACGCCGACAAGCTGCTCGACGTCGCGCGCCGCTCCGGCGCCGACGCCGTGCACCCGGGCTACGGGTTCCTCTCCGAGGACGCCCGGTTCGCCCAGGCCGTCCTCGACGCCGGGCTCACGTGGATCGGCCCCCCGCCCGCCGCGATCGAGTCGCTGGGCGACAAGGTCAGCGCCCGGCACATCGCCCAGGCCGCCGGCGCCCCGCTGGTCCCCGGCACGGCCGACCCGGTGGCCGGCGCCGACGAGGTGCACGCGTTCGCCGCGGAGCACGGCCTGCCGGTGGCGATCAAGGCGGCGTTCGGCGGCGGCGGGCGCGGCCTCAAGGTCGCCCGCACGGACGAGGAGATCGACGAGCTGTACGAGTCCGCGGTCCGGGAGGCCACGGCGGCCTTCGGGCGGGGCGAGTGCTTCGTGGAGCGGTACCTCGACCGGCCGCGGCACGTGGAGACGCAGTGCCTCGCGGACACGCACGGCAACGTCGTGGTGGTCTCCACCCGCGACTGCTCGCTGCAGCGCCGCCACCAGAAGCTCGTCGAGGAGGCGCCGGCGCCGTTCCTCACCGCGGCGCAGGAGGCCGAGCTCGACCGGGCGTCGAAGGCGATCTTCCGCGAGGCGGGCTACGTGGGTGCGGGCACGTGCGAGTTCCTCGTCGGCCTGGACGGCACGCTGTCGTTCCTCGAGGTGAACACCCGCCTGCAGGTGGAGCACCCGGTCACCGAGGAGGTGACGGGCATCGACCTGGTGCGCGAGCAGCTGCGCATCGCCGCGGGCGAGGAGCTCGGCTACGACGCCACGACCGTGCGCGGGCACTCGTTCGAGTTCCGGATCAACGGCGAGGACCCGGCGGCCGGGTTCCTGCCCTCCCCCGGGACCGTGAGCACGCTGCGCTGGCCGTCGGGGCCGGGCGTGCGCGTCGACACGGGCGTGGTCGAGGGCGACACGATCTCGGGGGCCTTCGACTCGATGATCGCGAAGCTGATCGTCACGGGCGCGTCCCGCGAGCAGGCGGCCCAGCGTGCGCGCCGCGCGCTGGACGAGCTCGAGATCGCGGGCATGCCGACGGTCGTGCCGTTCCACCGCGCGGTGCTGGACGCCCCGGACTTCGTCCCCGCCGGCGACGAGCCGTTCCGCGTGCACACGCGCTGGATCGAGACCGACTTCGCCGACACGGTGGCCGGGCTCGCCCCCGCCGTGCCGGCGCCGGCTCCCGAGGCCGAGGAGCCCGAGGAGGCCGAGCGGGTGGTCGTGGAGGTGGGCGGCCGCCGGCTGGAGGTCGTGCTGCCCGCCGGCCTGGGGGTCGCGGCGGGCCGCGCCCGCCGCGCGAACGCCGCCCGGCGCCCGGCGCGTCGCAACGGTGGCTCTCGGGCCGCCGGCGGGGCGGGCGGCGACACGCTCGCCTCCCCCATGCAGGGCACGATCGTCAAGGTCGCGGTGTCCGAGGGCGACACGGTCGCCGAGGGGGACCTCGTCGTCGTGCTGGAGGCGATGAAGATGGAGCAGCCGCTGCTGGCGCACCGCTCGGGCACGATCCGGTCGCTCGCGCTGGAGCCCGGTGCGGGCGTGACGGCGGGCCAGTCGATCTGCGACATCACCACCGACTGAGGCGGAGGTGCAGCGCAGGGTGAGGGCCGAGGAACGAGGCACTCGCCCGTAGCGGAACCGCAGCCTCTGTCGGCAACGGGCACCGACTGAGGTATCCCCCGTCCCCCGGTAGCCTGGCGGCGTGCCGAGCCCACCGTCCCCGCCCACGACCCTGCACCGTCACGCCGGGGACGGGTGGGTGACGTGCGGCGACCACCGGCACTGGGGGCTGTACGGCGCGGCGGGGCTGCTGCTGGCGCGGCGCGCCGCTCCCGCGGCCGGCCGGCCGGGGCCGGTGACCGACGTGGTGCTGCAGCACCGGGCGCTGTGGTCGCACGAGGGCGGCACCTGGGGGGTGCCGGGCGGGGCACTGGCCCCCGATGAGTCCGCCGTGGACGGCGCGCTGCGCGAGTCGCTCGAGGAGGCGGCGATCCGGCCGGAGCACGTGCACGTGGTGGGCACGCACGTGCTGGACCACGGCCCGTGGGCCTACACGACCGTCGTGGCCGACGTCATGCCCGGCGCCCGGGTCGAGCCGACGGCGGCCGACCCCGAGAGCCTCGAGGTGCGGTGGGTCGGCGTGGACGAGCTCGACCGGCTGCCGCTGATGCCCGCGTTCGCCGACGCCCTGCCGGCGCTGCTCGGCCTGCTGGGCCCGTCGCCAGACTAGGTCCGGTCACGGAACGGGTCAGCGATGCCAGAACACGTGATGGGTGACGCCACTCGGACTCGGCACGACGTCGTGGTGGAAGCGGTCGTCCAGCTCGTCGGGCGAGTCCCACAGACGCGAGCCGGCCCCGATCTCGACGGGGGCGACGGCGACGTGCAGCGTGTCGACGAGATCGGCGTCGAGGAACTCCCGGACGACGGTCGCCCCGCCCCCGAGGCGGACGTCCTTCCCTCCGGCGGCCTCGCGTGCCTGCTCCAGGACGGTGGCCGGGTCGGCGTCGACGAAGTGGAACGTGGTGTCCGAACGAAGTGGAACGTGGTGTCCGACAACGTGAACGACGGGCGCGGGTGGTGCGTCATGACGAACACCGGGGTGTGGAACGGCGGCTCGTCGCCCCACCAGCCGCGCCAGTCGTGGTCGGCCCACGGGCCCCGCTGCGGCCCGAACTTGTTGCGACCCATGACCTCGGCGCCGATGTTCCGGTGGAAGTCTCTGGTGAAGTAGTCGTCGAGGCCCCGGCTGCCGCCCGGCTCGGTCCGATTGGGCCAGCTCGCCGTCGCGCCCGCCCACGAAAACATGATCCCCGGGTCGGCGTCGCCGAACGGACGCTCGAGACTCTGGTGCTCGCCCGCACCGAAACCGTCGCTCGAGACGTTGAAGTTGTGGACTCTGAGCAGCTGGGACATGCTTCTCCCTCGGTTCGCCGGTCGTTGTCGAAGGGGTGACGACGACGATCCTGCGAACTCATCGGTGACGGCCGACCAGGTCCTGCGGTTCGGCCAACGCGTTCCGGAGGGCCTCCGACGGGTACGACGCCCCCGTGCACTCCTGCCGGAACCTCCGGGCGAAGTCCCCCATCGCCGCCGCCGCGGGGCCGTGCCGCAGGAACAGCGCCGCGACCGCCTCCGGGGCGTCCTCCGGGACCACCCCGCGGGCGCAGGCCTCCACGAACGACCGGCGCTCCTCCGGCCCGTACCCGTACAGGGCGACGGCCAGCCAGCTCACGAGGGACGAGGCGGCGTAGGCCCGGTCGTAGTCGCGGTGCTCGGCGACGAACGCGGCCTCGCCCGCGTCGAGCTCGAAGCGGGACGAGACCGCGAGGCCGTAGTCGGCGACGTAGAGCCGTCGCCCGTCGGTCAGGACGTTCTCGAAGTGGGCGTCCAGGTGCAGCAGGCCGCGGGCGTTCATGAACGCGATGCCGGCCCGGAGCTCGTCGTCCACCATGGCGCAGGCACGCTCGGCGGCCTGGCCGCCGGCGGCGACCTGGTCGCCGAGCCAGTCGTGGAGGTTCCACGGGACGTGCTCGAGGAACAGCACGAGGCTCGCCGACGACTGCCGCAGGGCCTCGATCCGCCGGCGGACGGCCGCCCCGCCTCCCCAGGCGGCGACCGCCCGCTCCACGTCGGCGAGCTCTGCGGGCAGCGGCGCGCCCCGGTCCGGCAGCACCCGCCAGTAGTACGTCAGGGGGAAGCCCTCGTGCTCGCCCGCGAGCACCCAGCCCGTCGTCATCGTGTGCACGGCCAGCTCCCGCCAGGCCCCGAACCCGGGGCTGCCGATCGCACCGATCCCGTAGTGGCAGCGGTCCGGGAGCCCGAAGAGGTTGGCCGTGGACCGGACGTTCTCCGGCCGTCGTTCGAGGTCGGTGAGGCGCACCTGCTTGACGAAGACCGGGGTGCCCTCGACCTCCAGCAGTCCGGTCCTCCCGCCGATGCCGGACCCGACCGGTGCGGCGGCGTCCACGAGGTCGCGCAGCCCGTGGTCGCTGTAGAGCGAAAGGGCGGTGGACACCGCCCCGTGGGCGGCCACCCGCCGTTCGCGTGACATGCCGGAGCGGCCTAGTGCACCTGGCGGTGCAGCACGCGTGCCGCCTCGGCCACGGACCCCGCGAGCGACGGGTAGACGGTGAACGCCTCGGCGACGTCGTCGACGGTGAGGCGGTGCGCGACGGCGAGCGTGATGGGGAAGATCATCTCGCTGGCGCGCGGCGCGACGACCACGCCGCCGAGCACCACGCCGGCCTCGGGGTGGGCGAACAGCTTGACGAAGCCGTCGCGCATGCCGAGCATCTTCGCGCGCGGGTTGCGCGCGAGCGGCAGCGTCGTCGTGACGTAGCGCGACCCCTGGTCCCGCAGGCGTTGCTCGCTGTACCCCACGGTCGCGATCTCGGGGGCGGTGAAGATGTTCGCGGCCACCTGGCCGAGCTTCAGCGGCACGACGGCGTCGCCGAGAGCGTGCGACATCGCGATGCGGCCCTGCATGGCGGCGACGGACGCGAGCGGCAGCTCGCCGGTGCAGTCGCCGGCCGCGTAGATGCCGCGCACGGACGTGCGGGAGACCTTGTCGACGGCGATGTGACCCGACCCGGTGACCTCGACGCCGGCCGTCTCCAGCCCCAGGCCCGCCGTGGACGGCACGCCGCCGACGGCGATGAGCACGTGCGAGCCGGTGACGACGCGCCCGTCGGTGAGCGTGACGGCGACGCCGTCGTCGGTGCGCTCGGCGGAGGCCGCGCGCGAGCGGGACATGACCGTCATGCCGCGCGAGCGGAAGACGCCCTCGATGAGCTCCGCGGCGTCCATGTCCTCGCCGGGCAGCACGCGGTCGCGCGAGGAGACCAGCACGACGTCGGTGCCGAGGGCCTGGTAGGCGCCGGCGAACTCGGCGCCGGTCACGCCGGAGCCGACGACGACGAGCCGCTCGGGCAGCTCGTCGAGGTCGTACAGCTGTGTCCAGGTGAGGATGCGCTCACCGTCGGGCTGCGCGGTCGGCAGGGTGCGGGGCGTGGCGCCGACGGCGAGCAGGACGGTGTCCGCGTCCCGGGCGGTCGTGGTGCCGTCGGCCTGCTCGACGACGACGCGGGCGGGCCCGTCGAGCCGCCCGGCGCCCGTGAGGATCTCGACGCCCTCGCGCTCGAGACGGGCGCGGATGTCGGCGGACTGGGCGGCGGCGAGCGCGAGCACGCGCGCGTTGACGGCCTTGAGGTCGACGACGTCGCGTCGCGGGGAGTCGGTCGGGAGGTGGTCGGCGCGGATCCCGAGCTCCGGGCCCTGCTCCGCCCCGGTGAGCCACTCGGCCGTGGCGATGAGCGTCTTGGAGGGCACGACGTCGGTGAGGACGGCGGCGCCGCCGAGGCCGTGCCGCTCGACGACGGTGACCTGGGCGCCGAGCCGGCGGGCGACGAGCGCGGCCTCGTAGCCGCCGGGCCCGCCGCCGACGACGACGACGCGCTGGCTGCGGGGGTCCGCCGACGTCGCGCCGGGTGCGGCAGAAGGTGCGGCGGCGGGGGCGGTGGTGTCCGTGGAGGAGGGGTTCGCGGTCGGCACGCGACCATTGTGACAGCCGCCGGCAGCACGGCAGGCAGCACGGCAGGCGCCGGGGCGAGCAGCACCGCGGTCCAGCGAGGCAGGGCGGACGCCACCCGACCGGGATACGCTCGGGACCATGAGCACGACGACCGCAGTCCCGGACCTCGACGACCCGAGCACCGACCCGTTCGACGTCGCACGGGCCGCCGCCGACCACATCGCCGAGGCGACCGGCGTCGCCGGGCACGACGTGGCTCTGGTGCTCGGTTCGGGCTGGGGCGGGGCCGCCGAGCTCGTCGGCGACGTCGTCGCGGAGGTCCCCACGCATGAGATCCCGGGGTTCGCGAAGCCGTCCGTCGTCGGGCACGGGTCGACGACACGCTCGATATGCGTGGAGCGGCCCGACGGCTCGGTGCGTCACGCCCTGGTGATCGGCGGGCGCACCCACCTGTACGAGGGCCGGGGCGTGCGGCGGGTCGCGCACGGGGTGCGCACCGCCGCGGCCACGGGGTGCGAGACGGTGGTGCTGACCAACGGCTGCGGAGGCCTGCACATCTCCTGGCGGCCGGGCCAGCCGGTGCTGCTGCGCGACCACCTCAACCTCACCGGGACGTCGCCGCTGGAGGGCGCGACGTTCGTCGACCTCACGGATCTGTACTCGCCGCGGCTGCGCGAGATCGCGCGCCAGGTGGACACGGAGCTGCCCGAGGGCGTGTACGCCCAGTTCCCCGGCCCGCACTACGAGACGCCGGCCGAGGTGAAGATGGCGGGGCTGATGGGCGCCGACCTCGTCGGCATGTCGACGACGCTCGAGGCGATCGCCGCCCGGCACGCCGGCATGGAGGTGCTCGGTATCTCGCTGGTGACCAACCTCGCCGCGGGCATCAGCCCGCAGCCGCTGTCGCACGAGGAGGTGCTGGAGGCGGGGCAGAAGGCGGGGCCCCGGATCAGCGACCTGCTCGCCCGCATCGTCAAGTCACTCTGACACCGTGACACCGTCCCGACCCGTCTGCGCGAAGGAGCGGAGGCCATGACGAGCCTCGACACCGACGACCCGGCGTTCGACCCGACGGGCGGCGACCGCGGCGCGGGGATGCCGCTGGACCTGCTGCTGGACCGGGCCGAGACGTGGATGCGGCACGACGTCGACGAGGACGACCGCGCGGAGCTGGCCGAGCTCACCCAGGCCGTGGCGTCCGGCAGGCCGGGGGCCCGGCGGGCGGCCGAGGCCGAGCTGCGCGACCGGTTCACGGGCAGCCTGCAGTTCGGCACGGCGGGGCTCCGCGGGGCGATGGCCGCCGGCCCGAACCGCATGAACCGGGCCGTGGTGGTGCGTGCCGCCGCGGGCCTGGCCGCGTACCTCACCGAGACGCTGGGGCGGCGTGCCACGCCGCGCGTCGTCATCGGCTACGACGCCCGGCGCCGGTCGGCGGACTTCGCGACGGACACCGCGGGGGTCCTCGTCGCCGCCGGGGTCGAGGCCCTGCTGCTGCCGTCGGCGCTGCCGACGCCGGTGCTCGCCTTCGCGGTGCGCCACCTGGCCGCGGACGCGGGCGTCATGGTCACGGCGAGCCACAACCCGGCCGCGGACAACGGCTACAAGGTGTACCTGGGCGGGCGGGTCGTCACGGACGCCGGCCAGGGGGTGCAGATCGTCCCGCCGCACGACGCCGGGATCGCCGCGCGCATCGCGGCCGTGGGGCCGGCGTCCGAGGTCCCGCGGGCCGACTCGGGCTGGACGGTGCTGGACCGGGAGGTCCCGCTCGCGTACCTGGAGAGCGTGCGCGCCCTGTCGGACGGTCGGCCCCGCACCCTGCGGCTCGTCACCACGTCGCTGCACGGGGTGGGTGGCCGGGTCCTCGCGCGGGCGCTGTCCGACGCCGGGTTCACGGACGTCGTCCCGGTCGAGGAGCAGCTCGACCCGGACCCCGACTTCCCCACGGTGCGGTTCCCGAACCCCGAGGAGACGGGGGCGATCGACATGGCGCTGGGGCTGGCGTCCGACGTGGGCGCCGACCTCGTGATCGCCAACGACCCCGACGCCGACCGGTGCGCCGTGGCGGTGCGCGACGAGACAGTCGGGACGTACCAGGGCGCCGAGACGGCCCGCTCGCACGGGTGGCGGATGCTGCACGGCGACGAGGTCGGCGCCCTGCTCGGCCGGGAGATCGTCTCGCACGGGCTCGGCGGCCGCCCGCCGGCGGGCGGCGACGGCGCGCGCCCGGTGCTGGCGTCGTCGGTGGTGTCGTCCCGCGTGCTGTCGTCGATCGCGGCGCACCACGGGGCCGGGCACGCGACCACGCTCACGGGTTTCAAGTGGATCGCCCGCACGCCTGGCCTCGTCTTCGGGTACGAGGAGGCGCTGGGCTACTGCGTCGACCCCGACCACGTGCGGGACAAGGACGGCATCAGCGCGGCGGTGGTGATGGCCCAGCTCGCCGACCGGCTCAAGGCCGAGGGACGGTCGCTGACCGACGCCCTCGACGACGTCGCCCGGGAGAACGGGCTGTTCCTCACCGACCAGGTCTCCGGCCGGTTCGCCGACCTCGCGCGGATCGGCGCGACCATGTCCCGCCTGCGGTCGGCGCCGCCGCGGACGCTCGGGGGCGCCGGTGTCGCGGAGGTGCTCGACCTGGCGGACGGCGTCGACGGGCTGCCGCCCACCGACGGGGTGGTGCTGCTCGCCGCCGACGACACCCGCGTGGTCGTGCGCCCGAGCGGCACCGAGCCGAAGGTGAAGTGCTACCTCGAGGTGGTCGAGCCGGTCACCCCCGACGCGACCTCGTACGAGGTGGGGCGGCTCCGCGTCGCGGCGCGGGGGCGCCTGGACCGGGTCGCGGCGGACATGCGCGCCGCGCTCGGCCTCTGAGGCCGGGACGGCCCGCAGGCGGGGCCCTCAGGCGGTGACGAGCGTCCCGTCGAGGGCGGCGTCGTCCTGCTCGACGGCGGCCACCCAGTCGCGCTTCACGGCGCGCCACGCCTCGTCGTCGTGCCCGCGACGCCAGTACCCGGACGCGGACAGCCGCTCCCGCGGGACGGCGAGCTCCGCGCGGGCCCAGCGCCGCAGGTCGCGGACGCAGGACGCCTCCCCGTGCAGGAAGGCGTGCGGCACGCCCGCGGGCAGGCGGCCGGCGGCGTGCGCGTCGGCGACGACGGCGGGCAGGTCCCGGGCGCCGACGTCCGCACGGTGCACCCACGTGACGTGCAGCTCCGCGGCGGAGGCCAGCTCCTGCTCCTCGGCGGCGGAGCCCACCTCGAGGTACACGTGCGCGACGGCGCCGGCGGGCAGCGATTCGACGGCGGCGGCGACGGCGGGCAGCGCGGACTCGTCGCCGACGAGCAGGTGCCAGGGCGCCAGCGGGTCGGGGGCGTAGGTCCCGCCCGGGCCGAGGATCGTCACGGGGTCGCCCACCGCGGCGCGCGCGGCCCAGGGGCCGCCGAGGCCCTCGTCGCCGTGCACCACGAGGTCGATGTCCCACTCGCCGCCCCGCGCCGCGCGGATCGTGTACGTGCGCACCACGGGGCGCGCGCCCTCGACGGGCGGCTCGCCCAGCACGAGCTTGACGTAGCGGTCCGTGCAGCCGGTGACATCGGCCGCCGCCAGGTCGGGCCCGGCGATCGTCACCCGCACCATGTGCGGGGTGAGGCGGCGGACGGCCGTGACAGTCGCGTGCCGCGGAGGGGAGCTCTTGCGTGCGGGAGATGCTGCGGAGGTGTCACTCATCGTGAGGTGAGCCTAACCTACTGAGGGTGCGGCCTGGCAAGACCCCGGATCACGCCCGCACGAACCGGCGCACCCCCGCGGACACGAGCCAGGCGGCCACCAGCAGCGCCACCACGACCGCCCCCGGCGACGCGGCCGTCCCGTCACCGCCCGTCCGGTGCATCAGCCACGCCGCGCCGGTCACCACCAGCCAGCCGCGGACGTACCAGGCCCCGAGGACGAGCATCGACGCGTCGCCGGCCGGGGTCATCATCGGCGTGAAGAGTCCTGGCGGCGCCGCCGTCGCGCCCGCGACCCACAGGCGCGCCGCCAGCACCACCACGAGCACGGCCACCACCGGCACCGCCACGGACCACGCCGACGGGCCGAGCGCCGCCGTCGCCGCCGCGGCGAGCGCCGTGACCGCCAGCGCCACCAGCCCCGGCACGACGGCGTGGGCGGCGATCACCCGCGGCACCGAGCCGGGCAGCAGCGCCCCGGGCTCCGGCTGGGCCGCCATCGCGCGCAGCCCGGCGCACCACGTGGCGGCCGCGCCGTACAGCACGCACGCCCCGGCGACCGTCGCGAGCGGCCCCGCGACCGCGCCCAGTACCACCAGGACGGCGCCGAGCACCCCGGCCACGACCGACCACGCGGCCGCGGCGGGCCGGCGGCGCAGACCGAGCAGGTCCCGGGCGGCGACCGGCGCACGCCGCAGCAGGGCGCGCGGGAGCGTCGCCCGCCGTCCGGCGTGGACCTGCGGCCCGAGCACCCCGGCCACGGCACCCGAGTCCCCACCGAGCAGCCCGACGCCCGCGGTCGCCGACCGCCGGAACCCTGCGGCCGCGGCGTCCACGTCGAACCGCCCGCGGGCCGTCTGCGCCGCCGCCCCCACGGCGAGCGGCACCTGGGCGAGCACCGCCGCACCGGCGCCCCAGACCCCGACCAGCCCCGGCGGCGCCCCGGCACCGTGCGCGACCGCCGTCACGACGAACGCCCCGGCGGCCGCGGCCCCCGCCGCCAGCGCCACGGCGCGCCGCCAGAGCACCTCCCGGACGCGGAACTGCCCGGCGAGGACGAACGTCGCCTCGGGCGGGCTCACCCACACCGGCCCGCCCGCGCGGGCCGCGACCAGCCCGCCCGCACAGGCGGCGGCCGTTCCGAGCACCGCGACCGCGGCGAGCGCCGCACCGTGCCGCGACGCGGGCAGGCCGGCCAGCAGCGTGCCGGCACCCGCGACCGCCGACCAGAGCATCGGCCCGTACACGAGGCCGAGCAGCACCACGCCGTAGACCAGGTACACCCGGTCGTGCGGGTCGGCGCCGGACTCCGCCGCGCGGGCCAGCACGGCGCGCCGCCGCAGCGAGCGCACCCAGCGCCTCCAGCGCCGGTACGGCACCCGCGTGCCGTCGTCGGTGCCGGCACCCCGGTCGGGCGCGGCCGTCCCGGCACGCTCCGGGCCGCGGGCCGTCATCGCGCGCCGGGGGCCGCGAGCTCGACCTCGCCGCCGCGGCGAGCCAGGTCGGCGCGCAGGTCCGGGTCGTGCGTCGCCACCAGCACCGTGCGTCCCGCGTCCGCGGCCCTGGCGACCATGCGCCGCGCCGCGGCGCGCCAGCGGGCGTCCAGCCGCTGCTCGGGCTCGTCGAGGAGCACCAGCCGCGACGGCCGGTACAGCGTCGTGACCAGCGCGAACATCTGCGACTCCCCCGACGACAGCTCACCGGGCAGCTGGTCGCGCACCCGCGTCAGCTCGGCGTCGGCGAGCGCCTCGTCCACGCCCGGGCCCCGGTGGCGGCCCGCCCACGCCGACGACACGAGCCGCAGGTGCTCGGCCACCGTGAGGTCCGGGTAGGCCGCCAGGCCGCCCAGCAGCAGCGCCACGTCCGCGCGCCGGCGACGGCGCGCCTCGACGGCCGGCAGACCCAGCACCTCGACCCGGCCGGACGTCGGCGCGTCCTTGCCCGCGACGAGCCGCAGCAGCGTCGACTTGCCGCTGCCGTTCGGCCCCACCACCGCGCGCGCCTCGCCGGGGGCGAGCCGCAGCGAGGTCGGTCCGAGCACCTCGACGGTGCCGTGGGTGCGGGTGGCGGAGTCGACCTCGACGATCACCTCACCCACCGGGTCGCCCTCAGTAGCCGGAGTCCGCCGCGGGCCGCGGGCCGCCGTCCTCGGCGAATCCTGCCAGCACCCCCGCCGTCCCCGACAGGCCGAGCCGGGTCGCGCCGGCGGCGACCATCGCGAGCGCGTCGTCCAGGGTCCGCACCCCGCCCGAGGCCTTGACGCCGAGGCGTCCGCCGACCGTGGCGGACATCAGGCCGACCGCGTGGACGGACGCGCCGCCCGCCGGGTGGAAGCCCGTGGACGTCTTCACGAAGTCGGCGCCCGCCGCCTCGGCGGCGCGGCACACCGCGACCACCTGCTCGTCGTCCAGGGCCGCCGACTCGATGATGACCTTGAGCACCTTGTCGCCCGGGACGGCCGCGCGCACAGCCGCCACGTCCGCCTGCACGAGGTCGAAGCCGCCCGCACGCGCGGCACCGACGTCGATCACCATGTCGACCTCGTCGGCGCCGTCGACGACCGACCGGGCCGCCTCCGCCGCCTTGATGTCGCTCGCGTGCTTGCCGGACGGGAAACCGCACACGGTTGCGACCGCGAGGCGGCCCGCAGCAGCCTCGACGGCGTGCGCGACGAACGTCGGCGACACGCACACGGAGAACACGCCGAGCCGCGCGCCCTCCTCGACCAGCGCCGTGACGTCGGCCGCCGTCGCCTCCGGCTTGAGCAGCGTGTGGTCGACGTACCGCGCGAGCTCCGCGGCCGTCGTCGGGATCGGGTGCCCGGTGCGCTCGTCGGTCATCGCTGGGCCCCCTCGAGCCGCTGGTAGCCGGGCAGGATCACCTGGTCGACGAGCTCGCGGCGCTCGTCGTGGTGCACGAAGGCGCTCCACGCCGCCGTCATCGTCACGTCGGCCAGGTCGTCGATCGTCCAGCCGGCCTCCGTGACCAGCCGCGTCATCTCGTGCGTCATCGACGTGCGCGACATCAGCCGGTTGTCGGTGTTGAGCGTGACCGCGAAGTCGAGCTCCTTGAGACGCGTGATCGGATGGGTCGCGATCGACTCCGCCGCACCGGTCTGCAGGTTGGAGACCGGGCACACCTCGAGGGTGACCTGGTGGTCGCGCACCCAGTGCGCGAGCGGCCCGAGCTCCGCGGTCCGTTCGCCGCCGTCGCCCGTGCCGAACGTGATGTCGTCCGCGATCCGCACGCCGTGGCCGATCCGGTCCGCCTGCCCGAGGTGCACGGCCTGCGCGATCGAGTCGAGGCCCGCGGCCTCCCCCGCGTGGATCGTCGTCGGGAAGTTCTCCTCGGCCAGGAACCGCCACACCCCCGCATGCCGGTCCGGCGGGAAGCCGTCCTCGGGGCCCGCGATGTCGAAGCCGACCACGCCGGCGTCCCGGTAGGCGACGGCGAGCTCGGCGACCTCCTGCCACCGGTCCGTGTGCCGCATCGCCGTGACGAGCTGGCCCACGCGGATGATCCGGCCGTGCGCCGCCGCCTCGCGGATGCCCTCGTCGATGCCCGCCTGCACGGCCTCCACCGTCTCCGGCAGCGTCATGCCGCGGCGCAGGTGCTGCTCCGGCGCCCAGCGCTGCTCCGCGTACACGACGCCGTCCGCGGCGAGGTCGAGCACCGCCTCGCGGGCGACCCGGGCCAGCGCCTCCGGAGTCTGCATGACCGCGATCGTGTGGTCGAACGTCTCGAGGTACCGCTCCAGCGACCCGGAGTCCGCCGACTCGGCGAACCAGGTGGCCAGGGCCTCCGCGTCGGCGGCGGGCAGCTCGTGCCCCACCTCCGCCGCGAGCTCGAGCACGGTGGCCGGTCGCAGGCCGCCGTCGAGATGGTCGTGCAGCAGGACCTTGGGCAGGTCGGGGATGAGATCGACGAGGGCTTGCGTCATGGGGCCAACCTACCGGCCGTCGTCCCCACCGCCGGCATCGTCCCCGCCCGCCTCGTCGTCCGCCCCGTCGGCCGGCTCGTCGAGGCCGGGCACCACCTGGGACTGCTCCACGACGTCGGCCTCCGCCGCCGCGCCCTCGAGGTCCGGGCGGGCCGTCCCGGGCCGGTACTCCTCCGGCCGCTCGTCGTCCGCGTCCGGCGCGTCCCGCACCTCCTCGACGAGGTTCGTGCCGTCCGGGTCCTCCAGCCCGGCGTCGCGCCAGGCGTCGTCAGGAAGCGTGCTCATCATGGGCTCCTTCCGGTCGGGCGATCACGTGGAACCATCGTGGCCCCGGCGGCATCCCCGCGCCACGTGAGTCGTCAGGCTCTCGTGCCGTTGTACGGCCACCAGGGTCTGACGACGCGCGGCCCCCACCCTCCGCTGCGTCTCCGTCTCAGCCGAGGCGGTCGAGCACGAGCGGGGCCGCGTCCACGGCGCCGGCGTCGTCCGCGACGTCCCACGCGCCGTCGAGCGCCGCCCGCGCGCGGTCGAACCGCTCGGGGGTGTCGGTGTGCAGGGTCAGCAGGGGGCGGCCCGCCTCCACCGGCTCGCCGGGACGCACGTGGATCTCGACGCCGGCGCCCGCCTGCACCGCCTCGTCACGCCGGGACCGCCCGGCGCCCAGCCGCCACGCCGCGACGCCCACCGCGAAGGCGTCCAGGCGCGCGAGCACGCCCGACCGGTCGGCCACGACGTCCAGCCGCTCGCGCGCCACCGGCAGCGGCGCGTCCGGGTCGCCGCCCTGGGCGGCGATCATGCGCCGCCACGTCGCCGCGGCGCGTCCGTCGGCGAGCGCGGCCCGCACCTCGGCCTCCGGCGTCGGGCGCCCCGCCCCGGCGAGCATCTCCACCGCGAGCGCGACCGTGAGGTCGACGACGTCGTCGGGCCCGCCGCCGGCGAGCACCTCCAGCGACTCGCGCACCTCGAGGGCGTTGCCGGCAGTACGCCCCAGGGGCGTCGCCATGCCTGTGAGGAGCGCGACGGTGCGCACCCCGGCGTCCATGCCCAGGTCCACCATCGTGCGTGCCAGCTCGCGCGCCGTGGCCAGGTCCTTCATGAACGCGCCGGAGCCGACCTTGACGTCGAGGACCAGGGCGCCCGTGCCCTCCGCGATCTTCTTGCTCATGATCGAGCTCGCGATCAGCGGCACCGACTCGACGGTGCCCGTGACGTCCCGCAGCGCGTACAGCTTCCGGTCGGCCGGGGCCAGCCCGGCACCGGCCGCACAGACCACGGCGCCGACGTCCTCCAGCTGCGCCATGAGCTCGTCGTTCGTCAGCGCCGCGCGCCAGCCCGGGATCGACTCGAGCTTGTCCAGCGTCCCGCCCGTGTGCCCGAGCCCGCGCCCCGAGAGCTGCGGGACCGCGACACCGAACGACGCCACGAGCGGCGCGAGCGGCAGCGTGATCTTGTCGCCGACGCCGCCGGTCGAGTGCTTGTCCGCCGTCGGCCGCGACAGCCCGGAGAAGTCCATCCGCTCGCCGGAGGCGATCATCGCGCCGGTCCAGCGGGCGATCTCGACGCGGCTCATCCCGTTCAGCAGGACTGCCATCGTCAGCGCCGACATCTGCTCCTCGGCCACCACCCCGCGGGTGTAGGCGTCCACCACCCAGTCGACCTGCGCGTCCGACAGGGCCAGCCCGTCCCGCTTGGCCCGGATCACGTCGACGGCGTCGAACGGCTCGTGCGGCATGCTCACTCCTCCTCCGCGCCCCGGCCGCGCACCCGGTCGAGGTCGTGCGCACCGAACGCGTCGGGCAGCACCTCGGTCATCGGCACCGCGCCCCGCGGCGAGTCCACCAGCAGGCCCGGCCCGCCGTGCTCCCACAACAGCTGGCGGCAGCGGCCGCACGGCATGAGCCGCCCCCCGTCGCCGTCCACGCACGTGAACGCGACCAGGCGGCCCCCGCCGCCGGCGACCAGGTCGGAGACCAGGCCGCACTCCGCGCACAGCGTCACGCCGTACGCGGCGTTCTCCACGTTGCAGCCCACCACGACGCGGCCGTCGTCGACCAGCCCGGCCGCACCCACGGGAAAGCCCGAGTACGGCGCGTAGGCGCGGGTGGCGGCATCGGCCGCGGCCGCGCGCAGCGCCACCCAGTCGACAACGTCCCGCTGGTCCATCCGGCTACTCCTTGGTGTACGGCGTGGCCAGCGCCGCGGGCGGCCGCGACCGCCCGACGAGACCGGCGACGGCGAACAGCGTCACCAGGTACGGGAGCATGAGCATGAACTGGCTCGGCACCGGCGACCCGACGACCGCGAGGACGTTCTGCAGGTTCGTCGCGAAGCCGAACAGCAGCCCCGCGAGCGCCGCACGCACGGGGTTCCACTTGCCGAAGATCATCGCGGCCAGCGCGATGAAGCCCGCGCCCGCGGTCATCTCCCGGTTGAACTGGTTGATCGACACCACCGTGTAGAACGCGCCGCCCATGCCGCCGACCGCGCCGGCGATCAGCAGCGCCCGGTACCGCGTGCGCAGCACGTCGATGCCGACCGTGTCCGCGGCCCGCGGGTGCTCGCCGACGGCCCGGAGCCGCAGGCCCCAGCGCGTGCGGAAGAGGGCGAACCACACCGCCGGCACCACGAGGAACATCAGGTACACGACGATCGTCTGGTCGAAGAGCACCGGCCCGATCACGGGGATCCGCTCGAGGAACGGGATCGGGATGCGCTCGAAGCGCACCGTCGTGTTGAGCGTCTCGGTGTTGGGGACCAGGACCAGCGAGTAGAAGAAGCTCGTCAGCCCGATGACCAGCACGTTGAGCACCACACCGACGATGATCTGGTTCACCCGGTAGGTGATGGTGAAGACGGCGAGCACCAGCGCGACGAGCGCGGCGGCGGCCATCGCGGCGACGAGGCCGGCCCACGGGCTGTGCGTGAGGGAGCCGACCACCGCGGCGGTGAAGGCGCCGGCGAGCAGCTGGCTCTCGATCGCGATGTTGATGATGCCGGCGCGCTCGCCGATGACACCGCTGAGGGACCCGTACACCAGCGGCACGGCGAGCACGACCGCCCCGCCCAGCAGGCCCACCACCGACAGGTCGCGCGGGCTGCCCGCCGCCGCCCAGGCCAGGAAGCCCACCAGCAGGAAGACGGCGAAGACCGCCGTCGCCCACAGCGGGGTCCGGCGCCGCGCGCGGGTCGCGAGGACCGACACGACGAGCATCACGAGGGCGACCGCGCCGCAGAGCCAGGCCGTCCCCAGCCCCGGCACCACGTACACGGGGAGCTGGAAGAAGTCCCCCGCCGTGGACAGCGCGAACCGCGCGTCCCCCTCGTGCGGGGCGAGCAGCAGGAGCAGGGCGTACAGCGCCAGCACGACGGCGAGCGCGATCGACGCCTTCCAGGTCACCGTGGACACGGTGCGGCCGCGCTCCGGCCGCTCCGGCACGGTGGCGGGGGCTCCGTCGACGGTCGTCGCGCTCATGCCGACACCTCCGCGGTCGCGGTCGTCGCGCCGCCGGCGCCGCGGCGCCTCGGCGGTCGCTTCTGGCGCGGGCCGGGCTGGGGCAGGCGGAAGATCGCCCGCACCAGCGGCGGCGCCGCGATGAACAGCACGATGAGGGACTGGACCACGAGCACGATCTCGATGGGGATGCCCTCGGCGGCCTGCATCGCCGAACCACCGGCCTTGAACGCGCCGAACAGGATGCCCGCGCCCAGCACGCCGACCGGGCTGGACCCGCCCAGCAGGGCGACGGTGATCGCGTCGAAGCCGATGCCGGCGTCGATGTCCGCGCCGAAGCCCGTGGTGACGGTCCCCAGCACCTGGGTGACGCCCGCGAGCCCGACGAGGGCACCGGCGACCAGCATCACCGAGACCGTGGCGCGCGAGACGTCGATGCCCGCGACGCGCGCGGCGCGCGGGTTCTCCCCCACCGCGCGGTAGGAGAACCCGACGGCCGACCGGTTGAGCAGCCACCACACGACGACGACCGCGACCAGCGCGAGCACGAAGCCCCAGTGCAGCGGGTACCGGTCACCGAGCAGCGGCGGCAGGATCGCGGACTCCTGCATCGGCGGCGTCTTCGGGTTCGCGGACCCGGGCGCCTGCATGAGCCCCGGCGTCGCCAGGAAGTACGACAGCAGGTAGTAGGCGACGTAGTTGAGCATGATCGTGACGATCACCTCGTGCGCGCCGGTGCGTGCCTTCAGCAGGCCGGCGATCCCGGCCCACAGGGCGCCGGCGAGGATGCCGCCCACCAGCGCGAGCAGCAGGTGCAGCGGGAACGGCACCCCGGTGACGCCGAAGCCGATCCAGCCCGCGGCCGTGGCGGCCATGAGGATCTGGCCCTGGCCACCGATGTTCAGCAGGCCCGCGCGGAAGGCCAGCGCGATGCCGAGGCCCGCCGCGATGAGCGGCGTCGCGTTCGTGAGCGTCTGGGTGAGCGGCCGGATGCCCTGCGCGAACGAGTCCGCGCCGAAGTTGTACACGGCACCCTGGAACATCGCCGAGTAGGCGCCGCCGACAGCGGTCCCGACCGCCGCGAGGGTGTCGCCCGGCCGGGAGAAGAAGTACTGCGCGGCCGCCTGGACGTTCTCGTCGGTGACGACGATCATCAGCGACCCGGCCAGGACCGCGAGCACCATCGCCCCGAGCCCGACGGCCCAGCCGCCCGAGACGATGCGGCGGAACGCCTCCCGCCAGCGCTCGTCGGGCGCGGGGGGCGCCTCGGCGACGCCCTCGCGGGCCCGCTCCTGCTCGATCTCCTCGACCACGCCCGGCTCGGCGGCCGGGTCCACGTGCTCGAGCGCCTCCTCCAGGCGGTCCTCGGAGGGCTCGGCGCCGCCGCCGTCCTCCGGGTTGCCCGTGCCCTGCGCGCTCACGCGGCGTCTCCTTCGCTCTCGGGCGGGATGCCGGCCATCATCAGGCCCAGCACGTCGCGGGGGGTGTCCGCCGGCACGATGCCGACGACGGCCCCGCGGTACATGACCATGATCCGGTCGGCGAGCGCCGCCGCCTCGTCCAGCTCGGTCGAGACCACGACCACGGGCACGCCCGCGTCGCGGGTGGCGACGATCTGCTTGTGGATGAACTCGATCGACCCGACGTCGACGCCACGGGTCGGCTGCGCCGCCACCAGCAGCCGCAGGTCACGCGACAGCTCGCGCGCCAGGACGACCTTCTGCTGGTTGCCGCCCGACAGCCGGCCGACCGCGAGGTCGATGCCCTGCGTGCGCACGTCGTACTCGGCCACCTTCTCGCGGGCGAACCGGTCGCGGAGCCCCGGCTGGACCGACCCGGCCCGCACGAAGGGCGGGCCGTCGGTGCGGTCGAGGATGAGGTTCTCCGCGATGGAGAACTCGCCCACGAGGCCGTCGGTGCTGCGGTCCTCGGGCACGAAGCCGACGCCCGCGTCGAGCACCTGCCGCACGGTGCGCCCCACCAGCTCGACCCCGTCGAGCCGGACGCTGCCGGCGACGTCGTCCTGCAGGCCGAGCAGCGCCTCGGACAGCTCGGTCTGCCCGTTGCCCTGGACCCCGGCGACGGCCAGGACCTCCCCGCCGCGGACGGTGAAGCTCACGTCGTCGACGACGACGTGCCCGTCGGGGTCCACGACCTGCAGCCCGGCCACCTCGAGGGCGTTGTCCCGCAGGTGCGGCGCCTCCTTGCGGACCGTGAGCTCCACGGCCCGGCCCACCATCAGCGACGCGAGCTCGGCGTCGGACGCCGTGGGGCTGGCCTCGCCGACGACCTTGCCGTGCCGCACCACGGTGATCCGGTCCGCCACCTCGCGGACCTCCCGCAGCTTGTGCGTGATGAAGACGATGGCGGTGCCGTCGTCGCGCAGCTGCCGCATGATCCCCATGAGCTCGTCGGTCTCCTGGGGGGTGAGCACCGCGGTCGGCTCGTCGAAGACGAGCACGTCGGCGTCGCGGCTCAGCGCCTTGATGATCTCGACGCGCTGCTGCACCCCGACGGGGAGGTCCTCGACGACGGCGTCCGGGTCCACCTGGAAGCCGAACCGCGCCGAGATCTCCCGCACCTTGGTCCGCGCGGCGTCGAGGTCCAGCACGCCCGGGCCCCGGGTGGACTCGTGGCCGAGCATCACGTTCTCCGCGACGGTGAACACCGGCACGAGCATGAAGTGCTGGTGCACCATGCCGATGCCCGCGGCCATCGCGTCGCCGGGGCCGTCGAACCGCTGGACGACGTCGTCCAGCAGGATCTCGCCCTCGTCGGCCTCGTACAGGCCGTACAGGACGTTCATCAGCGTGGACTTCCCCGCGCCGTTCTCGCCCAGCAGGCAGTGGATCTCGCCCGGCTCCACCACCAGGTCGATGTGGTCGTTCGCCACGAGCGCGCCGAAGCGCTTCGTGATCCCTCGCAGCTCGAGCCCCATGCTCCGCCCTCCTGGCACGTGCGCGGGCCCCGCAGCCGCGGGGCCCGCGCAGGATGGTCACGCGACGTGCGTGCCCGTCACCACCGACTCACTCCTGGCCCTCGAGGTACGAGGTGACCTCGACCTCGCCGGAGATGATCTGCTCCTCGAGCTTCTCCACCTCGGTCATCAGCGCGGGGTCCACCTTGTCCTCGAACTCGTGCAGCGGCGCGAGGCCGACGCCGTCGTTCTCCAGCGTGCCGACGTACGGGGTCGGGTCGAAGTTGCCCTCGCCGGCCGCCAGCACCGCGTCGTGGGTGGACACGTCCATCTTCTTGAGGATGGAGGTGAGCACGTACGGCTGGGTCGACGGGTCGGTCTCGTAGAAGTCCGCGTCGACGCCGATGAGGGCGATGTCGCGCCCCGAGTCCTTGATCGCGGCGATCGCGGACTGGTAGATCGGCCCGCCGACCGGGAGCAGCACGTCGACGCCCTGGTCGATGATGTTCTGCGCGGTCGTCTTCGCCGTCTGGTTGGCCTCGAAGCCACCCGTGAAGGCGCCGTCCTCGCCACCGGAGTACCCGACGACCTCGACGTCGGCGTCCTTGGTCTCGTTGTAGTACTCGACGCCCTGCTTGAAGCCGTCCATGAAGATCGTCACGGTCGGGAACGGCTGCCCGCCGAAGGTGCCGACCTTGCCCGACTCCGAGTAGCCTGCCGACAGGTACCCGGCGAGGAACGCCGCCTGCGCCGTGTCGTACAGCAGGGGCTTGATGTTCTCCGCGTCGGTCTCGCCGTCGAAGTCGGCGTCAGCCGCGTCGTCGACGATGATGTAGTGGGTCTCCGGGTTCGCCTTCGCCGACTCGATGGTCGTGGCAGACAGCGCGAAGCCGACGGAGACGATCGCGTCGCAGTTCTGCCCGACGAGCGACTCCATGTTGGGCTTGAAGTCGGACTCCGACTGCGACTGCACGTCGATGAGGTCCGCCCCGAGCTCGTCGGCGGCCTGCTTCGCCCCCTCGAAGCTGAGCTGGTTGAAGCTCTTGTCGTCGAAGCCGCCCTGGTCCGAGACGATGCACGGCTGGAAGTCGGTGGTCGCGGTGGTCTCGCCGCCGTTGCCGCCGGGCTCCTCCTCGGGCGCCTCCGCGCAGGCCGCGAGCGCGAGCGCCGCGACACCGGCGATGGCGGTGAGCTGAACTGCTCTCTTCACCTGTCGCTCCTGTCGATCGATCACCATGCCAGGTGATGTCCGGGTGAGTGGCGAGTGACGTCACGGTGGTCACCTGACGGGTCACACGGGTGCCCGGCGGGTCGCCGGCACCGTCACGATGGCAGCCTAGCCACGCGCTCGCACGGCGCTCGCCCCTGCGGGCCCCGACGGGACAGTCGTTATCGAAGCGGTATCAACATGTGAGATCTCACGGGGCGTCTCACACCGTGGGCGCCGGGGCCCCCACGGGCTCGAGCACGAAGCGGGCCAGCAGCCTGGCCCCGTAGGCGATCGCCCGCTCGTCGACGACGAGGTCGCCCTGGTGGATGTCGTACCGCCGCTGCCCCGGCGTCCCGGTGCCGAGGCGGGCCATGGCGCCCGGCACCTTGGTGAGGTACCAGGCGAAGTCCTCCCCGCCGAGCGACTGCTCGGTGAGCACGACGCCGTCGGCGCCGAGGACCGCCGCCCCTGCCGCCTCCAGCGCCCCCGTGACCACCGCGTCGTTGTCGACCGGCGGCACGCCGCGCGCATGGCGGACGCTCACGTCCACGTCGTAGGGCGCCACGACCTGCTCCACGGCGTCGTGCAGCACCTGGCCCGCCCGCTCCCAGGCGCGCACGTCGAGGCAGCGCAGGGTGCCGCTGACGACGCCGGTCGCGGGGATCGCGTTGTAGGTGCGGCCGGCGTGCACCGCGCCCCAGGTCAGGTTGACGCCCGACCTCGGGTCGAGGCGCCGCCCCAGCACGGCGGGGACCTGCGTGATGACCTGCCCGAGCGCGTACACGACGTCGCCCGTGAGGTGCGGCCGGGAGGTGTGGCCGCCGCCGGAGGACAGGGTGACGGTGACCGTGTCGGAGGCCGAGGTGATCGGCCCGATCCGGGTGCCGACCCGCCCGACGTCGAGCTTCGGCTCGCAGTGCACCGCCGCGATGCGCTCCACGCCGTCCAGCACGCCCTGGGCGACGACGTCGTGCGCCCCGGCGTTCATGACCTCCTCGGCAGGCTGGAACACGAGCCGGACCCCGACGTCGAGCCGCCCCTCGGCGTGCAGGGCCGCGAGCGCCAGCCCGGCACCGAGGACGACGGCCGTGTGCACGTCGTGGCCGCAGGCGTGCGCGACGCCGGGGGTGGTGGACTCGAAGCCGGTGCCGCAGGAGTCCTCCAGCGGCAGGGCGTCGATGTCGGCGCGCAACGCCACCCGGCCCCTCGGTTCGACCTGGCCGTCGGCCGGCTCGGGTCCGACGTCGCAGACCAGGCCGGTGCCGTCCAGCAGCTGCGGCCGCAGGCCGGCGCGGCGCAGCCGGTCCGCGACGAGCGTGGTGGTACGCACCTCCTCGCCCGCCAGCTCCGGGTGCGCGTGCAGGTCGCGCCGGATCTCGACGAGCTCGCCCGCCAGCGTGGCGACGAGGGCGTCGAGCCGCGCCCCCGCGTCCCCCGGGGTGCTCGCGGCGGCGCTCACAGCAGGTCCTCCCGACCGCTCGCCCGCACGGTGTCGACCATCTGCCGCACCTGCTGCGCCCGCGCGCGCGTGGTGACGAGCAGGGCGTCCGGGGTGTCGACGACGACGACGTCGTCGATGCCCAGGAGGGCGACGACCCGGTCGCCGGCGGGCACCACGACCGAGCCGGCCGACTGCACGCGCAGCACGTCGCCCGCGTCGCCGTGCTCGGTCGACAGCACCTTGGAGCCGGCGTCGTCGTCCGCGGGCAGCAGGGCCGCGAGGGAGTTGAAGTCGCCGACGTCGTCCCACCCGAAGGTGCCGGGCACGACGGCGACCCCGCCGGTGGCGGCCACGGGCTCCGCGACCGCGTGGTCGATCGCGATCTTCTCCAGCCCGGGCCAGACGGCGTCCATGACGGCGTCCCGCTCCGGGGTGTCCCACGCTGCGGCGATCTCGCGCAGGCCGTCGTGCAGCGCGGGACGCAGGCGGGCCAGGTGGTCGAGCAGCACCGACGTGCGGGACACGAAGATCCCGGCGTTCCACCGGTACTCGCCCGAGGCGACGTACTCGCGCGCCGTCGCGGCGTCGGGCTTCTCGGTGAAGCCGCGGGCGTGCAGGGCGCTCGGGGCGCCCGCCACGCCGAGCGGATCGCCGCTGCGCACGTACCCGAACGCGACCGAGGGGCGCGAGGCCGCGATGCCGATCGTGGCGACGTACCCCTCGTGCGCGGCGGCGGCCGCCTCGCGGACGGCGGCGTCGAACGCCGCCGCGCCGGAGACCACCTGGTCGGCCGCGAACGAGCCGACCACGACGTCGCCGTGGCGGCGCTGCAGCACGGCGGCGGCCAGCCCGATCGCCGCCATCGAGTCGCGGGGCGACGGCTCGGCCAGCACCTCGGCGTCCGAGAGCTCCGGCAGCTGGGCGCGGGCGGCGTCCACGTGGCCCGCCCCGGTGACGAGGACGACCCCGCCCGGGCCGGTGAGCGGCCGCAGCCGGTCCACCGTGCCCTGCAGCAGCGTGCGGCCGGCGCCGGTGAGGTCGTGCAGGAACTTGGGCGACGACGCCCGCGAGAGCGGCCACAGCCGGGTGCCGGCCCCTCCCGCCGGGACGATCGCGTGAAAACCGGGGACCGGTACGTCGGGAGGGGCGGCGGCACTCATGGGGGCATGATAGTGACGCAGCGCACGGGGACGACGTCTCGGCTGTGGGATCAGTCACGAAAGGCCCGAGGTCGTGCCGGTTTGTCGGCCCCGGTGCATCACGACACGACCGGATGTCACTACAGTGATCCCGAACGGAACCCACACAGAATCCGCCAACGGAGGCTTCCCCCGTGCCCACAGCACCCGCTGGCACGCTCTACCGCGGCCGTGAAGGCATGTGGTCGTGGGTCGCGCATCGCGTGACCGGCGTGCTCATCTTCTTCTTCCTGCTCGTGCACGTCCTCGACACGGCGCTCGTGCGGGTCTCCCCCGAGGCCTACGACGCCGTCATCGGGACGTACCAGACGCCGATCATGGGGCTCGGGGAGGCCGGCCTCGTCGCCGCGATCGTCTTCCACGCCTTCAACGGCATCCGCATCGCCCTCGTGGACTTCTGGGCCAAGGGCCCGCGCTACCAGAGGGTCATGCTGTGGGTCGTCCTCGGCCTGTTCGTCGTGACGATGGCCGGCTTCCTGCCCCGGCACCTGATGAACGTCTTCGGAGGTGGGCACTGATGGCCACGACGCAGCCCGGCTCCACCGCACCCGCCGTGATCGCCGAGCCCCGCTCGCCGTACGCGCGCCGCAAGACCACCCGCGGCAACTTCGAGCTGTACAGCTGGGTGTTCATGCGCGCCTCGGGCGTGCTGCTCCTCGTGCTGATCTTCGGGCACCTGTTCGTCAACCTCATGGTCGGCGAGGGCGTGCACGCGATCGACTTCGGCTTCGTCGCGGGCAAGTGGGCCTCGCCGTTCTGGCAGATCTGGGACCTGCTCATGCTGTGGCTCGCCATGTTCCACGGGACCAACGGCGTGCGCACCATCATCAACGACTACGCCCAGCGCGACGCCACGCGCGGCGTGCTCAAGGTGCTGCTCTACCTGGCGTTCACGATCGTCGTCGTGCTCGGCACGCTCGTCATCTTCACCTTCGACCCGTGCCCCGCGGGCGCACCGGCCGACCTCCTGCCGTCGATCTGCTCCGCGAACTAAGGACTGGCTCCCCCGATGCAGACACACCAGTACGACGTCGTCATCGTCGGCGCAGGCGGCGCCGGCATGCGCGCGGCGCTCGAGGCCTCCGGCGAGGCCCGCACCGCCGTCATCTCCAAGCTGTACCCCACCCGTTCCCACACCGGCGCCGCGCAGGGCGGGATGGCCGCCGCCCTCGCGAACGTCGAGGAGGACAACTGGGAGTGGCACACCTTCGACACCGTCAAGGGCGGTGACTACCTGGTCGACCAGGACGCGGCGGAGATCCTCGCCAAGGAGGCCATCGACTCCGTCCTGGACCTGGAGAAGATGGGCCTGCCGTTCAACCGCACGCCCGAGGGCCGGATCGACCAGCGGCGCTTCGGCGGCCACACCCGCGAGCACGGGCAGGCAGCGGTGCGCCGCGCCTGCTACGCGGCGGACCGCACCGGGCACATGATCCTGCAGACGCTGTACCAGAACTGCGTGAAGCAGGACGTGGAGTTCTACAACGAGTTCTACGTGCTCGACCTCATCACCGACCACGACCTCACCACCGAGGACATCGAGGACGGCGCCGAGGTCAACGCGACCGGCGTGGTGGCCTACGACCTCGCCTCCGGCGAGATCCACGTCTTCCAGGCCAAGGCGATCATCTTCGCCACGGGCGGCGCCGGGAAGATCTTCAAGACCACGTCGAACGCGCACACGCTCACCGGCGACGGGATGGCGCTGGCCTACCGCCGCGGCCTGCCGCTGGAGGACATGGAGTTCTTCCAGTTCCACCCGACGGGCCTGGCCGGCCTGGGCATCCTGCTGTCGGAGGCCGCGCGCGGCGAGGGCGGCATCCTGCGCAACTCCGAGGGCGAGCGCTTCATGGAGCGCTACGCCCCCACCATCAAGGACCTCGCGCCGCGCGACATCGTCGCCCGGTCGATGGCCAACGAGGTGCGCGAGGGGCGCGGCGCCGGCCCGAACAAGGACTACGTGCTGCTCGACCTGACGCACCTGGAACCGGCGCACATCGACGCCAAGCTCCCGGACATCACCGAGTTCGCGCGCACCTACCTCGGCATCGAGCCGTACACCGAGCCGGTGCCCGTGTACCCCACCGCGCACTACGCGATGGGCGGCGTGCCGACCAACGTCGCCGGCGAGGTGCTGCGCGACAGCCACAACGTCGTCAAGGGCCTGTACGCGGCCGGCGAGGTGGCGTGCGTGTCCGTGCACGGGTCGAACCGCCTGGGCACCAACTCGCTGCTCGACATCAACGTGTTCGGCAAGCGTGCAGGCCGGTCGGCCGCCGCGTACGCGAAGACGGTCGAGCGCCACCCCGACCTGCCGGAGCACCCGACCGCCCGCGTCGAGGCGCAGTTGTCGGAGATGCGCGACCGCCCCGAGGGCGAGCGCGTGGCCGACGTCCGCCGCGCCCTGCAGGAGACCATGGACGCCAACGCGCAGGTCTTCCGCACCGGCGAGTCGCTCAACGAGGCCCTCGCGGACATCCGCGAGCTGCAGAAGCGATACCGCAACGTGTCCGTGCAGGACAAGGGCAAGCTGTTCAACACCGACCTCCTCGAGGCCATCGAGCTCGGCTTCCTGCTCGACATCGCCGAGGTGACCGTCGTCGCCGCGCTCAACCGCAAGGAGTCGCGCGGCGGGCACTACCGGGAGGACTTCCCGAACCGCGACGACGCGAACTACATGCTGCACACGATGGCGTACCGCCGTCCGACGTCGGCCCCCGACGCCGGTGACGGGCACGTCCCGGGCTACTTCGACCACGTCGAGGACTTCGGGGACTACAAGGTCGTCCTGGGGTCCAAGCCCGTCACCCAGACGCGCTACGAGCCGATGGAGCGGAAGTACTGATGACTGCTGTACTCGAGAACCCCGCGACGGAGTCGCCGAAGCCCGAGGCCGGCGCCGTGTCGACCTTCGACGTCACGCTGCGCGTGCGCCGGTACAACCCCGAGTCGGAGCACGGCGAGGAGTCGGTCTGGGACGAGTTCACGGTCACCGCCCACGGCACCGACCGCGTCCTCGACGCCCTGCACAAGATCAAGTGGGAGCAGGACGGGTCACTGACCTTCCGGCGGTCCTGCGCGCACGGCGTGTGCGGGTCGGACGCGATGCGGATCAACGGCCGCAACCGCCTCGCCTGCAAGACTCTGCTCAAGGACGTCAACCCGGACAAGCCGATCACCGTGGAGCCCATCAAGGGCCTGCCCGTGATCAAGGACCTCGTGGTCGACATGGAGCCGTTCTTCGCCTCCTATCGCGAGATCATGCCGTTCCTCATCACCTCGGGGAACGAGCCGAGCCGGGAGCGGCTGCAGTCGGCCGAGGACCGCGAGCGGTTCGACGACACCACCAAGTGCATCCTGTGCGCCGCGTGCACGTCGTCCTGCCCGGTGTTCTGGACGGACGGGCAGTACTTCGGCCCGGCCGCGATCGTCAACGCGCACCGGTTCATCTTCGACTCGCGCGACGAGGGCGCCACGCAGCGCCTGGAGATCCTCAACGACAAGGAGGGCGTGTGGCGCTGCCGCACGACCTTCAACTGCACCGAGGCCTGCCCGCGCGGCATCGAGGTGACCAAGGCGATCCAGGAGGTCAAGCGCGCGATGATCACGCGCGCGTTCTGACGCTCTCCTCACGCAGGCCGTAGGAGCCCCGTCGTACCCCACGGACGACGGGGCTCCACGGCTTTCCGGCCCCCTGACCGCGGCGCACCACGCGGTCGATCTCCTCGGCGTCCCGCCGCGCGGCGACCTCGTCCTCCGCGTGGGCGAGCTCGTCGAGGCGCGGCGGGTCGTAGATCCACGCGCACACCAGCAGCAGCACCCGGGCGATGAAGTTCACGAGCACGAGCACGGTGACCAGCGCCGCGAACGACCCGAGGATGGGGTTGTCCGTCGCGCTCGCCGTGACGATCGACGTCCCCGCCCAGCGCAGCACGCCGGCGACGACGCCGGCCACCAGGCAGCCCACCAGGAAGTCGCGGCCGCGCCGCGGACGCACGCGGGCCACCACCCGGATCACGAGGAACACGAGCAGCGCGTCCAGGAGGACCCCGAACGCCAGCGTGCCCAGGCTCAGCGTGCGCGCCAGCAGCATCGAGTCGCCGAACCAGGCGGTGACCTGCCGGGTGATCGTCTGGGACAGGATGCTCGCCGCCGCCGACGCCAGCACCATCGCCCCGAGCAGCGCGAACCCCGCCAGCTCCCACACCTTCGACAGCACGGGGCTGACCCCGACGACGGGCTGGTCGAACATGGAGCGCACCGAGACACGCAGCGCCCGCATGAACCCGATCGCGGAGAACAGCAGCACGACGACGGCGATGACGTTCGGCAGGGTGAGCGCCGAGGGCAGGATGAGATCGTCCGGGCTGAGGATGTCGCCCTTGTCCGTGCCGATCAGCCCCGGCAGCCAGGTGTCGATCTGCGCGAACACCGCCTCCTGCAGCTCGGGGCGCCTGCCGAGGGTCACGGAGAAGAACGTGAACCCGATCGCCAGGGCCGCGAACAGGGAGAAGATCGCGGTGTAGGCGATGCCGCCGCACAGCAGCGCGCCGCGCCGGTCCGAGTACCACTTGAACGACCGCATCACCCGCAGGTCCTTGACGCGCTCGTTCAGCTGCACTGCGCGCTCGCCCGCGCGTCGGACCTGGTCGTTCACAGTGCCCGACCCTAGACAGCCGTGGCGAACCCCGCGAGCGGGACCCGGCGGGTCCGACCCGGCGCCGCCGCGACTCAGCCCGCCTGGACCAGGCGCTCCGCCGTCCACCAGAGTGCCACGAGGGCGATCGCCGCGGTCCCGGCGGTCACGGTCCACCGCGCTGTGCGCGGCGCGCGGGACCGCAGGAGCGCCAGCAGCGGGAAGAGCAGCGCGACGAGCGCGAGCTGGGCCGCCTCGATCCCGGCGTTGAAGGCGAGCAGCGACCACAGCAGGTCCCAGGACCAGGCCGCGTCGATCCCGAGGGCCCCGGCGAAGCCGAGCCCGTGCACCAGCCCGAACGCGACGACCACGGGCAGCCTCCACCGGTCCCATCGGGTCCCCCTCTTCCCCGCCGGCCGGGACCGGCGCAGCGCGTCGCGCAGCCCGACCGGGTCACCGCCGGCCGGCACCCAGGGCCCGGCGCGCCACAGCCCGGCCAGGTCCATGCCCGCGACGACCGCGATGGACGCCGCGATCACCGGCTCGATGACGGTCGCCGGTACGGCCATCAGCCCGAGCGCGGCGAGCAGGAAGGTCGCCGAGTGCGCCACGGTGAACCCGGTCGCCAGCAGCACGACGTCCCGCAGCCGCCGCACCCCGACCAGGAGCGCGAGCAGGAACAGCACGTGGTCCGGCCCGAGGAGCAGGTGCTCGGCCCCGAGCAGGAAGAACGACCCGAGCCGTGCCGCGACCTGCCGCTCCCCCGTGACCAGCGCAGGGGCGTCCACGGTGAGCACCGCGGACCCCCGCTCCCCGTCGAGGTCGTAGCGCACCAGCGTCTCGGTGGAGTGCACGAACGACTCCTGGTCCGGGAAGAGCGCACTGGTCACCCGGTGCGCCCGCCCGGGCTCGCCGTCGCACGCGAACGCGTAGTCGAGCGAGGCGTACATCGTCCCGCCGCGCTCGACGACGTCCGTGCCGCGCAGCGACGGAGCGCACGGCTCGCCGTCGTAGGCGACCTCGAACCGCCCGGTCACGTACCGGTCGACGTCGCCCTCGTACTCGTCGAGCTTCGCGAGCTGCGCCGCGCGCCCCGCCACCTCGTAGGCGTCGGCCCGCAGCCAGGCGGACTTCATGAGCAGGTCGTACTCGAGGTCGAGCGTCGCGTGCACGTCGGAATCCGCACCCTCGCCCGCTGACGCCGTCGTCCCGGAGACGTCCGCGTACACGTCGGACGTGGCGTCGTGCGCGGCGGCGGGGCCGGCGACGGCGACGAGGGTCGCCGCCGCCAGGCCCACCGGAACGAGGCGACGGATCACTGCCCGGCCGTCGTGAACCACGACGGCGAGGCCGTCGCGCGGCCCCCGCCGGCGGTCTCCGCCGTCGCGAACCACGCGTAGGTGCGGCCGGGCCGCAGCCGGCCGGCCCACTCCACGCGCGCCGTCCCGCCCGAGGCCACCGTGTCGCGTCCGATCTCCTCGACCGGGTCGTACAGCACCACGGCACCGGTCTCGACGCTGGTGGTGCGGCTGGTCAGGTCGACCGGCAGGACCATGTCGTCCTCGCGTCCGTCGAACCTCCCGTCCTCGTCGTACTCGGTCGCGCCGAACTCGTCCAGGAGCGGCGAGTACGTGTCGACGTGCATCTCGCCGGCGTCGACGTCGAACTGGAGCATCCGGAAGAAGGACGCCCCGAACCGCAGCCGCGTCGCGGGGTCGTACCCCACCGAGCCCAGCCCGAGGCGGTCCGCCCGCACCGTGTAGAACTGGTAGTCGGCGAGGAGCTCCACGACGCCGTGCCCGATGTCGCCCACCGCCGGCGGGCGGACGTTCGTGCCCACGCCGTGCCGGTGCCCGGCGAGCACGAGGAACACGTTGTCGTTGTCCCGCACCAGCAGGTCGTACAGGAGCGGCCCGTCCGACCCGCCGAGGTTCGCGCCGCGCCCGTCCGGGGATGTGGAGGGCTCCAGGTAGTCGTGCGTGAGCAGGATGCCGTTGCGGTCGCCGTAGCGCTGGAAGATCGACGCCGCCCACTCGGCCTCGTCCCGCGTGACGCCGTAGCTCAGCCCCACCACCACGAAGTCGAGGCCGCCGGCGGTGAACAGGTCGTAGTGGTTCTCGTTGGACCCCGGCGTCATGGTGCCGCCGTAGGTGGCGTTCTCCCAGGAGCTCGAGAGCGCCTCGTACCGGTCCGGCCCGAAGTGCTCGTCGTACAGGGTCGGGTCCTGGCCGGACCGGTTGTCGTGGTTGCCCGCCACGACCCCGTTCGGGATCCCTGCGGCGTCGATGCGCCCCTGCGCCGCGGACGCGAACTCGAGCTCGCCGGCGACCTGGTCCTCCAGCTCCGGGGGGATCGCACGGATGTTGTTCTCGATGATGTCGCCGGTGTGCGCGACGTAGGCGATCTTGCGCTCCTCGGCGTTGTCGACGATCCAGTCCATGACGCCGGTGTAGGCGCCCGCCCAGGTCCGGCGCTCCTTCTCGGTGGCTCCCTCGACAGCCCCCTCGGAGAGGTACTGCGTGTCGGTGTAGTGGACCATCGAGAAGTCGTAGTCGTCCGGGTCGGCGAACCTGTCGTGGTCGCCCGGGTCGATGTCGTCGGCGAACGGGTCGGTCCCCGTGACCATGGCGTGGACCGTGCCGCCGGTGACGTGCTCCGGCCGGACGGCGGCCTCGAGCGTGGTGTCGCCGTCGGCGGCGCCGCGCCGGGTGGCCAGGACGTCCCACGCCTCGTCGTCCGCGTCCCAGGCGTGCAGGGTGACCAGGCGCGCCGGGTCGGCCGTGCCCTCCCAGCGCAGCACGGGCTCGGTGGCCTTGCCGCGCACGGGGACGTCGAACCGCTGGTAGGTGACCTCCGCCGACGACGGCGACGCCACGCTCTGCCCGTCCCCTGGCGCGAGCCGACGGGCCTGGCGGACGCGCTGCTCCCCCGGGACCCGCAGCGTGGTGGGCACGGCGTCCGCCTCCCCCTGCCACGCGGCCTTCGGCGTCAGCGCCTCGGCCCGCGTGAACACGGTGGTCACGTCGCCGTCGTCCGGCTCGCTCACGGTGGCCGACAGCGTGACCGGCGCCTGCACGTCCTGCGTCCCGGAGGCCGGGGCGACGGCGGCAGGCACGTCGGGGATCCCGGCGCTGGTGAACGTGACCTCCCGGGTGGACTCGTTGCCGAGCCCGTCCGTCGCGGTGACCTCCACGGTGTGCTCGCCCGCCGAGAGGCCGGGCCCGACCGGGTCGCCGACGACGATGGCGGCGCCGTCGAGCGTCACGTGCGGGCCGTCGACCACGCCTGAGGCGTCCTCGAGCTCCACGGCCAGGGGCACGCTCGTGGTGATCCGGCCCCCGTCCGCGGGCGTGCTCGCGGTGACGGCGGGGCCGCTGTTGTCGGTGACGATCGTGCGAGTGGCGACCTCGCCGGTGGCCGACGTCGCCGCCAGGGTGTGCTCGCCGTCGGCCAGCTCGGCCGTGCGGACCTGCGCGAGCAGGCCGCGCGCCGGCGCGTCGACGTGGAAGTTCCAGTCGGCCTCGACCTCCGGGTTCACGCTGGACCCGCAGCTGCCGTCGCCCATGGTGTGGGTGGCGCGCATGCTCGCGTGCGTGGCCGTGCCCTCGGCGGGGATCAGCTCGGGCGCGGACAGCGCGAAGTCGTCGCGGTTGTCGCCGCACGAGGTGTCGTGCAGGGTCCCGGCGATCACGTCGACCCGGTTCCAGCCCGCCAGCAGCCACTGGTTCGGCACCGTGACCTCGACCCGCTCGGAGACGTGGTCCTCCTCGTCCAGGTCCACGCGGTGCCCGTTGACCAGCAGGTACGAGTGGTATCGGGCCTCCATCGAGTTCGAGCCGACGTCGAACGCGAGCGTCGCGTCGCCCGCGCCGAGCGAGTCGGCCAGGGTGACCGCCGGGGCGTCGATCGTGTACGTGAGCGACACCTCGCGCAGCGCGTCGTTCGACCCGCAGCTGCCGTCGCCCATCACGTACCGGTCGGCCGCGTCGCCGGGGACCGGCTCGCCGTCGTGCACGAGCGCCAGGCCGGAGATCGTGAAGTCGTCCCGGTTGACGCCGCAGGAGGAGCCGCGGTCGCCGGTGACGACCTCGATCGTGTTCTCGCCCGGGACCAGGATGCTGCCGGGCAGGGTGACGTCGACGCGCTCGTCGGCCCAGTCCCCGCCCAGCTCGACGCGGTGCCCGTTGACCCGCAGGAAGTCGTGGTAGCCGTCGTCGATCGAGTTGGAGCCGACGTCGAACGAGAACGTCGCCGCGCCGCCGCCGAGGTGCTCGGCCGCGGGCGGCGCCTCGCCGTCGAGCGTCAGGTCCGCGACGCCGCCCTCGCCGCCCGCCCGGGCCGCCGCGACGACCGGCACGATGCCGTGGGCGAGCGTCCCGTCCAGCGGGGTGAGGCTCGGGGCACCGGTCGGGGCGTTGTTCACCGTCACGGTGTGGGTGGTCGCGGCGCCCGCCGCAGTGCGGGCGGAGAGCTCGTGGGTGCCGTTGCCGAGCGCCGTCGTGTCGAGCTCGGCCGTCAGGCCCGTGGTGGACTGCGGGTCCGTCTGCACGAAGAAGCTCAGCTCCGCGCTGAGCACCTTCGACGTGCTGGAGCCGCAGCTCCCGTCCCCGAAGTCGTACGTGTACGCGTTCTCCTCGCCGTCGGCGGTCTCGCCGAGGAGCTCGAGCGTGAGGTTCGACAGGACGAAGTCGTCGTGGTTGGTGCCGCAGGAGGTGTTCTCCTTGGGGCCGGCGAAGATCTCGACCACGTTCTCGCCGGCGGTCAGGTACTCGTTCGGGATCTCGAGGGTGGCACGCTCGCCCGCCCACGTCTCGGGCTGGTCGATGCGGTGGCCGTTGACCTCGAACCAGTTGCCGAACGACCGGTCGGCCGAGTTGCTGCCCACGTCGAACCGGAGCGCGGACGTGCCCGTCGTCGCGGTGGCACCCGGGACGACGGCGCCGTCCATCCGCAGCTCCGCGACGCTCGCGCCGGGCGCCGTCGGGGTGGCCGCCACGGTGACGACGCCCTCGAGGTAGTCGCCGTCGTCCGGCACGAGGACCGGCGCGGACGCCTCGCCCGCGGGGCGGTCCTTCGCCGCCGGGACGCCGGGGTCGGTGCCGGCGGCGGCCGCTCCCGACGTCGACGTCATCCACGTGGTGAGCAGCAGCGCCGCCGTCGTCACGGCAGCCGCCGACTGGAGGAGCTTTCTGCGTGGTCGCCCGGTCTCGTGCATGGCGGTCCCTTCCGGTCGCGTGCGGATCGGGCCTCACGCTGCCGGGCAGGGGTGAACGTGGCCCGAGGCACGGGCGACGGGCGAGGAAACATCGGGCCGGCCGGGAGCACGCGGGTGAACACGCGCGACCCCGCAGGTCGCAGGGGCCGCCCCGGTGACGACCCGGGGAGATCGCGGGTCCGGCGGGCCACCGGGAGTTCACGCACCGGCGGTGGCCCGCACGAACGCCTCGGGGACCGGGCGCGCTAGCTAGGAGGCGAGGTCCCCCGTGAGCGGGAAGCAGCGCTGCGGACGCCACACCTCGTCGTCGCCGTGCTCGTACTGCCACAGGCAGTCGACGTCGAACGCCCCGTCGAATCCCGCCAGCTCGGTGAACGCGCGGTCCAGCTCGGCGTCGGGCACCTCGTGCGCCACCGTGACGTGCGGGTGGTAGTTGAACCGCGTCTCCTGGTGCAGCACTCCGGAGCGGGTCGCCCGCTCGAGCTGCTCGCACTCCGCGATGCCGGCCGCCAGGGCGACGAACACCACCGGTGAGACCGGCCGGAACGTCCCGGTGCCGCGCAGCTGCACCCGGAACGGCGGCGTGTCGGCCGCGACCTTGCTCAGGTGCTCGACGACCGTCGGCATCACGGCCTCGTCGACGACCGTCGGGCCGATCACGGTGATGTGCGGAGGGATGGCCTGCGCGAGGGGGTCGCCGAGCTCGGCGCGCGCCCGCTGCAGCTCGCCGGCGTACGGTTCGGGGACCGCGATCGCGATGCCGATCCGCACCTGGGCCGGCCCACGGGCAGGAAGGTTCACCGCGGGCCCCGCGGGAGCAGGCCGACGCGGTCGTAGAGCCGGTCCAGCACGGGACGGGCGATCGCACGGGCGCGCTCGGCCCCGTCGGCGAGGACCTTGTCGAGCTGGGCCGGGTCGGACAGGTACGTCTGCGCCCGCGCCTGGAAGGGCTCGAGGAACGCCACGACGGCGTCCGCGAGGTCCACCTTGAGGTAGCCGTAGCCGCGCCCGTCGTACTCCGCGGCGATCTCGTCGACGCCGCGCCCGGTGACCGCCGAGAAGATGGTCAGCAGGTTGGACACGCCCGGCTTGCTCTCCGGGTCGTGGCGCACGCCGTAGGTCTCGTCGGCGTCCGTCACGGCGGACTTGATCGCCTTGGCGGCCTTCTTCGGGTCCTCGAGCAGCCAGATGACGCCCTTGCCACCGGCGTTCGACTTGCTCATCTTGGCCGTCGGCTCCTGCAGGTCCTGGATCTTGGCCACGGCCTTGACGATGTGCGCCTCCGGGACCACCGCGGAGCCCGCCCCGAAGCGGCCGTTGAGGCGCTCGGCGAGGTCGCGGGTGAGCTCGAGGTGCTGGCGCTGGTCCTCGCCGACCGGGACGAGCGCGGTGTCGTACAGCAGGATGTCGGCGGCCATCAGCACCGGGTAGGTGAACAGGCCCACGGTGGTGCCCTCGGAGCCCTGCTTGGCCGACTTGTCCTTGAACTGCGTCATCCGGCCTGCCTCGCCGAAGCCGGTCTGGCAGCTGAGCAGCCAGGCGAGCTCCGCGTGCTCGGCCACGTGCGACTGGACGAAGAGGATCGACTTCTCGGGGTCGATGCCGCCGGCGAGGTACTGGGCCGCCGTGCGCCGGGTGCGCTCCCGCAGCGCGGCAGGGTCCGGCCCCACGGTCAGGGCGTGCAGGTCCACGACGCAGTAGAGGGCGTCGTAGTCGTCCTGGAGCCGCGCCCACTGGGCCAGCGCGCCCAGGTAGTTCCCGAGGTGCAGCGAGCCGTCGGTCGGCTGCATGCCGGAGAAGATGCGGGGCCTGGCGCCCTGGGAGGCCGGAGGGATCACGTCGGGCATGGGGCTCATTCTGGCAGGTCGGACGGAGCGGCAGGAAAACGCGGGCTCATGTGGCCTCGTCGTCGTACGGCGCGGGGTCGCCGCTCTCCGGCGCCGTCGTGGCCGGGGCCGGGGTGGCGGCGGACGCCGCGGCGGTGGCGCCCGCGGCGCGGCTCGCCGTGCGCCGCGGGGCGGGCTCGTCGTCGTCGAGGAGCGCCTCGCGCACGATCCTGCGGGGGTCGTACTGCCGCGGGTCCAGCTTCGACCAGTCGACGTCCTTGATCTCGTCGCCGAGCTCCTCGTCCATCCGCTCCTTCGCGTCGCGCAGCATCGCCTTGCCGCGCTTCACGAGCTTCGCGAGCTGCGCCGCGTACTCGGGCAGCTTCTGGGGGCCGATGAGCATGACGGCGAGCACCACGATGACGACGAACTCGGCGCCGTTGATGTCCAGCACGCACGCCAGCCTAGCGGGCTCCCGCCGTCGGCAGGACCCCCGCGTCCGGACCCGGCCTCATCCGCTGCGGCGCTCCTCGAGCACGACGCGCACGTCGCGCTCCCCCTCGCCGCTGCGCACCCGCAGCGTCACGGCGTCGCCCGGCTGACGGGCGCGGATGGCGACGATGAGCTCGTCGGTCCGCGCCACCGGTCGGCCGTCGACCGCCAGGATGACGTCGCCGGCGCGGATACCCGCCAGGTCCGCGGGGCCGCCGGGGGTGACCGGCTCCTGGCCCTGCTGGGCCTCCGTGACGACCTGCACGCCCTCGCCCGTGTACGAGCTGTCCAGCAGGACGCCGATCACCGGGTAGGTGGCCCGGCCGGTCTCGATGAGCTGCTCGGCCGTGTGCCGCACCTGGTTGGCCGGGATCGCGAAGCCGAGGCCGATGCTCCCGGTGCTCGTCATCGACCCGGGCGGCTGCGCGATGGCCGAGTTGATCCCCACGACCTCGCCGTCCGCGTTCACCAGCGGTCCGCCCGAGTTGCCCGGGTTGATCGCGGCGTCGGTCTGGATCGCGTCGATGAACGCCGTCTGCCCGGCGCCGTCCCCGGCCTGCACGGGGCGGTGCAGCGCGCTGACGATGCCGGTGGTGACCGTGGCGTCGAGCCCGAGCGGCGCCCCGACCGCGAGCACCGCGTCACCGACGACGACCGCGTCGGAGTCGCCCAGCACCAGCGGCTCGAGCCCGTCGGCGTCCACCTTCACCACGGCGAGGTCGTAGTCGCTCGTGCGGCCGACCACCTCGCCCCGGTGCTCGCTGCCGTCGGCGAACGTCACGGTGATCCCGGCGTCGCCCCCGGCCGCGCCCGCCACGACGTGCTCGTTCGTCAGGAGGTAGCCGTCGTCGCGCAGCACGAAGCCCGACCCGGTCGCGGCGCCCTCGCCCGTCGCGACCTCCAGCGACACGACGCTCGGCAGGACCTCGGCAGCCAGGGTCGCCACGGAGCCGGCCGGGCGGGACGACGGCGCGGCGTCGGCGTCGCTCGCGAGCCCTCCCACGGGGGTGGGCAGGGCGGCGTCGTCCGGGCGCCCGTCGTCCGTGGCGTCCGACAGCCGGTCCCCCGCGACACCGCCCACGACGCCGGCGAGGAACGCGAGCGTCACGACGCCCGCGCCGACGCGCCGGCGGGGGCGGGTGCTCCCGTGCCGCCGCCCGTCACCGGGGGGCCCGGCCGGCGCGGGAACGGTGCCGGCCGGCTCACCGGGCGTGCCGTGACCGGCCCTGGCGACGCCGGGCGGTGCCGGGGTACGACCGGCGTCAGGCGCGTCGTCGCGGACCGGGACGGGCGCGGCGGAGGGCTGCGGCCCGGACCCGGCGCCCGGGCCGGCGGCCTCCCCGCGCCCGGGAGGCTCCGGCGGCGCGAAGAGGTCGTCCGGGCGCGCCGGGCCGGTGCCCGGCGGTGCGTCGTCGGGGCGCTGCGTCATGGTCGCCAGAGAACTCCTGTCACGGTGGTCCACCCCCGGGACAGCTGGGGCAGGACCCCGGCATCGTAACGACCGCCGGGGAAGTCCGCCACGAGATCGGTGAGCACGTCGTCCGGCACGTCGGCGCTCACGTCAACCGCGGTGTCCCCCGCCTGCCAGACGACGTGCCACGGCTCGCTCGACAGCACGCGGACGTCGTGTCCCGGCACCTGCAGGGTCGTGCCGCCCGTGGTGGTGGCGGCGAGGCGGCCGTACCGCTGGCGCACGACGATCGTCCCGTCCGGCCCGGCGACGTCGAGCTCGACGACCCCGTCGCGCTCGGAGCCGCCGTCCGAGCCGGTGTCCGACCCCGTGTCCGAGCCGGCGTCCGCGGCGCCCACGCGGCGGACCGCGGGCCCCTCCGCGGCGCCGTCGACCCGCAGGGCCGTGACCTCGTACCCCTCCGGCAGCGCGGACGGTGCGGCCCAGCCGTGCTCGGCGAGCCACGCCAGGGCACCGGCGGTGGGCCCGTCCGGCCCCGACAGGTCGACCGCCGTGCCGGACGACGCCCCGCCCGCGAGGGTCTGCGCCGCGGGCTCCCCCGCGGCCTCGGCGAGCGTGGACAGCGCCGCCGCGCGCGACGGGTCGGGCGTGACGACCGGGGCCTGGCCGAGCGTGAGCAGGGCCACGCCCAGCAGCCCGACGCCGCTCGCGCCGACCGCCACGAACCGCCGCCGGCGCACCCGCCGGTGCCGGGCCTCGAGGTCGCCGGTGAGCGCCGGACCCCATGCAGGCTCCGGGTCGCGCCACGAGCGCGGGCCGTCGGCGCGCAGGGGGTCGTCGGCCGCGGGCGGGATGGACGCGGACAGCGCCAGCAGGCGGTCGGTCAGCCCCGGGTCGGGCGCGACGTCTCGCGCCGCGGCGAGGGCGCGGTGCGCGGCCCGTGCCGCCGCGAGCTCGTCGGCGCACCGGGCGCAGGTCGCGACGTGCGCGAGCGCGCGCTCCGTCGTCGCCGCGTCGAGCTGGCCGTCGACGAGGTCGCTGACCCAGCACCCCAGGTGCGCGCTCACCGTCGGCCCCCGCCGGCCGGGCCCGTCACCTCGTCACGGCGGTGCTCGAGCGAGTCCCGCAGCTGCGCCCTTGCCCGGTGGATCCGCGAGCGCACCGTGCCCAGCTTGATCCCGAGGGTCACGGCGATCTCCTCGTAGCTCAGCCCCTCGATGTCGCACAGGACGACGGCGGCCCGGTACTCGGGCCGCAGCGCGTCCAGCGCCTGCTGCACGTCGTTGTCGAGGTTGGCGTGCTCGAAGCCGCGCTCGGGGCGCCCCGGGCCCTCCGGGGACGCCACGCGGGCGGCGTCGTCGCCCATCGCCTCCATGCGGATGCGCTTGCGCCGGCGCACCTGGTCGAGGAACAGGTTCGTGGTGATGCGGTGCAGCCACCCCTCGAACGTGCCGGGCGTGTAGCTCGACAGGGAGCGGAACACCCGCAGGAACGTCTCCTGCGTGAGGTCCTCCGCGTCCTGCGGGTTGCCCGTGAGGCGGTACGCGAGGCGGTAGACGCGCGCGGAGTGGTCGCGCACGATCTGGTCCCAGGTGGGCGGCGTCCACGCGGCCGCGCCCGTGTCGTCCGCCGGTTCTCGCGCGGGCGCGCCCGGGCCGGTGCGGGCGACGCTCGTCCCGCTCATCGCTGTCCTCGTGGCCGGAGCACCGGCCGCTGCTTCGTCACTGACATCTCGCCCCCATCGTCCCACGGATGCGTGCGCGCAACCTGTGAGGTTCCCGCGTACGATCGCCACGACCTCACCGAGGGCTCGACCGAGACCTCGTCAGCATCCCGTGGAGGACCATCATCACCACCGACTTCACGTCCGGCGTCGACGGCGCCCGCGCGCGGACCGCGGCGTGGTCCTACGCCGAGGCGTTCGTGCCGGAGGACGACGTGCTGCTGCGGGCCCGCGAGCGCGCGGCGGAGCTCGGCTGCCACGCGGTGACGCCGGGCACCGGCGCGGTCCTGCGCGTGCTGGCGGCGGCGGTCGGGGCCCGCACCGTCGTCGAGGTGGGCACGGGCACGGGCGTCGCGGCGCTCTGGCTGCTGGGCGGCATGCCCCCGGAGGGCGTGCTCACCACCATCGACGCCGAGCTGGAGCACCAGCGGGCGGCCAAGCGGGCGTTCGCGGAGGCGGGCGTCGCGCCCACGCGGACGCGGGCGATCCCCGGCCGGCCCGCCGACGTCCTGCCGCGCCTCACGGACGCGGCCTACGACCTCGTGCTGGTGGCTGCCGACCCGCACGCCTACCCCGAGTACGTCGGCGAGGCGCTGCGCATGCTGCGCCCCGGCGGTGTCCTGGCCGTCGACGGTGCCCTGCACCACGGGATGGTGCCCGACCCGGCGCGGCGGGACGAGGTCACGACGGTCGTGCGGGAGGTGGGTCGGTCGCTGCAGGCGGACCCGCGCGTGCTGCCCTCGCTGGTGCCGGCGGGCGACGGCCTGCTCGTCGCCGTGCGGCGCTAGCAGTACAACTGGCGCGGGCGTCGAGGTCCGGTCGCGCGCCACGGCACGGGGCCGGACGACGCGACGGGCGTGGGACAGCCGCCGCTGTCCCACGCCCGTCGGTGCGAATCAGTCGCCGGACGATGTCATCCGGACGTCATCCGACGACGTCGTGGAGCGCCTCGCCCAGCTCGGAGGCCTCGGTCGCGTTGAGCTCGACGACCAGACGGCCACCACCCTCGAGGGGGACCCGCATGACGATCCCGCGGCCCTCCTTGGTGACCTCCAGCGGCCCGTCACCCGTCCGCGGCTTCATCGCAGCCATCTGTGGCACTCCATTCCGTTGTCCGGTTCCTCGGCCCGCCCCCTCCCCCGACGCTCGCCGGCCGGCGGGACGGCGAGGAGGCGCGCCCGACCATTCTAGGTCAGAACCGGGCCGCGACTTCCACACCTCGGACCGTGCCGGCCGACTGCCGAGACCGCGCGGGGAGGCGTCAGGCCATGCCGCGCGCGGCGCGACGCGGCGGGGCGTCGTCGCGCACCGCCGCCACCATGTCCAGCGCGTGCCGGGCGGCGGCGACGTCGTGGGCGCGGAAGACGGTGGCACCGAGCCACGCGGCCACGGCGGTCGCCGCGAGGGTGCCCTCGAGACGCTCGTCGGGCGGCAGGCCCAGCGTCTCGCCCACGAAGTCCTTGCGGGAGAGCGCCATGAGGAGCGGGTGCCCGAGCCCGGCGAGCGTGGCCGTGCGGCGTACCAGGTGCAGCGAGTGCCAGGTGTTCTTGCCGAAGTCGTGCGTGGGGTCGACCAGCACGGACGACGGCGGGACGCCGCACCCCACGGCCCGAGCGGCCGACGCCCGCAGCGTCGCGACGACGTCGTCCAGCAGCCCGTCGCGCGGGTCGCCGTCCCGCCCGGTGCCGGCGGGCGGGTACTCGACGCGGTAGGGGTCGGTGCGGGGCACCGCCCCGCCGGTGTGGGAGCACACGACGCCGACGCCGGCGGCGCCCGCCACCTCGACGAGCTCGGGGTCGTGGCCGGCCCACGTGTCGTTCACCAGGTCCGCGCCGGCGGCGACCGCCTCGCGCGCCACGCCCGAGCGCCAGGTGTCCACCGAGACCAGCAGGTCGGGCACCTGCTCCCGGACCCGCGCGACGAGGGGCACCACGCGGTCGATCTCCTCCGCCTCGCCGACCTCGGGGCCCACGCCCGCGCGCACCCCGCCGACGTCGAGGATCTGCGCGCCGTCGGACCACGCACGGTGCGCCGCCTCCAGCGCCGCCCCGTCGTCGGCCAGGCGCGCCGGGGCGTAGAACGAGTCGGTGGTGCGGTTGACGATCGCCATGACCACGGGGCGCAGCACGCCGTCCGTGCCCCGGCCGACCTCCCGGCCACGCAGCACCAGCGGGGTGCCCGCGGCGGGCACCCCGGGCGGCGGTGTCACGGCCGGTCGGCCGTCGCCGGCGACGCGTCCCGCTGGTCCTCCACCAGCTCGTCGAGGGCCTCCCGCTCGGAGGCCGCGAGCGCCCGGCCCCGCTCGACGACGTACTGCACGGCCTCGGCGGGCGAGTCCGTCAGGTGCAGCAGGTCGAGGTCGGCGCGGCCGATCATGCCGCGCTCCGCGACGGCGGAGCGGGCCCACTCCAGCAGACCGCCCCAGTAGTCCGAGCCGACCAGGACGATCGGGAACTCCGTGACCTTGCGCGTCTGCACCAGGGTCAGCGCCTCGAACAGCTCGTCGAAGGTGCCGAACCCGCCGGGCAGGACCACGAAGCCCTGCGCGTACTTGACGAACATCGTCTTGCGGGCGAAGAAGTAGCGGAAGTTCACGCCCAGGTTCACGTACTCGTTCATGCCCTGCTCGAAGGGCAGCTCGATCCCGAGCCCGATCGACGTGCCGCCGGCCTTGTGCGCCCCCGCGTTCGCGGCCTCCATGATCCCCGGCCCGCCGCCGGTGATCACGGCGTACCCGGCCTCGGCGAGCAGGCGGCCCACCTCGGTGGCCATCGCGTAGTCCGGGTGGTCGGGCGCCGTGCGCGCCGACCCGAAGACGGACACCGCCGGGCCGACCTCGGCCAGCGCGCCGAATCCCTCGACGAACTCCGACTGGATGCGCATGACGCGCCACGGGTCGGAGTGCACCCAGTCCGTCTCCCCGCCCGCCGCGAGGAGACGCTGGTCCGTCGTCTGCGCGGGGATCTGCGTGCCGCGCAGGAGCACCGGCCCCTTGCGGTATCCGCGGCCCGACTGCCGTACGCCCTCGTCGCTGCTGTCGCTCATGACCCGAGCCTACGGCGTCGCCGCGACGACACGTCCGCGGCTCGATCATGACGCGCGTTCCCGGTGGGATCCGTCACGCGCTCCCGCGCGTCAGCACGGCACCCGTCCGGTGTCTGGAAGGGGTGGAGGCCGGTACTACCTGCCGGCCCGACACGCACGACGAGGGAGAACCGTGCCACGCACACGACACCGCCAGCCTGCGTTCGCGCCCCGGGGGACGACGGTGCCTCCCGGCCGGCGCGGGACGCTCGCCCGCGCGACCGGGACGCTCGCCGCCCTCGGCCTGGCCGCCGCCTCGCTCGTGGCCGCCGGCGGCCCGGCGGCGGCCGCCGGCGCGGACTTCGAGGTCGACGGGAACCAGGCCACCGACACGACCCTCGACTGGGAGACCGTCGAGGGCGTCAGCGTCGTCACGGACGCGGTCGGCCAGGACGAGCAGGCCGCCGACCCGCAGACGTACTTCGGCCCGGGCGACCAGGAGGACGGCTACCCGGGCTGGGAGCCCGAGGGGACGCCGCCGTCGGGCAAGTCGGACGTCGGCAACGTCCTGGTCGCCAGCGAGGTCGACGACGACTTCGACCAGTGGCTGTACCTCGGCTTCGATCGTGACAACGGTCAGGGCACCGGGCGGTACTACGTCGAGCTCAACCAGGCCGACACGACCGGCGAGCTCGCCCCGACCCGCACCGAGGGCGACCTGCGGATCGTCATCGCCGACCGGGGCAACGTCGGCCTCGACTGCCAGAGCGTCGACGTGTGGGACGGGGGCTCCTGGTCCCCCACGGACTGCTCCGGGTTCGACGTCGCGGTCAACGACGAGCCCGTCGCGGACTTCTTCGGCTCCCCCGTCGCCGAGGAGGGCATGATCGGCGAGAACCAGTTCGTGGAGACGAAGATCGACCTCACCGAGCTCGGCGTCGGCGGCACGTGCCCGGCCGAGGGCTTCGCGACCGTGCACCTGCGCTCGCAGGAGGGCCAGGCGGACGGCGAGGGCAAGCTCAAGGACGACGCCGAGGGCCCGATCGACGTGCCGAGCCTGTGCGCCGACGTCACGATCCTCAAGGCGAACGAGGACGGCGAGCCGCTGGCTGGCGCCGAGTTCACGGTCAGCCCGGACCCGGCCACCCCGGCCGACGCGGACAGCTCGACGACCGTCACCACGGGCGAGGACGGCACGGTGACCTTCACCGAGCTCGGCGAGGACGCCTGGGGCGTCGAGTTCACGGTCACCGAGACGGCGGCCCCCGAGGGCTACCTGCTGCCGCCGCCGGGTGAGCGGACCCGGACGGTGACGCTCGAGCCCGGGGCCTCCGAGACCCTGACCTTCACCGACCCGCTGGCCTGGCAGCCGCTGGAGCTCGAGGTGGCCGGCGAGGCCGTGGCGACGATCACCCACGAGTGGACGGTCGACAAGGCGGCCGCCGAGGACGAGGTCACGATCCCGGCCGACCAGGAGTCGGCCGAGCTGCCCTACGAGATCGTCGTGACCGAGGGCGCGGCCGCGACCACGTCCGATCGGAGCGCCTCGGTGACGGTGACGAACCCGAACGACGGGGTGGTCACCGGCACGCTCGACGTCGTGATGAACGACGAGCCGTGCACGGTCGACGGCGCCGAGGACGCCGACCCCGGGACCGAGGGCCTGCAGGTGGAGCTCCCCGCCGGCGAGACGTCGTACGACGTCACCTGCGACACCGCGGAGCCGGGCGGCACGGCCACCGCCACCGTCACCTGGGACCGCGGCACCTACCCGGAGACGCAGGACGACGTCGACGACCCGGAGAACGCGCCGCTCGGCACGGCGACCGCCGCCACGGAGATCGACCCGACCACGACCCACGTGAACGGCTCCATCGAGGTCTGGGACGACTTCGTCGCTCCCGACGACGAGCCGGAGCTCCTCGGGACGGTCGACACCCAGGGCGAGGGCACGACCACGTCGTTCGACGTCACGCGGACCGTGGAGGTCCCGCAGGGCGAGTGCCTCGACGTCGTGAACGACGCGTACCTCGTCGCCGACGGGACCGAGCTGGACCGGGACACCGCCACCGTGCGCGTGTGCCGCGAGGTCCCGAGCGAGCCCACGCCGACGCCGACGCCGACCGTGCCCACCACGGAGCCGACGCCGCCGGCGACCCCGGGGCCGACTCCCCCGACGGAGCCGACCCTGCCCCGGACGGGCGCGAACATCGCGCTCGGCGTCCTCGGCGCCCTGCTCCTCGCGGGTGCGGGCACGGCGCTCGTCGTCCTGCGCCGGCGGGTCCGGGGCTGACCGCCCACCGCCGCCACGGCCACCCGTGGTGCGCGCCCGCTCCTGCGGGCGCGCACCACGGGTCTTCCCACGCGCCACGCGGCGGCCTACGCTCCAGGAGCCACCACCGACGGTGGCGACGAAGGAACGCATGAGACCACGCACCCGCAGTCAGGTCCCGCGTCGGGGCGGCACCGAGGCCGACGACCGGCGGCCGACCGCGCGCCCGTACGCCGACCTGGCCGACATCGAGCTCCTCGCGCGCGTGCGCGACGGGGAGGCCGAGGCCTTCGCCCCGCTGTGGGAACGGCACAGCGCCGCGGCCCGCCGCGTCGCCGCGCGCATCTCGTCGACGATGGACCCGGACGACCTCCTGCACGAGTCGTACGCGCGCGTCCTCGCGGCCGTGCGCGCCGGCCACGGGCCGCACACCGCGTTCGTCCCCTACCTCTATGCGACGATGCGCAACGTCTCGCAGAACGCCGCGCGCCACGTCGAGGAGCCGCTTGCCCTGGACCTCGACGTCACGGACCTGGTCGGCCCGACGGAGGACGACCTGCTGGACCGCGCGGTCCTCCGGAAGGCCTTCGCGGACCTGCGCCCGCAGTGGCGCGACGTCCTGTGGCTGACCGAGATCGAGGGGCTGGCGCCCCGCGACGTCGCCGCACGGCTCGGGGTCTCCTCGAACGCCGCGGCCGCCCAGGCCTACCGGGCCCGCGACGCGCTGCGCGCTGCCTGGCTCGCCGCCCACGTCCCGGGGCCCTACCCGACCGACGACTGCGCGTGGTGCGTCGCACGTCTGGTGCGGGAGCGTCCGCTGACGCGGCGCGGACGCCGGCGGCTGGACGCCCACCTCACCGGCTGCGACCACTGCCGGGCCGTCGAGCGCGAGCTCGTGGGTCTCCGCGCACGCCTGCGCGGCCTGCTCCTGCCGCTGGCCTGGTGGCCCGGCGCCGGCACCCTGCCCTGGCTGCCGCCCGAGGCCGGCGGTGGCGGCCCCCTCCTCGACGCGCTCGGCCGGGCGCAGCCGCCGCTGCCCGCCGCCCCCGGGGCGGGTGCCGGGGTCGCGGGGTCCGCGATGGCCGGTGCGACCGCCGTCGCCCTGTCCGGTGCGGCGGCGGTGTCGTTCGGTGCCGTCGCAGCCGTCCCCGACGACGCGCCGGCGATCGTGGTGTCCGCCGACGACGACGCGGCGGGTGGATCGGCTCTCGACCTCCCGGTCGCCGACGACGGCGACGCGGAGCTCGGCGACGACACGAGCGGGGCAGCCCCGGGACCGGCCGACACCACGGTCGCCGCAGCCCCGTCCGCCGCGGCGAGCACGCTCGAGACCGCCGAGGACGAGGCGGCCCCCGCCGTCGTCCCCGACCCCGCCCCGTCCGCGTCGCCGCCCGCCGCGACACCCTCCCCCACCGCCTCGCCGGGCGCGGCCACGCCGTCGCCGAGTCCCGAGCCCGAGCCCGAGCCCGAGCCCGAGCCCGAGCTCACGGTCGCGCCGGTCGCCGGCGACGGCCGATGGCTGCCCGAGCTGGCCGGCACGGGCCGGGCCGGCAGCCCGTTCACCGTCCTCGTGGACGGCGTGGCCGCCGCGACCGGCACGGTCGACGGTTCGGGGGCCTGGGACGCGGTCGTCGACGCCGCCCCCGGCGCGCACCACCTCACCGTCCGGTCCGGCGACGACGAGGTCGCGGCGGGCGCCGTCGACCTGACCGCGCCGCGCCTGCTCACCGTGCAGCGCGAGGGCACGGCCGCACCGAGGATCGTGGTCCGCACCGCCGGTCGCACCCCCTTCGCCCTCGTGGTCGACGGCACCCGCACGGAGGTGGTCGTCCCGGCGTCCTCGACCGTGCGACGGACCCTGCGGGGCCTCGACCCGGGCGAGCACGTGGTGACGCTGCGGCACCTCGACCCCGGGAGCGGGCGCCGGGGCGCCGCCCGGTCCCGCACCGTGCTCGTCGGCGACACGGCGCGGCCCGGCAGGCCGGCCACGACGCGGCCGGCACCGGAGGCCTCGCCCCGCGGACGGCAGGACGAGGTACGACCGGAGCCGGGACAGCCCGCGACCACCCCGTCACCGCCCGGCAGGCCCGCGGCGACGCCGCCCGTGGACCTGCCCGCCGTCAGCAGGCCTGCGCAGGCCCCCCACCGATGAGCCAGGCCCGCAGCGCGTCCCGGCACCGGGCGAGGCGGGCGACCGGGAGCCGCTCGTCGTCCTTGTGGGCCAGCACCGGGTCGCCCGGGCCGAAGTTCACCGCGGGCACGCCCAGCTCGGCGAAGCGCGCGACGTCCGTCCACCCGTACTTGGGCTGCGGGGTGCCACCCGTGGCGGCGAGCACCGCGGCGACGAAGTCGGCCGCGAGCGGCGCGTCGAGCCCGGGGCGCGCGCCCGGCGCGGCGTCGGTGACCACCACGTCGTAGCCGTCGAAGAGCTCGCGGACGTGCGCCTCGGCCTCCGCGACGCCGCGGGACGGGGCGAACCGGTAGTTCACGGTGACGGTGCACGCGTCGGGCACGACGTTGCCGGCGATCCCCCCGGAGATCCCCACGGCGTTCATACCCTCCCGGTACACGAGCCCGTCCACCTCGACGTCGCGCGCCTCGTAGTCCGCGAGCCGTGCGAGCACGGGCGCGGCCGCGTGGATCGCGTTGACGCCCGCCCAGGAGCGGGCGGAGTGGGCGGCGACGCCCGTGGTGCGCACCTCGACCCGCAGCGTGCCGTTGCAGCCGCCCTCGATGCCGGCGTTGCTCGACTCGCCGAGGATGGCGAAGTCGCCGGCGAGCAGGTCGGGGTGGTGGCGCGCGAGCCGGCCCAGCCCGTTGCGCTCGGCCTCGACCTCCTCCAGGTCGTAGAAGACCCAGGTGACGTCCACGCCGGGCTCCGGGCCGTCCGCCCGGCCGAGCTCGGCGGCCAGCGCCAGCATCACCGCGATGCCGCCCTTCATGTCCACGGTGCCGCGCCCCCACAGCTCGACGGTGCCGTCGGGCGCGGTGGCGAGCCGGGTGGGCAGGTTCGGCGGGTCGGTGAGCGGCACCGTGTCGAGGTGGCCGGCGAGGACGACGCGCTGCGCGCGCCCCAGCCGGGTGCGGGCCACGAGGGCGTCGCCGTCGCGCAGCACGTCCAGGCGCGGCTGCGCGCGCAGCACGACCTCGACGGCGTCGGCGAGCGCCCGCTCGTCGCCGGAGACCGACGGCACGTCGCAGACGGCCGCGAGCAGGTCGACGAGGTCCGAGTCGGGCAGCGTGGCCGGGTCGAGGAGGCCGAGCAGGTCGACGGCGGCGCGCGGGTCGGTGGGGGCGGCGGTACGGTCCGTGGTCACCCGCACATCCTGGCAGACGGGCCGTCTACCCTGGCCCCATGACGACGCCTGCTACGCACGCCACGCGCCCGGCCTGGGGCCTCGGCCTCGCCACCGTCACGGACGACGGCACGACGCTCGACGTCTGGTACCCGAGCCCGCAGCTCGGCGCGCCCCCCGCGTCCGACGTCGACGTCCCTGCGGAGCTCGACGCGCTCTCGGAGCGGGACGACGCCCGCCGGGTGGACGTCGTCGTCGTGCGCACCGAGATCGACCTCGACGCCGCCCCCGCCGACGCGGCCGACGCCTACCTGCGCCTGCACCTGCTCTCCCACCGGCTCGTGCAGCCCCACGGCGTCAACCTCGACGGCCTGTTCGGGGTGCTCAACAACGTCGTCTGGACGTCGCACGGCCCGTGCCCGGTGGAGGGCTTCGAGGCGACCCGGCTGCGCCTGCGGGCCGCGACCGGCCGCGCCGTGACCGTCTACGGCATCGACAAGTTCCCGCGCATGGTCGACTACGTCGTCCCGCCGGGCGTCCGCGTGGCCGACGCGGACCGCGTGCGCCTGGGCGCCCACCTGGCCTCGGGCACCACCGTGATGCACGAGGGCTTCGTGAACTACAACGCCGGCACCCTCGGCTCGTCGATGATCGAGGGCCGCGTCTCGGCCGGCGTCGTGGTGGGCGACGGCTCCGACGTCGGCGGCGGCGCGTCGATCATGGGCACGCTCTCCGGCGGCGGCAAGATCGTCATCAGCGTCGGCGAGCGCTCCCTGCTCGGCGCGAACGCCGGTCTGGGCATCCCCCTGGGCGACGACTGCATCGTCGAGGCGGGCCTCTACCTCACCGCGGGGACCAAGGTGACGGTGCTCGGCGAGATGGGCGCCGACGGCGACCCGCTGGTCGTCGCCGCCCGCGACCTGGCGGGCCGCGACAACCTGCTCTTCCGCCGGAACTCGCGCACCGGCGCGGTCGAGGCCCTGCGGCGCGGCGGCGTGGGCGTGGAGCTCAACGCCGCCCTGCACGCCAACTGACGCCGGCCGGACCGCGGGACGGGGACCGGACGGTGTCCGCACGACGTCGCCCGCGGCGGGGGTACGCCGCCGTCGCGGGCGTGCTGGTGGTGGGGGTCGCCGCGACGGTCGGCGTCGTGTGGACGCTGCGCGCCCTCGACGACCGTTCGCGGCCGGTGCGCTGCGCCGCGGCGCTGGACGGCACCGACTGGTACCTGACGCCCGTGCAGGCCGAGAACGCGGCCCTGCTCGTCGGGACGTCCCTGCAGCGTGACCTGCCCGCCCGTGCGGCGACGATCGCGCTGGCGACCGCGCTGCAGGAGTCACGGCTGGAGAACATCGACTACGGGGACCGGGACTCCCTCGGTCTGTTCCAGCAGCGCCCGTCGCAGGGCTGGGGCACGCCGGAGCAGATCCTCGACCCGGTGTACTCGACGGGCGCGTTCTACGACGGCCTCGTCGAGGTCGACGGCTACCAGGACCTGGAGGTCACGGTCGCCGCGCAGGCGGTGCAGCGCTCGGGGTTCCCGGACGCGTACGCGCAGCACGAGACCCGGGCCCGTGCCTGGGCGTCGGCGATGACGGGGCACTCCCCCACCGCCGTGACCTGCTCGCTGCCGTCCGACGAGGACGAGGCGGCGACCGACGGCGCCGGCGGGGCGGAGGTGCTGTCCGACCGGCTCGCGCGCGACCTCGGCCTGCACGACGCGACGTCGGCCGGCGACGACGGCGTGGTCCGTGTCGACGCCGCGGCGCTCGGCGGCGACACCACCACCGCCACCTGGGTCGTGGCGCACTGGGCGGTCGCGACGGCCTCCGTGACCGGCGCGACGGAGGTCCGCGCCGGCGACCGGGCGTGGACGCGCGACGCCGGCACCTGGTCCGCCGTCGACGACGGGGACGACCAGCCCGCCGGCCGGGTCACCGTCACCCTCCCCCGCGACTAGGGTCGGCCACCGCGCGCATCCGACGAACGAGGACGATCGTCGCGTCCGGCCGTGCGCCGGACGCGGCCGCACCCCACGACCGCCCCCGCCGTCGGGTCGGGATGGTCGTGTCGAGAGGCTGGACGGGCCTGGCGGGAGGTCGCGAGGAACGAGCGACCGGATGGACGCCTCGCGACACGACCATCCCGACCCGTCGGCCTACGGCCTGACGGTCAGCGCTGGTCGAGCGGCACGTACGGACGCTCGGTCGGCCCCGTGTAGACCTGACGCGGGCGGCCGATCTTCGTCTGCGGGTCGTTCATCATCTCGCGCCACTGCGCGATCCAGCCCGGCATGCGCCCGAGGGCGAACAGCGGGGTGAACATCGCCGGGGAGAAGCCCATCGCCTTGTAGATGAGGCCGGTGTAGAAGTCCACGTTCGGGTAGAGCTTGCGCTCGACGAAGTAGTCGTCGCTCAGCGCGATCTCCTCGAGCCCGCGCGCGATGTCGAGCAGCTCGTCCTTCGCGCCGAGGCGGTCGAGGACGGCGTCGGCGTGCTTCTTGACGATGGCGGCGCGCGGGTCGTAGCTCTTGTAGACGCGGTGGCCGAAGCCCATGAGCCGGACGCCGTCCTCCTTGTTCTTGACCTTCTTCATGAAGGTCTCCACGGAGTCGTCGCCGCTGCGAATGCTCTCGAGCATCTTCAGCACGGCCTCGTTCGCGCCGCCGTGCGACGGCCCGGACAGGGCGTTGACGCCGGCGGCGACCGACGCGTAGAGGTTCGCGTTCGACGAGCCGACGACCCGCACCGTCGACGTCGAGCAGTTCTGCTCGTGGTCGGCGTGCAGGATCAGCAGCTTGTCCATCGCGGACACGAGGACGGGGTCCGCCTCCCAGTGCTCGTACGGGCGCGAGAACGTCATGCGCAGGAAGTCGTCGACGTACCCGCGGGCGTAGTCCGGGTACATCAGCGGCTCGTCCCGCATGGAACGGTGCACGTAGGAGGTGATGGTGCGGACCTTGGCGAGGATGAGCACCGTCGCGAGCTCGACCGCCTCGGGGTCGTGGGGGTCCAGCGACTCCGGGTAGTAGGTCGCGAGCGCGTTCACCGCCGAGGCGAGGATCGACATCGGGTGCCCGCCCCGCGGGAACGACGACAGGAAGGCGCGGAAGCCCTCCGGCACGAGCGTGTGCCGGTTGACGCGCTCCTCGAACGCCTCGAGCTCGGACGGCGTGGGCAGCTCGCCGTTGATGAGCAGGTAGGCGACCTCGAGGAACGTCGAGGAGTCGGCGAGCTGCTCGATCGGGTACCCGCGGTAGCGCAGGATGCCCTGGTCGCCGTCGATGTACGTGATCGCCGAGGAGCAGGACGCGGTGTTCGTGAAGCCGGGGTCGACCGTGACCATCCCGGTGTCCCGCAGGAGCGACGACACGACGATGCCGTCGTTGCCCTCGGTGGCGGGGACGACGGGCAGCTGCCGGGCGGTGCCGTCGACGACGAGCTCGACCGAGGCGGCCTCGCCAGGCTGGCCGGCGGCAGGCGTGGTGGACGTCATGTCTTCCTTCCGTGACGGGCCCGGCGGCTCCCGGCGACGGGACCCGGAGGGCGCGTGACTCGTGACTCTGGGACGGAGTGCCCGGGGCGCACCGACCGTGGCGCGCTCCAGGACGACCTCGGCCTGCGGTCGAACCTACCCCTCAACACCAAGGTGTTCCAATCCCCTGCCTATCCTCCGCCTATCGCGGGGTCACGAGGATGTGAGGCGCGCCACAGCCCGTGCCACGGCGTCGTCCTGAGCGGTGAGCGAGACCCGCACGTGGTGCCGGCCCGCCGGGCCGTAGAACTCGCCGGGCCCGACGAGGATCCCCAGCCCGGCGAACCACGCGGCCAGCTCGCGGGACGTCGCGCCGGCCGGCGCGCCCGCCGGCCCCGGCGACGCGTCGGCGGGCCGGGCCCACAGGTACAGCCCCGCCTCGGAGCCGTCGATCGCGAAACCGGCCCCGCGCAGCGCCTCGGAGAGGGCGGCGCGGCGCGCCCCGTAGACCTCCCGCTGGGCGGAGACGTGCGCGTCGTCGCCCAGCGCCGCGGTCATCGCCGCCTGGACCGGCGCCGGCACGATCATGCCGAGATGCTTGCGCGTGGCCAGCAGGGCGCCGACGAGACCCGGGTCCCCGGCGACGAACGCCGCCCGGTAGCCCGCCATCGACGACTGCTTGGACAGCGAGTACGCCACCAGCAGCCCCTCGTGGCTGCCGCCGGTCACCCGCGGGTCGAGCAGGCTCGGCACCCGGGACGTGCCGTCCGGGGAGACCCACCGCGGCGACCAGGGCAGCTCCGCGTAGCACTCGTCGCCCACGACGACGGCCCCGATCTCCCGCGCCGCGTCGACGACGCGGCGCAGCCGGTCCGTGTCCGCCACCTCGCCCGTCGGGTTCCCGGGTGAGTTCACCCACACGAGGCGGACGTCACGCCGCCCGGCCCAGGCCTCGACGTCGTCCGTCGCCAGCGGCGTCGCCCCGGCGAGCCGCGCCCCCACGTCGTACGTCGGGTAGGCCGTCTCGGGGTGCACGACGACGTCCCCGGGCCCCAGGCGGAGCAGCGACGGCAGCAGGCCCACCAGCTCCTTGGAGCCGACGGTGGGCAGCACCGCGTCCGGGTCGAGCCCGGGCACGCCGCGGCGACGCGCGAACCAGCCCGCCACGGCCTCCCTCAGCGCGGGGGTGCCGTGCGTGGCGGGGTAGCCGTGCGCGTCGACCGCGGCCGCCAGGGCCTCGCGCACCACGCCCGGCGTGGGGTCCACCGGCGTGCCGATGGACAGGTCCACGACGCCGCCGGGGTGGGCACGGGCGGTGGCGCGCACGTCCCCCAGGGTGTCCCAGGGGTAGGCGAGGGAGCTGAGGTCGGCGAAACCCACGGGCTGTCCGCGGCGCCGGCTCAGGCCTGCGGCGGGAGCTCGGCGATCATCGGGTCGTCCTTGGAGATGACGCCCATCTTCGCCGCCCCGCCGGGCGAGCCCAGGTCGTCGAAGAACTCGACGTTGGCGCGGTAGTAGTCCTTCCACTGCTCCGGGACGTCGTCCTCGTAGTAGATGGCCTCCACCGGGCACACCGGCTCGCAGGCGCCGCAGTCCACGCACTCGTCGGGGTGGATGTACAGCGAGCGCGAGCCCTCGTAGATGCAGTCCACGGGACACTCCTCGATGCACGCCCTGTCCTTGACGTCGACGCACGGCTGAGCGATCACGTAGGTCACTGCGGGTACCTTCCAGGTCACGAGGGCACGGCACGGAGCGGGTCCGCACCGCGGCCCATGCGGTGTGGTGCGGCGGACCGGCGGACCGGCCCTCATCACCGAACTCTAGTATCGCTCAGGTGATGCCCCCGCCCTCGACCCCCAGATCGTCCACCTGGCGAGACCTGCCCGTCGGTACGCGTGCGGTCGTGCGCCGGCGGCTCACGACCGACGAGGCGGCCGCGAGCGGCCACGTGTGGACCGACGTCGTCGGCGTGGTGGTGGCCGTCGACGACGACGGGCTGCGGCTGCGGCGCGACCCCGCCCGCGGCGGGCCGACGGCGGGCGTGGAGGAGGACGTGCCGGGCCCGCAGGTGGAGTCCGTGCGGCGCCTGCCGCCGCGGCCGGCGGCGCGCCGGCCCCGCCGGGGCCGCGACGGCGCGGACGACACCGCCGGCACCGACGACGCCGGCGGCACCGAGGGCGGCGCACGGACGCCCGGCTAGCCCCGGAGGCGGGCGGCGCCCGGCGCGCCGTCGCCGCTCCCGGGGTCCATCCCGACGACGACGGCGCCGGCGCCGCAGCGCTCCACGAGCCGCCGGGGCCAGCCGTCGATGAGCGACTCGGACGTGACCCGCTCCGCGTCGGCGTCCCGCAGCCTGCCGGCACGCACGTCGTCCGCGGCGTGGAAGAAGCCGTGCAGGGGGGCGTTGGTCTCCAGGGCCGCGACGACGACCTCCAGGTCGCGCACGACCTTGCGCAGGGCGGGCGCCACCCACGCCGCGTTCTGGACGACCATCGCCTCGGTGCGCGCCGGGTCGGTGCGCGCCACGCGCGTGCCGTCCCGGAAGCTGCCCGCGGCCAGGCCGAGCGCCAGGTCCCGCACGGGCGCCCCGGCCACGGCGTTGAGCAGCTGCGTGGCCACGACGTGCGGCACGTGGCTCACGAGCGCCGTCGCCTCGTCGTGCTGCTCGTCCGTGACGACGGCGGCCGTGCCCGCGAGCGGGCCCGTCACCAGGGCCAGCACCTGCGCGAGGCGATCGGGGTCGGTCCCGGGCGCGCCGCCCGTCCCGGTGCCCTCCGCGACGGTCACGGCCCACGCGGCGCCGTCCAGCAGGTCCCGGGACGAGGCGTCGAACCCGCTGTGCTCGGTGCCCGCCATCGGGTGCGCACCCACGTAGCGCGGTCCCAGGCCGGCGGCCTCGACGGCGGCGCGCACGGGGCCCTTGACGCTGCCGACGTCGGTGACCGTCGGGCCGGGCCCGTCGGCCGCGTCGACGGCGCTGGCCACGGCCTCGGCGGTGGCCGGCACCGCCCGCAGGGGCACGGCGAGCACGAGCACCTCCGGCCGGGCCCCGCAGACGCCGGCCACGTCGTCGGCGACCGGCAGGCCCGCGGCGCGCGCCGCGGCGCGGGCCGCCGGGTCGACGTCCGTGGTGACGACCTCGACGTCGCGGGACGCGAGGAGCCGGGCGAGCGACCCCCCGATCAGGCCGAGGCCCACCACCCCCACGGTCGTCGGGGCGGCGGCGGTCACCACAGCAGGCCCCGCGCCAGGTCGGCGTCCGGGTCGTCGCGGCGCACGCTCCCGGTGGGCGCGTGGTCCGGCAGCACGCCGTCCAGGCCCCGCCCGCCGGCCTCCGCCGGGTGGACGCCGAGCACCTTGAGGGAGTCGCCTGCCGCGAGCAGCTCCCCGCACAGCTCGCGCACCACCGGGTCCCACGGTGCGCCCTCGAGCGTCACGACGAACACGTACTGGCCCTCGCGGACCTTGAGCGGGCGCTCCACCAGGCTCGACATGTTCACGCCGCGCCGGCCGAACGCCGCCGTCACCCGGGCGAGCACCCCCGGGCCGGTGACCTCCGGGGTGACGGCGAGCATCGTGCGCCAGCCGGCGGCGGCGTCGAGGGCGCGCAGCGCCTCGGGCGCCTCGGACCGGCGGGCCAGCACGAGGAAGCGCGTGCGTGCCCCGGCGACGTCGTCGACCTGCGTCGCGACCGTCTCCAGGCCGTACAGCTCGCCGCACAGCCGGGGGCCGAGCGCCACCTGGTGACCGGCCAGGTCGCGGCACGCCGCCGCGTTCGACGACGCGGGCACGGCGCGCAGACCCCGCTCGACGACGAAGCGGGAGCACTGCGCCAGCCCGTGCGGGTGCGCCGTCGCCTCGACCAGCGCCGCCGGGTCGTGCCCGGGACGGGCGAAGGCGTCGAACGACACGTCCAGCACGACCTCGTCGACGGCCACGACCTCGCCGCTGCCGACGAGCGCGTCGAGGGAGGGCACGACGTACCCCTCGACGGAGCTCTCGATCGCGACCACGCCGCGGTCGGCGCGGCCGGCGGCGACGGCGTCGTGCACCTCGGCGACGGTGCCGAGCGGCAGCGTCGCCGCCTCGGGCTCCCCCGTCCGCCCGGCCCACGCCAGGACCGCCTGGTGGGTGAAGGTGCCCTCGGGGCCGAGGAACGCGACGGAGGAGCCGCCGCTCACGAGGCGGCCCAGCGGGGTTCGAGCAGGTCCGGGCCGGGGACGAGGTCCGCGCCCGGGAGGACCGCCAGGGTGCGGTGCGCGACGCCCCGCGCGTCCAGGCCGGCGACGAGGGCGTCGAGCACACGCACGTCCGGGCACCGGAACGAGGTGAAGAAGACGTGCGGGCCGAGGGTCGAGGGGTGGCTGCGCAGGTGCTGCAGGTCCACGCCCGAGTCGGACAGGACGGCCAGCGTGTGCTGCAGCGACCCGCGGTGGTCGTCCGAGGGCCCGACCGCGAGCCAGACCTGGGCCGGCTCGTCGAACGCCGGCCACGAGGACCGCGACTCGAGCAGCCCGTACCAGACGGACCCGTCCGCCACGAGGTGCTCGCTGCCCGGCAGCTCCACCCAGCCGGCGGGCACCCGGGCACGCTCCACGACCAGGGACCCGGACGGGCCGGCGATGTCGGCCCGCTCCTCGACCGGGGTGCGGGTGGGGACGAGCCGCGGGCTCACGCCCATGCCGCGCAGCCGCGCACGACAGTCGCGCAGGCCGGCCTCGTCGATGACCACCTGGCCGCCGGACGGCGCGCCGGCGGGCGCCACCCACACCCACTGCGGGTGCACCGCGACGGCCCCGGTGACGATGAGGGAGGGGTCGCCGGCGAGCAGCGCCTGCTCCAGCGCGGGCGCGGGCTGCTCGGGGTGACCCAGATGGACGACCGCGGCGAGGTCGTCGATGTTCGCCACGGTCGCCAGGGTGTCCGAGGTGCCGCCCAGGTCCAGCAGCTCCGTGAGCTCGTCCGGAGCGTCCGCCGGCCCACCGGCGGCCCCGCCGTCCACGCCCGTCCAGCCGGCCTGCGCCGCGGCCGCGGCGGCGTGCGCCGGCGACTCGTGCTCCGTGCGTCCGAGCATCAGTCCTCCGTGTCCTCGTCGGGCTTTCCGGCGTCGTCCGGCTTGCCGTCCTCCGGCTTGTCGTCGGGCCTGCCGCGGTCGGTGCCGCGGTCCGCCTCCGGATCGTCGCAGACGACGGCGTTGTCCGGCTTGTAGGTCCACGTGAAGGACTCGTCCTTGACCTTCTCGCCGTCGTGGAACACCTGGCGGTAGTTCGTGATGGTGAAGCCGTCGTTCCCGCCCGGGTAGCCGGCGCAGCCGGCCCCGGTGTTGTGCACCGTCGACTTCGGCACCACGTTCTGCTTGCCGCTCGACGACGTCTTCACGTCGTAGTAGGGCGTGGACCAGATCGCGACGTGCAGCTCGCCCCCGGAGACCCAGGACTGCATCACCGCGCCGTAGGGCGTGTCGTTGGTGAACTTCATGTCGATCACGCCCACGTAGATCGTGGCCTCCCGGCCGGCCGGGTACCGGCTGAACCAGTAGCTGTGCGGGCGGTGGCCGGCGTCGTCGAAGCCCGCGAAGTACCCGGCGTTGTACGTGGTCGTGGCCATCTGCGACAGCCCGCCGCCGACGGCGTCCTTGTGCACGCCGTTGCTGACCACGCCCGCCGCGTAGAAGCCGTTGGCGGTGTCGATCGGCGAGAGCGTGTCCAGCAACGAGAAGGTCTCGCCGGGGGCGACGAGCGTACCCGTGACCAGCTGGGCGCCGCGCTCGAGGTTCTTCGTGCGGATCGCGTCGTTCGTGATCGGGGTGGAGAACGAGGACACGACCTCCTTGACGCCCATGTCCTTCAGCGCGTCCGCGCTGCGGTCCGGGTCCACGTCGACGAGCTCGACGTCGGTCTCGCGCTCCTCGCCGAGGGCCGCGTCGCCCACGGCGGACGCCACGGCCTTCGGCTTCAGGGTGGTCCCGGTGTCGCCGCCGACCACGACCGGCTTGCCGCCGGAGAACTCGAAGTGGGCGTCGTCGGGCTCGGTCAGCAGGTCCGACGTGCGGTCCACGACGGCCGTGACGAGCCGGTCGCCGTCGAACTGCGGCTCCAGAGCGCCGTCGACCACCTTGAACGAGGTGGCGCGCGCCAGCGCCCGGGCCGGCAGCTCGGCCGTCTGGTCTCCGACCGACACCTTCACCGGGCCCGAGACGACCTGCTCGGCCTGTGCGAGCGCCGCGTCCGTCTCGTCCTGCGTGATCGCCGGCTCGACGGCCTCGGTCGGCAGCTCGTACGGGCCGGGGCTGACGAGCCAGCCGGACGCGACCACGTCGACCGCCTCGTCGACGACCACCTGCGAGCCGTCCGCGGCCTTCGTCGCGACCGGCTCCCCGTCGTCGAACGAGACGGTGCCGTCGACGGGCTCGACGAGCAGGGTCTCCTGGAGCCCGTCGATCGTCGCCGCGAGCCGGTCTGTGTCCACGTCGACGACGGGGTCCAGCTCCCCGCCCCCGACGAGGTGCTCCCACAGCCGGACCGGGCTGAGGGAGAACCCGGTGAGCTCGTCCACGGTGGCGCCGCTGTCGAGCGCGAGGCCCGCGTCGGCGGGGTCGAAGGTGCTCGAGGCGTCCCCCGCGGCGACGGCGACGGGCTCGGCCGCGCGCGGAGCGAGCGCCTGGTCGAGCGTGCTGGTCGCCTCGGCGACACCGAGGCCGCCGATCTCCACGTCCGCGACGGTGGTGCCCTGCGGCACGGTGTCCGCGAACGCCCACTGCGCGCCGGCGTACGCCCCGGCCAGGACGACGACGCCGATCCCGGCCCACAGCGCGACCTTGGGGGCGCGGCTGGGCGCCCCGTCCCCCACGAGCGGGTCCAGGGGCGAGCTCGTGCGGGCCGCCGCCGCGGCCTCGGCGGCCGCGGCGGCCGCGGCGGCGGACGTCGCCGCCGCGGACGGCCCGGCGGCGGAAGGTCCGGAGGCCGAAGGTCCGGTGGCGGACGGCGCGGCGGGCGCTCCGCTGCCCGGTGGGGCGGCACCGGCGGCGGGGACGGTGGGCAGCGCCTGGGTCGGGGCGCCCGTGGCCGGCGCCGCGACCGTGGCGATGCTCTGCTGCTCGTACTGGCGGACCCGGGGCTGGTAGGGCACGTCGTCCGGCTCGGCGGGCTCCCCGGACCCGTCCGGCGCGTCACCACCGGCGGGCGGGCCCTCGGGCTCGCCCGGCGCGTCGCCGCCGACCGACCCGTCGGACTCGGCCTCTTCGTACAGGCGCACCCGCGGTTCGTAGGGGGCGTCGCCCGGCCCCGCGCCCGCGGCGTCACCCCGGGGCGCGGGAACCTGCCGGCCACCGGTGGCCTCGGTGTGCGGCTCGGGCGCGGGATCGCGCTCGGACGGATGACCCATGGAACGACTCCGCGGAGAGCTCGGGGCAGGGCCGGGCGGCCCTGGAACAGGACAGGGGTGGGCGGGGACCCACGGCGGTCGATCCTACTCGGCGCACGCCCCGATATCTGCACCAGTCCGGGTCAAATCTGGCGAAGCGGGCGGCGACCCGTACCGACCCGTCACAGGGTGGGCACCCCGGTCCACACGGCCCTCACGACCGGCGGTCCACGACGGCCGCGCGGCGCCGCGGGTCAGCGCTCCGTGAACCAGGAGCGCGGCAGGAAGGCGGCCACGAGGAACAGCGCCATGCCGCCGTAGGTCCACACCAGGCCCACCGCCTGCGCGGGCACGAGGACGTCCCCGCCCGGGCCCTCCACCGCCAGGGCCTGCACGGCGACGACCCATCCGGCACCGCACGCGAGCAGCGTGCCGATCCCGGCCCAGGCCCGGCTCAGCACCGCGGCCGACAGCGTGATGGCGAGCGCCAGGACGACGCCGGCGGGCAGGCCCTGCCAGTCGGCGCGGTGGGCCACCGTGCCGAGGACGCCCACGGTGGCGCCCAGCAGGACGGCGAGGAGGGTCCGGGCGAGCACCGCCACCCACCGGTACCGCCCGGCGCGCGGCGCGGCGGCGGCCCGGTCGGGGGGCGCGGGCTCGGGGGCCGGCGTGGGCGTCGGCTCGGGGATGCTCATCGGCGCGAGCCTACCGGCGCGCTCGTGAGGTACGACTCGTGCGCCAGGACCGGGGCGAGCACGCCGTTGCTCAGGGCGTAGCAGCCGACGACGCCGGGCACCGGGCCGCCGGCCTCCGTGGGCGGGAGCGCCAGCGCGTGCTGCACCTGGGTGGCGTGCGCGCGCATCGCCCCGAGCAGCCGGTCGAGGACGGGCCGGGCCGCCACCGCAGCCGTCCGCCCGTCGAGCTCGTCCACGCCGCGTGCCACGGGCGGCAGCGCGCCGTCGGGCGCCGGGAACGCCAGCCCGGCGCGGTCCGCGAGGGCGCGCACCGTCGGGCTCTCGGCGAGCGACTCCCGGGCGGCGCGCAGCTCGTGCGCCGGGGCGACCGCCTGCCACAGGTCGGCCGACCACGGCTCGCCGGGCAGCGGGGCGGCGGGGTCGCCCGCGAGGTCCAGCGCGCGCACGGTGACCTCGTGCGTGCGGACGTGGTCGGGGTGCCCGTACCCCCCGCCGGGCTCGTACGTCGCGACGACGGCGGGCCGGCGGTCGCGCACGACGGCGGCCAGCCGTGCGGCGGCCTCGTCGAGCGGGACGCGGGAGAACGCCGCCGGGCCGGAGTCCGGCGCCGGACCGGCGATGCCCGGCGCGACCCACGCCATCCCGGAGTCCTCGTACCGCTCCCCCGACGGCACGGGCAGCGTGTCCAGGAAGGCATGGTCCGTCACCCCGAGGGCCGCCAGCGCGGCGGCGAGCTCCGACTCGCGGTGCGCGGCCAGGGCCGGCCCGTCGCCCTCGAGGTGCTCGAGGCCGGTCGGGTGCGACGCCGTGTCGACGACCTCGCCGCGCTCGCCGCGCGTGCACGTCACGACCGTCACCCGCCGCCTGGCGTCCGCCCAGGTCGCGAGCAGCGCGCCGGTCGCCAGCGTCTCGTCGTCGGGGTGCGCGTGCACCGCCAGCAACCCGCCCGCAGGCATACCGGGAGCGCTCACCTCGCCCGCTCCCTCAGGCGCGCTTGGCCCGCGCCGTCGCCCGGGCGCGCGCGGTCGCGTCGAGCTCGACCTTGCGGATGCGCACGACCTCGGGAGTGACCTCGACGCACTCGTCCTCGGCCGCGAACTCGAGCGACTCCTCGAGCGTGAGCTTCTTCGGCGGGATGAGGTTCTCGAAGCTGTCGGCGGTCGAGGACCGCATGTTCGTCAGCTTCTTCTCCTTGGTGATGTTGACGTCCATGTCCTCGTTGCGGGAGTTCTCGCCCACGATCATGCCCTCGTAGACCTCCTGCGTGGGGTCGACGAAGAACGTGCCGCGCTCCTGCAGGTTGATCATCGCGAACGGCGTGACCTTGCCCGCGCGGTCGGCGACGAGCGACCCGGTCGAGCGGGACTCGATCGGACCGTGCCACGGCTCGTAGCCCTCGGCGTACGAGGACGCGATGCCGGTGCCGCGCGTGTCGGTGAGGAAGCGGGTGCGGAACCCGATGAGGCCGCGGGCCGGGACGACGAACTCCATGCGCACCCAGCCGGTGCCGTGGTTCGACATCGTCTCCATGCGGCCCTTGCGCGCGGCGAGGAGCTGCGTGACGGCGCCCAGGAACTCCTCGGGCACGTCGATGGTCATGCGCTCCATCGGCTCGTGACGCTTGCCGTCGACGTCCTTGGTGACGACCTGCGGCTTGCCGACCGTGAGCTCGAAGCCCTCGCGTCGCATCTGCTCGACGAGGATCGCCAGGGCCAGCTCGCCGCGGCCCTGGACCTCCCAGGCGTCCGGCCGCTCGGTGGGCAGGACGCGCAGCGACACGTTGCCGACGAGCTCCGCGTCGAGGCGGTCCTTGACCTGCCGCGCCGTGACCTTGTGCCCCTTGCCGCCCTTGCCGGCCAGCGGGGACGTGTTGATCCCGACGGTCATGGAGATGGCCGGGTCGTCCACGGTGATGCGGGGCAGGGGGCGCGGGTCGTCGACGTCCGTGAGCGTCTCGCCGATCATGATGTCCGCGATGCCGGCGACGGCGACGATGTCGCCCGGGCCGGCGGACTCGGCGGGCACGCGGTCCAGGGCCTTGGTCTCCAGCAGCTCGGTGATGCGCACGGAGCTGAGCGAGCCGTCCTGGCGGGCCCACGCGACCGTCTGCCCCTTGCGCAGGGTGCCGTTGAAGATGCGCAGGAGCGCGAGACGGCCCAGGAACGGCGACGCGTCGAGGTTGGTGACGTGCGCCTGCAGCGGCATCGCCTCGTCGTAGGTGGGCGCGGGGACCGACGCCAGGATGGTGCCGAACAGCGGCTCGAGGTCCTCGTTCTCGGGCAGACCGCCGTCGGCGGGCTGCTCGATCGAGGCCCGGCCCGCCTTGGCCGAGGCGTACACCACGGGCACGTCGAGGACGGCGTCCAGGTCGAGGTCGGGGACCTCGTCCGACAGGTCGCTCGCCAGACCGAGCAGCAGGTCGGTCGTCTCGCCGACGACCTCGGTGATGCGGGCGTCCGGGCGGTCGACCTTGTTGACGACGACGATGACGGGCAGCTTGGCGGCGAGCGCCTTGCGCAGCACGAAGCGCGTCTGCGGCAGCGGCCCCTCGGAGGCGTCGACGAGGAGCACGACGCCGTCCACCATCGACAGACCGCGCTCGACCTCGCCGCCGAAGTCGGCGTGGCCCGGGGTGTCGATGACGTTGATCGTGATGCCGTCGGGCTCACCCGCGGTGGCCGCGGACGGGCCGGCGTAGCGGATCGCGGTGTTCTTGGCGAGGATCGTGATCCCCTTCTCGCGCTCCAGGTCGCCGGAGTCCATGACGCGGTCGTCCACCTGCTGGTGCGCGGCGAACGCGCCCGCCTGACGCAGCATGGCGTCCACGAGGGTCGTCTTGCCGTGGTCGACGTGGGCGACGATCGCCACGTTGCGCAGGTCGGAGCGCACAGACATCTACGGATCTCATTCCTGTCGGAGAAGAACGGCGTCCGGGAACCCGGAGCCGATCCATCCTACCCGGCCGTCACACCCGGCGGCCGAGCAGCCGGCCGAGCCACCCGTCACGCCGTCCGACCCCGTTGGACGCCGGCTCGTCGCCGCCGGCCGCCGCCTGGTCGGCGAGCTCGTCCCAGTGCTCGGTGACGTGCTCGGTCACCTGCACGGTGACGTGCTCGGTCAGCTCACGACGGGCCACGCGCCGCTCGGCCCGCAGGATCTGGTTGTGCTCGACGCTCAAGGCCTTCCACACCGCGTACATCATCGCGATCAGCACCACGGAGAACGGCAGCGCGGTGAGGATCGCGGCCGTCTGCAGCGCCTGGAGCCCGCCGGTGTACAGCAGCGCGGCGGCGACCCCGCCCTCGAGGATGGCCCAGAAGAGCCGGCTCCACAGCGGCGGGTTGGCCTCGCCGCCGTTCGCGAGCATGTCGACCACGAACGAGCCGGAGTCCGACGACGTCACGAAGAAGACGACGACCAGGACGATGCCCACGACGGCCATCCACGCTCCGCCGCCGGGGATCGTGTCGAACAGCTGGAACATCGCGGTGTCGGTGTTGACGACCATGTCCCCGGTCTCGGGGTCCGGCGAGAGCAGCGAGCCCGGCTCGGCCAGCTCCTGGCGGATGGCCGAGCCGCCGAAGACGCTGAACCACACCGTCGTCACGAGCATGGGGACCAGCAGCGTGCCGAGCACGAACTCGCGCACGGTGCGCCCACGCGAGATGCGGGCGATGAACACGCCGACGAAGGGCGCCCACGAGATCCACCAGCCCCAGTAGAAGATGGTCCAGCCGGACTCCCAGGCCAGCCCGTCGTCCCCCTGGAACGCCAGGGTGTCGAACGTCATGAACATGACGTTCTGCAGGTAGTAGCCGATGGACTGCACCCACTCGCGGGCCAGGAACAGCGACGAGCCCATGAGCAGGACCGCGACGACCAGCAGGCCGGCCAGGATCATGTTGCCGTTGGAGAGCCACTTGATGCCGCGTTCAAGACCGGAGGCGACGGACGTCGCGGCGACGGCCGTGATGGCGGCGATGAGCCCCATCTGCAGCGCGAGCGTCGGGTTCGCGACGTCGAGGTAGTCGAGCCCGGCCGCGATCTGCGTCACGCCGAGCCCCAGCGACGTGGCGACGCCGAACACCGTGCCGAAGATCGCCAGCACGTCGATGACGTTGCCGATCCAGCCCTTGACGCGGTCGCCGAGGATCGGCTCCAGCGCCCAGCGGATCGACACCGGGCGCCCCTTGCGGTGGATCGCGTACGCCAGCGCGAGGCCGATGATCACGTAGATGCCCCAGGCGTGGAAGCCCCAGTGCAGGTAGGTCTGACCGATCGCGGCCTCGCCGAGCGCGGACGCCCCGCCGGTCACGCCGGGCTTGGGGTGCTGGAAGTGCGACAGCGGCTCGGCGACCCCGTAGTACACCAGGCCGATGCCCATGCCGGTGGCGAACAGCATCGCGAACCACACGGGCAGGCGGAAGCTCGGCTCCTCGTCGTCGGGGCCGAGCGTGATGTCGCCGAACCGGCTCACGCCCATCCAGATCGCGAAGACGGTGAACGCCGCGACGATGAGGACGTAGTACCAGCCGAACCCGCTGATGACCTTGGCCTGCAGCGTGTCCATCACCTCGGCCGTCGCGTCGGTCGCGAAGGCCGCGAGCAGGACGAACAGGACGATGAGTCCCGCCGCCGGGTAGAACACCGGTGGCGACAGGGTGGACCGACGACGATTCATGCCCTCCACGGTGTCGCGAATGTGAAGGTTCTGCAAATCAAACGCCGGTGGCCCTCCTCGCGGGAGAGCCACCGGCGTCCGTGCCGGCACGTGCCGACGGGCATGCGGCGTCGTCCGGCTCAGCCGGCGAGCTCGACCCCCTCGAGCCCGGCGCCCGGGATCGCGGCGAGCAGGTCCCGCGTGTACTGCTGCTGAGGGTTGTCGAAGACCTCGTCCGTCGTCGCCTGCTCGACGACCTTGCCGGTCTGCATGACGACGACGTCGTCGGCGATCTGGCGGACCACCGCGAGGTCGTGCGTGATGAACAGGTACGACAGGCCGAGCTCGTCCTGGAGCTTCCCCAGGAGCTCGAGGATCTGCGCCTGGACGAGCACGTCCAGCGCGGAGACCGCCTCGTCGAGGACGACGACCTCCGGGTTGAGCGCCAGGGCGCGCGCGATGGCGATGCGCTGGCGCTGGCCGCCGGAGAGCTCGTTGGGGAAGCGGCGCATGGCCGACGCGGGCAGCGAGACCATGTCGAGGAGCTCGCGCACCCGCTTCTCCCGCTGCTTCCGGCTGCCCTCGCGGTGCAGCTCGAGCGGCTCCTCGATCGAGCGGAAGATCGAGAACATGGGGTCGAGCGACCCGTACGGGTTCTGGAACACGGGCTGGATCCGGCGCCGGAAGCGGAACGCCTCCTGCGGCGACAGGCCGGCGATGTCGACGCCGTCGAACTCCACGGCGCCCGACGTCGGCTCGAGCAGCCCGAGGACCATGTTCGCCGCCGTGGACTTGCCCGATCCCGACTCGCCCACCAGGGCGAGCGTCTTGCCCCGCCCGAGCCGGAACGACACGTCGTCGACGGCCTTGAACTCCGTGGAGCCGCCGAACAGCGAACCGCGGATGTCGAAGACCTTGGTCAGGTTGCGCGCCACCACGACGTCGCCGGTCTGGCCGCCCTCGGCGCGGTGCACGAGCTCGGTCGGCGCCTGGCCGCCCTCGTGCGCCACCTGGATACGGCGCGAAGCCAGCGACGGGGCCGCCGCCACGAGGCGCTTGGTGTACGGGTGCTGGGGGTCGGCGAGGATCTGCTGCGCCGGGCCCGACTCCACCACGCGCCCCTTGAACATCACCACGAGGTGCTCGGCGCGCTCGGCGGCCAGGCCCAGGTCGTGGGTGATGAACAGCACGGCGGTGCCCAGGTCCTGGGTCATCGTGCCCAGGTGGTCCAGGATCTGCCGCTGGACGGTGACGTCGAGGGCCGACGTCGGCTCGTCCGCGATGAGGAGCTTGGGCCGGGAGGCCAGGCCGATCCCGATGAGGGCGCGCTGGCGCATGCCGCCGGAGAACTCGTGCGGGTACTGCTTGGCACGGCGCTCCGCGTCCGGCAGCCCCGCCTCGTTCAGCACGGCGGCGATGCGCTCGTTCAGCTCGGCCTTGGAGCCCTTGAACCCGTTGGCCTTGAGCGCCTCGGTCACCTGGGTGCCGATGCGCCAGACCGGGTTGAGGTTGGACATCGGGTCCTGCGGCACCATGCCGATCTCGCGGCCCCGCAGGGCCTCGTTCTCGGCGGCGGGCGCGCCCACGAGCTCGCGCCCGTCGAACACGATGCTGCCACCGGTGACCTTGCCGGTCCCGGGAAGCAGGTCGATGATCGCCGCCGCGGTCGTGGACTTGCCCGAGCCGGACTCGCCCACGATCGCCACGCTCTGGCCGGGGTACACGGTGATGTTCGCGCCGCGCACCGCGTTCACGGTGCCCACGGCGGTGGTGAAGGAGATCTCCAGGTCCTTGATCTCCAGCAGCGGCTTGCTCGGGTCGACGGGCGCGAGGCCGTCGTCGCCCGTACCGGCGTTCGTCACGGGGAACTGGGTCGTCATCGCTTACGCGCCTTCGGGTCGAGGGCGTCGCGCACGACGTCGCCCATCATCATGAAGCCGAGCACGGTCAGCGCCAGGCCTCCGGCCGGGTAGAGGATGATCTCCGGGGCGGTGCGGATCGCCTGCTGGTACTGGTTGATGTCGCCGCCCCAGGAGACCACGGAGGGCGGCAGGCCGATGCCGAGGAAGCTCAGCGAGGCCTCGGCCACGATGAACTGGCCCAGCGCGACCGTCGCGTAGACGATGATCGGCGCCGAGGCGTTCGGCAGCACGTGCCTGCGCAGGATGCGCCCACGGCTCATGCCCAGGGACCGCGCGGCGGTGACGAACTCGTTGTTCTTCACCGACATGACGGTGCCTCGCGTGATGCGGGCGATCTGCGGCCAGCCGAACAGCGCCAGGACGAGCGCGACGATGAAGGCGGTCCGGTTCGGCGTGACCGACATGATGACGATCGCCGCGAGCACCAGCGGGATGGCGAAGAAGATGTCGGTGACGCGCGACAGGATGGTGTCGAACCACTTGCCGTAGTAGCCGGCGATGGAGCCCATGACCGCCCCGACGAGCACGACCATCGTCGTCGACATGATGCCGACGAGCACGGACGCCCGCGCCCCGTAGATCGTGCGGGTGTAGATGTCGCAGCCCTGCTTGTCGAACCCGAACGGGTGGCCCGGCTCGGGGCCGCCCAGCGACTCGGTCAGCTCGCAGTCCAGGCGCGGGTCGAGCGACGTGAACCACCCCGGGAAGGCCGCCACGAGCACCACGAGCAGGATGATCGCGGCCGAGACCCAGAAGAGCCAGCGACCGCGCATCTCGCGCCAGGCGTCGCGCCAGAAGCTGGAGGGTGCGGAGTCGGACTTGACGGCGTCGACGGCACCGAGGCCGCCCTCGTCCACCTCCGCGACGAAGTGTTCCTGGCCGGGGCGCGGCGTCGCCAGCCCGCCCCGCGGGTCGTCGTAGTTGTCAGGCATAACGGATCCTCGGGTCGAGGGCGGCGTACAGCAGGTCTACGAGCAGGTTCGCCGCGATGTAGACCACGACCAGCACGGTGGTCATGGCGACGACGGTGACGCTCTCGCCGCGGGTGATCGCGTCGTAGAGCGTGCCGCCCACGCCGTGGATGTTGAAGATGCCCTCCGTGATGATCGAGCCGCTCATCAGGGCGCCGAGGTCGGCGCCGATGAAGGTCACCACGGGGATCAGCGAGTTGCGCAGCACGTGCCGCGTCGTCACCTGGTAGCGCCCCAGACCGCGAGCCCGGGCGGTCCGCACGTAGTCGGCCGTCGAGTTCTCCGCCACCGAGGTACGCGTCAGTCGTAGCACGTAGGCGAACGACGTCCCGGCCAGCACGATCGCCGGCATCAGGAGACTGACGAAGTCCGGGTTGTTGCCCACCGTCACGGGCAGCCATCCCAGGTTCACGCCGACGACGATCTGCATGATGAAGCCGAGCACGAAGGTCGGCACCGCGATCAGCGTCAGGCTCAGCACCATGACGGTGCCGTCGAAGAACTTGCCCTTGCGCAGGCCGGCGATCAGGCCGAACCCGATGCCGAACACCGCCTCGATCACGAGCGCCATGAGCGCGAGCTGCATCGTCACGGGGAAGGCGTTGGCGATCACCTCGGTGATCTCGCGGCCGCGGAAGTCGACACCGAAGTCGAGCGTCACGACGCCGCGGAGGAAGAGCAGGTACTGCACGATGAAGGGCTTGTCCAGGTTGTACTCCGCCCGGATCGCCTCCTGCGTCGCCTCGGGGAGGCCGCGCTCGCCGCCGAGCGCCGCGATCGGGTCGCCGGGGCGCAGGAACACCATGGCGTAGAGCAGGAGGGTCGCCCCCAGGAACACAGGGATCAGCTGAAGGATCCTGCGTCCGAGATACGAGAGCATGCGTGGGTTCTCCTCGTGTGCCCGGGGATCTCCCGGGCTACGGGTTTCTCGGTCTCCGTGGCCGTGCTCGGCCGACGGGCAGCGGCGGGGCGGGAGCACCGGTGGGTGCCCCCGCCCCCTCGCGACGAGCGGTCGACGTCAGACCGTACCTGACGAAGATGACCGCCGGCGTATCGCGCGACGTGACCGGGGCCGCGCGCCGCCCCGTGGGTGGAGGGGCGGGCGCGCGGCCCGGTCGCGCGTCACTCGGACTTGGTGACCTGGTACAGGATCGGGTCGCTGTCCCACCCGAACTGCACGTTCTCGACCGCCTGCGAGTAGCCGGCGGTCGCGTTCTGGTACCAGAGCGGGATGCCCGGGACGTCCTGGAAGAGGATCTCCTGCGCCTCCTTGTAGAGCGCGGTGGCGTCCTCGGGCGACTCCGCGGCCGCGGCCTCGTCGAGCTTCGCGTCGAACGCCTTGCTCGAGTACTTCATGTCGTTCGAGCCGGCGCCCGTGCCGTAGATCGGGCCCAGGAAGTTGCTCATCGAGGGCCAGTCGGCCTGCCAGCCGCCACGGAAGATGCCCTTGATCTCCTGGTTGTCACGCGCGTCGAGGAACTCGTCGAACGTGGTGTACGGGTCGAACTCGCACCCGATCTCCAGCACCTGGCGGATGTTGTTGCACACCGCGTCGACCCAGGTCTGGTGGTCGGAGTCCGCGTTCGAGGCGATGAGCAGGGTGTAGTCGTCGGCGATCGGCGACTCGGACTGCGCCTCGTCCCAGAGCTTCTTGGCCTCGTCGGCGTTGTACTCGAGGATCTCCGAGCCGGGGATGTCCTCCGAGTACCCGTCGATCACCGGCGAGGTGAAGTCGTGCGCCGGGGTGCGCGCACCCTGGTAGATCGTCTCGGTGATCGTCGGGCGGTCGATGGCCATCGAGATGGCCTTGCGGCGCTTGACGCCGGCCTCGCCCTGGAACTCCTCGACCCACTCGGGCACGTTGACGACCTGGATCACGGCCGCGGGCTGGTTGACCGCACGGTCGCCGAGGTCGTCCTCGAACGTGCCGAACGCCGAGGCCGGCACGTTGGTGATGATGTCGAGGTTGTCCGAGAGCAGGTCGTTGTACGCCGCGTCCTCCTCGGTGTAGGCGATCATGTCGATGCCACCGTTCGCCGGCGTGCGCTCACCGGCGTACGAGTCCGACGGGCGCAGGCTGATCTGCTGGTCGTGCTCCCAGCTCTCGATCTCGTACGGCCCGTTGCCGATCGGCTCGTCCGCGAAGGCCTCCGGGTCCTCGAAGAACGCCTCGGGCATCGGGTAGAACGCCGAGTACCCGAGCCACAGCTCGAAGTCGGAGGACGGCACGGACAGCTCCGCGGTGAACGTGTGGTCGTCGACCACCTCGACCGCGATGTCGGACGGCTTCTCCGGGTCGTAGCCCTTGAAGCCGTTGAAGAAGTACTGCTGGTTCTGCGCGTTCTCGATGTTCGCGATGTACTTCCACGAGTCGACGAAGCTGCTCGCCGTCACCGGCGTGCCGTCGGAGAACTCCCACCCGTCCTTGATGGTGATCGTCCAGGTCTTGTTGTCGTCCGACTCGATCGACTCGGCGACCTCGTTGTGGACGGCGCCCTCGGCGTCGTAGGACACCAGTCCTTCGTAGATGTTCTTGACCACGAGCCCGCCGTAGACCTCGTTGGTCATGCCGGGGGTCAGCGGGTTCTGGGGCTCGCCGCTGCTGACGGTGACGATCCCGGAGCTGTCGCCCTCGGCGCTGGTCTCGCCGGTGTCGTCACCGGAACCGCCTCCGCACGCGGACAGCAGCAGTGCTGAGGCGAGGGCGAACGAGCCCACGCCTGCAAGTCGTCGTCGAGGTGTCACTGGTCCTCCTGAGTAGTGTCTCCCACCGACGGGGGTGAGGTCGCCGGTGAGGCGCAGCGCGCGCGAGTGCACGCTCTGCGCTGTGCGCGGGTGAGCCTAGTCACGTCGTCGTGCTAGTCATACCCCGATCCCCTTGTATACCTCCAACCGTGACCATTCCGGTATCTGAGCGCAATCTTGCGGTCACGTCCGAACCCGGGTATGGGGCCCGGCGGGTCAAGGTTCGCGCAGCATACCGTCCCGCAGCACCAGCACCCGGTCCGCGCGGGCCACCAGCTCGGCGTCGTGGGTCGTGACGACGGCCGCCACGCCGCGCGTGTGCACGAGGTCGCGGACCAGGTCCATGACGAGGACCGCCGTCGCGGAGTCGAGCTGGCCGGTCGGCTCGTCGGCGAGCAGGACACGCGGCTCGTGCACGACGGCGCGCGCGATACCGACCCGCTGCTGCTGCCCGCCCGACAGCTCGTCCGGCCGCTGGTCGGCGTGCCCCGCCAGGCCCACCGCGTCCAGCGCCGCGGCGACGCGGCGCGCGCGCTCGGCGGCGGGCACGCGAGCCAGACGCAGCGGCACCTCGACGTTCTCCGCCGCGGACAGCACCGGGACCAGCCCGAACGACTGGAAGACGAAACCGATCTCCCCGCGGCGGGCGGCGTGCAGCTCGTCCTCGCTCATCGCCGACAGATCGCGCTCCCCGTCCCCGACCGCGGCGCCTCCGCCGAGCCACACCCGGCCCGACGTCGGCCGGTCCAGGCCGCCCAGGAGGTGCAGCAGCGTCGTCTTGCCGGACCCTGACGGCCCCACGACCACGACGAGCTCGCCCGCGGCCACCTCGAGCCCCGCGCCCGCCAGGGCGTGCACCTCGCCGTCGCCCCGCCCGTACACCCGGGCGAGCCGCTCCGCTCGCAGCACCGTCATCGTCCTCCCTCCGTCCCACCGGGACCGGCACGGTCCGGGCGCACCTCGACCCGGTCCGGCTCCAGCGCGAGCCGGACACGGTCGCGCAGGTCCAGCGCGGCCACGAAGTCCGCCGAGAGCTGCAGGCGCCCCACCCGGTCCAGCACCGCGAACTCCTCCGCGACGTGGCGCGTCGCGCCGTGCTCGTCGACCTCCTCGCGACGCAGCACCTCCGTCGAGGTGCGCCCGTCGCGGATCTGCACCGTGCGTGCCACGTGCTCCGCGACGGCGGGGTCGTGGGTGACCAGGAGCGTCGTGACGCCCGTCTCGGCGTTGACGCCCCGCAGCGCCTCGAGCACGTCCACGCTGGCCGCCTCGTCGAGCTCGCCGGTGGGCTCGTCCGCGAGCAGCACCCGCGGACCGTTCGCCACCGCCACCGCGATGGCGACGCGCTGCTGCTGCCCGCCCGACATCCGTCCGGGGCGACGGTCCGCGACGTCCGCCACGCCGAGCAGCTCCAGCAGCTCGCGGACGCGGGCGGCGCGACGCGACCGCGGGACCGCGCCGGCGACCTCGAGCGGCAGGAGCACGTTCTCGGCGGCCGTGAGGTAGGGCAGCAGGTTGCGCGCCGTCTGCTGCCACACGAAGCCGACCGTCGTGCGCCGGAAGCGCACGCGCTGGTGGGCGCCCATCGCGAGCAGGTCGGTGCCCGCCACGACGGCCGAACCCGCGGTCGGCGTGTCCATCCCGGACAGCACGTTGAGCAGGGTCGACTTGCCGGACCCGCTCGCGCCGACCACCGCCACGAGCTCCGAGGGCCCCACGCCGAGGTCGAGGCCCTGCAGCGCCTGCACCTCGATCCCGTCGGTCGCGAAGACCCGCACCAGGCCGCGGCAGAGGATCTCCCCTCCGCCGGCCGCGGCGCGCGCGTCCGCCACCGCTGTGCCCGTTCCCGTGCCCGTCATCCGGCTCCTCCCACGCCCCGTCACTCCTCCCTCGTCCCGTCCACGGCGGCCGAGCGGCCCCCGACCGACGCCAGCAGCGTCCCCACCACCACGACGGCGACGAACCCGGCCGCCCCGGCCAGCGCCAGCACCGGGTCGAGGGCCAGCGACGGCTGTCGCCCACCTCCCGTCAGCGGGGTGAGGTCGACACCGGCGCGCAGCAGGGCAGGGACGACGAGACCGAGCGCGCCCCCGACGACGAGCGCGACGACCGCCCACGGCCCCACCTCCCACGCGACGATCCCGCGGGCCTCGCCCCGGCGCAGCCCCAGGGACCGCAGGACGCCGAGGAGCCGCTCCCGGTCCGGCGCCGCCAGGACGAGCATCATCGCGACCACGAGCACGCCGAGCACGCCCGCCACCGCCACCGCGGTCGCCGCCGCGACCGCGATCCCGGCCACCGACGGCGACGACATCCGGGCGGCGGCCGCGCTGCGCGGGTCGTCCACGGTGGCCCGCTCCCCCACCACGTCGCGCACCAGGTCGCGCACGGCGCCGGCCGCGCCGTGGTCGTCGAGCGCGACCAGGGCGGTCCGGGGCTCCGGGGCGACGCCGAGCGCGCCGGCCGCGCGGCCGGCGTCGACGAGCACGAAGGGGGTGTGCACCGGCACGCCGGGGACCGTGCCCACGCGGGCCGCCACCTCGACGTCGACGCTCGCCTCGCCGAGCTCGAGGACGGCGTCCTCGCCTCCCGGCACGCCGTGCGCCACGACCCGCAGCGTGCCGTCGTCCGGCGGCTCGTCGAGCTCCTGGACACCGGTCGGCGCGCCGGGGACCGCGGCCTGGACCCGCGCGAGCGCGTCGGCGTCCGCGACGAGCACCGCCACGGGCGTCCGGCCGTCCGTGCCCGGGGCGTCGTGGACGATCGTGCCGACGTCGTCGAGCCGCGCGACGGTCGCGACCTCGGCCACGCCGTCGTGGTCGCGCAGCCCCGCGAGCGCCTCGGGCGTCACGACGGGCCCCGTGACCCGCAGGTCCGCCCCGACCTCGAGGTGCGCCTGCCGCTCCGTCCCCGCGCGCAGCGTCGACAGCACCACGGCCGAGGAGGCCGTGACGGTGACGCACAGGACGAGCGCGAGCGCCGGCACGACACCGCCTGCCGGCGCGCGCGTCGCCCGGGCGGCGCCGAGGAACGCCACGAGGTCGTCGCGGCGGGCCAGGGCACGCTCGAGCACCCGAGCGACGTGCGGGGCCGCGCGGACGGCGAGCACGGTCGCGGCCGCGCTGACCAGCAGCGGCGTGGCGGCCAGGAGGGGGTCGACGCCGCCCGAGACGACCCCGCGGCGCAGCAGCAGCGCCGTCGCGACGACGGCGAGGCCCACGAGCAGGAGCTCGGCCGTCAGCCGGGCGCGCGAGCGCCGTCGCCCGGTCAGGTCGGCACGCTGCGGGCGCAGGTCGCGCGGCACGCTCGCCGCCCCGGCGGCCGCGGGGGCGACGGCCGCGACGACCGTGAGCAGCACCTGGGTGCCGGTGAGCCCCCCGGGCCGCACCACGAGGCCGAGCACGAGTCCGGCGGCCGCCGCCGGCACGCACACGACGAGCCCCTCGGCCGCGACGAGGGCATGCAGCTGCCCCGACGTCGCTCCGCGGGCGCGCAGGACCGCCAGGGTGGCGCGCCCGCGCTCGACGAGGAGGCGGGCGGCGAGGGCCACGGCGGCGACGAGAGCCCCGAGCGGGCCGACGAGCAGGACGGCGAGCACCGCGTCGGTCCCGACGCGCTCGGCGACGACCTCGTCGAGGACCCCCGCCAGGCCGGTGGCCGCCTGCAGGCGGACCGGGTCGCCGGGGACCACCTCCGGCGTGTCGTTCGTCAGGCCACGGACCTGCGCGGCGAGCGCGGGCACGTCGGCGGCGTCCAGGCCCTGCGTGGTCACCGGGTACCAGAGCCGCGTCTGCGCGCCCCGGGCGGCCAGCGCGTCGATCATGGCCGGCGCCGTGTAGGCCGCGGCGGTGGCGAGGTCGCCGCGCTCGAAGTCCTTGGTGACCTGGGGCTCGAGACCGAAGGGCTGGTGGTACCAGGTGCCGGCGTCCGGGTCGACGGGCGCCACGACCCCGACCAGGCGCAGCGGCGGGTGCTGCCACACGTCCGCCCGGTAGTCCTCGCCGATCTCCCAGCCCAGCGTCTCGGCGGTCCGCTCCGTGGCGACCACCTCGACCGGCGCGTCGCCCGCCGGCCCGGCGGGCGTGACGGCGATCGGCGTGGCCGCCGGCCAGGCGCCGTCGACGAGGCGGAAGCTCTCGTCGAGCCGGGCGGTGGCGCGCAGCACCACCGCGTTCTCCTCCAGACCGGAGCCGGGCACGTCCCGCATGGCGACGGGCCTGGTCTGGACCGTGAGGTCGGGCGCGCCGAGGACGTCGCGCAGCGGGGCGGGCCGGGTGGCTGCGAGCTCGCGCATCCCGGCGAGGAAACGGTCCCAGCCCGGGTCCGGGGGGACCTGCGGGACGGGGTCGCCCTCGACGAGCCCGCCCAGGGGCGGGCTCGTGCCCGTCGTCGTCCCGGGGGTCCGGCCGGAGGTGGAGACGACGTCGCGCACGAGGGGCGTGAGGTCCTGCACGGCATGCTCGACCTGCCGCGCCCGCAGGTCCGCGACCTCGCGCACGGCGGTCGTCGCGACGGCCGCGGTCAGCAGCGCGACGAGCGCGAGGACGAGGCCGGCGCCACGCACGGTCGCCAGGTGCCGCCGCAGGAGCAGGCGGAGCATCACCGCACCTCCTCGCGGTAGGAGCCGTCGCGCGCCTGCGCGACGACGCGGGCGTACGTCACCGCCAGCACGGCTACCACCCCCAGCAGCAGTGTCGCCAGGGGAACGGCGGTGTCCCGCGCGGCGAGGGTGAGCACCGGGACCGGCTCGACGCCGGTGCCGACCAGCGCCGCGCCGGCGAGGCCCGGCACGGTCAGGGCCGCGGCCGCGGCGCCCGCGGCCGCGCCGAGCAGGACCGAGACGACCGCGACCCACGCCTGCTCCGCGGCCCGCAGCCGGCCCTGGACGCGGGGCGGCACCCCCACCGCGCGCAGCACCGCGACCTCCGGGCGCCGTGCCCGCAGCGCGGCGGACGCGACGGCCAGCAGCCCGACGACCGCGAGCAGCGCGGCGCCGGCCGCCGCGACGCCGAAGGCGGCACGGACCGGCGCCGCGGCGTCGACGGCGGGTGCCACGTCGGGCCTCGTCGTGACCGTCACCGTGCCGTCCGACGGAACCTCGGCGCGCAGCGCCCGCGCGACGGCGGCGGTGCTGCCCGCGCCGTCGATGCCGACCCACGTCTCGGCCGGCTGCGGCGGGCCCGAGACCCGGGCGACCAGGCCGGCCTCCACCCCCGCGAGGTCGGCGAGCGCCGCGTCCGGGCGACCCGCACCCGGCACCTCCGCCACGACCCCCGTCACCTCGACGGGCACGCTCGTCCGGCCGACCGGCAGCTCGACGCGGTCCCCTGGCCCCAGATCGAGCCGGTCGGCCAGCGAGGTCGTGACGACGGCGCGCGCCGGCGCCTCCCCCACGCCTCGCGCGAGGACCCGGTACGGGGTCGTCTCCCGGTCGGCGGGGGCCAGGACGGCCCCCAGGCCGGCCGGCTCGTCGCCGGGTCCCTCGCCGGGCACGGTGGCCGTCCGGGTGTCCGGGCCGACGGGAGCCCAGGCGGTCTCGGCCGGGTCCGTGACCCGGCCCGCGGGGTCCCCGGACGCCCTGACCGCGTCGACGGTCACGCCCACGCGGGTGTCCCACGGGACGCCGCCGCCGGCGAGCACGTCGAGGCCGACCAGCCGCAGGTCGCCCCGCAGCCGGTCGGGCACGTCGACCACGAGCTCGTGGCGGCGCCCTGACGGCCCGATCGGGTGGGTGCCGTCGCCGTCGCCGTCCAGGTCGTAGTCGAGGCGCCCCACCTCGACCCGCGCGAGCCGCCCGTCGGCGTCCGCGAGCCACAGCCACAGGCTGACGCCCGAGCTCTCGAGCCGTTCCAGGGTGCTGCGCGTCCGGTCCGACGCCCCGGCCCGGGCCAGCAGCTCGGGCCACGACGCCGGCCCTGCCCACGCCCCCGTGCCGGCCTCGGCGCCTGGATCGGACCCCTGGCCGGCCCCCCGTGTCGGCGAGGCCGGCGACCGCCACCCGCGCCGACACGGTGACCACCAGGGAGTCCGTCGCGCCGGGCAGCACGGGAGCGCCGCCGAACGGGTCCTCGCCGTCGAGCGCGTGGGCGAGGACGACGGGGTCCACCGTGCTCGCCGGGGCGCGGACGACGTCGGTGACCGCCCCGGGCGGCAGGGCCACGAGCGTGGCCGGCGCGTCGCCCGCCGACCCCTCGGCCACGAGCGCGGGAGCGGCCGCCGCGCCGCGGCTCGCGGCGTCGGCCGTGACGTCCGTCCCGTCCGACGCCACGACCCGCACGTCGGTGCCGTGGGCGAGCTGGGCGGCGTCCGCCTGCATCCGCTGCGCCGTCCCGGCGTATGCCCCGGCGAGCACGGCCGCGCCGCCCGCGAGCACGAGGAGCACCACCGGCACGGCCACGCCGGCCAGTCGCCGCGCCACCTGCCGGGCCACCAGCACGCCCACCGCACCGCGTCCGCGCGCCGACAGCGCCGCCCACCCGCGGGTGAGCGGGCCGAGCATCGCCAGCGCGAGCGCGGCCACCGCCACGAGGGCGAGCGCGGGAGCCGCCCCCGCGACCAGGTCGGGCTGCCCGCCGTCGGGCGTCGGCACCAGCGGCGAGCCGTGCCTGCGCAGCATCCACAGGGTGACGGTCGCCGCCGCGACGGCGACCACCACCGTGCCGGCCGCGGCCGCGCGCCGGCCGCGCCCGGCGTCGGACCGCTCGCGCCCGGCCACGACCCTGTGGCCCTGCAGCCCGGCGACCGATCCCAGCACGACGGCGGAGGCGACCGCCACGGTCGCGGCGGTCACGGCGACGGCGCCCCCGGCGCCGCCGGGCCCGACCCCGCGCAGGGCCAGCCAGGCGACGGCGGCTCCGGAGCCCAGGCCCGCGCCCGCCCCGGCGAGCAGGACGGCCTCCACGGCGGCCGCCCCGGCCACCTGGGCAGCGGACGCCCCGCGCGCGGCGAGGAGGCGCACCTCCGTCTCACGGGTCGCCGCCAGCAGCCGGGCCACCTGCGTGAGGACGACGACGCCCACGAACGCGAGGAGCAGCAGCGGGACGAGCGTCACCGCCGAGGCCGCACGCACGGCCTCGGCGGCCGCCGCGGCGCGCTCGGCGAGGTCGCCGGTGACCACCACGCCGCGCTCGGTGGCCACCTCGTCGTCGCGCAGCACCGGCAGCACGCGCCCCGCCGCCGACGCGAGCGCCCCCAGGTCCCCGGGCTCGGCGGACGCGACGTCCGGGGTCAGGGTCCAGCGGACGAACGGGTCGTCCGACCCCTCGTCGGCCACCACGGCCCGGTCGACGCGGACCGGCACGGCACCGAAGGTGCGGTGCACGACATCGCGCAGGGCCGTGTCCTGCACCTCGGCCGCGTCGGCGCGCAACCGGGTCCGCACCACGAGGTTCGCGGGGGTTCCGTGCCCGGCGAGGGACTCCCGGGCGATCTCGCGCTCGGCCGCGCGGACCGATCCGACGGTGGTGCCCAGGGCCGCCGTCATCGCCGCGACCAGGAGGAGCACCAGCAGGAGCAGGCCGCCGTGGGCCGCCCCGCGCCGGGCGAGCAGCCGGGTCCGACTCATCGGCCACCTCCTCGTCCGCGCGGCTCCGGCGCGTGCCGCGGGGACGCGCAGCGTCTGAGCGCCGGACCGACCACGAAGACTAGCGCCTGCGCTCGTTGCCGTGCCGGTAGTTCCCCGTGGCCCGCGCCAGCAGCTGCTGGTCCGTCTCGTCGTCGTGGCCGAGCAGGGGGATCAGCCGGGCCGCGCGGGCGCCGGCGACCGTGACCACGAGCCGGCCGCCGCGGCTCACCAGGACCTTGCCGTCCTTCGTGACCCGGTAGTCGAAGGGGTGCTCCTCGAGGCTCATCGTCAGCTCTCCGGCCGCACCCAGCGGTACGGGGTCGTGGTCGAGACCCTGAGCAGGCCCGACCGTTCCAGGATGGGGCGCGAGAACTCGGTGGAGTCGCTGTGCAGGTAGGTCGCCCCGGCAGCGAGCGCCGCGCGGGCGCGGGCCGCGGTGAGCGCGCGGTAGAGGCCGCGCCCGCGACACTCGGGCCGCGTGGCACCGCCCCACAGCCCGGCGAACTGCGTCCCGGGCACCGGCTCGAGCCGTCCCGTGCTCAGGACGACGCCGTCCGCCTCGGCGACCCACAGCTCCAGGTGCGGGTCGATCGCCTGGCGCCGCAGCAGCGCCTCCGCGGTTCCCGAGGTCGCGGGGTCGTCCCCGAAGACCTCGTCGGCCGTGGCGGCCATCGCCCGCACGTCACGCTCGGCCGTGACGCGGCGCAGCGTGACGCCGTCGGGCAGCGGGACGTCGACGGCCAGCGCCGCGGCCGCCCCGATCATGATCGACTCGGTCTCGTCCGGGATGAAGCCGTGCTCGACCAGGACGTCGTGCAGGCCCGGGGCGTGGTCGTGGCCGCGCGTCTTCCACTCCACGCGGGTGATCGCGGGGTCGGACCGGTAGTACCCCACCGCCTCGGCGACGAGGTCGCGCACGGCCGCCGCGTCGGCGCCGTCGAGCCCGGCGTAGGTGACGAAGCCGCGGCCGCCGGCGAAGGTGACCAGGCGCAACGGCCCACGCCGGACGACCGACGTCGCGCTCGGGGTCTCGGCGTCGGTGCGCAGCTGGTCGTCGTACGCGGCCAGCAGCATGGCGGCATCGGTGGTCAGGGTCACGGTCGCGACCGTTCCACGGCGCCGAGGTCGCGGCAAGCGATTAACCGGCGCCGGACGGCGCGGCGCAGCCGGGCAGGCCCAGCCCGCGGCAGAGCACCTCGACGGTGTGCCGCACCGCGGCGGCGGGGGCAGCGCGCCAGTCGTCGGCGTGCTGCGGCAGCGCGAGGGTGCGGGGGTAGCGGTCGGCGTAGTCGGTCACCAGGCGCCGCGTGGTGGTGGCCCGGGCGAGCCACGCGGCGGCGTCCGCACCCGAGGTGCGGGCGTGGGCGGCCGCGGTCCGCGCCGCCGCCTCGACGACCGCGTACAGCGTCGTGACGACGGCGGCCCGCGATCCTCCCGGCACCTCCCACCGCTCCAGGATCTCGAGCAGGCGTTCGAGCCAGTCCTGCTGGTGCGGGCCGCCCGGCGCCTCCGCCCAGGGGCGTTCGGCCAGCCAGGGGTGGCGGCCGTGCAGGGCGAGGAGCCGCTCGGCCCATGCCGTCAGGTCCGCGGCGGCCGACGTACCGGGGTCCTCCCAGGCCGGGAGCGCGGAGGCGTGGTCCACCACGAGGTCGAGCAGCTGGTCCTTGGTGCCCACGTAGGAGTACAGCGCCATGGCGCTGAGCCCGAGCCGGGCGGCGACGGCGCGGGTGGACACGGCGGCGAGCCCGTCGGCGTCCGCGACCCCGACGGCTGCGTCGAGCACGGCGTCGACATCGAGGCGGCGGCGTGGGCCGCGGCGCGGCTGGGGGACGGCGACCCCGCGGTGCCGCCAGAGGCGCCGCACGTGCGCCTCGACGGCCCGCTCGTCCGCCGACCCCGTCGCCTCGTCCATTCCCGGCATCCTTCCATCACCGCCCGTCACATCGTATTGCTATACAGTGTATAGAGTTGATCCGGCCCTACCTCCGGAGGTACCGATGCCCGCCGCCCGACTCCACGACGGTGCCGCCCTCGACGTGACCGTGCTCGACGGTCCGCACGCCGACGCGCCCACCGTCCTGCTACCCGTCAGCACCCGCCTGGTCGACGGCCCGCAGGCCGAGGCCGCACGAGCCTGGGGCGCCGACCCGAACCTCGGGCATGCCCTGGCCTCCGGGCTCGTCGAGGCCGGCTACCGGGTGCTCGCCGCCGACTACGAGGGACACCTCGCGGAGCACCCCAAGCCCACGACCCTGACCGCCGACGCCGTCGCGGCCGACCTGGTCGCCGTCGCCGACGCGGCCGGGACCGAGCGGTTCGCGTACTACGGCTACTCCTGGCTGGCCCTCGCCGGCCTGCAGCTCGCGCTGCGCACCGACCGGCTCACCGGGCTCGCGATGGGCGGGTACCCGCCGCTCGGCGGCCCGTACGAGGCCATGCTCACCGTCACCCGGGCGGCGCACGACCTCGCCGTCGCGCACCGCGACGCCCCGCCGCCGGCCACCGGCGCGGCCCCGGAGCCGGGCGACTGGGACTCCGTGGAGATGACGGCGAGCCCCGAGCAGACCCGGCAGTACGTCACGCTCTACGAGTCGCTGCGGGGGTTCGACGACCGCGCCTCCCTCGGCCTGGACGTGCCGCGGCTCGCGTTCGTCGGCGAGGACGACGACATCACCTACGGCCCCGGCTGGGGCGACGTCGAGGTCGTGATCGCCGGCGCGGTGCGCTCCCACCGCGGCGAGCTCGAGACGCACGGATGGCGCGTCGAGACCATGCCCGGCAGGGATCACCTGTCGGCGATGCGGGCCGAGGCCGTGCTGCCGCTGCTCGTGCCGTGGCTGGACTCCCGGCCCGTGCTCGGCAGAGCGGGCGTCGTCATGCGCCCGCTCCCCCGCCCGGCGGTGTGCCCTCCGGGACGGCCGAGTTGATCCGGGTCAGCCCCTCCGACGCGAACATCCACGCGGCGAACGTCGCCACGCCCGCCTCGAACGCCACGAGCGTGCCGTCCCACCGCCGGCCGGGGCCGGCCGCGGCCCGGACGAGGGCGAGGCCGCCGGCGAGGTTCACCGCGCCCCACACCAGGTTGACGAGCGGGCCCGACTCCCGGCCCGCCAGAGGTGTCAGGTGGATCCGCCCGGCGACCGCTGAGGCCAGGTGGGGCGCGCAGTTGCCCACCAGCAGCCCGCCGACGAACGCCTGCGTGTGCCGTCTCGACGTCATCCGGTGACCGTACCGCCCGGGGGCGACGCCGTGCCGCGCCTCAGCCTCGCTGCCGGGCCCGTGGTCCTCCCCGTACCGTCGCGCGTCGCCGCCATGCCGCCATGGTGACGGACGTCGCGCGCCGGCGCAGCCGGTGCGCGGCGGCCCAGTCGGTACGGTCGGCCGCGACCAGCAGCCGCAGCAGCAGACCCCCGACGAGAACCCCGCCCACGAGGTCGGTGATCCAGTGCCAGCCCAGGTAGTACGAGACCGCGACCGCGTTGACCGTGACGGCCCCGACGCCCCAGCGCAGCACCCGCAACGCGCGGTCCGACGCCGACGTCCAGCGGGCCACCAGGTGGACGGCGGTGCCGTAGACCAGCACGGCCTCGGCCGCGTGACCCGAGGGGAAGCTGATGCCGCTCCAGCCGAGCGTCTGCAGCCCGCCGTCGAAGAGGTCCGGGTCGCCCCTGACGGGCGCCGGTCGGGCGAGCACCACCTTGAGCAGGCCCACCCCGCCGTAGAAGGCGGCCTCGGCGGCGGCCACGCACCAGATCGGCTGCCAGGTGCGGTGGCGCCAGGCGAGCGGCACGGCCACCGCCACGAGCACCGGCAGGCAGACGGCCTGGCCGGCGATCGGGTCGAGGACGTTCTGGATGAACGGGACGGCACCCGGGGTCAGCAGCCGCGCCCACGGGCGGTGCGCCGCGTCGTCCACGGCCTGGACCGGCCCCGCCGCGAGGAGCGTCACGCCGACGAGCGCGAGCACGAGCACGGGTGCCGACGTCAGGCGCGAGCACAGGGACCGGCCGGGGAGCCCGGGGACCACCTGAGGGACCGCCGCCGACCGGACGTCGGCACGCGCCGACGGCGCGGAAGGCTGGGGCAGCATCACCTCGACGGTACGTCCCCGACCTGAACTTCACCCGGACATGTTCTTGCGGTGTCGGTCGCGTCCCGTGTAGGTGGGACATGACGGTCAATCGGCGCGGTGCGTCAGTTCCGAGGCGAGCCACTCGTTGCGCGCCCCCAGCAGCCGCGCCATGTAGCGCGTCAGCACCAGACGGTCGACGATCCGGCCCAGAGCCCCGGCAGGCGAGACGAGCTCCACGACGTCCGTCATGCGGGTGCCTCCCTCGACCGCCTCGAACCGGTGCTCGTGCCACCACCGCCGGAACGGGCCCGCCACCTGCCGGCGCCGCCCAGGCGGCGACGGAGCTCGGCCAGGCCGGGGCACAGTGGACGGCGGCCTCGTGGCGTGATCCCCTCGTCCCATGCGGATCGAGAGGATCGCCCCCGTCCTGACCGTCGACGACGTGGCCGCCGCAGTGCGGGAGCACACGGCCGTGCTCGGGATGCGGGTCGTGATGGACCTCGGCTGGGTCGCGTTCCTCGCGGACGAGGGCGGGCGCCAGATCGGACTCATGACGGTGGACGCGAGCGCACCGGTCAACCCGGACCTGTCAGTCTTCGTCGACGACGTCGAGGCCGCCCACCACGCGGCCGTGACCGCCGGCGTCGAGATCGTGCACCCGCTGTCCACCGAGGACTGGGGCGTGCGGCGGTTCTTCTACCGCGACTCGTCCGGGCGGGTGGTCAACGTGGGCACCCACGTCTGACCGCACGAGCCTGGCTCATCCGGGGACGCGGGACGCCGCGTCGAGCATCCGCGCGGCGGTGGCCGCGACCTGGTCGCGGAGCTCGTCGGGACGGTCGATGACCACCTCGCAGCCGAGGGCGGCGATGACGGCGGGGAGCCAGTCGAGGCTGTCCGCGTGGATCTCGGCCCGGTACCAGGGCGGGTCCGTGACACCCTCGAGCCGCTCGAGCCGGGCGACCGTGTCCGGGAGATGCGCGCGGACGTGGTCCTCTGCCGCCCGGACCCGGAGCACCACCCGCCAGCGGTAGTCCGCGCCGACGAAGTGCTCGACGAGCCAGGCCTCGACGTCGAGGGGTCGTGGGGCGTCGAAGGTGCCCGGCAATGCGCGGGCGGTCCTGACCCGGTCGATGCGGAACGCGCGTTCCTCGCCCCTCGCCGCGTCGAGCGCGACGAGATACCAGCGGCCGTCGTGCGCCCCCAGCCCGTAGGGGTGGACCGTCCGCCGCGACGGGACCCCCGCGCGGTCCCGGTAGCGCAGGTCGAGGCTGCGTCGCCGGTCGACCGCGTCCGCCAGCGTCAGCATCACCCCGGGGTCGGGCTCGGCGCGCTCCTGTCCTGCCCTGTGTGCCACCACGTCGAGGGCTGCGTCGAACCGTCCCGCGTCCTCGGGGCGCACGGCTCGCACGACCTTGGCCAGGGCGGTCTGCGCGGCCACGTCCGGCGCGTCCGACGCCACCTGCGCGCGGGAGAGGCCGAGGAGGACTGCGAGGGCCTCCTCGGCGCTGAAGACGAGAGGAAGAGCGCGCCGCCCGGGCTCGAGCCGGTAGCCGCCGTACCGACCCCGGACGGTCACGACCCGGACCCCGAGCGCGACCAGCCGGGCGACGTCCCGGCGCACCGTGCGCTCGTCGACGCCGAGGCGCTCGGCGAGCTCGGCCACGGTGCGCTGGTGCGCGGACTGCAGGAGCTCCAGGAGCTGCAGCGTGCGCGCGGTCGGGTCTGCCACAGGCCCATCCTCCACCGATACCGGACAGTTCTCGCCCGGTATGACGCCTACGGTCGAGACCGTGGCCGTCGCACGGGCCACGCCGTCACCCGACCGCACCACCAGGAGGTACCCGATGCAGCTGGCAGCCACCCGGATCTTCACCGACGACGTCGACGCGCTCGTCGCGTTCTACGAGAAGGCCACGGGAATCGGCGCCGCGCGCCTCCATCCCCTGTTCGCCGAGCTGCGCACGCCGGCCGGAACCCTCGCCATCGCCAGCACCGAGACCGTCCCGCTGCTCGGCGAAGGCGCCGCCGAGGCCCGCGCGAACCGCAGCGTCGCCCTCGACTTCCTGGTCGCGGACATGGACGCGACGCGCGAGGGGCTGCGCGACGTCGTGGACACCGTCGTCAGCGAGCCCACCGACATGCCGTGGGGCAACCGGTCGCTCCTCGTCCGGGACCCCGACGGCACCCTGGTCAACTTCTTCACCCCGACCGGCGAGGCGGCCCGAAGCCGGTTCGCGGGCCAGGCCCGCGGATAGGACGCGACCGTCGCGGCCAGGAAGCACCGTCCCGCGAGCACATTCATGCGGGCGTTCTGCGTCACCGCCCGCCGGATCCTGCCGGTCAGACGTTGAAGCGGAACTCCACGACGTCGCCACGGTTGGGACCGCATTCCATGATCATCGGGCATGCCGCCACTCGCGTGAATTCCGATACGGAAAGCCATCAGCCGCCATCAGCATGCGCAACGCTGGTCGGCTCACGGGACAGCCAGCGACTGAGCACGTCGATCCACTCCTCGAAAGCATCGAGGTGGGCATCATGACCACCGCCGTGGAGATCAATCCGGTCCGTCTGAGGTCTGCGCCGGATCAAGTCGTCCTTGTCGGCATCACTGAACCTCCCGTTCTTCGCGAATACCGCGAGCGTCGGAACCCGCAGACGCTCCCACTCGACCCAACGCGGTTCATGCACAGCTTCGATCGTGCGCCGCATGACATCTGCGTCGAAGCGCGGAACAAGCCCTCCATCCGCCATCTGGAGATCCGCCAGCCAGGCATCGACGATCGCGTCATCGCCGAGGAAGTCGCGAGCGGCAGCCTCGTCCTCGAAAGGCACCGGCCAGGATGCGAAGTACCTGCCGAGGCCCGCAGCGTCCTCTGGATCGTCGCTCCCCGCCACGTGTCCTTCCAGCATGACGAGACCATCGACGAGATCCGGACGTGCTGAAGCCGTGAGGAACGCCGTATGTGCTCCCATCGACTGACCGATGAGGGTCGCGCTTAGCCCCGGGGCAAATTCCTCCAGCACGGCGATGACGTCGCCGACGAAGGCCGCTCGACTCAGATCACCTGAACACCGAGTACTCTCACCATGCCCCCGCTGATCCACGAGGAGCACCCGGTTCCCCTGGAGTGCCCGCGCGGTGGGCAGCAGCTCCCGCGAGCTCCCGGCCAACCCGTGAAGCAGCACGACCAGGGGCCCGTCGCCGCCCAGATCGCTGACAGCGACCGAGACGCCGTCCGGGCGCAGGACCATGGTGGATGTCACGCAACCCTCAGCGGCGTGATCGCGGCGATCTGCCGGCCGGCCAGGTCCTCCGCACGGTCGAGCTCGTAGTGGCTCTGCAGGTTGATCCAGAACTCCGCCGAGGTGCCGAAGTACTTCGCCAGCCGAAGCGCGGTGTCGGCGGTGATACCTCGCTTGCCGTGCACGATCTCGTTGATCCGCCGCGGCGGGACGCCGATCGACACGGCGAGCTTGTTCTGCGTGATGCCGAAACCCTCGATGAAGTCCTCCATGAGGACCTCCCCGGGATGAATCGGCGCGATCTTGTCAGTGGTAGTCAACGATCTGCACCTCCTCCGGTCCTGCGTCGGTCCACACGAAGCAGATCCGCCACTGGTCGTTGATCCTGATGCTGTGCTGGCCGGCCCGGTCGCCCTTGAGCGCCTCGAGCCGGTTCCCAGGTGGGACGCGGAGGTCGTCGAGCGACTCCGCGGATCCCACCTGACGAAGCTTGCGCAGCGCGACCCGTTGGATCCGAGGATCCAGCGAGCGCACCCGCTCACGACGCCACAGCCGTTCGGTGTCCTTGTCTCCGAACGATCTGATCACGCGACCAGACTATAACGCGGAGCGTCAATAACGCTAGACGTTAAACCGGAACTCCACCACGTCGCCGTCCTGCATGACGTAGTCCTTGCCCTCGACACGCGCCTTGCCGGCGGAGCGTGCGGCCTGCACGGAGCCGGCCTCGACGAGGTCGTCGAACGAGATGACCTCGGCCTTGATGAAGCCGCGCTCGAAGTCGGTGTGGATGACGCCGGCGGCCTGCGGGGCGGTCCAGCCCTTGCGGATCGTCCAGGCGCGCGACTCCTTCGGGCCGGCCGTGAGGTAGGTCTGCAGGCCGAGGGTGTGGAACCCGACGCGGGCGAGCTGGTCCAGCCCGGCCTCGGTCTGCCCGCTCTCGGCGAGCATCTCCTTGGCCTCGTCCGGCTCGAGCTCGACCAGCTCGGACTCGAACTTGGCGTCGAGGAAGACGGCGTCCGCGGGGGCGACCAGGTCGCGCAGGCGCTGCTGGGCCGCGGCGTCGGCGAGGCCCGCGTCGTCGGTGTTGAACACGTAGATGAACGGCTTGGCCGTGAGCAGCTGCAGCGAGGCCACGTCGGCGAGGTCGAGCCCCTCGGCCTTTGCGCCCTGGAAGAGCGTGGTCCCGGACTCGAGGATCTTCTGGGCGGTCGTCGCGGCCTCGAGCAGGGCCGCGTCGCCCTTGCGAATCTTGACCTCCTTCTCCATCCGCGGGAGCGCCTTCTCCAGCGTCTGGAGGTCGGCCAGGATGAGCTCGGTGGAGATCGTCTCGATGTCGCCCTCGGCGTCGACCGAGCCCTCGACGCGGACGACGTCGCCGTCGTCGAACACGCGGGTCACCTGGCAGATCGCGTCGGCCTCGCGGATGTTCGCGAGGAACTTGTTGCCGAGGCCCTCGCCCTCGGAGGCGCCCTTGACGATGCCCGCGATGTCGACGAACGACACCGTGGCGGGCAGGGTGCGCTCGGAGGAGAAGATCTCCGCGAGCGTGTCCAGGCGCGGGTCCGGCAGGGGAACGACGCCGACGTTGGGCTCGATCGTCGCGAACGGGTAGTTCGCGGACAGGACCTGGTTGCGGGTCAGTGCGTTGAAGAGCGTGGACTTGCCGACGTTGGGCAGGCCGACGATGCCGATGGTGAGTGCCACGTCGGGAGAGTCTACGTGTCCCGGTGCCCGGTGCTCCGGCCCGCCTCGTCGTCCAGCCGGTCCAGGTCGCGCTCGACGAACTGGTGGTGGGCCCAGTGCTCGTTCACGATCACGCCGAGGCACCGGAACACGGGCAGCGTCCGGTCGGCCGGCTCCCACGGCGGCAGGCGCCGCGCGGGCCCGGCGAACTCCCCCTCGGTCAGCACGTCGTACAGCGCGCGGACCTGGTCGACCCGGTCCGCATGGACGGCGCGCACCTCGTCCCACGACGGGTCCGCATGGAGGTCGACTCCTACCCGCGGCGCGTGCGTGTCCCACTCGGAGAACGGCACCCCGATCGGGCTGAAGGCGTCGTCGATGCCTCGGAGGCCGAACCGCACCCACCCGTCGACGGCGAACACCAGGTGGCGCAGCGTCCGGACGACCGACCACTCGCCGTCGACGGACACCCCTTCCGTGCCCGGCGGCATCGACGCGACCCTGTCCACGGTGGCGGACCAGGTACGCAGGGCCGCCTCGAACGAGGCGCGCTGGTCGGCCAGGACGTCCGAGTGGGCGTCGGCCCAGCCCGGGTAGCGGCGATGCAGCTCGGCCGCGACCAGCGGCGCCACCTCGACGCCGTTGACCCGCAGGCCGTCGATCTCCCCGTCGATGTCCGCCCCCGTGAGGTCGACGCCGCGCATGACGGCGCCCGGCAGGTAGCTCTGGTCGACGCGCGCCCCGGAGAGGTCGGCGAAGCGGAACCGGGCGCCCGTCATGTCGGCCTCGACGAACTCGGCGCCCCGCAGGTCGTCGTCCGGCCCGAACCGTGCCATGGCGCCGACGGTAGGCCAGGCCACCGACAGCGCGCCGTCACACGGAGGTGTCGCGGTGCCAGGACTCCGTCGTGTACTTCGTGCGCCAGCCCCACCGCTCGTACAGGGCGGCGGCCCCCGTGGGGCTGTCGGCGTCGACCTCGAGGCCCACCCGGTCCCGCCCGCGCGCGGCGGCGTCGGCGACGACGGCGAAGAGCAGGGCGGTGGCCACGCCCCGGCCGCGGGCGCGGCGGTCGGCACCGAGGTACTCGACGTAGCTGCCCTCCTTGCCCGAAGCGCCGGACGGGAGCGCGGAGCCCACGAGCGCGCCCATGGGCACCGGGGCGGCCTGCGGGTCCTGCTCGTCCGCGACGAACGCCAGCCACCAGTGGTCCCAGCGGTGCCCGGGGTCCGCCCGCAGGCGCACGACAAACTCGGAGAAGCTCTCCCGGTAAGAGTTGAAGTGGTCCTCGAAGGCCGATTCCAGCACGCGGTGCACGGTCTGCAGGTCGTCGGCCACCGGAGACCCGTCGTCGTGGGTGGCGACCTGGCGCACCACGACCCCGGGTCGCGGGTCGGGCAGGACGCCGGCGTCGGCCTCCTCCGGCCGGACGGGGCGGCTCATCTGCAGCCACGACCGCGCGTGGACGTAGCCGGCCGCCGCCAGCCAGCGCCGCTGGACCCCGTCGCCCGCGTACGCGCCCGCGTCGAGCTGGGTGGCGGCGAGCCCGCGCTGCGCCGCGAGCTCGCGGCCCTGGCGCTCCGCCCAGGCCAGTCCCGCGGCGGCCAGCACGTCGGCGTCGGGCAGCTCCCGGTCGACGTCCAGGGAGACCACCACACGCCCCGCGGCACGGTCGTTGACGGTGAACCAGGCTCGGACGACGCCGTCGGCGTCCCGCGCGACGACCTGGCGCCGCGTCCACGACATCGGCCCGGCGACCTCGGCGGCGACCGCGTCGGCGTCGACGGCGGCCGACCCGGTCCAGGGCTCGGCCGCGGCACCGCGCAGCTCGCACAGCCGGGTGAGGTCGCCCAGGTCGGGCGTCGTGGCCCGCCAGCCGTCGGGCAGGTCCAGGTGCTCGTGGTTCACGGAGTTCACTCGCCCTATTGTGGCAAACCACCGGTTGACGGCTCCATGACCTGGAGCACAGTCACGCTCGGCGGCGGCAGCAGGACCGTCAGCGGAACGCCATGACCTGCTGCAGCAGCTCGGGCCGACGCCGGTCGAGCACGCGTGCTCCCCAGCGCACGCCGAGCACGAGCACCACGCCCCCGACCGCGCAGCCCACCGCGAGGGCGGCCCAGCCCAGCGCGGGGGCCGGCAGCAGGATCGCCGGCAGCGCGAGCGCCAGGACGGGGACGCTCAGCGCCAGGTCGATCCCCATCGCCGCGAACTGCGCGGCCATCGTCGCCACGGTGGCGCCCTGCGGCGTCTTGAACGGGCTCTCCCCCGGCTTCGGCACCGGGTACACGAGCCGCGCGGACACGGCGCTCGAGATGCCGACCGAGGTCGCGAGGGTGCCCAGCGAGACGCCCAGCATCGCGGGCAGCGCGTCCCAGCGGTCCGCCACGCCGCAGCCGACCAGGGCGAACGCCGCCACCAGCGGCAGCCCCGCGACCAGCACGGGCAGCGCCCGGCCCCAGCGGTCCGCGCGCCCGGGCACCCCGGTGGCGACGTGGAGGGCGAACGCCGTGTTGTCGTACCCGACGTCGTTGGAGATCCCGAAGCCCAGCACCCATGCGACCAGCGGCGCGGCCAGGAGCAGCAGGCCGCCGCCGACCTCGCCGGTCACCCCGACCACGCCCAGCACCACGGGCAGCAGCGGCACGATCGCGATCGACGCCGCGTACCGCGGGTCGCGCACCCAGTACGTGGCGCACCGGGCCGCGACGGCCCCGGTCGGCGTCGCGGGCAGCCGGGAGAACCAGCCCAGCCCGCGACCGGCGCCCGCCGCACCCCCGCCGCGCGGGGTGACCAGGGCGCGCGCCAGCGACCGGTCCCAGACCGTCCACGCCACCGCCAGCGTCGCCAGCGTGACGGCGAGCCGGGCGGCGAGCAGCCCCCAGGCGCCGTCGTGGACGGCGGGGCCGAACGACCAGGGCGCGCCGAACGGCGTCCAGGCGACGACGTCGACGAGCGGCGCGAGGGCCGACCCGAGCACCGAGCCACCACCGACCTGCACCTGGACCCCGCCGTCGACCGAGTCCGCGAGGGTGCCCGACAACCACCCGAACGCCGGCCCGACGAGGACGAGGGGCACGACGGCGACGACCGCCAGCACCTCGCGGTAGCGGCGCGAGTCCAGCAGCGGGGCGAGCGCCGTCGTCGTGGCGCGGGACCCCACGACGCACAGGGCGACGCCGAGCACGGCGCCGACGAGCGCCGCGACGAGGGCGACCGGGTCCCGCCACCACGTGAACGACACGCCCAGCGCCGCGAGCGCGGTGACCGCGGCCGGCACGGAGACCAGCCCGGCCAGCGCCAGCCCGGCGAGCAGGTGCCGCCGCGGGATCGCGAAGGTCACGAAGCGCTGGGGGTCGAGCGTCGCGTCGACGCCGAAGGCGAACAGCGGCACCACCCACCAGGCGAGGACGACCAGCGCCCCGCCCAGGGTGAGCAGCTGCGCGGTGAGCGCCGGGGCCGCGACGCTGCCCGCCACGGCGCCGAGCACGACGAGCACCAGGACGAACGCGCCGTACACGGAGGCGAGCACCAGCCCCACCGTCTGCCACACGCTCCGCCGGAACGCGTTGGCGAGGAGGGTCAGCTTGAGGCGGACGAGCTGCGCAGCCACGCCAGTCCCTCCGTCTCGCGACGTCCGCCGACGAGGTCGACGAACCGGTCCTCGAGGCTCTGCTCCCCGCGCACCTGGTCGACCGTCCCCGCGGCGAGCACGTGCCCGCCCCCGATGATCGCCACGTGCGAGCACATGCGCTGCACGAGGTCCATCACGTGGCTGGAGACGACGACCGTGCCGCCGCCGTCGACGTACGCGTGCAGGATGTCGCGGATGTTCGCCGCGCTGACCGGGTCCACGGCCTCGAACGGCTCGTCCAGGACGAGCACGCGCGGGGCGTGGATCATCGCGGACGCCAGGGCGATCTTCTTCGTCATGCCGGCCGAGTAGTCGACGACGAACGTGTCCCGGTCGCCCGTCAGGTCCATCGCGGTCAGCAGGTCCTCGGTCCGCTCGGCCACGGTGGCGCGGTCCATGCCGCGCAGCAGCCCGGCGTAGGTGAGCAGCTGGGCGCCGGTGAGCCGGTCGAAGAGGCGCACACCGTCGGGCAGCACGCCGAGGGTCGCCTTCGCGGTGTCCGGGTGCGCCCACAGGTCGGTGCCGTGCACGTGCACGGTGCCGAAGTCGGGCCGCAGCAGGCCCGTGGCCATGGACAGCGACGTCGTCTTGCCGGCGCCGTTGGGGCCGACGAGGCCGAAGAAGGAGCCGCTCGGGACGTCGAGGTCCGCGCCCGCGACGGCGATCTTCTGCCCGAACCTCTTCCACAGCCCGCGCAGGCTCAGCGCGGCGGACGGGTCGGGCGGGGCCGGGTCCTGCGGGACCGGGGACGGCGGTGGGGTCGCGGGCGACGCTGCGGGCTCGGTCACCACGCCAGCCTATCGACCGCGCTGCCTGCACGGACGCGATCCGGTCGCCGGGCGTGCCTTCCGCGGCGGCGTCGGTGGCGCGTGCGAGCCTGGGGCCATGACGCCGACCGCACTGCTGCTCTCGCTCGCCGCCCTCGTCGTGGGCGGTCTCGTGGGCTGGCTGTGGCACGCGAACCGCGCGGCCCGCAGCCGCCGCTCGGAGGAGATGGAGCACCTCCGCGTGCACGGCGAGCTGGAGCGTGCGCGGCAGGACGCGGCCGACCTGCGGGGCCGTGTCGACGGGGCCGCCGCGGAGGCGGAGCGACAGGTCGCCGCCGAGCGGGAGCGGGCCCGCGCCGACCTCGCCCGGGCCCGGGAGGAGGCCGACCGCCGCGTGGCGGAGACGCGCGAGCAGGCGGACCGGCTCCTGGCCCAGGTCAGGGAGGACCTGGAGCGGCAGGTCGCCGAGGCCAAGGGCGACCAGGACGCCGTCGCGCAGCGGTTCCGCACGCTGGCCGGCGAGGTCCTGTCGTCGAGCAACAAGCAGTTCCTCGAGCTCGCCGAGCAGCGGCTCAAGCAGTCCACGGTCCGCCACGACGAGGCGCTCTCCCAGCGGGAGGAGGCCTTCAAGGCGCTCGTCGACCCGATCGGCAAGAGCCTGGAGAAGGTGCGCGCCGAGGTCGCCGAGCAGGAGAAGCGCCGCATCGAGTTCGACTCGCGCCTGACGGAGAACATGCGCAGCCTCGCCGACGTCTCCGGCGAGCTGCGCAAGGGCACCAGCGACCTGGTCACCGCGCTGCGGTCCTCGCAGGAGCGAGGCGCGTGGGGCGAGCTGCAGCTGCAGCGCGTCGTCGAGGCCGCCGGGATGATCGAGCAGGTCGACTTCGACGTCCAGGTGCAGGCCACCAACGACGACGGCGAGACCCTGCGCCCGGACCTGGTGGTGAACCTGGCCGGCGGCAAGCACATCGTCGTCGACTCGAAGGTCGCGTTCCTCGGCTACCTGGAGGCCCAGCAGGCCGAGGACCCGGAGGTCCGCGACCAGCGGATGGCCGCGCACGTGCGGCACATGCGCAAGCACGTCGACGACCTCGCGTCCAAGCGGTACTGGGACCTCTTCGACCACGCGCCCGAGTTCGTCGTGATGTTCGTGCCCGCCGAGTCGTTCCTGTCGGCGGCGCTCGAGCGCGACCCGGCGCTCATGGAGGAGGCGGCCCGCAAGAACGTCATCCTGGCCAGCCCCGTGACCCTGCTGGCCCTGCTGCGCACCGTCGCGTACTCGTGGCGCCAGCAGGCGATGGCGGACAACGCCCAGCGAGTGCTCAAGGTCGGCAAGGAGCTGCACTCGCGCCTGGTGACCATGACCGAGCACGTCACGCGCATGGGCAAGTCGCTGGACGGGGCGACGAAGAACTACAACCGGATGATCGGCTCCCTGGAGCGCAACGTGCTCACCTCGGCCCGGCGCATGGTCGAGCTCGACGTCGTCGACGCCCGGGACGAGATCGGCGAGGTCAAGGGCCTCGAGGAGACCACCCGGCCGATCACCAAGCCGGAGCTGCTGGCGGCCGACGAGGGCGGCGTCGTCGGCATCGGCGAGGTGCGCATCGACGACGAGCGGTCCTCCGTGGAGTCCCTCGTCGACTCCGACCGCCGGGCGCTGGAGCGCGCGCGAGACGACTCGGCGCAGGACGGCGAGCCCGCCGCCGGCTGACCCGCCGAGCCTCAGGGCCGCCCCGGGGCTCGGGGCGGAGGGCTCAGGCGGGCTCGATCGGGAGCTGGCGGACGTTGCGCGGGGGGCGCAGCTCGCGCGGCAGCGAAAACACGAGGTCCTCCGTCGCCGTGCGGACCTCCTCGGCCTCGCCGTAGCCGCGCTCCGCGAGCTGGCGGAGCAGGTCCTCGACGAGGATCTCGGGCACGGACGCGCCCGACGTGACCCCGACCGTGGTGACGCCGTCGAACCACGAGTCCTCGACCTCGACCGCCCGGTCCACCCGGTAGGCGCTCCGGGCGCCCGCGTCCAGCGCCACCTCGACCAGCCGGACGGAGTTCGACGAGTTGGCCGAGCCGACCACGATGACGAGGTCGCACTCCGGGGCCAGCTTCTTGACGGCCACCTGCCGGTTCTGCGTGGCGTAGCAGATGTCGTCGCTCGGCGGGTCGGCCAGGTTCGGGAACCGCTCGCGCAGGCGGCTCACCGTCTCCATCGTCTCGTCGACCGACAGGGTGGTCTGCGACAGCCAGACCACGTTGTCCGGGTCGGGCACCTCGACGACGTCGGCCTCGGCGGGCGAGTTCACGACGATCGTGTGCTCCGGGGCCTCGCCCGCGGTGCCCTCCACCTCCTCATGCCCGTCGTGGCCGATGAGCAGGATCGTGCGGTCCGCCTTCGCGAAGCGCACCGCCTCCTTGTGCACCTTGGTCACCAGCGGGCAGGTCGCGTCGATCGTGTCCAGGCTGCGCGCCGCCGCGGACTCGCGCACCGCGGGCGACACGCCGTGGGCCGAGAACACGAGCCGTGAGCCCTCGGGGACCTCGTCGGTCTCGTTGACGAAGATCGCACCGCGCTCGCGCAGCGTCTCCACGACGTGCTTGTTGTGCACGATCTCCTTGCGCACGTACACGGGAGCCCCGTACGTCTCGAGCGCCTTCTCGACCGCGACGACGGCACGGTCGACGCCCGCGCAGTAGCCGCGCGGGGCCGCGAGGAGCACACGCTTCGTCGAGGTCGGTCGGGCGGGAGCCGGGGCGGAGACAGTCACCGGGCCAGTCTAGGCAGCCCGATGTGGACGGTTCGTGACGGCGGACGTGGCGCCGAGCACCACCTGAGGGCCGTGACGCGTCCCGATGGCGACCGTCAGGTCGTGCTCGGCGGGTGACCTGGAGGGTCGGTGGCGTGCGGCATCCTGGGTCGGGTGAGCGACACCCAGCCCGAGCCCCTGCCCGCGCTCGCCCGCGAGACCACCGCCGAGCGGCCGTGGCCGGTGCGCCTGCTGTCGGAGAAGATCCGCGACTACGTCGCCCGGATGTCGATGGTGTGGGTCGAGGGCCAGGTCGTGGAGCACACCTACCGCGGCAGGGCCGGGATGCAGTTCGTCACGCTGCGCGACACGGACGCCGAGGCGTCGCTGCCCGTGCACATGCTCACCCGCGTCTACGCGGGCCTGCACCACAAGCCCGAGGTCGGCGACCACGTCGTGGTGCAGGCCAAGCCCGAGTTCTGGGTCAAGAGCGGGCGCATGTCGATGCGGGCCACCGCCATGCGGCAGATCGGCGTCGGCGAGCTCCTCGCCCGCATCGACCAGCTGCGGCGGGTGCTCGCCGCCGAGGGGCTGTTCGACGCCGAGCGCAAGCGGCCGCTGCCGTTCCTGCCCGGCGTCGTGGGGCTCGTGTGCGGCCGGGAGTCCAAGGCGGAGCACGACGTGGTCGTCAACGCCCGGGCACGGTGGCCGCAGGTGCGCTTCGAGATCCGCGAGGTCGCGGTCCAGGGCGTGGACGCCGTGCGCGAGGTCAGCGCCGCGATCACCGAGCTCGACGCCCGCCCCGACGTCGACGTGGTCGTCGTCGCCCGCGGCGGCGGCTCGGTGGAGGACCTGCTGCCGTTCAGCAACGAGGCCCTGGTGCGCGTCGCCGCGGCCTGCACGACGCCGCTGGTCAGCGCCATCGGCCACGAGACGGACGCGCCGCTGCTCGACCTGGTGGCCGACTACCGCGCCTCCACCCCGACGGACGCCGCGAAGCGGGTCGTGCCCGACGTCGCCGAGGAGCGGTCGCGAATCACTCAGGCGCGCCGGCGGCTCCGTGCCGCGGCCACGGCCCGGCTCGAGCGGGAGCAGCACGGGCTCGACGCCGTCCGGTCCCGGCCGGCGCTGGCCAGGCCGCAGACGCTGGTCGACGCGCGGGAGCGCGAGATCGCACAGCACCTGCGGCACGCCCGCCACTGCCTCGACGCGGCGCTGCTGCGCGCCGGGGGCGAGATCGGGCGGCTCGAGGCGCAGGTGCGCGCCCTCTCCCCCGACTCGACGCTCGCCCGCGGCTACGCCGTCCTGCAGCGCGAGGACGGCCGGGTGGTGCGCGCCGCCGAGGACGTCGCCGCCGGCGACACGGTGCACGCCCACCTCGGCAGCGGCACCCTCGACGCCGCGGTCACGACGACGTCCCCCGCGCCGCACGCCTGAACCTCGCCGCGAGCCGGTCGAACGCCGCCGCGAGCTCGGCGCCCTCGAGCACCTCGACGTCGGCGCCGAGCTGCGCGACTTCCCACCGACCTGCGCGCCTTCTTCAGCGGCCGGGCGGGGCGGGCGTCGCCTCGGGCGCCCGCCCGTAGTCCCCGGCGCGCCGGGTGAGGAACGCCGCGAACGGCCCGCGCTGGACCAGGCGCATGACACCGGTCATGGCCGTGATGCCCCACCGTGTGCGCGGGGCGTACGACCGGACCCGGCCGGGGTACATGGCCTGCGCTCGCTCGACGACAGGCCGCATCGCGGACTCGTAGCCGGCGAGCGCCCCGGCCACGTCCGCCGGCACCTCACGCCCGAGTGCGTCCGCGAGCGTCGCGGCACCCCGGAGCGCGAGCGCGGTGCCGAGGCCGCTCAGGGGGCTCGCGCACCAGGCGCTGTCCCCCAGCAGGACGACGCGGCCGCGGGACCACCTGTCGGCGTGGATCTGGTCGTACGTGTCGAGCGCGAAGTCGTCGGCCACGCGGGCGGCCGCCAGGAGCTCCGCCGTGCGCCACCCCTCCCCCACGAAGGTCCGCTCGAGCACGGCGAACCGCGCCTCGGCGTCGCCGCGCGGCGGCAGGGAGGTGGCCGGGAAGGTGAACCCGACCTCCTGCTCACCCGCGCGCCCGGGCCGCGCCTCGACGACCCGCGAGCCGGGCAGGTTCAGCATGAGGAACCACCCGTCGAGGGACGGGGTCGCCGGAGTCTCGCGCAGCGTGAACCACGCGTGCGCCAGCCCCAGCGGACGCCGGAAGCACTCCTCTGGCCCGAGGACGAGTCGCCGGACGAGCGAGTGCGCACCGTCCGCCCCGACGACGAGGTCGTAGTCCTCCGGCGCGTGCCGGCGGAACTCGACCCGGACGCCCCGGACGGTCTCGGTCAGGCCGGTCACCGTGTCCCCGAACCGGTACCGGGTGCGCGGGCCGGCCGCGTCGTGCAGCAGCCGGGCAAGGTCGGCGCGCAGCAGCTCCTCCCTGGAGACGAAGCCCGCCCCGCCGAAGGCCTCGACCGGCATCTCGGCCCGGCGCCGCCCCCGCTCGTCGATCCACGCGAGCCCGCGCTGCTCGACCGTGGCTGCGAGCGCCGCGTCGAGCAGGCCGAGCCGGTCGAGCACCTCCCGGCTGTCCCCGCGCAAGTCCACGGTCTGACCGCCGGACCGCGGGCCGGGCGCGATCTCCACGACCGTGACGTCCCACCCCGCTCGGTCGAGCAGCACGGCCAGCGCGTCGCCGGCGATGCCCGCTCCCACGATCAGCACCCTGGACATCTCGCTACCCCATCTCCGTCCGACCCATCCTGATGCAACTCCGTTCGCGTTAGGACAATAGCCAACGCTCGCGCTCATGCAAATAGGGTTGCGTTAAGATCGAGGCATGTCCGATGCCCACGACGCCGGGTTCCAGGTGACCGGGACCGTCCGCCCCGGCGGTCGCACCTCCCGAACCAGGGAGGCCGTGCACCATGCCGTGCGCGAGCTGATGGCCATGCACAACGGCGAGCCGCCCGAGATCCCCGAGGTCGCCGCGCGCTCCGGGATCAACGCCGCGACGATCTACCGCCGCTGGCGCACCCGCGACGCGCTCGTGCTGGACGTCGCGGTCGCCGACGTCAACGCCGCCTCGCCCGTCCCCGCCACCGGCGACCTGCGCACCGACCTGCTCGCGTACACGCGCCGGCTGGTCGAGACCTTCGCCCGCCCCGGGGGGCTCGGCTTCGTCAACGCCCTCACGACGGCGTCGCGCGACGCGCGGATCGGCACCGACCGCGTGCGCGAGCTCGTGCAGCCGCGGCTGGACCGCTTCCAGGAGATGCTCGACGCGAGCGGCACCACCGAGCTCTCCCCGCTCGACCTCGTGCTGCTGATCCTCGGGCCCGCCCACCTCGGCGCGACCCTCGGCCTGATCGAGCCCGACCACGACGTCGCCGCACGACTCGTCGACAGCGTGCTCGACGTCGCCGCCGGCCGGCGGCTCCGCGCGGCAGGTGGTGGCTGAGCGCGCTACCTCGCCCGCACGACCCGCCCCTCGTCCCACACGGGCTCCGGGCTCTCGCGCACCTCGCCGTCCGCGCCGAAGACGAGGAAGCGGTCGAAGGAGCGCGCGAACCAGCGGTCGTGCGTCACCGCGAGCACGGTGCCGTCGAAGGCCTCCAGGCCCTCCTGCAGCGCCTCGGCGCTGGCCAGGTCCAGGTTGTCGGTCGGTTCGTCGAGCAGCAGCGCGGTACACCCGGACAGCTCCAGGAGCAGGATCTGGAACCGCGCCTGCTGCCCGCCAGAGAGCCGGTCGAAGGGCCGGTCGGCGGCCTCGGTGAGCTCGTAGCGGCGCAGGGTCGCCATCGCCGCGCCGCGATCGCGCGCGTGGTCCGCCCACAGGATCTCGGTGAGCGTGCGCCCGAACAGCTCGGGATGGGCGTGGGTCTGGGCGAAGACGCCGGGCACGACGCGCGCGCCGAGCCGCCAGAAGCCCGTGTGCGCGACGTCGTCCCCGCCGAGCAGCCGCAGGAAGTGCGACTTGCCCGACCCGTTGGAGCCGAGGACGGCGACGCGCTCGCCGTAGAACACCTCGAGGTCGAACGGCTTCATGAGCCCGGTGAGCTCCAGCCCCTCGCACGTCACCGCGCGCACACCGGTGCGGCCACCACGCAGGCGCATCCGCAGGTCCTGCTCGCGCGGCGGCTCCGGCGGCGGGCCGGCCTCCTCGAACTTCCGCAGGCGCGTCTGCGCCGCCCGGTAGCGCGACGCCATGTCGGGGCTGTTCGCCGCGGCCTGCCGGAGGGTCAGCACCAGCTTCCTCAGCTGCGCATGCTTCTCGTCCCACCGGCGGCGCAGCTCCTCGAAGCGCGCGAACCGCGCGCGCCGTGCGTCGTGGAAGGTCGCGAACGACCCGCCGTGCACCCACGCGTCGGTGCCGGCCGGCCCGACCTCCAGGGCCACGATCCGGTCGGCCACCCGGGCCAGCAGCTCGCGGTCGTGCGAGACGAAGAGGACCGTCTTGCGGGTCTCGCGCAGCCGGTCCTCGAGCCACCGCTTGCCGGGCACGTCGAGGTAGTTGTCCGGCTCGTCGAGCAGCAGCACCTCGTCCGGCCCGCGCAGCAGCGACTCCAGCACGAGCCGCTTCTGCTCGCCGCCGGACAGCGTGCGCACCTCGCGCCACCGCGCCTTGGAGTAGGGCACGCCGAGCGCGGCGACGGTGCACACGTCCCACAGCGTCTCGGCCTCGTATCCGCGCGCCTCGGCCCAGTCGGACAGCGCCTGCGCGTACGCCATCTGGGCCGGCTCGTCGTCGGTCTCCATGATCGCGAGCTCCGCGGCGTCGACGGCGCGCGCGGCGTCACGGATCCGCGGGGGCGCGACGGCGACGAGCAGGTCGCGCACCGTGCTGGCGTCGCGCACCGACCCGACGAACTGCGGCATGACGCCGAGCCCGCCGGAGACGGTGACCGTCCCGGCCTGCGGCGCGAGGTCGCCCGACAGCAGGCGCAGCAGCGTCGTCTTGCCGGCGCCGTTGGGCCCGACCAGCGCGGTCGCGCTGCCCTCGGGGACGCGGAAGGAGACGTCGTCGAGCAGCGTGCGTCCGTCCGGCAGCACGTGCTCCACGTGCGCCACCTCGAGATGTCCCATGCCAGGAGGCTCCCCGACCGCGGTGCGCCGGCCAAGGGATTTTCGCGCCTGCGGACCGAGACGGTTCCTCGGCCGTCGGAGGGATGCGGTTGACTGTCCCCGTGACCGACGCGAGCACCACCGACACCCCCGCCGAGACCCCCGCGGACGTCGCCACCCTGTCGTACGAGCAGGCGCGCGACGAGCTCGTGGCCGTCGTCGGCAGGCTCGAGGCCGGCGGCGAGCCGCTAGAGACGTCGTTGGCCCTCTGGGAACGCGGGGAGGCGCTCGCCACCCGCTGCCAGCAGTGGCTCGACAGCGCGCGCGAGCGGCTCGCCGCCGCCCGCCAGGACGCGGGCGACGACACCACCGACACCGGCGACACGGACGGAGACGACGAGTGAGCACCCATGTCCTGGCGGTCGGCGAGGCTCTCGTCGACGTGGTCCGCCGCCCCGACGGCTCCAGCGCCGAGCACCCCGGCGGCAGCCTGGCGAACGTCGCCCTGACCCTCGGCCGGCTCGGGCGCGACGTGCGCCTGGCGACCTGGCTCGGTCGGGACGCCCGAGGCGACGCGGTGCGCGGCTGGCTCGACGAGTCCGACGTCGCCGTCGTGCCCGGCAGCGACGGGGCGGACCGCACGAGCGTGGCGCAGGCGACGCTCGACGCCACGGGCGCCGCGACGTACGACTTTGACCTCGAGTGGCGGGTGCCGGACGGCGCCGCCACCGACGCGGACACCCTCGCGGTGCACACCGGCTCGATCGCCGCGGTGCTCGCCCCCGGGTCCGAGGACGTGCGCCGGCTGCTGGACGCGGCCCGCGCGACCTCGACGATCAGCTACGACCCGAACGCCCGGCCCGCGCTCATGGGCGAGGCCGACGACGTGCGCCCGCGCGTCGAGGACCTGGTCGCGCTGTCCGACGTCGTCAAGGTCAGCGACGAGGACCTCGCCTGGCTGGTGCCCGGGACCGACCCGCTCGAGGTGGCCCGCGCGTGGCAGCGCTCCGGCCCAGCGGTGGTCGTGGTGACGTTCGGCGGCGACGGTGCCACCGCCGTGACCGCGGCGGGTGAGGTCGCCGTCGCGTCCCGCCCCGTCGACGTCGTGGACACGGTCGGGGCCGGGGACTCCTTCATGGGCGCCCTGCTCGACGGGCTCTGGACCGAGGGGCTGCTCGGTGGCGCGCGCCGCGAGGAGCTGCGCGCGATCGACACGGCCACCGTGCGACGCGTCCTGGAGCGCTGCGCCGCCGTCGCCGCCGTCACGGTCTCGCGCGCCGGCGCCAACCCGCCGCGGTCCGCCGAGCTCGCGCCCACGCCGTGACCGCACGCACCGACCGATACCACGACAACGAGCACGACGAGCACCACCAGGAGGAACACGGATGACCCCCGCCGAGGCATGGGCGCGCCTGCGCGACGGTAACGGCCGTTTCGTGCGCGACGAGCCCGCGCACCCCTCGCAGGACGCCGCCCGCCGGCGCGAGCTGCGCACCGCCCAGCACCCGCACACGATCCTCTTCGGCTGCTCCGACTCGCGGGTCGCGGCCGAGATCGTCTTCGACCAAGGGCTCGGCGACCTGTTCGTGGTCCGTACCGCCGGTCACGTCGTGGACACGACGGTCCTCGGCTCGATCGAGTACGGCACCGAGGTGCTGGGCACGCCGCTCGTCGTCGTGCTCGGGCACGACTCGTGCGGTGCCGTCGCGGCCACGGCCCACACGCTCGCCACGGGCGAGCAGCCGCCGGGCTTCGTCCGGTCGGTCGTGGACAAGGTCATCCCGTCGGTGGCGGAGCTGACGAGCCGCCAGGGTGTCACCGGCCCCATCGACCCCGACGTGCTGCGCACCGAGCACGTCAAGCACACCGTGGCGCTCCTGCGCGGCTATTCCGCCGCGCTCGCCGCCGCGGTGGACGCCGGCCGCCTCGCGGTGGTGGGGGTCGTCTACGACCTCGACGACGGCAGCGCGCGGCTCGTGGCGGTCGACGGCGACGTGGGCGAGGAGCCCGTGGCCGCCTGAGCACGGTGGGGGCGGGGCGGGCCGCTCGGCACGGCTCAGTCCTTCGCCGCCGCGGCGAGGAGGCGCCGCACCGTGCCGAGCGTGCGCGTGGTGGCGACCCCGCCCGTGAACCGCTCGACGGCGGAGTTCGGGTCGCCACCCCTGCCTGGCCCGCCGCGGGTCACCCCCAGGACCACGCCCGCTCGCGCGACCACGAGGTCGAGCAGGTCGCGCGAGTCGGTCCACGGCAGCGCCACGGACAGCGGCTCGCCGCCGTCGACGAACGTCAGCGTCTCGCGGTACGTCCGCTCGTCGCGCGTCTGCGCGAACGGGTCGCCGTCGATCGCGGCCGCGACGCCGTCGAGCGCGCGCACCAGCGCCTCCCCGGCGTAGCCGCAGCCCGCGGCGAGGAGCGGGGAGGCGGCACGCGCCACGGCGCCGGCCGCCTCGTCGCCCGCGCCGTCGACGTCCAGCAGCACCGTGCCGTTGGTCTGGAACGAGCGCACGGCCCGGGCACCGCCGTCGAGCAGCGCACGCTCGAGGGCCTCGCGCACGGGGCTGCCGCGGTGCCCCAGGTTCATCGCGCGATACAGGATCACGTGGGTGAACGTCACGACCCCCATCCTGGCGGGCGCCACCGACACCCGGTCGCCCGACCGTGACCCGCCTCACGGCGGACCCGCCGCGAGGGTGCGGCACGATAGAGGCATGACTTCCGACACCGTCGCCGGCGGCGCCGCCGCGGCCGAGACCGAGTACCGCATCGAGCACGACACGATGGGCGAGGTGCGCGTGCCCGCCCACGCGCTGTACCGCGCGCAGACGCAGCGCGCCGTGGAGAACTTCCCCATCTCCGGCACCGGGCTCGAGCGCGGCCACATCGAGGCCCTCGCCCGCGTGAAGAAGGCGGCAGCCCGCGCCAACGCCGAGCTCGGCGTCCTCGAGGCGGACGTCGCGGACGCGATCGTCGCCGCGGCCGACGAGGTCGCCTCGGGCACCCTCGACGCGCACTTCCCGGTCGACGTCTTCCAGACCGGGTCGGGCACGTCGTCGAACATGAACACCAACGAGGTGCTCGCCACCCTGGCCACGCGGTCGCTGGGCCGCAACGTGCACCCGAACGACCACGTCAACGCCTCCCAGTCGTCCAACGACGTCTTCCCGACGTCGGTGCACGTGGCCGCGACCGCCGGCGTCGTGCGCGACCTGGTGCCCGCGCTGCAGCACCTCGCCGCGGCGCTCGAGGCGAAGTCCGAGGAGTTCGCCACCGTGGTCAAGTCCGGGCGCACCCACCTCATGGACGCCACCCCCGTGACCCTGGGCCAGGAGTTCGCCGGCTACGCCGCCGCCGTGCGCTACGGGATCGAGCGGCTGGAGGCGGCGCTCCCCCGCGCCGCCGAGGTCCCGCTGGGCGGCACCGCCGTCGGCACGGGCATCAACACCCCGGCTGGCTTCCCGCAGCGCGTCATCGAGCTGCTGCGCGAGGACACCGGCCTGCCCGTGACCGAGGCCCGCGACCACTTCGAGGCCCAGTCGTCGCGCGACGGCCTCGTGGAGCTCTCCGGCGCGCTGCGGACCATCGCGGTGTCCGTCACCAAGATCTGCAACGACCTGCGCTGGATGGGCTCCGGCCCGAACACCGGTCTGGGCGAGATCGCGATCCCGGACCTGCAGCCGGGCAGCTCGATCATGCCGGGCAAGGTCAACCCGGTGATCCCGGAGGCCGTGCTCATGGTCGCCGCGCGCGTCGTCGGCAACGACGCCACCGTCGCGTGGGCCGGCGCCACCGGCACCTTCGAGCTCAACGTGCAGATCCCCGTCATCGCGCAGGGCGTGCTGGAGTCGATCCGTCTGCTCGCCAACGCCTCGCGCGTCCTGGCGGACAAGACCGTCACGGGCCTGACCGCGAACGTCGACAAGGCGCGCGCCTACGCCGAGTCGTCGCCGTCGATCGTCACGCCACTGAACCGCGTCATCGGCTACGAGGCCGCCGCCAAGGTCGCCAAGAAGGCCGTCGCCGAGGGCATCACCGTGCGCGAGGCCGTCGTGGCGCTCGGCTTCGTCGAGCGCGGCGAGGTCACCGAGGCCCAGCTCGACGAGGCGCTCGACGTGCTGTCCATGACGCGGCCGCCGCAGGCCTGATCTCGCGTCGGCCCACCGACTGTGGTCGCGGTGGGCGCGTCGGCCCACCGGCGGTGGTTGCGGTGGGTGCGGGAGGGGGTCTTCGTCGTGATCGCGGCCGCGTTCACGCGCCCTGGGGGCGCTCCACTTCGGGACGGATACGGCCGCGATCACGACGAAGACCCCCTCCCGCGCCGCCAGTCCGGTGGTCGAGACGTTCGACGGAACCTTTGGTAAGCCTTACCTCACCTGGTACTGTGCAGGCACGCGGGAGGCGCGCCGCCGAGTGCACGGGGCTGGGGGGTTCCACCTGGGACGGCGCGCCTCCCCCGGGAGCACGAGCATCGAGCGTGTCGATCGAGACCTCAACCATGAGGAATGGGGTCCCGATCGACACGCTCGAAGCATGTGAGCGCTGGTCGGCGGTCACGCTGGCCGGTAGTCGCACGGTCAGTAGTCGCGCGGGTCCAGCCGCCGGAGCACGACGGCCAGCAGCCGGGCGAGCTCGGCGCGCTCGCCGTCGTCCAGGTCCACCAGCGCGGCCCGCTCGTGCTCGACCTGTCGCGGGAACAGCTCGTCGGTGAGCGCCCGGCCGCGGTCGGTGAGGGCGACGACGACGCCCCGGCGGTCCCGCTCCAGCACGGTCCGCTCGACGAGCCCGGCGCGCTCGAGGCGCGCCAGCCGCTTGGTGACCGACGCCCCGGGCGAACCGGTCATCGTCGTCACCTCGCCGGCGCGCAGCGGGCGCCCCTCGCGACGCAGGGCCGTGAGGACGTCGAGCTCGGAGCGCGAGACGTCGTGCGCGGCCAGGTCGTCGGCGATCTCGGCCTCCAGCAGGCCGGCGATGCGCCGGACCCGCGCCCCCACCTCGGCGGGCGAGGTGTCGACGTCGGGCAGCCGCTCGCCCCACTGCGCCCGCACCCGGTCGATGTAGTCCATCCGCCCAGGATAGGGGCATGCGTCACAGATGCTTCCCCGATGTTTTACCTATGAACTACTCTGCCCGGATGCCTCGCACCGACTCCCCCGTCCGCACGACCGCCCGTGACGTCCTCGACCCCCGCCACCTGCGCGCCGCGCTGCGGATCAATCCGGCGGACGCGACGGTCGCGGCCGCGCTGCGCGTCGGCGCCGCCGCCGCGATCGCCCTCGGCGCCGGTGCCGCCGCCGGGCGGCCGGACCTCGCGGGGACGGCCGCGCTCGGCGCGCTCACCGTGCTCTACGGGCGGTTCGAGCCGTACCGCCGCCGCGCCGCTCTCCTGGCCGCGGTCGGAGCCCTGTTCACCGCCGCGTACCTGCTCACCGCCTCCCTCACCGCCCTCGGCGCGCCACGAGCGGTGACGTTCGGCGCCGTGGCGGCGGTCGCCGCCGTGGCGACCGTCGGCTGCCTGCTGGCGCGCACCGGCCCGCCCGGGGCGACCATCGTCGTGTTCGCCGCCGCGGGCGGTGCCGCGGGACCCCTCGCGTGGTCGGACGTCGGCCAGCGCGGGGCCGTGTTCGTCGCGGGCGTCGCCGTCGCGTGGCTCGTCGGGATGAGCGGCTACCTCGTACGCCCGAGCGCCCCGGCCCGCCTCGCCGTCCGGCGCGCCGCCGACGCCGTGCGCCGGGCCACCGGAGACGGCGCGGCACCGGACGCGCGGGCGGCCGCCCGCTCCGCCGTCGCCCACGCTCGCGGCGTGCTCGCCGACGACCTCTCGCACCGCCGCACGCGGGACACCGCGCGGGTGCTCGCCGCGGAGCTCGCCGCGATCGCCGCGACGCTCGACGAGCGGCCCGGCGGACCCGACGAGCCCCGCCCGGGTCGCGACGCCCCGGCGGACGCGCTCCCCGCCCGCCGGCGGCTGCGCGACACCGTGCGCGAGGGTGCCCGCGACACGGGCTGGCGGCTCGCCGGCGTCCGCGTCGCGGCCTCGGGCGTCGCGGCCGGCGCGATCACCCTCGCCACGGGCCTCACCCACCCCGCCTGGGCCCAGATGGGGGCCACCGCGACCCTGCAGGGCACGACGACGCAGCACGCCGTCGTGCGCGCCCTGCAGCGCGGGGCCGGGACCGTCGTGGGCGCCCTGCTGGCCTGGCCGCTGCTCGCGGCCCACCTGCCCTTCGCCGCGATCTGCGCCGTCGTGGTCGCGCTCCAGGTGGTCACCGAGATCGTGGTGGGCCGCCACTACGGGATCGCGATGCTCACCATCACGCCCATGGCGCTGCTCATGACGTCGCTCGGCGCCGCGGCCGACCCCGGCACGATGGCCCTGTCCCGCGCGCTGGACACGGTCGTCGGCGCCGCCCTGGGCGTGCTCGCCGTCGTCGTCGTCCACGCGCGGCGGGGCCCGGCCCCCGGCTGACCGGCGACCAGGCCCCGAGGTCGCGGGCTCAGATGTCCAGCGACTCCAGCATCTCGGTGACCAGCGCCGCCACGGGCGAGCGCTCGGACCGGGTCAGGGTGACGTGCGCGAACAACGGGTGGCCCTTCATCGCCTCGATCACCGCCGCGACGCCGTCGTGCCGCCCCACGCGCAGGTTGTCGCGCTGCGCCACGTCGTGGGTGAGCACGACGCGCGAGCCCTGGCCGATCCGCGACAGCACCGTCAGGAGCACATTGCGCTCCAGGGACTGGGCCTCGTCCACGATGACGAACGCGTCGTGCAGCGACCGGCCGCGGATGTGGGTCAGCGGCAGCACCTCGAGCATCTCCCGGTCGATGACCTCGTCGACGACCTCGGGCGAGACGAGCGCGCCCAGGGTGTCGTACACCGCCTGGGCCCACGGGTTCATCTTCTCCGACTCCGACCCGGGCAGGTAGCCGAGCTCCTGGCCGCCCACCGCGTACAGCGGACGGAACACGAGGACCTTGCGGTGCTGCCGCCGCTCCAGCACCGCCTCCAGGCCCGCGCACAGCGCCAGCGCGGACTTGCCGGTGCCGGCACGCCCCCCGAGCGAGACGATCCCGACCTCCGGGTCGAGCAGGAGGTCGACCGCGATCCGCTGCTCCGCCGAGCGGCCGTGCACCCCGAAGACGTCCTGGTCACCGCGCACCAGCCGGATCGACTTGTCGGCCGTGACGCGACCCAGCGCGGAGCCGCCCGGCGAGTGCACCACCAGCCCGGTGTGGCACAGCAGCGGCGCGGCCGCCTCGACGACGCCCGGGTCCAGGGCCGTGAGGTCCAGCTCCCCCGTGTCGTAGAGCGCGCTCATCTGCTCGTCCGCCACGTCGACCTCGCGCATGCCCGTCCAGCCCGAGTCCACCGCGAGCTCGTGGCGGAACTCCTCGGCACGCAGCCCGACGGCGGACGCCTTGACGCGCATCGGCAGGTCCTTGGACACGACCGTGACGTCCCGCCCCTCGGACGCGAGGTTCGCCGCCACGGACAGGATCCGGGTGTCGTTGTCCCCCAGGCGGAACCCGGCCGGCAGCACCTGCGGGTCGGTGTGGTTGAGCTCCACGCACAGCGTGCCGCCCTCCTCGCCCACCGGGATCTCGGCGTCGAGGCGACCGTGCCGGACGCGCAGGTCGTCCAGCATCCGCAGCGCGCTGCGGGCGAAGTAGCCGAGCTCGGCGTGGTGGCGCTTGGCCTCCAGCTCGGTCACGACGACGACCGGGAGGACGACGTCGTGCTCGGCGAACCGGTAGATGGCTCGCGGGTCGGACAGCAGCACCGACGTGTCGACGACGAACGTACGGCGCCCCGTGTCGGGGGCGGCGGTGTCAGGGGTGGATGCGTACTGGGCCACGGCGCACTCCATGCTCGTGGTTGGGCGGGCGACCGTCCCGGGCGCCACGTGCGCGCCGGGCCGGTGCCGGCCCTCCCGCACGGAGCAACAACCCCATCGGACGGCCTCCCGGAGGACGGTTGGGCACCGTCCCTCGTCGCCAAACTACGACCCTGTGATTCGGACCACCATCGCAGGGACCGGCGGGTCGCGAAGAAGTCACCGAGCGTTCACGCGCGAGTCGACGGTGCGTGGGCACCGACGGGCGGCGCGCCCGGCCGCCGCCGGGGTGCGGTCGGGCCACGGTGGGGCAGCATGGTGCCCATGTCCGACACCGCCCACGTCGTCCTGCTGCGTGGCGTCAACCTCGGCCCGCACCGGCGTGTCGGGAGCGCCGACCTGCGGGCCGCGGCCACCGACGCGGGACTCACTCACGCGCGCACCTACGCGAACAGCGGCAACCTGGTCGCTGTCTCCGCCCGCCCGGACGCCGACGTCGCCGGCGAGGTCTCCGCCGCGCTCGAGCACCTCACGGGCACGGCCGTGCCGGCCGTCGCCCTCGCCGCGGACGACCTCGCCGCCCTCGTCGACGACGCCCCGTTCCCGGACGCCGCCCGCGACCGCCCGGCCCAGCTCCAGCTGCACGTGGGCCCGGAACCGGTCGACGAGGCCGGCCTGGCCGCGCTCGCGAAGCGAAACCCGGGGCGGGAACGCTTCGCGGTCGCGCGCGGCGCGCTGTTCGTCGACTACGTCGACGGCATCGGCCGCTCCCGCGTGACGACGGCCGCGGTCGACCGGGCGGCCGGCACCTGGACCACCGCCCGCAACTGGCGCACCGTCCTGCGGCTGCTGTCGATGGCACGCGAGTCCGCCGGGGCGCAGCGTGGCTGAGAGCACCGTCGACGTGTCCCGGGTCACCGTGCCCCACCGGCGCCGACCGATAGGATGGGCCGCGGCGAGCCGGGAAGTCTGGTCGGCGACGTCGGCTGGGACGCCGGCACCACCGACCCCCGAACCGACAGGAGCAACGCCCTGAGCACCGACGTCGCGCCCCCCTCGTTCACCGCCCGCCTGAGCCGGTTCGTCTCGCGTGAGACGACCGGCGGCGCCCTGCTCATCGGCGCCGCCGTGCTGGCGCTGGTCTTCGCCAACTCCCCCTGGCGGGACGCGTACGCCACCATGACCGAGACGGTCGTGGGCCCGCACGCCCTCCACCTCGACCTCACCCTCGCCGAGTGGGCGGCCGACGGCCTGCTCGCGATCTTCTTCTTCGTCGTCGGCGTCGAGCTCAAGCAGGAGTTCGTCGCCGGCAGCCTGCGCAGCCCCAAGGAAGCGGGCGTGCCCATGCTGGCCGCCGTCGGCGGCATGGTCGTCCCCGCGGTCATCTACGTGGTCATGGTCCTCGCGCTCGGCGACTCCAGCGCGCTGCACGGCTGGGCCATCCCGACAGCGACCGACATCGCCTTCGCCCTCGGCGTGCTGGCCGTCTTCGGCAAGGGGCTGCCCACGGCGGTACGCACCTTCCTGCTCACGCTCGCCGTCGTCGACGACCTGCTGGCCATCATCGTCATCGCGGTGTTCTACACCGAGTCGATCAACCTGCTGTTCCTCGCCCTCGCCCTCGTCGGCGTGGCCCTCTTCGGCTGGCACGTGCGGTCCCGTCGCCCCCGCTGGTGGGTGCTGGTCCCCGTGTTCGCGGTCACCTGGGCACTGATGCACGCCTCCGGCGTGCACGCGACGGTCGCCGGCGTCCTCATGGGCTTCACCGTCGCCGCCCGGCCGACCCACGGGGAGGCCGAGTCCCGCACCCACCAGCTGGAGCACGCCGTCAAGCCGTGGTCGCAGGGGCTGGCCCTGCCCGTCTTCGCGTTCTTCGCGGCGGGCGTGGACCTGGTCGACGGCGGCGGCGTCACCGAGATCATCGGCCAGCCCGTCGTGGCCGCCATCACCGCCGGCCTGGTGCTCGGCAAGGTGCTCGGCGTCATGGGCACCACGTGGCTGGTCACCCGGATCACACCGCTGAGGCTCGCCCAGGGCATCGGCGTGCGCGACCTGCTTCCCGTCGCGTTCCTCGCCGGGATCGGTTTCACCGTGGCGCTGCTGGTCTCCGAGCTGTCGTTCGGGCACGCCTCCGAGCACACGGAGGGCGCCAAGGCCGCGATCCTCATCGCGAGCGTGATCGCGGCCGTCCTGGGCGCCATCACCCTGCGCTGGGACGCCCGCCAGGCGCGCACCACCGACATGAACCTCGACGGCCGGGTCGACCAGATCACCGACTACATCGGCGACGAGAAGGACCGGCTGGAGCACTGACGCGACGTCAGCCGCGCTCCGGGCACGGCGCCGGAGGCCGCGGACGCTCGACGAGGGCCGGCACGACGCGACTCGTGCCGGCCCTCCTCGCGTCCCCGGGTGCGAGGTCCGTACCGCGCGCGCCCTCGGCCCGCTCGCGGAGCCGCGCGTCCGCACGCCCCTCCCGCGCACGGACCACGCGGTCCACGACGAGCCCCAGCAAGGTGCCGGTCACGATGCCGACGACGACGGCGAGCAGCGGCCGGTCCCCGAGCCACCGGCCCGCCAGCACCGCGATGAGCCCGTAGTAGGCCGCCCACAGCACGGAGGCCACCGCCGACAACGCCGCGAACCGGCGCCGCGAGAACCCGACGGCGCCGGCCGTGACGTTGACCGCCATGCGCCCGACCGGCACGAACCGGGCGGAGAGCACGACGGCCGCGCCCCGCCGCTGCAGGGCCCGGGAGGCCCAGTCGACCGCCCGCCGCCCGCGCGGGCCGCGCAGGAACGGCACGCGCCCCGTGCCGACCGCCCGGCCGAGCCAGAAGGCGACCTGGTCCCCCGTCCACGCCCCGAGCGCGGCGACGGCCAGCACGACGGCCAGCGGCACGCCGTCGCCGGTCTGCGCCGCCACGGCGAGCATGATGAGCAGCGTCTCGCCGGGCACCGGCGGGAAGAACCCGTCGGCCGCCGTCGAGACGAACAGGGCCGGCAGCGACCAGACGGACGAGGCGAGCGCGAGCAGCCACTCCTCCAGCTCCCCCCACCACTGACCCCCCTGCTGGGCCCACCCCGCGATCGCGTCGAACATGGGCTCCACGCTCCACGACGCGCCCCGCCCGCCACCATCCGGTGACCCACCGGTTCGACCCTGGGGGGACCCTGAACGTGCCCGTCGGGCCTGCCGTCAGCGCACCAGCGAGCGCAGCTGGCGCAGCGCGACGGAGAGCGTGGCGATGCCCGGCCGGTCCACCGCGTGCGCGGTGGCCAGCGCGTCCAGCGCGCGCCGCGCCGTCGCGCCGCCGCCCGCGACCCAGGCGTCGATCAGGGCCGCCTCGTCGCCCGGCGCCGCGCCCTCCTCCGTCTCGAGCACGGACGCGGTCAGCGCCACCATCACCGCGTACAGGTCGTCGCGCAGCGCGGCGCGCGCCATCGAGTCCCAGCGGTCGTCCTGGGGCAGCGCGGACACGCTGGTGAGCAGCTCGTCGAAGCGGACCCTGCCCGACAGCGAGAAGTACGTCCGCGCCACCGTGTCGAGGTCCCAGCCGCGGACGCGGGCGAGCTCGGCCACGTCCAGCAGCGGCAGCGACGCGAGGAGCCCGGCGCCGCGGCGGGCGAGGGCGGCGTCGCACCCCGCCTCGGTCAGCGCGGCCACCCGCTGCGTGAACTGCGCCAGCTCGTCGCCCTGCAGCAGCTCGCCGATCCGCGGGACGTAGGTGCGCACCGGGTCGGAGAAGGCGTCGATCTCCTCGCCGACGGACACGCGGTCGGGGCGGTGCTGCACGAACCACCGGGCCGCCCGGTCGAGCAGCCTCCGGAACTGCAGGTACAGGTCGGTCTGCACCTGCGTGGCCACTCGGGTGTCGGTGGCCTCGACCGCGACGACGAAGCCCCGCAGGTCGAAGATCTCCCGCGCCGCCACGAACGCCCGCGCGATCTGCTCGCTGGACGCCCCGGTCTCGTCCTCCGCGCGGAACGCGAACGTGATGCCGCCCCGGTTGACCATCGAGTTCACCACCGCGTTGACGATGATCTCGCGGCGCAGCGGGTGCGCCGCGAGGTCGTCCGCGTACGCCTCGCGGATCTTCGTGGGGAAGTACTCGGCGAGCGTGCCCGCGAACCACGGGTCGTCCGCCAGGTCCGTCTCGGTGAGGTCCGCCTTGAGCGCCAGCTTCGCGTAGGCGACCAGCACCGCGAACTCCGGCCGGGTCAGGCCCCGCTGCCGCGCGGCGCGCTCGGCGATCTCGGTGGCGTCCGGCAGGAACTCCAGCTCGCGGTCCAGCTCGCCGCGCCGCTCCAGCCACTCGACGAGCCGCTCGTGCACCGGCAGCATCACGGCCGCGTTCGCCCGGGAGTTGCCGAGCAGCACGTTCTGCTCGTAGTTGTCCCGCAGCACCTGGTGGGCGACCTCGTCGGTCATGGCCTGCAGCAGCGCGTCGCGCTCGGCCAGGTCCATCCGCCCCGACCGCATCAGCTCGCCGAGCAGGATCTTGATGTTCACCTCCTTGTCGGAGGTGCCCACGCCCGCCGAGTTGTCGACGGCGTCCGTGTTGACCTGCACGCCGGCCTGCGCGGCCTCGATCCGCCCCCGCTGGCTGACGCCCAGGTTCCCGCCCTCGCCGACCACCCGGACCCGCAGCGCGGCGCCGTCCACGCGGATCGCGTCGTTGGCGCGGTCGCCGATCTCGGCGTGCGTCTCGGTGGACGCCTTGACGTACGTCCCGATGCCGCCGTTCCACAGCAGGTCGACGGGGGCGAGCAGCACGGCACGCTTCAGCTCGGCCGGGGTGAGGGAGCCCACGGCGGGGCCGAGCCCGAGCGCCTCGGCCATCTGCGGACTCACCGGGATCTTCTTCGCCGACAGCGGGAAGACGCCCCCGCCGGCCGAGATCAGGTCGCGGTCGTAGTCGGCCCACGTCGAGCCGGACAGCTCGAACAGCCGCCGCCGCTCGGCGTAGGAGGACGCCGCGTCGGGGTCCGGGTCGACGAACACGTGACGGTGGTCGAACGCCGCCACCAGCCGGATGTGCTCGGACAGCAGCATCCCGTTGCCGAAGACGTCGCCCGACATGTCGCCGACGCCCACCACCGTGAAGTCCTGCGTCTGCGTGTCGTGCCCCAGCTCGCGGAAGTGCCGCTTGACCGACTCCCAGGCGCCGCGGGCCGTGATCCCCATCGCCTTGTGGTCGTAGCCCGCCGACCCGCCGGACGCGAAGGCGTCGTCCAGCCAGAACCCGTACTCGGCCGAGATGGCGTTGGCGATGTCGGAGAACGACGCGGTGCCCTTGTCCGCCGCGACCACCAGGTAGGGGTCGTCGCCGTCGTGACGCACCACCCGCTCCGGCGGCACGACCGTGCTGCCGTCCCGGTTGTCGGTGACGTCCAGCAGGCCCCGGACGAACGTGCGGTACGCCTCCTTGCCCTCCGCCAGCCACGCGGCCCGGTCCCCGGCGTCGGGCAGCTGCTTGGCGACGAACCCGCCCTTGGAGCCGGTCGGCACGATCACCGCGTTCTTGACCATCTGCGCCTTCACCAGGCCGAGCACCTCGGTGCGGAAGTCCTCGCGGCGGTCGCTCCAGCGCAGCCCGCCGCGCGCCACCTTGCCGAACCTCAGGTGCACGCCCTCGACCCGCGGCGAGTACACCCAGATCTCCGCCATGGGGCGCGGCTGCGGCAGGTCGGGCACGGCGGCGCAGTCGAGCTTCATCGACACCCACGGGCGGGGCGAGCCGTCGGCGTCGCGGGTGTAGAAGTTCGTGCGCCAGACCGCGCCGATCACCCCGACGAAGGACCGCAGGATCCGGTCGTGGTCGAGGCTGGCGACGTCGTCCAGGTCGGCCAGGAACGCCTCCGTCGCCCGGCGGGCCCGCTCGTCCCTGCCGGAGCCGTCGGCGCCCGCGCCGTCGTCCGCGCCGTCGTCCGGGTCGAAGCGCAGCGCGAAGAGGCGCACGAGGTCGGTCGCGAGCCGGGGGTGGGCGATCAGTGCCTCGTCGATGTACTCCACGGAGAACGCCGACCCGGTCTGGCGCAGGTACCGGCCGACCGCGCGCAGGATGACGATGGACCGCCACGGCAGCCCGGCCCGCAGCACGAGGGCGTTCAGGGTGTCGCTCTCCGCGGCACCCGACCACACCGCGCGGAACGCGTCCTCGAACGCCTCCGCCGTCACGTCGTCGCCCCACAGCGCGGGGTCGGCCACGGTGAGGCCGAAGTCGGAGACGTGCCGTGTCTCGCCGTCGGAGAGCCTGATCGTGTACGGGCGCTCGTCGACGACGTCGACGCCGAGGTCGGTCAGGACCGGCAGCACCTGCGTGAGCGGGTACTCGCGCAGCGACGCGACGGTGAGTCGGCGCACGCCCGGCTCGGCGCCGTCGGGGGCGTACAGGTGCACCGCGATCGGCCGGTCGTCACCGAGGCTCTCGAGCCGGGCGATGTCGCCGACGGCGGCCGCGGGGCCGACCTGCTCCTTGTAGGCCTCGGGGAACGCGGAGCCGTAGCGGCCCAGGATCGCCGCGGCCTCGTCCTCGCCGTGGCGGTGGTGCAGCTCGTCGACGAGCGCGGCCTCCCACGTGCGGATGGCGGCCTCCAGCCGCCGCTGCAGCTCCTCCTCCCCCACGTCCGGGACGGTCCCGCCCCGCGGCACCCGCACCACGAAGTGCAGCTGCGCGAGCGGCGCGTCGCCCACCCGCGTGGTGTGCTCCACCCGCTCGGCGCCGAACGCCGTGCGCAGCAGCTCCTCGACCCGCAGGCGCACCGTGGTGTTGTAGCGGTCGCGGGGCAGGAACACGAGCGCCGAGACGAACCGGTCGAACTCGTCCTTGCGCAGGAAGATGCGGGCACGGCGCCGCTCGCGCAGGCGGATCACCTGGGCGGCGACCTGGTGCAGGTGCTCCGCCGAGTCCTGGAACAGCTCGTCGCGCGGGTACTGCTCCAGCACCTGCAGCAGGTCCTTGCCCGAGTGGGACGTCGGTGCGAAGCCCGACGCGTCCAGCACCGACCGGACCTTCGCCGCGACGATCGGCAGCGTCAGGACGGAGGAGGCGTACGCGGCGGAGGTGAAGAGCCCGAGGATCCGCCGCTCGCCGGTGACGTTGCCGTCGTCGTCGAACGTCCGCACGCCGACGTAGTCGAGGTACACGTCGCGGTGCACGGTGGCGCGCGAGTTCGCCTTGGTGATGGTGAGCAGCCGCGGCTCGCGGGCCGTGCGCTGCGCCTGCGGGCGCAGGTGCACCACGGAGTCCGCCGGCTTGCGCAGGATGCCGAGGCCCGTGTGCGGCACCGGCCGCAGCACCTCCGCCCCGTCCTCCGTGCCGAGGGCGTACTCACGGTAGCCGAGGAACGTGAAGTGGTCCTCGGCGAGCCACGTGAGGAACTGCACCGTCGGCGCGACCGACTCGGGGTCCACGGTGGACGGCGGCTGCGTGCGCAGGTCGGTGCAGACGTCCAGGCACGCCCGCCGCATGGCCCGCCAGTCGTCGACGGCGCGGTGCACGTCGCCGACGACGTCCTCCAGACGAGCCGCGAGCTCGTCCCGCTCCTCCGGGGTGGCGATCCGGTCCGTCTCGAGGTGCATCCACGACTCGAGCCGGCCGCCGTGGGCGCCGAGGCCCAGCAGCGCGCCGTCGTCGTCGCGGCGCACCTCCACGATGGGGTGCGTGAGCAGGTGCACGGTGGAGCCGTGGCGGGCCACCGCGGCCTCGACGGAGTCGACCAGGAACGGCGCGTCGTCGGTGCAGACGTCGACGATCGTGCGCCGCGACGTCCAGCCGTTCTCGCGCAGGGTGGGCGTGAACACGCGGACGAGCGTCTGGCCCGGGTCGCGGCGGGCGGCGAGGTCGCACATCGACGCGATCGCGCCCGCGACGTCGCGGGGCTCCCGGTCGGTGAGGTCCTCCGCGGCGACGGCCGCGTACAGCCGCTGGGCCGCGTCTCTGATCTCGTCCGGCTGGTCCTCGGTGGCGCGCAGGATCTGCTCGCGCACGGCGTCGTCTCCGGTCATGAACCTCATCGTTCTCCGGTGTGTGGTGGATGCCCGATCAGGGCTCGTCGATGCTACCCAAGCGGGGGGCTTCCGTCGCGTCCCGTCACGCCGTCGGCGCGTGCCGTCCGTCGCCCGACGGGGCGTGCCGCTCGAGGAACTCGTAGACCTCGGTGGTGTCCACCCCGGGGAACGCGCCCGACGGCATCGCCGCGAGCATGGACGCGTGCGGGCGGGCGCTGGGGAACGCCTGGCCGTCCCACCGCTGCGCCAGGGGCTCACGCGGGCGCCGGCAGCAGCCCTCGTCGGGGCAGCGCGACGTCGCCCGCGCCGTCGTCTCCCGCCCCAGGAACCACTTGACCTGCGCGTACGGGACGCCGACGCTCACGGAGAACCGGCCGTCCGCGGTGTCCGCGACCCGGGAGGTGCACCAGTACGTGCCCGTCGGGGTGTCCGTGTACTGGTAGTAGGGGCTGAGCCGGTCGGTGATCCCGAAGACGACGCGGGCGGTCCAGTGCCGGCACACGTGCTGGCCCTCGACGGTGCCGAGGGCGTCGGCGGGGAAGCGCACGCCGTCGTTCTCGTACGCCTTGTGGATCGCCCCGGACTCATGGACCTTCATGAAGTGCACCCCGATGCCCAGGTGCCGGGTGGCGAGGTTGGTGAACCGGTGGGCCGCCGTCTCGTAGGACACGGCGAAGGCGTCGCGCAGGTCCTCCAGCGAGATCGCCCGGGCCTCCTTGGCCTCGCGCAGCGTCTTCACCGCGTCGCGCTCGGGGATCAGCAGCGCCGCGCACAGGTAGTTGGCCTCCACCCGCTGGCGCAGGAACTCGGAGTAGTCGCGCGGCTCGGCGTGGTCGAGCACGTGCGAGGCCAGGGCCTGCAGCAGGGCCGACCTCGCGTCGGAGCGCCCACGGATGCCGTCGCTCGGCAGGTACACGCGGCCGTGCCGGCGGTCGATGACGGCACGGGTGGACTGCGGGACGTCCGGCACGTAGTGGATGGCGAACCCGAGGTGCGCCGCGAGCTCCCCCGCCGCGCGCTGCGGCAGCGGCCCGCGCGCGTGCCCCACCCCGTCGAGCAGACCGCGGGCGAGATGCTCCAGCTCCGGGAAGTAGTTGTCCTTGGCGCGCATGTCCGCCCGCAGCTCGGTGTTGGCGCGCCGCGCCTCCTCGGGCGTGAGCGCCCGCTCGGTGTGCAGCCGCTCCAGCTCGTGCTGCAGCGCCACGATGGCCTCCAGCGCGTCGGTCGGCAGCGACTTCGTGACCCGGACCGGCCGTACCCCGAGCGCGGAGAAGAGCGGGCCGTGTTGCACACGCTCCAGCTCGATCTCCAGGCCGTCGCGGTGCGTCGGCGCCTGCGGGGAGAGCAGGTCCTCCACGCTCGCGCCGAGCGCGCGAGCGACCGCCTGCAGGCGCGCGATGGTGGGCTCGCGCTTGCCGTTCTCCAGCATCGAGACCTGCGACGGCGCACGTCCGATGGCCTCCCCGAGCTGCTCCAGGGTCATGCCACGGCGGGTGCGCAGGTGCCGCACACGCCGGCCGATGGTGAGCGCGTCGGCCTCCTGCGCGAGCGGGACGGCCGCGCCGTCCCGGGTATCGGGGCCCTGCCGGGTCGAGATCGCCATGCTCGAGGGTGACACAGGCCACTGCTTCCGTCCAGGAGAAGAATTCCGAAACTTCTCCCTCTGAGCGCTGGCCGCGGGGGTTGTCGACGGGCGAGGGTCGTGGCCAAGGACGCACCGCACCGACCCGGAGGTACCGACATGACCGCGACCCTCGAGCCCACGACCGGCACTCCGACCGCCCGCCCGGGCGACCAGGACGCCACGGCCGCCGACCTCACCGCGCAGTGGGCGAACGACCCCCGCTGGGCCGGCATCCGCCGCTCTTTCACGGCCGAGGACGTCGTCGCGCTGCGCGGGTCGGTCGGCGAGGAGCACACGCTCGCCCGCCGCGGCGCCGAGGTGCTCTGGGACCTGCTCCACACCGAGGACTACGTCAACGCGCTCGGCGCGCTGACCGGCAACCAGGCCGTGCAGCAGGTCAAGGCGGGCCTGCAGGCGATCTACCTGTCCGGCTGGCAGGTGGCCGGGGACGCGAACCTGTCCGGGCACACCTACCCCGACCAGTCCCTCTACCCGGCGAACTCCGTGCCCACGGTCGTGCGCCGCATCAACAACGCGCTGCTGCGCGCCGACCAGATCGACGTCGCCGAGAACGGCACGGCGTCGCGGAACTGGCTGGCGCCGATCGTCGCCGACGCCGAGGCCGGCTTCGGCGGCCCCCTCAACGCGTACGAGCTGATGAAGGCGATGGTCGCCGCGGGCGCCGCGGGCGTGCACTGGGAGGACCAGCTCGCCAGCGAGAAGAAGTGCGGCCACCTGGGCGGCAAGGTGCTGGTGCCGACCCAGCAGCACGTGCGCACCCTCAACGCGGCCCGCCTCGCGGCCGACGTCGCGGACGTGCCGAGCGTGATCATCGCCCGTACCGACGCCGAGGCGGCCACCCTGCTGACCTCCGACGTCGACGAGCGCGACCGGGAGTTCCTCACCGGTGGCCGCACGGCGGAGGGCTTCTACGAGGTGCGCAACGGGATCGAGCCGTGCATCGCGCGGGCGAAGGCGTACGCCCCGTACGCCGACCTCATCTGGATGGAGACCGGCACCCCCGACCTCGACCTCGCGCGCCGCTTCGCCGAGGCGGTCAAGGCCGAGCACCCCGACCAGATGCTCGCGTACAACTGCTCGCCATCGTTCAACTGGCGCAAGAACCTCGACGACGACACCATCGCGCGCTTCCAGCGCGAGCTCGGCGCCATGGGCTTCGCGTTCCAGTTCATCACCCTGGCGGGCTTCCACGCCCTCAACTACTCGATGTTCGACCTGGCGCACGGCTACGCCCGCGAGCAGATGACGGCGTACGTGCGGCTGCAGGAGGCCGAGTTTTCCGCCGAGGAGCGCGGCTACACCGCCACCAAGCATCAGCGCGAGGTCGGCACCGGCTACTTCGACCGCGTGTCCACCGCGCTCAACCCCGACGCCGCCACCCTGGCGCTCGCCGGCTCCACCGAGGCCGCCCAGTTCTGACCGCATCCGTCCCCGGCGTCCCGCTACTGCGGGCTATCGCGTGGATACCCCGCACGAGCGGGACGCCGGCCCGTGGAAGGACCGCACCATGACCACGCTCGCTCCCCCGCCCACCAGCACCCCCCTCGCCGACACCGCCACCGGCCCGTCGGTCTGGGGCGACCGGACCCTCGCCGAGGGCAGCATCAGCGTCACCGCGCCGCTCGGCCCCCGCGACGAGGAGATCCTCACGCCGGAGGCGCTGGCGTTCCTCGCGATGCTGCACGACCGGTTCGCCGACGCCCGCACCTCCCTGCTCCTGGATCGACAGCGGCGCATGCGCACGATCGCCGACGGCGAGGACCCGGACTTCCGACCCGCCACCCGCCCGCTGCGCGACGACCCGTCCTGGCGCGTGGCGGGGTCGGACGGCGCCCCCGGGCTGTCCGACCGCCGGGTCGAGATCACCGGGCCGACCGACCCGAAGATGACGATCAACGCGCTCAACTCCGGTGCCCGCTGCTGGCTTGCGGACGCCGAGGACGCGCAGTCCCCGACGTGGCGCAACGTCGTGGACGGCCAGCTCGCCCTCCACGACGCGATCCGCGGCACCCTGACGTTCACCAACGAGGCCGGCAAGCGGTACGCGCTGCGCTCGAGCACGCTCACCGACCTGCCGACGATCGTCTTCCGGCCGCGCGGGTGGCACCTGTTCGAGTCGCACCTGGCCTACACCGGACCGGACGGCGCCACGCAGCCCACGTCGGGCACCCTCGTCGACTTCGGGCTGTACCTGTTCCACAACGCGGCCGAGCTCATCGCCCGCGGGCGGGGGCCGTACTTCTACCTGCCGAAGCTGGAGGGGCACCGCGAGGCCAGGCTGTGGAACGAGGTGTTCGAGGTCGCGCAGGACGCGCTCGGCATCCCGCGCGGCACCGTCCGGGCGACCGTGCTCATCGAGACGCTGCCGGCCGCGTTCGAGATGGAGGAGATCCTCTACGAGCTGCGCGACCACTGCGCCGGGCTCAACGCGGGCCGCTGGGACTACCTGTTCAGCGTCATCAAGTGCTTCCGCACCCGCGGCGACTCGTACGTGCTGCCCGACCGCGGACAGGTGACGATGACGGCGCCGTTCATGCGCGCGTACACCGAGCTGCTGGTCGCCACCTGCCACCGGCGCGGGGCGCACGCCATCGGCGGGATGAGCGCCTTCATCCCCGACCGCCGCTCCCCCGAGGTCACCGAGCGCGCGATCGAACAGGTCTGGGCCGACAAGACCCGCGAGGCCGGCGACGGCTTCGACGGCACCTGGGTGGCGCACCCCGACCTCATCGAGGTGGCGCGCGGGGCCTTCGACGAGGTGCTCGGCGACGCCGAGAACCAGGTGGGCCGGCAGCGCGACGACGTCGCCGTCGGGCAGGCGGAGCTGCTCGACGTCGCCTCCGCCCGCCGCGCCGGCGCCACCGTCACCGAGGCCGGGCTGCGCACCAACGTCTCGGTGGGCGTGCGCTACCTCGAGTCGTGGCTGCGCGGCCAGGGCGCCGCCGCGATCGACCACCTCATGGAGGACGCCGCGACGGCGGAGATCTCCCGGTCGCAGGTGTGGCAGTGGATCGCCGCGGGCACGACGACGGACGACGGCGCGCCGATCACCCGGGCCCGGTGCGAGGCCGTGCTGCGCGACGTCGTCCGCGGCCTCGACCGGTTCCCCGGCGACCGCTTCGCCGACGCCGCGGCGATCTTCCGCGAGGTGGCGCTGGGCGACGAGTTCCCGCCGTTCCTCACGACGAGCGCGTACGCCCGTCACCTCTCGGCGTGACGTCGGGCCGGGGCCCCACGCCGGTCCGTGCCGTCAGGTGCGGACCGGCCGGGCCGTGGCCACGTCGTCCACCACGTCGACGATCATCTGCAGGTTCGCGATGAGCGCGCCGTAGAGGGGCCACAGCTTGCCCGAGAGGTCTTCCGTCGACAGGTCGTCCGCGAGGTCCCGCAGGTCGTCCCGGAGGGCGGCGAGCTCCGGTTCCGGCTGGGCCACGCGGCGCCCCGCCTCCGCGAGGAGATCGGTGTACCGGTCGCGGAACGCCTCGTCCCACGTCTGGGCGTCGCGGTCGGACTCCCGTACCAGGCGGGCGATGCTGCGCGTGGACGACACTCCCTCCTCGAGTCGGACGAGGACCTGCGGGTAGCTCTCGAGCTCTTTCCCGGGATGCCGTCGGCGACGAGGGTTCCACGACCCGCTCTCGCGCGCCGTGCGCACGAGGGACCAGGCGTGGTCGACGTCGGCCGAAATCTCGCGGGTGCGCTCGACCCAGTCCTGCTCCTGCTGCGCCTCGGACGGTGACCGCAGCTGGGTGGCGATGTCCCCGAGCAGCGCCCCGAGCCGACGGTCGACCGCGTCGATCTGCTGCTGCGCGCTCCGGTCGTTGAGCGGGGGCCAGACCGACACGTTGACGACGAGGGCGACGAGCACGCCGATCGCGGTGGCGAGGAGCCGGTCCGGCAACAGCTCGATCGTCTGGTCCGTCGAGGCGTCGTACCCGACGGTGGTGACGAACAGCGTGGTCGTCGCGATGGTGACGCCCTCGTCGCGGTACACCGGCGCACGAGCGAGCACCAGCGCCACCACCAGCGCCAGCCCGAACGACAGGACGGTCGTGCCGAACGCCTGCACGACCACCAGGGAGACCAGGATGCCCGTGCCCACCGCGAGCACCGTCTGGGTCCCCCGCCAGAACGTGCGGTACACCGTGGCATGCACCGTGAGGAGAGCCACCCAGGGAGCGAGGAAGGCCTGCTCGAGGCCGAGCACCATCTCCGCGAGCCCCCAGGCGGCCATCGCGGCGACGGCCGCCTTGGCGGTCTGCAGCAGGTCGACCTGGTTCGACGGCGACCTCAACCATGCGCCGGTCCTGGCGCGGACTGTGTCGTGATCGGTGACCATCCTCCCAGTCAACGCGATGTCGCACCGCACGGGCACGCCGAGTCGCTCCGACCGTGCCCGACCGGTGCCTGGCGCGCCACGACGCCATCCCCCGTCAGGCCGCCCTCCGCGGGGCGAGCAGCTCCATCTGCTCCATGACCAGCCGGATGGCCTCGGGCTGCTTGTCCGGCGGGTACTTGTGCTTGATCAGCAGCCGCTTGATCGACGACCGCATCTTGGCCCGGACGTCGTCGCGGACGCTCCAGTCGACGAGGGCGTCGTTGCGCATGATCCGTACGAGGTCACGGGCGATCTCGGCGAGCTTGTCGTCGCCCTGGATCAGTACGGCCGAGTCGTTCGTGGAGACCGCGTCGAAGAATGCGAGCTCGTCGTGAGCGAGCGGCGGGTGGAAGTGCTCGCCGCGCGTGTGCTCTGCCGCGACGTCACGGGCCATCTCCACGAGCTCGGTGATGACCTCGGCCGACGTCAGGTTCGAGTTCGTGTAGCGGTTCATCAGCTCGGCGAGCCGCTGGGAGAACATCGTCCGACGCACAAGGTTCCCCGCCGTCGCCGCCCGGGACTCCGCCATGATGAGGTCGCGCAGCGCCTCGATGGCGACCTGGGGGTTCTCCGACGCCTTTGCCCGGGCAAGAAACTCGTCGTCGAGCTCGTCGAGCCGTGGCCGCGTCAATCCTGCCGCGGCGTAGATGTCGACGACGTCGTGGGCGTCCACCGCGGTGGCCGTCAGCTGGTTGAGCAGGCGCTGCACGTCCTCGGGGATCGGCTCACCCGACGCCTGTCGCTCGGCGGCGTCGAGCTTGCCCATCCATGTGCGCACCTCCTCGTAGAAGCGCACGTCGTCGGCGAGCCCGGCGAGCGACTCCTGCCTCCCCGCGAGCGCCCACGACCGACGGAGCGCGGGGGCGAGGCGGCGGAACCGGTCGTCGATCCGCTCGCTCTCGCCGGCGTCCCGGTTGCCGGGTGTGCGCGGGTTGCGCAGCCAGCCGACGGTGTGCATCACGGTGTCGATGGCCGCCCGCCTCTCGCCGCGCGCCTTCTTGGCGGCGTAGATGTCGCGCCACCCGCTCGGGTCGACGACAGCGGCCACCCGCGCCACGTGCTCGCGCACCACGTCGGCCGCTTCGTCCAGCGGCTGACCGACCGGCTTCTCCTCCTGGTCGCGCACGGTGTACTCGGCGAGCGCGGCGGCGAGGTTCTCCGCCACCGGCGCGTATGCGACGAGCACGCCGGAGTCCTTGCCGCGGAACGTGCGGTTCACGCGGGCGAGCGTCTGCATCAGGAGCGCACCACGCATCGGGCGGTCGAGGTACAGCGTGTGCAGCGACGGCGAGTCGTAGCCGGTCAGCAGCATGTCCTTGACGATGACGATCTCGAGCTCGTCGCCCGGGTCGCGGAGGCGCTTCTTGATCGCGGCGTTCTGGCTGTCGCGTCGTACGTGCCTGGCGATCGGGTCGGTGTCGGTCGCGTCCCCGGAGTAGACGACCTTGATCCGCCCCTTGGCGGTGTCGTCGGAGTGCCAGGCGGGACGCAGGTCCACGATCTGCTCGTACAGCCGCGCGCAGATCTCCCGCGTCGAGCACACGACGAGCGCCTTGCCCGGTGCGCCCTCCTGGGCGTCCGACGTCGGGCGCACGCTCTCCGCGACGGCGTCGCGGCGCGCCTCCCAGTGCGTGAGCAGGTCCTCGGCGAGCGTGCGCAGGCGGGCCGGCGCCCCGTAGACGGCGTTGACGACGGCGACGGACTTCTCGATGCGGTCGCGCTCCGTGTCGTCGAGGCCGACGGTCGCCTCGTCGGCCGCCGCGTCGATGGCGGCGGCGTCGACTTCCTCAGGGAACCCGACCTTCACCAGCCGCGACTCGAAGTACACGGGCACGGTGGCGCCGTCGGCCACAGCCCGGGTGAGGTCGTAGACGTCGATGACGTCGCCGAACACCTCCTGTGTGTCCCGCTCCCCCGTGATCGGGGTACCGGTGAAGGCGATGAGCGTCGCGTTCGGCAGGGCGTTCTTCAGGTGCCAGGCGTAGCCGTCGAGGTCGCCGTAGTGGCTGCGGTGCGCCTCGTCCACGACGAGCACGATGTTGCTGCGCTCGGACAGCACGGGGTGGCGGCGACCGGCATCCTTCTCCGCCTTGGTGAGGCCGAACTTCTGCAGTGTGGTGAAGTAGATCCCGCCGGTGGTCCGGCTCGCGAGCTCGTCACGCAGCTCGGCGCGGCGGGTGACCTGGCGCGGCTGCTCGGGCAGCAGCTGGGACCGCAGGAACGTCTCGTAGAGCTGGTCGTCGAGGTCGGTGCGGTCGGTGATGACGACGATCGTCGGGTTGAGCAGCTCGGGGCGCCGGGCGACGGCGGCCGCGTAGAGCTCCATCTCCATCGACTTGCCGGAACCCTGTGTGTGCCAGACGACGCCCGCCCGGCCGTCGCCCTCGACCGCACGGACGGTCTCCGCCACGGCCTTCGTCACCGCGAAGTACTGGTGTGGCTTGGCGACGCGCTTGGCCAGGCCGTCCGCGCCGTCGTCGAACGCCACGAAGCCGCGCAGCAGCTGGCCGAAACGCTCCAGGTTGAACAGTCCGTCCAGGGTGACCTGCAGGGGCGTCCGAGGCTCCGCGGCGCCGGGCAATCCGTCGTCGCGCACCAGGTGGAGGTCGGTCTCGACGTGGCCGTCCGGCCCGACGACGCGGCCGTCGTCGTCGACATTCCATGGCGCGTAGTGGTTCAGCGGCGTGAACGGCGTGCCGTACTTGGCGACGAGGCCGTCACTGACCACGGTCACGACGCAGAATCGGAACGCCATCGGCAGCTCGCGCAGGTACGTGCCGAGCTGCGCATGGGCGTCGGCGACGCCGACCCGCTCGTTGCCGGCGTTCTTCAGCTCCACGACCACGACAGGCATGCCGTTGAGGTAGAGCACCAGGTCGAAGCGGCGCTCGACATCGCCGTCGACCACGGTGACCTGGTTCGCGACGAGCCAGTCGTTCTCGTACTCGTGTCGCGACACGAGGCGGAGCGTCGGGTGGTGCTCACGGCCCTCGGCGGTGTACGTGATGCGGTAGCCGCCGGTCAGGACGTCGTGGATCCGCTTGTTCTCGGTGATCGCGTCCTGCGACGTCGGCCGCAGGATCTCCCCCAGCGCCTGGTCGACGAACTCGCGCGGCACGTCCGGGTTGAGCCGCCGCAGCGCCGACCGCATCCGCGACGGGATCGCCAGCTCCGACCAGCTCTCGCGCTGCGCCTGCTCACCGAGAGCCGCGTAGGCCGGATGCCCCCTGTCGTTCGTCGCGCCCGGCGCGATCTCCTTGCCGTGGACCGGCAGCCACCCCAGCTCGCCCAGGTGGTCGAGAGCCAGGTGCTCCCAGTCGGCCTCGCTCGGGTGGTGCATCGTGTCTCCTTGACGACGGTCGACGTGGTCTGCGGCCATGGTGGCGGACTCGGACGTCCGGTGCGCAACGATGCTCTGATAAGCCGGCTATCAATTCTTCAGAACCCCGCCCGCATTGCTGCTCCCGCTCGTTTCGGCCGCAATCTCACCCGCTCTCGTCGCTTCTCGAAGACTCCGCTGCCACTACTCTCCCAGGACCGGCCCCGCATTCCACGAGGAGCGCAGTGATCCCCGACCTGGTGCTCACCGACGAGTTCAAGCACGCCCTGGGCATCCTGGACGCCGGGGGCGGTCTCTTCCTCACCGGCCGGGCAGGCACAGGTAAGTCCACGCTGATCCGGCGCTTCATGGCGACCACCGATCGTCGGCTCGTCGTCGCGGCCCCGACCGGGATTGCGGCGCTCAACGTCGACGGGTACACGATCCACCGCCTCTTCGGCTTCACGACGACGACCGGCCTCGATGACGTCCGGCACGGGAGCTACAAGCCCGGCCGGTTCGCCCGGACGCTGGCGACTCTCGAGACCCTGATCATCGACGAGGCCTCCATGGTCCGCGCCGACCAGCTCGACATGGTCGCCGCCGCGCTCGAACGCTTCGGCCCCGCTCCCGGGACGCCGTTCGGCGGGGTCCAGGTGGTGCTCGTGGGCGACCTCTACCAGCTCCCGCCCGTCGTGCCCGACGGCGAGGCGGCGTTTCTCGCCGCCCGGTACGACTCGCCGTACTTCTTCTCCGCGGATGCTTTCGACCCCGGTCGCTTCCCGACGGTCTCGCTGACGACGGTGTTCCGGCAGCTGGGCGACGACCGCCTGACGTCCACGCTCAACGCGATCCGCGAGGGTGTGCTGCTCGAGCACACCCGCGCCGAGCTGAACGAGCGCGCCGACGCGGGCTTCGTTCCGCCGGAGGACGAGTTCTGGCTGACCGTGGCACCGACCAACCGGATCGTCACCTCCCGCAACCGGCAGCGCCTGGAGCAGCTACCGGGCGAGGAGCATGCCTCGCTCGCCCGCGAGTCAGGTGACCTGTCGCTCTTCGACCCGCCGGTCGAACGCCGGGTGACGTACAAGGTCGGTGCGCAGGTCATGCTGCTGACCAACGACCCCGCGGACCGCTGGGCCAACGGGAGTCTCGGCCGTATCACCGCCGTCGCGCCGGGCTCCGCCGACGTCGTCAGCGTCGAGCTGCGGGACGGCACCACGGTCGACGTCGGGCCGCACACATGGGAGGCGACGAGGCCGGTCGTCGAGGGCGGGTCGTTGCGCCATGAGGTCGTCGGCACGTACACCCAGCTGCCGTTCAAGCTCGCCTGGGCGACCACCATTCACAAGAGCCAGGGGCAGACGCTCGACCGGCTGGTCGTGGACCTGTCCGGTGGGACGTTCGACTACGGACAGGTGTACGTGGCGCTCAGCCGTTGCACGTCCCTGGAGGGCCTGGTCCTGACCCGGCCGCTGCTCGCGAAGGACCTCAAGACCGACCGCCGTGTCGCGCGGTTCCTGCACGCCGCGACGGCACAGCAGCGCGAGTGGCGCTACTGCGCCGTCAGCGTGCTGACTGTCGGCGACGAGGGACGGATGTCCCGGCCGCGGCCGGTCGAGATCGGGGTGGCGTTCGACGACGGCACGTCGCTGAGCACACTGGTCAACCCGCAGCGGGACCTCGGCAGCGCCCGGACGGACTTCGGGATCTCCGTGCACGACGTGGTGCTCGCCCCGACGCTGGACGAGGCATGGTCGGTGATCGCCCCGCTGGTCGCCGGATGCACACCCGTCGGCGTGGGCACGGACGAGGCGCTGGGACTCGTCGACTTCGAGCTCAAGCGGCTGGGGCGCGTCGAGCCGCTGCCGCTGGGCGTCGAGCTGGAGTCGGCGGACCTGAGGCCCGCCGAGCGGGACGCGATGTCGACCGGCACGGCGGCCGCCCGGGCGCGGGCTTCGCTGCGCGCCCACGAACGCCTGGCGATGCACGACACGAGCGCGACGGCCTTCGCCATGTGCGACGACGCGCCGTCGACGAGCTACCTGCTGACCCGTGAGCCGGCGACGGAGGTTCCCCGGCCGGCCGACTCGCCGCAGCTGTCGGCGCTCCTGGACGTCAGCCGCACCCTCAGCGCCGTCGTCCTGGGCACGGTCGCGACAGAAGCCCAGGAGACGGTCACCGGGGAGGGCTCCGTCGCCCTGCGGGGCGCCGTCGTCGACCGCCTTGGCGCGGCCGCCGAGCGCTCGGCCGGGCTCCCTCCCGGGATCATCGAGCGGCTGCGCAGGCTCGAGACGGTGCTGGGAACGGCGTTCGTAGACGACGTCGTCGCCGGCGCGGACGGGGCAGGCTCAGCTCGCGAGCACTTCACGCCCGGCGCACGCGTCTGCTTCACGGGCCAGGCGCACGCCCCGGACGGTACCGTGTGGTCCCGCACGGAGATGAATGACCTTGCACAGCGACTCGGCCTGGAGCCTGTCGCGTCGGTCACCAAGAAGCGCTGCGACGTCCTCATCGTCGCGGAACCAGGCACGATGTCGGGCAAGGCGCGCAAGGCCGCCGAGCTCGGCAAGCCCGTGCTGGCGGCGGAGGAGTTCTTCGCGTGGGCGGCCTCGGACGGATAGGTCACGGCCTCGGGCAGCGTCAGACGACCCGGTGATGCGCACGGTCCGCGAATCGCTCCATCGCCTCGATGACCTCGACCGCCTGCCAGACGCGGTCGCGGGCGCCGTGACCGATCTGGTCGAGCACGCCGTCCTCGACCAGCCGGTCGATCGCTGCTTGAGCGTTCGCCGTCGTGACACCGAGGAGCTCTGCCGCGAGACGTGAGTCGATCACCGGCCTCTCCAGGAGGACATCGAGGAGTCGCCAGGCCGCGGCGCCACGCCGCGCGCGGACACTCCCGATCCACCGCTCACGAGCCTCGGAGACGTCGGTCATGAGCTGACGAGCGTTCTGCAGAGCCGGGAAGACTGCCTCGCACACCTCGGCGACGATCGGGACGGGATCACCGGAACGGTACGCGGTCAAAGCAGCGAAGTACCGTCCGGTGTCCCCGAGCAGGCCGGCGGAGATCGGCACGATGACGTGGCGGGTCAGGCCCACGTGGCGGAGCTGAGCATGCATCAGGGCGCGACCGGTGCGACCGTTGCCGTCCGGGAACGGATGGATGTTCTCGAACTGCGCGTGTGCCACGGCCGCCTGGGCGAGCGCCGGCACGTCGTCCCGCACGATGAACTCGGCAAGGTCGTCCATGGCTTTCGGCACCAGCTCGCTCCGTGGCGCGACGTAGTCGGCCCCGTGGGGGCTCCACGCCGAACCTCCGATCCACACCGCCGAGTCTCGCCACGCCCCGGCGGTGCGCGGCATGTGGTCACGCATCAGCACGCGATGCATGGCCAGGATCGCGGCGGCGTCGAGCCTGTCGGCGACCTCGAGCGCCCGCGTCATGGCCCCGACGTTGGCCACGATCTCGTCCGCGTTGGCTCGCCCCCGGCGACCGAGCTCCGCCAGCGCGATGGCCTTGGGGGACGACGTCAGGTTCTCGATCTGCGAGGAGCTCGCCGCTTCCGTCCGGAGCAGGAGCGAGGCGAACGACATCAACGAACCGAGCGACTCCCCGTCGAGTCGAGCGATCTCGGCACTCGCCTCGGCGACCAGCGCCGCCGTCACCCCGTCGAGGCGCAGCTCCGCATGAGCGATGCGCGCGGGAAGTGCCGCCTCGTACGCCCCCCGACGGCGGCTGCGACCGGCACGCGGGCCGTACTCGGCGTCCGACGACTCCCAAGCGAGCGTCTCGGCGCCGAAGACGGGCCAGGTGCGATCCGATGCCACGGCACCACGTTAACACTGGATAGCAAAACATCCGATACTAACAACCGATCGTTGGTGTCGGATCCAATCCACCGCCGTCCGGACCAGGCAAAAGGCGAGCGCCCGTGAAACCAGCGGGGAACTGATACCGGTACAGCACACCGATAGTGTCACGAGGTATGAGCGCGCCGCCGAAGTCTTTCCCGAGGTGATGGAGCAGGTCGAGGTGTCCACCGTTGGCCCGACGATGGGCCCGGACGCAGCGCGCCCGCGATGGCCCACGCGCAGGTCCGAGTCCCAGCACCGTCGTCACCGTCGGAGATATGCCCTCCGACGCGGCGAGCGGGCGCTGGCATCGCCCTCGTCCTCGTCGAGGTCAGCGTAGCCGTCGCTCGCCTCAGTCCGGGACTCCATCCCCGTAATCTCCGCGATCAGGCCCTCTACCTCCTCGATGAGCGCCTCGTGCTCATCGACACTGGTGGTGGAGCAGGCATCGCTGCGTACACCCTCGTCGCTTGTGGCGGCGTCCTTTCGCTTGGACTGAATCCGATGCCAGATCTTGCTTGCCCCGTAGCCGGCCGCAGCAACCAGAGCGATCACTCCCACGGCCGCAAGCCCCCTGACCACATCCGGCTCGCCGGAGTCGCTATCAGTCGATGACTCGTCACCTTCGCGGATGACCGCCTGAGTCACGAGCAGGTTCGTCTCGTCGTCACGCAGCAGTGGGCTAGAACCTCCTGCGGAGAAGTGAGTACCTCGCGGGCGGCCAACGAGTAGCCGCTCCCAGACGAGGTCGGTGGTGTCATCCGCAGTCATGGCCTGATCTTAGAAGCGAGGCAGCAGATCCACATCACTGTGCGGAACGTCGTCGCCGCGACTCCTCCAGCCCGTCCAGGAGTCGACGCGCCGCGGACTCGGTCACGTGCCACGTGTGGATCTCGCCGGGCCGTATCCCGTCGAGCTCGCCGAGCGCCTCGAGGTGCGCGACGGACTCGGCCTCAACGACCGCGGCCGGCACTTCGTGCCGGGACGCCCATTCGGCGACCCACGCGTGGAGCGGACGGGTAGGGATACTCGTGGTTCCTCCAACCGCATTGGATCTCAGAGCCGACGACACTTCGATCGGCACGACTCCACCCGACTACGTCCCCTCACCGCGGACGAGGGACCCGAGGGACTCCACGAACCGGGCGAACGACGGCGAACGTTCGGCGGCGCGGTCGAGGTCGAGCAGCATGTTGAAAGCGACCTGGTGCCGCACGGAGCCGTACGACTCGTACATCAGTTCCTCAAGACGCAGCTTCGGATTGCGGGGGCGTTCCGGATCGCCGTCGTAGGCTGCGCTGTCGCGTACCGCCCCATGGCTTCGCAGAGACTCGATGCCCGCGAGGAACCACGCTTCGTACTCCCGCACGGCCACGGTCGCCACGACCGGCCGGGAAGCGCCGGCAGCATCGACAGACTCCTGCAACACGCGGCAGAGATCGTCGGCATCGTCGTCGTCACTGTCGGCGAGGACGACGACACCGCCGGGCCCGTCAAACCGTGCCGCCTGAAACCGGACTGCCTTCTGCAGCTCCTCGGGGCGGTGAACCATGGTGGCCCTGGGGACACGATGGGGCTTGGGAGCGTCGACGTACGTCGCGCACTTCTCCTGAGCGATCCTCTGGATCATGCGCGGCAGGCCCTGCACCTCGCCATGCCCCTCCACGACCGAAGCGATACGGATCAGCCCGTTCACCCGAACAGCTCCGGCTGCGTGTAGTCCGCCGCAGGCTGGAGCTGGTCGACCTTCAGCAGTTCGCCGGCCGTGTAGATGCCTTCCCGGAGAGCGTCAGCGGTCGCCTCCTCGACGGGCGCGATCGTGGTCACGCCGTTCGAGGCCCGCACCGCGAGGAGGTTCTCGGGTCGCAGCTCGACCGAGTCGAGGAGCTCGGGACTGTGGCTCGTCGCGATGACCTGTCGTTCTCGGCTGGCGGAAAGCAGCGCTTCGAGCAGCACGCCGGCGGCTGCCGGGTGCAGCGCTGTCTCGGGCTCCTCGATGCCGATCGGGCTGTAGCCGGTGTTCCCGGGAGCGAACAGCGCGACCAGGATGCCGAGCGTGCGGAGTGTGCCGTCGCTGATCGACGTCGCAGGGAAGGTCCACGCGTCCTTGCGGCCCTCGACACGCTGGCGGAACTCGACGCTCTCGTAGGCACCGTAGCTCGCGCGGTCCGCGGAGACCGTGTCCGGGACGACGAGCCGCAGGTACTCCTCGACCTTGGACTTGATCTCCGGCGCGCTCCGCTTGAGGTGCTCGAGCACGGACGCAATGTTGGACCCGTCGCGGCGCAGCAGGTCGCCGGCGTCGGGTCGTTGAGGCTCACGGATGACGCCGGGGTTGAGGTTGTACACGTTGACGTCGCTCAGGCCCGCAAAGACGGGCCGGAAGTCCGGAATGGCCGAGGCGTGGACGAGGTAGAGGCGATCGTCCGCGGCCGGCGGGAGCGTGGTCTCGAAGGAGGCGTCGACGACGGCGCCGTCGCGCACCTCGTAGAACACGTCCTCGTGGGCGAGGGCACCGCGATACCGCACCACGCACTTCTCGTGAGTGACCCGGTAGTCTCCGCCCTTCACCGCGCCGACCTTGAACATGTACGAGCCCTCGACGTCCTCGACGGCGAACTCGAGCTCGATCGTGAAGTGGGTGGGATGGCCCGCCGAGCGCCGGCGCACCTCCGCCACGCCGCCGCGCTCGCGCAGCGCGTTGTCGAGGTTCTCGCTCAGCGCCTGGCTCACGAACCGCAGGCTGTCGACGAAGTTCGACTTGCCGGAACCGTTCGGGCCGACGAGCAGCGTCAGGTCGTCGAGCCGTACGTCGGCCTTCTTGATGCTGCGGAAGTGCTGCAGGCGGACACGCGTGATGTCGAACCGTCGCGGCGCACTCATGCCCTCGAGACTACGGGCGCGTTGCTCGGTGAGCAGCATGGATACTCCGATCGGCGGTCGTGGATGGCTACGGGGCGCTCGGGCGCTTCTCGGCGAGTATTTCCGCCCAGAACGGGTCCTCCCGCCAAGTGGCAGGAATGCCCATGCCACGGAACGGGACCTCCGGGTGCCCGTCGAGCAGGTCGCTCAGGCGTTGCGCCCAGGACGACCGTGGCGACACCACGGCCAGGACGGACTGCAGCGAGACGAGGACGGGATACAGGCGCCGACGGCGGTCGGGAGTGTCCGCCAGGATGTCGGGCGCGTCGAGCCAGGTCACGGTGGTTCCGGTCGGGATGGCCGGGTATACCCCGAGGCCGACGTTCCACAACCGCCCGTGGTGCGCGCACACGTTGCGCACCCGCACGTAGGTGCGGAGCCAGGACGTCAGGATCGGCGCCGAAAGCCCGAGAGGACGGGCGATGCGCTTCACGTCGGAGATCCGGCGAAGGTTGGCGATCACGCTCTCCAGCTGGCCGAGCGTGAGGCTCTCGACCATCAGCCACGACGGCGGGAGCTCAGGCTCCCCGTAGGACGTCAGGTAGTGCTCCAGCGCCGAGGCGTGCGCCAGCTCCCCGGGAGGGGTTTCCTCGTCGTTGCGCAGCTGGTCGCGGCAGATCTTCCTCACGAGACCCAGGAACTTGGCGTGCTGCGCCTGGTCCCGGAAGTGGTGGCCGTCGACGTACCAGAACGGGCCGCCGTGCCGGAGCGACATGGTGTCCGTCAGGGCGGCCCGAACGGCGACCTCGACGCGCTCGATCGCGTCCGTCACGAGGAGGCGGAGCTTCCGGTCGAAGACGTACAGATCGAGCACCTGGTCGAACGTGGTCCCGTCGCGCAGCGTCTCGCCGGCAGGCATCGTACGGAACGGGATCAGGTACGGCGAGAAGCGGTAGTAACCGATGTGCCGCAGGTAGCGCCTGGTGCGGTCGCGGTCGAGGACGACCAGGCCGCGGCCGACCATCCGGTCGACCAGGTCGTCGTGGGCGAGCGCGGGCTTGTCGTAGCGTCGCGGGCCCCGGGCGCGAGCCTGCGTCGACGCGCTCATCCGGCGTGCTCCGGGCAGAGAAAATCCCCCGATTTGCGCATCATGGAGAGGCGTGGGGGATCTGGTGCCTCGAATCTACAGGCCCGGGCTGGGCGCGGCAAGGCGGCGCGGCCCCGCAGTCCCGCAGACGAGGTCACATTCGCCTGCCGGACCACGGGCACCGCGCTGCAGGTCACAGTCCCGCCACCTCCGCGGCCTCCTCGACCCGGAGTTTTCCCGACATGAGCGCCGGCAGCATGGCATCACGAGTCGCAGTCAGGTCGGCGTTCTCCATGACCGAGGACCTGATCCGTCCCTCGAGCCCAGCAAGGCGGCCCTCGATCTCGTCAGCGACATCGTTTCGGACGGCCGGAATTTCGAGTGCGTGCAGTTGGGCTCGGTTAATGGAGCCGAAGACCGTCCCCTCTGCTTCGAACGGCAGCCAGACGTCGGGGGCGTGCAGAAGAAGGTGATACAGCGTTGCCTGCCTGTCGTCGCGGGCACGCACCGCAGCGAGCCCTCGGCCCACACACAGCCGCTCCGGAGCCAGGTTTACCTTCCCGACAGGTGCCCGCACGCTCACCAGGAGGTCACCCGCCTCGGCCCAGCGGGTGGGCCCTGTCGTCCACACCCGCCGCGAGGGAAAGCGAGGACCGAAATCACGCACACCCTGGTAGAACGGCACACCGTCGCCCTGCTCGTTGAACGTCTCTCCTGCAGGAGACGAGCCCATCGTGATCTCGGCCACGCCTGCGAGTGCGACAACCCTGCCGGGATCGATAGCCGCACGTACGAGCGCACCCGCAAGTTCGTCGGCGGTGGTGGCGAGTTTGGCGTTGGCCGCGATCTTGTCGTCGAGGGCGCCCAGGACGTCGGCGATCGCCCGCTGCTCACCCAACTCCGGCACACACACCGGCCAAGAATCCATAAGCTTCAGCGGGATTCGGTCGACCGTTGCACCATGAACCGCATTCTGGCTGATGGTTTGTTGAAACTGCGGTCCAAGATAGAGGTAGAGCAGGAACCGCGGGTCCACCATTGATCGGTTCGGACGAAGTAGGGCCATCCGCCGACCAAGGCACGCGTCAACGCCCGCTGGCATCAGTGCAGCGTCCCCGAGGCGGGTCTCATAGGAGAACAACAGGTCACCCTCGGCGGGTGTCACCCGACGTGTCCACCGCACGAAGTCCTCGTCCGAGACGTGGTCGGACTCACCGAGGTTGAGGTGCCCGCTCTGCAGGCTGGAGATGTTGAGGAAGTATGGGCCCTCGTCTCGACGAGTGGGAGTGGCGTGCGGCCCATCGAAGATCTCGCCCAATTCGCCAAGCGCTACGTTCCGCCACTCAGCCACGAATCCTCCCGAGCTGCTCGCGGACGACCTTCTCCAGTCGCGCGGACTCGTCGAACTGCGCGAACAACTCACCAGTCAGGCGCTCGATCTTCTCGTCGAGGGGCTCGCCGTCGTCCTCGACCTCGGGCACGCCGACGTACCGACCCGGTGTCAGGGCATAGCCAGCGTCCTTGATCTCCCCCAGCGAGGCGGAGTAGCAGAAGCCCGCTTCATCCTCGTACGACAGCCCGGCCTCGACGGCCGACGGTGACCCGAGCCACGCGTGGTACGTCCCGGCGATCTTCTGGATGTCGTCGTCGGACAGCGCGCGCTCGGCGCGGTCGATCATGTGCCCGAGGTTGCGGGCGTCGATGAACAGCACCTCGCCGGCGCGCTCGCCCTTCGCGCGCGCAAAGAACCACACGCACACGGGGATCCCGGTGGAGCGGAACAGCTGGGTCGGCAGGGCCACCATGCAGGAGACGAGGTCAGCCTCGACGAGCTGGGCGCGGATCTCGCCCTCTCCCCCGGAGTTCGACGACATGGACCCGTTGGCCATCACCACGCCCGCGGACCCACCGGGCGCCAGCTTGGACAGGATGTGCTGGATCCACGCGTAGTTGGCGTTGCCCTTCGGCGGCACGCCGTACGTCCAGCGGGGGTCGTCGGTGGACCGCGCCCAGTCCTTGATGTTGAACGGCGGGTTGGCCAGCACGTAGTCAGCCTGCAGCTCCGGGTGCAGGTCGCGGGCGAACGTGTCGCCCCACCGCGGGCCCAGCTGCCCGGTGAGCCCGTGCACGGCGAGGTTCATCTTCGCCATGCGCCACGTGCGCTCGTTCAGCTCCTGCCCGTACACGCTGATGGCCTGCGGGTTCGCGCCGTGCCGCTCCAGGAACTTCTCCGCCTGCACGAACATGCCGCCCGACCCGCAGCACGGGTCGTACACCCGCCCCGAGTACGGCTCCAGCATCTCGACCAGCACCCGCACCACGCCGGGCGGCGTGTAGAACTCCCCGCCCCGCTTGCCCTCGGCGGCGGCGAACTTGCCGAGGAAGTACTCGTACACCTCGCCGAGCACGTCGCGCGCCTTGGAGACCTTCGCGCCGTCGAGCCCGACCCCCGTGAACCGCGCGGAGGAGAACAGGTCCACCAGCTCGCCGAGCCGACGCTGGTCCACGTTGTCCTTGTTGAACATCACCGGAAGTGTCCCCTTCAACGGCGGGTTCGCGCCCATGACCTGCTCCATCGCATCGTCGACGAGCTGCCCGATCGACGCGTCCGGCTCATCCAGCGAGGCGACCCGGCCCTTGGCATGCGGCGCGAGGTACCCCCACCGCGCCCGCTCCGGCACCCAGAACACGCCGGCACCGCGGTACTCGTCCATGTCCTCCAGCAGCGGCTCGGCGTCCGCGGCGTCCAGCCCGTCGGCCACGCACTCGGCCAGGATCGCCTCACGCCGCTCCGCGAACGCGTCGGAGACGTACTTGAGGAAGACGAGCCCCAGGATCACGTCCTTGTACTGGCTCGCGTCCATCGAGCCGCGCAGCTTGTCAGCGGCCTTCCAGAGCGTGTCCTTGAGCTCCTTCATCGTGGTCGCGGTCGCGACCGACGGCTCGGCCTTCTTGGTCCTCGGGGGCACTCGGTGGTCCTTCCTCACGGTGTGGCCTCATTGAATCGCACGTGTACGACACCGCCGGTCGCGCCGTCGCACAGGACGACGGCCAGGGTGTCCAGGTCAGCCAGCTCGCGCCGCGCCGCAGCGGCGCGCGCGTCCACGGCGCGCAACGCCTGCCCGACGGCGTCCGCCTGCTCGGCCGGCACGAGCCGCACCTCCCACGACCGCCACCACTTGGCGCCCGCGGGCTGTGCGGCGACGTCGCGCGCGAGCACCTCCGGCACGACGGCGTCACTGCGCCCACCGGAACCGCCCGCGCCGGAGCGCCCGCGCGCGGTGACGCGCAGCACGCGCGCCGGGTACTCGACGACGGAGAACCCGGCATCGTCGACGACGGCGGCCGGGACCGGCGTCGTCGTCACGATCACGTCGCCCGGCTCGGTGAGCCGCCCGGCCGGGTAGTTCTCCGCGAAGCGGAGCGTCGCGACACCGCGCGAGCCCCACGGCCGCTCCCCGACCAGCTCGGGCACGCCCACGACGCGGGTGAGTGACGGGTCCCGATCTCCGGCCGCGACGACGTCGGACCGGTCGACCCGGTTGCCGGGGATCAGCCGCACCAGGCCGGCCTCGGCCAGGGCTCCCAGCGGCGCGCGGCGCACCGGCACGGCGTCCCCGCGCTCGACCCGCACGCCCAGCGGCGGCCGGGTCACGCCGTCGAGCGACGCCGTCAGCTCCGCGACCCGCACGGCCGCGGCCCCGCCGTCGTCCCACACCCCCTGCTCCAGCGGCCGGCCCGAGGCGAGCAGGCCCCCGCCGCGGGCGAGGACGTCGCTGACGAGCGTGAACTTCGCGAACCGGAAGGAGTGCGCCACGACGGCGTCCCGCCCCGCGAGGGACGCGGTGACATCGGTCAGCAGGTCCTCGACGACGGCGTCCTCGAACCGCGCCCCGAACTGCCGGTCCGACAGGTCGGCGACCATCGTCCAGCGCTCCGGGATCGGCACGCCGGCGGGGGCGTCGCCGAGCACCCAGACCGCCAGCCGCTGCCGGGCACGCTCCGGCACCAGGCCGGGCGGCAGGACGACGACGGCGCGCAGCCGGTCCGTGCGCAGCAGCGCGGCGCGCAACGACTCGGCGCGCGCGTCGGCCGGCCTGTCCGCCAGGGCACTCGCCGGGCCGATCACGACCGCGCGCTGGTCCAGGTGCAGGCCGAGGACGAGCCGGTCCAGGCGCTCGAGCACCTCGACGTCGTCGAGCTCGGGAGTACCCGCCGATGGCACCTGGGTGACGACCAGCGCGTGCGGGTCGAGAGCCGGCGTGCCGGCATCGTCGAACAGGTCGGCCAGCTGTCGGCCGTGCACGGTTAGCCGGCGTCGCGCGAGACGGTGCCCCGCGGGCAGGTGCGCGGCGGGGGCGTCGAGTCGCTCGACGGCGAGCGCCGCGTGCAGCAGGTCCCCGTAGCCCGGCCACGGGTCCGCGACGGCGACGTCCCCACCGATCTCGGCCGCGACCCGCGCCACCAGGTCGAGCGCCGCCGGGGCGAGGGCCGACATCGTCAGGTCGCGCCGTCCGGCTCGGAACCGGTCGGCGAGCAGCGCCTCGAACGCCGCCCCGGGCGTGTACGCGGCGTCGGCGGCGAGGTCGGCGAGCTCCCCCACCCGGCCGAGGTCGTCACCGAGCGCGACCACCTCCGCGTACAGGGCGGCGTCGTCGGGGTCGACCTCGTCGGCGAGGTCCTCGACCTCGCCGCGCGAGAGCCCGGCGAGCGGCTCGCCCGCCGGCTCCCGCAGGCAGAGCAGGGCTTCCAACCCCTCCCGCAGGCGCCGGGCGCGTGCCGGGTCGTCCTCGTCCAGGGTGGCGCGCATCGCGACGTCGGCGCGAAAGCTCCGGTTGTTGCCGAGCCCGGTGGCCTCGACCCAGTCCACGACGTCGGTCGCGCGGAAACGGGGCGAACCCCCATGCGCCGTCACCGCCGCCGGGAACGGGTGCGGGCCGACGGCGTGGCGACGGCGCCACGTCGAGACGACCGGTCGTTTTACGCCGGCGAGCTCCGCGATGTCCGGGAGGGACAGGCGGAGGTCGGCGAGGACGGTCGACGGGCTCATCGGAAGCGATGCTACGCCCAGGGTTCCGTCGTCTCGTTTCGTCGCCCGATAACCCCTCTTATCGATCAATGGGTAACTCACCTGCGCACGTCAAGGACATCGTGGAGAAGGTCACAAGCACAGCACCGAAGGAGTCCTCCCATGAGCATCCACGAGCACCCGGCCGCCACGTTCGGGCCCACCGGCGACGCGATCGAGATCACCCGACTCGTCATCGACGACCCGGACGTCATCACCGAGGCGCGCCGCTGGACCAGCGGCGAGCGCGGACCCGCCGTCGACGACGTCGAGGCGCTCCGCGGCGCCGACATGACCCGGTTCGTCACCGAGGCCGTCGGACTCGGCGCCCGCGCCATCGCCGCCACCGGACAGACCCAGGAGGCGCAGGAGCTGGGCCGGCTCATCCACGACGTCGGCGAACGAGCCGCCGGCGCCAGCGACACGGCCGCGAAGGCCACGGCAAGGGCCGCCAAGGAGGCGACCGAGACCATCGCCAAGGCCGCGGACGCCGCGCGGCAGGCCGTCACGGACGCCGAGACCGCCCGGCGCAAGGAGTTCGGGGAGGCCGTGACCAAGGCCGCCGCCGAGCTGAACGACCTCGTGACGCGCGTCGTCGGCGGCGAGAACCCGGAGCTGCTCGAGAAGCTGCGGCCCCTGCTCGCCACGTTCGGCGCCGACCTCGACGCGAAGGTCACCCGGCAGACGGGCGAGCTGCTCGAGAAGGCCGCCCGCCAGTTCGACCCGAGCGACCCCACCTCGCCCATGGCCAAGCACGCCGCCGCCCTCAAGGAGCAGTACGAGGGGCTCACCAAGTCGTTCGCCGAGAGCCTCTCGGCGGTGAGCACCAAGCTCGACGCCCTGGAGAAGGCCGTCGCCGTCGACCAGGCGACCGGGCACCTCGCCCAGGCGACGCCGCTGAAGGGCGACACGTTCGAGCAGGCCGTCCACCGGCAGATGGCGCAGATCGCCACCGGTCTCGCCGACGAGTACGCCGAGACCGGCGACCGTGCCGGCGCCCTGCCGTACAACAAGAAGGGCGACGGGGTGCTCCACGTCGACGGCGGCACGGCCCGCGTGGTCGTCGAGACGACCGACTCGGCGCGGCGCCACTGGGGCCCTTACCTGGAGGAGGCCGAGCGCAACCGCGACGCCGCCGCCGCGCTCGGCGTCGTCCGCACCCCCGAGCAGAACGACGGCCACGTGATCCGCCTCATCGGCGCGCGGAGGTTCGTCATCGCGTTCGACCCCGAGAACGGCGACGTCGGCCTGCTGCGCACCGTCGTCCAGCTGCTGCGGACCGCGGCGCTCGCCGCCACCAGGAGCACCGGCGACCAGGAGATCGACACGGCGAACGAGAAGGTCACGTCCGCCGTCGCACGGCTCGGCGCGCTCGACACCATCAAGTCGACCGCCGAGCAGATCGGCACGAAGGCCGCGAAGATCGAGCGGGGCTGCGACAAGATCCAGACCGAGATCCGCCGCGACCTCGAGGCCGCCCTCACCGCCCTCGCCGGTGCCCAGGACGCGGAGCAGGCGACCGTCACCGCCCTGCCCGGCACGGGGGTGGCCTGATGTCCGGCGTCACACCCGCGCAAGACCCCGGTGGCACGTCGCCACCGAGCCCCGACCGCGTGTCCCGTCGCTGGCGCACGGTCACCGTCGTGCTCGGTGCCCTGCTGGCGCTCGCCGCCGCCGGCTGCGTGGCCGCCGGGCTGACGGCCGTCGAGGCGCAGGACCGCGCGGACGCCCTCGCCGCGGAGCTCTCCGACGCCGCGGACGACCGGGACGCGGCGCAGGGGCGTGCCGAGGCGGCCGAGGGCCGGATCGCCGGGGCCGAGGCACGCGCGGACGAGGCCGAGCAGGCCGCCGCCGACCGGGAGGCCGAGCTCGACGAGCGCGAGTCCGGGCTGGACGAGCGCGAGAAGGAGCTGGACGGCCGCGAGAAGGCCGTCGGCAAGGCCGAACAGCGCCAGGCCGAGACCCGGATCACCGAGGGCACCTGGACCGTCGGCGACGACGTCGAGCCCGGTACGTACCGCACCACCGAGTCCGTCTCCGGCGACTGCTACTGGGCGATCTACCGCTCCGGCACCAACCAGGGCGACATCGTCCAGAACGACATCGTCACCGGCGGCCACCCGACGGTCTCGCTCAGCGATGGCCAGGACTTCGAGACCAACCGCTGCGGCACGTGGGACAAGCAGTGACACCCCAAGGACCGCACCTCTACCACTCCCCCGACACCACCGAAGGAGCCCCCATGTCCACCACCCCGACCGGCCCGACGTTCGAGCCGATGCCCGTCCCGCCGGCTCCCGGCACCCCGCCCGCACCGCGAGGCAACGGCCTCGCCGTCGCCGGCTTCGTCGTCGCCCTCGTCGCGCTGGCGCTGTCCCTGGTCCCGATCGTCAACAACGGCGCGTTCGTGCTCGCGCTCGTCGGGCTGGTCCTGGCGATCGTCGGCCTGGTCAAGGCGCGCCGCAGGGCGCCCCGGCAGGGCCTCGCGGTCGCCGGCATCGTGCTCGCCGTGCTCGCCGGCGCCGCGGTGCTCGCGTCACAGGCCTTCTACGGCTCCGTGCTCGACGACGTCGCCGACTCGCTCGACGACACCCCCGTGAGCACCGGCGACGACGCCCCGGACGAGAAGGCCGCCGACACCGCTGAGCCCGCGACCACCGACGAGGACGTCGCCGCCGACCCGGAGCCGGCCGAGCAGGGCACCCGCGACAACCCGTTCACGTTCGCCGACACCGTCGGCAACGACGACTGGACCGTCGATCTCGGCAAGCCCACCGAGGCGTGGGACACCGTCCGAGCCGAGAACGAGTTCAACGAGGCTCCGCCCGCGGGGATGGAGTACTGGATCGTCCCCGTCGACGCGACGTACACGGGCGCCGAGTCCGGCACCCCGTGGGTGGACCTCACCGTCCAGTTCGTCGGCGACGACAACGTCACGTACAGCGACTCGTGCGGAGTGATCCCCGACGACCTCATGGACGTCGGCGAGCTGTACGAGGGCGGCTCCGCGAGCGGGAACGTGTGCGTCACCGTGCCCGCCGGCGCGAAGGGCGAGTGGACCCTCACCGCCGGCTGGATCGCCGACCCGGTCTTCTTCCGCGCCCAGGGGTGACCGGATCCCTGCGCTGTCCTCTGCCGAACATGTGGTTGGTCCGGGACCCGGGTGCTGGGCCCCGGACCAACCACATGTTCGGCAGAGGACACGATGATCCGGTAGACGTCCACCGGGCCGAGGTCGTGCAGGGAGTGGCGCGGCGTGCGCTGCCGTGCACCTGCAGCTCGCCGGGCACCGCCAGCTCGAGGACGACGATCTCCCCGGCCAGGCCGGCGGACTCTTTCGAGTCTGTCGGGTCGCCGACGACGGTGCCGTCCCACCCGGGGTCGGTGAGCGTCGACGAGGCGACGTAGCGCGGGCCCGTGTCGATGGTGGTAGCGACGAGGTCGTCCGGGTCGGTCACGCGGGGCCCTGCACCCGCCGTCGAGCGAGCAGAACATGTGCCCGCTGAGCACGGTCGATCGCGCCGTCTCGGGCCAAAGTCCTGGACTTCCGCCGCGGGACGGCATATTTTCACCTCGGGCGGGTCTGTGACCCGCTTCACAGCCGATGCCGTACCACCGACGAGGAGCCGCCCCCGCGCCGCACGGCGCACCGCACCCAGGAAGGAGCCGGACCGTGGCCGACGTGCTCGTCCTCAACGCCGGCTACGAGCCGTTGCACCGCGTGTCGGTCAAGCACGCGATCACGATGCTCGTGCGCGGGGTGGCCGTGGTGGAGGAGTCCGTCGAGGGCCACACCTTCGGCCCCTACCCGTTGCCCCGCGTGCTGCGCCTCGTGCGCTACGTGGCGATGCGCTGGCGCTACCGCGCCACCGGCCGTCCCGCCGTCACGAAAGAGGGCGTGAAGCGCCGCGACGGCGCGTGCGCCTACTGCGGCGGGCCCGCGGAGACGATCGACCACGTGATCCCGCGCTCGCGGGGTGGCGACTCGTCGTGGCTCAACCTGGTGGCGGCGTGCGAGCCGTGCAACCACCGCAAGGCCGACCGCACGCCGCTGGAGGCCGGCATGCCCCTGCGGCTCGCCCCGTACGTCCCGCCCGCGGAGCACGCGCTGGCGCGCCGCCGGCGGCGCCCGCTGTCCGCCGCGGCCTGAGCCGGGCGGACGGCGGGCGGACGCCGGGCGAGCCCGTCAGAGGACCGGCTCGTCCCGGGGCGCGTCCTCCATCGGCGTCGCGCCGGTCACGACCGGCTCCGGGGCCGGCGCCGGAGCGACGGCCTCGGCGGTGCTCGCGGTCAGCGCCCGCGAGGCGATCACCGAGCTGGCGAAGTTCGCGTGGCACGCCGTGCAGTACCACTCGGGCGTGGGCACGGGCACCTCGAAGCCGCCGTAGACGACGTCCGGCTCGGCGTTCATCACGTCGTCCTGGAAGGTCATGCCCCACACGACGCGCTTCGTGCGCCCGCGCACGCCGCACCCGGGGCACTGCGGGCGCATGCGCGAGCGCTGCGCCGCCACGGTGTGCGCGTGCATGAGGTCGTGGCACGGGCCGCACAGCAGGTGCACGTCGCGCACCACCTGCTCCAGGGTGCGCCCGCCCGCCGTGGTGGTCTGCAGCCGCACCGCGCCGTCGTCGTGCGCCTGCATCTCGTGCACGTCGACGAAGCGCTCGCAGGAGGCGCAGCGCTCCTCGCGGCGCATGGCCCACCCCGTGACGGCGCGGTGCCCCAGGATGCGCAGCGCGTGCACGTCCGGCGCCGCGGCCCCGGCCCCGCAGTCCCCCGGGTCGAGGGTGTGCACGGGGCCGCCGCGGAACTGCTCGGCCACGCCGTCGAGCACCCGCCGCGCGTGCTCGGCGGGCAGCCAGCCCGACGAGCCGGTGTACGTCTCGGCGCCCTCGAAGAGGTCGGCCCACACGATCGGGCGGTCCGGGCCGAAGAGGTCGTCCGCGACCCAGTTCTCCCCGTCGCTGGAGCCCATGAGCTCGACGGCGGCCACGATGCCCGCGTCCCCCAGCACCGTCACGACCACGTCCCCGCGCTGCGGCCCGTCCGGACCGCCCGGCAGGTGGTGGTCGGGCGACCGGGTCGCGATCGCCACCGACTCGCGCAGCCAGTCGCGCGACCAGTGCAGGTACACCGACGGCACCAGCCACGCGGGCAGGGAGGACAAGGACGGCAGGGGCTCGTTGTCTCGGGTCACGCAGGAGAAGATATCGGGCCGACGGCGCGGGGCGACACCACGCCGCCGCGGTCGTTCCCCCGGCGGCCGGCCCGGGGTAGGTTCGCGGGCAGGCACGACGGTGTGGAGGGGACCGATGGAGATCGCGCTGTGGATCGTCTCGGGCCTGCTGGCCGCCCTGTACCTCCTGGTCGGCGCGGTGAAGTTCGCTCGCGGGCGGGCCCTGCGCGCACGGATGGGGTGGGTCGAGGACTTCCCCGACCCCGCCGTGCGGTTCATCGGTCTGGCGGAGTCCGCGGGCGCGATCGGCGTGGTCGCGCCGTGGGCCGCCGACGTCGCACCGGTCCTCACCCCGGTCGCCGCCGCGGGCCTCGTGCTGCTGCAGCTCCTCGCGATCCGCGTGCACGTGCGCCGCGGCGAGACGTCGCAGCTCGGGATCAACGTGCTGCTGCTCCTCATGGCCGCGTTCGTGGCGGTCGGGCGCTTCGCCGGCTGGTGAGCGCCCCGACGCCGGCCCGGCTCACTCCCGCAGCGCCACCCACTCGTCGTCGGTGAGCAGCCGCGAACGGACGAGGAACCTCACCCCTTCGGGCGCCTCGACGCTGAACCCCGACCCGCGCCCCGGCACGACGTCGATCGTCAGGTGGGTGTGCTTCCAGTACTCGAACTGGGCGCGGCTCATCCAGACCGGCACGGTGAACTCCTCGGAGCCGTCGCCCTCGCCGAGGCGCAGGTCGCCCAGGTGCACGTCCGCGTCCCCGAGCAGGAGGTCGCCGACCGGGTAGCACATGGGGCTGGACCCGTCGCAGCACCCGCCCGACTGGTGGAACATCAGGTCGCCGTGCCGGCGCCGCAGCCGGGCGAGGAGCCCGGCCGCGGCGTCGGTGACGGCGACGCGGCCGCCCGCGTCGTCGTGTCCCATCGGCCTAGAAGAACCCGAGCTTCTGCCCGGAGTAGCTCACCAGCAGGTTCTTGGTCTGCTGGTAGTGGTCGAGCATCATCTTGTGGTTCTCGCGGCCGACGCCGGAGCCCTTGTACCCGCCGAACGCCGCCGCCGCGGGGTACGCGTGGTAGCAGTTCGTCCAGACGCGCCCGGCCTCGATGGTGCGCCCGGCGCGGTACGCCGTCTCCCCCTGGCGGGACCAGACGCCGGCGCCCAGCCCGTACAGGGTGTCGTTCGCGATCGACATCGCGTCGTCGAAGTCCGCGAAGTCCGTGACGGACACGACCGGTCCGAAGATCTCCTCCTGGAAGATCCGCATGGAGTTCTTGCCCTCGAAGACGGTGGGCTCCACGTAGTAGCCGCCCGCGAGGTCACCGGGCAGCTCGGCGCGGTGCCCGCCCGTGAGGACCTTCGCCCCCTCGGCCTTGCCGATGTCGATGTACGACAGGATCTTCTCGAGCTGGTCGTTGCTCGCCTGGGCACCGATCATCGTCTCGGTGTCCAGCGGGTTGCCCTGCGTCACGGCCTTCGTCCGCTCCAGCGCGTCGCCGAGGAACTGGTCGTAGATGTCGGACTGGATCAGCGCGCGCGACGGGCAGGTGCACACCTCGCCCTGGTTGAGGGCGAACATCGTGAACCCCTCGAGCGCCTTGTCGTAGAAGTCGTCCCGCCGCGCCGCGACGTCGGAGAAGAAGATGTTCGGGCTCTTGCCGCCCAGCTCCAGCGTCACCGGGATGATGTTCTGCGACGCGTACTGCATGATCAGCCGGCCGGTCGTCGTCTCGCCGGTGAAGGCGATCTTGCGGATGCGCGGGCTGGACGCGAGCGGCTTGCCCGCCTCGACGCCGAACCCGTTGACGACGTTGACGACGCCCGGCGGCAGCAGGTCCCCGACGACGTCCATGAGGCACAGGATCGACGCGGGCGTCTGCTCGGCCGGCTTGAGGACGACGGTGTTGCCCGCCGCGAGCGCCGGGGCGAGCTTCCACGTGGCCATGAGGATCGGGAAGTTCCACGGGATGATCTGCCCGACGACGCCGAGCGGCTCGTGGAAGTGGTAGGCGACCGTGTCGGCGTCGATCTCGGAGATCGAGCCCTCCTGGGCGCGGATGGCGCCGGCGAAGTAGCGGAAGTGGTCGATGGCGAGGGGGATGTCGGCGGCGAGCGTCTCGCGGACGGGCTTGCCGTTCTCCCACGTCTCGGCGACGGCGAGCTTCTCGAGGTTCGCCTCCATGCGGTCCGCGATGCGGTTCAGGACGTTGGCCCGCTCGGTGACGGACGTGCGGCCCCAGGCGGGGGCCGCGGCGTGGGCGGCGTCGAGGGCGCGCTCGACGTCGTCGGCGTTGCCCCGCGCCACCTCGGTGAAGGTCTGCCCGGTGACCGGGCTCGGGTTCTCGAAGTACTCGCCGCTCGACGGCGGCACGTACTCGCCGCCGATCCAGTGGTCGTAGCGGGAGCGGTACTCGACGAAGGCCCCGGGCTGGCCGGGGGCTGAGTAGACGGTCATGCTGCCTGCCTCCTCGCAGATGCCCGCGGCACCTCGTCGCGCCGCGATACCGCCGACGCTAGGGCGCGCAGGGTTGCAGTCTCGTTGCAGGACGGCGGGAGCACGGCCAGACGGTGGACGCCTGCCTGCCCGACCTCCGATAATCCCCGTACCGGACGGTCGGGACCAAGGAGGTCGTGTGGGCAGCAACGGGCGTCTGCTCGTCGGCGTGGGAGTGGTCGTGGCGCTGGTGGCGGGGCTCTTCCTGCTCACCCCGAGCGGCATCACCCACGCGTGGTTCGTGCTGCGCGAGCGCCTCCCGTCGTGCGGGGTCGTGGAGCACGGCGTCCGGGGTGGCGGCATCCCCGACGACGCGCGCGCGTGCCTCGACGACGCCTGGGGCTCCGGGGCCGAGCTGACCGTGACGACGCCGACCGTCGAGGGCGACCCGACGACGACGTACTACCGCGTCGGCGGAGGAGGTCTGGAGATCTTCCGGGACACGACCGCGGACACCTACGGCGCCGGAGCATGGCGCAGGAAGACGTGCCCCGGTGCGGACCTCGAGGACGCCCGCGCGCACTGCTGAGCGCCCGCGCGCCTACGTCAGGTCGGCGTCGAGGAACGCGACGTGCGCGCGGGCCCGGACGGCCACGGGGCTGCCGGGCGGGGAGACGGCGAGCAGGCGTGTCCAGGCGACGTGGTCGTCGGCGCCGTCGGCGCCGCGCACCCACGCGTCGAGGGCGTCGGCGTCGCGGGAGGCGAGGACGGCGGCGCGCACCTCGGCCGCGAGCTCGGCACGCAGCCGCTCCACCCCCGGGGCGGCCGACCGCGGCAGGAGCGGGGCGTAGGCCTGCGCGGCGGCGCGCACGTCCCCGGCGGCGAGGGCGGCCCGCACGTCTTCCGCGTCGGTGCGCAGCGGCCGGGCGAGCCGGTAGGGCCGCGACCCGGCGAGCAGGGGCCCGACGGCGCGGCGCAGCCGGGAGACCTCGGCGCGGACGGTGACGTCGGACAGCTCGCCGGGGTGCAGCAGCACCGCGAGCTCCTCGGCGCCGAGGCCGCGGGGGTGCTCGGCGAGCAGCAGGAGGATCTCGGCGTGCCGGAGCGACAGCGGCCGGTCGCCCCCGGGTCCGCGCAGCGTCGGGCGGCCGAGGACCCGCAGCTCGGCCGCCGCGGCCAGACCGCCCGCCGGGGCGCCCGCCGGGGCGGAGGCCGCGGCGCGCGCCGCGAGCTCCCGCTCGACCGTGGCGACGGTGGCCCGCACGAGCGAGAGCACGACGTGGGTCGCCGCGGCGCGTCGGCCGGTGACGTCGAGGACGCCGAGCACCCGCCCGGTGCCGGGCTCGCGGATCGGGGCGGCGGCGCAGCTGAGCTCCTGCACGGGGCGGGAGAAGTGCTCGGCGCCGATGACCTGGACGGGTCGCCGGGTGGCGAGGGCGGTGCCCGGGGCGTTCGTGCCGACGCTCTCCTCGCGCCACACGGCGCCCTCGACGAACCCGACCCGGTCGACGGCGCCGCGCACGCGGCGGTCGCCCTCGACCCAGAGCAGCCGCCCCACGTCGTCGCCGACGGCGACGACCAGGCCGTCGTCGGCCGCGCCGTCGACGACGAGCTCGCGCACCACGGGCATCACGGGCGACAGCGGGTGGGCCGCCCGGTAGGCGGCGAGCTCGCGGTCCGCGAGGGAGATCTCGGGGTGCGGGGTGTCCGGGTCGACGCCGCTGCGCAGCGACCGACGCCAGGAGTCCGCGACGACGGGGTCGATGCCGCCGGGCGCCTCGCCGGTGCCGAGGAAGCGCTCGTACGCGGCGCGGACGGTGCGGGGGTCCCGGCGCGCAGCGGAGGCGCGGGTGTGCTGGCTCCCCTGCCCCACCGGGGCGGCCGACCGCTCCACCGCGACCTCCCGACGTCGTCGTCCGGTGCGTGACGGCCAGTCTAGGGGGCGGTCGGTGCCGGGAGGTCCCCGACGACGGACAGCAGCCGCAGCTTCTCGTGGCTCTCGCTGCCCGGGACGGCGGTGTAGACGAGCAGCGCGTGGGACTGCTCGGGGTCGAGCATGGTCTGGCAGTGCAGCTCCAGCAGCCCTACCTCGGGGTGCAGGAAGCGCTTGACCTGCCGCGGCAGGACGCCGATCTCGTGCTCCTTCCACAGGGCACGGAACTCGGCGTCGCGGGCGGCGAGCAGCTCGGCGAGGTGCTCCGCGCGCGACCCGGGCCCGCGCAGGGTGAGCACCCGGCGCAGCCCGGAGACGTACATGCGCGAGTAGAAGTCGTGGTCCTCGGGCGGGTACAGCGCCCGGGTCGCGGGGTCGGTGAACCACCGGTAGCCGATGCTCCGGGACGGCCCCGTGTACCGGGTCAGGTCCCCCACCAGCGCGACGCCGAGCCGGGTCTGGCGCAGCGTCTCCCCCAGCTCGGTGACGACCTCCGCCGGGGTGTCGTCCAATCGGTCGACGATGCGCAGGACGCCGGGGCTGAGGTGGTCGCCGCCGGCTCCGGGCACGGGCGGCTCGTGGCCGGCCAGCCGGAACAGGTGGTCGCGCTCGGCCCGCGTCAGGTGCAGCCCCTGCGCGATGGAGGCGACCATCTGGGGCGACGGGTGCGGTCCGCGCTGCCTCTCGAGGCGCGCGTAGTAGTCGGCGGACATGTGGCACAGCGCGGCGACCTCCTCGCGGCGCAGCCCGCTCGTCCGGCGCCGGCTGCCCCGCGGCAGGCCGACGTCCTCCGGCTGCAGCGCCTCGCGGCGGGTGCGCAGGAAGCCGGCGAGCCCGGCTCGATCGATCATGCCCGTCATCCTCCCGCCCCACGGCCGGCTCAGCCACGGATCGTCAGGCCGTGGATAGCCCGCCCGCGGTGGGGGACGCTCGTCGTGCCGGTGCCGACCGACGACCCGGCGGTGCCACCACGAGACGGGAGCGGGACCATGCCACGCAGGGAGCACGACCTCACGATCCGGGACCTCACCGGGTCGAGGGCGCTCGTCACGGGCGCGAGCGACGGCGTCGGGCTGCGGATCGCGACCCGGCTCGCGGGCGCGGGCGCCGAGGTGCTCATGCCGGTGCGCAACCCGGCGAAGGGCGCGGCGGCGGCCACGCGGATCCGCGAGCGCCACCCCGGCGCGCGGCTGACGCTGCTGGACCTCGACCTGGCCTCCCTCGCGTCGGTCGCGGCGCTCGGGGAGACGCTGACGGCCGAGGGCACGCCGATCCACCTGCTCGTCAACAACGCGGGCCTCATGACACCGCCCGAGCGGCGCACCACCGCCGACGGCTTCGAGGTGCAACTCGGCACGAACCATCTGGGCCACTTCGCGCTCACCGCCCGGCTGCTGCCCCTGCTGCGGGCCGGGCGCGCGCGGGTGGTCTCCCAGACGAGCGTGGCGGCACGGCGCGGCCGCATGCTCTGGGACGACATGGACGCCGAGCGCTCCTACGACGCGATGCGCTCCTACCGGCAGTCCAAGCTCGCCTGCGGGCTGTTCGGTTTCGAGCTGAGCCGCCGCAGCCAGGCCGGAGGCTGGGGTGTCACGAGCGCCGTGTCGCACCCGGGCGTGGCGCCGACGAGCCTGCTGGCGGCGCGTCCGGAGGTGAACCGCGCGGCCGACACCCGCGAGGTGCGGCTCATCCGCTGGCTCTCGGCGCGCGGCCTCGTCGTGGGGACGGTCGAGACGGCGGCGTTGCCCGCGCTGATGGCCGCGGCCTCGCCCGAGGCGCGGGACGGCGGCTTCTACGGCCCCGGGTGGCCGGGGCACATGGGCGGCCCTCCTGGCGAGGCGATGCCGTGGGCGCCGCTGCGCAGCACCGCCGACGCGGCGCGGCTGTGGACGGTGTCCGAGGAGCTGACGGGCGTCGCGTTCGCGTGACCGGGCCGGCGGCCCGTCGCCTCGGTCCCGGCCTCAGTCCCGGCCGAACGCCTTGCGCAGCTCGTCCTTCGCCTGCTCGAGGACGTCGCGCTGCGACGCGGGGAGGTTCTGCCCCGCGCGGTTCACGTAGAACGTCAGCATCGACATCGCGGACTGGTACGGCGTGCCCTTGCGCCGCCCGCTGACCTCGGCGGACCGTTTGAGGGACGCCGCGATGCGCGCCGGGTCGTCCCACGTGAAGACGTCGTCCTCCAGGTCGAGCGCGTCGGAGTGCTCGGTCACGTCCTGCGACCACCGCTCCCCCGCGCCGTCGTCGTCCTTCGTCGCCATGCTCCCGACGCTAGGCCGGGGACGTCCGGCTCGCAGCGCCCGGGGCGTGCCCGGAGCCCGGGCGGGCGCGGGCGCTCAGTCGCGCAGCGCGAGCCGGCGCGCGAGCACGGCGCAGACGATCAGCTGGAGCTGGTGGAAGAGGATCACCGGGACGGCGATCACGCCCGCCGCGGCAACCGGGAAGAGCACGCTCGCCATGGGCAGGCCGGTCGCGAGCGACTTCTTGGACCCGCACATGAGCAGCGCGATGCGGTCCTCGGGGGGCAGCCGCAGGGCGGCGCCGCCCCACCACGTGAGGCCGAGCATGATCGCGAGGAGCGCCGCGCTCACGGCGAGGAGCACCGCGACCGCCCAGCCCGAGATGCCGGCCCACACACCGGCCGACGACGCCGCGGCGACGGCCGAGAACACCACGACGAGGATGGTGCCGCGGTCCACGGCGAGCGTGAGCCGTCGGCGGGCGCGCACCCAGCCGCCGACCCACGGCTGGAGCAGCTGGCCGACGACGAACGGCAGCAGGAGCTGCAGGAGGACCGCCTGCAGCCCGTCGAGCCCGTGCCCGGCGGTCGCGCCGTCGCCGCCCGTCGCGCCCGCGCCGCTCATGAGCCACAGCACCAGCAGGGGCGTGAGCACCATCCCGAGCACGTTGGACACGGTGGCCCCGCAGATCGCCCCTGCCACGTTGCCGCGCGCCACGGACGTGAACGCGACCGACGACTGCACGGTGGACGGCAGCAGCGACAGGTACAGCACCCCGGCGGCGAGCGGCGACCCGACGAGGGGCGCGACCGCCCACGCGATCACGAGGCCGAGCACCGGGAACACGACGTAGGTGGCGGCGAGGATGCCGCCCTGCAGCCGCCAGTTGCGCAGCCCGGCCCAGACCTCGCGGGTCGACAGGCGCATCCCGTACACGGCGAAGAGGGTCGTGACGGCGACGTCGGCGGCCGCGTCGACGACGCGCTGCGCGGCGGGCGCGACCGGCACCACAAGGCCCAGCACGAGGACGACGACCAGGACCACGACGAACGGGTCCACCCACCGGCTCAGCACGCGACGCACCCGCCGAGTGTAGGGACCCGGGGCGCGGCGTCCCGTCAGGCGTCCGCTCGCCGGGCGCGGTGACGGGACGCCGCCGCGCCGGCGTCAGGCGTCCAGCGCGCGGCGCAGGCCCTCGGCCAGCGGGGTCGTCGGGCGGCCGATCAGGCGGGCGAGGTCGCCCGAGGTCTCGGCGAGCAGCCCGTCGCGGGTGTTGCCGTCGAGGGCGACGACGAAGTCCGCGGTCCCCTCGTCGAGCCCGGCGCCGAGCAGGATCTCGCGGTGCTCGGCCGGGCTGAGGCGGCGGTACGTCACGGGGCGGCCGAGCAGGTCTGCGGCGACGGCGGCGAGGGTGTCGAAGTCCCAGGCGACGTCGCCGGACAGCTCGTGCACGGCCCCGGCGTAGGCGTCGTCGAGCGCCACGACGGCGGCGGCCTCGGCGTAGTCGGCCCGGCTCGCGCTGGCGACGCGGCCGTCGCCCGTGCTGTGCGCGATCTCGCCGGTCTCGCGCGCCTGCTCGACGTCGCCGGCGTAGTTCTCGGTGTACCAGCCGTTGCGCAGGATCGTCGTCGTCAGACCGGAGGCGGCGAGCAGCTCCTCCGTGGCCTTGTGCTCGGGCGCGAGCACGAGGGGCGACGTGTCGGCGTGCGGGGCGCTCGTGTAGACGATCCTGTCGACGCCCGCGGTCTTCGCCGCGTCGACGACCGCGCCGTGCTGGCCGACCCGCTGCCCGACCTCGGAGCCGGAGACCAGGACGAGGACGTCCACGCCGTCCAGGGCGGGCGCGAGGGTCTCGGGCCGGTCGTAGTCGGCCTCGCGGACGACGACGCCGCGCTCAGCGAGGTCCGCGACCTTGCTCGTGGTGCGGGCGAGGGCCACGACGTCCGCGGGCGCGGCGCCCCGGGCGAGCAGGGAGTCGACGACGAGGCGGCCGAGGTGGCCGCTGGTTCCGGTGACGGCGACGGTCATGGTGGTGCCTTTCCTGGGCGGGTCTGGAGCCTCCAGGATGCACTTTCATATCGTTAGTGCCAACTATATCTCTGTGCGATCCATGTCACGGCGCGCCCCGGAGGGGCGCGCCGTATCCTGAACGGGTGAGCACCCCCACCACGCCGGCCGTGCCGGCGGAGACGCAGGGACCGTCGGACGAGATGATCGCCGACGTCTTCTCCCGCGCGTGCACGTCGCGGCACGCCCTGGAGGCCGTCACCGGGCGCTGGGGCGTCCTCACGGTGGCCGGTCTGCGCGACGGCGCCGTGCGCTTCAACGCGCTGCGGCGCCGGATCGACGGCGTGAGCGAGAAGATGCTCGCCCAGACGCTGCAGACGCTCGAGCGCGACGGCATGGTGACGCGGGAGGTGCGCACCACCATCCCGCCGCACGTCGAGTACTCCCTCACCGACCTGGGCCGCCGCGTGGCCGACCGCCTGGTCGGCCTCATCGACGTGCTCGAGGACGCCGTCGACGAGGTGACCGCCGCGCAGGAGTCCTACGACGCGCGCCGCGGAGCCGGCGGTCCCCCGTGACGACGACCCTGCCCACGGCGGCCATCCTCCTGGCGGCCGGCGCCGGCACCCGCCTGGGCCGCGGCCCCAAGGCCCTGCTGCCCTACGGGCCCCGCGGCGGCCGGCCCCTCATCGAGCAGCTGACGGCCGTGCTGCTCGACGCCGGCTGCGACCGGGTCGTCGTCGTCCTCGGAGCCGAGGCCGACCGGGTCCGCGCCGAGGCCCGGCTGGACGGGGACGCCCGCGTCACGACCGTCGTCAACGACAGCTGGGCGACCGGGATGGCGTCCTCGTTCCGCGCCGGCGTCGCCGCGGCGCTGGACACCGACGGGACGCGGGAGCCGACCGCGCGCGTCGTCGTCGCCCACGTGGACCAGCCCGGCGTGCGGCCCGGCGACGTCGCGCTGCTGCTGGCCGAGCACCGGCCGGGCCGGGTCACGGCCTCGGCCTGGACGGGCGCGACCGTGGACGGCTCCCTGCCGCGGTGGTCCCACCCGCTGGTGCTGGCCCCCGGCCTCGCCCGCCTCGCCGCGGCGAGCGCCGCCGGCGACTCCGGCGCCCGGTCGTTCCTGCGCGCCCACACCGACCTCATCGACGTCGTCACCCACCCGGGCGACGGGCGCGACGTCGACACCCCAGCAGACCTCGACCTGCTGACCTGACGCCGAGGTCGTGGGCTCGAGGGTCGCGTCGAGAGGCTGGATGGGCCTGGCGGGAGGTCGCGAGGGACGAGCGACCGAGTGGACGCCTCGCGACGCGACCCTCGAGCCCACGACCTCCCGTGTCAGGACGCAGCGGCCTTCATCCCCAGGTAGACCCTGTCCCGGGCCAGCGGCAGCTCGGTGAACCGCACGCCCGTCGCCGCCCGCACCGCGTTGGCGAGCGCCGGCGCCACGGGGTTGAACGGGCTCTCGCTCATCGACTTCGCGCCCAGCGGGCCGGTCGTGTCGCTGGTGCGCGCGAAGTAGACCTCGCTGCGGGGCACGTCGGCGAACGTGGGCAGGTGGTACTGGCGGAAGATGTCGGTCGTGACGCGCCCGGCGTCGTCGACCACCACGTCCTCGTACAGGGCCGCGCCGAGAGCCTGGGCGATGCCGCCCTCCACCTGCCCGCGGCACTGGCGCGGGTTGACGACCTCGCCCGCGTCGGCGGCCTGCACGCTCTGCAGGATGCGGATCTCCCCGGTGCCGCGGCGCACGGCGACGCGAAAGCCGTGCACGTTGAACGCCACGGACCGCGGGGTGCCGCCCCAGCGACCCTCCGCCTCCAGCCGCACCCCGGCGGCGTCGGCGTGCCGGGCCACCTCGGCCAGCGGCACGAGCCGGCCCGCGCACTCGACGCCGCCCGGCACCGGCCGGCAGTCGGCGGGCGGCGCCCCGGTCAGCGACGACGCTACCACCCGGAGCCGCTCGGCGAGCTCCGTGGCCGCCGCGAGCGACGCCTTGCCCGCCACGACGGTCCCGGTGGAGCCGAACGCGCCGGTGTCGTGGTCCACGAGGTCGGTGTCGGACTGCCGCACGACGACGTCCGCCGCCCGCTGTCCCGTCGCGCTCGCGACGAGCTGCGCGTGCACGGTCGTGGTGCCGTTGCCGAACTCGGCGGTGCCGACCTCGGCCTCCACGACGCCGTCGGCCCGCAGCCGGGCCCGCACGTGCGCGAGGTGCCCGCGCGGGGGCACGGTGTCGATCATCGACACGGCGGTGCCCTCGCCGACGCCCCACTCCTCGCCCAGCCACGGCAGCGCCGGGTCGCGCGGGTCGGCGCCGTACGCGGCGACGTCGCGGGCGCGCCCGCGGGCCAGGGCGTCGTCGGTGAGCTCGAGGCACTGGTCCAGCCCGTAGCTGCCGTACAGCACGTCCTCCTCCGGCTCGGGCGCCGTCGACAGCATCGGGGTGCCGGGGCGCACGACGTTGCGGCGACGCAGCTCGAGGGGGTCCATCCCGAGCTGCCGGGCGAGCTCGTCCATGGCGGACTCGACGGCGAAGATCATCTGGCTGAGCCCGTACCCGCGGAAGGCGCCGGCGGGCGGCGTGTGGGTGTAGACGCAGTGCGCGTCGACCTTCTTGTTGGCGCACGTGTAGACGGCGATCGACTCGCCGCAGCCGTGGAACATCACGCCCGGGCCGTGGTTGCCGTACGCGCCGGTGTTGCTCAGCACGTCCAGGTGCAGCGCGGTCAGCGTGCCGTCGGACCGGGCACCCGCCCGGACGTGGATCCGGAACGGGTGGCGCGTGGTCGTGCCGACGAACGTGTCGGTGCGGGTGAGCTCGAGCTGCACGGGGCGCCCCAGCCTGAGGGCGGCCAGGGCGGTGACGTCCTCGACCAGCACCTCCTGCTTGCCGCCGAACCCGCCACCCACGCGCGCGCAGTAGACCCGCACCCGGTCGTCGGGCAGGTCGAGGACGCGCGCCAGGTGCCGGCGCGCCAGGTACGGCACCTGGGTGGAGGTGCGCACGACGAGCCGGCCGTCGTCGTCGAACGACGCGATGGCGGCGTGCGTCTCCAGGGCCGCGTTCTGCACGCGCTGGGTGCGGTAGGTGGCCTCGTGCACGACGGCGGCCTCCGCCAGGCCGGCCTCGACGTCGCCGAGCTCGGAGTGCACCTCGGCGACGACGTTGGCCTCCGGTCGCGAGACCCGCGCGGCGGCGGCGTCCAGCTCGGGGTGCACGAGCGGCGCGCCGGGCGCCATCGCCTCCTCGGGGTCGACGACGGCGGGCAGCACCTCGTAGTCGATCCGCAGGGCGCGCACGCCCGCCTCGGCGGCGGCCACGGAGTCCGCCACGACGGCGGCCACGCGCTGCCCCACGTACCGCACGACGTCGTCGAGGATGCGCGTGTCGTCCGGGTCGTCGGTCCACAGCTCGTGCTGGGCGGTCGAGAACCGGGCGGCGGGCGCGTCGGCGTGCGTGAGCACGGCCCGCACCCCGGGGACCGCGAGTGCCGCCGTGTCGTCGACCGCGACGACGCGGGCGTGCGCGTGCGGCGAGCGGGCGAGCCTGAGGTGCAGCAGCCCGGAGTAGGCGTCCGGGTCGACGTCGAGGGTGTAGCGCGCCTGCCCGGTGACGACGGCGCGGCTCGCGGGGGCGGGCTCGCTGGTCCCGAAAGCCGTGCTCGACGGCGGCGCGCCGGCCACGCCGCCGGCCTCGCCGCGGGCGTGCGCCGCCGTCCAGCCGTCGTGGGCGGCGTCGCAGGGCGCCGCCCCGGCCGGGTGGTCGGTCCCGCAGGCGTCGTCGCCGAGGACGGCGTCCGCGATCGCCCGGTAGCCGGTGCAGCGGCACAAGTTGCCCTTGAGGCTGCGGGGCAGGTTCGCACGGTCGGCGTCGTCGAACGTCGCGGCGGTCATGATCATCCCGGCGGTGCAGAAGCCGCACTGGAACCCCTGCGCGTCGGCGAACCGCTGCTGCACCGGATGCAGCTCCCCGTCCTCGCCTGCCAGCCCGCCGATCGTCGTCACCTCGTGGCCCGCGGCCCGGCGTGCCGGGTAGAGGCAGGAGTGCACGGGGACGCCGTCGACGTGCACGGTGCAGGCGCCGCAGTCGCCGCCGTCGCAGCCCTTCTTCACCCCGAGGGCGCCCTGCTCGCGCAGGAACGTGCGCAGGCACTGGCCGGGCCGCGGCTCGGCGGCGACCTCGCGGCCGTCGACGCGCAGCACGGGTGCCGCGCCCGGGGTGGCGGCGGACGGGCGGGTGGTCGTGTCGGTCATGGCCGGCCTCCGTCGGTCGTCGCGAGCTCGCGGCGGATCTCCTCGGCGAGCCGGTAGGTCATGTCGCGGCGCCACGCGGGCAGCCCGTGGATGTCGTCGTGGTACAGGTCGGCGGGGATCGCGGCGTCGATCGCGCCCGCGAGCCCGGCAGCATCGGGGTGGGCGCCGGCGGCGAACCGGAGCTGCACCGGGCGGCGCGTGGACGCCGTGACGGTGACGACGAGCGCACCGCCGTCGTCGGGCCGGTCGAGGCGCCCGACGACCAGGACGCCGGAGCGGCCCAGGTTGGACAGCGACAGCCGCCGGATCGCGGTGCGGGCACACAGCGCCGCTGCGGGGAGGCGGATCGCGCGCAGCAGCTCGCCGGGCGCGAGCGTGTTGCGCCGGTCGCCGGTGACGAGCTCGGCGACGGGCTGGGTGCGCCGGGCGCCGCCGGGCCCCCAGACCTCGGCCGTGCCGTCGAGCGCGGCGGTCAGCGAGATCATCGGGCCGGCGGGCAGCGACGTGGCGATGTTGCCGCCGACGGTCGAGGCGTTCCAGACCTTGAACGAGGCGACGAACGAGTCGGCGCACCGGCGCACGAGGTCCAGGGCGGGCCACGCCTGCCGCACGGCCGGGTCCACGGTGCCGGGCAGCGCGTACAGCTCGGCGATCGTGCAGGTGGCGGCGATCTCCAGGCCCTCGTCGGTCACGGTGAGCGCGGGCCAGCCGGCGCTCGTGAGGTCGAGCAGTCGGCGCAGGGTCTGGCTGCCGTAGGAGAACAGCACGGTGCCGCCGGCCAGCCAGGCGTCGCCCTCGCGCCAGTCGGCGGGGTCGGCCGTGGGGACCAGGTCGGTCACGGTGTTCAGGTCCACGGGGCGAGCTCCTTCCCGTGCGGGGCGCCGAGCGGGGTGTCGGCGGGAGTGTCGGGGGTGAGGTGCAACGGCCCGTCGGTGACGCTCAGCGGGGCGGCGACGGTGCGCCCGTAGCGCACGGCGACCAGCTCGGAGACCACCGAGACCGCGACCTCCTCGGGGGTGACGGCGCCCAGGTCGAGGCCGATGGGCGAGCGCAGGCGGGCCAGCGCCTCGGGCGGGACGCCGTCGTCGCGCAGGGCCTGCATGCGCTGGGCGTGGGCGCGGCGCGAGCCCATCGCCCCGACGTAGGCGAGCGGCAGGCCGAGCGCCGTGCGCAGCGTCGGGACGTCGAACTTCGCGTCGTGGGTGAGCACGGCGACGGCGGTGCGGGCGTCGAGCCGCCCGGCGGCGGCCTCGGCGGCGAGGTAGCGGTCGGGCCAGTCCACGACGACGTCCGCCTGCGGGAACCGGCGCGGGGCGGCGAACACCTCGCGGGCGTCGACGAGCGTGACGCGGTACCCCAGCAGGTGGACCGCCCGGATCAGCGCGCCCGCGAAGTCGTTCGCGCCGACGGCGACGAACCGCGGCGCCGCTCGCCGCGTCTCGACGAGCAGCGTCACCGGCTCCTCCTCGCAGGCGCCGCCGGCGATCCCCGGCGCGGCGTGGACGGTCGCGGTCCGCCCGGACCGCACGACCGCCGCGACCTGGGCCGTGACCGCCGGCAGCGCGACCAGCCTCCTGAGCGAGTTGTCAGACCCGGCGCGGTGTATACCTCGCGCTGGGCCTGACACGTCGGTGGGGGTGAGGACGACGGCGGTGCGGCGCGCGACGTCAAGGCGGCGCACGAGCACGCTCGGCCGCTCCTCGGCGGCCGCCCCGCGCAGGGCGGCGACGGCCGGATCGCCGTCGTCGGCGGGATCCACGGGCTGCACGTGCACCTCCAGGGTGCCGCCGCAGGTGAGGCCGACGGCGAACGCGTCGTCGTCGGAGTACCCGAAGGACTCGCGGTGGCACTCGCCGACGGCGATCGCGTCGAGGCACGCGGCGTGCACGGCGGACTCGACGCAGCCGCCGGACAGGCTGCCGAGCACGGCGCCGTCGGCGCGCACCGCCATCGCGGTGCCGACGGGGCGGGGTACGGAGCCGGTGGCCGCGACCACGGTGGCCACGGCGAACGGCGGCGCGCCCGGGGCGAGCCAGCCGGCGAGCCGGTCTGCGAGGGTGAGCATCTTCTGTCCTCCCCCGGCGCCGGGGCGGGCGGGCCGTGCCGCCCGCCCCGGCACCGTGCGGATCAGGCGCCGATGGCCGCCGACAGCGGCCCGCGGACGAAGTACACGAGGAAGCCGGCGGCGACCACCCACAGCAGCGGGTGCACGTCGCGCACCCGGCCGCAGGCGAAGCGCAGCAGGACCCACGTGATGAAGCCGATCCCGATGCCGTTGGCGATGGAGTACGTCAGCGGCATCGTCACGACGGTGAGGAACACCGGCAGGGCGACGGAGAAGTCGCCCAGGTCGATCTCCTTGATCTCCCTCATCATCATTGCCCCGACGACCACGAGGGCGCCGCTGGCGACCTCGATCGGGACGACGGCCGTCAGGGGCGTGAGGAACATCGCCACGAGGAACAGCCCGCCCGTGACGACGGACGCCAGCCCGGTGCGGGCCCCTTCGCCGACGCCCGCCGCCGAGTCCACGAACACGGTGTTCGACGACGACGACGTGCCGCCCCCGACCACCGCGCCCACGCCCTCGACGACGAGCGCCGACTTGATGCGCGGGAAGTTCCCGTCGGCGTCGGCCAGCCCGCCCTGCTTCGCCAGGCCCGTCATCGTGCCCATCGCGTCGAAGAAGTTCGTGAAGAACAGCGTGAACACGAGCATCGTCGCCGCGAGCGCCCCGATCCGGTCGAACGCACCCAGGCTGAACTGCCCGAGCAGGGAGAGGTCCGGCACCGACACGAGCTGGTCGGGCAGGGCGGGGACGGACAGGTGCCAGCCTCCCGGGTTCTCCTCGCCGGCGGGCCCGAGCCGCAGCACCGCCTCGGCCACGATCGCGACGACGGTCGTGGCGACGAGCCCGATGAGCAGGCCGCCCTTGACCTTCCGGGCCACGAGCACGCCCATCGTGACCAGCCCGAGCACGAACACGAGGGTCGGCACGGAGGAGATGGAGCCCGCGTCGCCGAGCTGCACCGGGGGCCCGCCGTCGGTCGCGGTGACGAACCCGGCGTCGACGAACCCGATGAAGGCGATGAACAGGCCGATGCCGACGGTGATCGCGGCCTTGAGCTGCCGGGGCACGGCGTTGAAGATCGCCGAGCGCGCCCCGGTGACCGCGAGCACCACGATGAGCACGCCGTTGATCAGCACGAGGCCCATCGCCTCGGGCCAGGTGACGTCGCCGACGACGGCCACGGCGAGGAACGAGTTGATCCCGAGCCCCGCGGCGAGCGCGAACGGCAGGTTCGCGACCAGCCCGAACAGGATGGTCATGACGCCCGCGGCGAGGCCGGTGACGGCGCCGACCTGCGCGGTGGCGAGCCACCCGCCGGCGACGTCGGTGGGGGCGTTCTCGGCGCTGGTGCCGCCGAGGATCAGCGGGTTGAGGATGACGATGTACGCCATCGCGAAGAAGGTCACCAGGCCGCCGCGGACCTCGCGGCCAGGGGTGGAGCCGCGCTCGGTGATCTTGAACAGCCGGTCCAGCGCGCCGCGCCGGGTGCCGGTGGTGGGGGTGTCGTCGTTCTCGGCGGTGTCCCGCCGCGTTCCCAGGATGGTCACGTCCTTGTGTCCTTTCCTCCGGCCGGCGGGCGTCAGTAGGTGATGCGGGACTCGAGCACGCGCCAGGCGTCGAACGGCGCGACGGCGGAGGGGGTGCGCTCGTGGCGCACGGTCATGATCTCGGCCCCGGTCCCAGGCGCGTTCCCGAGCCGGGCGGCGAAGAAGTCGTAGAACGCCGCGTCGTCGAACCCGGCGTCGGCCGCGTCGTACCGGTCGGCGGCGAAGTACACGGCCTCGACGCGTGCCCACAGGGCCGAGGCGAGGCACATGGGGCAGGGTTCGCAGCTGGAGTACAGCACGGCGCCCGACAGGTCGAACGTGCCGAGCTCGGCGCACGCGCGCCGGATCGCGGTCACCTCGGCGTGGGCGGTGGGGTCGTGGTCCTGGGTGACGCGGTTGTTCCCCTCGACGACGCGACCGTCACGGGTGACGATCACGGCGCCGAAGGGACCGCCGGCGTTCGCGACGCTGTCGACGGCGAGGGTGACGGCCTTCTCGAGGTGTGCTGCGTCCACGGGAATGGCCGCGCTGGGTGACACGGACGTGTCCACGGCGATGCGTTCCATGGTGAGTCTCCACGGTTCGGGCAGCGACCGCCGGGGCGTACCGGTCCGAGGCTCCACCGGGCCGGGAGGACCGGGCGCTCGGCGGGCCGCTGCAGGCGAGTTGTCCTTCATGCCGCCTGGTAGATAGCTGCCGGTGTCGGATCGATCTCGTCGACCACCGGACCGGCGTCGACATCGACGCCGGCTCGGCCCGGGCCCGCCGTAGGCATGCTCGACGCTAGCAGCCGACGACCGGAACCACAAGCATTTTGGAATACTAATTCCGCATCACGAAGGTTTGATCGGGTGCGACCATCATCTCGCATCGTGGTCCCACATCATGGACACGGGGTGTCCCCGCTGGTGGCGCCCTTCCTACAGTGGCTCGTACGCACCGGCACCCATGCCGACGGCCGACGCCACCGATGGAGGACCCATGCCCGCTCCCACCGACCCGACGCCCCGTCTCGCCGAGTACGCGCACCCCGAGCGCCTCGTGACGACGCAGTGGCTCGCCGACCGGCTCGCCGCCCAGGACACGGACGGGTTCGTCGTCGTGGAGTCCGACGAGGACGTGCTGCTGTACGAGACCGGGCACATCCCCGGCGCGGTGAAGATCGACTGGCACACGGACCTGCTGCAGCCGGTGGAGCGCGACTACCTCGACGGCGCCGGCTTCGCCGACCTGCTGGCGAGCCGCGGCATCTCGCGGGACACGACGATCATCCTGTACGGCGACAAGAACAACTGGTGGGCCGCGTACACCGCCTGGGTCTTCACCCTGTTCGGCCACGAGGACGTGCGCCTGCTCGACGGCGGCCGCAACCTGTGGGTCGCCGAGGAGCGCGAGCTCACCACCGAGGTCCCGGCGCCCGCCCGCGGCGACTACCCCGTGGTGGAGCGCGACGACACCACGTTCCGGGCCTTCAAGGAGGACGTCCTCGCGCACCTGGGCCGCGGCCCGCTCGTGGACATCCGCTCCCCGCAGGAGTACACGGGCGAGCGCCTGCACATCCCGGACTACCCAGAGGAGGGCGTGCTGCGCGGCGGCCACATCCCCACGGCCCGCAGCGTCCCGTGGGCCACCGCCGTGTCCGAGGACGGCACCTACAAGACCCGCGCCGAGCTCGAGGCCATCTACCGCGACGGCGGTCTCGGCATCCAGCTCGACGACTCGGTGATCACCTACTGCCGCATCGGCGAGCGCTCCAGCCACACGTGGTTCGCGCTGCGCTACCTGCTCGGCATCGACGACGTGCGCAACTACGACGGCTCCTGGACCGAGTGGGGCAACGCCGTGCGCGTGCCGATCGTCGCGGGCGACGCGCCCGGCGAGGTGCCGGCGGGGCCGGCGCAGAAGGTCGCGGTGGCCTGACCCGCCCGACCGCCACGACCACGGCGGCGGCCCGGGACCCGGTCGGCGCGACTGCCGACCGGATCCCGGGCCGCCGTCCCGGTCCACCATCCACCTGCGACAGACTGGACCCATGAACGACGCCGCCCCCGCGCTGCCCGAGTCGCTCGCCGAGATCCGCGAGGACTTCCTCGCCCTGCCCGAGCGCGAGCGCCTGCAGCTGCTGCTGGAGTTCTCCCGCGAGCTGCCCGCCCTGCCCGACCGCTACGCGAGCGCCCCCGGCCTGCTCGAGGCGGTCGAGGAGTGCCAGTCGCCGGTGCGCGCGTTCGCGGAGGTGGACGGCGACGTCGTGCGCTTCTTCGCGACGGCGCCCCAGGAGGCGCCCACGACGCGCGGGTTCGCCTCGATCCTCGCGCAGGGGTTGTCCGGGCTGACCGCCCAGCAGGTGCTGGACGTGCCGGACGACTTCCCGCTGATGATCGGGCTGACCCGCGCCGTCAGCCCGCTGCGCCTCAACGGCATGGCAGGGATGCTCACCCGCGCGAAGCGCCAGGTGCGCGAGCAGCTCGCCGCGTAGCGGCCGGGCGGGGCGTCGGGCCCGGGCTCAGAAGTCGAAGAGGTCCCCGAGCCAGGACTCCTTCTTCTTGCGACGGCGGTCGTCGCCGCCCCGCCGGTCGTACCCGGCGTAGCCTCCGTCGACGCGACGGTCGTCCTCGTACCGGGCCGGGGACGACGCCGGCGCGGGTCGGAGTGGACCGAGGGCCTCCGTCGCGATCTCGGCCTCCAGCGACCGGTCGATGATCTTGTCGAGCTCGCCCCGGTCGAGCCACACCCCGCGGCACCGCGGGCAGTAGTCGATCTCGACGCCCTTGCGCTCGGTCATCACCAGGACGGTCTGGTCGTGAGGACACTGCATCGCCGGCTGCTCCTTAGTCGGTTGTCCTCAAGAACGAGCGGAGCGTCACCGCGGTTCCGGTCGATGTGCGAGAGTGTGGCCATGACGGTGCTCGTGGCCTACAACCCGTCCCCGCACGGCGAGGCCGCCCTGACCACGGCCCTGGCCGAGGCGGCCCGGCGGCGGCTCCCCCTGCACGTGGTGAACCTCGCCCCGCCCGACGACGCGGCCGCGGGCGACGCCCTCGCCGCACGGTTGTCCGCCGCCCCGGAGGTGGTCGAGGTGCAGCCGGTGACCCGGCGCGACGCCGGGACGGAGCCCGCCGACGCGATCCTCGACGCCGCCGACGCGACCGGAGCCGCCCTCGTGGTGGTCGGTTCGCGCAAGCGGTCGAGCGCCGGCACCTTCCTCATGGGCACCACCACCCAGCGCGTGCTGCTCGACTCTCCCGCCCCCGTGCTGGTCGTCAAGGACGTCTACGACGCCTGACCCCACCCCGAGTGTTGTGGGCGTGATCTTGGCGCTATTCCGACCTGGAATAGCGCCAAGATCACGCCCACAACGCTCTGAGGGACGGGGTCAGACCGCCTTGCGGTACCGGCGGAGGGCGACGACGTACGCCACCGCCCCGATGCCGACGATCCAGGCCAGCGCCACCCAGATGTCGTTGCCGACCGGCGTGCCCTCGATGAGGGAGCGCAGGGTGTCGACGACGGAGGTGACGGGCTGGTTCTCGGCGAACCATCGGACCGGCCCGGGCATGGACGCCGTCGGGACGAACGCCGAGCTGAGGAACGGCAGGAAGATCAGCGGATACGAGAACGCCGTCGCTCCCTCCATGGTCTTCGCCGCCAGCCCGGGGATCACGGCGAGCCAGGTGAGGCTGAGCGTGAACAGCCCCAGGACCCCGGCGATGCCGAGCCAACCGCCGAGGCCGGCGTCCGGGCGGAAGCCCATCGCGAACCCGACGCCGATGATGACGGCGGCCGTGGCGAGGTTGGAGACCAGCGAGGTCACCACGTGCGACCACAGCACCGACGAGCGCGAGATCGGCATGGTCGCCAGGCGGGCGGTGATGCCCTTCTGCGTGTCGGTGAAGATCCGCAGCGCCGTGTACGCCACGGAGGACGCGATCGTGATGATGAGGATGCCGGGCAGCAGGTAGTTGGTGTAGTTCTCCTCCCCGGTCTCGATCGCCCCGCCGAAGACGTACCGGAAGAGCACGAAGATGGCGATCGGTGTGAGCGCGACGGTGATGATCGTGTCGGGGCTGCGCAGGATCGCCTTCATGAGGCGCCCGGTCAGCGCGTTGGTGTCGTGGATCATCGCGGGCAGGGTCGCGGGCTGGGTCACAGCCATGTCAGTTCGCCTCCTTGGCGCCGATGATGGCGAGGAAGATCTCCTCGAGGGTGGGCTGCTTCTCGACGTACTCGACCTTCGCGGGCGGGAACATGCGCTTGAGCTCGTCGAGCGTGCCGTCCGCGATGATGGTCCCGCCGTGCAGGATCGCGATGCGCTCCGCGAGCTGCTCGGCCTCGTCCAGGTACTGCGTGGTGAGCAGGATGGTCGTCCCGCCGTCCCGCAGCTCCTGGACCGTCTTCCAGACCTCGAGGCGGGCCTCGGGGTCGAGGCCCGTGGTCGGCTCGTCGAGGAAGATGATCGCGGGCGAGCCGATGAGGCTCATCGCGATGTCCAGCCGCCGCTTCATGCCGCCGGAGTAGGTGCTGGCGGGCCGGTCGGCGGCGTCGGTCAGCCCGAAGCGGGCGAGCAGGTCGTCCGCGACCTTCGCCGGGGCGTCGACGCGGCGGAGGCGGGCGATCAGCACGAGGTTCTCGCGTCCGGTGAGCACCTCGTCGACGGCGGCGAACTGGCCCGTCAGCGAGATGGACCGGCGCACCTCCTCGGGCGACTCGGCGACGTCGTGGCCGGCGACCCGCACCGAGCCGCCGTCGGCCGCGAGCAGCGTCGAGGCGATGTTGACCGTCGTAGTCTTGCCGGCCCCGTTGGAGCCGAGCAGGGCGAAGATCGTCCCGGGGCGGACCTCGAGGTCCACGCCCTTCAGCACGGCGTTGTCCCCGAAGGACTTGGTCAGGTTGCGGATCGAGATCGCGGCGTTCATTCCGGTGCCCCGTTCCTTCCGTGCGGTCGACGTGCGGTTCCTGGTCATGAGAACTCCTCAGGGTCGGCGGACGACGATGTCGCCGTAGCCGGTGCTGGCGTGGATCTCCGCCGTGGCCTCGTCCTCGACGGGGCCCTCGGTGGGGGTGAGCTGGTTGCGGACGCTGCCGTGCTCGGAGGCGACGTCGAGGTAGGCCGCGGTGCCCTCGGGCACGCCGACCTCGATCGCGCCGAAGGACGTCGTGAGCGTGGCGCTGCCGGACTCGAGGTTGCTCACCCGTACCCCGCCGTGGGCGGACTTCGCGGTGAGGGTGCCGCGCACCCGGCTCACCACGATCTCGCCGTTCGAGCCGTGCACGTCGAGGGAGCCGGACACCGAGCCGACGGTGGTGGTCCCGTTCGTGGCCCGGATCGCGCCGTCCGCGGCGATCTCGTCGATGCGGACGCCGCCGGCGCTCACCTTGACGTCGACCGTCCCGTCGACGCGGCGCGCGACGACGGACCCGGCCGCGACCTTGACGTCGAGCCGGGCGACGTCGTCGACCCGGGCGTCGCCCGCCGACAGCGTCATCTCGACGGAGTCGAGGAGGCCCTCCGCGAACAGGGAGCCGGTCTTGCCGCGCACGGAGGAGCCGGTCGGCACCTCGACGGTGATGGCCGCGGTCCCGGCGGCGAAGGGCAGGACCCACTGCTTCCAGGACCCGGGGTAGGTGACGGTGACGGCGTCGCCCTCACGGGAGACGAGCACGTCGCCGGCGGCGCGCACGCTGCCGGACTTGCCCGGTTCGGCGGGCAGCACGGTGACGACGACGTCGTCACGCTCGGAGGCGACGACGTGCAGGTGGGCGAACGGCACCTCCACGACGACGGGGACGGGGCCGGAGGCGGGGAACGTGGGCATGGCGGAGCTCCAGAAGTGGTGTCAGAGTGGTGTCGAGCGGTGTCGGGTGAGGCGGGCGGGGCGGTCGCGGCTCAGCGCACCCACCCGGTGACGCGGCCGGCGCCGCGCCGCGCGGTACCGGCCTGGGCGGCAGAGCCGGCGGACGGCGGGCCCGAGGGTCGCTCGAGCGCGGCGGCGACCGCGCGCACGAGCCACGTGTTCACCGAGACGCCGTCGCGGGCGGCGGCGACCTCGGCCTGCGCCTTGAGGTGGTCGGGCAGACGCAGGGTGGTGCGGGTGGTGGCGGGTGCGTCCTCGGGTCGCGCCGACGGGTCCGCGGGGGGCGGCTCACCGGCCTCGCCCGCCTCGCCCGGCCGGCCTGGCTCCGAGCCGTCGGCACGCCCCGGGCCCGCGGCGCCCGCGGGCGGGGCCACGACAAACTCGGGCGAGCCGCCGCGGAGCCGCACGTCCACCGACCCGGGGGCGAGCTCGGCGGAGATCTCGCCGGCCGCGTCCGAGAGCGCGTCGAGCAGGACGAGACGGGTCGCCGCGTCGAGCGGGGCGGTCAGCCGCACCGCCAGCTCACGGGCCTCGTCGCCGCTCGCGGCGGCCGCGGTGGTGAGCTGGTGCTGCAGCTGGTCGACGTATCTGCTCAGGTCCATGACACCACTATGACACCATCGTGACGTCACGGCAAGAGCGATGGTGTCATCCCGTGGGTCGCCGGCCTCTGGAGCGTCGAGAACCGATGAGGCGCAGGTCACATCCGCGTGCCCTCACGCTGCTAGCGTGCGCGCATGGACACGTTCGCAACGCTGGTCGGCGACATCGGCTCGTTCGTCTGGGGCCCGTGGCTGCTCATCCCGCTGCTGCTCGGCACCGGCCTGTTCATGACCGTCCGGCTGCGCGGCCTGCAGTTCCGCAAGCTCGGCGCAGCGCTGCGCCTGGGTCTGCTGAAGCGCAAGGAGCCCGGCGACGCGGAGGGCGACATCTCGCACTACCAGGCCCTGACGACGGCGCTCGCGGCGACCGTCGGCGTCGGCAACATCGCCGGGGTCGCGACCGCCATCGGCCTGGGCGGCCCGGGCGCCCTGTTCTGGATGTGGATCACCGGCCTGGTGGGCATGGCCACCAAGTACTCGGAGGCGTTCCTCGGCTCCCGCTTCCGCGTCGTCGACGAGCGCGGCGAGCAGCGCGGCGGCCCGCAGGAGTACCTGCGGCGCGGGATCCGCGGGCCGGTCGGCAAGGTCCTCGCCGGGGCGTTCGCCGTCTTCGCCGCCCTGGCCGCCTTCGGCATCGGCAACATGACCCAGACCAACACGATCGCCGGCTCGCTCGAGTCCGAGTTCGGCGTGCCGCCGGTCGTGTCCGGCGCCGTCGTCATGGTGGTCGTGGGGGTCGTCCTGCTGGGCGGCATCAAGCGCATCGGCGCGGTCACGGCGTCCTTCGTGCCGACGATGATCCTCGTCTACCTGGTCGCCGGCGTGCTCGTCCTGGGCGCCAACGCCGCTGCCATCCCGGACGCCTTCGCGATGGTCTTCACCGACGCGTTCACCGGCACCGCCGCCACGGGCGGCTTCGTCGGCTCCACGGTCGCCGCGGCGCTGCAGTTCGGCGTGGCGCGCGGCCTGTTCTCCAACGAGTCCGGCCTGGGGTCGGCCGCCATCGTCGCCGCGGCGGCCAAGAGCGTCCACCCGGTGCGCCAGGGCCTGGTGTCGATGACCCAGACCTTCATCGACACCATCGTCGTGGTCACCTTCACCGGCCTCGTCATCATCTCCTCCGGCGCGTGGACGAGCGGCGAGGAGGGCGCGGCGATGACGGCGGAGGGCATGTCGTCCGGCCCGCTGGCTTCCCTCGGCGGGGCGATCGTGGCGATCGTCGTCGTGTTCTTCGCCGTGTCGACCGTCATCGGCTGGTCGTACTACGGCGAGCGGTGCGCCGCGTCCCTCTTCGGCGTCCGCGCGACGTACCCCTACCGCGCCCTGTTCACCGTCGTGTGCTTCGTGGGCGCTGTGTGGGAGCTGGAGCTCGTCTGGGGCATCGCGGACATCCTCAACGGCCTCATGGCCCTGCCGAACCTCGTCGGCATCCTGGTCCTGTCCGGGCTCATCGTGCGCGAGACCCGGGCCTACCTGGCCCAGGACCCGGACCTCACCGACCCGCCCTCGGCACTGGCCGACTACACCCCGGCCCGCTGACACCGTTGTGGGCGCGAGATCGGCGCTTTCCCGGCGATCTTTCCACCGATCTCGCGCCCACAGCACCGAGGGGATGGATCAGGAGACGACGCGGACCACGGCACTGTGGTCGAGCTCGGCGTCGCCGCGCTCGACCATCCGCCGGTACCGGTCGCGTGCGACCTGCGTGACGGCCGTGTCCACGCCGAGCTCCTCGCCGGCGGCGATCCCGAACTCCAGGTCCTTGAGCTGGGTGCGGCACGCGGCCCCGTGGTCGTAGTCGCCCGCGAGGTAGCGGCGCGACTTGTCGGCCAGAAGCCGCGACCCGGCCAGCCCCGCCCCCAGGACGTCGAGGACCGCCTCGAGGTCCAGCCCGCCCGTGCGGGCGACGGCGACCGCCTCGGCCAGGGCGTTGAGCGTGCCGCCGACGACGATCTGGTTGCACGCCTTGGTCAGCGAGCCGGCGCCGACCGGGCCGAGCCGGCGCACCGTGCCGGCCATCGCGTCGAGCAGCGGCCGCACCCGGACGACGTCCTCCTCGGCGCCGCCGGCCATGACGCTCAGCGTCCCGGCCTCCGCGCCCTCCACGCCGCCGCTGACCGGCGCGTCGACGAGCCGCACGCCGTCGGCGGCGAGCTCGGACGCCCAGGCGGCGACCGCGACGGGGCTCACCGTCGACATGACCACGAGGACGGGGTCCGCGACGCCGGCGGCCGCCCACCCGGCCCGCAGCCCGTCGGCGCGGTCCACGACGTCGCGCACCTGCGGCAGGTCCGGCAGCATCGCCACGACGACCGGCCGCGCGGCGTCCGCCGGCGTCGCGGCCACCGTGGCGCGGGGCTCATCCTCGGCCACCGCCGCGGCCCGTGCCGTCGTGCGGTTCCACAGCGCGACGTCGAACCCCGCGGCCAGCAGGTGCCGCGCCATCGGCGCGCCCATGGGCCCGGTCCCGAGGAACCCTACCGGTCCGACCCGTCCCCCGTCCGTCGTCCCGCGCATGCCGCCACTCCCCGTCGTCGCCGTCGTCGTCGGCGCCGGGACCCTGGCGCCGCGGCGAGACTACCCCGTCCGGCGACGCACCACCCCGCATCGGACCGGTTCGGGCACGCCTACCGGCCCGGTCCTGAGCCCCTGCGCCGGGCGGCCTGGAAGCGCGCCTTCTTCTGACGGTTCCCGCACGTGTTCATGTCGCACCACCGGCGGGTCCGGCTCCGACTGGTGTCGAAGAAGGCCGCCCGGCAGGTCGGCGACGCGCACAGGGCCAGCCGCCCGTCACGCTCGCCGGAGACGACGGCGATCGCATCGGCGGCGACCACCCCGAGGGCGTCCTCCACGGACGACGTCGCGCCGAGGCGCCACCGCCGGTCGCCCTCGGGCGTCAGGACGGCCACGGCCCGGCCCCGGGCGCTGCGGTCGTTGACGACCGCGACGGCGGCCGCGGGCAGGGGCTCCCCGAGCGCGGCCGCCGTCGCGGTGGCGTGGATAGCCTCCCGCAGCTCCCGGGCGCGGTCGAGCTGCGCGGGGGTGCAGGACTCCACGGCGAGGCCGCTCACCGCCAGCCAGTCGGCGAGGCGGCCCGGGGTCGGGATGCGCTCCACGGCGTCCCCGCGGCGCTCCGTCAGGGTCGCCGTGAAGCTCGTCGCCAGGACCGTGCCGAGGCGGAAGTCGGGGTACCGGTCGGGCATAGAACCACCATAGCCGGTTGCGTGTCCGCGTCGACCAGGATAGAACCGTCTTAGTCGGTTCTTCGTTCGATGCTGGCCCGTCCACGACCAGGAGGCCCCCATGCCCGTGCACCGGAGCGTCACCGACGCCGCGACCGCACTCCCCGGCGGGGTCCGCCCGTGAGCCGCCCGGCGGGCGAGGTCCGGGCGTTCCACGCCCGCGCCACCGACGACGACCTCGACGACCTGCGCGCACGGCTGGCCGCCGCGCGGCTGCCGGAGCCCGAGACCGTCCGCGGCGCCCCGCCCGGCGCCGGCCGGTGGGCGCAGGGCGTGCCGCTGGACGACCTCGTGGACCTCGTGAAGTACTGGCGCACCGGGTACGACTGGCGCTCGTTCGAGGCCCGGCTCGACGAGATCGGCCAGTTCCGCACGACCGTCGAGGGCCTGGGGATCCACTTCCTGCACCGTCGGTCCCCACGCGCGGACGCCACCCCGCTGGTCCTGACCCACGGCTGGCCCGGCAGCGTCGCCGAGTTCGTCGACGTCGTCGACGAGCTGGCGGAGCCGGGCGACCCGGACGCGCCGGCGTTCCACGTCGTCGTCCCGTCGCTGCCGGGCTTCGGGCACAGCGACAAGCCCGCCACCACGGGGTGGGGGATCGAGCGGGTCGCGGACGCCTGGGTCGAGCTGATGGGGCGGCTCGGCTACGACGAGTTCCTCGCCCACGGCGGCGACTGGGGCGGCCCGATCACCACGATCCTCGGCGGCCGGCACCCGGAGCACGTGCTCGGCATCCACACCACGACCGCGCAGGCGCCCCCCGGGCTGCCGACGGACGGGCTCACGGCGACCGAGCGGGCGTGGGTCGCCGAGACCCGCGACTTCTGGGACGGCCCGCGCGGGGCGTTCTCGAAGCAGCAGGCGACCCGGCCGCAGACCGTCGGCTACTTCCTCGTCGACTCTCCGGTCGGGCTGCTGGCCTGGATCCTCGACAAGTTCGCGGAGTGGACGGACACCCGGGATAGCCCGTTCGAGACGGTCTCGCGGGACAGGTTCCTCGACAACGTCACCCTGTACTGGCTGACGCGGTCCGGCGCGTCGTCCGCCCGGATCTACGCCGAGAGCCACCTCTCGCTCGACCCCGAGCTGCGGGTCGACGTCCCGTCGGCGGTCGTCGTGTACCCGCACGACATCGAGAAGTGCCCGCGCCCCTGGGCGCAGGTGCGGTACCGGCGCCTGGTCCGGTGGCGAGCGGCCGAGACCGGGGGCCACTTCCCGTCGCTGGAGGTCCCCGACGACTTCGTCGAGGACCTGCGCAGCGGCCTCGCGGCGGTGCTGGACGCCCGCGACCGCGGGTCCTGAGTCCGCGACGGCTCCTCAGCGCAGGCGACGCAGGAACTCCCGGGTGCGCTCCTGCCGCGGGTCGCCGAGGACCTGCTCGGGCGTGCCGCGCTCGTGCACGCGCCCGGCGTGCAGGAAGACGACCTCGTCGGCGACCTCGCGGGCGAAGGCCATCTCGTGAGTGGCGACGAGCATGGTCGTGGCGCGGCCCGCGACGCCCTCCGTGCGCAGCGAGAGCAGCAGGTCGAGCACCTCCCCCACCAGCTCGGGGTCGAGCGCGGACGTCACCTCGTCGAGGAGCAGCAGCTCGGGCCCGTTCACCAGCGCCCGTGCGATGGCCGCCCGCTGCTGCTGGCCGCCGGAGAGCTGGTCCGGGTACGCCCGCGCGCGGTCGGCCAGGCCCACGCGCTCGAGCATCGCCATACCGGCGTCCTCGGCGTCCCGGCGGCGCACGCCGTGCACCACGCGGGGCGCGAGCGTCACGTTGTCCAGCACCCGCAGGTGCGGGAACAGGTTGTACTGCTGGAAGACCATGGCGAGCCGGGCCCGCACCGCGTCCGCGTCGACCCACGGGTCGGCGACGTCCTCGCCGTCGAGCAGCACCTGCCCGTCGTCGACCTCCTCCAGCAGGTCGACGACGCGCAGCAGCGTCGACTTGCCGGAGCCCGACGAGCCGACCACGACGACGCACGACCCTGCGGCCACGTCCAGGTCGACACCGTCGAGCACCAGGGTGCGCGAGGGGCTCCCCGGCGGGCCGGAGCCGAACGACTTGCGCACACCGCGCAGCGACAGCAGCGGCTCGGGACGATCGGCGGTCATCGCACCACCCCCGCCCCGGCGACGCCGTGCAGCTCCCGGCGCCAGCCCTGGCGCGCCGACCAGGCGTCCACCAGGCGCGTCAGCGGGATCGAGACCAGCAGGAACAGCACCCCAGCCACGACGTAGGGCGTGAAGTTGTAGTCGCCGGTGGTCGCGATCTGCGCGGCGCGGATCGCGTCGACGGCGCCGAGGATCGAGATGAGCCCGGAGTCCTTCTGCAGGGACACGAGCATGCTCGCCACGGGCGCGGCGACGTTGCGCACCGCCTGCGGCAGCACGACGCGCCGCACCGCCTGGCCGCGGGAGAGGCCGAGGGACCGCGCGGCCGCGACCTGCGACGGGTGCACGGACTCGATGCCGGCGCGGAAGATCTCCGCGAGGTAGGCCGTGTAGCACACGACGATCGACAGCCCGCCGAGGAACGCGGCGCTCACCGGCAGCCACGGCAGCCGCAGCGCCGGCAGCCCGAAGCCGACCAGCAGGAGCACCAGCAGCAGCGGCACCCCGCGGAACACGTCCACGTACACCAGGGCCAGCATCCGCAGCGGGAACAGGGCGGCGATCCGTGACGTCCGCACGACGGCGAGCAGCATACCCACCACCAGGCCGACGACGCTCGCCACCACCCACACGCGCAGGTTCAGCCACAGGCCCGCGGCGACGTCGGGCAGCACCTCCCACGCCCGCTCCGGGGAGAAGAACGCCTCGCGCGCCCGCTCCCAGCCGGGCGCGGTCGTGACGACGTACACCACGGCGGCGAGCACGACGGCGGTGGCGACGCCCGCCACGAGCGTCGCGCGCCGCCGCTGGGCGCGGCGGAACGTCGAGCGGGCGCGCGCCCGCTCGGACGGGACCCAGGTGCCGTCGCCGGTCATGTGCGGGTCTCGCCGGGCGTCGTCAGGACAGCTCGGGGACGTCGTCGGACTTCAGCCACTCGGTGCGCAGCTCGTCCAGCGTGCCGTCCTCGTCGAGCGTGTCGACGGCCTGCGACACGCAGTCGGTGAGCGCGGAGTCCTTGTCGAGCACGAGCCCGAGCTGCTCGGGCTCGCCGACCGGCGGCAGGCTGCCCACCACCTGCGTGTCGGGGAAGTAGACGGTAGAGGCCGCCACGCCCTGGTCGACGTCCATCACCATGGCGTCGATGGTCCCCGACGACAGGGCCGTCATGCCGTCGCCGGCCGCGTTGAACGGCCGGGTCTCGACGGCGTCGCCCCAGGCCGCCTCGACGGCGTCCAGGGAGGTCTGCGCCGCGGTCACGCCCACCGTGGCGCCCTCGAGGTCGGCGAGGCTCGACGCGTCCGCGTACTCGCCGTCGTCGGCGACGACGACGCCCTGGCGGCTGGTGAGGTACGGGCTGGAGAAGTCGACGGCCTCGCGCCGCTCGTCGGTGATGGTCGTCTGGTACGCGGCGACGTCGAACGGCTTGATGGCGGGGCTGATGATCTGCTCGAAGGTCACCGACGTCCACTCGACGTCGTCCTTCGCGTACCCCAGCTCGTCGGCGACGGCGTAGATCAGCGCCGACTCGAAGCCCTCGCCGCTGCTGGGCTCACCGACGTACCAGGGCTCGAACGGCTCGCTCGCGCCCACGGTGAGGGTCCCGGCGGTGAGCGTCTGCAGCTCCTCGGGGGTGCAGCCGGCGGACGCGCTCGGCGACCCCTCGCCGGTGGGCTCGCCGTCGCCGCCCGAGCAGGCGGCCGCGGCGAGCGCGACGGCGGGGAGCAGGACGGCGGCGAGGACGGGACGGGTGGTGCGCACGGCGGGCCTTCCGGCGGCGGGACGGGACGTCGTCGAGCCTATGCCCGTCGTCGCGGCGCGGGACATGGCGGCGGTCACACGTCACAGCGGCCGCGGTTGTCGATTCCCGCCCGACCCACCCGTCATCGAGGTGTCAGACCCACCTTCAGGAAGGACGATGGACCCATGACCACCTATGTCGTACTGCTCCCGGGCGCCGAGGACGCATGGGAGCGGTCCAGCCCCGAACGCCGCGCGGACGTCTACGCCCGGCACGAGGAGTTCGCCCGCGTGCTCGCCGAGCGCGGGCACCGCGTCACCGGAGGCGCCGAGCTCGCCCACTCCCGCGACGCGCGGCACGTGCGCCGCGACGCCCGTGGGCGGGTGGTCGTCACCGACGGCCCGTACGCGGAGACCACCGAGCAGCTCACCGGCTTCTACCTGGTGGAGTCGGACGACCTCGACGACCTGGCGCAGGTGTGCGGCCTCCTCGCCGCCGACCCCGCCTCCGACGATGCCGACGGCGGCGTCGAGATCCGCGCCGTCGTCGACCATGCGGCAGACGCGTCGTGAGTGTCGTCGTGCTGGTGGTCGAGGAGCGGCACTGCGTGGATGCGTGGCCGGTCGTCGAGCCGTGACCGACGGCGGCGGCGCGGCCCGCGCGCGGCTCGCCGGCCTGATGCGCGACGAGTGGGGCCGTCTCCTGGCCCTGCTCGTCGCGCGGTACCGACGACTCGACCTCGCCGAGGACGGCCTCGCCGACGCGTTCGAGGCCGCCGCCCGGTCGTGGACGGACGCGGAGCAGCCTGCCAACGGCGCCGCATGGCTGCTCACCGCGGCCCGGCGGCGGGTCCTCGACCGGCTGCGCTCCGAGCAGGTGCTCGCCCGCTCCATGCCGCTGCTGGCCGTCGAGGCCGACGTCGCGCAGGAGGCGCGGCGCGTCATGGCCGACGCCGGGGAGCGGCTGGTCGACGAGAGGCTGCGCCTCGTCCTGCTCTGTGCGCACCCCCGCCTGTCCCGCGAGGCGGCGGCCGCACTCACGCTGCGCCTCGTCCTCGGCGTCCCCACCGCCGAGATCGCCCGGCTGTTCCTGCTGTCCACCCCCACCGCGGCCGCCCGCCTCACCCGGGCGCGCAAGAGTCTCGCCGGGGAGCGGTTCGCCCTGCCCCGCGGCGACGAGCTCGCCGACCGGGTCGGGGTGGTCGCCGACGTCGCGTACCTCGCGTTCACCGCCGGCTACGCGCCGTCGTCGGGGGACGCCGTCGTGCGCACGGAGCTCGCCGGCGAGGCGATCCGCCTGGTGCGCGTGCTGCGGGACGTCGTCCCCGCCGGGTTCGACCACGCCGACCTCGACGCGCTGCTCGCCCTGATGCTGCTGCAGCACGCTCGCCGCGACGCCCGGGTGCGCGACGGCGACCTGGTGCTGCTGCCCGACCAGGACCGCTCCCGGTGGCACCACGACGAGATCGCCGAAGGCCTCACCCTCGTCCTGCCGCAGGCCACCGCCCCGGCGACGCCGACCCTGCTGCAGGCGCTCGTCGCGGCCGAGCACGCCGTCGCGCCCACCGCGCACGCGACGGCGTGGGACCGGATCCTCGCGCGCTACGACGAGCTCGTGGCCCTCACCGACAGCCCCGTCGTGCGGCTGAACCGTGCCGTCGCCGTCGCCGAGGTGCACGGCCCGCACGCGGGGCTCGACGCCCTCGCCGGCGTCGCGCTGCGGGGCCACCGTCTGCCCGCCGTGCGTGCGGAGCTCCTGGCCCGGGCCGGCGACCTGGCGGCGGCCCGCGCGTCGTTCGACGCGGCGATCGCGCTGTGCGACCACGACCTCGAGCGCGACCACCTGCGGCGGCGCCGCGACGCCGCCGGGTGACCGCCTCAGGGGTGCACGTGCGCCTGGTGCCCCGTCTGCGCGGAGATGTCCTGCTCCGCCTGCCCCAGCAGCGCGTCCGCGAGCCGGCGCAGCGCCCGTCCCGCGGCCACCTCGTCACCGATCAGCGGGACCTCGACGTCGTCCGGGTTCCTGCGCGTGTGCCCGACGGCGCGGAGCGTGCCGACGTCCGCCGGCCCGCCCGGCGTCGCCGAGGCCGCCGGCCCGGCCGCGAGCATCGCCTCCGCCGTCGTGGACCCTGCCGACTCCACGAGCGTCACCTGCACCTGCCACGTCACGGACCGGGCCCGCGTCGGCTCCTCGGCGCCCGGGCCGTCCTCGCGCTGCACCAGCGTGTCCGACCCCGGGAAGACCAGGGACTCCTCGTCCGTGTCCGACCATCGCACCTGGTAGGGCGGGGTGCCGTCACCGTGCGGGCACGCGACCACGACCCCCTCGCGCACGGCACCGCCGACCACCCCCGACGCGACCACGATCCGGTCTCCCACCGTCGCCCTCATCGTCGACCTCCTCGCCGCGTGGACGTCCCGTCCGTCCATCATGCGCCCGCTCGGCGGGACAGGCATGGGCGGACCGCCGGGAGCCGGAGGAGGTGCGCGACCGGGTCGGCCTGCCCGGGCGGCGGCCGTTCCCACCCGCCGGAGTCGTGGTCGCCAACGTCGACGGCGCTACCGGGATGCCGGCGGCGACCCGTGCGAGCGACATCCGGGCCCCCGGGACGCGAGGGACACCACGACCGAGAGCACGACCTCACGAGCGACGTCGGGTTAGCGGTCAAAATGTGTGTCCGCTGACGGGGTATCCGTGCAGGCCACGACAGGAGA
>NZ_SIRP01000001.1:1449602-1579542 GCF_011634835.1 Isoptericola sp. BMS4 | reverse complement strand
GACACTCCCACCGATGACATCGACACGCCCGAGACGGACACACATTTTGGCCGCTAACCCACGACCTCACGAGCGACGTCTCGGTCGCCGACCCCCGGAGAGCCGTCAGGGAATGACGAAGGCCCCCGATCAGCATTCCTGCTGATCGGGGGCCTTCCCTTGGTAGCGGGGGCAGGATTTGAACCTGCGACCTCTGGGTTATGAGCCCAGCGAGCTACCGAACTGCTCCACCCCGCGGCGACACACAGAACATTACGCCACGGATCGTGCCTTGCCAAACCAGATCGGGCGGATGGGACGCACGTCACACCTCCCCGCCGTGCGCCCCGCTCCCCGCCGGCCGCGGCCCGCCCCGGGGACGCCGAGGGCCGCCGCCCGGGACGGACGGCGGCCCTCGGCGGGTCACGACGGGACGGTGCGGGTCAGTTGCCCCCCTCGAGCTCCGTCTCCGCAGCGATCGCGTCCTCGATCGCCGACTGCAGCCGGTCCTGCGCCTCGCCGTACGCCGAGAAGTCGCCCTCCGAGAGCGCGGCATCGGCATCCTGCATGGCCTGGTTGGCCTCCTGCAGGGCCTGGTCGAGCCTCGCCTGGGCACTGCCCGCCGGAGCCGTGGGCTGGTCCGTCGGCTCCGTCGTGGGCTCGGTCGTCGGTTCGGTCGTGGGCTCCTGGGAGCCCTCGCCGCCTTCGCCGCCCTCGCCCTCGACCGGCGCCGTGGGGACCTCCGTGTCCGTCTCGCCGCTGGCGTCACCGGCGTTGGCGCCGGAGTCGCCGCCGAACACCTGGTCCAGCGCCTCGTCGAGCGTCGGCGCGTACCCGGTCTGCTCACCGAACGCCACCAGCACGCGCCGCAGCAGCGGGAACGGCGTGCCCTCCGAGGACTGGATGTACACCGGCTGCACGTACAGCAGGCCGCCGCCCACGGGGAGCGTCAGCTGGTTGCCGCGCACCACGCTGGAGGAGCCTCGCTCGAGGATGTTCAGCTGCTCCGAGATCGTCGGGTTCGAGTCGAAGTTGTTCTGCACCTGACCCGGCCCGGGGACCGTGGAGTCGCGTGGCAGCTCCAGGAGCCTGAGCTCCCCGTAGCCCTCGGCCTTCTCGCCCGGTGTGGCCCCGGCGTCGCCGTCCGCCGCGAGATACCCCGTGAGGATCTCCCGGTCGGTGTTGCCACCCGGGATGAACGTGCTCGTCAACGAGAACGAGGAGTTGTCCTGGCCGGGCATCTGCAGCGTCATGTAGTACGGCGGCTGCAGCGGCGACGCCTGGTCCCCGCCGCCGACGGTCGGGTCCTCCGGGTTGTTCCAGAAGTCCTGCCCGGAGAAGAACTGCCCCGCGTCCTCCACGTGGTACTGGGTGAGCAGCGCCCGCTGGACCTTGAACATGTCCTCCGGGTAGCGCACGTGGCTCATCAGGTCGCCGGACATCTCCGACATCGGCTCGACCGACGCCGGGAAGATGTTCGTCCACGCCTCGAGCACGGGGTCGTTCGGCTCCCACGCGTAGAGGGTGACCGAGCCGTCGTAGGCGTCGACCGTCGCCTTCACCGAGTTGCGGATGTAGTTGACCTCCGGCGGCGTCTCGACCGGCACGCCCTGGGCGGCCAGCGTGAGGGAGTCCGTCGTCGCCTCCTGCATCGGCATGGACGTCGAGTACGGGTAGGCATCGGAGGTCGTGTAGGCGTCCAGGACCCACTTGACGCGACCGTCCACGACGGCCGGGTACATGCGCTGGTCCACCGTGAGCCAGGGCGCGACCTTCTGCACGCGCGTCTGCGGGTCACGGTCGTAGAGGATCTGCGACTCCTCCGTCACGCGGTCGGAGAAGAGGATCTGCTCCGAGCCGAACTTCAGCGCGTACAGCAGCTTCGAGCCGAACGACCCGACGCTCGGTCCTGCGTCGACCTCCTCCGTGGGGAACGTCGTGTTGACCTGCTGACCGCCCTGCTCGTCGTCCGCCTGGTAGTCCAGCTCCCACGGCTCGGCGTCCTCCGGGGCACCCACGATCGAGTACTCCGTCGTCGACGGGCTGAAGTAGATCCGCGGCTCGTACCCCTTGTCCGTCAACGAGCCCTGCGTCGGGATCCCGCCCTCGTAGAAGGCCGGCTGCCCGTCCGGGCCCGGCACGTTGCCGTACGCCGCCACGACGCCGTACCCGTGGGTGAACACCGTGTGGTCGTTGACCCAGTTGCGCTGGCTGTCGCCGAGGCCGTCGAGGTTGAGCTCACGCACCGCGATCACGGTGTCGCGCGACTCCCCGTCGATCTCGTAGCGGTCCACCGCCAGGTTGTCGGTGAAGTTGTAGTACTGCTTGTTCTGCTGCAGCTGGCGGAACGACGGGCTGACGATCTGCGGGTCGAGCAGGCGCACCGACGCGGTGGTCTCGGCGTCGTCGCGCAGCGCGCCCTCCTCGGCCTCCGTGGTGGCCGCGTAGGGCTGCGTCTGGACGTCCTGCAGGTCGTAGGCCGCCAGCGTCGAGTCGATGTTGCGCTGGATGTACTCGGCCTCCAGCTCCTGCGCGTTCGGGTTGACCTGGAAGCGCTGCACGACGGACGGGTAGATACCGCCGATGGCGATCGCCGAGACCACCATGAGCCCGACGCCGATCGCGGGCAGCCGCCACGACCCGCGGACCGCCGCGACGACGAAGAGGGCCGCCACCAGCACGGCGACCGCCGTGAGGATCTCCTTGGTCGGGATGACGGCGTGGACGTCCGTGTAGGAGGCCCCGTCGTACTTCTCGTTCGCCGACGTGAGGATCGAGTAGCGGTCGAGCCAGTAGTTGGCGGCGATGAGGAGCATCAGCGCCGCCGCGATCACCGCGAGGTGCACCCGGGTGGCCGGCGTCGTGCGCGAGGCGCCCGCCGGCACCTGGCCGAGCCGCAGCCCGCCGTACAGGTAGTGCGTCACGAGGGCCGCGATGCCGGAGATCACCACGACCGCCATGAGGAAGCTCACGACGAAGCGCAGCGCCGGCAGCGTGAAGACGAAGAACCCGAGGTCGATCCCGAACTGCGGGTCGTCCGTGCCGAACGACGTGCCGTTGAAGGCGAGCAGCACGGTCTCCCACTGCCCGGAGGCGGCGATGCCGGCGAAGAAGCCGACCAGGACCGGCGCCACGATCGTCACCACGCGTCGCAGCGGCTCGATCGCCTCGCGGTACTGGTCGAGCGTCGCCTGCTCCGGCGTCGCGGGCGCGTACACGGGCCGGACCCGGTACCCCACGGCGAACGACGAGAACACCGCGGCGGTCATGATGACGAAGCCGAGGACGAACAGGACCGCTCGGGCACCCCACTGCGTCCAGATGACCTGGGCGAAGCCGAGCGCGTCGAACCACATCACCTCGGTCCAGAACTGGGCGAGGAGCAGGATCGCGACCACGAGCACCGCGAGCACCGTGAGGGTGATCGCGAGCGGGCTGCGGCGACGCTTGGCCGGCGGGCCGGGGCGTCGTGGTTGTGCGGCGAAGGACACGGTGCGGGCACCTCACTCGTGCTCGGGACGGGTGGACGTCCTAGCAGAACGTCCCTGCTACTCCCCAGGTTCCCACGCTTCGTCCACTCACGGGCACCACCGTCGTCACGGGGTGTCCACACGGGCCCGGACCGGCCCGCACCGGCCAGCACCGTCCGCACCGCACCGCGGGCGCGGGATCACGAGCAGGTCGGCAGCTGCTGCCCCTCGCCCGCGCCGATCGCCTCGATCGCAGAGCGCGCGTCGCCCAGCGTGGAGACGCGCACCACCCGCAGCCCCTCCGGCACGTGGCCCACCACCTCGGCGCAGTTGTCCGCCGGCGCCAGGAACCACTCCGCGCCGTCGCGTCGCGCGCCGTACAGCTTCTGCTCGATCCCGCCGATCGGGCCCACCTGCCCGTCGACGCTCATCGTGCCCGTGCCGGCGACCACGGCCCCGTCGAGCTCGTCCTTGCGGGTCAGCTTGTCGATGATGGCGAGGGCGAAGATCGTGCCCGCGCTCGGCCCCCCGATGTCCCCCGGGCGGATCGTCACGTCCACCGGGAGCTCGTACCGCGGGTCCAGGTAGATCCCCAGCGCCGCACGCCCGTCGCCCTCGCTCGTGGTCACCGTGAGGTCGACGTCCTGCCCGTCTCGCCGCACCCCGAGCTCGACGTCGTCGCCGGGCGTGACGTCGTCGAGGCCGGCCAGCAGGTCCTGGTGGGTGACGATCTCCTCGCCGTCGAGGCTGCGCACCACGTCGCCCTCCTGCACGACCCCCTGCGCGCCGGAGCCCTCCGCGGTCCCCACCACCGTCAGCGTGGCCGGGACCTCGTAGCCCAGCTCCGTCAGCGCCGCCACGGTGGCGCTCTGCTCCGAGCTCGCCATCTGCGCCTGGCCCACCTGCTGCTGCTCCTCCTGGGTGGTCTGCTCGGGGAAGATCGCCTCGACCGGCTGCACCGACCGCTGCTCGGAGCCCCACCCCCACAGCACGTCCCCCAGCAGGACGTCGCTGCCCGGCCCGCCGTACACGGACACCGTGGTCAGTCGCAGCTGGCCCGACACTTCGTGGGTCGGGGCGCCGTCGATCTCGACCAGGGGCAGGGCCGTCGCCGTCCGGCCGTCGTCCGCGCCCGCCTCGTCCTGCCCCTGCACCCCGAGGGTGTCCTCGGTGGGGCCGGGCGCACGGATCGCGTACGGCGCGGGCAGCACGAGCAGCACGGCCGCCAGCAGCGCCGTGGTCAGCAGCGAGATCCCGAGCGTCACGCTGCGCGCGGACGCCCCCGACGCGGCGGCGGTGTCGGCGGACTCTGTGGTCGAGGTGTCGTCGGGCGCGAAGACGTCGCGGTCGAAGGTCACCCGCCCATCATCCCCGACGTGCCGGCCGGCCCGCCCGGGCAGGCCGGCGGCCGGTCCCCAGGGTCCGCTGCGCCCAGCTCTCAGGGTCCGCTACGCCCGGCTCTCAGGGTTCGCTGCGCTCAGAGCGAACCGCGGAACGCCGGACCGCCGCCGGCCGTCGGGCGTGGTTACGGTGATCGAGCGGTGCCCGCCATGGCCCCCGTGCCCGCGAGGGCGCACCAGGTCCGCCACCAGGCCCGCACGGCCCGCCGCCGGAACGGCCCGTCACGACAGCCAGCCGAGGAGCCCGAGATGAGCAACCTGCCCGACGACCCCGAGGGCGCCGAGGAGCGCGAGCGCATGCTGCGCTCCATGCTCGAGGGATTCTTCGGCGACCGCACCGACGAGGTGCTCGCGCAGATGCGCGCGCAGGGCATCGACCCCGCCGCGCTCGCGGGCGTGCCCGGCGCCGGGACGCCGGACCCCGCCACCATGCAGCGCATCCTCGAGCAGGTCCAGCGGCTCCTGTCGGCCCCCGGCGACGGCCCCGTCAACGCCGACGTCGCGCACGACGTCGCCCGTCAGGTCGCGGTCGCCGAGGGCGACCCGTCCCTCACCGGCGCCGACGCCAAGGCCGCCAAGGACGCGCTGGGCGTCGCCGAGCTGTGGCTCGACGCCGTCACCGACCTGCCCCCGGCCGGCGGGCGCGTCCACGCGTGGAGCCGGTCCGAGTGGGTCGAGGCGACTCTCCCGTCGTGGCACCGCCTGGTGGCGCCCGTCGCCACGTCGGTCTCCGAGGCGCTGGCCACCGTGCTGCGCGACCAGCTCCCCGACGACCCCGCCGCCGCCGGGATGCCGGCCCTCCCCGGCCTGCCGGTCGGCGCGCTCGGCGGCCAGCTCGACCCGGCCGAGATGATGCGCCGCCTCGGTGCCGCCGTCTTCGGCATGCAGGTGGGCCAGGCCGCGGGCACGCTCTCGCGCGAGGTCTTCGGCTCGACCGACGTCGGCGTCCCGCTGCTCGACGAGCCCACGACCGCGCTGCTGCCCACGAACGTCGCCGCCTTCGCCGACGGGCTCGACGCTCCGCTCGAGGAGGTGCGCCTGTTCCTCGCCCTGCGCGAGGCGGCGCACGCCCGGCTCTTCGCGCACGTCCCGTGGCTCCCCGCCCACCTGCACGCCCTCGTCGAGCAGTACGCGCGCGGGATCACGATCGACCTCGACGTGCTCGAGTCCCAGGTGCGCGACATCGACCCCAGCGACCCCGAGGCCCTGCGCGGCGCGCTCACCGGCGGCGTCTTCGGCCTTCAGCACACCCCCGAGCAGGAGGCGACCCTGCTGCGCCTCGAGACGGCGCTGGCCCTCGTCGAGGGCTGGGTGACCGAGGTCGCCGCGACGGCGGCGCTGCCCCACCTGCCGCACACCTATCCCCTGCGCGAGATGATCCGCCGGCGCCGGGCCGCGGGCGGCCCCGCCGAGCAGACCTTCGCCACCCTCGTCGGCCTCGAGCTGCGCCCCCGGCGCTCCCGCGAGGCCACCGACCTGTTCTCGCACCTGCTCGCGGCCGGCGGACCGCAGGCGCGCGACGCCGTGTGGGCGCACCCCGACCTGCTCCCCGACGACTCCGACCTCGACGACCCCGCCGGCTACCACTCCCGCCGCGCCGAGCAGGCCGAGGAGTACGCCGACCTCGACGCGGCGCTCGCGGAGATCTTCGACGGCCCCGCGACCGGCGACACGACCGGCGACACGGCCGGTGACGTGGCCGGTGACGTGGACGGCGGAGCGACGCCCGAGGACGCGCCGGGGACCGACCGGCCCGACGACGAGAGGCCCGCCGGCTGACGTCGCGCCCGCGGGTCGTCCGCAGGGGCGGCCGCACACCGTGCGGACGCGGCCGGCTCAGCCCGCCGCGTCATCCTGCACGAACGAGACGCCCTCGAGGAACCCGCGGGCGCGCTCGGTGCGCGGATAGGCCTCCAACAGCCGCCAGAAGTCGGGGCCGTGGCCGGCGTGCAGCAGGTGGGCGAGCTCGTGCAGCAGCACGTAGTCCAGCACCCACTCCGGCATGCCCTGCACGCGCGTGGAGATGCGGATCGAGCCGTCCACCAGCGTGCACGACCCCCAGCGCCGCCCCTGCTGCGCCGACCAGGAGACGCTCGTGGGGTGCGCCCGCCCGTCGAGATACTTGTCGGACAGCTCGCGGGCACGCTCGACCAGCTCGGCGTCCGAGGGCCGGCGCCGACGCTCCTTGTCCTCCAGCCGGGCGAGCATCTTCGCCACCCACTCACGCTCCTGCGCCCGCGAGAACCGCGCGGGAATGGCCACGACGGTCCGCTCACCGTCGCGGTACGCACTCACCGTCGCGGTCCGCCGACGGCTGCGGCGGACCTCCACCGACGCCATCGTGTCGTGGGCCACGAGCACGACGGTACCGGGGAATCGTCGCGGGCGCGGAAGCACACACCCTTCCCGGGGTCCGCCGCGGGCCTGTGGACGACGCCGGCCGGCCCGCCGGCCCGCGTGCCAGGGTGACGGTCATGACCTCTCCCGCCGCCCGTGACCTTGCCCGTGCGTCGTGGCGGCTCCGGCGGGGCACGCCGGTCGTCGAGCACGGGGCGGGCGAGGTGCTCCTCGGGACCGACCCCCGGTGGAGCCTCGTCCTCGCCGGGCTGCGGCCCGGCGAGGCCGGCTGGCTCCGGGAGACGTCCGGGCGGCCGCACCGCACGCTCGAGCGGACCGCGCGCCGCTGGGACCTCGACCCCGACCGGCGCGCCCGGCTCGAGGACCTCCTCGCCCGGTCCGGCCTGCTGGTCCCCGAGCCCCCGCCCGGGCCCGACGTGCCGCCCACACGCGCCGGCGACGCCGTCGTCCTCGGTGCGCTGCGTGCCGACGACGCCGGCGCGGCGACCCTGGCGGCGCGGACCCGGCGTGCCGTCGGGGTCGCCGGGCTCGGGCGCCTCGGGGCCGCTCTGGCCGAGCACCTCGCGACCGCCGGCGTCGGCACCCTCGTGCTCGACGACCGCGAGCCCGTCCAGGTCCTCGACCTCGGCGTCGGCGGGTACGAGCAGCCGGACGTCGGCCGGCCGCGGGAGCGGGCCCTGCGCGCCCGGCTCGGCGCGCGGCACCCGGCCACCCAGGTGTTCCACACGCTCGACCGCGACCTGCTGCCCGAGGTCGTGGTGGTGGTCGAGGCGCACGCGCCCGACCCGGGGCGCTACGACCACCTGCTGGGCGCCGGGGTGGCGCACCTGCCCGTCGTCGTGCGCGAGGCGGACGTCGTCGTCGGACCCTTCGTGCTGCCGGGCGTCTCGCCGTGCGTGCGGTGCGACGAGCGCCACGCGACCGACGCCGACGACCGCTGGCCGGCCGCGGCGGCCGCCCTGCGCCGCTCCGGCGGGCGGGCGGCACCCCACGAGACGACGCTCGCCGCGTGCGCGGCGGCTCTCGCGGCCGGCCAGGTGCTCGCCCACCTGGACGGCCACCGTCCGCTCACGGCCGGGGGCGTCCTCGAGACGTCCCTGCCCGACGCCGTCCCGCGCCTGCGCCGCCTCGCGGGGCACCCCGCGTGCGGCTGCCTGCGCCTGCCGCGGTGAGCCGGTGGCCGCGGCCGTGGACGGCGGGAACGGCCGCGACCCGCGGGACCGAGGTGGGTGCTCCGTCCCGCGGGTCGCGGTTCTCGTCTCCGGCAGGGCGTGCTGCGCCCTGGCGGGTCATGCTGCGGCGGTCTCCGACTTCCGGGGCCGGCCGCGGCCGCGCTTGCGCGCCACGACCTTGCCGTCGACGAAGACCTCACCGCCCCACACGCCCCACGGCTCCTGGCGGTCCAGGGCGCCGGCGAGGCAGCCGGCCTGGAGCGGGCAGGAGCGGCACAGCGCCTTGGCCTGCTCGACCTGGGCGGTGTGCTCGGCGAACCACAGCTCGGGGTCGTTGGTCCGGCACGGCAGCAGCGCGCTGAACTGCTGGTCGAGCTCGGCGACCTGCGCCGCGGCCGCCGCGGGGCTGGGGTCGATGGGTTGATGGGGAGTCCAGGGGCCGGATCCGCCCTGGGGGATCGTGTCGAGCAGCCGCTCGTCCAACAGCTGTGCGAGACGCACGAGTTCCTCCGTCAGGTCCTGGGTGTGATGTGAACGTCGGTGTTCAGGACCTGCGGGTGGCCCCCTGGTGTCAGGGGGCCGGTTCGTGCGACCTGGTGAGGTCTTCTTCCCTGGGCGGAAAGACGAGGGCCGCGGGTCCCGGGTGGACTCCGCGGCCTGGACCGGTCAATGAACCGGATGCATCCAGGGAGCGGAGTCGGGTGCGAGGCGGAGATCGGCGATGCCGGCCCCGGCGTGCGTGCGCACGCGGAACGGAACGACGACGTCCAGCGCGTAGCCGAGAGCAGACTTGTGCCCCGGCGCAGCGTTGACGCACGCGTTCGCCATCACGATCTGGTTCATCGTGTCCATCTTCTGCACCCACCTCCTTACTGATCTCGGGCGCTCACCTCTCGGTGCGCGCCACTACCGTCGCGGACATTGACGAGCATAGACGTTCCTCGCCGCCGCGCCACATCTTTTTTCCGGAAGTTTTTCTCGCGCGTCGTGCCGGGCGTTCCGGGGCGCTCGCTCCCGCGGTCTCCGGGGGCGCCCGGAGCGCCCCGTGACCCGTGTGATCAGCCCACGCCGTCGGCCACGATCGCGAGGATGGTCTCGCCGTACCGGTCGATCTTCGCCGGGCCGATCCCGTTGATGCGCGCCAGCTGCGCCACCGACGACGGGCGCAGCTCCGCGACGGCCGCCAGCGTCGCGTCGCCGAGCACCGTGTACGCCGGCTTGTCCGTCTCGCGCGCGACGGAGAGCCGCCACTCGCGCAGCGCGTCGAACAGCGCGACGTCGTGGCTGCCGGTCAGCTGCTGGCGCACCTGCCCACGAGAACGCTGGCGCCCGCGCCCGGCCGGCGCCCCCGGCCACAGGCCGTCCAGGAACCGGGTGGGCTTGCGGGTCGCCCGCCCCCCGGGGTTCCGCGCGCGGGCGTAGGAGATCTCCAGGTGCTCGCGGGCACGCGTCACGCCGACGTACAGCAGGCGGCGCTCCTCCGCCACGGCGTCGTCGGTCTCGGCGAGCGAGATCGGCATCAGGCCCTCGCTCACCCCCGCGAGGAACACCGCGTCCCACTCGAGGCCCTTGGCCGCGTGCAGCGAGGCCAGGGTGACGCCCTCGACGGTCGGGGCGTGCTGAGCCGCGGCCCGCTCCTCGAGCTCCGCGACCAGGGTGGCGAGCGTCGCCGGCGCCTCCGCCGTCCCTGCCGCCGCGACGTCGTCGGCGAGCGCCACCAGGGCCTGCATCGCCTCCCAGCGCTCGCGGGCGGCACCGCGGGCGGCGGGCGCCTTCTCGGACCAGCCGGCCGAGGTGAGCACGTCCCGCACCTGCTCGGGCATCGGCTGGTCCGGGTCCGCCGACCGGGCGGCGCCCCGCAGCAGGACGACGGCGTCGCGCACGTCCCGCCGGCTGAAGAACCGCTCCCCGCCGCGCACCAGGTAGTTCACCCCGGCGTCGGCGAGGGCGGACTCGAACGCGGCCGACTGCGCGTTCGTGCGGTAGAGGACGGCGATCTCGCTGGGCCGCACCCCGGAGGCGACGAGGCGGGCGGCGCGCGCCGCGATCCCCGCGGCCTCGGACTCGTCGTCGTCGTAGGTGGTGTAGGCGACCGGCGGCCCGGCGGGGCGCTGGGCCTGCAGCTCGAGGGCGCCGACCACCCGCCCGCGGCGCAGCATCTCGTTGGCCAGGTGCACGACCTGCGGGGTGGAGCGGTAGTCGCGCACGAGCCGGATCACCTGGGCGCCCTCGTGGGCCCGGGTGAAGTCCAGCAGGTAGTGCGGCGTCGCGCCCGTGAAGGAGTAGATGGTCTGGGACGGGTCGCCGACGACGCACAGCTCGCGGCGCCCGCCCAGCCACTGGTCGAGGAGGAACTGCTGCAGCGGCGAGACGTCCTGGTATTCGTCGACCACGAAGTGCCGGTACTGGGAGCGCACCTGGTCGGCCACGTGCGGGTGCGAGCCGAGCATGTCCGCGAGCATGAGCAGGACGTCCTCGAAGTCGATGACGCCCCGCTCGGTCTTGACGTCCTCGTACGCGGTGATGAGGCGGGCCACCGTCTGGTGGTCGTAGCCGGACGGCGCGGGACGGTCGTCGGCGAGCGCCGCCCGCACGTAGTCCTCGGCGGTCACCAGCGAGACCTTCGCCCACTCGACCTCGCTCGACAGGTCGCGCACCGCGACGCGGTCGACGCTCGCACCGACCCGTCGTGCGGCCTCCGCGACCACCGGGGCCTTGTGCTCGAGGATCCGGGGCGGCGCCCCGCCGACGATGCGCGGCCAGAAGTACCCGAGCTGGCGCAGCGCAGCGGCGTGGAACGTGCGGGCCTGCACGCCGGCGACGCCGAGCTCGCGCAGCCGGGTGCGCATCTCCCCCGCGGCCCGCGCCGTGAACGTCACGGCCAGCACCGACGTCGGCGGGTAGGTGCCCGTGCGCACCCCGTAGGCGATGCGGTGCGTGATCGCCCGCGTCTTGCCCGTGCCGGCACCGGCCAGCACGCAGACCGGCCCCGTGAGCGCGAGCGCGACCTCGCGCTGCTCGGGGTCGAGGGCGTCGAGGATCGCGTCGGGATGAAGCGGCGCCGTCGGGGAGTTGGGAGCGGTGCTGGCGGGAATCGACATCGTCTGCGATTGTCGCAGCCGGCGCCGACACCTGCTGGCGCCGTCCCCAGACCCACCCCCACCGGAGGTTCTCCCGATGACCGACGCCGCCACCCACACCCCCGCGGCGGGGACCGTCACGATGTTCTCGACCGCCTGGTGCGGGTACTGCCGCCGGCTGCGCACGCAGCTCGACTCCGAGGGCATCGGGTACACCGTCGTGGACATCGAGGAGCAGCCGGAGACCGCCGCGTTCGTCGAGCAGGTCAACGGCGGCAACCGCACCGTCCCGACCGTCGTCTTTCCCGACGGCTCCGCCGCGACGAACCCGTCGCTCGCCGACGTCAGGGCACGCCTGGCGAACTGACCCGCCCACCGCCTGCCGAACATGGGGTTGGTCCGAGACTCAGCTGCTGAGTCCCGGACCAACCCCATGTTCGGCGCCCGGGGATCGCATGGTCACGCCCCCGGCAGGTCACCGCCGAACCACTCCTCGACCAGCGCCCGGGCGATGGACGGGCGGCTCGGCAGCCCCACCTCCCCCGAGCGGACCGCGGCGGCGAGCTCGTCGCGCGTGAACCAGCGGGCCTGCGTGACCTCGACGCCGTCGACCCGCACCGAGGTCCCGGTGGCGCGGGCGCGGAAGCCGAGCATCAGGGACGCGGGGAAGGGCCACGGCTGGCTCCCGCGGTACTCCACGTCGCCGGGGCCGTCGCCCACCACGACCGCCGTCTCCTCGGCGACCTCGCGGCGCACCGCCTGCTCCAGTCCCTCGCCGGGCTCGACGTAGCCCGCGAGCGTCGAGTACCGGCCCTCGGGCCAGTGCGCCGCGTGCCCGAGCAGGAGCCGGTCCTCGTCGTCGACGACGGCCATGATGACCGCGGGGTCGGTGCGCGGGTAGATCTCGAGGTCCTGGGCGACGCACCGGCGCACCCAGCCGGCCTGCTCGACGACCGTCGGCTCGCCGCACCGCGGGCACCGCTGGTGGGCGGCATGCCACCCCGCGAGCGCCACCGTCTCCGCCGCGAGCGCGTCGAGGGCGTGCCCGCCCAGCGCACGCAGCCCGGCCCACGCGTGGGTCCGCACCAGCCGCGCCGCCGGGGACGACGGCGTGACGCCCTCGATGTCCACCGCCTCGGTGTCCGCGGCGTCGGGCAGCACCAGCCCCAGGTACGCGCCGTCGTCGTCCTCGCCGAGGAACAGCCACCGGTGCCCCGCCTCGTGCGGCGCCTCGGCGTCCGGGTCCGCGGGCAGGCCCGCGACGTCGGCCGGGGCCAGCAGCAGGGGCTCTCCCCCGGCGTCGGCCGCGACGCGCCCGCGGTGCACCACCAGCACGCGGGTGCGGGTATCGCCGAGCAGCCGCGGGAGCAGGTCCGGCTCCGTGCGGCGGGCGGCGGCGCGGTCGTGCGACGCGCGCGTGTACGACAGGTCGGGGAGCCAGGCGGGTGCAGTCACCCGACGACCGTACCGACACCGGGCCCGGCCCCCGGCACCTGCCAGTACCTGTCCCGCCGCCCGCGCGTGGTGCGACGGCGGCGCCCCCGGCACCGCTACGGTGGTCGCGTGCCACGCAGCCCGCTCGCCCTCGCCGCGCTCGCGACGGCCGCCGTCCCGGGGCTCGACGCCCGGTCGGTCCGTCCCGAGGAGGTGCCGGGGGACTACGACGTCGCCGTCGTCACCGCCGCGGACGACCGCGACTGGCTGGTGCGCGCGCCCCGCACGACGATGGCCGGCGCCGCGCTCGAGGCGGAGATCGAGCTGCTGGAGGCACTCCACCTGTACGTCGAGGCGGGCGTCCTGCCCTTCACCGTGCCGCAGGTCGCCGGGTACGCGCTGCTGCCCGAGGGCGGCCGCGCCGTCGTGCACCAGCACGTCACGGGCGACCCGCTCGACCTCGACTCGCTGCGGCCCGGCCCCGGCCTCGCCGCGGACCTGGGCCGCACGCTGGCGGCGGTTCACGAGCTGCCCGCGTCCGTCGTCGAGTCGTGCGGGCTGCCCTCGTACACCGCCACCGAGTACCGCGAGCGCCGCCTGGTCGAGCTCGACGAGGCCGCCGCGACCGGCAAGGTGCCGCCGACGCTGCTGCGCCGGTGGGAGGCAGCGCTCGAGGACGTCGCGCTGTGGCGCTTCCAGCCCGTGGTGGTGCACGGCGACCTGGCACCGGACCAGATGCTCGTCTCGCGCGGGCGCGTGACGAGCGTGAGCGGCTGGTCGGAGTCCCGGGTGGCCGACCCGGCGGACGACCTCGCCTGGCTCCTCGCCGCCGCCCCGCCCGAGGCCGTGGACTCGATCATGGAGGCGTACCAGCTGCGCCGCACCGAGCTGCACGACACCCGGCTGGTCGACCGCGCCCTGCTCGTCGGCGAGCTGGCGCTGGCGCGCTGGCTGCTGCACGGCGTGCGCCGCGGCCTGCCCGACGTCGTCGAGGACGCCGAGGCGATGCTCGCCGACCTCGACGAGGCGACCCGCGAGGACGCGCCCGCCTGACGGTGCCCCGGGACGCCGACGACGTCCCGGCACCGCACCGGAGTCGCCGCGCCGTCGTGCGCATCTCGAAACACAGAACTCACACGCCCACAACGTGGGCACAACGCCCGGTGGCGAGGATCGGCCCCAGCACGGACCGCCGTCCATGACTCCGGGAGGGTCGCCATGTCGTACGTCGCACCGCAGGACTTCGTGGAACAGATGGTCGCCACGGGCGAGAAGAAGCTGTTCATGTCGACCCGGGACACGCTGATCCGGTCGTTCATGGGCGGCGCCGTCCTCGCGCTCGCCGCGGCGATGGCCGTGACCATCACCGTCAGCACCGGCAACCCGCTGGTCGGGGCAGCGTTCTTCCCGATCGGCTTCATCATGCTCTACCTGATGGGCTTCGACCTGCTCACGGGCGTGTTCACCCTGGTGCCGTTCGCCGTCATCGCCCGCCGCCCGGGCGCCACCTGGGGCGGCATGTGGCGCAACTGGGGCCTGGTGTTCTGCGGCAACTTCGCGGGCGCGTTCACCGTCGCCATCCTCATGGCGATCACGTTCACCTACGGGTTCTCCACCCCGCCGAACGAGATCGGCCAGGCGATCGGCACCATCGGCGAGGGCCGCACGGTCGGGTACGCCGACCACGGCGCCGCCGGCATGCTCACGCTGTTCGTGCGCGGCGTCCTCTGCAACTGGATGGTGTCCACGGGTGTGGTGGCGTTCCTCATGTCCAAGGACACGGTCAGCAAGGTCGTCGTGATGTGGATGCCGGTGTTCCTGTTCTTCTACATGGGCTTCGAGCACTCCGTGGTGAACATGTTCTTGTTCCCCTCCGGCCTGCTCCTCGGCGGTGACTTCACGATCTCCGACTACCTGCTGTGGAACGAGCTGCCGACCGTGCTCGGCAACCTCGTGGGCGGTCTGACGTTCGTCGGCCTGCCGCTGTACCTCACGCACTACCGCACGCGGCCCGAACGCCGGCGCCCCGCCCCCGTCGAGCCCGCCGCGGACGAGCGTGAGGCCGCACCGGTCGCCTGACCGCGGCCGACCGGCAGCACCCGCACCACGACAGGAGGAGCATCGATGGACCCGATCATGTCGAAGGCCGCCGCGGCCGAGCAGGTGGTGACCGCCCGACTGCGCTCGGGGCGCACCTGGCAGGAGATCGCCGACGCGGTGGGCGCCCCCGTCGTCTGGACGACGGCGGCGCTGCTGGGGCAGCACCCGATGCGCGCGGAGCAGGCCAAGGAGGCCTGCGCGCTGCTGGGCCTCGGCGACGACGTCGCGGAGGCGCTGTGCGTGCAGCCGTCCCGCACACGCGACGACGCCGTCCTGACCGACCCGACGATCTACCGCTTCACGGAGGCGCTCGCCGTCTACGGCCCGGCGCTCAAGGAGCTGATCCACGAGGAGTTCGGCGACGGCATCATGTCGGCGATCAACTTCCGGGTCGACGTCGCCCGGCGCCCGCACCCGGACGGCGACCGCGTCGTGGTGACGTTCGACGGCAAGTTCCTCGACTACCGCTGGTGACGGCCCTGGTCCGCGGGTCGGTCCCCGCGGACCAGGGCCTCCAGCTCGGCCTCGCCGAGCAGGCGCTCCGGGCGCACGGTCGTGCCGGTGGGGACGTAGCAGAACGCCGCGGAGACCCGCTCGACCGGCGTGCCGGTGTACCGCGCCCACGCCAGCCGGTAGACGGCGAGCTGCACCTCGCGCGCCGCCCGCGCCGCCGCGTCGGCCGGTTCCCGTCCCGTCTTCCAGTCGACCACGACGACGGCGGGGGCCTCCCCTGGGCGCGCGTCGGGCGCGTCCGGGTCGGCGAACACGGCGTCGATGCGCGAGCGGAGCATGACACCGCCGACGGGCGTCTCCACGTCCACCTCGACGGCGAGGGGCGTGCGTGCCGCCCAGGGCGAGTCGAGGAACCGGGAGCGCAGGGTCTCGAGGTCCACGTCGGCCGGCACCTCGCCGTCCTCCGCGCCCGGCAGGTCGTCGACGTCGACGAGCGACGACGACGTGTAGAACCGCTCCACCCACTCGTGGAACCGGGTCCCGCGGCGCGCGTGCACCGTCGGCTCCGTCGGTACCGGCCGGCGCAGCTGCAGGGCGAACGCGTCCCGGTCCGCGGCGAGCCGCACCAGACCGGAGGCCGACACGTGCGCGGGCATGACGACCTGGTGCGCGTCCCGGTCGGCCCGCTCCGCGAGCAGCACCCGCGTCAGCGACACGAGGTCGCGGCCGCCCGGGTCGAGCAGCACGCCCGGGCGGGGCTCGGCGCCGCCGCGCGCCGCCGCCGTCACCTGCGCGGCCGTGGCCCGCAGCACCTCGCGCGGGCTGCCGGGTCCGGGGTCCTCCGGCGCGGGGCCGTCCGGCCCGGGGGCGCCGGGAGTGCGGGGCAGCTCGTCGGCCGGCCAGCGGGCCGTCACCTCGAGAGCGTCCCGCGGGTTCGTGTCGTCCGGGCCGGGGGGCGCGGCCCAGCCCCTGCCGTCCACGACGCCCGCCTCGGCGAGCTCGGCCAGGAACGGCGACGCACGCCGGGGGCCGCTGCCCGTCCCCCACCAGTGCGCGGTGAGGTGGAGCTCGCGGCGGGCGCGGGTGAAGGCCACGTAGGCCAGCCGCCGCTCCTCCGCGAGCCGGTGCTCCCCGGACGCCGCCCGGAACTCGTCGCGGCGCTCCGCGAGGTCCTTCGTGTCGGCGGCGTCGCGCCACGTGAAGTCGGGCAGGTCCTCCGCGTCCCCGCGCAGGTGGTACGGCAGCGCGGCGAGGTCGGTGAGCCACCCGCTGTCCGTGCGCCCCTGCTGGGACTCGGCCTGGCTCGGGAAGATCCCGTCGACGAGGCCGGGGACGGCGACGACGTCCCACTCGAGGCCCTTGGCGGCGTGCGCCGTGATGACCTGCACGGCATCCGGGTCGGGCTCGCGCACCGGCATGTCCAGGCCGCGCTCCTGGTCGCCCGCGACCCCGAGCCACGCGAGGAACGCGCCGAGCGTGGCGACGTCCGCCGACTGAGCGAAGCTCGCCGCGACGTCCCGGAACGCGTCGAGGTGCTCGCGCCCGCGCTGGCTCACGCCCGCCCCGGACGGCAGCCCGGGCGCTGAGTGCACTGCGGGCCCCGCCCCCTCGGTCGGCAGCGCGTCGGCCAGCACCTGCGCCGTGGCGACCTCGACGTCGAGCCCCAGGGCGCGCTCGGCGCTGACGACGAGCTCGGGCAGCGACAGGTACGTCACCCCGCGCAGATCGCGCAGGAGCCGCGCGAGCGCGGTGAGCCGGCGGTGCCCGTCCGGGGTGAGGGCCCTCCCGTCGCGCGCCGCGCGGCCGGGTTCGGGCAGGTCGTCCAGGGCGTCGACGATGGAGCGGTGGTCGACGACGTCGCCCTCCACGACGCGCGGCGCGTCGTCGTCGGGGTCCGTGACGTCGCCCGGCCCCGCCCCGTCGCCCGGTGCGCCGTGCGGGGCGTCGCCGGGCCGGCCGGGGCGTGCGCCGTCGGCGCGGGCGAGGTCCGCCGCCCACGACCCGAGGGCGTGCAGGTCCGCGGCGCCGAGGTTCACCCGCGGCCCGGTCAGCAGCCGCAGCAGCGAGTCACCGCGGGAGGGGTCGTGCACGGACTCCAGCAGCGCGACGACGTCGACCACCTCCGGGGTGGACAGCAGCCCGCCGAGCCCGACGACCTCCACGGGCAGGCCCCGGCGCCGCAGGGCCACCTCGACGGCCACGAACTGCGAGCGCGCCCGGCAGAGCACCGCCGCCGTCACCCGGTCCGAGCCGTCGGGGCGGGTGGCGCGCCGCCACCGGGACGCCACGAACTTGGCGGCCGCCTCGGCCTCCTCCTCGATCGTGGCCGCGACGTGGGCGGTGACCGCACCCGTACCGGCACCGGGACGCAGGTCGAGCGGCGGGACGTCCACGCCGGTGCCCGTCCGCCGCGCCAGCCCGCGCAGGGGTGCCGCGGTGACGTTCGCGGCGGCCAGCACCGCGGCATCGTTGCGCCACGACGTGCTCAGGTAGCGCACGGCCGCGGGCGCCCCGCCCGCGGTGCGGAAGCGTTCGGGGAACCGCGCCAGCCCGGACGCGGAGGCGCCGCGCCACCCGTAGATCGACTGGTGCGGGTCGCCCACGGCCGTGACGGCGTGGCCGTCGGCGAACAGCCCCGCGAGCAGCTCCACCTGGGCGTACGACGTGTCCTGGTACTCGTCGAGCAGCACCACCCGGTACCGCGCCCGCTCGGTCGCCCCCACGGCCGGGACCTGGCGCGCGAGCTCGGCGGCGAACGCGATCTGGTCGCCGAAGTCGAGCGAGTCGGCCACCCGCTTGCGGCGGCGGTACTCGGCCACGAGGTCGAGCAGGCGCCCGCGCTCGGCCACCGAGTCGATGAGCTGCTGGATCGGCTTGGTCCGCCGCTTCTGCTTCTCGCCCAGCGGCAGGGCGTCGAGGTGGTCCATCAGGTCGGCCAGCTCGGCGCGCACCTCGTCGACGCCTACGAGGTGCTCTCCCAGCGCCCCGGACAGCGCGATGACGGCGCCCACGACGGTGCTGACGGCCTTGTCGGTGCCGAGGTCGTCCGCCCAGGACTCGACGACCTGGGCCGCGAGCTGCCACTGGTTGGCCTCACCGAGCAACCTCGACCCCGGCTCGATCCCGAGGCGCAGCCCGTGGTCGGCCACGAGCGAGGCCGCGTAGGCGTTGTACGTGGCCACCGTGGGCCGGGCCAGCAGGTCCAGGCCCGACGTCGGGCGGCCCTGGGCGCGGGCGAGCTGCGCCAGCCGGGCGGTGACGCGGGTGGTGAGCTCGCCCGCCGCCTTGCGCGTGAACGTCAGCCCCAGCACGTCCTCGGGGGCGACCAGCTCGTTCGCGATGAGCCAGACCACCCGGGCCGCCATCGTCTCCGTCTTGCCCGAGCCCGCGCCCGCGACGACGAGCGCCGGCTCGAGGGGCGCCTCGATCACGGCGACCTGCTCGTCGGTCGGGCTCGGCCGGCCCAGCATCTCCGCGATCTCGCGCGCGGACAGCCGCGGCGCGGGGGCGGCGGCCGGGACGGCGGCGTCCTCGGCACCGACGAGGCCGTCGTCTCCCGGCGCGACGGCGTGCCCCGTCGCGGGCGGGGCGAGGTCCGCGAGCTCGGGGAAACCGAGGTCGGCGTCGCGGCCGGCGCCGTCGAGCACGTCGCCGAGGATCGCCCAGTCGGGCTCGGGGCGCGGGTCGCCGCCTTGTTCGTGGCGCGGTTCGCCGGGGGCCTGACCGGTCATCAGACGACGTTCCTTCCCTCGGGCTGCACCGGGCACGAGCGTCGCACGGGGCACACGGTGCACAGGTCGTTCTCGTGGGCGGTGAACCGGGACGCCGCCATCGTGTCGGCGGCGGTCTCGACGAGCGCGCGGGCCCAGCTCGAGCCGTCCTCCCCGACGTCGAGCCCGGGCTGGGTGCGGACCGTCGGCGACACGGTCGGGGTGCCGACGTACACGAGCTGGGCCCCGGCGCTGCGGGTGCCGGGCGGCAGGTCCAGCGCGCCCTCGGCGACGGCCAGCTGGTAGGCCCCCAGCTGGGGGTGCTCGGCCGCCTTCGCCTTCGACGGCGCCGCCCGGCCGGTCTTGAGGTCCGCCACCGTGACGGTGCCGTCGCCCGCCTCCTCGACGCGGTCGATCTTGCCGCGCAGGCGTGCCCGGCCCACGGGAACCTCGAAGTCCGGCTCGACGAGCACCGGGCGCCTCGCCGTGGCCGTGTACGCCGCGAGCCGTTCGACCATCTGCTCGGCGCGCCGGCGCAGCTGCCGCGCCGGCCAACCGTCGGGCAGCGCGAGCTCGGGCCAGCGCCGGTCGAGCTCGGCCCGCAGCTGTGTCAGCGAGCCCTGCGGGTACGTCTCCGCGATCTCGTGCACGAGGGTGCCCAGGGTCTGGTGCGTCGCGTCGGGCGCCGTCGCCCCCGCCGCCTCGAACGCCCAGCGCAGGGCGCAGGTGCTGACGGTCTCGACCTTCGACGGCGACACCGCGACGGTGTCGTCGGGGCCCCACAGCGGGGCGTCGCTGGACGCCGCGGCCACCCCGTACCAGGTCCGCGGGTCGGCCTCCGCCACCCCCGACCGGGCGAGGTGGGCGAGCAGCGCCGCCGCGGCCGCGGGACGGTCCCGGACCTCGCCGGGCCCACGGTCGTCGGAGGACTCACCGTCCTGGCCCGCCGGCGGCGCGGCGCCCGACGCCGTCGCGGCGCGCACCAGCTCCGCCCGCGCGGCGGCCACGACGCCCCGCAGGTCGAGCGGGGGCCCGACGGCCACACGCCGGCGGTCGGCGCCCTCGCCCCCGGGGCCGTCCTCGCCCGGCGGCGCCACGAGGTCGAGGAACACCGACGGGGTCTCCTCGGCGTCCTCGACGGCGGTCACGACGAGCCGGCGGCCGGCCCGCGAGGTGGCGACGGCGAACGACCGGAGCTCGTCGGCCAGCACCTGCCGGCGCGCCTGCGGCCCGACGCCGTGGGCGTCGTCGGCCCGGCCCGCGAGCAGCTCGACCAGGGCCTGGGAGCCGAGCAGGGAGTCGCGCAGGCGCAGGTCGGGCCACACGCCGTCCTGGACGCCGACGACGACCACCACGTCCCACTCGCGGCCCGCCGCGCCCGCCGGGGTCAGCGCCTCCACCGCCTGGGCGCCCACCGCCGCGGCGGCGAGCGAGTCGGCCGGGAGGTCCTGGGAGGCCAGGTAGTCGACGAACGCCGCCACCGGCGCGCCCGGCATCCGGTCCACGTACGTCTCGGCGGCGCGGAACAGGGCCAGCACCGCGTCGAGGTCGCGGTCGGCGCGCACGCCCGCCGGACCTCCCGCGAGCGCCATGTCCCGCCACCGCTCGGCGAGCCCGGTCGCCGACCAGACGGCCCACAGCACGGTCTGTGCCGTCGCCCCGGGGGCGGCCGCTGCCTCCCGGCCGGCCGCCAGGACGCGGGCGACGGCCACGGGGGCACGGCGCACCGGGGACGGCAGGGTGCCGGCGCGGGGCTCGTCGGCGAGCACCTCGACCAGCAGGGCGTCCGACGACCGGCCGCCGCCTCCCGACAGCTCCTCGGCGCGCAGGGCCCTGCGCAGGCGCCGCAAGCCCACGGCGTCCAGCCCGCCGACGGGCGACGTGAGCAGACCGGCCGCGGTCTCGGCGTCGAGCGCCGGGTCGGTCGTGTCGCCCAGCTCGTCGGCGAGCAGCCGGTCGAGGCCGCCGCCGCCCGCGCACACGCCCAGCGCCGCGAGCAGCGGGGCGACGGCGGGCTCGTCGCGCAGCGGCAGGTCGGACCCGAGCAGCGCCACCGGGACGGACGCGGCGACCAGGTCGCGGCGCAGCGAGGCGAGACGGTCGCCGCTCCGCGCGACCACGGCCATGCGGTCCCACGGGGTGCCGTGCAGCAGGTGCTCCGCCCGCAGCTCCCGGGCGACGTACGCCGCCTCCTGGGCCTGGCCTGCCAGGACCGCCACCTGGACGCCCCGGGGCGCGGGGGTCTCGCCGTCGGGCGCGTCGGCGCCTGCGTCGTCGGTGTCGTCGGTGTCGGGGCGCGCCGACGCCCCCCGGTGCAGGGCACCGGAGACGGTCGCGACGCGCGACGTCACGGCCCGGGTCACCTCCCGCAGCTCTGCGGGCTGCCGCCACGCCGTGCCGAGCACCACCGTGCCGGCGTCGAAGGCGCCCACCGCGCCGGGCCGGGCCGGCGCGGCGGCACGGCCCACGAGCCCCGGCGACGCGCCGCGGAAGCCCTGGACCGCGGAGTCGGGGTCCGCCAGCAGCACCAGCCGGGCCCCGGCGTCGTGCAGCACGTGCAGCAGGCGCGCGGTCGCGACGGTCGCCTCGTGGTAGTCGTCCACCACCACGAGGTCCCAGGTGGGCCGGGGCACGCCCGGCAGCTCGTCCTCCCACCCGTCGAGGCACGCGGCGGCCTCGTCGATCACGCCCGCCGGGTCGTACCGGGCACCGGAGTCCGGGGTGCCCAGCCGCAGGGTGGTGACGTCGAGGTACTCCTCGTACAGCCGCGCGGCGAGCTCCCACTCCGGGCGGTCGTACCGGCGGCCGAGGTCGGCGAGGTCGACGGGCCCCAGCCCGCGCTCGGCGGCGCGCATCAGCAGGTCGCGCAGCTCCTGGCGCAGGCCGCGCAGCCCCAGCGACTCGGCCGGCAGCCCGGGCGGCAGGTCCAGGTCCGCGCCCTCGCCCTCGAGGTGCCCGGCGAGCAGCTCGGCGAGCACGAGGTCCTGCTCCGGCCCCGAGACGAGCGTCGGGGCGGGGTCGCCGTGCGCCGCCGCCCGGGTGCGCAGCACCGCGAACGCCGCCGACGCCGCCGTGCGCACCATCGGCGCGCCCACCGTGCGGCCCGCCTGCGCCGTCACCCGGTCCCGCAGGCGCGACGCCGCCCGCCGGGACGCGGCGAGGACGAGCACCCGCGCCGGGTCGGCCCCGGCGGCCAGGGCCCGCACCGCCACCGTCGTCGCGACCGTCGTGCGGCCCGTGCCGGGGGCCCCGACCACCAGGGTGACCGGCTGGTCCGCGGCGGCCGCGACCGCGGCCTCCTGCGTGGGGTCGAGGACGACGTCCGTGCGCTCCCCCGACTCGGCGGGGTCGCGCGGCGGCACGAGGCGCGGCACGGGCGGCGAGGCGGGTCCTGCTGACGTCACGGGCACGATTCGACCACGCGCCTCCGACAGGGACCATGACGGCCGCGCGCGCCAGCACCGGCAGGTCGCCGCGAAGGCGCCGAGAGGACGACGGGAAGACGCCAGGACGGCACCGGGGCGACGCCCGGCGCCGCGCACCGGTTTTCGCCCTGCGCAATACGGCGCGCGCCGATGCTCCCGGGGCCCGGCGCCCTGACTAGGATCGTCGCGACGTCCGGGCAGCCCCGGTGAACCCGCGTCGTCGTGCGAGAGCGCGGCGGCGCAGCTCGCGAAGGAGACAACGTGGAGATCACGATCGGTGTGCAGAACCAGGCGCGCGAGCTGGTGGTGGAGACCGACGAGTCCGCCGACGCCGTCGCCACCACCGTGCGCGAGGCGCTCGACGCCGGCGGGGTGCTCGAGCTCACGGACAGCCGTGGCCGGCGCGTGCTGGTGCCGACCGCGGCGCTCGGCTACGTCGAGCTCGGCGCCGAGGAGCCCCGCAAGGTCGGCTTCGGCGCCATCTGACGGCCCGGCCCTCGCCGACGGGCGCAGCCGACCGGCCCGGTCGGCTGCGCCCGTCGGCGGTTCCGGCTCAGGCGGCCAGGCCCATGCGGTCCATCCGCCGGGTGTGCTCGGCGGTCAGCCGCGAGATGAGCCACGACCGCACCTCCGCCGCCTCGTCGCCGACGGGCTCGCCCACCGTCTCCCCCGTCTCGGCGGCGTCGGCGCGCCGGGCCGCGGCGGCCAGGCCGGCCAGCACGGGGTGCGCGGCCAGCAGCGCCGGCACGAGCCCGAGCGCCTCCCCCACGACGCGGCGGCCCCACAGGGCCAGCCGGGAGGCGAGCACCGGGTCCTGCTCGGCGGCCTGCGCGAGGACCACGGTCGCGGGCCCGTCCGCCTCCTCGGGCCAGCCGTCGTCGACGGCGCGGCGCAGCTCGGCGGCCTCGTCGGCGGGCAGCCCCCGGGTCAGCTCGCGGCAGAGATCCTGCGCGACGCCGTGCCCCACGACGCCCTTGAGCAGACCCTCGGACCAGCTGTCCGGCTCCGTCCGCGCGTCGAAGTCCGCGAGCACGCCGTCGAACGGCGTCATCGCCGCCGTGGCGTCCACGCCCCGGGTGGCCGCCACGGCGAGCAGGCGCTCCTGGCGCCCGAGGACCCGGCCCGCGGCCGAGGCGAGGGCCTGGCGCGTCACGAGGTCGGGTGCGTCCACCGACCGGCCGGCGAGCAGGCCGAACGCCGCCAGCTCGAGGTAGGCCGCGAGGCCGGTCAGCGCGACCGGCCCGCCGTCGGCGCCACCCCCTCGGGACGTCGCGTCCACGGGGCCGGGAGTGCTGCGCTGCTCGCTCACGCGGCCAGGATAGGCGCCCGGCGGGCCGCCCCGGTGCGAGGGCCTGCCGCCCGGACGGGCCCCTGACTGCCGTCCACGGGACGGTTCGCGGCGTGTCGCGTACCATGGTCGGGTACCTCGGTTGCCCGGTCGTCACGTGTTGACCCGACCGCAGTGCCCGCGAGGCCCGGCCTCGCGGCGCCCGTGCGACGTTTTTCCACGATCGGCTGCCGACCACCTCGGCGCTCCGCGCGATCGTCGCCGGCACCCGGCCAGGCCGGGAGTCCCCGGTCCTCCGCGCGCGCCGACGAGCATGCGAAGGCACCAGTGACCACTACCGAACCCGCCGCCGCCACGAGCGCGGCCCCCGCCGAAGGCCCCGACTACGCGACCGCCGCCGCGATCCAGGCGCAGGGCGTCTCCTTCGCCGACTTCGGCGTCCGGCCGGAGATCGTCGAGGCCCTCTCCGAGTCGGGCATCACCCACCCGTTCCCGATCCAGGCAATGACGCTGCCCGTGGCCCTGCAGGGGCACGACATCATCGGCCAGGCGAAGACCGGCACCGGCAAGACGCTGGGCTTCGGCGTCCCGCTGCTGCACCGCGTCGTCGCGCCGGGCGAGCCCGGCTACGACGAGCTGCCCGCCCCGGGCAAGCCGCAGGCGATCGTCGTCGCCCCCACCCGCGAGCTCGCCGTGCAGGTCGCCAACGACCTCACGACAGCGTCGAGGAAGCGCTCCGTGCGGATCGTGCAGATCTACGGCGGGCGCGCGTACGAGCCGCAGATCGAGACGCTGAACGCCGGCGTCGAGGTGGTCGTCGGTACCCCGGGCCGCATGGTCGACCTCATGAACCAGGGGCACCTCAACCTCACGCGCGCGGCCACGGTCGTCCTCGACGAGGCCGACGAGATGCTCGACCTCGGCTTCCTGCCCGACGTCGAGAAGATCCTCGCGCGCACCCCCGCGGTCCGGCACACCATGCTGTTCAGCGCGACCATGCCGGGGCCCGTCGTCTCCATGGCGCGTCGCTACATGTCGCAGCCGACACACATCCGCGCGGCCGAGCCCGACGACGAGGGCGCGACCGTGAAGGACACGCGCCAGGTCGTCTACCGCGCCCACGCGCTGGACAAGGTCGAGGTGCTCTCCCGCCTGCTGCAGGCCGAGGGCCGCGGGCGCACGATCGTGTTCGCCCGCACGAAGCGGACCGCCGCGAAGGTGTCGGACGAGCTGCGGGACCGCGGCTTCGCGGCCGGCGCCATCCACGGCGACCTGGGCCAGGGGGCCCGCGAGCAGGCGCTGCGCGCCTTCCGCCACGGCCACATCGACGTCTTGGTCGCGACGGACGTCGCGGCGCGCGGCATCGACGTGGACGACGTCACGCACGTCGTCAACTACCAGTGCCCGGAGGACGAGCGCACGTACCTGCACCGCATCGGCCGCACGGGCCGCGCGGGCAACAAGGGCACGGCCGTCACGTTCGTCGACTGGGACGACGTCCCGCGCTGGCAGCTCATCGACCGCGCGCTGGACCTGGGCTTCCCCGAGCCCGTGGAGACCTACTCCTCCTCGCCGCACCTGTACACCGACCTCGGCATCCCCGAGGGCACCAAGGGCCGCCTGCCGAAGGAGAAGCGCAAGCTCGCCGGCCTGGAGGCCGAGGAGCTCGAGGACCTCGGCGAGACCGGCAAGCGGTCCGGCGGGTCCGGTGGTCGCGACGGCGGTCGTGGCGGCGCCCACGGCGGCCCGCGACGCGACGGCGGTGGCCGCTCGCGCGGTGGCCGTGGCGGCTCCCGCGAGAGCCAGGGCAACGGGCGGGGCGACGCCGACGCGGCGGGCTCGGCCGAGCAGCGCGACGGCGGCCAGCGTCGCCGGCGCAGCCGGAACCGCCGCCGCACCCGCGGGGGCCGCCCGGTCGACGGCGGCTCGTCGTCGGCGGCCTCGGCCCCGTCGGAGGGCTGACCGCCGCGCACGGCCCCGTGCTGTGGGTACGAGACACGCCGCCGCCCTCGATGGGGCGGCGGCGTGTCTCGTACCCACAGCGCTCCCGGCTCGTGTCGGTGCCCGGCCATAGGCTCGCGGCATGCACCTGACCTTCACCGCGCCGCTGTGGCAGTGGCAGGTGCGGAGCGACTCGTGGTGGTTCGTCACCGTGCCGCCGGACGAGTCCGACGCCCTGGCCGACCTGCCGCTGCCGCCGCGCGGCTTCGGCTCGATCAAGGTGACGGTCACGGTCGGCGGGACGACCTGGTCGACGTCGGTGTTCCCGAGCGACGAGCAGAAGGGCTATGTGCTGCCGATGAAGAAGGCTGTCCGTCAGGCCGAGGGGATCGGGCCCGGCGATGCCGTCCGCGTCACGCTGGAGCCGGTCGGCCTGCCCTGAGCCCCTCGACCCCGAGCCGCTCGACCTGACGCCCTCGGCTCAGCCGACCGTCTCGTCCCGGCCGGCGAACCACACGGCGACGCCCTGCACCGCGGCCGCCGCGACGAGGATCAGCAGCGGCACGGACCACGACCCGGTGCTGTCGTGGGCGAACCCGACGCCGAGCGGGCCGCAGGCCGCCAGCACGTACCCGGCGCTCTGCGCCATCCCGGACAGCTCCGACGTGCGGGCCGCGGTGTCGGTGCGCAGCGCCATGAGGGTCAGCGCCAGGCTGATCCCGCCACCCTGGCCGTACCCGAGCAGGGCGACCCACAGCACGGCGGCCCCCGGCGCGAGGAGCAGGCCGAGCAGTCCCGTGGCGATGAGGCCCACGAGCACCAGCCCGAGGCCGCGCTGGCGCCGCATCCGCCCGGCGAGCACGGGCGTGACGAACGAACCGGCGATCCCGACGAGGTTGCTCAGTGCCAGCAGCCAGCCGCCGACGGCGACGCTGCGCCCGGTGTCCACGAAGATCTCGGGCAGCCAGGCGTTCACGGAGTAGAACGACATCGACTGGGTCCCCATCAGCACGGTCACCGCCCACGCCAGCGGGCTGCGCCAGACGGACCGCAGCGCGTCGGCGCCGGTGGCGCCGGCCGGCCGAACCGGTGCCGCCACCACGGGGCGCAGTGCGCGCGGCGCCCAGACCACCGCGCCGAGCACGGCGAGCACGCCCCAGGTGGCCAGCGTCCCGCGCCAGTCGAGCCCGGTCGCGGCGGCGATCGGCACCGTGAGGCCCGCGGCCAGCGCCGCCCCGCCCGACAGCGCCATCGAGTACAGCCCGGTCATCAGCCCGACCCGGTCGGCGAAGTCCCGCTTGATGAGGGCCGGCAGCAGCACGTTGCCCAGGCCGATCGCGCTCCCGACCGCGAGAGTGCCCGCGAACAGCGCGCCGGTCGTCGGGACCAGCCGGACGGCGAACCCCACGCACAGCAGCACGAGACTCCCGAACAGCGCCCGCTCGAGCCCGACCCGGCGGGCCAGCACCGGCGCGACCGGGGCGAGCAGGCCGAAGCACAGCACCGGCAGGGTGGTGAGGACGCCGCCCGCGGTCGCGCTGAGGTGCTCGTCGGCGAGGATCTCGCCGAGCAGCGGGGACACGCCCACGACGGCCGGGCGCAGGTTGAGGGCCGCGAGAACGATGGCGAGCACGGCGCCGGCCCCGAGCGGGCGGCGCAGCGTGGTCACGCGTCCTCCCGGGCGGCACGGTCCGCCACGGCGGCGATCTCGGTCAGGTGGTGCCGCACCGCGGCGATCGTCGTGTCGACGGCGTGCTCGGCCGCCCCCGCGTCGCCGTCCGCGACGGCGTCGACGACCGCTTCGTGGCCCGGCACGTCCCGGTGGTGGCGCCCGTGCGCGTCGGTGGCCATCGTGCGCACCAGCACGTGGTCGAGGCCGTCGTACAGCTCGACGAGGAGGGGGTTGCCCGCCGCCCGCACGAGCTCGGTGTGGAATGCCACGTCGGCCGCGCGGAACGCGTCGTCGGCGGCGTCCCGTGCGGCGACCTGGGCTGCCAGCGCGGCGCGCAGCGCGTCCACGGCGGCGGGGTCGCACCGCTCGGCCGCGGCGCGGGCGGCGCCCCGCTCCAGCACGGCGCGCACCTGCAGCACCTGCAGCGCGTCGACGGCGCGGGCCCGGCGCACCAGCGCGGCGTCGAGGCCCGTGGCAGCGCGCACGTACGTCCCGTCGCCGCGCCGGGGCTCGAGGATGCCCGCGTGCTCCAGGGCGCGGACCGCCTCACGCACGGTGTTGCGCCCGACGCCGAGCTGGGTGACCAGCTCCGGCTCCGCCGGGATACGGGTGCCGACCGGCCAGGCACCGGACTCCACGAGGTCCGCGATCCGCTCGACCACGAGCTCGGAGACACGGCGGGGCGGGACGACGGAAGGCGCGACGGGCTGAGACACCGAAAGACCCTAACATCCCATGTTTGAGCGAAGCGCCGACCGACGAACGGCCCGTCACCGGACGCCGCCAGCAAGCAATCCCTCCCCAGCCGATCGGGCGGGAACCGCGACACCACCGACGAGCCGCCGGTCACGGGATGTCGTGTCGAGAGGCTGGCTGGGCCTGGCAGGAGGACGCGAGGAACGAGCGGCCGAGCGGCGTGCCTCGCGACACGACATCCCGCGACCGGCGGCGGCCCGAACCCGGAGTCCACGGCCCGGCCGAAAGCTAAGCAGCCCGCACGAACTCCGTGATCGCGGTCGCGATCCCCTGCACGGCGATCGCGGCCAGCAGGATGCCGGAGATCCGGGTCACGAGCGTCACGCCGGAGTCCTTGAGCACGCGGTGGATGACGTTCGCGAACCGCATGGACAGGTACAGGCTCACGTGCACCAGCACGACCGCGGCGGCGATGGCGACGAGCTGCGCCGGTCCGCCGTCGTCGGACGCCCGGGTCTGCTGCACGAACACCATGGTCGCGACGATCGCGCCGGGACCGGCGAGCAGCGGCGTGCCGAGCGGCACCAGGGCCACGTTCACGCCGGCGGTGCCCGACGGCGCGGGCTCCTCGTACTTGCCCGTCAGCAGGTCCATCGCCACGAGGAGCAGCAGCAGACCGCCGGCCGCCTGCAGGGCCGGCAGCGAGATGCCCATGTAGTGCAGCACCTGCTGACCGAACAGCGCGAACACCACGATGACGCCGAAGGCGACGAGGATCGCCTGCCGGGCCGCCCGGCTGCGCTGCTTGTGCCCCATCGCGGACGTGAGTCCGAGGAAGACCGGCACCGTGCCCGGCGGGTCCATGATGACGAAGAGGGTGACGAAGACCTCGGTGAACAGGGCGACGTCGAGCACCTGGTTCACGGCCGGACCACGCCCAGCGTGCCGCGCGCCTCGATCTCCTCGAGCACCTCGGGCGCCGTCGTGTGCTCCCCGATGCGGTTGAGCTTGCCCGTGCCGTGGTAGTCGCTCGACCCGGTCACCAGCAGGCCCAGGTCCCGCGCCAGCGCGCGCAGCCGGTCGCGCGTGGGGGCGTCGTGGTCGCGGTGGTCGACCTCCAGCCCCGCCAGCCCGGCGTCGGCGAGCGCGGCGATCGTCTCGTCGTCGACGATCCGCCCCCGCTTCCCCGCGCCCGGGTGCGCCATCACCGGCACGCCGCCGGCGGCGACCACCGCACGGACCGCCCCCGCGACGTCCGGTGCGTAGTGGCCCACGTAATACCGCGACCCGGCGTGCAGCATCGTGGCGAACGCCTCGTCCCGGGACGCCACCACCCCGGCCACCACGAGCGCGTCCGCGAGGTGCGGGCGCCCCACCGTGGCCTCGTCGCCCGTCTGCTCGACCACGTCGTCCCACGTGAGCGGGTAGTCCTGCGCCAGCAGGTCGACCATCCGCCGGGCCCGGTCCATCCGCGAGGTCCGCGTCCGGTCCCACTCCGCGCGCAGCGCCGGGTCGTCCGGGTCGTGCAGGTAGCTCAACAGGTGCACGCTGACCCCGCCGTCGGCCGTGCGCGCCCGGGTGGAGATCTCCGTGCCCCGGACCAGCGCGACGCCGGTGCGCCCGACGGCCTCCGCCGCCTGCCGCCAGCCCGCCGTCGTGTCGTGGTCGGTCAGCGCCACGACGCGCACACCGGCGGCCGCGGCCGCCTCCAGCACCTGCGCCGGGTCGTCCGTGCCGTCCGAGGCCCGCGAGTGGGTGTGGAGATCGATCACGGGGCAAGTGTAGGGACCGCACCCACACAACCTCTCCACGGGTCCCGCCGCGGCCCGGCCCCGAACGCCCCGGTGTCCGCGAGAGGATCGGCGGCGATGGAACCGCAGCGCACCACCCGTCCGACCCGCCCGCGCACCCTCGACGCCGGCGGGCACGACGCCGGCGCGCCCGCGGGCGTCGTCCTCGTCCACGGGATGCGCACGTCCTCGGCCATCTGGCAGCGCCAGGTCGACCACCTGCGCACCGCGGGGCACGAGGTCGTGGCCGTCGACCTGCCCGCGCACGGGGACCGGCACGGCGAGCGCTTCTCCATGGCGCGCGCGTTCGAGGTCATCGACGACGCGGCCGCGTCCTTCCGGCCGGGCACGCCCGTGGTCGTCGTGGGGTTGTCGCTGGGCGGCTACACCTCGCTGGCGTGGGCGGCGCGGCACGCCGTCGAGCACGGCCACCGGCGCGGCGACGGCACCCACCCGCGCCTCGCCGGGGTCGTCGCCGCCGCCTGCACCGCCGACCCCAAGGGCAAGCCCGTGGCCGCGTTCCGCGACGTCGCCCGGGTCGCCGTCGCCGGCGCGACGGCGGTGCGGCGGGCCGCCGGGGAGGCGGCGCGCGCGTGGCGGGCCGCGCTCACCGGCGGGCGCTCCCGCGCGGGCGGCGCCGACGTGGCCGCCCTCGTCGGCCCCGGCGCGCCGCCGCGACGCCCCGCACCGGGCTGGGACGTCGTCACCGACGCTCTCTCGCACCTCGCCGGCACGTCGTCGGTGGCGCACCTGCGCACCATCCGGGTGCCGGTGTGGCTCGTCAACGGCGCCCGCGACCAGATGCGCCTCGAGGAGTCGCGGCACCTGGCCGCGGCCGAGCGCGGCGCCCTCGTCGTGGTACCCCAGGCAGGTCACGACGTGAACTCCGACGCGCCCGACGCCTTCAACCACGTGCTGACGCGGGCGCTGGCGGACTTCGCGCGCGCCTGACTCCTCCGCCGGCCGGGCACCCGTGCCCGTCCCCGCGGTGCGACACTGGGTGCCATGACCGACGCAACCCCTGTCGACGAGTCCGTGCCCGCTGAGCCCAGCGCGACGCCCGAGGAGGTGTCCGAGCGCGTGAACAACCGTTCCCAGCGCCCGGTGTCCGAGGCGTTCAAGGCGTTCATCACCTCGCGGTGGGCCCCGCGCCCCGACCTCGGCGTCGAGGCGAGCACGGCCTCGGAGTACACGCCCGCACGCCGGGCCGGTCTCTCCGCCCGCTTCCCCGGTGCCCGGCTGGTCGTGCCCGCGGGGTCGCTGAAGGTCCGTTCGAACGACACCGACTACCGGTTCCGTCCCCACTCCGCGTTCGCGCACCTCACCGGCCTGGGCACCGACGAGGAGCCCGACGCCGTCCTCGTGCTGCACCCGACGGCCTCCGGCGAGGGCGACCCGGACGGCGACGGCCACGGCACGGACCACCACGCGGTGCTCTACGTGCGCCCGCTGGCGGCGCGCGACACCGAGGAGTTCTACGCCGACTCCCGGTACGGCGAGTTCTGGGTGGGCGCCCGCCCGTCGCTGGACGACGTCACGACGCTCACCGGGATCGAGGCGCGGCACGTCGACGAGCTGCGCGACGCCCTGGCCAAGGACGTCGGGGAGGACGGCGTGCGGCTGCTCGTCGTCACGGGCGCGGACGAGTCCGTCGAGACCCTGGTCGAGGCCATCCGGACCGAGGCGGGCGTCGAGCAGGTCGAGGACGAGGAGGCCACCGACGAGCAGCTCGTCGAGGCCGCGTCCGAGCTGCGGCTGGTCAAGGACGAGCAGGAGATCGCGCAGCTGCGTGAGGCCGTCGCGCGCACGATCGAAGGGTTCGAGCAGGTGGTCGGGTCGCTGTCGCGGGCGGTCGCCCACCGTCGCGGCGAGCGCGTCATCGAGACCACCTTCGACGCGCACGCCCGCCTGGAGGGCAACGCGGTCGGCTACGAGACGATCGCCGCCGCCGGCGAGCACGCCACCACGCTGCACTGGACCACCAACGACGGCGTCGTGCGCCACGGGGAGATGGTGCTCGTCGACGCGGGCGTCGAGGTCGACTCCCTCTACACCGCCGACATCACCCGCACCCTGCCCGTGGACGGCGAGTTCACCGAGGTGCAGCGCCGCGTCTACACCGCCGTGCTCGACGCCGCCGACGCCGCGTTCGCCGTCGCGAGGCCCGGCACGAAGTTCCGCGACATCCACGCCGCGGCCATGGAGGTCATCGCCGCGCGGCTCGAGGAGTGGGGGCTGCTGCCCGACGGGGTCACCGCCGAGGTGTCGCTGTCGGCCGAGGGCCAGCAGCACCGGCGCTGGATGGTGCACGGCACCAGCCACCACCTGGGCCTGGACGTGCACGACTGCGCGCAGGCGCGGCGCGAGCTGTACCTGGACGGCGTGCTGGAGCCCGGCATGGTGTTCACCATCGAGCCGGGCCTGTACTTCAAGGCCGACGACCTGGCGGTGCCCGAGGAGTACCGCGGCATGGGCGTGCGCATCGAGGACGACGTGCTCGTCACCGCCGACGGCAACGAGAACCTCTCCGCGGCGCTCCCCCGCCGCCCGGAGGACATCGAGGCCTGGATGGCGCGCCTGCGCGGCTGACCCGCGGGCCGGGTCGGCACTCCGTCCCCGGGTCGGCAGACTTGTGTGCCGACCCGGGGACGAACTGCCGACCCGGGGTGGTGCCTCAGGCGCGGCGGTCGTCGTCCGACGGCGGCGCGTACGGGTCCCGCGGCTCCTCCGGCTGAGACTGCGGCGGCGCGGGCTGCTGGGGCTCCGGCTGCTGGGTCTGCTCCGGCTGCGCGGGCGCCTGCGGCTGGGCGGGCTGCTGAGCCTGGTCCGGCGTCGTGGTCTGCTGGGGCGGAGCCGCCTGGGCGGGCGACTGCGGCTGGTCGGGCCGCATGGCGCCGTAGCGCGGTTGTCCGCTGGGCGTCGTCCAGCGCGGGTCCGGGGTGCGGGGCGCGGGCGGCGCCTCGGCGCCGGGTGCCGCCGTCGTCGTCGCCGGGGCGGCCTGCCGTGTGGTGCTCCCCCGGCGCGCCTTGCCCAGCCCGCTGGGCGACTCCATGAGCATCGCGCGCGCGTCGCCGGCCTGCTCCGCGGCGCACAGGATCGCGTACGAGGACGCGACGATCTGCGACGACGAGGTGAAGTCGCGCCGGCCGCCGGTGAAGGCGTAGGACAGCACGGAGAACATCAGTCCGAACCCGGCGCCGAGGGCGATGCCGACGAAGATCACGCTGGTCGCCCCCGTTCCGCCGAAGAGCGAGAGCAGCAGCCCGACGAAGAAACCGAACCACGCGCCGGACAGGGCGCCCGCGAGCGCGACCCGGCCGTAGGAGAGGCGGCCGGTGACGCGCTCGACCATGCGCAGGTCCGTCCCGACGATCGTCACGTGCTCGACGGGGAACTTGTTGTCGGACAGGTAGTCGACCGCCTGCTGGGCCTCGAGGTAGGTGTCGTAGGCCGCGACCTCGTCACCGCCCGGGAGCGTCGGGACGCGGGGCACAGCTTTCTGGCTGAAGCTCATTCGCCCAGTCTGTACCACGGTCGGCACCGGCACCAGCAGATCGCGCGCGCCTCGCTGGCCTGCCACCAGGAACGGGGGGCGTCGCCCACGTAGGCTGGCGCGCGTGGACGCGAGGAGCCCCCGCGCGGGGACGCCGAGGTACGAGGCGCACCGGAGCGAGGCACCGCAGCGGCCACGCCAGCACGACACCGTGGACGCGAGGAGCCCCCGCGCAGGGACGCCGAGGTACGAGGCGCACCGCAGCGAGGCACCGCAGCGGCCACAGCGAGGCACCGCAGCGGCCACGCCAGCACGACACCGTGGACGCGACGAGCCCCCGCGCAGGAGCGCCGAAGGTCGGGGTGTCGCGCGGGGAGGAGGTGCGGTGAGCACGGCGACGAGGGTCTTCGTGGCGCGCCTGGCCGGCACCCAGGTCTTCGACCCGATCGGCGACGAGGTGGGTCGGGTGCGCGACGTCGTCGTCGTCATCCGGGCGAAGGGCTTCCCCCGGGCGGTGGGCCTGGTCGTGGAGGTCCCGGGCCGGCGGCGCGTGTTCCTGCCGATGACGCGGGTGACGGCGATCGACGCGGGTCAGGTCATCTCGACGGGGCTGCTGAACATGCGCCGTTTCGAGCAGCGGGCGATGGAGTCGCTGGTGCTGGGCGACCTGCTGGACCGTCCGGTGCAGCTGGCGGACGGGACGGGCGAGGCGTCGGTCGAGGACCTGTCGATGACCCGGCAGCGGACCGGGGACTGGCTCGTCGACCAGCTGTTCGTGCGGCGCCGGCAGCCGACGCGCGGGCTGTCGCTGCGTCGTCGGGGCGAGACGCTGGTGGTGCCGGTGGACGCCGTGACCGGGCTGGCGGGGTCCACGGGGGACCAGGGGGCGACGAAGCTCCTCGAGGCGTACGTGGACATGCGGCCGGCGGATCTCGCGGACGCGCTGCACGAGCTGGGTGACGCGCGGCGGGCGGAGGTGGCGGACGCTCTGGACGACGAGCGGCTGGCGGACGTGCTGGAGGAGCTGCCGGAGGACGACCAGGTCGCGATCCTGTCGCGCCTGGAGGTGGACCGTGCGGCGGACGTCCTGGAGGCGATGGACCCCGACGACGCGGCGGACCTGCTGAACGAGCTGCCCGAGCAGCAGGCGACGCGGCTCCTGGAGCTGATGGAGCCGGAGGAGGCGGAGGACGTCCGCCGTCTGCTCACGTACGACGAGGACACGGCGGGCGGTCTGATGACGACGGACCCGGTGATCCTGGGCCCGGAGACGACGATCGCGACGGCGCTGGCGCAGATCCGCCGGCAGGACCTGCCGCCGGCGCTGGCGTCGATGGTGTTCGTGGTGCGCCCGCCGCTGGAGACGCCGACGGGGCGGCTGCTCGGGGTGGCGCACTTCCAGCGTCTCCTGCGCGAGCCGCCGCACGCGGCGATCGGCTCGATGCTGGACACGGGCACGGAGTGGCTGACCCCGGACGCCCCGGTCGGGCGGGTGACGCGCATGCTCGCCGCGTACGACCTGCTGGCGCTGCCGGTGCTCGACCCGGAGCGGCGGCTGCTCGGCGCCGTGTCGGTGGACGACGTGCTCGACCACATCCTCCCGGACGACTGGCGAGAGCAGGTCGACGAGGACCTCGAGGAGGTGCCGCGTGACTGACCGCCTGGACCTGCCGAAGGAGAGCCGGCGCACCTTCATCCCCCGCCCGCGGATGGACCAGGACGCGGTGGGCAAGGCCACCGAGGCGATCGCCCGTTTCCTCGGCACGCCGCGGTTCCTGGTCTATCTGACGGTCTTCTGCGCCCTCTGGCTGGCGTGGAACGCCTGGGGTCCTCAGGAGCTGAGGTTCGACAGCGCCGCGAACGGGTTCACGGCGCTGACGCTGATGCTGTCCCTGCAGGCGAGCTACGCCGCCCCGCTGATCCTGCTGGCGCAGAACCGTCAGGACGACCGGGACCGTGTGACGGCGGAGCAGGACCGGCAGCGCGCCGAGCGCAACCTCGCCGACACGGAGTACCTGGCACGGGAGATGGCGGCGCTGCGCCTCGCGCTGGGCGAGGTCGCCACGCGCGACTTCGTGCGGTCGGAGATCCGGAGCCTGCTGGAGGAGCTGGAGGAGCGCGACCGGCCACCGGGTGACCGGCCGCGCCCGACGTCCTCGTAGGATCGAGGCATGACCTCCGACGACCGCCCCACGCTCGCCGACCGCGTCCGTTCCGCGCTGGCGTCGGTGATCGACCCGGAGATCCGCCGGCCGGTCACGGAGCTGGACATGGTCCGGTCGGTGGAGGTGCACGACGGCGAGGGGCCGGACGGCGCGCGGGTCACGGTGGGCATCGACCTGACGATCGCGGGGTGCCCGATGAAGAGCACGCTCGTGCGGGAGGTCACGGCCGCGACGGAGGCGGTGGACGGCGTGGCGTCGGCGGACGTCGAGCTCGGCGTGATGTCTCCGGAGCAGCGGGCGGCGCTGCGCTCGCGCCTGCGGGGCGGTACCGGCGACCCGGTGATCCCGTTCTCCCAGCCGGGGTCGCTGACGAAGGTGTACGCGGTCGCGTCGGGCAAGGGCGGTGTCGGCAAGTCGTCGGTGACGGCGAACCTGGCCGCGGCGATGGCGGCGGACGGACTCAGCGTCGGCGTGGTGGACGCGGACATCTACGGCTTCTCGATCCCGCGCATGCTGGGCGTGGACCGCCAGCCCACCCGGGTGGACTCGATGCTGCTGCCGCCGGTCGAGCACGGCGTGAAGGTCGTGTCGATCGGGATGTTCGTGCCCGAGGGGCAGCCGGTGGTGTGGCGCGGTCCGATGCTGCACCGGGCGCTGGAGCAGTTCCTCGCGGACGTGTTCTGGGGCGACCTGGACGTGCTGCTGCTCGACCTGCCGCCGGGCACCGGGGACATCGCGATCTCGGTGGCGCAGCTCCTGCCGGGCAGCGAGATCCTCGTGGTGACGACGCCGCAGGCGGCCGCGGCGGAGGTTGCCGAGCGCGCCGGCTCCATCGCCACGCAGACCAACCAGGGCGTCGTCGGCGTCGTGGAGAACATGTCGTGGCTGACGCAGCCGGACGGGTCGCGGCTCGAGGTCTTCGGGTCCGGCGGTGGGCAGCGGGTGGCTGACCGGCTCGCGGACACGCTCGGGGCGGACGTGCCGCTGCTCGGCCAGGTGCCGCTCGACGTCGCGGTCCGCGCGGCGGGCGACGACGGCACGCCGGTGGTGCTGTCCGACCCGGACGCCCCGGGGGCGCAGGTGCTGCGCGACGTCGCCCGCGGGCTGGCGACCCGGTCGCGGGGGCTCGCGGGGATGCGGCTGAACCTCAGCCCGGTCTCGCGCTGACGTCCGCGCCACGACCAGACGCTCCGACGCTCTCACGTGCCGATCGGCGCCCCCGGGGCGCCGACCGGCACTGTGATACTGGGGGCCATGACGTCTCCCGCTTGGCTCGAGTCCTGGTCCCCCGACGACGGCGCGCAGCGCGTGCGCGACCTGTTCGGCAGGTCCTTCCCCGCGGTCGGCGCGCCGGACGGCGTGTGGTCCGCGCCGGGGCGGGTCAACCTCATCGGCGAGCACACGGACTACAACGGCGGCCTGGCGCTGCCGACGGCGCTCCCCCACCGGACGTACGTCGCGCTGCGCCGGCGCGACGACGACGTCGTGCGGCTGGCGTCCGCGCAAGCGCCGGGCGAGCTCTGGCAGACCCGGCTCGCGGACGTGGCTCCCGGGGCCGTGACCGGCTGGGGCGCGTACGTCGCGGGCGTCGCCTGGGCGCTGGCGAAGGACGGCCACGACGTCTCCGGCTTCGACGCGGTCGTGGACTCCTGCGTCCCGTTCGGCGCGGGGCTGTCGTCCTCGGCGGCGCTGGAGTGCGCCGTGGCGGTGGCGCTCGACGAGGTGCACCAGCTGGGCCTGGCTGCCGACGACGCCGGCCGGGCGGCGCTGGTGTCCGCCTGCGTGCGGGCGGAGAACGAGGTCGCGGGCGCCCCGACGGGCGGGATGGACCAGGCGGCGTCGCTGCGCTGCACCGCCGGGCACGCGTTGCTGGTCGACAGCCGCCCCGGCCTGTCCGCCCTGGAGTCGGGCACCCCCGTCCCGTTCGACCTCGAGCCCGCACGCCTCACGCTGCTCGTCGTGGACACCCGCGCGGAGCACGCGCTCGTGGACGGGCAGTACGCCGAGCGGCGAGCGTCGTGCGAGCGGGCCGCGTCGCTGCTGGGCGTCGAGACGCTGCGCGACGTCGCCCCGGAGGCGCTCGAGGGTGCCCTGGTGGCCCTGGAGCCCCACGACCCCGACGGGGTGCTGCGCCGCCGCGTGCGCCACGTCGTGACGGAGATCGCCCGGACGGCGCAGTTCGTCGCGCTGGTGCGCGACGGACGGGTCACCGAGGTCGGGCCGCTGATGAACGCCTCGCACGCCTCGCTGCGCGACGACTACGAGGTGTCCGCCCGCGAGCTCGACCTCGTGGTGGACAGCGCCGTCGGCGCCGGGGCGCTGGGGGCCCGCATGACCGGCGGCGGGTTCGGCGGGTCGGCCATCGCGCTGGTGCGGGTGGAGGACGTCGAGACGGTGGTCACGGTGGTGCAGGCGGCGTTCGACGACGCCGGGCTCACCGCGCCGGGCTTCCTGCTCGCGCCGCCCTCGGCCCCGGCCCTCTGAAACTCTCCCCGGAAGCGTTGTGGGCGTGATTTTGGCGCTATTCCTGACGGAATAGCGCCAAAATCACGCCCACAACACGTCTCAGGCCGGCGGGTCGTCGCGGTCCGTGCCGCCCTCGGCCTCAGGCTCCTGCGGGTCGCCGGGTGCCCGCAGGTGCGTGATGACGTCGTCGAAGAAGTCGCGCACCTCGCCCCAGCGGACGGTCGCGTTGGCGAGGTGCTCCTCCAGCCGGTCGATCTCGGCGTGCTGGGCGGCGTGCTCCGCGGACCGGCGCCGCCGCTCGGCGAGCTCGCGGCGGACCTCCGCGAGCCGCGTCTCGGCCTCCGCGACGATCCGTTCGAGCTCGCGCTCGACGGCGGCCGCGTCCTCGGGGCGCTCGCTCGTCATCCGGTCCCCCTCGCGGTACGGCCTCACAGCACCGCGGTGATGCCGATGAGGGCCAGCGGGATGCCGACGAACACGCCGAGCGTCCACGCGGCCGCCCACACCTTGTTGGTGGCAGCGAGATTACCGAGCCAGGTCGCGCCGCGCAGCGGGAGCTGGCGCATGAACGGCAGCCCGAAGACGACCAGCGCAGCGAAGACGTTGAACAGCACGTGGACGAACGCCGCCTGCAGCGCCAGCTCGCCCTCGGCCCCGGTGAACGCGAACGCCGCGATCAGCGCGGTGATGGTGGTGCCGATGTTCGCCCCGACGGTGAACGGGTAGACCTGCTTCAGGGTGAAGGTGCCCGACCCGGCGAGCGGGATCATGAGGCTGGTCGTCGTCGACGAGGACTGCACCATCATCGTCACGACGGCGCCGCTGGCCACGCCGCTCATCGGGCCGCGGCCGACGGACCGGTGCAGCACATGCGCCGCGCGCCCGACGAGGAGCACCTTGAGCAGCTTGCCGAGCCAGGTGATGACGGCCAGGATCAGACCGATCCCGAGCACGATCATGACGATGCCGTGCCAGGCGCCCGGCAGGAACGACGTGCCGGACTCGAGCAGGTTCGCCAGCGGCTCCGTCACCGCGTCCACGACGGTCCCGGCCGCGGCGAAGACGCTCGCGACGACCCCGCCGTCGGAACCTCCGGTCGCGTCCGCGAGCCAGCCCGACGCGCGCTCCAGCAGGCCGAACATCAGCTCGAGCGGCAGGAAGATCGCCACGGCGACGAGGTTGAAGAAGTCGTGCACCGTCGCGGCGGAGAACGCCCGGCGGAAGTCGTCGCGGTCCCGCGCCATGCCGAGGCTCACGAGCGTGTTCGTCATGGTGGTGCCGATGTTGGCGCCCATGAGCATGGGGATCGCGATCTCGATCGGCAGGCCGCCGGCCACCAGGCCTACCGTCACCGAGGTGGTGGTGGAGCTCGACTGCGTCGCGGCGGTGAACAGCACGCCCACCATCAGTGCGACGAAGGGGTTCGACGCGAACGCGAACAGCGACTCCGCCGTGCCTCCGGTGGCGGCCTTGAAGCCGGACCCGATGAGCTCGACGGAGGTGATCAGCACGTAGACGCCGGCGACGACGCCGAGCCAGTTCGCCCAGCTCAGCGCCCGGCCGGACAGGCCGAGGCGCTCGAAGGGGCTGACGAGGCGAGCGCGAGTGGCCGCGGTGCCCTCGACGGCCTCGGACGGGTTCTCGGTGGCGCCGGCCGGCCTCGTGGCGACGTCGGTCATGCGGGGGCTCCCCGTGGGTGATGGGCGCCGGACGACGCCCGCTGTGAACCTGACACCAGGAGCACACCAGCGGGGGGTGAAGTCACGAGGGATCGAAGGTTACGAGAAGATGAACACTTCGCGTGGTGTCCGTCACACGTTCACCCGGGCCACCCGCTGTGGGTACGAAGAGTGCGGGATTCCGGCCTGGAATCCCGCACTCTTCGTACCCACAGCGTCCGGGGACGCTCAGAGGTCGTAGGTGGCGACGACCGCGGCGTGGTCGCTCCAGCGCTCCTCGTACGACGGCGCCCGGTCGACCTCGACCTTGAGGGCGCGCTCCGCCAGCGCCGCGTTCGCGAGCTGGTAGTCGATGCGCCAGCCCCGGTCGTTCTCGTACGCCTTGCCGCGCCACGTCCACCAGGTGAACGGGCCGGGGCCGTCCCCACCGTGCGCGCGGCCCAGGTCCGTCCAGCCGAGCTCACCCGTCCACCGGTCCACGTAGGCGCGCTCGTCCGGCAGGAACCCCGCGCTCTTCAGGTTGCCCTTCCAGTTCGCGATGTCGACCTCGCGGTGGGCGATGTTGAGGTCGCCCGCCGTCAGCACGGGGTGGGCGGCCTCGCCCAGCTCGGCGAGCCGCGCCGTCACCTTGTCCAGGTGGGCGTACTTGGCCGCCATCGTGTGCTCCTGCCCCGGGTTCGTCGACCCCGAGTGCAGGTAGGCGGAGACGACGGTGACCAGGCCGCCGTCCGGCAGCACGACGTCGGCCTCGATCCACCGGCCGGTGTCCACCGGCGGCTCCTGCTCCCCCGCCGGGCCGTGCTGCGCCAGCCCGGTGCGCACCTCGCGCAGGGGGAACCGCGACGCGACCGCGACCCCGGCGCGCCCCTTGAGCTCGGACGGCTCGTGGGCCACGTGCCACCCGTCGAGGTACTCGCGCACCAGCTCGTCGGGCGCGCGTACCTCCTGCAGCAGGAGGACGTCGGGCGTCCGGTCGGCGATCCAGGCGTCCATGCGGCGCCGGAAGGCGGCGCGGATCCCGTTGACGTTGGCGGTGGCGACGATCAGCACGCCGCACATCCCATCACACGACGCCGACACGCCCCGTCACACGCGACGACGTGCCCGGGGAGCCGCCCGGTTCACTCCCCGGCGTAGGCGGCCTCCAGCGCGGCGACGTCGATCTTGCCCATCTGCAGCATCGCGTTCATCGCGCGCAGGTTCGCCGGCGTCGAGTAGTCGCCGCACAGGTCCTCGAGCTGCTTCGGGATCACCTGCCACGAGACGCCGAACCGGTCCTTGCACCAGCCGCACGGGCCGGGCTCGCCGCCTCCCGAGGTGAGGACCTCCCAGTAGTGGTCGACCTCGTCCTGGCCGTCGAGACGCAGGTAGAAGCTGAACGCCTCGTCCAGGTGGAGCGCCGGACCGGCGCTGAGCCCGACCACCCGGTGCCCGGCGAGCGTGAACTCGACCACGAACGGAGCCCCGGGCTCGACGCCCGGCACGCCCTCGGGCGCGACCTGCACGGCGTCCACGGAGGAGTCCGGGATGTGCGCGGCGTAGAACTCGGCGGCCTCGTAGGCCTTGTCGTTGCCGAACCACAGGTGGGTACGGACGTCGACCATCGTCGTCTCCCGTCGCCGTCGCCCGCCGGCCCCGGTGGCCGGCGGTGGTGTCGGGTGAGACCGCGCCCCGGCCGCGGACTCATCGGTGGGTCACGTGGCTTCCAGGCGTGCCCGCTCGGCCTCGACGTCGAAGGTGGCGGCGGGCCAGCGCGGGTCGACGGCCGCCAGAGTGCCGACCAGCAGGGCCTGGACCGCGAGGCGCGCATACCACTTCGCGTTCGCGGGCACCACGAACCAGGGAGCCCGCACGGTCGAGGTCCGCTCGAGGGCGGTCTGGAACGCGTCCATGTACCGCGGCCACAGCAACCTCTCGTCGACATCCTCCGGGTGGTACTTCCAGTGCTTGTCCGGTCGGGCGAGCCGCCGGCCGAGACGCCGCTTCTGCTCGTCCGCGGAGATGTGCAGCATCACCTTGACCAGGTGGACGCCGCGCTCGACGAGCCGGTCCTCGAACGCCGTGATCGCGCCGTACCGGCGCTCGATCTCGTCGGCGGGCGCGAGCCCCCGCACCCTGCCGATGAGCACGTCCTCGTAGTGCGACCGGTCGAAGACGCCGACGTACCCGGCCGGGGGCACCTCCCGCTCGACGCGCCAGAGGAAATCGTGCGCCAGCTCGGCGGGCGTCGGCGCCTTGAACGCCACCAGGCGGACCCCCTGCGGGTCGGCAGCGCCGACCACGTGCCGCACGACGCCGCCCTTGCCCGCGGAGTCCATGCCCTGCAGGACGAGCAGGACGGCGGGCGCGCACGGGTCGTCCCGGCTCTGCGCGAAGAGCCGTTCCTGCAGCGCGCCGAGCCGCTGTGCACCAGCCGCGAGGTCGGTCCGGCCGTCCTTCTTGGACCCCTCGTACCCGGGCGTCGCCTCCGGGTCGACGTCGGCGAGCCGGAACCCCCGCCCCACCCGGAGCAGGGTTCCCGGATCGTCCGTCCAGCCGTTCCCGTCTCCCGCGGTCATGTGTCCATGGTGGCGGACCCGGGCGAGTCAGACGGCCAGGCGCTCCGCGGTCTCGACGACGTTCGCGAGCAGCATGGCGCGCGTCATCGGCCCGACACCGCCGGGGTTGGGCGAGTACCACGACGCGACCTCGCGGGCCGCGGGGTCGATGTCGCCCACGACGCGCGACTTCCCGGTCTCCGGGTCGGTCTCGCGCGAGACGCCGACGTCGATGAGCACCGCGCCCGGCTTGACCATGTCGGCCGTCACGAGCCCCTTGACGCCCGCGCCCGCGACGACGACGTCGGCGCGCCGCACGAGCTCCGGCAGGTCGCGCGTGCCGGTGTGCGTGAGCGTGACGGTCGCGTTGACCGCTCGGCGCGTCAGCAGCAGGCCGATGGGCCGGCCCACGGTGACGCCGCGACCGAGGACGACGACCTCCTTGCCCGTCAGGTCGACGTCGTGCCGCAGCATGAGGTCGATGATGCCGCGCGGGGTGCACGGCAGCGGGGAGTCGATCGGCTCGTTGACGCGCAGCACGAGGCGACCGAGGTTGGTCGGGTGCAGGCCGTCGGCGTCCTTGGCCGGGTCGACGAGCTCGAGGACCCGGTTGGTGTCGATGCCCTGCGGCAGCGGCAGCTGCACGATGAACCCGGTGCAGGCGGGGTCGTCGTTGAGCCGCTGCACGGCGGCCTCGATGTCGGCCTGGGTCGCGTCCGCGGGCAGGTCCTCACGGAGGGACTCGATGCCCACCTCGGCGCAGTCGCGGTGCTTGCCCGCGACGTACCACTGCGAGCCGGGGTCGTCGCCCACCAGCAGGGTGCCCAGCCCGGGGGTCACGCCGCGCTCGCGCAGCGCCGTCACGCGCTCGCGCAGCTCCGCCTTGATCTCGGCCGCGGTGGCCTTGCCGTCCAGCTTCTGTGCCGTCATCCGTGCGTCCTCACCTCAGGGTCGTCGGTGCGCCGTGGCTGTCCCGGCGCCGAACATGTCGTTCCTCGGCGCCGAACATGTGGTTGGTCCGGGATTCGGCATACGAATCCCGGACCAACCACATGTTCGGCAGGCCACCGGGGCGGTGCGGGCTACTGCTGCAGGCCGGGGTAGAGCGGGAAGTCCGCGGTGAGCTTCGCGACGCGTGCGGCGAGGGCGTCGACGTCGGCGGACGCGCCGTCGCGCAGGGCCGTGGCGATGATGTCCGCGACCTCGGTGAACTCGGCGTCGCCGAACCCGCGCGTGGCGAGCGCCGGGGTGCCGATCCGCAGGCCGGAGGTGACACGCGGCGGGCGCGGGTCGAACGGCACGGCGTTGCGGTTCACGGTGATGCCCGCGTCGTGCAGGAGGTCCTCCGTCTGCTGGCCGTCGAGCGCGGAGTTGCGCAGATCGACGAGCACGAGGTGCACGTCGGTGCCGCCGGTGAGCACGGACACGCCCCGCTCGCCGACGTCGGCCTGCGACAGGCGCTCGGCGATGATCCGCGCACCGCGCAGCGTGCGCTCCTGGCGGTCCTTGAACGCCTCGGTGCCCGCCACCTTGAACGCCACGGCCTTGGCCGCGATCGCGTGCATGAGCGGACCGCCCTGCTGCCCCGGGAACACGGCCGAGTTGATCTTCTTGGCGTACTCGTCCTTGCTCAGGATGAAGCCGGAGCGCGGGCCGCCGATGGTCTTGTGCACCGTGGAGCTGGTGACGTCGGCGTGCGGGACAGGGGAGGGGTGCAGGCCGGCGGCGACCAGCCCGGCGAAGTGCGCCATGTCCACCCAGAGCTTGGCCCCGACCTCGTCGGCGACCTCGCGGAACGCGGCGAAGTCGAGCTGGCGCGGGTAGGCCGACCAGCCGGCGATGATGACGTCCGGGCGGTGCTCCAGCGCCCTCTTGCGCACCTCGTCCATCTCGATGCGGTGCGTGGTGGGGTCGACGCCGTAGGCGCCGACGTCGTAGAGCTTGCCGGAGAAGTTGATCTTCATGCCGTGCGTGAGGTGGCCGCCGTGGGCCAGCTCGAGGCCGAGGATCTTGTCGCCCGCGTTGATGAGGGCGTGGAGCACGGCGGCGTTGGCCTGCGCGCCGGAGTGCGGCTGCACGTTGACGGCCTCGGCACCGAACAGGTCCTTGGCGCGGTCGATCGCCAGGTTCTCCGCGATGTCGACCTGCTCGCAGCCGCCGTAGTAGCGACGGCCGGGGTAGCCCTCGGCGTACTTGTTGGTCAGGACGCTGCCCTGCGCCTGCAGCACCGCGCGGGGGACGAAGTTCTCGCTCGCGATCATCTCGAGGGTGTCGCGCTGGCGCGCCAGCTCCTCCTCGAGGACGGCCGCGATCTCGGGGTCGAGCTCGGCCAGGGGCGCGTTCATGGGGTCGGCAGTGCTCATGCGGCGTTCTCCTGCTGTGTCGGACGGCGGTCGGACGGCGGTCGGGCGGCAAGGCCCCTCGGACCGCCCAGGGTGTCGGACGGGGTCATCGAGCGAACGGGCCCAGGCGAACGACCCGTCGTCAGCACAGCGCGTCGCTCCCCGGTGGTGATCCACCTGTACGCCAGTCGCGACACGGTGATCCTAGCCGATCACCCGGCGGGGCAGGGCGGCCCGCGCCCGGACGCACGACCGCCCCGGGAGGCCACCGCCGTCGCGTGGCGGCCCTCCCGGGGCGGCGGGGCCCACGGCTACTTGATGGCGCCCAGGGACAGTCCGCCCTGCCAGTACTTCTGCAGGCCGAGGAACGCCGCGATGAGCGGCACGATCGACACCAGCGCGCCCGTGACGATGAGGTTCCACACCTGCTCGCCGCCGGCTCCGGCGTTCGACAGCGCCTGCCACTGGTTCAGGCCCACCGTCACCGGCAGCAGGTCGGTGTCGCGCAGCACCGCCAGCGGGAGGAAGAAGTTGTTCCAGCTGAACACCGTCGCCAGCAGGAGCACAGTGACCACGGCCGGGCGCAGGAGCGGCAGCGCCACGCGGAAGAAGAGCCGCAGCTCGCCGGCCCCGTCGACCCGCCCGGCGTCCAGCATCTCGTCGGGGATCGCGTCCTGCGAGTACACGCGCACGAGGTAGACGCCGATCGGGCTGAGCAGCGACGGCAGGACGACGGCCCACATCGTGTTGATGAGCCCGAGGCTGGACAGCAGCACGAACGTCGGGATGGTCAGGGCGGTGAGCGGGACCATGACGGAGCCGAGCAGCACGGCGAAGTAGGCGTTGCGCCCCTTGAACCGGTACTTGGCCAGGCCGTAGCCCGCGAGCACCGCCAGCACCGTGGACCCGACGCCGCCCGCGAACGCGTAGACGAACGAGTTCCGCAGCCAGATCCAGTAGATGCCGCCCTGGTGCTCGAAGAGGCCCCGGACGTTGTCCACCAGGGAGAACTCGGAGTTGAACCACAGCGCGCCCCCCGACCCGACGAACAGCCCGCTGTTCGACTTGGTCGAACCGACGACGAGGAACCACAGCGGCACCACGAAGTACAGGGCCATGAGGAGCAGGAACGTGTGCGAGCCGATGCGGCGGCCGCCGGCGCGTCCCGCCGGCCGGCGGGCGTCGCTCGCGGTGGACGAGGTGTTCCGGGTGATCGTGGCCATCACTTGAGTCCGCTCTGCTTGCGGGTCGCGAACAGGAAGATGTACGACCCGATGAACACGAAGATGCCGAGCGCGAACGCGATCGTGGACGCGTAGTTGAACTGGCTGTAGGAGAACGCCAGCGAGTACGCGTACATGTTCGGCGTGTAGTCCGAGGGGATCGCGCCCTGGGCGACGGACCGCAGCACGGTCGGCTCGGTGAAGAACTGCAGGGTGCCGATGAGCGAGAACACGAGCACCATGACCATCGACGACGACACCATCGGCACCTTGATCCGCAGGGCGATCTGCGGACCGCTGGCGCCGTCGATGCGCGCGGCCTCGTAGACCGACGGGTCGATCGTGCGCAGCGCGGAGTACAGGATGATCATGTAGTAGCCGACCCACTGCCAGGTCACGATGTTGACCAGGGACCCGAAGATCGCGCTCGAGCTGAGGAAGTCCGGGGCGTCGAGGCCGAACAGCCCGAAGATGTCGCCGGCGGGGCCGAACCGGGGGCTGTACAGGAACCCCCACATCAGCGCGCCGATGACGGCGGGCACGGCGTACGGCACGAAGATCAGCAGGCGGGACGCCTTGCTCAGCCGGGTGGCGAGCGTGTCCAGCACGAGTGCGCACAGCAGCGCCAGCCCGATCTGGATCGGCACCATGACGACGACGAACTTCGCGACGCGCGCCAGGCCCGCCAGGAAGATCGGGTCGGTGAAGGCCCGCGTGTAGTTGTCGATCCCCACGAAGACCGACTGGCCGCCCGTGGCGATGCCCTTGTTGTGCAGGCTCATCCAGAACGCGTACGCCAGCGGTACGACGAGGAAGAGCAGGAACACGATGGTGAACGGGGTGACGTAGAGCCATCCCCACCACTGGCGCTTGCTGTCGATGGTGCTGGTCGAGGCGTTCCGCCTGCCGCCGGGCCGCGCCCGGCCGGCGGGGGCGCCCGCCTCGGGCGCACCGACCGTCGTCGACGACGTCGTCATGTCAACTCCCTGCGCGATGCTGTGCGACGGGGGTCGCGGGCCGGCCCAGCGGCCCGCGACCCGGACCGTCACTGGACGGTGAAGCCCTGCTGCTGGGCGTACTGGACCAGGCTGTCCTGGATGGTCTGCAGCGCGGTGGCCGCGTCGCCGTCGTTCTCGACCATGTCGTACAGCGCCTGGGTCTGCTGGTCGTACGCGTAGACCTGGAAGGGGCTGAACGAGAAGCCCTGGTAGCCGTTCGCCGCCTCGAGGAAGACGTCGGAGTTGATCTGCTGCCCGCCGAAGAAGTCGTACTTCTTGTTGACGAAGTAGTCGGACTGCAGCGCCTCGTTCCACTGCGGGAAGAGGGCGGCGTCGTCGATCCCCGACTTCCAGGCGTCCATCGTGCCGAACAGGCCGCTCGCGACCTCGTACGCGGCCTCCTTGTCGTCCGCCTGCGTGGTGACCGCGAAGGTGGAGCCGCCCCAGTTCACCTGCACGGGGTTCGCCTCGTCCCATTGGGGCAGCGGGGCGGCCTTCCACGTCGCGTCGGTGTCGGCGTCGGAGAGCCCCTGGAGGTAGCCCGGGCCCCACGCCGCCGCCAGGTACACGGCGTAGGTGCCGTCCACCAGGCTGGTGTTGTAGTCGCTGGTGAACGCGTCGTCGGTCGAGACGAGGTCCTTGTCGACGAGGTCCTTCCAGTACGACAGGACCTGCTCGGACTCGGGCGTCGCCACGTCGATGCCGATCGTCTCCGGGGCGGAGGCGTCGTACTCGAACGGCGCCCAGCCCGCCTGCGCGAACAGCGCGTAGTTGAGGGCGTTGCCGTTCGTCGGGTAGTTCGTGATGTAGCCCTCGTAGCCCGCGTCGCGCAGGTCCTGGGCGGCCTTCGCGAAGTCGTCCCACGTGGTCGGCGGCTCCACGCCGTACTTCTCGAAGATGTCGGCGCGGTACAGCATGCCCATCGGGCCGCCGTCGACCGGGATGGCGTACACGGCGTCGCCGCTGCTGACGTCGGACCAGGAGCCCGGCGTGAACTGGGACTCGAGCTCGGACGCGCCGTAGGCGGACAGGTCCTCGAGCGAGCCGAGGATCGTGTACGTGGGCAGGACCTCGGACTCCAGCATGATCACGTCGGGGGCGCCGGAGCCCGCCTCGATGGCCGTCGAGAACTTGTTGTACTCGTCCGCTCCTTGACCGGCGTTGGTCCAGCAGACCTGCACGTCGTCGTGGGACTCGTTGAACTGGTCCACGATCTTCTCGAACGCGGGGTACCAGGCCCAGACGGAGACCTGGGTCGCGTCGGGTTTCGCGATCTCGTTGGTGCAGCTCTCCTCAGCGCCGCCAGAGGCAGCGCCGTCGTCGCTGCCGCCGCCGGACGAGCAGCCCGTGAGGGCGAGCCCGACGGTGAGAGCCGCGGCGACGGCCGCTCCGCGCTGGAACGTCCTGATGCGCATCCGAGTCCTCCTTGAGTCGATCTCTGCGCGTGGGGCACGGCGCCCCACGAGGTGCCACCTGCGGTGGCGGCGCCTCGATCCCTGCGTCCGTGCAGGTGGTGACGGAGAAGTCCCGTCGCCCCGCTCTCTAACGTTGTAGATCTGCGGACAGTGAGTTTTCTACACCGTTGTAGAGCGTGCTCGCAACCCCTTCCGGGGTGTCGTGATCAGTTCGAGCCCGACGAGCCGGCGACGCCCCCGGTCACGACGCCGCGGCGGCGCGCCGCGGCCCTCCGCTCGACGCCCGCTCGACCACGGAGAAGTCGGCCACGACCCGCCTCGGGGGCACCTGCGAACCCCCGATCCGCTCGATGAGCATGTCCACGGCCGTGCGGGCGATCTGGTCCCGCCCGGGGGCCACCGAGGAGAGCTGGGGCTCGGCGTACTGGGCGTCGTCGACGTCGTCGAACCCGATGACGGCCACGTCGCCCGGTACCTTCACCCCGCGGTCGTGGAGCACGTGCAGCGCCCCGAGGGCCAGGGCGTCGTTCATCGCGAACACGCCGTCCAGCTCGACTCCCGAGTCGAGCAGCCGCGACATCGCCTCGGCACCGGTCGAGCGGTGCCACAGCCCCGCCGCCCCGACGAGCGCCGGGTCGAACGGCAGGCCGGCGTCGGCCAGTGCCTGCCGGTACCCCTCGAGCCGCAGATGGGCGGAGCCCATCCGCTCCCCCGGATGGGCGCCGAGGACGGCCACCCGGCGACGACCCTGTGCCACGAGGTGCGCCGTCGCGGCGCGCGAGGCGTCGACGTTCGCCATCGTCACGTGGTCGACCGGCCCCCCGAACATCCGCTCTCCCAGCAGCACCATCGGGTACTCCACCGCGAGCAGGTCGGTCTCCTCGGGCTCCAGCGCGAGCGGCGAGAAGAGGAGCCCGTCGGTGAGGCGCCGGTGCGGCGAGGTCAGCACCTGCAGCTCGCGCTCGCGCGTGGCGCCGGTCTGCTCGATGAGCACCACCAGCCCGCGCGCCTCGGCGGCCCGCATCACGGCGTCCGCGAGCTCGGCGAAGTACGGCAGGGAGAGCTCGGGCAGCGCGAGGCCGATCATGCCGGTCCGCCCCTGGCGCAGGCTCCGCGCCGAGAGGTTGACGGTGTACCCGAGGTGCTCGATCGCCTCCTCCACCCGCGCCCGGGTCTCCGGGCGGATGTGGGGGTAGCCGTTGACGACGTTGGAGACCGTCTTGATGGACACACCGGCACGGGCAGCCACGTCGTGCATGGTGACGGGCATCGAACCTCCTCGAGCGACGCACGGCCTGTGGCCGCTGGGGCAGAGCCCACCACAGCCTAGGTGACACCGACGGTGGTGCCGTGATTCACTCTACATCGTTGTAACGTGATGGTGCGTCCAGCGCGGCGCGTGGCGACCCCTGGACCGCCGCACCGGCACCCATCTCGACAAGGGAGTTCGAGCCCCATGCCCGACCAGCAGCCCACGCCGACCGACCACCGGCACCCTGCCGCGCGCCCGCGCGTCACGCTCCACCCCGACTTCCGCCGCGGCGCCGTCGACCGCCGCCTGTTCGGCTCGTTCGTCGAGCACCTCGGTCGCGCCGTGTACACCGGCATCCACGAGCCGGGGCACCCCACGGCGGACGAGCACGGCTTCCGCAAGGACGTGGCCGAGCTCGTGCACGAGCTCGGCGTCCCGATGGTCCGCTACCCCGGCGGCAACTTCGTCTCCAACTACGTGTGGGAGGACGCCGTCGGGCCCGTCGAGCAGCGCAAGCCGTTCCTCGACCTGGCCTGGCGCACCGTCGAGCCCAACCTCGTCGGCACGGACGAGTTCCTCCAGTGGGCCGAGCGCGAGGGCATCGAGCCGATGATGGCCGTCAACCTCGGCACCCGCGGCGTCGACGCCGCCGCCGCCCTCGTCGAGTACTGCAACGGCGAGGCCGGCACCCGGTGGGCCGACCTGCGCATCGCCAACGGCCGCACCGAGCCCTACGGGGTGAAGCTGTGGTGCCTCGGCAACGAGATGGACGGGCCCTGGCAGATCGGGCAGAAGAACGCGCACGAGTACGGCAAGCTCGCCTTCGAGGCGGGCAAGGCGATGAAGCTCGTCGACCCGTCGATCTCCCTCATCGTCTGCGGCTCGTCCTCCATGCAGATGCCCACCTTCGGCGAGTGGGAGCGGACCGTCCTGTCGTACACCTACGACCTGGTGGACCACATCTCCATGCACGCGTACTACGAGGAGATCGGCGGCGACCGGGCGTCGTTCCTGGCCTCCGGCACCGCGATGGACCGGTTCATCGACCGCGTCGTCGCGTCCGCCGACGCCGTCGGGGCCGAGCGCCGCTCGGACAAGAAGATCACGATCAGCTTCGACGAGTGGAACGTCTGGTACAACGAGACCCGCTTCGGCGGCGAGGAGAACCTGCCGATCCAGCGGGACGCCCCGCGGATCATCGAGGACGTCTACTCGGGGCTGGACGCCGTCGTCGTCGGCGACCTCATGGTCACGCTCCTCAACCACGCCGACCGCGTGCCGGTGGCCTGCCTGGCGCAGCTCGTCAACGTCATCGCGCCGATCATGACCGAGCCCGGCGGCGAGGCCTGGCGCCAGCCCACGTTCCACCCGTTCGCCACGACGGCGCGCCTCGCCCGCGGCACCGCGCTCGACGTCCGCGTCGAGGCGCCGACCTCCACCACGGACCGCCACGGCGATGTGCCGCTCGTCACCGCCGCCGCCACGGTGGACGACGACGGGGCGCTGGGCCTGTTCCTCACCAACCGGTCCGACCGCGAGGTCGAGGTCGAGCTGGCCCACGTCGGCGCCGGTCTCGAGCTCGCCGAGGGCTGGCGGATGGTCGCCGACCACGAGCCGGCCGTGCACGGGCCGGAGCACGCGGCCAAGGTCGCGCAGACGTGCTGGTCCGCCCTCGACACGGCCGACGCGGTCGCGGCCACCGACGGCGGGACCACGACCGTGCGCCTCGCCCCGGAGTCCTGGACCGCGTTCGCCGGGACGTTCGCCCGCGCCTGACACGGGCGTCCGCCCTCTCCCCGCCCGACCGCCGGGGAGAGGGCGTCCGACTACCGGCCCGCGGCCAGCCGCGCCTGGCGCGCGATCGGGTTCGGGCTGGGGTCGTCGACCCGCGCGCCCGGCGGCGGTGGCACCGGGCCGTGGCGCACGGGGTCGTCGGTCTCGACCATCCACTCCTCGAGGCGGGCCCGCAGACCGGCCAGCGCCACGGCGGCCCACGGCTCGCCCGCGACGTTCTCCGCCTCCTGCGGGTCGAGCAGCCGGTCGAAGAGCAGCTCGCGCTCGCGAGGGCGCGAGCCCCAGCCCGCCGCGAGGAGGACGTCCAGCGCCGGGGATTCCGCCTCGTTGCTCACCGGGTCACTGCCCAGGTCGTCGAACCGGCGCACGTAGCACCAGCGGTCGGTACGTACCGACCGCTGCGGCGCGTACGCGACGTGGAACGTCGTCTCCCCGAACACGGCGTCGTGCAACCGGTCGACCTCGCCCGACGCGAGCGGCTGGAGAGGACGTCCCGGCAGCGGGGCGGGCACCTCGACCCCTGCCGCCCGGTATAACGTGGGGAGCACGTCGAGCTGGGTGACGAGTGCGTCCACGACCCCGCCCGCCGGGAACCCCGGGCCGCGCACCAGCAACATGACCCCCAGCCCGTGGGTCGTGAGCTGTCCCTTCATCGACGGGAAGGGCAGGCCGTGGTCCGTGGTGCACACGACGACGGTGTCCTGCGCCAGGCCGTGCGCATCCAGCGCGTCCAGGACGGCACCGACGCCGTCGTCCAGCCGGCGCAGGCTGGCCCGGAAGCGCGCCATCTCCTCGCGCACCTCCGGCGTGTCGGGCAGGGGCTCGGGCGGGCGCAGGTATCGCGCGTCGTCCTGGGCCTCGGCGGCGTCGAACTCGCGGTGCGTCTCGCGGAAGCCGACGTCGAGGAAGAACGGTTCGTCGCTGTCCCGCTGGCCGGACAGGAACTCCACGGCCGCCGCGCTGACGTCGGGGGCGTCGCGCGAGGCGACCGGGAGCACCTCGCTGTAGCCGACCTGCTCCCAGTCGGTGCTGACGTGCTGCACGCCCGCGAGCGCCGTGGTGTAGCCCTCCGCCCGCAGCGTGCGAGCCACGTGCTCGTCCGGGTCCGACAGGGCGAAGCCGCGGTTCGCGAGCCCCAGCATGCCCACCTCGTGCGGGTAACGGCCCGTGGTGAGCGCCGCGCGGGACGGCGAGCACGTGGGCGCTGCCGCGTAGGCGTCGCGGAAGACGACGCCGCCGGCGGCGAGGCGCTGCAGGTGCGGCGTCGGCGCGGCGTACCCGTAGGGGCTCACGTAGCGGCCCGTGTCGTGGGAGTGCAGGTACACGAGGTTCGGCCGTCTCACGGAGCGGTTCATCGCGATCCTCTGGTTCGGGTATCTCGCGGGGGCAGGTACGGGCGTGGCGCCGGTCACCCGGCGCCACGCCCGCCGTGGTCAGGTCGTCGTCACGCCGTGATCGCCAGGCCGTAGGCGAGGTTCGCGTAGCGGTCGGTGTCCGGCTGCTCGGCCCAGGCGACGTCGGCCAGGTCCCAGTCGACGTTGCCGGTCTGCAGCACGTCGGTGCGCCCGCCGCGGCTGAGGTTGGCGAGCTGCCCCTGCGCCACGACGTTGTCCCGCACGGCGAACGTCTGGCCGGAGGCTCGGTCGCCCGTGCGCAGGTCGCCGTACGCGATCGCGACGTCGGTGGCAGCGTCGATCGTGTTCCGGTCGATCGTGGTCATCGAGGCCGCGTCGGCGCGGTGCTGGACCACCAGCAGCGGGATGGCGGCCGGGTCGGCGTTCGCGATCTGCAGCCGGTTGTCCCGCACCACGCAGGAGCGCCCGAGGCCGTTCTGGCGGCCGAGCGCGACGTAGACGTCGTCGGCCGCAGTGGCGTTGGTGAACCGGAACTCGTTGCCGACCAGAGACTGGGAGCTCTTCGAGTGTCCCACCAGTCCGTCCAGCACGACGTTCTCGAAGTAGTTGTCGGTGATGGCCACGTCCCCGTAGTTGTCGAGGCGTAGCACACCGAAGCCCTCGGCACCGTCCCAGCGGAACGTGTTGCCACGCACGGCGAACTGCTCGGGCACCCCGTCGTCGTCGAAGCTCGCGATCTGCCGGAACACCTCCCGCCCGTGCTGCTGGCCGACCGGCCCCATGTCGGCCGCCGCCGGGCCCTGGATCGCGACGTTGTTGCTGAACACGCCGTTGCGGCAGCCGTAGAACACGCTGTAGCAGAAGTTGCCCGCGTACTTCACCGTGTTGCCGTCCACGGTGAAGTTCTGGCACCCCTCCATGTCGATCGCCGTGTCGATCGAGTACTCGCACGTGTTGCCGACGACGGAGATCTCCGAGCCGTTGTTGCCGTAGATCGCGCCGTTGTTCCGGTGCAGGTAGTTGTGCGCGATGGTGAACTGCAGGCACCGGCGCAGGAAGTGCTTCTCGCCGCCCTCCCCCTTGCGCGCGCCGCCGCCCCACCAGGAGACCTGAGCGAATCGACAGATGTTGCCGGTGATCACCGCACGCTTGACGAAGTTCAGGCGCAGTGCCATGACGAAGTACGTGACGCCGTCGACGTGGTTGTCGGTGAACCAGACGTCCTCGCACAGGTCGTCCGTCGAGTCCGGCGAGAAGCCGGCCTGGACCGCCGGGTCCCCGCTGGTCCCGGGATTGCCGCGGTCGTACGCGCCGTTCATCTCCAGCTCGTGGCACACGAACGCTGCCCCGCAGTTGACGAAGGTGCATCCGGCGATCGTCACGCGACGGGCGTTGACCAGCTTGAAGACGCCGTTGCGCTGCTGCTCGAGCGACTCGAACGTCAGGTCACGCACGGTGATGTCGTACGAGAACGCCCCCGTCGGGTCATCCATCACCTTCTGCTCACGCAGCCGGAAGAACCCGCCCCGGACGTGGATGTCGTCGGTGTCCTCGATCGGGATCGTGAAATAGATCCGCGAGTCCCCGTCGCCACGCAGCGAGGTGCGCTCTCGCATCGCGATGTAGTCGCTCACCAGGTAGCGCGGCGCCGTGTTGGGGAAATAGATCACCCGGCCCTGGTTCTCGTCGATCGCCGCCTGGATCGCCGCGGTCCAGTCCCAGTCCGCCTCGGCATCGCTCTGGTTCGGCACGAGCGAGACGTACTCGTGGATGTCGACCCAGCTCGGCACGGGCGGCGCGGTGGGGTCGGCCGCGGCGACGCCGGCCTGTCCCTTCCCGTCGCCCTTGCTCCGTGGCAGGGCTGTGGCGGGCGCGCCCCCGGACAGCGCGAGCGCGCTCGCGGCGGCGCCGGTCAGGCCGAGCCCGAGGATCCGGCGACGGGTCTGGTGGCCGGCTCCTTCAGCCGGCGAGGCGGTCCCTGTGGTGGACGTGATGGGCATGATGGTGCTCCTCCGTCGTTGGAGAGTGGCGTGGCTCAACCGCACGGTCGGCGGTCGTCTGCGGGATCGGCCGCTCGGTTCGAGCGGTCCGAGGGTCCGGGTGGTCGGCGAGGCGTCAGCCGACGTCCGGGCCGAAGTGGAGCGCGCCGAACCGCTCGCGGTCAGGCGCCTGGTCGACCCGGACGGGCGTCAGGTCGAAGGTCGTGTTGTTCGCGTGGCCCTGGTCGCCGCGGACCCGCGCGCCGCCGTCGTCGGGGTGGGTCGACAGGTTCGCGACGATGCCGCCGCCGCGCACCTTGTTGTCGGCGAAGTCGAAGTACTGGTGCCCCGACTCGCTCGCGTCGGCCCAGTCGACGTAGGCGATGGCGATGTCGGTGGCGGCGTCGATGACGTTCCCCGCCACGACGGTCAGCTTGTTCTTGCCCGGGTTGCCCTGCTGGACCACCAGGGGGATGGCCGCGGGGTCGGCGTTCTCGATGCGGAGCGTGTTGTTCTTCACGCTGAGGACGGAGGCCCCCTCGGGCCGCTGGTCGCCCAGCTGGACGTAGACGTCGTCCGCCTTGCTGGCGTTGGTGAAGCGCAGGTCGTTGTCGTGGAAGGTCTCGTCGTACTTCTGGGCGATGGGGACGTCCTTGTCGAACCCCTCGACCACGACGTTGACGAAGTGGTTGCCCGTCACCTCGGCCTGAACCTCGCTGGCCGTGCCGAAGGAGCCGAAGCCGGTGTCGTCCTCCCACACGAACGTGTTGCCACGAAGCGCGAACTGGTGCGGGCGGTCGTCCTCGAACTGGGCGACGCGCCGGAACACGTGCTTGCCCATCTGCTCGGCGATGTCGCCGATGCCCTCGGCCTTGCGCCCCTGGATCGCGACGTTGTTGCTGAAGACGCCGTTGTCGCTGGCGTACAGGACGGCGTAGCAGAAGTTGCCCGCGTAGCGGCAGACGTTGCCGTCGACGACGTAGTGGGTGCAGCCCTCCATGTCGATGCCGACGTCGACGGCGTACTCGCAGACGTTGCCGGTGATGGTGAGGTCGGTGCCGTTGTTGCCGTAGATCGACCCGTTGTTCCAGGACAGGTAGTTGTTCGCGATCGTGAACTGCCGGCACCGGCGCAGGAACCTCAGCTCGCCGCCCTCGCCCTTGCGCGCGCCGCCGCCCCACCAGGAGATGGAGGCCCACCGGCAGATGTTGCCGGTGACCACGGCACGCTTGACGAAGTTGAGCCGGACCGCCATGACGAAGTACGTCTGCCCCTCCACGCGGTTGTCCGTGAATCGGACGTCCTCGCACAGGTCGTCCGTCGAGTCCGGGGAGAACCCCGCTTCGACCGCCGGGTCGCCGCTGGTCCCGGCGTCGCCGCGGTCGTAGGCGCCGTTCATCTCCAGCTCGTGGCACACGAACACGCCGCCGCAGTTGACGAACGTGCACCCCGTGATGGTGACACGGCGGGCATTGACGAGCTTGAAGGCGCCGGCGCGCTGCTGCTCGACGGACTCGAAGGTGAGGTCGCGCACGGTGATGTCGTACGAGAACGCCCCCGTCGGGTCGTCGATCACCTTCTGCTCCCGCAGCCGGAAGAAACCGCCCCGCTCGTGGATGTCGCCGGCGTCCGGGAGGGAGATCGTGAAGTAGATCCTCGAGTCGCCGTCGCCCACGAGCGTGGTGCGCTCGCGCAGCGCGACATAGTCGCTGATCAGGTAGCGCGGGGCGGTGTTCGGGAAGTAGACGACGCGGCCCTGGTTCTCGTCGATCGCCGTCTGGACCGCCGCGGTCCAGTCCCAGTCGGCCTCAGCGGCGTGCCGGTTCGGGACGAGCGAGGCGTACTCGTGGATGTCGACCCAGCTGACGACCGGGGCCGTGTGGCCGTTCCCCTGACCGTAGCCCCTGCCCCGCTCCAGCGCGGTCGCGGGTGTCGCGCCGGAGAGCGCGAACGCTCCGGCGGCCGCTCCGGTGAGGCCGAGACCCAGGATGCGGCGGCGGCTCTGGTGCCCGCTGGTCCCGTCGTGCTCACTGAGACCCGTGGTGGGCGTGGCGGACATGGTGGTGCTCCCTCCGTCGTTGGAGTGCGATACCGCACGGTGCCCTGCGTTCGCCTACGATATCCGATGACCGGTCACTGTCAACCGTTACTGTCAACCGTCATCTCACCAGACCGACGAGCCGAGGAGCCTCCCCATGCCGCCACGCCCGCCGTACGACCGCTGGTACCCCGACAGCCCGATCGACGGCACCTTCGGGTATGACCTCGACGGGCTGTTGTCCGTGCGCCCGGCGGACGAGCCCGAGGGCTTCGCACGGCTCTGGCGGGAGTGGTACGCCGCGGCGCGCACGGCCCCCGCCGACGCGGTGCTCGAGCCGCTCGGGCGCGCGGGGGCGCACGACGTCTCGCGCGTCACGTTCACAGCCGCTGACGGGCTGCGGCTCCGCGGCTGGGTCGGGCTGCCTGCTACAGACCTGGCGCGCGTCGGGATCGTGCACGGTCACGGGTACGGCGGGCGCGACTTCCCCGACCTGGAGCGCGTCCCCGCCGACGCGGCGGTGATCTTCCCCGTCGCCCGGGGCCTGGGCGCCCTCAACGCCGGCCTCGGCGCGCCGCCGGTGAACGTCGAGCACGTGGTGCACGGCATCGACGACGTCGGCACGTACGCGCTCGGTCGCTGCGCGGTCGACCTGTGGCACGCCGGCACGGCGCTGCTCGAGGTGCTCGCCGAGACCGGTGCGGACGACGTCCCGCTGTACCACGTCGGCAAGAGCTTCGGCGGCGGGATCGCGGCCCTCGCCGCGCCGTGGGACGACCGCGTCGTGGGCGCCACGCTCGTCGTGCCAAGCTTCGGCCAGCACGACCTGCGGCTCGCCGTGCGATGCCTGGGCAGCGGCGAGGCGGTGCGGCGGTACGTGGCCGAGCACCCCGAGGCTCGCGAGGTGCTGCGCTACAGCGACGCGTCCGTCGCCGCGCGCCACCTGCGCGTGCCGGTGCGCGTGGAGGCGGCGGCGTGGGACACCCACGTCCCGCCGCAGGGCCAGCTGGCCATCGCCAGTGCCGTTCCCGGCCCCGACGACGCCCCGGACGGCGGCCTCGAGCTTGAGGTCTACCCGGCGGGCCACGCCTGGTACCCGGGCCTGCGCGAGGACGAGGCCGCCGCGTACGCGGCGACGCACGACCACGTGCGGCGCGCCGTGGAGCGCGCCGCACGTGCCGTGCGGTGAGCGGGGCGGCGCCCCTCAGCCCTTGAGCCCGGAGAACCCGGCGCCCGCGACGATGTGCTTCTGGAAGACGATGAACAGCAGCACGGGCGGCAGGGCCGCGATGAACAGGGCCGCGAACAGCATGTTCTCCTGCACGAACGGGGCGATGCGGGCCAGCGCCACGCTGATGGGCTGCGCCCCCGAGTCGGGGATGGCGATCAGCGGCCAGAGGAAGTCCTTCCAGGACGCCATGACGCCGAGCAGCCCGACGACGGTGAGGATCGGCTTGGACATCGGCAGCACGATCCGCCGGAAGATCGCCCACGGGCCGGCACCGTCGATCTGCGCGGCCTCGAACAGCTCGCGCGGGATCCCCTCGAAGAACCGCACGCACAGCAGCACGCTGAACCCGTGCACGCCGGCCGGCAACCAGACGCTCCACACGGTGCTCTGCAGGTTCACGCCCACCAGCGGCACGTCGAGGATCGTGAGGTACAAGCCGATGAGCAGCACCGTCGGCGGCAGCAGCAGCGTGGACAGCACGGCGCCGTACACGGCCTTCGAGTAGCGCGGGCGGAGCACGGCGATGCCGAACCCGAGGGTCGTGGCCACCAGCATCTGGAAGAACACCGAGCCGCCCGTGAGCACGACCGTGTTCCACAGGTACCGCCCGACGCCGAGCTCGCTCCAGGCGGAGGCGAAGTTCGCCCACTGCGGGTCGCTCGGCCACAGCCGGAACGGCTCGCGCAGGATCTCCTGCGTCGGCGAGATCGCGGACTTCGCGAGCCACAGCAGCGGCAGCACGGACAGCGCGAACACGATGAGGAACATCACGAGCTGCAGCGGCGTCAGCACTCGGCGAACCGCGGGGCGCTGGTGGTCCGCCGAGGACAGCAGGCCTCGGCGATCGTCCACACCGCCCCGGCCTGCCGCCCGACGGCGTCGGTGCGGCGGGGGCGACGGCGGGACGTCCGCGCCGGCCCGACCGGCCGGCGCGGCGGCCGAGGGTGCGCTCTGGTCGACGGTCATGACTGGCTCCAAGTCCGGGTGACCCTGAGGTAGACGGCCGAGACGACGGCGAGCACGGCCGCGAGCATGACGCTCAGGGCCGCGGCGCCCCCGTAGTCGCCGTAGACGAACGCGTACCGGAAGATCAGCAGCAGCACGGTGACCGTGGAGTCCTGCGGGCCGCCGTCGGTCATGACGTACGGCTCGATGAAGGTCTGCATCGTGGCGATGATCTGGACGAGCAGCAGGATGAGCATCACCCCGCGCATCTGCGGCAGCGTCACGTGCCAGACGCGCCGCCAGATCGACGCCCCGTCGACCTCCGCCGCGTCGTACAGCTCGGTGGGGATGGCGGTCAGCGAGGCGAGGTAGATGAGCACGGTCCCGCCGGCCGCCGTCCAGGTGGCGGTGAGGACCAGGCTGGGGATGGCCCACGACGGGTCCTCCAGCCAGGGGAACGGCCCGAGCCCGACGAACCCGGCGATGCGGTTGAAGACACCGTCCCCGCCCGGCTCGTAGAACCACTTCCACAGCAGCACCGCCACCACGGGCGGCACGGCCGCCGGGACGTACACGAGCACACGGAAGACTCCCCCGTACCGGCGCAGCTCGTTCATCACCGTGGCGAGGAACAGCGGGAGCGGGAACCCGATGACCAGCGACACGAGGGCGAACGTCAGGGTGTTGACCACTGCTCGCCACAGCAGCGGGTCCGCCAGGATGTTGGCGAAGTTCTCCAGCCCCACCCAGCTCGGGTCCGACACGAGGTTCGTGTCCTGGAAGCTGAGCAGCACGCTGCGGACCATCGGCCACCACGCGAAGTAGCCGAAGATCAGCAGCCCGGGCACGAAGAACGCGAACGTCTGCAGCGCGTGGCCGAGACCGACGCGGCGCCACCGCCGGCGGCGCGGCAGGGCGGCCGTGGCCGCCTCCGCCGACGCCGTCGGGGTGCGCTCGGTGACCACCGACGTCATCCCTTCCTCCGGATCGCCGCCTGCGCCTGCTCCTTGGCGTCCGCGAGGAGCGCCTGGATGTCGGCGCCCTCCTCCGAGAGCACGCTCTGGATGACCGAGTCGAGCGCCGAGTAGATCTCCTGCCCGGCCACGGCGGGCTCGGGCACGTACTCGAGGTCGGCCGTGCCGGCCACGTAGCTCGCGGCGTTGTCCGCCGGGAAGGTCGCGAACGGGGCGATCGCGTCCTGGACCGCCTGGGTGGTCTCGGCGTCGAACAGCGGCACCTCGGGGATGCCCACGGCGACGCCCGCGTCCTTGTCCGCCTCGGCCTGCTCGGCGGCGACGTCGGCGTCATAGCGCTGGCGGAGGTTCTTGAAGTCCATCCACCGCACCGCGGCCGCGCGCTCGGCGTCCGTCGCGTCGGCGCTGACCATCGTCACCCAGCCGCCCGTGAGGGTCGCGTCCCCGCCAGCCTGGGGCATCGGCCCGACCCCGAAGGCCTTCGGGTCACCGTCGAAGTTGTTGACGTACCCGTTGAAGACGTCGGGCGAGCCGAGCCACATGCCGACGTCGCCGGCCGCGAAGTCGCGCAGCGTGTCGGCCTGCTCGCGCAGCTGCTGCGTGCCCATGACGTCGTCCTGCCACCGCAGCTCGGCGAGGTTCTCGAGCGCCGCCACGGTCCGGTCGTTGTCGAACGTCGCCACGTACTCGTCACCCTGCTGCTCCTCGATCGTGCCCCCGTAGGAGTACGTCTGCATGGTGATGTGCCAGCCGCCCTGGTTGTTGGTGGTGAGCTCGGCGTACGGGGTGTCGACGACACCCTGCAGCGCCGTCGCCGCCTCGCGCAGCTCGTCCCAGGTGGCCGGCGGCGCGTCCGGGTCGAGGCCCGCCTGCTCGAACAGGTCGCGGTTGTACAGCAGCCCGACGGCGTACGCCCGTTCCGGCAGCCCGTAGACCGCGCCGTCGGCGTCGGACATCAGCTCGAGGATGCGCGGTTCCAGCGCCGCCCCCGCCTCGAGTTCATCCACCTCGGCCGTCACGTCCGCGACCTGGCCGCGCCGGATCAGCGCCTGGGACTCCGTGAACGGCACCCGCAGGACCGTGTCGACGTTCCCGCCGGCGAGGCGCGCCGAGAACGTCTGCGCGTCGAACTCGTACTCCGACGGCTCGACCGTGACGTCGGGGTTGGCCTCCTCGAACGCGTCGACGGCGTCGAGGAACGTCTGCCGCTCCTCCGCCTTGCTGTCGGGCGGGAGCCCCATCACGGAGATCGTCACGCCGTCACCCTCCGCCGCGTCGTCGCCGGAGGACGAGCATCCCCCCACGACCGCGAGCGCCGCGACCGCGCCGAACGCCCCGATGATCTGCACTCTTCTCATGCCGCCGTTCCCTTCACCGTTGATGGTCACGCCCGGCGCAGCCGCACCGCCGTCGGTGTCTGGTTTGCTGTCGCCGGTTTTCGGTTATCCGATCACACAGTAAAGCCATCCGCCACCACCCTGTCAACGTTCGGGCATCGGGCACCGGCTCACGGTGTAATGTTGACCGTCATCGAGTGACGCCAGAGACGACGACACACAGGAGGGGCGCCCAGCATGCCCGACGAGACCGCGGCGGCACGGCCGACGAACGTGCTGCTCGTGATGACCGACCAGCAACGCGCGGACTCGATCGGGGCGTACGGCCCCGCGCCCGCGCCAACGCCCCACCTCGACGCGCTCGCCGCGGACGGAGCCGTCTTCGACGCCGCGTACTGCACCTCGCCCCTGTGCACGCCGAGCCGCGCCAGCCTGCTCACCGGGCGGCACGTCGCCGGGCACGGCGTGGCACGCCTCTACGACTCCCTGCCCGGCGACCAGGTGCTCGTCGGCGAACACCTGCAAGACGCCGGCTACCGCACGGGCCTGATCGGCAAGCTGCACGTGAGCAGCCGGGTCGACGAGGCGGAGCGGCGGCACCCTCACGACGGCTTCGACGTCTACGAGCTGTGCAACGAGATGTCGATGGACATGGGCTCGCCCCTGCAGGCCTACTCACGCTGGCTGGAGGTCGCCGACCCGGAGTTCCACGCACGCATGGTGACCGAGGGACGGGGCGTCGTGCACCACCCGGAGCACCTGCACATGTCGCACTGGGCCGCGGAGCGCACGATGGACTTCCTGCGCGGCGCGACGGCCGACGGCGTCCCGTTCTTCGGCGTGATGAGCCTCTTCGACCCGCACAACCCCTACGACAACGCCCCGCCAGGATGGGACGAGAAGGTCGGCGCCCTGCCGCCGGTGCTGCCGCCCGCGGACGGGCCGACGCCCCGCGGCCTGCAGGTCGAGGCCGCCTCCAAGACCGTGGACGCGCATGTCCCGCACGATCTCGACACGGCGCGCCGCGGCTACCACGCGGCCGTCGCGTTCGCCGATCACGAGATCGGGCGGGTGCTGACCGAGCTGGATCGGCTCGGCCTGCGCGAGAACACGCTCGTGGTCTTCACCTCCGACCATGGCGAGGCGCTCGGGGACCGCGGCCTCATGACGAAGGGAGCATTCTTCACCGAGGCGGTGGCACGGGTCCCGCTGCTCGTCCGTGGGCCGCGCGTCCCGGCCGGGACCCGCGTCACGGCACCGGTCCAGCTGACCGACGTGGCGGCGACGGCCGTGGCCGCCGCGGGCCTGCCGCCGACGACCCTCGGGCCGGGCGCCGACTCACGCGACCTTGTCGCCCTCGCGCGCGGCGAGGCCGCACCTCGCCCCTACGCCGTGAGCACCTACCGCAACGGCGGTCTCGCCGTGGGCGAGGGCAGCCGGTACTTCGACCCGCCCCTGCTGGCCACGATGCTGCGCGACGAGCGGTACAAGCTCGTGGCGTACCACGACGTCGACGACCCGGACACCGGCCAGCTCTTCGACCTTGCCCAGGACCCGGACGAGTCGCGCAACCTCTGGCACGACCCGGACCATCGCGAGCGGCGCGACCGCATGCTGCGGGCGATGCTCGACTGGTCCGTGCACGACCAGTGGCGGGCCGGGCCCCGCGGCGGCGAGCGGATGCCGGCGGTGTCGGTGGCCTGACCCTCGGGACCACCTCCGCTACAGTGTCTTTGGTTGACGGATGACAGCAGTGCTGCTCGATGCCGAGCGGTGCCGACCCACGGAGCATGTGATGAGCCTCGATGTGACCCCCCTGAAGCAGACCGCACTCGGCGAGCGCGTCGCGCAAGAACTGCGCCGCCTCATCGTGCGCGGACAGCTGCCCGCTGACACCCACCTGGTCGAGGCCCAGCTCTCGACCGACTTCGGGGTGAGCCGCGGCCCGATCCGCGACGCGCTGCGCCGGCTCGAGGCCGAGGGTCTGGTGGAGACACGCAGCCGCGGGACCTATGTGGTCGGCCTCACCGACAGCGACATCGCCGAGCTGTTCTCCCTGCGGGCGACGCTCGAGTCGTTCGCCCTGCGGTTGTGCGCCGATCGCGGCGACGCGGACTGGTCCCGGCTGCACGCGGCGCTGGACGACATGCGCGCGGCCGCCGACGCGGGCGACGCGACCGAGTTCGCCATCGCCGACCTGCGCTTCCACTCCCTGTTCTACGAGATCGCCGGGCATCGCCGCCTCATGGCGATCTGGCGCGACAACGAGCCCACGTTCCGCTCACTGGTGCAGATCACGACGGCGCGGGACACCGACCTCCACCCGTCGGCCGAGTCCCACGCCGCCATCCTGCGGCTGCTCGAGGACGGGGAGATCGAGCCCGCCCTGACCGAGCTGTCCGCGCACCTCGACGGCTCCAGCCGGAGGATGCGCGAGGCCCGGCGCGAGCTGGTCGACGCGTCCCGCTGAGGCTCGGCCCCGCACCCGTCGTCCGCGTCGAGGGCCGGCGTCCCCCGTCCGGGGACGCCGGCCCTCGACGTCGTGCGCGTGGACCCTGCCTTCTCAGCCCGGCGCGCCCGCCAGCCCGGGCAGCAGGTCGTGCGCGGCCAGGGTCTCCCGCAAGCGGCCGTGCAGCTCGTCCGAGAGCCCGGGCAGTGGCGCGGACACACGTCCCGAGCCGACTCCCTGGAGGGCGGCACCGGCCTTGAGCACGGAGAGCCAGAAGCCTTCCGCCGTGAGATCGGCGATCGCGTCCACGCGTGCCTGGGCCGCCGCCACAGCCCCGTCGTCGCCGGCCCGCACGGCGGCGGCGAGCTCGAGCATGGTGCCCGGCAGCACGTTCTCGAGCCCCGACACGTAGCCGTCGATGCCCGCGCGCCAGTAGTGGTGGGCGCGCTTCTCGTCACTGCCCTGGAGCACCGCCAGGCCGTGGGCGTCGCGGTGCTCCAGCAGCCAGGCGAAAAAGTCCCGGTCGCCGCTGGAGTCCTTGATCGCGACGACGTTCGGGTGCTGCGCGAGATCGGCGACGACCTCGCGGGTCAACGGCGTGTGCGTGTTGACCGGGATGTTGTACAGCGCCACCGGGACCTCGGACCGGTCGGCGACCTCCCGGTAGTGCCGACGCACGGCGTCCGCGTCGACGGGGTAGTAGTACGGCGTCGTCACCGCGACGGCGTCCGCGCCGGCGCCCCCCGCCCGGGCGACGTTGGCCAGCGCGCGCTCGGTGCCGACGTCGCCGACCCCGCAGACGAGCGTCGTGCGGCCGGCGAGCTGGTCGGCGGCCACCTCGACGACGCGGTCGGCCACGACCGCGGGGAGGATCGGCAGCTCGCCGCTGGTGCCGAGGACCATGACCTGGTCGCCGGCGGCCACGACACGGTCCACCTGGCGCCGCAGCGCGGGCTCGTCGAGCCGCCCCCGGTCGTCGAGCGGGGTGATGACAGGGCAGAAGACGCCCCCCAGCCGGGGGCGCCTCGGCGCGGTAGGTGCGCTCACGGGGTCTCCTTCGATCGTGCTGCTACTGTATCGGATGACGGTTATCCGTCAATCGTCACTGGTGACGATATCCCGTCGCCGGTTGCCCGATGTCCATCCGGAGTACCCTGCCGAAGGAGGCACGCTGACCGTGGAGACCGTGGAGCACGCACCGGGGAGCGTCATCGCGCACGTCCCCGCCGCCGAGAAGCAGTACGTCGGATCACCGACGCTGCTCGCGCTGGGGGACGGCGTCCTGCTCGCCGCCCACGACCTGTTCGGGCCCGGCACCGGCTTCGACACCGCCGTGGTGCACCGGTCCGAGGACGACGGGACCACCTGGCGGGCGGTCGCGACGCTCCACGGCCAGTTCTGGAGCACCCTCTTCCAGCACGACGGGGCGCTGTACCTGCTGGGCACGGCGCGACAGAACGGCGACGTCGTCATCCGTCGCTCCGACGACGGCGGCCTGACCTGGACCGACCCGGTCGACGAGGCCCGCGGGCTGCTGCGCCGGGGCCGCTACCACTGCGCGCCGACCCCCGTGCTCGAGCACCGTGGCCGGCTCTGGCGCGCGTTCGAGGACCTCGAGGGTCCCGGTGACGCGACCTGGGGCCGCAGCTTCCGGGCGGGCATGCTCTCGGCCACGGTCGACGCCGACCTGCTCGACGCCAGGTCCTGGACGGACACCGGGTTCCTCGCGAGCGACCCCTCCTGGCTCGACGGCACGGTCGTGGGCTGGCTCGAGGGGAACGCCGTCGTCACCCCGGACGGCGAGCTGGTCGACCTCCTGCGCGTCGACGTGCCCACCCCCGACCCCTGCTACGCCGCCGTGATCCGCGTGGGGGCCGACGGGACGACACTGGACTTCGACCCGGCGACCGGGTTCCGTGCCATGCCGGGCTCCATCACCAAGTTCACCGTGCGCTGGGACGAGCGCAGCGGCCGGTACTGGTCGCTCGTCAACCACGTTCCCGACCCGGCCGCGACGTCGGTCGGGCTGCGCTCGCGGAACACCGTTCAGCTCGTCAGCTCGCCGGACCTGGACCGCTGGGACCTCGGCCCCGTGCTGCTGCACCACGACGACGACCAGGTGCACGCGTTCCAGTACGTCGACTGGGTCGTCGACGGCGACGACATCCTGTTCGTCTCCCGTACCGCATTCGACGACGACGCCGGCGGAGCGGCCAGCTTCCACGACACGAACTTCCTGACGTTCCACCGCGTGGAGCGCTTCCGCGACACCGTGCGTTGAACGAGCGCCGACCGGCCCCCGCCGAGCCGGTCCCGGACACGCCGCTGCCGGGCGTCGCGCTCGCGACGCCCGGCAGCGGTGCTTCGTGGTGCGGTCGGGTCAGGAACCCGAGGACCGCGACGACGAGACCAGGTTGGCGATCTCGCGCTGGGTCATCCGGGCCCGGGCGAGCCCGTCGGTCCGCCGCTCGGGCTCGGAGGTCTCCTCGCCGGACTCGTCGACGGCGGGCGTCCCCGCGCCGGACGTGACCGGGGCGGGCTCCGCGTCGCGCGACGCCTTGTTCGGGCCGGTCCGGGCCCACCGCTCGGCCAGGGAGGGCGAGGTCCGCTCCTCGGGGCGGACCAGGTCGAAGAGCTCGACGCGCCGCGTGTGCCCGGTCTCCGGCAGCGGCTCGGCCCGGGAGATCGGGTCGTCGCCGATGACGGCGGAGGTCGCGGCGCTGGTCCCGGCGACCGCCTCGTCCGTGTCAGTGTCGTCCTGCTCGTCGTCGGTGTCCTCGGCGGCGGACGCCTCGGTCACGTCGGCGTCGTCGGCCTCCACCGTCTCGTCGCGCTCGGTCGCCTCGGCGTCGCCCTCGCCCTCGGACGCCGCGTCGGCGGCCAGGGCGGACTCGAAGGTCTCGGCGAACGGCTCGCCCTCGGCACGCCGGACCACCGAGGCTCGCTCGGCCTCCGCGGCAGCCTCCACGGCCTCGTCGACCCGGGCGTCGACGACCGCGGCTGCCACGCCCCGCGCAACCCCGCGCTTGACGGAGCTCGCGCCGATGGTGTCGAGCCGGTTGCCGTGACGCTCGGCGGCCTCGAGCCGCTCGACCCAGACCTGCATGCGCCGCTCGAAGTCCTCGACGGTGAGCAGCTTGAGAGCGCGGTCGCGCGCCGCCCGCTGCCGCCGGTGCATCTCGCGGATCTTGCGCATGCCGCGACGGCTCCCCGAGCTGTCGAGGCGTGCGTCGCGCCACATCTCCAGGGCGGTGACGTACTGGTGCACGCGGCTCTCGCGTCGGCGCTCGTCGAGGGTGTGCCCCGTGACGAGATGCCGCTCCCCCACGAGCGCCAGGTGCCACATCAGCGCCGCGACGAGCGGCGGCACGAAGCGGAACGCCACCATGTACGGCGTGCTCTCGTTGGGCACCGCGATCTCGTGCAGCGCCGCGAACAGACCCGAGGTGCCCGACAGGATCCAGGTCAGCGTCAGCAGGACGCCGTACGGTCGTGCCTCGAGCGCGGCGTTGCGCGCCATGAGCGCGACGGCGACGAGGCTGACCTCCAGGAAGCCCGCCAGCGCGTACGCCTCGATGGGCGTCATGTGCGCGACCTCGAGCCCGAACAGGACCATGCCGCTGTACGCCAGCGCGGTGGCGATGAACGCCGCCAGCACGACCGCCACCATCGGGAGGTGACGGCCGCGGTAGCGGGCTCTCGGACGGCCTACGACCTCTTCGGCTCCGGCCGTGCCCTGCTTCCCCACGTGGACCTCCGAAATATCAGGATGAGAGGTATATGTCAGCAGGTCGGGGGCACGGAAGTCAACGCTGTGCGCCGATGTCGTGGAGCCCGTGTGGAGATTTTCACCCACAATTCACCCCTTGACGGCTCCCCCCAGCCCCGCGCCCGACAGGAAGAGCCGCTGGAACGCCAGGAAGAGGGCCACCGGGATCACCGTGGCGATCGCGAGCGCCGCGAGGAACACGCCGAGGTCGGTGGACGCCGCGATCGACGGCAGCCGGACCGACAGCGGCTGGATCGCCGGGTCCTTGAGCACGAGCAGCGGCCACAGGAAGTCCTTCCACGCCGCGATGACCGCGAACACCGACACGACACCGATGATCGGCCGCGACATGGGCAGCACCACGGACCAGAACAGCCGGTAGGGACCGGCCCCGTCGACCCGTGCCGCCTCGAACACCTCCCGCGGCAGGTTGTCGAAGAACCGCTGCACGAGCAGCACGTTGAACGCGCTGGCGCCGGCGGGCAGCCACACGGCCCAGAGGCTGTCGATCAGGGACCGCCCGAGCAGCGGCGGGTCGAGGATCGTCAGGTACAGCGGGACGAGCAGCACTACGGCGGGCACGAACATCGTCGCCAGCACCATCGCCTGGACCACCCTGCCGTACCGGGGCCGCAGCACCGACAGCGCGTACCCGCCGGTCGTCGCGACCAGCAGCTGGGACGCCCACGACCCGGCGGCGAGCCAGACGGTGTTGAGGAAGTACCGGCTGATCTGCACGTCGTTCCAGGCGCGCTCCAGGTTCTCCCACGCGACGCCGTGCGGGAACACCGCCATCGGCGTGCTCAGGATGTCCTGGGTGGGGGTGATCGCGTACTTGGCCAGCAGGACCATCGGGCCCAGGCCGACCAGGACCAGCAGGGCGAGCAGCAGCACGTGGGCGCCACCCATCCCCCGGCGGACGGCCGGACGGCGCCAGTCGGACGGCGACAGGGCCCCGCGGTCGGCCTCGGCGGGGCGCCGTCGGCCGAGCCGTCGCGCGAGCGGCGCGCCGGTGGCCGTAGCACGCTCCGCGGCGTCCTGCGCGGGCGTGGCCCGCGTGTCGGAGAGGGTCATGAGGTGCTCCAGGACCGGGTGAGGCGGAAGTAGAGGACGGACAGGACCGCGAGGACCGCGGCGAGCAGCAGCGAGAGCGCCGTCGCGGCCCCGTAGTCCCCGCCGAGGCTGTTCTGGAAGGCGTAGCGGTAGACGAGCAGCAGCACGGTCACGGTCGCGTTGTTCGGACCGCCGCCGGTGAACAGGTACGGCTCGAGGAACACCTGGGCGGTGGCGATGACCTGGAGGATCAGCGTGATGAACAGGACGCCGCGCAGGTGCGGCATGGTCACGTGCCACACCTTGCGCCACAGCCCGGCGCCGTCCACCTCGGAGGCGTCGTAGAGCTCCGTCGGGACGCTGGTGAGCGCGGCGAGGTAGATGATCACGGTGCCGCCGGCCCCCGCCCACGTGGCCGCCAGCACCAACGACGGCATGGCCCACGAGGCGTCCTGGAGCCACGGGTACGGCCCGAGACCGACCCAGCCGAGGATGGTGTTGAACACACCCGACGGCGAGGCGTCGTAGAAGAACTTCCAGAGCAGGACGGAGACGACCGGGGGGACGACGACGGGCAGGTAGGCCAGGGCGGAGTACAGCCCTCGCGCCCGGCGGACCTCGCGCATCAGCACGGCGACCACGAGGGGCACGGGGTAGCCGAGCAGCAGGGCCAGGAAGGCGAAGTAGAGCGTGTTGCGCACGGCGGTCCACAGCAACGGGTCGGCCAGGACGCGGCGGAAGTTCTCCAGCCCGACGAACTCGGGGGCGGAGACGAGGTTCGTCTCCTGGACACTCATGATCACCGCGCGCACGATCGGGAACCACGAGAAGACGCCGAAGATCACCAGCAGCGGCAGCAGGAAGACCAGGTTGCTCAGGCCGCCGGCGCGCAGCCAGGCGGCCGGGCCTCGGCGTCGCCGGGGCCCGTGGGCGGGGCGAGGCGCCGGGGGGTCCGACGGCGCCCTGCCGTCGCGGCGTGGTGGTGCGGTGGTGGGGCTCACGTGTCGGCCTCCGGTTCGACGGCGGGTGACGGCGGGTGACGGCGGGTGACGGCGGGTGACGGCGGGACCGTGGCCGCGGCGGTGGTCGCCGCGGCCACGGCGGGCGGGTGGACCGACGGCCGACGCCCCGGGCCGGGGATCAGCCCTGGTCGAGCAGCGCCTGGGCCTGGGCGTCCGCGTCGGCGAGCAGCGCGTCGATGTCCGCGCCCTCGTCGGTGAGCACGGCCTGGACGACCGGGTCGAGCAGCGCGTAGACCTCCTGGGTCTTCTGCGACGGCTCACCGGCCAGCGGCAGGTCGAACATCGCGTCGGTGAACGCCGCCATCTGGTCCAGCGGCACGTTCACGTAGTCGGCGATCCATTCCTGGTTCAGCTCGTACTGCTCCTTCGAGAACATCGGCAGCACGGGCGTCCCCACGGGCTGGTCGTTCGCGACGAGGGTCTCGGCGTCGGCGACGGCTCGGTCCTCGTCGACGAGCTTGTTCAGGTAGTAGAAGTCGATCCACTCGATCGCGGCGTCCTTGACCGTGTCGTCGACCGAGGCGGGCACGCCGGCCAGCGTGCCGCCCGTGAGCGTCGCCGCGTCGGGGTCGCCGGAGAGCGGGATCGGGGCCAGCCCGTAGCTGTCGGGGTCGATGTCGTTCGTCTGGACCAGGGCGGTGTAGATGTCGGAGCCCGACGTGAACATGCCCACCTGGCCGGCCGCGAACTCCTGGTTGATGCTCCCCCAGTCGAGCAGGAAGTTGGCGCCCATGGAGTCGTCCTCCCAGCGCAGGTCGTGCAGGAACCGCAGGGCCTCGCGCACGCCCGCGTCGTCGAGCGTGGCGGTGGCCTGCTGGTCGGCGTCGACCTCGACGGTGCGCCCGCCGCGGGCGACGGTCTGCGCGGTGAGCTGCCAGCCGCCCGTGTTGTTCTGCGTCATGGTGGCGAACCCGGCGACGCCGGGGTGGGCGTCGGCGATCTTCTTCGCGGCGGCGCGGACTTCGTCCCAGGTCGTCGGCGGCTGCTCCGGGTCGAGCCCGGAGGACGCGAACAGCTTCCGGTTGTAGTGCAGGGCCACGGGGTACGCGTTCTTGGCGGGGATGGCGTAGACGTGCCCGTCGTCGCCCGTGCCGGCCTCCAGGATCGTGGGGTTGAACGCGTCCGCGTAGGGCAGGGAGCGGAACTGGGCGTCCATGTCGGCGAGCTGGCCGTTCTCCACCAGACCCTGGGCGTCGGTGAAGGGGATCTCGAAGACGTCGGGGAGCGTGCCGCCGGCGAGCTGGGCGGCGAACGTGGTCGCCTTCCACTCGTACTCCTCGGGCACCACGTCGATGTCGGGGTGCTCCTCCTCGAACTCGGCGACCTGGTCCTCGAAGGCGGCGACCGCCTCCTCGGTGGACCCGGGCAGCAGGGAGACGACCTTGAGGGTCACCCGGCCCGACTCGTTCGTGCTCTCGCCCTGCGGGTCGTCGCCGGAGCAGCCGGCGAGCAGGGCGATCGCGGTCGCGCCTGCGACGGTGCAGGCGATCGCGTGGCGTGTGGACTTCATCGTCGCTCCTTGGTCGGTGCACCGGTCACGGTGCGGGACTGTGCGGGATCGTGATGCGGGGTCGTGATGCGGGATCGTCGTGCGGGCCGGGAGCCCGTCACCACCGGACCCAGGCGGCCGTGTCGGTCAGGACCGACGTCGGTCGGGTGGCCGGGTCGCCGCTGTGCAGCAGCAGGTCGGCGTCCTGCGGCAGCGGCACGGGGTCGGGCCCGAGGTTGACGACGCAGGCGACGTCGCCCCGGGCGAAGGCGAGGGCGCGGGCGGGCACGGGAGCACCCGCCACGGCGTCGAGCCAGACGAGGTCGCCGTCGCGCAGCCCCGGCTCCGACCGCCGGACGGCGAGCATGCGGCGGTACAGCGCGAGCATCGACACCGGGTCGTCCTCCTGGGCCTCGACGGAGAGGTCCCCCCAGCCGTCCGGCTGGGGCAGCCACGGCGCCGCGCCGCCGTCGGGCCCGAAGCCGTAGGACGACCCGGTCCGTGCCCAGGGCAGGGGCACGCGGCAGCCGTCGCGGCCCGGGTCGACGCCGCCGGAGCGGAAGTGCATCGGATCCTGGATCGCCTCGACGGGCAGCTCGACCTCCGGCAGCCCGAGCTCGTCACCCTGGTAGAGGTAGAGGGCGCCCGGCAGGGCACCGGTGAGCAGCGCCGCCGCGCGGGCGCGACGCCCGCCGACGGCGAGGTCGGTGGGCGTGCCGAAGCGCTTGGCCGCGAAGTCGAACGAGCTGTCCTCGCGCCCGTAGCGGGTGACCGGGCGGGTGACGTCGTGGTTGGACAGCACCCAGGTGGGCGGCGCACCGACCGGGGCGTGCGCCTCGAGGGTGGTGCGGATCGACTCGCGCAGCTCCTTGGCGTCCCACGGACGGGTCATGAAGTCGAAGTTGAACGCCGTGTGCATCTCGTCGCCGCGCAGGTAGCGCGCGAACCGCCGGGCGTCCGGGAGCCAGATCTCGCCGACGAGCACCCGCGGCTCGTCGTAGGAGTCGGCGACGGCACGCCAGGAGCGGTAGATGTCGTGCAGCCCGTCGCGGTCCAGGTGCGGGTGCTCCCCCGGCCCCCAGGCCTCGGGGACCTCGGGCAGGGCGGGGTCCTTGACGGGCAGCGCCGCGGAGTCGATCCGGACGCCGGCGACGCCGCGGTCGAACCAGAACCGCAGGATCTCCTCGTGCTCGCGGCGCACGTCGGGGTGGTCCCAGTTGAGGTCGGGCTGCTCGGGGGTGAACAGGTGCAGGTACCACTCCCCCGGTGTGCCGTCGGGGTTCGTGGTCCGGGTCCAGGTGCTGCCCTGGAAGTCGGAGACCCAGCGGGTGGGCATCTCGTCGCCGCGTGCGCCGCGGCCCGCGCGGAACCAGAAGCGGTCGCGCTCGGGCGAGCCCGGACCGGCGGCGAGAGCGGCCCGGAACCACGGGTGGCGGTCCGAGACGTGGTTCGGCACGACGTCGACGATGGTGCGCAGGCCGAGCTCGCGCGCCTCCGCGATCAGAGCCTCCGCCTCGGTCAGCGTGCCGAACGCCGGGTCGATCGCACGGTAGTCCTCGACGTCGTAGCCGCCGTCGGCGAGCGGTGAGCGGTACCAGGGGGTGAACCAGATCGCGTCGACCCCGAGGTCACGCAGATGGCCCAGCCGCTGCCGCACGCCGGCCAGGTCGCCCGTCCCGTCACCGTTCCCGTCGGCGAACGAGCGTGGGTAGACCTGGTAGATCACCGCGCTGCGCCACCACTCCGCGTCGTGCCCGTCGCTCACCGGTGAGCTCCTCTCGTCGTCGTCGAACACGAGAGACAGTAATGAAGCGACGCGTTCCACGCAAGAACTTGATTGTTACGGTTCGGAAACGAGACAGGACACCGCAGGTGATCGGGTCGAGAACGCGCGGAACCGTCGCACCACCCGGGCACGACGCAGGGGCCGGGCCGGCACGATGCCGGCCCGGCCCCTGCGGGCGCCTCGGTCGCGCGCGGCGTCAGCCGCCCGGGCGCGGCGCGGCGGCAGTGGACCGGCGCACCACCAGCTCCGGCTCGAAGAGCAGCTCGTCGCGGGGCACCGTGACGCCCGCGATCATCCCCGCCAGGAGCTCCACGGCGGCTCGACCCATCGCGTCGATGGGCTGGCGCACGGTGGTCAGGGCCGGGTCCGTCGAGTTCATCAGCGCCGAGTCGTCGTAGCCCACCACCGAGACGTCGGCGGGCACGCGCAGCCCGGCACGGCGCACCGACCGGACCGCGCCGAGAGCGAGCGGGTCCGAGGCGCACAGCACCGCCGTCGCCCCGGCGTCCAGCAGCCGGTTGGTCGCCGCCTGGCCGCTCTCCAGCGAGTACTGGCTGTGCACCACGAGGTCGTCGGGCAGGTCGAGCCCGTGCCGCCGGGCGTACCCGCGCGCCGCCTCGAGCTTGCGCTCCGAAGGCACGTGGTCCGACGGGCCCAGCAGGAGCCCGATGCGCGCGTGCCCCATGGACGTGAGGTGCTCCAGCGCCTGCTGGGTCGCCACCAGGTCGTCGCACGACACCCGCGGGAAGTCGAGGCTCTCGATCGAGGCGTTGATCAGCACGACGGGCAGGCTCAGGGCCTCCAGCCGCTCGTAGTGGGCGTGGTCGGCGTCCCGCTCCGCGTAGAAGCCGCCGGCGAAGATCACGCCGGAGACCTGCTGCCCCAGGAGCAGGTCCACGTACTCGGCCTCGGAGACGCCGCCCGCGGTCCGCGTGCACAGCACCGGGGTGAACCCCTGCTGCGCCAGGGCGCCGCCGACCACCTCGGCGAACGCCGGGAAGATCGGGTTGGCGAGCTCCGGCAGCACGAGGCCGACCAGGCGCGGGCGGTCCCCGCGGAGCTTGGTGGGCCGCTCGTACCCGAGCACGTCCAGCGCGGTGAGCACCGCGTCACGCGTCGCCTGCGAGACGCCCGGCTTGCCGTTGAGCACCCGGCTGACCGTCGCCTCGCTCACGCCCACCTTGGCCGCCACATCCGCAAGTCGTCTCGACATGCCCTCGACTGTACCCCGGGACGCAAGCCGCTTGCGTGAACTTGCGTGACGACGCCGAGCAGGCGGTCGACGGCGTGATGGCGGCGAGAACCGGCCGCCACGCTGTCGACCGCCTGCTCGGTGTCGCTGCGGGTGGTCTCAGCGGGGGTCGGGCCCGCCGAGCGTGGGCGTCACGGGCTGGAACAGCCCGTCGTCGCCGACGTGGAGCCGGTCGATCGTCGTCTCCCGGTGGGTGCCGTTCCCGTCGGGGATCGCGAACCGGTGGTACGCGATGTACCAGTCGTCGGTGCCCTGCACGTTGAGGATCGAGGAGTGCCCGGTCCCGAGGATCCCCTGGCTCGCGTCCTTGGCCAGCAGCAGACCCTGGTAGGTCCACGGCCCGTCGACACTGTCGGACGTCGCGTACCCGACGCGGTAGTTCTCCGAGCCGGTGTCGTCGATGGAGTACGTGAGGTGGTACCTCCCGTCGCGGTAGTTCACGAACAGACCCTCACGGAAGTCGGGCAGCCCCTCGATCCGGCGGATGCTGCCCGGCACGACGGACGTCATGTCGTCGCTCAGCTCGGCCATCACGGGACCGTTCGACGGGCCGCCGTTGCCCCAGAACAGGTAGAACGTGCCCGTGGCCGGGTCCTCGAACGCGGCCGGGTCGATCGCCTGCCCCGAGTGCACGTCCTCGCCGTTCGTGATCATCGCCTCCGGCTCCGCGACGAACGGCCCGGTGGGGCTGTCCGCGACCGCGACGCCGATCGTCTTGCGGCCGTAGGCCGGGTTGTGGCCGGAGAAGTAGAAGTAGTACTTCTGGTCCCGCTCGATGATCGTCGGGGCCCACGCGTTGCCGGTCGCCCACGGCACGTCGCCGTCCTCGCCGTCGAGCGTGAGGATCGGCTCGGCCGAGCGCTCCCAGTCGACCAGGTTCTTTGACGTCCAGACGTAGAACGTGCGCCCGCCCCAGCCGTCGAACCCGTCGCTCGTCGCGTACAGGTAGAACGTGCCGCCGAACTGGGCGATGTTCGGGTCGGCGTTGTACCCGGGCAGCACGGGGGTGCGCAGCTCCACGGCCCGCACCGTCCAGTCCCGCGATTCCCCGTCCGGGCCGGTGACCGTGTACGTCACGGGCTCGGTGAGGTCCTGCGTCGAGCCGTTGGCCGGGCTCACGGTCGCCGCGGCGGAGACGTCGAGCCGCGGCGCGAGCGCCGTGACGTCCGTGGCCGGCTCGACCGGGAGCGTCACCGTGGAGGTCTCGCCGTCGACGATCGCGCCGGTGGCCAGGCCGTCGGCCTCCGCGCCGCGCACGGCGGTGTGGTCCACGCCGAACGAGGCGACCTCCGCGGCCGACAGCGCCCGGTCGTAGAGGCGGAAGTCCCGCACGTCGCCCTTGAGGTGCTTGTCGCCGGAGTACAGCGACCGCCCGAGGTAGTTCGCCACGGTGTCGCCGCCGCCGATGTCGCCCGGGTCGACGGTGACGCCCGTCTGCCGGGCCACCTCGACGCCGTTCTCGTACAGCACGGCGGTGTCGCCGGACAGCGTGTACGCCAGGTGGGTCCACACCCCGCGGTCGAGGTCGCGGCCGGCGGTCACGGTCTGCTCGCCGGACCAGTTCCCCGTGGTGATCGAGGTGCGGTAGGCGTTGCCGGTGGTGAACAGGTACCCGTCCCCGCTGGACCCGCTGGAGTTGCCGAGACCGTAGACGAAGTACGGCGTGCCCTGGTCGGGCGCGATCCGCACGTCGAGCGCCACGGTGACGTCGGTCAGCCCGCGCAGCAGGTGGTCGGGCAGGTCGACGTAGTCGTCCGCGCCGTCGAGGGCGACGCCGTCGCCCGTGAACGCGGCCCCGTTCTCCAGGCTCGCCGCGGCGAACGGGCTGTCCGCGACGGCGTTGGCCGCCGCGGTCCCGGACGTCTCGTCCAGCGGGTAGCGGGCCACGAGGCCCGGCGGCTCGGCGGTGACCGTCACCGCGACCTCGGCACGGTGCGGGCCGTGCGTCGCGGCCACGACCGTGGCCGTGCCGGGCGCGACGGCGTGCACCGTGCCGTCGGCGTCCACGGTCGCGACGTCGGTGTCGCGCGAAGCCCACCGGACCCGCCGGTCCGAGGCGTTCTCCGGCGTGACAGTGGCCTCCAGGGTGGCCTCGGTGCCCTGCCACAGCTCGACCTGCGAAGGATCGACGGAGACCGACTCCACGTGGATGCGCTGCGCCTGGACGGTCACCGTCGCGGTGGCCCGGGCGGACGCGCCGCCCGCCAGCGTGCCGGTGACCTCGAACGTCCCCGGCCGCGCGTAGTCGCCCTCGGCGACGGTGTCCCAGGTGACGGCCGTGGTCCCGGTCGAGCCGTCCGCGTAGGTGACGCCCACCTCGCCGGGCAGCACGGGGGCGCGCCGCACCTGGGTGGTCGCCTCGACGGGGTCGACGGACTCGACGAGGGCGTCCGGCTGGTAGTGGCGCAGCAGCCGGTCGTACTCGGCCTGTGTCACCGGCAGCACGGTGCCGTGCCGCGGGCGGCCCGGCATCTGGTAGTCCGTGGCCATCGTCCACTCGCCCGAGTCCAGGTCGGTGGTCTCGAACGGCACGTAGCCGCGACCGCCGAACTCGTCGATGAACTGGTACCACTTCTCCTCGGTGTTGGACTTGAAGACGAGCGGCCCCTCGCCCTGGTTGATCCCCGGCGAGCCGTCGCGCGCCTTGCCGATGCAGTCGGCGATGAAGTCGTAGTCCGTCGACCGCAGGTCGGTCGACCTCTCGGCGGTGATGAACTTCGAGCACGGCGTGGACGAGGTGTTGTTCCGCTCGTCCTTGGTGAACCGGTAGTACGTGTCGTCGTGCTTGATGACGGTGGAGTCGATGACGGAGTAGCCCGGGTCGATCCAGACCTTCGCCTCCGAGAAGGTCCGGAAGTCCGTCGTGGTCGCGTACATCATGCGGTTGTGCTGGTTCCCGGTGTGCTCCGGGTCGTCGGCGTCGTACAGCTTGGAGGCCCAGAACACGACGAACTCGCCGCGCTCGTCATCCCAGTACGCCTCGGGTGCCCACGTGTTGCCGGCGTTCTCGGGCGAGACCTGCACGAGGCGCGGCTCGCTCCAGCTCACCAGGTCGTCCGACTCCCACACGACGATCGACAGGGAGCCGTGGCGCTGGAACTCGTCCCAGTTCCCGTTGCCGTAGACCTTCAGGTCGGTGGCGATCTGGTAGAACGAGCCGTCGCGCGGGTCGCGGATGATGAACGGGTCGCGGACGCCGTCGTCGCCCACGTCGGAGGTGAGCACCGGCTCGCCGTCGTTGATCGGCCGGTAGTGCAGGGGGTCGTTGCCCTCGCTCAGACCGAAGTAGACCTGCTCCCCGTCGGCAGTGCCCTCGCCGGTGAAGTACGAGAACAGGTAGCCGGCGTACTCGTCCTGCGCGTCGGTGGTGGTGGCGTCGGACGTCGTGCCCGACGACGGGGCCGGTGCGGCGGACGCGGGCATGCTCGCCAGCGCGGCCGGGAGCCCGACCGCGAGGGCCACGGCGGCGCCCTGCCAGCGCCGCCGCACGGGCCCGGCCCGTCGGTGCGATCGTGATGTCGTGCCGTTCATGGGTGAGTCCTCCTCGTCGAGAAACGGTGGGTCGAGATGTTCACGTCAACATCCTGGCCCGTGGTCTGCCGACCGTCCTGGTTCTGTACGGAATCCAGCGGATTGCGTACAGAACCAGGACGGTCGGCGGCGTGGTGGTGCTACCTCGGGGCGCGGACCGTCAGGTCCTTGACCACCTCGCTCGGCGCATACGTGGCGTCACCCGGGTAGCGGACCGTCACCCGATGCTCCCCGGGCTCCAGGCCGTCGGTCGGGATCCGCACGGTGGCCTCGCCGTCGGCCAGGGTGCCCGTGGCGGTCACGCCGTCCACCTCGACCTCGACCCGGCCCGTCCCGCGGTCCTTCGACCCGCCGCCCTCGGCGGCCACGACGGTCGCCTCGACCCGGGCCGAGGTGCCCTGCACCACGGACGCGGGCCGGATCCTCGCCCGCACCGCGCTGGGGGTCTCGCCGGTCTCGGGCGCCAGCCTCAGGAACGTCACCGAGTGGGCCGGGAAGTCGTACGTGAACGCGTCCGCTCCGGAGTCCCAGGTCCGGTCGACGGGGACCACGTTCGTCTTGTCGGCCTTGGTGTTGGTCGCCGACGGGTCGGCCACCATCTCGGTGACGGCCACCTCGGGCGCCACGTCGAACCCGCCGGTGACGGACACGTCGGTCCGTGCGGTCGAGGCTCCCGGGTTGACGACCTTGACGATCAGCTCGCCGGTCTCCTCGTCGTGGGTGACGACCTGGTAGAGCGACTTCTCGGTCGGCTCGGTGTAGGTCATCTGCAGCTCACCGTCCAGGTAGAGCTCCACGGTGCGACCCTCGACGACGACCTTGACGTGGTAGTCCTGGCCGGTCTCGACCGACTCGCCCTCGAGGGCGACGACCTCGCCGGCGGACCCGCCGTCGGCACGCTGGAGCACCGACCGGGTGTTGTTCCAGCCGCCGAGGTTCCACCAGAAGTAGTCGTCCGCACCGCCGGCGGCGAAGCCGACGAGGAAGCCCTCGTCGCCGGAGAGCTTGCGGGCGTCGAGCTCCAGCGTGTAGTTCGACCAGTCGACGTCGTAGCCGTCCGTCGGGACCGACCGGGCGTCGTTCGCCGAGCCGGACTGGACGTACTCGCCGTCCTCGACCGCCCACGAGCCCGCCACCGGCGACCAGCTGGAGGCGTCCTCGAAGGAGTCGGAGAACAGCACCTCACCGGTGTCGTTGTCGGTCACCACGACGTCGTCGTAGGCGGCCTGGGTGGACCAGGTCGACAGGAAGACGCCGCCGTCGAGCGGGCCGTTGCCCGGCGCTGCCGGACCGGAGTGCTCGCTCGGCACGACCTCGTCGCCGACGTTGTTCATGAACAGCCGCTGGTTCCAGTAGTTCACCGAGCCCCAGGACTCGTCGTTGTCGAACCACATCATGTCCGGGGACCACTGGACGTAGTCCTCGTTGGCGAACATCGGCGCGTAGGAGGCCAGCTCGACGACGTCGGAGTTGCGCTCCAGACCGGTCATGTACGCCGCCTCGGCCAGCGCGTTGCCCCAGGTGTTGCCGCGCGAGGCGTACTCGCCGAGGAACACGTGCGGACCGGAGCGGTCGTAGGAGTCGTACCGCTCGGAGTTCTGCAGGAACCAGGACGGGTCGTTGTAGTAGTGCTCGTCGACCATGTCCACGCCCTGGTCGCGGTTGAACTCCCACAGCTCGTCGAAGCGGGCACCGGTGTCGTCCGGACCCGAGTTGGAGATGATCGTGACGTCCCACCCGTGGTCGGCGGCGGCGTCCTCGATCGCGTCGCGGAACGCCGGGAAGTTCTCCTGGAACGTGTCGGTGTTCTCCTCGTTCCCCAGCCCGATGTAGCGCAGGTCGAACGGCTCCGGGTGGCCGAGCTCGGCGCGCACGGCGCCCCACTCGGTGTCGACGTCGCCCTTGGCGAACTCGACGAGGTCCACCGTGTCGGCGACCCAGCGGTCGAAGTTCGCGTCGCCGGGGTGCATCTCAGGGATGGTCGACCCGCAGCCGTTGGCGCCCACGGACACCACGGGCAGCGGGGTGGCGCCGAGGTCCTCGGCCCACTTCATGTACTCGAGGTACCCGATGCCGTAGGACTGGTTGTAGCCCCAGAAGTTCCCGTTGGTCGGGCGCTCCTCGACCGGCCCGATCGTCTCCTTCCACTGGTAGGTGCGCGTACGGTCCTCGCCGTCGGAGCCGAGGTACGTGTCGAAGGTGCCGACGTTCGTCACGCACCCTCCCGGGAAGCGCAGGAACTTCGGGTTCAGGTCCTCGACCATCTCGGCCAGGTCCTTGCGCAGCACGCTCCTGCCGTTGACGGGACCGACCCAGGTGTCCTGCGGGAACAGGGACACCATGTCGAGGCGCAGCGTGCCCTCGGCACCCGAGACGACCTCGAAGCGGGCGTCGTTCGCCGTGCCCGTGACGGTCAGGGTGGTCTCGTACTGCTTCCACTCGTCCGAGCCGTCGACGGCGACCGTGCCGGTCGCGTACGTGGTCCCGCCGTCGGCGGACACCACGCGCACGGTGAGGTCCTGCGCCACCGGGGTGCGGGCCCAGACCGACGCGTCGTACGACGCGCCGTCGGCGACCGCGACGCCCTCGTTGTACGAGGAGTTCGACACGCCCGTGCTGCCGTCGGAGTCGACGGTCAGGTAGTAGCGGTTGGAGTCGTTGAGCCACTCGTCCCGCTCGGACTCGACGGTGATGTCGCCGCCGCCGACCTTGCTCCATGCGGTCAGGCCGGTGAAGGAGCCGTTGTCCGCATGAGAGAACTCGAAGGACCGGTTGCGGACCAGCTCGGCGTACAGGCCGCCGTCGGCCGCGTAGTTGATGTCCTCGTAGAACGCGCCGTAGAGGTCGTCGCTCATCTCGGTGCGCTCGGCCTCGGTGTCGATCGTCAGCTCGTGCTCGGTCACCGAGACTGGGACGACGACGAGACGGGCCGCGTCGGCCGCCTCGCCCAGGACGAGGGCGCCGTCGGCCCCCGGGACCAGCGCACGGTCGCCGACGAGGACGGCGAGGGCTCCCCCGCCGATGTCGCGCAGGCGCACGACGGCGGCCTCGTCGCCCTGCGCCCCGACGGTCAGCCGGTCGCCGCTCACCACGAGCGGGTCGCCGCCGGCGGTCGCGAGCGTGACGGGCGAGGCATCCCCCGACCCGTCGACCGGGGTCGCGACGAAGCTCGTCGTGTCCAGCGGCCGCTGGTCGGTGAGGGCGAGCCCGCCGTCGTCGACGACGTAGCCGCCCTCGGCACCGGCGAGGGTGAACTCGCCCTCCGGGACGACGTCGGCGCCCTGCGGCTCGACGAGCGCGAAGTAGTCGAACGACACCTCGTGGCTGGGGGCCGACCCGGCGGCGAGGGCGTAGAGCCCGATCTGCGTGGTGTCGGCGTCCAGCGTGGTCGTGGCGACCTGGGTCCAGTCCACGTCGTCCCACACGGAGACGGTGAGGTCGTCCCCGGTCCGCTCCAGCCGGAGCGTCTCGCCGGTGGAGCCCTCACGGGCGGCGAAGGTCGAGGAGTACACGGCCCCGGTCTCGGTGCCGGTCTCGATGCCCACGGGGCCGTCGGCGAAGACGGACGCGTGAGTCAGGCCCGTACGTACGTAGTCGTCGGTCCCCTTCCAGGCGATGATGCCCGCGCCCTGGAAGTCCGCGGTCGGGGTGGCGTCCAGGGAGGTCTGCGCGACGAAGTCGCCCGCGGGCACGTCGACGAGGAACACGTTCTCGTGGTTGTTGTCGCCCTGGTAGGTGTCCCCCGGCTGCGACTGCAGGGTCAGCGACCCGTCGCCCAGGGACCAGGCGGAGGCCTCCTCGCGGTCGATCGTCCACCGGGCGCCGAGCTCGGCGCCGTCGAAGTCGTCGACCCAGGCGCCGTCCGGCAGCGGGGCCGGCGCGGGCGCGGTGACGGTGAGCGTCGCGGACGCCGAGCCGTGGCCGCCGTCCGAGGCCGCCGTGATCGTGGCGGTGCCCGCGGCGACGGCGGTGACCACACCGTCGGCGTCGACCGTCGCCACCGACTCGTCGTCGGACGACCAGGTGACCGTGCGGTCCTCGGCGGTGATGGGGGTGACCGTCGCCTCGAGCCTCCTCGTGGCGCCCGGTTCGAGGGCGAGCTCCGAGCGGTCCAGCGTCACGCCCTCGGCGAGCAGCTCGGGCTGGTACGCCTCGATGACCGCCGTCTGCTCGGCCGCGGTGATCGGCAGCACGGTGCCGTGGCGCGGGTTGCTCGGCAGCTCGACCTCGGGCAGCGAGCTCCAGTCGCCGGACGCCAGGTCCGGCGTCCGGAACAGCATGTAGCCCTCGCCGCCGTGGTACGACGGCTGGTCGATCATCATGTACCAGGAGTCGTCGGTCAGGGACGGGAACACCGTCGGCCCCTCGCCGGCGGTGAAGGTGCCACCCCACGGGTTGGGCTCCCCGACGCCGACGTGCTCGGCGACCAGGTCCCAGCCGTCACCGTCGGCGACCCCCTGGGTCAGGCGCAGGTCGGTGGACGACTCCTCGCGCACCGTCATGTCCGCCTCGTCCTTGGTGAAGCGGTAGTAGGTGCTGCCGCTCTCCCCCGGGATCTCGGCGATCGTGGAGTCGATCATGCCGCGACCGTCGCCGCGGGGCATGTCGATCCACACCTCGGGCTCGGAGAAGCTGCCCTGCGTGAAGTCGGGCGTGGTCGCGACCATCATCCGCTGGTAGGACGTGCTGATGTCACGGTCCTCGGGCGCGACGTCGTCCGGGTAGAGGGCGGAGGCCCAGTACACGACGAACTCTTCGGCCTCGGCGTCCCAGTGCGCCTCGGGGGCCCACAGGTTGCCGGCGCTGGTGGGCGCGAGCTCGATCTCGCGCTGCTCGGACCAGTTCACCAGGTCGGGCGAGGACCAGACCATCATCGACCGGCTGCCGGTCTCCTGAGCGTCGCCGAAGTTCCCGCCCCCGGCGATCTTCAGGTCCGTGGCGAGCAGGTAGTAGGTGCCGGTCTCGGGGTTGCGGGCCAGGAACGGGTCGCGAAGGCCCTCGGTGCCCATGGTGGACTCGAGGATCGGATCGCCGTCGTTGAGGGTGTGCCAGGTGGTCGGGTCGTCGGACTCGCTGACGGCCAGGTAGATCTTCTCGCCGTCGGCCCCCTCGCCGGCGAAGTAAGGGAAGACGTAGGCGGCGTGGTCGGCGTCGTCCACGTCGACGGCGGTCGGGACCGCGGCGCGCGCCTGGGTCGGGGGCGGGGGGACGGCGGCGGCGGCCGAGGCCGGCAACGCCAGGGCGAGCGTCAGCGCCAGTGGCGCCGATCGTCGTGCTGCTCTGTACATCGTGGCTGCTCCTCGCTGAGCATGTCGCGGTGTGAGCGCTCACATCCGTGAGCGACGGGCGTGGTCTCGCGGTCGGTCGGGCAGGGGGTTGGGTCCGGCCCGCCGGGGGCGGGCCGGACCGGTCGGGCGCTAGGAGCGCCGCACGGTGAGGACCCGCTGGAGCACCACGAAGATCAGCAGCAGCACGCCGATGACGATCTTGGTCCACCAGGAGCTCAGGGTGCCCTCGAAGGTGATGATGGTCTGGATCAGGCCCAGCACCAGGACGCCGAGCACCGAGCCGAGGACGAACCCGGTGCCGCCGGTCAGGAGCGTGCCGCCGATGACGACGGCCGCGATCGCGTCGAGCTCCATGCCCACCCCCGTGAGCGAGTAGCCCGAGCGGGAGAACATCGCGAACAGCAGGCCGCCGAGCCCGGCGCAGGTGCCGCTGACGACGTACACGAGCACCTTGGTGCGGGTCACGGGCAGACCCATGAGCCGCGCCGACGCCTCGCCACCGCCGATCGCGTACACGGTGCGCCCGAACTGCGTGTAGTGCAGCAGGTAGAACGCGAAGACGACCGCGACCAGGGCGATGACGACACTCATGGTGAGCCGCCACTGGCCCCCGACCCAGGTGTCCCAGCCCGCGAGGGAGACGAACGACTCGTCCGTGATCGGGATCGACTCCGGGGCGATGAGGAAGCACAGCCCCCGGGCGAAGAACATCCCCGCGAGGGTCGCGATGAACGGCTGCACCTCGAAGACCTGCACCATCAGGCCCATGAGGAGCCCGATGACCGACCCCACGAGCACCACCAGCGGGATCACGACGCCCGCCGGCATGCCGCTCTGCAGCAGGTAGGCCGCCGTCACGCTGGACAGCGCGACGACCGAGCCGACCGACAGGTCGATCCCGCCCGTGAGGATGACGAAGGTCATGCCCACGGCCAGCACGATGAGGAACGAGTTGTTGATGAAGAGGTTCGCCAGCACGCCGACGGACAGGAAGTTGTCGTAGCGCGCGCCGCCGAGCACGAGCAGGAGCGCCAGCACCACGACCGTGCCGAGGACCGGCAGGTACCGCCGGTCGACGTGCAGGCGCCGCCGCCGGGCAGGTCCGCCGCCGGGTGCGGGGGCCGCGTCGCGGGAGGATGCGAGGGTCGTCATCGGGCCACCGCCTTCGTCGTCGTGTCGGAGGGCTTCCCCGGCCGCGGGGCCGGCGCCGTGCGGGGCGGGCGACCGCCGCGCCGCGTGCGCTCGGCGAGCCGGCGCCGCACCACCGGCGACTGGAGCAGGGTCACCGCGGCCACCACGAGTGCCTTGAACAGCGGCGTGACCAGCGGGGAGATGCCGACGTTGGTCACCGTGAGGGACAGGGTCGCGATGATCAGCACGCCGACGAAGGTGCCCGAGAGCGAGAACTTGCCGCCGGCGAGGGACGTGCCGCCGATCACGACGGCCAGGATCGCGTCGAGCTCGATGAACAGGCCGGCGTTGTTCGCGTCGGCCGCCATGACGTTCGACGACAGGATGAGGCCCGCCAGGCCGGAGAACAGGCCCGACAGGGCGAACACGGTCCACACGATGGTCCGCGCCTGCACGCCCGCGAGCCGGCTCGCGGCCGGGTTGATGCCCACCGCCTCGACCAGCATGCCGAGCGCGGTGCGGCGCACCAGCAGCGCCACCAGCCCGAACACGCCGAACGCGACCAGGGTCGCGGCGGGCAGGCCGAACCAGTAGCCGGCGCCCAGCGTCTTGAACGGCGCACTGTTCACCGTGGTGATCTGCCCCTGCGTCACCAGCATCGCCACGCCGCGGCCCGCGGTCATGAGGATGAGGGTCGCGATGATGGGCTGGATGCCGAGCACGGAGACGAGGAAGCCGTTCCACACCCCCAGCGCGAGGCTCAGCGCGAGCGCCAGGCCGACCGCCAGCAGCACCGTCGTCGGGGACTCCGGGTCTGGCGAGCCCGCGATGAAGGTCAGCGCGACCGCGCCCGCGATCGCGACGACGGCGCCGACCGACAGGTCGATGCCCCGTGTCGCGATCACCAGCGACATGCCCAGCGCGACCAGCATGAGCGGGGCGCAGTTGCGCAGGATGTCGATCGGCGAGCCGAAGAGGTGCCCGTCGAGGATCGACACGGACAGGAAGTCGGGCCGGACGGCGGTGTTGACCGCGAGGAGCACGACGAGCGCGAGCACCGGCCAGAACAGGTGGTGGCGCAGGACGGCTCCCCACCGTCCCGCGGCACCGGTACGCGCCGACGGTGCCGGCGAAGGTGCCGGCGAAGGTGTGGACATCAGCGTTCCCCTCCGCTCGCGATGAGCTCGACGACGTCGTCGACGCCGACGGACTCGGTGTTGGTCAGCTCCGCGACCTTGTGCCGGTCGCGCATCACGGCGATGCGGTGGCTGAGCCGCACCACCTCCTCGAGCTCGGCCGAGATGAAGAGCACCGCCATCCCGCGCGCCGCCAGGTCGGCGACGAGCCGCTGGATCTCGGCCTTGGCACCGACGTCGATGCCGCGGGTCGGCTCGTCGAGGATGAACAGCTCCGGCGCCGTGGCGAGCCAGCGCGCGAGCAGCACCTTCTGCTGGTTGCCGCCCGAGAGGTTGCGCAGCAGGGCGTCCGGGTCCGCGGGCCGGATGTTCAGCGCCGCGACGTACCGCTCGACGATCTCGTCGACCTGCCGGGCCGGCAGCCGGCGCAGCCAGCCGCGGTCCGCCTGCAGACCGAGCACGATGTTCTCGCGCACCGTGAGGTCGCCGACGACGCCCTCCGCCTTGCGGTCCTCGGAGGAGAAGGCGACCTTGCGCGCGATCGCGGCCCGCGGGGAGCGCAGCCGGGTCAGTGCGCCCTTGACGTGCAGCGTGCCCGAGTCCGCCCGGTCGGCGCCCGCGAGCAGGCGCGCCATCTCCGTGCGCCCGGAGCCGAGCAGGCCGGCGAGGCCGACCACCTCGCCCGGGTGGACGTCGAGGTCGAACGGCTGGACCGAGCCGCGCCGCCCCAGCCCGACCGCCCGCACGAACGGCGTGCCCTCGGTGGGGTCGACGCTGTGCTCGGTGCGCACCTGCAGGTCGTCGAGCACCTCCATCGAGCGGCCGATCATCCGCGACACCAGCTCGGTGCGGCTGAGCTCGGCGGTGGGGTACTCCCCCACCCGGGCCCCGTTGCGCAGCACCGTCATCCGGTCGGAGATCTCGTAGACCTGCTCGAGGAAGTGCGAGACGAACAGGATCGCGACCCCCTGGTCGCGCAGGCGGCGCACGACGGTGAAGAGCCGGGCGACCTCGTCCGCGTCCAGGCTGGAGGTGGGCTCGTCGAGGATCAGCACCTTGGCGTCGACCACCATGGCGCGGCTGATGGCGACCAGTTGCTGCACGGCGATCGAGTGGGAGCCCAGCGACGACGCGGGGTCGATGTCCAGGCCCATGGTGGCCAGGTGCTCGGCCGCGCGACGGCGCGTGCGGGGCCAGTCGATCACGCCGAGGCGGCGCGGCTCGTGGCCCAGCATGATGTTCTCCGCGACCGTGAGGTTCTCGCAGAGGTTGACCTCCTGGTACACGGTCGCGATCCCCGCGGCCTGGGCCTCTCCCGGGCCGGAGAACCGGTGCGGCTCGCCGCCGACGAGGATCTCGCCGTCGTCGATGCCGTAGACGCCCGTGAGCGCCTTGATGAGGGTGGACTTCCCGGCGCCGTTCTCGCCCATGAGGGCGTGCACCTCGCCTCCGAAGAGCCGGAGGTCGACCCCGTCGAGCGCCTTGACGCCCGGGAACTCGATCGAGATCCCGGTCATCTCGACGACGGGGCGCCCGGCGCCGGGGGCGTCGCCCCGGGAGCTGCCGGCCGGGCCGGCGGTCGAGCTCGTCATCCTTGACCTTCCGTGGGGCGCGGTGGGCGCGGCGCGAGGTCGTGCCGCGCCCACCGCGGGTCTCGGGGCCGCCCGCCGCGAGGGCGGGCGGCCGTCGGACGGGACCGTCAGTACTGACGGTCGGGCAGCGCCTCCTTGGCGCCCTCCTGGTCGAACGCGGCGTCCTCGACGACGATCCGCTTCTCGACGTCCTCACCCGCGACGACCTTGGTCGCCACGTCGGCGAGGTCCGGGCCGAGCAGCGGGTTGCACTCGACGATGTAGTTGATCTTGCCGTCGGCCAGGGCCTGCATGCCGTCCTTGACCGCGTCGATCGTGATGATCTTGATGTCCTCGCCCGGCACCTTGCCCGCGGCCTCGATGGCCTCGATGGCGCCCAGGCCCATGTCGTCGTTGTGGGCGAAGACGAGGTCGATGTCGTCGTACTTCTGCAGGAAGCCCTCCATCACCTGCTTGCCCTCGGTGCGGGTGAAGTTGCCCGTCTGGGAGTCGAGGACCTCGATGTCGGACCCCTCGATCGCCGAGGCGAAGCCCTCCTTGCGGTCGATCGCGGGGGCGGAGCCGGTGGTGCCCTGGAGCTCCACCATCTTCATCCCCTCGCCGTCGTACTGCTCGACGGCCCACTCGCCCGCGCGGTGGCCCTCCTCGACGAAGTCGGAGCCGATGAACGACTCGTAGAGCGTCTCGTCCTCGGAGTCGACGGCACGGTCGGTGAGGATGACCGGGATGCCCGCGGACTTGGCCTCCTCGAGCACCGCGTCCCAGCCGGACTCGACGACCGGCGAGAACGCGATGACGTCGACCTGCTGCTGGATGTAGGACCGGATCGCCTGGATCTGGTTCTCCTGCTTCTGCTGCGCGTCGGAGAACTTCAGCTCGAAGCCGTTCTCCGCGGTGAGCGTGTCCTGGATGGACTTGGTGTTGGCCGCCCGCCACCCGGACTCGGCACCCACCTGCGAGAAGCCGAGGGTGATGGTGTCGGTGGTCGCGCCGCCGTCGCCGCTGGCGCTCTGCGGCGCCTGCTCGCTGCTGCACGCGACCAGCGAGGCCGCCGTCAGGGCTGCGAGGACCGCCGCTGAGGCGCGTCGGAAGTTCCTGCTCATGATCTCCTCCTCGAGACGCCGGCGACCGGCTGCTGCCGGCCCGTGGATCGACTCGGACCCTCCGGCAAGACGTCGTTGTGACCGCTAACATAGCGGAACTGTGACCGGTCACATAGAGCCCGGCCAGGATTCGACGTCACGATCCCGTAACACTCGCCCCGCGTCGCCGCCCCGGCGTCGCGAGACCGCGGGCGCGGGCCGCCGTCGGCCGCGCCCCGCGGGAGGTCAGGGCTCCAGGTCCGCCGCGATCATCTCGACGATCGTGTCCACCGTGACCCCGGGCCCGTTGCTCAGCTCGCCGATCTTCTCTCGGTCCTTGAGGACCACGACGCGGTCGGACAGGCGCACCACCTCCTCGAGCTGGGCCGAGATGAAGACGACGGCGACCCCCTCGCCCGCCAGCCGCGCGACCCGGCGCTGGATGTCGAGCTTGGCCGCGATGTCGATGCCGCGCGTCGGCTCGTCGAGGATCAGGACGTGCGGCCGCGTCGCCAGCAGCCGAGCCAGCAGGACCTTCTGCTGCGTGCCGCCCGACAGCTCGCCCGCGGGGCGGTCGAGGTCGTCGGGCGACAGGTGCAGGGCCTCGAGGTAGGTCTCGACGACCGCGTCCTGCTCGCCGCGGGACAGCGGGCGCGACCACCCCCGGAGCGCCTGGAGCGCCAGCACGATGTTCTCCCGCACAGTCAGCCCCGCGACGATCCCGTCGTCGCGCACGTTCTCGCTCGACATCGCGATCCGGTGCCGCAGCGCCGCCCCCGGGCTGCGCAGCTGCACGCGGGCGCCGTTCAGCCAGAGCTCGCCGCGGTCGGCGCGCTCCACCCCGCTCAGCAGGCCGGCGAGCTCGGTGCGCCCCGAGCCGCGCAGCCCGGCGAACCCCACGACCTCGCCGCGCGACAGGTCGACGTCCGTGGGCTCGAGCGTCCCGCGCCGGCCGAGGGAGGTCGCCCGCAGCGTCACCTCGCCCGAGCCGGAGTAGTGGTGCGCGAGCCGCTGGGAGTGCAGCGCCTGGAGCGCGTCGATGTCCTCCCCGAGCATCTTCGAGATCAGCTCGGCGCGCTCGACCCGCGACGTCCGGTACTCCGCCACGACACGGCCGCCGCGGAGCACCGTCATCCGGTCGCTCACCTCGAACACCTGCTCCAGGAAGTGCGAGACGAACAGCACCGCGACGCCGGAGTCCCGCAGGCGGCGCACCACCCCGAGCAGCCGGGCCGCCTCGGCAGCGTCCAGGCTCGACGTGGGCTCGTCGAGCACGAGCACCCGCGGCCCCAGCACGATCGCCCGCGCGACCGCCACGAGCTGCTTGGTCGCGGGCGACAGCGCGTCCAGCGGGGCGCGCGGGTCGAGGTCCTCGAGGCCCAGCGTGGCGAGCGCGACCGACGCGCGCCGGCGGGTCCGCGCCCAGTCGATGCCGAACCAGCGACGCACCTCGTGGCCGAGCATGACGTTCTCGGCGACGGTCAGGTGCGGGCTCAGGTGCGACTCCTGGAAGACGGTCGCGATGCCCTCCGCCCGGCTCCGGGCGACGCTCGTCGGCGTGCGGGCCTCGCCGCCGACCAGGACCTCGCCCGCCAGGATCGGCACCGTGCCCGTCAGCGCCCCGATCAGGGTCGACTTGCCCGCGCCGTTCTCCCCCATGAGCGCGTGCACCTCGCCCGGGCGCAGCACCAGGTCCACGTCGTCGAGGACCCGCACGCCCGAGAGCTCCACGGTGATCCCCGTCATCTCGACGACCGGGGCGGCCGTCCCCGCTGCCCGTGCCGTCATCGGCCGGCCTTCCGCGGCGGCCCGCTGGAGGCCCGCGCGACGAGCTCCGCCGGGATGCGCGTCACCGTCGGGATCGTGCGCTCCTCGATCGCGGCCCGGAGCACGTCGACGACCGAGACGCCGAGGGCGTGGAAGTTCTGCCGCACGGTCGTCAGCGGCGGGATGACGTGCCGGGCCAGCGGGATGTCGTCGAAGCCCACGACGCTGAGGTCGTCCGGGACGGAGAAGCCGCGGTCGTGCAGCCCGTGGACGAGGCCCACCGCCATGTCGTCGTTCGCGACGAAGACGGCCGTGTAGTCCGGGAGCTCGCGGATCCCCCGCGCGAAGTCGTACGCGAAGTCCGCCGTCCAGTCCCCGACCACGATGGGGCGCTCCCGGAGCCCCCACGACTTGGCCCGGGCGTGGAACGACCGCTCGCGGGTGCGGGCGTCGAGCCAGTCGAGCGGGCCGGCCAGGTGCAGCACGTCCCGGTGCCCGAGGGAGACCAGGTGGTCGACGGCGAGCGCCGTCCCCGCCTGCTGGTCGACGGTGACCGTGAGGAAGGTCGGGTCGTCGTCGGGCTTGACGACGAGCACGGGCACCCCGACGTCGATGCGGCGCAGCGCGGCGATCGACGACGACCGCGGCGCCACGACGCAGAGCGCGTCGACGCCCTGCGCGACGAGGTGGTCGACCGCCTCCTGGGGGGTGATCTCCTCACCGGCGCGCAGGAGCACGGAGCTGACGACGTACCCGGAGGCGCGGGCCGCGGACTCGACGGCGCGGACGGTGCTCGTCGGTCCGAACTCCACCGAGCTCTCCACGAGCACCCCGATGCGGCGGCTGCGCTGGGTGGCGAGGGCCCGGGCCGTCATGTTCGGGCGGTAGCCGAGCGCCTCGATGGCCTCCTCGACGCGGACCCGGGTGGCCTCGCGGATGTGCGGGTGGCCGTTGAGCACCCGCGACACGGTCATGTGCGAGACGCCGGCGAGCTGCGCGACCTGCCGGATGTTCGGCTTGTCGGCGCCGGGACCCGCCATGCAGAGCCTCCATCGGATTCGTGCGCCGGGCTGCCGGCCGGCGGCAGGCGACGCCAGCCTACCGCCGCCGCGAGTCGTCAGGCTCTCGTGGGCGCATTCCGGCACGAGAGCCTGACGGCTCAGACGACCGGGCTCACAGGCCCTGCGCCACGCGGTAGTACACCTGATTCCACCGCACCTGGTCCGCGAAGCCGCGGCGCGTGGTGTCCTCGTCGATGACGAGCAGCTCGGTGCGCGCGATGTTCGCGAAGACCTCGAACGCCTCCACGCCCGCCGCCGTGGACATCACGGTGTGGTGCGCCCCGCCGGCGGTCAGCCAGGCCTCGGCCGAGGTGGTGAAGTCCGGTCGCGGGGACCAGACGGCCCGCGCCACCGGCAGCTTCGGCAGCTCGTGCGTGGGCGGCACGACGTCGACGACGTTCGCGGTGAGGCGGAAGCGGTCGCGCATGTCCGCCAGGGACACGACGACGGCGCCGGGGGTGGCGTCGGCGTCGAAGACCATGCGCACCGGGTCCTCGCGGTCGCCGATGCCGAGCGGGTGGATCTCCACGCGGGGCGTCGACGTCGTCAGCGAGGGGCAGATCTCGAGCATGTGGGCGCCGAGGATGAGCTCCGACCCCGGGGTGAGGTCGTAGGTGTAGTCCTCCATGAGCGAGGCGCCGCCGGGCAGCCCCTCCCCCATGACCTTCGCGGCGCGCACGAGGACGGCGGTCTTCCAGTCGCCCTCGGCCCCGAAGCCGTAGCCCTTTCCCATGAGCCGCTGCACGGCGAGCCCGGGGAGCTGTCGCAGTCCGCCGAGGTCCTCGAAGTTCGTGGTGAAGGCCTTGGCGCCCCGCTCGACGAGGAACGCCTCCATGGCGATCTCCTGGCGCGCGGCGTAGCGCAGCGACTCGTGCCGCTCGGCCCCGGCGCGCAGCTCGGGGGCGACGTCGTACAGGTCCTCGTACTCCGCGACGAGCGCGTCCACGGCGGCCTCGTCCACGGCCTCCACGGCCGCGACCAGGTCGTTCACGCCCCAGGTGTTGACCGAGACGCCGAACCGCAGCTCCGCCTCCGTCTTGTCCCCCTCGGTGACGGCGACGTTGCGCATGTTGTCGCCGAAGCGCACGAGCGTCAGCTCGTGGGTCGCGGCCCAGCCGGCGGCACCGCGCACCCAGGTGCCGACGCGCCGCGTCACGGCCGGGTTGGAGACGTGCCCGACGACGGTGGTGCGCGCGACGCCGAGGCGCGTGGCCAGGTAGGCGTACTCGCGGTCGCCGTGCGCCGCCTGGTTGAGGTTCATGAAGTCCATGTCGATGTCCGCCCACGGCAGTTCGACGTTGGCCTGCGTGTGCAGGTGCAGCAGCGGCTTGCGCAGGGCGTCCAGGCCGGAGATCCACATCTTGGCCGGGCTGAACGTGTGCATCCAGGTGATGACGCCGAGCACCCGGTCGTCGGCGTTCGCGTCGAGCATGGCGCGGCGGATCGCGCCCGCGTCCTTGAGCACCGGCTTCCACACCACCCGCACGGGCACGTCGGCGGACGCGTCGAGCGTGCGGGCGACCTCTCGGGACTGCTCGGCGACCTGCTCCAGCGTCTCGGGACCGTACAGGTCCTGGCTGCCGGTGAAGAACCAGACCTCGCGGTCGGCGTACGGCTTGCTCATGGTGTCCTCTCGGGTGCTCGGGGGTCGGGCGCCGGCTCAGTGCTGGCCGTAGACGTTCTGGTAGCGCGCGTACAGCGAGTCCACGTGCTCGCTGGCGATCGGCAGGGGCTCGCCGAGCTGGCGCGAGACGTGCACCGTGCGCGCGACCTCCTCGGCCATCACGGCGGCCTTGACGGCGGCGCGGGCGTCGGAGCCGATCGTGAAGGGTCCGTGGTTCTGCATGAGCACCGCGGGGCTGCGCGAGGAGCTGAGCGTCTCGACGATGCCGCGGCCGATCGAGTCGTCGCCGATGATCGCGAAGGGGCCGACGGGGATCGGGCCGCCGAACTCGTCGGCCATCATCGTCAGCACGCAGGGGATCGCCTCGCCTCGCGCGGCCCACGCCGTCGCGTAGGTGGAGTGGGTGTGCACGACGCCGCCCACCTCGGGCATGTGGCGGTAGACGTAGGCGTGCGCGGCGGTGTCCGACGACGGCGACCGGTCGCCCTCGACGAGGTTCGCGTCCAGGTCGCACACGACCATCGACCCGGGCGTGATGTCGTCGTAGGCGACGCCGGACGGCTTGATGACCAGCAGGTCCTCGCCGTCGGGGTTGCTCACCCGCTCGGAGACGTTGCCGGCGGTCCAGACGACGAGCTCCCAGCGGGGCAGCTCGGCGTGCAGGGCGGCGACGCGCTCCTTGGCGGCGTCGACCGCCGCGCGCAGGGAGGCGGGGACCTGGGTGGTGCTCATCGGTTCTCCTGGGAGGTGGTGGCGGGTCACAGGGCGTCGGCCGCCGCGCGCTCGACGGCGAGGCCGGCGCCGTAGCGCTCGAGGTAGTTGGCGAAGCCGGCGGCGTCGGCCGGGTCCGGCTGGGCGACGTCGAGCTCCGCGTCGGCGAACACCCGGTCGGTGAGGTAGTCGTCCAGGGCGAGGCCGGGATGCTCGGCGGCGGCGCGGGCGAAGGCGGCGAGCACCGCGATGCCCCAGGCGCCGCCCTCGGACGCCGTGCGCCCGACGGCGACCGGCGCGTCGACGGCGGCGGCGAGCAGGTGCTGCGCCACGCCGGCGGTGCGGAACATGCCGCCGTGGGCGAACATCGTGTCGATGGCGACGCCCTCGCCGTGGAGGACCTTCATGCCGAGCGCGAGCGTGCCGAACGCGCCGTAGATCTGGGTGCGCATCAGGTTGGCGAGCGTCAGCCGGCTGTCGGGGGTGCGCACGAGGAGGGGGCGGCCCTCGTCGAGCCCGGTGATCGGCTCGCCGGCCAGGTAGTTGTACGCCAGGAGGCCGCCGCCGTCCGGCTCACCGTCGAGCGCGGCCGCGAACAGGGCACCGAAGACGTCGTCCGCGGAGCCCTCGTGGCCGAGGGCGGCCGCGAGCTCGCCGAACACGCCGGCCCAGGCGTCGAGCTCGCTCGCGCCGTTGTTGCAGTGCACCATCGCGACGAGGTCTCCGGCGGGGGTGGTCACGAGGTCGAGCTCGTGGTGCACGCTCGCGAGCGGCTTCTCCAGCACGACCATCGCGAAGATCGAGGTCCCCGCGCTGATGTTCCCGGTGCGGCGGGCCACGGAGTTGGTCGCGACCATCCCGGTGCCGGCGTCGCCCTCGGGCGGGCACAGCGGGGTCCCGGCCTGCAGGGTGCCGGTCGGGTCGAGCAGCGCCGCGCCTGCCTCGGTGAGCCGGCCGGCGTCCGCGCCGGCGGGCAGCACCTGCGGCAGCAGGCCCTCGACCTGCAGGCCCGGGCGCTTGGCGGCGACGAGGTGCCGGAACTGGCCGAGCATCCGCTGGTCGTAGTCGCGGGTGGCCGGGTCGATGGGGAACATGCCGGAGGCGTCGCCGACGCCGAGCACGTGGCGGCCGGTCAGGGCCCGGTGCACGTAGCCGGCCAGGGTGGTGAAGGAGGCGACCTGCGGCACGTGCGGCTCGTCGTCGAGGATCGCCTGGTACAGGTGCGCGATGGACCAGCGCAGCGGGACATTGTACCCGAAGAGCTCCGTGAGCTCGGCCGCGGCGGGGCCGGTGTTGGTGTTGCGCCAGGTGCGGAACGGCACCAGCAGCTCCCCGTCGGCGTCGAACGCGAGGTAGCCGTGCATCATGGCCGACACGCCGATCGCCCCGAACGTGGTGGGGCGGACGCCGTGGCGCCGCTCGGCGTCGTCGACCAGCGCGGCGAAGCAGGCCCGCAGCCCGTCCCACACCGCGTCCAGGGAGTACGTCCACAGGCCGCCGGAGAGCTCGTTCTCCCAGGCGGAGGACCCGCTGGCCAGCGGGGTGTGGTCCGGCCCGATCAGGCTGGCCTTGATGTTGGTGGAGCCGAGCTCGATGCCCAGCGTCGTGTCCCCCGCCGCGATCGCCGCCCGGGCGTCGGTCGCGTCGCCCGGCTGCGCGCCCTGCTGCACCATCGTTGCTCCGTCCTCTCCCGGCGTGGCCGGGGCGTGTCGTGACCGTCTCGTCCGCCGGGCGGCGCTGGCTACCCGCCGCCGGCTGCGCCGCCGGAGTGGCCGCGCGTGCCCGATGGTACGGACGTCGTCCGATGTTAGCGCTCACACGGTGTGGCACCCAACTCGACCCACCCGCCGAACGAAACGTGGGTGCGGCGGGCGGGCGAGTCGCGACGTCAGTGCACCGGCGGGGCGGCCGTGCTCGAGCGCACGACGAGCTCCGGCGCGATGCGCTCGGTCGGCACCCGCTGCCCCGCCAGCGCGCCCACCACCATGGCGACGCTCCGGCGGCCCAGCGCGTCGAACGGCTGCCGCACGGTGGTCAGCGGCGGCACGAAGTAGGCCGACCCGGCGACGTCGTCGAACCCGACCACCGAGACGTCGTCGGGCACCGACAGCCCGCGCTCCCAGAACGCGCGCAGCAGTCCCAGGGCGAGCTGGTCGTTGCCGGCGAGCACCGCCGTCGGCCCCTCCCCCGCGGCCACGGCCTCGGCCAGGTCCCGGCCCGCGGCGTACCCGTCGCCCGCGGACCAGGAGCACCGGCGCGGCCTCGCCGGGACGACGCCGCGCGCCGTCAGCGCCTCGCGCCACCCCGCCTCGCGCTCCAGCGCGTCGAACCAGTCCGAGGGCCCCGCCACGTGCAGCACGTCGCGGTGCCCCAGGTCGAGCAGGTGCTCGGTCGCCGTGCGCGCACCCGCACGCTGGTCCACCGCGAGCGAGAGCGTCGTCGGGCCCGACGGCGTCGTGCCCGCGTCCGCCGGCAGGTCCTCCAGCGCCGCCACGACCAGGACCGGGACCGGGGCGCGGAACGACTCGACCGCCGCAGCGACGTCCAGCTGCGGCGCGATCACCACGATCGCCTCGACGCCCTGGTCCATGAAGTGCTCGAGCGCGTCGTGCATCGCGTCCGCGTCGTAGCGGCGCAGCGTCGCGACCGACACGTAGTAGCCCTGGTCGCGGGCCGCGCCCTCGATGGCGATGAGCGTGCTGCTCGGGCCGAACAGCGGCGACCCCGTCGTCACCACGCCCAGCGTCGCCGAGCGCGCCGTCGCCAGCGCCCGCGCCGCGCTGTTGCGGCGGTACCCGAGGGTCGCGATCGCGGCCAGCACCCGCTCGCGCGTCTCCCCGCGGACGCTCGGGTGGTCGTTGAGCACGCGCGACACCGTCTGGTGGGAGACGCCCGCCACCGCGGCGACGTCCGCCATCGACGGGCGCCGTCCGCGCGCGCCGCCCCCCGCCCGTCCTGACGTCACCTCAGCGCGCGTCGTCGCCGGCCGGCACCGACGCCGCGGGGTCGCCGTGCGAGGCCCCGCCCCGCGCGTCGACCTCGCCGAGCACGCGCCGCAGGTACGTGAGCGTCAGCTTGCCCGCCGCACGGTCGTACTGCTCCTCGTACCCGTGCTTGGTGTACATGGCCAGGTTCTTCTTCGAGTCCTTGCCGGTGAACGCCCAGATCTCCGTGACCTGCTCCGGCAGGTAGTTGAGGATCGCGAACATCAGCGACGTGCCGATGCCCCGGCCCTCCTGGTCGGGCGCCACCGCGAGGCGCCCCAGCGTGGCCTTGCCACCCTCGATCTCCAGGCGCAGCGAGCCCACCAGCCGGTGCCCCTCCCACGCGCCGACCGTCACGACGTCGTCGCGGGCCATGTCGTCGCGCAGCTCGTGCAGGGTCTGCGTCAGCGGCGGGATGTGCGGGTCGTCGTAGAGCTGGGCCTCGCTGACGAACGCCGCGCGCCGCAGCGTGAGCAGCTCGCCCGCGTGCGCGTCGTCGACCAGGGCGACCCGCGTCGTCAGGTCGGACTGGTCCGTCGACTCGGTGGTCGCCTCCGCGGGACCCGTGGCGTCGGTGCCGGATGCGTCGCTCATGGGGCTATCGTCGCAGAATGTCGCCCGGTCCGCGCGAACCCCGGCCACGTGGCGGACGCCCGGGGCGGACGGCCCCGCGCGTGCCCACAATGGGCACGTGACGACGACCCCGCCCTCACCCGACGCGCACGCCCCCGACGGCCCGCCCTCGACGACCGGGGCGGCCGGGCCGACCGAGTGGGTCCTCACGCTGTCCTGCCCCGACCGCCCCGGCATCGTGCACGCCGTCGCCGGCGTGCTGGCCGGCCTGGACGGGAACATCACCGAGTCGCAGCAGTTCGGCGACCCGGCCTCGGGCCTGTTCTTCATGCGGGTGCAGGTGGCCGCCGAGGCCGGCCGCGCCCGCCTCGAGGCCGCTCTGCGGCCCGTCGCCGAGCGCTACGGCATGACGTGGGACCTCGACCGGGTGGGCCGCCGGATGCGCACCCTCGTCCTGGTCAGCCGGGCCGCGCACTGCCTGCAGGACCTGCTGTACCGCGAGCGGTCGCAGGGCATGCCCGTCGACGTCGTCGGCGTGGTGGGCAACCACCCCGACCTCGCCGACATCGCCGCGTTCTACGGCAAGCCGTTCCACCACGTGCCGGTCACCCGCGACACCAAGCCGGAGGCCGAGGCCCGGCTGCGCGAGCTCGTCGCCGGCCTGGACGTCGAGCTCGTGGTGCTCGCCCGGTACATGCAGATCCTCTCGGACGACCTGTGCCGCGACCTGGCCGGGCGCGTCATCAACATCCACCACTCGTTCCTGCCGTCGTTCAAGGGCGCGCGGCCCTACGCGCAGGCCCACGACCGCGGGGTCAAGCTCATCGGCGCCACCTCGCACTACGTCACCGGCGACCTGGACGAGGGCCCGATCATCGAGCAGGACGTCGAGCGCGTCGACCACGCGCACCACGTCGCCGACCTCGTCGCCCTCGGCGAGGACGTCGAGCGCCGCACGCTGGCGCGCGCGGTGCGCTGGCACGCCGAGCACCGCGTGCTCCTTGACGGGCGTCGCACCGTCGTCTTCCGCTGAACCCGGCACCCGGTCGGCGCTGTGGGTACGAGACACGCCGAGATCGCCCCGCTCACGTCGGCGTGTCTCGTACCCACAACAGATCACGGGGCGCCGGTGATCGCGGCGAGGATCTCCTCGTGGCTGGCGGTCGCGGCGAACGAGCCGTTGTTGCGCCCGTGCCGCAGCACCTCGACGCGGTCGGCGACGGCGCGCACGTCGTTGAGGTTGTGGCTGATGAGGATCACGCCGAGCCCGAGGTCGCGCAGCTTCTGGATGTGCGTGAGGACCTCCGCCGTCTGCGCCACCGACAGCGCCGCCGTCGGCTCGTCCAGCACGACGATCCGCGGTGAGCCGATGAGGGTGCGCGCGATGGCGACGGCCTGCCGCTGACCGGCGGAGAGCTGGCTGAGCGGCGTGCGCACGGACGGGATCCGCACGGTGAGGTGGCGCAGGAGGTCCCGCGTCGTCTCCTCCATCTCGCCCTCGCGCAGGAAGCCGCGCCTGCTCAGCTCCTGGCCGAGGTACACGTTCGCGGTCACGTCGAGGTTCTCCGCCACCGCGAGGTCCTGGAAGACGCTCGCCACGCCCAGCCGGTTCGCGGCCGAGGGCGAGGAGATCGTCACGGGCTCCCCGTCGATCTCGAGCTGGCCGGAGCTGGGCGTCAGGACGCCCGCGACGATCTGGGCCAGCGTCGACTTGCCCGCGCCGTTGTCCCCGACGAGCGCCACGACCTCGTGGGCGTGCACGTCGAGGTCGACGTCGACCAGCGCCTCCACGGCACCGAAGAACCGGCTCACCTCGCGCAGCGAGAGCAGGGGCGTGCGCCCGTTCACCGCTCTCCCTTCTCGAACCGTCCCGGCTCGGCGTCGTCTCTCGTCTCGAACACGTCGGTGTGCTGCAGCGCGAGCGCCAGCGCCCCCTCGAGCTCGGCGCGCGTGCCGTGCACGGCGGGGACCACCTCCAGCGGCGCGGCGACCTGCTGCAGCACGGTGCGGCGTCGCAGCACCTCGCGCAGCGGCGCCAGGAACACGTCCCCCGTGGAGGCCAGCGCGCCGCCGACGACGACGAGCTGCGGGTTGAACGACGTCGCCAGCCCCGCCAGCACGCCGCCGACCACCGTAGCGGCGTCGGCCACGATCTCGCGACACCCCGGGTCGTCCTCGCCCGCCAACCGCACGACGTCGCGCAGCGTCAGGTGGCCGTGGCTGGTGCGCAGCGGCTCCAGCAGCGCCTCGTCCCCGACGACGGTGTCGAGGCAGCCGCGGCTGCCGCAGGAGCAGATCCGCCCCGCGGGGTCGACCTGCACGTGCCCGATCTCCCCGGCGGTGCCCGCCACGCCCCGGTGCACCCGCCCGCCGAGCACGATGCCGGCGCCGACGCCGTGGCCGGCACGCACGTAGATCGCGTCGTGGACGTCGCGGGCGGCGCCGGTGGTGCTCTCGGCGAGCGCGCCCAGGTTGGCGTCGTTGTCCACGAACACCGGGCGGGCCAGCCGCTTCGACAGCACCTGCGCGACCGGCACGCCGTCCCACCCGCGCAGGATCCCGCGGACGGTGACCTCGCCCGAGGACGCGTCCACGGGCGCGGGCAGGGCGACGCCGAGGCCGAGCAGCTCGGACAGGTCGGCGCCGACCCGGTCGAGCAGGTCCACGACCAGCAGGGCGGCGCGGTCCAGGCTGGTGTCGGCGCGGTGCTCGGCGGGCAGCGGCATCGTCTGCTCGGCGAGCACCTCGTGCGAGACGTCGGCCACGGCGACCCGCAGGTCGCGGCCGCCGACGACGACGCCCGCCACGAGCCCGACCCGGTGGGCGAGCGTGACGAGCTGGGCCCGGCGCCCGGAGCGCACGGTGCCGCGGACCTCGACGAGCTCCGCGGCGACGAGCTCCTTGACGATCGTCGAGACGGTCGCCGGGGACAGCCCCGTCGCACCGGTGAGCTCCACCTGGGTGAGGCCCCCGTGCCGCTTCACGGCGTCGACCACCCGGGCGCGGTTCGCCTCGCGCAACGAGGACTGCGAGCCCGCCATCGGTCCCCGTCCTCTCACGCCGTGGATTCTATGGTGCGACGGCGCGCGGGCCGGTGGTCGCCCACCGTCCCGCGCGCCGCACGCTCCCCCGGTCCGCTCAGCGCAGTGCCGCGGCCCGGCGCCGGTTGTAGATGTCGAAGGCCACGGCCAGCAGCAGCACGAGGCCCTTGACGATCGGCTGGATCGAGGTCGACACGCCCATGAGCTGCATGCCGTTCGAGATGACCGCCATGATGAGGCCACCGATGATCGCGCCGCCGACACGGCCGACACCGCCGGACGTCGAGGCACCGCCGATGAAGCAGGCCGCGATGGCGTCGAGCTCGAACATGTTGCCGGCACCCGGCTGGGCGGCGTTCATGCGCGAGGAGTAGACGACGCCCGCGACGGCGGCGAGCAGCCCCATGTTGACGAAGATCCAGAAGTTGACCTTCCGCACCTTCACGCCGGACAGCTCGGCGGCGTGCCGGTTGCCGCCCACGGCGTACACGTGCCGCCCGAACACGGACTTCTGCGTGACGAGCGTGTAGCCGATGGTCAGCACCGCCAGGATGATCAGCACGACGGGCAGGCCACGGTAGGTGGCGAGCTTGTACGCGAACCACATGACGACGGCGGCGACCACGACGAGCTTGGCCACGAACAGGGGCATCGACTCGACGGACTGGTGGTAGGAGATCTTGCTCTGGCGGCCGCGCCACTGGGCCACCGCGTAGCCCACCACGCCGATCGCGAAGATCACCAGGGTGAAGACGTCGTACCCGTACCCGCCGAACAGGCCGTTGAGGAAGCCGTTGGCGATGTCGTAGTACGGCTTGCCGAACGGCGAGATCGAGATGTTGTCGAGCACGACGTACGTGAGGCCGCGGAACAGCAGCATGCCGGCCAGGGTGACGATGAAGCCGGGGATGCCGACGTAGGCGACCCAGAAGCCCTGCCAGGCGCCGACCAGGAGGCCGACGACGAGCGCGGCCAGCACGCCCGCCCACCACGGCATGCCGTTCTTCACGACCACGACGGCGGACACCGCCCCGGTGAGGGCGACCACCGAGCCCACGGACAGGTCGATCTGCCCGGCGACGATGATCATCACCATCCCGATCGCCAGGATGAGGATGTAGGTGTACTGCAGGACGATGTTCGTGAGGTTCGTCGCCGACAGGAACATCGGGTTGAGCAGGGCGAACACGGCGACGATCGCGACGAACGCGACCAGGATCCCGCTCTGGCGCAGGTTCCGGGTGATGAGGTCCCGGGCTGACGCGATGGCGTTCATGAGACGTTTTCCTTCGTGGGCAGGGGCTGGTCGCGTTCGAGGGTCATGAGCTCCATGAGCCGCTCCTGCGTCGCCTCGGCGACGGGGAGCTCACCCGTGATGCGACCGAAGGCCAGCGTGTAGACGCGGTCACAGATGCCGAGCAGCTCCGGCAGCTCGGACGAGATCACCACGACCGCCTTGCCGGCCGCGACCATCTTGTTGATGATCGTGTAGATCTCGTACTTGGCGCCGACGTCGATGCCGCGTGTCGGCTCGTCGACGATGAGCACGTCGGGGTCGGTGTACAGCCACTTGGACAGCACGACCTTCTGCTGGTTGCCGCCGGAGAGCTTGCCGACGGTCGACAGCACGTCCGGCGCCTTGATGTTCAGGCTGGACCGGTACTCCTGGGCGACGCGGATCTCCTCGTTGTCGTTCACCCAGCCGCGCGGGGCGAGCTTGCCCAGCCCGGCCGAGGAGACGTTCCAGCGGATGTCCTCGATGAGGTTGAGGCCGTACGTCTTGCGGTCCTCGGTGGCGTAGGCGATGTGGTGGTCGATCGCCTCGGCGACGGTCCGCGCCTGGATCTCCTTGCCGTCCTTGTACAGCCGGCCGGAGATACTCCGCCCGTAGGACCGCCCGAAGATGCTCATGGCGAGCTCGGTGCGCCCGGCGCCCATGAGGCCGGCGATGCCGACGACCTCGCCCGCGCGGACGTTGAACGAGGCGTTCTCGATGACCTTCCGGCCCACCTGCGTGGGGTGGTAGACGGTCCAGTCCTCTACCCGCAGCACCTCGTCACCGACGACACTGGTCCGCTCGGGGAACCGGTGCTCGAGGTCGCGCCCCACCATGCCGCGGATGATCCGGTCCTGGACGGCCCCGGACCCGGCGTCGCGCATGTCGATCGTCTCGATCGTGGACCCGTCGCGGATGACCGTGGTGCGGTCCGCGATCTCCTCGATCTCGTTGAGCTTGTGGGAGATGATGATCGAGGTGATGCCCTGGCCCTTGAGGTGGCGCAGCAGGTCCAGCAGGTGCTCCGAGTCGGTGTCGTTGAGCGCGGCGGTGGGCTCGTCGAGGATGAGCAGCCGCACCTCCTTGGACAACGCCTTGGCGATCTCGATGAGCTGCTGCTTGCCGACGCCGAGCTGGTTCACGGGCGTGACCGGGTTCTCGTCGAGGCCGACGCGCGCCATGAGCCGCGCGGCCTCCGTGTTCACCCGGTTCCAGTCGATGAGCCCGGTGCGCCCGCGCTGCTCGTTGCCGAGGAAGATGTTCTCGGCCACGGACAGGTACGGCACCAGGGCGAGCTCCTGGTGGATGATGACGATGCCGCGCCGCTCGGAGTCGGTGATCGAGCCGAACTCCGCGGTCTCGCCGTCGTAGACGATCTCGCCGTCGTAGGTGCCGTGGGGGTACACGCCCGACAGCACCTTCATGAGCGTCGACTTGCCCGCGCCGTTCTCGCCGCAGATCGCGTGAATCTCGCCGCGGGTGACGTCGAGGTCGACGCCGTCCAGCGCCTTGACGCCGGGGAACTCCTTGACGATGGAGCGCATCTCGAGAATGGTGCTCATCGCCCGACCGCCCCGGGTGCGCGCCTGATGACGTGGGGTGCGTGCATGCGCCCTCGTCCCTCCTTCGGGTACGGGCCGCCCCGCCGGGAGCGGCCCGGGCCGGCCCGCCCCCGGCCGCCGTCGTGGCGGCCCGGGGCGGGCCGGTCCGTGTGGGTGCAGGTCAGTCGGTCTGGCCCTTCTCGACCTCGTCCTGCGTGTAGTAGTCCGTGTCGACGAGGACGGGCTTGATGTCCTCCTTGAACACGGTCTGGATGGGCAGCAGGTGCGACGGCACGACCTTGACGCCGTTGTCGTACGTCTCGGTGTCGTTGGCGTCGGGCTCCTCGCCCTCGACGAACGCCTGGGCGGCCTTCACGGCCTCGTCGGCGAGGTTGCGGGTGTCCTTGAAGATCGTCGAGGACTGGACACCGTCGTTGATCAGCTTGATCGAGTCGATCTCGGCGTCCTGGCCGGTGACGACGGGCAGGCCCTTCTCGATGGTCGGGCCCATGCCCACGCCCTGCAGGGCGGTGATGATGCCGCGCGACAGCGGGTCGGCCGGGGCCAGGACGCCGTCGAGCTTCGTGCCGCCGTTGTAGGTCGAGGTCAGCAGGTTCTCCATGCGCTTCTGCGCGGTCTCCTGCTCCCAGCGCTGGGTCGCGACCTGGCCGAACTTCGTCTGGCCGGAGGGCACCTTCAGCGTGCCGTCGTCGAGGTACGGCTTGAGGGTGTCCATCGCGCCGTCGAAGAAGAAGCCGGCGTTGTTGTCGTCGGGCGACCCGGCGAACAGCTCGATGTTGAACGGGCCCTTCTCGCCGGTCTTCTCGCCGTCCGCGTCGATCACGCCGAGGCCGCGCAGCAGGGCGTTGCCCTGCGCGACGCCGACCTCGTAGTTGTCGAACGTCACGTAGAAGTCGACGTTCTCGCTGTCGCGGATGAGGCGGTCGTACGCGATGACCGGGATGTTGGCGGCGGCCGCGGCGTCGAGCTGGCTGGTCAGGGCCGTGCCGTCGATCGAGGCGATGATGAGGGCGTCCACGCCGCCGGTGATCATCGAGTCGATCTGCTGGGTCTGGGTGGGGATGTCGTCGTTGGCGAACTGCAGGTCGACGTCGTAGCCGAGCTCCTCCAGGCCCTCCTTGACGTTGTTGCCGTCCTGGATCCAGCGCTCGTAGGTCTGGGTCGGCATCGCGACGCCCACCTTGACCTCGTCGTCGCCGTTCCCCGCGCCGCCGCCCTCGGCACCGCCGCCGGCCCCGGCGCCCGAGCCGCCGCAGGCGGCCAGGCCCAGCGTCAGCGCCGCACCCGCGGCCAGCACGCTCATCTTCTTGGCGAGTCGCATCCTCGCGCTCCTTCTCGTCTCGTCGTCGAGGGTCCCGGCGGCGATCGTCACCGTCGTCGCCCGCGGAGGGCTGGACCGTTGCGCCGGCTCGGAGCCGGTACCGCGGTACACCTTGCTGTCTTCGAGACTCGAAGTCAATGCCGGAGCAAGCTGCGCGCGTAACGATCCGGCCACGATGCCCCGACAGCCACCGTGAGGACAGGCGCATCGACATGTCAACGGCGCAGGTCATAGGACTCCGAGCGCCGCCGGGCGCCCTGGCCGTCCGCAGGCCCGGCAGATCAGGCGGTTCATCGTGTTCGTGATCCGAAGACACTCCAAGGATGTGAGCGCTCCCACACCGAACCCAAACTGCCCATCGCCCCGATCCCGGGACACCGGAGGGCGAGGCCCCCGCGGGGACCTCGCCCTCGGACGCGGGCGCCGGGCGTCAGCCGGCCGTGTCGACGAGCACCGCGACGGTCCGCGCGGGGACGGTGACGGCGCCGCCGTCGGTGTCCCACGTGGTCTCGCGGACGACGTCGTCGGGTCCCGACTCCTGGACCGGCGAGAGCGCGTACTCGCGGCCGGCGAGCGTCGGCAGGTCCACGGTCTGCGCCTCGGGCGAGGCGTTGAAGACCGCGAGCACGCCGTCGAGGTCCGGGTCGACGTCGGTGTCCCCCGCCGTGTCGTCGATCGACATCGCGATCACACCCGGCGTCGCGTCCGGGCCGGAGACCGGGAACGACACCTTGTCGGCGACGAGGTCCGCGGACCCGAGGCGGAACAGGTCCGTCGACCCGCGCAGCAGGAGCAGGTCGCGCGCCTGCTCGGACGCCGTCGCGATGTCACCCGGCGCGGGCGTGAGCGCCGCGTCCGCGAGCAGCGGCGCCATCACCGGCCACGTGTCCTCGTTGTCCGCGGCCATCGGCAGCCCGCGACCGAACCCGTTGTCCTGGCCCGACCAGTCGATCGCGTTGAACCAGTCCCCCGAGTCGTAGGAGTTGCGGTCCAGCGACTTCGACCGCAGCAGGTCGGTGCCCGCGTGCCAGAACGAGGGCGTCTGAGCGAGCGCCGTCGTCGCCAGCGAGACCGTGTTCATCCGCACCCTGTCGTCCATCGACGTGGCCTGCGGCAGCTTGAGCGTCAGCAGGTCGAACAGGGTCTCGTTGTCGTGCGCGTCGACGTACGTGACGACCTCCTCCGGGGAGTCCGCGTACCCCGCGGGCGAGCCGCGGTAGTCGAGGTCCTCGCCCTTCGTGACCTCGCCGTCGGCGGTGGTGAACGCGAAGTCCCGCAGGTTGCCTGCCAGACCCAGGCGGACCAGGTCCGTCTGGTGGGCCAGGTCGGCCGCCTCGTCGTCGCCGCCGTCGTTCACCGACCCGGGGTCGCCGGTCGAGGCCTCGCGGCCGTTCGGGTCGGTGAACAGCCCGGTGCCGAAGCCCTGCGTGAACGTGGACGCGCCGTCGACGGGCGACCCGCCGTGCACGGCGTCACGCAACCGGTCCGAGAACGTGCCGATGCCCGTGCCGCCGAGCTGCCCCTGCGTGGCCTGCGTGAACAGGGCGTTGTTCGCGACCTCGCCGAAGTTCCAGCCCTCGCCGTACAGGTAGACGGCCGAGCCGTCGACGCCGTCGTCCTCCAGGGTCAGCCCGTCGAGCGCGGCCCGCACCGCCTCCATGTTCTCCCGGGAGTGGTGACCCATGAGGTCGAACCGGAACCCGTCGACCTTGTAGTCCCGCGCCCACGTCACCACGGAGTCGACCATGAGCTTGCCCGCCATCGCGTGCTCGGTCGCGACGTTCTGGCAGCACGTGCTCGTCTCCACCGCGCCCGTGGTGGAGTTCAGCCGGTGGTAGTAGCCGGGCACCACGCGGTCGAGCACGCTCTTCGCGTCCTGGCCGCTGGCGGCGGTGTGGTTGAACACCTGGTCGAGCACGACCTGGAGCCCGGCGTCGTGCAGCGAGCCCACCATCGTGCGGAACTCGGCCACGCGGGCGCCGCCGTCGCGGTCGACGGCGTACGAGCCCTCCGGCACCGTGAAGTGGTACGGGTCGTAGCCCCAGTTGAACGGGTCGGAACCCTGCACCTCGGCCACGGCCGCCTGCTGTTCGTCCGAGTCCGGGGCGAACCCGGACAGGTCGCCCGGCGTCTCCTGGTCGGCCGGGTCCTCGGGGACCGTCGCGATGTCGAACGTCGGCAGCAGGTGCACCGTCGTCATCCCCGCGTCGGCGAGCTCGCGCAGGTGCGTCATGCCGTCCGAGCCGTCCTCGGCGAACGCCAGGTACGTACCGCGCTCGTCCTCGGGGACGGTGGTGTCCGCGACCGAGAAGTCCCGCACGTGCAGCTCGTAGATCGTCTGGTCCACGGGCCGCTCGACGACGGGCTGCGGCGTGGTGCGCCACACCTTCGGCCGGTACCGCTTGTCGACGAGGGAGACGACGACGGCGTGCGTCGAGTCGGTCGTCAGCGCCACCGCGTAGGGGTCGGTCACGACGTTCGTCTCGACCTGGCCGGTGCTCGGCACGTACACCTCGACCGCGTACCGGTACCGGGCCCCGTCCCACGGGTAGTCCTTGGCGGCGCGCTTGCCGTCGAGCGTCCACGCGCCGTCGTCCTGCCGCTCCATGGCGAACGTGTCGGGGTCGCCGGCCAGGTCGGCGCCCTCGGGCCAGACCAGCAGGTCGACGTCGCGCGCCGTCGGCGCCCACAGCGCGAACGAGGCCCACTTCAGGTTCGGGTGCACGGTGACGCCGAGCGTACGGTCTGCGGCATCCTTGGCGTACAGGTCGTCGAGCACGCCCGGGAGCTGCACGCCCGTCGCGGCGGTGAGCGCGTCGCCGTCCGTGCGCGTCACGAGGAGCTGGCCCGTGAGCAGGCCCTCGACCGTCTCGCGGTCCAGCGGTTCCCCGCCCGACGTCGGCACCAGCGTGGCGTGGTCCGCGAACGCCGGGAAGTCCTCGGCCACGTCGTCGGGCACGTCGCCGCCGGGCTCCAGCGCGTACGAGGCGGCGCCGTCCGGCAGGGTACCGTCCGGGCCCGTGACCTCGCCGTCCACCACCTCGAGTCCGCCGACGGGCGCCGTCCAGAGGGTCCACGAGTCACCCGCCCCCAGGTCGCCGGGGGCGAGCAGCAGTCCCTCGCGCACCCAGTGCACCGCCTGGTCCCCGGTGCCGGGCAGGCCGCCTCCCCCGGCGGACGAGGTCACCACGTGGGTGTCCGGGTCCCAGGTGAAGGTGACGGGGCCGCCGCCGTGCGTGTACTGCAGGTTCGCGCCGCCGGGCTCGCCGTCCACGCCGTAGTTGACGTCCCACGACCCGCCGACGGCGACCTTGTACTCGTAGTCGCCGGCGGGGAGGTCGAAGGTGCCGGACCACAGGCCGTCGTCGCCGAGCGTGAGGCGGGCTGCCTCGCAGTCCGGCGTCCAGTCGCCGGTGCAGCCCATCTCGCTGTTGTGGTTGCCCGGCACGGTGACCATGTCGATGTCGGCCTGGGGCTCCTCGTCGCCGGGCACGCCGGAGACGTCGACGCCCACGGAGGCGAACGTCGAGGCGGCGGCGCGGTCGCCGTCGGCGTCGACGGTCACGGCCCGGTACTCCACGAGGGTGCCCTCGGGCAGGCCGGCGACGTCGTGGAAGACGCGCGGCGTGGTGTCCTCGGCGGTGCCGAGGGCGTGCCAGTCGGCGGTGCCGACCTCGCGCCAGGCGAAGGAGGTCTCCGCCCAGGCGTCGTCGACGGACGCGGCGACGGGCGCGGTGCCGGTGACGGCGGCGCCCGAGGCGGGGGCGTCGACGGCGATGCTGCCGTCGGTGTCGGCGCCGACGGTGCGGTCGGCGCGGAGCACGACGGCGGAGGTCGCCGGGACGCTCAGCGTCACGGTGCCCTCGGCGTCGGCCGTCACGGGCTCGCCGCCGCCGTACAGCACCTCGTAGGAGGCGCCCGGGGTGAGGGTCGTGAACGTGGCCCCGCGTGCCTGCGACGCGTTGTTGAGGGCGACGAGGTGCTCGACCTTCTCGTCGCGGTCGACGCGGCTGAAGGCGTAGATGCCCGCGCCGTCGTCGGCGTACCGCTCGATCTGGGCGCCGGTGGCGAGCGCGGGATTCGCCTCGCGCAGCGCCGCCAGGTCCGCGATGTGCGTGTACAGCGGCGCGTCCGTGGCGTAGCGGTCCTGGCTGCCCGCGGTCTCGCCGGTGACGAGCGGCTGGTTCGCGTACTCGTCGACCTGGGTGGCGAAGAGCGTCTGCCGGGCGTCCTTGTCGCCGCCGGTGCCGGCGAAGCCCTGCTCGTCGCCGTAGTAGACGACGGGCTGGCCGCGGGTGAGGTACATGAGCTCGTGGGCGAGCTCGTCGCGCGCCAGCGGGTCGTCGGTGCTGGCGAGCATGTAGCCGACGCGGCCCATGTCGTGGTTGCCGAGGAACGTCGGCAGCGCGGACGCGGAGGTGTCCGGCGTCGTGTACCGGTCGTCGCTCGCGAAGAGCCGCGCGAGACCCTGCGCGCTGTTGCCGCCGGCGTAGCTCGTGGCGCCGGCCTGGAAGGCGAAGTCGAGCACGGAGCTCATGTCGGTGTCGCGCACGTACGGGGACGTCTTGGCGGCGTCGGCGTCGTACACCTCGCCGAACATGAAGAAGTCGTCCTTGCCCGCGGTGTGGGCGTAGTCCATCACCTCCGCCGACCAGGTCTCCCAGAACTCCCGGTCGACGTGCTTGACGGTGTCGATGCGGAAGCCGTCGATGCCGAGGTCGATCCAGTCGGTGTAGACGTCGACGAACCCGCCCACGACGGTGGGGTGCTCGGTCATGAGGTCGTCGAGGCCGGAGAAGTCGCCGTAGGTGACCGACTCCCCCGTCCAGGTCGAGTTGCCCCGGTTGTGGTACAGCGTCGGGTCGTTGAGCCAGGCGGGGACCTTGACGTCTGCGTCGGCGGGGTCGATCACCGGGGTGTACGGGAACGACGTCTCGGCGTCGAGCTCGGGGAAGTCGCCGGTGCCGGCGTGGTCCGCGGGGTCGAAGGCGTTCCCGGCCGCGTCGGTGTACGGCGCGTCGGCCTGCTCGACGTAGTCGTAGGTGCCCTCGGCGTAGTCGATGACGTCCGCCGTGTGGTTGGTGATGATGTCGAAGTAGACCTTGATGCCCCGCGCGTGAGCGTCGTCGATCAGCGCGCGCAGCTCGTCGTTCGTGCCCAGGTGCGGGTCGATCCGCGTGAAGTCCGTGATCCAGTAGCCGTGGTACCCGGCCGAGACGTCGTCGCCGCTGCCCTGCACGGGACGGTTCATGAACGACGGCGTGAGCCAGATCGCCGTCGTGCCCAGGCCCTCCACGTAGTCGAGCTTGTCCCGCAGGCCGGCGATGTCACCGCCTTGGTAGAAGCCCTTGTCCGTGGGGTCGAACCCGGAGACCAGCGGGTCGTCACCGAGCCCCGCGGTGTCGTTGGACGTGTCGCCGTTCGCGAACCGGTCCGTCATGACGAAGTAGAACCGCTCGTCCGAGCCCGCCTGGCGCACGGGCGGGACGACGAGGCCGGCGTCCGCGGCGTCGTCGTACTCCCCCGCCAGCCCCAGCGGCGTGAGCGCGATCCGGTGCGTGGCGTCGTCGTACGTGACGCGCACCCGCGCGTCGCCCCCGAGCACCAGAGGCGCGTTCTCGTTCGTGCCATCCCGGCCGTAGGCCTCGTCCCACGCGCCGTCGAGCGCGACCTTGTACTCGTACGAGCCCGCGGGCAGGTCGAGCTCCGAGGTGAACGTGCCGTCCCCCGCCGGTGCCAGCGTGGTGGCCTCGCAGGTGGGGTCCCAGTCCTCGGCGCAGCCGAGCTCGGTCTGCAGGTCGCCCACGAGCGTGGCGGTGCGGTCCGCCGCCGCGGCGGCCGGGGCCGTGCGGAGCGAGACGCCGCCCAGCCCGGCGGCGACCGCGGGGAGGGCGAGCGCGACGGCGGTGAGCGAGGCGGCGGCGCGCCGTGTACGGGCGCGGCTCCCGCTCCGCCGGCGGTCGGGATGCCCGTCGAGATGTGGCATGGAGGACTCCTTCGTCGTCCGGTCGCGCCGGTCGCGACCAGCCGCGACTGTACCGTTGCTGCAAGTTTGCAGCAACGGGTTCGACCGGGCGCACCGCGCCGGGGAGGATCGAACGGAGGCCGGCGACGCCGGCGGCACCCGCAGGCGTGCGCGCTCCCGCCCGTGCCGGACTGTTATCGGACAGCACGGCCGCCGCAGCGAGGCGTGGGGCCCCGCTGCCGGGCCCGACGCCAGCGCCGACGACGGATCGGCCCGGTCAGACGGGATCGGTGAACGAGACCGGCGTGCCGGTGGCCCGGGCGTAGGCGATCTCCCTGCTCGTGGACTCCCCGACGTACCCGCCGGGGTTGACCACCAGGACCCGGTCGGCCAGGTCGATCTTGCGCAGGTGCAGGGAGCCCAGAGCAGTCCTCTGCTCGTCGGTGAGCGGCCCGCTCGCGTCGTCGGCGCTCGGGAAGACGGCCGGCGCGACCACGATGACACCCGCCAAGGCCAGGTCACGGTTCACCGCGCTCATCTCGTCCGCGAACCGGGCGGAGCCGCAGAGGCAGACGATCTCGGGTCGGTCAGGCACGGCTCAGTCCTTCGGGTCGAACGGGAGACCACCGGTGCGCACGTCGGTCACAGACTGGCACACGAGCCGAGCGATCCCCCGCCGACGGGCACGGCAGGGGCGAGCCATGGCAAGGCTCCGCCTGGCGCCCACCGACTGCGCGACCGGATCCTTGGGGATCCCGGGATCCAGGGCCCTCGGCAGGATCGGGGAGCCGGCCGTGACCAGTTCGACGAGGCCGGGCGAGGGGAGGCCGTGTCGAGAGGCTGGACGGGCCTGGCGGGAGCCGCGAGGAACGAGCGGCGGATGGCGTGCCTCGCGACGCGGCCTCCCCTCACCCGGCCGGCCGCAACCACCCGACCGCAACCCGAGCGGGAGTCAGCCCGCCAGGTGCCCCCACCGCGGCGCGAGCTCGGACCACGGGCCGACGTCGGCGACCTCGCCGTCGGCGAGGACCACCACGCGGTCGGCGCGCGACAGCGCGGCGTGCTTCGACGTGGACCCGACGACCGTGGTGCCGCGCTCGCGCAGCGACGCCCACAGCTCGATCTCGGTGGCGGCGTCGAGCGCGCTGGAGACGTCGTCCGCGAGCAGCAGCTCCGCGTCGGTGGCCAGGGCCCGCGCGAGCGCGAGGCGTTGCACCTGCCCGCCGGACAGCCGTACCCCGCGGTGGCCGACGAGCGAGTCGGGGCCGCCGGCATCCTGCACGTCGAGGGTGAGGCGTGCGGCGGCGACGGGGGCGTCCACCTGGCGGTCGTGGTCGAGCCGGATGTTCTCCGCGAACGTGCCGGAGAGCACCCGCGGGACCTGGCGGATGTGCGCCACACGGCCGGGCCGCAGGTACGTCTCGGCGTCGGCGACGTCGGTGCCGTTCCAGCGGATCCGCCCCGTGTGCTCCATGAGCCCCGCCAGGGCGGAGAGCAGGCTCGACTTGCCGGAGCCGACCTGGCCGAGCAGCAGCACGAGCTCGCCGCGCCGCACCTCGAGGTCCACGTCGGAGACGCCGATCGTCCCGTCGTCGTGCACGGCCGTGACGCCGTCGAGCCGCAGCCGCTCCAGCGGCTCGCGCTCTCCCGGCGCCGGCTCGGGCGCCTGGCCCGTGAGCAGGTCGACGCCCTCCGGCAGGTCCATGAGGTCGGTGCCGCCGGCGAAGCGGCTCGTGGCGCGCTGCCACGCCCGGGTCCCGGGCGCCTCGGTGACGACGGCCCCGGCGACGACGCCGAACCAGCCGAACCCGTTGACGGCGTTCGCGACGAGCAGCGCGGTGGCCAGCCCCCAGGTGCCGGTGAGGAGGCCGGCCCACGCGGCGACGACGCCGAGCTGCACCATGATCATGGGCACGCCGTCGAGGGCAGCCTGCACCCGGTGCTCGAAGATCGCCGCGCGCACGCGGCCGGCATCGACGTCGCGCAGGTGGGCGTGCACCTGCGGGGTGCGGGCGGCGAGCTTGACGGTGCGCGCCGAGTCGAGCGCCGAGACGAGGGCGCGCCCGAAGCGGGCCCGCGCCGCGGAGGAGCGCGTCGCCGAGCGGCCGGCGATCGGCCGCCCGATGGCCGACGCGGCCGCGGACACGACCATCACGGCGAGCAGCACGGCCCCGGCCAGCCACGACCCGCTGAGCAGCGCGGTGACGCCGGAGACCACGATCCCGTTGGCGAAGTCCACCCACCGGTCGGCGTAGCGCACGAACCGGTCGGAGTCCATGGCCCGGGCCACGATCTCGCCGGGAGGGGCGGACGACAGCCGGCGCTGGCGCGTCTGCCCGGTCATGACCGCCATGCGGACCCGCAGGAGCACCTCGACCCACCACCGCGGGTACACGTACAGGGCCCACGCGAGGCACAGCGGAGCGAGGAGGAGCAGCACCGCGAGCACGACGAGCAGCCCGGTGGGGAACCCGCCCGCCTCCAGGCCCTCGACGGCGTGCCCCCAGAGGAAGCCGGTGAACGCGCCCTGCGCGGCGACGAGGCTGGCGGCGAGGAACAGCAGCGCGCCGGCGAGGCCCCACGCGGGCCGCACGACGAGGGCGTGCACCACGCCCCGGGCCAGGCTGGGTCCGTCGCCCGGGTCGGGGCGCTCGGGCGGCGCGCCGGTGCGCCGGTGGCCGCCGACGGCGTGGTGCTGCGTACCGTCCGAGGCCGTCCCCGCGGACTCTCCCGCCGGCGGCGGGGACGGCAGGGTGGTCGCCACGGCGCCGGCCCCACCGTCGCTCGCGCCGGCCTCGACGGTCGCCGCCCGCGAGGCCGGGACGCCGTCGGTGCCGCCGTGCGCGACGGAGGCTCGCAGGAGGTCCCGGTAGGGGCCGGGCTCCTCCGCGAGGCGGGAGCGCACGCCCTGCTGCACGACGCGGCCGTGGTCGAGCACCGCGACGAGGCCGGCACGCTCGATGGTCGTGAGGCGGTGCGCCACGAGCACGCCGGTGCGCCCGGCGAGGAGCCGCTCGGAGGCGGCGACGACGCGCTGCTCCGTCAGCGGGTCCATGCGGGCGGTGGCCTCGTCGAGCACCACCACCTGAACGTCGCGCACGAGCAGCCGGGCGAAGGCCACGAGCTGCTCCTCGCCCGCCGACAGCGTCGTCCCGCCGGGGCCCAGCAGCGTGTCGAGCCCTGCCGGCAGCCCGGACACCCACGCGTCGAGGCGGAGCTCGCGCACCGCGGCCTCGACGTCCTCGCGGGGCACGTCGGAGAACAGCGCGATGTTCTCCGCGAGGGTCCCGGCGAGGATCTCGGTGCGCTGGGTGACGACGCCGACGGCCGCCCGCAGCTGCTGCAGGTCGAGGTCACGCACGTCGGCGCCGCCGACGAACACCGAGCCGCGCTCGGGCTCGACGGCCCGCGAGAGCAGGGAGGCCAGGGTGGACTTGCCGGAGCCGGTGCGCCCGACGAGCGCGACCGTCTCGCCGGCGGGGACGTGCAGGTTCACGCCCTGCAGCGCGAACGTGCCCTCCGCGTAGGAGAAGTGCAGGTCGCGCAGGTCGATCCCGACGGGCGCCTCGGGGACGGCGTCGCCCCCGGTGGGCTCCGGCTCGACCGACAGCATCTGACGGATCCGGGTGATGGCGCCGAGGCCCTCCTGGATGTCGGGAAGGTGGTGGATGAGCTGGTCGACCTGCCCCACGAACATGGCCGTGACGAGGAACAGCGTCACGAGCCGGTCGACGGGCATCCCGCCCTCTGCCGCCACGGCGGCGCCGGCGACCGCGACACCCGCGAGCAGGGCGGCGAGGACGAGTCCCGCACGCCGCAGCATCCGCGACTCGACGCTCACGACGGCCAGGAACTTGCGGTGCACCTGCGCCGAGCGCTGCGCGAGGCGCCGGATCGCGAACGGCTGCCCGAGGCTCGTGCGCAGGTCGTCGCGCGCGGCCACCGACTCCTCGAACGCGGCGGCGTGGTCCGTCCAGGCCATCTCCTCGATCACCTTGCGTCGCGCGATCTCCCCCAGCATGGGCCGGACCAGGAGCCCCGCGAGGACGGCGAGCACCGGGAACAGCACCCAGGCGGGCCACCACGTCACACCCGCCACGACCCACATGGGCACCACGCCCACGACGGTGCGGCCGGCGCCCCAGAGCTGGCGCCGCACCAGGGTGCCGACGGCGTGCGTGTCGTCGTCGACGCGGTCGAGGACCTCCCCCACCGCCTGCTCGGTGAGGGTGGTGAGCGGCTGGCGCAGCGCCGCCGTGAGCAGGTCGCCGCGCAGCCGGCCCTCGGCCCGGTCGACGACGCCCGCCCACACCACCTGGCCGGCGGTGTCGAACAGGGCGCCCCCGACGACGCACGCGGCGAGCAGCATCAGCAGCGCGCCCGTGGGGTCGTCGGCCAGCCGGCCCGCGACGACGGTGCCGAGCGCGGCACCGACCGCCCCGAGGGTGAGCGCGAGCAGCGCGACGACGGCGACGGGCCCGCGCAGGCGTCGCCAGTCGAGCCGGCGGGACGGGTCGGCGGTCGTCGGGTCGGGCGATCGAGGGGGCTGCTCAGCGGCGGGGGCGTCGTTCATGGCCCGACGACCCTATGCACCCCCACCGACAGTCCGCCCCTCTTTATCCGGGGCCCGCATGACGACGCGACGGTGCAGAGGATGGCGCCCCGTGACAGCGACCGAGACCGGGACCCGGACCGCCGTCAGCAAAGCAGGGTCAGACGAGCCCCAGCGCCCGCACCGCCTCGCGCTCCTCGACGAGCTCGGCGACGCTCGCGTCGATCCGCGCGCGGGAGAAGTCGTCGATCTCGAGGCCCTCGACGACGGACCAGGCGCCGCCGTCGGAGGTGACGGGGAACGACGACACGAGGCCCTCGGGGACGCCGTACTGGCCGGTCGACCACAGTCCGGCGCTCGTCCAGTCGCCCTCGGGCGTGCCGTGCGTCCAGTCGCGTACGTGGTCGATCGCGGCGTTCGCCGCGGACGCCGCCGACGACGCCCCGCGGGCGTCGATGATCGCGGCGCCGCGCTTGGCGACGGTGGGGATGAAGTCGTCGGCGAGCCAGGCCGTGTCCGCGGTGAGCGTGCCGCCGGGGCTGCCCGCCACGTCGGCGTGGAAGACGTCCGGGTACTGCGAGGCGGAGTGGTTGCCCCAGATGGTGAGCCGCCGGACGTCGGCGACGGGCACGTCGGCCTTCTTCGCCACCTGCGACAGGGCCCGGTTGTGGTCGAGCCGGGTCATGGCGGTGAACCGGTCCTTGGGCACGTCCGGGGCGTGCGAGGCCGCGATGAGCGCGTTGGTGTTCGCCGGGTTACCGACCACGAGGACGCGCACGTCGTCGGCGGCGTTCGCGTTGATCGCGCGGCCCTGCGGGCCGAAGATGCCACCGTTGGCCTCCAGCAGGTCGGCGCGCTCCATGCCCGCGCCGCGCGGTCGCGCGCCGACGAGCAGGGCGACGTTTGCGCCCGCGAAGCCCTGGTCGAGGTCGTCGGTGATGTCGACGCCCGCCAGCAGCGGGAAGGCGCAGTCGTCGAGCTCCATCGCGGTGCCCTCGGCCGCCTTCACCGCCTGCGGGATCTCCAGGAGCGTGAGCCGCACGGGGGTGTCGGGGCCGAGCATCGCGCCCGACGCGATCCGGAAGAGCAGCGCGTACCCGATCTGCCCCGCGGCCCCGGTGACGGTGATGTGCACAGGTGTGGTCGTCATGCCCCCTACTGTGGCCCAGCCCGGGCGCCGGGTCGACCGTTCCCGGCGCACGGGACGCGTCCCCACCGCGCGCCACGCCCCGCGACCCGGCAGGTCACGCGGTAGCGTGCGAGCAGGCCACCGCCGTGGCGGGCGTCTCAGCGCCCGTTCAGCACCCGGTGGAAGCATGCGCCGCGCGGCCCGCACGGACCGCCGACGACCGGTCCCCTCCGGGGCCGGCGCACCCGTCTCCCGAGCAGAGAAGGACCCTCATGTCCCAGGACATCGCCGCCGCCGGCGGCACGCCTGCGGTCGCCGACGACGCGGCCCTCGACACGCCCGAGCACGGCCTGTTCGCCCGACTCGCCGCAGAAGCCTTCGGCACCTTCGTCCTCGTGCTGGGGATCGTCGGCACTGCCACGTTCAACCTGTTCAACGGCGGCCAGATCCTCCCGGTCGCGCTCGCGGGGGGCATCCTCGTCATGGGCGCCATCGCCGCGGTCGGGAGCATCTCCGGCGGGCACTTCAACCCGGCCGTGACGTTCGGGCTGACGCTCGCGGGCCGATCTCCCTGGCGCTACCTCGTATGGTATTGGGTCGCCCAGCTCGTTGGCGGCACCGCCGCCGCGGCCGTGATGTTCTCGATCATCCCCGAGTCGGTCCTGCCCTTCGCGCAGGCAACCACCAAGGCGGAGTTCTTCCAGGGCACCGCCAACGGTTTCGGCGCACACTCCCCCGCCGCCACGCTGACGGCGTCGGCCGCGCAGCAGGGGGGCACGCCGGTCGAGTTCACGATGTGGTCGGCGGTCCTCGTCGAGGTGATCGTCACGGCGGTCTTCGTCGCCGTCATCCTCGGCGTGACCGGCAAGCGCACCACGGTCTCCTACTCCCCCGTCGTCATCGGCCTGACGCTCGGGGCCATGCTCGTGGTCGCGTGGCCCGTGACGAACGGGTCGCTGAACCCGGCGCGCTCGTTCGCGTCCGCCGTCTTCGGTGGCGGCTGGACGTGGGGTCAGCTGTGGGTGTTCGTGGTCGCCCCGCTGGCCGGTGCCGCGCTGGCGGCGCTGTTCTACCGGGCGTTCTCGCCGGTACCGGCGGTCGCGGTGCTCGCCGCGGACCAGCACGATGTCGTCGACGACGGCGCGGTCACCGCGCCCGGCGACGCCGACACCCCCGAGTGGGACGACGCCGGCGCCGAGCCGGACGCCGCGCAGCGGACGGACGCGGACGCGACGCCGGTCGAGGGCGCGACGCCGGCGGACGACGCGACCGACGGCGTCGCCGGCGACGCGGGCGACGACACGGCCGACGACGTGGCCGAGGACACGACCGACGGCACCACCGAGCGGCCGGCCACCACCGACCGGGACACGACCGACGAGGACCCCAAGTCCTGACGCGCGGCGGCACGCCCTGACACGGCCGAGGGCCGGCTCCCCCGGGAGCCGGCCCTCGGTGCACTACTCGTCGGGCCGCGCCGTCGCCCGACCGAGGCTCAGCCCAGCCCGGGCGCGGTGACCGCCAGCACACCGATCACGGCGGCCGTCCCCCAGCAGGTGACGACGTCGAACCCGCGGCTGCGGACCACGAGCCCGGGCGGCCCCGCGGGCGCCGTCGCCCGCCAGACACCGGCGGTGGCCAGTGTGACGGCGATCGTCAGTGTCCCGAGCCGTGCGCCGACGAGGAGCCCGAGCACGACGGCCAGGACGATGCCCGCCACCATCACCACGACGGTGGCGTCGGGCCCGGCGACGCGCCCGGGCGGGGGGGTCCCGACGGCTTCCCCGCCCTGCGCGGGCCCGGGGTCTCGGTCCGCCGGTTCGTGCTGCGCTCGGGGATCCACGGGAGCCGAGCCTACTCTCGGATGGTGAGCATCAGGACCGCGTCCCAGCCGTCGCCCGACACGTCGCACCGCGCCCCGGCCCGCCCGCCGGCTCCCGACCTGAGGTCGGTGACCGTCGTCGGGGCCGGCCTGGCCGCCGCGCAGACCGTCGCGGGCCTGCGCGAGCACGGTTTCGACGGCCGGGTCACCGTCCTCGGGGCGGAGGGCGTGCCGCCGTACGACCGCCCGCCGCTGTCCAAGGAGCTGCTGACCCGTCCGGAGCCCGTGTGGCTGAGCGAGGACATCGGCGTCGACGTGGAGAAGCTGGCGGACGACGTCCGGCTCTCCTCCCCGGCCACCGGCCTGCGCCCGGGCGTCGACGGCGTCGTCGTGGCCACCGCCGACGGCGAGCACGCCGCCGACGCCGTGGTCCTCGCCGTCGGGTCCGAGCCGCTGCGCCCCGCCGGCTGGGAGGCCGCGGACGTCCTGCACACGGCCGCCGACGCGGAGCGGCTGCGGTCGGCGCTGCGCGCACGGCCCGGGCTGCGGCTCGTGGTGGTGGGCGCCGGCTGGATCGGCGCGGAGATCGCGGGCGTGGCCGCGGGCGCCGGCGCGGACGTCACCGTGGTCGAGGCGGCGCCGAGCCCGCTGCACCGCCAGCTGGGCGCGGACGTCGGCACCCACCTGGAGCCCTGGTACACGGCGGCGGGCGTGCGCCTGCGCACGGGCGCCCCGGTGGCCGCGGTGCGCCGCGACGGAGTGACGCTGGCCTCCGGCGAGGACGTCCCGGCGGACCTCGTGCTCGCGGCGGTCGGCGCGCGGCCGGCGTCGCGCTGGCTGGAAGGCACCCTGCCGCTGGACGCGCGCGGCAGCCTGCACACGGGTCGCGACGGCTCGGTGCCCGGGCAGCCGCGCGTGTGGGCGGTGGGCGACGTCGCGTCCCGCACGCACCCGGTCTTCGGCACGGTGCCCGGCGGGCACTGGTCGGCGGCGCTCCACGACCCCGACACGACCGCGCGGGCGATGCTGGGTGTCGAGGGCGGGTCGCACCACGCGCCGTACGTGTTCTCCCAGCAGCTCGGGCACGACCTCGCGCTGCTCGGGCTGCCGGCGCCCGACTCCCCCGTGCTGCTGCGCGGTGCGCCGGGCGACGGCCCGTGGGCGGCGCTGTACCTCGACCCGGTCGCGGACAGCGCGGACGGGGTGGCGACCGTGCGGGCCGTCCTGCTGGTCGACTCGCCCCGCGACGTCGGCGGCGTGCGGCGGCTGATGAACCGCGGCCAGGCTCTCCGCCTCGACCTGGAGCGCGCCACCGACCCCACGGTCCGCCTCAAGACCGCCGTCGCAGGCTGATCCTGTCCCGCCCGGCCGCCCGGGCGACGCCGAGGGCCGGGAGAACGACGTCAGTGCGCGAAGTGCCGCGTCCCGGTGAAGTACATCGTGACGCCGGCGGCCTGCGCCGCCTCGATCACCTCGGCGTCCCGGATCGACCCGCCGGGCTGCACGACGGCGCGCACGCCCGCGTCGAGGAGCACCTGCAGGCCGTCGGCGAACGGGAAGAACGCGTCGGAGGCCGCGACGGCGCCGCGGGCGCGCTCGGCGCCGTCGGCGAGGGCGTTGGCGCGCTCGACGGACAGGCGGCACGAGTCGACGCGGTTGACCTGGCCCATGCCGATCCCGACGGCGGCGCCGTCGGCCGCGAGCAGGATGGCGTTGGACTTCGCGGCGCGCACGGCCTTCCACGCGAAGGCGAGGTCGGCGAGGGTGGCCTCGTCGGCGGCCTCGCCGGCGGCGAGCGTCCACGACGCCGGGTCGTCGCCCTCGGCCTGGTACCGGTCGACCTCCTGGACGAGCATGCCGCCGGAGATCGGGCGGTTCTCGGCGACCGCGGCCGGCGGCGAGTCGACCACGAGCAGGCGGACGTTCTTCTTGGCCTGGAGCACCTCGAGGGCCTCGGGCTCGAACCCGGGGGCCACCACGACCTCCGTGAACACCGGAGCGATCTGCTCCGCGGCGGCCTGGGTGACCACCCGGTTGGCGGCGACGACGCCGCCGTAGGCGGAGACGGGGTCGGTGGCGTGGGCGCGGGCGTGCGCCTGGGCGACGTCGTCCCCGACGGCGATGCCGCACGGGTTGGCGTGCTTGATGATCGCGACGGCGGGCCGGTCGTGGTCGTGCGCGGCCCGCCAGGCGGCGTCGGCGTCGACGTAGTTGTTGTAGCTCATCGCCTTGCCGTGCAGCTGCGTGGCCTGCGCGAGCCCCGTCGCCCGGTCCGCGCGGCCGTACAGCGCGGCGCTCTGGTGCGGGTTCTCGCCGTACCGCAGCGTCGCGGTCCGCTCGAACACGGCACCGGCGACGGCCGGCAGGCCCGTCTCCCGCGCGGCCTCGTCGGGCGCGTAGACGCTGGCGAACCAGGAGGACACGGCGACGTCGTACTGGGCGGTGTGCGCGAACGCGGCGGCGGCGAGGTGCTTGCGCTGGGCGAAGGTGAACCCGCCGTCGGTCACGGCGGCGATGACGTCGTCGTAGCGGGCCGGGTCGACGACGACGGCGACGCTCGGGTGGTTCTTCGCCGCCGCACGCACCATGGACGGCCCCCCGATGTCGATCTGCTCGACGACGTCGTCGGGCGCCGCGCCGGACGCGACGGTCGCGGCGAACGGGTAGAGGTTCACGACGACGAGCTCGAACGGGTCGATCTCCAGCTCGGCGAGCTGGTCGAGGTGGTCGGCCTTGCGCGTGTCGGCGAGGATGCCGGCGTGCACACGCGGGTGCAGCGTCTTGACGCGGCCCTCGAGGCACTCGGGGAACCCGGTGAGCTCCTCGACGCGGGTGACGGGCACACCGGCGTCGGCGATCCGTGCGGCGGTGGAGCCGGTGGACACGAGCTCGACCCCGGCCGCGTGCAGGGCGACGGCGAGCTCGGTCAGGCCGGTCTTGTCGTAGACGCTCAGCAGCGCGCGTCGCACGGGGCGGCGCGCGTCGTCGGCGAGCCGGACGTCGGGAGTGGTGGGGATGCCGGACATCGGGTGGTCTCCTCGCAGGCGTGTCTTCGCGGAAACCCTGGCACCCAGGCGGGCGGCGCGCACGGTGTGGCCCGGCCCGCGGGCTCGGGGCGCACGGGTCGGGTCGGCCGCTCCCCGGTGGTGACTCCACCTTCGCCAGTCACGGCCACGCCGATCCTACCGAACGTTCCCCCGGCACCTGTGGACAACCTCGGCCCGTGGTCTCGGCCTCCCCCTAACGTGACGGCATGCGAGCCGACAGGAAGCAGGACCGGATGGCGGCGATCTTCGTCGTCGCGGTGATCGCCGTCGTCGTGGGGACGGCGGTCCACCGCTGGTCCACGTCCGACGCCGTGCGGGACCAGCGGCTGCACGACGAGCTCAGCGCGCTCCCGGGCGTGGCCGAGGTGACCGTCGGGCCCCTCGAGCAGGAGATCCGCCTGGCCGAGGGCGTCACCGTCGAGCAGGCACGGGCCGCGTCCTCGGCCGTGGGCGAGGGCAGGTGGAAGCTGGTCCTCGACCCGGCCGAGACGACCGTGTACGGCGAGGACGACAAGACCGACACCCGCGCTGTGGACGTCCTCGTCCTGGCAGGGAGCGCGGGGCTCGTCGACGAGTACCCCGGCGACCGCACGACGCCCGCCGTGTGGGTCCAGTGGGACCCGCGGGCGCACGGGGTGACGGTCTACCTGACCCACCCGTACACCGACCTGCTCGGGTGGACGACGACGCTGGTCGAGACCTTCGCCGAGCACCGCGGCCTGGTGCCCGCCGGGATCACGATCACCGGCGGCTCGATGGGGCCGCTCGCCTCGGCGGAGACGCTCTCCGACCTGGACGTGGCGCGGGAGGAGCTCGCCGCCGTCTCCGAGCTCGCCGACCTGGACCCCCGGTTCTCCCTCGACGGCGCCCGGCGCCGGGTCGTCGTCGAAGTCCCGAGCCGCGACGAGCTCGACGCCACCTGGAAGCGCGTGCGGACCGCTCGCTCGCACGCACCGGACGGTCTCGACGTCGTCGTGCTCCTGGACGGGCGCCGGGTCGACGACCCGCGCTCGGTCTGAACCTCCCCGCCCGGGGAGATCACGGGGCGGGCACCGTGAGCGCGTCGTCGGCCCACGTGTCCGGGGTGCCGACCCGCCACAGCGCGCGCACGCCGCACAGCGCGGCCACCGTGACGGCCATGAGGACGACGAGGGCCCACAGGACGACGCCGATGCCGCCTGCGTCGAGGAGCGCGCCGCCCACGAGCGGCGCGAGCGGGGCGGCCGCGAGCCCGCTCAGCCCCAGCACGGAGCTCAGGCGGCCCTGCAGCCGTGGCGGCGTCACGGCCGCCGTGTAGCCCGCGAGCGCCGAGTTCACGGTCGGGACCAGCAGCGCGCCGACGCCGATGAGCACCACGTAGGCCGTATAGGTCTGGGCCGCGGCCATCCCGGCGAGGCTGGCGACGAGGACGCCCAGGGCGAGCAGCGTGGAGCCCGCCAGGCGCAGGCGGCGCACCAGGAGCGGCGCCAGGAACGACCCCGCGAGCATCGCGCCGGCCGCGACGGCGCTGAACACCCCGATGAGGACCGGCGGCGTCCCAGTGCGCGCCAGCTCGAGGTTGATCCCGATCATGATGCCGCCGAGCGCGACGTTGATGACGACGAAGAGCCCCAGGCAGGCGCGGAACAGCGGCATCGACCAGACGTAGCGCAGCCCTTCGCGCAGGGCGGCCACAGGGCTGGTCCGTCGCGCCTCGGCGAGGTCGCCGTTCAGCGGGGCCCGGACGCACCAGGCGCAGACCGCGGCGACGGCCTGGCCGACGGCGGCGCCGACGAAGGGGACGACGGCGGCCAGGCCGTAGAGGACCCCGCCGAGCGGCCGCCCGAGCATCTCCGCCGCCGCGTCCCTCCCCTGCGCCGCGGCGAACGCCGTGGGCAGCTGGGGGGCGGGGACGACCGCGCGGAACGCGCCGCTCACCGCGGGGTCGACGAAGGTGCGCGCCACCGCGGCCCCGAACAGTGCGGCGGCGAGGTGCCACGGCCGCAGCGCGCCGAGCGCCCCGGCCACCACGACGGAGCCCCAGAGCAGGGCGCCCACGCCCGCGCTGGTGACGATGAGGCGCCGCCGGTCGGCCCGGTCGGCGACCACGCCGGCGGGCAGGGTCGCCAGCAGGGCGCCGAGGTTCCCGACGGCGGCGATCACGCCGGCGGCGGTCGCCGACCCCGTGAGCGCCAGGGCGACGAGCGGGACCGCGAACATCGTGACGCTGCCGCCGACGGAGTCCGCGGTGAGCCCCGTCATGAGCAGCAGGTAGGGGCGGTTGCGGCGCAGCGGCGAGGGCCCGGCGTCGCCGGAGGCCTCGGTGCTCGCCGTGTTCTCCGTGCCTTCGGCGCCCTCGGCGCCCTCGGTGGAGCGGTCGTCGTGGCCGGTGAGGCCGTCGGTCGCGCTGGATGCGGTGGTCATGGTCCAGACGATAGACCCGCAACACTTGTTGCGCAATAGTCATTGCGCATGGTCGGTTGCGCAACCTCCCGTGCGCGACGTTGCTAGGCTCGTGCCGTGCGGGAGTCCATGGAGGTCAGCGACCCGGCGGCGCTGCGCGCCATCGCGCACCCCCTGCGCCAGAAGCTGCTCATGCAGCTCGCCGTGATGGAGCACGCCCGGGCCGCGGACCTCGCCCGGGCCGTCGGAGAGCCCGCCAACTCGGTGAGCTTCCACCTCCGGGTCCTCGCGAAGGCCGGGATGATCACCGAGGCCCCGGAGCACGCGCGGGACAAGCGCGACCGCGTCTGGACACCCGTCGCCCAGAGCTACGACGTCAAACCCGACGCCGGGAACGCCGCCGAGCTGATCCTGCGCCCCACGATCGACTGGCTGTCCGACGTCTTCGCCCACACCAGCCACGAGGCGGCGCGCGGCGGACGCACGTTCATGCTCACCACGCTCCTGCTCACCCGGGACGAGGCAGCCACCCTCGTGCACGAGCTCGCCGAGGTGCTCACCCGGTGGGCGGACCGCAGCCTCGCCGACTCCCGCGCGGAGCCCGACGTGGCGCGCGAGGTCTACCAGACCCTGCTCGCCGTGGCCCCCCGCGACGACCCCCGGGGCGACCGGGACACGGACGACGCCGGCACGACCGGTGGCTCCGAGGCCGCCGCGCGCTGACCTGACCGGCCGTCCGGTCAACCGCCCCGGCCGATCGATCAACCACGGCCGGCGGCACGCGCCGACGCTGGTCGCATGGCCGAGAGCACACCGCCCACCACGTCCCCCGCCCCGTCCGTCACCGGAGCGGCCCGACCCGAGTCGCGTCCGTCCTGGACCCCCGTCGTCGCACTGGCGGCAGGCATCGCCGCGATCGTCGCGAGCGAGTTCCTGCCCGCCAGCGTGCTGCCCGCCATGGCCGCCGACGTGGGAGTCAGCGAGGGGACCGCCGGCCTGGCCGTCGCCGTCACCGCCGTCGCCGGCGCGCTCACCGCACCGAGCATCGCCGTCGTCCTGCCGCGGGCCGACCGGCGCACCGTGCTGGTGAGCCTGCTCGTCCTCGCGGCCGTCGCGAACCTCGCCGTGGCGCTCGCACCGGGCTTCGCCGTGCTGCTCGTCGGCCGGCTCCTGCTCGGGGTGGCGCTGTCCGGCTACTGGGCCTTCGCGTTCGCCGCGGGCATCCGCGCCGTACCGGGCCGCGCGCCGGCGGTCTCCACCGCCATCGCCCTGGGCGTCACGGTCGCGACGATCGCCGGCGTCCCGCTGGCCTCCGTCGTCGGCGACCGGATCGGCTGGCGCGCCGTGTTCGGGGCGGCCACGGCGGTCACCGCCCTGGCCGCGGTCGCCCTGGCACGCACGCTGCCGTCGGTGCCGCCCGCCCCGTCCGCGGGCCTGACGATGCTCCGTGAGGCGCTCGCGAACCGCCGCCTCGTCGCCGGCGCGGCCGCGATCGTCCTCGTCGCGTTCGGCAACTTCGCCGCCTACCCCTACATCCGGCTCGCCGTCGCCGACGTCGCACCGGGGGCGACCGCGTGGCTCCTGCTCGCGTGGGGCGCCGGCGGCCTGGTCGGCAACCTCACCGCCGGGCGGCTCGCCGGCCGTCTGCGGCTCCTCGTGACGACCGGCCCGCTGCTGCTGGCCGCGAGCCTCCTGCTCACGGCGGCCGCGTCCACGGTGGCGGTGCTCGCGGTCGCGGTCGTGCTGTGGGGCCTGGCGTTCAACATGGTCCCGGTCGCGACGCAGCTGTGGATGACGCGAGCGGAGCCGCGGCGCACCGAGTCGGCGCTGGCGCTCCAGGTCACGGCGTTCCAGGTGGCGATCACCCTGGGGGCGGCCTCAGGAGGCGCGCTCCTGGACCGGTACGGCCTGACGGCCGCCCTGCTCGCCGGGGCCGCCGCGGCCGTCGCGGCGGGGATCACCTTCGCCGTCGTGCGCACTCCCCGCGCCTGACCCACGGCGCCAGGCCTGCGGGCCGAGGCCGTGGTGGGCGGAGAACGCCCGGCTGAACGCGGCCGTGGACCCGTACCCCACGGCGTGCGCCACGTGCTCGACCGGCCGCGCGGGGTCGCGCAGCAGCTGGCGCGCCGCGCGCATCCTGGCCTCGCGCAGCACCTCGACCGGGCCACGGCCGAGCGTGCGGCGGAACCGCTCGCCGAGCGCGGAGCGCGACAGGTGCACGGCCCGAGCCATCCGTTCGGTGGTCCACGGCTCCCCCGGGCTCGCGTGCACCGCGGCCAGGACCGCCGCCACCACGGGGTCCCGCTCGCCCTCGGGCACGGCGGCAGGGTCGCCCGGGCGCCGCTCGTCCAGCCACGAGGCCGTCAGCGCCGCGCCGAGGAGCCCGGCGTAGCTCGCGGAGAACAGCGCGGGTCGGGCGCACCCGTCGTCGTCGAGGGGGCACGCCCGCACCAGGGCGGCGATCCCTGCATGCCGGGTCGCGAAGCCCCGGACGACGAACGGGCTGGGCAGCCCGTGCCGGTCGGTCGCGTGCAGCGCGGCCGCCACGACGACCGCCCGGCCCGCGGCGACGACCCGGTGCGCGGTGCACGCGGCCACGAGCGCCGCGTCGCCCGCGGCCAGGGGATCCGTGCGCGTCGCCGTCTCGAGCCGGACCGCGCCCTCCAGCACCAGCAGCCAGCGGGGCCCGCCACCGTCCGTGAGCACCGCGCCGTCGGCGAGCGTGACCCGGCGCATGCCGGACAGCCGCCAGTCGGGGTCGGCGGTCAGGGCCGGCGGCGCGGCCGTCGCCTGCCGGTGCCGGACAGGTGACGCGGGGCGTGCGATGTCGATGACGCTCACGTGCGTGCCAGCGCCGTCGCGGTGCCGGGTATTCCGGCGGCGCGGGGTCGGGTCGGTGGGAGCGCGGCCGCTGGGGGTCAGCCGACGATCGCGCGCCGACCCTCGATCCGCAGGCCCTCGCGGGCGACCCGGCCGACGGTCTCGACGAGCAGCGCCCGCTCGGCCACCTTGATCCGTTCGTGCAGCGACGCCTCGTCGTCGTCGTCGGCCACGGGCACGGCCGCCTGGGCGATGATCGGGCCGGTGTCCACGCCCGAGTCCACGACGTGCACCGTGCAGCCGGTGACCCGCACCCCGTGGGCCAGGGCGTCGCGGACGCCGTGCGCGCCGGGGAACGACGGCAGCAGCGCCGGGTGCGTGTTGACGATCCGCCCCGCGAACCGGTCGACGAACGACGGCGCCAGGATGCGCATGAACCCGGCGAGCACCACGTAGTCCGGCCGGAAGACCGCCACCGCCTCGGCGACGCCGTCGTTCCACGCCGCCCGGTCGGTGAAGTCCTTCGGCGCGACGACGACGGACGCGACCCCGGCGTCCTGGGCGAGGGTCAGCGCCCCGGCGTCCGGCTTGTCGGAGACGACGCCGACGACGCGCGCCCCATAGGCGACGTCGTCGTGGGCGGCGAGCAGCGCGGCGAGGTTCGACCCCCCGCCGGACGCGAGGACGACGAGCCGGGCCTGGCGGGTGGACTCCGGCGAGGTGGCGGCGACGGGGTGGCCGGACGGGGTCTGCACGCCGCTCACCCTACCGGCGGCGCAGACGCTCCGAGAGCCCCAGGTGCCCCCACGCGAGCGCGGCCGCGGCCCCTGCGCCGACCTCCGCGGCGACCACCCCGGCCGTGACGAACGGCGACGCGCCGACGTCGGACAGCCGGCCCGAGCCCGCGGCGCCACCGGCCCACCACTGCAGCAGCGCCGTCATGACGCCCGTCACGACGACGAGCCCGCCGACCACCCAGGAGAGGTCCTGCCAGCGCACGACGTCGGGGTTGAGCCGCCGCCACGCGAACACCCCCGCGACGACGCCGGTCGCGACCACGACCGCCGGACCCCACACGACGGCGGCCGGCCCCGCCCAGTCGGGGCCCGGGAGCGCGGCGAGCAGCGGCACCGCGGGCAGCGGACCCGCGACGGTCCCGGTGGTGGCGAAGGCCGTGCCCTGCCCGACCGCGAACCCGGGCCCGGCGAGCCAGGCCGTGGCCCACACCACGAGGTTGGGCAGCAGCGCGAGCTGAGCGGCGGCCAGCACGACGCCACCGATCCAGCCGGGGTCGAGCCCGGTGACGATGTCGTCCGACGTCGCGCGGCCGGCGACGACCCACACCAGCGTCAGCAGGGCGCCCGCGCCGACGAGGAGCGCGAGCGCGACGACGGCGGCCCGCATGCCGAGACGCAGCACGTCGGGCACCCAGCGGTCGATCCGTCCGCCGGGACGGACGGGCTCCGGGCCGTCCGGCTGGGCGAGCAGCCCCAGCGCGGCTCCTCCCCCGCCGACGACGGCCCCGCCGAGGCCCGCGAGGGCGACCACGGGCGCCACGCTCGTGGTGGGGTCGGGGGCGCCGCCGGCGAGCGCGGCCAGCACCACCGTCAGGAGGGTGTACGTGACCGTCGAGCCGACCCATCCGGCGAGGGTGGGCAGCGTCGAGCGCTTCGTGCTCACGTACGAGGTGAAGAGCGCGAGCGCGCCGATGCCGAGCGGTACGAGGGTGACCGTCGCGCCGCCCGCGGCCACGGGGACCCCGTGGCCGAGCAGCCAGAACCACGTCGCGACGCCGAGCGCCGACGTCCACGCGGCGTCCGGGGACTGCGCGGCGCCGAGGACGCCGACGACCGCGAGCAGCGCGACGACCGCGTACGACAGGACGACCGCCTGCAGCGCCGCCCACGCTCCGGACGTGACGGCCGCGAACCGTTCGCCGCGCGGGGGCCGCTCGGCGGCGTCGACGGTGCGCCCGGGCCGGGCGGCGTTCGTGCCTGAGGGTGCGCTCACCCGCCCATGGTCACCCGCGAACGGCGGCCGGTCGCGCAGACACACGTGGGAGGACGCAGACGGCGCCCGGCCCCGGTGCGGGGTCGGGCGCCGTCGGGCGGTCCGCAGGCGGTCGGACCGCGTCAGAGGGGCGTCAGAGCGCCTGCAGGATCTCGCGCATGAGGGAGGCGGTCTCGGACGGCGTCTTGCCGACCTTGACGCCGACGGCCTCGAGGGCCTCCTTCTTGGCCTGCGCGGTGCCGGCGGAGCCGGACACGATGGCGCCCGCGTGGCCCATCGTCTTGCCCTCGGGGGCGGTGAAGCCCGCGACGTAGCCGACGACCGGCTTGGTCACGTGCTCGGAGATGTATGCCGCCGCGCGCTCCTCGGCGTCGCCGCCGATCTCGCCGATCATGACGATCGCCTTGGTCTCCGGGTCGTTCTCGAAGGCCTCGAGCGCGTCGATGTGCGTGGTGCCGATGACCGGGTCGCCGCCGATGCCGATGGCGGTGGAGAACCCGAGGTCCTTCAGCTCGTACATCATCTGGTAGGTCAGCGTGCCCGACTTCGACACGAGTCCGATCGGGCCCTTGCCGGTGATGGTGTGCGGGGTGATGCCGGCGAGCGACTCGCCGGGCGTGATGATGCCGGGGCAGTTCGGGCCGATCATGCGGGTGCTCTTGCCCTGCAGGTACGCCCACACCTCGGCGGAGTCCTGGACGGGCACGCCCTCGGTGATGACGACGATGAGCGGCATCTCGGCGTCGATGGCCTCGATCGCGGCGTCCTTGGTGAAGGCCGGCGGGACGAACAGGACCGACACGTTCGCGCCGGTCTCCGCCATCGCCTCCTTGACGGTGCCGAAGACGGGCAGCGTGACGTCGTTGCCCTCGTGGTCCTTGTGCTCGACCGTCGTGCCGGCCTTGCGGGCGTTGACGCCGCCCACGATCTGCGCGCCCGAGTCGAGCATCAGGGCGGTGTGCTTGGCACCCATCCCGCCGGTGATGCCCTGGACGATGATCTTCGAGTCGGAGTTCAGGTAGATCGACATGCTGTTCTGGTCTCTACTCTCTGCGGTCCGGGGGCGATCAGGCGTTGGCCAGCTCGGCTGCCTTGTCGGCGCCGCCGTCCATCGTCTCGGCCAGGGTCACGAGGGGGTGGTTCGCCTCGCGCAGGATGGAGCGCCCGAGGTCCACGTTGTTGCCGTCCAGGCGCACGACGAGCGGCTTGGTGGCCTCGTCGCCGAGGATCTCCAGCGCGCCGACGATGCCCTTGGCGACCTCGTCGCACGCGGTGATGCCGCCGAAGACGTTGACGAACACGCTCTTGACCTGCGGGTCGCCCAGGATGACGTCGAGGCCGTTCGCCATGACCTTCGCGTTCGCGCCGCCGCCGATGTCGAGGAAGTTGGCCGGCTTGACGTCGCCGTGCTTCTCGCCGGCGTAGGCGACGACGTCGAGGGTGCTCATCACGAGACCCGCGCCGTTGCCGATGATGCCGACCTCGCCGTCGAGCTTGACGTAGTTGAGGCCGTTGGCCTTGGCCTTGGCCTCGAGCGGGTCGGCGGCCTCCTTGTCCTCCAGCGCCTCGTGGTCGGGGTGGCGGACCTCGGAGGCGTTGTCGTCGAGCGAGACCTTGCCGTCGAGGGCGATGATCGCGCCGCCGGAGGTGCGGACCAGCGGGTTGACCTCGACGAGGGTCGCGTCCTCGGCGGTGAAGACCGTCCAGAGCTTCTGGATGACGTCGGCCACCGGGGCCTTGAGGTCGTCGGCGAAGCCGGCCGTCTCGACGATCTCGGCGGCCTTGGCCTCGTCGATGCCGACGATGGGGTCGACCGCGACCTTGGCGAGGGCCTCCGGGCGCTCGACGGCGAGCTGCTCGATCTCCATGCCGCCCTCGACGGAGCACATGGCGAGGTAGTTGCGGTTCGACCGGTCCAGGAGCACGGAGAAGTAGAACTCCTCGGCGATCTTCGCGCCCTGGGCGACCATCACGCGGTGCACCGTGTGGCCCTTGATGTCCATGCCGAGGATCTCCTCGGCCTTCTGCTCCGCCTCCTCGGGCGAGTGCGCCAGCTTGACGCCGCCGGCCTTGCCGCGGCCCCCGGTCTTCACCTGGGCCTTGACGACGACGGTGCCGCCGCCGAGCTCCTGAGCACCCGCGCGAGCCTCCTCGGGCGTCGTCGCGACGACGCCGCCCAGCACGGGCACGCCGTGCTTCTCGAAGATGTCGCGAGCCTGGTATTCGAACAGGTCCACCCTGCTGCGTCCTTCCATCGGTTGTGCCCCTGGGTCGGCAGAGGCCGGCACGAACGATGTCTCGACGTCAAGACACCGCGTCCAGGGTAGTCCGCTGCGCGAGACGGCAGGAACATCGGCCGAGAAACCGGCGTCCAGGGTGACCGATCCCACACCTCCCCCGCCCCAGTTGTCAGACCCCGCGCGAGGTATACACCGCGCTGAACCTGACAACTCGCAGGCGCGGCGGGTTCAAGCGGTCGTCGCAACACGCGTCGTCAGGCTGTCAAGAGTAGGCGGTTGAGT
>NZ_SIRP01000001.1:1316215-1449502 GCF_011634835.1 Isoptericola sp. BMS4 | reverse complement strand
CGTCACCCATCGCAACACCCCTCGCTAGATCAGGTGTTGCGACGACCGCTTGAACCCGCCGCGCGTGCGAGTTGTCAGACCCTGCGCGACGTATACGTCGCGCCCACCCTGACAACTCGCGCGTCAACCGGGGTTGACACACGTACGGTCGTCAACCATGGTTGACACATGACGGATCAGCAGACGCTCGTCGGCTCCGCGGCCGGCGACGACCCCACGGAAGGGCTGCGCGCCGTGCGCGCCCTGCGCGAGCTGGCCGACCGGCTCGAGACGCTCCAGGTGGAACGCGCCCGGAGCCTCGGCTGGTCGTGGCAGGACGTCGCGGACGCGCTCGGGGTCAGCCGGCAGGCGGTCCACAAGAAGCACGGCAGGAGGCTCTGATGTTCGAGAGGTTCACCAAGGAGGCCCGCGCGGTGGTGCAGGACGCCGTCCTCGTCGGCCAGGAGCGCCGCTCCCCCACGGTCGACACCCGCCACGTGCTGGTCGCGCTGGCGGAGGCGAGCGGCGCGGCGGCCACGGCGCTGCGCGACGGCGGGCTCGACCCGGCCGACGTCGCCGCCCGCGCCCGCCGCGACATCACGGCGGGCGAGCCGCTCGACGCGGACGCCCTCGCCGCGGTGGGCGTCGACCTGGACGAGGTCCGGCGCCGGACCGACCATGTCTTCGGCGCGGGCGCCCTCGAACGGGCCGCGCACCGCCGCGGACGCCGAGGCAAGCACGTCCCGTTCGCCGACGACGCCAGGAAGGCGCTCGAGCTCTCGCTGCGCGAGGCGATCCGGCTCAAGGACCGGAGCATCGACGGGACCCACCTGCTGCTGGGCGTCCTGCGCGCCGGCGGCCCCGGACGCCGGGTGCTCGACGACGCCCTGCGCGAGGCCGGGACCGACCTCGCCGCGGTGCGCACGGCCGCCGAGCGGACGCACCGCGCCGCCTGAGCACCGGACCCGGCCTCGAGCCGCCCGCGGCGGTGGTGGCCGGGCCCGTCGCGCTCAGAGCCTGGTGACGGGCGAGTACCGCAGCAGCAGGCGCTTGGTGCCGTCCGCGCCGAAGTCGATCTTCGCGACGGCGTTGGGCCCGGCCCCCTCGAGCGACACGACGGTGCCCATGCCGTAGGCGTCGTGCGTGACCTTGTCCCCCACGTGCAGGGACGGCACGTCGGCGTCCTTGCGCGGGGTCGCGGACCCGAACTTCGCCCCGCCGCCCGCGGGCGCGGCGCCCTCCTTGGGCCGGCCGAGCCGCCCACCGGCCGGGGCCCCGCCCCCGGCCCCGCCGGGGCGGGACTTCTCGGCGCGGCCGCCGCTCCCCCAGCCGCCACGGCCGCCGCCGGACCGGTCGCCCCGTGCCGAGCCACCCCAGGCGGAGCCGCCGCGGCGCAGCACCTGGGTGGACGACTCGCGTCGCCGCCAGTCCCACAGGTCCTCGGGGACCTCCTCGAGGAACCGGCTGGGCGGGAACTCGTTCGCCATGCCCCACGCGGAGCGCACGGCGGAGCGCGTGATGTAGAGCCGCTCCTCGGCCCGCGTGATCCCGACGTACGCGAGGCGACGCTCCTCGGCCAGCTCCGTCTCGTCGTGCAGGGAGCGCATGTGCGGGAACGTGCCGTCCTCCATGCCGGTGAGGAACACGACGGAGAACTCGAGGCCCTTGGCGGTGTGCAGCGTCATGAGCGTCACGACGCCCTGGTCCTCGCGCGGCTCGCCCTCCGCCCCGCCGTCGGCGACGTCCTCCTCGGGGATCTGGTCGGCGTCGGCCACGAGCGACACCCGCTCGAGGAAGTCCGCGAGGTCGCCCTCGGGGTCGAGCTCACTGAACTCCACGGCGACGGCGTGCAGCTCGGCGAGGTTCTCCACCCGGGAGGCGTCCTGCGGGTCGTCGGAGTCGCGGAGCTCGGCGAGGTACCCCGTGCTGTCGAGGACGGCGCCGAGCACGGTGGCGGGGGGCTCGCCGTCGTCGACCAGCGCCCGCAGCTCGCGCATCATGTCGCGGAACGCGGTGAGCGGCTTGAGCGTCCGGTTCGTCATGCCGCCGATCTCGTCGGCGCGCTCGAGCGCCGCCCCGAACGAGATGCGCTCCCGGTCCGCGAACGACGCGACGAGCGACTCCGCCTTGTCGCCCAGCCCGCGCTTGGGCACGTTGAGCACGCGACGCAGGTTGACGTCGTCGTCCGGGTTGGCCAGCGCCCGCAGGTAGGCGACGGCGTCCTTGATCTCGCGGCGCTCGTAGAAGCGGGTCCCGCCGACCACCTTGTACGGCAGCCCGACGCGGATCAGCACCTCCTCCAGCGCCCGGGACTGGGCGTTGGTGCGGTAGAAGACGGCGACATCGCCCGGGCGCACGCCCTCGGCGTCGCCGAGCCGGTCGATCTCCTCGGCGACGAACCGCGCCTCCGCGTGCTCGTCGTCCGCGACGTAGCCGACGATCCTGGTCCCCGCGCCCGCGTCGGTCCACAGCTTCTTGGGCTTGCGCTCCGGGTTGCGGGAGATGACGGCGTTCGCCGCCGACAGGATCGTCTGCGTCGAGCGGTAGTTCTGCTCCAGCAGGATCGTGGTGGCGTCCGGGTAGTCGGTCTCGAACTCCACGATGTTGCGGATGGTGGCGCCGCGGAAGGCGTAGATCGACTGGTCGGCGTCGCCGACGACGGTCAGCTCGGCCGGGTCGAGGCCGTCGCCGTCCGCGCCCGCGGCGGTGTCGCCGGAGGCGCCCGCGAGCTCACGGACCAGCACGTACTGGGCGTGGTTGGTGTCCTGGTACTCGTCGACGAGGATGTGCCGGAACCGGCGCCGGTAGTGCTCGGCCACGTTCGGGAACGCCTGGAGCAGGTTCACCGTGGTCATGATGATGTCGTCGAAGTCGAGCGCGTTCGCCTGCTGCAGCCGCGCCTGGTAGCGCCGGTAGACGTCCGCGAGGACGGTGTCGAACTCCGGCACGGGAGCGGCCGCGAGGCCGCCTCCGGCCGCGCGCTCCCGCCAGCCGGGGGCGGCGGCGTCGGCGTGGTCGGCCGTGTCCGCGCCCGACTGCCGCGCATACGCCTCGGGGTCGACCAGCTCGTTCTTCAGGTCGCTGATCTTGCGCGCCAGGCCGCGGGCCGGGTACTTCTTCGGGTCCAGGTCGAGCTCGCGCACCACGAGGGACACGAGCCGCTGCGAGTCGGCGGCGTCGTAGATGGAGAAGCTGGATCGCAGCCCGAGCGTCTTGGCCTCCTTGCGCAGGATGCGCACGCAGGCGGAGTGGAAGGTGGAGACCCACATCCGGCCGCCCGCCGGGCCGACGAGCTGCGTGACGCGCTCGCGCATCTCCGCGGCGGCCTTGTTCGTGAACGTGATCGCGAGGATCTCCCCCGGGCGCGCGCGGCCGGTGGCGAGCAGGTGGGCGACGCGGTGCGTGAGCACCCGGGTCTTGCCCGACCCGGCGCCGGCGACGATGAGCAGCGGCGAGCCGTGGTGCTCGACGGCGGCCCGCTGCTGCGGGTTGAGCCCCTGCAGCAGCTCCTCGGGATCGAGGTGCCCGAACGCCCCCCGGGCGCGGGGCCGGGTCGGCTCCGCGCCCTCGTGCGCCGCGACGGCGGCGTCGTGCACCCACCCGGGGGCGCCCGCCTCGGGATCGGCGGCGTCGTCGTCCCACCGCGGGGCGGTGGACGGCAGGCGCGCGGTGTCGTCCTTCACGGCGGTGTCGAACCCGGGCAGGGAGAGGCTGTCGAACAGGGAGGTCATCGTGGACCAAGCCTAGGCGCCGGCGGGGACATCCGGGGCCGTCCCCGCCGACGCCGGCTCGCACGCGGGCGGCCGTGGGCGGCTGCGACCGGCCGACCCGTGGGGGCTCAGCCCGCGACCGACACGGTCGCGCCCACGGCCTCCGGATCGACCAGCACGTCGCACACGGCCGCCGCGAGGTCGGCGCGCCGCATCGACCAGCGCCAGCGCACGTTGCCGTCGCGCCGCTCGTGGTACCGGCCGCGGGCGGCGCCGTCCAGCAGGCGCGGGGGGCGCACGATCGTCCAGTCGAGCCCCGACGCGCGCACGGCGGGCTCCGCCCGTGCGAAGCCGGCGTTGGCGTCGCGCAGCGCCCGGGCCAGGATCGGCTTGGCCAGGTAGCGGCTCAGCGGGTCGTCGCCGTCGACGACCCACCCGCTCGCCGTCACGACGACGACCCGCCGTACGCCCGCCTCCCGGGCGGCACGCACGAGCACCTCCGTGAGGTCGCCCTGGACGCCCGGCGCGCTGCCGGCCACCGGACCGAGCGCGGAGACGACGGCGCCGACGCCGGCCAGCGCGGCGGTGACAGCGCCGACGTCGTGCCCGTCGGCGGTCGCGACGCCGTCAGGCGTCAGGTCGCCGAGCCGGGCGGGGTCGCGCACGACCGCGACCACGTGGTGGCCGCGGCGGTGGGCCTCCTCGACGACCAGGCGGCCCGTGCGGCCGGTGGCTCCTAGGACGGCGATCTTCATCGGCTTCTCCTCGGTCTCGTGGTCCACCGGGTGAGTGAACACTTACTCACCCCTAGGATGGGGGCACACGGCGAGGACGTCAACAGACGACCGCACCGCCCGGGCGCCGAGTACGAGGCCGACGCCGGACGGCACGGAGACGAGACGAGGGAGCACGGATGAGCGCACGCGAGCGCATCCTCGACGCCGCGGCGACGGTGCTGCGCGAGCGCGGCCTCGCCCGCGCCACCACCAAGGAGATCGCCCGCGCCGCCGGGTGCTCCGAGGCCCTGCTGTACAAGCACTTCGCGGACAAGCAGGAGCTGTTCCTCGGCGTGCTGCACGAGCGCGCGCCCCGGCTCGACGGCCCCGACGACGTCGCCCGCACGGCCGGCACCGGCACGGTGTCGGAGAACCTGACGGACCTGGTGCGCCGCCTCCTCGCGTTCTACGCGCAGTCGTTCCCCATGGCCGCGTCCATCCTCGGCAGCCCCGAGCTGCTGGCCGCCCACCGGGCGGGCGTGCGCCGGCTCGGCGCGGGTCCCGCCGAGCCCGCCCTGCGGCTGCAGGCCTACCTGGACGCCGAGGCCGCGCGCGGCCGCCTCCCCGACGACGTCGACACCGCGGCGACGGCACGCACGCTGGCGGGCGCCGCGCTGTTCGAGGCGTTCCTCGCGACCTACGAGGGGTCCGCGGGCGTGCCCGAGCCGGAAGAGCGCGCCCGGACGATCGTGGCGAGCGTCCGGCTCTGACCGGCCACCGGCGCACGCCGGGGGCCGCGGTCGCCGGGCCCCCGCCACCCGGCGCGGCTATCGTCTCGCCATGAGCGTCGATCTCGCCGATCGCGGAACGCGGGCGCACGTGGCTCGCCTGGCCAACCCCGCGACCCTCGGCGGCACGGTCGCCGTCGCGGTGGGCCTCGTGCTCGTCCTCGTGCCGTCCCTGTCCGTGGGGTTCGTCCAGGCCGTCGCGGCCCTCGGCCTGCTCACCACGGGGCTGACCGACCTGTGGGCCGTGGTCCGGCGCCGCGGACTGCGGCCCCTGACCCGGACGGCGGCGCTGCTGCGCGGGCTGGGCTCGCTGGCCCTGGCACTGACGTTCCTGCTCTCCGCGCGGGACGCGCTCGAGGCCGCCGTCGTCCTCGGGGCGGCGTACCTGCTGCTGCGCAGCCTGATCAACCTGGTGCTCGCGGCGTTCGGCGCCCGCGAGCACCGCGGCCCACGGCTGGCGTCCGGCGGTGTCGGGGCGGCGTTCGCGCTCGCCGTCCTCGCCTCACCCGGGGTCTACGTCGACTGGATCGCCGTGGCGGTGGGCCTGCTGGCCCTGCTCGGTGGCGGTGTGACGCTCGCCTACGGCTACCGCGTGGCGACCGGCGCGGTCCCCGCCCCCGAGGGCGCGTACCCGTCGCTCACGGAGATCCTGTGGTCCTGGATCGAGCAGGCGGACGTCGGCCCGGCGCGCCGGTCGGAGCTGGCCGACGAGCTCTACCTCGAGCGCCCCGAGCGGGCGGCCAAGCGGCTCGCGTGGTGGACGATGCTCGTGCTCAGCGTGTTCATCGCCACCCTGGCGGTGCTGCAGGACTCGACCGCGGTCGTCATCGGGGCGATGCTCGTCGCACCCCTGATGACGCCGATCCTCGGCCTGGCCGGGGCCCTGGTCAACGGCTGGCGGATGCGGGCCGTCCGGTCGCTCCTCCTCGTCGCCGCCGGCGTCGCCGTCGCCGTCGTGCTCGCCTACGCGATCGCGGCCTGGGTGCCCGCCGTCGTCCCCGTCGACTCCAACAGCCAGGTCTCCTCCCGGATCGACCCCACCCTGCTCGACATGCTCATCGCGATCGCCGCCGGGGCCGCGGGCGCCTTCGCGACGGTGAACAAGCGGGTCGCGTCGTCGCTGGGCGGGGTGGCCATCGCCGTCGCGCTGGTCCCACCGCTGTCCGTGGTCGGGGTGACTCTGGGCGCCGGCCGACCGCAGGACGCGGTGGGGGCGTTCCTGCTGTTCGCGACGAACTTCGTCTCCATCGTGCTCGCGGCGTCGGTCGTCTTCGTGCTGGCGGGCGTGCCGAACCCGAAGCTGCTGCTGCGCCGCGGGCGGCAGGTGCTCGTGACGCTGGCCCCGTTCGTCGCCGCCGCGCTGCTCATCCTGGTGCCGCTGCTGGTCACGACGGACGGCCTGCTCGACCGTACGGCCAACGAGCGTGCCGCGCAGGGCGCCGTCACGTCCTGGCTCGGCGACGGCTCCACGCTCGAGGTGCGCACCGTGACCGTCGCAGGAGGAACCGTGACGGTGGAGCTGACCGGGCCGCCGGACGACCTGCCCGCGCCGGCCACGCTGCAGCGCGCCGTCGACGACGCGCTGGGCGACGACTACGCCCTCGAGATCTCGGTCGTCCCGGTCACCACGACGCGGCTCCCGGCAGGCTGAGCCCGCGCGGCCGTCGCCCGGCACGGCTCGATCCCGTGCACGGGCACGTCCCGGCGCGGCACGACGCCGGCCACGGCATTTCCGCGGCCCGCCTGCCGGCGAGGCGCCGCGGAGATCAGCGCCGCAGCCGCATCGGCGTGTGCGGGATGTCGTCCTCCAGGTACTCCGGCCCGTCGGGCTCGAAGCCGAACCGCCCGTACCAGTCCACGAGCGGCGACTGGGCGCCGAGCACGACGTCCTGCGACGGCGCCGCGGCGGTCGCGGCGTCGAGGGCCGCGCGCATCAGGGCGCCCGAGGCGCCCGTGCCGCGCACGTCCTGGTGGCACACGACGCGCCCGATGCGCTGCTCGGCGCCGTCGTCGAGCACGCGCGCCGTGGCGACGACGCGGGCGCCGTCGCGCAGGACGACGTGGCGCGTGGCCGGCTCGAGGTCCCGGTCGTCGAGGTCCGGGTAGGCGCACCGCTGCTCGACGACGAAGACGTCCTGGCGCAGGCGGCAGACGTCGAAGGCGGTGCGGGGGTCGAGCTCGTCCAGCGGGGCGGTGATGATCTGCACCGGCTCATGCTCACACGGCGTCGCGCGGGTCAGGTGAGAACCAGGCCCACGACCCACGTGACGGTCGCCACCAGGCCGCCGGCGAGCTGGATGCCGATGGTGATGGCCGTCGCCTGCAGCGCCACGACCGTCGCGCGCCAGGCCACCCGGCGGTCGCGCCGTCGCGCGAGCTCGGCGAGGAAGACGGCTCCCGCGAAGAACAGGAAGAGGCCGACGACGGGGACGACGAAGAACCCGACGATCCCGGCGACCCCGCCGAGCGCGAGGGTCGACCAGGGCACGTCGGCGCGGCGCATGTGCCGCCCGGCGAGCAGCCACTGGCCCAGCTCCGCCAGGACGATGACGAGCGCCGCCATGGCGAAGCAGACCCACGCGGTCGTGCCGCCGGTGACCCACGCCCACACGAGCACGGACCCGAGGACCAGCGCGTTGCCGGGCAGGATCTGCACGACGATGCCGACCAGCCCGACGGCGATCGCGAGGCCGACGAGCACCTCGCCGAGGACGCTCATGCCTTCCCGCCCGAGGCCCGGCGAACCAACGGCGTGACGAAGATCACCAGAAGACGGCGACCACGATGTTGACCAGCGTCAGGGCGCCGATCGTGTGCTTGAGGCCCGGCGAGACCGGCCCGGTGCCGTTGTCGCCCTTGGCGCCCTGCCGCTTGGCGAGGAACGCCAGCACGGCGATGACCAGGGCGATCACGAGCTTGACGCCGATCTTGGCCATGCTCGGGCCGCCGTCGTCCCACATCCCGCTCATCTCGGCCGTGCCGACCATCAGCACGCCCGCGACCAGCGCCGTCGCCGCGCCGTGGAAGACGCCGCGGTACAGGCCGGAGCCCTTGATCGAGGCGATGTAGCCGCCGAGCACGATCGCCCAGCCGACGAAGTGCAGCACGGCGAAGACGTTGTACAGGAAGTCCATGCGACCAGCCTATTCCCCGCACGGGCAGGGTTCTGACACCGCCGTCGTCATCCCGTTCCGGGACCGCTGTCCACATGCTGGTCCCACGATGTGGTCCCACCATGTGGACCGCCGCTCGCGCGATCTCCCGCCGAGCGGCTACCGTCGTCGCCATGACCACGGCAGCGCACCGCCTCCTCGTGACCTCCCGTCACGAGATGCCGGCGTGCGCCCGCCGCAGCATGCGCAGCTGTCTGTGCTGCTGTCGCTGATCGCGCCTTCCCTCAGCCCCCGCCGCACCCCGCGGCCCCTGAGCATCGGCGCGCGCCGTCGGTCCTCGGCCACCCGGAGCTGAGTCGTTCGTCGTCGCGCGTCCCGACCACGAGGACCCGAGGAAGAACCCCCCGATGACGACGCAGACCACCGCACCCTCCGCCGCCAGCACGGTCCGGCCGCCGCGCCCCTCCCGCCCGAACGGGCAGTGGAAGATCGACGGCACCACACCCCTGAACCACAACGAGGAGTTCAAGGCCGAGGACAACAGCCTCAACGTCCGCGGCCGCATCGAGGACACCTACGCCCGCGAGGGCTTCGACTCGATCCCCGGCGACGACCTGCACGGACGGTTCCGCTGGTGGGGCCTGTACACCCAGCGCAAGCCCGGGATCGACGGCGGCCGCACCGCGACCCTCGAGCCGCACGAGCTCGAGGACCGGTACTTCATGCTCCGCGTCCGCTCCGACGGCCAGGCCCTCTCCCCCGCCGCCCTGCGGGTGCTCGGCGGCATCTCCGCGGACTTCGGGCGCGGGTCGGCCGACATCACCGACCGGCAGAACATCCAGTACCACTGGATCGAGATCGAGAGCATGCCGGAGATCTGGCGCCGCCTCGACACCGTCGGCCTCGAGACGACGACGGCGTGCGGCGACTCGCCGCGCGGCTTCCTCGGCAGCCCGGTGGCGGGGATCGCCGCCGACGAGATCATCGACCCCACCCCGGTGATCCTCGAGATCAAACGGCGCTACATCGGCGACCCGGAGCTGGCGAACCTGCCCCGCAAGTTCAAGACGGCGATCACCGGTCACCCGAGCCTCGACGTCGTCCACGAGATCAACGACATCTCGCTCGTCGGGGTGGTGCACCCCGAGCTCGGCCCCGGCTACGACCTGTGGGTCGGCGGCGGGCTGTCGACGGCGCCGCGCCTCGGCGAGCGCCTCGGCGCGTTCGTCACCGAGGACCAGGCGCCCGACGTCTGGCACGGCGTCATCCGCGTCTTCCGCGACTACGGCTACCGCCGGCTGCGCAACAAGGCGCGCCTGAAGTTCCTGCTCAAGGACTGGGGCACGGAGAAGTTCCGGCAGGTGCTGCAGGACGAGTACCTCGGCTACGAGCTGCCCGACGGACCGGCGCCCGCCCCCGCGACCCGCCCCGGCGACCACGTGGGCGTCCACGAGCAGAAGGACGGGCGCTTCTACGTCGGCGCCGCCCCGGTCGTGGGCCGCGTCGGCGGCAACACCCTGAGCGGGCTCGCCGACCTCATCGAGTCGGTCGGCGCCGAGTCGGCCCGCCTGACCGCGCACCAGAAGGTCGTGATCCTCGGCGTGCCCGCCGACCGGGTCGACGACCTCGTCGCGGGGCTGGAGCCGCTCGGCCTCACCGCCCGCCCGAGCCTGTTCCGCCGCTCCACCATCGCGTGCACCGGCATCGAGTACTGCAAGCTGGCCATCGTCGACACCAAGGACACCGCCGCCCGCGTCATCGGCGAGCTGGAGGAGCGCCTGGCCGACGTCCACGAGCGCCTCGGTCGCCCCATCGAGCTCAACGTCAACGGCTGCCCCAACTCCTGCGCCCGGATCCAGACCGCGGACATCGGGCTCAAGGGCCAGATCATCACGGTCGACGGCGAGCAGATGCCGGGCTTCCAGGTGCACCTGGGCGGCGGGCTGGTCGGCGAGGGGCGCGACGAGGGCGGCCTGGGCCGCACGGTGCGCGGGCTCAAGGTCCCGGCCTCCCAGGTCGGGGACTACGTGGAGCGCGTCGTGCGCCGGTACGAGGCCGACCGCACCGGCGACGAGACGTTCGCGCAGTGGGCGCACCGCGCCGACGAGGAGGCCCTGGGATGACGGCCGTCGAGCTGTCCGACCCCTCCTCCCCCGTGTCCTCCCTCACCCCCGGCGGCGGCGACCGGCTCGCCCGGGTCCGCGCCCGCGCGGCCGCCCGGGACGAGGTCCGCGAGCAGCGCCGCGCCGCCCGCGCGTCGCGCCACCGCCGCTCGACCGACGACCTGCGCCACGTCGTCGAGCGGGGCCAGGCCCAGCTGCACGGCGACGGCGACAGCCCCGAGGCGACCGCCGAGGAGGTCATCGCCTGGGCCGTGCGCGAGTTCGGCCCGTGGCTCGCCGTCGCCTCCTCGATGCAGGACACGGTGCTCGCGCACCTCGTCTCCCGGCAGCTCCCGTTCGTGGACGTGCTCTTCGGCGACACCGGCTACCACTTCGGGGAGACGCTCGGCACGCGCGGCGCCGTCGAGATCGAGATGGACGTCGACGTCGTGGACGTGCGCCCCGAGCTCACCGTCGCCGAGCAGGACGAGCGGTACGGGCCGAAGCTGCACGACCGCGACCCCGAGGCCTGCTGCGCGATGCGCAAGGTCGCCCCGATGCGGGCGGCCCTGCAGGGGTACGAGGCCTGGGCCACGGGCGTGCGCCGCGCGGAGACCGCCGCCCGGGCGAACGCCCCGCTCGTGTCGTGGGACGAGCGCAACGGCGTGGTCAAGCTCAACCCGCTCGCCGCCTGGACGGACGACGACGTGGCGGACTACGCCGAGCGCCACGGCCTGGTGGTCAACCCGCTGCTGGCCGACGGCTACCCGTCGGTCGGCTGCGCCCCCTGCACCCAGCGCGTGGCACCCGGCGAGGACGCCCGCGCGGGACGATGGGCAGGGCTGGACAAGACCGAGTGCGGTCTGCACGGATGAGCGGACGGAAGGAGGCGGCGATGCGCGCGACGCACGAGACCTACCCGCTGGGGCTGCGCCTCGACGGCCGGCTGGTGATCGTCGTCGGCGGCGGGCCGGTGGCGCTGCGCCGGGTCGGCGGCCTGCTCGCCGCCGGCGCGCGCGTGCGCGTCATCGCGCCCGACGTCGTCCCCGAGCTCGCCGCGCTCGTCGCGCGCGGCGCCGTCCAGCACCTGACGCGCGGCTACTGCGAGGGCGACCTCGAGGGCGCATGGCTGGTGCACACCGCCACCGGCGACCCGCGGGTCGACGCGCGCGTGGCCGCGGACGCCGAGCTCGCCCGCACGTTCTGCGTCACCGCCGGCGACGCCGCACGCGCCAGCGCCTGGGTGCCCGCCGTGGCCCGCACGCGCGTGGACGACGTCCCGGCCGACGGCGTGGGCCGCGAGGTGACGGTCGCCGTGACCGCCGGACGCGACCCGCGCCGCGCGGTACGGGTGCGCGACGCCGTCGCGGCCGGCCTGGACGACGGGACGCTGCCGCTGCGGCGCGTCCGCCCGACCGACGACGCCGAGGCCGGGCGTCCGGGGCGGGTCGCGCTGGTCGGCGGCGGCCCGGGCGCAGCGGGCCTGATCACGGCCCGCGGGCGACGGCTGCTGGCCACGGCGGACGTCGTCGTGGTGGACCGGCTCGCCCCCCGGGCGCTGCTGGCCGGTCTGGCCGCCGACGTGGAGGTCGTCGACGTCGGCAAGACGCCCGGCCACCACCCGGTGCCGCAGGACGAGATCTGCGCCCTGCTGGTCTCCCACGCCCTGGCCGGGCGGGACGTGGTGCGCCTCAAGGGCGGCGACCCGTACGTGTTCGGCCGCGGCGGCGAGGAGCTCGCCGCCTGCCGCGCGCACGGCATCGAGGTGGAGGTCGTGCCCGGCGTGACGTCCGCCGTGTCGGTGCCCGCCGCGGCCGGGATCCCCGTGACGCACCGGGGCGTGGCGCACGGCTTCAGCGTGCTCACCGGCCACGACGCCGTCCGGGAGGTGCCCGGCGGCACCGACCACACCCTGGTGCTCCTCATGGGCGTCACCCGGCTGGCCGACTCCGCGCGGGCGCTCGTCGCTGCCGGGCGGCCCGCCGAGACCCCCGTCGCCGTGGTCGAGGACGGGTACGGCCCTCGCCAGCGCACCACCGTCGGCACCCTCGCGGACATCGCCGCGAGGGCCGCGGAGGTCGGGGTGCGGGCGCCGGCCGTGACGGTCGTCGGGGACGTGGTGCGCCTCAGCCCGGCGTGGGCCGGGGACGACGTCGCCCGCGGCTCCGCTCACACCTCACCGGCGTCCGTCGTGAGGACGTCGTGACCGCGGTTCACCCGCCGGCAACCACCGGGACCGGCGACGGCGGTAGTGTCCCGGCCATGACGCCTCCCGCGCTGCTCGCCATCTCCCACGGCACCGACTCGCCCACGGGCGCGGGCGCAGTCGCGACCTTGGTCGACGCCGTGGCCCACCGGCTCGCGGCACAGGAGGTGCCCGTGCACGCGGGCTTCGTCGACGTGCAGACTCCGGACGTGCCGACCTGCCTGGCGGGCCTGCGCGAGGCCCCCGTCGAGGCGACGGTCGTCGTGCCCCTGCTGCTCTCGGCCGGGTACCACGTGCACGTCGACCTGCGCGAGGACGTCGAGAAGGCCGTCGCCTCCGGGCAGCGGGTGACGCTCGGCGACGCGCTGGGTCCGGACGACCGGCTCGTGGACCTGCTGGAGCGGCGCCTCGCCGAGTCGCTGCCGACCGGCCTGCGGGACGACGACGTCGTCGTGCTCGCCGCTGCCGGGTCGAGCGACGCGCGCGCGGTCGCCGACTGCGAGACCACGGCGCAGCGGCTCTCGGCGCGGATCGGGCGCACCGTGACCGTGGGTTACCTCGCCAACGCCACACCGCGGCTCGCGGACGTCGTGTCCGACGCCCGCGGCAAGGGCGCCGCGGGCCGCGTCGTCGTCGCCACCTACCTGCTGGCCCCGGGCTTCTTCGCCGACCTCGCCGCGAACGCGGGCGGCGACGTCACGTCGGCGCCGCTGCTCGTCGCCGGCGAGGAGGCGCCCGACGAGCTGGTCGACGTCGTCGTGGACCGCTACCGCGACGCCCCGCCCGGCGACGCGGCGGCCTGAGCCCGCGGGTCAGGTACGTCGATCAGAGCAGCCGGCGCGCGGCCGCCCACCGGGTGAGCTCGTAGCGGCTGGAGAGCTGCAGCTTGCGCAGCACCGCGGACACGTGCGTCTCGACGGTCTTGATGGAGATGAACAGCTCGCTCGCGACCTCGCGGTAGGAGTAGCCGCGGGCGATGAGGCGCATCACCTCCTGCTCGCGCTTGGACAGGCGGTCGAGCTCGTCGTCAGCCACGGCGACGTCGCCGGCGGCGGTGCCGAAGGCGTCGAGCACGAACCCGGCGAGCCGCGGGGAGAAGACGGCGTCTCCCCCGGCCACGCGGACGACCGCTCCGGAGAGCTCGTTCGCGGAGATGTTCTTGGTGACGTACCCGCGCGCGCCGGCCCGGATGACGGCGACGACGTCCTCGGCGGCGTCGGACACGGACAGCGCGAGGAAGCGGGTGCCGCCCAGCAGGTCGGCGCAGCGCGACACCACCTCGGCACCCCCGCCGCCGTTGCCGCCGGGCAGGTGCACGTCGAGCAGGACGACGGGCGGGCGGTGCTCGTGCACCGCGGCGACCGCCTGGTCGACGTCGGCGGCCTCCCCCACCACGCGCACCCGCTCGTCGAGGCTCGCGCGGACGCCGGTGCGGAACATGTGGTGGTCGTCGACGAGGACGACGGGGACGGGGGTGGGCACCGTGTCGGCGGCGGCGCCGTCGTGGTTCGGGTCCGTGGTCACTGACGGGCTCCTTCGTCGGGGACGGGCTCGGTCGCGTCCTGCGGGGACGGCTCGGTGTCGGGCCGGGTGTCGGGCTCGGGCTCCGGGGCGGGCGCCGCGTCGGGCTCGCGCGGCATGCGCAGCCGCACCTCGGTGCCCCACCCCGGGCGGCTGGTCACGTCGGCGGTGCCGCCCCGGCGGTGCACCCGCCCCAGGATGGACTCCCGCACGCCGAACCGGTCCGGCGCGATGTCGTCCATGTCGAAGCCGTCGCCGCGGTCGCGCACGAACACCTCGACCGCGGCGTCGGTGATCTCGAGGTAGACGGTCACCGGCGGGCTCCCGTGCGCGACCGCGTTGACGAGCGCCTCCCGGGTGGCCTGCAGCACCGCCGTCGTCTCCTCCGTGGGCACGCAGTCGCCGACGACGACGGTCTCGATCTCGACGGCGCGTCCGTCCTCCACCTCGCCGACCAGCGCGCGCAGCTCCGCGGCCAGCGACGTGCCCGGCGCGGTGCGGTCCGTGTAGAGCCACTCGCGCAGCTCCCGCTCCTGGGCACGTGCCATGCGCGCCACCGTCTCGGGGTCGTCGGCGCGCGAACGGATGAGGGCGAGCGTCTGCAGCACGGAGTCGTGCAGGTGGGCGGCGATGTCGGCACGTTCCGCCTCGCGGGCGCGGGCGGCGCGCTCGTCGCCCAGCTCGCGGACGAGCCGCAGCCACCAGGGCGCCAGCATCAGCGCGACACCGATCAGCACCGCGAGGCAGGCTGCCGCGACCTGGACCAGCAGCCGCGGCGACGTGCCCTGATAGAGCAGGAGCAGCACGCCGGACATCACGAGGATGACGCCGCCGGCCAGTCGGAGCACGAAGGTGCCGCGCCCGCCGCCGTCGTCGCGCCACCGGCCGCGCTGCGCGGCGTCGAGCTGGCTCCACGCCAGCGCCAGGCCGCCGACGGCGATGAGCACCGGCAGCAGCCACGACGACCCGATGTCCCACCCCGTCCGGGCGGCGACGAGCAGCCCGGCGCCCCCGAGGAGCGCGGCGCCGATCACGACGTCGCGCAACGGCAGCGCCGACACCGGCCCCTGCATCCGCAGCCGGGGAGCGAGCCGCTGCAGCGACGATGGTGTCGCGGCCGCGGCCAGCCGCGGGTCCCCAGCAGGGACGGTCACCCACCAGAAGACGTACACGACGAGGCCGGCCCCACCGGCGAGCGCCAGCAGGGCGAACGCGACCCGCACGACCGCGACCGGAAGGCGCAGGTGCAGGGCCAGCCCCGCGCACACGCCGCCGAGCCACCGGCCCTGCGGGGGCCGGCGCAGCGGGAGGCGCGCGGGGCGGTCGGTCGTGGTCACGTTCCTGATCCTGGCACGTCAGGTGGCGTCCCGAGGCACGGGGGCACAAGTTTCAGGGTGCGGCTCCCGGGCGTTTCAGGGTCCGGTCAGGGCAGCTCCCGATGCCGCGCGCGCCGCCGGGTCGTCAGGATGGACCCATGAGCACCGACGACCACTCCCAGCCCGGGCCGCAGCCCGGCGGCGGCGCCGCACCCGGCACGCCGCCCGGCACGGGCGACGCCCCGCCCGAGGGCGCTCCCCCGCCCCGCCGACCCGCCGGCGACGGGTTCTTCGACTCGATCCGCCGGATGGGGATCGCCCGCTCCGACGAGCGCTGGGTCGGCGGCGTGGCGGGCGGCGTCGCGGAGAGGTTCGGCCTCGACCCCCTGCTGGTCCGCGGTCTGCTCATCCTCAGCTTCTTCCTCACCGGCGCCGGCATCGTCATCTACGCGATCGCGTGGGCCCTGCTGCCCGAGCGTCGTGACGGGCGGATCCACCTGCAGCAAGCCGTCCGCGGCGACTTCGACGTCGCGCTGCTCGGCGCCGTCATCGCCTTCGTCGTCGGCGTCGCCTGGAACGACGGCCTCTGGTCGTGGGGCTTCGGGCTCTTCGACTGGGTGGGCGGCGTGCTGTGGGTCGCCGTCTGGGTGGCGGTCATTTGGCTGATCGTCAAGCTCGTCCGCGACCGCCGGGCCCGCCGCGACCCCTCGTCGGGCGGGCCGGGGGCACCGGGCCGGCCCACGGGGCCTGGAGGCCCCGGCGCTCCCGGTGGCCCCACCGGTCCCGGGCCGTCCGCGCCCCCGGCCGGCTCCCCCGCGCCGTACGCCCCGGCCGCCGGTGTGCCGATCACGCCCGCCCCGGACGCACCCGGCTCACCGGTCGCCGGCCGGGGTGACGGGCCGGAGCCCGCGGCGCACTTCACGCCCGCGCCGCCGGCGCCCTCCCGCACGCAGCAGCCACAGCCGCCCGTCGCGGAGTCCCGCCCGGTCTACGCCGCTGCCCCGCCCGCGGCGTCCGCCCCTGCGCCGGCGCCCCCGCAGCCCCCCAGGCCGCCGAAGCCACGACGGCGTGGACCCGGCGCCGGGACGGTCGGCATCGTGACGGGCCTCGTGCTGATCATCGGCGCACTGCTGCTGGTCGCGGACCGGGTCGGCGACCTGGGCGTCCCGCTCGGCCCGACCTGGCTCGGCGCCTCGATCGTCGTGCTCGGCCTCGGCCTGGTGGTGTGCGGGCTGCGCGGCAGGCGCGGCGGCGGCCTGAGCTGGCTGGCCGCGCTCGCGCTCGTGGCGGGGATCATCACGTGGCCGTTCGCGGGCGACCAGGACAGCTGGGACTTCTGGGACGACGACCCGCGCCCCGGCCCCGCCGCCGTCATCAGCGAGGGCAACCTGACGCCGCGCACCATCGAGGAGGCCGAGGACGGCGTCCACGTCCGCTTCGGCAGCGCCGTCGTCGACCTCACCGAGCTCGACCTCGACAGCCTCGACCCCGGCGAGCAGGCCGTCGTCCCCATCTCCATGACCGCCGGCAGCACCCTGGTCGTCATCCCCGAGAACACCGCCGTCGAGGCGCAGGCCGAGGTCATCGCCGGCAACCTGACCTGGCGGGTGGACGGCAGCTCCCGCTCGGTGAACACCTACACCGAGAACCCCGTCCGGTTCACCACGCCCGAGGTCACCGGCCCGGACAGCGCACGGCTGGTGCTCGACGTCGACGTGCGCGCCGGCGACCTGACCATCGAGGAGGGCTCGCGATGAGCGACGACAGGACCACCCCGCCCACGCCCGACGACGCTCGGCCGGCGACGGACGAGACGCAGGCGCTGCCGGCGACCGACGACACCCAGGCGCTCCCCGCGCCCGAGGAGACGCAGGCGCTCCCCGCGCCCGAGGAGACGCAGGCGCTGCCCGCCGCCGAGGACACCCAGGCGCTGCCGGCGACCGACGACACCCAGGTGCTCCCCGCGCCCGAGGAGACGCGGCCCCTGCCCGCCGCCGGGCCCGACGACCCGCTGTCGGTGTTCGACCAGCCCGACCCCCCGCGGGCGGCCCCCGAGCCGGCGGGGCCCGCTCCGACCCCGCAGCCCGACCCGCTCCCGGCCGCACCGACGCCCTACCCCGTCGGGCCCGCCGGCCCTGTCGCGAGCACGGAACCCGCGCCCCCCTCGGGCCCGCGCGCCAGCACCATCGTGTGGGGCGTGCTGGTCGTGGCGTTCGGCGTGGGGCTCGTCGCGACGGGGGCGGGCGCCCGGCTCGACGTCGGCCTCATCTCGATCGTGCTGCTCGCCGCCGCCGGTTTCCTGCTGGTGGTCGGGTCGGTCGCCGCGGCGGTACGCCGCCGACGCCGGCCGACGTCAGGCTGACGTCGTCGTGCCGGGCGGCTCCGCCCGCCCCGCCCGTCAGGCCCTCGGACCGTCCCCCGGGTCCGAGGGCCTCGGCGTGCCCGGGCCGGTCTCCGGCCCCGCGACCGGCGGTGCGGCAGGCGGCCGGTCCGAGGAACCCGGCGTCGGCGCGTCGGGTGCGGGGCGTGACGACGACCGCGTCGGCGGCGGGCCGGGCGGCGTCGGCGGCAGCGGCGACGTCGGCGGCTCGTCCGCATGGCGGCCCGACGCCGACAGGTCGCCGTGCGAGGAGAGCCCCGGCGTCTCGACGGCGACCTGCGGGCCGCCCGCGAGCCGGCGCAGCGCCCCGCCCAGCAGGACGAACAGGATCCCCAGGCCCACGACCAGCGCGCAGACGCCGAACGCGACGACGGACGTGAACAGGGAGGCGCGCAGGAACGACGCGTTCATGACGGTGTCGCGCAGCGGGTCGTCCTGCGGCAGCTCTGCGTACGTCTGCCCGTCGGCCATCTCGGTGGCGTGCTTGTCGATGACCTCCGCCTGCGCGTACGCCGTGAAGGGGCCGGCGACCTGCTGGCCCGCGAACATGCGGGCGTCGTCGGAGACGGTGATGTTCTCGTCGGCGAGCGTCATGGACACGAGGATCCACACGCCGAGCCCGGCGAGCACCATGACGACGCCGGCGACGATCGTGACCATCCCGATGCCGCGGACCCCCTTGACGGGCCCGATGGTCACCCGGCTCGACGACACGCTGGACATGACGGCACCTCTCTCGTGGACGCTGCCTGGGACGACTGGCGCGGTACCTCTCCTGCCAACGTAGCCCGGCACGCAGGCGATGGCAGGATGAACCGGTGCGCATCACCCACGTGTCGGACTCCTACCTGCCCCTCCTCGGGGGCATCGAGACGCAGGTCGCCCGGCTCGCGCGCCGCCAGGCGGAGGCCGGGCACGAGGTCGAGGTGATCACGACGACGCCGCCGCGCCGGCATGCGCACGGCGTCACGACGGAGCAGGGTCAGGACGGCGTCACCGTGCACCGCGTCGCGGCCCGGGTACCCGGCGGATACCCGGTGCACCCCCGCTCGACGGCGCACGTGCTGGCGCGGCTGCGGGAACGGACGGCCGCCGGGCGGCGTCCCGACGTCGTCCACCTGCACATGGGCGTGCTCGCCCCCACGGTGGAGCTCGCGCTGCGCCCGGTGACCCGCCTCGGACTGCCGGCGCTGCTCACCGTGCACTCGGTGTGGGGCGGCTGGGAGCGCGCGTTCGCGGCGCTCGACCGGGTGGCCGGCTGGTCGGCGTGGCCGGTGCAGTGGTCGGCCGTGAGCGCGATGACCGCCGCCCCGCTGCGCCGCGTCGTGGGCCGCAGGCTGGGCGCCGAGACGGCGGCCGACCGCGTGTCGGTGCTCGGCAACGGCATCGACGTGGACGCATGGCGGCTGCCGCGCACCGAGCGCGCCGACCGGGCCGAGGGACGCGAGGTGCACGTCGTCTCCGCGAGCCGCTTCGCGCCCCGCAAGCGGGTGCTGCCGATGCTGGAGGCGCTCGCGGCCGCCGTCGAGCGCGCGCCCGGGCGCCTCGTCGCGACGATCGGCGGCGACGGGCCCCAGCTCGACGAGGCCCGCCGCTTCGTGCGCGAGCGCGGCCTGGCCGACGTCGTGCGCCTGGTCGGCCGGTTGTCCACGACGGAGCTGATGCGGCTCTACGTGCGGGCGGACGTGTTCGTCGCCCCCGCCGTGCAGGACGCCTTCGGCATCGCCGCCCTCGAGGCCCAGGCCGCGGGCCTGGCGGTGGTGAGCCGGTCGCAGTCCGGCGTCGCCGAACGCCTCGTCGACGGCCGGGACGCCCTCCTGGTCGACGACGACGCGGCGATGGCCGACGCCCTCGTGCGCCTCGCCGACGACCCCGACCTGCTGGACCGGATCATCGCTCACAACCGCACGGCCGAGCTCGCGACCTCCTGGCCCCGCGTCCTCGCGGACACGGAAGAGGCCTACCGGCGCGCCGCTGCGCTCCAGTAGGCCCCTGGCGAGCTCACTGCCCGCTCATTCCCACTCGATCGTGCCCGGCGGCTTGCTCGTCACGTCGAGAACGACGCGGTTGACCTCGGGCACCTCGTTGGTGATGCGCGTGGAGATCACCGAGAGCACGTCGTAGGGCAGGCGCGTCCAGTCGGCCGTCATGGCGTCCTCGGAGGACACCGGGCGCAGCACGACGGGGTGGCCGTAGGTGCGGCCGTCGCCCTGCACCCCGACGGAGCGGACGTCGGCGAGCAGCACGACGGGGCACTGCCAGATCTCGCCGTCGAGGCCGGCCCGGGTGAGCTCCTCGCGCGCGATGGCGTCCGCCTTGCGCAGGGTCTCCAGGCGGTCGGCGGTCACCTCGCCGACGATGCGGATCCCGAGGCCGGGGCCGGGGAACGGCTGGCGGGAGACGATCTCCTCGGGCACGCCGAGCTCGCGGCCGACGGCGCGGACCTCGTCCTTGAACAGCGTGCGCAGCGGCTCGACGAGCTCGAACGTGAGGTCGTCGGGCAGGCCGCCGACGTTGTGGTGGGACTTGATGTTGGCCGCGCCCTCGCCACCGCCGGACTCGACGACGTCGGGGTACAGCGTGCCCTGGACGAGGAAGCGGACCTCCTCGCCGTGCGCACCGGCGTCGGCGACGATGTCGCGCTGCGCGTCCTCGAAGACGCGGATGAACTCTCGGCCGATGATCTTGCGCTTGGTCTCCGGGTCGCTGACGCCGGCGAGCGCGCCGAGGAACCGCTCCTTCTCGTCGCGGATGACGAGGTTCACGCCGGTGGCGGCGACGAAGTCGCGCTCGATCTGCTCGACCTCGCCGGCGCGCAGCAGCCCGTGGTCGACGTGCACGCAGGTGAGCTGGTCGCCCACGGCCTTCTGCACGAGCGCCGCGGCCACGGCGGAGTCGACGCCGCCGGACAGGGCGCAGATGACGCGGGCGTCGCCGACCTGCGCGCGGATCGCCTCGACCTGGTCCGCGATGACGTTGTCGGGCGTCCAGTCGGCCGCCAGGCCGGCGCCGGTGTACAGGAAGTGCTCGAGGACGGTCTGGCCGTGCGCGGAGTGCTTCACCTCGGGGTGCCACTGCACGCCGTAGAGGCGGCGGCCGGCGTCCTCGAACGCGGCGACCGGCGAGCCGGACGACGTCGCGAGCACCTCGAAGCCCTCGGGGGCCGCGTGCACGGAGTCGCCGTGGCTCATCCACGTGGTCTGGTTCGCGGGGGTGCCCTCCAGGAGCATGCCGGCCGCGCACACCTCGACCTCGGTGCCGCCGTACTCGCGCGTGCCCGTCTGCGCCACCGTGCCGCCGAGGGCCTGCGCCATCGCCTGGAAGCCGTAGCAGATGCCGAGGACGGGGACGCCGGCCTCGAACAGCTTCGGGTCGACGAAGGGCGCACCCGTGGCGTACACCGACGCCGGCCCCCCGGAGAGGATGATCGCCGCCGGGTCCTTGGCGAGCATCTGCTCCGTGGTGAGCGTGTGCGGCACGATCTCGGAGTAGACCTTCGCCTCGCGCACGCGGCGCGCGATGAGCTGGGCGTACTGGGCGCCGAAGTCGACGACGAGGACCGGGCGGGGAGAATCTGGGGCAGGTGCGGTGGCGGGAGACGTCACCGGGTCATCCTATCCGCCACCCCCTCGTGCTGTGGGTACGCAGATGGCGTGGAATCCGGCCGGATTCCACGCCATCTGCGTACCCACGTGGGTACGCAGATGGCGTGGAATCCGGCCGGATTCCACGCCATCTGCGTACCCACAGCACGGCAGAGTGGGCTACTGCGTCGGGTAGGTCACCTCGACGCGGCGGTTCAGCGCGCGACCGGCGGGGTTGTCCTCGCCGCCCACCTCGTTGGCCGCGACCGGGTCCGACTCGCCGTGCCCCGCGACCTTCAGCGTGAGGTCGTCGCGCACACCCGACAGCACGTCAGCGACGGCGTCCGCACGCTTCGTCGACAGCCGCTGATTGAACGCTTCCTCGCCCACCGCGTCGGTGTACCCGTCCACGTGGACTGCCGCGCCCTGCGGGATGTCGCCCGCCAGGTCCTCCACCGCTCGTTTCGCCTCGGCGGAGAGCTTCGCCGAGCCGAAGTCGAACAGCAGGTCGGAGGTCAGCGTGACGACGGTGTCGTCGGCCTCCTCCCGCTCTCGCTCCAGGGCCGTCGTCGAGTCCTCCGGGTGCAGGGCGAACGTGGCGTCGGCGATCCGCAGGTCGATCGTGGCGTCGGCGGCCATCTCGGGGGTCGTCGCGACGCTCTCGACGCGCTCGCGATCCTCGGCGAGGTCTTCCTCCGCCTCCGCGACGAGCTCCGGGTCCGGCTCGGCGGCCGCCGACGACCCTGCAGGCGACGGGTCCGGGGTCGAGGCCGCCGCGGTGGCGCCCGGGACCCCGGCCGCGACGAGGGCGAGCGCCACCCCGAGCGGAACCGCGCGGCGGCGGGTCACGCTCACTCGGCACCCCCGTCGGCGTAGGTGACGGTGGCGTCGGTGAACATCGGCAGGCCCTCGACCGGGGCGACGTCGACCTTCTCCGGGTTGCCCTCCGGCGCGGGCAGCACCGCCCAGGACTCGACCGTGCCGTGGTTCGGGAACGCGAACTGGATCTTCTCGAGCGGCGACACGAGCATCGACTCCCGGCACCGCAGCTGCTCGAGGCCGGCGTCCGAGGCCCGCTCGGTCTCAGGCTGCCACGCCCCGTCGGTGCAGAACGGCCGGTAAAGGGTGAGGCTCTCCCGGTCGGTCACGGTCGTGACGGGCTCAAGGCCCATGTCGTAGTAGCTCGCGCCGGCGTCCGCGGGCGCCTCGTCGTCGTCCCAGCGCAGCGCCCACCGGACCGTCATCGTGCCGTCGGCGACCTCGACGGAGCGCAGCGTCGTGGTGACCTCGCCGCCCCACGCGTCCCCGGAGCCGTGCGGTGTCGCGGTGGACCTGGTGGCCATCTCGCCGTCACCCGCGTCGGCCGTGCCGACCGCCGGGTCCGCGTCCGCGGCCGGCGCGCTCCCGGTGCTCTGGGTGCTCTGGGTGGCGTCACCGCCCTGCCCGTCGTCCTGCTCCCCGCCGGTGCAGCCGGCGGCGAGCACGCCGGTCACCGCGATCGCGGCAGGCAGTCGGACAGCGGTGGCAAGACGGGCGCGTGCGAACACGGTGCTCCTCGGTGGTGGGGGCGGACGACAGGGTTCAGCGCACGTCGTAGCGCTCGGCGAGCGCGGTCAGCTTGGCGTCGGCGTCGGCGTGGACGCGCTTCTCGAGGATGAAGGACATCACCGGCACGACACCGGCGAACACCATCGTGGCGAGGCGGCCGAAGCCCCAGCGCATCTTGGCCCACAGGTCCAGCACGGTGACGAGGTAGACCACGTAGATCCACCCGTGCGCGAAGGGCACCCAGCCCATGTAGTCCACCACCACGTCGACGGGGACCACGTACTTGAAGAACATCTCCACGCACAGGATCAGCAGCATCACACCGGTGAGGATCGCCATGAACCGGTAGCGCGACAGCGCGCCGCGCGCCTTGCGGATCGCGGTCGCGGCCTGCTCGGGGCTGGCCTGGGCGCCCGCGGCGTCGGTGGTGGCGGGGTGCTGGTCCGGGGTGCTCACCCGGCCATCGTAGGCGAGGAAAATGCGGTGCCGACCGTCGGTGGCCGTGCCTAGTGTGGTTGATCGTGCGCCCCCTCCCCGTGCCCGACGTGGGCACTCCTCCGCTCTCCTCGTCCGCGCGTCTGCTGTGGTGGCAGGCGGGGCGGCAGCGGGGCGTGCTCGGCGCCTCGGTCGCCGTCGGCATGATCGCGATGCTCGCCGAGGCCGCCGCGCCGCTGCTGCTCGGCCGGGCCATCGACGAGGGGCTGGCGCAGGGCTTCGGCACCGACCTGCTCGTGTGGTGCGGCCTCATGGCGCTCGCCGCGGCGGTGATCGTCGGCAGCGGCGTGTTCGCGCACACGTGGGACGTCGAGAACTGGATGCGCGCGTCCTTCGCGTTCTCCCAGCTCGTCGGGTACAAGGCGACCCGCGCGGGCCAGGCGGTCACGCGGAAGCTGCCCACCGGCGAGGTCGTGACCGCCGTCGCGAACGACGCGCTGCGGGTGGGCGACATGTACTCGGTCGCGGGCCGGTTCGCCGGCGCGGTGCTCGCCTACGTGGCCGGCGCCGCCGTGGTGCTCACGGAGCACCTGCCCCTCGGGCTCGTCATCGTCGTGGGCATCCCGGTGGTCGCGGGCGTGCTCGGGCTGCTCGTCAAGCCGCTCACCTCCCGGCAGAACGCGCACCGCGAGGCCACGGGCCGCCTCACCGCCCTCGGCGCCGACACGGTCTCGGGGCTGCGGATCCTGCGCGGCATCGGCGGCGAGGACGTCTTCTCGGGCCGGTACGCCCGCCAGTCGCAGGAGGTGCGCCGCCAGGGCGTGCGGGTCGCCGGGCTGCAGTCCGTGCTCGACGGGCTGCAGGTGCTCCTGCCCGGCCTGCTCGCCGCCGCCGTGCTGTGGCTCGGGGCGCGGGCGGTCGTGCACGGCGAGATCACCGGCGGCCAGCTCGTCACGTTCTACGGCTACGCCGCCTTCCTGTCCTGGCCCGTGATGATCGCCACCCAGATGACGCACACGACCATCCGTGCCGTCGTCTCGGCGCGCAAGATCCTCGACGTCCTGCGCGTGGACGAGGCGACGCCGCAGCCCGCGCGCCCGGTCGACGCACCGCCGGCCGGCGCCGAGCTGGTCGACGAGGCCAGCGGCCTCGTGCTGCGCCCCGGGCGCGTCGTCGGGCTGGTGAGCGCCGACCCGGACGCCGCGGCGCGGGTCGCGGTGCGCCTCGGGCGGCTCGACGACGCGGTGGAGGCGGACACGCCCGTGCGGCTCGGGGGCGTGCTGCTCGCCGACCTGGACAAGGAGGCGCTGCGCCACCGGGTCGTCGTCGCGGAGGCGACACCGCACCTGTTCTCCGGGGTGCTCGGCGAGGAGCTGGACTCCCGCGGGCGCGCCACCGAGGCCGAGCTGATGGCGGCGGTGCTCACCGCGGACGCGCGCGACGTGCTGGACAGCGTGCCCGGCGGCCTCGCCGGCGAGCTGCCCGAGAAGGGCCGGTCGCTCTCGGGCGGGCAGCGCCAGCGGGTCGCGCTGGCCCGCGCGCTGCTCACCGAGCCGGAGATCCTCGTCCTCGTGGAGCCCACCAGCGCGGTGGACGCCCACACGGAGGCGCGCATCGCGGAGCGCGTGGCCGAGGCCCGGCGCGGGCGCACCACGCTCGTGGTGACCGCCAGCCCGCTGGTCCTCGACCACCTCGACGAGGTGCTGCTGCTCGACGACGGCCGGGTCACGACCGCGGGCACGCACGCCGAGCTGCTCGCGCGCACCGGCGACGACGGGGCCCGCTACCGCGCCGTCGTCGGGCGCAGCATGGCCGAGGACGGCCCGCCCGCGACGGACGTCAGCACCGACGACATGGAAGGAGCGGTCCGATGAGCACCACGGCGAACCAGCTGCCGATCGCGGACCGCGCCGAGGTGAACCGCACCGTCGGCCGGCTGTTCCGCCACCACCGCGGGCAGCTCGCGGCGGTCGCCGTCCTGCACACGGTGGCGGCCGTCGCCGGGCTCGTCGGTCCGTTCCTCCTGGGCCGGGTCATCGACGAGGTCACGGGCGGCACCACGCTGGACCGCGTCGACCGGCTCGCCCTCGTCGTCCTCGGCGCCGTCGTCGCGCAGGCGGTCGTGACGCGCTACGCGCAACGCCTGTCGATGGTCTTCGGCGAGCGCGTGTTCGCCGAGCTGCGCGAGGAGTTCATGCGCACGGCGACGCGCCTCCCGCTGTCCACGGTGGAGAAGGCCGGCACCGGCGACCTCGTCGCCCGCACCACCAACGACGTCAACAAGCTGCAGCACGCGGTGCGCTTCGGCGTGCCGCGCGTGCTGGTGTGCGTCGTGACGATCGGACTGACGACGGTCGCGTCGTTCCTCGCCGACCCGCTCGTCGCCCTCGGGCTGCTGCTCGGGGTGCCGCTCATCGTCGTCGCCACGCGGTGGTACCTCAAGCGCGCGACGCCGGGCTACCTGCGTGAGTCCGCGGCGTACGCGACCCTCAACGGGACGATCACGGAGGCCGTCGAGGGGGCCCGCACCACCGACGCGCTGCACCTGGGCGCGCGGGTCCGCCGGCGGATCGACGCGGACCTGCGCGAGGCGTTCGCCGCCGAGCGCTACACCCTCGGCCTGCGGCTGCGACTCATCCCGTCGCTGGACAGCGCCGTGTCGATCGCGCCCATCGCCGTCGTGCTGTGGGGCGCGTGGCTGGTGTCGCAGGACGTCACGACCGTCGGCACCGTGGCGACGATCGCGATGTACGCGCACCAGATGGGCGGCCCCGTGTTCGACCTCGTCTTCTGGCTGGACGAGCTGCAGGTCGCGGCGGTGGCGCTGGCGCGGGTGGTCGGCGTCGGCCTGGTGGGCCCGGACCGGGTGGCGGGCACCGCCGTCCCGGCCTCGGAGGAGGTGCGCGCCCACCAGGTGCGGTACGCCTACCGCGAGGGCCACGACGTGCTGCACGGCATCGACCTGGACCTGGCCCCCGGCGAGCGGCTGGCCGTCGTCGGCCCGTCGGGAGCGGGCAAGTCGACGCTGGGCCGGATGCTCGCGGGCATCCACCCGCCCACGGGCGGGTCGGTGATGGTCGGCGGGGTGCCGCTGGTGGAGCTGCCGCTGGAGGACCTGCGCCGGCACGTCGCGCTGGTGACGCAGGAGCACCACGTGTTCGTCGGCTCGCTCGCCGAGAACCTGCGGCTGGCGGACACCGTGGCCGACGACGACCGGTTGTGGGAGGCCCTCGGCGCGGTCGACGCCCGGGACTGGGCGGCGGCGCTGCCGGACGGACTCGCGACGGAGGTCGGGTCCGGCGGCCACGCGCTCAGCCCGGCGCAGGCCCAGCAGGTGGCCCTCGCCCGGCTGGTGCTGCTCGACCCGCACACCCTGGTGCTGGACGAGGCCACGTCGCTGCTCGACCCCCGGGCCGCCCGCCACCTGGAGCGCTCGCTCAACGCGGTGCTCACCGGGCGGACGGTCGTCGCGATCGCGCACCGCCTGCACACGGCGCACGACGCCGACCGCGTCGCCGTCGTCGACGGCGGGCGGATCAGCGAGATCGGTCCGCACGACGAGCTGGTCGCCGCCGGCGGTGAGTACGCCCGGCTGTGGCGGAGCTGGCAGCACGAGTAGCCCCGGCCGACCGTGGTGGGCGCCCCAGGCGCCCACCACGTCTCAGGGTGCGGCGACGGGCTGGCGGACGATCGTGCGCCAACGCTCGGGGGCCGACCGCCGGGGGTCGGTGAGGTAGATCTCATGATGCGTGCCCGCGAGCGCGAGGCCCTGCTCGGCGATGAACGCGTGCAGGCCCGCGACGGTCGCGGGCTCCGTGGAGAACGGGCCGACATGCAGCACCTGCGCGGCCCGGCCGTCGCCGAACCGCTCCAGGCGCACGCGGTCGCCGGCCGGCAGGTCGTTGGCCCGCGTGACCCGGTCGAGCAGCGCGGGGGCGTCGAGGTCGTCGACGGCGTCGGGCAGGCTGATCATCATGGTCCAGCGCCACTCGTCCTTGGCGTGGACGCTGAAGGTGCTCAGGTCGTCGGACCACCACAGGCCCTCGAGCGGCATGACGGTGTACGCGTCGCCGGTGGCCTCCTTGACCGCGGCGCGCAGCGCGTAGGCCAGCGGGTAGAGCGTCGTCACGGCGTCGGTGTAGGCGGGCGCGGTGTTCGGGTCCCCGGCGCCGTCGATCATGAGGTGCGGCCGCGGTGGCACGGTGACGAGCGACGGCGCGGTGTGCGCGGTGTAGTGGTCGCGGTACGTGCGCTTGAGGTCCACGGTGGCCATGCCCCAGCGTCACACCCGGCACCGACAGCCGGTCGTCCGCCCGACCCCGGCGCCGACCTATCCTCGGGGGGTGAGCACCGACGACACCCCCGCCCTGCCGCCGCTCGTCGCCCCGGGGCCGGAGCTGAGCCCCGAGGACCTCGCCCGCTACGCCCGCCACCTGTCCCTGCCGGGCGTGGGCGTCGAGGGCCAGCGCCGCCTCGCGGCCGCACGGGTGCTGGTGATCGGGGCCGGCGGGCTCGGCAGCCCCGCCCTGCTGTACCTGGCGGCGGCCGGCGTCGGGACGCTCGGCGTCGTCGACGACGACGTCGTGGACGCCTCGAACCTGCAGCGACAGGTGGTGCACGGCGTCGACGACGTGGGCGCGCCGAAGACCGCGTCGGCCGCGCGGTCCCTGGCGCGGGTGAACCCGGGCACGCGCGTGGTCGAGCACCGCGAGCGTCTCACGTCCGCGAACGCGGTGGGCCTGCTGCGCGGCTACGACCTGGTGCTGGACGGGTCGGACAACTTCGCGACGCGCTACCTCGTCTCCGACGCGGCGGAGCTCGCCGGGGTCCCGGTCGTGTGGGGCGGCATCTACCGGTTCACGGGGCAGGTCGCGACGTTCTGGGCCGCGCCGACCGCCGGCGTCGAGGGCGTGACGTACCGCGACGTCTTCCCGTCGCCGCCCCCGCCCGCGCTGGCCCCGGACTGCGCGACCGGCGGGGTGCTGGGCGCGCTGTGCGGCACCGTCGGGTCGGTGATGGCGACGGAGGCGATCAAGCTGGTCACCGGCGTCGGCCGCACCCTGCTGGGCCGGGTCGCGGTGTACGACGCCGCGGAGCTCACGTGGCGACGGCTCACGGTGTCCGCGGACCCCTCGCGCGAGCCGGTGACCTCCCTGCCGGACGACGCGGCGTACGCGACGTTCTGCGGGCTCCCCGCGGCGTCCGGCACGGCGGCGGAGGACGACGGGCTCGTCGCCCCGGCGGAGCTCGCGGCCCTGCGCTCCGGCGACGGCTCCGAGCCGTACGTGCTGGACGTGCGTGAGCCGTGGGAGGTCGAGATCGCGTCCCTGCCCGGCGCGGACGTCGTCCCTCTGGGCGACCTGCTCGGTCCCGACGGCGACGCCGTCGTCGCCCGGGTGAGCGAGCGGACCGCGGGCCGGCCGGTGCACGTGCTGTGCAAGATGGGCGGCCGGGCCGCCCGCGCGGCGGACTTCCTGCGCGCGTCGGGGGTGCCCGCCCGGGTGGTCGACGGCGGCATCCTCGCCTGGTCCCGCGACGTCGACCCCTCGGTCCCGATGTACTGAGCCCGGACTACTGAGTTCGAGCGTCCCGATCGGGACCTCATCCGGCTGGAATGGGGACCCAAGCGGGACGCTCGATGTCAAGGCCGGTGCCGGTCGTCGTAGAGCGCGTCCGGGGTCGCGTGGACGTCCCGCCCGTCGACCTCGACGAGCAGCACGGATCCGTCGGGCAGCACCCAGGCGAGGTCCACCCGGGACCGCCAGCCACGCCCCACCACCCACAGCTGGACGGCGTCCGGCGGGAATCCTCGGTCCTGGCACGTCGCGCGCGCCCACGACTCGGCGGGCGACTCCGCCCGGGCGTCGGCGTCGTCCCACCATCCCCAGCAACGCCGGGCTCCCCGGCGTCGCGCGGTCAAGGACCTGGCGCATTCGGGGTCGGTGAGCAGTCCCTGGTGGCGAGCGGAGTCGAGCACGGCGACGGCGTCGAGCCGGCCGAGCGTGGGGACGGCCTGGGCGAGGGCTTCGGCCAGGGGTGCGCACCGGACGCCGTCGATCACGACGGGCGTCGCGACCAGGAGCCGGCGCACCCGCACCGGCCCGGTCCTCTCCCGCGAGGTCGCGTCCGGGAGGGTCACCTCGGGCCGGTAGCTGGGCGGCACCCCCTTGACCCCATGCAGCACCAGCGCACCGAGCCCGACCAGGATGGAGCCCGGCAGGGAGAGCGGCCCGAGGAACGCGGTGGGTCGACGGCGCAGGTCGTACCTCGCCGAGTCGGACTCCGGCTTCACCGTCGTCGTGTCGAAGACACCCCTGGCGAGCCGACGCCACTCCCCGCGGTCGACCCGTCGCGCCACCTGCCGACTCGTCAGCCCGGACGCGTGGCACTGCCGGAGGTTCACCAGGCCCGCCTGGCGCCGGGCCACCTGCAGCAACGACGACGGCACGGGCTGGGATGGTCGGGCCATCCCCGTACCTCACCAGAGGCGCGCGACCTCCGGCCGACGCCATCCACAGCCCCCGAAGAGCGTGTCGGTTCGGGTTGGTCCGCGCGGTCGTATCCCTCCCGAAGTGGAGCGCCGCCAGGGCGCGTGAACGCGACCGCGCGGACCAACCCGAACCGACACGCCCCAGCGTTCAGAGGGCGAGGTCGAGGTTCCCGGACCGCTCCCCCACCGCCATGCGGCCGTCCGGCGACGACGACGCGAGCGCCTGCTCGCGCCGAGGGATGCGGCCGGCGCGGGCGGCGTCGTGGCCCGCGTCGACGGCCAGCCGCATGGCCCGAGCCATCCGGACCGGGTCCTCGGCGCGGGTGACGGCGGTGGCGAGCAGCACGCCGTCGCAGCCGAGCTCCATCGCCCGGGCGGCGTCGGAGGCCGTGCCGATGCCGGCGTCGAGGATCACGGGCACCTCCGCGGCGGCCGCGATGGCCTCGATGTTGCGGGGGTTGCAGATGCCGAGCCCGGAGCCGATGGGGGCGCCGAGCGGCATGACGGCGGCGCACCCGACGTCCTCCAGGCGCCGGGCGACGATCGGGTCGTCCCCGCAGTACGGCAGCACGACGAATCCGTCGCGCACCAGCTCATCGGCGGCCTCGACGAGTCCGAGGGGCTCGGGCAGCAGGGTGACGTCGTCGGCGATCACCTCGAGCTTGACCCAGTCGGTGCCGCACGCCTCGCGCGCGAGCCGTGCGGTGAGCACGGCCTCGGAGGCGGAGAAGCAGCCGGCCGTGTTCGGCAGGGCGCGGATGCCGAGACGCTCCAGCAGCCCCCACACGGACGACTCACCGGCCGGGTCGCCGGGGCGCGGGCGGGCGACCCGCCGCATCGCGACGGTGGTCAGCTCGGTCCCGCACGCCACGAGGGCGTCCTCCAGGGCCATGAGGCTCGGCGCGCCGCCGGTCCCCATGACCAGGCGCGAGCCCAGCGCGGTCCCGGCGATCGTCAGCGCGTCGCTCGTGGTGCCGGTCATGTCAGCCTCCCTGCACGGCGGTGAGGACCTCGGCGCGGTCGCCGGGCCGCAGGTGGGTGGTGGTCCAGGCGCCGCGGGGCACGACGGCGTCGTCGAGGGCGACGGCGACGCCCTGCGGGGTGCCGTCGACGACGCAGCCGGGCACGAGGGTGCGCACCAGCTCGTCGATGGTGACGGGCTCGGGCAGCGGGTAGGGGTCGCCGTTGACCAGGGCGGACCCCGGGGGCGTGTCGGTCGTCATCGGTGGGCTCCTCGGTTGGGGGCGGTGGTGAGGTTGCCGGTGGTAAAGCGCCCGGCGTCGGCGGCGGCGAGCGCGGGCACGTCGGGGTCGCGCCCCAGGAGGCCGGCGACCACGGCATCGGCGGTGAGCGGCGCGAGCAGCACGCCGTTGCGGTAGTGGCCGGTCGCGAGGTGCAGGCCGGGGACACCGGTCGGCCCGATGAGGGGGAGGTTGTCCGGGGTGCCGGGGCGGGCGCGCGGGGTCGCCTCGACCAGCGCGGCCTCGTCCAGGCCGGGCAGCAGGGCGCGCGCGTCGCGCAGCAGGGCGAAGACGCCGCCCGCGGTGGCGCGCCGGTCGTCGGGGCCCTCCTCGCTGGTCGCGCCGACGACCACCTCGCGGTGCTCCGGCGTCGTGCCCGGGCCCGTCCCCGTACCGGCGTCGCGCGGCACCACGTACACGGGCCGGCCCTGCACGAGCCCGCGCACCACCTGCCGCGGCGCGGCGCCGGGCCCGGCGTCCAGGCGCAGCGTCTGCCCGCGCACCGGCCGCACGGGCACGCTCACGGGCAGGCCGTCGAGCAGGTCGCCGGCCTGCCAGCCCGTCGCGACGACGACGGCGGGCGCGCGGTGGGTGGTGCCCGCCGCGTCCTCCACGCCGACGACGGCACCGGTGGCGTCGGTGCGCAGCCGCCGGGCACGCTGCCGCACGACCGTGGCACGGGGCGCGGCGCCGAGGGCGGCCAGGAGCGCGTCGTGGGCGGCGCGCGGGTCGGCGACGTGGTCCGACGGCGCGTGGACGGCGCCGCGCACCCGGGGGCCGAGCAGCGGCTCGAGGCGGCGCGCATCGGCGTGGGTCAGCTCGGTCGAGTCGAGCCCCCAGGTGCGGTGCAGGGCGACGGTGCGGCGCAGCTCGCCGAGGTCGTCGCCGTCGTACGCGGTCACGAGGGTGCCGACCGCGCGCAGGCCGACGTCGAGACCGGTCGCGTCGGCGAGGTCGCGCGCGAAGGCGGGCCACCGGGCCGCGCCGGCCACGCCCAGGCGGGCGGCGGGCTCCTCGCCGAACCACGACTCGGCGACGGGCGCGAGCATGCCCGCCGCCGCGCGGGTCGCGCCGTCGCCGGGCGCGGGGTCGAGCAGGACGACGCGCAGCTGCTCGCGGGCGGCGCGCCACGCGACGGCGGCGCCGACGATGCCGGCGCCGACCACGACGAGGTCGGGCTGGGGGTCGCTCATGACGATGCTCCCTTCGCTGGCATGATCCAGATCAGGTTCGACGGTCGGCTCCGACGCCCTCTCAGCCCCGGCGGGGCTCCCGTGCGCGGCCACTGTAACCCGAGCCGTGGTTACCCTGGCCCGCGTGACCACACGCTCCCCCGACGACGGCGCCGTCGTCCGTGCCCGCCTCGCCGACGCCCGCCTGTACCTGTGCACCGACGCCCGCGAGGAGGCCGGCGACCTCACCGACTTCCTGCACGCGGCGCTCGCCGGCGGTGTCGACGTCGTGCAGCTGCGCGACAAGACCCTCGACGTCGCGCGCGAGCTGGAGCTGCAGGCCACGGTCGCGCGGGTGGCGGCCGAGCACGGCGCCCTGTGGGCGGTGAACGACCGGGCCGACGTCGCCTCGCTGGCGGGCGCCCCGGTGGTGCACATGGGGCAGGACGACCTGCCGACGACGGCGGTGCGCACGCTGCTCGGTGACGGCCCCGCGCTGGGCCGGTCCACCCACTCGCGCGAGCAGGCGGCCGCGGCCGAGGCCGACCCGGGCGTCGACTACTTCTGCGTGGGCCCGCTGTGGGCCACGCCGACCAAGCCGGGGCGCGCCGCGGTGGGCCTCGACCTGCTGCGGGAGGTCGCCGGCACCCGGCCCACGACGCCCTGGTTCGCGATCGGCGGCATCGACGCGGAACGGCTGGACGCCGTGCTCGACGCCGGGGCGGAGCGGGTCGTCGTCGTGCGTGCGATCACGCGGGCGCCGGACCCCGAGCGGGCGGCCCGGGAGCTGCGCGAGCGCGTCGCCGAGCGCGCGGGGGCGTGACCCCGCGGGCGTGACCGGCAGGGACGCGCGATCTCCTAGCCGGGCAGGCCGGCGATGCCCCGGCCCACGGGGTCGTCGTCGGGCTCGTCGCCGCGGCGGTGCGGCCGCTCGCGGCGCCCGCCGACCATCTCGTCGCGCACCAGCCGCAGCCACAGCGCGACGGCGAAGACCCCGAACACCCACCACTGCAGCGCGTAGAAGACGTTCTGCAGGTTGACGCCGGTCCCGCCCTCGATGACGGGGCGGGGCAGCGCGGCGGGGCCGCCGTCCGCGGCCGCCGGCTGGGCCGGGTCGGCGGACGTGAGCACGAGGTACCCGGAGTAGATCGGCCCGCCCCAGTCGTTGACGAGCGCGCCGGTGGCGATCGAGCGGGTCAGCGGCGGGCCGCCGGGGTTGTCGGGCAGCGGCTCGGCGCCCTCCTGCGTCGACTCGGAGGCCTGCAACCAGCCGGTGACCCGCACCTCGCCGTCGGGCACGTCCAGGGCGTCGGGGCCGGGCGTCGGCGAGTCGACCCAGCCGCGCACGACGGGCACGACGGGCGGCCCGGACAGGTCCGCCCACGACGCCCCGCCCGTGCCGTCGTCGGTCACTCGCAGCGGGGTCAGCACCAGGTACCCGGTGCGACCGTCCAGGGACCGGCCCACCACCAGCTCCTGTCCGTCGGGCTCGTAGGTGCCGCTCACCCAGGCCTCGCGGCCCACGAGCTGGCCGGGGAACGTCGTCTGCGGCGGCAGCAGCTCGCCGAGCCCCTCCGGCGCGGCCGCCGCGGCCTCCGCCGCCTCCTGCTCGGCGGCGAGCTCGGCCCGCTGGTACGCCCGGTCGAGCTGCCACACCCCGAGCCGTGCGCACACGGCCGCGGCGAGCAGGAGCGCCAGGAGGATGCCGATCATGCGCGGCTGGCGGGCGACCGCCCAGAACGACCGTCGACGCGGGGGCGGAGTGGGCACAGGACCACCGTAGACGGCCCCGGCGCGCCGGCCGGAATCACGCGGCGTCCGGCCGGCCGCGGGACCTGACACGGCGTCGGGTCCACGTCACCGCCACGACCTCCCCCGTCGGGCCTGGTCGGGCTGCGATGCGCGGAGGTCTGGGGTGGAATGAGACCGGGCGGACCACCCTCACCCACCGGGCATCGACCCCGAGACCAGGGAGCGTGTGATGAGCACCACCACGACCACACCGACCAGCAGCCCCGCCGCGTGGCGCACCGCCGAGACCGGCGGCGTCTCCGACGAGACGCTCGAGCGGATCGACCGGTGGTGGCGGGCCGCGAACTACCTGTCCGTCGGGCAGATCTACCTGCTGGACAACCCCCTGCTGCGCCAGCCGCTGACCCGCGACGACGTCAAGCCGCGGCTGCTCGGGCACTGGGGCACCACACCCGGCCTGAACTTCCTGTACGCGCACCTCAACCGCGCGATCCGCGAGCGCCACCAGTCGACGGTCTACGTGGCCGGGCCGGGGCACGGCGGGCCCGGCCTGGTCGCGAACGCCTACCTGGAGGGCACGTACTCGCAGACCTACTCGGACGTCACCCAGGACACGGAGGGCATGCGCCGGCTGTTCCGGCAGTTCTCCTTCCCCGGCGGCATCCCGAGCCACGTGGCCCCGGAGACGCCCGGGTCGATCCACGAGGGCGGCGAGCTCGGCTACGCGCTCTCCCACGCCTACGGGGCGGCGTTCGACAACCCGGACCTGCTGGTCGCGGCGGTGGTCGGCGACGGCGAGGCCGAGACGGGACCGCTGGCCACGAGCTGGCACTCGAACAAGTTCGTGAACGCGCGCACGGACGGCGTCGTGCTGCCGATCCTGCACCTCAACGGCTACAAGATCGCCAACCCGACGGTCCTGGCGCGGATCAGCGACGACGAGCTGCGCGACCTCATGGTCGGCTACGGCCACACGCCGTACTTCTTCACCGGCGGGTTCGACGGCGAGGACCACGCCGCGGCGCACCGGCGCTTCGCCGCGCTGCTGGACGAGGTGCTGGACCACATCGCGCGGATCAAGGCGGACGCGGCGGCGGGCGAGGACGAGCGGCCGGCGTGGCCGATGATCGTCTTCCGCACCCCCAAGGGGTGGACCTGCCCGCCGGTGATCGACGGGCACACGACGGAGGACTCGTGGCGCGCGCACCAGGTGCCGCTGTCGAGCGCCCGTGACACCCCGGAGCACCTGCAGGTGCTGAAGGACTGGATGGAGTCGTACCGGGCGGAGGAGCTGTTCGACTCAGGCGGCCGGCTGGTGGACGACGTCGCGGCGCTGGCCCCGGAGGGCGAGCTGCGGATGAGCGCGAACCCGCACGCGAACGGCGGGCAGCTGCTGCGCGACCTGCGCCTGCCCGACTTCCGGGACTTCGCCGTGGACGTCTCCGCGCCCGGGGGCACCGTCGCGGAGGCCACGCGCGTGCTGGGGCGCTGGCTCACCGAGGTGGTGCGGCTCAACCCGGACAACTTCCGCATCTTCGGGCCGGACGAGACGGCGTCGAACCGGCTGCAGGCGGTCTACGACGTCACCGACAAGCAGTGGAACGCGGACTTCTTCGGCCCGGACGTCGACGAGCACCTGGCGCGGGCGGGGCGCGTCATGGAGATGCTGAGCGAGCACCAGTGCCAGGGCTGGCTGGAGGGCTACCTGCTCACGGGGCGGCACGGCCTGTTCACCAGCTACGAGGCCTTCATCCACATCGTCGACTCGATGTTCAACCAGCACGCCAAGTGGCTGAAGGTCACCAACCACATCCCGTGGCGCCGTCCGATCGCGTCGCTGAACTACCTGCTGTCGAGCCACGTGTGGCGCCAGGACCACAACGGGTTCTCCCACCAGGACCCGGGCTTCATCGACCACGTGGTCAACAAGAAGGCGGAGATCGTGCGGGTGTACCTGCCGCCGGACGCGAACACCCTGCTCAGCACGTACGACCACTGTCTGCGGGGCCGCCAGTACGTGAACGTCGTGGTGGCGGGCAAGCAGCCCGCGCCGCAGTTCCTGTCGATGGACGCCGCGATCGCGCACTGCACGCGCGGCCTAGGCATCTGGGACTGGGCGGGCACCGAGGTGGAGGGCACCGACCCGGACGTCGTGCTCGGCTGCGCCGGCGACGTGCCGACGCTGGAGGTGCTGGCCGCGGCCGACATCCTGCGCCACGAGCTGCCCGACCTCACGGTGCGGGTGGTCAACGTCGTGGACCTCATGCGCCTGCAGGACGAGAAGGAGCACCCGCACGGCCTGTCCGACTCGGACTTCGACACCCTGTTCACCGCCGACCGCCCGGTGATCTTCAACTACCACGGCTACCCGTGGCTCATCCACCGGCTCACGTACCGCCGCACGAACCACGCCAACATCCACGTGCGCGGCTACAAGGAGGAGGGCACCACCACGACGCCGTTCGACATGGCGATGCTCAACGACATCGACCGCTACCACCTGGTGATCGACGTCATCGACCGGGTGCCGTCGCTGCGGTCGCGGTACGCGGGGCTGCGGCAGCGGATGGTGGACGCCCGCCTCGCGGCGCGCCAGTACACGCGCGAGCACGGCGAGGACATCCCCGAGGTGCGCGACTGGGTGTGGCCGGACGCCGGCGACACCGCGCTGCGCACCGGCGGCCCGCAGTACGACGCGGCGGCCGCGACGGGCGGCGACAACGAGTAGTGCGGCCGGGCGGCGTCGCGTGACGAACGCGACGCCGCCTCCCCGGTGCACCGCCGGGTGCGATGCGATGGAATGGGGAGCACCACCTCACCGACGCGACCGAACAGGCAGGCCGTGAGCACACGCAGCATCTACATCGCCTCGCCCGAGGGCGAGACCGGCAAGTCGACCGTGACCCTGGGGGTGCTCGACCTCCTGGTGCGACAGGTGCGGCGGGTCGGCGTGTTCCGCGCGGTGTCCCGGGTGCCCGACCCCCCGTCGTCGGACGCCGGCGTCGACGCCCCGCGCGACCACGTGCTGGAGATGCTGCTGGCGCACGACGGCGTCGACCTGGCGTACGAGGACGCGGTCGGCGTCACCTACGACGACGTGCACGCCGACCCGGAGTCGGCGCTGTCGCGGATCGTGGACCGGTACCACGCGGTCGCCGAGCGCTGCGACGCGGTCGTCGTGGTGGGCACCGACTACACCGACGTCACCGGGGCGACGGAGCTCGCGTTCAACGCGCGCGTGGCGGCGAACCTCGGCGCCCCCGTGCTCCTCGTGACGTCGGGCCGCGACCGCAGCCTCGACGAGGTCCGCGCCCTCAACCGCCTCGCCGTCGGCGAGCTGCGCGCCAACCACGCCCAGCCGGTCGGGGTGGTGGTGAACCGCAGCGGCCCGGGTGTGCTCGCCGGGGCGGCGCGGATGTCGGAGGACGGGCTGCCGGTCTGGACGATCCCGGAGGAGCCGTTCCTGCACGCACCCACGGTGGCCCGGCTCACCGAGGCCGTCGAGGGTTCCCTCATGCTGGGCGACCCCGACCTCATGGCTCGCGAGGTGCTGGACGTCATCGTGGGCGCGATGTCGTTCGAGCACGTGCTCGACCACCTGGCCGACGGCGCCGTCGTGATCACGCCCGGCGACCGCGCCGACGTCCTCCTCGGGCTGCTGTCCGCGCACGCGGCGGCGACGTTCCCGTCGCTGGCCGGCATCGTGCTGACCGGCGGGTACGTGCCGCGCGGCGTCATCGCGCAGCTCCTGTCGGCGCTCGGCCCGCGGGTGCCGGTGGTGGCCACACGTCTCGACACGTTCACCGCCGCGCGGCGCGCCGCCGAGACGCACGGCTACGTCACGGTGGGCGCGACCCGCAAGATCGACGTCGCCCGCGCCCTGTTCGAGCAGCACGTCGACGGCGAGGCGCTGCTCGCGCGCCTCGACGTTCCCCGCACGCCCGTGGTGACGCCGCTGATGTTCGAGTACGGGCTCATCGAGCGGGCCCGCGCCGACCGCAAGCGCGTGGTGCTGCCCGAGGGCGACGACGACCGGATCCTGCGGGCGGCGTCCACCGTCCTGGCCCGCGGCATCGCCGACCTGGTGATCCTCGGCGACGAGGCCACGATCCGCGCCCGGGCGGCCGAGCTCGGTCTCGACATCGACGCCGCGACCGTCCTGTCTCCCACCGACCCGGAGCACGTCGAGAACTTCGCCGCCGAGTACGCCCGGCTGCGGGCGCACAAGGGGATGACGCTCGAGCGGGCGCGGGAGATCGTCACGGACGTGTCGTACTTCGGCACGATGATGGTGCACCTGGGCCTGGCGGACGGCATGGTCTCCGGCGCCGCGCACACCACGGCGCACACCATCCGGCCGTCGTTCGAGATCGTCCGGACGGCACCCGGCGTCTCCGTCGTGTCGTCGGTGTTCCTCATGTGCCTGCCCGACCGGGTGCTGGTGTACGGCGACTGCGCCGTCGTCCCGGACCCGACGGCGGAGCAGCTCGCCGACATCGCGATCTCGTCGGCGGCCACCGCCGCGCAGTTCGGGGTGGACCCGCGGGTGGCGATGCTGTCGTACTCCACGGGCGCGTCCGGCTCCGGCGCGGACGTCGACAAGGTGCGCACCGCCACCGAGCTGGTGCGCGAGCGCCGCGCCGACCTGTCCGTCGAGGGCCCGATCCAGTACGACGCCGCCGTCGACGCGTCCGTCGCGGCGTCCAAGCTGCCCGAGTCGTCCGTCGCGGGCCGGGCCACCGTGTTCATCTTCCCCGACCTCAACACCGGCAACAACACCTACAAGGCGGTGCAGAGGTCGGCCGGGGCCGTCGCGATCGGGCCGGTGCTGCAGGGGCTGAACAAGCCGGTGAACGACCTGTCCCGCGGCGCGCTCGTCGCCGACATCGTCAGCACCGTCACCATCACCGCCATCCAGGCCCAGGCGCCGAGCCCCGGCGCGGCACAGGAGGAGACCGCATGAGCATCGTCCCCGAGTCCGAGCGCCCGAACCCGTACAGCGCGTACGGGGCGCACGGGTCGGTGCTGGTGCTGAACTCGGGGTCGTCGTCGTTGAAGTACCAGCTGGTCAACCCGGTGGGCGGCGAGGCGATCGCGGCCGGCACCATCGAGCGCATCGGCGAGGCCGGCGACGCGAAGGGCATCGTCACGCACACCTACGGCGGCAACCGGACCCGCCGCGAGGCCGACGTGCCCGACCACGGCGAGGCGCTGCGGATCGCACTCGGCCTGTTCGACGAGATCGGCCCGCGGCTCTCAGACGCCGGCATCTACGCCGTCGGCCACCGCGTCGTGCACGGCGGCGCCGAGTTCTCCGGGCCCGTGGTGGTGGACGACGACGTCGTCGACCGCATCGAGTCCCTCGTGCCGCTCGCCCCGCTGCACAACCCCGCCAACGTGCAGGGCATCCGGGTGGCGCGCGAGCTCCTGGGCGACGTCCCGCACGTCGCCGTCTTCGACACCGCGTTCTTCCAGGCGCTGCCCGCCGAGGCCTACACCTACGCCATCGACCGCGAGGTCGCCGCCGCCCACGACGTGCGGCGGTACGGGTTCCACGGCACCAGCCACCAGTACGTCGCGGGGAAGGTGGCCCGCGTGCTGGGCCGGCGCGTGCAGGACCTCCACACGATCGTGCTGCACCTGGGCAACGGCGCGTCCGCGTCCGCCGTCAAGGGCGGCGTCCCGATCGACACCTCGATGGGCCTCACCCCGCTCGAGGGGCTCGTCATGGGCACCCGGTCCGGGGACGTCGACCCGGCCGTCGTCTTCCACCTCGCCCGCAACGCCGGCATGGACATCGACGAGCTCGACACGCTGCTCAACAAGCGGTCCGGCGTGCTCGGGCTCTCCGGCGTCAACGACTTCCGCGAGCTGCGTCGGCTCATCGACGACGGCGACGAGGACGCCGCGCTCGCGTTCGACGTCTACGTGCACCGGCTCAAGAAGTACGTCGGCGCGTACGCGGCCCTGCTCGGCCGGGTCGACGTCGTCGCGTTCACCGCGGGCGTCGGCGAGAACGACGCCGCCGTGCGGGCCGCCGTCTGCGAGGGCCTCGAGGGCCTGGGCATCGCCGTCGACCCCGAGCGCAACGCCGCCCGGGGCGGCGAGCGGATCGTCTCCCCCGACTGGACGTCGACGCTCGTCATGGTCGTCCCGACGATGGAGGAGCTCGCCATCGCCCGCCAGTGCGTCGAGGCCGTCGAGCACCTGAGCCCCGCCTCGGCGGTCACGTCCGGCTGAACGCACCACCCCTGGGGTGTTGTGGGTACGCAGTTGGCGTGGTTCCGGGTCCGGAACCACGCCAACTGCGTACCCACAACACCCGGGACGGGCTCAGGTCATCAGGCGATGGCGAACACGGCACCCGCGATCGCGAAGCCCATCACGCCGATGAGGGTCTCCATGACGGTCCAGGTGCGCAGCGTCGTCTTGACGTCCATGTCGAAGAACCGGCCGACCAGCCAGAAGCCGGAGTCGTTGACGTGGCTGAGCACCACGGAGCCGGCGGCGACGGCGACGACCACGGACGCCGTCTCGACGCCGTTGAACCCACCCGCGGCCACGGCGGGGGCGATGAGCCCGGCCGCGGTCGTCAGCGCGACCGTCGCGGAGCCCTGCGCCACGCGCAGCACGGCGGCGATGACGAACCCGGCCACGACGACCGGCAGCCCCAGGTCGCCGAGGACGTCGGCCAGCGCGTCGCCGATGCCGGACGCCCGCAGCACGCCGCCGAACATGCCGCCGGCACCGGTGATGAGGATGACCGAGGCGACAGGCCCGAGCGCGGAGTCGAGCATCTTCTCCAGCGCGGTGCCCTCGACGCCGCGGCGGCGGCCGAGCACCCACGCGGCGACGAGCACGGTGATCAGCAGGGCGACCGGCGTCGAGCCGACCATCCCGGCCCACGAGACCAGCGCGCTGTCGGCGTCGACCCAGCCGGCCGACGCGGCCGTCTGCAGCCCGGTGTTGGCGAAGATGAGGACGAGCGGGAGCAGCAGGACGCCCACGACCGTGCCGAACCGCGGCGGGTTCGCGGTCTGCGCGGCATCGGCGTGGCCCAGGATCTCCGGCACGGGAAGCACGAACCGGCGGCCCGCGAGCCGGCCGAACAGGTAGGCGGTCACGTACCAGGTGGGGATCGCCGCGACGAGCCCGATCAGCAGCACGGTGCCGACGTCCGCCCCGAGGAACTCCGACGCGGCGACGGGGCCGGGGTGCGGCGGCACGTAGATGTGCATCACGGAGAACGCTCCGGCCACCGGGAGCCCGTAGAGCAGCAGGGAGCCACCGAGGCGCCGCGCGACGGCGAACACGATCGGCAGCATCACCACGAGGCCCGCGTCGAAGAAGATCGGGAAGCCGAACAGCAGCGACGCGACGCCGAGCGCGAGCGGCGCGCGCCGCTCGCCGAACCGCGCGATCAGGACGTCCGTGAGGACCTGGGCGCCGCCGCTCGTCTCGACGAGGCGCCCCAGCATCACGCCGATGCCGACGAGCAGCGCCACGGAGGCGAGCGTGGAGCCGAAGCCGTCCAGGAGAACGTCGACGATGCCGCCGCTCGGCAGGCCGGTGGCGACCGCGGTCAGCAGGCTGACCAGGATCAGGGACAGGAACGCGTGCAGGCGGACCTTGATGATGAGGAAGAGCAGGAGGGCGACCGCGGCGGCGGCGATCGCCAGCAGCGGGCCCGCGGTCAGGGTCTGGGTCCAGTCCTCGGGGGGCATAGGGGTGTCCTCGTCGACGGTGGTACGGGTGGGTGGGGTCGGTGCGGCGTCAGGAGGCCGAGGGGGCGTGGAGCCAGGCGGCGACGGCGGCGACGACGTCGCGCACCGGCGTCGTCACGTCGACGACGAGGCCGTCCTCGTCCGCCTCGAGCGGTTCGAGGGTCGCGAGCTGGGAGTCGAGCAGCGACAGCGGCATGAAGTGCCCGCTGCGGCCGGCCATGCGCTCGGCGAGCAGGTCGCGGCTACCGGCCAGGTGCACGAACCGCACCCGCCCGCGCGCCCGGCGCAGCTCGTCGCGGTAGGAGCGCTTGAGCGCCGAGCAGGTCACGACCGCGGAGCGGCCCGCGTCGGACTCGCTCTCCAGCCACTCACGGATCGCGCGCAGCCACGGCCAGCGGTCCTCGTCGGTGAGCGGGGTCCCGGCGCTCATCTTCTCGATGTTGGCCCGCGGGTGGAACTCGTCCGCCTCCGCGACGTCGAGGCCCAGGCGCTCGGCGAGGAGCGCGGCGACGGTGGTCTTGCCCGAGCCGGCGACCCCCATCACGACGACGTGGTCGGTGACGGGCAGGCGCGACGTGGTCTCCCCTCGCACGTGGACGGGTGGTGCGTTGCTGACGACGGTGTCCATCTCGACTTCCTGTCTATCGAACTCCGGCGACTGCCGCGTCGCCGGTCGTCCGAGGATGCACCATTGATAGCACCATTGCAAGATGGGGTGTGACCATTACGGGTCGGCGGGCCGACCGTTAGGCTCGGCCCATGCCCGCGACCTCCCTGCACACCGCCGTGCTCGACGCGCTCGGGCGCGCCATCGCCGGCGGCGAGATCGAGCCGGGGACCCCGCTGACCCTGGAGGGCATCGGCGCGGACCACGGGGTCTCGCGCACCGTCGCGCGCGAGGTCATGCGCCTGCTCGAGGGCCTCGGCATGGTCCGCTCCCGGCGGCGGGTCGGCCTGGTCGTCCTGGGGATCGAGCACTGGAACGTGCTCGACCGGCGCGTCATCCGCTGGCGGCTGGCCGGACCGGGCCGCGACGCCCAGCTGCGCAGCCTCACCGAGCTACGGCATGCCGTCGAGCCGCTCGCGGCCGCCGGTGCCGCCCGCCACGCGAGCCCGCAGGTGTGCGGCGAGCTGCTGGACCTCGCGCGGCGCATGCGCACCACCGGAGAGGCCGGCGACCTCGAGACCTTCCTCGAGCTCGACGTCCGGATGCACGAGCTCCTCCTGCGGTCGAGCGGCAACGAGATGTTCGGCCCGCTCGCGGACGTCGTCGCCGAGGTGCTCACGGGCCGCACCCACCTGGGGCTCATGCCCGCCTCCCCGGTACCGGAGGCGCTCGACCAGCACGAGGCGGTGGCCCGCGCCGTCGCCGCGCACGACCCGGAGGCGGCGGAGGCGGCGATGGCGCAGATCGTCGGCGAGGTGCGCCGCACCATCGCGGGGCTCTCGTGACGATCCTCGTCGACCCGCCCCGGTGGCCCGCGCACGGCCGCCTGTGGTCGCACCTCGTCTCGGACACCTCGCTGCACGAGCTGCGCGTCTTCGCCCGGGCCCACGACATCCGCGACCGGGCCTTCGACCACGACCACTACGACGTCCCCGACGCCCGGTACGACGACCTCGTCGCAGCAGGTGCCGTCCCCGTGGACGGCGGCGAGCTGGCACGGCGCCTCGGCGGGAGCGTGCTGCGAGTCCCGGGGTGGGAGCGCCGCCGCGCGTCGCAGGCTGCGCTGCACCAGCGCTGGGCGTCGCTCTGGCGCCCCGCCACCGCCACGCGGGGCGCGCTCGACGCCGCCGGGCAGGACCTCGTCGACCGGTGGCGCGAACCGCACCGGACGTACCACTCGCGGCTGCACCTGGCCCACGCCCTCGATGCGCTCGACGACCTCACCGGCAGCGGCGCGCCCGGGTCCCCGTGGCACGCCGCCGTCGCCCTGTGGTTCCACGACGCGGTGCACGACGGCGAGGCCGGCCGCGACGAGGAGCGTTCCGCCGCCCTCGTGGACGACCTGCTCGGACCGCTCGCCGGCCGCGCGCGCACGGCCGGCGGTGGGCCGCTCGCGGACGGTGACGTCGCCGAGGTCGCGCGGCTCGTGCGGCTCACCGCCGGGCACGACCCCGCCCCCCACGACGCCACCGGGGCGCTGGTCAGCGACGCCGACCTGGCCGTCCTGGGCGCCGGCCCGCGCACCTACGCCCGGTACGTCGCCCAGGTCCGCGCCGAGTACGGCCACGTGCCGGACCCGGACTTCCGCGCCGGGCGCGCCGCCGTCCTCACCGGTCTGCTGGACGCGCCCGCGCTCTTCCGCACCGCGCCCGGTCGCGACCGCTGGGCGGACGCGGCCGCGCACAACCTGCGGGCCGAGCTGGCGGGCCTGGCGGCCACCGACTGAACGCCCCGCGCGGCTCGCCCTCTACCCGCCCGCGACCGGCGGCCGGTCGAGGAAGAAGAGCGCCCAGAGCCCGAACACCACGACGGCGCCCATGAGCAGGACCACGCCCCGCCGGCGACGCCCGAGGATCGCCACCACCACGGCGATCGTGATCGCCACGGCCGGGAACGGGATCACGGCGAGGACCGCGAACACCGCCAGGACGACCTTCGGGAGGCTCCACCGACCTGCCGGCCCGCCGGGCCTCCCCTCAGGCATGGCGTCTCCCTCGCGTCGTCGGGCTCACGTCGTCGGGCTCACGGCAGGCGGAGGCGGCGCATGACCTGCAGCGCGGCGGTGAGCACCCGGCTCGGGGTGTCCCCGCCGAGGGCGTAGAGGGAGTCGAGCGAGGCGCCGAAGCGGGCGGCGCGCTGCACGGCGACCGTCTGCGCCTCGGTCATCGCCTCGACCGACTCGCGGCCGTGCCGACGCCCCAGCCCGGAGGCCTTGAAGCCGCCCATGGGTGCGCCGGGCGAGCCCCAGGCGGAGGTGTAGCCGTCGTTGACGTTGACGGTCCCCGCCTCGATCCGCGCGGCGAGGCGCCGGGCGTGCGCGACGTCCGCGGACCACACGCTCGCGTTCAGGCCGAGGTCGGAGGCGTTCATGACGCGCACCGCCTCGTCGTCGGAGGCGACCCGTGTCACCGACACGACCGGGCCGAACGTCTCCTCGGTGGCGCAGCGCGCGTCGTCCGGCACGCCGTCGAGCACCGTCGGCGCGTAGAAGTACGGCCCGACGTCGGAGCGGTGGACGCCGCCGACCAGGGCGCGGGCGCCCTTCGCGAGGGCGTCGTCGACGTGCTCGGAGACCCGTTCCAGCTGGGCCGCGGAGACCAGCGAGCCGACGTCCGCGGTGTAGTCCAGGCCCGTGCCGAGACGCAGGTCACGGACCGCCTCGACGAACCGCGCGAGGAACTCGTCGGCGACGTCCTCGTGCACCACCAGGCGCTCGATCGACATGCACAGCTGCCCGGAGTTGGCGAAGCACGCGCGCACGGCCCCCGGCACCGCCGAGGCGAGGTCCGCGTCGGCCGCGACGTACAGGGGGTTCTTGCCGCCGAGCTCCAGCGTGGCCCCGACGAGCCGCTCGCCCGCCCGGGCCGCGACCTTGCGCCCGACCTCCGTCGACCCGGTGAACGCCACGTGGTCCACGTGGTCGACCAGCGCGGCGCCGACGTCGGCACCGCCCGTGACCACGGTGAACAGGTCGGCGGGCAGGCCGGCCTCCTCGACCGCCTCCGCGACCCACAGCGCCGACAGGGTGGTCTGCGGGTCGGGCTTCACGACGACGGCGTTGCCGGCGAGCAGGGCGGGCACGGCCTCCGAGAGCACCAGCGTCAGCGGGTAGTTCCACGGCACGATCACGCCGACGACGCCGACGGGGCGGCGGTGCACCCGCACGCCGGTGAGCACCGGCAGCAGGCCCGGCTCGCGCCGGTCGGCCAGGTAGTCGGGGCCGCGCACCGCGAAGTGCCGGCACACCTGCGCGACGTCGGCGACCTCCTCGAACGCGCTGCGCCGGGCCTTGCCCGACTCCAGCTGGACCATGTCGAGGATCTCCGACTGGCGCCGCAGGACGATCTCCCCGAGCCGGTCGAGCACGTCGGTGCGCTCGCGCAGCGGTCGGTCGGCCCAGGCTGGCTGGGCGGACCGCGCCCGCTCGGTCGCGGCCCGGACGTCGTCGGCGGACGACAGGGGGAACGACGCGAGCGGGGCCCCGGTGAACGGGAGCGTGGACCGGTGCGTGCCCGCGGACTGCGAGGTGGCGATCCGCTCGACCAACGGGGCGACGACGCCGGGCTCCAGGACGTAGGTGGCGGACGGCAGCTCGGGGTCGATCAGATCACCCAGAGCTCCGTCGCTCTCGTGCGCGGTGGACATGGCCGCCACCCTACGCGCCCCCACGGACGCGTCCGGACGGTCACCTGCGGGTTCGCTCTCAGCGCGACCCGTCGACCCAGCGGCTCAGCACGGCGACGTCCTCCACGGCGTACCCCAGGCGCCCGTAGAAGGCCGTGACCTGCTCGTTCGTCGAGCGCACCATGAGCATGACCTTGGCGGCGCCGGCCTCGCGCAGCCACTCCTCCGCCGCCGTCACCAGCGCCCTGCCCAGGCCGGTGCCCTGCCGCGACGGGTCCACGGCCACGTAGTACAGCCACCCCCGGTGACCCTCGTACCCGGCCAGCACGGAGCCGACGACGTCATCCCCGTCGTGCGCGACCAGCACGGTCGACACCGGGGTCGCCCGCGCGGCGGCGATGTCGGCGTGCGGGTCGTTCCACGGCCGGGTCAGCCCGCACGCGTGCCACAGCGCGACGACCCGCTCGACGTCGTCGTCCGCGATCTCCCGGACCCGGGCGGCGGCCTCGACCGACGGCCCGCCGGTCATCGCGGCTGGTAGGGAGAGACGACGACCTCCACCCGCTGGAACTCCTTGAGGTCGGAGTAGCCGGTGGTCGCCATCGCCCGGCGCAGCGCGCCGACCAGGTTGAGCGTGCCGTCCGCGACGTCGCTGGGCCCGAAGAGGATCCGCTCCAGCGGGCCGGCGCTGCCGACCGCCATCCGCTCGCCGCGCGGGAGCTCGGCGTGGTGGGCCTCGGCCCCCCAGTGCCATCCCCGCCCGGGCGCCTCGGACGCGCGGGCCAGGGCGGCCCCGAGCATCACGGCGTCGGCGCCGCAGGCCACGGCCTTGACGATGTCGCCCGAGTGGCCGACGCCGCCGTCGGCGATGACGTGCACGTACCGGCCGCCGGACTCGTCGAGGTAGTCGCGCCGCGCGGCGGCGACGTCCGAGACCGCCGTCGCCATCGGCGCGTGGATGCCGAGCCCGACCCGGGTGGTGTGCGCGGCACCGCCGCCGAAGCCCACCAGCACGCCGGCCGCGCCCGTGCGCATGAGGTGCAGCGCGGCCGTGTAGGTGGCCGCCCCGCCGACGACGACCGGGACGTCGAGCTCGTAGATGAACCGCTTGAGGTTGAGCGGCTCGGCGTTGCCGGAGACGTGCTCCGCGGAGACCGTGGTGCCGCGGATGACGAAGAGGTCCACCCCGGCGTCCACGACGGTCTGGTAGTGCTCCTGCGTGCGCTGCGGCGAGAGGGCCCCGGCGACGGTGACCCCGGCGGCGCGGACCTCCTTGAGCCGCTGGGTGATGAGCTCGGGCTTGATCGGCTCGGCGTAGATCTCCTGCATGCGGGCGGTGGCCTGCTCGGCGGGCAGCTCGCGGATCTCGGCGAGCAGCGCCTCGGGCGACTCGTAGCGCGTCCACAGCCCCTCGAGGTCGAGCACGCCGAGACCGCCCAGGCGGCCCAGCGCGACCGCGACGTCGGGGCTCATCACCGAGTCCATCGGCGCCGCCATGATCGGCAGGTCGAAGTGGTAGGCGTCGATCTGCCACTCGGTCGAGACGTCCTTCGGGTCGCGGGTGCGTCGCGAGGGCACCACCGCGATGTCGTCGAAGGAGTACGCGCGACGTCCGCGCTTGCCACGGCCGATCTCGATCTCGTTGCTCACGCCGACCAGCGTACCGGCGTGCGCCCGAGGGGCGCGCACCCGTGTCGGTGGCGGGTGGCACAGTCCCTGCCAGCGACGACACGGCACGAGCGAGGACGGCGAGGGGAGGCCGGCGATGGGCGGCGAGCGCACCGACGGCGCCGGCTGGGCCCACGGCCCGCTCGTGGGCCTCGACACCGAGACGACGGGCCTGGACGTGGCTCACGACCGCATCGTCACGGCGGCCGTGGTGCTGCGGGCGCCGGGCCGGGCCGCCGAGGTCCGGACGTGGCTGATCGACCCCGGCGTCGAGATCCCCGCGGAGGCCACGGCGATCCACGGCGTGTCGACGGCGCGGGCCCGCTCGGGCGGCTGCGCGCCGGCCACGGCGCTGGACGAGATCGCCGGGCTGCTCGCCGCGCACCAGCGCGCGGGCGTCCCCCTGGTGGCCTACAACGCGACGTTCGACCTGTCCCTGCTGGACGCGGAGCTCGCCCGCCACGGGCTGCCCACCCTGCCCGAACGGCTGGGGCGCCCGGTCTTCCCCGTGCTCGACCCGCTCGTCCTGGACCGCTGGCTCGACGGCGACCGCGAGGGCAAGCGTCGCCTCTGCGACCTCTGCGCGCTGTACGGCGTCGCGGGCACGGGGCCGCTGCACACCGCCGACGTCGACGTGCTGGCCACCCTGGACGTGCTCGACGCCCAGCTCGTGCGCCACCCCCGCCTGCGCGGCGCCGCGCTCGACGCGCTGCACGCCGCGCAGGCGGGGGCGCACCGCGCCTGGGCGGAGCGCGTCAACGCGGAGCGGGCCGCGGACCCCGACGGGCCGGGACCGGCGGGCACCGCGTGGCCCGCCGAGCCGCCGGCGGCCGCCCGGGCCCGGACGGCGTAGGGACGCGGCCCGCGCGCCCGCCCGTCAGAACCCGGAGTAGTTCGGGGCCTCGGCGGTGACCTGCACGTCGTGCGGGTGCGACTCCTTGAGGGAGGCCGAGGTGATGCGGACGAACCGGCCCTTGGACTGCAGCTCGGGGATGGTCGCCGCCCCGACGTAGAACATCGTCTGGTGCAGGCCACCGACGAGCTGGTGGGCCACGGCGCTCAGGGTGCCCTTGTACGCGACCTGGCCCTCGACGCCCTCGGGGACGATCTTGTCGTCGCTGGTGACCTCGGCCTGGAAGTACCGGTCCTTGGAGAAGGACTTCTTGCCGCGCGAGGACATGGCGCCCATCGAGCCCATCCCCCGGTACGCCTTGTACTGCTTGCCGCCCACGAGGATCGTCTCGCCGGGGGCCTCCTCGGTGCCCGCGAGCATCGAGCCCAGCATGACCGTCTCGGCCCCGGCGACGATCGCCTTGCCGATCTCCCCGGAGTGCCGCATCCCCCCGTCGGCGATGACCGGGACGCCCGCGGCGCGTGCCGCGAGCGAGGCCTCGTAGACGGCGGTGATCTGCGGGACGCCCACGCCCGTGACGATGCGCGTCGTGCAGATCGAGCCCGGCCCGACGCCGACCTTGATGCCGTCGGCACCCGCCTCGACGAACGTCTGGGCGCCCTCCCGCGTGGCGACGTTGCCCCCGATCACCTGCACGTGGCGGGTGGCCGGGTCGGTCTTGAGGCGCTTGACCATCTCGACGAGCATGCGCACGTTGCCGTGCGCGGTGTCGGCCACCAGCACGTCGACGCCGGCGTCCACGAGCGTCGTCGCGCGCTCCCACGCGTCGCCGAAGTAGCCGATCGCGGCGCCGACCAGCAGGCGGCCCTGGTCGTCCTTGGACGCGTTCGGGAACTGCTCCGACTTGACGAAGTCCTTGACGGTGATGAGCCCGGACAGGCGCCCGTCGCCGTCGACGAGCGGCAGCCGCTCGAGCTTGTGCTTGCGCAGCAGCAGCGTGGCGTCCTCGCGCGAGATGCCCGCCGGCCCGGTGATGAGGGGGGCGGGGGTCATGACCTCGGAGACCTTGGTCGTCGCCCACTCGGCCACGGGCGTGAAGCGCAGGTCGCGGTTCGTCACGATCCCGACGAGCCGGCCGCCCGGGTCCACGACCGGGAAGCCGGAGATGCGGTACTCCCCCGCGCGCTGGTCGAGCTCCTCGAGCGTCGCGTCCGGCCCGATGGTGACGGGGTTGGAGATGATGCCCGTCTGGGTGCGCTTGACGAGGTCGACCTGGTACGCCTGGTCGGTGATCGACAGGTTGCGGTGCAGCACGCCGATGCCGCCCTGGCGCGCCATGGCGATCGCCATCCGCGACTCGGTGACGGTGTCCATCGCCGCGGACACCAGCGGGGTGCGCAGCGAGATCTCGCGGGTCAGTCGCGACGTGGTGTCGATGTCCGACGGCGCCAGGTCCGAGTACCCCGGCAGCAGCAGGACGTCGTCGTAGGTGAGGCCGAGGAATCCGAACGGGTCGTGCGCGGGCGAGGTCGAGTCCGTCATGACTGGATTCTACGTTCCCGGCGGCGCGGGTATTCCCGCGTCCGGGCCCCGGACCGGGGCCGGGTGGCGGACCTCACGGGGTCGCGGCCGGCTCGTCCGGCATGCCTACCCGACGACGGCGAGCACCTCGTGCAGCATCGCGGTGAACGAGCGCACCCGCTGCACCGTGGCGGACAGCGGCAGCTCCCCCGCCGCCTCGTCCCGGCGCAGGCCGACGATGATCGGCAGCTCGGGGAACCCCTCGTGCACGGCGTGCACGACGTCGAGGTCCGGGCGGCGCTGCGTCGTCGCGAGGACCAGGGCCGACGGCCGGACCATCGTCACCAGCTCGATCGACCGGTGCGCGCTCGCCGGGCCCGTCACGATGCGCACGGTCGCGCCCTTGGCGGTCAGCGCGGCCGCGAGCGCGTGCGCCGACAGCGGCACGACCTCGTCGGGCGCCGCGAAGATCAGCACGATGTTGCGCATCCGGCTCGGGTGGTTCGCGGGGGGCGCGCCCGCGGCGACCCGCGCCTGCTCGAAGGACCCGGTGAAGTCGCGCAGCGCGTGCAGGACCGCCGTCGCGAGGACGACCTCGGGCACGGCGCCCGGCCCCGCCAGGACGGTGCGCTGGGCGACGCGCTCCCACGCCGGCTCCACGACCTGGGTCCACCAGGCGGCCGGGTCGCCGTGCGCCGGGATGCGCAGCAGCTCGTCGCAGCGCGCCTGGTCGTAGGCGAGGGTCGCGTCGACGACGGAGGAGACCCGTGCGGAAGCGTTTCCGCCCCCGGCCGGGACGCCGGGCGCGGCCCCTGGCGCCCCGGACGGCGCACGGACGGCGTTGGAGCCGCCGCCGGGCAGCGCCCGCAGGTGGGCACGTGCGGGCCGGTCGTCGGGGTCGCCCTGCCCTTCCGCGGGCGCGGCACCGGGCTCGGCGCGACTCTCCGGGTCGGTGTCGTCGGCGGACCGGTCGCCCCCCTCACCGGGGGCCGCGTCCCGCTCGGCCGCCTCCAGCTCGTCGACCCCGGCCTTGAGCGCCGCCTGCGCCGCGTCGACGGGCGCGACGCCCTCGAGGGTGAGCCGGCGCATGACGAGCAGGCGCGCCACGTCCTCGGGTGTGTAGCGACGATGGGATCCCGCGGTCCGAGCCGACGGCGCCAGGCCGTAGCGACGGTCCCAGGTGCGCAGCGTCGCCGGTGCGACACCCAGGCGTCGGGCGACGGCGGCGACGGCGAGGCCCGGGCTCGACGTGCGAGACCCGTCCCCGTGGGGGACGGGTCGGGATGAGGTCATGCGCTCGATTGTGCCGAGAGGTCACCCGGGTCGCCACTGCGCCACGGCGCGTGCCGCGATCCGGGGCCGAATGCCGGCCAGAAGTGGTTCACATCGTGGCCGAAGTGGTTCGTTCGATCCGAAAAAGTTGAACAACGAACAAGTCGTTTCCCCTGGCCAGGGGGGTTGAACAACTTCTGCACAACTTGTAGGTTGTTCGCCATGACGGAGATCTCGAGGTTGCCCGGGCCGGTGATGGAGCTGTGGGAGTGGCAGTACCAGGGGTCCTGCCGCGACGCCGACGACACGTTGTTCTTCCACCCCGAGGGTGAGCGGGGCTCCACCCGCCGACGACGGGCGGAGGCCGCCAAGGCCATCTGCCGCAGCTGCCCGGTCATGATGCAGTGCCGGGAGCAGTCCCTCCGGGTGCGCGAGCCCTACGGAGTGTGGGGCGGCCTGAGCGAGGACGAGCGGTCCGCCATCCTCGCGGGCTCCGCCCGCAAGACCGGCTGAGACCCAGCCGACGCACGACCGGCACACCCCCAGGCACAGTCCGGTCGCACGCACGAGGGCCCCGCACCGAGACCGGTGCGGGGCCCTCGTGCGGGGTCGGTCGGGCTCAGCCGACGACCACCGCGAGGATGTCGCGCGCGGAGAGCACCAGGTACTCCTCGCCCGCGTACTTGACCTCGGTGCCGCCGTACTTGCTGTAGATGACCTTGTCACCGACCTTGACGTCGACGGGGACACGGTTGCCCTTGTCGTCGAAACGCCCGTCGCCCACGGCCAGGACCTCGCCCTCCTGGGGCTTCTCCTTGGCGGTGTCCGGGATGACCAGGCCGGAAGCGGTCGTGGTCTCGGCCTCGATGGCCTTGACGACGATCCGGTCCTCGAGCGGCTTGATGGGGACCGACACGTCGGACCTCCTTGATTCGCTGTGCATGGATGGACTGCGGTCGCGCCCGGCGGCTGGCCGTCGTCGCGGGTGCCGGAACAGCCTGCGGTCGCTGACCACAAATCTAGGCAGGCGTTAGCACTCTGACAAGTCGAGTGCCAAAGGTTCGCCGAGGGCGTCACCCGGACGTCGCCCCGCGGGCCACCGCCCGGGAGCTCCGGGAGGCCGTCCCGCGGACGTCGGGACCCACCGTCGTCTGGGACCATGAGGCCATGGACGCCCCCGCCCTGACCAAGCTGCTCAGCCCCGAGGGGTGGGCCCTGCTCAACTCCCTGCCGCCGTACGACGAGAAGCAGGCGATGGCGCTGGCGACACGGCTGCGCGCCGACGGCGTCGACCCGGAGCTCGCGGCGGCGGCGCTCACGCAGTCGCGGCTGCGGGCGAAGGCCCGCGCCAAGCTCGGCGACTTCGCGGACGGGATGCTGTTCACCCCCGCGGGTCTGGAGCAGGCCACGCGGCTCACCGTCGCCGCGCTGCACGCCCGCCGCTACCTCGCCGCCGGCGCCACGAAGGTCGCGGACCTCACCTGCGGGGTCGGGGCGGACTCCCTGGCGTTCGCGGGCGTCGGGCTGCACGTGCTCGCCACGGACGTCGACGAGGCGACCGCCGCGATCGCCACGGTGAACCTGCGGCACTTCCCCGAGGCGGAGGTGCGGCACGCCGACGGGCTCGGGCTCGACCTCGCGGCCGAGGGCGTCGACGGCGTCTACGCCGACCCGGCCCGGCGCACCCGCGGCGGCAAGCGGATCTTCGACCCCGCCGCGTACGCTCCCCCGCTCGACGCCGTGTGGGCGCTGCGCGAGCAGGTGCCGGCGCTCGGCATCAAGATCGGCCCCGGCGTCCCGCACCACGGGCTGCCGCGCGACGCCGAGACGCAGTGGGTCTCCGTGGACGGCGACGTCGTCGAGGCCGGGCTCTGGTTCGGGCCGCTCGCCCCCGACGGCCCGGGCCGGTCCGCCCTCGTCCTGGCGACCGGGCGGGGCGACGACGGGAGCGGGACCCTGTCGCGGACCCTGCGCACCGCCGAGGGCGACGAGCCCGTGCCCGACGTCGGCGCCGTCGGCGGCTACCTGTACGAGCCGGACGGCGCGGTCGTCCGCGCGGGCCTCGTCGCCCACGCCGCGCAGGAGCTCGGCGGGCGCCTCGTGGACCGGACGATCGCGTACGTCACCACGGACCGCCCGGCGGAACCGCCCGCACCGGGCACGGCGCCCCTCGCCACGGGGTACCGCGTGCTCGACGTCATGGGCTTCAACCTCAAGCGTCTCAAGGCCTACCTGCGCGAGCGGGGCGTCGGGCGCCTCACCGTCAAGAAGCGCGGCACGGCCGTCACGCCCGAGCAGCTGCGCGCCCAGCTGTCGCTCAAGGGCGACGCCGAGGCCACCCTGGTCCTCACGCGCGTGGCGGGCGCGCAGCACGTCCTCGTGGTCGAGCCGCTGTCCGGCTGAGGCACCGCCGCCGTGGCCATCCGTCTCGCTCGTCGAGACCGGTGGTCGGGCGCGTGGAACGATGGTCCGCATGGCGCTGGAGTTCGCCCCCTCGGCCCGGTCGAGCGTGGGGCTGGAGTGGGAGCTCGCGCTCGTCGACGCCGACTCCGGCACGCTGCGCCAGGTCGCCCCCGCCGTCATCGAGCGGCTCTCGGACGACGTCCGCCACCGGTACGTGAAGCCGGAGTTCCTGCGCAACACCATCGAGGTGATCAGCGACGTGCGGCGGACCGTCCCGGAGGCGGTCGGCGACCTGCAGCGCGGCATCGCCGCCATCCGCGAGGTCACCGACCCCATGCGGGTGGAGCTCATGGGGGCGGGCACGCACCCGTTCGGCCACTGGTCGCGCCAGAAGGTGACCGACAAGGAGCGCTACACGACCGTCGTCGACCGCACCCAGCTCTGGGGCCGGCAGATGATCATCTACGGGATCCACATGCACGTCGGGGTCGAGGACCGCGACAAGGTCCTCCCGATCGTCAACGCGCTGCTCGTGTACGTGCCGTACCTGCAGGCCCTGTCGGCGTCCTCGCCGTTCTTCGGCTCGGACGACACCGGGTACGCCTCGATGCGCGCGCTGCTGTTCCAGCAGCTGCCCACCGCGGGGCTGCCGTACCAGTTCCGGGCCTGGTCCGAGCTGGAGCGCTACGTCGACGACATGCTGCGCACCGGCGTCATCGACGACTTCACCGAGGTGCGCTGGGACGTGCGCCCGGCACCCCACTTCGGCACGGTGGAGGTGCGCATCTGCGACGGCGCCTCCAACGTCACCGAGCTCGCGGCGCTGTCCGCGCTCGTGCACTGCCTGGTCGAGCACCTGTCCACGATGCTCGACGACGGCCGCCCGCTGCCGACGATGCCGCCCTGGTACGTGCAGGAGAACAAGTGGCGGGCCGCCCGCTACGGCCTGGACGCGATCATCATCCTCGACGCGGACGGCAACGAGGAGCTGGTCACCGACGCGCTCCCCCGGCTGCTGCGCGAGCTCGCCCCCGTGGCCGAGCGCCTCGGGTGCGCCGCCGAGCTGGGGGACGTGGCGGACATCGTGGCCACCGGCGCCTCCTACCAGCGCCAGCGCGCCGTGGCCGCCGCGCACGGCAGCGGCCCGGACGGGCTCGAGGCCGTCGTCTCCTCCCTGGTCGCCGAGCTGCGGGCAGGCCACCCGCTGCCCCCGACCTAGCTACTCGCGCTCGAAGTCCCACACGATGAGGACGGGCGCGCCGGCGTACGCCGCACGGCCCGCGTCCTCGACCCAGGGCATCATCTCCCAGATGTTCGGCGGCATCGACGGGTCCTGGAACTCCGTCGGTGCGGTGGGGTCGAACCCGCCGGCACCGGAGGACGCGGCCGCGGCGAACTCGCGGCCGCCGTCGACGTCGTCGGCGCCGCCCCCGGCGTACTCGCGGCAGAACCGCGGAGCCAGGCCCACGGGCAGCGCCGCCCGCAGGTACTCGCTCGTCGCGTGCCTCCAGTTGGGGATGTACCCGAACTCGCCGTCGGCCCCCTCCACGAGCGGGTACAGCGGTGAACCGACGTAGTAGCCGCGCGTGTCCGAGACGACGAGCCTGCCCCCCGGCCTGAGCACCCGCGCGAGCTCGGCGAACACCGGCCCGAGGTCCCGCACGTGGCACAGGGCGAGGGTGACGAGCACCAGGTCGGCAGAGGCGTCGGGGACCGGCAGGTCGTGCAGGTCCGCCGTCGCGAACCGGGCACCCGGGACCTTGGCGCGCGCGATGTCGAGCATGTCGGGCGAGGCGTCGAACGCGCGCATCAGGGCCACGCCCTCGAGCCCGACGAGGTAGGCGAGCGGGTGCTGGTAGATGGCGGGGCGGTCGGGGTCCACGCACGGGACGCTACCGACGTCCCGCCGCCGCGCCGAGGCCTTTTCCGGCCGTCAGACGGTGATGGTCGCCATCGGCATCGACGAGTCGACGGGGATGTCGAGGTCCGAGGGCGCGACCCCGGCGCGGACGACGGCGGAGCCGAGCGCGGCGATCATCGCCCCGTTGTCGGTGCAGTAGCGGATGGGCGGGATGCGCAGGTCGATGCCGGCCTCGGCGCACCGCTTCGCGGCCATCTCGCGCAGCTGGCTGTTGGCGGAGAACCCGCCGCCGATGACGAGGGTGTCGACGTCGTGCCGCCGGCACGCCGCGATCGTCTTGGCGGTGAGCACGTCGGCCACGGCCTCCGCGAACGACGCCGCGACGTCGGCGGCCGGGACCTCGCGCCCGGCGTCGACGCATGCCTCGATCCAGCGCGCCACCGCCGTCTTCAGCCCGGAGAACGAGAAGTCGGCGGCGTGCTTCTCCTGGAACTTGGCCGCGGTGAGCCCGCGGGGGAAGCGGATCGCCTCGGGGTCGCCCTCGCGGGCCAGCCTGTCCACGTGCGGGCCGCCCGGGTACGGCAGCCCGAGCAGCCGCCCGACCTTGTCGAAGGCCTCGCCGGCCGCGTCGTCGAGGGTGGACCCGAGCTCGGTGACCGACGTCGCGACGTCGTCGACGAGCATCAGCGAGCTGTGGCCACCGGAGACGACGAGCGCCATGGTGCGCCCGGAGAACGGGCCGTCCACGAGCTGGTTCACCGCGGCGTGCCCGATGACGTGGTTGACGCCGTACAGCGGCTTGCCGAGGCCGATCGACAGCGCCTTCGCGGCCGAGGCGCCGATCGTCAGCGGGCCGACCAGCCCGGGGCCCGCGGTGACGGCGATCGCGTCCACCTGCGACAGGTCGACGTCGGCCTCGCCGAGCGCCTTGGTGATCGTGGGCACCATCGCCTCGAGGTGGGCGCGGCTCGCCACCTCCGGGATGATGCCGCCGTAGCGCGCGTGCGCGTCCATGGAGCTCGCCACCGCGTCGACGAGCAGCGTGTCCCCGCGGACCAGGGCCACCCCGGTCTCGTCGCAGGACGTCTCGATCCCCAGCACCAGCGGGTCGCCTCCGGTCACCTCAGCCATGGCCCCATGATCGCACCGTCGTCCCGGCGGTCGGCGCACCGTCCGCCACCGACCCGCGGGGCGACGCCCCGACCAGCGGAAACACGATGGTTACGCCGACCTGACCGTCCCGACACGTGCATGCATTTGGGTTCATATGAACCTATCGAACCGGCCTGCGGGCCCGACGAACGGAGCACCATGCGTCGATCGACCCCCTCCCTGCTCCCCACCCGTACCCGGGGCCCGCGCCTGGCCGCCGCCGCGCTCGCGGCGCTCGCCGTCGTCGCCGCGGGCGGCTGCGGCGCCCGTGTGGACTCCGCCGGCTCGGCCGGCGCGGCGTCGTCGTCCGCCGAGAACGCCGACTGCGTCGACACCTCCGGCGACACCGTGAAGATCGGCTTCCTCAACTCGCTGTCCGGCACGATGGCGATCTCCGAGCAGACCGTGCACGACTCGCTGCAGCTCGCCGCGAAGGAGATCAACGCGGACGGCGGCGTCCTTGGCAAGCAGCTCGAGATCGTCACCGAGGACGGGCAGTCCGAGCCCACGGTGTTCGCCGAGAAGGCGACCAAGCTCATCACCGACGACTGCGTGGCCGCGGTGTTCGGGGGCTGGACGTCCGCCTCGCGCAAGGCCATGCTGCCGGTCTTCGAGTCCCAGGACGCCCTGCTCTTCTACCCCGTGCAGTACGAAGGCCTGGAGTCGTCGCCGAACATCTTCTACACCGGCGCGACCACCAACCAGCAGATCGTCCCCGCGCTGGACTACCTCGCCGAGCAGGGCACGACGTCCCTGTTCCTCGTCGGGTCCGACTACGTCTTCCCCCGCACCGCCAACAAGATCATCAACGCCTACGCCCGCGCGCACGGCATCGAGATCGTCGGCGAGGAGTACGCCCCGCTGGGCCACACCGACTTCTCGACCATCGTCAACAAGGTCAAGGCGTCGGGCGCCGACGCCGTCTTCAACACCCTCAACGGCGACTCGAACGTGGCGTTCTTCAAGGAGTACTCCAACGCCGGCCTCGGCGCCGACGAGATGCCCGTGCTGTCGGTCTCGATCGCCGAGGAGGAGGTGGGCGGCATCGGCGTGCAGAACGTCGAGGGTCAGCTCACCGCCTGGAACTACTACCAGACCGTCGACACCCCCGAGAACGCCGCGTTCGTCGAGGCGTTCCAGGCCGAGTACGGCGACGACCGCGTCACCTCCGACCCGATGGAGGCCGCCTACGTCTCCCTGCACCTGTGGCAGCAGATGGTGGAGAAGGCCGACTCGTTCGCCGTGGACGACGTGGTCGCGGCCGCCGACGGCGTGAGCTACGACGCCCCGGAGGGCACCGTCGTCGTGGACGGCGACAACCACCACATCTCCAAGACGTCGCTCGTCGGCGAGATCGGCGACGACGGCCTGATCCACCCCGTCTGGACCTCCGAGGAGCCCATCGAGCCCGACCCGTACCTCGAGGGCTACGACTGGGCCGAGGATCTGGGCTGACGGGCGGGACGACACGTGGACACCCTCCTCCCCCAGCTCTTCGCGGGCCTGAGTCTCGGCTCCGTGCTGCTGCTGGCCGCGCTCGGGCTCGCGCTGACCTTCGGCCAGATGGGCGTCATCAACATGGCGCACGGCGAGTTCATGATGGCGGGCGCCTACACGGCGTTCGTCGTGCAGGGGCTGCTCGGCGACCCCGGCGCGAGCCTGCTCGTGGCGCTCCCGCTCGGCTTCGTGGTCGGCGGAGTCCTCGGCCTGGTGCTCGAGGCGACGCTCGTCCACCGCATGTACCACCGCCCGCTGGACACCCTGCTGGTCACGTGGGGCGTCGCCCTGCTGCTCCAGCAGGTGGCCCGCGACGTCTTCGGCGCCCCCAACATCGACGTGGCCGCCCCCGGGTGGCTCTCCGGCGCGGTCACCGTCGCCGGCGTCGCCCTGCCGAAGACCCGCCTGTTCATCCTCGCGCTCGCGGTCGTCTGCGTCGCCGCGCTGGCGTTCGCCCTGCGCGCCACGCCGCTCGGGCGCCGGATCCGCGCCGTCGTGCAGAACCGCGACCTCGCGGAGGCGTCCGGCATCAGCTCACGCGGCACCGACCGCATGACGTTCTTCATCGGGTCCGGCCTGGCCGGCGTCGCGGGCGTCGCCCTCACCCTGCTCGGGTCGATCGGCCCGACGCTCGGCACCCACTACATCGTCGACGCCTTCCTGGTCGTGGTCGCCGGCGGCATCGGGCAGATCAAGGGCACGGTCGTCGCGGCCACCGCCCTGGGACTCATGCAGGCGTTCTTCGAGTACTCCACGACCGCCTCGGTCGCGAAGGTGCTCGTGTTCGTCGTCGTCATCGCCTTCCTCCAGGTCCGCCCGCAGGGCCTGGTCACCGTCCGGACGAGGAGCCTGGCATGACGCAGAGACTCACCGCACTGCTCGCCCCGGGCCGGACACGGGCCCTGGCGGGGTTCGCGCTCGCGGCCGTCGTGCTGTTCGCCGTCGCCCCCGTGCTCCTGAGCCCCTTCCGGCTGGGCCTGCTGGCCAAGTTCCTGTGCCTGGCCATGGTCGCCGTCGGCATCGGGCTCGCCTGGGGCCGCGGCGGCCTCCTGACGCTGGGGCAGGGCGTCTACTTCGGCCTCGGCGCGTACGTCATGGCCATGCACCTCAAGCTCGCCGACGCCGGCCCGGGCGGGGTGCCGGACTTCATGAGCCTCTACGGCACCGGCGAGGTGCCCTGGTGGTGGGAGCCGATGCGCTCGCCCGTCGCCACGGTCGCGCTCGTCATCCTGGTCCCCGCGCTGCTCGCCGGGGTCCTCGGCTGGGCCGTGTTCACCCGCCGGGTGCGCGGCGCCTACTTCGCGATCCTCTCCCAGGCGCTGGCGGCGGCGTTCGCGATCCTGCTCGTCGGCCAGCAGCAGACGACCGGCGGGACCAACGGCCTCAACGGCTTCCGCTCCTTCTTCGGCTACGACCTCGCCGACCCCGTCAACCAGCGCATGCTCTACCTGGTGGCGGCCGGGGTGCTCCTCGCCATGGTGCTCGTCGCCCGGCAGCTCATGGTCTCCCGGTTCGGGGAACTGCTCGTCGCCGTGCGCGACGCCGAGGACCGGGTGCGCTTCCTCGGCTACGACCCGGCGGTCGCCAAGACGACGGTCTACGTGGTCGCCGCCGTGATGGCGGCCGTCGGCGGCGCGCTGTTCGTGCCGGTCGTCGGGATCGTCTCACCCGCCGACGTCGGCGTGGTGCCCTCGATCGGGTTCCTGGTGGGCGTTGCCATCGGCGGGCGGGCCACGCTGCTCGGCCCGGTGCTCGGCGCGATCGCCGTGAGCTGGGCCCAGACCAGCATCTCGGAGCAGTTCCCCTCCGGGTGGATCTACTTCCAGGGGGCCCTGTTCGTCGGGGTCGTCGCGTTCCTGCCGGGCGGTCTCGCGTCGCTCCTCGGCCGGCGGCGACGGCGGGGACGCGGCGACGCCGCGCCGGCTCCCGAAGAGCCCGAGACCACCGCACCGCCGTCGCCCGTCCCGGCGGGCGCGCACACCGGCCGCACCGCCCAGGGGAGACAGCCATGACCGACCAGACCACCGCCGTCGAGCACGACCCGGGCGCGACGGACGCCCTGCTCGGCCCCGACAGCGCCCGGTTCCGGCACGACTACCTCGAGGCGCGCGGCCTGCGGGTCGCGTTCGGGGGCTTCGTCGCCGTGCGCGACGTCGACCTCACCGTCGCCCAGGGCGACCTGCGATTCCTCATCGGCCCCAACGGCGCCGGCAAGACCACGCTCATCGACGCCGTCACCGGGCTGGTCCCCGCGACGGGGTCGGCGCGCCTCGGCCGCACCGAGCTGCTGGGGCGCGGCACCCACCGCATCGCCCGGCACGGCGTCGGGCGGACGTTCCAGACGGCGAGCGTCTTCGAGGAGCTGACCGTCCTGCAGAACCTCGACATCGCGGCCGGCGCCCGCCGCGGGCCGCTGACGATGCTCCGGCGGCGTGGGGCGGTGCCGGAGGCCGTCGAGCAGGCGCTCGAGGTGGTCGGCCTCGCCGGCCTGCGCGACACCCCGGCGGGGGTGCTCGCGCACGGGCAGAAGCAGTGGCTCGAGATCGGGATGCTGCTCGTCCAGGACGCGCACCTGCTGTTCCTCGACGAGCCCGTCGCCGGGATGACCCAGGCGGAGCGCGAGGCGACCGGCGACCTGCTGCGCCGCATCGGCTCGCAGCGGGTCGTCGTCGTGGTCGAGCACGACATGGAGTTCCTGCGCGCCTTCGCCGACTCGGTGACGGTGATGCACCAGGGGCGGGTGCTCGCCGAGGGCACCGTCGCCGAGGTGCAGCGGGACCCCGCCGTCGTCGAGGTCTACCTCGGCGCCCCCGCGCAGCCCGGCACCGCCGCGACCACGAAGGAGGACGCCTGATGCTCGAGCTCGACGCGGTGAGCACCGGCTACGGCCGCACCACGGTGGTGCACGACGTCGACCTCGCCGTCCCCGACGGCGGGCTGACCGCCGTGCTGGGGCACAACGGCGCCGGCAAGACCACGCTGCTGCGGGCCGTCCTGGGGCTGCTGCCGGTGCGCTCGGGCGCCGTCCGGCTGGCCGGCGAGGACGTCACGCGGCGCCCGCCACACCAGCGGGTCCGGCGCGGCGTCGCCTACGTCCCGCAGGGCCAGCAGTCCTTCGGACAGCTCACGACCCGCGAGAACCTCCAGGTCGTGGCGGACTCCTTCGGGGCCGCCGGCCGCCGCCGCACGAGGGAGGCGCTGGACCTGTTCCCGGCCCTCGAGCCCCTGCTCGGGCGTCCGGCCGGGCTGCTGTCCGGCGGGCAGCGTCAGCAGCTCGCCATCGCGCGCGCCCTGGTGACCGGCCCCCGCCTGCTCGTGCTGGACGAGCCGACGGAGGGCATCCAGCCGAACGTCGTCCACGAGATCTACGCCGCGATCACGACGCTCACCGGCGGGGGCGACCTGTCGGTCCTGCTCGTCGAGCAGCACATCGGGTACGCCGTCGAGCACGCGGGCGAGTACGCCGTCATGACGTCGGGCCGCATCACGCACCGCGGCGCCGGCGGCGGGCGCGCCGTGGCGGAGGCCCGGGAGGCGATGGCCCTGTGAACCCCGCCGACCGCGAGCGCCGGGAGGCCCCGTGCACCTGACCCCCGCGGACACCGAGAAGCTGCTGCTGTCCGTCGCCGGCATGGTCGCCCGCGACCGCCTGGCCCGCGGTGTGCGGCTCAACCACCCCGAGACCGTGGCACTGCTGTCGTGCTGGGTGATCGAACGCGCCCGCGAGGGTGCCGACGTCCCCACCCTGATGCGTGACGGCTGCGCCGTGCTGACCCGCGACCAGGTCATGGACGGCGTGCCCGAGATGCTCACCGACGTCCAGGTCGAGGCCACCTTCCCCGACGGCCGCAAGCTCGTCACCCTCCACCGCCCCGTCCCGTAGGAGCCCCCGTGTCCACCTCCAGCGCCACCGGTCCCGGCGCGATCCGCGTCGCGCCCGGCCGGATCGAGCTCAACGCCGACCGCACCGACGCCGAGCGCCGCCGGCTCGTCGTCACCAACGCCGGCGACCGCCCCGTCCAGATCGGGTCGCACCTGCACCTCCCCGACGCCAACGCGGCGCTCGAGCTCGACCGCGACGCCGCCCACGGCTTCCGGCTCGACATCCCCGCGGGCACGTCGCAGCGGTTCGAGCCCGGCGTCAGCCGCGAGGTCGACGCCGTGGCGCTGCGCGGGGCGCGGCGGGTGCCCGGGGTGCAGCGGGGCAAGGCCGGCGGCGGGCGGCTCGACGACGCCGACGGGCAGGTGCGCTGATGGTGTGGGTGGACCGCGAGCGGTACGCGGCCCTGTACGGGCCGACCGTCGGCGACCAGGTCCGCCTCGGCGACACCGACCTGTGGGTCGAGGTCACCGAGGACCGCACGGCGGGCGGCGAGGAGGCGGTCTTCGGCGGCGGCAAGACGGTCCGGGAGTCCATGGCCCAGTCGACGCGCACGCGCGCCGACGGCGCCCCGGACACCGTGATCACCAACGCCGTGGTCCTGGACTGGTGGGGCGTCGTGCGCGCCGACGTCGGGATCCGCGACGGCCGGATCGTCGCGCTCGGGCGGGCCGGCAACCCCGACATCAGCGACGGGGTGCACCCCGACCTCGTCATCGGCCCCTCCACGGACGTGATCAGCGGGGAGGGCCGCATCCTCACGGCGGGGGGCTTCGACCCGCACGTCCACCTGCTGTCGCCGTCCGCCCTGCACGAGGCGCTGGCCACCGGCATCACGACGGTCGCGGGCGGCGGCACCGGTCCCTCGGAGGGGTCCAAGGCCACCACGGTGACGCCCGGCGCCTGGCACCTGCACCGGACGCTGCGCGCGCTGGACCCGATCCCGCTGAACGTGCTGCTGCTCGGCAAGGGCAACACCGTGAGCGCCGGGGCGCTGGCCGAGCAGGCGCTCGCCGGCGCAGCGGGCTACAAGGTGCACGAGGACTGGGGGTCGACGCCGGCCGCGATCGACGCCGCGCTGACGGCCGCCGACGAGTGGGGCCTGCAGGTGGCGCTGCACTCGGACTCCCTCAACGAGGCCGGCTTCGTGCAGTCCACGATCGACGCCATCGACGGGCGCGGCATCCACGCGTACCACGTCGAGGGCGCGGGCGGCGGGCACGCCCCGGACATCCTGGAGATCGCGAGCCTGCCGCACGTCGTGCCCGGGTCGACGAACCCGACGCTGCCGCACACCGTCAACACCGTGGCCGAGCACCTCGACATGCTCATGGTCTGCCACCACCTCAACCCGGCCGTGCCGGAGGACCTGGCGTTCGCGGAGTCGCGGATCCGCGCCACGACCATCGCCGCGGAGGATCTGCTGCACGACATGGGCGCCATCTCGGTCACGTCGTCGGACGCCCAGGCCATGGGGCGCATCGGCGAGGTCATCACGCGCACCTGGCAGGTCGCCCACGTCATGAAGCACCGCCGGGGACCGCTGGGCGGGGGCGAGCCGGCCGACAACGAGCGCGCCCGCCGCTACGTGGCCAAGTACACGATCAACCCGGCGATCGCCCACGGCGTCGACGGCGAGATCGGGTCCGTCGAGCCGGGCAAGCTGGCCGACCTGGTGCTGTGGGATCCCCGGTTCTTCGGCGTCCGGCCCGCGGTCGTGATCAAGGGGGGCGTCATCGCCTGGGCCGCCCTCGGCGACCCGAACGCCTCCATCCCCACCCCGCAGCCCGTGCTGCAGCGCCCGGCGTTCGGCGACGCGATCGCCGGCGACACGTCGCTGGCGTTCGTCGCCCCCGCCGCGGTCGAGGACGGCCTCGCCGCGCGCCTCGGGCTGCGCCGCCGGCTGTCCGCCGTCACCTCGACGCGCGGGGTGGGCAAGGCCGAGATGCGCAACAACGACGCGCTGCCGCGCATCGAGATCAGCGCGGAGACGTTCGAGATCCGGGTCGACGGCGAGCCGGTCGAGCCCGCGCCGGCCGTGCGCCTGCCCCTCGCCCAGCTCTACTCGATGTTCTAGGGCTCCCGTGACCACCCCCCAGCGCGCCCCGGCGGCGCCCGCCCCGGCCACCGTCGCGATGCTGCTCGCGGACGCACGGCTGCCCGGCGGCGGCCACGCCCACTCCGCCGGTCTCGAGCCGGCCCTGCTCGGCGGGCTCCCGGCCGCGCAGGTGCCCGCCTGGATGGTGGGCCGCGCGACGACCGTCAGCCTCGTGGAGGCGGGGACGGCGGTCGTCGCCGCCCGGCTGCTCGGCGCCCCCGCCGGCCCGCCGCCCGGGGCGGTCGACGCCGTCGTGCGGGCGTGGTCGGCGCGGACACCGTCCGGTGCGCTGCGCGACGCCGCCCGGCTCCTCGGGCGCGGCTACCTGCGGGTCGCGCGCACCCTGTGGCCGCACCACCCCGCCGTGGCCGCGCTGTCCGGCGCCGGCGGCCGAGGCGTGCGCGACGCCCCGCCCCGCGCCGTCGTGCTCGGTGCGGTGGCCGCCGCGACCGGCCTGCCGCCCGCCGACGTCGTCCGCCTCACCGTGTACGACGACGCCCAGACGGCGGCGTCGGCCCTGCTCAAGCTCGAACCGTCGGACCCGTTGACCGCCGCGCGGTGGGTCCTCGACGCGTGCGCCGCCGCGGAACCCCACGTGGACCGCGTCGCCGCGTGCCGCACCCCGGAGGACGTCCCGGCCTCCGGGGCACCGCAGACCGAGGGCTGGGCGGAGGCCCACGCCCTGGAGAACGAGAAGAGGTTGTTCCGTGCCTGAGACCCAGACCCCCGCCACCACCCGCCCCCTGCGGCTCGGCGTCGCCGGGCCCGTCGGCGTCGGCAAGTCGTCGCTCATCGCCACCGTGTGCCGCGCTCTGGCCGACGAGCTCGAGATCGGCGTCATCACCAACGACATCTACACCGACGAGGACGCGCGGTTCCTGCGGTCGGCCGGCGTGCTCGACCCCGAGCGCATCCGTGCGGTCGAGACGGGGGCCTGCCCGCACACCGCCATCCGCGACGACGTCACCGCGAACCTCCTCGCGGCGGAGGATCTCGCCGCGGACTTCGCCCCGCTGGACCTGGTCGTCATCGAGTCGGGGGGCGACAACCTCACCGCGACGTTCTCCCCCGCGCTCGTCGACGCGCAGATCTTCGTGCTCGACGTCGCGGGAGGCGGGGACGTGGCCCGCAAGGGCGGCCCCGGGATCGGCCGCGCCGACCTGCTCGTCGTCAACAAGACCGACCTCGCGCCGCACGTCGGGGTGGACGTGGAGCGCATGGTGGCTGACGCGTCGACCGCCCGCGACGGCCGCGCCGTCGTCGCCCTGTCCCGCACCGACCCCGCGTCGGTGGCGGCCCTGCGCGGCTGGCTGCTCGGCGTCCTGGCGGAGTACCGCGCCGGGACCCACGTCGCCCACGACCCCGGCCCGATGGCGCCGCACTTCCACGCCGACGAGGACGGCGGGATCCTGCACAGCCACGCCGACGGGGACACGGCGCACGAGCACCACGGGCAGCACGCGCACGACGAGCAGCACGAGCCCGCGCGTGCGCCCGGGCGTGGCTGAACCGGGGGCGGCGACCGTCGCCGCCCCCGGCCGCACGGCAGCGCCCACGACCACCACGGTCGAGGTGACGCGGCCGGGAACGCCGGGCGGCCCCGTCCGGGTTACGTCGGCCGACGGCCTGCTCGCCGTGCGCACCGTGTCCCGCGGGCCGGACCGCGCCGAGGTGGCGCTGGTCGCGACCGGCGCCGTCCTCCTCGGCGGCGACCACGTCGTGGTCCGCGTCCGCGTCGGCGCCGGCTGCGCCCTGCGGATCACCGATGTCGGCGGCACGGTCGCCTACGACGCCGACGGTGTGCCGAGCCGCTGGGACGTCGAGATCGAGCTCGACGACGACGCCCGGCTCGAGTGGTACGGGATGCCGTTCGTCGTGTGCGACGGCGCCGACGTGGCGCGGTCCACGACCGCGCGCCTCGGGCCGCGGGCGGGACTCGTCCTGCGCGAGACGGTGGTCCTGGGGCGCCACGGCGAGCGCGGCGGCCGCGTCGTGGTGCGCAGCGCGGTGTCCGACGACACGGGGCCGCTCCTCGTCGAGGACGTCGACGTCTGCGGTGCCGCCCCGGTGCCCGGCGTGCTCGGCGGCCACCGCGTGCTCGACACCCTGAGCGTCCTCGACGGCACCGATGAGCGCGCCGGCTCCGACCGGTCCTGGTCGTCGGGGGCGCTCGCCGGCGCGCTCCCGGCGGGGGCCACGACGATGCACCTCGAGTGCGGGGGCACCGTCACCCGCTGGCTCGGGGACGCCGCCCACCTCAGCCCGATCGAGCGCCGGCTCGGCGCCGGACCACCCTTCCTGGAGGAGAGATGACCGCGATCACGACCGCGCCCCTGTCACGCCGCCGCCCCACCGTGCCGATCGTGGCCGGCCTGCACGTCGCCGGGGCGGGCGGTCTCGCGCTCGTCGCGGCCTCGGCAGGGCAGGGGGCGGCCGTGCTGCTCACCGTCGGGCTGACGGCCTACGGGCTCGGGCTGCGGCACGCGTTCGACCCGGACCACATCGCGACGATCGACAACACGACGCGCAGGCTCGTGCGCACCGGCCGGGACGCGCACGGCGTCGGGCTCTGGTTCTCCCTGGGGCACTCGACCGTCGTCCTCGCCGCCGCGCTGCTCCTGGCCCTGGGGGTCCGAGCCCTCGCGCCCCTGCTCGACGACGACGCGTCATGGCTGCACCGGGTCACCGGTGTCTGGGGGCCGCTGGTCGCGTCCACGTTCCTGCTGCTCGTCGGGACGGTCAACCTGATGCTGCTGCGCCGCACGCTGCGGGCCGGCCGGGCGGCGGACGGCGTGGCGGGTGGCCCGGCCGGCGGTCCGGTCTCGTGGGTGCTGCGGCGGTTCGAGTGGGCCACCGACCGACCACGGCGGATGTACGGCGTCGGGCTGCTGTTCGGCCTCGGGTTCGACACGGCCACCTCGATCGGCCTGCTGGCCACCACGGCCGTCGTCTCCCTGAACGAGGGCACGTGGTACGCGGCGGTCCCGCTCGCCCTGCTGTTCGCGGCCGGCATGTCCCTGCTGGACTCGTCGCAGGGAGCCGTGGCGCGGCGCGTCTACTCCTGGGCCGGTGACGCGCGCCCCCGACGCCGCTACGACGTGCTCGTCACCGGCGTCTCGGCGTTCGCCGCCCTGACGATCGCCACCGTCACGCTGGTGCAGGTGGGCGCGGAGCACGTCCCGGCCCTGGCGTCGGTGCCGGGCGCGACGGCGGACATCGGCTCCTTCGGCGTCGTCCTCACGGTGGTGCTGCTAGCGGTCTGGGGTGTCGGCCTGCTCACCGTGCGCCAGCCGCGCCGTCAGGCCTGACAGCACGTCGTTCCCGCGCGAGGACAGGTGGACCCGGATCACCCGCCGGTCCAGGGCGTCGACCTCGCGGTAGACCAGCGCGCGCGTCACCAGGGCGTCGACGCGGCGCCCGAGGGTGGCCTTGTCGATGACGGTGGCGTCGCGCAGCTCGGACATCGTCAGGCCGTCCGCCCCCGCGAGCGCGTCGAGCACGAGCCACTCGTCGAGCACGAACCCGTCCTGCCGCAGCGCCCGGGTGGCGCGGCGTGCGGCACGGCGCGCCCCCACCACGGACTCGCGCAGGACGGCGGCGGCCAGCGTCGACTCGACGGCGTCCGTGCCACGTGTCGCGTCCTGTGGTGTCCGCATGCTGATCCCGCCCTCCCGTCGCTCGTAGACTACCCGCCAGCACAGGCCGGGGCCCGCGATCGGTTGGCCCCCTGCGTGGACGGGACGAGATGTCGGACTTCGTCGTCGGCGTCCTGCTGCACTTCCGGGGGCCGGGCGGGATCTACGGCCCCTCGTGCCAGGCCGTCACCGAGCTCGCCGTCGCCGAGATCAACGCGACCGGCGGCATCCTGGGGCGCCCCGTGCGCGCCGAGCTGTTCGACGCCGGCGAGCCCCTGGCCGACCTCGGCCAGCGGCTCCGGCGGGCGCTGGACGACCGCCGGATCGACGCGCTCACCGGCTGGCACACCTCCGCGGTGCGCAACGCCGTCGTGCCGCTGGTCCAGCGCCGCGTCCCGTACGTCTACCCCGCCGCGTACGAGGGGACCGAGCACCGCTCGGGGCTGTACGTGACCGGCGAGGTCCCCTCGGCACAGCTCTTCCCCGCGATCGACCGCCTCCGCGCCGACACGGGCGCCCGCCGGTGGTTCGTCGTCGGCGACGACTACGCGTGGCCGCGGGGCACCGTCGAGGCGCTGGCGCCGCAGCTCGCCGCGCTCGGGGCCTCGTTCGTCGGCGCCCGGTTCCTGCCCGAGCGCGGCGCGAGCCCCGCCGACCTCTCCGAGACGCTCGACGCCGTCGAGACGTCGGGCGCGGACGGCGTCCTGCTGCTGATGGTCGGCCAGAACGGCGTGCGCTTCAACCGGCACTTCGCCCGCCGCGGGCTGCACGAGCGGGTCGCGCGCCTGAGCACCCTCATGGAGGAGAACATGCTCATGGGCTCCGGCGCCGGCGCGACGGCGAACCTGTACTCGGCGGGCGGGTGGTTCCGCAGCCTAGCCACCGGCGACGCCCTCGATTTGGTGGGGCGGTACGCCGCGCACCACGGCGCGCACGCGCCGGCCGTCGGCGCCGCCGCGGAGGCCTGCTACGAGGGCGTCGTCGCGCTGCGCCGGATCGTCGAGCAGGCGGGCAGCGCCGACGTGGCCGCGACCGACCGCGTGGTGGACGGGCTGGTCTACGAGGGTCCGCGGGGCGTCATGCAGTTCCGCGGCAACCATGCCGAGCACCGGCTGTACCTGGCGCGCGCGGACGGGTACGACTTCGACCTGCTCGCGCAGCTCGACCGGCGCCCCCACCGTTGACCCGGCACGCCAGGACGGTCAGGGCAGGCGGACCAGGCCGCGCCGCATCTTGGCCAGGGAGTACTTCTCGAAGGCGACCTTGGCCAGGTGGTTCTGGGGCCCGGGGACCATCATCGCGACGCGGCGTGGTGGGAGCATCCGGTCCGCGAGCATGGCGACGCCGTTGTTCCCCGCGTCCATCACGCAGAGAGCCGGGATCCGCGCGAACTCCTTGCGCGTGCCCGGCTCCGCCCCGCGCACCTGGTCGACGATGTTCTTCGCGGCCACGTGCGCCTGCTGCTCCGTCGGGAAGCCGGTCTTCGGCACGCCGGTCGGGACGGGGGTCACCCAGGGGACCGGGACGGCGGACGCGATCCCCACCGCGTACACGTCGTCCCAGTGCAGGGACTGGTACGTCGGGCGGACGGGGACGTAGCCTCCGGCGTCCACCAGTCCCGGCGTCTTGGCGAGGAAGTCCTGGCCGTGGAACGGCGGGACGACCATCGCGAACCGGTACGGCACCTCGCGTCCGTCGGCGAGGACGACGGCGTCCGGGCGGATCTCGCGCATCGCCTGGTTGGTCTCGATCGTGATGCCCTCCTTGCGAGCGAACATCCCCATCAGCGCCTTCGCCCCGGGCATGCCGTCGATGCCGAAGTGTCCCGCGTACGGCTCCGAGGTGACGTAGGTGAGCCGGACCTTGCCGTGCAGGCCCGCCCGGCGCAGCTGGTAGGAGGTGTTGAACAGGAACTCGTAGGCGGCGCCGAAGCAGCTCGCCCGCTGGGTCGCGCCGACGACGACGTCGCCCGGCTCGTCGAGGAAGCGTCGCCACGCGTCCCCGGTCCGTTCGGCGTCGGCGAGGGTCGTGATCGTCGCGGTGTCGTGCATGCCGGGGACGACGTCGAGGTCGTTGCGGTAGCCGGTGGCGATGACGAGGTAGTCGTACTCGAGCTCGCCCGCGGTCGTCTCGACCCGGTGCGCCTCGGGGTCGACGTAGGTCGCCGCCGCGTGCACGAAGCGCACGCCGTGCCGGGCGAAGGTCGGGGCGAGACGGAACGAGACATCGGTGCGGCCGCGCCGTCCGAACGGCAGCCAGATGAGGGACGGGTTGAACACGAACCGGTCTGAGGCGGCCACCACGGTGACCTCGGCCTCGGCCCGCAGGCGCGAACGCACGGACAGGGCGGCGGTGAGTCCAGCGAAGCTGCCGCCGAGGACGAGGATGCGTGCGGGCATGGGGACGACTCCTTCGACGGGGCCGTCGGGGCCACCCGGGACGGGGCGGCCCCCGCACGGCCATGCGTCCACGGTCCGCCGGGCACGGCCGCCCGCGCGACAGGCGTTGGTCATCCGGCGGTAGGACGTTCGGCACCTCCCGCGCGTGCGGCGCCGGGCCGGGGCCAGGGCCGTCGGCCCCCGTACCCGGGTCCGACGGCCCTGGTGGGTCCGCGGCCAGTGGGGCGACGGTAGGGCACAGGAGGGCTGCCGCCCCCGGTGGGGGGCACGGACGAAGGAGCGGATCATGGAAGAGCCGTCGGAGCCGGGGTCGGCCGACCTGCGAGCCCTGGCGATCAAGCGGCTGGAGGCCCGCCGCGGACTGTGGACGCACGTGGTGGCCTACGTGCTGGTCAACGGTGCCCTCGTGGTCATCTGGTGGATGACCGGTGCCCCTTTCTTCTGGCCGGTCTTCCCGATGCTCGGCTGGGGCATCGGCCTGGCCTTCCACGCGTGGGACGTCTTCGCCCCGACGCCCTCGGAAGCGCGGATCCGCGCCGAGATCGAGGCGCTGCGCCGACGGTGACGCGGTCCTCCCGCCGCTCTCGTCGCGGTGTGCGCGAGATCACGCCACCGCACGGAATCATCCGAATGCATCAATATGTTCGGGCAAGCATGACCGAGACCACGCTCGCCCCCGCACCCCTGGCCGTCGACGACACGGTCGCCGACCGACTCTTCCGCACCGCCCGCACGTCGTTCCAGTGGACCGACGAGGAGGTCACGGACGCCCAGCTCGCCGCCGCCTGGGACCTCGCCAAGTTCGGGCCGACCGCGATGAACACGCTGCCGCTGCGCGTGCTGGTCGTGCGGTCCGACGAGGGCAGGTCCCGCTTGGTTCCGCACATGGCCGACGGGAACAAGCCGAAGGTCGAGGCCGCGCCGGTCTCCCTCGTGCTCGCCGCCGACCCCGCCTTCCACCAGCACATGGACGACCTGTTCCCCGTCGCCCCCGGGATCAAGGACCAGCTCGAGCCGGACGCCGCCGCGCGCGAGCACATGGCCCGCTCCAACGCCCTCATCCAGGCCGGCTACCTGATCGTCGGCCTCCGCGCCGCGGGGCTGTCCGCCGGCCCGATGAACGGCATGGACTTCGCCGCCGTCGACGCCGAGTTCTTCGAAGACTCCGGCTGGAAGTCCTTCATGGTCGTGAACGTCGGCATCGCCGAGGGCGCCGGGACGCCGCACCCGCGCCTGCCCCGCCTCGACTTCGACCAGATCGCCGCGCTGGCCTGATCCCCTCCCCGGGGAGTCCGCCCCTGCCCGGGGCGGACGCCTCAGGGGCGCGCCCCCGTCGCCACCGGCAGCGCCGGGTCCGACGACCACTGCGACCACGAGCCGGGGTACAGGGCGGCGGTGACCCCGATCGTCGCGAGCGCGGCGACCTCGTGGGACGCCGTCACCCCCGACCCGCAGTACACCCCCGGCATCTCCCCGTCCGAGGACAGGCCCAGGTCGGCGAACCGCTCGCGCAGCGCGTCGTCCGGCAGGAAGCACCCGTCCGGCCCCAGGTTGTCCGTCGTCGGCGCGGACACCGCGCCCGGCAGGTGGCCCGCCCGCGGGTCGACAGGCTCCACCTCGCCGCGGTAGCGCTCCGCGGCACGCGCGTCCAGCAGCATGCCCTCGTCCGCGACCTCCGCGGCGCCGTCGGCGTCCAGGACCGGCAGGTGGCCCGGGTGCAGCACGACGTCGCCCCGCTCCCGGCGCACCTCCCCCGGCTCCACGGGCAGTCCCGCCCGCACCCAGGCGGGCAGCCCGCCGTCGAGGATGCGCACGTCCGCGACGCCGAAGTAGCGCAGCAGCCACCACGCGCGGGCGGCCGACGTCCCGCCGACGGTGTCGTACACGACGACGCGCGACGATGCGCGCACGCCCCACCGCCGTGCCGAGTCCTGCAGCTCCGCCGTCGACGGGAGCGGGTGCCGGCCCTCGGACGGCGACGGCGACGCCGCCAGCTCCGACTCCAGGTCGACGTACACCGCGCCGGGCAGGTGCCCCGCCAGGTAGCGCTCGTGACCGTCGGTCATCCCCAGCGCCCAACGCACGTCGAGCAGCAGCGGGGCGCCCTCGGCCGGGTCCGTGCCCTCACCGACCCGCAGGTCGGCCGCCAGCTCGCGCACGCCGACCAGGACCCGTGCACGCGCCGGTGTCGCGCTCACGCCGTGCCCCTCTTGCACGACCGCTGCGGTGCCTCGCTCCGGCAGCCCTCGTCCCTCGCGCTACCTCCGCGGGGGCTCCTCGCGCTCATGCCGCGTCCCCGACGCCCGGCCCGTCGTCGCCCGTGCCCGAGGACCGCGCGGCGCTCAGGTCGAGCCGCATCGTGAAGGCGTCCTTGTCCTCCGGCTGGTAGTAGCGCCGGCGCAGCCCGATGCGCTCGAAGCCGGCGCGCTCGTACAGCGAGAGCGCCGCCTCGTTGTCGACCCGCACCTCGAGCAGGACGGCGCTCGCCCGGAGCTCCCGCGCCCGTGAGACGAGCGCGGTCAGCAGCGCGCGGCCCACCCCGTGGCGCTGGTAGGACGGGTCGACGCCGACCGTCATCACCTGGGCGACGTCGCCGTCGAACCACAGACCCGCGTACCCCACCACCGGCTTGGGCCCCGGCCCGTAGACGACCGAGGCGTCCGGGCCCGTCGGCTCGGCCACCACGTACCACCGCCCGAGGGCCGCGAGCTCGTCCGCGAGCATCCCGTACGTCCAGGCGCCGGCGCCGAACAGCACCCGCTCGAGCTCGAGCACCCGGTCGAAGTCGGAGCTCGCCAGCGGACGGAGGCGGCACACGGGCGTGTACCCGTCCTCATCCCTCACCTTGCCCTCGCGCTGGTCCTTGGTCATGCCGGGCTCCCGGTGGCGGGCACGACCCGCTGCGCCGCGGCCGGCAGCTGCACGTCGGGCCGGCGCAGGTACAGCGGCTCGGTGGGCAGGTCCGCGCCGGCGGCGCGGCGGGCGAGGGCGAGCCGGGCGAGGACGGTCGCGGCGGGCACGAGCGGGCCGTCGTCGTCCGGCGGCAGCACGTCCGCGTACTGCGCAGCGCCCTCCCCGACGATCACGAGCCGCCCGTCGGCGGGCGCGGCGAGCCCGGCGGCCACGTCGGTCGCCCTGGCGACGGCGGGCCCGTCGAGCGTGTCGACGACGGGCACACCGTGCGGTCCCTCGTGCGCGACGACGGCGTACCGGGCCCAGTAGACCTCCTTGCGCCGCGCGTCGGTCGCCACCAGCACCTCGTCGCCCGGGGCCAGGCCGAGGTCGGCGACGGCCTGCGCGGCGAGCGCGTCCACGCTCGGTACGCCGAGGGCGTCGATCCCGAGGCTCAGCGCGAGCGTGCGTGCCGTGACCAGCCCGACGCGCAGGCCGGTGAACGGCGCCGGGCCGGTGCCCGCGGCGACGGCCGTCAGCGACGTGCGGTCGAGGCCGGCGTCGTCGAGCACCTGGCTGATGAGGGGGGCGAGGGACTCCGCGTGCCGGCGTCGCTCGTCGCTGGCGCGGGCGGCGAGCCGGCCGCCGTCGTCGTCGAGCAGCGCGACGGAGACCGCGGCGGAGGTGTCGAGTGCGAGAACTGCCACGCCCCCAGCCTACTGAGAGGCCGGGCGCTACCGCGACGCGCGGGCCGCGGAGGCCAGGGCCTCCAGGTCGACGCCCGCCCAGCGCGGGCCGACGCCGCGCAGCGTGGCGTGGCGCGTCCCGGCCTCCGGGTCGTCGTCCGACCCGGGGGCGTCCGCGGCACCGCGGGGCCGCTCCAGGTCGATCTCCAACCGGTCCTCCGTGAGCGCCTCCGCGAGGCCGCGGCCCCACTCGACGACGGTCACGGACTCGTCCAGGGAGGAGTCCAGGTCGAGGGCGTCGAGCTCGTCCAGCCCGCCCAGCCGGTACGCGTCCACGTGGACGAGGCCCGGCCGGCGCGTGCCGGGCGCGTCGTCGGGGCGCGGCAGCGGCGGGTGCTCGCGCGCCACGATGAACGTCGGCGAGGCCACCTGGCCGCGCACACCGAGCGCGGCTCCCAGCCCCTGCGTGAGGGTGGTCTTGCCCGCGCCGAGGTCGCCCGTGAGGATCACGAGGTCGCCCGCGCGCAGCACGTCCGCGAGCGCCGCGCCGAGGGCGCGTGCCGCCGCCGCGTCGGGCAGGTCCACGCGGGCCTGCGGTCCGTCCGTCACTGTGCCGTCCTTCCCGCCCCGTGGCTCGCGGCCCGCGCGACCCCGGGCGTCGCGGGCTCGGCGCCGTCCGCGCCGCCCACGTGCACCCGGGGGACGCGTGCCCCGATCCCGGTGACGATCTCGTAGCTGATGGTTCCCGCGGCCTGCGCCCAGTCCTCGGCGTTCGGGACCGTGGCGCCCCGGGCGACGCCGTCGGACCCGCCGAACAGCGTCACGACGTCGCCCGGCCGCTCGTCCGCCCCCGGGCCCAGGTCGAGGACGAGCTGGTCCATGCACACGCGCCCGGCGACGCGCAGCACGCGCGCGGACTCCCCCTGTCCGACGCCGACCGGGCCGCCGACGCCCTCGCTGCCGCCGGAGGCGTGCCGCTGGACGCCGTCGGCGTACCCGAGGGGGACGACGCCGAGGCGCGTGGCCCGCGGCGTCACGTAGGTGTGCCCGTAGGAGACGCCCTGTCCGGCCGGGACGTCCTTGACGGTGGAGAGCCTGGCCTGCAGGGTCATCGCGCCCCGCAGGCCGAGGTCGCTCGGCGTGCCGAGGCGCGGGTCGGGGCTGTGCCCGTACACGGAGATGCCGGGCCGTACCAGGTCGTAGTGCAGCCGCGGGTCGGTCACGACGCCGGCCGAGTTGGCGAGGTGCCGGACCTCCGGCCGCAGCCCGGCCGCGGCGAGCGTGCGCGCGGCGTCGTCGAACGCCTCGGCCTGCCGCAGGATCGAGGGGTGGCCCGGGTCGTCGGCGCACGCCAGATGGGAGAAGAGCCCGACGACGCGGATCTCCCCGGACGCCTCCAGCGCCGCCGCACGCCGGACGACGTCGGGCAGGTCCGCGGGCATGATGCCGTTGCGGCCCATCCCGGTGTCGACCTTGAGGTGCACCCGCGCGGGCACGCCCGCGGCGCGGGCGCCGGCCGCGACCTCGTCCAGCGCCCAGGGAGCCGCGACCCCGACGTCGACGTGCTCGGCCACGAGCCGGTCGAACGGGGCGCCGGGGGCGGTCAGCCAGGTGAGCACGGGCACGCCCGTCACGCCGCCGGCGCGCAGGGCGAGCGCCTCCGCCGGCACGGCGGTCCCGAGCCAGGCGGCGCCGCCCGCGAGCGCCGCCCGCGCCACCGGGAGCAGCCCGTGGCCGTAGGCGTCGGCCTTGACGACGGCCATCACCTGGGCGTCGGCGGCGTGCCGGCCGAGAGCACGGACGTTGTCGCGGATCGCCGTGAGGTCGACGACGGCGCGCGACGACGCGCCGTCGGGGAACGGGACGTCGGCGAACGGGACCTGCCGCGGCTGCACGGACCGAGTGCTCACGGTCATGGATTCTCTCACCACGGCGGCGGGGGCCCGGGTCATCGCGGCCGGAACGTTCCCGGCTGCTCCGGCCACGCGGCCAGGCTCCGTCGGGAGACGAAACGGCGGGGCTCGCCGGTGACGGGGTCGGCCAGCTCGACGGAGCGGGCCAAGAGCTGCAGCGGGCGGTCGGGGTCGTCGGGCGCGTCGGCGCGCAGCACCGGCCAGAACGGGTCGTGCAGGATCGGCACGCCCAGGGACGCGAGGTGCAGGCGCAGCTGGTGCGTCTTGCCGGTGCGCGGCTCCAGCCGGTACAGGCCGAGGCCGCGATCGTCGTCGCGGGCGACCAGGGTGACGCACGACTCGGCGTTCGGCTCCCCCGCCTCCTCGACGGCCCGCACCACGCCGCGGTGCTTGACGATGCGCGAGCGCACCGTCGTCGTCCCCGCCACGTCCAGGGCCGTGCCGGGCGTGGGCAGCGGTGCCACGGCCTCGTACACCTTGCGGACGCGCCGTTCCTGGAACGCCCGCTGGTAGGGCCCGCGCGCCGCGGGGCGGACGGTGAGCACGAGCACGCCCGCCGTGGCGCGGTCCAGCCGGTGCGCGGGCACGAGGTCGGGCAGGTCGAGGGTGGCGCGCAGGTGCACCAGGACGGTGCGGGTCACCCACCGGCCGCGCGGCGTCGTCGCGACGTGGTGCGGCTTGTCGACCACGAGCAGGTCGTCGTCGCGGTGCAGCACCTCCAGCTCGGCGAGCGCGGGGACCTCCGGCTCGTCGGCGGGCGGGTCGCGGTACAGGTAGAGGAACCCGCGCGGGGCGTACGGGGTGCGGTCGTCGACGACGGTGCCGTCGCCGGTGACGACCTCCCCCGCGGCGAGCTTGGCGCGCAGCCGGGCCGCGTCGTCGGGGAAGCGGGCGAGGAGGTACGCGACCGCGGTGGGGTACGCCGCCACGCTGGCCGCGTCGTGCGGCAGGACCAGGCGGGTGGGGTTGAGGCCGTCGCGCACCGGCAGCGGCGGCCGGTGCGGCCGGGGGCCGGTCGTCCGCGGGCGCGGGGACGAGGGCGGGCGGGGCACACCTCATTGTGCACGGGCCCCGGGCGCGGGCAGGTGCCGCCGCAGGTCGGCACGGGTCGACGCGGACGGCATGATGGGGGCATGAGCCTCTACGACATCGGCTTCGACCGCATGGACGGCACGACGACCACCCTCGCCCCGCACCGTGACGAGGTGGTGCTCGTGGTCAACGTCGCCTCCCGCTGCGGGCTGACGCCGCAGTACGAGACGCTGGAGCTGCTGCAGAGGAAGTACGCGGACCGCGGCTTCACGGTGCTGGGGTTCCCCAGCAACCAGTTCTTCCAGGAGCTCTCGTCGGACGAGAAGGTCGCCGAGTTCTGCTCGACGACGTACGGGGTCACGTTCCCGGTGCTGTCGAAGGTCAAGGTGAACGGCCGGCACGCGCACCCGCTGTTCACCGAGCTGAAGAAGACGCCCGACGCGGGCGGGCACGACGGGCGGGTCCGGTGGAACTTCGAGAAGTTCCTCGTGCTGCCGGGCGGCGAGGTGCGCCGCTTCTCCCCGCAGACGGTGCCGGACGACGACGCGATCGTGTCGGTCATCGAGGGCCACCTGCCCCGCTGAGGGCGGTCACGGCACCAGGTGCAGCCAGCGCTCGACGACGACGTAGCCGAGGGCCTCGTTCGCGCGGCGCGAGCCCGCGTTCACGGCCGCCCCGCCGGTGCCGAACCGGGCGTGCCCGTCCGCCGCGAGCGACAGCACCGCCGCGCCCTTGACGGCGGTCGCCAGGCCCCGGCGCCGAGCCGACGCGCGGGTCACAGTGAAGTCCGTCTCGACCCGGTCGCCCGCGTCCGTGAGCACCGTGACGGCGTCCAGGCGACCCGCCGCCCACGCGCCGAACGCCCAGCGGGTCCCGCCCGCCAGCGCGGCGGCGAGGGCACCGGGCTCCGGCGGGTCGTGGGCCGTCGCGGCCGTGCGCGGGTAGTCGGCGGCCGCGGAGAGGTCGAGGTCGACGACGTCGGTCGCGCCGTCCGAGCCGACCGGACCGACCGACCAGCCCGCCGCGGTGGCGGCGCCGACCGCGGCCCGGCACCGCGCAAGCACGTCTTTGTCGACCGTGAGCCGGGCGCCCCACGACTCGGACACGAGCGTCGCCCCCGCCTCGAGCAGGTGGGCGGCCTCGGGATCGTCGGAGCGCAGGACACGCGGCACGGCGCGAGAAGTCGTCACGCCGGCACCCTACGGCGGTCGGTGCGGCAGTTCCGGATCAGGACGGCAGCTCGGACTGCCGACCTGATCCGGAGCTGCCGCGTCGATCCGCACGCTGGGCGAGGTCGGCGGCGAGCACCAGGCCGAGGCCGCCGACGAACGGGACCTGGTGGAACGTCGGGCCGCGGGCGATCTCACGGAACCCCCAGCGCTCGTGCAGCGCGAGCGAGACGGTGTTCCGGGCATTGACGAGGTAGTGGACGCGGGCCGCCCGCCCGGCGACCCAGCCGATGCGCGCCCCGGTGAGGGCGTGGCCGACGCCACGGCGCCGGGCGCGCGGGTCCACGGTGACCCCGGCGAGGTAGTGCCCGGCCGGCGCCTCGCCGTCGGGCAGGTCGAAGTGGTGGGTCTTCGCCCAGCCGACGACGGTGCCCGCCACCTCGGCGACGACCACGAGCCGCCGCGGGTCGGCGATCGCGGTCCGCACGCCGTCCGGGCACGCGGCCCGGTCGGCGGCGTCCTCCACCCGCTCGATCGCCGCGAGGTCACTCGCCCGCGCCTCGCGGACCTCGACCTCGACCGGAGCTGCCGGCGTCGGTCGGTGGGGCTGATACTCGGCGAACACGCGCGCATTCTTCGCCCCGGTGACGCCGGGAGCAAGCATCTCCTACGGCGAGTTCAGGCCGGTCGCAGGAGCTCGGCGACGGTCCCGGGAAGGGCCTCGGCCACGTCCAGCGCCGCCACCGGGCCGCCGGGGTCGGCCCGGTGCGCGGCCCGGCCGTGCACGAGCGCCGCCGCGGCGGCGACCTCGACGGCGACCTCGGGCCGCCGCACGATCTCCGCCGAGCGGGCGGCGAGCATCGCCCCGAGCACGCCCGCCAGGACGTCGCCCGCGCCCGCCGTGGCGAGCCAGCCCGGCGCGTCCGCCTGCGCGTACGCGACGCCCGGGCCGGCGACCACCGTGACGCCGCCCTTGAGCAGCACCGTCGCGCCGGTGAGCTCGTGGGCGCGACGGGCCCAGCGCAGCGGCGCCGACTCGACGTCCTCGCGCCGCACGTCCTCGCCCCGTGCGCGCAGCAGCCCGGTGAGCTCCCCCGCGTGCGGGGTGAGCACGAACCACGGCGGGCTGGTCTCCTCCAGCAACGGCAGGCCGCCCGCGTCGACGACGGCGGGCACGGGGCCGCCGGAGAGCCCCGCGAGCCGTCCCGCGGCGGCGGCGAGCCCGGCGCGGCCCCGCTCGTGCTGCCCGTCGTCGTCCGCCCCCTGGTCCCCCGGGACCCCCGGGCCCACCACCCACGACTGCACGCGTCCCGGCGCGGTCACGACCTCCGGCCGCGCCGCCACCACGGCCTGCCCGACCGGCGTCGACCCCCGGTAGCGCACCATCCCGGCGCCGGCCCGGACAGCGCCCGACGCCGTGAGCACGGCCGCGCCCGGGTACGTGGCGGTCCCCGCCACCACCCCCACGACGCCACGGGTGTACTTGTGGTCGGCAGGGCCGGGCACGGGCCACGAGCGGGCGACGTCGTCGGGCGCGAGGCGGCGCACGGCGGGGGGCGCGCCCAGCGCGAGACCGATGGGGACGACGTCGACCTCGCCGGCCAGGTGGGCCGCCGGCGGCAGCAGCAACCCGGGCTTGGCCGCCCCGAACGTCACGGTCCGACCGACCGGCAGCACCGGCCCGGGCACCGCGCCGTCGTCGACGCCGATCCCCGACGGCACGTCGACGGCCACGACCCACGGCCGCCCGCCCCCGGCGGCGGCCCGGCCGAGGGCCGCGACCACCTCGGCGGCCAGCCCGCGCAACGGCCCGCGGGCGCCGATGCCCACCAGACCGTCGAGGACGACGTCGGCCCCGGCGGCGTCGGCGACCACCGCGTGCAGGCGCTCCGGCGCGGCGAACAGCTCGACGGCGCGGGCCCCGGCCCGGCGCAGCGCGGCCAGGCCCCCCGGGTGCGCGCGCTCCGAGACCAGCACCGCCGTGACCGCCACGCCGCGACGGGCGAGCACCGCCCCCGCGTGCAGGGCGTCGCCGCCGTTGTTGCCGGAGCCGACGAGCAGCGCCACCCGGGCACCGCGGACGCGCCCCCGCCGGGCCCGCACGTCGGCGAGCACCCGGGTCGCGAGCGCGAACGACGCGCGCTCCATGAGCGGCACGCCCTCCGCCAGCAGCGGCTCCTCGGCGGCACGGACGTCGGCGGCGGTCCAGGCGGAGATCATGGGACGCATGATGCCGCGCCGGGGCGCGCGTCGCAGGGGCGCGGGCGGACCGGGAGGAATAGGGTCACCTCATGCGATTCGGACTCTTCATCCCGCAGGGCTGGCGCCACTCGCTCACCGACGTCCCACCGGAGCAGCACTGGGAGACGATGCTGTCCCTGCTGCACTACGCCGACAACGCCGCGGCAGGCGAACCCGTGCCCGGCGGCGCGTTCGCGTGGGAGAGCGTCTGGGTGTACGACCACTTCCACACCGTTCCCGTGCCGAGCACGGAGGCGACGCACGAGGCGTGGACGCTGATGGCGGCGTTCGCGGCCGCGTCCCAGCGCGTGCGCCTCGGCCAGATGTGCACGTGCATGGCGTACCGCGAGCCCACCTACCTGGCGAAGGTCGCCTCCACCGTGGACGCGATCTCGGGCGGCCGCCTCGAGATGGGCATCGGCGCGGGCTGGTACGAGCACGAGTGGCGCGCCTACGGCTACGGGTTCCCGACGGCGGGCGAACGGCTGCGCGCGCTCGACGAGGGCGTGCAGATCATGGCGAACATGTGGCGCACCGGCTCGTCGGGCACCTTCGAGGGCAAGCGCTACCAGGTCGACGGCGCGCTGTGCTACCCGCAGCCGCTGCAGCAGCTGCCGGTGGGCGACGGCGGCGCGACGGCGCCGAGCATCCCGCTGTGGATCGCGGGCGGCGGCGAGAAGAAGACACTGCGGATCGTCGCGCAGCACGCCCAGTACGCGAACATCGCCGGCGACGCCGAGACGTTCGACCACAAGTCGCGGATCCTCGAGCAGCACTGCCGCGACGTCGGCCGCGACTTCGGCGAGATCACCCGCTCGGCGAACTACAACGTCGTCATCGGCGAGAACCAGGCCGAGATCGACGACCGGCTGGCGTGGATCGAGTCGCACTTCCGCCGATACGCCCCCGGTGAGCCCGCGGAGCGGGAGATCGCGAACTGGCGCGGCGGCCCGCTCGTCGGGACTCCCGAGCAGGTCGTCGAGACCCTGCAGGACCTGCGGGGTCGCGGCATGACGTACGCGATCACGTACTTCCCGAACGCCGTGGGTGACCGCGACCAGATCGAGCTGTTCCAGCGGCGGGTCATTCCCGCGCTCCAGTAGCACCCCGCCGAGGGGAGGTCGCGGTCGGGGGCACCTGCTCAGCCTCGGCTCCACACCGTCCGCCGCAGGCCGGCTCAGCCCTCCGCGACCACCATCGCGGAGGAGATGCCGGCGTCGTGCGAGATGGACAGGTGCCAGGCTCTGACGCCGAGCTCCTCGGCCCGGGCCTGCACCGTGCCCCGCAGCTCGACCTTCGGCGGCCCGCCGACGGTACGGTGCACGGTCGCGTCGTGCCAGTGCAGGTTCCCGGGCGCGCCGAGCGCCTTGGCGATCGCCTCCTTCGCGGCGAACCGTGCCGCGAGGGACGACGCCGGAAGGTCGCGCTCCGCCGGCGTGAACAGCTTCTCGCGCAGCCGGGGCGTGCGCTCGAGCGTCGCCATGAACCGGTCGACGTCGACCACGTCGATCCCGACACCGACGATCACGCGCGCACCCCCTCGGTGTCCTGCGGCTCCACCAGGTGCCGGAACCGGAACCACTTGCGCTCCACCTCGGCCTCCAGGTCGACGTCGAAGCGTCGCGCCACGAGCAGGAGCTGGGCCAGCACGTCCGCCAGCTCGGCGCGGAACGCCTGCTGCTCGTCCGTCGCCGCGGGCCGCTCGCGCGAGCGGCCGGACGCGGCGAGGTACGCCTGGGTCAGCTCGCCGACCTCCTCGTGCAGCTTGAGCACGAGCCAGTCGTCGGTGCGCTCGACGCCGAACCGCCGCTCGTACACGCGCGAGATGATCTCGACCTCGTCGGCCAGGTCCCTCAGTTCCATGTCCGCAACCTACGCCGTTGCCCGCCGCCGAACATGTGGTTGCTCCCGGATTCGGCCGCGGAATACCTGAGCAACCACATGTTCGGCAGCGAGGGCGGTGTCACTCGACGGTGACGGACTTCGCGAGGTTGCGCGGTTGGTCGACGTCGAGGCCCTTGGCGCCCGCGAGCGCCATCGCGAAGATCTGCAACGGGACGACGGCGAGCAGCGGCTGCATGAGCGACGGGGCCCGCGGCACCCAGAAGATCTCGTCGGCGTACGCGCGGACCTCGTCGTCGCCGTCCTCCGCGATGACGAGGGTGCGGGCCCCGCGGGCGCGGATCTCCTGGATGTTGGACACGACCTTGGAGTGCAGCTGGTCGCGGCCGTGCGGTGACGGCACCACGACGAACACCGGCTGGCCGGAGTCGATGAGAGCGATCGGCCCGTGCTTGAGCTCCCCGGCGGCGAAGCCCTCGGCGTGGATGTACGCGAGCTCCTTGAGCTTGAGCGCACCCTCCATCGCCACCGGGTAGCCGACGTGCCGGCCCAGGAAGAGGACCTTGTCCGACTCGGCCATCGAGCGGGCGGTGGCGCGCACGTACTCGCCCCGCTCGATGACGGTACGCACCTTGCGGGGCATGTCCCGCAGCTCGTCGAGCAGGACCCCGACCTCGTCGGGGAACTTGTTGCCGCGCAGCTGCGCCAGGTAGAGACCCAGCAGGTAGGCGGCGGTGATCTGCGACAGGAACGCCTTGGTGGAGGCGACGGCGATCTCCGGGCCGGCGTGCGTGTAGAGCACGGCGTCGGACTCGCGCGGGATCGACGACCCGTGCGTGTTGACGATCGAGAGCACCTTGGCACCCTGCTCGCGCGCGTGCCGCACGGCCATCAGCGTGTCCATGGTCTCGCCGGACTGCGAGATCGCGACGACGAGGGTGCGCTCGTCCACGATCGGGTCCCGGTAGCGGAACTCGTGCGCGAGCTCCACCTCCACCGGGACGCGGCACCAGTGCTCGATCGCGTACTTGGCCACGTGCCCGGCGTACGCGGCGGTGCCGCACGCGACGACGATGATCTTGTCGACGGCGCGCAGCACCGACTCCTCGATGCGCACCTCGTCGAGGACCAGGCGGCCCTGGGCGTCCGAGCGCCCGAGCAGGGTGTCCGCGACCGCCTGCGGCTGGTCGTGGATCTCCTTGTCCATGAAGGAGCCGAAGCCGCCCTTCTCGGCGGCTGCGGCGTCCCAGGTGACGGTGAACCGCTTGCCCTCCGCGGGGGTCCCGTCGAAGTCCGTGACGTCCACCGACGTCGCGGTGATGGTCACGACCTGGTCCTGAGCCAGCTCGAGCGCCTCGGACGTGTGCGCCACGAACGCGGCGACGTCGGAGCCGAGGAAGTTCTCTCCCTCGCCGATCCCGACCACGAGCGGGGAGTCGTGCCGGGCGCCGACGACGGTGCCCGGGGCGTCGGCGTGCACGGCCAGCAGGGTGAACGTGCCGGTGAGCCGGCGGGCGGTGGCCGCCATCGCGGCGGTGAGGTCGCCCGCGGCCCGGTACTCGCGGGCCAGCAGCTGCGCGGTGACCTCGGTGTCCGTCTCCGAGAGGAACGTGGCGCCGTCGGCGGCGAGCTCCGCGCGCAGCGTGGCGAAGTTCTCGACGATGCCGTTGTGGATGACGGCGAGCCGCCCGTCGTCCGCCAGGTGCGGGTGGGCGTTGGCGTCGCTCGGTCCGCCGTGGGTGGCCCAGCGGGTGTGGCCGATCGAGGCGGTGGCGTCCGGCAGCGGGTGGGCGGCGATCTCCTCGACGAGGTTGGCCAGCTTGCCCGACTTCTTCGCCGAGGCGACGCCGCCCTGCCCGGGCGTGACGAGCGCGACGCCCGCCGAGTCGTAGCCGCGGTACTCGAGCCGCCGGAGCCCGTCGAGCGCGACGTCGAGCGGCCTGCCCGAGGCCTCCGAGGGCCCCGCGTATCCCACGATTCCACACATGGTGAGCGAGTCTAACCGGGCCGGGCGAGCCGCCGGATCGGCATGATCCCGCGGTATTTTGCTACCTCTCCTGCAGTTCTCGCGGTGCGCCTCCGGCGCCACGCCGATGCCGTATCGATGCGCATTCGATGCGGATTCGATGCCTGACGCCGCCCGGGAGGTGCGCGGCGCCGCCCACGTCATCGGGCAGAATCGGGCGGGTGGTATCCCAGCACACCGACCCGGCGTCCGGCCCGCGCACGACCGCCGCGCACCCGCTCCCGCAGCCGCTCGGCGACCACCTGACGCGCCTGGCGCCCGCGTCCCCCTACGTCGACCTCGACCGGGCGGCGTGGAGCCGGCTGTCCGAGTCGACGCCGCTGCCGCTCACCGACGCGGACGTCGAGCGGCTGCGCGGCCTGGGCGACCCCATCGACCTGGCAGAGGTCGACGCGGTCTACCGGCCGCTGTCCCGGCTGCTCAACCTGTACGTGTCGGCGACCTCCGGCCTGCACCGCGCGACGTCGACGTTCCTGCACGAGGACCCGCCACGGACCCCCTACGTCATCGGCGTCGCCGGGTCGGTCGCCGTCGGCAAGTCCACGACCGCGCGCGTCCTGCGCGAGATGCTGGCGCGCTGGCCCGACACCCCGCACGTCGAGCTCGTCACCACCGACGGGTTCCTGCACCCCAACGCCGAGCTGCAGCGCCGCGGGATCATGGACCGCAAGGGATTCCCGGAGTCGTACGACCGGCGCGCCCTCATCCGGTTCCTGTCCCGCGTGAAGGCCGGCCAGGCCGAGGTGCGCGCGCCCGTGTACTCGCACGTGACCTACGACATCGTGCCCGGCCAGGAGGTCGTGGTGCGCAAGCCCGACGTGCTCATCGTCGAGGGCCTCAACGTGCTGCAGCCCGCCCGGCCGTCCGCCGTCGACGAGGGCGCCGTCGCCGTGAGCGACTTCTTCGACTTCTCCATCTACGTCGACGCCCGCACCCGCAACATCCGCCAGTGGTACGTCGACCGGTTCCTGCAGCTGCGCCGCACCGCGTTCAGCCGCCCCGAGTCGCACTTCCGGCGCTACGCCGACCTGTCGGACGCCGAGGCGAGCGCCAAGGCGCTGTCGATCTGGGAGTCGATCAACGGTCCGAACCTCGAGCAGAACGTGCTGCCGACCCGGGGCCGCGCCACGCTGGTGCTCACCAAGGGCGCGGACCACTCGGTCCAGCGCGTCCGGCTGCGCAAGCTCTGACCCTCAGGCCGCGCGGCGCTGCGCCTCGGCGTCGCCGTCGTACGGCTCCTGGACGGGAGGTTCCTCGCCGGGAGCGATCTTGGGCGGCCCCGCGATCCGCTGCACGACCTGGTCCACGACGACACCGAGCAGCACCCCGGCGACGACGCCCACGCCCATCGCCAACAGGGTGTTGTGCCCGAGCCACGAGGCGGCGGCCAGGCCGATGAGCATCGAGTAGATCCCCCACGTCACGGCCGCGATCCCGGAGTAGACCATGAAACGGCGACGCGGGTAGCGGACGGCGCCGGCCGTCATGTTGACCGCGACCCGCCCGATGGGCACGTACCGCGCGGCGAGGATGAACGACGCACCCCGGTGGTCGAGCGCCTGCCGCGCCGAGGCGACCGCCTTGCGACCGCGCGGGGAGCGCAGGATCCGCACCCGCTCCGTCCCGATGGTCCGGCCGATCTGGTAGGCGATCTGGTCGCCGGTCCAGGCCCCGGCGACCGCGAGGGCGAGGATCCCAGGAAGCCACGGCCCGCCCCCCGAGTGCGCGAGCACCGTGAGCGTGATGACGACGGACTCGCTCGGGATCGGCGGGAAGAAGCCGTCGATGGTGGCGAACAGGTACATCGCGGGGTAGATCAGCGCGGACCCGCCCAGGTCGAGGATCCAGCCCTCCAGCTGGCCCAGCATCGTCGACAGCGTCTCGAGCACGGTTCCCCAGTTCCGTCGGCCGGTGAGTGTCCGTCCGGCAGTCCTGTGGCACCGGACGGTGCCACACGGCCAGCCTAGGCGGAGTCACCGGCCCGAAAGCATGGGGTTCTCCCCCGATCTCACCCTGATCCCGGAAGTTTCACCCGAGGTTCACGACCGGCGTTCAGGTGAGCGGGAACCCGAGGGCCGCGGCGGCGGGGGCCGGGTCGGGGCTCGCGGCCCAGTACCGCACGAGGTTCTCGTTCGAGGTGAGCGAGCGGGTCGGGGCGTGGTCGAGGTAGAGCTCGCCCGCGAGGTGGTCGGTCTCGTGCTGCACGATCCGCGCGGGCCACCCGGTGAGCTCCTCGTCGAGCGGCGCACCGGACTCGTCGGTGCCCGTCAGCCGGATCCTGCGGTGCCGGGCCACCACCGCCGACCATCCCGCCACGGACAGGCAGCCCTCGAAGAAGGCGACGGTCCCGGGACCGTCGTCCGCCGGCAGGGGCTCGTACCGGGGGTTGACGAGCACGCGGAACGGCAGCGTGGTGCGCTCGCGGGGGTCGCCGTCGTCGCCACCGGCGTCCTCCACGACGGCCACCGCCAGCGGCACGCCCACCTGCGGCGCCGCGAGTCCCACGCCGGGCGCGGCGTGCATGGTGCGCCGCATCGCGGCGAGAAACCGGGGCAGCAGGTCGCCGAGCTGACCCTCGTAGCGGGCGGCGGGGGTGCGCAGCACGGGCGCGCCCGCCTGGACGATCGGCAGCACGCCGTCGGTCTCCGCGTCCGCCCGGTCGAGCTGGTCCGCGACGGCCGCCCGGAGGACGTCGTCCGTGGGACGGCCGGTCACAGGGCCAGGCGGTCGCGGACGACGGCGGCGAGCTGGTCCGCGACACCGTCCGCCTGGGTCTGGGTCGGTGCCTCCACCATGACCCGCACGACCGGCTCGGTGCCCGACGGGCGCAGGAGCACCCGCCCGGTGTCGCCCAGCCGGCCCTCGGCGGCGGCGACCGCCGCCAGGACCCCGTCGTCGGTACCCGCGCGCGCCTTGTCGACGCCCTTGACGTTGAGGAGCGTCTGCGGCAGCCGCGGGACGTCCCCGGCGAGGTCGGCGAGCCGCCGCCCCGTCGCCTTGACCCGCGCCGCCAGGTGGAGCGCCGTGAGGACGCCGTCGCCGGTGGTGGCATGGTCGGCCAGGATGATGTGCCCGGACTGCTCGCCGCCGAGACCGTACCCGTGGGCCCGCATCGCCTCCAGCACGTACCGGTCCCCCACCGCCGTCTGGACGGTGGCGATGCCGGCCTCGCGCATCGCGAGCAGCAGGCCGAGGTTGCTCATCACGGTGACGACGAGGGTGTCCGCCGGCAAGCGCCCCTCGTCCTTGAGCCCGCGGGCCAGGATCCCGAGGATCTGGTCGCCGTCCACGAGGACGCCACCGTGGTCGACGGCCAGGCAGCGGTCGGCGTCGCCGTCGAACGCGACGCCGAAGTCGGCCTCCGCCGCCACGACGACCGCCTGCAGCTGCTCCGGGTGGGTGGAGCCCGCCTTCTCGTTGATGTTGCGGCCGTCCGGGCTGGCGTTGATCACGACGACGTCCGCGCCGGCCTCGCGCAGCGCGTCCGGGCCCACCTGGCTGGCGGCACCGTTGGCCGCGTCGACCGCGATCCGCAGGCCCTCGAGCGGGCGGGTGTCCACCGTGCCGCCGACGCTCGCCACCAGGTGCTCGACGTACTGCTGCGCGGCGACCCCGGTGTCGGAGCGCATCCGGCCGACGTCGGCGCCGACGGGCCGCTCCCAGTCCTGCCCGAGCTGCCCCTCGATCTCGTCCTCGAGGCCGTCGGGCAGCTTGTAGCCGCCGCGCGCGAAGAACTTGATCCCGTTGTCCGGCATCGGGTTGTGCGACGCGGAGACCATTACCCCGAGGTCCATGTCCATCGCCCCGACGAGGTGCGCGAGCGCGGGGGTGGGGAGCACCCCGAGGTTGACGACGTCGACGCCGGAGCTGGCGAGGCCCGCGCCGACCGCCGCGGACAGGAACTCGCCGGAGGCCCGCGGGTCACGGCCCACGACCGCCCGCGGGCGGTGCCCGACGAACGCTCCCTGGCTGCCGAGCACGCGGGCCGCCGCGCTGCCCAGGCCGAGGGCGAGGTCCGCGGTCACGTCCCGGTTGGCCAGGCCGCGGACCCCGTCCGTGCCGAACATTCGCACCATGTGTCTTCTGTCCCTCTTCTCCGCGCCTACTGGATGCCTGCCGACGTCGCGGGGTCGATCGTATCCACCGACGGCGACGGCCCCGCCGGAGTGCTCCGACGGGGCCGTCCCACGCTGCGCGGACCTGGGCGGCACGCGTGCCGCCCAGGTCGTCCGATCAGCGCTTCGAGTACTGCGGCGCCTTGCGGGCCTTCTTGAGACCGGCCTTCTTCGACTCGACCGCACGCGGGTCACGCGTGAGGAAGCCGGCCTTCTTCAGGGCGGGGCGGTTCGCCTCGGCGTCGATCGCGTTGAGCGCGCGGGCGATGCCCAGGCGCACCGCGCCGGCCTGGCCCGAGGGGCCGCCGCCGGTGATGCGGACGATGACGTCGAAGCGGCCCTCGACCTCGACCAGCTTCAGCGGGTCGTTGACCAGCTGCTGGTGCACCTTGTTCGGGAAGTAGTCCTCGAGGGTGCGGCCGTTGATCTTCCACGTGCCGGTGCCGGGGACGAGGCGCACGCGCGCCACGGCCTCCTTGCGGCGGCCGACGGCGTGGCCCGGGGCGGTGATGGACTGGCCGCCGTTCGCGACGGGGGCGGCGCTCTCGGAGGTGTAGGAGCTGGGCGTGTTCTCGTCCAGCGTGGTGTCTGCGGTGGTCTCGGCCACTGTGAATCCTTCGCTTTGCATCCGGCAGCGGCTCAGGCCTGCTGCGAAACCTGGGTGAGCTCGTACGGCTGGGGCTGCTGCGCCGCGTGCGGGTGCTCCGCGCCGCGGTACACCTTCAGCTTCTTCAGCATCTCGGCCGCGAGCTTGTTCTTGGGGAGCATGCCGCGCACGGCCTTCTCCACGGCGCGCTCGGGGTTCTTCTCGAGGAGCTCGCCATAGGCCACGGAGCGCAGACCGCCCGGGTAGCCGGAGTGGCGGTAGGCCAGCTTGGTCTCCCGCTTGTTGCCGCTCAGGGCGACCTTGTCCGCGTTGATCACGATGACGAAGTCACCACCGTCGACGTGCGGGGCGAAGGTCGGCTTGTGCTTCCCGCGCAGGAGCGTGGCGACCTGGCTCGCCAGGCGGCCCAGGACGACGTCGGTCGCGTCGACGACGTACCAGTCGCGCTGGACGTCGCCGGGCTTGGGGGTGTACGTACGCACTGTTGCGTCACCTTTTCGTGTTCGGTGTCGTCGGGCGAGAAGCGGCGCCCGATGAGTCAGGTGTTGTGCGCGGGTGCTCCATGGATGACGTCCTGGCCAGGGCGTCGTCGAGGCGGTGGGAACGCTGACGACGCGGACGCCGGAGGCATAGCACAACGGCACAACAGTCTAGCGACCGCATCCGCCGGGGGCAAAGCGGTGTCCGTCACCCCACCGCTCCCTCCGCCCCCCGGGTGCAGGTGCGCCCCGGCCGGTGCACGGTGGACCCATGACGGACGAGACACCGGGCACCCGACCGGACCCCCTGACAGGTGTCGAGGGCGACGAGAACCAGCTGCCCAAGGAGGACACCCTCCTCGACCCGGAGCTCGACGACGTCCTCGACGAGGGCTACTCGCCGCTGGAGCGCGAGCGGTCGAACCACTGGGGCGAGACCGCCTGGGAGGAGTCCACCGGCGAGCCCCTCGACCGCCGGCTCGGCGCCGAGCAGCCCGACGTCTGGGAGACCGACCCGCTGACCCGCCCCGACACCACCCGCGCTGGCCGGCTGGTCGAGGACGACGACGCCGACCCCGGCGACGACGGCGGCCGCGAGAACGACCTCTACAGCGAGGACGCCGGCGTCGACGGCGCCGGCGCGAGCGCCGAGGAGGCCGCCGTCCACTGGGTCGAGGAGCCCTGAAGCCTGCCCGCGACGTCGGCGCGTGAGGGTGGGTTCGGGGTGTCCTTGTCGCGAGGCTGGACGGGCCTGGCGGGAGCCGAGCGAGGAACGAGCGAGGCGGATGGTGCGCCTCGCGACAAGGACACCCCGACCACGACCGGCCACAACCGACCGCCGAGACGACCGAGGTCAGCCACGTTCCGTCTCGGCGGGGTCACGCTTCGCCCGGACGCGCTCGGCTCGGGCGGCGAGCTCGTCGTCGGCCGGGTAGTCCACGCGCTCGAGGACGAGCCCGCGGGAGGCGACGACGCTCGCGGCCGCGCCGCGGGACCGGCCCGCGAGCACCTCGGCCGGGGCGTCTTCGGACCGACGCCCCTCCCCCACGGCCAGGGACATCCCGACCAGGGCGCGGACCATCGAGTGGCAGAACGCGTCGGCCTCGACGGTGGCGACGGCGAGCCCCGCGTCGGGGCCGGTCTCCGGCCGGTCCCAGGACAGCCGGGTGAGCTCGCGGATCGTGGTGGCGCCCTCCCGGGGCTTGCAGAAGGCGGCGAAGTCGTGCAGGCCGACGAGCGGCTGCATCGCTCGGTGCATGGCGGCCACGTCGAGCGGGCGGCGGTGCCAGAGCACCCAGTCGCGCCGCAGGGGGTCGCGCAGGGCGGGCGAGTCCGAGACCCGGTAGGCGTAGCGCCGGCCGAGGGCGGAGAACCGGGCGTCGAAGCCGTCCGGCGCCTCGTCGGCGCGGTGCACGACGACGTCGGGCGGCAGCACCCCGGCGAGCCGGTCGGCGAGCGCAACGCCGGGCTCCCGGTCCGAGCGGCCGGGCATCGCCGCCCAGCGTTCGCGCGGGACGTCGACGTGCGCCACCTGGCCCCGGGCGTGCACGCCCGCGTCGGTGCGCCCGGCGACCGTCAGCCGGGGGCGCGGCAGCCCGAGCGGGCCGGTGCGCACGACCGTGGCGAGCGCGTCCTCCAGCACGCCTTGGACGGTGCGCAGGCGCGGCTGGGTGGCCCACCCGGCGAAGTGCGTGCCGTCGTAGGCCAGGTCCAGCCGGACACGGACCACGTCGCTCGGCCGGTCCTGCCCCGGCGGTCCCACGGGTTCCGGTTCCGGGGGCGGCGGGGCGGCGTCCGGCGGGCGCGTCGAGGTGCTCACGGCCCCATTGTGGCCGGATGATGGGCGGGTGCCCGACTCCGACTCCTCGCCGACCTCGCCGACCGCCGCCGTGCCCGGCACCCTGACGCTCGCCGTCGACTGCGGGGGTGGCGGCATCAAGGCGGCCGTGCTGGACGTGGCCGGCACCGCGCACGCGGCGCCGGTGCGCGTGCCGACACCGTACCCGCTGCCCCCGTCCCTGCTGGTGGGCACGGTCGCGGACATCGCCGCGTCGCTGCCCGCCGCCGACCGGGTGACGCTCGGGATGCCGGGGATGCTGCGGCACGGCGTCGTGGTGCACACCCCGCACTACGTGACCCGCGACGGACCGCGCTCGCGCGTGCTGCCGGAGCTGGTCGAGGCGTGGGCGAGCTTCGACGTGCGCGGCGCGCTCGCAGAGCGGCTGGGCGTGCCCGCCCTGGTGCTCAACGACGCGGAGGTGCACGGCGCGGGGGTGGTCGCGGGGTCGGGCGTCGAGCTGGTGCTCACGCTGGGCACCGGCCTCGGCTCGGCGCTGTTCGACGGAGGGCGCCTGGCCCCGCACCTGGAGTGGTCGCGGGCGCCGGTGCGTCGCGGCACCACCTACGACCAGTACGTCGGGGAGCCGGAGCGGCGGCGGCTGGGCGACGGGCTGTGGTCGCGGCGCGTCGTGGCGATGGTCGACGGGCTGCGCCCGGTGTTCTGGTGGGACCGCCTGTATCTCGGGGGCGGCAACTCGCGGCGGATCACGGCGTCGGCACTGTCCCGGCTGGGTGACGACGTCGTCGTGGTGCCGAACTCCGCGGCCCTCGTCGGTGGCGCCCGCGCCTGGGACCTGCCCCTCGAGTGAGCCAAGGACCTCTTCTGTGCCGAGCATGTGGTTGATCCGGGATTCGGCGGCCGAATCCCGGATCAACCACATGTTCGGCACAGCACGGCGGGGTCGGACGCGGCCTCGAGGAGCACCCGGCTGAACGTGACCGGCGCGTCGAGGCTGACGAGGTGCCGCGCCCGGGGCACGGTGACCACGTGGGTCGGCGCCCCGCCGGCGCGTGCCGCGGCGGCGAACGCCCGCTCCCCCGTGCGGAAGTGGTCGTAGCGGCCGTTCACGAGCCAGACGGGGCTGTCCGCGGCCGCGAGGTCGCGAGGCGCGTCCACCGCCGCCAGCTCGGCGAGGACGTCCGCCATGGCGGTGAGCGCGTAGCCGCCCGCGGCGAGGTCGCGGGCGCCGGGCGGCGTGAGCAGCGCGCGCACGACCGCCTCGTTGAGCCGGGCACCGTGGTCCGGCCAGCCCTGGATCCAGCGTGCCAGCATCCCCCACGCGGGCCGCAGCGGCGACGTCGTCGCCGTACAGCACCCCGCCGCGACCAGACCCGCGCTCTGCCCCGGGAAACGGGCGCGGTGCGCGACGGCGACGTACCCGCCGAGCGACAGCCCGGCGACGAGAGCCCGCCCGTCGCCCGGCGGTGCCTCGTCCGCGAGATCGCGCACCGCGTCACGCACGGTCGTCAGGGCCGCGTCGAGCGTGAACGGCTCGTCCCGGCGCGCGCCGTGGCCCGGCAGGTCCACGGCCCGCACGGGCACGCCGGCGGCACGCAGGGCGTCCACCTGCCGTCGCCACATCGTCCGCGACGTCCGCGACCCGTGCAGCAGCACGACCGGTGCCGCCCGCCGGAGCGCGCGGCCCGGGGCGTCCGTGCGCGAGGACGCCGTGGCCTCCGTGGGCGCGGGACCGGTGTCCATGGGGCCAGGCTACGAGCAGGCGACGACCTCGGCTCCCGCACGCGCCCGGGGACGCGAGACGGGCCCCGCGCCACCCGGAGGGTGGTGCGGGGCCCGTGGTCGCCTGCGGGACGGGGAGGGTCAGTCCTCCTTCGTCTCCTCGGCCTTCTCCTCGGTGGCGGGAGCGTCCTCGGCGGGGGCCTCGGTGGCCTCCTCGGCCTTCGGCTCCTCCACGGCCGGCTCCGCCTTCGCCGACTTCTCGGTGGCCTTCGTGGCCTCCTTGACGACGGCCTGCTTCGGGCTGACCGGCTCGGTCACGAGCTCGATGACCGCCATCGGGGCGTTGTCGCCCTTGCGGTTGCCGATCTTGGTGATGCGCGTGTAGCCGCCGTTGCGCTCCGCCATCGTCGGGGCGATCTCGGTGAACAGCGTGTGCACCACGGACTTGTCGCGGATGACGGTGAGCACCCGGCGGCGGGCGTGCAGGTCGCCGCGCTTCGCGAAGGTGATGAGACGCTCGGCCAGCGGGCGGAGCCGCTTCGCCTTGGTCTCGGTCGTCGTGATGCGGCCGTGCTCGAAGAGCGCCGTCGACAGGTTGGCGAGGATCAGGCGCTCGTGCGCCGGGCCGCCGCCGAGCCGCGGACCCTTGGTGGGGGTAGGCATTTCTGAATCTCCTTGAGGGTGGTTCCGCACCGCGCGGCCCGGTCAGGTCGAGCGGGCCGCCGCGGGCGCGGAGACGTCAGTACGACTGCTCGTCCGGGTAGGCCGACTCGTCCTCGGAGCCGCTGAAGTACGCGGCGCTGGACGGGTCGAAGTCGAGCGGCGAGTCCTTGAGCGCCAGACCGAGCTCGGCCAGCTTCTCCTTGACCTCGTTGATCGACTTGGCGCCGAAGTTGCGGATGTCGAGCAGGTCGGCCTCGCTGCGGGCCACGAGCTCACCCACCTGGTGGATGCCCTCGCGCTTGAGGCAGTTGTACGACCGGATGGTGAGGTTGAGCTCCTCGATCGGCAGCGCCAGGTCCGCGGCCAGGGCCGTGTCCGTCGGCGACGGGCCGATCTCGATGCCCTCGGCCTCGACGTTCAGCTCGCGGGCGAGACCGAACAGCTCGACGAGCGTTTTGCCGGCGGAGGCGAGCGCGTCGCGCGGCGCGATGGCCGGCTTCGTCTCGACGTCGACGATCAGCTTGTCGAAGTCCGTGCGCTGCTCCACACGGGTGGCCTCGACCTTGTAGGTGACCTTGAGGACCGGCGAGTAGATCGAGTCGACCGGGATCCGGCCGATCTCCGCGTCGTCGAACTTGTTCTGCGCCGCGGAGACGTAACCACGGCCCCGCTCGACGGTCAGCTCGATCTCGAGCTTGCCCTTGTCGTTGAGCGTGGCGATGTGCAGGTCGGGGTTGTGCACCTCGACACCCGCCGGCGGCACGATGTCCGCGGCGGTGACCGCCCCGGCGCCCGTCTTGCGCAGGTACATCACGACCGGCTCGTCGTTCTCCGAGGAGACGACGATGTTCTTGATGTTGAGGATGATCTCGGTGACGTCCTCCTTGACACCCGGCACCGTGGAGAACTCGTGGAGCACTCCGTCGATGCGGATGGAGGTGACGGCCGCGCCCGGGATGGACGACAGCAGCGTCCGGCGCAGCGAGTTGCCGAGCGTGTAGCCGAAGCCAGGCTCGAGCGGCTCGACGGAGAAGCGCGAACGGTACTCCGAGATGACCTCTTCGGTCAGGGTGGGGCGCTGTGCGATCAGCACGGTGATGGTCCTTTCAGTGTGCGTCCGCCATATGACGCATCACGGATCCGCGATCACTACTCGCGACGCCGGACGGGACTCGGTCCACCCGTCCGGCCGAGGCCGGCGCCGGCCTGTCGCCACCCACCGCCCGGTGGCTGCCGACGAGGGCAGCGACCGGACGTGCGGACGGCGGCGGGCCGGCGACCGAGCCGGGTGTCAGACGCGGCGACGCTTCGGGGGGCGGCAGCCGTTGTGCGCCTGGGGCGTCACGTCCTGGATCGAGCCGACCTCGAGGCCGGTCGCCTGGAGGGACCGGATCGCGGTCTCACGACCGGAGCCCGGGCCCTTGACGAAGACGTCGACCTTCTTGACGCCGTGCTCCTGGGCGCGGCGGGCCGCCGACTCGGCGGCGAGCTGGGCGGCGTACGGGGTCGACTTGCGCGAGCCCTTGAAGCCGACGTGGCCGGCGGAGGCCCACGAGATCACGGCGCCCGACGGGTCCGTGATCGAGACGATCGTGTTGTTGAAGGTGCTCTTGATGTGCGCCTGGCCGAGCGGGACGTTCTTCTTGTCCTTGCGGCGCGGCTTGCGCGTGGCGGCGGCGCGGGTCTTGGGAGGCATGTGTGCGTGTACTCCTGGTCTGAGGTCGTCGGACCGGGGCGGGTGTCAGGCGACTCGGCCGGCGTGATCGGCATGATCGACGCGGCCGGCCTGGCCCGCTCCTCGGACTGCTGGCGTCAGCGGGCCTTCTTCTTGCCCGCGACGGTGCGCTTCGGACCCTTGCGGGTGCGCGCGTTGGTCTTGGTGCGCTGACCGCGCACCGGCAGTCCGCGACGGTGGCGCAGACCCTGGTAGGTGCCGATCTCGACCTTGCGGCGGATGTCGGCCGCGACCTCACGACGGAGGTCGCCCTCGAGCTGGAAGTTCCCCTCGAGGTAGTCGCGCAGCGTGACGAGCTCGGCGTCGCCGACGTCCTTCACGCGCAGGTTCGGGTCGATGCCCGTGGCGGCCAGCGTCTGCTGGGCGCGGGTACGGCCGACTCCGTAGATGTAGGTGAGCGCAACCTCGAGCCGCTTCTCGCGGGGGAGGTCGACGCCGATCAGACGTGCCATGTGCCTTCCGGCTCCTGTGGTGCATCCAGAGGTCTGCCGCACCGCCCTCCCGCGATGTCCGCGGGCCCCGGCCCCTGGACCGAGGGTTCCCCCGCCGCTCTGGGGCGTCGGGTTCGTGGTGGTGCGCTGGGTGGGCGACGGCGGACCGTCACCCGGGTGTCGATGCGGCGATCAGCCCTGGCGCTGCTTGTGGCGCAGGTTCGAGCAGATCACCATGACGCGACCGTGCCGGCGAATCACCTTGCAGCTGTCGCAGATCTTCTTGACGCTCGGCTTGACCTTCATCAGTGTTCCTCCGCCGCCGCTCCGACGTCGGCTGCTGCCGACGCCTCGACGGCGATCGATCGGGTGGTGGGTGGGTTACTTGTAGCGGTAGACGATCCGGCCACGGGACAGGTCGTACGGGCTGAGCTCGACCACGACCCGGTCCTCGGGGAGGATCCGGATGTAGTGCTGACGCATCTTCCCCGAGATGTGCGCGAGGACCTTGTGCCCGTTGGCCAGCTCCACGCGGAACATCGCGTTCGGCAGAGCCTCGATCACGCTGCCCTCGATCTCGATGACGCCGTCCTTCTTTGCCATGTCCTCCGCTAACTCTCGTCTGGTCCCCGGGCACCCGCCAGCATCGTGGCGGAGGCTCGGTTGTCGTGCGTGCCGCCTGCTCACCCTCGGCCAGGCCCTCCGGCGCTCACACCGGATGACGTGCTGGGCCGCAACGAGGAAACTGCCGAACGGACTACACCCGACAGAACATCCTACGCCATCGCACCAGCTGGTGCGAGCCTCCTCGCTGTGCGCCGCGCCACCGCCGGCCCCCCACCCGGCGCAACGCCTGCCGACGAGGTCGACGCCCTCCGGGACCTCACCCGTCGAGCTCGACCGGGACGACGCCGAACGGCTCCAGCCCGGCGCGTCCGCCGTCCTCGGCCGTCAGGACGCAGATCCCCTGCTCCGTGATCGCGACGGAGTGCTCCCAGTGCGCCGCCCGCGACCCGTCGGCCGTGACGACCGTCCAGTCGTCGTCCAGCACCCGGGTCTCCGCGCCGCCCGCCGTCACCATCGGCTCGACCGCCAGGCACATCCCCGGACGCAGCCGGGGCCCGCGCTGGCCGGTGCGGAAGTTCACGACGTCCGGCGGCTGGTGCATCGCCGAGCCGATCCCGTGGCCGGTGTACTCCGCCACGATGCCGAGCTCGGCGCCGTCCGCTCCCCCGGCCAGCTCGACCGCCGCCTCGACGGCGGCGCCGACGTCGCCCACGTGCCGGCCGGACGCGAGGGCGGCGATCCCCGCCCACATGGCCGTCCGGGTCGCGCGCACGAGGCCGGCGTCCGGCCCGTCGACGTGGACGTCGGGGTCGAGCGCACCGTCGGCGCCCAGGACGAAGCTGAGCGCCGAGTCCCCGTGGAAGCCGTCCACGACGGCGCCGCAGTCCACGGAGACCAGGTCCCCGGCGTCGAGCGCCCGCGCCCCGGGGATGCCGTGGACGACCTCGTCGTTCACGGACACGCAGATCGTCGCCGGGAACCCGTGGTAGCCGAGGAACGACGGCGTCGCTCCGGCCTCCGCGATCACGCCGGCGGCGACGGAGTCGAGGTCGGCCGTCGTCATCCCGGGCACCGCCGCGGCGCGCACGGCGTGCAGGGCACGCGCCACGACCAGGCCCGCACGCCGCATGACGCGGACCTGGTCGGGCGTCTTGAGCTCGACGCGCTCACGGGAGAAGAACACCGGTGACGAGACCGTTCAGCCGAGCTCGTCGGCCAGCGCCGCGACGATGCGCTCGGTGACCTCGTCGATCTCGCCGATGCCGTCGACGCGGGCCAGCAGCCCGCGCTCGGCGTAGGCGGCCGTGAGGGGCGCCGTCTGCTCGTCGTAGATGTCGAGGCGCCGCGCGATGGCGTCCGGGGTATCGTCGTCGCGGCCCTCGAGCTCGGCACGCTTCGCGATCCGCGCGAGCAGCTCGTCCCGGTCCGCGGTCAGCTCGACCACGCCGTCCAGGGACCAGCCCAGGTCGCCGAGGATCTGGTCGAGCGCCTCCACCTGGTGGGCGTTGCGCGGGTAGCCGTCGAGGAGGAAGCCGCTCCGCACGTCGTCCTCGCCGAGGCGCTTGCGCACCATCTCGTCGGTGACCTCGTCGGGGACGAGCTCGCCCTTGGCGCTGTACTCCTGCGCGAGCCGGCCCAGCTCCGTCCCGCCCTTGATGTTCGCCCGGAAGATGTCTCCGGTGGAGATCGCCGGGATGCCGAAGGTCTCGGCCAGACGGGCCGCCTGCGTCCCCTTGCCCGCACCCTGCGGCCCCATGATCACCAGACGCGTCACGCGTGCCTCCTCGTTCGGGGCGCCGTGGAGCTCACGGCGGGTGGTGGGGGCGGCGCCCTGGGCGGCGCTCGAGGCGGCGTTGCCGCCGTTCGTCTCGGTCAACGGAGGAACCCTTCGTAATGACGCTGCTGGAGCTGGGAGTCGACCTGCTTCACGAACTCGAGGCCGACGCCGACGATGATGAGGATCGACGTCCCACCGAACGGGATGTTGGTGGACACCCCGAGGACGACCAGCACGATGGTGGGGATGAGCGCGATGATCGCGAGGTAGAGCGACCCCGCGGACGTGATGCGCGTGATGACGTAGTCCAGGTACTCCGCCGTCGGGCGGCCCGCCCGGATGCCGGGGATGAACCCGCCGTACTTCTTCATGTTGTCCGCGACCTCGTCCGGGTTGAACGTGATCGACGTGTAGAAGAACGCGAAGAAGATGACCATCAGCACGTACAGCACGATGTACAGCGGGTCGGACTGCTGGACCAGGTTGTTCGAGATCCACACGACCCAGTCGGCCGTCTGGTCCCCGAACTGGGCGATGAGGCCGGGGATCGCCAGGATCGACGCGGCGAAGATCACCGGGATGACGCCCGCCATGTTGATCTTGATCGGGATGTAGGTGCTCGTGCCGCCGTACATGCGCCTGCCCACCATCCGCTTGGCGTACTGCACGGGGATCCGGCGCTGGGACTGCTCGACGTAGACGACCAGGCCGATCACCACGACGATCACGACGAGCATGACGATGAAGTTCAGCGGACCGTTGGCGCCGCCCGCGATCGACCAGAGGGCCGACGGGAAGCTCGCCGCGATCGACGTGAAGATCAGCAGCGACATGCCGTTGCCGATGCCGCGCTCGGTGATGAGCTCGCCGAGCCACATGACGAGCCCGGTACCGGCGGTCATCGTGATGACCATGAACGCCGCGGTCATGAAGCTGTCGTCCGCGACGACGTCCACCTGGCAGCCCGGGAACAGCACCCCGGTGCGCGCCGTCGTCACGATCGTCGTCGACTGGAGGATCGCCAGCGCGATCGTCAGGTAGCGGGTGTACTGCGTGAGCTTCGACTGCCCGGACTGGCCCTCCTTGTGCAGGGCCTCGAAGCGCGGGATGACGACGCGCAGCAGCTGCACGATGATGCTCGCGGTGATGTACGGCATGATGCCGAGCGCGAAGATCGAGAGCTGCAAGAGCGCCCCGCCGCTGAAGACGTTCACCAGCCCCAGCAGCGACGTGCTGCCCTCGAGCACGGCCACGCACTCCTGGACGTTGCCGTAGTCGATGCCCGGGGTCGGTACCAGCGACCCCACGCGGAACAGCGCCATGATGGCGATCGTGAACAGCAGCTTGCGCCGCAGGTCCGGTGTCCGGAAAGCCCGGCCGAATGCGCTGAGCACCTATCCTCCTGACCCGCCGCGGCGGGGTGTCGTGTCGCCGGTCGCCCGGCGAGGTGTGGCACGACCTGCTGGCAGCGTGGCCCGTGGGCCCCGTCGCCGTCGCGCCGACTCGGTCGTCGGTCCCACCGGTGTCCCGGCGTCCACCACGCCTCCCGTGCTGCACGGGCGGCGCGGCGCGGACCGTGACGGATTCTACGTGCCCGCGAGGAGTGATCCCGACCACAGCCCGCGGGTGAACGTCGTGCGGGGAGCACGCAGGGCCGGCGGCGCTGCTGCGCCACCGGCCCTGCTGCGGGTGTCAGTCCTGCGAGACCGACCCGCCGGCCGCCAGGATCTTCTCCTTGGCGGAGCCGGACAGCGCGTCGACCGCGACGTCCAGCTTGACGGTGATCTCACCCGTGCCGAGCACCTTCACCGGCTGCCCCGCACGGACCGCGCCCTTGGCGACGAGGTCCTCGACGGTGACGGAGCCACCCTCGGGGTACAGCGCGGCGAGCTTGTCCAGGTTGACGACCTGGTACTCGACGCGGAACGGGTTCTTGAAGCCGCGCAGCTTCGGAAGGCGCATGTGCAGAGGCATCTGCCCGCCCTCGAAGCCGACGGGAACCTGGTAACGAGCCTTCGTACCCTTGGTACCGCGGCCCGCCGTCTTACCCTTCGACGCCTCACCACGACCCACGCGGGTCTTGGAGGTCTTGGCGCCGGGGGCCGGACGCAGGTGGTGGACCTTCAGCGGCTGCGCCGCGTTCTCGTCCTTCGCCATGCTCAGTCGACCTCCTCGACGGTGACGAGGTGCGCCACCGTGGTGACCATGCCGCGGATCTCCGGACGGTCCTCCTTCACGGCGGTGTCGCCGATCCGCTTGAGGCCGAGCGTCCGCAGCGTGTCACGCTGGTTCTGCTTGCCGCCGATGGCGGACTTGACCTGGGTGACCTTGAGACGGGCCATCACGCACCCACCTTCTCGTCGGCCTTGGCGGCCTTGTCGGCCAGGCCGGCGGCCTGGGCGCGCAGGAGGGCGGCCGGGGCCACGTCCTCGAGCGGGAGGCCACGGCGCGCGGCCACGGCGGCCGGCTCCTCGAGGCCCTTGAGGGCCGCGACGGTGGCGTGCACGATGTTGATCGCGTTCGACGAGCCGAGCGACTTGCTCAGCACGTCGTGGATCCCGGCGCACTCCAGCACGGCGCGCACCGGACCACCGGCGATCACACCGGTACCCGGCGAGGCCGGACGCAGGAAGACGACGCCGGCGGCCTCCTCACCCGTGACCGGGTGCGGGATGGTGCCCTGGATGCGCGGGACGCGGAAGAAGTTCTTCTTCGCCTCCTCGACACCCTTGGCGATCGCCGAGGGCACCTCCTTGGCCTTGCCGTAGCCGACACCGACGGTGCCGTCGCCGTCGCCCACCACGACCAGCGCGGTGAAGCTGAAGCGGCGGCCGCCCTTGACGACCTTGGCGACGCGGTTGATCGTCACCACGCGCTCGACGAAGGCGTTCTTGTCGTCACCCCCGCGGCCACCGCCGCGACGGTCGTCACGACGCCCGCCGCCGCGGCGGCCGTCGTTCTTGTTGGAATCGTTGTTGGCGCCCTGAGAGGCGCCGGTGCGCTGCCCTGCAGCCATCAGAGGTTCCTCATCTTCCGTGCGAAATCGCGGACGTCGGCCATCACAGCTCCAGCCCCGCTTCCCGGGCACCGTCGGCGACCGCAGCCACTCGACCGTGGTACTTGTTGCCACCGCGGTCGAAGACCACGGACTCGATGCCGGCGGCCTTGGCACGCGCGGCGACGAGCTCGCCGACCTTGTGCGCCTTGGCCGTCTTGTCGGCGTCGAGGGCACGCAGGTCCGCCTCGAGCGTGGAGGCGGAGGCCACGGTCTTGCCGACCGTGTCGTCCACGACCTGCGCCACCATGTGGCGCGAGGAACGGGTCACGACGAGACGCGGACGCGTCGCGGTGCCCTTGATCTTCTTGCGCAGGCGAAGGTGACGGCGCTGACGAGCGACGGACTTGCCCTTGCCCAGAACCTTGAGTGCCATCACTTACCAGCCTTTCCGACCTTGCGGCGGACGACCTCGCCGGCGTAGCGCACACCCTTGCCCTTGTAGGGCTCGGGCTTGCGGATCTTGCGGATGTTCGCTGCGACCTCGCCGACCTGCTGCTTGTCGATGCCGGCCACGGAGAACTTCGTGGGGCTCTCCACCGCGAAGGTGACGCCCTCGGGCGCCGAGACGGTGACCGGGTGCGAGAAGCCGAGGGCGAACTCGAGGTCCTGGCCCTTGGCGACGACGCGGTAACCGGTACCGACGATCTCGAGCTTCTTCTCGTAACCCTGCGTGACACCGGTGACGATGTTCGACAGCAGCGTGCGGGTCAGGCCGTGCAGCGCACGGGACTCACGCTCGTCGTCGGGGCGGGAGACCACGAGGGACCCGTCCTCCTGCACGACCGTGATGGGGGCGGGCACCGAGTGCTCGAGGGTCCCCTTCGGGCCCTTGACGGTCACGAGCGCACCGCTGATGGTGACGTCCACGCCGGCCGGGACCGGAACGGGGAGCTTGCCGATTCGAGACATTGGCGTATCTCCTTTCCGGATTACCAGACGTAGGCGAGGACTTCCCCGCCCACACCCTTGGCCTGGGCCTGACGGTCGGTCAGCAGGCCGGAGGACGTGGACAGGATCGCCACGCCCAGGCCGCCGAGGACCTTGGGCAGGTTGGTGGACTTCGCGTAGACCCGCAGGCCCGGCTTCGACACGCGGCGGACGCCGGTGAGGGCGCGCTCGCGGGCGGGGCCGTACTTGAGGTCCAGCGTCAGGGTCTTGCCCACCTTCGCGTCCTCGACGCTCCAGCCGGCGATGTAGCCCTCGGCCTGGAGGATCTCGGCGATGTGCGACTTCAGCTTCGAGTGCGGCATGGAGACCACATCGTGGTGGGCCGAGTTCGCGTTGCGCAGACGCGTCAGCATGTCTGCGATCGGGTCGGTCATGGTCATTGGGCTCTAGCCCTTCCTCACCGGGGTATCCGCGTCGGCACGTGGCGTGCCGACGCGGACCTGCGGCGTAGTGGTTTTACCAGCTGCTCTTGGTGACGCCGGGGAGCTCGCCACGGTGGGCCATCTCCCGCAGGCAGATCCGGCACAGGCCGAACTTGCGGTAGACCGAGTGCGGACGCCCGCAGCGCTGGCACCGGGTGTAGGCGCGGACGGCGAACTTCGGCTTGGCGTTCGCCTTGTTGATCAGGGCCTTCTTCGCCATGTCAGTTCTCCTTGAAGGGGAAGCCGAGACGGCGCAGCAGGGAGCGGCCCTCGTCATCGGTCGTCGCCGTGGTCACGACCGTGATGTCCATCCCGCGGACGCGGTCGATCTTGTCCTGGTCGATCTCGTGGAACATCGACTGCTCCGTGAGACCGAACGTGTAGTTCCCGTGCCCGTCGAACTGCTTGGGGCTCAGCCCGCGGAAGTCGCGAATGCGCGGCAGCGCGACCGACAGCAGACGGTCGAGGAACTCCCACATGCGGTCGCCGCGGAGCGTGACGTGCGCCCCGATCGGCATGCCCTCGCGCAGCTTGAACTGCGCGATCGACTTCTTCGCCCGGGTGACCTGCGGCTTCTGACCGGTGATGACGGTCAGGTCGCGGATCGCGCCCTCGATGAGCTTGGAGTCCTTGGCGGCGTCACCGACACCCATGTTGACGACGATCTTCGTCAGACCGGCGACCTGGTGGATGTTCTGGTGGCCGAACTCCTCGCGCAGCGCACCGAGGATCTCCTCGCGGTACTTCTGCTTGAGGCGCGGGGTGGCCGGCGCCTCGACAGTGGTCTCGGTCATCAGATGTCCTTCCCGGAGCGCTTGGCGTAGCGCACGCGCACCGTGCGGGTCCGGCCGTCACGCTCGACCTGCTCCGTGCGGAAGCCGACGCGGGTGGGCTTCTTCGTCTCCGGGTCGACGAGCATCACGTTCGAGACGTGGATCGGCGCCTCGACGGTCTCGATGCCACCCGTGCGGGTGCCACGCGCCGTCTGGCCCGCCTTGACGTGCTTGGTGACGCGCTGGACGCCCTCGACCACGATGCGGTCGGTCTCGGTCAGCACCTCGAGCACGCGGCCCGTCTTGCCCTTGTCGCGACCCGAGATCACCTGGACCTGGTCGCCCTTCTTGATCTTCGCCATGGTCAGAGCACCTCCGGAGCGAGCGAGATGATCTTCATGAACCGCTTGTCGCGCAGCTCACGCCCGACCGGGCCGAAGATGCGGGTACCGCGGGGCTCCCCGTCGTTCTTGAGGATCACTGCGGCGTTCTCGTCGAACTTGATGTAGGAACCGTCGGGACGGCGGCGCTCCTTGGCGGTCCGGACGACGACCGCCTTGACGACGTCGCCCTTCTTCACGTTGCCGCCCGGGATCGCGTCCTTGACGGTGGCGACGATGGTGTCGCCGATACCGGCGTAGCGACGGCCGGACCCACCGAGCACACGGATGGCCAGGATCTCCTTGGCACCCGTGTTGTCGGCGACCCGGAGTCGCGACTCCTGCTGGATCATCGATTGATCTCCTGTCGTCGAGCTGGTTCTCGTCCCGGCACGTGCCGGGCGAGCCTTGCCGAACGGATAGTTGCTGTGGTGGCCGTGGCGGGCCGCATACGTGTGTCACGGCCCGCCACGGCCGAAGGTCATGAGACCTGAAGGGTCACTTGGCCTTCTCGAGGATCTCCACCAGGCGCCACCGCTTGGTCGCGGACAGCGGGCGGGTCTCCATGATCTCGACCAGGTCGCCGATGCCGGCGTCGTTCTGCTCGTCGTGCACCTTGACCTTGGTCGTGGTGCGCATGACCTTGCCGTAGAGCGGGTGCTTCTTGCGGTCCTCGACCTCGACCACGGCGGTCTTGTTCATCTTGTCGCTGACGACGTAGCCGCGGCGCACCTTGCGGGTAGCGCGCTCGGCCCCGACGACGGCCTCGGTGTTCGTGTTGTCGCTCATCGCTGCCTCACTCACTCACGCTCGGGGCCGTACGGATGCCGAGCTCGCGCTCCCGCAGGATCGTGTAGATCCGCGAGATGTCGCGCTTCACGGCCTTGATCCGACCGTGCGACTCCAGCTGGCCGGTGGCCGACTGGAAGCGGAGGTTGAACAGCTCCTCCTTGGCCTTCTTCAGCTCGGCGACGAGCTTCTCGTCGTCGAAGCCGTCCAGGTCGGCGGGAGCCAGTCCCTTGGTTCCGACTGCCATCAGTTCGCACCACCCTCGCGCACCACGAAACGGCACTTCATCGGGAGCTTGTGGATCGCACGGCGCATGGCCTCACGAGCCAGCGCCTCGTCGACGCCGGCCAGCTCGAAGACGACACGGCCGGGCTTGACGTTGGCGACCCACCACTCGGGCGAGCCCTTGCCGGAGCCCATGCGGGTCTCGGCGGGCTTCTTGGTCAGGGGGCGGTCCGGGTAGATGTTGATCCAGACCTTGCCGCCACGCTTGATGTGGCGGGTCATCGCGATACGAGCAGCCTCGATCTGGCGGTTCGTGACGTAGGCGGGCTCGAGGGCCTGGATGCCGTAGTCGCCGAACGCGATCGTCGTCCCACCCTTGGCCACGCCTCCGCGCTTCGGGTGGTGCTGCTTGCGGTGCTTGAGCCTGCGCGGGATCAGCATGACTCAGGCCTCCGTTCCGGACTCGGGGGCCGCGGCCTGCTCACCGGACGCCGGCGCCGCGGTCGACGCGGGGGCGCTCTCGGCGGCGGGCTTGGCCGAACGCTCGGGGCGACGACCGCCACCGCGACGCTCCCCGCGCTCGCCCCGGCCACGGCCCTGGCGGGGCCCGGCGGCGGCCTGCTGCGCGGCGAACTCCTTCTCGGTGAGGTCGCCCTTGTAGATCCACACCTTCACGCCGATGCGGCCGAAGGTGGTGCGGGCCTCGAAGAAGCCGTAGTCGATGTTCGCGCGCAGCGTGTGCAGCGGCACACGACCCTCGCGGTAGAACTCCGACCGGCTCATCTCGGCACCGCCCAGACGCCCCGCGACCTGCACGCGGATGCCCTTCGCGCCGGCGCGCTGCGCGGACTGGATGCCCTTGCGCATGGCGCGACGGAAGGAGACGCGGCTCGCGAGCTGCTCGGCGATGCCCTGCGCGACCAGCTGCGCGTCGATCTCGGCGTTCTTGACCTCGAGGATGTTGAGCTGGACCTGCTTGCCGGTGAGCTTCTCGAGCTCGCCCCGGATGCGGTCCGCCTCGGCGCCGCGGCGGCCGATGACGATGCCCGGACGCGCCGTGTGGATGTCCACGCGGACGCGGTCGCGGGTGCGCTCGATCTCGACCTTGGCGATGCCGGCGCGCTCGAGGCCGGTGCCCATGAGCTTGCGGATCTGCACGTCCTCACGGACGTAGTCGCGGTACCGCTGACCGGGCTTGGTGCTGTCGGCGAACCAGCGCGACCGGTGGTCGGTGGTGATGCCGAGGCGGTACCCGTGCGGGTGAATCTTCTGCCCCACTATCGGGCCCCTTCCTTCTGCTCACGCGGTGCGACGACCACGGTGATGTGGCTGGTGCGCTTGAGGATCCGGCTCGCACGCCCCTGGGCCCGCGGACGGAACCGCTTGAGCGTCGGCCCCTCGTCCACGTACGCGGCGGCCACGACGAGCTCCTGCTCGTCGAAGCGCTCGCTCGCGCGGTCGGCCTTCACCCGGGCGTTCGCGACGGCGCTCTCCACGACCTTGCGGATCGGCTCGCTCGCACCCTGCGGCGCGAACTTCAGCACCGCGACGGCCTCGGCGGCCTGCTTGCCACGGATGAGGTCCACGACGCGCCGGGCCTTCTGGGGCGTGACACGGACGAACCGCGCCTGCGCCTTGGCTTCCATTGCTGTCCTGCTTCCTTTTCTCAGACCGTCCAGGTCGTCGCTGCTGACCCGGGGGGTCAGCGGCGACGGCCCTTCTTGTCGTCCTTCACGTGGCCGCGGAAGGTTCGCGTGGGGGCGAACTCGCCGAGCTTGTGGCCGACCATCGACTCGGTCACGAACACCGGGGTGTGCTTCCGGCCGTCGTGCACGGCGAAGGTGTGGCCGAGGAAGTCGGGCGTGATGACCGACCGGCGGGACCAGGTCTTGATGACGTTCTTGGTCCCCTTCTCGTTCTGGACGTCCACCTTCTTCTGCAGGTGGCCGTCGACGAAGGGGCCCTTCTTCAGGCTACGAGGCATGTCAGGCTCCTATCAGCGCTTCTTGCCGGTGCGGCGACGGCGGACGATCAGCTTGTCGCTCGGCTTGTTCGGGCGACGGGTCCGGCCCTCGGGCTGGCCCCACGGGCTGACCGGGTGGCGACCACCGGAGGTCTTGCCCTCACCACCACCGTGCGGGTGGTCGACCGGGTTCATGACGACACCGCGGACGGTCGGGCGGACGCCCTTCCACCGCTTGCGGCCGGCCTTGCCCCAGCTGATGTTCGACTGCTCGGCGTTCCCGACCTCGCCGACCGTGGCGCGGCAGCGCAGGTCGACGTTGCGGATCTCGCCCGACGGCATGCGCAGCTGGGCGTACGGGCCGTCCTTCGCGACGAGCTGGACCGAAGCGCCCGCGGAGCGGGCGATCTTCGCGCCGCCACCGGGGCGGAGCTCGACGGCGTGGATGACGGTACCCGTCGGGATGTTGCGCAGCGGCAGGTTGTTGCCGGGCTTGATGTCGGAGCCGGCACCGGCCTCGACGACGTCGCCCTGCGACAGCTTGTTCGGCGCGATGATGTAACGCTTCGTGCCGTCCGCGTAGTGCAGCAGCGCGATACGAGCGGTGCGGTTCGGGTCGTACTCGATGTGCGCGACCTTGGCCGGCACGCCGTCCTTGTCGTGACGACGGAAGTCGATGACCCGGTAGGCGCGCTTGTGGCCCCCACCCTTGTGACGGGTGGTGATCCGGCCCGAGCTGTTGCGGCCGCCCGTCTTGGACAGCGGACGGACCAGCGACTTCTCCGGCTCCGAGCGCGTGATCTCGACGAAGTCGGCGACGCTCGAGCCGCGGCGGCCGGGCGTCGTCGGCTTGTGCTTACGGATTCCCATGGGTTAGTCCTCGATCTGCTCTCTGCGCCTCAGGCCGTGCCGCCGAAGATGTCGATCGACCCCTCGCGGAGGGTGACGATCGCGCGCTTCGTGTCCTTGCGCTTGCCCAGGCCGTAGCGCGTGCGACGCGCCTTGCCCTTGCGGTTGATCGTGTTCACCGAGTCGACCTTGACGCCGAAGACCTGCTCGACCGCGATCTTGATCTCGGTCTTGTTGGCCCCCGGGTCCACGATGAAGGTGTACTTGCCCTCGTCGAGGAGGTTGTAGGACTTCTCGGAGACGACCGGCGCGATCAGGATGTCGCGCGGGTCCTTCGTCACGGCGGTCACTTGGTGGCCTCCTCGGTGGTCTCGGCCGCCTCGGACTCCGTCGCGACCGCCTTCACCGGCTTGCCCGTCGCCGGGCCCGCGAGGAACGCGTCGAGCGCGGCGGAGGTGAAGACGACGTCGTCGGAGACGAGCACGTCGTAGGTGTTGAGCTGGTCCGCGGTGATGAGGTGGACCCGCTCGACGTTGCGCAGCGACTTGATGGTCAGCTCGTCCGAGCGCTCCGTGACCACGAGGACGTGCGTGCGCTCGGTGAGCGCCGCGATCGTCGCCACGGCGGTCTTGGTCGACGGCACGCCGTCGACGCCGAAGCCCGACACGACGTGCACGCGGCCGGCACGGGCACGGTCCGAGAGGGCGCCACGCAGGGCGGCGGCCTTCATCTTCTTCGGCGTGCGCTGGTCGTACTTGCGCGGCTGCGGGCCGTGGACGGTGCCACCGCCGGCGAACTGCGGGGCGCGGGTCGAACCCTGGCGGGCGCGGCCGGTGCCCTTCTGCTTGTACGGCTTGCGGCCACCGCCGCGGACGTCGCCGCGGGTCTTGGTGGCGTGGGTTCCCTGGCGGGCCGCGGCGCGCTGCGCGACGACCACCTGGTGGATCAGCGGGACGTTCGTGGTGACGTCGAAGACGTCGCCGGGCAGCTCGGCCGTGCCGGCCTTCTTGCCCGCGGCGTCGAGCACGTCGACAGTCTGGTTGGCCATGGGGTCACGCACCCTTCGCGGCGGTACGCACGAGGACGACGCCACCCTTGGGGCCAGGAACCGCGCCCGTGACCAGGAGCAGGCCCTTCTCGGCGTCGACCGCGTGAACGGTCAGGTTCTGGACGGTCTTGCGGACGTGGCCCATGCGCCCCGCCATCCGCAGGCCCTTGAACACGCGCGACGGCGTCGAGGCGCCGCCGATCGAGCCGGCCTTGCGGTGGTTGCGGTGCGCACCGTGCGAGGCGCCCACGCCGGCGAAGCCGTGGCGCTTCATGACACCCGCGGTGCCCTTGCCCTTGGTGGTGCCGACGACGTCGACCGCCGCGCCGGCCTCGAAGGCCTCGGCGGAGATCTCCTGGCCGAGCGTGAACTCGGACGCGTCGGAGGTACGGACCTCGGCGACGTGGCGGCGCGGCGTGACGCCGGCGGCCTCGAAGTGGCCCTTGAGCGGCTTGGTGACCTTGCGCGGGTCGATCTGCCCGGCGGCGAGCTGCACGGCGGCGTAGCCGTCGGCCTCGGCGGAGCGGACCTGGGTCACGACGTTGGTCGGGACGGCGACGACGGTGACGGGAACCAGTCGGCCGTCGGCGTCCCAGAGCTGCGTCATGCCGAGCTTGGTGCCGAGCACCGCGGTCACGTTCTTCTGCTGGTTGGTCATGATCTCTTCCAGCCTCAGAGCTTGATCTCGATGTTCACGTCGGCCGGCAGGTCGATGCGCATCAGCGAGTCGACGGCCTTCGGCGTGGGGTCGATGATGTCGATCAGCCGCTTGTGCGTACGCATCTCGAAGTGCTCGCGGCTGTCCTTGTACTTGTGAGGCGACCGGATGACGGTGAAGACGTTCTTCTCCGTCGGCAGCGGCACCGGGCCCACGACCGTCGCACCAGCGCGAGTCACCGTGTCGACGATCTTGCGCGCCGAGCTGTCGATGACCTCGTGGTCGTAGGACTTGAGCCGGATGCGGATCTTCTGTCCCGCCATGGCGTCGTCTGACTCTCTCTCTCGAACCGCTACTGTCCGACCCCCGCGCTCGGGCGTGTCGCCTATGACGACACATCCTGGGCGCACACCGATAACCGGCGGGGCCGTTGATGTGGTCCGCTGCGCGGACCACGACGTCTGTCCAGCCTGTCGAGACATGTGTCCCGCGGGGCGCTCGTGCGCGTCGACAGCCGGCAACCCCGCGACCCCACCCACCGGGTGGGGAACCGCTCCAGGAGGCACGGACCGGATCCCTCGGCACTCCGAGGCCGGCGCGTGCACCGTGGTGCTACACACTGTTCGACACGAGAAAGAACGCGCCCGTGACAGGCAACCTGAACATTCTGGCATACAGCACCGCACGAGTCCAAGCCGATGGCCGATCGTGCGGTGTGACGCCGGACGCATCTCAGGCCCGGGCCCTCGCAGGGCCCGGGCCTGAGGTGCTCAGCCCGCTCCCCCGGCCACAGCCGGGGTCACGCGCCGGGAAGGAGCTCCGCTCCAGATCCGGTGATCAGGCGATCACTTGAGGATCTTGGTCACGCGGCCGGAACCGACCGTGCGGCCACCCTCACGGATGGCGAAGCCGAGGCCCTCCTCCATGGCGATGGGCTGGATGAGCTCGACCGTCATCTCGGTGTTGTCGCCGGGCATGACCATCTCGGTGCCCTCGGGCAGCTGGATGACGCCGGTGACGTCCGTGGTGCGGAAGTAGAACTGCGGGCGGTAGTTCGAGTAGAACGGGTTGTGACGGCCGCCCTCGTCCTTGCCCAGGATGTAGACCTGCGCCTCGAAGTCCGTGTGCGGGGTGATCGAACCCGGCTTCACGACGACCTGGCCACGCTCGACCTCGTCACGCTTCAGGCCACGCAGCAGCAGACCGGTGTTGTCGCCCGCCTGCGCCTGGTCCATCTGCTTGTGGAAGGTCTCGATACCGGTGACCGTGGTCTTCTGCGCCGCGCGGATGCCGACGATCTCGACGTCCGAGTTCACGTCGAGCGTGCCGCGCTCCACCTTGCCGGTCACGACGGTGCCGCGGCCGGTGATCGTGAAGACGTCCTCGACCGGCATGAGGAACGGCTTGTCGAGCTCGCGCTGCGGCTCGGGGACGTTCTCGTCCACGGCCTCCATGAGCTCCAGGATCTTCTTGGTCCACTCGGGGTCACCCTCGAGGGCCTTGAGACCGGAGACGCGCACGACCGGGGCGTTGTCGCCGTCGAACTCCTGCGACGACAGCAGCTCGCGGACCTCCATCTCGACGAGCTCGAGGATCTCCTCGTCCTCGACCATGTCGGCCTTGTTCAGCGCGACCAGCAGGTACGGCACGCCGACCTGGCGGGCGAGCAGCACGTGCTCGCGCGTCTGGGCCATCGGGCCGTCCGTCGCGGCGACCACCAGGATGGAGCCGTCCATCTGGGCGGCACCGGTGATCATGTTCTTGATGTAGTCGGCGTGACCGGGAGCGTCGACGTGCGCGTAGTGGCGCTTCGGCGTCTCGTACTCGATGTGCGCGATGTTGATCGTGATACCGCGCTGCTTCTCCTCCGGCGCGGCGTCGATCTCCGAGAAGTCACGCTTCGTGTTCGCCGGCAGGTCCGGGTACGTGTCAGCGAGCACCTTCGAGATCGCCGCGGTCAGCGTCGTCTTGCCGTGGTCGACGTGACCGATCGTGCCGATGTTGACGTGCGGCTTGGTCCGCTCGAACTTGGCCTTAGCCACTGGGGTCCTCCTGGGACTTGGGTAGATGTTCCGAACGTAGCGAGTGCCGGCCGGTCAAGCCTGCCCTCGGGGCGTTGCGGCTTCCTACAGGTTGATGGTTGTGCTGGTCGTCGACCTGTGGGGGCTCACTCGCCCCGGGTCTTCTTGATGATCTCGTCAGCGACCGCCTTGGGAACCTCGGCGTAGCTGTCGAACTGCATCGAGTACACCGCACGGCCCTGCGTCTTCGAACGCAGGTCGCCGATGTACCCGAACATCTCGCTCAACGGTACCTGGGCGCGAACGACCTTGACGCCGGTCGCGTCCTCCATGGACTGAATCAGTCCACGACGCGAGTTGATGTCGCCGATGACGTCGCCCATGTACTCCTCGGGCGTGCGCACCTCGACGGCCATGACGGGCTCGAGCAGGACCGGGTCGGCCCGGCGCGCGCCCTCCTTGAAGACCATCGAGCCGGCGATCTTGAACGCCATCTCCGAGGAGTCGACGTCGTGGTAGGCACCGTCGAGCAGCGTGGCCTTGACGCCCACGACGGGGAAGCCCGCCAGGACGCCCTGCTCCATCGCCGACTGGATACCGGCGTCGACCGACGGGATGTACTCACGCGGGATGCGACCGCCGGTGACCTCGTTGGTGAACTCGTAGAGCTCGCCACCCTCGGACGTGTCGAGCGGCTCGAAGGTCACCTGGACCTTCGCGAACTGCCCGGAACCACCGGTCTGCTTCTTGTGCGTGTAGTCGATCTTGTCGGTCTTGCGACGGATCGTCTCGCGGTACGCCACCTGCGGCTTGCCCACGTTGGCCTCGACCTTGAACTCGCGGCGCATGCGGTCCACGAGGATGTCGAGGTGGAGCTCGCCCATCCCGCCCACGACGGTCTGGCCGGTCTCCTCGTCCAGCGAGATGCGGTAGGTCGGGTCCTCGTCCAGGAGCTTCTGGATCGCGGTCGACATCTTCTCCTGGTCGGCCTTCGTCTTCGGCTCGATCGCCACGTCGATGACCGGCTCGGGGAAGGACATCGCCTCGAGGATGACCTGGCTGCCCGCGTCGCTCAGGGTGTCACCGGTGGTGACGTCCTTGAGGCCGATGAACGCGTAGATGTGCCCGGCCTGCGCCTCCTCGACAGGGTTCTCCTTGTTGGAGTGCATCTGGAACATCTTCCCGATGCGCTCCTTCTTGCCCTTGGTCGTGTTCATGACCTGGGCACCCTGGGAGACCTTGCCCGAGTACACGCGGACGTAGGTGAGCTTGCCGAAGAACGGGTGCGTCGCGACCTTGAACGCCAGGCCGGAGAACGGCTCGGTGGAGTCCGCGTGCCGCTCGACGATCGTCTCGGCGTCCTTGACGTCGTGGCCCTGGATGGACGGGACGTCGAGCGGGGAGGGCAGGTAGTCGACGACGGCGTCGAGCATGGGCTGCACGCCCTTGTTCTTGTACGCCGAGCCGCACAGGACCGGGAACGCCTCGGAGTTGACCGTGAGCTTGCGGATGCCGGCCTTGATCTCGGCCTCCGTCAGCTCCTCGCCGCCGAGGTACTTCTCGAGCAGCTCCTCGTCGGTCTCCGCGACCGCCTCGATGAGCTCGCCGCGGTACTGCTCGGCCTTCTCCTGCAGGTCGGCCGGGATCTCCTCGGTCTCGTAGGTCTCCCCGAGCTTCGTCTCGCCGTGCCAGACCAGCGCCTTCATGCTGACCAGGTCGACGACGCCGGTGAAGTCGTTCTCGGCGCCGATCGGCAGCTGGATGACCAGCGGCTTGGCCTTGAGGCGGTCGATGATCGTCTGCACGGTGAAGTAGAAGTCCGCGCCGAGCTTGTCCATCTTGTTGACGAAGCAGATGCGCGGGACGTCGTACTTGTCGGCCTGGCGCCAGACGGTCTCCGACTGGGGCTCCACGCCCTCCTTGCCGTCGAAGACGGCGACGGCGCCGTCGAGCACGCGCAGCGAGCGCTCCACCTCGACGGTGAAGTCGACGTGCCCCGGGGTGTCGATGATGTTGATCTGGTTGTCGTTCCAGAAGCACGTCGTCGCGGCCGACGTGATCGTGATGCCGCGCTCCTGCTCCTGGGCCATCCAGTCCATCGTCGACGCACCGTCGTGCGTCTCACCGATCTTGTAGTTCACACCCGTGTAGTAAAGGATGCGCTCGGTGGTGGTCGTCTTGCCGGCATCGATGTGAGCCATGATGCCGATGTTGCGGACCTTCTTCAGGTCGGTCAGCACGTCGAGTGCCACGGTGTGTTACCCCTTGGTCGGTGGAAGGTCGAAGCCGGGCCGGAGGGCCGCCTGCCGGCCTGTTCCGGATCCGCGGACGGCCCCGGGGTGCTCCCGGGGCCGTCCCAGCGCATCACCAGCGGTAGTGCGCGAAGGCCTTGTTGGACTCGGCCATCTTGTGCATGTCCTCACGGCGCTTCACCGCGGCACCGAGGCCGTTCGAGGCGTCGAGGATCTCGTTCATGAGGCGCTCGGTCATCGTCTTCTCGCGGCGGGCGCGGGAGAAGTCCGTGAGCCAGCGCAGCGCGAGCGTCGTCTGACGCGGGGTGCGCACCTCGACGGGGACCTGGTAGGTCGCGCCACCGACACGGCGGGAACGGACCTCGAGGGCCGGGCGGACGTTCTCGAGCGCACGCTTGAGAACGACGACCGGGTCCTGGTCGGTCTTCGCGCGGACGCCCTCGAGGGCGCCGTACACGATCGCCTCGGCGGTGGACTTCTTGCCGTCCAGCAGGACCTTGTTGATCAGCTGCGTGACGACGGGCGACCCGTAGACCGGGTCGACGATGAGCGGCCGCTTGGGGGCCGGACCCTTGCGAGGCATCAGGCCTTCTCCTTCTTCGCGCCGTACTTGCTGCGACCCTGCTTGCGGTTCTTGACGCCCTGCGTGTCGAGCGCGCCGCGCACGATCTTGTAGCGGACACCGGGGAGGTCCTTCACGCGGCCGCCGCGCACGAGCACGATGGAGTGCTCCTGCAGGTTGTGGCCGACGCCGGGGATGTACGCGGTGACCTCGGTACCGGACGACAGCTTCACGCGCGCGACCTTGCGGAGGGCGGAGTTCGGCTTCTTCGGGGTGGTGGTGTACACACGGGTGCACACGCCTCGCCGCTGGGGGGAGTCCTTGAGGGCCGGGGTCTTCGACGCCGCGGTCTTCGTGCTCCGGCCCTTGCGGACGAGCTGCTGGATCGTAGGCACTACGTCTCCGTCGTCTCTCGAGCTCTCGAGGGCCGGCCGGCCCTCGACGGTGGTCTGTCTGGCTGTGGCGTGCCGATCGCATGCGGCACCCGCGGCCCTCACGGACCGCAACGCCACTTACCACCGGCTCGATGGCCCGGGCCGCCCCGCCGTCCTCGCGGACGGTCCGGACGGTCTTCCGGGATGCTCGTGCGCTCAGGCCGGCGGCATCACCGGCCCCACCGAGCGCTACGGCTCAGGTGAACAGCGGGATGCGCGCGCGACGGCACGGGCACGGATTACAAGATTACCCGCGGAATCATGCGGGGTCAAAGGAGCGGGCGCAGGTCACGGTGTGACCTGCGCCCGCCCCGTCGGAGATCAGCGGAAGTCGCCGAAGTCCAGGTCCTCCAGCGGGATCGCCTCGCCCGAGCCCATGCCGAGCGTCGGGAAGTCGATCTCGTCGTAGCCGAAGCTCGGGTAGAGCTCCGCCTTGGCCTGCTCGGTCGGCTCGACCTCGATGTTCCGGTAGCGGGACAGGCCCGTACCGGCCGGGATGAGCTTACCGATGATGACGTTCTCCTTGAGGCCCAGCAGCGGGTCCCGGCGACCGCTCATCGACGCCTCGGTGAGCACCCGGGTGGTCTCCTGGAAGGAGGCCGCCGAGAGCCACGAGTCGGTGGCGAGCGACGCCTTGGTGATGCCCATCAGCTCCGGACGGCCCGAGGCCGGCTGGCCACCCTCCGCCACGGCACGACGGTTCGCGTCCTCGAAGCGGATGCGCTCCGCCAGCTCACCCGGCAGCAGGTGGGAGTCGCCCGAGTCCAGCACGGTCACGCGACGCAGCATCTGCCGCACGATGACCTCGATGTGCTTGTCGTGGATGTCCACGCCCTGCGAGCGATAGGTCTCCTGGACCTGGTCCACCAGGTGCTTCTGGGTGGCACGCGGGCCGAGGATGCGCAGCACCTTCTTCGGGTCGACCGCACCCTGGACCATCTGCGTCCCGACGGAGACGTGGTCACCGTCGGCGATCAGCAGGCGCGCACGCTTGGTGACGGGGTAGCGGATCTCCTCGCCACCGTCGTCCGGCGTGAGCACCAGGTGACGCGTGCGCTCCGTGTCCTCGATCACGACCCGGCCCGTGTACTCCGCGATCGGCGCCTCACCCTTGGGGGTGCGGGCCTCGAAGAGCTCGGTGACACGAGGCAGACCCTGCGTGATGTCCTCCGCGGAGGCGACACCACCGGTGTGGAAGGTCCGCATCGTCAGCTGCGTGCCCGGCTCACCGATCGACTGCGCCGCGATGATGCCCACGGCCTCGCCGATGTCCACGAGCTTGCCCGTGGCCAGGGACCGGCCGTAGCACTTGGCGCAGGTGCCGACCCGCGACTCGCAGGTGAGCACCGACCGCACCTTGACGTTCTCGATGCCGGCGTCGATCACCTTGCGGATCACGATGTCGCCCGCGTCGCTGCCCGCCTCCGCGATGACGTTGCCGTCCGCGTCCACGACGTCGGTCGCGAACGTGCGCGAGTAGATGCTGGACTCCACGCGGGCGTCCGGCACGAGCGTGTCGCCGATGCGCTCCGCGACCGGCAGCGTGAGGCCGCGCTCCGTCCCGCAGTCCTCCTCGCGGATGATGACGTCCTGCGAGACGTCCACCAGACGACGCGTGAGGTACCCGGAGTCCGCCGTCCGCAGCGCCGTGTCCGCGAGACCCTTGCGGGCACCGTGGGAGGCGATGAAGTACTCGAGGACGGACAGGCCCTCGCGGTAGTTGGACTTGATCGGGCGCGGGATGATCTCGCCCTTCGGGTTCGCCACGAGGCCGCGCATACCGGCGATCTGACGCACCTGCATCCAGTTACCGCGGGCACCCGAGGACACCATGCGGTACAGGGTGTTCCGCGGATTGTTGTCCAGGTTCTCCCGCATGACCGACGCGATCTTGTCGGTGGCCTGCGTCCACAGCTCGATGAGCTCCTGACGCCGCTCGTCGTCCGTGATCAGACCCTTGTCGAACTGGTCCTGGACCTTGAGCGCGCGCTCCTCGTGCTCGTCGAGGATCGTGTCCTTGGCCTCCGGCATCGCGACGTCGGAGATCGCGATCGTCACGCCGGACCGGGTCGCCCACTGGTAGCCGGCGTCCTTGAGCGCGTCGAGCGCCGTCGCGACGTCGACCTTCGGGTACCGCTCCGCGAGGTCGTTGACGATCGTCGAGAGCTCCTTCTTGCCGACCACGTTGTTCTGGAACGGGTAGTCGACGGGGAGCGCCTCGTTGAAGATCGTGCGACCCAGCGTGGTCTCGAACAGCAGCGTCTGGCCGGGCTCCCAGCCCTCCGGCGCCTCGAAGCCCTTGGTCGGCGGCACGAGGTCGTCGACACGCAGCTTGATGGTCGCGTTGAGGTCCAGCTGACCACGGTCGAACGCCATGATCGCCTCGGCCTGCGTGCCGAAGACACGTCCCTCGCCCGCCGCGCCGGGGCGCTCGGACGTCAGGTGGTGCAGACCGATGATCATGTCCTGCGAGGGCATGGTCACCGGACGGCCGTCCGACGGCTTGAGGATGTTGTTGCTGGACAGCATGAGGATGCGGGCCTCGGCCTGCGCCTCCGCGCTCAGCGGCAGGTGCACCGCCATCTGGTCGCCGTCGAAGTCCGCGTTGAACGCGGCGCACACGAGCGGGTGCAGGTGGATGGCCTTGCCCTCGACCAGCTGCGGCTCGAACGCCTGGATGCCCAGGCGGTGCAGCGTCGGCGCACGGTTCAGCAGCACCGGGTGCTCCTGGATGACCTCCTCGAGCACGTCCCACACCTCGGGGCGCGTGCGCTCGACCATGCGCTTGGCGCTCTTGATGTTCTGCGCGTGGTTGAGCTCCACGAGCCGCTTCATGACGAAGGGCTTGAACAGCTCGAGCGCCATCTGCTTGGGCAGGCCGCACTGGTGCAGCTTCAGGGTCGGGCCGACCACGATGACCGAACGGCCCGAGTAGTCGACGCGCTTGCCGAGCAGGTTCTGGCGGAACCGGCCCTGCTTGCCCTTGAGCATGTCGGAGATCGACTTCAGCGGGCGGTTGCCCGGCCCGGTGACCGGACGCCCGCGGCGGCCGTTGTCGAACAGCGAGTCCACGGCCTCCTGGAGCATCCGCTTCTCGTTGTTGACGATGATCTCCGGCGCGCCCAGGTCCAGCAGGCGCTTGAGCCGGTTGTTGCGGTTGATCACCCGGCGGTACAGGTCGTTGAGGTCGCTCGTCGCGAAGCGGCCACCGTCGAGCTGCACCATCGGGCGCAGGTCCGGCGGGATGACCGGGACGGCGTCGAGCACCATCGACGTGGGCGAGTTCGTCGTCGTGAGGAACGCGTTGACCACCTTCAGGCGCTTGAGCGCACGCGTCTTGCGCTGCCCCTTGCCGGTGCGGATGGTCTCGCGCAGCGCCTCCGCCTCGGCGTCCAGGTCGAAGCTCTCGAGGCGCTTCTGGATCGCCGCGGCGCCCATCGAGCCCTCGAAGTACGTGCCGTAGCGGTCCACGAGCTGGCGGTACAGCATCTCGTCGCCCTCGAGGTCCGCGACCTTGAGGTTCTTGAACCGGTCCCAGACCTGCTCGAGGCGGTCGATGTCGGCGTCCGCGCGCTTGCGCAGCTGCGCCATCTCCCGCTCGGCGGAGTCGCGCACCTTGCGGCGCGCGTCCGCCTTGGCGCCCTCCGCCTCGAGCTCGGCCAGGTCGGACTCGAGCCGGGCCGCGCGGGCGTTGATGTCGTTGTCGCGGCGGTCCGCGATCTCCTTGAGCTCCAGGTCGATCTCGTTCTGGAGGTTCGGGAGGTCCTCCTGCCGCGCCTCGTCGTCGACCCACGTGATCATGTAGGCCGCGAAGTAGATGACCTTCTCCAGGTCCTTGGGCGCCAGGTCGAGCAGGTAGCCCAGCCGCGACGGCACACCCTTGAAGAACCAGATGTGCGTGACCGGGGCGGCGAGCTCGATGTGGCCCATGCGCTCACGGCGCACCTTCGAGCGCGTCACCTCGACGCCGCAGCGCTCGCAGATGATGCCCTTGAAGCGCACGCGCTTGTACTTGCCGCAGTAGCACTCCCAGTCCCGGGTGGGGCCGAAGATCTTCTCGCAGAAGAGCCCGTCCTTCTCCGGCTTCAGGGTGCGGTAGTTGATGGTCTCGGGCTTCTTGACCTCGCCGTGCGACCAGGCACGGATGTTGTCGGCCGTGGCCAGACCGATGCGCAGCTCGTCGAAGACGTTGACGTCGAGCAAGATGTCCTACTTCCTCAAAGCTCTTAGATGAATGTCCTGTGCAGCTTGCGCTGGGTCAGATCTCGTCGACCGTCGCCGCCGAGTTCGGGCGCCGGGACAGGTCGATCCCGAGCTCCTCCGCGGCCCGGTAGACCTCGTCGTCGGACTCCCGCATCTCGATGGCGGAGCCGTCGCTGGAGAGCACCTCGACGTTCAGGCAGAGCGACTGCATCTCCTTGAGGAGCACCTTGAACGACTCCGGGATGCCGGAGTCGGGGATGTTCTCGCCCTTGACGATCGCCTCGTAGACCTTCACGCGGCCCGGGACGTCGTCGGACTTGATGGTGAGCAGCTCCTGCAGGGTGTAGGCCGCGCCGTACGCCTCGAGCGCCCAGACCTCCATCTCGCCGAAGCGCTGGCCGCCGAACTGCGCCTTACCACCCAGCGGCTGCTGCGTGATCATCGAGTACGGGCCGGTCGAGCGCGCGTGGATCTTGTCGTCGACGAGGTGGTGGAGCTTGAGGATGTACATGTAGCCGACCGAGACCGGGTCCCCGAACGGCTCGCCGGAGCGGCCGTCGAAGAGGTGGGCCTTGCCGTCGTGACCGACCATGCGCTCGCCGTCGCGGTTCGGCAGCGTCGTGGAGATCAGGCCTCGCAGCGCGTTCTCCTGCAGACCGTCGAACACCGGCGTCGCCACCGGGGTGCCCGGCTCCGACGTGGCGGCGACGGCCGGGACGCTGTCCTTCCACGACAGGTCGTCGCCCTCGGCCAGCTCGATGTCCCAGCCGCGGCTGGCGACCCAGCCGAGGTGGGTCTCGAGCACCTGGCCGACGTTCATGCGGCCCGGGACGCCCAGGGGGTTGAGGATGACGTCCACCGGCGTCCCGTCCGGCAGGAAGGGCATGTCCTCCTGCGGCAGGATCTTCGAGATGACGCCCTTGTTGCCGTGACGGCCGGCGAGCTTGTCGCCGACGGTGATCTTGCGCCGCTGGGCGATGTAGACGCGCACCAGCTGGTTCACGCCGGCGGGCAGCTCGTCGCCGTCCTCCCGGTTGAACTCGCGCACGCCGATGACCGTGCCGGACTCGCCGTGCGGCACCTTGAGGGAGGTGTCGCGGACCTCACGGGCCTTCTCGCCGAAGATCGCGCGCAGCAGGCGCTCCTCCGGGGTCAGCTCGGTCTCGCCCTTCGGGGTGACCTTGCCGACCAGGACGTCGCCGGCGCCGACCTCGGCACCGATGCGGATCACGCCGCGCTCGTCCAGGTCCGCCAGCACGTCCTCGGAGACGTTCGGGATGTCCCGCGTGATCTCCTCCGGGCCGAGCTTCGTGTCGCGGGCGTCGACCTCGTGCTCCTCGATGTGGATCGAGGAGAGCACGTCGTCCTCCACGAGGCGCTGCGACAGGATGATCGCGTCCTCGTAGTTGTGGCCCTCCCACGACATGAACGCCACGAGCAGGTTGCGGCCGAGCGCGAGGTCGCCCTCGTCGGTCGCCGGGCCGTCGGCCAGCACCGAGCCGACCTCGACCCGCTGGCCCTCGTCCACGAGCACCCGCTGGTTGTAGCTGGTGCCCTGGTTGGAGCGGCGGAACTTCGCGGCCCGGTAGGAGCCCGTGGTGCCGTCGTCGTTCGCGACCAGCACGAGGTCCGCGGAGACCTCGGTGACCACGCCCGGCTTGGTCGCCACGATGACGTCGCCGGCGTCGACCGCCGCACGGCGCTCCATGCCGGTGCCGACGAGCGGCGCCTCGGAACGCACCAGCGGCACGGCCTGACGCTGCATGTTCGCGCCCATGAGCGCGCGGTTGGCGTCGTCGTGCTCGAGGAACGGGATGAGCGCCGTCGCGACCGACACCATCTGGCGCGGCGAGACGTCCATGAAGTCGACCTCGGCCGGCGGCAGGTCGTCGGTCTCGCCGCCCTTGGTGCGGACCAGCACGCGCTCGTTGAGGAACGAGCCGTCCTCGGCCAGGGCGGTGTTCGCCTGCGCGATGACGTACCGGTCCTCGTCGTCCGCCGTGAGGTACACGACGTCGTCCGTGACCTTGCCGTCGACGACCTTGCGGTACGGCGTCTCGATGAACCCGAACGGGTTGATCCGGCCGAAGGAGGCGAGCGAGCCGATCAGGCCGATGTTCGGGCCCTCAGGGGTCTCGATCGGGCACATGCGGCCGTAGTGCGACGGGTGGACGTCGCGGACCTCCATGGCGGCGCGGTCGCGGGACAGACCACCCGGGCCGAGAGCGTTCAGACGCCGCTTGTGCGTCAGGCCCGCGAGCGGGTTGTTCTGGTCCATGAACTGCGACAGCTGCGACGTGCCGAAGAACTCGCGGATCGACGCCACCACGGGGCGGATGTTGATCAGCGTCTGCGGCGTGATCGCCTCGACGTCCTGCGTCGTCATGCGCTCGCGCACGACGCGCTCCATCCGGGACAGACCCGTGCGGACCTGGTTCTGGATGAGCTCGCCCACCGCGCGGATGCGGCGGTTGCCGAAGTGGTCGATGTCGTCGGTCTCGACGCGCACCTCGATCTGCTCCCCGTCACGCGTGCCGGCGATCGAGGGCTTGTCGGCGTGCAGCGCCGCGAGGTACTTGATGGTCGCGACGACGTCGGTCAGCGACAGGGTGGAGTCGGTCAGCGCCGCCTCGATGCCGAGCTTCTTGTCGATCTTGTAGCGGCCGACCTTCGCCAGGTCGTAGCGCTTGGGGTTGAAGTAGAAGTTCTCGAGCAGCGTGCGCCCGGCCTCGACCGTCGGCGGCTCGCCCGGGCGGATCTTGCGGTACAGGTCGACGAGGGCCTCGTCCTGCGTGTGGACGTGGTCCTTCTCGAGCGTGTCGAGGACGGACGGGAAGTCGGCGAACTCCTCGCGGATCTCGCCCTCGGTGAGGCCCAGCGCCTTGAGGAGCACGGTGACGGGCTGCTTGCGCTTGCGGTCGACGCGGACGCTGACGGCGTCCCGCTTGTCGATCTCGAACTCCAGCCAGGCGCCGCGCGACGGGATGACCTTCGCGGAGAAGACGTCCTTGTCGCTCGTCTTGTCCGGCTGGCGCTCGAAGTACACGCCCGGGGAGCGGACGAGCTGGGAGACGACGACGCGCTCGGTGCCGTTGATGATGAACGTGCCGCGGTCGGTCATGAGCGGGAAGTCGCCCATGAACACCGTCTGGCTCTTGATCTCGCCGGTGGTGTAGTTGACGAACTCAGCCGTGACGAACAGCGGGGCCGCGAAGGTGAAGTCCTTCTCCTTGCACTCCTCGGCCGTGTACTTCGGCGGCTCGAAGCGGTGGTTGGAGAACGACAGGGACATCGACTGACCGAAGTCCTCGATGGGCGAGATCTCCTCGAAGATCTCCTCCAGGCCCGAGGTGGTCGAGACGTCGTTGCGGCCGGCGGCGGTCGCGGCGTCCACCCGGGCCTGCCAGGACGGGTTGCCCAGCAACCAGTCGAAGCTCTCGACCTGCAGCCCGAGGAGGTCCGGCACCTCGAGGGGCTCGTAGATCTGGGCGAAGGAGACGCGGCGGGAAGCGGTGCGGTTCGCGATGGCGTCGGCGGACGGAGCAGAAGGGGTGCGCGAGGCAGCCAAGAGGGGTCCTTCCCTGCAGTTCGATGGCACGCTGTTACGCTCAACGAGGCTGCAGGCGCCTGTCCGCGTCGAGGAGACCGGCCGGAGGGGTCGCTGATCGGCGGACCACAGGGGCGGGGCTTCGTCGGCGGAGGAGGCGTCGGGGCACAAGCGAGCGCAAAGCGCTAGCGTAGCCGGAACGTCGGAGAATGTCCACTCGCGCGGGCACACCAGCGGACGCCCTCGGTTCCGGGTGATGAGGACGTTGTCTCGGTGGCCGCCATATGCCGCCCAAGAAACGGTTGTCGTCCCACGATAACGCCTCCCCCGCCGCCCCGGCCAGGACGGCGCGGGCGAGATGCGTCACCGCACGAGGCCTCCCCCGGTCCCTCACATCGCCCGGCAGGCGCCCGGCACAGGGCCGACGCGCTCCGCCGGCCCGGACCGAGAGACGTCGAGGCCCGCACCCCCGGAGGGATGCGGGCCTCGACGTGCGTGAGGTGCGGCTCAGGCCGCGCGGCTCACTTGAGGGTGACGGTGGCGCCGGCGCCCTCGAGGGCCTCCTTGGCCTTCTCCGCGGCAGCCTTGTCGGCGCCCTCCAGGACCGGCTTCGGCGCGCCGTCGACGAGGTCCTTGGCCTCCTTCAGGCCGAGGGAGGTGAGGGCGCGCACCTCCTTGATGACCTGGATCTTCTTGTCGCCGGCGGCCTCGAGGATGACGTCGAACTCGTCCTTCTCCTCGGCGGCGGCACCCGCGTCGCCGGCACCGCCGGCGGCCGGGGCACCCGCGACCGCGACGGCGGCCGGAGCAGCGGCGGTGACCTCGAACTTGTCCTCGAAGGCCTTCACGAACTCGTTGAGCTCGATGAGGGTGAGCTCCTCGAAGGCGGCCAGGAGCTCGTCGGTGCTGAGCTTCGCCATGATGGCGTTCCTTTCGGTTGGTGCGTCCTGGGGCCGATCGGGTCGGCCCTGCAGAAGCAGAGAGGGGTTGTGCGTGCCGTACCGCCGTCAGGCGGCGACGGCCTCCGATTCCTGCTTCTTCTGACGCAGGGCATCGATGACGCGAGCGGCCTCGGCCGGCTTCGCGGTGAAGGCGTAGGCAGCCTGGTAGAGCTTGGCCTTCATCGCGCCGGCGGCCTTGGCCAGCAGGACCTCGCGGGACTCGAGGTCCGCGAGCTGGTTGATCTCTGCCGCGGTCAGGGCGTTCCCGTCGAGGACACCGCCCTTGATGACCAGAGCAGGGTGCGCCTTGGCGAAGTCACGCAGGCCCTTGGCGGCCTCGACCGGGTCCCCGGTCACGAACGCGATCGCGGAAGGACCCTTGAGGTCGGCGTCGAACGAGTCGATGCCGGCTTCCTTGGCCGCGATGGACGTCAGCGTGTTCTTCACCACGGCGTAGGTTGCGTTGCCGCGCAGCGACCGCCGCAGCTCCTGGAGCTGCGAGACGGAGAGCCCGCGGTACTCGGTCAGCACGGCCGCGTTCGACCCGCGGAGCTTGTCCGCGACCTGCGCGACGGCGGCTGCCTTGTCCGGCCTCGCCATGGCAATCCTTCCGGTGGTGGTGCCACCGGTACCCGCAAAAGGAAGAGCCCCGGCGCAGGCGCACGGGGCTCGGAGCTCACGGCGATGCCGTGGTCGTCGTTCGTGTCACCTACGCAGGCCTCCGCATGTTCGCGGGACTTCGGTCCTCGGCCTTCTGGACGAGTCCAGGCAGCATCGGACGACCGGCGGTCTTGGGTTACCCGACAAGAGTACACGACGCCTGGCGCGGCTCCGCACACGCCGGGCCGTCGTGTCACGCACCTCACAACGTCCCGGGACCTTCCGTCGTCTCGGGCCGATCCGTCCCGGCCGCTGCTCCGAACCCCGGGTGAGCGCGGGACCGGCCCGCGCCCCCGAGAGCCAAGGAGCCCCTCATGTCCTCGTCCGCCAACCGTCTGCTCGCCACCGTCTTCGGCGCCGTCTACCTGCTGGTCGGCCTCGCCGGGTTCGCCGTCACCTCGGGCGTCGGGTTCGCCGCGACCGAGGGGTCGACGCTGCTGCTGTTCGAGGTGAACCCCCTGCACAACGTCGTCCACCTCGGCGTCGGCGCCGCGCTGCTGCTCGCGTCCCGCTCGACGACCGCGGCCAAGGCGGTGAACACGACCGTCGGCGCGGTGTACCTGCTGGTCGGCGTGCTGGGCCTGTTCCTCATCGGGACCGGCGCCAACATCATCGCCCTCAACGGCGCCGACAACGTGCTGCACCTGGCCAGCGCCGTCGTGCTGCTGGGGGTCGGCCTGGCCGCCGACCGGCGCACCGCCGACGGCCTCGCGACCGCATGAGCGCCCCGGCGCCCGCGACCGCGGTGCCCCTGGCCCGGCCGCTCCTGGCGTTCACCGTGCTGGGTGCGGGCATCGTCGGGCTCGGCATGGCCCGCGGCGCGCTGCCGGCCGCGCAGGGCTGGCTCGCCCTCGTGACCGGGGCCGTCGAGCTCGTCGCCGCGGTCGTCGCCCTGCGCGGCGTCCCGCGGCGTGCGGCCACGGACGCGGCCACCCTCGCGGCCGCCGGCACGCTCGCGGGTGCCGGGGTGCTCGGCGTCGTGCTCGCGTTCGCGCCCGGAGGACGATTCGGCGCGGCCGCCGCTGCGGCCGCGGGCCTGCAGCTCGCCGCCGCCGCCGGCCTCGGGGCGCTCGGTCGGCACCGGGCGGCGCGCCACCGCTCCCCCGCCGCGCAGCCCCGCGGGAGGGCGAGCGTCGCAGGTGCGGTCCGGCGCCCCGGACCGGCGCTCGTGATCCTCTTCGCCGGCGCTGTCGCCGTGTCGACCGTCGCGACGGCGGGCCTCGCCGACACCGAGGCGGGGGCCCACGCCGTCCCGCACGGCGAGCACCACCTGCCGGACCTGCCCGGCCTGCCCGCGCACCACCACGGGCCCTGAGCCGGGGAACGACGGCGGCCCGGCACCCCTCGCGGGGGTGCCGGGCCGCCGTCGTGGCTCCGGTGAGTCAGCGGGGACCCGGAAGGGTCACGCCTCCTCGAGGAGCTTCGTCGTGCGCGACTGGTCGAGCGGGATGCCCGGGCCCATCGTCGTCGCCATCGTGGCCTTGGTGATGTACCGGCCCTTCGACGACGTCGGCTTGAGCCGCAGGACCTCGTCCAGCGCCGCCGCGTAGTTCTCCACCAGCGCGGTCTCGTCGAACGAGGCCTTGCCGATGATGAAGTGCAGGTTCGCGTGCTTGTCCACGCGGAACTCGATCTTGCCGCCCTTGATGTCGCCCACGGCCTTGGTGACGTCCATGGTCACCGTGCCGGTCTTCGGGTTCGGCATGAGGCCACGGGGGCCCAGCACCTTGCCCAGTCGACCGACCTTGCCCATGAGGTCCGGCGTCGCGACCGCGGCGTCGAAGTCGGTGTAGCCGCCGGCGACCTTCTCGATGAGCTCGTCGCCGCCGACCTCGTCGGCGCCGGCCGCACGGGCCTCCTCCGCCTTCGCGGCGTTCGCGAAGACGATCACGCGGGCGGTCTTGCCCGTGCCGTGCGGGAGGTTGACCGTGCCGCGGACCATCTGGTCGGCCTTGCGGGGGTCGACGCCCAGGCGGAACGCGACCTCGACGGTCGCGTCGTACTTGACGGTCGCGGTCTCCTTGGCGAGGCGGACCGCCTCGAGGGGGGCGTACAGGGCGTCGCGGTCGATCTTCGCCGCCGCGGCGCGGTACGCCTTGCTGCGCGTTGCCATCTGCTTCTCCTTCTGCAGTCGTGGTGAACGGGTCCGCGCGGACCCTGCCACGTGCCCGGTGCGGTTCACCGGGGCTTCGCGAGCCGCCCGGCCGTGGGGCCGGGCGGCTCTGCTCGGATCACTCCGAGACGGTGATGCCCATCGAACGAGCCGTGCCGGCGACGATCTTCATCGCGGCGTCGATGTCGTTCGCGTTGAGGTCGGCGAGCTTCGTCTGCGCGATCTCGCGGACCTGGTCCTGGGAGAGCTGCGCGACCTTGACCGTGTGCGGGGTGGAGGAACCCTTCGCCACGCCTGCGGCCTTCTTGATGAGCTCGGCGGCCGGCGGCGTCTTGGTGATGAACGTGAACGAGCGGTCCTCGTACACGGTGATCTCCACCGGGATGACGTTGCCGCGCTGCGACTCGGTCGCCGCGTTGTAGGCCTTGCAGAACTCCATGATGTTCACGCCGTGCTGACCGAGCGCGGGGCCGATCGGCGGGGCCGGCGTCGCCGCACCGGCGTTGATCTGGAGCTTGATGAGGCCGGCGACCTTCTTCGACTTGGGAGGCATGTTCCCTGCTTTCTGTTCGTGGGCCGACGCCGTGGGCGATGACCCGGTTGCAGTGCCGTCGTCGCGCGGCGGGGCCGTGCGCTACCGGGACGCCGTCAGAGCTTGGCGACCTGGTTGAACGACAGCTCGACCGGGGTCTCCCGGCCGAAGATGGAGACGAGGACCTGGAGCTTCTGGGCCTCGACGTTGATGTCCGAGATCGTGGCGGGCAGCGTGTCGAACGGACCGTCGGTGACGGTGACCGACTCGCCGATCTCGAAGTCGACCTCGACCGGCGCCGCCTGGGACGCCGCCGTGGCGGCGGCCGCGGACGGCTTGCCCGGCTCCTGCTTCTCCTCGAGGAACGTCGGAGCCAGCATCGAGAAGACCTCGTCGAGGGTCAGCGGCACGGGCTGGTGCGTGTGGCCCACAAAGCCGGTGACGCCCGGCGTGTGGCGCACGGCGCCCCACGACTCGTCCGTCAGGTCCATGCGCACGAGGACGTAGCCCGGGATCCGCACGCGCCGGACGGTCTTCTTCTGCGCGTTCTTGATCTCGGTCACCTCCTCCATGGGGACCTCGACCTGGAAGATGTAGTCCTCCATGTTCAGGCTCTGGGTGCGGTTCTCCAGGTTGGCCTTCACACGGTTCTCGTACCCCGCGTACGAGTGGATGACGTACCAGTCGCCGAGCTGGCCGCGCAGCGTGCGGCGGAACTCCTCGGCCGGGTCCTCGACGACGTCACCGTCGGCGTCGGCCGGCCGCGCGGGCTCGTCGTCCGCGGGCTCGTCCGTCGCCTCGCCGGGCTCGACGTCGTCCGTCGCGTCCTGCGCGGCGTCCGCGTCGGCGGAGGTCTCGGGCGCGGCGCCCGTCGCAGCGTCCGCGCCGAGGCCCGCCTCGTCGCCGTCGGCGCCGGGCTGCGTGGGGTCGACGTTCTCCGTCTGGTCCAGCGGATCCTGGGACACGAACGAACCTGCTTTCTGACTGCTGCTGCTGAGGAGGGGACGGGCGCCCGGGACGGACGACCTGCGGCCGGTGATCAGTCGCCGAAGACGGCGAGGACACCCAGACCGATGACGTAGTCGAGCGCCGTCACGAACAGCATGACCACCGTGACGAACACCAGGACGACGATCGTGTAGTTGATCAGCTCCGAGCGCGTCGGGGTGACCACCTTGCGGAGCTCACCGACGACCTGCCGGACGAAGAGCGCGATGCGGGCGAACACGTTACGGCGCCCGCCCCCGTGGGCTGCACCGTCGTGGACGGCCTCGGCCGGCGACTCGCTCACTTGCTGTACCCCGTTTCGCGTTCGAACCGCGACCGCGCCACCTGCCGGCGACGCGCCCACGGCACAGACTCCTGGCGTTCCGGGGTCACTCTGCTGCGGCCCCGCTGCGCGCGGCCCCGCGGGGGATCACGCTGGCAGGGTAGACAGGACTCGAACCTGCAACCTGCGGTTTTGGAGACCGCTGCGCTACCAATTGCGCCACTACCCTTCGTGCTCGACGACCGCGGACGCGCGCACCGCAAGGCGCGTTCGATCCTGGTGGCCGTCAACCACCGAGGAACAACTGTACGCGACGCCGGGGCGTGGGTCGAACCAGCCCCGCACGGCCCCCGTACAGGCCCCGTGCCCCCGTGCCCGGCGGCGGCCCGGAAGGCGCTTCGACCCGACCCGCCGTGCCCGGCCTCGTTCACGCACCGGGCGTGACCTGCGACACTGCGGGGGTGCGCGACCTGGCGAAGCTCCCCAAGGCCCACCTGCACCTGCACTTCACCGGCTCGATGCGGCTCGAGACGTTGCGGGACATGGCGACCGAGCAGGGCGTGCGCCTGCCCTCGGTGCTGCTCGACGGCGACCCGTTGCGGGTGCCCGCCAACGAGCGCGGCTGGTTCCGGTTCCAGCGCCTCTACGACGCCGCGCGCGCCTGCGTGCGGTCCGAGGCGGGCATGCGCCGGCTCGTGGACGAGGCCGCGGCCGACGACGCGGCAGAGGGCTCCCGGCGGCTCGAGATCCAGGTGGACCCGACGTCGTACGCCCCGTTCGTCGGCGGCATCACCCCGGCCGTCGAGATCGTGCTGGACGCCGCCAGGGCCGCGAGCGCCGCCCACGGCGTCGAGGTGGCGGTGATCGTCGCGGCGTCGCGCACCCGCCATCCCCTCGACGCGCGCACGCTCGCCCGGCTCGCCGCCCGGTACGCGGGCGACGGGCCCGGCGAGGTCGTGGGCTTCGGGCTGAGCAACGACGAGCGCCGCGGGGACACCGGGGCGTTCTCCGCCGCGTTCCGCATCGCGCGCCGGGCCGGGCTGGCGTCCGTGCCGCACGGCGGCGAGCTGCTCGGCCCCGCCCACGTGCGCGAGGTCGTGTCCGCCCTCGCCCCGGACCGTCTCGGGCACGGGGTGCGCGCCGGGGAGGACCCGGCGCTGCTCGACGAGCTGGTGGCCGCGGGCGTGGCGCTCGAGGTGTGCCCTGCCTCCAACGTGGGCCTGGGCGTCTACCACGACGCGGCGGCGGTGCCGCTGCCGGCGCTCGTGGACGCGGGCGCGCGGGTCGCGCTCGGCGCGGACGACCCGCTGCTGTTCGGCTCCCGGCTGCTGGAGCAGTACGAGGCGGCCCGCACGGTGCACGGCTTCGACGACGCGCGCGTCGCGGACCTGGCCCGCGGGTCGATCGCGGCGTCCCGCGCGTCCGCCGGGACGAAGGCGGCGCTGCTGGCGGAGGTGGACGCCTGGCTGGCCGCGCCCGACGATCCCCCCGGGCCGCCCGCCTCGGACCATCGGCCGGCCGGTGGCGCACCCGGTGCCCGCGCCGGCGAGCCGGTCCCGTCCGCGTCCCGTCCGCAGGGGGCGTGATCACGCTGCCACGGTCGACGGCACGGTCGACGGCACGGTCGACGGCACGGTCGACGGCACGGTCGACGGCACGGGCCGTCGGCGGACACGGACGGGCGGGGCCCGGACGGCTCGGGGCTCTCGCGGCATGGGCCCCGGGGACGACGGCGACCGGTACCGCGGTCGGACGCGCCCGGCCGCGCCGCGGCGTACGGTGCCAGGCATGGAGGCGCACCGCGGCCAGGCCGGCCCGCTCGACCGGTGGCGCCCGCGCCTGTTCCTCGCGCTGACGCTCGCGGTCGTGGTGGTGATCGGCACGCTCGGCGCCTCCCGGTGGCAGCACGGGGACCACGAGCTCGACCTGCTCGGGATCGCGCTCGCGCTGGTCGCCCCCGTGGTCGTGGCCGTGCTGCCGCGCCCGCCCGCGCCGGCCGTGCTCCTCGCCGTCGGGGCGGTCGGCGCGTACGTCGCGCTGGGCTACGCGTGGGGGCCCGCGCTGGCCGGGCCCGTCCTGGTGCTGGTCACGGTGCTGCTGTCGGGCCCGGCGCGCCGGTCGCGCGCCGTCGCCTGGTCCGGGGCCGCGATGTACTGGGGCGCCGTCGTCGTGGCGGCGACCCTCCGCGACGACGTCCCGCGCCCGGCGGCGCTGCTGGGCGGCGCGGCGTGGACCGCCGTCGCGCTGCTGGTGGCGACGGGGATCCGCGAGCGGGTCGCCCGGGCCGCCGCCTGGCGGGCCGCGCGCGAGGAACGCGAGCGCACGGCCGTGGCCACCGAGCGGCTGCGCATCGCGCGCGAGCTGCACGACGTCCTCGCCCACTCCCTGTCCGCGATCAACGTGCAGGCCGGGGTGGGGCTGCACCTGCTCGACCGGGACGTCGAGCAGGCGCGCTCGGCGCTGGCGTCCGTCAAGGCGACCAGCCGCGACGCCCTCGACGACGTGCGGGCCGTGCTCGGCACGGTGCGCGGGGAGGACGGCTCCGACGCCGGCGGCGAGCCCCGCTCCCCCACGTGGGACCTCACCGCGCTGCCCCGGCTGGCCGAGCCGCTGCGGGCCCGGCACGTCGACGTGCGGTTCGACGTCGAGCCGGGACTGACGGCGGACGGCGCGGTCCCGCCGCACGTGGCGGGCGTCGCCTACCGGGTGGTCCAGGAGGCCCTGACCAACGTGGGGCGGCACGCCCCCGACGCGCGCACGGTAGCGGTCGGGATGCGGCGCGACGGGGCGAGGCTGCAGGTCGAGGTGTCCGACGACGGCACGCCACCGACCGACGGCGCCCCGCCGCCGCCCGGGTACGGGCTGCGCGGGATGCGGGAGCGCGTCGAGGGCGCGGGCGGCACGCTGCGCGCCGGGCACGGCACGGGCGCCGCCGGCCGGGGGTACGTCGTCGACGCACGCATCCCCCTGGCCTCCGACGTGCTGTCAGGCCCTGCGGCGGGTACACCGGGCGGAGATCCTGACAGCTCGGCCGCGGAGGGGGGACGATGACGATCCGGGTGCTGCTGGCCGACGACCAGGCGCTGGTCCGCGGCGGGTTCCGGGCGCTGCTCGACGCCGAGGACGACATGGCGGTGGTGGCCGAGGCTGCCACCGGCGACGACGCGGTCCGCCTCGCGCTGGACCGGCTGCCCGACGTCGTCCTCATGGACGTGCGCATGCCCGGGACGGACGGCCTGGAGGCGACCCGGCGCATCGTCGCCGACCCGCGCGCCGGCGGCGTGCACGTCGTCGTGGTGACGACGTTCGAGCTGGACGAGTACGTCGCCGAGGCGATCCGCGGCGGCGCGACCGGCTTCCTCGTCAAGGACACCGAGCCCGCCGACCTGGTGCGCGCCGTGCGGGTCGCCGCCGCCGGGGACGCGCTGCTGTCGCCGGGCGTGACGCGGCGCCTGCTCGCCCGGGTGGCCGCCGCGACCCGCGACGTGCCGCCGCCGCGCGGCCTCGACGAGCTCACCGCCCGCGAGCACGAGGTGCTCGTCGAGGTGGCGGGCGGGCTGTCGAACGAGGAGATCGCCCGCACCCTGTACCTGTCGGAGTCGACGGTCAAGACGCACGTCTCGCGGGTCATGGCCAAGCTGGGCGCCCGGGACCGGGCCCAGCTCGTCGTCGCCGCCTACGAGGGCGGCGTCGTGCGCCCCGGCTGGTCCGCCTGAGGGCGCCGCGGGTCGCCGGCACCCGGGGACCACGCGGGTCGGTACGCGCGGGGGACGACGCCGGGCGGGCGGGGCGGGAGCGTGGGAGCGGACGGCCCGCACCGGGTGGGCCACCGTCAGGAGGAGACCCTCATGCTCACCGCATCCACCCTCGCGTCGGACGTCGCCACCGTCGCCGCGCACCCGTACGGCGCGGGCGGCGGGCCCGGCTGGTGGATCGTCTTCCCGATCCTCTGGTTCCTGCTCGTCGCCACGGTCGTGGTCCTGATCGCCCGCCGGGCGCGCCGGTACGGCCCGCCGTGGGCACGCGGCGGCGCGGGCGGCGCGGACGTCCTGGGCGAGCGCTTCGCCCGCGGGGAGATCGACGAGGCCGAGTACCGCCAGCGGCTCGCCGTGCTGCGGGAGGACCGTCGCTGACCTCCACCGACCAGCACCGCGCCGTCGGGCGTGCCGGTCGGGACCTCGTTCGTGCCGGACGGGGTCCCGACCGGCACGCTCGATGTCCGGCGCCTGCGTCGGCACCCCCAACGGTCCGGCGCCCCCGTGCGTCATGGCAGGTGACAGGGTCACGGGGTCTCGCGGTGGCCCCCGCGATGTCACGGCAGGTCACGGCGCTGTGAGGATTGTGGGGATGCCGGGTGGCGCGCTCGCGCCGCACCCGGTGGATCGGGCACGGTGGGGAGTCCGCTGTGCACGGCGCGCCGCGACCAGGCATGGAAGGAATGTCATGCGCACGGTTCCATCTCTCGGGCAGGGCCGCACGGCGGCACGCCTCGGCGCGCCCGTCGCGCTCGTGGTGACGCTCGGCCTGCTGGCCGCCGGGTGCGGCACGACGGACGGCGACGAGCCGGACCCCGGCGCCGCGCCGTCGGTGGTGACGGGCGAGCCGCGGGAGACGGGGCCCACGCCCTCGGACGACGCGTCCGCGACGCCGTCCGACGACGCACCCGCGACCCCGTCGGCCGCGCCGGACGACGGCACGGACGGCACGGACGGCACGGACGGCACGGACGGCACGGACGGCACGGACGGCGGCAGCGTCGCGGACGACGGCGCCGACGAGCCCGGTGGCACGAGCGACGCCGAGGACGGGGGCGACGACGCGGCGGGCGGCTCCGGCGATTCCGACGAGGCCGGGAAGCCGGAGAAGCCCGGGAAGTCGGCGAAGGAGAAGAAGGCCGAGGCGGCCGCCGCGCAGGAGCGGCGCGAGCGGGAGGAGCGTGAGCGCGAGGAGCAGGAGCGGCGCGACGCGATGCCCCGGTACGGGGACAGCGGCGAGCGGGTCGTCGCGCTGCAGTCCCGGCTGGCGGAGCTCGGGTACTTCCTGCAGGACGTGGACGGGCAGTTCGGCCCCGCGACCCAGCAGGCCGTGTGGGCCCTGCAGAAGGCGGCGGGCCTGTCCCGGGACGGCGTCGTCGGGCCCCGGACGAAGGCGGCCCTCGACGCGGGCACCCGGCCGAGCGCGCGGACGTCGTCCGGCCGGGCGGTCGAGATCGACCTGGACCGGCAGCTCCTCATGACCGTCGAGGACGGGCGGGTGACGCGGATCATCAACGCCTCGTCCGGCAACGGCGAGCAGTACCGGGCCCGGGGGCGCACCTACACGGCGTCGACGCCTCGCGGGTCCTACGCCGTCTACATGGAGCGCGACGGCATGCACGAGTCGACCCTGGAGCTGGGCTCCATGTGGCGCCCGAAGTACTTCTCCGGCGGCTTCGCCGTGCACGGCTCGGGCTCGATCCCGCCCTACCCGGCCTCGCACGGGTGCGTGCGCGTGTCGAACGCGGCGATGAACTGGCTGTGGGACTCGTGGGGGATGCCGAAGGGCACGCCGGTCGTCCTCTACTGATCGTCCCCGTCCGCTGTGGGTACGAAGATGGCGTGGGACCGGGCCCGGTCCCACGCCATCTTCGTACCCACA
>NZ_SIRP01000001.1:1207927-1316115 GCF_011634835.1 Isoptericola sp. BMS4 | reverse complement strand
TGTGGGTACGAAGATGGCGTGGGACCGGGCCCGGTCCCACGCCATCTTCGTACCCACAGCGGTTGCCGGGGCGGATCAGAGGGCGGTGCCGACCAGCACGGGCTCGGGCTCCAGCTCGACGTCGAACTCCTCGCGCACGCCGTCGCGCACGGCGCGGGCGAGGGCGACGAGGTCGGCCGCCGTCGCGCCGCCGCGGTTGGTCAGGGCCAGCGTGTGCCGGGTCGACAGCCGTGCGGGGCTGTGCTCCCCCGCCAGCCCGAAGCCCTTGGTGAAGCCGGCGTGCTCGATGAGCCACGCCGCGCTCGTCTTGACGAGCGCGGGGTCGACGACGCCGAGGCTCGGACCCGTGGTGGACTCCGGCGTCGCGGAGCGCACCGGGAAGCGGGGCGCGTCGGCGGGCAGCCCGCCCGCCCGCTCGACGGGCAGCACGGGGTTGGTGAAGAACGAGCCGGCCGACCACCGGTCGTGGTCCGGCGCCCGGCGACCGTCCTGGCCGACGCCCTCGAGCAGCATCCCCTTGCCGCCCCGGAGCTCCAGCACGGCGGCGCGCACGTCCGCCGAGGGCGCCCGCTGCCCGACCTCGACGCCGAGGCGCCGCGCCAGCTCGGCGTACCCGACCGGCGCGGACAGGCTGCCGAGACGCATCTGCAGGTTCACCGTCAGCACGACGTAGCGCGGCGTCGGGTACCAGGGCGCCCCCGGGTCGGCGGCGCCGTCGGGGCCGGCCGAGCCGGAGCGCATCGACCGCTTGAGCAGCGACGTGCGGTACCCGAAGCCGAGCTCGCTGAGGGTGAAGGTCCTCCGGCCTCCGGTGGCGCGGTCCCAGGTGACCACGGAGGAGACGACGCCGGCCACCTCCTGGCCGTAGGCGCCGATGTTCTGCACGGGCGCGGCGCCGACGGTGCCCGGGATGCCGGACAGCGCCTCGACCCCGACCCACTCGTTCGCGACGGCCTCGGCGACGAACGCGTCCCAGTCCTGCCCCGCCGGCAGGGACAGGCTCGCGCCGCCGCACGCGCCGTCGGTGCCGCAGGAGTCCTCCAGGTCGGCGTCCAGCCCCTGGCGCACGTCGTGCACGACGACGCCGTCGAAGCCCTCGTCGGCGACGAGGAGGTTGGACCCTCCGCCGACCACCAGCAGGGGCCGGCCGGCGTCGTCGGCGGCGCGCACGGCGTCGATGAGCTCGGCCTCGGTCCCGGCCTCCACGTACGTCCCGACGGGGCCGCCCACGCGCAGGGTCGTGAGGTCGGCGAGCGTCGGCTCGGCCGGCGCCGACGGCGCGGCGCCGGGGCCGCCGGGGGCGGTCGTGGACGAGGTGCTGGCTGCTGGCAGGCTCACGCGTCCAGCGTACGCGGGGCCGGTCCGCCGGCCGGACGCAGCGGCCGCGCCGCCCCCGCGACGGCCAGACCGACGGCGACGGGCAGCGCGAGGACCAGCAGCGCGTCGCGGTAGCCGACGTGCTCGGCGAGGAAGCCGATGAGCGCCGGCCCGACGAAGAACGCCGAGTACCCGACGGTCGAGACCACGGAGACGCGCAGCGCGGCACGACGCGGGTCGTCGGACGCGGCGGACATGCCCAGCGGGAAGCCGAGCGCGGCGCCGGCGCCCCAGATCCCGACCCCGACGAGGGCCACCCACAGCACGGGCGACAGGGCGAACAGCCCGACGCCGACGAGCGCCGCGGCGCCCGAGAGCCGCAGCACGGCCACCCGCCCGAGGCGGTCGATGAGGGCCGTGCCGGCGAGCCTCGTGAGGGTCATCGCGCAGAGGAACACGGCGAGGCCGATCGCCCCCGCGGCCTCCCCGGCGCCGAAGCCGTCGACGACGGCGAGGCCTACCCAGTCGTTGGCGGCGCCCTCGGTGAGCGCCGCGGCCAGGACCACGAGCCCGATGAGCAGGGTCCGCGACTCGCGCCAGGTGGCGAGGGTGTCGCGCCACGAGTGGCCGGGGGCCGGCTCGACGGCCGTCGCCGGGTCGGCGGCCGTGTCGTCGCGCGCCCCGTCCGGTCTGCCGGCGTCCGCCGCCGGGGCGTCCCGGCCGGCCGGCTCGAAGAAGCGGACCGCGGCGGCGACGACGAGCAGGTCGGCGGCGAGGACGGCGAGCAGGTGCACGGGCAGGGACAGCCCGGCGTGCACCGCGAGCGCCGCGAGCCCCGCTCCCCCGACCGTGCCCAGGGAGAACGCGGCGTGGAACCGCGGCATGACCGACCGGCCGAGGCGCTGCTCGACGACCGCGCCCTCGAGGTTCATCGCCGCGTCCCACACACCGATGCCCATGCCGCCGACGAAGAGGCCCAGGCGCACGAGCATCGGCTGGTCCGCGCCGACGGCGAGGGCGGCGCCCCCGTACCCGACGAGGTGCAGGGCGGCGAACGCCACGCAGGTGACGCCCGCCCCGATGCGGGACGCGATCATCCCGGACAGCGGCAGGGCGACCATCGAGCCGACCGCGCCGGTGAGCAGCAGCACGCCCATCTGCGCCTCGGAGAAGCCGAGCCCGTCGCGCACGGCGGGGATGCGGGCCGCCCAGGTGGCGGTGCCGACCCCGGCGACGACGAAGACCGCCGAGACCGCCCAGGCGGCACGCACGGCGTGCCGCGGCGGGGCGGGGCGGGAGGCGGGGCCTGCGGGGGGCACGGAGCTCACGACGAGAACGGTCCGTCGGCGCCCCGCCCGGAGTCAAATCGATTCGAGCACGGCGCGTCGCCCGGGTAGGCTGGCGGCCCGACCTCAGCGGCGCGGGAACGGACCACGGGCTCCCGGCCGACACCCCTCGTACGACCGGAAGGAACCGCATGGGTCGCACCCCCGGTACCCGCCCCACCCTGGCGCGGGTCGCCGAGCTCGCGGGCGTCTCGGTGTCCACCGCGTCGCTGGCGTTCTCCGGCGCCGGGCCCATCACGGCCGAGACGCGGGACAAGGTGCTCGCCGCCGCGGCCGAGCTCGGCTACACCGGCCCCAACCCTCTCGGCCGCCAGCTGCGCTCCGGCCGGTCCGGCATCGTCGGGGTCGTCCTCGGCAACCAGCCCGGCCGGGCGTTCCGCGACCCGGTGGCGGTCAAGGTCCTCGACGGTCTCGTCGAGGTGCTCGGCGCGCGGGGGCTCGGCGTCCTGCTCATCCCCGGGGTGCCGCGCCACGACACGGAGCCCGCGGTGGTCGACCCGCTCGTCGACAGTGCCGCCATGGACGTGGCCGTGCTCGTGTGGGGCGTGGTCGGCGCCGACCCGACGCTCGACGCCCTGCAGCGCCGCGGCGTCCCCGTCGTCATCGGCGAGGGGCGGGCCGTCGAGGGCGCCGCCCTCGTCGACCTGACCGACCGCGCGGGGACCGCCGACGCGGTCCGTCACCTGCGCGAGCTGGGGCACACGCGCATCGCGGAGATCACGCTCCCGTTCGGGGCGGGAGAGCGCTCCGGGCCGGTCGACGCGGCCCGCTTGGCGCAGGTCGAGTTCACGCCCGCGCGGCACCGCAGCGCCGGGGTGCGCGACGTCGTCGAGCCGGTCATCTCGTGGGAGACGCCGGCGTCGCTCGTGGAGCACGGCCGCGACGCCGCCACGGAGATCCTGGGCACGTGGGTGCCCGCCGCGGAGCGTCCGACGGCGGTCGTGGCGCACTCCGACCTGCTCGCCGCGGGCGCCGTCATCGCGGCGCGCGAGCTCGGCCTGCGCGTGCCGGAGGACGTCTCGATCGCCGGGTTCGACGGTCTCGACCTGCCGTGGCTCTCCCCCGACGTCCTCACGAGCGTGCACCAGCCGCTGCGGGCGAAGGGGGCGGCGCTCGGGCACGCCGTGCTCGCCGCCCTGGCGGGCGAGGAGCCGACGACCACGACCCTCGACGTCACCCTCGTGCCGGGCACGACGACGGGCCCCGCGCCCGCGGGCTGAGCGTCGGCTACCGCACCGCCGGCGCCTCCGGCCCGCGCGCCCGCTCGACCACGGCGCGGGCGCGCTCCCGCGTGCAGAACGCGAGCCGGGCCGTCTTCGGGCCGTGCGGCAGGTCGAGGCGTACCGTGCCCGCCTCGGCGAACCCGAGGGCGCGCATCCGGACGAGGATCGCGCGGTTGCGCGCGTCCGGCTCGGCGACCAGGCGCTCCGCGCCCGGCTCCGCGAAGGCGAGCTCCAGCATCGCGGGGCCGAGGACGGCCCAGGGCGCGGTGGGCGCCCCCTTGAAGAAGTGGACGCCGACGTCGCCCGGCGCCGCCTCGTACGCGGCCGCGAGCGGGTCGTCCTCGGGGTGGTAGAGCTGCACCAGCGCGACGGGCTCGCCGTCCCACCGCACGAGGTAGGCGTGGTGGGTGGGCAGCGTGTCGACGAACTCGTACGTCTCGCGGAGCTCGGCGGGCGTGAGGTCCCCGAGCCCCCAGAACCTCCCCTCCGGGCGGGTGACCCAGGCGTGCAGCACGTCGAGGTCGGCGACGGGGTCGAGCACGTGCGCGGCGACGGTGCCGCCGGCGCCGTCCTGCGTGCGCCACACCTCCTGGCCGCGCGCGCCGGTGCGCAGCCGCACTCGGGCCGGGTCGTCGGTCATGGGTCCTCCAGGGGTTCGAGGGGCAGGGGGACGGGGCGCAGCCGCGCCCAGTCGGTCTCGATCGGGACGGTGCCGCCCTGCGCCCAGGTGGCGTGCTGGTCGGCGAAGTGGGGCGAGCGCGGGTCGCCGCTCGCCCCGAACGGGACGCCCCACCGGCTGGCGCGCCGGTCGGACAGGTCCCAGACCCAGCGCGCGACGGAGCCGCGGGAGGCGGCGTGGGTGACGCCGGGCACGTCGGGGGTGCACCGCACGGTGTCCACGGACCCGCCGAGCGGTGCCCGTGAGCCCGCCGGCACGCCGGGGACGTCGCCGGGCCGGACGGCGGGGTCGACGGCGGCGACCTCGGCGAGGGCGTGCGCCGGCGCGAGGACGTGCAGCTCGCCCCAGGTCGCGTCGCCCCAGGTCGCGTCACCCCAGGTCCCGTCGTCCTCCGGGAGGCGGGCGTCCGCGAGCGCCGCGGCCGCCAGGGCGGGCGGGTCGACCACGGCGCCGCCCGCCGCGCGGGGTGCCCCGGTGGCGAGGAGCCGGGTGAGCACGTCGCCCACCCGGGCGGTGGCGTCGAGCCAGGGGGCGAGCAGGTCGGGCAGCCCGTGGGGCCGGTGCAGCGGCGCGAGAACCGGGTGGGCGGCCGTCCGGCGCACGAGCGCGGCACGCCACCGGGCGAACAGGGCGGCGTCGCGGGATCCGGGGTCCATGCGGGCGCCGCCGGCGACCCAGGCGCGCAGCCGGTCGGCCGTGGGGTCGCGGGTGCCGTCGAGCAGGCCGACGAGGGCGGCGGCGCCCGCGTCGTGCGTGTCGGCGTGCACCCGGCGCTGGGCGGCGGGCGTCTCTCCCCCGGCGGGGGCGTCGGCCAGCAGGGCGCGGATGCGCGCCGCGCGGTGGGGGGCGGCGTAGGCGTACCCGAGGTCGTGGCCGGGACGGTCGGGCCGCTCGTTCGCGTCGACGGCGACGCCCGCCGTGACGTGCTCCGGCGCGGGCAGGTCCCGGCGGCCACGGGCGGCGGCCGCGGCCGGCGGGACGGGCAGGGCGCGCCCGGCGGGCGGGACGTCGGGGACGCGGCCGGCGGTGAGGCGGAGCACCGTGCCGGTGGAGTCGGCGGCGAGCACCCGGTTCACCGGGTCCACCCACGTCGAGAGCACGGCGGCGACGTCGTGCGCCGTGCGCACCCGCTGGAGGCCGCGCCAGGCCGGCACGCCCGCGTCGGCGTCGGCGCGCACCGGCCAGCGCAGCGCGTGCCGGTCGGTGAGGAGCGGGCCGCGCGGCGTCTCCTCCCACCTCACCTGGACCGGCGCGGCGCCCCGCACGGGCACGGTCTCGGAGCCCGCCGAGCGGTCCGCGGCCGGGGCGTCCTCCTCGTCGACGACCTCGGTGCCGTGCGCGACGGCGTTGGTGACGCCCCAGGCGACGGACCCGCCCGGGGTGACGGCGTGCCCGAAGTGGGCCACCCCCGGCACCCCGGGGAACGCGAGCCCCACGACGTCGAACCCGTCGTCGCCGGGGGCGTCGCAGGCGAGGCGCACCTGCTGGTAGACGCCCGGGAGCTCGAGCAGCCGGTGCGGGTCGCCGGCGAGCAGCGGCGCCCCGGAGGCCGTGCGCGAGCCGTGCACCGCCCACGCGTTGGACCCCGCCGACGGCCCGCCGTCGGGGCCCGCCAGCGCCACGGCGGGCACCGTCGGGCCGAGCGTGCTCGCCACGTGCTCGCGCCACAGCACGTGGGGCCAGGACCCGAACAGCAGCTGGTTCACGCAGAACACGCCGATCGGCGCCCAGCCGGGCCACGGCTCGTCGGCGGGCAGGGGCGCGCCGCCGGCCGCGCGGGCGAGCGCCTGCCGCTCGGGCACGTCCCGCCCGCCGGCGGCCAGGCCCGCGCTCGTGCCGGCGGCGTACGCGTCGAGCCACGCCCGCTCGGGCGGGGCCAGCGCCGCGTAGACGCGACGCGCCGTGTCGGCGAGGCGGAGGCGCACCGCGAAGCGGTCCCACTCCAGGCCGGCGGGCCCGAACCGCGCGGCCAGCCGCCCCTCGGCCCGCCAGCGGTCGACCTCGACCTGCCACCCGCGGTCCAGGGCCGTGACGTAGCCCTGGCCGTAGGCGACGTCCCGCTCCGTGGCGGCGCGCACGTGCGGCACGCCCCAGGAGTCGCGGAACAGCGCGAACCGCGCCGCGGGTCCGGTCACCGGGCCGCCGGGTTCGCGAGCGTCCCCGCGAACAGCAGGGAGGACGACTGGTCGGCGAGGTCGACCATCTGCAGCGTGTTGCGCAGCTGCAGCCGGTTGAGGCACGAGTGCGCGAAGCGCGGCGCCCGCAGGTCCACCCCGGAGTCGAGGCCGGGGTGCTCGTCGTGGTGGCGGTCGAGGGTCTCGGCCACCAGCGCCCAGAACCGGGCCTCGGGCAGCACCCCGTCGCCGGCGAGGATCCCGGCGAGGTGGCGCAGCACGCCGTCGAACACGTCGGTGAAGATCGTGAGCGCCTTCTCCGCGTCGTCGACGACGGCGCGCACCCGCTCGACGCCGGTCGGCAGGGCGCGCTCGCCGAGGACGGCGACCTCCTCGCCGACGTCCTTCATGATCGCGCGGCGCACGACGCCCTCGCGCAGCACGAGGACGAGGTTCTCCCCGTGCGGCATGAACGCCAGGTCGTGCGCCCGCAGGCAGTGCACCAGCGGGTACAGGTAGGCGTCGAGGTAGGCGCGCAGCCACGCCTCGGCGGGCACCCCGGACGCGCGCACGAGCGCGGTCGCGAGCGCCGCACCGGAGGCGTCCCGGTGCAGCAGCGCCGCCATCGTCACGAGGCGCTCGCCGGGCGCGGTGCGCGGCAGCGGGGACTCGCGCCACAGGGCCGCGAGCATCTTGCGGTGCGCGTTCGGATGCGGCGTGCGGTGGTAGACGTCGCCGGTGTACCCGATCGCCGCCCGCTCGCGCAGGACGCCGAACCCGGCGGCGCGCAGCGTGGCGTCGGACCCGACCACGCCGGCGACCCAGTCGTTCACCGCGGGGGTGTCGCGCATGTACGCCGGGGACAGGCCGCGCAGAAAGCCCATGTTCTGGATGGCGAGCGCCGTCTTGACGTAGTGCCGCTCGGGGCGGGTGCGGTTGAACAGGGTGCGGATCGACTGCTGGGGCTGGTACTCGTCCGCGCCCGGGCCGAGAAGGACCAGGTCGCCGCGGGCGACGTCGGCGGCGAACGTCACGGGGACGCGGTGCTGCCACTGCCACGGGTGCACGGGCAGGTACAGGTAGTCGGCGGGGTCGAGGCCGCGGGCGGCGAGCCGGTCCGCGAACGCCGCCCGCTCGGCGCCGGACATCTCGGCGTCGTACAGCGCGCGCTCGTCGAGCCCCTCCCCGACCGCGAGGTGGGTGTGCTCGCGGCGCGCCGCCAGCCACCGCAGCCGCAGGCGACCGCCCCGCTCCGGCGCGTACGCGCGGTAGTCGTCGAGCGAGAAGCCGATCCGACCGTTGTTGGCGAGGAACGACGGGTGACCCTCGGTCATGGCGGCCTCGGCCGCCTGGAGGGCGTCGGCTCGTCGGAGCGCGTCGCGGCGGGCGTCGCCCTCCTCCGGACCGGTGCCGGCCGGCGCGGCGAGGGCCGCCACGAGGCCGGGGACGTCCGGCGAGGCGCCGTCCAGCTCCCGCTGACGCTTGGCCATGCCGGCCGCCAGCGTGCACGAGAGCTCCTCGAGGTAGGTCGCGAGCAGGTCGTCGGGGACGTCCAGCAGCGGCCGCAGGTCGGCGACCAGCTCCAGCGCGTCGACCGGCAGGGCGCGCGCGGTGCCGGCGGCGGTGCGCGTGACCGACGCCGGGTCCACCACCCAGTGCTCCAGGGCGTACGTGCGCGCCGCGAAGCGGTAGGTGGCATGGTCGAGCGCGAGGACGTACCGGCCGGTGCCGGCGTCGGGGTCCGGCTCGGGCCGGTACAGCCGCTCGTGGGCGAGCTCGCCGAGCGCCTTGGCCGCCAGGTGCCGGTGGGCGTGCTCGGCCAGGTCCGGGCGCAGGTGGGAGGCGGCCTCGACGCCCGGCCCGAGCGGGGAGGCGGCGTGGTCCTGGCGGGTGCAGACGCTCAGGGCCGCCGTCTTGGTGCCGTCGCCCTCGGGCAGGACCACCTCGCGCAGCACGCGGAACCCGGCCGCGGCGTTCTTGGCGGCGACGGCCCGGTTCACGACGTCGGGCTCGACGACGACGCGGGCGCCGCCCAGGCCGCCGTCGCGCTCCGGGGCGAGGCAGAACCGCACGACGGCGCCCATGGCGGCGTCGGTGAGGCCGTGGCGGCGGTCCGCCGGGTCGGCGGGCGGGGGCGCGACCAGCAGGTGCATGCCCACGTCCCCGGGCTCGGCGTCGTGCACGCCGACGAGCAGCACGCGGGCCGGGTCGTACGTCTCGACGTAGCAGACGGGGTGCCCGTCGAGGCGCCCCAGCCAGGCCTGCTGGGCGGGGTCGTCGGCCACCTGCGCCACGTGGTCGCGGACCTGGTCCGCGGTGAGGTCGCCCATGCGCCAGAACGCCGACGCCGGGTGCGCGAGCCAGGCGTGGAGCGTCGCCACGGCCTGCGGGTCGGCGGGGTCGAACGGCTCCAGCGCGACGGTTCCCGCGCCCGGCGCCGCGACGGCGGCGGGGGCGGGCAGGTCGGTGGTCGGTGCGGTCATCGGGTGGCCTCCGTGGGGACGTCGACGGCGGGGCGGGCGGTGTCGGGCGGCGGCGCGCCGTCGGGCAGCCCGAAGGTCTGGAACGCGATGCGGCGCTCGACCGGGTAGGGCTCGCGGCCGGTGACGGCCGCGAGGACCACGGAGTTGCGCCAGGCGCCGAAGCCGAGGTCCGGCGCCGTCACCCCGTGGGTGTGCTCCTCGGTGCCGACGACGTGCAGGCGGCCCGCGTCGTCGACGGTGTAGTCGCGCGCGACGTCGAGCCGGCCGCGGGCGTCGACGCGCGCGAGCCCGGGGGCGAGGAAGCCGGGGACGCCCGGCCCGGCGTACCCGGTGGCGGCGACGACGGCGCGGGTGCGGTGCTCCGCGACCTGCCCGGTCTGGCCGTGGCGCAGGGTGAGCACGTGCTCGCCGTCCCCGTCGGGGCCGCCGGCCTCGGTACGGGCGGCGACCACCTCCGTGTCCGTGAGGAGCGTGGTGGGCAGCTCCGCGCCGACGGCGGTGCGCCGGTACAGGGTGTCGTAGATCTCGTCCACCAGGTCGCCGCTGATGCCCTTGGACAGCGCGCGCTGCTCGCGGCCGAGCAGGTCGCGCAGCTCGCCGGGCAGCGACCGGTAGTGGTCGGTGTACTCCGGCGAGGTCATCTCCAGGGTGAGCTTGGTGTACTCCATGGGGAAGAACCGCGGCGAGCGCGTCACCCAGTCCACCCGGTACGTGTCGGCGCCGGCGCCCTCGACCAGGTCGCGGTACACCTCGGCCGCCGACTGGCCGGAGCCGACGACGGTCACCGACCCGCTCGCCCGCAGGGCGTCGCGGTGCGGCAGGTAGTCCGCGGTGTGCACGACGGGCCCGGCACCGGCGGGCGCGTCGGCCGCGAGCGCCGCCAGCGGCGCGGGCAGCCGCGGGGCGGTGCCGACGCCGAGGACCACGTGCCTCGCTCGGTACGTCTCCGTCCGGGGCGTCGCCGTGGACCCGGCGCCGACCTCCGCGGTGACGAGCAGGTCGTCGGACCCGGGCGCGCGCTCGACGCCGACGACGCGGCGGCCCCAGCGCAGGGTGCCGAGGCGGTCGGCGACCCACCGGCAGTACTGGTCGTACTCGGAGCGCAGCGGGTAGAACGACTCGCGGACGTAGAACGGGTACAGCCGCCCGACGTCCTTGAGGAAGGCGAGGAACGAGTAGGGGGACGTGGGGTCGGCCATCGTCACCAGGTCGGCGAGGAACGGCACCTGGATGGTGGCGCCGTCGAGCATCATGCCGGGGTGCCAGGAGAAGCCCGGGCGCTGGTCGAGGAAGACGGCGTCGACGTCGTCGAGCGGGTCGGCGAGCGCCGCGAGCCCCAGGTTGAACGGGCCGATGCCGACGCCGACGACGTCGTGGGTGCGGGTCATCGGGCGGCCTCCCCCGCGTCGCCGGCGCGGTCCAGCCGCGGGTGGGCGTCGCGGCACGGCGGCGTGCCGGTGTCGAGGAGCTCCTGGCCGGCGAGCAGCCCGTGCGCGGCCGACCGGACGAGGTCGAGGACGCCGCGGACGTCGTCGAGCGTGGCGTCCGGGTTGAGCAGGGTGAGCTTGAGGCACGGCCGGCCGTCGACCACGGTCTTGGCGACGAGGGCACGGCCGGAGTCGAACAGGACGCGGCGCACCCGCGGCACGAGGGCGTCGGCGACCGCGTCGTCGACGCCCTCGGGCTGGTAGCGGAAGAGCACCGTGGACAGGTCCGTGGGCGCCAGGACCCTGAGCTCGGGGTCGCCGTCCAGGTCGGCGTGGACCGCGGCGGCGAGGTCGCAGACGGCGTCGACCATCGCGCCGATCCCGTCGGGGCCGACGGCGCGCAGCGTCGCCCAGAGCTTGAGCGCGTCGAACCGGCGCGTGGTCTGCAGTGACCGGTCGACGAGGTTGACGTCCGGGTTGGGCTCCCCGCCCTCGCGCGCCGGGTTGAGGTAGTCCGCGTGCCAGGAGGTGCGGGCCAGGTCGGCCCGCTCGCGCACGAGGAGCGCGCTGCACGACACGGGCTGGAAGAACGTCTTGTGGAAGTCGACCGTGACGCTGCGGGCCCGCTCGATCCCGGCGAGCATCCGGCGGCGGCGGGCCGAGACGAGCAGCCCGCCCCCGTACGCGGCGTCCACGTGCAGCCAGGCCCCGGCGGCGTCACAGAGGTCGGCGACCGCGGCGACCGGGTCGAGGCAGCCCCGGTCGGTGGTGCCGGCGGTGGCCACGACGGCCATCACGACGTCACCGCCCCGGACCGTGGTGGCCAGCGCCGTCGCCAGGGCGTCGGGGTCCATCCGGCCCTCGTCGTCCGTGGCGACCGCCACCACGGCGTCGTCGTCGAGGCCGAGCAGCAGGGCCGACTTCGCGACGCTGAAGTGGCTCGAGGCGGTCGCGAGGACGCGCAGCCGGGCGAGCCGCGCGCGCCGCTCGGCGCCGCGGAGCCGGGCGCCGTCGGCGCCGGTGAGGGCCCGTTCGCGGGCCAGGTGGAGCGCCTGCAGGTTGGACTGGGTGCCGCCGGAGGTGAACACCCCGTCCCCTTCCGGGAAGCCGATGCGCGCCGCGGTCCACGCGACGAGCCGCTGCTCCATGAGGGTCGCGACCGTCGACTGGTCGTAGGTGTCGACGGAGGTGTTGATCGCCGCGAGCATCGCCTCCGCGCCGACCGCCGGCAGGGCGACCGGGCAGTTGAGGTGCGCGGCGTACGCGGGGTGGTGGAACCAGACGGCGTGCGTGGCGTACAGGTCAGCCGTCTCCCGCAGCGCCGCGCCCGTCCCGACGGGGTCCCGGTCGAGGTCGACCGCGTCCACGAGCGCCTGCAGCTCCGCCCGGCCGGCGCCGGCGAACGGCTGCTGGGCGCCCTCCACGCGGGCGGCCACGTCGTCGACGACGGCGTGCAGGGCAGCGGCGTAGTCGGCCGCGGTGGCGCCGCGCAGCAGCGCGCGGCCCGGGGGTGCTGCCGGGGCGTCGAGCGTCGTGGCGTCGACGGGCAGGTGCGTGGGCATCGTCCGATGGCTCCTCGGGGTAGGCGAGGCCGACCCGGTGCTCCTTGAGGTCAGCCTTGCCTAACTTAGGGTCGCCTTATCGGCAATGCAATCGGCGCGTCCGCCATCCGGGACACCGGTCGTGAGAGGCGCGCCACACCCCGGGCGGGCGCGCGGGCTGTGCGGAAACCAGTGACATAGATCACCTGTTCTGCGAAAGTTGGCGCCATGGCCGGCGGGACCCGCCCGCCGCGACCGTCCCCGGGAGGGACCGATGAGCACGATCCTGCGGAGGAGCTGGACGATGGCGACGACGGCGGCACTGGCGGCGGGAGCGGTCGCCGTACCCGCGGCGGCGGAGAGCGCGCCGGACGGTCCGCCGTCCGGCGCCAAGATCACCACGACGCACTGGGACGGCGTCGCCGACCTGCGCGCCGGGGAGTGGGAGAACCTGCGCCCCGGCGCCGGCGGCACCCTCGTCGTGCGCGACGCCGGCGGCCCCACGACCGACTACACCGACCCGTTCGGCGACGGGAGCGCCGTCGCGTACGAGACCGGCACCTGGACGTCGCCCGTCGTCGAGACCGGGTACGCGATCGACGAGTCCGTCACGTCGTGGAACGCCACCACCCCCACGGGCACCTGGGTCGAGGTCGAGTTCCGCGGCCGCCAGGCCGACGGCGCGTGGACGACGTGGTTCGTCATGGGCCGCTGGGCGTCGGGGACCGACTTCGAGCCCGCCGACGGCTCCGTCGGCGACATCCACCGCACGTCCGTCGACGGGCAGAGCGACGACGACGCCTACCTGTTCACCGACACGTTCGTCGCCAAGACCGGCCACGAGCCCGAGGCGTTCCAGACCCGCGTCACGCTGCACCGGCCCGCCGGGTCCGACGCGACGCCGCGGCTCGCCGGGGTGAGCACGATGACGAACGAGTACCTGCCGTCGTCGCGGTACACGGGCACCAGCGACTTCACCCTCGGCCGGCACGTCGAGCTCGACGTCCCCGGCTACTCCCAGCTCGTCCACATCGGCGAGTACCCCGAGTTCGGCGGCGGCGGCCAGGTGTGGTGCTCCCCGACGTCGACCACGATGATCCAGGACTCCTACGGCAAGCGGTACCAGGTACCGGAGTCGGAGCTGACCGACATCGTCGCCCCGAACGGGGACCCGCAGGTCGCCTACGCCGCGATCAACGCGTGGGACTACACGTACGAGGGCGCGGGGAACTGGGCGTTCAACGTCGCGTACGCCCACCGGTTCGGCCTCGAGTCGTTCGTCACCCGCCTGCGCTCCCTCGCCGAGGCCGAGCGGTTCGTCGACGCCGGCATCCCGCTGGTCGTCTCCGTCAACTTCGACGAGTCCGAGATGCCCGAGGCCGGCTACGGCACCGACGGCCACCTGGTGACGATCGTCGGGTTCACCGCCGACGGCGACCCCGTGATCAACGACCCCAACAAGGCCACGAACGACGGCGTGCGCAACGTGTACACGCGCGAGAACTTCGAGCGGGTGTGGCAGACGTCCACCGACGGCCTCGCCTACGTCATCCACCCGCACGACGTGAAGCTGCCCGGCAACGTCGCCGGGGCCACGCCGAACTGGTGAGGGGCGGGGCATCGGTGACGTGACGCAGGAGAGGTCCTTGTCGCGAGGCGCGCCGTCCGCCGCTCGTCCCTCGCGGCTCCCGCCAGGCCCACCAGCCTCGCGACAAGGACCTCTCCTGCGTCACTCCCGGCCGCCGCGGCGTGCGGCGAACCGGCCCGCCGTCAGCGGTGGGTGACGGGACCCGTCGGGGCGGAGGTGAAGGTCGCCGAGGTGTAGCCCTCGGCCGAGACCGTCACCCGCACCGACAGCTCGGCGCCACGGTCGCGGCCGGTCACCCGGTACCGCTCCCCCGTCGCCCCGGCGACGGGCTCGCCGTCGCGGAGCCACTGCACGGCGATCTCGACGTCACCCGACGCCGGCAGGTAGTCGCCCGCCTCGGCGCGCAGGACCCGGCCGAGGTGCGCCTGACCGACGACCCGTGGCCCGGAGACCTCGGCCACGACGGGGTCGTGCAGCGCCAGCTCGTCCGCCATGGCGAACACCTGCTTGTGCGCGTACCAGAGCTGGTAGTACTCCCGCTCGCCGCGCACGTCGGTGCGGTCGCCGGGCCCCGAGCCGTCGAACGTCGTCGCCCGGTAGTAGTCCGTGGACACGTCGGCGTCGGACACCACGTACGTCTGATCGGTGCCGATCGTGTACTCGATCGGCACGACCGCCTGCACCGGGATGCCCGGGTAGGGCTCGTACGCCGCCTCCTCCGGGTAGGCCCGCCCGTAGACGCCGGCCGCCTCGTCGCCGGTCACCGTCACCGTCTGCCCGGTGCTCGGCACGACGACGGGCCGCTCGGCGGGGTTGTGGAGCCACACCAGGGACCCGGCCCACCAGACACCGAGCCAGTCGCCACGGACCTCCTCGACGACGAGCTTGTGCCCCGACGTCACCCGGGCGCTGACGTCGCTCGCGTACGTCGTGCCGTCGGCGCCGCCCGGCTTCCAGCCCGGGTCGCGCGCGTACGGGGCGTCCAGCGACGGCTCCTGGTAGGCCAGGACGAAGTTCGTCCCCGCGCCCTCGACGCACGGCTCCGAGCCAGGCGAGGCCACCTCGCACCCGGTGACCGGGTTCGCGTCGTACCCGGCGACGACCTCGACGACGTCGCCGTCGTGGACGTCCGTCGTCGGGGTCAGACCACCGCCGGCCGGGGCGCCGACCAGCTCCATGTAGTGGTCCCAGTCCCAGTACGGGCCCGGGTCCCAGTGCACGTTCTTCGTGTAGCCGGGCAGGATGCCGGGCACCTGGTCGTGCCCGATGATGTGCGCCCGGTCGACGGGGACGTCGTACTTGTCGGCCAGGTACGCGACGAGCTCGGCCGAGGTCTGGTACATCGCCTCCGTGAACCAGCCGGCGCTGCCGGCCCAGCCCTCGTGCTCCAGGCCGATCGAGTGCATGTTCATGTACCAGTTGCCCGCGTGCCAGCCGACGTCGTCCGCCTCGAGGTGGTTCGCGATGTGCCCGTCGGACGAGCGCAGCGTGTAGTTCCACGCGAGGTACGTCGGGTCGGTGACCAGCCGCACGGTGCCGTCGTACGACGTCTCCGTGTCGTGGATGATGATGTAGTCGATCGACGGCCCGCCCTCGCCCGTGCGGTCCGCCTGGTCGTGGTTGCCGTAGCTCCCCGTGCCGTCCGGCAGGTCGGGGCTGTCCTTCTCGTACGGGGCCGGCATCCACTCGCACCCCAGGTCCGGCGGGCAGTCCGCCTCGGGGTCGCTCGCGGCGCGCGTGGCGGCCCGCGGCGCCGCGACGCCGGGCCGGGCCGCCAGCGCGACGGTCCCGCCGTCGTCGGTGGTACGCCGCTCCCCCTCGCGGAGGGTGGCCCGGACGCGGTCGGCGAAGTCGGTGACGTCGCTCATCCGCGCGACGGCGGCGTCCCAGCGTGCCAGGGGCGCGTCCACGGACCGCCCGGCCGCGGACTGGTGGTCGGCGAGCAGGGCGGCGCCGGCGCACACGTTGGCGCCCGCGTCGGACTTGACCCGTGCCGGGTCCAGCCCGGTCAGCGCGGCGGCGCGGTCGAGCTCCGAGACGCGCTCGCGCGCGCCGCCGCCCTTCCCGGCGCCGTCCGGCACGTCCGGCGCCCGGTCGAGCAGGTTGAACACGCCGTACCCGCCGTCGGTGCTGGGCACCCCGGCGTGCTGGTCCCAGCGGGACTCCATGTAGGACACGGCCTTGAGCAGGTCGGTGGGGACGCCGGTCGCCTCGCTCGCCGCGGCGAACTGCCCCTCGCGGTCGTCGGCCGCCAGGACGGCCTCGCAGGCGACGTCGGCGCCCGTCGCGGGGCCGGTGCCGGCGGGGCTCCCGGCGGCGGCGAGGGCCGGCGCGGCGGCCAGAGGGACGAGGAGGCCGGCCACGGCCAGCCCGGTGGTGCGTCGTCGTACAGATCTCACGGTGAGCGCTCCTTCAGAAGACGGTGCACGTCGTCGTGCACCGACATCGAACCGTGAAATCCACTTTCATGCCAGGGGCATGTGAGAAATTCTTCGCCCTGAGACGAGCGAGGAGGGCCCGCAGGACGGCGAGGAGGAGCGCGCGAAGCGCCTCAGAGACGGACGACGGCCTGGGCGCGGCCCAGCACCTTGACGCCGTCGTGAGTGACCGTGAGGTCCACGCGGACGGTGCCGGCCTCGGCGTCGACCGCGCCGACGGCGGCGCTGACCTCGACGGCGGCCGTGCCCTCGGGGGGCACGGGGACCGGCTTCGTGAACCGCGTCTGGTAGGAGACGACCGCCCCCGGGTCGCCGGCCCAGTCGGCAACCACGCCGACGACCGAACCCATCGTGAGCATCCCGTGGGCGATCACCCCGGGCAGCCCGACCGCGGCGGCGAAGCGCTCGTCCCAGTGGATCGGGTTGAGGTCGCCGCTGGCGCCGGCATAGCGGACGAGGGCGGCACGGTCCAGCTCGATCGTGCGGGTGCCGACGACGTCGCCGACGGCGAGCTCGGCGAGGGCGGGGCGCGCGCTCATCGGGCGTCCTCCCCACGGATCACGAGGCTGGAGGTGACGGTGGCGACGGGCTCCCGGCCGTCGCCCGCGGTCACGGCGGCGACCTCGCAGCGCGTGGTCACCATGGCGATCCCCGCCCGCTCGGTCACCGAGTCCACGTGCAGGACGGTCACGAGCTCGTCGCCGGCGACGATCGGGCGGTGGTGGACGAACTTCTCGTCGGCGTGCACGACGCGCGAGAAGTCGATCCCCGCCTCCGGGTCCTGGACGTACTGCGACTCCGCCCGCTGCGCCACGACGACGGCGAACGTGGGCGGCGCGACGAGGTCCGGATAGCCGACACCCCGCGCCGCCACGAGGTCGTGGTGCGCGGGGTGGGTGGCACCGACGGCCACGGCGAACTCGCGGAGCTTCTCGCGGCCCACGCCGTAGGGCGTGGTCTCCGGGTACTCCCGGCCGGCGAAGTCGGCGTTGGCCATCTCGTCTACGAGCCTCCGGGCTGGGATCGAGCTCGACGCGGGCGTCGGTGCGTGAGAGCGGTCTGCGACCGGGTCGTCAGCGGGTCTCGCGGTGCGCGGTGTGCTTGCCGCAGCGCGGGCAGAACTTCGCCAGCTCGAGCCGGTCGGGGTCGTTCCGACGGTTCTTCTTCGTGATGTAGTTCCGCTCCTTGCAGTCCACGCAGGCGAGCGTGATCTTCGGGCGGACGTCAGCGCTCTTGGCAGCCATGGTGTGTCACCTCTCGCGCCCCCGGAAGGCGCAACGTGCGTCAAGGAACAGGTCGGTCCGACGCCGGCCGTCGAACCGTGATGGTGTCGGTAGCGAGGGCGGGGCTCGAACCCGCGACCTCACGATTATGAGTCGTGCGCTCTGACCAGCTGAGCTACCCCGCCGCGCGTGACAGAACGCGGGACCACCCGCCCGGCATTCCGGTGGGCGGCCCCGCGTCGAATCACAGAGCCCCGAAAGGGAATCGAACCCTTGACCTTCTCCTTACCATGGAGACGCTCTGCCGACTGAGCTATCGGGGCAGCGGGGAAAACTCTACACGGCTTGGTGCGTCACGTGAAATCCGCAGGATCTCGCGCCTCGCGTCACCGTCAGGGCCTTCCCCAGACGTCGGACGAGGTGTCACACGCGGGTGACGCCTCGTCCGTCGCGGTGGCAGGTGAGGGATTCGAACCCCCGAAGGCTGAGCCGTCTGATTTACAGTCAGATCCCTTTGGCCGCTAGGGTAACCTGCCGAGCGAGCTCGCGGACGAACTCGCGGAGACAACCATAGCGGTCTCGGGCCGTGGGTGGAAATCCGCTGGCCGTGGCCCATCTCACGCACGGCCCGCGCCGGGCACCGGCCCACGGGCGCCACCTACAGTGAGGCCGTGACGACCCCCTCGACACCCGACCGCCGGGGGCTTCCGCTCGGCCTGTCGGCGTTCGTCCTCTGGGGCGCCATGCCCCTGTTCTTCTCGCTCCTCGAGCCGGCCGGCCCCGTCGAGATCATCGCCCACCGCGTCGTGTGGTCGCTGGTCTTCCTCCTCGTGCTCCTCGCCGCCACCCGCACGCTGGGGTCGTTGGCCGCCGTGCTGCGCAGCCCCCGGCGGCTGGGCGTCATCGCCGTCGCGTCCGCCCTCATCGTCGTCAACTGGGTCACCTACGTGTACGCGGTGCAGTCCGGCCACGTGCTCGACGCCGCGCTCGGCTACTTCGTCACCCCGCTGCTCACCGCGCTGCTCGGCGTCGTCGTCCTGCGCGAGCGCCTGCGGGCCGCCCAGTGGGTGGCGCTGGGCCTCGGCGCGGCCGCCGTCGTCGTCATCACCGCGGGCTCGTCGGCCGGGACCGGCGGGGTTCCGTGGATCGCCCTCGTGCTGGCCGGCGCGTTCGGGCTGTACTCCCTGGTGAAGAACCGCGTCGGCCGCGACGTCGCGGCCCTGCCGGGCCTGGCCGCCGAGACCGCGGTCGCCACCCCGCTCGCTCTGGGCTACCTCGTCTGGCTCGGCGCCACGGGCGCCGGCACGTTCACCACGGCGGGGGTCGGCCACGCCCTGCTGCTCGCCGCGTCCGGCGTCGTCACCGGCCTGCCGCTGCTGCTGTTCTCCGGGGCCGCTCGCCGGCTGCCGCTGACCGTCGTGGGGATGCTGCAGTACCTCAACCCGGCGCTGCAGCTCCTCGTCGGGCTGCTCGTCTTCGACGAGCACATGCCCCCGGCCCGGTGGGCGGGCTTCGTCCTCGTGTGGGCCGCGCTCGTGCTGCTCACCGTCGACGGCACGCGGCGGGCCCACGCGGTCCGCCTGGCCGCACGCGGTCCGGCACCGGGCGTCACGACCGGCGCATCCCGCCGGCGCTCGCCGACTACGGTAGGAACCGAGAGCCCGACCCACCCCGACCCCGAGGAGCACCAGTGGCCGACTCGTCCTTCGACATCGTGAGCAAGGTCGACCGTCAGGAGGTCGACAACGCCCTCAACCAGGCGGCCAAGGAGATCTCCCAGCGCTACGACTTCCGCGGCGTCGGCGCCTCCATCGCCTGGAGCGGCGAGACCATCGTGATGGTGGCCAACTCCGCCGAGCGCGTGAACGCGATCCTCGACGTCTTCCAGTCCAAGCTCATCAAGCGCGGCGTCTCGCTCAAGGCGATCGACACCGGCGAGGGCGAGCCGCAGGCCTCCGGCAAGGAGTACCGCCTGGCCGCCTCCCTCAAGGAGGGCCTGTCGGGAGAGAACGCCAAGAAGATCACCAAGGTGATCCGCGACGAGGGCCCCAAGGGGGTCAAGACGCAGATCACCGGGGACGAGGTACGCGTGACCAGCAAGTCCCGCGACGACCTGCAGTCCGTCATCGCGACGCTCAAGTCCGCCGACCTGGACGTCGCCCTGCAGTTCGTCAACTACCGGTGACCCTCCCGCGGCTCGTCGCGACCGACCTCGACGGCACGCTGCTGCGCTCGGACGGCACGGTGTCGCCGCGGACGCGGCGCGCGCTGGCGACGGCCGAGACGGCAGGCGTCGAGGTCGTGTTCGTGACCGCCCGCCCGCCGCGCTGGCTCGACACCCTGTCGCACTGCGTCGGCGGGCACGGCCGGGTGATCTGCCTGGGCGGCGCGGCCGTCTGGGACCTCGCCCAGGGCCGGGCGCTCGAGGTGCACGGGTTCGCCGACGACGTCGTCGGTGGCCTGGTCGCCGCCCTGCGGTCCGCCGTGCCCGGCGTCGCGCTGGCGGCCGAGCGCCCCGACGGCCCCGCCTTCGACCCGTGGTTCCCCGACGGCGAGCCGGGGCTGCCCGCCGGGCTGCGCGCCGCGCCGCTCGAGGAGGCCCTGGGCGACGACGGCCCGGTCACCAAGCTGCTCGCCGTCCGCCCGGGGACGCCGGCCGAGGGGTTCGGCGTGGTGCAGCGCGGCCACGTCGTCGACGCCGCGCAGGACGCCTTCTTCGCACGGGTCCGGGACGCCGTCGGCGACCGCGCCCAGCTGCACTTCTCCGGCGCGGCGGGGCTCGCCGAGCTGCTCGCGCCCGGCGTCACGAAGGACGTCGCGCTCGCGCGCTGGTGCGACAGGCTCGGCATCGCCGCCGCCGACGTGTGGGCGTTCGGCGACATGCCCAACGACCTGCCCATGCTGCGCTGGGCCGGTCGCGGGCACGCCGTCGCCAACGCCCACCCGGACGTGCTGGGGTGCGCGGACGCCGTCGTCGGCGGCAACGACGACGACGGCGTGGCGGCCGCGCTCGAGGCCGCGCTCGCCGGGGCGACGGCGCCCGGTCAGTCCTCGTCCGCGGGGTCCGCCCGCTGATCCTCGGCGCGGCGGCGCGCCTCGGCGAGCTCCGCCCGGAGCGCCTCGACCTCGCCCATGAGCAGGGCGACCTGCGCCGGCGTCACCACGCCGCCGACCGGCACCTCTGCCGCTCCCGCGGAGCCCGCGTCAGGTCCGCCGGCGCCCGGGCCGGGGGCCGCGGCGACCCGCTCGACGAGCCAGGAGGACAGCGTCGCGGTCACGACGCCGAGCAGCGCCACGCCGCCCAGCATCATGCCGACGGCGACGACCCGGCCCAGCGGCGTCACGGGCGTGTAGTCGCCGTACCCCACGGTGGCGATCGTGACCATCGCCCACCAGAGCCCCTCGCCGACGTCCGTGATGTTCGCCTCCGGCGAGCGGCGCTCCGCCTGCGTGACGACGAGCGCGCCGACGAGCACCAGCAGCGCCGTGCCCGTCGCGGCGAAGCGCACCACCTTGCCCCGCAGCCGCATCCGGCGGGCCTGGTTGAGGCGGGCCACCACCGAGATCAGCAGCAGCGGCCGCAGCACGGGCACCACGACGACCGCCAGCTCGAGGGGGTGCCGGCGCACGTAGCGCCACGAGTGCGGGGCCAGGAAGACACGCACGACGTAGTCCGCGACGAAGACCGCCCAGGTGAGCGCCAGCACGCCGGCGCACGCGGCCCGGGCCGCTGGGCCGACACCGGGGAAAGCGATCGGCACGCCGTAGGCGACGAGAAAGAGGAGCGCAACCGCGGTGAGCGGCCACTCGGTGGCAGCCTGCCAGCGACGCAGGCGCGTCCCGCCGGGGTCCGCGCCGGGCTTCGCGGCGTCGGACCCTCCGGCCGGCGGGACCGCGGGGGGCATCGAGGACATCGCTGGTCAGCCTGCCAGAAGGCTCATCGCCGCGCTCAGCGACGCGGGGGTGACCCGTCGTCGGCACGGTTCGTGACCGCAGCGTCGTGGTCCGTGACCCGGGCCGCGGCGTCCGCGAGCGCCGCCCGCATCGCCCGCAGCTCCGCGCGCATCTCGGCACGCATCTCCTCGACCTGCCCGCGCGTCGCGTGGTGCTCGGCCTCGGTCGTGGCGTCGACCTGCTCCACGAGCCACGACGCCAGGGTCGCGGTGACGACGCCGAGCAGCGCGATGCCGCCGAGCATCATGCCGACGGCGACGACCCGGCCGACGACGGTGACCGGGTACATGTCGCCGTACCCCACCGTCGACATCGTCACCATCGCCCACCAGAAGCCGTCGCCCAGGTTCGCGATCGACGACCCCGGCGCGCCACGCTCCGCCTGCGTGATGGCGAGCGCGCCCGTCAGCACGAGCAGGGCCGTGCCGGCCGCCGCGAACGTCACCACCTCGCCGCGCAGGTGCCGCGATCCCGCCCGCTTGAGCCGCAGGAGAGCCGAGACGAGCAGGACGAGGCGCAGGGGGCGCAGCAGGGGCAGGGCCAGCACCGCCAGGTCCAGCGGGTGCGTCCACACGAAGTGCCACCGCCGGGAGGTCAGCGCCAGCCGCGCGGCGTAGTCGACCACGAACGCGCCCCAGGTGGCCCACATCATCCAGGCGCAGGCACGGCGCAGCCCCACGGACGCGTCCGGCATCACCACGGGCACGGCGTAGGCGACCAGGAAGAGCGCGGCCACCCCCACGAGCGGCCACTCCACGGCGCGCTCCCAGCGGCGCAGGCGGTGCTCGGGGTCCGGCGCCCCGCCGGCGGACTCCTTCCGGTCACCGGGACGGGCTCGGCCCAGGTCGTCGGGCGCGTCGTCGGGCAGGACGTCGGGCGGGCGCTGCGTCGAGGTCATCGCCAGCCAGGGTAGCCACCCGGCCGGGCGTACCGGTCAGTAGCGGGTGATGCCGCCCTCGCCGAAGCCCGTGCCGCCCGCCATGCCCTCCAGGCGCTTGATCCGCTCGGCCATCGGCGGGTGGGTGGAGAACAGCTTCGCCATGCCCGCGCCGCGGAACGGGTTGGCGAGCATGAGGTGGGAGACGTTCTGCAGCTCGCGGGTCTGCGGCAGCGGCGCCTTCGCCGTCCCCGACTCCAGCTTGCGCAGCGCCGAGGCCAGCGCCATCGGGTCGCCGGTGAGCTTGGCGCCGTCCTCGTCCGCGTCGTACTCACGGGTGCGCGAGATCGCCATCTGGATGAGCATCGCCGCGACGGGCGCCAGGAAGGCCATGGCGAGCGCGGCGAGCGGGTTGCCGCCCTCGCGCCTGTCGCCGCCGCCGAAGAACAGCAGGAACTGCGCCAGGGACGTGATCACGCCGGCCATCGCCGACGCGACCGAGGAGGTGAGGATGTCGCGGTTGTACACGTGCATCAGCTCGTGCCCGAGCACCCCGCGCAGCTCGCGCTCGTCCAGCAGCCGCAGGATCCCCTCGGTGCAGCAGACGGCGGCGTTCTTGGGGTTGCGCCCGGTCGCGAAGGCGTTCGGCGCCTGGGTGGGCGAGATGTACAGCCGCGGCATCGGCTGCCGGGCCGCCGTCGACAGCTCGCGGACGATCCGGTACATCTCCGGCGCCTCGAGCTCGGTCACGGGGTAGGCGTGCATCGCGCGGATGGCGATCTTGTCGGAGTTCCAGTACCCGACGAACGTCATGACGAGGCCGACCGCGGTGAAGAGGAACAGCATGCTCTGGCTGCCGCGGAAGAACAGGGCCCACAGGCCGAGCACGACGGCCCACATGACGCCGAAGAGGACGACCGTCTTGAGGCCGTTGAAGTGGTGATGGCCGCCCATGTGCCCTGCCGTCTCCTTCCGTACCGCCCGCCGGGCAGACGCCGGCGAGTCCTACGCAGGGAACGCTCCGGCCGCCCGACGGGTTCCCGTGCGGGCCCGGCGCGGCGCGAGGCCCCGCCGAGACGGCGCTCACGGAGCGCTGCCTCGGCGGGGCCTCGTGGCGCCTCGCCGCGGGTGCGTCAGGCGCGGCCCTTGGCGATCTCGATCATCTCGTCGCGCGGCACGACCTTGATGCGCTCGCGCCCGTGCGGCTCGCCCAGCGACCGCTCGTGCGCGTCGAGCAGCTCGAACTCGGACCACTCGACGACCTCGACGCCGCGGTCGACGAGGAAGTCGAGCACCGCCTGCGGGTCGCCGTGCGTGGCCGTGCGGCCGCCCGCCGGGTCGCCGGCCGCGACGTCGCCGCCGTCGCCCACGCCGGTGACGTCCTCGACGAGGTGGCGCACCGTCTCCGACGCGTCGGACTTGGTGTGGCCGATGAGGCCCACGGGCCCGCGCTTGATCCACCCCGTGGCGTACACGCCGGGCAGGTGGTCGCCGTCCATGTCGACCACGCGGCCCTCGCGGTTGGAGATGACGCCCTTCAGCTCGTCGAAGGGGATCTCCGCCAGCGGCGAGCCGAAGTAGCCGACGGCCCGGTACACGGCCTGGACGGGCCAGTCGTGGAACTCGCCGGTGCCCTTGACGGTGCCGTCGCCCTGGAGCGCGGTGCGCTCGGTGCGCACGCCGGTGACCTTGCCGTCGTCGCCGGTGATCTCGGACGGCGCGTGCAGGAAGTGCAGGTGGATGCGGCGCGAGGCTTTCTGCGTCGACGGCTCGACGAGCGTCCAGTCCGTGAGGGTCTTGACGACCTGCTTGGTCTGGTTCGACGCCTCGACCGCCTCCATCGACCCCTCGTCGAAGTCGAAGTCCTCGGGGTAGACCACGATGTCGACGTCGGGCACGTGCCCGAGCTCGCGCAGCTCCAGCGGGGAGAACTTCACCTGGGCGGGCCCGCGGCGGGCGAAGACGTGCACGTCGGTGACCAGCGAGGCCTTGAGGATGTCGTAGACGTTCGCCGGGATCTCGGTCGGCAGCAGGTCGTCCGCGTGCTTGGCGAGGATGCGGGCGACGTCGAGCGCGACGTTCCCGGCGCCGAGGACGGCGACCTCCTTGGCGTCCAGCGGCCACGTGCGCGGCACGTCCGGGTGGCCGTCGTACCAGGACACGAAGTCCGCGGCGCCGTAGGAGCCCTCGAGGTCGATGCCCGGCACCGGCAGCGCGGCGTCCCGGATGGCCCCGGTGGAGAAGATCACGGCGTCGTAGAACTGGCGCAGGTCGTCGAGCTTGAGGTCGACGCCGTAGTCCACGTTCGCCAGGAGCCGCACGTCGCCCTTGCTCAGCACCTTGTGCAGGGCGTTGACGATCCCCTTGATGCGCGGGTGGTCGGGCGCGACGCCGTAGCGCACGAGCCCGAACGGCGCGGGGAGGCGTTCGAAGAGGTCGATGCTCACGTCGAGGTCGGTCTTCGACAGGATGTCCGCGGCGTAGATGCCCGCGGGGCCTGCGCCGACGATGGCGACGCGCAGTGGTCGGGTGCTGCTCACGACGAGATGCGCCTTCCGGATCGGGGTGGAGTGCGTGGCATTCGATTCTAGGAGGGATTCCCCTCGCGGCGGTGAGGGTTACCTCACCTTTCAGGGTCCAGCCTGACTCAGGATGACACAACCGTCTCGTCTTGTGAACGGGTCATCTCTCATCGTGAGAGCGGTTGCCTCGGGCTCCTTCCGGCGTCACCGGGCCAGCCGCTCCACGACCCCGCCGAACCACCATGGCGCACGCGCCGCCACCGGCACCACCGCGCGCCGTGCCGGGGAGGTCGCCGCCGCCACCAGCGCCCCGGTGAGCCGGCGGTAGTCGCGCGTGACCCGCCGCCATGCGCTCTCGTAGCCTGCGGGGTCGCCGAGGTGCGCCACCACCGCCCTGGCCTGCGCGAACCCCACCCGCAGCCCCTCGCCGGTCAGGGCATCGACATACCCCGCCGCGTCGCCCACCAGCATGACGCGCCCGGCCGCACGAGCCGCGCTGCGCACGCGCAGCGGGCCGGCGCCGCGCACGGCGCCGCTCGGCTCGGCGCCGTCCAGGCGGTCCGCGAGCTCCGGCAGGGTCGCCAGCTCGGCGTCGAACCGCGTCCCCGCCGGCCCGAGGAGCGCCACCCCCACGGCGTCGGCCGCGACCGGTGTGACGTACGCCTCGACCCGCGGGCCCCAGTGGACCTCCACCAGGTCCGACCACGGCGCGACCCGGTAGTGCCGCCGCAGCCCGAACCGACGCCGCAGTCCTCCGGCGCCGCGGACCGCGCGCGCCTCGAGACCCGCCTCCCGCCGCACCCGCGAGTGCAGGCCGTCGCACCCGAGCAGCCACCGCGCGCGCACGCCGCCCGCCGTCACGGAGCCGTCGTCCTGGCGCACCTCCGCCGCGCGTCCCCTCAGGACCGTCGCGCCCGCTGCGACCGCGGCCGCGTGGAGCTCCGCGTGCAGCGCCGTCCGACGCACGCCGCGCCCCGGCCCCGAGGCGAACCGGTGGTCGACGGCGCGGGCGCCCTGGCGGTAGGAGATGCCGTGCAGCGCCCACCCGGGCGGGTCGACCCCCAGGCGGCGGGCTGCCTCGAGGGTCCCCGGCATCAGGCCCTCGCCGCACGCCTTGTCCACAGGCGCCGGGCGCGGCTCCAGCACGACGACGTCGAGACCCGCCCGCCGTGCCTCGATCGCGGCCGCGAGCCCCACGGGGCCGCCACCGGCCACCAGGACGTCCGTGTCCAGCTCGCGCATCAGGGCCGCTCGCGGCCCGCGGCGCCAGGACGGCTCGCCGTCGGCCCGGCCGCCCGCAGGGCGCGCTCCTCGGCGGGGATCCGGAAGCTCAGCAGCAGCCACGCGTTCAGCACCGTGAACGCGAGCGCCGTGACCCATGCCGTGTGCACCAGCGGCAGCGCGACGCCCTCGACGACGACCGCGACGTAGTTGGGGTGCGGCAGCCACCGGTACGGCCCGCGACGCACCAGCGGCATCCCCGGCACGACGATCACCCGGGTGTTCCACCGCGGCCCGAGGACGGCGATGCACCACCACCGCAGCCCCTGGCTCGCGACCACGAGCACCAGCATCGGCCAGCCGAGCCACGGCAGGAACGGACGGTCGGCCACCAGGACCTCCACGACGCACGCCACGAGCAGCCCGGTGTGCAGCGCCACCATCGCGGGGAAGTGCCCCCGGCCCGACTCGACGCCGCCCCGGGCGAACGACCAGCGGGCGTGCCGGGCCGAGACCACGAGCTCCGCGAGCCGTTCGAACCCGGTGGCGAGCACGAGCAGCCCGTACGCCAGCACGCTCACGGCCCCTCCGCCCCGGCGCCGCGCAGCAGCACCAGCTCCGTCGCCACACCCGGCCCGAACGCCATGAGGACGGCCCACTCCCCCGGCGCCGGCGCGCCGTCGGCGAGCGTCGCGGCCAGCACGTGGAGCACGGACGACGACGACAGGTTCCCCTGGGCGGCGAGTGCCGCCCACGACCGCGCGACGGCGCCGTCGGACAGGCCGAGCGCGTCACGGACGGCGTCGATCACCTTGGGGCCGCCGGCGTGCACGACCCAGGTGCCGACGTCGGCCAGGTCGAGGCCGTGCGGGTCGAGGAGCGCCTTGACGTCGCCCGCGAGGTGCGCCCGCAGCAGCCCCGGCAGCTCGGGCGAGAGCACGATGCCGAACCCGCCGTCGCGCACCTCCCATCCCAGATGTGCCGCCGTCCCCGGGTACAGGCGGCCCCGGGCGTCCACCATCCGCGGTGCCACGGCCCCCGCCGGCCCCGCCACGTCGTCCCCCGCGACGACGACGGCGCTCGCCCCGTCCCCGAACAGCCCGGACGACACGAGGTTCGCCGTCGAGGAGTCGTCGCGCTGGAAGGTCAGGGAGCACAGCTCCACCGACACGAGCAGCGCCACCCGGTCCGGGTGCCCGACGAGGTGCTCGTACAGGTGACCCAGCCCCGCCGCGCCCGCGGCGCACCCCAGCCCGAAGGACGGCACCCGGCGGACGTCGGGCCGCAGGCCCAGCCTGGCGACGAGGTCCGCGTCCAGCGACGGCGCGCCGATCCCGGTGACGGACGTGAAGAACAGCAGGTCGACGTCGTCGGCCGCCACGCCCGCCGCCGCGAGCGCCGACCGGCACGCCCGCTCGGCGAGCGCCGCCGCCTCGCGGGCGAAGTGGGCGTTCGCGTCGCCGAACCCGGACAGCTCGGCGTACCGCTCGAGCGGGAGCGCGAGGTGGCGGGTCCGCACCCCGGCCGCGGCGTGCAGCCGGTGGGCCAGCGCCCGCCGGGGACCCGCCGGGGCGAGCAGAGGCACGACGACGTCGGCGATCCGCTCCTGCGGGTGCGGCTGCCCCGGCAGCGCGGGGGCGACCGCGAGCACGCGCGCCATGCCTGGCATCCTGGCACCACACGTCGGACCCCGCCCCTCGGCGGGCGGCGACCCGGGCGAGTCCGCCGCCAACTCTCCGGCTCTCCGGTCGGCGGAGGACGGCGGGGCCAGGTAGGTTCCGGGCATGTCCGCTGACCCGGCGATGTCGACGGCGGGTGGCCGGGCGCGCGGCCTGGTGGCGGCGACGCACCCGGCCCCGGCGGCCGTCGTCACGTTGTTCGCGCTGGCCCTCGCGCTGCGGGTCTCCCCGACGACGGGCACGGCCGTGCTGGTCACCACCGCCGTCGGCGCCGGGCAGCTGTCCGTCGGGTGGAGCAACGACTGGCTCGACGCGGCGCGCGACCGGCGCGTCGGGCGCGCCGACAAGCCGACCGTCACGGGCGCGGTCGCCCCGGGGACGCTGCGGGCCGCGGCGCTCGGCGCGCTCGGCGCGTGCGCTGTCCTGTCCCTGGCGACGGGCCTCCTGCCCGGCCTGCTGCACCTGGCGGCGGTGGCCGGAGCATGGGCGTACAACGCGGGGCTGAAGGCGACGGCGTGGTCGTGGCTGCCCTACGCGGTGAGCTTCGGGCTGCTGCCGGCGTTCGTCCTCACCGCGGCGGGCGCCACCGTCCCGCCGTGGGTCGTGGCGGCCGCCGCCCTGCTCGGGGTGGGCGCGCACGTGGCGAACGTGCTGCCCGACCTCGAGGACGACCGCGCCACCGGGGTGCGCGGGCTGCCGCACCGCCTCGGTCGGCGCGCTTCGATCGTGCTGGCGCCGGTCATGCTGGCCGCGGGGTGCATGGTGGCGCTGCTCGGGCCGACCGGGCCGCCCGGGGCCGGGGCCGGCGCGCTCGCCGCAGCGGCCGGCGCGCTCGCGGTGGGCGCCGGCGCCGCCGGGGTCCTGCGCCCCGCGTCCCGCGCACCCTTCGCCCTGAGCATGGCCGTGGCCGCCGCGTGCGTCGTGCAGGTCGTCGCCGCCGTTCCCCCGAGCGGCTGAGCGCCATCCGGGCGCTGTCCTCGCCACGACACCGGGCGGTCCGGCTCCGAGGGCGCGACCTACTCCGTCCCGCGCACCACGGGGTGCAGCGACAGGACGACGGCGTCGAAGAGTTCGAGCATCGCCGTCCGGAGCGGCACGAACGGCGTGGCGAACGACACGTGCAGCACCGGCTTGAGCCCGCGCCGTCCCATCCAGTAGTCGGCGCGGAGCTCCGGCAGGACGGGGTCGCCGTCCGCGTCGGTCCGCTCGATATCGCTCTGCCGCACGCCACGCAGCACCCAGCCGTCGTCGAGCGTCCGACGGTCGACGTCCGCACCCGAGAGCGACCCGATGATCCGCGCGAGCAGCTCGTCGGTCTCGGTCCCGGCACCCACCTCGATCGGGAAGACCGCCATGGTGCCGGTGATCGCCATGTCCCCGACGTCCATGCTGAACACCGTCAGCCCGATGGCGCCCTCCTCGGCCGCGCCGTGCGCCGCCCGGGAGAGATGGTCCCGCGCCTCGCGACGGGCCCGCGCCTGGTCGTCCCGGCGCCCCAGCCGGCGCACGACCACGGCACGCACGCGCTCGTCGATCCGCTCCGCGTCGTCGAGCGGGACCGGCCACCAGCCGTTCGGGTACACGAACGCCCAGTGCGTCGCCGCGGCGACGACGTCCTCCGGCTCGCTGTCCTCGGGCAGCTCGGCCTCGTCCGCGGTCGCGGTGGAGAGCGTCACCGGATCTCCTCCCCGAACCAGCTCTCCCAGGCCTGCTCGTGCATCCCGACGTCGTGCCACATCAGCAGCGCGGTCAGACCGACGAGCACCACGATCACGCCGATCAGCGCGGCACCCCACCAGACCGCCCGACGGCCTGTGGAGACACGCCCGAAACCATGCGCCGCGTAATACGCGAGGTACACGATCGCCGCGATCACCACCGCGACGGCGACCACCACCGCGATGCCCGGGTCCTGCCCCTCCGGCGGCGCTCCCGACGGCAGCGCCTCACCCGCGTACTCGCGCAGGTCCCACACGTCGTACGCGTCCCAGGCCAGGTCCTCGAGGGCTTCCTCGTACCGGGACGTGCTGTACGCGAGCCCCAGGGCAAGGAACATCGACGTCGCGGCACCGCCACGCAGGAGATAGCCAGGGATGGTCGTTCGTGCCTCCATGAGTGCACGCCGAGTACGCGGGAGCCGGAAGATCCCGAACGCGGTGAAGTACGGGAACCACAGAACGACGACGATCAGGAAGAGACCAGTTGTGGTCGCGAGCACACCCGGCGGATCGCTCGGCAGCGTCATTCGCCGTACCCGACGATCGAGTACACGGAGTCCTCCATCAGGCAGGCGAACTCCTCGTCCACATCATCCACGAGGTGCGCGTACGGGGTGTCGCACTCGATCTCGACCACCTCGTCCTTGATGTACGGGAAGAACGTCAGCCGCCACGTGAACAGCAGCACACCGGTGACGTTGTCCGTGGAGTCGAGGCCTTGGACGAGAGCTGGGCCGTTCTTGGTCTCATGGGGCGTCGCGGAGTACCCGCTGACGGTCACGCCGGGAATCCGCGGCACCTTCCGGGCACGCTTGACGGCCTTGCGGAACGCCTTGAGCGGGTCACCCCGGTCGGCGAACGTCCGGACCAGGATGCTCGCCGTGGGCAGGTACCCGTTCCTCTCCGGGAACCACACCCCGACACCCCACGCCTGGCCGTCCGCCATCGCCCGCTCGTCCACCGCCCGTACGCCCGCGAGCACCGCGTCGCTGTTCTCCCCACCGGGCACCTGCGCCGCCACGTCGGCCCTCCCCGCCTCGTTGAGGCCGGCGGCCCAGAAGATCCACCCCTCGCGGTCCTGGAACGTGAACACCGCGTCCTCTTCCCACGGCATCGGTCGTGCGTCGTTTGTCATGAGTCACCAGGTCCTGGAGTCGCGGTACAGAAGGTTGCCGTTACCGACCACGTCGGCCGTGTACGGGGCTACGACCGAGCCGAACGACCCGAAACGCGCCGGGCTCCAAGAGTTCAGGCGCTCGAGGGTCCGGACGTATCCGGTCGCCCGGTTGGCGAACTGCGGCACAGCGTTCACATTCTGCAGCGCCTGGAGGCCACGAGCGGCCTCGCCATGCCCCATGAAGTTGAGGATCCAGGCCCTCCCACTCAGACCGGAGAAGGAGCGGATCCCCGCACGGAACCAGCTCACCGGGTTGTACCAGGTGACCGGAAGACTGCGGAAGCCCGCCGTCGCGCGCGCCCACGCCTCGCGCGCGACGACGCGGTTCGACGGACTACCGAGCCGTCTCAAGCGGCCGTTGACCCTGAGTTGTCGCGACGCGCCCTGGGCGAGCCCCCGCTGACCAGCCAACTTCGATGCGATTCCGGCGAAGCGTCCTACGCCGAAAGTAGCCGCACCGATCAAACCAAGGATGGCGTTCGTCCAGGGCTGCTCGCCCTTTAGCGCGAGAGCGATATCTGCCACGAGAGCGACCACCGTGGCCACGAACGCGACGACAGTCAGGAACTGCCCCAGGATCGGCACCCACCCCAGGACGAGGGCGGCGATACCAGCCCACATCGCGATCTTCCCAGCCCACTTCGAGACGAAACCCGCGACCGCGGAGCCCCACTTCTCCCACCAGCCGTCATTGAGGTCGTCCGACGCGACCGACTCGGAGATCGTCTCCGCCGCCGCGCCGGCGTCGTCGTGCCACCGCGAGACGATGCCCGGCAACTCGCCGACGACGGCGTTCAGAGCTGCCCGGGCGTCGCTCACCTCACCGTCGGCGGCCACCTTCGCGCGCCACGCGTCAGGGTCAGGCCCTTCCGCCGACCCGTGCGTCTGCTGCACGGCGTCGTCATAGCTCGACTGCGCGTTCGATGCCGTGGCCTCCGCCGCGTCGAGGCGGTCCTGGGCCTCCCTCGCCCGGCCGAGCAGCTCGAGGGCCGCGTCCTGGGCCTCCCGGTGCTGGGTCGCGTAGACCCTGAGCGCGCCGGCGACGGCCTCGTACCGGCCCTGGGCCTTGTTGACCTCACCGCGCACGTCCTCGGCCTTGGAGCGCAGGGCTTCGACAGCCTCGGACGTGAAGCCGTCCATGTCCTCGATCACGCCGAGTGCTCGGTACGCGTCGCCCATGGCAGTCGCGACCTCCTCGTAGTGGACCGCCGCCCGGCTGGACACGTCGGGGCCGCCCGGGACCGGATCGGCGGCGGCCAACGGTTCCCAGCTCACTGATTCTCCTCCAGGCTTGCGGCGAGGTCGCGGTCCAGGCTGCGGAACTCCGAGGCGACCGCCGCGGTGAGCTCCGCGAGGTTGGCGATGCTCTCCTGCAACGTGCTCCGTCGCTCGCTCCAGTCGTGAGCGAACGCGGTGATCGCGCCGGCCAGCGTGTCGTCGCCGACGGCGTCCGCCACCGTCTGCGCGTATCGATCCGCATCGTCGAACTCCCGGGCGACGATGTCCAGGTTCGACGCCGTCTCCTCGACGAGGTCGGTGTCGACCACCAGGTCTGCCATGGTTCCCTCCGTCACTCGCCAGGCCGCGAGCAGGCTACCGCCTTGCCCTCACGGCTCGCCGCAGACGTCGAGGGGCGGCCCGGACACCGGACCACCCCTCGACGACACCGGCCCCACGCGGCCGGAAGCACTGACAGACGTCAGCCGCGGATACCCTGTGCCAGCTGCGCGTCCGCGTCCGACAGCGTCTGCGCCGCCTGCTCCAGGAACGACGCCATCCCGTTGCGCAGCTGACCCGCCTGGGACCGCAGCTCGTCGTAAGTCACGTTCATGTTCGCCATGAGAATCTCCTCAGTCTCGCTCCACCGGCCGGCCCCCTGACCGGCCGCCCGTCGTCGAGAACGACCCTAGCGGTCTCCGCGAGCAACCGTCGATGGGGAGAGGTCCCCATGCCGGCACGGTCCGCGAGCCGCTGCGGGCGCGGCGTCCGAGACGCCGGACCGAGCGAGAGACGCCCTGCCACGTGGCACGATGTCGTTCCGGGCTCCTCCCCTGTCCGTGTCGGTCGCCCGGTTGGCGAGCGACATGACAGGAGGATGAGCAGACCACCACTCAGGAGCGGATGGACGGCGAAGAACGACAGACAGAACCAGGCTGCTCAGGCCATGCGGCCGGCGAGCTGGGCGCTCGGCGCGGCCGCGCTGATCTGCGTTCTCGGGGTGATCGCCAACGTCTCCGCCTCGAACGCCTTCGCTGCGGCGGGGGGTTGGGTCACGGTCGTCGTGATCCTGATTCTCGTCCCCGTCTGGGCAGGACTCTCCATCGTCCGCCGGACGAACCGCAACGCCGCACGGATGTCCGACGGCTCCTCGAGTCGTCCCGAGCCACGGGCGATCTCAAGGGACTCGACGTTGTCCACGACCAAGAAGGCGGACCGAAGACGGGTCGGCGCGAGGCTGACCGCCTTCCACCACGGGCCACACGGCAGGGGTCGTCGTCCGGCTTAGGAACCGGATTCGGCGGCTGCACCAGCCGTGGAACTCCCGTAGTGTGCGGCCGTCATGGCACGGCCGCCCGGTGGACACGACGCCCCGGTGGGGCGGAACGAGAAGGAGCACCGATGCCCACGCCCCCTAACGGCTCGCGTCCGACCCGCCCGAAGAGGATCGAGACGCCGGTCATGATCGCGACGCTGATCTGCCTCGCCCTCGCCGGCGTGGGAGCGTTCACCGGTTTCGAGGTCCTGGGCGGCCTGGGTCCTGTACCCGTCCTGATCGTGCTGATCGTCCTCGTCTTCGTGGGGGGCGCCGTCATGACCATCCGGAGGATCGGCGCACTCCGGGCAGCGTCCGTGAACGACCCGGAGCACTGACGAACGAGCGGGGAGCGCAGAGCAGGAGCAACAAGGACATCCCGTACAGCGTCGGGGGCCAGCGTGGTCCGCGACCGACTCGGACGGCCTCGTCGTCGGAGGCAGGCCATCCCTGGTCCCCGCCGGCCGACGCATATCCTCCCTGCGAACCGACATCGGACGAGGGACGACATGACGACCGTGAACTGGCTGACCCAGGGCCACCGCTCCGACGCCATCATCATCACAGCACCCGCGACACCGGACGAGACCGCCGCGACAGCGGCGAACGACCTCGACGGACTCCTCCTTCGCCCGACCGCCGAGGAGCTTCCCGGCTGGTTCCGCCGGGTGCAGAAGCTCGGATACTGGTGGTACCTGGTCTGCGTCGTCGTGACCGTGCCGGTCTTCGCCGCCCTCGGGTCCGCCCCGACGGGAACGCGCCTCGCCATCGGCGCGGGCGCCGGAGTCACCCTCGCCCTCCTCAGCGGCGCGGCCATGAACTCGATCGCCCACGCACAGGCCCGCCGCGAGGCCAGCGCAGGCGCCCGCGCACGACGCGACTCGCTGCGCGACGTGGCCCGCGTCGCTCCACCACGCGCCCAGGAAACCGTGCCCGCGATCCTCGAGGCACACCCCGAGACCGAAGCGGAGCTCCACCGGCTCGTCTGGCGCGCCGCGCAGCACCAGACCCCCGACGGCCGCGACGCGCTCGACCACCTCGAGCGGCTCCTCGCCGACGCCGCCCCCGGCGTCGCGGCACACCGCACGGCCGACGACGAGGAGCTCGAACGCAAGCTCGCAGACCTCCGCAAGCGCAACGGGCTCTGACCGGAACGCGCGACCGGGCGCCAGCTATCGTCGGCGCGGCCCCAGGTTCGCCGGTCCGCGCCGTGGACGACCGCAGGCGCGACGCACCGCCGACGCCGTTCCCACCGCTGCTCCACCGAGCGAAGTCCGCACGCAGCGTTCGAGCGACGAGTACGACGGACACGACGACGAGGGCGATCGCGACGACCAGGCAGACGGTCCGCACCGGCTCCGCGACGTCGCGGGACGCCCAGACGAAGAGCAGCACCCAAGCCAACCCGGCGGGAAGCATGGCGCGGAACCTGGGCATCTCCAAGGACCAGCCGGCCATGTACCACTTCATCAGCATGTCGGTGAAGCGGCTCGGCCGGTTCGGCTTCAGCGACAGAGCGACGGTCCCGACCGTCGGGGGCCCGAGCGTCGTACCTCGTGGTGTGTACGTCGTGTGAGACAACCGTTCGCTCGCATAGGAGGGCCGGAGCGCGCGGACGGAGTACGTGAAGCACAGCAGCGCCAGGGGCCACGCCATCGTCGGCAGGTGGAACGACGCTGCCGGCCCCATGGCTGCGGCCAGGATCGGCACCACGACGAGGATCAGCATCACCCACCCGAAGACCGGCGTGTCCCCGAGGACCTGACCGAGGACGATCTCGTCGTCGAAGTAGACGTACGCGATGGCGCCAGGCGCCAGGAGCACGGCGACGAGCCAGAGCAGCACCCACACCCATGCCAGGCAGAAGTACCCGACGGGCCTCAGGAGCAACGCAGCCCCCGACGGCGCGGAGGCCTCCCGCACCGGTGCCCCGTCATCCCTCACGTCCGGCAACGACATGCCCGGCACCCCTTGTTCGGTTCCCTCCACTCGGCCGGCCGACCGGTTCAGCTGTTCGGGGCGTCCTTCATGCGGTCGCGCATCCGACGGTCCCGCCGCCGGCGCAGCTCCTCGAGACGCCGTGCCCGCTCGGTCGCGGTCATCTCGCCGACCCCGCCGTCGGGGACCGAGTCCACGGATCCGGCGAAGCGCGCACGGAACGCCCGGACGCCCAGCACGGCCGACGTCGCCAGGAGCACGACCACGAGAACGCCCGCCGCCACGTGCACGGCGTCGGAGACCCCCGGGATCAGCGCGGTGATCGCCGCCGGCCATGCCAGCCCCGCGGGGAGCATCGCCAGGACCGTACGCCCGTCCACGCTCCAGCCTGCCGCGTAGAACCGCATGACGGCGTCGGTGAACGGGGTGCGGCGGACCGGCTGGAGCGAGAGCGCGACCCGGCCCACGGTCAGCGGGCCCACGGTGCTGCCCCACATCGCATACGACGTGCGCGACAGGCGCTCGCCGCGGTACCCGCTCCGCAGCGCCCGGCCGGCGTAGGTGAACGACAGCACCGCCAGCGGCCAGGACGCGGTCAGCACGTACCAGCCGCCCGCCCCGATCGTCAGTGCCAGCACGGGCAGGACGACCACGACGAACGCGACCGCCTCGCCGAGGTGGGACAAGCGGTCACCGACCCCCGCGACCAGGCTCTCCGAGTCGACGAACGCCAGGTACGGGACCGACCCCACCAGGAGCAGCACCGCGGCCAGCCAGATCGCCGACCAGACCAGCCCGACCAGCAGGTAGCCGAGCGGCCGCAGCACCAGCGCGGCCCGCGACGGAGCCTCCCCGCCGCCCGACGCACCGGCTGCGGCACTCGTGCTGTTCTCCGCCATTCTCGTCTCCGTCTCGGGCGCTCGATCACGGTCACGTGCTTCCTGGTGCCTCGGCGGCACCATAGACCACGGCACGGGTGTGGCGGCGCGGGCGGTCCCACGGACGCCCTGCCACGTGGCACGATGCGTACGTCCGGGACTCCGACGCGGCGACCGCCGCCGGGTGCCGGACGACATGACAGCGGGACGTGCTGACCTCGACAGGAGCGGACGGATGGCGAACAGGAAGAACACGGGGGCCCAGGCCGGCCAGGCCATGCGGCCGGCGAGCTGGGCGCTCGCCGCGGCCGTGGTGATCTGCGTGCTCGGTGTGGTCGCCAACGTCGCCGCCCCGAGCGCGTTCGCCGCGGTCGGCGGCTGGGTCACGGTCGTCGTGATCGTGCTCGTGATCTCCGTCTGGGCCGGACTGTCCATGGTTCGCCGGACGAACCAGAACGTCGCCCGGATGGAGGACGAGGACGGCGCGGGCGACTGATCGCCGCGCCGACGCACCCGTCGCCCGGGACGCCCGTCAGGACCGGTCGTCGCCCTCGTCGTCCAGGAACTCGATCGAGTCGACGATCTCGTCGAACAGCACGGCGAACGGCTCCGCCGACGGGATGTCGGACACGTTGACCCGCACGAACAGCATCCTCGCGGGGTCTTTCGGGTGCGGCATGTGGTATTCGAGCCGCATCGTCAGGACGTCGACCGCATCGTCCCCGTCCCCGGCCCGGCCCTGGGACATCTCCACGACGCGGGCGGCGGGACGGCCGTTCCGCTGGACCGCGACCTCGCCGTCCGGGTACGCGGCGCGGAGGGCGGCCTCGTAGTCGCCGTCTGCCGCGAGCGGAGCCGCCGCGGCAGGCCACTCGTCGTCCGTCATCAGGAGGGCCGCGGGGAACGGGACACCGGGGGCGATCTCCAACGACATCAGATAGGTGTGCACCCCCGCGCCGACGGCCTCGCGTGCCGTGGCGAGCAGCTCCTCGACGGCCTGGCGGCGCATGCGCGCGAGCTGGTCCGCGGTGCCGACCTGCCGCTTGACGAGGCGCTTGATGAACGCCGTGGCCCGCTCGGCCGACTCCAGCGGGATGCTGACCCAGGTCCCGGGCACGATGACCCGCACCTCGCCACCGAGGACCTTCAGCTCCGGGGCCGCTTCCTGCGTCATACCGCCTCCGTCTCCACCGAGAGCCCCGCGAGCAGGTCCAGCATCTCCTGGGGCATGTCGTCGAAGGTCCCTACGCTGCGCGCCACCGCCGTCACCTCGACCATGTCGCGGCTGTCGGCGGGGAAGACGCCGAGCACCACCCGCTCCTCGAGCATGCCCGTCCCCTCCTCGCCGAACTCGCCGAAGTGCGTGATCATCGCGTGCAGCCCGGTGACGTCCCCCGCTTCGACGGCGCCGTCGACCTGGCCCGCGAACGCGTAGTCGTGCTCGTCCGAGCTCTCCACCGCCTCGGCGAGCTGCGCCGCGAACTCGTCCGACGCCAGGTCCGGCTGCGCCGTGACGGTGACCATCGCATCGACCACCCCGAGCTCCGGACGGCGGACCAGCGCTCCGGTCACGAGCCCGGGCATCCCGGTGTCCGCGACGGCGCGAGCGACGTCCTCCAGCTGCCGTGCGAGCCCGCCCGCGAGCTCTTCCACGGGGAGGTCGTGCCCGCCCGAGGTGCCCACGTCGGCGACGAGGGCCGCCGCCGTCGACGTCGCCCACTCAGGGACGCTCGCGGGCGCGTCGGTCGGCACCGCCACCCACGACTCAGGCAGCCGGAGCTCGAACCCGGCGATCTGGCGGGTCACCAGGAGCCCGCCACGTAGCCATCGTGCTCGGTCACGTCCTGGACGGCACCGACGTCGTTGTTGATGTTGACGCCGAGCCCGGTGATCTTGCCCCAGCTCCCGCCCGCGCCGCTGCTCGCCAGGGAGTTGCTTCCCTCGTACGACCCCCAGCCGTCACCACCACCGATCGAGGACCCGAGCTTGGCGGCGTTGTTCGCGAGGTTCGCCGTCTGGTTGAACACGGCGCCCACCGCGGCGATGGACTGCGCGTTGGCCGTGACGTTGTCGATCCGCAGCCCGGTCTGGCTGAAGTGGCTCATCATGTCCACGACGTCGTCGTTGCCCAGGGCGAAGCGCGCCGCGCCGTCCTTGTACGGCAGGGGGAACTGAGAGCCGCGCCACGACTTGAAGGCGTTCTTGTACAGTCCGTTCTTGACCATCCCCGCGACGGCCTTGTCGCCCGCCGTGCGGACGAACGGCGACTTCAGCACCTCGGTGACACGCTGCCCCTTGGTCAGCGCGAACGTCTTGCGCGAGCTCTTGAGCAGCGCGCTGCCGAACTTCGCCTTCGCGGCGCCGTTGCTCATGCGTGCCGCGGTCTGCACGACCGAGCGCGCCTTCGCGTACTTCGCGACCGAGCTGATCGCCTTGCCGCCGAAGAGGCCCATCACACCGAGGCCCACCCCGAGGAGCATCGCCCCGAAGCCGATCTCGCCGCGCGCGAACTTCACGATGCTCTCCACGATCGAGATGATCGCGCCGATGGCGGCGAGCACCATGAGGATCTGTCCCAGGACCGGGACCCAGGAGAGGAAGATCGCCAGGATGCCGGCGATGTCGCAGATGACCTTGAAGACCTTGTAGATGCCCTTGGCGACGTTCTTGATCTTGTCCCAGGTGCTGTCCTCGAGGCCGTGCACCCTGTCGCCCGACACGACCTCCTCGATCTTCGACATCGCCGTGCTGGCGGCGCTGTTCTTGTCGCCGTGGCCGCTGTTCCAGTACGCCTCCTGGACCTGGATGTCGTGCTCCAGTCCGGAGACCGTGGAGCTGGCCCCGGACGCCGCGCGGTTCGCCTCGTCCTTGTCGGCCTGGCTCGCGTCGTCCGGGAGGTCGTCCACCTGGCTCTCGGCGATGCGCGCGGTGGCCCGCGCGTCCTCGAGCTGGTCGCGGAGGGTCCGCAGCTTCTCCGCGGCGGGGTCGGCCTCGTTCTTCGCGCCCCGCAGCGCGGCACCGTAGGTGCTCAGCGCCTCACCCGTGGTGGAGTAGCGGTCGCGGGCCTTCTCGATGTCCTCGCGCACCTCTCCCGCGAGCTTGCGGGTCGCCTCCATGGACTTCGCGGTCGTGTTGGTGTCGTCGACGATCTGCTGGAGGGTGCCGACCGAGCGCGTGATCGCCTCGGCGAGCTCCGTGTACGTACGACCCTTGGACTCGACGACGCTCGCCTCGCCGTCGAGCTCCTGCCACTGCGTGTCACTCATGGTGTTGGATCCCTACTTCTTCCCGGCCGACTCTTCGAGCGACTTCGCCAGCTCGGTGTCGATCTCCGTGAACGTGTCCGCGATCTGGGCGATGATGTCCGACAGCTTCTTGACGTTCTCGAGCATCTCGCCGCGCTTGATCTCCCACTTGTCGGCGAAGTCGTTGACGCGGTCGCGCAGGTCGTCGTGACCCGTCGCGTCGGCGGCGGCCTGCGCGTTCGCGTCGGCGTTCTCCAGCTCGTCGGTGATCGCCTTGAGGTCTTCCTTGAGCGTCGTCAACTGGTCCATGTCGATCGACAGGTCGTACCCGGCCACGTCTCCCCCTCGTTCTCGCACACGCTCGTCGTCTCACCGCCGAGCAGCACGTTAGCCCAGCGTGTCCGGGGGGTCGATGGGGAGACCTCCCCATCGCCCCTCCCGCTCAGTCGTCCAGGACCAGCGGCAGCTGCACCCGCGTGTGCTTGCCGCGGGCGATCCACGCACCGCGGCCGACGGGGAACTCGCCCTTGCCCGCACGCGGCAGCGACGTCTTGAGGATCGTGTCGCCGTCGAGGTTCTCCGGCTGCAGGATGAGCCCGCGGCGACCGTTCTTCACCTCGCCGAGCAGCGGCCAGGTGGCACCCCAGCCGGCCGTCTCCGCCTCGGCGACGAGCAGGTGGTCGCTGTTGCGCATCGCCTTCGTGAGGTCCTGGATCGGCTTGTCCGCCGGGGACTGCAGGTACTCGTTGATCCCCTCGATGAGCACCACGATGCCGGGGTCGACGTCGTCGTCCTGGACCGCGTCCAGCAGGACCGTGGCCAGCGCCTTGACCTTCTCGATCCCCGTCGCCACCTCGGTCCAGGGCAGCTTGTCGGCGATCGCCGACCGGCCCTGCGCGAACAGGTACAGCCGCGCGTCGGGGTTCGCTCGCAGCACGGACCGCCCGATCGAGACGAGCGCGTTGCTGCGGCCCGAGCCGGGAGGCCCGGCCACCACCAGCGTCCCCGACGGCTCGAAGCCCACCGGACCGAGCGTGATGCCGTCCAGGCCCAGCACCGGCTGGCCGTCGAGGCGCGGCGGCAGCTCGTCCGCGCGGTACTCGGTGGGCAGCACCCGCACCTGCGGGGCGGGCCGGACGCCCGCCTCCTGCATGGACCGGCCGAGGCGCTCGGTCGCCGCCGCCTGCGCGGAGACCGACGTCGTCCCGCCGATGACCGCGACCTGCACCTCCAGCCCGTCGAGCAGCGCGCGCCCGTTCGGGGAGTCGGACGTGATGACGTCGCGCGGCGCGTTGAACGCCAGGTACCCGTCGTCCGTCATCCGCAGCAGCAGGTTGCGCTGCACCATGGACCGCACGTACGTCGGCACAGCACCGGAGCGGTCGGCGGTGAACACGACGTGCATGCCCAGGGCGCGCCCGTCGTTGAGGATGTCGCGGAACACGTCGAACCACTCCGCGCGGCCCGCCCCGACCTCGAAGTCGTCCCGGAAGCCGGGGAACCCGTCCACCAGGAGCATGAGGCGCGGCACGTCATGGCGGCCGGTGATCTGGCGGTACTCGGTGATGCTCGACGCCGACACCGCGGCGAACTCCTCGCCACGCCGCTGCAGCTCGCCACGCAGCATCCGCATCACGGCGACCACCCGCTCGACGTCGTCGCCCTTGGCGATCCCGCCGACGTGCGGCAGCGAGGACAGCATCCGCAGCGCGCCGGCGGCGAAGTCCAGCCCGTACACGTGCACGGGGCCGCCGCGCGGCGTGATCCCCGCGGCCGCGGCGAGCGTGCGCAGTGCGGTGCTCTTGCCGGCGCCGCCCGTGCCGTACACGCCGAGGTGGCCGTCCGTGTCCGGCTCGAAGTACACGGGCCGCTGCGCCTGCTGCTCCGGGATGTCGGCGACGCCGACCAGGATCTCGGTGTCCGTCCGCTGGTGCAGCCGCGTCAGGTCGTAGGCGTCGGCCATCGAGTCCAGCCACGGCCGCCGCGGCGCCGGCAGCCGCCCCGCGGTGAAGGCCGCGGTGATCTGCGCGACCAGCCGCTGCTGGTCGTTGGGGCCGAGGTCGACGTCGTCGTCCACGCTCGCGGACGGGTCGACGGGCTCCTCCCACTTCTCCTCGCGGCCGAAGTGCAGGCCGGCGACCTCGATCGCCGCCCGCTCCGGCTCCCGCGTGCTCCAGGCGCCGGCGTAGCCGGACTGGAAGGACTGCAGGCGGCCGGGGCCCGTCTTGACGACGCCACGGCCCGGGATCGCCGGGTCGATGTGCGCCGCGTCCTTGATGTCGACGACGTCGCTCGAGTCGGACTCGTCGGCCATGCGCAGCGCCACGCGCAGGTTGGTGTTGGCGCGCAGGTTGTCCTTGATGACACCCGCCGGCCGCTGGGTCGCCATGATGAGGTGGATGCCGAGCGAGCGGCCGCGCTGCGCCACGTCGACGACGCCGTCGACGAACTCGGGCACGTCGCCCACGAGAGCGGCGAACTCGTCGATGACGATCACGAGGGCCGGCGGCGTCTCCGGGTCGCCGCGCTTCTCCAGCTCGAGGAGGTCCTTGACCTTCTTGCGGTTGAAGAGGTGCTCGCGGTGGTGCAGCTCGGCGCGCAGCGACGTCAGAGCGCGCAGCACCAGGTGCTGCGACAGGTCCGTGACGAGGCCGACGCAGTGCGGCAGCTGCACGCAGTCCGCGAACGCCGAGCCGCCCTTGTAGTCCACGAACAGGAACGTCACGCGGTCCGGGCTGTACTCCGCGGCCATCGCGAGCACCCACGCCTGCAGGAACTCCGACTTGCCCGCGCCCGTGGTGCCGCCCACGAGGGCGTGCGGGCCCTGGGCACGCAGGTCGAGGTGCTGGGCGTCCATGCCCGCGGACCCGACGATGGCGCGCAGGGCACCGGCGCGCTTGCGCGGCACGGCCTGAGCGCGGTCGTACACCGACAGGTTCTGCCGCCAGCGCTCCATCACCGCGCCGGGGTCCTCGAAGAGGTCGTGCCCCAGGAGCGTCGGCATCGTCACCGACCGCGGAAGGTCGGAGGAGTCCGCCACGATGGCGCCCGCGTCGTACACGGGGGCCAGCCGACGGCCGTAGTCGAGCGCGGCCGCGGCGTCGAGCTCCTCGAGCTCGACGTCGTCCACCCAGCGACCGAGGCGGACCATGCCGACCCGCGGCCCCTCCTGGCCGAGGTCGACGAACGTGCGGCAGGCCGCCGGGAGGTACGCCGTGTCCGCCGAGATCCACAGCGGGTACACACCCGCGTCCGGGCCCTGCTCGGCGAGCTGCACCAGACGCGCCCGCTCGACGTCGATGTCGTCGGAGATCACGACGACGACGGCCGGCACGGGCGACCTCGTGCCGGACTCGGCCTTCTTGCCACCGACCTCGGCACCCCGCTCGAGCGCCGCGTCGTCCTCGTCGATGGCGCCGCGGCGCTGCGCCCCGCCGCGCGCCGCCCGCAGCCGGGTCGTGACCAGCTCCTCGAGCTCGGCGACCAGCCGGGCCGCACCGCTCGCCGAGTCGGCCAGGTGGTGCCCCTCGACCGGACTCTGCGGCGACGACGTGTGCGGGATCCAGGTGAGCCACTGCAGGTGCTGGGTCCACACCGGGCTCACCATGCCGGTGACGACCAGCTCCGACGGCGAGTGCAGGCCCGTGAGCTGCATCAGGACGGCGTTCAGGCTGCCCGCGACCTTCGCGGGCGGTCCGGCGAAGCCGAGCGCGCCGGCGTCGTACAGGTTCTCGACCACCGGGACGCCCGAGACGCTGGAGTACCGGTCCACCACGGCGTCCAGGCGCTCCTGGTACTCCTTGATGAGCGCGCCCTTGCCGGACTCCTTGACGGTGTTGCGCGACGGCATCGTGCCGATGCCGAAGCGCACGTTGAGGAAGCTCCAGTGCTCCGGGCGGCGCGTCCACAGCATCGGCCCGTGCCGCATCGCCTCGGCGAAGACGTGCTGGGTCGCCGGCGCCTCGCGCAGACGCACGGAGCGCTCCGTCTCCTCCTCGCCACCGAGGGCGTCGCGCAGGGCGTCGAGGCGTTCGTCGAAGCGCGCGATGTCGCGTTCCTTGCGCTTGCGCGTCTGCCTGTTGCGGGTCAGGAAGTTGCCGACCAGCATGATCGGCGACAGCAGGATGAACATCAGGCCCATGGGGCCGCGGCCCATCGCCAGCATGAAACCGCCCATGAGCACCGGCGCCAGCAGCGCGAGGAACGGGAAGGGCTGCGGCTCCGTCTCCTTCGGCACCTCCGGCGACTCGAACTCGTCGCCCTTGTACCGCGCCTCCACCCGCGGCGAGCGGGTGAACGCCACCGGGCCGGCCTTGGGCGCCACGCCGGACAGCGTGCGCGGCTGGCGCCGCTCGATCGTCATCGTCGTGTCCCCGACGACGACGCGCTGGCTGCCCTCGACGCGCAGCCGTTGCACGTGGTCCCCGTCGACGAGCAGGCCGTTCGCGGACCCGAGGTCGACGACGTCGACGACGTCCGAGACGTCGAGGCGCAGGTGCCGCTTGGAGACCAGCGGGTCGCTCAGCACCACGTCGCAGTCGGCGGCACGACCGAGAACCCAGCTGCCTTCGGGCAGGTCGATGCCGCTGCCGTCCGCGAACCGCAGGGTCGCGCGCACGTCGCGCGACCCCGGGTAGTCGAAGCCGGGGCGGTCCAGGTCGACCACCGCGATCTCCGCGCCGGAGCCGATCCATGCCTCACCGAGGGCAGCATCGGCGGGGAGCCGGACAGGGCGGTCCTGGCCGGGCAGCCGGGCCTCCAGGGTCCGTGGGCCGGCGGCCCCCGCCGCGGGGCCGTGGCGGTCGACCCGGGCGATGGTGGAGGCCACCTCGCCGATCGTCGCCCCCGCGTCCGCCGTGACGACGACGTCGTCGTGCGTGGTGTCGGGGCGCCGGAGCGTCACCTTGACGCGCATCGCTCTCCTCGGTTCGTTCGTTCCAGGTTCGGTACGGCGCCCGCTAGGGTCGCCGGCGCAGGTGGGCGACCAGCTCGATCAGCGCCGTCACCGCCGCGCCGAGCAGGGCGCACACCCCGACGACGCGCCAGTTCACGGGGTCGGTCAGCTCGCGGCCGAGCGCCGCCCAGTAGTCGAGCGGGTTCCCGGTGCCCACGCCGTCGCGCAGCACACCCACGGCGAGCATCACCACGAAGGCGATCGCGGCGGCGGCGACGGCTCCCACCACCGTCATCTGCCAGGGCGTCGGCCTGCTGCGGCGCGCGCTCATGGCGTCCCCTGCGCGTCGCCGTCGGCCTCGTCGAGCAGCGGGAGGTCGGCCGCCGTGACGAGCCGCGACGCCACCGCGTACTCCACCAGCCGCGCCCGCCGGTTCGTGGCGAGCCCGCCCGTACCGCCGCGCAGGCCCTTCACCCCGACCTTGTCGAGCTTCTCGCACACGTTGTCGAGCTTGCGGTTGAACCGGGTGGTGGTCCAGCCGAGGCGGCTCGCGGCCTCCGCCGACGACGGGATCTCCGACAGCCCGGTCCCGTCGCGACGCAGCATCGGCTCGCACAGCGCCAGCACGAGCTGCCGCTGGCTCGTCGTGAACGGGATCATGCCGATCGTCGTGGCGCCGCCGTCGGGCTCCTCGGTACGGATCTCCGCGTACGGGGACGGGCTGAGGCTGGCCACGAGCTCGTAGGTCGTCGGCCCGGCGGTGAAGACGATCGACGTCGACGGGAACACGATCGGGATGGAGTTGCCCGGGGAGAGCCAGGACTGCACCCCGCCTGCCGCGTCGCAGACCGTCGCCGCCAGCCGGTTGCCGACGTTGCCGAGCCACCACAGCCCGGACACATGGGTGAGCTGGAGGAAGCGCCGATGAAGGTACGGGTTGTCGTCGAGCGCGAGGTCCCCCTCGCGCCCGATCTCGAACACGCCCGCGGGGTCGGGGCGGAACCACTCCCCCGCGAACTCCACCGCGAGGTCGCTCATCCCACGCACACCCCCTTCGGCTCGACGGAGAACGCGCCGTCGCGCACGACGACGACCTGGATGCACGTCTCGCCGCCCTTGACCCGGGGCAGGGTCTTCGTGGGCCGGTCGACCTCCTGGTAGTGCCCCTCCTCCAGCGCCTGCGGCTCGCGCCAGCCGTAGGTGTCACCGTCCTGCGCGTCGGGGTTCTTCCAGGTGAACACGACCTCGTCGCCCTTCGCCTCGCCCTCGAGGTCGGTGACGGCGGGCACGAGGCCGCCCAGGTTGTCGGCCGGGGGTGCCGGGTCGTCGCCGGCGTCCGTGGCCGCCGGCGACGCGTCGTCCACCGGCTCGTCGCCGCCCTGCGGCCACATCACGACGGCAAGGGTCACCGCGAGGGCGGCGACCACCGCGACGAGGCCCACGACGAGACCTGTGCCGCGGCGCCGCGGCGCCGGCGCCGCGGCGGGCGCGGGCGCGCCCGCGGGCGCCTCCACCGGCGCGGAGGTCGCCATCGAGCGGTGGACGGTGTCGCCCAGGTCGTCGGGCAGGACGCCCGTCGCGGTCCCGGTCGTGGCCGACGGCGCCGGAGCGGCGGGCGCGGCGCCCGCGGCCCCCGCCGCGGCGAGCCCCGCCCCTGCGGACGCCGGGCCCCGCGGGTCGACCGAGACGACCTCGCGCAGCCGGGTGCCCACCTCGTCCTCGTCGTCGGGACCCGGCGCGTCCCCGCCGTCGTGCACCAGGCCCTGCTCGTCCAGCAGGTCGATCGGGGTGACGGCGAACGACAGGTCGGTCTGCACCGCCTGCAGCGCCCTCGCGAACGCGAGCGCCGTCGGGTAGCGCGACTCGGGATTCTTGGCCATCGCCGTGCCGAGCACCCGCTCCAGGGCGGGCGGCACGTCGTTGCGGCCGGTCGGGGGTAACGGTGCGGTCTCGATCCGCGACACCAGGTCGGCGCTCGAGTTCGACCCTCCCGGCACCTCGAACGGCGTCCGGGAGGCGAGCAGCGAGTACGTCGTCGCGGCCAGACCCCACACGTCGGTGGCCACGCCCGTGCGCGGCGGCTCGGCGAACGACTCCGGCGGCGACCACGGGATCGACATGCCCTCGGCGAGCCCCGCGTCGTCGAGGGTGGACGAGATGCCGAAGTCCGTCAGCGCGGGGTGCCCGTACTCGGTGACGAGGATGTTGGCGGGCTTGACGTCCCGGTGCAGGATGCCGGCGCGGTGCGAGGCCTCGACGGCACCCGACACCTGCACGGCGATCCGCAGCACGTCCGGCACGCTGAGGCGCTCGCTGCGGTAGCGCGAGCCCAGGTTGGGCCGGGAGCAGTACTCCATCGCGAGGTAGGGGCGCCCGTCGGCGGCGACGTCGGCCTCGTACATCGTGACGATCGAGGGGTGCGTCGACAGCGAGGCCATGAGGTCGGCCTCCGCCTCGAACGCCTCGCGCTGCCCCTCGTTCGTCCACTCGTGCAGCAGCACCTTGACGGCGACGCGTCGGCGCGGGCGGCGCTGCTGGTACAGGAAGACGTCGGAGAACCCGCCCGAGCCGATGAGCGAGACGTACTCGAACCCCTCGATCTCGGGCGGCGGCGACGGCGGTCGCTTGCGACTCACTCAGAGGATCCCTTCGAAGGTCAGCGTGACGCCGTCTCCCAGGTCGACGACGTCCTGGGCCACGACCATGACCGGCTCGCCCGGGTGCAGGCGCAGTGGCGGCTGCCCCGCGCGCAGCAGCGTCGTGCCATTCGTCGTGCTCATGTCGCTGATCAGCACGTGCCATCCCTCCAGGCGCACCTCCAGGTGCGAGCGGGAGATGTCCTGCTGCGGGCTGGGCACCGTGATCAGGCGCGGCAGGTCGTCGCCCGCGGCCCGCGGGGACCGGGGCCGACGGCCGACGACGACGGGGCGGTCCAGCGTGACGCGCGGACCGTCCGACACGCCCATGACGCCCAGCGAGGGACGCGGCACCTGCCGGGCCTCGCCCACGAGCGACTGGCCGCACGCGGCGCACTCGTCCCGCTGCGGGGGGTTCGGGTGCCCCGCGGTACACGAGCGCGCCAGGATGAGCGGCCGGCCCGGGACGGCCCCGGGCGCGAAGGACGGGCCCGGCGGGGCGGGGGCGACGCCGGTCGACGCCGCGAGCGGGTCCCCCGCCTGCGCGGGTGCGGCCGGCCCGGCGGCGCTCCCGACGTCGGGCGCCGGCGTGGCGGCGGCGCGCAGGTCGGCGATCGCGGAGGACAGGACGGTGCTCCCGTCGATCTCGTCGACGCCGGGGTCGCCGTCGGTCGGCGGAGCGGTGCCGGCCGGGTCCTCGGCGATCGTCGGCTCGGCGGCGTCGGCCGGCGGGGCGGCCGTCTCGGCCCCGACGACCTCGGGGCTCCCGGAGTCGCCCGCCGGGGACGCGGGGGCGGGCCCGGCCGGGGACTCCGCGGGCTCCTCCTCGCCCTCGTCCTCCCCCGGCGGCCGGATCGCCGCGGCCTCCACCGCCCGATGGACCGTGGACCCCCACAGGTGCCCGTAGTCCGTGTGCTCCTCGACGACGTCGTCGGACGCCGGGTCCGGCACCGCGGGGCCCTCGTCGTCGGCGGGCGGCTCCGCCGGCCGGGGGACGTCGTCGGGCGTCACGGTGAAGGCCGGCACCATCGTCGCCTCGGGCGCCGACGTGGCCGGTGCGGGCGGTGCCGGCGCGAGGTCGGGACCGGCCGTCACCGCGGGGGCCGGCGGGGCAGGGGGCGGCGGCACGTCGGCCTCGGCCTGCTGTGCCTCCGGCTCCTCCCACGGCTCCGGCACCTGCTCGCGGCGACGCTGCGGGGCCGCCGGGGCGTCGTCCTCCGTGAGCCGCGCGCCCACGGACGTCACGAGCGCCACACCCGCGTCCAGCGGCAGCGCGCGGGAGTCCACCAGCTCCTCCGGCTCGGTGACGCCGACCTGCACGGAGAGGTCCACCACGTCGTCGAACGTCCGCTCGGCCCAGGTGGTGACGCCCTCCCCGGAGACGTGCTCACGAGCGTCCGCCCGCGCGACGGTCACCGAGGTGCCGCCGCGGCTCGCCACCTGCACCCGGCGGCCGTCGGCCACCGCCATCGCGAACGGCGGGAGGGACGCCAGGCTGGCCCCGAACGACCCCGTGAGGACCTCGAGCACCGGCACCACCCCGGCGCGGTCACCGAGCGCGGTCCACAGCTCGTCCACCAGCTCCGGCGTCACCTTCTCCGGAAGCACGACCACGGCGTCCCCGCGCACCACGGCGTACGCCGGGCCGATCACGTAGCGCACGGTCACGTCCAGGCCCCCTTCCACGGCGACCTGCGGGGCACCGTGTCGTCGTCGTCATCGTGGGCGGCGCGCCCGTCCCGGGGCGCCGTGCTCTCCAGGTCGTCCGTCAACCCGGTGGCGCCCACCACGATGACGGTGATGTTATCCCGCCCTCCGGCCTCCAGCGCCTCGGCGACCAGCCGGTCCGCCGCCCGCTGCGGGTCGGCCTCCATGAGCAGGACCTCGGCGATGCGCCGGTCGCCCAGCTCGACCGTGAGGCCGTCGGAGCACACGAGCATCCGGTCGCCCGCGTGCACGGGCAGGAACCAGAAGTCGGGTTCCGGGTCGTCCGGCGCCCCGAGCGCCCGGGTCACGACGTGGCGGCGCGGGTGGGTGGCCGCCTGGTCCGCGGTGATGCGCCCCGCGTCCACGAGCTCCTGCACCTCGGAGTGGTCGACGCTCACCTGCTCGAGCACGCCGTTCGTGCTCCGGTACGTCCGGGAGTCCCCGACGTTGACCACGAGCCAGTAGGGCTCGCCGCCCTGGTCGGTGAGCACCAGCCCGGACAGCGTGGTGCCTGCCCCGCGGCCTGGCGCCGTCTCGATGGCGCGCACGGCGTCGTGCGCGGTGGCGACGCGGCAGCGCACGTCGTCCTCGTGCACGACGGCGGACTCCCGCAGCGGTGCCAGCGCCTCGACGGCGGCCGCGCTCGCGACCTCGCCGGCGTCGTGCCCGCCCATCCCGTCGGCGACGAAGAAGACGGAGCCTCCCGCCAGGTAGGAGTCCTCGTTGAGGCGGCGCCGCGCCCCCTGGTGGGTCGAGGCGCCCCAGAGCAGACCGATGCTCACGGGCACGCTCATGCGCCGGCGTCCGGACCCACGACGGTCAGGCGCCGGGCGCCCGCCTGCAGCACCCAGCCACCCGTGACGGTCACCGGGGCGCCGGGACGGAGCTCGTGCACGGTGCCGTCCGGCGCGATCACCGCGCTGCCGTTGGTGCTGCCCAGGTCGGTGACGAGCAGGCCGCCCGTGGTGGGCGACAGCTCGAGGTGCGTCTTGGACACCGAGCGGGTGGGGTCCTCGAGGCGCAGGACCGCCGCCGGCTCACCGCCGTCCTGCTGGGGGTTGCGCCCGACCAGGGTGCGCCCGTCGACGGGGACACGCCGGTCCGGGTCGACCTCGACGACGATGCGCGCCGGGACGCTCCCGTCGCCCGGGCCGCGGCGCGACGAGACGCTGAACCGCGTCGCCTCGAGGTCCTCGAGGTCGTCCGGCTCGGGCTGTGCCGCGACGGGGCGCTGCGGCGGGGCGGGCGCCGGCGCGACGGGCGAGGGTGCGGCGGACGACGGCGGCGCGGCCGCGGGAGCGACCGGCCCCGTCGCCGACGGCGGCGCGACCGACGGCGGCACCGGCGCCTGCACCTGGGTGGGCGCCGTGCCGAGGTCCGTGCCGGCGGTCCGGTGCACGGTGGCGGGGTCCACGTCGCCGTCAGGCTCCGGTGCGCCCGCGCTCCCGGTGCCCGGCACGCCCGTGATGAGTCCGGCGCCTCCACGCTCCTGCTGCCCGGCGGGGAAGGCCCAGGGGTCGGGCGTGGTGGCCTCCGCCGAGGAGGCCCCCGGGACGGGGACGACGCCGCGGCCCGCAGGCTCGGGGGCCGCCGGCGAGGCCGGGGCGAAGCTCGGCGGCGTCCCCCCACGCACGTCGCGAACCACGCTGCGGGCCGCCTTGTCGTGCCAGCCCTGCCGCCGGCCGGACGAGTCGAACGTCGGCGACACCAGCACGAGGACGGTGCCGACCAGCGGGAGCACCCCGCACGCCGCGAGCACCAGCCAGCGCAGCAGGTCGCGACCGACACCGACCGGCCCGCCGTCGGCCAGCGCCACGGTCCGGATGCCGAGCAGGCTGTTCCCGACCGTCCGGCCCGTCCGGCCCTCCCACACGGCCAGGCCGACCCAGCACAGCAGGCTCACGAGCCCGGCGACCAGGTAGACGGCGGCCAGCGCTCCCATGAGCTCGCGCGTCGCCGCGGTCGCCCCCATCGTGGTCGACGCCGCGGACACGTCCGCCATCTTCGCCGTCACACCCGTCGCGAGCGCGGTGGCGACCGCGGCGACCAACGAGACCAGGGAGATCGCCAGGAGGTCCAGCACGTAGGCGCCGGCACGCCGCCCCACCCCCGCGAGCGGCGGTTCCGCCGCGGCGGCGGCCGCCGCCGTGGCCCGCAGCATGTCCGCGGGCGCGCGCTGGGTCCGCCCGTGCAGCTCGGGCTCCGTCGTCACCTCGAGCCCCGCGTTCTCCGCCTGCCCGGAGGACTCCCCGGGGCGGGGCCGGTACGGGGTCGCCACGGTCGGCGTGCCGCACACGGCGCAGAACGCGCCGTCCTGGTCGGGGGCACCACAGGCGGTGCACGTCGTCGTCATCGGTCCTCCTGCCGCCGTGCCTTGTCCTTGCGCCGCCGCGCGCGGGCCATCCTGTCACGCACCGGGCGCACCGCTGCACGCGCCGTCCGGGCGCACCACGCCGGGACCGCCGCGAGGCGCCGCCGCGCCACCTCCCGCAGAGGCGGGGCGTCCCCGCCGCGGAGCGAGCGCAGGGACAACCGGGCGGCCACCCTCCGCCGCCACGGCACCGCCGCGTGCATGGCTCCCACGACGCCGTCCACGTCGGCCCAGTACGCGTCGACCTCCGCCTGCGACGGGGTCCCCCCACCGAACACCGACGCGTCCGCGCGGTGCGCGAGCGTCACCGTCGCGGTGCCGGCCGCCGGGACGTGGGCGGCCAGCAGGTGCGCCCCCTCGCGTCGCGTCGCCGCCCGCGGGACCCCGGCGCCGAGATCGGTCGCGGTGTCGACCACCTCGCGCCAGCCCCCGCTGAACCGGTCGGCGAGCTCGGGCGCGGTACGCCGGCGCCCACGCCTGCGCGCCTTGAGCGCCAGGATCAGCACGAGCGGGACCGCGAGCAGCGCGAGCGGGACCGCGACCGCGACGACGACGACCGCCACCTGGCGCCAGTCGATGCCGGGCTCGTCCTTCTCCTGGTCGTCCTCCTCGACGTCGCCGGCCTCCGCCTGCGGCGGCTCCTCGGGCGACTCCGGCGACTCGAGCACCGGGGGCTTGGGCACCTGCTTGGAGCGCGGCAGCGGCTCGACCTTGTTGTCCTCGTCGGGACGGACGTCGAACGGGACCCAGCCATACTGCTCGAACGGGACCTCGACCCAGGCCCGCACGTCGCCACCGGTCGCCGTGTACGGCGTCCCGGGCTCCCAGGCGTCCTTCTCCGGCATGAAGCCCATGACCACGCGGGCCGGGACCCCCACCTGCTGCGCCATGAGCGCCAGCGCGACGGCGAACTGCTCGTCGTCGCCGACCATCTGGTCCTGGGCGAGCAGCGTGTCGATGCGCGCCGCGGAGTGCCCCGGGCGGGACGCCGGCTGGTTCTCCAGCCCGCTGGAGTAGATCCCGGTGGCCTCCAGGGTGTCGCGGATGTTCTGGAACCGCTCGAACGGGTCGGTCGCGTCCGCGGCGAACTGCGCCGCCTTGGACGGCACCGCGTCCGCCAGGTCGGACGGCTTGGGCATGTCGACGTCCTGGACCGTGGCCGTGGCCAGCGCCTCGTCGTCCGGCCGCGGCGCCACGACGGCGTCGAGCTCGTAGGAGTCGCCCGGGCCCAGGCCCGCCGTGCTCAGCGCCGTGCGCGAGGTCGAGTTGTAGTACGTGCTCGACGCGAGCTCGGACGCCCGCTCCCCGCCGAACCTGAAGCCCGCGACGTCCCCGACCTCGGGGACCCACACGCCCGAGTAGCCGGTGACGGTGACGTCGAGGGTCGTGCGGGTGCCCTCGGCGAGGGTGTCGACCGCCTCGCCCGCGCGGTTGAAGACGCCGGAGACGCCACCGCTGCTCGCGTCGTAGACGGTTCCCGAGTACGTGTCCAGGGTCGCCAGGCGCACCCTGGTGCCGGCGGGGAGCCCCTCGACCGTGAACAGCTCGGCGTCCTTCTGGTCCTTGGCGTACTGCCGGAACCCGACCAGCGGGCTCGTGTACTGGTGGAGGTCGAGCGGAGGCGTGATCATCTCGCGCAGCGCCACCCGTTCCCCGTGAGCGAGCGGAGGGGCCGCGAGGACGGCGGCCAGGCCGCCGGCCACGAGCATGATCGCCCCGCCGCGCACGCGCTGGGCGCGCAGCCGGCGGGTCGCCGAGCGGCTGGCGTCGGTGAGCAGGGAGTTCGCGCCCATCCGCGCCTCGGCGGCGCGCCACGAGGCCCACAGCAGGCCGACGACCGCGAGCACGAGGCCCTGGACGATCGGGTAGGCCGGCAGGATCGTCCCCAGCAGCGCCACGCCGGCGAGCGCCACGACCGGAGGCAGGAGCGCCCACGCCGCGTGACGCGACCGCCAGGCGATGGTCCCCGCCAGCACGCCGGTGATCAGGAGCAGGAGGAACGGCACGACCGCCAGCTCCGGGAACGACGCCAGCGGCGGGACCGTGGTGACGAACTCCTTCCACCCGTGCACCGCGCCCAGCGCCAGCTCCTGCAGGGTCTGCAGCGAGGGCACGACGCCGGCGACGGTCGTGCCGGGCAGTGCGAGCGCACCGCCCAGCAGGACGTAGGCGAGCACGGTGGCCGCGGCGGTGAGCACCACCGACCAGCGCAGCCACGCCCCGAGCCATGCGACGAGCAGGCCGACGACGGCACCGCCCAGCGCGGGGACCAGGTAGCCCGTGGTCCCCCAGGCCGGGGCGAACCCCACGGCCACGGTCCCGAGGAGCAGCAGGAGGGCCAGGCCGTCGACGGCACCGGCCGCGCTCAGGGCGCGCGGGGCCCCCGAGGCCCGGTCGCGGGCCCGCGTGGTCCCGGCGCGCAGCGAGGTGCGCGACGTCGCGCCGGTGTTCCCGGTGCTCCCCGTGTGACCGCTCGTCCCCGTCTGCTCCGGGGGCGTGGGCGCGTCAGTCATTCATCCTCCGCAGCGCGTTCGGCAGGTCGGCCAGCTCGCCGAGCGTGAGCAGCTGCATGTCGGCCACGCGCCCTCGGCTGACCGAGGCCCCAGGGACGCAGCGCATCGCGACGAGGCGCGCGTCGACCGGCAGCCGCACGGCCGCGGCACGCAGGTCCGTCGGCGTGACGGTGCTGCCCACGACGACCGCCACGACCGAGGCGTCCGACACGGTGGCCGACGCGACCCGGGCGATCTCGGCGAGGGTGGTGCGGGCGGGCGCCAGCTCGAGGCGGGTCAGGTCGTCCAGCAGCCGCGTCCGGTGGTCGCCCCGCACCCGGCCCTGCTGCACCAGCACGGCCAGGCCGCCGTCCTCCCGGATCGCCTGCAGCCCCAAGGACCCGCACACCGAGACCGCGAGCTCGAACTCCTCCGGGTCGCCGTAGTCCTCGGCGCGCGTCGACAGGATGACCGCGAGCCTCGACCGGCGGGTCTCCTCGAACTGCCGCACCATGAGCTTCCCGGTGCGCGCCGTCGACTTCCAGTGGATGTGCCGCCGGTCGTCGCCCGGCACGTAGTCGCGCAGCGCGTGGAACGACACGTCCGAGTCGGAGATGTCGGGCGTCACGCGCCCCTCCAGGTCGTGCAGCAGGCCTGTCGACGAGCCGGAGAGCGGCAGCGTGCGCGGGTGCACGAACAGCTCCTCCGGCTCGGTCCACGTCAGTTCGCGGCGCAGGAGCCCGAGCGGGTCGGAGCGCACCGACCGCACCGGCCCCAGCGGGATCACGGCGCGGCGTTGCGTGGGGACCGCGAAGATCTCCTCGTGCTCCGCCCCGGGCCGCAGCCGCGGGACCGGGAACGAGGCGATGCCCTTGCCGACCTGCAGCTCCATCACGGCCGGGAGCATGCTGCGCGCCGACCCGTTGGCGACCAGCAGGCGCCCCACGGCACGGTCGCCCACCATGACCCGCTTGGAGGCGACGTCGAGGGTGACGTCGTAGCGCAGCCGGCCCAGGACGAAGGCGATCGCGCCGAGCAGGGCGACGCTCGCGGTCACGGCGACGACCACCCACTCCTCCCAGCGCAGCACCGTGCCCGACCACCAGGCCGCGGCGGTGAGGACCAGGACGGCCCACCCGAACGGCGAGACCACCCCGAGCACGGGTGCGGTGCGTGCGCGCGCGTCCGTGGCGGCGCGTCCGACCGCGCGCGCGGCGGAGCGGGTGCCCTGCCCGAGGGTGGCGCCCGCCGCCGCGGCGCGCCGGCGGATCCCCGCGCCGGCCGCGCGGCGCGCGCGCTTCTCCCCCGCGGGCTCGGGCGCCGCCTCCGGGGTCGCCTGCTCGGTGCGCTCCGGTTCGGTGGTGGTGGTCATGAGGTCTCCGGTCAGGCGGTGCGGCGTTCCTGGGGCGCGGCGACGTCGCTCAGGAGGCGGTCGACGGCGCCCTGGGCGGTGGCCCCCGCGAACTCCGCCTCCGCGTCGAGCACGAGGCGGTGCGCCCACACGGGCTGCAGCAGGTCCTTGACGTCGTCGGGCAGGACGTAGTTGCGCCCGTGCGCGGCGGCCCAGACCTTCATGCAGCGCACCAGCGCCAGGGCACCGCGCACGGAGACGCCCACCTGCACGTCGGCCGCGGAGCGGGACTCCTCCGCGAGCCGGGAGACGTACTCCAGCACCGCGGGATCCGCGTGCACCGCGCCCGCGAGGCCGGCCATCTCGACGACGGCCTGCCCGGTGATCACCGGCTGCAGCGCCGCGCTGCGGTCGCGGACGGCGGAGCCCGCGAGGATCTCCACCGTCGAGGCGAGGTCCGGGTAGCCGATCGACGTCTTCATGAGGAAGCGGTCGAGCTGCGCCTCGGGAAGGCGGTAGGTCCCCGCCTGCTCGACCGGGTTCTGGGTGGCCACGACCATGAACGGCGAACCGACGGAGTGCGTGACGCCGTCCACGGTCACCCGCGCCTCCTCCATGACCTCCAGGAGCGCGGACTGCGTCTTCGGCGAGGCACGGTTGATCTCGTCCGCGAGGACGATGTTCGCGAACACCGGGCCCTCGTGGAACTCGAACCGCGCCGTCTTCTGGTCGTAGATCGTCACGCCCGTGACGTCCGAGGGCAGCAGGTCCGGCGTGAACTGGATACGGCTGTTCGTGCCCTGGACGCTGGCCGCCATCGCCCGCGCCAGCATCGTCTTGCCCGTGCCCGGCGCGTCCTCCAGCAGCAGGTGGCCCTCGGCGAGCATGCAGGTCAGGGCGAGGCGGATCTGCCCCTCCTTGCCCAGCACGGCCTGGCCCACGTTGCTGACGATCCGGTCGAACGTCTGGGCGAACCAGGTCGCCTGCTCGGGGGTCATGGTGCTCATTGGATGTTCCTATCTCTCGGCGGCGCCGTGGCCACCCTCGTCGTCGGCGCGGTGCCTACCAGGTGATGGTGTTGCTCTTGCCCCACGGCGTGGTGACCCACACCTGCTTGCCCGGGTTGCCGTAGTAGCAGTACAGGTCGCGCGGCCCTGCGTTGCCCGAGCCGTCGGTCCGCGTCTGCTCGACCGGTGAGTGCCAGACCGTGCCCGAGGTGGAGAACTGCCCGGTGCTGGCCATGCACTCGTAGCTGAAGCTCTGGTTCGGGTCCGCGTTGCGGATCGTGAGGTTGATGTACCGGCACGACGAGTGCGTGCAGTCCCCGTACGGGTCGCTGCCGTCCTCGGGCGCACCCTTGCTGATGGTGACCGTCGGCTGAGGCTTCGGGTCCGACTTCGCGCTCGCACACTTCTGCGCGGACTGCCCCTCCGTGTCCGTCGCGGTCACGCAGATCTTCTTGGTGTCCGAGTATCCGGCGTTCACCGTCTTGCTCCCGCTCTTGGCGGTGCTGGAGAACGCCCCTGAGACCTTGACGGAGATGCTGCGCCCGTTCGTGGATGTCGACCAGGTGAAGGACACCTTCTGATCGCCGCCCTTGGCCGTGACGGTCGGCGTCGGGACCGGCCCGAACGGCTTCACCTGATTGGAGTACGGAGTCCAGTCCGAGCAGCCGGCCGCGTTGCAGGCGCGGACCCGGAACCGGTAGTTGGTGCCGTTCGACAGCCCCGAGTACGTCAGGGACGTGGCCGTCGTGTCCCGGCTGCCGCCCTGGTCCGTCTCCACCGTGTAGGTCACGGCGTCGCCGTTGTCGTCGGACGCGCCCCAGGACACGTCCGCCTGGCCGCTCATGCCCGTCCCGACGCTCGCCGACGGCGTGCCCGGGACGGTCGGCCGACCGTACGGGGTGACCTCGTTCGACCGCGGGCTCGCGTCGCCCTTGCCGGCCTTGTTCTCGGCCACGACGGTGAACGAGTAGCTCGCCTTGGTGTCCAGGCCCTCCAGGTCGATCGACGTGGTCGAGCTGGTCTCGGTGGCCACACGCTCGCCGTCCCGGAACACGCCGACGTGGTAGGTCTTCACCGGGTCGCCGTTGGCGTCCGGGGCGTTCCACGTGACGTGCACCTGGCCGCCGAGCGGCGTGTCCACGCGGGAGGCCGACGGCGCGGCCGGCGCGGCCGGCGGCCCGGCCGGGACCATCGTGGTGGACCACGCGCCCCAGTCCGACGGGTCCGGCGCCTTATTGACCGCCTGCACCCGCACCTTGTAGGCGGTGCCATTGGTCAGGCCCTCCCAGACGATCCGCTCGCCGGTGACCCCGACCTTCTGCGTCTCGCCGTTCGCGGGCGCCGGGGAGATCTCCAGGTTCACCGACTCGATCGCCGACCGGTCGTCGTAGGTGGCGTTCTGCCACGTCACGACCAGCGACTCGTCGCCGAACTCGAGCTGCGGGGCCGCCGGCGGGTCCGGCTTCTCGTCGGGCCGGGCCTCGGCGGAGGCCGGCGACTCCTCCGACTCGCCCACGGCGTTCTCCGCCACGACGGTGAACGTGTAGGTGACGTCGTTCGTCAGGCCGTCGAGGGTGCACGTCGTCGTCTTGCAGGCGAAGGTGTCGCCCTGGTCCGACGTGACGGTGTAGCCCGTGATCTCGGAGCCGTTGTTCTCCGGCGGGGTCCAGGACAGCACGACCGTCTCCGAGCGAACCTCCTCGATCTGCGGTGTGGTCGGCGCCTCGGGCGCACCGAGCACGTTGAGCGTGACCCGGCCCTCGACATTCCGGTCCGAGTCCTGCGTCGCGTCCTGCACCGTGTAGCGCACCACCATCGTGCCCACGAAGTCCTCCTGCGGCGTGACGACCACCTGGTCGCCGTCCACCGTCGTGGTCCCCACACCGGTGTCGACGATGGGGTCGCCCACGAGCTCGAGCGGCCCCCGGTCCTCGAACGGGTTGGAGTCGTTGGCCAGCACGGGCACCGACACCGGCTCGCCCTGGTGCGCGTCGTCGACGACGTCCTCGACGGCGCGGGCCAGCGGCCGCGTGGAGGCGACGACCTCGACGGTGATCTCGCCGTCCACCGGCGGGTGCTCGTCGTCGGTCACCGTGTACGGGACCGTGAGCGTGGTGCCCTTGGGCACGGTGGGGTCGGCCTCGAGAGTCACCCGCGAGCCCGACAGCGTCGCGCCGAGCCCCTCGGGCAGGCCGCCGAGCTCGAAGCGCAGGTCGTCCCCGTCCGGGTCCGTCGCGAAGCGGCCCAGGTCGACGGCGCTCTCCTCGCCCGCCGCGACCTGCCCGGACGGCGAGCCCGGCTCAGGCGGCAGGTTGTCCGGGGGGACCACCGTGATCGGCAGCGTCAGCACGGCCGTGTGGCCGTCCGGGTCGTCGGGACCGTCGCCGTCGGTCACCTCGAACGTCACCGACGCCGGACCGACGTACTCGCCCTCGGGGGTGTAGGTCATGGTGGTCTTGCCGGTCACGTCGGCCTCGCCCTCGAGGGCCTTCACCTGGTCGGCCGTCGTGAGGCGCGGGCTGCGCCCCTCCACGACGAGCACGTGGTCGGCGATGTCGATGTCGAGCGACTCGCCCGACTTCACCTCGAGCGGGGCCTGGCCCGGCTTGAGGATCGGCTGGGTCGACGCCTGCCCGGGCACGACGAGGAACGCCTTCGCGGTCAGGCCGTCGACGTCGGTGACCGTGTAGGTGATGACCTGGCGGTCCTCGGTCAGCGCGACCTCGATCTCGCCCTCGGGGCTCACCGTCGCCGACTCCGCGGACGTCTCCACCGTGAGGTCGTCCGCCGCGCCGTCAGGGTCCTCGTCGTTGTCGAGCACGGGGACCGTGACCGACGTCTGGCCGAGGATGTCCGCCACCACCACGGAGTCGTCGCGCGCCACCGGGGGCTGCAGCGGCGCGTCCTTCGCCACCGTGACGCTCACGGACGCCGACGCGCGGGCGGCGTACGTGTCCTCGATCGCGTAGAAGAACGTCGACGTGCCCTCGGCGCCCGGGGTGCGCACCACGACGCGCTCACCCGAGACCTCCGCCGACAGGTCCTCGCCACCCTCGATCGCGCCGGGCACGAGGCCGATCCGGTCGCCGTCCGGGTCCGAGTCGTTCTCCAGCGCGGGGACCGCGACCCGGCGGTCGGGACGCACCGTGACCTCGTCGTCCTCCGCCACCGGCGGCTGGTTCGTCTCCGGCGGACGGGCGATCCCGACCCGGATCACCCCGGTGGCGATCTCGCCGCGGGCGTCCTGCACCGAGTAGCGGAACGAGTCCGCGCCGGACGCGTCCTCGCTGGCCCGGTAGTCGACGAAGCCGTCCACGACCTCGGCCTTGCCCTGGCTCGGCCCGGTGGCCAGCCCGGTGAGCTGCACGGAGTCGCCGTCGGGGTCGATGCCGTCCAGCGGTACGGGGATGCGCGTCGTCCCGCCGGCGAGCACGCGGGCCTCCACGTCCCGCGGCACGGGGGCCGTGTTCTCCTCGCCGCCTCGGACGTGGATCGTGACCTGGGCCGAGTCCTCCTGACCGTTCGGGTCGTGGACCGTGTAGATCGCGTAGGCGGTGCCCGGCTCCGAGCCGGCGCGGAACCGGAGCACGTCCTCGGAGAAGAACGCCTCGCCCATGGCGGGGTCCACGTCCTGCTCGAGCTTCTCGCCGAGCGTCAGCTCGAGCCCGTCGGGATGGGAGTCGTTCTCCAGGACGGGGATGTTGACGTAGTCCCCGACCCGCACGGTCACCTCGTCCGGGGCGGCGTTCGGCGGCTGGAGCCGCTGCGGCGGCGGGACGGGCAGCACGCGGATCTCGCCCGTGGAGATGTCGTTGCCGTTGGAGACCGTGTACTTGAGCACGACCGAGTCCGGGATCCGCCGCGTCTCGCTGATGCGCAGGATCTGGTGGTCGAGGACAGCTACGGACACCCCGGCGTCGTCGGGGACCTCCACCGACTGCACCACGAGCACGCCGCCCGCCGGGTCGGTGTCGTTCGCGAGCACGTCCACCAGCGTCGACCCGCCCGCAGGCAGCATCGCCGTGTCGGAGACGACGATCGGCGCGCCGGAGGCGTCGTCCGGGGCCCGGACGTCGACCCGGACCACGCCCGTCGTCGCGTTCGGCCCGTCGCTCACCTGGTAGAGCACGTCGTAGGACTTCGGCTCCTGCGCGAGGAACGTGAAGGTGCCCGCGTCGTAGTTCGGGGTGATCTCCGCCGGCGCGGCGTTGTTCACCTTGGCGAGCCGGAGCTCGTCGCCGTTCGGGTCGGAGTCGTTCTTCAGCGGCTCGACCGTGACCGGCTGGCCCGCCGTGACGACCACGTGGTCCCCCACCGCCACGGGGGCCTCGTTGCTGTCGCCGAGCACGTCCACCCAGAGCGTCCCCTCAACCGTGCCGTCGCGCCGGTCGCCGACCGTCACGGTGACCTTCTTGCGGCCCGTCGCGGTCCCGTTGTCGCGGAACTCCACCGTCCCGTCGGGGTACGACCGGACCTCGTCACCCTGCACGGTGGACTCCGCGGCCGCGAGGTACACGTCGTCGCCGTCGGGGTCGCGGAAGAAGGGCAGCACCTTGATGCTCGCGGACTTGCCCCGCTCCACCCGCAGCACCGGCTCACCCGTCTGCTCCGGCGCCTTGTTCTCGTCCTCGGGCACCACCCTGACGGAGACGCTGGCCTGGTCGGTGCCGCCGCGCCCGTCGCTCACCTCGTAGGTGAAGCTCTCCTGGCCCGACGCGTCCTCGGGCACGACCGCCTGCAGCGCCTTGCCGCCGAGCACGCGCTCGACCCGGAACCCGTCCGGCTGGTCACCCACCAGCTCGGCCGTGATGACGTCGCCGTCCGGGTCGAGGTCATTCGCCAGCACGTCGAGCACCGTCGCCCGGCCGGGCCGCACGCCGTAGTCGTCGTCCTCCGCCTTGGGCGGGTCCTGCTTCTTGCGGTCGACGACCGTCTGGTCGACCAGCTCGGGCTTGGCGTCCTCGGCGTCCTCGTCGGAGCCCTCCGCCTGCTCCGGCAGCTTGATGTCCCAGTCGTCGACCTTCTCGTACTCCTCCAGCGCCATCCACAGGGTGCCGGCGGACAGGTCGTTGAGCACCACGTTGTTGCGGTTGACGCGGTACTGCAGCACGGAGCTCTGGGACAGGCCCTCCAGGGCGCGGTCGACGTCGCGGTCCGTGCCCTCGCAGTCGCGGACGATCTGCCCGCTGCCGGACCAGGCGCCGTAGAGACAGCCGCCCAGCTGGACCGGCGACGCCGGCGAGCCGGACGCCTGCCGCCGCGTGGCGGTGCCGCCACCCAGCGGCTGCAGCACCAGCGACGACGACGTCGCGTAGGCCACGGAGTCGGAGCTCTCGCCAGGGAGCTGCAGCTGCGCGCCCTGGGCGTCCATGACGTCCACCGTCTCGCCGCCGGGGAGCCGGAGCTCGCCCGTGCTGCGGTCCAGGACCACGACGTCGTCGCCCACGGTCGTGAGCGCCACGTCGTCCCCGCCGTCGAGCATGTCGAGCGTGGTCGTGGTGGGCTCCTTGCCCGGCTCGACGGTCCACAGCACGTCCCGCGCGGGCACGACGGCGTAGGTGATGCCCGACTCGGAGACGACGACCTGCGCCGAGCCGTCGAGCGTCGCGGTGGGGTCGACCTCCTCGGTGTCCAGCGACGCCAGCCTGTCGACCGGCGTCACCCAGAGCGCCCCCGTCTCACCGTCCACCACCGCGACGCGGTCGCCGCCCATGGACGTCCTGGCGTTCGGCGGGAGCTTCGTCGTCGAGGCGAACTTGAGCCGGGCCACGTCGACGACGCTCGCCGAACCGGAGCCGGCGTCCGACACCAGCACGTCGCTCGCCTGCTGGTCCACGTCGAAGGACTGGCTCCCCGCGAGCAGGGTGCCGTCGAGCGCCTGCGCCTCCGTGTTGAAGCGGCCCACGAGCCCGCCCGACTCCTTGGTGACCCACACCCCCGAGTCGTCGAGGTCGACGTCGGCCGTGGCCTCGCCGTCGTAGAGGGCTGCCGCGACCGCGATCCCGGCGGACAGCGCGATCACGACCGTCGTCGAGACGGCCGTGCGTCGGTCAGCGCGCACGCGAGTGAACAGGCCCAACGGCTCCCCCTGAGAATGATGTCGATCGGCGCCGACCCCGGCGGTGCCGCGTCCGTCGTCGACGACGCGCCGCGAGATCCGGCCGGGTGCAAGATTGCCAGATCTCGTCCCCGAGCAACAGCCGATCTCGGCCCCCGGGCATGGGGAGGACTCCCCATGCCGCGCGGAATCGGGCTTGCGGCCCTCAGGCCGCGCGGTCGGCGAGCGCCGTCGCGAGGTCCGCCAGCGCCTGCTTGACCGGCCCGTCCGGCAGCGGCTCCAGCTCGGCGGCAGCCTCGCGCGCCCACCGGACCGCCAGCTCGCGGGTCGCCGCGAGGGCGTCGTGGGAGCGCAGGTCGGCCACGGCCGCGGCGAGCGTGGCGTCGTCCGACAGGTCGGCGTCGAGCCGCGCCAGCAGGGCGGCGTCCTCGGCGGTGCCCTCGCCGCGCGCGACACGCTGGCGCAGCAGCAGCACCGGCATCGTCGGCACGTGCTCGCGCAGGTCGGTGCCGGGCGTCTTGCCGGACTCGTCGCCGGTCGAGGCGATGTCGAGCACGTCGTCCGCGAGCTGGAACGCCACGCCGACCTTCTCGCCGTACGCGGCCACGGCCCCGACCACCGTGTCGTCGCAACCACCGAACATCGCGCCCAGCTGCGCGGAGGTGGCCAGGAGGGACGCCGTCTTGTCGCTCAGCACCTGCAGGTAGTGCGCGACCGGGTCCTCGCCGTCGCGAGGCCCGAGGGTCTCGTGCAGCTGGCCCAGGCACATGCGCTCGAACGTGCGCGACTGCAGCACCACGGCCTCCGGCCCGAGCCCCGCCACCAGCGCGGAGGCGCGCGAGAACAGCAGGTCGCCCACGAGGATCGCGACCGAGTTGCCCCAGACCGTGTGCACGGCGGGCGCGCCGCGGCGCACCGGCGCGGAGTCCATGACGTCGTCGTGGTAGAGCGAGGCGACCTGCGTGAGCTCGACGACCACGGCGGCGTCGACCAGCTCGGGCCGCGTCCCGTCGCCCAGCTCGCCGGCGAGCAGCGTCAGCAAGGGGCGGAACCGCTTGCCCCCGGCCGTGACCAGGTGGCGCCCCGCGTCGTCGGCGAGCGCGTCCGCCGAGGCCACGGCCTCGGCGAGCGCCGCGTCGACCCTCGCCAGGCGCTCCGACAGCCGGTCGGCCAGCGCGGGGTCGGGCAGGGGGAACGCCGTCGGCAGCGGCGAGTGCGGCGAGGACCCCGGTCCCGGGGCCGGCGCGGAAGGTGCACGTGTCACGGTCCGAACCTATCCGCCCGCGCCCGGGAACACTGAACCGAGAGCCCGCCCGCGCGCGTCACGTCGGTCACGCCGGGCGGGGCGGGGAGGCGTCACGGGCGAAACTGGGCCGCCTGCTGCGCCAGGTCCAGCATCCCCGCCGGGAACAGACCCAGGAGCAGCACGCCGGCCGCGCACAGCGCGATCGCGACCGCGGCGGGGCCCCGCGACCCGACGACCGTCACCACGGTGCGCGTCGCCGCCGCGCGGGCCGGCGCCTCCGTCGCGGTGCCGCCCGGACCGCCCGTACCGCTCGGGGCCACGTCCGTGCGAGCGGTCCCGCCCGCGCCCGAGACCTCGGTGCCTGCCGGCGTGGCGGCGCCGTCGTCCGCGTCGGCCGGCGGGGTGAGCACCGTCAGCACGATGACGCGCACGTAGAAGAACACGGACACCGCCGAGGCCAGGACGCCCAGCAGCGCGAGCGGCCACGCGCCCGCGTCGACCGCCGCGGAGAACACCCCGAACTTGGCGAGGAACCCGGCGGTGAGCGGGATGCCCGCCATGGACAGCAGGAAGAGGGAGAACGCCGCGACGAGCCAGGGCGCGCGGCGCCCCAGCCCCGCCCACTGCGCGAGGCGCGTCGCCTCGCCCAGCACGACGCCGTCGTCCGGCACCGGCCCGTCGCCCGGCCGCTCACCCGCGGTCACCGTCCGCTCGCGGACCAGGGTGACGACCGCGAAAGCGCCGATCGTCGCCAGCCCGTACGCGAGCAGGTAGAACAGCACCGCGGCGGACCCGCGCTCGCCGAACCCGACCACGCCGACGAGCAGGAACCCGGCGTGCGCGATGGAGGAGTACCCCAGGAGGCGCTTGACGTCCGTCTGCACGGCGCCGGCGACGGTCCCGACCAGCATGGTGAGGATCGCGACCGACCACAGCGCCACCTCGACGTCGTGCCGCAGCGCGGGGTCGAAGCCGTTCGCGAGGGTGAACAGCACCCGCACCAGCGCGCCGACCGCAGCGGCCTTGGTGCAGGCCGCCATGAACCCGGTGACCGGGGTGGGCGCGCCCTGGTACACGTCCGGCGTCCACGTGTGGAACGGGGCGGCGCCGATCTTGAACAGCAGGCCGGTGAGCACCAGGAGCAGGCCGACGACGACGAGCGCCGGCATCGTGCCGAGCGGCGAGACGCTCGGCTCGGCGAGCACGGCGACGACCTCCTGCAGGCGCACGGAGCCGGAGAAGCCGTAGACGAGCGCGACGCCGAAGATGAACAACGCGGACGCGAACGCGCCGAGCAGGAAGTACTTGAACGCCGCCTCCTGGCTGAGCAGGCGCCGGCGGCGCGCCGTCGCGCACAGCACGTACAGGGGCAGGGACAGCACCTCGAGCGCCACGAACATCACCATGAGGTCGTCCGTGGCGGGGAAGAGCAGCATCCCGCCGGTGGAGAACAGCAGCAGCGGGTAGATCTCGGTCTGCTGCAGGCCCGCGCGCCGGGTCGCGTCCTCGTAGGAGGTGCCCGGCACGGCGGCGGCCGACGGCGCGAAGGCGTCCTGCCCGGTGCTCGTGCGGTCCGCGACCACGAGGACGCCGAGGATCGCGCAGATCGCGACGACGGCCTGGACCCCGAGCCCGAACGGCGTGAGCAGGTAGGAGCCTCCGACGACGGAGACGGCGCCGTCGGCCACGCGGGGCCACAGCAGCGCGACCGCCACGAGCGAGCCCCCGAGGGCCGCGAGCGCGAGCGTCACCTGCGTGCCGCGCCGCGCCCGGGCCGGCAGGAAGGCCTCGAGGAGCACGCCGAGGACGCCCGCGGCGAGGACGACGAGGACCGGCGAGACGGCCGCCCAGTCGATGGGCGGTGCGACGAAGTCGTTCACAGCAGGCTCCCCTCGTGAGGCGCGGCGGGCGCGGACCGCGGGTCGGGTGAGGCGTCGGCGGAGGACGCCCCGAGCACGGGCGGCGGGTCGGTCTCGCCCACGAGCTCGACGGCGACCTCGCCCGGCGCGCGCACGTAGTCGAGCACCGGCCCGGGCGCGAGCCCGAGGACCACCAGCGCGGCGACGAGCACCCCGGCCACGGTCTTCTCCCGGGCGTCGAGGTCGCGCGCGCCGGCGAGCTCGTCGCTCACGCCGCCGGTGAACATGCGCTGGTACATGAGGAGCACGTACACGCCGGCGAGCACGACGACGGGCACCGCCACGAGCACGGCGGCGGGCCAGCGCCCGTACGAGCCGAGGAAGACCATGATCTCGGAGACGAACGTCGCGAGGCCCGGCAGCGCGGCCGCCGAGAGGCCGGCGACGAGGAACGTGCCGCCGAGCACCGGGGCCACGGACCGCAGCCCGCCGTAGTCGCCGACGAGCTGGCTGCGGCGCGGGTGCCGCGCGATCGCGAACCCGGCGATCAGGAACAGCGCCCCGGTGGAGATGCCGTGGTTGAGCATCATGAGGCCCGAGCCGGCGGTCCCCAGGGACGTGAAGGTGAACATGCCGAGGATGATCAGCCCGAAGTGGGACACCGACGTGTAGCCGACCAGCCGCAGCACGTCGGTCTGCCCGATCGCGAGGATCGCGCCGTAGAGCACGGAGACCACGGCGAGCACGATGACGAACGGTGCCGCCCACCGGCTGGCCTCCGGGAACAGCGGCAGGCACAGGGTGAGCATCCCGAAGGTGCCCACCTTGTCGAGCACGCAGATGAGCAGGGTCGACGTGCCCGGCGTGGCGTTCTCCGCGACGTCCGGCAGCCACGTGTGCACCGGGAACATCGGCGCCTTGATCGCGAACGCCAGGAAGAACGCGGCGAACATCAGCTTCTCGGCCGTCGGGTCGAGCGCCAGGCCCGTGAGGTTGTCGGTGAGGAACGCCTGCGGCCCCCGCTCGGCGACCGGCACCTGCAGGTAGAGCGCCACCACGCCGACCAGCATCACCAGCCCGCCCGCGAGGGAGAACAGCAGGAACTTCACCGCCGCGTAGCGGCGCTGCGCGCCCTGCCCGAACCCGCCGATGAGGAAGTACGCGGGGATGAGCATCGCCTCAAACAGCACGTAGAAGAGGAACACGTCCCGGGCGGCGAACACGGCGACCATGAACGCCTCCAGCAGGAGCACGGTGGCGAGGTAGCGGCGCAGCCGCACCGCGTCGCCGCCCTGCTCGCGCCACGCGGCCGCGATCACCACGGGCACCAGCCCGACGGACAGCGCCACGAGCAGCAGCCCGACGCCGTCGACGCCGACGGCCCAGCTCGCGCCGAGCGCCGGGATCCAGGAGTGCGTCTCGGCGAGCTGGTGCTCGCCCGCCGCCGAGGTGTCGAACGCGGCGAACGCGCCCGCGAGCAGCACCACCTCGACCAGCGCGCCGACCAGCGCCACCCAGCGGGCGGCGGACGCCCCGAACCTCCCGCCGGTGACCGGGCCGCCGGACGGGCGGCCGCGGCCCAGGCCCGTGAGCGCCGTCGCGGCGGCCGCCACCAGCGGCCACACGATGAGGACCGTGAGCCAGGGGAACCCTGTGGACATCGTCATCCTTCCGTCTCCCTGCCCGTCAGCTCGCCAGCAGCCACACGACGAGGGCGACGGCGCCGAGGCCGCCCAGCATCATGGCCGCGTAGGAGCGCACGTACCCGTTCTGCAGGCGGCGCAGCCGGGCGCCCAGACGCCCGACGCCGCCGGCCAGACCCAGCCAGCCGCCGTCGACCGCCGCCCGGTCCGTGTAGACCAGCGACCGCGTGAGGTACTGGCCGGGGCGCATCACGACGCTCTCGTTGACCGCGTCCTGGTAGAGGTCCGCCCGTGCGGCGCGCACGACGGCCGGTGCGGGCGGAGGCTCGGTCGGCACCGCGGCCACCGCGAACTGGCGGAACGCCAGCGCCACGCCCACCACGACCAGCAGCAGCGTGAGCGTCATCAGCAGCCAGATCGGCAGCACCGGCTCGTGGTGCTCGGCGTGCCCGGTGACCGGCTCCAGCCAGGTGACGAACGCGTCGCCGATCGCGAGCAGCCCGCCGAGCGCCACGGAGCCGACCGCCAGCACGATCATCGGCCACGTCATCAGCGCCGGGGACTCGTGCGGGTGCCGCTCGACCGCACCGGCCCGGCCGTCGGTGCTCCACCGGCGCCGCCCCGCGAACGTCATGAAGAACAGCCGCGACATGTAGTAGGCGGTGATGCCCGCGCCGAGCAGCGCCGCCATGCCGAACACCCACGGCTGCCAGCCCGAGCCCGTGAACGCCGCCTCGATGATCTTGTCCTTCGACCAGAAGCCGGAGAACGGCGGGACGCCGAGGATCGCGAGCCAGCCCAGGCCCATCGTGATCGTCGTGACCGGCAGCAGCCTGGCCAGCCCGCCGAAGCGGCGCATGTCGACGTCGTCGTCCATCGCGTGCATCACCGAGCCGGCGCCGAGGAACAGGCCCGCCTTGAAGAAGCCGTGGGTGAGCAGGTGGAAGATCGCGAACGCGTACCCGACCGGGCCCAGCCCGGCGGCGAGCATCATGTACCCGATCTGCGACATGGTCGACGCCGCGAGCGCCTTCTTGATGTCGTCCTTCGCGGTACCGACGACCGCCCCGAACAGCAGGGTCAGGGCCCCGACGATCGCGACGACCAGCTGCGCGTCCGGCGCCGCCTCGAGGATCGGCCCGGAGCGCACCAGCAGGTAGACGCCCGCCGTGACCATCGTGGCGGCGTGGATGAGCGCGGAGACCGGCGTCGGGCCCGCCATCGCGTCCCCGAGCCACGCCTGCAGCGGCAGCTGGGCGGACTTGCCGCACGCCGCCAGGAGCAGCAGGAGGCCGATCGCGGTCAGCGTCCCCTGGCTCACGCCCGCCGCGCCCGCGCCGTCGCCCAGCACCGTGGCGAAGTCGACCGCGCCGAACGTCGCGAGCATGAGCATCATCGCGGCGATGAGCCCCATGTCGCCGACACGGTTCATGACGAACGCCTTCGTGCCCGCCACCGCGTTCGCGCGCTTGCCGTCCCAGAACCCGATGAGCAGGAACGAGGCCAGGCCCACGCCCTCCCAGCCGACGAACAGCAGCAGGTAGGAGTCCGCGAGCACCAGCAGCAGCATCGCCGCGACGAACAGGTTGAGGTACGCGAAGAACCGGCGCCGGTCGACGTCGTGGCCCATGTACGCCACCGAGTACACGTGGATGAGCGTGCCGACGAACGTCACGAGCATCACGAAGGTCATCGACAGCGGGTCCACCTGGAACCCGACGTCCGCGTGCAGCGGCCCGGCGTCGATCCACGTGCCCACGGTGCGGGTGCCGACCCGCTCCTCGGCGGGCACTGAGAGCATGTCGAGGAGCATGACCAGGCCGAGCACGAACGTCGCGGCGATCGCGAGCACGCCGAGCCAGTGCCCCCAGCGGTCGCTGCGCCGGCCGGCGAGCAGCAGCAGGGCCGCGCCGATCATCGGCGTGGCGACCAGCCACGGGGCGAGCGAGAGGGACTGCATCATCGGAGTCGTCACCGGGCCCTTTCAGCTCTGCAGCAGGTTGACGTCGTCGACCGAGGCCGACCGGCGGGCGCGGAAGATCATGATGATGATCGCCAGGCCGACCACGACCTCGGCCGCGGCGACCACCATGACGAAGAAGGCGAGCACCTGCCCGGTCACGTCGCCGTGCATCCGCGCGAAGGTGACGAACGCGAGGTTCGTGGCGTTGAGCATGAGCTCGACGCCCATGAACACGACGATCGCGTTGCGGCGCAGCAGCACGGTCGCGGCGCCGACGGCGAACAGCACCGCTGCCAGGCCGAGGTAGTTGGTGATCTCCATCAGCGCTCCTCCTCGTCCCGCGGCGCGACGTCGGTGTCGCCGGGGGCGCCCTCCGGGACGTCGTCCGCGCTACCGCTCGGGGGGCTGTCCGGCGTGCTGTCCCCGGCGGGGGGCCCGCCCACCCGCACGACGTCGACCAGCGTCTCCTCGGCCGCCAGCAGGGCGGTGGCCGACCGCTCCTGGCCGCGGATGCGCAGCACGCGCGGCACGGAGTGCTCCACCGGCCGCCCGTCGGGGCCCAGCGCGGGCGTGTCCATGGCGTTGTTCTGCGCGAACACGCCGGGCGCCGGCAGCGGGGTCAGCGTGCGGCCCCGCGGCAGCGCCGCCACCCTGGCCCGCGCGATGGCCCGCTGCGTGGGGGCCACGGCCAGGCGGCGCTTGTGCGTGAGCACCAGGCCCGCGAGCGCCGCCGTGACCAGCAGGACCCCGACGACCTCCATCGCGATCACGTAGTCGGCGAGCAGGATGCGCGCGAGCGCCACCGGGTTGGGCACGCCGCCGGTCTCCGCCAGCCCGACGGCGGGCGGGAACGCGGCACGCGAGATGACCGAGAGCAGCACCGCCCCGAGGCCGACGCCCAGCAGCAGCCCGATCCACCGCTGCCCGCGAATGGTCTCGGTGAGCGAGTCCGCGGCGTCGATGCCTACGAGCATGAGCACGAACAGGAACAGCATCATGACCGCGCCCGTGTACACGACGACCTGCACGACGCCGAGGAACGGCGCCTGCTGCGCGACGTACAGGATCGCGAGCCCGATCATCACGAACATCACGCAGATCGCCGCGTGCACGGCCTTGCGGACGAACAGCAGCCCGAGCGAGGCGAGGACCATGAGGGGCGCCAGCACCCAGAAGAGGGCGGCCTCGGCGCCCGAGGCGGTCACTGCTCGCCCCCGGGCGTGCTCGACACGTGGCCGCCGGTCGCGGCCTCCAGCGTGGCGACGGCGGCCTTGGTGGCGCTGCCGCGCAGGCGGTGGCGCCGCGGGGTCGGGGCGGGAGCGTCGCCCCGGACGACCTGCTCGGCGGACCCGAGCGTCGGGTCGTCGGGCCGGTGCTCGCGCACCCACTCGACCTGCTCGCCGGTGGGGGCGGTCACCTCCCCGCGGTAGTACTCGGTGTCGGTGGTGCCCTCGACCATGGGGTGCGGCGCGGCCAGCATGCCCTCGGCGAGCGGCGCCAGCAGGTCCTGCTTCTCGTAGATCATCCCGGCACGGTCGGGGCCGGCGAGCTCGTAGTCGTTCGTCATCGTCAGCGCGCGGGTGGGGCACGCCTCGATGCACAGCCCGCAGAAGATGCACCGCAGGTAGTTGATCTGGTAGACGCGGCCGTACCGCTCTCCCGGCGACATGTGCGCGCCGTCGGGCAGCTCGGCGTTGTCCGCGCCCTCGACGTAGATGGCGTCCGCCGGGCACGCCCACGCGCACAGCTCGCAGCCGATGCACTTCTCCAGCCCGTCGGCGTACCGGTTGAGCTGGTGGCGGCCGTGGTACCGGCGCTGCGGCGGCGTCTTCGTGCGGGGGTACTGCTCCGTCACCGTCGGGCGGAACATCGACGAGAACGTCACGCCGAAACCCGCCACGGGCGCGAAGAGCTCCCCGATCGGGCCCTTCGTGGGGCGCAGCGGCTCGTACGGTTCGTGCTGCCCTGTCATCGCGTCTCCTCCGGTCGGTCGACGGCGGTGCTGGTGGCGTCGGCGGCGCCGGTGGTGGCCCCGGCCGGGGGCACGTGCCGGCGTGCCCGCGGTGACGGCGGGAGGCTCTGCCCCGGCAGCGGCGGCACCGGGAAGCCGTCCGCGAACGCGTCGAACGTCCCCGGGGCTCCCTCGTCGGCTGCGCCGCCCGGCGGCGCGGCGGGCCGGCGCTCGGGCCAGAGCCACATGAGCGCGATGACGAGGGCCGCCACGACGAGCACCCCGACGACGAGCTGCGTGCGGGTGATGCCGGCCAGGCCCAGGTACTGGAACACGCTGAGGACCACGACCCACCCGAGCGCCACGGGGATGAGCACCTTCCAGCCCAGCGACATGAACTGGTCGTAGCGCAGACGCAGCAGCGTGCCGCGCACCCACACGAACACGAACATGACGGCCCAGAGCTTGACCAGGAACCACAGGACCGGCCACCAGCCGGTGTTCAGCGCCCCGTCCGCGATCGCGGACAGCGGCCACGGGGCCCGCCACCCGCCGAGGAACAGCGTGGTCGCGATCGCCGAGACGTTCAGCATGTTGATGTACTCGGCGAGGAAGAACCACGCGAACTTCATCGAGCTGTACTCGGTCATGTACCCGGAGACGAGCTCGCCCTCCGCCTCCGGAAGGTCGAACGGGAGGCGGTTCGTCTCGCCGATCATCGAGATGACGTAGACGACGAACGCGGGCAGCAGGGGCAGGAACCACCACACGCCCGCCTGGGACGCCACGATCTGCGACGTCGACATCGACCCCGCCATGATGAAGACGCTGACCAGCGACAGGCCCATGGCCAGCTCGTAGGAGATGACCTGCGCCGTGGAGCGCACGGAGCCGAGCAGCGGGTACGTGGACCCGGACGACCAGCCGCCGAGCACGATCCCGTAGACGCCCATCGCCGCGCACGCCAGCACGTAGAGCACGGCCACGGGGAAGTCGGTGAGCTGCGCGGGCGTCGTGAAGTCCGTGAACGGGATCGTCACGGACGGGCCGAACGGGACCACGGCGAAGACCAGCAGGGCGCAGAACACCGAGATCATCGGGGCCAGCAGGTAGACGACCCGGTCGGCGCGCGTGACGGTCACGTCCTCCTTGAGCAGGAGCTTCATCGCGTCGGCGAGCGACTGCAGCAGGCCGAACGGGCCGTGCCAGTTGGGCCCGGGCCGCACCTGCATGCGGGCCACGACCTTGCGCTCGAACCAGATGGCGAACAGCACGCTGGTCAGCAGGAAGACCACGATGAGCACGGCCTTGATCGCCGACACCCAGATCGCGTCGTTGCTGAAGTCGGCGGCGACCCCGGGGATCATGCGGCACCTCCCTGCCCGGCCGGAGCCTGTGCGGTGTCGACGGCCGGCCCCTGCGAGACGCGGACGAGGTCGCCGGGCACGGCGCCGAGGGTGTCGTGCACCCGGCACCCGCGCGAGGCCAGCGGCAGCCACACCACGTGGTCGACCATCTCCGTGATGGCCACCGGCACGGTGATCGCCCCCCGGTCGGTCGCGACGGTGACCTGGTCGCCGTCGTAGACGTCGGCCGCGGCGGCGGTGGCGGCCGACATGCGCGCGACGGGCCGCTTGGCGGTGCCGGCGAGGAACTGCTCGCCGTCCTGCAGGGCGCCGTCGTCGAGCATCAGGTGCCAGCTCGCCAGCACCGCCGTCCCGGGCGGGACGGGCGGCGGCTCGGCCGTGTCCTCCGGCGGTGCGGGCGCGCGGTCGCCCGCCCAGGCCGGCAGGGCGCCGACGGCGCGGTGCGCCGCGAGCGGCGTCTCGGCGCCGAGGCCCGTGCCGAGCCGGGCGGCGAGCGAGTCGAGCACCCGGTGGTCGGGCAGCGCGGCGGACTCGAGCGCCTGGCCGAACGACCGCACGCGGCCCTCCCAGTTCCAGTACGACCCCGCCCGCTCGACGGGAGGAGCCACCGGAAGGACGACGTCGGCGAGCTCGACGGCCTCGGTCCTGCGCACCTCGAGGGCGACGACGAAGCCCGCCGCGCCGAGCGCCCGCCGGGCGTGCGCCGGGTCGGGCAGGTCGGCGAGCTCGAGGCCGCCGACGAGCGCCCCGGAGAGCTGGCCCACGGACAGCGCGTCGAGGATCTCGCCCGCGTCGCGACCCGCGTCGGCCGGTAGCGTGTCGGCGGGCACGCCCCAGGCCGCGGCCGCCTCGGCGCGGGCGGCGGGGTCGGTCAGGGGCCGCCCGCCGGGCAGCAGCCCGGGCAGCAGGCCCGCCTCGACGCCGCCCCGCTCCCCCGCGCGGCGCGGGATCCACGCCAGGCGCGCGCCCGTCGCGGCGGCGAGGCGCAGCGCGGCGGCGTAGGCGCCCGGGGCAGACGCCAGCCGCTCCCCGACGAGGATGACGGCCCCGGGCTTCGCGAGCGCCTCGGCGACGTCGCCGAGGGTCTCGGCGTCGGAGCCCTCCGGGGCGGGCTCGCCCGCGGCGCGCGCCTCCACGCTGCCGAGCCACTCGGCCTCGGTGCCCGGGGCCGCCGGGAGCAGCGTCCCGTCGAGCCGGGCCAGGCCGCGGGAGGCGAACGGTGCCAGCCCGAACACGCGGGTGCCGTGGGCGCGGACCGCCTTGCGCAGGCGCAGGAAGGTGACGCCGGCCTCCTCCTCCGCCTCGAGCCCGGCGAGGAGCACGGCCGGCGCGGCCTCCAGGTCACCGAAGGTGACGCCCACGCCCGTGCCGGCGACCGCGTGCGCGAGGAACGCCGCCTCCTCGGCCGAGTGCACGCGCGCCCGCTGGTCGACGTCGTCGGTGCGCAGCACGGTGCGGGCGAACCGCGACCAGGCGAAGGCGTCCTCGACCGTGAGCCGGCCGCCGGGCAGCACCCCGACGCCGCCCGCGTCGCGCGCCGCGGCGAGGCCCTCGGCGGCGAGCTGCAGCGCCTCCACCCAGGACGCGGGCCGCAGCTCTCCGCGTGACACGACGGCGCCGTCCTCGTCGAGCTCGCGGTCGCGCACCAGCGGGGTCGCGATCCGGTCGGGGGCCGACTGCCAGGTGAACGCGAACCGGTCCTTGTCGGTGATCCACTCCTCGTTGACCGCGGGGTCGTCGCCGGACAGTCGGCGCAGCACCACCCCGCGGCGGTGGTCCACGCGGATCGCGGAGCCGCACGAGTCGTGCTCGCCCACGGCCGGCGTGGAGACCAGGTCGAACGGGCGGGCGCGGAACCGGTACGCCGCCCCGGTGAGCGCCCCGACGGGGCAGATCTGCACGGTGTTGCCCGAGAAGTACGAGGAGAACGGCTGCCCGGAGGTGTCCGGGAGGGCGACGCCCGCGGTGGGCTCGCCCTCCGCGGCGGGCGGCGGGGCGAAGTCGAGCACGGCCTCGTCGAACCGCCCGATCTGCTGGCCCGCGCCGCGCTCCTGCAGCGCGATGAACGCGTCGCCGGCGATCTCCTCGCTGAACCGGGTGCAGCGCTGGCACAGCACGCACCGCTCGCGGTCCAGCAGGATCTCCGTGGACACGGCGATCGGCTTGGGGAACGTCCGCTTGACGTCCTCGAAGCGGGAGTCGGCGCGCCCGTTCGTCATCGCCTGGTTCTGCAGCGGGCACTCGCCGCCCTTGTCGCACACCGGGCAGTCGAGCGGGTGGTTCATGAGCAGCAGCTCCATGACCCCCTGCTGCGCCTTGTCCGCGACGGCGGAGGTGCGCTGCGTCTTGACGACCATCCCGGGCGTGACCGTCATCGTGCACGAGGCCTGCGGCTTCGGCATCGCGCGGACGTTGCCCTCCCGGTCGGGCATCGCGACCTCCACGAGGCACTGCCGGCACGCGCCCGCCGGCTCGAGCAGCGGGTGGTCGCAGAACCGCGGGATCTGGATGCCGACCTGCTCGGCCGCGCGGATGATCAGCGTGCCCTTGGGCACCGTGACCTCGACCTCGTCGATCGTCAGCGTCACCGTCTCGACGGGCTGCTCGACCTCGCCGCTGCCCGCGGCGGGCTTGTCGGGCCTGTCCGTGGTCGCCGTCATCAGTGACCTCCCACACCGGCCCCGCCCGCGAGGGCCGGGGTCCGTCGGTTCCTCGGGGTGTACTCGAACAGGGCGCTCGCGCTCGGGTCGAACGGGCACCCTCCGCCGTCGATGTGCGCCTGGTACTCGTCGCGGAACAGCTCGACGCTTGACGTGACGGGCGACGTCGCGCCGTCACCGAGCGCGCAGAAGGCGCGGCCGAGGATGTTGTCGCACAGGTCGAGCAGCAGGTCGACGTCGCGCTCCTCGCCGTCGCCGGCCTCGATGCGGTGCAGCACCTGCTTGAGCCAGTACGTGCCCTCGCGGCAGGGGGTGCACTTGCCGCACGACTCGTGGGCGTAGAAGTCCGTCCACCGGCTCACCGCCCGCACGACGCACGTCGTGTCGTCGAAGATCTGCAGCGCACGCGTGCCGAGCATCGACCCGGCCGCGCCGACGGACTCGTAGTCGAGCGGGGTGTCGAGCTGGTCGGCGGTGAAGATCGGGGTGGACGAGCCGCCCGGCGTCCAGAACTTCAGCTCGTGGCCGGCCCGCACCCCGCCCGCGAGGTCGAGCAGCTCGCGCAGCGTGATGCCCAGCGGCGCCTCGTACTGTCCCGGCCGCGTGACGTGCCCGGACAGGGAGAACAGCCCGTGCCCGGAGGACTTCTCGGTGCCCATCGCGGAGAACCAGTCGGGCCCGTGGGCGACGATGCCCGGCACCGACGCGATCGACTCGACGTTGTTGACGACGGTCGGCCGCGCGTACAGGCCGGCGACGGCGGGGAACGGGGGCTTGAGCCGCGGCTGGCCGCGCTTGCCCTCCAGGGAGTCGAGCAGCGCCGTCTCCTCCCCGCAGATGTAGGCGCCCGCACCGGCGTGCACGGTGACCTCCAGGTCGAAGCCGGAGCCGAGGACGTCCGTGCCCAGGTACCCGGCGTCGCGGGCCTCGGTGACCGCGGCGAGCAGCCGCCGGTACACGTGCAGCACCTCGCCGCGCACGTAGATGAAGGCGTGGTCGCACCCGATGGCGTAGCTGGTGATCGCGACGCCCTCGATGAGGTGCTGCGGGCTGGCGAGCATGAGCGGGATGTCCTTGCACGTGCCCGGCTCCGACTCGTCCGCGTTGACGACCAGGTACCGCGGACCTCCGTCCGGCGGGGGCAGGAAGCCCCACTTCATCCCGGTGGGGAACCCGGCGCCGCCACGCCCCCGCAGTCCGGAGTCCTTGACCGCCTGCACGAGGTCGCCCGGCTCCATCGTCAGAGCCTTGCGCAGCCCGGCGTACCCGCCGGCCTCCTCGTACGTGGCGAGCTTCCACGACCGCTCCGCGTCCCACGTGTCCGTGAGCACGGGCAACAGGTCAGTCATCGTCGCGCCCCTTCCTCTCCGGCTCGGGGTCCGCCTTGCCGCCCGACGGCGACCGCCCGGGGCTCTCGTCCCCCGTCGCCGCCGGCTTCCGCTCCGCGCTGGACCGCTCCGCCCCCGTCTCCGGCGGCACCTCCGCCTCCTGCTGCTCCTCACCGGTCCCGGGCGCCCTGCCCGCCGCCGGGCCCGACGCCGATGCAGCTCCGGAGGTCGGCGAGGGGGATCCTTCGTCGCCAGGCTGGCCGGGTCTGGCGGGAGCCGAGGGAGGAACGACCGAGGCGGATGGCGCGCCTGGAGACGAAGGATCCCCCTCGCCGACCGAACCCGAAGCAGCCCGAGCGAGACGCAGGCCCGCGAGCGTGGGCGCCCCGGCAGTCTCCCCCTCGTCGGCCCGCCCGTCCGGGAACCCGGCGAGCACCCGGCTCATCCGCTTGAAGCTGCACACGCTGGACGCGCCGCGGGTGGGCGCGACATCCTCGCCGAGCCGCAGCCGGTCGGTCAGCGCCGCGGCGGACTCGGGCGTCTGGTTGTCGAAGAACTCCCAGTTGACCATCACGACGGGCGCGTAGTCGCAGGCCGCGTTGCACTCGACGCGCTCGAGGGTGATGGCGCCGTCCTCGGTGGTCTCGTCGTGGCCGACGCCGAGGTGCTCGCTCAGCTCCTCGAAGATGGCGTCGCCGCCCATGACGGCGCAGAGCGTGTTGGTGCACACGCCCACGGTGTAGGTGCCGTTGGGGTGGCGCTTGTACTGGGTGTAGAAGGTCGCGACGGCGGAGACCTCGGCGGCGGTCATGCCGAGCTGCTCGGCGCAGAACATGATGCCGTCGCGGCTCACGTACCCGTCGACGGACTGCACCAGGTGCAGCATGGGCAGCAGGCCGGACCGCGGGTCCGGGTAGCGGGCCATGATCTGCGCGGCGTCGGCGGTCAGCGACGCGAGGGTCTCGGCGTCGTAGCGGGCCTGCGAGCGTGCGCTCGTCGGTTCGGCGGTCACCGGTCCACACCTCCCAGCACCGGGTCGAGGGACGCGACGGCGACGACGACGTCGGCCACCTGGCCGCCCTCGCACATCACCGACACGGCCTGCAGGTTGTTGAACGACGGGTCGCGGAAGTGCGCCCGGTAGGGCCGGGTGCCGCCGTCGGACACCGCGTGCACGCCGAGCTCGCCGCGCGGGTGCTCCACCGTCTGCCACGCCTGGCCCGCGGGCACCCGGAAGCCCTCGGTGACGAGCTTGAAGTGGTGGATGAGGGCCTCCATGGAGGTGCCCATGATCTGGCGGATGTGGTCGAGCGAGTTGCCCTGCCCGTCGGCGCCCACGGCGAGCTGGGCCGGCCAGGCGATCTTCTTGTCGGCGACCATGACGGGCGCCCCCTCGGTGGCGTCGAGGCGCGTCAGGCACTGCTCGACGATCCGCAGCGACTGGTAGCACTCCTCCAGGCGCAGCACGACGCGGGCGTAGCAGTCCGCGTCGGTGGACGTGGGGACGTCGAAGTCGTAGGTCTCGTACCCGCAGTACGGGAACGCCTTGCGCACGTCGTACGGCAGGCCGGCGGAGCGCAGGACGGGGCCGGTGACGCCGAGGGCCATGCAGCCGGCGAGGTTGAGCGCGCCGACGTCGACGAGCCGGGCCTTGAAGATCGGGTTGGCGAGCATGAGGTCGCCGAGCTGGCCGAGGTAGTGCCGCACCTTCGGCAGGGCGGCGCGGACCTGGTCGGTGAACCCCTCGGGTGTGTCCGTGGCGACGCCACCCGGCCGGATGTACGCGTGGTTCATCCGCAGCCCCGTCACGGCCTCGAACAGCCGCAGGATCTCCTCACGAGCGGTGAACCCGATGGTCATGACCGTGGTGGCGCCCATCTCGTTGCCGCCCGTGCCGAGGCACACCAGGTGGGAGGCGATCCGGTTGAGCTCCATCATCAGCACCCGGATGACGGACGCCCGCTCGGGCACGTCGTCGACGACGCCGAGCAGCTTCTCCGTGGCGAGGCAGTAGGCGGCCTCCTGGTACAGCGGCGCGAGGTAGTCCATCCGGGTGCAGAACGTGGTGCCCTGCGTCCAGGTACGGAACTCCATGTTCTTCTCGATGCCGGTGTGCAGGTAGCCGATGCCGCAGCGGGCCTCGGTGACCGTCTCGCCGTCGATCTCCAGCATGAGACGCAGGACCCCGTGCGTGGACGGGTGCTGCGGGCCCATGTTGACGACGATGCGTTCCTCGCCCACGGCCTCGCGGGCGATCTCGTCCCAGTCGCCGCCGGAGGCCTCGAAGCCCGGGATCCCGGGGTCGAACTCGTCGGCGGGCGGACGCGTCGCGCTGTAGGCGGGGGCGCTCATGAGTACTGCCTCCTCGTGTCCGGCGGCGGCACGGTGGCCCCCTTGTACTCCACGGGGATGCCGCCGAGCGGGTAGTCCTTGCGCTGCGGGTGCCCGGGCCAGTCGTCCGGCATCTCGATGCGGGTGAGGCCGGGGTGCCCGTCGAAGACGATCCCGAAGAAGTCCCAGGTCTCGCGCTCGTGCCAGTCGCACGCCGGGTAGACGGGCGTCGCGGACGGCACGTGCGGGTCGTCGTCGGCCACCGCCACCTCGAGGCGCACGCGGCGCCCGTGCGTCACCGACGTCAGGTGGTAGACGGCGTGGAGCTCGCGCCCGGCGTCGTGCGGGTAGTGCACGCCCGACACGCCGAGGCACAGCTCGAAGCGCAGGTCCTGGTCGTCGCGCAACGCGCGGCACACGGCCAGCAGGTGGGCGCGCGCCACGTGCAGCGTCAGCTCGGCGTCGGGGCTCGGGTCGCCGTCCTCGCCGCGGGGGTCGGTGACCACCACGCGCTCGACGGCGTCGTCGAAGGCGACGCCCGCCTCGCCGAGCACCTCCGCGAGGACGTCGACGGCCTCGTCGAACCAGCCGCCGTACGGGCGGGTGGCGTCGCCCGGCAGGGCGATCCGCCGCACGAGGCCGCCGTACCCGGAGGTGTCGCCGGAGCCCCGCGCGCCGAACATGCCGCGGCGGACGTCGACGACCTCGGGCCCGCCCTCCTCGGCCGGGCGTGCGGCCGCGGGCCCCGACACCTCCCCGCTCATCGCAGCAGCCCCGTCATCTGCGACGTCGGCGTCGCCTCGAGCGCCGCGGCCTCCGCCGCCTGCGCCGCCTCGCGGCGGTTGACGCCCAGCGGCGAGGTGAGGATCTGCTGGTGCAGCGCGAGGATCGCGTTGATGAGCATCTCCGGGCGGGGCGGGCACCCCGGCAGGTAGATGTCCACCGGCACGACGTGGTCGACGCCCTGCACGATCGCGTAGTTGTTGAACATGCCGCCGCTGGACGCGCAGACGCCCATCGACAGCACCCACTTGGGCTCGCTCATCTGGTCGTAGACCTGACGCACGACGGGCGCCATCTTCTGGCTCACCCGACCCGCGACGATCATCAGGTCGGCCTGGCGCGGCGAGGCGCGGAACACCTCCATGCCGAACCGTGACAGGTCGAACCGGGACGCGCCGGCGGCCATCATCTCGATGGCGCAGCAGGCCAGACCGAACGTCACCGGCCAGACGGACGCCTTGCGCAGGTAGCCCGCCAGGTCCTCGATCGACGTCAGCAGGAACCCTGACGGAGACTCCTCCAGTCCCATGTCCCCTCCCTTCGTGAAGGTGGGGTGCCGGTGGTGCCGGCACCGTTGCCGTCCTGAACTACCGTTCTCGTCCCGTGGTCCGCCGCGCCCGCGGCGGGCTCACACCCAGTCGAAGCCGCCGCGTCTCCACTCGTAGACGAACGGCACCGTGATGAGCGCGAGGAAGACGAGCATCGCCGCCAGCCCGAACCCGGCCAGCACCGTGAAGTCGACCGCCCACGGGTAGAGGAACACCACCTCGATGTCGAAGACGATGAACGTCATCGCGACCAGGTAGTACTTCACGGGCAGCCGCCCGCCGCCGTCCGCGTGCGGCGTCGGCTCGATGCCGCACTCGTAGGCGTCGAGCTTGGCCCGGTTGTAGCGCCGCGGCCCGATCAGCACGCTCGCGCCCACTCCCCCGAGCGCCAGCACCGCGGCCACGCCCATGAGGATGAGCACGGGGACGTAGGGGTTCGTCATCGCGCCTCCCTGCTCTGCGCCGTCATCTCGACCACTCCTTCGTGCTCGTGCGCGCTCATGCTGCCGGAACGATCCTGGTCAGCCCCGCGATCACCCGGTCCACCCAGTCGCCGCCGCGGGGCTCGTAGCAGTCGGACAGCAGCTTGAGCACGAACCGCATGACGACCGGCCGCGGCAGCCCGTACCGCACGCACACCCGCATCACCTGCGGGTGCTCGATGAGCCGGACGAACCACCGCCCGAGGGTGTAGTAGCCGCCCAGGTCGGCGCGCATCCGGTCGGCGTACGTGCCGAGCGTGCGCTCCCGCGCGTCGTCGGTGGTGCGGGTGCGGGCCTGGGCGACCGCGTCGGCGGCGACGCGGCCGGCCTGCAGGGCGTAGGCGATGCCCTCGCCGTTGAACGGGCTGATCATCCCGGCCGAGTCGCCCACCAGCAGCGCGCCGTTCGCGTACAGGGGGCCGCGGTTGAAGCCCATCGGCAGAGCGGCGCCCCGGACCGGGCCCACCTGGTTGTCGGCGTCGAAGCCCCACGCGCCGGGCGCGTTGCGCATCCAGGTGCGCAGGAGGGCCCGGTAGTCGGTCCCGGCGGCCGACTGCCGCGCGGGCGTGGAGCTCACGGCGCCGAGGCCGACGTTGGCCGTGCCGTCGCCGAGCGCGAAGATCCAGCCGTAGCCAGGCAGCAGGTTCGACGTGCCGGGCGCGCCGTCCCAGAGCTCCAGGTGGGACTCCATCCAGGGGTCCTCGTGACGCGGCGTGACGCCCGCGTCGGTCTCGGTGCGGACGTAGGTGCGCACGGCGGTGCCGAGGGGCCGGTCGTCGCGCCGGGTGATGCCGAGCGCCGTCGCGAACCGGGAGGAGACGCCGTCGGCCGCCACGACCACGGGCGCGCGGTACGTCGTGGCGGGCTGGTCCGCGCGCCCCCGGGCGTCGAGCGGCTGGGCGTGCACGCCGACGACGCGACCCGAGCGCTCGTCCAGCAGCGGGCCGGTGACCTTGGTGCGCTCGAGCAGCTTGGCCCCGCTGGCCTGCGCGTGCTGCGCCAGGCGCTGGTCGAGCGTCATGCGGGCGCGCGCCATGCCGTAGCCGGGGAAGGAGGCGAGGTCGGGCCAGGGCAGCTCCCACGACCGTTCGCCGGCGACCACCCGGAGGCCGCGGTTGCGGATCCACCCGTCCTCGGCCTGCGTGCCGACGCCCATGCGGGCGAGCTCGGCGACCGCGCGGGGCGTGAGGCCGTCGCCGCACACCTTGTCCCGGGGGAAGGCGGCCTTGTCGAGGAGGAGCACGTCGAGCCCGGCGCTCGCGCACCAGTGCGCCGTGGCGGCGCCGGCGGGCCCGGCACCCACGACGATGACGTCGGCGTCGTCGTCACGACCTGCGTGCACGTGCTTCACCCCCGCTCGCTCGAGCGCCCCCGGCGACGGTGCCGGAGTCGACTTGTGAACCTGATCACAACTCCTCCACGCACTCTAGTCACGTTCGCGGGGCGATGGGTAGGAAGGTTTGCCTTCCTTCGCCCCGACGGCGTCCCGTCGGGACACGACGCGCCCCGACGGGACGGCGGTCCGAGCGCTCGCACCGTCCGCCGCGTGTCGGGCCTCCGGGCGCACCCACGGCGCATACCGTCGTCGTCCACGAGGGCACGACGGTCCGAGCGCCGCCTCGCCCTCGGCCCGTGACGACGACCTACCTGGAGGCGTGAGAGATGAAGGCTGGACCCGCATTCGTGATCGGTGCCGCGCTGGGCTACCTGCTCGGCACGGAGAAGGGGCGGTCGCAGCTCGACAAGGCGCGCGGGTGGGCCACCGAGACCTGGAACGACCCTCGCGTGCAGGAGAAGGTCTCCGACCTGTCGTCCGGCGTGGGCGAGTTCGCCAGGGCGCAGAGCGCCGCGATCAAGGACCGCGCCGGAGCCTGAGCCCGTCGCGCACCGCCGGTGCCGGCCGCGCACGACAGGTGCGCGGCCGGCACCGGCCCGGGTCAGGCCGGGCGCACCCCGCGGTGCAGCGCGACGATGCCGCCGCTGAGGTTGCGGTACGCCACGTGCCGCCACCCGACGGCGAGCATGCGGCGGGCGAGCGCCGTCTGGTCCGGCCAGGCCCTGACGGACTCGGCCAGGTAGTCGTACGAGCCCTTGTCCCCCGTGACGGCGCCGGCCGCGACGGGCAGCGCGCGCATCAGGTACTCCATGTACAGCGTGCGGAACGGCTTCCACGTGGGCGTGGAGAACTCGCAGATCACGACGCGCCCCCCGGGCCGCACCACGCGCAGCATCTCGGTGAGGGCGGCGTCCGTGTCCACCACGTTGCGCAGCCCGAAGCTGATCGTCACGGCGTCGAACGCCGCGTCGGCGAACGGTAGCCGGGTGGCGTCCCCCGCGACGAACGGCAGGTCGCCGCGCCGCCGCTTGCCCTCCGCCAGCATGCCGAGGCTGAAGTCGGACGGGACGACCGTCGCGCCGTCGTCGGCGAACGGCTCGCTGGAGGTGCCCGTGCCGGCGGCGAGGTCGAGCACGCGCTCGCCGGGCCTCGCCTCGACGGCGGCGACGGTGGCCCGGCGCCAGCGCCGGTCCTGGCCCAGCGACACGAGGTCGTTGACGAGGTCGTACCGGCGGGCGATGCCGTCGAACATCGTCGCGACCTCGGCGGGCTGCTTCTCCAGGCTGGCGCGGGACATGGGCGTCATCGTCCCACAGCACCCCCGCACGCCCCGGCACCGCCGAGAACGACATGAGCGCCGTCTCCCCGGCCGACGACGGCCGTGAGGTTGTTCTCGGGCCCCTCCCCCGTTAGCGTCGCGAGCGACGACGACGTCGGGTCGTCGTTCCCTGGATCGGCAGACAGGCCCACTGAGCCGGCACCGCACCGCTGCGGCGCCGCCGGGCAGGCCCGGGCTGGCGCCGCCAGGAGGCACCGATGAGCACGTGGATCAAGAACCCGCTGGGCGTCTTCACCGCCGACGACGCGTCGGTCGAGCCGGCACCCGGCACGGCGCCCGACGCACGGGGCGGCGTCGTCGTCGCGGACGGCGTCATCACCGAGCTGGTGGCCGCCGGAGTCCGCCCGCGCGGCCCGGTGGACGAGACGTTCGACGCGTCGGCGCACGTCCTGACGCCGGGCCTGGTCAACACCCACCACCACTACTACCAGACCCTCACCCGCGCCTGGGGGCCCGTGGCCGACGCCGAGCTCTTCGACTGGCTGACCACGCTCTACCCCGTGTGGGCACGCCTGACGCCGCGCGCGCACGAGCTCGCCACGAAGGTGGCGCTCGCCGAGCTGCTCCTGTCGGGGTGCACGACGGCCGCCGACCACCACTACGTGTTCCCGGCGGGCCTGGACGACGCGATCGACATCCAGGTCGCGGCGGTGCGCGAGCTCGGGATGCGTGCCACGCTCACCCGCGGCTCCATGACGCTCGGCACGGACGACGGCGGCCTCCCGCCGCAGTCGGTGGTGCAGGACGCCGAGACCATCCTGGCCGACTCGGAGCGCCTGGTCGCCGCGTACCACGAGCGCGGCGCCGGTGCGCGCGTGCAGATCGCCCTGGCCCCGTGCTCGCCGTTCTCCGTGACGCCGGCGACCATGCGAGACACGGCCGAGCTCGCGGAGCGGCTCGACGTCCGCCTGCACACGCACCTGGCGGAGACGAGGGACGAGGAGGAGTTCCTGCGCGAGCGCTTCGGCATGCGCACCGTCGACTACCTGGAGTCGGTCGGCTGGCTCACGGACCGCGCCTGGCTCGGGCACGGGATCCACTTCGACGACGGCGAGGTCCGCCGCCTGGGGGCCGCCGGCACGGCGGTGGCGCACTGCCCGACGTCGAACATGCGGCTGGCCTCGGGCGTCGCCCGCGTGCTCGAGCTCGAGGACGCGGGCGTGCCGGTGGGCCTGGGCGTGGACGGCTCGGCGTCCAACGACGCCTCCACGATGATCCTGGAGGCCCGTCAGGCCCTGTACCTGCAGCGGCTGACGTATGGCGCGTCGGTGCCCGTGCGCCGGGCGCTGGGCTGGGCGACGCGCGGCTCGGCACGGACCCTCGGCCGCGACGATCTCGGCGTCCTCGCCGTCGGCAAGCAGGCGGACCTGGCGCTGTGGCGCCTCGACGAGCCCCGCTTCTCCGGTGCGCACGACCCCGTGGCAGCGCTGCTGCTCTGTGGTGCCGACCGCGCCGACCGCGTCATGGTGGGCGGCAAGTGGCGCGTCGTCGACGGCGCGGTCGTCGGCCTCGACCTGCCGGCGCTCCTGGCCGAGCACCACGCCGCCGCGCGGCAGCTCGTACGCGGGTGACGCACCCGCCCGCCCAGACGGACGGCCACCCGCGTCCGCGCCGGCGACGAGTCGAGGCGCATCGAAGAGGGCTGGGGCGGGCGGACGGAACTGCCTCGCGACAAGCACACCCCTCCCGGCGCCCCGACAACAGGACCCGCACGACGCGGGGTTGACACCGCCACCAGCCGCACGGTCGAATAGTGGAACTCTTCTTCCGGAGTGCGGAAGGCTAGCGAACAAGGAGGTCCGCTATGACCAGGTCTGCCGGACGCGCGGCGACACCCCCGGCGCGCCCCGAGGACGAGCGCCTGCCGCTCGCCGCCACGCTCGGGTACGGCTTCCAGCACGTGCTCACGATGTACGGCGGGATCATCGCGCCGCCGCTCATCGTCGGCGGGGCCGCCGGGCTCACGTCGGCCGAGATCGGAACGCTCGTGGCCGCGTCGCTGTTCGTCGGCGGCCTCGCGACGATCCTGCAGACGGTCGGCGTCCGGTTCTTCGGCTCGCAGCTCCCGCTGGTCCAGGGCGTCTCGTTCGCCGGGGTCTCGACGATGGTCGCGATCGTCGGCGGCGGGGGCGGGATCCCGGCGGTGCTGGGCGCGGTGCTGGTCGCGTCCGCGGTCGGGTTCCTCATCACCCCGTTCTTCGCCCAGATCATCCGGTTCTTCCCGCCGGTGGTCACGGGCGTCGTCATCACGACGATCGGGCTGACGCTCATGCCGGTGGCGGCGAACTGGGCCATGGGCCGCGCGGCGGACGCCCCCGACTACGGGTCGGTCGGCAACATCGGTCTCGCGTTCGCCACGTTCGCCGTGGTGATCCTGCTGTCGAAGGTCGGCTCGGGGGTCGTGTCGCGGCTCTCGATCCTCATCGCGATCGTGGTGGGCACGCTGCTCGCGGTGGTGCTCGGCACGGCGGACTTCTCCGGGGTGGGCGACGGCCCCGTCGCCGCGTTCCCGACGCCGCTCGCGTTCGGCGCGCCGACGTTCGAGGTCGCCGCGATCGTCTCGATGCTCATCGTCATCCTCGTGACGCTGACCGAGACGACGGCGGACATCATCGCCGTCGGCGAGATCGTCGACACGAAGGTGGACCGCAGGCGGATCGCGAACGGGCTGCGCGCCGACATGGCGTCGTCCGTCGTGTCCCCGTTCTTCGGCTCGTTCACCCAGTCCGCGTTCGCGCAGAACGTCGGGCTGGTGGCGATCACCGGGGTCAGGTCGCGGTTCGTGGTGAGCGCGGGCGGCGTCATCCTCGTGGTCCTCGGCCTGCTGCCCGTGCTCGGCCGGGTCGTGGCAGCCGTGCCGACGCCCGTCCTCGGGGGCGCCGGCGTGGTGCTGTTCGGCTCCGTCGCGGCGTCGGGCATCCGCACGCTGGCCAAGGTCGACTACTCGAACTCGATGAACCTCGTGATCGTCGCCGCGTCGATCTCCTTCGGCATGATCCCGATCGCCAAGCCGGACTTCTACGACGGGTTCCCGGAGTGGTTCGGCGTCATCTTCCACTCGGGCATCAGCTCCGCGGCGCTGATGGCGATCCTGCTGAACATCCTGTTCAACCACATCACGCGCGGGACCCCGGAGAACCCGTCCGTGTTCGTCAAGGGCACCGCCCGCAGGGCCGTGGACGACGACACCCTCGAGGACCTCACCGACGACGGCGTCCTCAACGGTTCCCCCGACCGGCGGCGCGCGCCCGGGGCGCCCTGACCGGCGGGGTGTGATCTGTGTCGGCGGGCGTGGGGCCGGCGGGAGCGGGCAGGGACCGCGGCGTACTCTGGAGCCGATGTCCGCCACGCCCCTGCCGGCCCCTCGCCCGACCCCGGGCCCGCCGGGAGAACCCGCCGCCGATCCCCTGGTCGTGCGCACCACCCGGATCGACCGGCTGCCCGGCGGTCTCACCGCGCTGATCGACCTGCTGCCGGGGCCGCGCCCGCTGAGCTGGGTGCGCCGGGGCGACGGGATCGTGGGCTGGGGCGAGGCCCTGCGGTTCGAGACCTTCGGTCCCGGGCGCTTCGCCGACGCCGAGGCCGCGTGGCAGGCCACCCTGCGGCACGCGGTGGTGCGCGACGACGTCCGCCTGCCCGGGACGGGCCCGGTCGCGTTCGGCACGTTCGCGTTCGACGACGCCGGCCAGCTCGACGACCAGTTCGGCGACGACCACGCGGGGCGGCCCGACGGGACGCTCGTGGTCCCGCGGGTGGTGGTCGGCCGCCGCGGGGGCGTCACCTGGATGACGACGATCTCCGCCGACGGCACCCTGGACGCTGCGCCGGGGGCCGACGCCCTGCGGGGGGTGAGCCGCACCCCCGTGAGCGCCCCGGGTCGCGTCACCGTGACGGACGGCGCGGTCGCGGCCGACGACTGGCCGGCCGTGGTCAGCGAGGGCGTGGCGCGGATCCAGGCGGGCGAGCTGGAGAAGGTGGTGCTGGCCCGCGACGTCGTCGCCACCGCCGAGCACCCCGTGGACGCGCGCTGGCTGCTGCGCCGGCTGGCCGACCGCTACGAGGCGTGCTGGACGTTCAGCGTGGACGGGATGGTCGGCGCGACCCCCGAGCTCCTGGTCCGCAGCGAGAAGGGGCTCGTCACCTCCCGCGTGCTCGCCGGGACGATCCGGCGCGAGGCCGGCATGTCCGACGACGACGCGCTGCTGCACGCCGCACAGCTCGCCCGCTCCTCGAAGGACCTCGAGGAGCACGAGTACGCGGTGAGCTCGGTGGCCCGTGCCCTCGACCCCTTCTGCACGTCGATGAACGTCCCGGACGCACCGTTCGTGCTGCACCTGCCGAACGTCATGCACCTGGCCTCGGACGTCACGGGCGTCCTCGACCGCCGGCAGGGGCAGGGCGCGGGCGACGCCGTCCCGCCGTCGTCCCTCGCGCTGGCCGCGGCCCTGCACCCGTCGGCCGCCGTGTGCGGCACGCCGACCGTGGCGGCGCGGGACCTCATCCGGGAGATCGAGGGCATGGACCGGTCGCGCTACGCGGGGCCGGTCGGCTGGGTCGGCGCGGACGGCGACGGCGAGTGGGGCATCGCCCTGCGCTCCGCCGAGCTGTCGGAGGCGGACTCTCGGCACGTGCGGCTGTTCGCCGGCTGCGGGATCGTCGCGGCGTCGGACCCGGTCGCCGAGCTCGCGGAGTCGGACGCCAAGCTCGTGCCGATGCGGTGGGCCCTCACCGACGACTGAGACGTTGTGGGCGTGAGTTCGGCGCTATTCCTGGCGGAATAACACCGAACTCACGCCCACAACGACCGGGACGGTCAGTCGGACCAGACCTGCTCGCGGAAGTCAGACCACACCTGGACGTCGGACGTGGCGCCCATCAGGCCGATGCGCGCGTCGGTCAGGCCGAGGAGCATCTCGACGAGGGACGCGCCGCCCACGAGCTTCTCCCCCAGCTCGGCGAGGTCCTGCCCGTCGGGAAGGTCCGCGTGGATCGAGGAGATGTACATCTGCGCGTCGCCGGTCATCGAGACGTAGTCGGCGTTCGTCACCGTGCCCCCGTCGTGGGCGTACGTCTTGAGCCAGAACCCGGGGACCTTCACCTCGTCGACGGAGATCCGCAGCGCGTCGCGGCGGGGGCCGTCCGTCGTGACGGGGACGTTGACGACGTCGATCCCGTTGATGCCCGTGAGCGGGAGCTGCAGGTCCCGCGCCTCGAGGTCGGCGTCGAGCGAGAAGACGTTCTCGTCCTCCCGCACGCCGCAGTCCCCCGGCAGCGAGACGGTGATGTCGTACTCCCCGCCGAACGTGATCCGGGCGCACGGGCCGAGCTCGAGGCGGGCCGCCTCCTCGACATCCTGGCGCGCCTCCTCCGGCGAGGGCTCCCCCGCGTCGTCGTCGGCCGTCTCACCGGGGTCGCCGGAGCCGTCCGAGCCGTCGGCCGCGGTGTCGCCGGGGTCGTCGTCGCCGCTCCCGGGTCGCTCCTCGTCGCCGGCAGGACCGTCCGGCCCGGGCACCGCGTCACCGCCGGGGTCGAGCACGCCGGCGCCGGTGTCCCCGGAGTCGCCCGTGCCGCCGCCGTCGACGGCGGCGTCGCCATCGACGGCGTCCGGGTCCGACCCGTCGTCGTCGGGCCCGTCGGTGGCGTCCGTGGAGGGAGAAGGGCTGGGGGTCGCCGTGCCCTCGTCGTCGCCGCAGATCCACTCGAGCCAGCCCAGCGGGTCCCAGCAGCCCGACGCGGCGGGCACGCCGGCCGGCACCGCGCCGACGGGGGCGGCCACCACCGCCCCGGACCCCGACGCGCCGCCGACGGCGAGCACGGCCGCGGCAGCGACCGCGACGGCGTGCCGCCGGCCGGTGGTGGGCTCCTGGTCCGCGGGCGGTGCCTCGGCGATCGCCCCGCCGGCGGTGTCGGGGCCCACGTCGGCGTCGGTGTCACGACCGTCGCGAGCCCGGGGGAGCCACGAGACGACGAGGATGCCGCCGACGACGCCGAGCACCATGCCGACGCCGAAACCCCCGAGGTTCACGCCGAGGAGCGAGTACACGGAGATCGCGAGCGTGATGACGCCGTAGAAGACGCGGTACTGCGGCTGGAACAGCACGAGCACGCCGAGGGCGATCAGCGCCACCGGGAGCAGCGTGGACTGCATCCCCTCGATGCCGAGCTGGATCTCGAAGCTGTCGAGCTGCAGCCGCCCCGAGAACCAGAGCACGACGCCCGACACGATCGTCAGGACGGCACCCCAGAAGGGGCGCTGCCGGCGCCAGCCGGCGAACCGGGCCCGGCGTCCTGCCGGCGCGGCCGCCTCGGTGGTCTCGTCGCTCACGTGCGGGCTCCCTCGCTCTGCCGGACGGTCAGAAGCACTCGGTGCCGTCGGAGATCTTCAGGTGCAGGTCCGTGAGCTTGAAGACCGCGGCGGAGGTGGCCGACGAGACCTGCTTGAGGTCCTGGATGTCGATGGCGTCGGAGTCCATCGCGAAGTCGCCCTTGTCCCCGTGGGCCTTGGTCTTCACCGTCGAGGCGTCGACGCCGATGCGGATCTGGTTGAACGTCGCCGTGCCGCGCAGGTCGCTCATGCCGATCTGCAGGTCGGTGGCCTTCACCGGGTTCTTCTCGTCCGTGCCCGCGGAGATCAGCAGACCGAGCGGCATGCCGGGCACCTTCACCGACTGGCACAGGTTGTGCAGCGTCGCGTCCTTGATGTTGGCGATGGCGACCGGGTGCTTCTTGCCGTCCGCGTCCTTCGCCTCACCGGCGTACTGGGAGAAGCCGGTGCCCTCCAGGGAGTCGGCGGAGATCTTGAACTGCTGTCCCGAGATCGCCATGGACACCGGGACCGCCCCTTGGGCGACGCCGCCCATGAGGACACCGAGGACGGCGACGGTCGGGACCGTGGCGAGCACCGCACGGCCGCGGCGCGTGCGCGTCAGTGCGCTGAGCTTCATTTCCCCTCCAGTACGTCCGGGCGACACCTGCGTCGCCGCCGACGTGACGGTACGCCCCTACTGAGGCAGCGTCAATAGCGCAGGTGGCGCCGCTCGCGCGCACGACGGCGACCGCCTCGGTCGGGCGTGGCGTGCGCTTATGCTCGCCTCGTGGCAGGAACACGGCGCACCCGTATGAGCCCCGACGAGCGGCGGCAGCAGCTCGTCGCCCTCGGCGTCGCCGCCCTGGCCGACCGGCCCCTCGAGGCCGTCACCGTGGAGGACCTCGCAGCACAGGCCGGCGTCTCCCCCGGCCTCGTGCACTACTACTTCGGCAGCCGCCAGGGCCTGCACTCCGCCATCGTGCGCACCGCCCGCGACGCGATGCTGCACGCCACCGCGCCCCGGCCGGAGCTCCCTCCGCGCGAGCGCCTGCGCGACACCCTCGCCAGGTTCGTCGAGTTCGTCCGCGACCACGACGCGACCTTCTACTCGCTCGTGCGGGGCGCGGCGAGCGGTGACGAGGAGGTCCGTGCGACGGTGCAGCACGCCCGCGACGTCCTCGCCGGGCACCTGCGCGACGCCTTCGAGGAGATCGGGGTCGCCCGGACGCCGCTCCTCGAGGTCGCGCTGCACGCCTGGATCTCCTTCGCCGAGCACGCCCTCGTCGAGGCCGCGGCAGACCCCGCCGTCGCTCCCGACGAGCTCACCGACTTCCTGGAGCGCAGCGCGATCGGCGTCCTCGACGCCCTCCGCCCCCGCCCCCGCCCCTGACCGTTGTGGGCGTGAGTTTGGCGCTATCTCGGGGCGAATAGCGCCAAACTCACGCCCACGACGAACGACGACAGAGCCCCGCGGACGAGACACAGGGGGGTGGTCTCGCCCGCGGGGCGGCGGCGCGGCAGGGGGGATACCGCGCCGGGACCGCACGTCACCGTGCGGGGGCAGTGCCGAGGGCGCGGGGACGGCGCGCCCTCGGCGGTCGGTGGGTGGTCAGCCGCCGTTCTGGAGCAGGTCGCGGAGCCAGTCGGGGAGGTTGTCCGGCTGCGTGGGGTCCGAACCCTGCGAGCCGTCGTCCTGCCCCTGCTGGCCCTGCTGACCGTCCTGCTGGCCCTGCTGGCCGTCCTGCTGACCCTGCTGACCCTGCTGGCCCGACGTCGAGTCCTCCTGGCGCAGCACGAGGGTGGCATCGGTGGTCCGCGTCTGCCCGTCGCGCACGTAGGTCAGGGTGACCTGCTGGTCGGCCGCCTTCTCCCGCACGTATCCCGTGAGCGACTCGGCGCCGTTCACGGCGTCCTCGTCGATCGCGACGATGACGTCGCCCGAGCGCAGTCCCGCATCGGCCGCCGGCGAGCCCGACGTCACCTGCACGACCTGGGCGCCGCGGCGCGTCACGCCGTCTGCCGTCGCCGTCGCGTCCTGCATTCTGACGCCGAGGAACGCGTGCTCGGCGCTGCCGTCGGAGATCAGCTGGTCGGCGATCGTCGACGCCAGGTTCGCCGGGATGGCGAACCCGAGCCCGATCGAGCCCGACTGGCCGCCGCCCATCCCGCTGGACAGCGACGCGATCGACGACGTGATCCCGATGACCTGCCCCTGGGAGTTGAACAGCGGGCCGCCCGAGTTGCCGGGGTTGATCGCGGCGTCGATCTGGATGGCGTTCGTGACCACCTGCTCGGAGGTGCTCTCGCCCGACGCCGCCACGGGGCGGTCGACGGCGGACACGATGCCGGTGGTCGCGGTGTTCGCGAGACCCAGCGGGTTGCCGACGGCCAGCACCGGGTCCCCGACGAGCACGGCCGAGGAGTCGCCGACGGACGCGGCCTGGAGGTCGTCCGGCGGGTCCTGGATCTGCACCACGGCCAGGTCCGTCGTCGGGTCGGTGCCCACGACGTCGGCCTCGTAGAGCCGGCCGTCGGACAGCGAGACCTGGACGGTGTCGGCGCCGGACACCACGTGGTTGTTGGTGAGCACGTGACCCTGACCGTCGTAGACGACGCCCGACCCCTCGGCGTTCTGGGTCTGGATCGCCACGACCGAGGGCGCCACCGCGTCGGTGACGGCCTCCCAGTCCGGGTTCTTGTCCGTCGAGCTCGACACCGGCGCCTCGTCCGCCTGGCGCCCGCTGCCCACGTCGGCGAGTGACGAGGACGACGAGCCGTCGTCGGTGAAGGCGCCCGTGGCGGCCGCGGTCCCGAGGCTCGCCAGCACGGCGGCGGCGACGGCGGCGCTCGTGACCGGGACCCAGACGGACCGCTCACGACGGGTGCGACCCGTACCCGGCGCCCCGGCGGCCGCCGGGGCCGCGTACGGGTCGTGCGGCGCCGGCGGGTACCCGCCGCGCGGCGCCTGCTGGTACTGCCCGTGCTGGTACTGCCCCTGCGGCGCCTGCGGGTGCCCCTGCTGCGGGTAGCCGTGCTGGGCAGGGCCCGACTGCTGGGCGCCGTACTGCTGGGATCCGTGCTGCTGGGGACCGGGCTGCTGGTACGGCGAGCCGGGCGCCATCTGCCCGTAGCGCGGCTGCTGCTGGCGCGGCCCCCCCGGGCGGCCCTGGCCCTCCTGCGGTGCCGGCGGCGCGGCCGGGCCCCGGTCGCCGTGCTCCGTCGACGCGTCGGGGACGGGGAGCTGCTGGGTGGGGTGCTCCTGCGGGGCGTCCCCGGGCCGCGGGATGCGCTGGGTCGGCTGCTCGGCGGCGGACGACGCCGCCTCGTCCGCGGCCCCCTCGGCGATCCGGCGCTGCGGGTCCTGGTCCTGGGGTCGGTCGGCGCCCGACGGCTGCTGCGGTGCGCCCGGGTTGTCGGTGCTCATGGTGCCCTCCTCGATGTTGCCCCCAGGAGACCACCCGATCCTGGTGTCCCTCTTGGCCGAACCTGAGAAGTTCCTGCACGCCCCGTCCCGGGCCCTCCGCGGAGGCGGTGACCCAACCTCACGACGGTGTCACGACACCGCGCGCACCGCCTCGGCGACCCGGGCCGCCAGCGCCCTCGTCCCCACGAGCCGGTCGGCACGCGGGACCCGCACCTCGACGACCTGCACACCGTGCGACGGCGCCTGCAGCGCGTGCCGCAGCGAGCCGACGTCGAGCACCAGCTGGTGGTCCACGCCGTACCCCGCGCACAGCTGGGCGAGGTTCGTCCCGTGGGGGGTGCCGAAGACCCGCTCGAACGTGGCGTCGCCCGCCGCCGAGGCCGCCGCGAGCTCGCCGTGCTCGAGAGTGGCGAAGATCGACCCGCCGTCGTCGTTCACGACGACGATCTCCAGGTCGGCGCCCGCCTCGAGCGGGCCGCGCAGCAGCCCGCCGACGTCGTGCAGGAACGTGAGGTCGCCGACGAGCGCCCGCGTCCGCAACCCCGACCGTGCGGCGGCGAGCGCGACCCCGGTGGCCGTCGAGACCGTGCCGTCGATCCCGGCCAGGCCGCGGTTGGCGACGACGGTCGGCAGGTCGCCCGCCCGCGGGTGGTCCAGCCCGAGCACCAGGTCGAGGTCGCGCACCGGGTTGGACGACCCGACGACCAGCACGTCGTCCGGGCCGAGGACGGACGCCACGGCCCGGGCCACGGCGAGGGCCGCGTGCGGCGCGGCCGGCAGCCCGTCCGCGACGGCGTCGTCGCTCGTCGCGGCGTCGACGACGGCGGCCGCGGCCCGGCTCGCCGCCCGCCAGCGCGCGAGGAACGCCCCGCCGGCGGGCGGCGTCCGCGGCTCGAACCAGCCCTCGGCGAGCGCGGGCACCACGGCCTCGGCGTTGCGGGCGGCGTCCGGCCACGGGCCGCCGCCGGGCGCGACGACGGTGACGACGACGCCGGGCCGCGCGAGGAGTCGCTGGACCGGGCGCGAGAGCGTGGGCCGGCCGAAGACGACGGCGTGCTCGACGTCGGTGGAGATCCCGTCCGCGCCGAGCACCGAGCGGTACGCCGTGACGGCGTTCGGGCCGCCCGCGGCACCGGACGTCGGCTCGGCGAGCAACGGCCAGCCCTGGGCCTCGGCAAGGCGGCGCGCGTCGGGGCCGGCGCCGTCGCCCGCGACGACGAGGGTCCGGGCCGGGTCGCCGTACATGGCCGGGTCGGCGCCCGGACCGGGCGCGGGCCGGACCACCGTGGTGCGCCGGAAGCCCTCGGGCCACACCCGAGCGGAGTTGTCAGGCTGAGCGCCGGGTATACGGCGCGCTGGGTCTGACAACTCGTCGGGCGGGGGGCCCAGCGGGGCCGACGGGTGCAGCGGGTCGCGGAACGCGAGGTTGAGGTGCACCGGGCCGGGGTGGCCGTCGCGCAGCCCCCGCGCGGCGGCGACGGCGCGGCCGACGGTGGCGAGCAGGTCGCGCACCTCGCCGTCGCGGCCGTCCGGCGCAGGGACGTCGACGGCGTGGCGCACCGCCGTGCCGAAGATCCCCACCTGGTCCGTGGTCTGCGACGCGCCGGTGCCCCGCAGCTCGTGCGGGCGGTCCGCGGTGAGCAGCACCAGCGGCACGCCCGCGTGGTGCGCCTCCAGGACGGCGGGGTGCAGGTTCGCCACCGCCGTGCCGGACGTCGTGACGACGGCGACGGGCGCCGTCGCCCCGGCCAGCGCCGTGCCGCGCGCGAGCCCGAGCGCCAGGAAGGCGGCCGCGCGCTCGTCGACCCGCACGTGCAGGGTGAGCGAGCCCGCGTCGGCGGCCTCGGCCAGCGCGTAGGCGAGCGGCGCGGAACGCGAGCCGGGGGCGAGCACGGCGTCGCGCACCCCCAGCGCGGCGAGCTCGGCCACGAGCGCCCGCGCCGCGGCGACGGACGGCGGCAGGTCCGGGGTCATGCCGCCTCCTCCAGCAGGGCGGACAGCCGCGCGTACCGGGCGAGCCAGCGCTCGGTCGTGGGGGCGTCGGCGCGGGCGGCGGCGAGCGCGTCGGCGTCCGGCGGCGGGCGCCGTACCGCGATCGCGCCGTCCGTGGGCAGGAGCGGCTGCGCGACGACGTCGTGCGCCAGGAGCTGGGCGGTGGCCAGCCCGCACGCGTACGGCAGGTCGGGCAGGGCGGCCGCGAGCGCCACCCCGGCGGCGAGGCCGACGGACGACTCCAGCGCGGACGACACGACGACGGGCAGCCCCACCTGCTCGGCCAGGTCGAGGCAGGCGCGCACCCCGCCGAGCGGCTGCACCTTGAGGACGACGACGTCGGCGGCCTCGGCGCGCACCACCCGCAGCGGGTCGTCGGCGCGGCGGACGGACTCGTCGGCGGCGACCGGCACGTCGACGCCACGCCGCACCCGGGCGAGCTCCTCGACGGTCCGGCACGGCTGCTCGACGTACTCCAGGCCGCGGGCCGCGGCGTCCAGCGCGGGGATCCTGGCCAGCGCCTCGGTGACGCTCCAGCCGCCGTTCGCGTCGACGCGCACGGCGCCGATCCCGGGGCCGTGCAGCTCGTCGAACGCGGCGCGGACGGCGGCGACGCGCTCCCGCTCCGCGGCGGCCGGCTCGAGGGCGCCGTCGGGCCCGCGCTGGGCGACCTTGACCTTGGCGGTGCGGCAGCCGCCGGAGGCGAGCACGATCTCGCGCGCCCGCTCGGGGCCGACGGCGGGCACGGTGACGTTGACGGGGACGGAGTCGCGCACGGGGGCGGGGAAACCGACGTCGGCGGCCTCCCGGGCGGCCCGCAGCCAGGTCGCGGACTCGGCGTCGTCGTAGTCCCAGAACGGGGACAGCTCGCCCCAGCCGGCGTCGCCGCGCAGCAGGACGCCGTCGCGCACGTCGAGGCCGCGGAAGCGTGTGGTCAGCGGCGTGCGGTAGACGATCTCGCGGAGCGGCTGCACGCGCTCAGGGTAGTCGTCCTCGTGCCGAACATGTGGTTGGTCCCCGGTTCGGTCGGCCTATCGGGGAGCAACCCCCTGTTCGGCACAGCGGAACGACCTGCTCGACGATCCGGCCTAGGGTGACGTCGTGAGCAGCGCATCCCTCCCCCGGCAGGTGTCCCGCACGTTCGACCCCGCCCGCTGGCGCGACGTCGCCGGCTTCGACGACCTCACCGACCTCACCTACCACCGGGGCGTGGAGCGCGATGCCGATGGCAGCGTGGTGCGCGACCTGCCCGTGGTGCGGGTGGCGTTCGACCGGCCGGAGGTGCGCAACGCGTTCCGCCCGCACACCGTCGACGAGCTGTACCGGGTGCTCGATCACGCCCGCATGACCTCCGACGTCGGCACCGTGCTGCTCACGGGCAACGGGCCGAGCCCCAAGGACGGTGGCTGGGCGTTCTGCTCCGGCGGCGACCAGCGCATCCGCGGGCGGTCGGGCTACCGGTACACGACGGCGGACGACGGGGGCCGGCTCGGCGAGGACGCCGACGCCGTCGACCCCGCGCGCGCCGGGCGGCTGCACATCCTCGAGGTGCAGCGCCTCATCCGCACCATGCCGAAGGTCGTGGTCGCCGTGGTCGACGGCTGGGCCGCCGGCGGTGGGCACTCGCTGCACGTCGTGGCCGACCTGTCGATCGCGTGCCGCGAGCACGGGAAGTTCAAGCAGACCGACGCCGACGTTGGCTCGTTCGACGGCGGGTACGGGTCCGCCTACCTGGCGCGGCAGGTCGGGCAGAAGCGCGCCCGCGAGATCTTCTTCCTCGCCCGCGAATACTCCGCCGACGACGCCGAGCGCTGGGGCGCCGTCAACGAGGTCGCCGAGCACGACGACCTCGAGGTCCTCGGGATCGAGTACGCCCGCGCCATCGCGGGCAAGTCCCCGCAGGCGGTCCGGATGCTGAAGTTCGCGTTCAACCTGGCCGACGACGGCCTGGCCGGGCAGCAGGTGTTCGCGGGCGAGGCCACGCGGCTGGCGTACATGACCGACGAGGCCGTCGAGGGCCGCGACGCGTTCCTCGCCAAGCGCGACCCCGACTGGTCCCGCTTCCCGTACCACTTCTGACTGGGGCCGCGAGCCACTCACCGCGGCGGATCGCAGGGGCCCTTGTCGCCAGGCGCGCCATCCGCCTCGCTCGTTCCTCGCTCGGTTCCCGCCAGGCCCGATCAGCCTGCCGACAAAGGCCCCTCCGACCCACCTCTTCCGGTTGCGGTCACGATGTCGACCACGACCCGCCGTCGCGCGGGACGAGCTCGATCCAGGTGCTGCCGGGGTCGAGCTCGACGGGCTCCCCGTCGCGGGTGAGCTCGACGGGCGCGTCGACGCTCTCCTTGGACCACCGGAGCGTGACCGTGCGCCCGCCGCTCGCGAGGAGGCCCTCGCCGGAGCCGACGAGCTTCGTCTCGGGCACGGGGGCGCCGGCCGGGTCCTTGTACCTCGTGTCGACGACCTTCGTGGACAGGACCAGGACGTTGGTGGCGGTGAGCCGGTCGCCGTCGGCGGAGACCGACGGGGTGGACCCGTCGCTGCGCTGCCACCCGCCGTCGTCCGTGCCGGCGGACCAGTCCCACACCGTGCGCTGGGCGGGCGAGAGGACGACGTCGAGCGTCGTCGCCTTCGTCCCGTCGGAGCTCGCCGTGCCCTCGCCCGCGGCGTCGGCGTACTGGAGCTGGGCGGGCGGCGGGACGGTGCGGTCGCCGTCGGCCAGGTCGAGGAACGCCGCGGGGTCCCCGATCACGTCGTGCGGCGCGGAGCGCTGCGGGTCCCTGGTGAAGCCGGCGTCGCCCGCGTCCATCATCACCGACTGCACGCCGGCGTCGCGCACCGCCTGGACGAACGGGGGCTGCCCGCCGGTGTACGCGAGGATCCCGCCCAGCGGCGCCACGACCGCCGGGTCCATGGGCCGCACCGACCGCACGGGCTCCACGGCCTCGGGCAGCCTGGAGTGGTACACGGCGACGAACCGGGTGATGCCGCCCTCGACGACCTCCTCCCACACCATGTCGGCGTCCTCGAGGCCGGTCTGCGGGCGGGCCTGCGGAGCGTTCTCGACCTTCACCGCGAGCGCCGGGCGGGCGGCGACGTCGTCGGACTCCACACCCGTCAGCGGCCAGGCCGGCGGGATCTCCGGCGCGGGCGGCGAGCCCTTGTCGGTGGTCGAGGTCGGGGTCGGCGCGGGATCGTCGGTGGTGCACGCGGCGAGCGGCAGCAGGGCGGCGAGCAGGGCGGCCACGACCGGGGCTCGACGGGCGGTCGGCGGTGCCACGGTCATGCGAACCCCTCCCCGCGGGACGTGCGGTCCCGTTCACAGTAGATCCGGATCACGCCGGCCGGGGTGCGACACGGCGCCGAGGCTCGCGAACTTCGCGAGTCAGCGCACCTGCCAGGACCCGCCGTCGCGGGGGACGAGCTCGACCCACAGGTTCCCGGGGGCCAGCCGCACCGGGTCGCCGGAGCGCGTCCGCAGCGTGATCTTCTTGCGCACCGACGGCTTGTCCCACCGGACCTCGACAGACTTCCCGCCGGTGAGCAGCACGCCCTTGCCGCGGTCCACCATCCGGGTCTTCGGCACCGGCGCGCCGCCCGGGTCGCGGTAGCGGGTGTTCTCGACCGCGACGGACAGGAGCAGGACGTTGCGGGCCGCGACCCTCGTCCCGGACGACGTGGAGGGCGTCGTGCCGTCGCTGCGCACGTACCCGTGGCGCTTCGCCTTCCACTGCCACACGGTGCGTTGGGCGGTCGAGAGCCGCACGTCCGCCCGGTGGCCCCGGCGCCCGCCGTCCGCGACCGGCGTCGCCTTCCCCGCGCGACGGGCATGGTCGAACTGCGCGGGCGGCGGCGCCGCGCGGCTGCCGTTCGCCTGGTCGGCGAACGTGCGCACGTTCCCGTAGACGTCGTGCGGCGCCGCGCGGCCGGCACTGCGGCGGAACCCGGGGTCACCGCGGTCCATGATCACGGACTGGATGCCCGACCGGCGCACTCCGGCGATGAACGGCGGCTGCCCGCCGCTGTACGCGAGGATCCCGTGCATCGGCGCCACGATCCCCGGGTCCATGGGCCGCACCGACCGCACGGGCCCCACCTGGCGGGGCAGGTCCGAGTGGTAGACCGCCACGAAGCGGCTGATACCGCCCTCGACGACCTGCTCCCACACGACGTCGGCACGGTGCAGGCCCGTGTGCGGGCGGGCCGCGGGCGAGTTCTCGATCTTCACGGCCACCGAGGGCCGCTTCGGCACGGTGTCGGTGCGCTTGCCCGTGAGCGGCCACACGACCGGCTCCGGCTTCGGCGGCTCGGGCACGACGGGCGCGGGCGGCGCCGTCTTCGCCACGGCCGGGTCGGGCGTGGCGGTGACGGTGGGCGGCGCGGCGGGCTCCGCGCCGCAGGCGGCGGTGGCGAGCAGTGCCAGCGTGGTGCCGACGGTGACGACGGGCCGCAGGTGGCGCCGGTCCGCACGCCGGGCGGCGGGCCCGCCGGCGCGGCCGCGGCTCGCCCCGCGGGACGACGGTCCGGGCATGGTGTCCTCCTCGACGACGGTCCGCGGTGCCCCTGGGAGCCCGACCAGGCTACGACAGCGGACCTACGCTGGGCGGGTGCACGACCGACCCCTCCCCGCGCCCGTCGCGGCGCTCCGCGACGCGGTGTCGCGGGCGCTCGACGGCGGCCCCGCCGTCGTCCCGCTCCCCCGCACGTCGTCGGCGCCGCTCCCGGACGACGCCGCGCTCGTGGTCCGCACGTCGGGGTCCACGGGCACCCCGCGCGAGGTCGCGCTCGGCGCCGGCGCCCTGACGGCCTCCGCGCACGCGACGCACGCGCGGCTCGGGGGACCGGGCCGCTGGGTGCTGACCCTCCCGGCGACGCACGTCGCCGGGGCGCAGGTGGTGGTGCGATCCGTGCTCGCGGGCACGCCCCTGACCGCCGCTGACCCCGACGCGCGGTTCACGCCGGACGGGCTGGCGGGCCTGCTGGACCCGGTGCTGCGCGCCGCGGGCGACGAGCCGGTGTACCTGTCCCTGGTGCCCACGCAGCTGCACCGCCTCGTCGCGGCGGCGGACGACGGCGCCCCGCGGGGCCTGCGGACGCTGGCCCGGTGCGCCGGCGTGCTGCTGGGCGGGGCAGCGACGCCGCCGCGGCTCCTGGATCGGGCCCGGGACGCGGGCGTCGCCGTCGTCACCACGTACGGCATGTCCGAGACGGCCGGCGGGTGCGTGTACGACGGCGTCCCCCTGCGCGGCGTGCGGGTGCGCCTCACCGCCCCCGACGGCTCGGGCGTGGGGGTGGTCGAGCTGGCCGGGCCGACCCTGGCCCTGGGCTACGTCGGCGACCCCGCCGCGACCGCCGGGGCGTTCCCCCGCGACGACGACGGCACCCGGTGGTTCCGCACCAGCGACCTCGGCGCCTGGTCCGACGGCGCGCTGCGGGTCCTCGGGCGGGCGGACGACGTCGTCGTGACCGGCGGCGAGAACGTGGCGCCGGCGCCCGTCGAGGGCCTGCTCGGCGAGGTGCTGGGCGGCGAGGCGTGCGTCGTCGGCGTCCCCGACCCGGAGTGGGGGCAGGCCGTCGTCGCGGTGGTCACGCACGAGTCGGCCACGTCCCCGCGTGGTGCAGGACCCGAAGGCGCGTGGGAGGCGGTGACCGGCGACGAGCTGCGGCGGGTGCGGGCCGCCGTCGCGGATAGGCTGGGGCCGCCGTCCGCGCCCCGCCGCGTGTACCGCGCCCCGGCCCTGCCGCTGCGCGGCCCGGGCAAGGTGGACCGCGCCGGCGTCGCCGCGCTCGTGCGTCAGCACGAGGCGCGCGGCTGAGTCCGCACACCGACCTTCGGAGAACCATGGCCACGACGAGCGATTGGGTGGCCGGCGCCCGCCCCCGGACCCTTCCCGCGGCGGCGGCGCCGGTGCTGATCGGCAGCGGCGCGGCGGCGCAGGTCGACGCGTTCGCCTGGCTGCCGGCCGTCCTCGCGCTCGGGGTGGCGCTGGCGCTGCAGGTCGGCGTCAACTACGCGAACGACTACTCCGACGGGGTGCGCGGCACCGACGTCGACCGGGTCGGGCCCATGCGGCTCACCGCCTCGGGCGCCGCACGGCCCGGGCGTGTCCGCGCGGCGGCGTTCGCCTCGCTCGGCGTCGCGGGGGTGCTCGGGCTCGCGCTGTGCGCGGTGAGCGGCCACTGGTGGCTGATCGCGGTCGGGGCGCTCGCCATGCTGGCGGCATGGTTCTACACCGGCGGACGCCGCCCCTACGGGTACGCCGGCCTGGGCGAGGTGGGCGTCTTCCTGTTCTTCGGGCTGGTGGCCACCCTGGGCACCACGTACACGCAGGCCGACCGGGTCACGTGGCCGGCCGTGCTCGGCGCGGTCGGCGTGGGGCTCGTCGCCTGCGCCCTGCTCATGGTCAACAACGTGCGGGACATCCCCACCGACGTCGTCGCCGGCAAGCGCACGCTGGCCGTGCGTCTCGGCGACCACCGGGCCCGCCGCGCGTACGCGGCCGGGATCCTGCTGCCTGTCGCGCTCGGCGTGGCGTGCGCCGCCTGGACCCCTTGGGCCCTGCTGGTCACGGTGCTGCTGCTGCCGGCCGTGCTGCTCGTCACCCCGGTGGTGGCGGGCGCCCAGGGCAGGGCGCTCGTCCCGGTCCTCGCCGGCACGGGGATGTTCGAGCTCGCCTACGGGGTGCTGCTCGGCGCGGGCCTGGCGCTCTGACCCGAGGCCCGAGCGGGCGCCGCGGGGCCGGCCGGGTTCCGTCGAGCCCTGTCGGGGACGGCCGGCCCGCCGTGCGTCAGTGCGCGGGGCCGGCGTCGTCGCGGCGCCCGTCGGGCTCGCCGTCGACCGCGGCGTCCTCGAACTCCGCGTCGACGTCACGCGCCCCCCGGCCGGCCCGGCGCCGCTCGGCGCGCTCGGCGAGCCAGAGCGACGCCGCGTCCCGCGGGCCGCGCAGCGCGAGGTAGGACACGGCGAAGGCGACGACGGCCGCGACCAGCACGAGCAGCCAACTGCCCAGCCCGGCGAGGTAGCCGAGGACGAGCGCGGCGACGAAGATCAGGATCCGCCAGAGGGTGTACAGCACGAGGGGCACGGCACCAGGGTAGAGGTCGCGCGGGGAGGCCACGTCGACTCAGGTGGTGCACCGGTGCGCGCATCGCAAGGCGGACGAGCGAAGGACGGGCGGAGCCCATTCGAGCGAGGACAACGCCGCGAGGCGCGTGCCGGGGTGCCGCCTCGTGGTGACGCGGCCTTCCCGCGCGACCTCTGCGGCGGGATTCCTGGAAGACCCCGCCGGCGGAATAGGCTGGTGCCATGTTCCGTGTGGTCCTGACGCTCCTGGTCGTCGGGCTCGACGTCTACGCCCTCGTCGACCTGTCCAACTCCGAGGAGGAGGACCGCGGCGGCCTGCCCCGATGGCTGTGGGCGGTCATCATCCTGCTGCTGCCCGTGTTCGGCGCCGTCGCCTGGATCGTGATGCGGCAGACGGGGCGGCGCGCCTCCGGCGGCGGCGGTCGACCCAGGCGCCCGGGCCGCGGGCCGCAGCGCCCGTCCGGGCCCGCCGCCCCCGACGACGACCCGGACTTTCTGTGGAAGCTGGAGCAGGAGCGGCGCCGCCGCGAGCGCGGCCGGAGCGACGACACCTGACTCGTTGTGAGCGCGATTTCGGGGACTATCGGGCGTTCGACAGTCCCCGAAATCGCGCTCGCAGCACTGGGCGGGCGGGGGTCAGGAGCCGGTGGTGAGCCCCGAGTAGGAGTGCTTGCCGTTGAAGACGAGGTTCACGCCGGTGAAGTTGAACAGCACGCACGCGTAGCCGACGACGACGAACCAGGCGGCCCGGCGGCCGTCCCAGCCGCGCGTGGTGCGGGCGTGCAGGTAGGCCGCGTAGACGACCCACACCACGAAGCTCCAGACCTCCTTCGGGTCCCAGCCCCAGTAGCGGCCCCACGCGTGCTCGGCCCAGATCGCGCCGCCGATGATCGTGAACGTCCACAGCACGAACGCCACCGCGTTGAGCCGGAACGACAGCCCCTCCAGCGACGCCGTCGTGGGCAGCCGGTCCAGCCAGCGGAACCCCGGGCGCTGCAGGTACGGCGCGCCGGAGTCCCGGCTGTCGCGCAGCAGCTGGAGCACCGACGTCACGAACGCCACCGTGAAGATGCCCGTGGCGCTGATCGCCACGCCCACGTGGATGACCAGCCAGTAGTTCTGCAGCGCGGGCTGCACCCCCGTCGCGGCGATGTAGAACACGTTGAGCCCGAGCACGAGGAACAGCACCGACAGCCCCGTGACGAACGCCCCGAGGAACCGCGCGTCGCGGCGCAGGTTCAGCACGAGGAACACCGCGAGGGCCATGAACGTGCCGACCATCGTGAACTCGTACATGTTGGCCCACGGCGTGCGGCCCGCGGCGAGGCCGCGCAGCACGATCGCGGCGAGGAGCAGCGCCGTGCCCAGCCACGTCGTGGACATGGCGATGCCCGCAGTGCGGCGGCGCGGCGCGGCGGGCGGGACGGCGTCGAGCGTGGTCGAGGGCGCCGGCGTGGAGCCGCCGCCCGCCCCGACGGCCGCGGGGGTCATCGACGCGGCGTGGGCCTCGGCGCGCGCCTCGGTCCGCCGCCCCAGGTCGATCGCGAACGCGACGAGCGCGATGGTCAGCGCGGTCGCCGCGGCCCACACGAGCAGGACGCTCAGCTCGGCGATCTGCATGGTCAGTCCTCCGTGACGGTGGTCGAACGAACGGTGGTGCTGCTGTCGGGGGCGCCGCCGGCGGCACCGTGGGGGCCGTCGGCCGGGGCCTCGGTGGGCACTCCGGGCACGGCGGCGAGCGTCCGGTCGACCTCGCGCTGCAGCCCGGCGTCGTCGCCCCGCGCCAGGCCGGCGAGCTCGACGCGAGTCACTGTACGCCCGTCGTCCCCGGCCGGTTCGCTCCAGGTCCGCACCCACACCCGGCGGCGGGGCGTGAACAGCGACACGGCGAGCCCGCCCAGCGCGAGCAGCGAGAACGTGAGCACGAAGGCCAGCGAGGGGTCGTGCCGCAGGTCGAGGGCGACGTACCGCGGCACGTCGTCGGCGAGCGAGACGGTGCCGAGCCCGTCCGGCAGCTCCACGGTCTCCCCCGGACGCACCAGCACCTTCATGGTGCTGCCGTCGTCCTCCACAGCCGGGTCGAGGCTGGCGGTGTCGAGCTCGTAGACGTTCTGCGGCACCCCCTCGTCGAGGCCCAGGTCCCCGGTGTACACCTCGAGCACCATCAGCGGGTTGTTCGGCTGCGGGAACACCGACCGCGCCGACCCGTCCTCCTCGACGACCGCCGTCGGCAGGAAGTAGCCGATCATGCCGATCTGGTCCTGCCCTGGCGAGACGTCCGGGACCTTCACCACGCCGCGCGAGGTGTACATCTGGTCCTCGGGCAGGAACGGCACCCTTCCGGAGAAGGCGACCTGGCCCTCCGAGTCCTCGACGGTGATGTCGGGTGCGAACCCGTTGCCCTGCAGGTAGATCTTCGACCCGTCGACGTTCAGCGGCTCGTTGACCTTGATCGTCTCGGTGTGCTGCGCCCCCTCCGGCTCCGTGACGGTGACGTGCGCGGTGAAGTCGCGGGCCTGCGCGAACGCGACGGTGTCGGAGGCGAACTCGGAGTCGAACGCGTCGAGCGTCATCGAGAACGGCACCAACGACGTCGGGGAGAACCACGCCCCCGACTCGAACGTGTCGTAGTCGACGACGGCGTTGGCGAACCCGCGCCCCTCCGTGACGATCGCCTGCCCGCGGTAGTGCAGCAGCTGGCCGAGCGCCACGGAGATCAGCAGCCCGAGCAGCGCCAGGTGGAAGAGCAGGTTGCCCGTCTCGCGCAGGTAGCCCCGCTCCGCCGCCACGGTGCGGGTGGCGGGCCTGCCGCGGCGCGGCTCCTCGCCGCCGACGTCCACCCGGAACAGGGGCAGCGTCCGCAACGGGCCGCGCAGGTGGGCCGCCGCGGCGTCCACCACGTCGTCCGGGGACGCGCTCGTCGTCGCCGACGCCGTCGCGGGGAACCGGCCGAACCGCGCCGGCGTCCTCGGCGGGCGGTTCCGCAGCGCCTTGGCGTGCGCGATCGTGCGCGGCACGATGCAGCCCACCAGCGAGACGAACAGCAGCAGGTAGATCGCGGAGAACCAGACCGAGCTGTAGACGTCGAAGAAACCGAGGCGGTCCAGCCACTCCCCCGCCGCCGGGTGGTCGCCGAGGTACTCCAGGACGGCGGCCGGGTCCTGGCCGCGCTGCGGCAGGACCGAGCCGGGCACGGCGGCGACCGCGAGCAGCATCAGCAGCATCAGCGCCACGCGCATGCTCGTGAGCTGGCGCCACGTCCAGCGCAGGGTGCCGCGCCACCCCAGGGACGGCAGGGCCGGTCCGCCGGGCCCCGAGCCCTTGCCGCCGTGCGCCGGGCCCTTCGCTCCGGCGGCGTCCGGGGTGCCGCCCTCGGTGAACGCGTCCCGGATGCCCTCCGGGCGGTAGGTCGTCTCGTCGCTCATCACACCACCAGCTCGAATCCGCCGATCCAGCCCTGCATCTGGCTGGTCCACGACGCCCACAGCCCGCTGACCAGGGCGATCCCGAGCACGACCAGCAGCGCGCCGCCCGCCCGCTGGATCGTGAGCCGGTGCCGCCGCAGGAAGCCGAGCATCCGCTGCGAGGACTGCAGCCCGAGCGCCACCAGCAGGAACGGCACGCCCAGGCCCACGCAGTACGCGATCCCCAGCACCACGCCGCGGGCCGCGGAGGCCTCGTCGAGGGCGAGCGCCTGGACCGTGGCCAGCGTCGGGCCGATGCACGGCGTCCAGCCGAGCCCGAACACGACCCCGAGCAGCGGCGCCCCCCAGAGCCCCGCCCGCGGGCTGAGGTGGAGCCGGCGCTCGCGCTGCAGGAACGGCACCGCGCCGAGGAAGCCGAGGCCGAGCAGGATCACGACGACGCCGAGGACGCGCATGAGGACGTCCTCCCAGCGCACCAGGTAGCTCCCCAGCGCCCCCGCCGCCGCCATGAGCGCCACGAAGACGGCGGTGAACCCGAGCACGAAGAGCCCGACGCCCGCCACGACGCGGCGGCGTGCCGGGGCGGCACGCGACGCCCCCGCGGGTCCGGTCGACACCGCGGCCATGCCACCCACGTAGCCCACGTAGCCGGGGACGAGCGGCAGCACGCACGGCGACGCGAACGACACCAGGCCGGCGACCAGCGCCACCGGCAGCGCCAGCAGCATCGAGCCGCTCCACGCCGTGCTGGCGAACGCCTCACCCATCAGGCGCCCTCCGCGCCGTCCGCCTCGGGGCCGTCGTCCTCCGCTGCGGCTCCGCCGCCCTCGGAGAGGACCTCGTCGACGATGGCCTCCAGGGTCGACCGCTCCACCTCGCCGATGACCCGGGCGGCCACCCGCCCCTCGGTGTCGAGCACGACGGTGGACGGCACGGCCTGCAGCGGGACGACGCCCGAGAGGCCGGCGACGACCTGCCCGCTGCGGTCCTCGATCGAGGGGTACGGCACGTCGAAGGTGCGCTGGAACGACAGGGCCGCCCCGGCCTCGTCCTCCGTGTTGACGCCGAGCAGGTGCACGCCGTCCGCCGCGCGCTCGTTCGCCAGGTCCACGAGGTCGGGCGCCTCCGCGCGGCACGGCGGGCACGCGGCGTACCAGGTGTTGAGCACGACGACGTCGCCCGCCCAGTCGGCCGTGCTCACCTCGTCGCCCTCGAACGTGGTGCCCTCGACGGTGACGGCGTCGCGGTCGTCCGGCTCCCACTGCTTGACCGAGCCGTCGCCCGAGACGAACCCCTGCCCGACGACGTCGCCAGCGCCGGAGTCCTGCGCCCCGCACGCCGCCAGGGCGACGGCCAGCCCGGCGGACGCCGCGACGACCGCCGCCCGGCGCACGGCCCGGCGGGTGCGTGCCTCGCGCATCATGCCCCCGACACCGGGTCGGCACCGCCCAGCAGGGCGCCCGCCGGCTCGGAGTAGTGCAGGCCCGCGAACCGGTCGCCGTCGAACCGCAGCGACGTGAGGGAGGCCAGTGCGCACTCGCGCCGGCGCGGGTCGTGCGCCAGGCTGCGGCCCTCGAACGAGCGGCGCGTCACCCAGACGGGCAGCTGGTGGCTGACGAGCACCACCTCGTGGCCCGCCCACGCGCGGCGCGCGTCGTCCACCGCGGCGCGCATGCGCACCACCTGGTCGGCGTACGACTCGCCCCACGACGGCCGGAACGGGTTCCACAGGTAGCGCCAGTGGCGGGGGTGCGCGAGCTGACCGGGCCGGGACCCGATGGTGGTGCCCTCGAAGTGGTTGCCCGCCTCGATCAGGCGCTCGTCGGTGGACAGCTCGACGCCGAACCCGGTCGCCGTGGGCGCCGCGGTCTCCTGCGCCCGCTGCATCGGCGACGCGACGACGGCGACGACGTCCCGACCGGTACCGACGAGGTGCTCCGCGACGCGGTCGGCCATGGCCCGGCCGCGATCGGAGAGCCGGTAGCCGGGGATTCGCCCGTAGAGCACGCCGTCCGGGTTGTGCACCTCGCCGTGACGCACGAGGTGGACGGTGGTGGTGGCCATGGGCCCAGTGTCCCAGACCGGAGCGGCACCCAGGTCCCGTTCAGCGTGCCGTGAGCGGCGTCACGGCGGGGCCGTCGCGGGCCGGGCGACCGCCCGGCCCACGCCTGCCGGCTCGTGCTCACTCGTGCTCACTCGTGACCGGCGAGCTCCTGCTCGCCGCGCGCGGCGCTCGCCACCTTGGCCATCGCGCGGCCGAGCATCGCCATCTCCTCGTCGTCGAGCACGTCGACGAGGAAGCGTCGCACGGCCGTCACGTGCCCCGGCGCGGAGGCGACGAGGGCCGCGAAGCCGGCGTCGGTCATGACGCAGTTCACACCGCGGCGGTCGCCCGGCGCCGGCCGGCGCTCCACGAGGCCGCGCCGCTCCATGCGGTCCACGGTGTGCGTGAGGCGGCTGCGGGACAGCACGAGGTACTCGGCGAGCGCCGACATCCGCAGGGTCCGGCCGGGCGCCTCGGAGAGCTGGACGAGCAGGTGGTACTCGCCGAGGGTCACCGGGAGCTCGGCGTCGTGCACGTCCCCGAGGGACTCGAAGAACCGGGACGTCCCGTCGAGGAAACGGCGCCACGCCCACTGCTGCTGCTCGTCGAGCCAGCGCACGTCGTCACTGGTCACAGACTTGTCGTTCACGTACCTGCCATCCTCCTCGGCCCTGTCCCCCCGCCCACGGGAATAGGTTACGAGAGCCCGTGGTTGACACCTCGTGCGGGTAGTTGATTGCTCAACTATCTTGATCTCACCACGAACCGCACGCCCCGACCAGCCGAGGAGAACCCATGACCGCGCTTCCCGCAGAGCTCACCGCCGGTACGTACGACATCGACGCCGCCCACTCGACCGCCTCCTTCGCGGTCCGTCACGCGGGCATCGCCAAGGTCCGCGGCACCATCGCCATCACCTCCGGCACCATCGCCGTCGGCGACGACCTCGAGTCCTCGTCCGTCAACGCCGAGCTCGACGCCGCGTCGGTCAGCACCGGCGACGAGAACCGCGACGCGCACCTCAAGAGCGCCGACTTCTGGCACGCCGAGGAGAAGCCGGTCTGGTCGTTCGTCTCCAAGGAGATCTCGACCGACGGCGAGGACTACACGATCACCGGCGACCTCACCATCAACGGCGTGACCAACACCATCGAGCTGCCCACCGAGTTCACCGGCACCGCCACCGACCCGTTCGGCAACCCGCGCGCCGGCTTCGAGGCGGAGATCGAGATCTCCCGCAAGGACTACGGCCTCACCTGGAACGCCGCGCTCGAGACCGGCGGCGTCCTGGTGGGCGACAAGGTGAAGATCGCGCTGGACGTGTCGGCGATCAAGCAGTCCTGACTCCCACGTTCTGCTGACGAGACCCTTCGGGGATGCTTGTCGCGAGGCCGGTCCGCTCGGCCGCTCGTTCCTCGCGGCCTCCTGCCAGGCCCAGC
>NZ_SIRP01000001.1:1165605-1207827 GCF_011634835.1 Isoptericola sp. BMS4 | reverse complement strand
GTCCGCTCGGCCGCTCGTTCCTCGCGGCCTCCTGCCAGGCCCAGCCAGCCTCGCGACAAGCATCCCCGAAGGGTCTCGTGCTGTGGTCGCCCTGCCTGCACGCGCGCCACGTCAGGCCTGTGGGAGCGGCTGCTGCAGGTGCTGTGGTCGCCCTGGTTGCACGCGCGCCAAGTCACGCGGAGAAAGAGCGGAGGGATGCCGGGACCACCGCGCCTGCACCGGTGACTGCCGTCGGCTCGGGAGGCCGGCGTCGGCCACCGCGAGGCCGCGGAGTCTACGGCTGGGGCTGCGGGGCGGCGTGGGTCGCGGCGCGGGCGGCGGCGTGGAAGGCGAGGATCTGCAGCTCGCCCGCGACGTCCACGGAGCGCACGACGACGTCGTCGGGCAGCTGCAGGGCCACCGGCGCGAAGGACAGGATCTCGCGGACCCCGCCGGCGACGACGCGCTCGGCGAGGCCCTGCGCCACGGGGCCGGGCGTCGCCAGCAGCACCATCGACACGCCGCGCCGGGCGAGGACGTCCTCGAGGTCGTCGACGTGGTCGATCGTGATGCCGGCCGCGGTGCGGCCCACGACGCGCGGGTCGGCGTCCAGCAGCGCCACGACCTGGAACCCGCGGGCCGCGTACCCGGAGTAGTTCGCCAGCGCGTGCCCCAGGTTGCCGATCCCCACGATCGCCAGCCGGTGCTCGGAGCCCAGACCCAGGGCCGAGGCGATGTACGACGCCAGCGACTGCACGTCGTAGCCCACGCCGCGCGTGCCGAACGACCCCAGGTACGACAGGTCCTTGCGCAGCTGCGCCGACCCCACGCCGGAGCGCTCCGCGAGCTCCGAGGACGACGTCGTCGTCACCCCCGCCTCCGCCAGGTCGCGCAACGCGCGCAGGTAGTAGGGCAGCCGCGCCACCGTCGCGGCCGGCACCGTCGCCTCGCCGAGCTCGATCACGTTCGTTCCCTCCCGGGCTACCGCCCCAGCCGGCGCGCCAAGCGCGCGGCGTCCACCCGCCAGAACCCCTGCTGCACACCGTCCACCTCGACGACCGGTACGTAGTCGCCGTACCGCGCCACCAGGTCGTCCGACGCCCCGCCGGCCGCGTCGCCCGCTCCGCCGACGTCGATGTCGACCTCGCGCCACGCCGCGCCCACGGTGCCGCACACCTCGACCACCACCGCCCGTGCCTCGTCGCACAGGTGGCAGCCCGCCCTCGTGTACAGGACGACCCGGGGGTCGTCGACCGATTCTTGCAGCCCGCTCACGCAGGACAGCGTAGCCGCGCCGACGTGGTGGCGCCGATACAGTGGGCCGCATGCCGTCGCCCGCCGAGTCTCGTGTTCCCCCGGCGCGCACGGCGGCGTTCTTCGACGTCGACAACACGATCATCCGCGGCGCGAGCGCCTTCCACCTCGCCCGCGCGCTGTACCAGCGCCGATTCTTCGGGGCCGGCGACCTGCTGCGCTTCGGCCTGATCCAGGCGAAGTACCTGATGTTCGGCGAGTCGCGCAGCCAGATCGAGACCGTCCGCAGCCGGGCCCTGTCGCTCATCGCGGGCCGGTCCGTCGCGGAGATCACCGCCGTCGGCGAGGAGGTGTACGACACCGTCCTCGAGCTGCGGATCTTCCCCGGCACCAAGCGGCTGCTGGACGAGCACCTCGCCGCGGGCGACCAGGTGTGGCTGGTGACGGCGACCCCGGTGGAGATCGGCGGCATGATCGCGCGACGGCTCGGCGCCACGGGCTGCCTCGGCACGGTCGCCGAGCACTCGGGCGGCTACTACACCGGCCGCCTCGTGGGCGATCTCATGCACGGCGAGGCGAAGGGCGCGGCGGTCCGCGAGCTGGCGGAGCGCGAGGGCGTCGACCTCGCGTCGTCCTACGCCTACGGCGACTCCCTCAACGACCTGCCGATGATGCGCTCCGTGGGCCACCCGTGCCCCATCAACCCCGACACCCGGCTGCGGCGGCACGCCAAGGAGGTCGGCTGGCCCATCCGCGAGTTCCGCGGCCGCGGGCAGCGGGTCGCCGGGCGGGGCATGAAGACGGCGTCGTGGGCCGGCGCGGCCTGGATCGTCGGCCTGGTGCTGCGCTCGATCCAGCGGCGCTTCCGCCGCCGCTGACCCAGGTCGGCATTCCGTCCCCGGGTCGGCACGCCTGTGTGCCGACCCGGGGACGGGATGCCGACCCGGCGCGCCCGCACCGTCCGGAGACGCGACGAGCCCGGCGCCCTCACGGAGGGCCCGGGCTCGGTGCGTGCGCCCCGCCGACCGGCGGGGGCGGCGTCACTTCTTGTTGCGGCGCTGGTGACGCGTCCTGCGAAGCAGCTTGCGGTGCTTCTTCTTCGCCATGCGCTTGCGGCGCTTCTTGATGACGGAGCCCATGAGGTCCTCACAATGCTGGTCGGGTGGTGGAGCACGGTTGGTCCCACGAGCACCTGTCCCCAGGCGCAGCCGACCAACACGAAAAAGTCCGTCCCTCAGAGTACCCGATCCGGCCCGCAGGCCCGAACACGGACGGCACCCCTCAGTCGCGGTAGGGGTCCAGGCCCCACGTCGGGAACACGTGGCGGCGCGTGGCCAGCACGGCGCGGTCGACGTCGTCCTCCGGGTCGTACCCGTCGCTCCAGGGGCGCCACGCGACCTCGCCGCCCCCGAGCCGTTCCGCGGGGTCGAGGCCGGAGAGCTCCTCCACCTCGCGACGCCAGCGGGTGGGCAGCTCCAGGCCGGGCGCCAGGGGCGCATGGGCGGCCTCCGCCACGAGGCTCGCCCACACCAGCGGGACGACGTCGACGACCGCGTACCCGCCGCCGCCGAGCGCCACCCACCGGCCCCGGGCGACCTGGTGCGCGAGGTCGTGCACCCAGCGCGCGGCCGTCCGCTGCGCGTCGACGCTCACGGCGAGGTCGGTGAGGGGGTCGTTGGCGTGGGCGTCGCACCCGTGCTGGGAGACGATCGCCTCGGGCTCGAACGCGCGCACCACCGCAGGCACGACGGCGTCCACCGCGCGCAGCCACTGCTCGCCGCCGGTGCGCGGCGGCAGGGCGACGTTCACCGCGGTGCCCTGGGCGGCCGTGCCACCGGTGTCGCCGGCGTTGCCGGTGCCCGGGAACAGCGTGTGCCCGTCCTGGTGGACGGAGACGGTGAGCACCCGCGGGTCGTCCCAGAAGATCGACTCGACGCCGTCGCCGTGGTGGGCGTCCAGGTCGACGTAGACCACGCGCTCGGCGCCGAGGTCGAGGAGCCGCTGCACGGCGGCCGCGGCGTCGTTGTACACGCAGAAGCCGGACGCGGCGTCCCGGCGGGCGTGGTGCATGCCCCCGGCGACGTTCACGCCGTGCGCCACGCGGCCGGTCCACACGGACTCCGCGGCGTCCACGGAGGCGGCCACGAGCCGCGCGGCGGCGTCGTGCATGTCCGCGAAGACGGGGTCGTCCTCGGTGCCGAGGCCGCGGGCCGGGTCGGGCTCGCCGGTGGCCGCGGCGCGGCGCACCGCCGCGACGTAGTCGGCGTCGTGCACCGTGCGGATCACGTCGTCGGGCGCGGGGCCCGGGACGTCGCCCACCTCGAGGGTCGGCTCGTCGAGCAGCCCCAGCTCACGGACCAGCCGCATCGTGAGGTCGAGGCGGGCGGGCGCCATCGGGTGCCCGGGACCGAAGTCGTATCGCAGGAGCTCGGGGCTCCACAGCAGCCGGGCGACGCGCATCCCGTCACGGTAGCCCACGTCGTGGCAGGCTTGAGCCGCGTGTCCGCGGACCGGGGCGGGGACGCGGACGGCGGCACGTGCGAAGGCCGGACGGCAACGGGAGGTCGGGTGGCGACGAGGTGGGGCAGCCGCGCCGTCATGCTGCGCGAGTGGGTCGACAAGACGGTCCGCGAGTACCCCGCCCGGCTGGCGATGACCGTGTTCGCCGCCGTCATCACCGTCTTCACGCTGCTGCTGCTGCCCCCGTGGGCGACGGCGTCGGGCCGTTCCGCATCGTTCGCCGACGCCCTGTTCACCGCGACCTCGGCCGTGTGCATCACGGGCCTGGTGACCGTCGACACCGGGGAGTACTGGTCCACCTACGGTCGCGTCGTCATCATCGTCGGCATCAAGATCGGCGGCCTGGGGGTCATGACGCTCGCGTCGCTGCTCGGCATGGCGGTGTCGCGGCGCATCGGGCTGACCCAGCGTCTCCTCACCGCCTCGGAGACCAAGACGAGCCGCCTCGGCGAGGTCGGCGACCTCGTGCGCGTCATCATCATCACCTCGACGTCGATCGAGGCCACCATCGCCCTGTTCCTCTTCCCCCGCTTCCTCGCGCTGGGCGAGAGCGTCGGGCAGGCCGCGTGGCACGCGGCGTTCTTCGGCATCTCGGCGTTCAACAACGCCGGGTTCGTCCCGACGGCCGACGGCCTGGTCCCCTACACCTCCGACTGGCTCGTGCTGGTGCCGGTGGCCCTGGGCGTGTTCATCGGGGCGCTGGGCTTCCCCGTGATCCTCAACGTGCTCACCCACCGGCGCCGCCGGCACCACTGGGTGCGGTCGCTGTCGCTGCACACGAAGCTGACGGTCACCACCAGCCTGGCGCTGCTCGCCGGCGGCGCGGTGCTCATCGGCGCCCTGGAGTGGAACAACCCCCGCACCCTCGGCGAGCAGGACCTGCCCACCCGGCTGCTCTCGACGTTCTTCGCGGCCGTGATGCCCCGCTCCGGGGGGTTCAGCACCGTGGACGTCGGCGCCATGCACGACGAGACGTGGCTCGTGCACGACGCCATGATGTTCGTCGGCGGCGGGTCCGCCTCGACGGCGGGCGGCATCAAGGTCACGACGCTCGCCGTCATGCTGCTCGCGATCCTCGCCGAGGCCCGCGGCGACAAGGACACCGAGGCGTTCGGGCGGCGGATCCCGCGCGACACGCTGCGGCTGTCCATCGCGGTGGTCTTCATCGGCGCGACCGCGGTGCTCGTGTCGTGCATCGTGCTGCTGCAGATCACCGAGTTCTCGCTGTCCCAGGTGCTGTTCGAGGTGATCTCGGCGTTCGCGACCGTCGGGCTGTCCACCGGCATCACGCCCGAGCTGCCGGACGCGGCGAAGATCTGGCTCAGCGCCCTCATGTTCATGGGCCGTGTCGGCACGATCTCGATCCTCAGCGCGCTGGCGCTGCGCGACCGGCGCCGCATCGTACGCTTCCCCGAGGAACGCCCGATCATCGGGTGAGCCAGACTCATCCGACCGACAGCATCGGCTGACGCTCCGCCCCACCAGGAAAGGAACACCGTGCCCGACAAGAAGGTCCCCGAGCGGGACGCCGGCGTGCTCGTCATCGGCCTGGGCCGGTTCGGCTCGGCCATCGCCTCCACGCTGGACCGGCTCGGTCAGGACGTGCTCGCCGTCGAGCAGGACGAGCGCCTCGTGGCGCAGTGGTCGGGGCGACTGCCGCTGGTCGAGGCGGACGCCTCCAACCCGGAGGCGCTGGAGCAGCTCGGCGCCCGGGACTTCGGCGTGGCCGTCGTCGGCGTCGGCACCTCCCTGGAGGCGTCCGTGCTCATCACGGGCAACCTCGTGGACATGGGCACCCCGCAGATCTGGGCGAAGGCGGTCTCGGTGGAGCACGGCCGCATCCTCACGCGCATCGGCGCCCATCACGTGGTGTTCCCCGAGACGGACGCGGGCTCCCGCGTCGCGCACCTCGTCAGCGGCAAGATGCTCGACTACATCGAGGTGGAGGACGGGTTCACCATCGTCAAGATGCGCCCGCCGAAGGAGATGCAGGGGTTCACGCTCGCGCAGGCGAACATCCGGCAGAAGTACGGCATCACCGTCATCGGGGTGAAGTCGCCCGGCGTCGAGTTCGCGTACGCGACGCCGGAGACGCGGGTCAGCGCAAACGACCTGCTGGTCTGCTCCGGCCACGCCGAGCTGCTGGAGCGGTTCTCCGCGCGGCCGTAGCGCGCGGTCAAGGCCCGAGCAGGGCCAGGGGGACGACGGCGATGCCGTCCGGTCGCCGGTACGCTGCCCGCCCCGTGGTGATGACGACCGAGTCGACGACATCTGCCCCGACACGTTCTGAGAGCCAGTGCAGGTGTCGCACGTCCCGGTCGCTCGGCGTGGCACCGAGCTTGACCTCGATCGCGAGGACGCGCCCGTCGTCCCGCTCGACGATCAGGTCGACCTCGTGGTCCCCTCGGTGCGTCCGCAGGTGGCTCACCGTCGCGCCCGCTCCTTCCGCGTAGACGCGGACGCACAACGTCGCCAGGCTCTCGAAGAGCGCACCGAACAGGCTTCCACGACGGGGCCCGACCGTCCCGGCGGGGTGCGGCGTGTCCAGCAACGTGGGCGCGTTCACTCCGAGCAACCGGGCGGCGAGCGCCGGGTCGGCGAGGTGATGCTTCGGCGTCCTGCCCAGGGCGCTCAGCCGGCTGCCTGCCCCGACCCACGGCGGGAGCTCCTCGAGCAGCCAGATGCGCTCGAGGGTCTCGCGGTACGCGGTCGTGGTGGTCCGCGCAGGCTTGTCCGGCTCTCCCGCCGTCGCCGCGTCGAGGATCTCGGTGTACGAGGCCGTCGTCGCCGTGGCGGCCGCGTACGCCCGCATCCAGGCCCGGAGCGTCCCGGGCCGACGAACCTCGCGGCCGGCCTCCGGGAAGTCACGCTCGACGATGAGCCGAAGATACGTGTCAAGCGCGTCCCGTCGCACGCGTGGCGGCATCTCACGCAACCCGGGGAACCCTGATGCCACGATCTCCTCGGCGTAGTGCTCGAGCAGGACACCGGTGTCGCCCTCAAGTGCGCGCTCGCCACCGAGCATCGCTGAGAGCGAGACCGTGGGGTCGCCGATGCCGCGCTCCGCCAGGGCCATCGGACGCATCCTCAGCTGCACGATGCGTCCAGCGCCCGAGTGCATCGGCCGTGCCGTCGGCGTCGCGGATCCCGTCAGCAGGAACGAACCGGGCTCGGCCCCGTCGTCCACGCCACGACGCACCGCGTCCCACACCCTCGGGAGCACCTGCCACTCGTCGACGAGGACGGGCCGGGGAAGTCGTGTCACGCGGCGGAGGTCTGCCACGACGAGGTCGGTCTCGTCCGGGTCGGAGAGGTCGACCACGGTGCGCGCACGTCGCTGAGCCGTCGCCGTCTTGCCCACCGCCTTGGGGCCGACGATCGCCACTGCTGGCAAGCCGGTGAGCATGCGGTCGAGCTCACCATCGACCACGCGATTCCTGTACTCCACCAGGCCACACTACAGACTCGCGGACTCCTACGCTACAAACACGCACGTCCCTACGCTACAAACACGTAGGCTCCCACGCTACAGATGCGCGCGGGAGCCTCCCGCTCGGTCCCGCGATGCGCGGGCCTCGCGGTGTTCGCCTCCCGGACACCCCGGCGCCACCGGGAGGTCAGAGCCGCAGGGGAACCTCTGCTCCCATGCGATCCCCACGAACCGCGCTGCTCGCGCTCGCCCTGCTGCCCGCCCTCGCCGTCGTCCACGCCGCCGCGGCATGGGGGCATCCCGGGCACGGCGGCGGTGACCCGCACGGCCGCGGCGACGTGGCGGCCGTGACGACCGACGTCCAGACCCCGGCGCTGTTCGACGACGAGGCGGGCGGCAACGCCTCGGGCGACGACCCCGCCATCTGGGTGCACCCCGAGGACCCGGACCGCTCGCTCGTCGTCGCCACCGCCAAGGAGGGCGGACTGCGCGTCTACGACGCCGACGCCGCCGAGGTCCAGTCGCTGCCCGCGACGCCCGCGCCGCGCGCCGACGGGGTGGACGGCCGGTACAACAACGTCGACGTCGCCTACGGCCTCGAGGTCGGCGGCGAGCGTCTGGACGTCGCCGTCGTCTCCGACCGGTACAACGACCAGATCCGCCTGTTCGCCGTCGACCCCGACGGCGCGGCCTCCGACGCGCCGCTGCACGAGATCACGACGCCCGACCAGGAGTTCCTGTTCCAGCCGGACCGCGCGGGCGTGGACTCCGAGCAGACCGCATACGGCCTGGCCGTGTGGCAGGACGGCGACGACGCGTACGCCGTCGTCACGCAGGAGGGCACCACCCGCATCGCCACGGCGCGCCTCGTGCCCGGCGCGGACGGTACCGTGGGCTACACGGACGTGCAGCACCTCGACATGCCCGCGTCGTTCGACCTGCCCGACGGCACCACGTGGACCCCGTGCGACGAGCCGGGCGTCGGGCCGCAGCTCGAGGGCCTGTCCGTGGACCAGCGCACCGGCACGCTGTACGCGGCGCAGGAGGACGTCGGGCTGTGGCGGCTTCCGCTCCCGCTCGGCTCCGGGGAGCCGCGCCTGGTGGACCGGGTCACGGACTTCGGCGTGCACGACGCCTACGACCCCGCCACCGAGGAGTGCGCACCGGCCGACGGCTCGTCGCAGGCCGACGCCGTCGCCGCGAACCCGTTCGGCGGCGACCTGCTCACGGCCGACGCCGAGGGGGTGGACGTCTACGACGGGCCCGGCCGCACCGGGTACGTCATCGTCTCCAGCCAGGGCGACGACACGTTCGCCGTGTACTCGACGACGGGCCGCAACCGTGCCGTCGGGTCGTTCCGCGCCGAGGGCGCGGGCGACGTCGACGACGTCCACGGGTCGGACGGCCTGGCCGTCACGCACCGGCCGGTGGGCGACCACACGGAGGGGCTGCTCGTGCTGCACGACGAGCCGCACACCGGCCCCGACGTCGCCGACGAGCGCGCGGACGACGCGACGAACTTCCACTACGTGGGCTGGGACGCCGTCGCCGACGCGCTGGGCCTGCACCACTGACCCAGCCACCCGTGTTGTGGGCGCGGTTTCGGGGACGATCCGACCGCGGATTGTCCCCGAAATCGCGCCCACAACGGATCAGGCGGTGCGGCGGCGCAGGGTCGCGACGCCGAGGGTCACGGCCCCGACGATGAACAGGGCGATCACGCCGACGGCGCCGGCGACGTCGGGCCACTCGGCGCCGGCGGCGAGGTCCTGCATGGCCTCCACGGCGTACGTCAGCGGGAAGACGCGGGACAGCCACTCGAGCACCTGCGGCATCTCGTCGCGCGGCATGAGCAGGCCGCAGGTGATGAGCTGGGGGAAGATGATCGCCGGCATCATCTGCACCGCCTGGAACTCCGACCGGGCGAGCGCTGACGCCGCGAGGCCCAGGCAGGAGCCGAGCACGGCGTCGAGCAGCGCGACCACGACCACGAGCCACAGCGGCCCGGCGACGTCCATCCCGACCAGGAGCGCGAAGCCGACGACCACCAGGGCCTGCACGAGCGCGAGCCCGGCGAAGGCGAGCGCGTAGCCGGCGACGAAGTCGCCCTTGCCCAGCGGGGTCGTCATGAGGCGTTCGAGCGTGCCCGATTGCCGCTCGCGCAGCGTCGCGACGCTCGTGACCAGGAACATCACGATGAGCGGGAACAGCCCCACGAGCATGGGGCCGAACTGGTCGAGCACCGGGGTCCCGTCGAACATCCAGGCGATGAGGCCCAGCAGCAGGCACGGCAGCACGATGATGAGCGCCACGGTCCGTCGGTCGAACCGGATCTGCGCCAGGACGCGTGCCGCGGTGGTGAGCGTGAGGGTCATCGGGACTCCTCCCCGGTGGTGGTCCCGGCCGCCTCGGACCGGTCGATGAGCGCGAGGAACGCCCGCTCGGCGTCGGGGGCGCCGGTCTCGGCGAGCAGCTCGTCGGGCGTGGTGTCCGCGACGAGCTCGCCCCGCCGCAGCAGGAGGAGCCGGCCGCACTGGGTGGCCTCGTCCATCACGTGGCTGGAGACGAGCAGGCTGCGCCCGTCGGCGGCCAGGCCGCGGAAGGTGCGCCACAGGTCCCGGCGCAGGACGGGGTCGAGACCGACGGTCGGCTCGTCGAGGACGAGCAGCTCGGGGTCGCCGACGAGCGCCGCGGCGAGGGAGACGCGCGAGCGCTCCCCTCCGGAGAGCGTGCCGACCCGCTGCTTCTCGTGGCCGGCGAGGTCCACCGTGTCGACCGCCCGGGCGACGGCGGCATCGGCCCCCGCGGCGGGCAGGCCCGCCAGCCGCGCGAAGTACCGCAGGTTCTGCACGACGGTGAGGTCGGTGTACACGGAGGCGGCCTGGGTCACGTAGCCGACACGACGGCGCAGTCCGGGCGACCCGGCGGGCTCGCCGAGCACGGTGACCTCGCCGCGCGTCCTGTCCTGCACGCCGACGATCGCGCGCATCAGGGTCGTCTTGCCGGACCCGGACGGCCCGAGCAGACCGACCACCTGGCCGGTGGGCACGTCGACGTCCAGGCCGGCGATCACCTCGCGACCGCCGCGTTCGACGTCGAGGCCGCGGACCCGGACGGCACCTCCGTTATTCACCATGTGAAGAATTCTGCTCCTCCGCCGTGCCCGACGCAATCCCCCCGGTCAGCCGGGCGGCAGCTCCCCCGTGAGGTAGCGCTGGACGGTCGGCCCGACCAGCGCAGCGGCACGCGCCGGCGGGAGGGCGGCCAGCGGCTCGACGGGGACGAGGTAGCGGGTCAGGAGGAGCCCCGACATCTGCGAGGCGACGAGCGAGGTACGCAGCCGCGCGTCGTCGACGCCGAGGCGCCGCACGAGCGGCCCGAGCACCTCCGCGCCGAGGAACTGCGGGAGCAGCGCCCGCAGGCCCGGGTCGGACAGCACGGCGGGAATCATCAGCCGCACGGTGTCGCCCTCGTCCGCGTCCCACACCTCGAGGACGGCACGCACGAGCCGCTCCCCCATGGTCTCCACTGGACCGCCCTCGGCCACGGCCCGGGCGATGGACGCGGGGTCGACGTCCGCCAGCCCGAGTGTGGCGGTCAGCAGGTGCGTCTTGTCGCCGAACCAGTGCCGCACCGTGCCCGGGTCCACCCCGGCACGCCGCGCGACCGCACGGAGGGACGCTGCCTCGTACCCCCGCTCGAGGAACTCCGCCCGGGCCGCCGCCAGCACCGCGCCCCGGGTGTCGGAGCCGCCGGGGCGGCGCCCCCGGCGGCCGGGCCTGGTCTCGGCGGGCTTCTCACGTGCGGGCACACCGTCATCGTGCCAGGTGGGTGGGCGCGCCCGCCGGACGGCGGCGGTCAGCCGTGCTCGGCGGCGAGCTCGCGCGACCGGTCCCGGGCGGCGGAGAGCGCGTCGAGGAAGGCCGCGCGCACGCCGCCGTCGTCCAGCTTGCGCAGCGCGGCGACGGTGGTGCCGCCCGGCGAGGAGACCTTCTCGCGCAGCAGCACCGGGTGCTCCCCGGTCTCGTCGAGGAGCTTCGCCGAGCCCAGGACGGTCTCGACGGCGAGGCGGCGCGCGACGTCGCGCGTGAGGCCCAGCAGCACGCCGGCCTCCGCCATCGCGTCGACGACGTAGAACACGTACGCAGGCCCCGACCCGGCGAGCGCGCCGAACGCGTCCATGTCCTTCTCCGCGACACGGAAGACGTGCCCGGAGCCGGACAGGACCGTCTCCACCAGCGCGACGTCGTCCTCGCGGGCCGCCGTGCCGCCGACGACGGCGGTGACGCCCGCCCCGACGAGCGCCGGCGTGTTCGGCATCGCCCGCACGACCGGCGTCCCCGCCGGCAGCCGCTGCTCGAAGAACGACAGCGGCAGGCCCGCCGCGACGCTGACGACGACCGCGCCCGGCTCCAGGGCGTCCGCGACCCGGTCGAGCATGGACCCGACGTCCTTCGGCTTCACGCCGACGACGACGACGTGCGCGCCGGCGACCGCGGCGACGTTGTCCGTCGTCGCGCGCACCCCGTAGCGCTCGGTCAGCTGCGCCCCGCGCTCGGGCCGGCGGGACGTGACCACCACGTCGCCCGGCGCCACGCCGGCCTTCAACGCCCCGGACAGCACCGCCTCGCCCATGTTCCCCGTGCCGAGGAACGCGACCGTGGTGCCGGTGACCTGCTGCTCGTCCGTCTGTTCGCTCACGGGCACCACGGTACGGGGCGGACGACGGCGGGCGGCCGCGTGGACGTGTGCCGACGGCCACAGCCGGGCAGCAGCGCCTACAGCGGGTAGGCGGAGTAGAAGTCCTGGACCAGCTCGGCCGGGCCGGTGGCCTGCAGGACGGCGGTCCCGTTGCGCCACGTGACGACGGCGGTGCCCTCGGCGCTGCCCGGCGTGACGACGTACGACCCGACGGTCTCGCCGTCCACCTGCACGTCGCCCTCGTCCGTCGGGTCGCCCGCCGCCTTCACGAGCGCCTCGTAGGTGCCGGCGGCGCCGTCGCCGTCCTCCCACTGCCCGGCAAGCACGTCGACACGCGTCGCCCCGCCACCATCCCCGTCGGCGTACGTCAGCTCCCACGCCTCGACGGCGTCCACGTCGTCGACCCACGCGTCGTGCGGGACCGCCTCGCGCAGCGCCAGCTGCAGCACCGTGTCCGGCATGGCCATGAGGAACGCCGTCTGGTCCTCCGGGCGGCCGCTCGGCTCGATCGTCGGCGTCGGCGGCGGGCCGGTGACCGTCGTCGTGGGCTCCGGTTCGGGCGAGCGCGCGAAGCCGGGCCAGACCACGGCCGTGAAGATCACCACCAGCAGCACCAGCGCACCAGCGAGCGAGGCCACCACGATCCGACGACGGCGGATCACCGCCGCCGACGGGCGCCGGGACCCGCCTCGACCGTTCGGGCCCGTGCGTGCCTGGCTCACGTCGTCCTCCTGGTCGTCGGCGCGGTGCACCCGCAGCCTAGAGCGCGCGACGCCGTCCGGGAGCCGTATCCGGGCCGCGTGTCGAGGCCGGACTCTCCCTGTCGGTGCCCGCCCCTAGCGTGTCGTGACGTGAGTACCTCGACGGCGTCCCGCACGCGCAACCGCCCGGCCTTCCGCTGCACGGAGTGCGGCTGGACCACCGCGAAGTGGGTGGGGCGGTGCGGGGAGTGCCAGGAGTGGGGCACGGTCACGGACGAGGGGCCGGCGGCGACCGGGCCGCGGACGGTCGCGGTCAGCCCGGCCCGCAACCCGGCGCGGCCGATCGGCGAGATCGACGTGGCCGCCGCGCAGGCGTCGCCCACCCAGGTGGACGAGCTCGACCGCGTCCTCGGCGGCGGCCTGGTGCCGGGCGCGGTGGTGCTGCTCGCCGGGGAGCCGGGCGTCGGCAAGTCGACGCTGCTGCTCGACGTCGCCGCGACGTTCGCCCGCGGTGCGGACGGCCGCTCGAACCGCACCGTGCTGTACGTGACGGGCGAGGAGTCGGCCGGGCAGGTGCGGCTGCGCGCCGAGCGCATCGGGGCGCTCGCGCCCACCCTGATGCTCACCGCCGAGACCGACCTCGCCAGCGTCCTGGGCCACATCGAGGCGACCGAGCCGGACCTGCTCGTCGTCGACTCGGTGCAGACCATCGCCTCGGCGGAGGTCGACGGCGCCCCGGGCGGCGTCAGCCAGGTGCGCGAGGTCGCGGCGGCGCTCATCGCGGCGGCCAAGGAGCGCGCAGTGCCCGTGCTGCTCGTGGGTCACGTCACCAAGGACGGCACGGTCGCCGGGCCGCGCACGCTGGAGCACCTCGTCGACGTCGTCTGCCAGTTCGAGGGCGACCGGCACTCACGCCTGCGCATGGTCCGCGCCGTGAAGAACCGGTACGGGCCCACCGACGAGGTCGGCTGCTTCGAGCTCAACGAGTCGGGCATCGTCGGGCTGAGCGACCCCAGCGGGCTCTTCCTGTCCCACCTCGGTGCCGGCGTCCCCGGCACGTGCGTCACGGTCACGCTGGAGGGCCGACGCCCCCTGGCGCTGGAGATCCAGTCGCTCGTCGCCCCGTCCCCGCTGGCTAACCCGCGCCGCACCACGAGCGGCCTGGAGACGTCCCGCCTCGCGATGATCCTCGCCGTCCTGCACCGGCACGCCGGGCTGCGGCTCGCCGACCAGGACGTCTACGTCTCCACCATCGGCGGCGCCAAGGTGACCGAGCCCGCCGCCGACCTCGCCACCGCGCTCGCCATCGTGTCCGCCCGCACCGGAACCCCGCTGCCGACGGGCACGGTGGCGCTCGGCGAGGTCGGTCTCGCCGGCGACATCCGGCCGGTCACCGGACTCGACCGCCGGGTGGGCGAGGCGGCGCGCCTCGGCTTCGTGCGCGCCGTCGTGCCCGCCGGGACCAAGGTCGCGGCGCCCGCCGGGATGCGGCTGCTGGAGGCCCGGCACATCGCCGAGGCCGTGGAGCTCGCCGAGGTCGCGGCGCGCCGCTGACCGGCGAGCGCTTGCCCCGTGCCGGGGCCGATCCGGCGCCGACCGGGTGTCTTCCCTGGGGCGGGCGGCCTCGCACGTCGTAGGCTTTCCTCGTGGCTCCCTCCTTCGCGCACTCCGACGCCCTGCTCAGGGAGACGCTCGCGGCCGTCGCCCCCGGGACCGAGCTCCGCGACGGTCTCGAGCGCATCCTGCGCGGGCGCACCGGCGCGCTGATCGTCCTGGGCCTCGACGACGTGGTCGAGGAGATGTGCTCCGGCGGCTTCGTCCTCGACGTGGAGTTCTCCGCGACCCGCCTGCGCGAGCTGTCCAAGATGGACGGCGCCGTCGTCATGGACCGGGACGCGACCCGCATCCGGCGCGCCGCCGTCCAGCTGCTGCCCGACCCGACGATCGAGACCAGCGAGTCCGGCACCCGGCACCGCACCGCCGAGCGGGTCGCCAAGCAGACCGGCCTGCCGGTGATCTCGGTGAGCCAGTCCATGCGCATCGTCGCGATCTACATCGGATCCTTCCGGCACGTGCTGGAGGACCCGGACACCATCCTGGGCCGCGCCAACCAGGCCCTCGCCACGCTGGAGCGGTACCGCTCCCGCCTCGACGAGGTGTCCGGCACCCTGTCCGCCCTGGAGATCGAGGACCTGGTGACGGTCCGCGACGTGTGCTCCGTGGTGCAGCGCCTGGAGATGGTGCGCCGCATCTCCGAGGAGATCGACGGCTACGTCGTCGAGCTCGGCGCGGACGGCCGCCTGCTGGCGCTGCAGCTCGACGAGCTCATCGGGGGCATCGGCGCCGACCGGGACTTCGTGGTGCGCGACTACGTCGAGCTCGACCGGGCCGGCCGCGCCGTGGCCGCCGTCCACGCCGACCTCGCGTCGCTGGACTCCGCCCAGCTCCTCGACCTCGGGCAGATCGGCCGCGTGCTCGAGCTGCCCGGCGGCGGCGTCGCCCTCGACGCCGCCGTCGCGCCGCGGGGCTACCGGCTCCTGTCCAAGGTGCCGCGCCTGCCCGCCACGATCATCGACCGGCTGGTCGGGCACTTCGGGGGGCTGCAGAAGATGCTCGCGGCGAGCGTCGACGACCTCATGGCCGTCGAGGGCGTCGGCGAGCAGCGTGCCCGAGCCGTGCGCGAGGGCCTGTCACGGCTCGCGGAGTCGAGCATCCTCGAGCGCTACGTCTGACCGAGCCCGACGCCTGACAGCGCTGCACCGCGCGGCGGAGCCGCGCGCGACAGAGCACGGCCCGTTGCCGGTCACGGCCGGTCCAGGTCACGGTGCCAGGCGACCTCCCGCTCGAGCTGCCCGGTCCGGCGGAACAGGCGCACCTGGGTGGCGTCGGCGAGCACGCCGGCCAGCTCCTCGGTCGTCGCGCGCGCGAACCCGAGCCGCTGCCAGAACGGCCCCGACCGCCGGGAGAACAGCCACGCGTGACGGGCGCCCGCGTCGCGGGCCCGCAGGACGGCGAACTCAGCGACCGCCAGGCCCTCGCCCCGGCCGCGCCGGTCCTGCCGCACGGCGGTGCTGCGCACCAGCGCGTGCTCGCCGTCGGCGCTCAGCTCGAAGCCAGCGCTCGCCGCGACCCGCCCGCTCGCGTCGCGGGCCACCCAGAGGTGCACGTCGGCGCGGTCCAGCCCGGCGAGGGTGAGGTCGGCGTCCCGCAGGAAGGCCTCGACGTCAGGCACGTCGTCGGCGCGCACCGGCACCAGCCCCGAGACCAGCCCTGCGGCCGGCGCCTCCGCCGGACACGGGCTCGCCACGTCAGGCATCGTCCGTCCCGCTCTTCTGCCCGCCGCCCTTGGCGTCCTCCGCGGTCTCGGTCCCCTTCGTGGGCCGGTCCCCCGACGCGCCCTTGTCACCCTTCGCGTCCTTGTCCTTCGTGCTCCCGTCGGGGCTGGTGCCCGAACCGTCCGCGGTCGCGTCGTCGGAGCCGTCGTCGGTGGCGCCGTCATCGGCCGCCGAGTCGTCCCCGGTGCCGGACGCCGCGCCCCGGCCGCCGTCGCCCTTCTCGGCGGAGCCTTCCGCCGACGGCGCGACGCTGGGCTCGGGCGGGGCGGTGACGGTGACCGTGACGGGCTCGCTGCGCGCACCGGGCACGTCGGCGAGCTCCGCGTACGCCTGGTAGGTGCCGGGCTCCAGCGCTGGCAGGTCGTCCGCGCACTTCGCCGTCGACCGCTCGGTGCGCCAGCGCACGTCCTGCTCGGCGACGTGGTCGACCCCGAGCAGCAGCATGGTCTCGCCGTCGGTGCAGTCACCCGAGGACCAGACGCGCTTCCCCGGGGCCGCGGCGTCCTCCTCGGCGCCCTCGGTCGCGGTCTTCTTCGCGGACCCCGACGACGTGCCGGCCGTCCCCGTCGCGCCGGCGGTGCCGGACGCGTCGGCCGGGAGCTCCCGCACCGTGACGGTGCGGCTGCCCGAGCCGCCGTCGACGAGGCACGGCACCCGGCCGGTGTTCGTCACCTTCACGGAGAAGACGAGGGAGTCGCCGACCACGGCGGTCGGCGTGGCGGCGGAGAGGGTGAGGTCCACGGCGTCCGCGCGGCAGGTGGTGGCCGGGCCGGTGAGGTCGATCGGCTCCGGCGGCGCGGCCTTGTCGGCCGGCAGGCCGGGGTCCGAGCTCGGCAGCACCGCGCGCACGGCGTCCGCGGCCCGACCCACGCCGTAGCCGCCGAGCACGCCCACCGTGCACAGCAGCGCGAGGACCGCCAGCATCCCGGCGAGACGGCCGCGCCCTCCGCCCGCGCGGCGGCGCGCGCCGGAGCGGGTGGGGGCGCGGCCCGGCGTCCGGCGGGCGGTGCCCGGCGCGACCAGCCCGTTCGTCGTCCTGCGGGTGCCGCCCGACCTCGACCCACCGCGCGACGCGCCGCGCCCGGCCGGTGCCGTGCCGCGGCCCGACGTGCGCGCCCCACCGGAGCGGGACGAGGCCGACCGCGACGAGGCCGACCGCGAGGCCGTGGACCGGGACGTGGAAGACGACTTCGCCTGCCCGTTCGATCGCCGGGTGGCGGCCTGCTGCCCGCCCTTCGCCGCGGCGGAGCGGGAGGAGCCGGACGCCCCGGAACCGGACCTCGACGAGCCCGACCGGGTCCCACCGGAACGGGTGGATCCGGACCTGGACGTGCCCGACGCGGAGGCGCCCGACCGGCGGGCGGCGGCCCCGCCCCGCGAGGCCGCCGCGCCCCGGGACCCGGACGCGCCTCCGCGTGCCGCACCGCCGCGCGAGGCCCCGGAGCCTCGGCGCCCGTCCTTCGCAGGTGTCACCGGCCACCCCTCCGTCTCGTACTGCCGGCGCCACAGTACGACGTGGGCACGCGCCCACCGCGCAGCCGCGCCGCCACCCCCAGTCGTCAGGGCGAGATGGCCGTCGACCGGTACCCGAGCGTGACAGGTCGTGGGAGAGAATGGGCCACCGTGTCGACCACCGCGCCCCCGGCCCCCGAGACCACCGACGAGCTCGTCGAGCGCGTCACCGACTGGTTCTCGGGCGCCGCCCGCGACCTGCCCTGGCGACGCCCGGACCGGACCCCCTGGCAGGTGCTCGTCAGCGAGGTGATGCTGCAGCAGACGCCGGTCGTGCGGGTGGAGCCGGTGTGGCGCGAGTGGATGCGCCGCTGGCCCGCCCCCGCCGACCTCGCGACCGCCCCCACGGCGGAGGTGCTGCGTGCCTGGGACCGCCTCGGCTACCCGCGCCGAGCCCTGCGGCTCGCCGACTGCGCCCGCGCGATCGTCGAGCGGCACGACGGCGCGGTGCCGGACGACGAGGAGGCGCTGCGTGCCCTGCCCGGCGTCGGCGAGTACACGGCGGCCGCGGTGCGGGCGTTCGCGTTCGGCCGCCGCGCCGTCGTCGTGGACACGAACGTGCGGCGCGTCCTCGCCCGGTCCCTCGGCGGCACCGCCCTCGGCGCCCCGTCACCCACCGCGGCCGAGCGCGCCCTGGCCGCCGCTGCCGTCCCGGCGGACGACGCCACGGCGGCCCGCTGGGCCGCGGCGTCGATGGAGCTCGGCGCGCTGGTGTGCACCGCGCGCGCCCCGCGCTGCCACGCGTGCCCCGTCGCCGACCTGTGCGCCTGGCGCGCCGCCGGGCACCCGCCGGACGCGCACGCGCACCGCCGCCGCACCCAGGCGTGGCACGGCACCGACCGCCAGGTCCGCGGGCGCGTCATGGCGGCCCTGCGGGCCTCGGACGCCCCGGTCCCCCGGGCGCTGCTCGCGGACTCCGGGCCCGACCCTGTGCAGGTGGAGCGCTGCCTCGCGGGCCTGGTCGAGGACGGCCTGATCGAGCAGGACGACGCGGACCGCTTCCACCTGCCTGCCTGACCACCCACTCCGGTGTTGTGGGTACGAAGATGGCGTGGATCCGGGCCCGGATCCACGCCATCTTCGTACGTACGAAGATGGCGTGGATCCGGGCCCGGATCCACGCCATCTTCGTACCCACAACACCGGAGGGCAGCCTCGAAGGGTCAGAGGTCGAGGAGCATGCGGGTGTTGCCGAGCGTGTTGGGCTTCACGTGGGCGAGGTCGAGGAACTCCGCGACGCCGTCGTCGTGCGAGCGCAGCAGCTCGGCGTACACGTCCGCGGTGACGGGCGTGCCGTCGATCTCGCGGAACCCGTGCGCGGCGAAGAACGGGACCTCGAACGTCAGGCAGAAGACGCGGCGGAGCCCGAGGCCGCGGGCCCGCTCCACCAGGGCCGCCAGCAGGGCGTGCCCGACGCGCCGTCCGCGCCACGCCGGGTCGACCGCCAGGGTGCGCACCTCGGCGAGGTCCTCCCACATGACGTGCAGGGCGCCGCACCCGACCACGTCACCGGCTGTGCCGCCGTCGGTGGACGTCGCCACGACGAACTCCTGGACGGCCTCGTAGTAGCCGACCATCTCCTTGTCGAGCAGGATGCGTCGCTCGGCGTACGGCTCCACGAGCCCCCGCACCGCGCGCATGTCGGCGGGCAGGGCGGGACGCAGGGCGATCGGGTCCTGGGGCTCGGTGGGCACGCGGTCACTCTACGACCGGGGCCGGCCACCGCGTCCGGGCGTCCGCGGCACGCCGCGCCCCCGTCCGTGCACAGACGTTCACGACATTCACCCGTCGTCACCGGCCCGCCACGAGGCGAGCGGCCGTCACCTCGTCCACCACGAGGTCGGTCACGACGCCGGCGGCCAGCGCGGCCCGCAGCGGGGCCGTCTTGTTGTCCCCCGCCACGGCGCACAGGCGCCGCGGGATGCGCCGCAGCTCGGCGGGCGACGGGCCCGTGGCACGGGCGTTGAGGGAGATGTCGCGGTACGTGCCGTCCGCCCGCAGGAACACGGTGCACACGTCCCCGACGACGCCCTCCGTGTCGAGGACGCCGACGTCGTCCGGCTCCAGGTACCCGGCCGCGTAGACGTGGGACGGCACGCCGCCGGTGAGGGCGCCCACCGAGAACAGCGCGATGTCGGCCCGCGACTGGACGTCGAGGACGCGGCGCACGGAGCGCTCGCGCCACATCGCCTCCCGGGTCTCGGCGTAGTCGAAGAACGCCGGCACCGGGAAGTGGTGCAGGTGGGCGTCGAAGGCCTCGCCGAAGCCCGCGATCAGGTCGCCGGCGTAGCTGACGCCGGAGGTCCGCGTGTTGGCGGCCCCGTTGAGCTGCACGACGGCGGAGCCGCGGGTGGGCTTGTGCGGCAGGTGGTGGGCGATCGCCGCGAGGGTCGTCCCCCAGGCGATGCCGAGCACCATCTCGGAGTCGAACCACCGGGCGAGGAGCCGGGCGGTGGTGATGGCCACCTGGTCGAGCCGCTCGGCGTCGCCGGCCGAGTCCGGGACGGGCACCACGTAGGCGTCGATGCCGTACCGCTCGGTGATCTCCTGGCCGAGGCCCGGCGCCCGCGAGTGCCCGGGTCGCAGGGTGATCTCGACGACGCCGGTGTCCCGCGCCCGCTTGAGCAACCGCGACACCGTGGAGCGCGACGTGCGCAGGTGGCGGGCGATGGTCTCCATCTTCATGTCCTGCAGGTAGTACATGGTCGCGGCCATCACCACGTCACGTTCCCGGTCGGTCGTCACCCGTCCACGGTCTCACGGATTCTGCACGTTCGTGCACCCGGCTTGCGAGGACGTGCCACCAGTGTTGATCTGGAAAACGTCCCTCGTCGATCGGAAGGAAGAACGATGGCCTCATCCCGGCTCACGGCCGACGCACGATCCCAGGCCCTTGCCGCGCTCGAGGGATCCCAGGCGGCGAGCGCCGAGCTCGACGTCCTCGTCGTCGGCGGCGGGGTCACCGGCGCCGGGATCGCCCTCGACGCCGCCACCCGCGGCCTGTCCACGGCCGTCGTCGAGGCCCAGGACTGGGCCTCCGGCACGTCCAGCCGCTCCAGCAAGCTCGTGCACGGCGGCCTGCGCTACCTGCAGATGCTCGACTTCCACCTCGTCAAGGAAGCCCTCACCGAGCGGGACCTGCTGCTCAAGACGATCGCGCCCCACCTGGTCAAGCCCGTCCCGTTCCTCTACCCGCTGGAGCACCGCCTCTGGGAGCGGGCCTACGTCGGCGCCGGCATCGCGCTCTACGACACGCTCGCCTCCCTCGCCCCCGGCCGCCGCGCCATGCCGCTGCACCGGCACCTGACCCGGCACCAGATGGAGCGCAAGTTCCCCGACCTCGCGCACGACGCCGCCATCGGCGCCGTCCAGTACTGGGACGCGTCCGTGGACGACGCCCGCCTCGTCACCACCCTGATCCGCACCGCCGCGAGCTACGGCGCGCACGCCGCGTCGCGCACCCAGGTCGTCGCGCTGACCAAGAGCGCCACGGGTGCGGTCAACGGCGCCGTCGTCGTCGACCTCGAGACCGGGCGGGAGATCACCGTCCGCGCCCGGCAGGTCATCAACGCCACCGGCGTGTGGACCGAGGACACCGAGTCGCTCGCCGGCGACGGCGGCGGGCTGCGCGTCCTCGCGTCCAAGGGCGTGCACGTCGTCGTGCCGCGCGAACGCATCCGCGGCACCTCCGGCCTGATCCTGCAGACCGAGAAGTCCGTGCTGTTCGTCATCCCGTGGTCGCGGTACTGGATCGTCGGCACCACCGACACCCCGTGGGAGCAGGAGCTCACCCACCCCGTCGCGACCGCTGCCGACATCGACTACGTCCTCGAGCATGCGAACGCCGTCCTCGCGCACCCCCTCACCCGCGACGACGTCGTCGGCACGTACGCCGGTCTGCGGCCGCTGCTGCAGCCCGGCACCAAGGAGGGCACCAGCTCGGCCAAGGTGTCCCGCGAGCACACCGTCGCGAGCCCCGCCCCCGGCCTCACGGTCATCGCCGGCGGCAAGCTCACCACCTACCGGGTGATGGCCAAGGACGCCGTCGACTTCGCCATCGGGCAGCGGGCCGCCGCCCTCCCGTCCATCACCGACCAGATCCCGCTGCTCGGCGCCGTCGGCCTGCAAGCCACCCGGCGGCAGGCCCGGGCCTGGGCGCAGCGGTACGGGTGGACGCCCGCCATGGTCGACCACCTGCTGCACCGGTACGGCTCGGACGTCGCCGCGCTGGTCGAGCTGTGCGAGCAGGACCCCGGCCTCGCCCGCCCCCTCGAGCACGCCCCCGCCTACCTGCGCGCCGAGATCCACTTCGGCGTGAGCCACGAGGGCGCCCTGCACCTCGAGGACGTCATGCTGCACCGCACCCGCCTCGTCTACGAGGTCGACGACCGCGGACGCGGCGCCCTGCCCGAGATCGCCGACATCGTCGCCCCGCTGCTCGGCTGGGACGACGCCACCCGGCAGGCCGAGATCGACTCCTACACCGCCCGCGCCGACGCCGAGGACGCGGCCGGGCTCGAGCCCGACGACGCCGCCGCCGAGGCCGCCCGGCTGCGCGCGCCCGACGTCGCCGCCATGCAGCCCCTGCAGGGCTGACCGCTCCATCACCGCGACGGGCGACCCCGCCCGCCGCGCTCTCTCCGCCAGGAGACGACGAAGTCCCCCCGAGAAGAAAGTGAACCGACGATGGACTCCATACTGGCCCAGGCGTTCTGGTCCGAGATCCTCGGCACCGCGACGCTGGTACTGCTCGGCTGCGGTGTCGTCGCCAACGTCGTCCTGCCCCGCAACAAGGGGTTCGACGGCGGGTGGCTGCTGATCAACTTCGGGTGGGGGCTGGCGGTGTTCGCGGGTGTCTTCACCGCGTTCAAGTCCGGCGCCCACATCAACCCGGCCGTCACCATCGGCCTCTTCTCCGCGGACCGGCCCTTCTTCGAGGTCACCGGCCCGGAGGGCCTGGTCACCGCGAGCATCGAGCCGACCGTCGGCAACATGTTCATGTACTTCGGCGCGCAGATGATCGGCGCGATCGTCGGTGCGGTGCTGTGCTTCCTCGCCTACAAGCGCCACTTCGACCAGGAGGCGCCCGGCGCGACCAAGCTCGCCGTGTTCTCCACCGGCCCCGAGGTGCGCTCCTACGGCTGGAACTTCGTCACCGAGGTCATCGGCACCTTCGTGCTCGTCTTCTTCGTGGTCGTGTCCGGCGAGACGCCGTCCGGTCTCGGCCCGCTCGCCGTCGCCCTCATCGTGGTCGGCATCGGCGCCAGCCTGGGTGGTCCCACCGGGTACGCCATCAACCCCGCTCGCGACCTCGGCCCGCGCATCGCCCACGCCTTCCTGCCCATCAAGGGCAAGGGCTCCAGCGACTGGGCCTACTCGTGGGTCCCCGTCGCCGGCCCGCTGGTCGGCGGCGTGCTCGCCGGCCTCGCCGGGGCGGTCTACGTCTGATCGCCCACCACACACCCCGTACCGCACCACCGCACACCGACGTGAAGGGCAACCCCCATGGCTGACTACGTCCTCGCCATCGACCAGGGCACGACCAGCTCCCGTGCCATCGTCTTCGACCACTCCGGCCGGATCGTGTCCACCGGCCAGCTCGAGCACGACCAGATCTTCCCGAAGGCGGGCTGGGTCGAGCACAACGCCGAGCAGATCTGGACCAACGTCCGCGAGGTCGTCGGCCTCGCCCTGACCCGCGGCAACCTGTCCCACGAGGACATCGCCGCCATCGGCATCACCAACCAGCGCGAGACCGCCGTCGTCTGGGACAAGAACACCGGCAAGCCGGTCTACAACGCGATCGTCTGGCAGGACACCCGTACCCAGGCCATCGCCGACGAGCTCGCGGGCGACGAGGGCCCCGAGAAGTACAAGTCGATCGTCGGGCTGCCGCTCGCCACCTACTTCTCCGGCCCCAAGGTCAAGTGGATCCTCGACAACGTCGAGGGCGCCCGCGAGGCCGCGGAGCGTGGCGACCTGCTGTTCGGCAACACCGACACCTGGGTGCTGTGGAACATGACCGGCGGGCCCGACGGCGGCGTGCACGTCACCGACGTCACCAACGCCTCGCGCACCATGCTCATGGACCTCGACACCCTGTCGTGGCGGGAGGACATCGCCGCGGACATGGGCATCCCCATGTCGATGCTCCCCGAGATCCGATCCTCCTCCGAGGTGTACGGCCAGGGCCGCCCCCGCGGCATGGTCCCCGGCGTGCCCATCGCCGGCATCCTCGGCGACCAGCAGGCCGCGACGTTCGGCCAGGCCTGCTTCGAGGTCGGCACCGCGAAGAACACGTACGGCACCGGCAACTTCATGCTGCTCAACACCGGCACGCAGAAGATCCCGTCCAAGAACGGCCTGCTGACGACCGTCTGCTACAAGATCGGCGAGCAGGACACCCGGTACGCCCTCGAGGGATCCATCGCCGTCACCGGCTCCCTCATCCAGTGGCTGCGCGACAACCTCGGGCTCTTCTCCGACGCGCCCGACGTCGAGTGGCTCGCCCGCAAGGTCGACGACAACGGCGGCGCCTACTTCGTGCCGGCGTTCTCCGGCCTGTTCGCACCCTACTGGCGCCCCGACGCCCGCGGCGCCCTCGTCGGGCTCACGCGGTACGTCAACCGCAACCACGTCGCCCGCGCCGCACTCGAGGCGGTCGCCTTCCAGACCCGTGAGGTCGTCGACGCCATGAAGCTGGATTCCGGCGTCGAGCTCACCGAGCTCAAGGTCGACGGCGGCATGGTCGCCAACGAGCTGCTCATGCAGTTCCAGGCCGACCAGCTCGGCGTCGACGTCGTCCGCCCCAAGGTCGCCGAGACCACCGCCCTCGGCGCCGCCTACGCCGCCGGCATCGCCGTCGGGTTCTGGAACGGCGAGGAGGACGTCATCGCCAACTGGGCCGAGGACAAGCGCTGGTCGCCCGCCATGGCCGACGACGAGCGCGAACGGCTCTACCGCAACTGGAAGAAGGCCGTCACGAAGACGTTCGACTGGGTGGATGCTGACGTGCACTGATCTTCTGCTCGGCCCGCGGCGGGGACGGACCTCGTGCGGGCGGCCGCGTTCACGGGCGCTGGGCGCCCTCCACTTCGGGAAGGATACGGCCGCCCGCACGAGGTCCGTCCCCGCCGCTCTGCCGTCGGCTCACTGCGCGTGGGGGCGATGGGGCTGGGCGGGCGGGGCGACGGCGTCCCCTCAGCTCTGCCTCGGCTCACTGCTCGTGGGTGGGTGATGGGACTGGGCGGGCGGGGCGACGGCGTCCCTTCAGCTCTGCTGTCGGCTCGCGGTGCGTGGTGGGGACGGCCGGCCTCTAGGGTGGCGGGGTGAGCAGCACCGTGACCAGCGAGTCCTCGTACACGATTCCCGGCGTCCACGTCACCGACCGCACCCTGACCGTGCCGCTGGCCTGGGCGCGGCCCGACGACGGGCGCACGCTGTCGCTGTTCGTGCGTGAGCTGGTCGACCCGACGAAGAAGGGCGACGACCTGCCCCTGCTGGTCTTCCTGCAGGGCGGGCCCGGCGGCAAGGGGCCCCGGCCCACCGGGCCCGACGGCTGGGTGGGCGAAGCGCTGAAGCGGTTCCGGGTGGTGCTGCTCGACCAGCGCGGCACCGGGCGGTCGACGGCGGTGCGCGCGGGCGCACTGACCGCCCTCGGGGACGCCGCCGCCCAGGCCGAGCACCTGAGCCACTTCCGGGCGGACTCGATCGTGCGCGACGCCGAGCACGTGCGGACCACGCTCTACGGCGGCCGGCGGTGGTCCACGCTCGGCCAGTCGTACGGCGGCTTCCTCACCCTGACGTACCTGTCGCTCGCGCCCGACGGCGTCGCCGCGTCGTACGTCACGGGCGGTCTGGCCGGCCTGACGGCGAGCGCCGAGGAGGTCTACCGGCGGACGCAGCCGCGCGTCGTCGCCAAGAACGCGCGGTACCGCGAGCGGTACCCCGGCGACGAGGCGCGGGTGGCGCGCGTCGCCGACCGGATCGCCGCCGGCGACGTCCGCCTCCCCGGCGGGGACCCGCTGACCGTCGAGCGGTTCTGCTCGCTCGGCATGGCGTTCGGGATGGGCCCGGGCTTCGAGCGGGTGCACTGGATCGTCGACGAGGCGTTCGACCCCGGCTCGGACGAGCTCTCCGACACCTTCCTCGCCGAGGTCGAGGCGGCGACCGGCTTCGCGACGAACCCGCTGTACGCCGTCCTGCACGAGTCGATCTACGCGCAGTCCGGCACGGGCGCCACCGCGTGGGCGGCGCAGCGGGTGCGCGACGCCGACCCCGCCTTCGCGACGTCGGCCCGGCCCCTGCTGTTCACGGGCGAGATGATCTACCCCTGGATGTTCGAGCAGGTCGCCGCGCTGCGGCCGTTCCGCGCCGCGGCCGAGGCTCTCGCAGCACGCGACGACTGGGGCGACCTGTACGACCTCGGCACCCTCGCGGCGAACGAGGTGCCGCTGGAGGCCGCCGTCTACTTCGACGACATGTTCGTCGACTCCGGGCTGTCGCTCGACACCGCCGCGCGCGTGGGGAACGCCCGCGCCTGGGTGACGAACGAGTTCGAGCACGACGGCCTGCGCGCCGGCGACGTCTTCAGCACGCTCCTGGAGCGCCTCGACGCCCGCGGCGGCCCGCTGAACGCCCGGTGACGTCCGGGGGCGACGCCGGTGGGGAGGTCGTGGAACAGTGGCCGTGTGCCCGAGACCGATGACGACGCCCAGCACGGGTGGTACGCATATGCACCGACGAGTGGCTCGGTGTTCGTACCCCGCAGTCGTCCCGACCAGGCTCCCGCGCCGCCACCTCGTGACCTCGACCGCGTGAAGCTCATGAACGAGTACGGCGCCCGGATGCCGCTCTGGCCCCAGGACGACCCGCGACTCGTCGCGCTGGTCGACGAGTTCGTCGACGACGTCCTCACGGCACGGCTGCACGCCTGGGCCGAGGTCTTCGACCAGCACTTCCACCACGAACGAGGGTGGGACGACCGTCGGGTCGCCGCCGCGCACCGAGTCGAGGGCGAGGCCCTGCGCGACACGCTCGCCGCGGCGCTTCCCGCACCGTGGCACGTCGACCTCGACTACTGGGAGACGCTCGGCGCCTGAGCATGCATCCGCGTGTCCGACCGTACCGATGACAGATGTCCGGGAACCTCCGGGTACCGTCGTTCGTCGGACCGTGCGGCCGTCCCGGCCCCGCGACACCCTCACGAAGGCAGCAGGCATGAGCACCTCTGGTACCCCGATCCTCCGCGCGCACGGCCTCGTGGCCGGCTACGGCGGGCCCGCCGTCCTGGGCGGTGTGGACCTGGAGCTCGTACCGGGCACCGCGCCGGTCGGCGTCGTGGGCGAGTCGGGGGCCGGCAAGTCGACGCTGGTGGCGGCGCTGCTGGGGCAGGTGCGCCCGCGCGAGGGCCACGTGACGTTCGAGGGCCGGACGGTGTCGAAGCTGTCGCGGCGGGACAAGAAGCGGTTCCGCGGTGCCGTGCGGACCGTCGCGCAGAACGGCCTCGACGTCGACCCGCGATGGACCGTCGAGCGCGCCCTCAAGGGGGCGCTCACCGACGCGCGCAAGGCCGGGCGCGCCAACGGTCGCCCGCCCGAGGAGCTGCTCGACGACGTCGCGCTCGAGCCGCGTTTCGCCACCCGGCAGGTCGCCACGCTCTCCGGCGGCGAGAAGCAGCGCCTCGCCCTCGCGCTGGCGCTCGCCACCCGGCCCGACGCCCTGCTGCTCGACGAGCCGCTGACCGCCGTGGACCCGGCGATGCGCAGCCGGATCGCGCGCGGCCTCGCCGACGCCGCCCGCGACCTCGGCACCGCGGTGCTGCTGGTCTCGCACGACGTCGAGCTCGTGGGCCGCCTGTGCGCCACGACGCACGTGCTCGCCGACGGCGTCTTCGTCGCGTCGGGCCCCCTGGACGACGTCCTGGCGTCCGGCGCCGCCGAGGACGCCCACCCCGCGGTGCGCGGGCTCGCGGAGGCCGCGCCGCTGGCGGCGCAGCGCTTCCGCTGACGGCCCGCGGAACTCGCGCGGGCACGTCGTCGTTGACCTGAGAACCCGGCGAGAGGAGCGGCGTGGACGCGGACACCTGGTGGAACATCGCCCTCGTGCTGCTGTTCGTGCTGGTCGGCGGTGTCTTCGCCGGCACGGAGTTCGCCCTGGTCTCGCTGCGCCGCACCCAGATCGACCAGCTCGAGCGCCGCGGTGCCCGCGGCCGGCGGGTCGCCGCCGTGGCACGCGACCCGAACCGCTTCCTCGCGGCGGTGCAGATCGGCGTCACGGTCGCCGGGTTCTTCTCGGCGGCCTACGGCGCGTCCACCCTCGCCCCCGACGTCGCGCCGGCGTTCGTCGCGCTCGGGCTGGGGCCCGGCGTCGCGGACACGGTCGCCCTGGTCGTCCTGACGCTGCTCGTCGCGTACCTGTCGCTGGTGCTCGGCGAGCTGGTGCCCAAGCGCATCGCGCTGCAGCGCTCGGCGCAGGTCGCGCTCGTCGTGGGGCCGCCGCTGGACCGGTTCTCCCTGCTGATGCGGCCGGTGATCTGGCTGCTGTCGCGGTCCACCGACGCCGTCGTCCGTCTGCTGGGCGGGGACCCGGCCGTGCGCTCCGAGGAGATGAGCGGCACCGAGCTGCGCGACCTGGTGGCCGCGCACCCCGGGCTCCAGGAGGAGGAACGACGCATCCTCGCGGACGTCTTCGCCGCCTCCGAACGCACGGTGGCCGAGGTGATGCGGCCGCGGGCCGACGTCGACTTCCTGCCGGCCGAGATGCCCGTCACGGAGGCCGAGGGGCTGACCCGGGCACAGCCGTACTCGCGCTACCCCGTCACCGGCGAGGACGCCGACGACGTGCTCGGTTTCGTGCACGTGCGCGACCTGGACACCCGGAGGGACGGCCCGGGCGCCGGACCACGCGTCGTCCGTGACGTGGTCCGGCCCGTCCTGGAGGTCCCCACGACCGGACGGCTGCTCCCGACTCTGACCACCATGCAGCGCACACGCGCGCACCTGGCGGTCGTCGTCGACGAGTACGGCGGCACCGACGGCATCGTCACCCTGGAGGACGTGCTGGAGGAGCTGGTCGGAGACATCCGCGACGAGTACGACCCCGCCCGCCCCGCGCGCGCCGCCGGCACGCACGACGCGGGCCTCACGATCGAGGACTTCGCCCGGGCGACGGGCGTCGAGCTGGCCGACGGGCCGTACGAGACGGTGGCGGGCTATGTGCTGGACCGGCTCGGCCGCCTGGCGGAGGTCGACGACACGGTCGATGTCGACGGGCACGTCCTCACCGTCGTCGAGGTCGAGGACCGGCGTATCCGCACCGTCCGGGTCGACTAGCGCCTGTTCAGAACGACCGTGATGCCGGGTCGGCGCGAGGTAGCCGTGGGTCGCCCACGCCACTCATCGCCCCATCCATCCGCCGTCGACGGCCAGCACCTGTCCGTGCACGTATCCCGCGGCCGGGGAAGCCAGGAACACCACCACATCACCGACGTCCTCCGGCGTCCCCCACCGGCCGGCGGGGATGCGTGCCGAGAGCTGCTCGAGCCTGACGGGATCGGCCAGCAGTGCCTCGTTCATCTCGGTGGCCATGTAGCCCGGTGCCACGGCATTGACCCGCACGCCGCGGCCGGCCCACTCGTTGGCCAGGGCCTTCGTCAGCTGCGCCACGCCACCCTTCGACGCGGCGTAGGCAGCCACGTTCAGCCCGCCCTGGAAGCTCAACAGGGATGCCATGTTGATGACGGCGCCGGCCCCACGCGCGAGCATCGGCCGCCCGAACCGTTGGGTGAGCTGGAGCACGACACGCAGGTTGACGTCGAGCACACGGTCCCACGCGTCGAGCGGGAACTCCGCAGCGGGGTGGCGTTCCTGGACGCCCGCGTTGTTGACCAGGACGTCCACCTCGCGCCGGGCGAGCACCTCGTCGGCGGCCGCGTCGACGGCGTCCGCATCGACCAGGTCCACCGGGACGAACTCCAGGGTGCGGCCGAGGTCTCGGGCGGCCTCGACGAGTTCGGCCGGAGGGTCTCGCCGGGCGAGCACGACGACGTCGGCACCGGCCGTGAGCAGCGCGGTGGTGACACCCGCCCCCAGTCCTCGGCCGCCGCCGGTCACGACGGCGGTACGGCCGGACAGGGAGAAGCGCCCGCCGGCCGTCACCGCGTACCTCCCGAGCGGACGAGAACCTTGAGGTTGTCCTCTCCGGCAGCGGCCGAGTCGAACGCGGCGGCCACGTCGTCCAAGGGAAAGACAGCCACCGGCAGCCGGTCCAGCCCGAGCTCTCCGTCGGCGACCAGACGTACGGCACGGGCGACGTCGTCACGGGTGTAGACGCGCACTCCCACGAGGCTCTGCTCCTTGAAGCAGACCGCCTGCAGGTCCACCGGCGCGGGCTGCTTGTACACCCCCACGACGACGATCCGCCCGAGCACCCGGGTCACGCCCGGCAGCTGAGCCGCCACGGCCGGGTGCCCCGCGGCATCGAACGTCGTGTCCGCCCCCTCACCACCGGTCAGCGCGGCGATGTGCTCGGCGGGCTCGACACCCTCGGGGACGACGTCCAGGCCGAGCCCCGCGATCACGTTCCGGCGCCAGGCGCGCGGTTCCACGACGACCACCTGCTCGGCGCCCGACTCCCGGGCGACGAGCGCGGTCAGCACCCCGATCGGCCCCCCGCCGAGGACCGCCACGGTGTCACCGGCCTGCATGCCGGAACGGGACACCGCGTGGACGGCCACGGCCAGAGGCTCGACCAACGCAGCGTGCCGGGCGGGCACGTCGGCGGGAAGCACGTGCAGCGCAGTCGCGGGCAGGGCGACGTGCCCGGCCAGCGAGCCGGGAGCGTCGATCCCGAACAGCTTCAGGTCGCGGCACACGTGCGGGCTGCCGGACCTGCAGGCGCGGCACTCTCCGCACGAGATCAGCGGCTCCGCGACCACACGGCTCCCCGGGCTCAGCCCGGTGGTCCCCGCGTCGGCGACCACCCCCACGATCTCGTGCCCCGGCACGACCCCCGCACGCGCCCGCGGATGACTGCCGTGCACGATCGACAGGTCGGTACCGCAGATCCCCGTGTACTCGACCCCGACGAGCACCCACCCGTCGGGCACGTCGGGCATCGGGACGTCTCGGACCGTGATCGTGTCAGGCCCGTCCCAGACCGCCGCTCGCATCGTCCCGGGCGGCGGCGTCCCGGCGTCGTCGATCGGCTGGCTCATCGCGTCTCCCCGTTCACCACGTTCCGGGGCCTGCGCCCGGCGATCGCCTCCACCACGTTCTGTGCGGTGCGGCGCTTGAGCTCGGTGTACGACTCCTCCGTGTACCACGCCAGGTGCGGGGTGAGCACCACGTTGTCGAGTCGCGTGAGCGGGTGGCCGAGCGGCACCGGCTCGTCCTCGTGCACGTCGATCCCCGCAGCACGCAGGCCGCCGTCACGCAGCGCCGCCACCAGGGCATCGGTGTCGACGACCCCGCCGCGACTGGTATTGACCAGGACGGCGGCCGGTCGGAGCAGAGCCAGCTCGCGCCCCCCGACCAGATGGTGGGTCGCCTCGGTCAGCGGCGTGTGCAGCGAGACCACGTCGGCTCGCCGCAACACCTCGTCCAGGGGTGCGACGGGCACGCCGTGGTACTCCGTCGCGCCGGCGGGTGCCTGCACGTCGAACCCGATGACGTCATAGCCCAGCCCGCGCGCCTTGAGCGCCGTCGCATGCCCGATCCGGCCGACGCCCACCACGCCGAAGATCGAGCCCCGCACCTGGGGCACGGGGCGAATCGCCTCGAGATCGAACCGCCCGGCCCGCACGCCCCGGTCCAGGCGGGCGATCCCGCGCGAGGCGGCCAGGGCCAGCGCGATCGCGTGGTCGGACACGGCCTCGGTGCCGTAGTCGGGCACGTTGCACACGACGATGCCGCGCGCCGATGCGGCGGCGACGTCGACCGAGTCGACCCCGACGCCGTATCGGCTGATCGCCTGCAGTCCGGGCATCGCGTCCATGACGGCGGCCGTGATCTGCGCGTACTGCACCACCAGCCCGGCCGCGCCGGTGGCCGCCGCGACGAGCTCGTCGAGCGAGCGCGCCTGGGCGAGCCGGAGCTCGACACCGGCCTGCTGAGCGACGGCGATCTCGGCGTCGAACGAGTCGTGGTCACAGTCGGTGATCAGCACCACCGGCGATCCGGGTTCCGCCGGTACGAGCACCTCGACGCCCGCCGGCGCCCCCTCGTGCGTGCTCACGCGCACCCCCGGTTGTCGTGGTGCACGCGTTCACCTGTGCTCGCAGCATCGGACGGGCGATCTCCGAGATGTGCGGCTCTGAGCACTGTTGCCTCCTCAGTCGTGGGGTGACGCACCCGGGCGCCGGCCCTACCGTAGCGACGTTTGAAGGAAACGTCACATGTATGATCTACTCTCGGACAACGAAGCCGCACCTGCGCGGAGCCGCGTGTTTCTCCGAGGAAGAAGGAACGGGATCATGACGAAGCCGAACACCCGCACGGGGCGGGCGCATGCCTCGCGCATATCCGCACTGGCCGCCGCCGCGCTGCTCGCGCTCACTGCGTGCACGCCAGGCTCCTCGACGTCCGCCGAGAGAACGGGATCGGACTCGCCGTTCGGCTTCGAGACGGTCGAACAAGACGCCGACGCCCCCATCACCGTCTGGGTCGACGCCTCGCGCAAGCCCGCCGCGGACGCCTTCGCCGAGGCCTATCCCGACGTCCCGATCGAGGTCGAGACCTACGACGGCGGGGCCGACGGGTCTGGCTCGTTCCAGACCAAGATCCAGGCCTTCAACCAGGCCGGGAACGGGTGGCCCGACGTCGTGTTCTCCACGCAGAACAACGATGCGGCCTGGGCGAGCCAGGGCGACGACCCCTTCGCCGCTCCCCTCGACCAGGGTTACTTCGACCAGTCGTTCCTCGACGGCTTCACCGAGGGCGCGCTCGCTCCGCTCACCGTCGACGGCGCCGTCTACGGTCTGCGCAACGACATCGCACCCACCGTGACCTGGTACGACCAGAGCCTCATGGAGAAGTTCGGCTACGAGGTGCCCACGACGTGGGAGGAATACCGAGAGCTGGGCCTGAAGGTCGCCGAGGAGCACCCCGGCTACATCGTCGGCGGCATCGGCGACGCCTTCGCCGAGGAGATCTACTTCTGGGGCGCCAAGGCCCCGCTGAGCACCGTCGTGGACGTCAACACCTTCAGCGCCGACGCCTCCGACCCGCACGCGACGCGGATGGCGGAGATCCTCGACGACCTGCTCGACGCCGGGGCGCTCGCCCAGGACGACGTGTTCAGCCCGGACTTCGTGCAGAAGCACTCCGGGAAGGTCCTGATGCTGCCTGGGCCGGCCTGGTTCTCCGGCGCGATCTTCAACAACCCGAGCTCCCTCGACGCCAAGCCCGGGACCATCGCGGTCGGCGCGCCGCTCGCCTGGGAGGGCGAGGAGCCTGCCGCCGGAAACGTCGGCGGCGGCACCTGGTTCATCTCCCAGCACTCCGAGAACCTCGAGGCCGCGAAGACCTTCCTCGAGTTCGTGACGAGCGACGAGCGCTACCAGGTCGACCTGGCCCCCGGGCTGCCCGCCTACCAGGAGTCCGCCGACAAGTGGCTCGCCCAGCAGGCCGAGGACGGCTTCTTCGCCGGTGACTTCGCCGCGGCGCTCTCGTCCGCCTCGACCCAGGTCTGGGACGGCTGGGGATACCCGCGGTTCAGCCAGGAAGCCGTGTGGAACAAGACCATCACCCCGAAGCTGGCCGCGGGGGAAAACCTGGTCGGCCTGCTGCCGGAGTGGGAGACCGCCATCGAGAACGAGGCACAAGTGAACGGGTACACGATCAAGTGACCGCATCAGCACTCGACGGATCGCCGAACGTCGCTGCCCCCGGTGCCCCCCGTGGGAGCCGGCGGCAGCGCGTGTCGACCCCGCACCGGTCAGTCACCGCGAAGTGGTCCCGGTTCAGCTACGTCTTCGTCTCGGGCTACGTCCTGTTCGCGCTCGCCTTCGGTGTCCTGCCCACGCTGTACGCCGTGTTCATCGCCTTCCTCGACAACGAGGGCCGGTTCACCGGCATCGCGAACTTCACGAAGGTGCTGGCCGACTTCCGGTTCTGGCCCGCGGCCGCGCACGTCGGACTCTTCCTCCTGGTCTGGCTCGTCGCCCTGATGGTGCTGGTCACGCTGCTGGCACTGGTGGTCCACGGGATCGGGCGGCGCTGGCTCAGCTCGAGCCTGCGCTTCGTCTACTACATCCCCGGCGCCCTGGCAGGCGCGTCGTCGGTGGTGCTGTGGCTTTTCGTGCTCAACCCCACGGTGAGCCCGGTGTCGGCCGTCCTGCACGCCTTCGGCTTCGAGTCGTTCGTCCAGACGGTCTCGCCGGGCAACCTGCCCGTCGTCTTCGCCGTGATCGCTTTCTGGACGGGCGCAGGCAACTGGATCATCGTCATGTACGGCGCGCTGAACAGCATCCCGGACGAGGTGCTCGAAGCGGCGCGCATGGACGGAGCGGGGGCGGTGCGCACCGCACTGCACATCCAGCTGCCGATGCTGCGCAAGTGGATCGCCTACATGGCCGTCATGTCCCTGGCGGCAGGAGCCCAGCTCTTCGTCGAGCCCCGGGTGCTCTCCCAGGCCACACACGCCGTCGTCCCGACGGACTGGTCGCTGAACCAGCTGACCTACCTGTACGCGTTCAAGCAGCAGGACCTCAACGGATCTGCGGCGATCGCCGTCCTCCTGCTCGTGGCCTCGCTCGCCGTGAGCCTGTTCTTCGTCGTCCGAGGAGGCCTCTTTGAGCGCGACTGACCTGCGCACCCGCCCCCGCCGTGAGCTGACGCCCGGCGCCTGGCTGGGACGCGCGACCATCATCGTCATCACGGTCTTCTTCGTCCTCTTCTTCGCCGTGCCGATCGTGTGGTTGCTGATCGCCACGGGGAAGTCCCCGCACGCGCTCATCACGACGGGCCCGTTCGTCCTGGGCTCCTTCGACGACCTGGCCGTCAACTGGAACGCGCTCGTGAGCTTCCAGGACGGCATCGTCTTCCGGTGGCTCGGGAACTCGTTGCTCTACTCGTTCGGCGCGCTGGTGATCACCCTCGTCACGACGGTCCCCGCTGGCTACACGCTCGCGCTCGGCGACTTTCGCGGACGCAAGGTGCTGCTCACCACGACCCTCGTCGTGATGCTCATCCCGAACACCGCACTGGTGCTCCCGATCTTCCTCGAGCTGTCGGCGGTGAATCTGATCGGCCACCCGCTCGCTGCGATCCTGCCGTTCTCGTTCTTCCCGTTCGGTGTGTACCTGACGTACATCTACTTCTCGACCAGCGTTCCTCGTGACCTGCTCAACGCGGCCCGGATCGACGGCTGCGGCGAGTTCGTCGTGTTCACCAGGATCGCGATGCCCCTCGCGCTCCCCGTGGTCGCGCTGGTGGGGTTCTTCAGCTTCGTGGCCAACTGGAACAACTTCTTTCTCCCGTTCCTCACCGTTCCCGGCCGCGCCGCCCCCATCCAGGTGGGCCTGACCGAGCTGCTGGGCAGCGTGCCGGCGTTCAACCCGACATCGGCCGGGGTGACCGCCATCGAGCTGCCGACCCTGGCGGTGGCGACCCTGCTGTCGGTCACCCCCGTGCTGCTCGTCTTCCTGTTCTCCCAACGATTCCTCGTCGCCGGCCTCACCGCCGGCGGGACAAAGGAGTGACCATGCAACGCCTCGCCTTCGTCGTGGACGTGGTGCCCGAGAAGCGTGCGGAATATCTGCGGCTGCACTCCGCGGTGTGGCCGCAGGTGGAGGCGGCCCTGTCCGCCCACCACATCACCAACTATTCGATCTTCGTGCTCGAGAACACGCTCGTCGGGTACTACGAGTACACGGGCGACGACTACGAGGCCGACATGGCACAGCTGGACTCCGACCCGGACATGCAGGAGTGGCTGAGGCATACCGACCCGTGCCAGACGCCCTTCGGCCGCGACGCCCGACCCGCCGACCGGTGGCGTCGGCTCGAGGAGGTCTGGCACCTGGCATGAGGCAGATCCTGGACGCCCACCTGCACGTGTGGGAACGAGCCAAGCACCCGCAGCCCTGGATCGACCCGGACACGATGGCGGGCATCGCCAAGGATTTCCCTCCGACGCACGCCGTGGCCGAGCTGGGCCGGCACGGCGTTCGCGGTGGTGTCGTGGTGCAGGCGGTCAACGACATCGACGAGACGGTCGACCTGCTGGCCGACTCCCGCGAGCTGGACGCCGTGGCCGGCGTCGTCGGCTGGGTCGACCTCACCGGCGACGTGCGCGCCCAGGTCGGCGCACTCCGGTCGGGACCCGGAGGGGAGAAGCTCGTCGGGATCCGCCACGTCACCTTCGTCGAGGACGACGAGCGCTGGCTCTCCCGGGACGACGTCGGCCGGGGTCTCGACGATCTGGCAGACCTCGACCTGACGTTCGACGTCCTCGTGGGACACGAGCAGCTGGCCCAGGCCGCGCAGGTCGTCCGCGACCACCCGCGGACACGCTTCGTCCTGGACCACCTCGGGAAGGTGCCGGTGCCGAGCACCACGCTCGTCGACTGGGCCCGGGACCTGGCGCTCGTCGCGGGGGAGCCGAACGTCGTCGCCAAGGTCTCCGGTCTCGTGACCGAGGACGAGCCGGGCCGGTGGTCGGTCGCGCGCCTGAGACCGATCGTCGATCACGCGCTCCGGGTCTTCGGACCGCGGCGGCTGCTGTTCGGCTCGGACTGGCCGCTCGCCGAGCTGGCCGGCGGGTACGAGGCGTGGCTGCGGGCGTACGTGGAGCTGACCGATCGTCTCGCCCCGGACGATCAGGCCGCCATCGACGGCCGGAACACGGCACGAACCTACGGGCTGACGCGGTGACGGCGATGCGCTCGAGGCCCCTCGGGACCAGCGGTCTGCGACTGACGGAGCTCGGCCTCGGGGCGTCGACGCTCGGCAATCTCGGCCGCGCGATGACCGACGAGGACGCCGAGGCGCTCGTCCGCGGCGCCTGGGACCGAGGGATCCGCTACTTCGACACGGCGCCGCACTACGGCCTCGGGCTGTCCGAGCGCCGGTTGGGCGCGGTGCTGAGGCAACGGCCGCGCGACGAGTACGTCATCTCGACGAAGGTGGGCCGGCTGCTCGAACCTCACCCCCGACCGACCGCGCTCGACGACGACGGGTTCGTCGTCCCCGGCGACGTGCGGCGAGTGTGGGACTTCAGCCGCGACGGCGTGCGACGGTCGCTCGACGCCTCTCTCGACCGGCTCGGGCTGGACCACGTCGACACCGTCTACGCACACGATCCGGACCAGCACTCCCCCGACTCGGGGCTGCGAGCGCTCGAGGCTCTCGCCGAACTGCGCGACCAGAAGGTGGTCCGGGCCATCGGCGTGGGGACGAACGCGCCGCACCGAGTACCAGGCCTGTTCACGAGCGGCCTGGCCGACGTCGTCATGGTGGCCGGGCGCTTCACCCTGCTCGAGCAGGGCGCACTGCGCTCGGCGCTCGAGCCGGCACGAGACGCCGGAGTCGCGATCGTCGTCGCCGGCGTCTTCAACTCCGGACTGCTCAGCAGACCGTGGCCCCCGGACGACGCTCTGTACGAGTACGGACCGGCTCCGGCGGAGATGCTGTCCCGTGCGCGCAGGATCGCCGAGATCTGCCGGCGGCACGGGACGACGCTTCCCGCCGCCGCCGTCGAGCTCCCCCTCATGCATCCCGCCGTGACGGCCGTGGTTCTCGGTGCGCGGGACTCCGCGCAGCTGGACATGAACGTCGACCGGCACGACCAGGGCGTACCGGCCGAACTCTGGTCGGACCTGGTGGCGGCCGGCCTCCTCGAGCCGGCGGCCCTGAGCTGACCGGTCGTCGTGCACCTGCGCGAGGCCGACCATCGCCAAGGCCCTCCGGAGCTTCTCCGGAGGGCCTTCGCCGCCTTCCTGGGTCAGCAGTCTCCAGCCGCGCGGCCGAAGACCACGTCCTCGGGCACCAGCCGGAGGCCGGCGCGTTCGGGCCGGACATGGGGACCTGACGGCTGCGCCCATCGCTGGAGCGCGTGGGTCCGGGCGATGGCCCGCTCGTCGATCGACAGGCCGTTGCCCGGGTCGTCGCCCAGGACGACACCGCCGTCGTCGACCTCGTGATCGGTGTCCAGGCCGACCGGGTCGGTCAGGCTCTGCAGCTCCAGCGCAAGGTGGTTCGGGACCGCGGCAGCGGCATGCCACACGGGGCTCGCGAGCGAACCGACAGGGCTGATGGGCAGGTCGTGCGCGTAGGCGACGACGGCGGCACGGAGGAAATGGGTGACTCCCCACATGCTGCCGACCTGGACGATGTCGACCGCACCGGCGTCGAGCAGCGGACGGAGCTGTTCGAGACCGGTCAGGTTCTCGCCGGTCGCCACGCCCGCACGGACCGAGCGCGTCAGCAGCGCCATCCCTTCGGCGTCCCAGCGGCGCAACGGCTCCTCGACCCACGTGAGGTCGAACTCTCGCTCGAGCTCCGAGACGTGCCGCACCGCCTGCTTGCGGCTCCAGGACTCGTTCGCGTCGAGCATGAGCCCGGGCCGCGAGGTGTTGCGCCGGAAGAGGTCGCCGACGAGCCGGAGCCTGGCGGCGTCACGGTCGAGGTCGAGCCCACCCTTGAGCTTCACGCTGGTGAAGCCCCTCTCGACCCAGCCGGACAGCAGCGCACCGAGCTCGTCGTCCGGGACGGCCACCTCCAGGGCCGAGGCGTAGGCGGGGACGAACCGGTCGGCGGCTCCGAGCGTGCGCCACAGCGGCTCGTCGGCCATCTTGGCCTTCAGGTCCCACAGGGCCATGTCGAACGCTCCGACGCCGCCGAACGTCGCGCCGGCGTGCCCGCTCTTGAAGACGTGGGCCAGCATCCGGTCGTGGAGCGCCGACACCGCCCGCGGGTCCTGCCCCTCGAGGGCGGGAAAGAGACGATCGAGGTCCGCGTGCGATCCCACACCGATGCCCTCGAGACCACCGTCCGTCTCCACGACGACCACCGGAACCTCGGTGATGCCGTCATCGATGAAGCCGTTGACGTCCCCGACGGGACGCCCCCAGTCCTGGAGGGTCGTCAGAGTGCGAAAGCCAGTGATCTTCATAGTTCGCGGTCCTTCATCGGGTGCGCCCGTCGCCGAACGGAGATGCCATCGTATGCCAAACAGCATACATCACATGTCTACTTTTTGAGCGCTGTTGGCTATAGTCCCCTCATGGCAGATGACGTCGGCACCAGCGGCGACGCAACCGGGGCCCTCGCCCTTCCCCTGCGGGTCCCCGCGAAGCGACTGGGGGTCGCGGTCGTCGAGGCGCTCGTGGACCTGATCGTGTCGGGCAGGCTCGCACCGGGTGAGTCGTTGCCGCCCGAGCTACCCCTCAGCGAGCAGTTCGGTGTCAGCCGGACCGTGCTGAGAGAGTCGGTCAAGCGGCTCGAGGAGAAGGGGCTCGTCACGGTCAGCCAGGGGCGAGGCACGGTGGTGCAGCCGACCCGGTCCTGGAACATGCTCGACCGTGTGGTCCTCCAGGCGCTGATCGCGCACGACAAGACCCTCGGCGTCCTCGACGAGCTGACGGTGGTCAGGGGGCAGCTCGAGTCCGCCATGGCGAGCGAGACGGCGGCATCGCTGACGCCCGCCCAGCTCGCGCCCCTGCGCGAGGCACTCGAGGAGATGCGGACGTCCATCGACGACGTACCCCGCTTCCTGGCGGCCGACGTGGCCTTCCACGAGACCGTGATGGCCATGTCGGGGAACCGGCTCGCCGAGAGCATCGCCCGGATCCTGTACGAGCGAGCACGGGAGAGTGCGCGCTACGCCCGGGTAGACGTCCCGGCATCGTTCCACGAGCAGACGCTCCGCGAGCACGAGCGGGTCTTCGAGGCCATCGCCGCAGGATCCCCGGAAGAGGCCGCGACGGCGATGTACCGCCATGTCGTGGACGCCTGGACCCGCCGCCGCCCCACGGACCACCGCGGGTCGAAGAGCGCGGGTCGATGAGGTGCGCGAGTGCCCCCGGGACAAGGACACGATCGTCCACGAGCCCAGGGGCACTCGGTCGGCATGCCGGGCCGGCGTGCCGACGCGGTGCGCCGCTCAGTCGACGGCGAGCTCGCTGAAGATGTTCACCGCCGCCCGTCCACGGTCGTGCGAGGTGGCGAACACGCCGGCGTCCTGCGGTGTCACCGAAGGCAGCGTGACCGGGCCCCCGACGGCGCTGAAGTTCACGCCGTCGTAGGAGTACGACCCGGACAGCTCGCCGCCGGAGCGCGTCAGGCGCACCCACACCGGGCGGAAGGTGTCGACATCGGCCGTGCGCGCCTGGTCGAGGTAGCCGTCCCCGTCCCCGTCCCACTGGAGGGCCACACCGTGGCCTCCGGTGACGGCGAGCACGGCGTAGCCCGAGGACTCGCCGCTCGCGGAGATGTCGTCGCGGACCATCACACCGCTCTTGGCCCACGGGTCGGCGTCGTTGAGCGAGTCGACCCGGACCGTCACGCTGCCACCGTCGGTGAGACCGCCGGGTCGGTAGATGCCGGCGTACTCGTCGTCCATCTGGCCACCTCCGCCCCAGACGTCGGCCCCGGCCGCGGCGAGGCCCAGGCTGTCGCCGACCTGCGCGGCGTACGACCGGGCGACCCCTTCGGCCGTCACGAGCGAGCCGTCACCGACCGGAGCGTCCACCGTGCAGCCGTCCAGCCCGAAGAGATTCGCGTTGAGGGCGGTCCGGTACTCGGGCGCCACGCCTGCGGCGCAGATGACGTCCTGGGCCTCCGCCGGCCAGTCCGTCCCGTCGACCCGGACGTTGTCCTCGAGACGGTTGTTGCGCGCTTCCGCGTTCGGCATCTGCGCACCTCCGGAGTTCATCCAGTTGCCGCGCAGCAGGTTGTCGTTCGTGCCGTTCCCGGCACTGTACGCGTTGGTGAAGACCCAGGGGTTGCTGCCGTCCAGGACGTTGCGCTCGTACGTCGTGTAGCGCGTCCCCTCATCGAGATAGAGACCGACCCCCGACGCCCTCGTCACATAGTTCTCCGACACCACGGTGCCCGGGCTCGCCGACAGGTTGTACAGGGTCCCGCCGTCCGCGAAGCGCGCCTTGGTGTTGCGGACGAGGTTGCCCGACACGGTGTTGTCGCGGAGCGTCGTCGGGGTCTCGTAGACCGGATGCCAGTTGTAGTAGCCCCGGCGCAGGTACTCGTCAGAGCCACCGGGGTCGTTGGCGCCCCAGCCGAAGCCGGTGTCGATGCCGTCGTAGGCCACGTTGGCCACCTCGTTGTGGACGATGTCGAGGTTCGTCACATAGGTGCCGAGGATGCCCGAGTTGTCCTTGTAGTCGACGGCGACCCGGTTGATCGTGTTGTTCTCGATCACGATGTCACGGTTGGTCATGGCGACGTCGCTCGGGTGGTGGGCGTCAGCGCGCACGCCACCGACGGCGATGCCGTGGCCGGAGATCTCGTTGAAGATGTTGCCCGCCACCGTGATGTCGCCGGCACCCAGCCCGACACCGCTCAGGTGAGCGTTGTCGTCGTTGCCGATACCCAGTCCCGTCGAGCCGAGGTTGACGAAGCGGTTCTCGACGAGCGACACGCGCGAGGCCGCCGAGACCTGGACGGCGGCCGGCTCTTGGTACCAGGCGTCGAACCGGGCGCGTTCGAACGCTTCGCAGCCGCGGGAGCAGCTGTCGAAGGCGTCGTCCGGGCGATACTCGTAGTCCTCCGCGATGAACGTGCCGTTCTGTTGGTTCGCATACCCGTACGCGGACGGTCCGAGCCACGAGGTGCCCGTGAGCTCGAGGCCACGGATCTCGAGGCCGGTGACGGGCTCGTCGTACGTGCCGCCGATGCTCATCAACGTCTCGAGCCGCGGCAGCTCGATGTCCAGGTCGTCGGGGTCGACGCCCTCGCCGGGCTTGTAGTACAGCTGCCCGGCCTCGGGGTCCAGGTACCACTCGCCGACCTCGTCCACGAAGGCCAGGGAGTTCTGCAGGAAGTAGGTCGGTGCGGCGAGGAACGAGTTCTGGAAGGTGTCCCATCCCCAGGTGTTGTTGTCCCATGCCGGCTGGTCCATCACGATGAGGTCGCCGTCGATCCCGGCGACCGGCGAGTACCGGTTCGTGAAGTCGCCGAGGGACTCGAACTCCATCCTGTCGGCGTCCGGCAGGTCGGCGAGGTAGTCCAGCGCCGGGTCCACGATCCGTAGTCCTTCGGGCGTCACCTCGACGTCCGAGCTATCCACGGGCATCGCGGCCCGGGCGGCGATGATCCCCTCGACGTACAGCTGGCGGGAGTCGATCCCGGCCGGAACGTCCGCGACATACACTCCGGCGTCCTCGTCGTAGACCGACCAGTCGTCGACCTGGATCGCACCGGTGAGCACCGGGCGCTCACCGGGTGCGGCGGTCCAGGTGACCGTACGGCCGTCCCGCCCGCCGTCCTCGGCGCGCAGCTCGAGAGGCTCGTCGAGCCGGTAGGTTCCGCCTGCGAGCCGGACCGTGATGTCCCTGTTGCCCCCCTTGGCGAGGGCAGAGACGAGCTCCTGGGCTCGCTCGATGGAACACGGGGTCCTCTGATGGCACGCCGTCCCCCGGGCGCCCTCGTCGGGTGCCACGTAGACGATCCGTTCGGGGGGCGCCGCGTGCACCGCGTGCGCCGCAGGAGCCCAGCCGGTCACGGTGGCGATGGCCACCGCTGCCGCAAGCCCGCACAGCGTCGCAGATCGGTCAAGTCCCCGGTAGTGGTGTAGCGCTCGGTGATCCTGGTGAGGTCAGGCGCTCAGTTCG
>NZ_SIRP01000001.1:1149177-1165505 GCF_011634835.1 Isoptericola sp. BMS4 | reverse complement strand
TCGCCGAAGATCTCGGCGACGACCCTGGCGACCGCGCTACACCACTATCGGGGACTCAACTCGCAGATCTCCTGCGGCCGCTACCGCTTCCAGACCTTGTACTTCCTGACGTCGTCGTCATCTGTCACTCCTCGTGAGTGGAACATCTGGCGGACGCAGTCAACCATACGTATGACGTTACATCAATGAACGGCGCGTCGCGAAGCCACCTGCCCGACGACGGCAGCAGCATCGCCACCGTGGCGGCCACGACCGGCTCGACGGCGAAGATCGACGGGACGCCGCTATTCCTCCACGGGTGCGTGCCGCTGCAGGAAGGCGAACACGTCCGTGTCGTCCACGCCGGGGAACGCGCCGCGCGGCAGCGCGGCGAGCACCTGCTGGTGCATGCGGGCGCTCGGCCAGGCGACGCCCTCCCACCGCTCGGCGAGGTCGGCGGGAGGGCGCTGGCAGCAGGCCGGGTCGGGGCAGGTGGAGGAGCGGCGCACCTGGGTGTCCCGGCCGCGGAACCACTTGGCGTGCGCGTACGGCACCCCGACGGTGACGGAGAACTGGCGGCCGTCGGCGTCCGTCCCCGTCTGCACCGAGTCCCAGAACGTGCCCGCGGGGGTGTCGGTGTACTGGTAGGACTCGGTGGCACGGTCCCGGCGGGAGAAGGCCACGCGGCCGGGCCACCACCGGCACACCAGCTGCCCCTCGATCGCTCCCGTGACGTCCTGCGGCAGCGGCAGCCCGTCGTTGGCGTAGCCGCGGAACAGGGCGCCGTCGTCCCCGACGCGCAGGAAGTGCAGCGGGATGCCGAGGTGGACGGTGGCGAGGTTGGTCAGGCGCATGGCCGCGGCCTCGTGCGTGACGCCGAACGCGTCGCGGAAGTCCTCCACCGCGAGGTCGCGCTCCCGCTTGCGCCGGGTGAGGAAGTCCACGGCGGTGGACTCCGGGATCAGGCAGCAGGCCGCGAAGTAGGTGATCTCGACCCGCTGGCGCAGGAACTCGCCGTAGCTGCGGGGGCGTTCGTGGCCGAGCACCCGGTGCGCGATCGCCTGCAGCGCGAGGGACCGCAGCCCGTGCCCGCCCGGGATCGAGGCCGGCGGCAGGTAGATGCGCCCGTTCGCCAGGTCCGTGACCGACCGGGCGGAGCGCGGCAGGTCGTCCACGTGCAGGATGGTGAAACCCATCTGCTCGGCCATCCGCGCGACCGTGCGGTGGGTGAGCGCCCCGGCTCCCGCGTACCCGGCGGAGACGGTGAGCTCCTCGGCGATCGTCTCGATCTGCGGCAGGTAGTTGTCCCGGCTCTGCCGCTCGTGGCGCAGCACGGTGTTCGCGCGTCGCGCCTCCTCGGGGGTCGCGATGGCCTCCTCCTCGCGGCGCGCGATCTCGGCGTGCAGCCCGACGAGCTGTTCCAGCACCGGGACGGGCAGCTTCTGTGAGGGCCGGATCTCCGGCAGCCCGAGCGCGCCGAACAGCGGGCCGCGCTGCGCCCGCTCGAGGGCGATCTCGAGCTCGGCGCGGCGCGACGGCGGCTCGTCGGCGAGCAGGTCGGGCACTGCCACGTCGAGGGCCTCGGCGATCCCGCGCAGCAGCGACAGGCGGGGCTCACGCCGCCCGTTCTCCACCAGCGACAGCAGGCTCGGCGCGCAGCCGACACGCTCCCCCAGCGCCTCCAGCGTGAGGCGGCGCGACGTCCGCGCGTGCCGGATGCGGCGGCCGAGGGTGATGAGGTCGGGAGCCTCCGACGGCGTCCCGCCGAGGGTGGATGGGACCGGCGGCGGGTGACGTGTGGACATGGATTCACGCTACGTCAAGAAGCACGAATCTTCACACCTGTTGGGCTGGAAAGTGTGGCCAGAAGCCCGTCAGGGTGGGAACAGACCCGGAACGTCGCGCCGGGCGCCACCACGGACGGAGCACGCCATGACCTTCACCGCGAACCCCCGCCGGACCCGCCTCGCGATCGCCGAGCTCGCCCCCGACACCGTCCCCGGGACGGCCGCCGCGGCGGGCGCGCCGGCACCCTCCCGCGCCGCGCAGCAGAGCGCACGGGCCTGGGTCGGCGAGGTCGCCGCGCTCACCCAGCCGGACGAGGTGGTCTGGTGCGACGGGTCCGCCGCCGAGAAGCAGCGCCTCCTCGACCAGATGGTCGCCGCGGGGACGCTGACGAAGCTCGACGAGACCAAGCGGCCGAACTCCTACCTCGCCCGCTCGCACCCCTCCGACGTCGCCCGCGTCGAGTCGCGCACCTTCATCTGCTCGCAGCAGCAGTCCGACGCCGGCCCCACCAACAACTGGCGCGACCCGGCCGAGATGCGCCGGACGCTCTCGGGGCCGGACGGCGTCTTCGCCGGCTCGATGCGCGGCCGGACCATGTACGTGGTCCCGTTCTCCATGGGCCCCGTCGGCGGACCGATCTCCCAGGTCGGCATCGAGATCACCGACTCGCCGTACGTGGTCGTGTCGATGCACGTCATGACGCGCGTCTCCCCCGAGGTCCTGGACCTGATCGACACCGGGCAGCAGTGGGTGCCCGCCGTGCACTCGGTGGGCGCGCCGCTGGCCGAGGGCGAGGAGGACGTCCCGTGGCCCTGCAACGACACCAAGTACATCGTCCACTACCCGGAGACCCGCGAGATCTGGTCCTACGGGTCCGGGTACGGCGGCAACGCGCTGCTCGGCAAGAAGTGCTTCGCGCTGCGCATCGCCTCGGCGATGGCGCGTGACGAGGGCTGGCTCGCCGAGCACATGCTCCTGATCCGCGTGACCTCCCCCGAGGGCCGCCGCTACCACGTGGCCGCCGCGTTCCCCAGCGCCTGCGGCAAGACGAATCTCGCGATGCTGCGGCCCACGATCTCCGGCTGGACGGTCGAGACGCTCGGCGACGACATCGTGTGGATGCGCCCCGGGCCGGACGGGCGCCTGCGTGCCATCAACCCCGAGGCCGGCTTCTTCGGCGTCGCGCCCGGCACAGGCGTCGAGACCAACCCGACCGCCGTCGAGACCCTCACGCACGACGCGATCTTCACCAACGTCGCCCTCACCGACGACGGCGACGTGTGGTGGGAGGGCCTGACGCCCGAGCCGCCCGCACACCTCGTCGACTGGCGGGGCGACGACTGGACGCCGGACGCCGAGACACCGGCGGCGCACCCCAACTCCCGGTTCACCGTCGCCGCGGCGCAGTGCCCCACCATCGCCGACACGTGGGAGGACCCGGCGGGCGTGCCCGTGGACGCGATCGTCTTCGGCGGCCGACGCGCCAGCAACGTGCCGCTCGTGGCCCAGGCGACGAGCTGGGAGCACGGCGTGTTCATGGGCGCCACCATCAGCTCCGAGCGCACCGCCGCCGCCGAGGGGACCGTCGGCGAGCTGCGTCGCGACCCGTTCGCCATGATGCCGTTCTGCGGCTACGCGATGGCCGACCACTGGGCCCACTGGCTCCGTGTGGGCGCCGGGCTCGACGCCGACGCCCGGCCCAAGGTGTTCCAGGTCAACTGGTTCCGCAAGGGCCCCGACGGGTCGTTCCTGTGGCCCGGGTTCGGCGAGAACTCGCGCGTGATCGAGTGGATCGTCGCGCAGCTCGACCGCTCGCGCGGCCTGCGCAGCGACACGGGCGCCGTGCTGTCCCCCGTCGGGCTGCTGCCGGCCCCGGGCGCGCTGCGCACGGACGACCTGGACCTGTCCGACGACGACCTCGACGCCCTCTTCGACGTGCCGGCCGAGCCCTGGCTCGCCGAGGCGGACTCCACCGCCGAGTTCTTCGAGACGTTCGGCGACCGCGTGCCGCCGGAGCTGTGGGCGCAGCTCGACCGGCTCCGCGCCCGGCTCCGCGCCGACGCCGACTGATCACGTCGGCAGGCCGGGATCAGGTCGGCAGTGCAGGCTGCCGACCTGATCCCGGACTGCCGCGCGGATCAGCACACGACTCGGGCCCGCCGGAACTGAGGCACCGGCGGGCCCGACACCCCCTTCAGGACACGGCGCTCAGTACACCGTGCCCATGAGCTCGCGGACGTCGGCCAGGGTGCGGTCCGCCACGGCGTTCGCATGCGCGTTCCCGCGCGCGAGGACGTCGCCGACCACGGCCGGCGCGTCGGCCGCGAGGTCGCGACGGCGCTCGCGCAGCGGCCGCAGGCCCTCGACGACGGCCTCGGTGACGACCTGCTTGAGCCGCCCGGCTCCCGCCGCGCCGACCGACTCCGCGAGCTCGGCCGGCGTCGTCCCGGCGAAGCGGGCGCCGATCCGCAGCAGGTTCGCCACGTCGGGCCGTGTCTCCGGCTCGTACGTGATGTGCCGCTCGGAGTCGGTCCGGGCCCGCCGGAAGTACCGCACCGTCTCGTCCTCGGTGGCCCGCAGCTCCAGCGCGTTGCCCCGCGACTTGCTCATCTTGGCGCCGTCGTTCCCGAGTACCGTGAGCGACGGCGTGAGCAGCGCGTCCGGCTCCCGGAAGTACGGGCGGGCGGCCGCGTACCGCTGGTTGAAGCGCCGCGCGACGGTGCGGGTCGCCTCCAGGTGCGGCAGCTGGTCGGCACCCACCGGCACGACGTCGCCGTGACAGAACAGGATGTCCGCGGCCTGGTGCACCGGGTAGGTGAACAGCAGCCCGGACATGTCACGCCCCTGCCGGCGGGCGGCGTCGACCGCCTCCGCCTTGACGGTCGGGTTGCGCTCCAGCTCGCCGACGGTCACCAGCGACAGGAACGGCAGCAGGAGCTGGTTCAGCGCCGGCACCGCCGAGTGCGTGAAGATCGTCGTGCGGGCGGGGTCGATCCCGGCGGCGAGGTAGTCCAGCACCACCTCGCGCACGACGGCGGGCAGGTCGCCGGTCTCGTCGCGGTCGGTGATCACCTGGTAGTCGGCGATCACCAGCACGACCTCGACACCCGCATCCTGCAGGCGGACGCGGCTGTCGAGCGTCGCGAGCAGGTGGCCGAGGTGCAGCGCGCCCGTGGGCCGGTCGCCCGTGAGGACGCGGAAGGCGCCGGGGTCGCGGGCGATCTCCGACTCCAGCTCGGCGCTGCGGCGCCGGGCGACGGCGAGCGTGGCCCGCTCGTGCCGATCGGCGAGGTTGTCGCCCGACCGCGCGTCACCGGGCGGCGTGGGGGTCGCGGGGGTGGTGATGGTGGTCGTCATGGGTGCTCCTGGGGACGGGAGCCGCCCACCGCCCGGTACCGGACCCCGGAGGGGCGGACAGACGACGAGTCCCGGGCTGCGGCGGGCAGCTCGGGACTCGGACGGTGCGGGGCGCGGTCAGGTCACGGCTGCTCGTGCAGCCGCCACCACTCGTTGCGCTTCAGCATGCGGCCACGATACCGCGCCGGGCGGGCGACGCGGCAGAATCGTCGCGTGCCCGCACCTGCAAACGTCACCGGCCCCGTCGCCCACCACGCCGAGGGCCCGGTCTGGTGGTCCGGGTGGGGCGGGCTACGGTACGTCGACATGCTCGCCGGGGACGTCCTGGCGCTGCGGCCCGACGGCGGCGTCGACCGGCGGCACGTGGGCACCGTCGCGGCCGTGGTGCGGCCGCGCGCGGGCGGCGGGTTCGTCGTCGCCCGCGAGCACGACGTCGCGGTCTCCGACACGGGCGACGGCCCTCTCCGACCGCTCACCACGCTGACCGACGGCCCCGCGGTACGGCTCAACGAGGGCTCGACCGGCCCCGACGGGGCGTTCTACGTGGGCGGCATGGTCACCGGCACCGGCGGCACGGCGGCACTGCACCGGGTCGAGCCCGGCGGTGCGGCGCGCGTCGTGCTCGAGGGCGTGGGCTGCTCCAACGGCCTCGGGTTCTCCCCCGACGGCACGCGGGCCTACTACGCCGACACGGCGACCCACCGGATCGACATGCTCGACGTGGTGCCCGCGTCGGTGGACGCACGCGGGCTGACGGGCCGACGCCCGTTCGTGGCGGTCGACCCGGCCGACGGCGCCCCCGACGGGCTCACGGTGGACGCCGACGGGGGCGTCTGGGTCGCGCTGTGGGGAGGGTCCGCCGTGCGGCGCTACTCTCCCTCCGGGGTGGTCGACGCCGAGATCCGGTTCCCCGCGACGCAGGTGACCGCGTGCACGTTCGGCGGCGACGACCTGGGAACGCTGTACGTCACGACCTCGCGGCAGGACCTGGCGGACTACGAGCAGCCGGAGGCGGGCTCGCTGTTCCGGGTCGACGCCGGGGTGCGGGGCCTGCCGGCCACGCCGTTCGCGGGCTGACCAGGCCGACCGCCACGGTCAGACGACGGCGTCGCGCACTCGCTGCTCGGAGCGCCCCAGCCCGCCGATCTCCAGGGTGACGACGTCGCCGGCACGCAGGTAGGCGAACCGCCCGGACAGCGCGACGCCCTGCGGCGTGCCGGTGTTGATGACGTCGCCCGGTTCCAGCACCATGTAGCGGCTGAGGTGCTGCACGAGGAACGGCACGTCGAAGATCATGTCGGCGGTGGTCGAGTCCTGGCGCGGCTCGCCGTTGACCCACGAGCGCAGGCGCAGGTCGCCGGCGTCGATCTCGTCCGCGGGCACGAGCCACGGTCCGAGCGGGTTGAACGTCTCGCAGCTCTTGCCCTTCGACCACTGCCCACCCGAGTGCTCCAGCTGGTAGTCGCGCTCGGAGACGTCGTGCGACAGCACGTACCCGGCGACGTGCGCGGCGGCCTCCTCGGGCGTGGAGAGGTAACGCGCGCGGCGGCCGATGACGACGCCGAGCTCGACCTCCCAGTCGACGGTCGTCGCCCCGGGCGGGACCAGGACGTCGTCGTACGGGCCGACGACGGTGTTCGAGTGCTTCCAGAAGACGATCGGCGCCTGCGGCGGGGCGGCGCCCGACTCGGCGGCGTGCGCCGCGTAGTTCTGGCCGACGCAGACGACGGCCGTGGGCCGAGCGACCGGGGCGCCGACGCGCAGGGTGTCGGCGTCGGGGATCACCGGGAGCGTGCCGGCGGCGAGCGCCGCGCGGGTGCGCGCGACGCCGTCCGCGGCGAGGAACGCCCCGTCGACGTCTCCGGTGAGGGGCTCCAGGGAGCGCACTTCGCCGTCGTGGCGGACGGCGGGACGTTCCTGGCCGGCGGGGCCGAGACGGACGAGCTGCACGGGGACCTCCTGGTCGTGGCGGTGATCGACGGGCTGCGGGCGGCGGACCCGGCTCAGCGCGCGGGGAGGCGCGCGAACCCGGGGTTGACGACCGAGGGCACGTGGCGCCCCGCGAGGAGGTCGACGGCGTTGCGGGCTGTGTGCACGGGGAGGTCCGCCATGGCCTGGGGGGAGAACCAGGCCGCGTGGGGGGTGAGCACGACGGCGTCGAGCGTGCGCAGCCTGCTGTCGGCGGGCAGCGGCTCGGTGGCGAACACGTCGAGGGCCGCGCCGCCGACGTGCCCGGCCTCGATCGCGTCGGCCAGGGCCTCCTCGTCGACAAGCGGGCCGCGGCAGGTGTTGACGACGCGCACGCCGGACTTCGTGACGGCGAGGGTGTCGCGGTCGAGCAGGTGCCGGGTGTCGTCGGTGAGAGGCGCGTGGAGTGTGATGACGTCGGCGGTGCGGAGCAGCTCCTCGAGCGTGGCGGGCCGGTGCCCGGCGGCCTCGACCGCGGCTGCGGGCACGAGCGGGTCGTGCACGAGGACGCGGAACCCGAGGGCAGCGAGGCCGCGGGCCACCTCGGAGCCGATCCGGCCGTACCCGACGACGCCGACCGTGGTGGCCGAGGGGCGCACGGCGGGGGGGCGGGCGGCCGTGGGGGCCCAGCCCCCGGCCCGCACGCCACGGTCGTACCCGGACAGGCCGCGCCCGAGGCCGAGCACCATCGCGAGGGTGTGCGACGCCACCTCTTCGACGCAGTAGGTCGGGGTGTTCGCGACGGCGACGCCACGCCTGGTCGCGGCGGCGACGTCGACCATGTCGTACCCGATGCCCATCCGGGAGACGACGCGGACGCCGTCGGGGCCGGCCACGGCGTCCAGCACCCGTTCCGTCACGGGGGCCCACTGCACGACGAGCGCCTGCGCTCCCCCGGCCGCACGCACCGCCTCGACGACCTCCTCCTCGGTGCGTGCCGCGGCGCGCACCGCGCGCAGGCCGGCGGCCGCGACGGTGTCCTCGCAGGCGGTGGACGGCAGGTCGCAGTCGGTGATGACGACGGTGTCGGCGCTCATGAGACCGAATGCTATAGCAGATAGCATCTGCCGCCCAACCGGGCGTCGACCCAGGCAGGATGCCGGCATCGCCAGAAGTGCTATAGCGTTCCCCCCATGCCCCGTCGATTCGCCCTCATCACCGGCGCCAGCTCCGGCATCGGCGCCGCGACCGCCCATCGCCTCGCTCAGGACGGCTACGACGTCTGGCTCACCTTCGCGCACGACGAGGCGGGCGCCACCACCACCGCGAAGCACTGCGCGGCCGCAGGCGCCGCGACCCGCGTGTCCCGGCTCGACCTGCGCGACACCGCCTCCGTCGACGCGCTCGTCGCCGAGGTGACCGCCGCCTGGGGCCGGCTCGACGTCCTGGTCAACAACGGGGGCGTCTGCCCCTACCGCGCGCTCGACGACATCGAGCTCGACGAGTGGGACCAGGTCATGGAGACCAACGCGCGCGGCACGTTCGTGCTGTCCCGCGCCGCGCTGCCGCTGCTGCGCGCCGGCCGCGAGGACGCCGAGCACGCCGACCCCGCCGCCACCGACCGCGCGATCGTCAACGTCGCCTCGATCGCCGGGCAGCAGGGCGCCCTGCGGACCGGCGTCCACTACGCGGCGTCCAAGGGCGCGATGCTGGCGATCACCCGCTCCTTCGCCCGCATCCTCGCCGGTGAGCGGATCCGTGTGAACGCCGTGACCCCCGGCCCCGTCACCAGCAACATCACCGACCAGCTCGACGACGCCGGCCGCGCCGCGCTCACCTCGTCGATCCCTCTCGGCGACTTCGGCGCCCCGGAGGACGTCGCCTGGGTGATCGCCTCGCTGGCCGACCCGCGTGCCGCCTTCGTCACCGGCGCCACCTACGACGTCAACGGCGGCGTGCGGATCGACTGACCGCGCCCCGCCCATCCACCGACCGCCCCAGGAGGACCCGTGCCCACCGCCACCGCCGTCGTCGCCGAGCAGGTCGACGCCTTCAACGCCCGCGACCTCGACCGCTTCGTCGCCACCTACGCGCCCGACGCCGTCGTCACCGGCGTGACACCCGACCCGATCGTGGGCCGCGACGCCCTGCGCGCCTTCTACGGCGGCCGGTTCGACGACGCGGCGCTGCACTGCGAGATCACGACGTCGGTCGCGTTCGGGGAGCGCTGGGTCGTGGCCCGCGAGCTCGTCACGACCGCGAACGGCACCGGCGAGACGGTCGCGACGTTCGACGTGGCGGACGGCGTCATCGCCCGCGCGAGCATGCTCAAGGCCTGACCCTCACGGCGCGGTCGCACCTCCCGTGCTCCGGTCGTGCCCGCGGGGCACGACCGGGGCGCGGGAGGCGGGACGCCCGGCTCAGGCCAGGCCGTAGCGCCGGTCGAGCTCCGGGTCCCGCTGCGGGGTGCCGAACGACGCCGTCCACGCGCCGTCCGCGGCGATCGACTGCCCGGACACGTAGGACGACGCGTCGGAGAGCAGGAACGCCACGACCGCGGCGATCTCGTCGGGCCGCGCGATCCGCCCGAGCGGCGGGCCCTGCGCCAGGTGCCGCTCCTCGGCCGCGGGGTCGGCGGCGGCGGCGATCTGCGCCTCCAGGTGCGGGGTGCGCACGCCGCCGGGGGCCACGGTGTTGGCGCGGATCCCGTACCGCCCGTAGGTGACGGCGACGCTGCGGGCGAGGGCGTCGATGCCGCCCTTGGTGAGCTCGTACGCGGCATGGTCGGCGAACGACGCCCGCCCGTGGATGGAGCCGACGTTGACGATCGACCCGCCCGAGGCCTGGTCGGTGAACGCCTCGACCGCGGCGGCGGCGCCCCAGAGGTATCCGAGGCCGTTGATCTCGACGATCTCCCGTGCCGTGCGTTCGACGTCGGCCTCGCGCTCCGGGTCGGCGAGGGCGTGCAGCGGCGTGGTCCGCGTGACCCCCGCGTTGTTGACCCACCCCGCCAGCGGCGCGATCTCGCGGGCGCGGCGGGCGGCCTCCCGGTGCGCGGCACGGTCCCGGGAGTCGCCCAGGACGACGGCGGCGCACGCCCCGTCGGTCACGCTGCCCGAGCCGGGGCTGCGCTCCAGCCCGACGACGACCCAGCCGTCGGCGGTCAGCCGCTCGGCGATCGCCCGGCCGATCCCTTTGCCGGAGCCGGTGACGACGACGCTGCGCCCGCTCATCGGGCGGCCTCCGGGAAGAACCGCGGGGACAGCCGGAACCCGAGCCCGGGGGCGGGCGGCGGCGTCGCGTACCCGTCCGCGAAGGTTGGGCCGCCGGTGACGAGCAGCGGCGCCGGGTCGTAGGGGTTGCCCTGCGGGGAGCGGTCGAAGGTCTCGACGCCGATGCCCAGGTGCACGCTCACCTCCGGGTAGACGTGGCTCGACGGTGTCAGTCCGGCGTCGAGCCAGGATCGCACGAGCTCGGCCGCGGGGGTGAGGCCGCCGATCGCGACGACGTCGACCCGCGGCACGTCGAGGGCGCCGAGCCCGGCCAGCCGGGCGTGGACCTCGGGATCGGTGACCTCGTCGCCGATGCTGAGCGGCAGGCCGGTCGCCGCCCGGATCCGTGCCGCGCGGGCGGCGTCCTCCGGCAGCAGCGGGTCCTCCAGCCAGGCGAGCGCCGGCGCGTCGCCCTGTCCGTGGCCGCCCGGCGCGGCGATCCCCCACCCGTCGAGGTCGGCCAATGCCTCGTCCGCGTCGCGCCAGCCGAAGCCGACGTCGACGACGAGCCCCTCGCGCCCGGGCACGGTGGGCCGGCCCGCCGCCGCGAGCCCGTCCCGCACCCGCGCGATCACCTCGCGCATGAGGGCGCGGTCCGGGGAGCGGGAGATCTTCAGCAGCGGCCAGCCGCCGGCGGCCTGGGCGAGCACCTCGGCGGCGACGGTGTCCGCCGTGCGTCCCGGCGTCGGGTAGGCGGCCACGAGGATCGACGGGCGGGGGGCGTCGTCCGCCCCGAGGAGGCGCCACACCGGCAGGCCCGCCGCCTGACCCGCGACGTCCCACAGGGCGACGTCGACGAGCCCGATCGCGCGGCGCACCAGGCCGACGCGTCCGACGATCGCCGACCCGCGCAGCATCGCGTCCCAGGCGGCCCGCACGTCGGCCGGCCCCGCGATCTCGCGGCCCACGACGTGCGGCGCGACGAGCCGCTCCACGAGCTCGGCCATCGGCGCCTCGCGGGTGAGCGCGTAGGCGACGCCGACCAGCGGCGTCTCCCCGGGCGCACGCTCCGCGAGCACCTCGACCGCGACGTACTCGCGCCGCTCCACGGTCATCGCGCCCAGCCGCAGGGGCTCGGGCAGCGGCACGGCGACGGTGTGCGTGCGGACCTCGGTGACGCGCGCCATCGGCGTCACTCCGGCTTCTTCGCGAGCGGGACGCCGTAGTCGACCATGAAGCCGCCGTCCACGAAGAGCGTCTGCCCGACGACGTACGACGCCTGGTCGGAGGCGAGGAAGGCGACGGCGTTCGCCACCTCCGACGCGTCGGCGAGCCGGCCGGCGGGGATGCGCGCGAGGATGGTCTCCTCCGAGAGCGTGCCCGCGGCGACGCCCTGGCGGAAGACGCCGGTGTCGATGTACCCGGGGGCCACGGCGTTGACGCGCACGCCGCGCGCCGCCCACTCGGCCCCGGCGGTGGCGGTGAGCGCGACGACGGCCGCCTTGGTGGTGGCGTACGGCGCGCGCCCCGCCGAGCCGCGGGAGGACACCGACGAGATGTTGACGACGGCGCCGCGGCCGGCGTCGAGCATGTGCCGGCCGGCGGCCTGGAGGCAGGAGAAGACGCCGTGCAGGTTGACGTCCACGACGGCGGACCACTCGGCGAACGTGAGGTCCTCCAGCCCGCGATGGCGCTGGATGCCCGCGTTGTTGACGAGCACGTCGATGCCGCCGTACCGGGCGGCGAGGTCGTCGAACGTCGCGCGCACGGCGTCGTGGTCGGTGACGTCGAGCGGCGTCCACACGAGCCCCGGGGCGCCGGGCGCGGGGCCGTCGCCCAGCGCGGGCAGGTCGTGCCGGGCGACGTCGGGGCACACGACGCGGTGGCCGTCGGCGGCGAGCCGCTCGGCCACCTGACGGCCGATGCCGGCGGCCCCGCCGGTGACGATCGCGAGCGGGGCGCGGGCGGGTGCGGTCACTGGTCCTCCTTGTCGCCCGGCGAGCCGAGCAGCGTGTCGATGAGTCGGGTGGCGTGCGCCTCCAGGCGCGCGAGCGAGCCCGGCGCGAGCGGCGTCTGCCAGGCCTGGTAGGCGCCGCGCTCGTACGCGACGTCGGTGGGCAGGTAGACGAACCCCGGCCCGTTGGTGAGGTTGGCGACGACGACGGGGCGGCCCGCGGCGTGGGCGCGCACGGTGCGCTGGAACCGGGAGTACGCCTCCCCGGGGTGTGCGACGAGGAGCGCGTCGCCGAGCCGCCAGGCCCAGGCCGGGTGCCGGACGGTGGGACCGGCGACGTAGCCGTCGCGCAGGTTGCGGGCGCGGCGCAGGCGCTCGTCGCGCGACCGGGGGTCGATGCCGGCCCACTCGGCCTCGAGCTCGGCCATGCTGGGCAGGTCCCGCAGGTCGAGCTCGACGTCGGCCTGCACGACGGCGAGGGTGGTGGACGGTGCGGCCGGGGCCGGCTCCCACACGCCCAGGGGCGCCCCGGACTCCACCACGCGCGCGAGCTCCATCGTCGTGCCCGGCGGGGGCAGCTCCGCCAGGGCCGCGAGCACGGCGTGCCCGAGCGCCTCGCCGTGCCGGTCGGCGACGGCGAGGTCGCCGGTGTACTGCTGCCGGGGGGCGAGCTCGCCGGACGCGCCCTGGAGGAACGCGACGGGCGCGCCGGTCGCCGCCTGCACGAGGTCGCGCATCGCCCCGACGTAGTCCGGGGAGACGAGCCGGTTCTGCCACGCCAGGGTCGTGGGGTGGCAGGCGTAGTTGACGACGGTCGCGAGCGGCCGGTCCGGCTCACCGGCGCGGCCGATCGCGGTGAGGCGGCCGACCAGGACGGTGTCGTCGGCGGCCTCGTCGGGGTTCCAGCCGATCACGGGGCGGGGCGGGGCCCCGGGGTCGTCGAGGAGGAGCTCCCGGTCGGCGGCGAGCGCGCACCGTCCCGTCGCCCACTCGAGGACGGCGGGGCGCAGGGAGTCCAGCGCCTCGCGGCCGGCGTCGGCCGCGGCGGCCGCCAGGGTGTCGAGGTAGCCGGGCACGAGCGCGCCGCCCGGCAGGTCGGCGTCCCCGGCGCACAGCACGGGCCCGGCGTGCGTGTGGGACAGGGAGACGAGCAGCCGCTCGGGCGGCAGCCCGAGGGCGGCGAGCACGCGGTGCCGGACGCCGGCCTCGTCGTCCACGCGGCGCCACCAGGTGCCGTCGACGGTGATCGCGACGACCGGTTCGTCGTCGGCGGCGAGGGCGACCGCGGTGAGCGTCATGGACCGGTGCTGCCCCTCGGCCGCGTCCCAGTCCGCCGGGCCCCAGTTGCGCGCACGGATGCCCACGGGCGGGCTGACGTCCCGGGTCGCGACGCCCGCCGTCCCGTGGAACGCGGGCACGGGCACCCGGTCGTGCAGAGCCGCCATCGATCCTCCAGTCCTCGACCGCCCTGATGCTATAGCATGTGACGGCGGTCCCGGACGGCCCGGACGACACGCCCCGGCGGTCGTCCGCGCGCTGCGCGTCTCGCTATCCTGCGGGGCGCGGCCGCCCGGACCAGGCCTTCTGCCCAGCCGACCGACGGAGTAGCAATGGCGCTCAAGAGCGTGCCCGACCAGAACGTGGCCGACCGCGTCACCGTCGAGCTGCGCGAGGCGATCTTCTCGGGCGAGCTCGAACCCGGCGAACGCCTGGTCGAGCGCAAGCTCGCCGAACGGCTCGGCACGAGCCACATCCCCGTGCGCGAGGCGCTGACCCGGCTGACCGAGGAGGGCCTGGTCGAGCGCCTGCCCCACCGCGGCGCCCGGGTCGTGGCCCTCACCAGCCGCGACCTCGAGGAGATCTCCAGCCTCCGCACGCTGCTCGAACAGTTCGCCGTGGCACGCGTCCAGCAGTCGTGGGACGAGGCGAAGGACGCCCGCCTGCGCAAGATCGTGCAGCAGATGGTCCAGGCCGCCGAGCGCGGCAACAGCCCGCGCGTCTTCGAGCTGGACCGGCGCTTCCACGAGCAGATCTGGGAGATGGCGGACCACCACATGCTCATGGCGCTCAACGCGCAGCTGCGCAGCCGGATCACCGGGTTCCTCCGGGCGGCCAACGCGGCCCTCGAACCCGCGGCACGGGTGGCCCACGCCCAGACCCACCTGCGGATCGTCGACGCGATCGCCGGGGGCGACCCCGACGAGGCGCGCCGCGTCATGGCCGAGCACATCGGCGAGGCCGCCGCGCGCCTGGAGCCGCACACCCAGGACGACTGACGGCGGCAGGTCGCCGCGGAGCGGCGGCGGGCCGGCCACGGGTCGCTTCGATGCGGCACCTGGCCGGGCGGGGCCGCCGGACACGGCGACACATGGTCGGGCGGGGCCGCCTGACGGCGGCACGTGGTCGAACGGGAGTCGCCGACGGCGACGCCGGCTCGGGCGGTGCGGCCGCTCCGGAGCGCCGGGCCCAGCCCGGCCCGGCGTCCTCGCCCGTCGCTCGCCGACGAACGTGCGACCGAGGGTAATCCTGCTATAGCAAGATGCGCAACAGACCGGCGCGATGCCCGCCCGGCCCCCGAGGAGGACGCATGGAACCGCGCGACGCCACCCCTGACGACGTCCCGTCGCTCTACGCGCTGTGGGAGCGCGCGTTCGACGCGCCGCTCATGGTCCCGGTCTACGAGACCGATGCCGGACGCCTGGCGCGCACGGTCGTCGCCGCCGACGCCGCGGGCGACGTCGTCGCCTCGGTGTACTGGACGCCGCGCTCGGTCGCGTCGGCCGACGGGTCCCGCGTCCTGCGCGCGGGGTGCGTCGCCAACGTGGCGGTGGCACCCGAGGCGCGGGGCCGCGGCCTGGTGCGCCGCCTCCTCGCCGCGACCCACGACCGGATGTCCGCCGCGGGGGTCGACGTCTCGCTGCTGTTCACGGGGACCCCGGGCGTCTACGGCTCCAGCGGCTACGCGGCGTTCGACGTGCCGGTGCTGACCGGGACGCCGCGCCTCCCGCCTGCCGGCCCGGTCGTCATGGCGTCCGAGAATCCGCTCGACGCCCCGGCCGACGGGCCGCCCACCGTCCGTGCCGACCGGTTGCCGAGCGACTCGTGGCAGCCGTGGGGCCCGGCACTGCCGTGGGAGTCGCTCGCGCGGCTGCACGACGCCACCGACACGACCCCCGACGGGCGGCGGCGCCCGCTCGCCACGATCCGCACGGCCGCGCACTGGGAGCGGCGCGTGCCGCTCTGGTACCGCTCGTGCGAGCTCCTCACGGCACGCTCGCCCCACGGCGACGTGCTCGGGTACGTCGTGCTGGAGCCGGTCGCGGCGCTCCTGCGCGTGCGGGAGCTCGCCACCCGGACCGGCGCCCAGGGCGGCGAGGCCGCGGCCGCCCTCGCGGACGCCACGCTCGCCCGCGCCCGCCACCACGGGGCGACGTCGCTCGAGGTGCGGCTGCCGCGGGACACCCTCGGCCGCGGGTTCGCCGACGCCGTCCTGGCGGACGCGGCGCCGTCCACCGACGCGACGGGGATGCTGCGCCCGGTCCATGCCGACCCGGCCGAGGTCGCGGCCCTCCGGGCGTCGCCGACCGGGGCCGCAGCCGGGTTCCACTGGCCGGGCGACTACGCCTGACCTGCACACATCTGCTCAGCCCGCGGGCTCATGACCTGCGCCGACGCCCGGAACCTCGCCCTTGACATTGCTATAGCATATGGCTATTTTCCTGTCCTGAGAGGCGCAACGACGCGCTCCAGCGTCGATGCACCGCCGCGCCCGACCGGCGGGCCGGGCACCCCCGGCCCGCTCCATCAGCACCGCTCCACGTACCACCCGCACGCCGGCCACCCCCGCGGCCCCGGGGCGGCGCGCGGCAACCCGACCGTCGCTCGCCCCGACGGACGACCGCAGATCCGACCGTCCGAAGGGTGCTCCCGTGAACTCTCCGACCTCGACCGACCGCCCGCCCACCGCGGCGGCCGAACGCGTGGCGACGACCGTCGCCGCCCTCACCGGGTGGCGCGCCCGGACCCTGCGCGACGGAGCCGTCGCACAGCTCCTCGGCCACGCCGCCCCGGGCGACGGCGCCGCCCGGCTCGTGCGCTACGACGCCGGCTCCACCGCCGAGCCGAACGGC
>NZ_SIRP01000001.1:964767-1149077 GCF_011634835.1 Isoptericola sp. BMS4 | reverse complement strand
CCGCCGACGACGCCCTCGACGCCCTCGTGCGCGACCCGTCCGTCAGCCGCATCGAGGCGCACACGGACCTCAACTTCGTGCGCCGCCACCGGTTCACCCGCTCGCACCTGGAGCTCGACTTCGGCGGGCACACCATGACCACCGAGGGCATCGAGGACGCCGGCAAGGACGACCCGTTCGCCGCCGTCCTGTTCTTCCGCGGCGAGGTGACCGACGACGTGCGGACGAACACCCTCACGGCGCCGATGCCGGAGCTGCGGGACGACTACGAGGTGGCCGACTCGTCCCGGTTCGAGGTCGGGCAGTGGTACGCGCTCGAGGTCGACTCCCGGTCCGGCCGCTGGGAGAAGGAGGTCCAGCGCCTCGTCCAGGTGACGCAGATCGTCGACGGCACCCACGTGCGCGTCAACTACAAGGCGGGCTGGGAGCTGGAGGCGGGCCGCGAGCTGACGTGGACGCGCGTCGAGCCCGTCGAGCAGGTGCACGTGCGGAACCTGTCGTTCGCCGGCCGGCCCGACGGCGACCAGTACACCGGCTCCCACCCGATCGCGTACGAGTACGCCGTGCGCTGCGACGTCGAGAACGTGCACGGCGTCGCGACGTTCTGGCCGCTGGTCATGCGGCGCTGGAGCACGTACTTCCGCACGGCCGGCTGCTCGCTGGCGAACCCCGCGTCGGTCACCTGGGGCGGCGCCGGCTACCTGACCCAGCAGATCTACTGCAACTACGGGCACGTGGTCGACTGCCACACCGCGAACGCGCGCCACCTCAACGACTGGACGGCGTCGTCGTACGGGCTGGTGGAGAACTGCCACGGCGACGGCGACGACCAGGGCCCGTTCGTCACGCACGGCCAGTACGAGCACGACCTCACGTACGTGGGGAACTCGGGCCTCATGACGTTCGCGAACTCCGGCCCGGCGTGGGGCGGCGCCGCCAAGCGCATCACGGTGACCCGGCACGTGTGCTCGTGGTTCGTGGCCCGCGTCGGGGTCACCGACCTCACGCTCACCGACGTGCAGGTGATCCGCAAGGAGGGCTTGTCCGGGTCCGGGATGATGTGGGTCAACGCGGACGGCGTCCAGCTGCGCGGGTGCCAGGCCGACGACACGCTCATCGTCTCCCAGGCCTCGGACCGCTCCGCACGGCCGAACGTCATCGAGGGTTCGCACTTCGCGGTCCTGCCGGACTCCGCCGTCGTGCGGTCGAACGTGAGCCGCCCCGTCCACCTGGTGCGCACGTCCCTGAGCGGCCTGCGGAACGCGTCGTTCGCCGGCTCCGGCCCGGTGGTCCTGGAGGACTGCGAGCTCCGGGCGCCCGAGGGCGAGGGCAGGCTCACCGTGACGGGCGACCTCACGGTGCGGGGCGGGTCGCTGCGGAACGTGGGCGTCGTCGCGGCGGGGACGACCGACCAGACGGTGCGCGTCGGCGACGGCGCCCGGCTGGCCGGCACCCCGGCGGGCGGGGCGTTCCTCTCCCGCGACGCCGCCGACGCCGCCGTGACGTGGGCGCTCGACGGGCTCGCCGCCGCGGCGGGCGACGACACGGCGCACGCCGTCCTGACCGGGGGCGCGAACCGCTGGACGGCGGTCGGGTCCCGGTTCACCGGCGGGCGCCTGGAGCTCGCGCCCGACGCGTTCGGCGAGGGGTCGTCCCTCGTCCACACCGGCACGGTCGAGGAGGGCGTGGACCGCACGGCGTTCCCCGAGGACGGGCCTCGCGTGACGACGGCGGGCTCGCTCGCCCTCTGACCCTCGCCCCGCGCCCCGCGGGCGCCCGTCCCTCGCGGGGACGGGCGCCCGCGGGACGGCGGGCCGGGCCCCCGCCTGGCGCCCTGCGCGAGGTCACGAATCGATACCGGGCGGGACTCCGCCCGCCCAGGAGTTAACACCGGGCCCGGTCTGGCGTAACATCCCTATGGCAGAGTGCTATAGCAAATAGCAGATCGCACCCCATCGCAACGGAGCAAGGACGCACGTGACCCCCACCTCGCAGGTCGTGACAGTCGCCCTCGTCGGCGCCGGCAACCGCGGCCAGACCTACGCCCGCTGGATCGCGGCGCACCCCGACCGCGCGCGCCTCGTCGCCGTCGCCGACCCGCGCCCGCACCAGCGTTCCCTCGTCGCGGACCAGGCGCGCGAGTCGCGGGCCGCGGCCGGCGAGCACGAGCCACGGGTGCTCGAGGTCGAGACCTGGCGCGACCTCGTCGCCGCCGGCGACGACGCGGGCCGCGTCGCCGACATGGTGATCGTCGCGACGCAGGATCGCGAGCACCGCGACCCGGTGGTCGCCCTCGCCCCCCAGGGGTACGCCGTCCTCGTGGAGAAGCCGCTGGCGCCCAGCCCGCAGGAGTGCCGGGACGTCGTCGACGCGGTCGAGGCCGCCGGCACCCTGTTCGGCGTGTGCCACGTCATGCGGTACATGCCGTACACCGATCTCGTGAAGCGCGTCGTGGACTCCGGCGTACTGGGCGAGGTCGTCAACGTGCAGCACCTCGAGCCGGTCGGCTGGTGGCACGACGCGCACTCCTACGTGCGCGGACCGTGGCGCAGCGAGGCGACGTCGAGCCCGATGCTGCTCGCGAAGTCCAGCCACGACCTCGACTGGATCCGCTACGTCACCGGCAAGCGCATCACGAGCGTCGCGAGCTTCGGCTCCCTCAAGCACTTCCGGCCCGAGGAGCGCCCCGACGGCGCGGCCGACCGCTGCCTCGACTGCCCGCTCGAACCCACGTGCCCGTACTCCGCGCCGCGCCTCTACCTCACGACGCTGCGGGAGCAGGGCCCGATCTGGCCGGTCTCCGTCGTCACCGACGCGACCGACGAGGCAGGCGTGCTCGACGCCCTTCGCACCGGCGACTACGGGCGTTGCGTCTACACGTCCGACAACGACGTCGTCGACCACCAGGTCGTCGCGATGGAGCTCGAGGGCGGGTCCGCGGCCACGTTCACGATGACGGCGTTCAGCGAGCAGGACCACCGCAAGACCCAGATCTTCGGCACGCACGGCTGCCTCGACGGCGACGGCGAGAAGGTCCGCGTCACCGACTTCCGTGACGGCAGCGTCACCGTGCACGACGCCGGGCACCACGGCGCGACCAACGCCGCCGACGACCACGGCGGCGGGGACAGCGGCGTCATGGACGCCTTCGTGCGCGCCGTCGCCACCGGCGACCCGAGCCACGTGCGCTCCGGCGCCGTCGAGTCGCTCCAGTCCCACCTCGCCGTCTTCGCGGCCGAGGAGTCCCGCCACCACCGCTCCGTCGTCGAGGTCCCGGCCCGATGACGACCGACCCCGTACCCCAACCGGTCCCCCGGTCCCGACGCGCCGCCGCGGACGGGACACACCCGAAGGAGAAGCCGATGACACGCACGACACAGCGCAGGACCCCGAGCACGATCCGACGCGGCTGGACCGCCGCCCTCGCCGCCGGTTCGCTCGGCGCGCTCGCCGCCTGCGGCGGCGGCGCGGACACCGGCGGCGCCGCGCCCGAGCCCGAGGAGGGCGCCGCGTCCGGCTCCGTCACCATGTGGACGTACCCCGTCATCGCCGACGAGGCCGCCCACAAGGCGTTCTGGGACGACAAGATCGCCGAGTTCACCGCGGAGAACCCGGACGTCGACGTCACCGTCGAGATCTACCCCTGGTCCGGGCGCGACGAGACCCTCGCCACCGCGATCGCCGGCGGCAAGGCGCCCGACGTGGTCTACCTCATCCCCGACCAGCTGCCGAAGTACGCGAAGTCGCTCGCCGCGGTCGACAACTTCGTCGCCGACCAGTCCGCCGGGCTGCGCGAGAACGCCAAGGCGGCCGTGACCGTCGACGGCGACATGCTCGGCTCGCCACTCCTCATGAACGCCAAGCCGCTGGTCTGCAACGCCGAGGCCTTCGAGAAGATCGGCGAGTCGGGGAACTACCCCGCCACCTGGGACGACCTCATGGCGCTCGCCCCGAAGTTCCAGGACGCGGGCTACGACGTCACCAACTACTGGGGCGCCGTGGACGCGACGCTCAACGAGTCGTTCTACCCGCTGCTGTGGCAGGCCGGCGGCTCCGTCTTCAGCGAGGACGGCACCGCGGTCGCGTTCAACTCGGCCGAGGGCGTCGAGGCTCTCCAGTTCGCCACGGACCTCGCCCAGGGCGGGTACGTCGAGCAGGACCTGCTGACGACCATCCCGGCGTTCGAGCAGACCCACACCGCCCAGGGGAAGATCGCCTGCACCTGGCAGCAGGGCCCGGGGGACGTCGCGTCGTTCTGGGGCGAGGAGAACGTGGTCGTGCTGCCGCCGCTGAGCAAGGCCGAGTCGATCGGCTACGGCACCGTCGGCGGGTTGTCCCTGATGAACACCGCGGAGGACACCGACGCCGCCGGCAAGTGGCTCGCGTTCGCCACCAGCGACGCGGTCAGCGCCGAGTACGCGAAGGCCGCCGGTTGGTTCGGCCCCTACAGCGACCAGACCGGCCTGTACGAAGGCGACGAGCTCATGACCGCCCTCGAAGGCACGCTGGACGCCACCACCGCCGGCGACCTCAACGAGAAGTCCCGCGAGGTCATGGGCGTCCTCGCCCCGGAGATCCAGGCCGCGCTCATCGGCGAGAAGACCCCGGAGCAGGCGCTCGACGACGCCGCCGCCGCGGCCGAGCCCCTGCTCCGCTGACCGACCCCGCGCGGGCCCGCCGCGGACCGACGCACCGGGCGCGCGGCGCCGGGCGCCGGGGCACGACCCCGGCGCCCGGCGCCCGCGCCGCGAAGGAGAACCACCCATGACGACGACCACCCCGACCGCCCCGCGCGCCGGTGCGTCCGCCGGGGGCCGACCACCCGCCGGGCGGGCCGGCGTCCTGCGCCGCACCATGGCCCGCCGCGAGGCCCGCATCGGCCTGCTGTTCGCGCTGCCGGCCTTCCTGCTCTTCCTGACGTTCCGCTTCGGGCCGGCGATCGCCGGCGTCGGGCTGAGCTTCTTCGACTACACGATCGGCGCCGGCGCCGAGTGGACCGGCCTGGACAACTTCCGCCGCCTGGTCGTCGACCCGGTGTTCTGGTCCGCGCTGCGCGTCACGATCGTGCTGAGCATCCTCATCGTCCCCGTCCAGCTCGCGATCTCGACGCTCATGGCGCTGCTGGTGCGCCGGGCGTTCCGGGGCTCGCGCTTCTTCCGCTCCGTGTTCTTCCTGCCGGTCGTGACCAGCCTGGTCCTCGCCGCGACCATCTTCACCTGGGTGTTCTCCACCGGGGGGCCGTGGTCGACGCTCATGGGCCTGCTCGGGCTGCCCACGGGCTCGTGGCTCGGCTCGACGGTGCTGGTGCTGCCCGCGCTGGCGCTCGTGGCGATCTGGTCCCGCTTCGGCTATGGGATGCTCATCCTCCTGGCCCGTATGCAGGACCTGCCGCGCGAGCTGGAGGAGGCCGCGGCCATCGACGGCGCGAACGGCTGGCAGCGGTTCCGGCACATCATCGTCCCGCAGCTGCGCCCGACCCTGTTCTTCCTCGCCGTCATCGAGACGACGGCGTCCTTCCAGATCTTCGACCTCGTCTACATGATGACCGGCGGCGGCCCCGCCCGGGCGAGCTACAACCTCGTCTACGAGATCTACAACCAGGGCTTCAAGTACTTCGACCTCGGCTACGCCAGCGCCCTCGGTGTCGTCCTGTTCGTCCTCACCCTCGTCGTCGCGCTGGTGCAGCGATCCGTCATCGGGAAGGAGAAGTGACCATGACGACCCAGGTCACCACGCCGCCGCCCGCGGCGACCCCGCCCCCCACGGCCACGCCCGCCCGGGGCCGCCGGCCCCGCCGCTCCGGCATGGAGCCGAGCCTCGGGGGGAAGATCGCGCGCTACGTCGTGCTGGCGCTCGCCGCCGTCGTGACGATCTTCCCGTTCTACGCGATGGTCGTGCTGTCGCTGAAGCCGGCCGCGGCGATCGAGTTCCCGGCCTCGCTGCTGCCGACGAACCTCGGCACGGGCGCCTACGAGCGGGTGCTGTCCGCCGGCGGGATCGGCACGTGGTTCGTCAACACGCTCATCTACTCCGCCGTCTCCGTCGTGGCGGTGCTGGGCCTGTCCGCGATGGCGGGCTACGCCTTCGCGAAGAAGCGGTTCCCGGGTCGGGAGACGATGTTCTGGTCGTTCCTCGCGATGGTCATGGTGCCGTACCACGTGACCCTCATCCCGACGTTCATCCTCATCGCGCAGGCGGGGGGCCTCGACACCTACTGGGGCCTCATCCTGCCCACCCTGGCGAACGCGCAGGCCGTCTTCCTCATGCGGCAGTTCATCATGGACCTGCCCGACGAGCTGTTCGAGGCCGCGAAGCTCGACGGCGCCTCGGAGTGGCGCATCTTCTGCTCGATCGTGCTGCCGCTGTGCAAGCCGATCCTCGCCACGCTCGGCACGTTCGTCTTCCTGTGGCACTGGAACGACTTCCTGTGGCCCCTCATCATCGGCCAGGGCACCGAGCACTGGACCCTCACCGTCGGCATCTCCTCGCTCCAGCAGCAGGACGTGCCGCTCAACATGATCCTCGCCGGCGCGACCATCTCGTTCGTGCCGATCTTCGCCGCCTACCTCGTGGCCCAGCGCTACTTCCAGGAGGGCGTCACGATGTCCGGAATCAAGGGATGACCGCACGCATGACCACCACTCTCACGCCCTCCGCCCGCCGCGCCGCCCCGGCGTCCGTGGCCGAGCTGGAGGACCTGCTCACCACCCCGTCGCCCGCCCTCGTCGAGGACATGGCCGCCCGCTCGGGCGACCTCGTGATCCTCGGCGCGGGGGGCAAGATGGGGCCGAGCCTCACCGTGCTGGCCCGCCGCGCGCTCGACGCGGCCGGCCGCACCGGCGACGCCGTGCACGCCGTCTCACGCTGGTCCGACGCCACCCAGGCCGACGCCCTGCGCGACGTCGGGGTCGACGTCGTCGCCGCGGATCTCATGGGCCCGGACGCCGACCTGTCCACCCTGCCCGACGCGGCCGACGTCGTGTACATGGTCGGCGCCAAGTTCGGCACGACGTCGTCGCCGTCCCTGGCCTGGGCGGCGAACGCCGCGCTGGTGCACGACGTGACCCGCCGCTACTCGGGCGCCACCATCGCGGCCTTCTCCACCGGCAACGTGTACCCGCTGGTGCCCGTGTCCTCCGGGGGCTGCGCGGAGGACCACCCCGTCGGGCCGGTCGGCGAGTACGCGATGAGCTGCCTGGGCCGCGAGCGGCTGTTCGAGCACGCGGCGCTGACCCGCGGCACGAAGGTCGCCACCGTCCGGCTGAACTACGCCGTCGACCTGCGCTACGGGGTGCTGTACGACGTCGCGTCGCCGATCCTCGCGGGCGAGCCCGTCGACGTCACGACCGGGCACGTCAACGTCGTGTGGCAGGGGTACGCCAACGAGGTGGCTCTGCGCGCGCTCGGCCACGCGTCGGCCCCGGCGACCGCGATCAACCTCACCGGGCCGGAGACGGCGTCCGTGCGGCGGATCGCGACGCAGCTCGGCGCCGCCCTCGGCCGGGACGTGGCGTTCACGGGCACCGAGTCGCCGACCGCGCTGCTCAACGACGCGAGCCGCTGCCACGAGCTCTTCGGCTACCCCCGGGTGCCGCTGCGGACGCTCGTCGAGTGGCAGGCCGCCTGGCTGGCCGCCGGGCTGCCGACGTCCGGCAAGCCGACCAAGTTCGCCGTCCGCGACGGGAGGTTCTGATGCCCGCTCCCGCGACCGTGCCCCGCCTCGCCGACGACGTCGCCGCGCTCCTGCGCCGCGGCACCGTCATCCCCGCGCAGCCGCTCGCCCTGGACGCCGTCCGGCGCCTGGACGAGCGCCGCCAGCGCGCGCTGACCCGGTACTACCACGCGGCCGGCGCCGGCGGCGTGGCCGTCGGCGTGCACACGACGCAGTTCGAGATCCGCGAGCACGGGCTGCTGCGCCCGGTGCTGGAGCTCGCCGCGGAGGTCTCCCGCGACACGGTCGCGGGGCGGGCGCCGGCCGGGTCCGTGACGACGGGCCCGCGCCCGCTCGTCCAGGTCGCGGGCGCCGCCGGCGACGCGCGCCAGGCGGTGGCGGAGGCGGAGCTCGCCGCGGAGCTCGGCTACGACGCGGTGCTGCTCGCGCCCCGCGTGCCCGGGCTGACGGGAACGCGTGCAGAGGTCGAGCGGGTCCTGCTCGACCGCGCGCGGGCCGTCGGCGAGGTGCTCCCGGTCATCGGCTTCTACCTCCAGGAGTCGATCGGCGGCCCCCGGCTGTCGGTGGACTTCTGGCGCGAGTACGCCGCGATCGAGTCCGTCGTCGCGATCAAGGCCGCGCCGTTCCACCGCTACCGGACCATCGACGTGCTGCGGGGCGTCGCGGAGTCCGGGCGCGGCGACGACATCGCGCTGTACACGGGCAACGACGACGCGATCGTCGCCGACCTCGTCTCTCGCCTCGACGTCCCGGTCCGGGCGGCGGACGGCGGGACGCGGACGTTCCGCGCGCGGTTTGTCGGCGGGCTGCTCGGTCAGTGGGCCGTGTGGACCGCCGGGGCCGTCGAGACCCTGCGGCTCGCGCACGCCGCCCACGGCGACCCCCTCCCCGGCGCCGACGCGCCGACCGTGCCCGACCCCGCCGCGCTCGCGACCCTCGTCGGGCGGCAGACGGCGCTCACGGACGCGAACGCGGCCGTCTTCGACGCCGCGCACGACTTCGCGGGCGTCATCGCCGGCGTCCACGAGGTGCTGCGCCGCCAGGGCCTGCTGGAGGGCACCTGGTGCCTCGACCCCGCCGAGGGGCTGTCCCCCGGCCAGGCGGACGAGCTCACCCGGGTGACCGAGGCGTACCCGTGGCTCGGCGCCGCGGACGACGCGCTGATCGCCGAGCACCGGGACGCGTGGCTGGCATGACCGACCTGACGCCGCCCGCCCGGCCCGCCGCCGTCGTCGGGGTCGCGCCGTGGCTGCGGGATCAGCTCTTCGCGCCCGAGACCTGGGCGGCGCTGGGCGACGCCGCCGAGACCGTCCTCGTGGACGAGCCCGGCGGGCTGGCCGCGGCCCTGGACGCCCTCGACTCCGCCCTGGCCGCCCGGGTCGAGGTGCTCGTCATCTCCTGGGGCACCCCGCGCCTCGACGCCGCCCTCCTCGACCGGCTGCCCGCGCTGCGCCTCCTCGCGCACACGGGTGCGTCGGTGAAGCCGTTCGTCAGCCCCGAGCTGTTCGACCGCGGCGTCCGGGTCACGCAGGCGGGGCAGGGCATGGCCCGCCCCGTCGCGGAGGTGTCCGTGACGTTCGCGCTCGCCCTGCTGCACCGGATCCCGCGCTTCCACAACGCGCTGCACGACGGCGCCGCCTGGGCCGAGGCCGAGGACGCCGGTCCGCAGCACGAGATCGCCGGCACCCGCGTCGGCGTGATCGGGGCGTCGCGCACCGGGCGCGCGGCGATCGCCATGCTCCAGGCGCTGGGCGCCGAGGTCGTGGTGGCCGACCCGACCCTCACCGCGGCCGATGCGGACGCCCTGGGCGTCGCGCTGCTGCCGCTCGACGACCTGCTGGCCACGAGCCGCGTCACCATGATCCACGCGCCGACCCTGCCCGAGACCCATCACCTGGTCGGGGCGCGCGAGCTCGCGCTGATGCCCGACGGCTCGGGGCTGGTCAACACCGCCCGGTCCTGGCTCGTGGACGAGGGCGCGCTCGTGCGCGAGCTGGCGACGGGTCGCCTCGACGCCGCCCTCGACGTGTACGACGACGAGCCGCTGCCCGCGGACCACCCGCTGCGGCGCCTGCCGAACGTGCTGCTCACCCCGCACCACGCGGCGGCGACCGTCCAGGGCCGGCTGCGCCAGGGCGCCGTCGTCGCCGGCGAGGTCCGCCGGTTCCTCGCCGACGGGACGCTCGAGCACGAGGTGCGGCGCGAGTCGCTCGACACGATCGCATGAGCGGGGCAAACGTCTGGGGGACGGGCCGGGGCCAGGGAGAATGAGCCCGTGATCCGTTGCCTCTTCGCCCTCGCGCTCGGCGGCCTCGCCGGCTCGATCCTCGGGCAGTACCTCTCCGACGACCCGTTCTTCCAGACCGTGCTGCCCGTCTGCGTCGCCCTGTCGTGCATCGGGTTCACGCTGATCCTGATCGTCAAGGCGATGTCCGCGTCGGGCGCCGTCGACCCGCGCGCCGTGCAGGCCGCGAAGGACGCGGGCCGCACCGCCCTGGCGCGCGTCGTCCGGATCGCCGCGACCGGGTCCAGCATCAACGACCAGCCGGTGTGCGACATCGAGCTGCTGGTGACGCCCCGGTCGGGTCACGGGCCGTACCGCACCACGATCCGCCGGCTCGTCAACCAGGCGCGGCTGCCGTCCATGCAGCCCGGCGCGGTGCTCGTCGTGACGCAGCTCGATCCCGAGCGCCCGGAGGTCGTGGTGGACGACGCGCCGGACCCGGACTGGATCCGCCGCGCCGAGACCGACACCCAGGTGCGGAACCTGAGCACGGCCGACGTGTGGGAGGCGCCCCGCGGCCGCGCCCCGGGCAGGTTGCGGCGCATCCCCGGCGTCGTCTACCCCGTACTGTTCGCCGCCGGCGCGGTGGGCATCCTGTACCCCGTGTGGGACGTGGCGGGCCAGCTGCTGGAGGGCAAGACGCCCACCGAGATCCGCGCCGAGGCCGAGGCGGCCGCGGCCGTCGAGGCGTCGATGTTCACACCCGGCAACCTGCCTGCGGCGATCGACGCCGTCACCGCGCTGTCCGGGACCGAGGTGACCGAGGTGGGCGTGTACGAGGACTTCGTGCTCGTCACCGCGCCCACGTCACCCGGCGTCACGACCACCGACGAGTGGCAGTTCCGCGACGGCGAGGCGACGCACGAGGGCGCGTCGTCGATCCAGCCGCAGCCGGAGGACGTGCCGCGGGAGCTCTTCGACGTCGACGCGATCGACTGGGCTGCGCTGCCCCCGCTGCACGACGACGCCGAGCGGCTCCTCGGGATCGACGAGGAGGAGTCGCGGTCCCTGCGCGTGGCGCGAGAGGTCTGGTCAGACGAGAAGCCCACGGCCCCGCTGACCTCCGTGTCTCTCTCCGACGACTACTACTCCGGCTGGGTCGAGTACGGGCCCGACGGATCGGTGCGCGACATGTCCGGCGGTGCGCCCGGCTCCGAGGCTGCCGAAGCGAGCGAGTAGTGGACGGAGCGGACATCGACCCCGGGATCGCCGAGCTGGTGGCGCGGTGGCGCGCGGCCACGCCGTGGCTGCACGACGTCGTCCTGTGGCTGACGGACGCGGGCTGGCTGCTGCTCGTCGTGGCGCTGCTGACGGCGCCGTTCGTGGCGACCGACCGCGCGCGCCGGGTGCGGGCGTGGGTCGCCCTGCTCGCGGTCCCGCTGGTCTGGCTGGCGAACTCGCTGCTCAAGCACGTGCTTGCGGAGCCACGCCCCTGCGTGGCGCTGCCCCACCTCGACGCACTGTCCTGCCCGACCAGCTTCGCGTTCCCCTCCGGGCACACGACGGTGGTCGCGGCGGCCGCCGCGACGCTGTGGGTGACGTCGCGGCGGTGCGTCGCGGTGGCCGGGACCGTCGTCGCCGTCCTCGTGGCGGTGTCGCGCGTCTACCTGGGCGCGCACTACCTGCACGACGTCGTGGCCGCGGCGGTGCTGGCGTCCGGGCTGGCCCTGCTCCTCACGCTGGGCGGGGCGCGGCTGCTGGCTCGGTCGCCCGGTCCGGCTCCGGGCGCACCAGCACGTGCTCCAGGTCCGACGCGTCCACCAGGGGGTCGTCCAGGTCCACCGTGATCTGCGAGTGGGCCATGAGCCGCGCCGACCCGGTGATGGTCGAGTGCAGCGCCCGGTAGGAGCCCACCTGGGCGTCGTCCAGCACGGTGCCGACGAAGCGGCTGCCGCGGGGGGAGATCGTCTCCAGCGAGTCGCCCTGGCGGATCTCCCCGCGCCGGACCATCAGGGCCAGCCGGGCCGAGGTTCCCGTCCCGGTGGGGCTGCGGCAGATCACGCCCGGGTGGACGTACGTGGCGGACGGCGACTCCAGGTGGCCCGGCCCCACGCCGCGGACCGGTCCCATGAAGTGCGCGAACGGCAGCGGTCCGACGTCACCCAGCTCGGGGTGCTCCTGCAGCAGGCCCGGCCGGGCGGCGCGGACGAACGCGTCGCCGAACGCCGTCAGGGCGATCTGCTCGGTGGCGTTGATCGTGAAGCCGTAGGCGGCGGCGTCGATCATCGCGTAGTACGCGCCGCTCCAGACCAGGTCGAACCGCACCTCCCCGTAGTGGGGCACGTCGACGCTCAGCCCCTCCTCGGCCACGTAGGCGGGCTCGCCCTGCGTGGTGATCGAGGCGACCCGCCCGTCGGCGATCCGGGCCGTGATGCGGGCGAGCCCGGCGGGCGACTCCAGCACCACGCTCTGCAGCCCGTCGTCCTCGCGCATCGGGATCGCCCCGCTGGACAGCAGCGCGGTGGCCGTGCAGATGGTGTTGGATCCCGAGTACAGCGGGTAGCCCATCGCCTCCATGATGATGTAGCCGGCCTGGGCCTCGGGGTGGCTCGGCTCGACGACGAGGTCGACGGACATCGCCGGGTCGCCGTACGGCTCCGACAGCAGCAGGCGCCGCAACCCGTCGCCCTCGCGCTCCAGGTAGCGCGCCTTCTCCAGGACGGTCGCGCCCGGGATGAGCTCGACGCCCTCGGTGACGATGCGGCTGACGTCGCCCCCGGACTGCGTGTCGATGAGGTGCAGGGTGCGCTCACGGTGCGACATGCGGTGCTCCCACGGTGTCCCAGTGCCGGTCGGGGACCACGACCAGCTTGCCGATGTAGGTCTTGCTCATGAAGGTGCGCTGCGCCTCGTGGAAGTCGGACAGCCGGAACGTGCGGTCCAGCAGCGGCTTGATCTCGCCGTCGGAGATGTAGCGCACCAACCGGCGGAAGGCCGTCCGGGTGCCCTGGGAGGACCCGTGCAGCTCGAGCTGCTTGAGGTACATGGTGCGCAGGTCGAGGTCCACCACCGGCCCGCCGATGGCGCCCGCCGTGCTGTAGCGGCCCTCGGGGCGCAGGATGCGCAGCAGGTCGTTGAACATCGGCCCGGCGACGAGGTCCGCGACCACGTCCACCGGCCCGTCGACGACGCGCTCCACCTCGGCGACCAGGTCGTCGACGTCGCGTCGGATCGTGTCCTCGGCGCCGATCTCGCGCAGCGCCTCCTCCTTGCCCGCGCTGGTGACGGCGTACGGGATCGCGCCACGCACCCGGGCGAGCTGCACGATCGCCGAGCCCACACCGCCCGACGCACCCGTCACGAGGACGCGTTCGCCCTCGGCCAGCCGTGACCGGTCGAGCATCTGCTCGGCCGTCAGGTAGGCGCAGCAGAACGTCGCCAGCTCGGCGTCCGTGATGTCGGCCGTGATCTCGTAGGCGTTCTCCGCCGGCACGGCCACGTACTCCGCGTACCCGCCGTCGCGCCCGTGCCCGATGTAGTCGATGTCGGCGAGGGAGTCGTCGCCCTCGGGCCGGTTGTAGATCGAGAAGTCGACCATGACACGCTCGCCGACACGCTCGGCCGGGACGCCCTCGCCGACGGCGACGACCACCCCGACGGTGTCCGTGCCCTGGATGCGGGGGAACTCGAGGGTGGACCGGCCCCGCCGCCACGTGGAGACCTCCTGCGCGTCGGTCTCGCTGCCGTACGCGCCCTCGCGGACCCACACGTCGGTGTTGTTCATCCCGCAGGCATGGACGTCGATCAGCACCTCGCCCGCCGCGGGCGCGGGCGTCGGCACGTCGTCGCGATACACCAGCTGGTCGAGGCCGCCGTGCCCGACGAGCTGCACGGCCTTCATCCGCTCAGGTATGGGTTCCATCCACCGAGGCTAGGGGCGGCCGCCTCGGAACGCCCGACGAACCCGCGCACGCCGGTGGGAGAATCGTCGGCGTGCCTCAGCCGACCCAGCCCGGAGCCGGGACGACCGCCCCCACGACGCCGTCGTCCCCGTTCGCCCACGTGATCTACTTCGAGCCGCGCATCCCCGGCAACACCGGTTCCGCGATCCGGCTCGCCGCCGTCACCGGCGCCCGGCTCCACCTCGTGGAGCCGCTCGGGTTCGACCTGTCCGAGGCGAAGCTCAGGCGTGCGGGGCTGGACTACCACGACCTCGCGGTGATGGACGTGCATCCCTCGTTCGACGCCGCCCTCGACGCCCTGCCGGACGCGCGGGTCTTCGCGTTCACGGCGCACACGACGACGTCGTACACGGACGTCGCCTACACCTCGGGCGACGTCCTGCTCTTCGGCCCCGAGCCGACAGGGCTGCCGGAGGAGGTGATGCGCCACCCGCGCGTCACCGACCGGGTCCGGATCCCGATGCTGGCGGGCCGGCGCTCGCTCAACCTCACCAACGCCGCGTCGATCGTCGTCTACGAGGCGTGGCGGCAGTCGGGGTTCGCCGGCGCCGCGACGTCCTAGACGGAGCCGGCACGCCCCTCGGCGGCCGGTGCCTCGTCGCCCTCCCCGGCCGGGCCGGTGACGCTCTCCGACCGCCGCCGGTCCAGCGCGACCACCGTGACGAGTCCCGCCACGGCGCCCAGGAGCGCCGGCGTGGTGACGGCGAGCCCGGCGGAGCCGGTGAGGGCCACGGCGAGCAGCGCGGCGGTGAAGGGCAGGCGGAGCACCGCGGCGGTCGCGGCCGCCATGGCCGCCGCCGCCAGGGCGGGCATCGCGGCGCCGTCCACGACCTGTGACGCCGCGACCGCGACCCCGAGGCCGACCGTCACGGCGGGGAAGACCGGGCCGCCGCGGAACGCTCCGACGCACAGCGCGTAGGCCGCCGTCTTCGCCAGGACGGCGACGACCACCAGGGACAGCGACGTCTCCGTGAAGAGCGTCGGGATGGCGTCCTGCCCGGAGAAGAGGACGAGGTCGTAGGGGACGCCGGCGAGCCACTGGGCGCCCACCGTGACTCCCGCGGTCCCCAGGGCCGCGACGACCAGCGGGAGGACCGCCGGGCGGCCGGACCCCCAGGCGACCAGCCGCCGCCCGACCGTGAGCACGCCCTGCATGAGCAGGGCGACCACGACGCCGAGGGCGAGCGCCAGCCCGAGATCCTCCGCGCGGATGTCCGTGTAGGCGGGGAGGTCGGGCACGGTGATCGCGACCGTGCCGAGACCCGGCCAGTCGGCGATCCCCACCTGCACCACGTACGCGAGCCCGAGCGTGACGGCGACGGGCGCGAGCGCCACCGGCCGCACGCCGGCACGGCGCGAGACCAGGCCGGCCTCGGCCATGAGCAGCGCGAGGACCAGGGGGTTGCCGAGGATGGCGGAGAACGCGGCGAGGCCGCCGCTGAGCATGAGCACCGAGCGCTCCGCCTCGCGCGCCCCGCCGGACCGCGGACCGCCCCAGGACGCCACGTACCCGAGCGCGGTGCCGACGGCGAGGGCCACGGCGCAGGGGCCCAGGACGGCGCCGAACGCGATCGTCGCGAGGCCGGCCCCCAGCACGGAGAACACCTCGCGCAGCCCCACCGAGAAGTTGAACCCGTCCACCGCCGGCGGCCCGCCACCGCCGGGCAGCCGCATGAACAGCGCGCACAGCCCGGCACCGACGAGCAGGAGCACGGGCACCCACCACGCGGGGGCGGTGTCGTACCCCATCCAGGACGGCACGGTCGTCCACAGCGCGTTCTGCGTGTTGGTGGTCAGCCGCACGAAGCCCGTGGCGGCGAGGGCGGCGGCCGGCCCGAGCACGGCCGCGCGCACCAGCAGGAGCAGCAGGGTCCGCCCCGGTCGTGCCGGCCCACCGGCGGCGTCGGCCCCCGCGAGGGACGCCATCGCCTCATCGTCGGAGGCCCCGCGGGGCCCGGCAAGCCCGGCGGGCCCTGTCGCCGGGTGATTCCGGCACGGATCCGGGATCGTCGTGCAGGCGCCCGAGGGGCAGCACCCGCTGCCGACGGAGCAGCAGCGGGCCGGCTCAGCCCAGCAGCCAGGTCGCCGCCCGCAGCAGCAGGTCGGCGTGCGCCGGCGAGTCGTAGCTGCGGGCGTCGTGGCCGAGCGCGCTGTACACGGTGCGCCCGCCGTGCCGCTCCGTGACCCACAGGGCGGGCTGACGCTCGCCGTCGTCGTCGGTGAGCCAGCCCAGCACCTGCGACGTCGGGGCGACCCGCAGCCCGCAGTAGCGTTCGTCGAGCACGTCGACGGCGCCGGGCGCACCGGCGACCATCGGGTGCCCGCCCGAGGCGAGCGCCAGGCGCGCCTCGCCGAAGGGCGGGTGGTACGACGTGCCCGGCACCCACCGGCCGCCGAGCACCTCCTCCCACTCGGGGCGGTCGCCGAAGGTGTTCGCCGACTGGTGCACGGCCAGGATGCGGCCGTCGTCCCGCGCCCAGGCGTCCAGGGTGGCGTGGAACGGCTCCCAGGCGTCGTCGTCGGGCCCGATGCCGGCCTCGCGGAACCCGGGCCACGGCGTGCCGGCGTTGACGACGAGGAGGTCGACGTCGTCCAGGTCACCCAGCGCGTCGGGGAACGTGGAGCGCACGACGACGTCGGACGGCCTCCCGTCGACCTCCAGTCCGGCGAGCAGCAGCGCGAGCCGGTGGCTGGTGGCGGCGTGGTCGTGCCAGGGGTCTTCGTGCCGGCCGCGGCCGGTGAGGATCAGGATGCGCGTCGTCACGGGACACCATCATGCCGTGTCGCCGAGCACGACATGGAGGCCCTTACCCGCTCGGGTGGCGACCCCCAGGTTGTGCTCGGCGGGAGGAGTCGTGCGCCTCTCGCACGTGCCCCAGCCCGTCCCGGATGGCGCGCAGCTGCTCCCCGGTCAGGTGGCGCCCGAACTCGGCCTCGATCGCCGCGAGGTAGGTCGGCGCGACGCGGCGTTGCCGGTTCGCGCCCTCCGGCGTGAGGACGGCGTAGGAGACGCGCCGGTCGTGCGGGTCGGGCTCCTTGGCGACCAGCCCGGCTCGCGCCATGTCGTCGACGACGCGGCTGACCCGGGTCCGGCTCAGGACGACCCTCTCGCCGAGGTCCTGCATGCGCAGGCGGCGCCCGGGCGCGGCGCGCAGCTCGAGCAGGACGTCGTACCAGGACAGCGGGAGCCCGCTCGCGCGCTCCACGACGGCGGCCACCCGGGGCACCACGACGGCGTAGGTGCGCAGGATCTCTCCCCAGGCGTCCGCCCCGAGCCGCTTCTCGCCCTCGCTCACGACGCACAGCCTACTTGCGGACCCGGCAGGCAGGGTCCACACTTATGTGCGTGCGCACGCAATTTCCATCGACCCAGGAGAGTCTCATGACCAGCACGTCCGTCGAGTTCCAGGTCCTGTCCACCGAGGAGACCGCCGCACGCATCGCGACCGGTCACCCGATCGTCGTCGAGGCGCTCGGACCGGAGTACTACCGCGCCGAGCGCCTGCCCGGCGCGATCAACATCCCGCACACCGAGGTGGACCGGCTCGCGCCCGAGGTCCTGCCGGACAAGGAGGCGGAGATCATCGTCTACTGCGCCAGCGGCCCGTGCCAGAACTCCGCCGTCGCCGCCCGCCGCCTCGTCGAGCTCGGCTACCGGAACGTCTTCGACTTCGCCGGCGGCAAGGAGGACTGGATGGCCTCGGGGCGCCCGCTCGTGTCCTGACCGCCACGAGGAGCGGCGCGGTCGGCGCGGGCCGGTCGGCACGCCACCGTGCCGGCCGGCCCGCGCCGGCCGCGCCGTCCCTCACGCCTCCAGCAGCACCGCCGAGCCCTGGCCACCGCCGCCGCAGAGCGCCGCCGCCCCGACGGCACCGGAGCCGAGGGCGGCCAGCCGCCGGGCCAGGTGACCGACCACCCGGGCGCCGGAGGCGCCGATCGGGTGCCCGAGCGCGATGGCGCCGCCGTTCGTGTTCACCAGGTCCGGTTCGAGGCCCAGCCGGTCCACGGACGCGAGGACGACGACGGCGAACGCCTCGTTGATCTCCACCGCCGCCAGGTCGCCGGCGTCGAGGCCGGCTCGCCCGCAGGCCGTCGCGATCGCGTTCGCGGGCTGGTGGTGCAGCCCGACGTCGGGGCCCGCCACCAGGGCGTGCGAGCGCAGGCGCGGCCCCGTCACGCCGCGGGCGGCGGCGACGTCGTCGCTCATCAGCACCAGGGCCGCCGCGCCGTCGGAGATCTGGGACGCGTTGCCCGCCGTGATCGTGCCGTCGGGCGCGAACGCCGGGCGCAGCCGGCCCAACCCGTCGACGGTCGAGTCCGCGCGCACGCCGTCGTCGGCGTCCACGACGACGGTCCCCCGCCTGCCCGACACCTCGTACGGCGCGATCTCCTCCTTGAGCAGGGGCGCGGCCGCCGCGGCCCGCTCGTGCGACGCGACGGCGAACGCGTCCTGCGCCTCCCGCGTGGCCCACGCCGCGCCGCCGAACGGCTCGCCGTGCCGCTCCGTGCTCAGGCCCATCGAGTCCCGCTCGAACGCGTCGGTCAGCCCGTCGTGCGCCATCGTGTCGAGCAGCTCGACCGGGCCGAACTTCTTCCCCGACCGCGACCCGACCCACGCGTGCGGGGCGAGCGTCATCGACTCCATCCCGAGTGCGACGACGACGTCCGCCTCCCCCGCCGTGATGACGCGGTGCGCCTGCACCACGGCCTCCGCGCCGGACAGGCACACGGCGTTGAGGGTCACGGCCGGCACCGTCATGGGCACGCCGGCCCCGACGGCGGCCTGCCGCGCCGGGTTCTGGCCGGCGCCGCCCTGCAGCACCTGGCCGCCGAGGGTGAGCTCCACCTCGGCGGGCTCCACGCCCGCGTCCGCGAGCGCCGCCGCCACGGCGTGCGCCCCCAGCGCCGTCGCCGGCACGGACGCGAACGCCCCGTTGGCCTTGACGAAGGGGGTTCGCCGGTACCCCGCGACGGTCGTCATGACGCCACCTCCTCGCTGCTGTCCTCGAGGTCGACGACGAGGTCCGCGTCCGTGGCCTCGCGCACCTCCTCCACGCTCACGCCGGGAGCGACGCGGCGCAGCACCAGCCCGTCCGTCCCGACGTCGAGCACCGCCCGGTCGGTGATGATCCGGTTCACCACGCCCTCGCCGGTGAGCGGCAGCGTGCAGGCGCGGCGCAGCTTGGGTGAGCCGTCGCGTGCCACGTGGTCCATGAGGACGACGATCCGCCGCGCCCCGACGACGAGGTCCATCGCCCCACCCATGCCCTTGACGAGCTTGCCGGGCACGGTCCAGCTCGCGAGGTCGCCGGTGGCAGAGACCTCCAGCGCGCCGAGGATCGCGAGGTCGATGTGCCCGCCGCGGATCATCGCGAACGACTCCGCGCCGTCGAAGAAGCTCGCGCCCGGCATCGCCGTCACGGTCTGCTTGCCGGCGTTGATGAGGTCGGCGTCCTCCTCGCCGTCGTACGGGAACGGCCCGATGCCGAGCAGCCCGTTCTCGCTCTGCAGCGTGATCCGCACCCCGGGTGGGACGTGGTTGGCGACCAGGGTGGGGATGCCGATGCCCAGGTTGACGTAGTCGCCGTCGTGCAGCTCGCCGGCAGCCATGGCCGCCATCTCGTCGCGTGTCCAGGTCATGACGCACCTCCCGCCGGTGCGGGGGCCTCGGCCCGCTCGCGCACCGTCCGCTTCTCGATGTCCTTGACGCGCTCGCGCGCCGCCACCAGCCGGTGGGTGTAGATGCCGGGGGTGACGACGACGTCGGGGTCGATCGGCTCGTCGGTGATCTGCTCGGCCTCGACGACGGTCACGCGCCCGGCCGTGGCGATCACGGGGTTGAAGTTGCGGGCCGTGTACCGGTAGACGAGGTTGCCGTACCGGTCGGCGCGGCGGGCGTGCACCAGCGACAGGTCCGCCACGACGGCCCGTTCGAGCACGTACCGGCGGCCGTCGAACTCCTCGACGGGCTTGCCCTCGGCCACGGGTGTGCCTACGCCGGTGGGTGTGTAGAACGCGGGGATGCCGGCGCCCCCGGCGCGCAGGCGCTCGCCGAGCGTGCCCTGCGGCACGAACTCGACCTCGAGCTCGCCGTCGAGGTACCGCTGCGCGAACAGCTTGTTCTCCCCCACGTACGAGGCCAGCACGCGCCGCACCTGGTCGTTCTCCAGCAGGATGCCGAGGCCCTTGCCGTCGACGCCCATGTTGTTGGACACCACGGTCAGGTCCTTCACGCCGGAGTCCCGGACCGCCTCGATGAGGTCGTTCGGGTTGCCGCACAGCCCGAACCCGCCCACGGCGAGCGTCATGCCGTCGTGCAGCAGCCCGTCCAGGGCGTCTCGTGCGTGGCGATACTCCACCGTCATGGTCGTTCCCCGTCCCTCTCGACAGTACGCCCGGCGGGCACCCCGCCGGGCCGTGCGTGCGTGTGCTCGCCGAGGCTCTCACCCGCACGCCGCAGCACGGCCTCGGCGTGCCGGAGCGCGGGCGCGTCCACCATCTGCCCGCCCACCGTCAGCACGCCCGGGTCGGCGCCGGGCGTGCCGTCCTCGGCCTCCGTGAGCGCCGCCGTCCGCCCGGCCGCCGCGGCGAGCACCTCGCGGGCGCGCTCCACCTCCGCCTGCGACGGCGCGTAGGCGGCGCGCAGCACGGGCACGTGGGACGGGTGGACGCACATCGTGGCGGCGAAGCCGCACGCCGCGGCGTCCAGGGCCTCGTCGCGCAGGCCGTCCAGGTCGTCCAGGTCCAGGTGGACGGCGTCGATCGCGGCCTTGCCGGACGCGGCGGCGGCGAGCAGCACCGCCGAGCGGGCGTGCCGCGCGACGTCCCTGTACAGGCCGTCGGCCCCCCGGCTGGAGGTGCCGCCGAGCGAGGCGACCAGGTCCTCCGCGCCCCACGCCAGCGCGACGACGTCGGGGCGGGCGGCGAGCGCCGGGGCGGCGAGCACCCCGGCGGCCGTCTCGCACAGGGCGACGACGGCGTACGGGGCGCCGTCGGGCGCGAGCAGCGGGCCGACGAAGTGCCCGTCCGCCTTGGGCAGCATCACCGTGCGGTAGGTGGTGCGGGCGAGCGCCGCGAGGTCGGCGTCGTGGTCGGGCGTGCCGACGGCGTTGACCCGCACCACCACGCGGGCCGGGTCGAGCGCCGTGCCGACCAGCGCCGCGCGGGCGGCCTCCTTGCGCCCGACCGCGACGGCGTCCTCGAGGTCGAGGATCACCGCGTCGGCGCGGTCCAGCGCCTTCGCGTAGCGGTCGGGGCGGTCGGCGGGGCAGAACAGCAGCGCTGGGCCGAGCGTGAAGGGCGCCGGGCTCACGTCGTCCCTCCCTCCTGCTGTGCGTGGCCCTCGCGGGTCCACATCAGCACCGTGCGGGTGGCGCGCGCCACGACGTCGCCGTCCTGGTTGTGCCCGGTGTGCTCCAGGGTGACGACGCCGGTGCCGGGCCGCGACGCGGACAGCCGCCGGCCGGCGACCGTCGTCGAGCCGTACAACGTGTCGCCGTGGAACATCGGGTGCGGGAACGCGACCTCCGTGAAGCCGAGGTTGGCGACGATCGTGCCGCGCGTCAGGTGCGCCACCGACAGCCCCACCAGCGTGGCGAGCGTGAGCATCGAGTTCACCAGCGGCTTGCCGAACGGCTGGGTGGCGGCCCACGCGGCGTCCAGGTGCAACGCCTGCGGGTTCATCGTCACGGACGTGAACAGCACGTCGTCGGCCTCGGTCATGGTGCGCCCCGGCCGGTGCACGTACCGCACGTCCGGCTCGAGGTCGTCGTAGTACAGCCCCTGCTGCACCTCCTCACGCATGGTGCTCCCCCTCCGTCCCGCCGGGCGCTGCCCGGGTCATGACGCCAGCCCCAGGTCGCGGGCGATGACCATGAGCTGCACCTCGGTGGTGCCCTCGCCCACCTCCAGCACCTTGGAGTCGCGGTAGTGCCGGGCCACCGGGTTCTCGTTGAGGAAGCCGTACCCGCCGAAGATCTGCGACGCGTCGCGCGCGTTCGCCATCGCGGCCTCCGACCCGACGAGCTTCGCGACCGACGCCTCGGCCTTGAACGACATGCCGCGGGTCTGCTTGAGCGCGGCGTCGAGCCAGCACAGGCGCGCCGAGTGCACTCGCGCCTGCATGCGCGCCAGGGTGAACGCGACGTGCTGGTGGCCGCCGATGGAGTGCCCGAAGACGTGCCGCTCGCGCGAGTACCGCAGCGCCTCCTCCAGGCAGCCCTGGGCGGCGCCGGTCGCCAGGGCCGCGAACGCGATCCGGCCCTCGTCCAGCGCGTGCAGGAAGTTCGCGAACCCGCGCCCGCGCCGACCGAGCAGGTTCGACTCCGGTACGCGCACCCCCTCCAGGGTCAGCGGGTGCGTGTCGGAGGTGTGCCAGCCGACCTTGTCGTAGCTCGGCCCGACCGTCAGGCCGGGCGTCCCCGCGGGGACGAGGAAGGACGAGAGCTCCTTGTGCACGGTGCCGTCCGCCTCGACGCGCTCGGCCGTCACCGCGGTGACGGTGACGACGCTCGTGATCGGCGTGCCGGAGTTGGTGATGAACTGCTTCGACCCGTCGATCACCCACTCGCCGGCCCCCTCGTCGAGACGGGCCGTCGTCCGCGTCGCGGCGGCGTCGGACCCGGCGCCCGCCTCGGTCAGGCCGAACGCGGCCAGGGCCCGCCCGGTCACGAGGTCGGGCAGCCACCGCTCCTTCTGCTCCTGGGTGCCGTGGCGGAAGATCGGCATGATGCCGAGGCCGACGCCGGCCTCCAGCGTGACGGCGATGGACTGGTCCACGCGGGCCAGCGCCTCGACGGCGAGGCACAGCGAGACGTAGTCCTTGCCCTGGCCGCCGACGTCGGTGGGGAACGGCAGCCCGAACAGTCCCGTCTCGCCCATCTGGGCGATGATCTCGACGGGAAGCCGCCGCTCGGTGTCGTACCGGTAGGCCGCCGGGGCGACCACCTCGTCGGCGAACTCGCGCACCGTCGCGCTGAGCTTGCGCTGCTCGTCGGTGAGCACGGTCGAGTGGGTCTCGCTGATCATGTCGCTCCTCGGGTGGCGGGGTCGGCACTGGGGTGCGCTCCCGCGGCGGCGGGGTGTGCCGCGGCGGGCGCGGAGGACTCGGGCGCGGGGTGTGCCGCGTCCGAGCCGTCGGAGGTGTCAGGGGCGTCGGAGGTGTCGGCCGGCTCGACGACGGCGACCACCTGGTCGCGCCGCACCTGGTCGCCGGGGCGCACGGAGTGGTGGACGACGCCGTCCGCTGGGGCGACCAGGGCGTGCTCCATCTTCATGGCCTCGACCACGACGACGGTCTGCCCGGCCGTGACGGCGTCGCCGTCGGCGGCGGGCACGGCGGTGACGGTGCCGGGCATGTCGACGCGCACCTGCGTGCTGGCCGGCCCGGCGCCGGACGACCCGGCGGCGTCGCGCCGCTCGGCCGCGCGCGCCGCCCGGTCGAGCACCGTGAACGACGCCGTCCGCCCGTCGACGTGCACCCACACCTGCGTGGTGGGTACGGAGGTACCCACCACGACGCGGGTGGTGGCGTCGAGGGTGAGGGACCAGCGGTGGTCGCCCGGGGCGGGGCGCACGGCGGCGCGCACCGGGTCGCCCTCGTCCACCGTCACCTCGGCGCCGTCGGGCCGGCCGCGGACGACGACGTCGTGCTCGGTGCCGTCGGCGTCCCGCAGCACGACGGTCCGCGCGGCGGCGGGCGCGTTGAGCCGCCAGCCGTCGGGCGCCCACGGCCCGCGACCGCCGTCGTCGGACCCGGCGAGCGCGAGCAGCGCCGCCGCCACGACCGCCGAGTTGTCAGGCTCAGCGCGAGGCATACGTCGCGCAGAGCCTGACAACTCGGGGGCGGAGGCCAGGTGGCGTTCGATGAGCCCGGTGTCGAGGCGCCCGGCACGCACGTCGGGGTCGGCGAGCAGGTCGCGCAGGAACCCGGCGTTGGTCTCCACGCCGAGCACGACGACGTCGCCGAGCAGCCCGTCGAGGCGGGCGAGCGCCTGCTCGCGGTCCGCGCCGTGCGCCACGGCCTTGGCGAGCATCGGGTCGTAGTCCCCCGTCACCTCGGACCCGGCGTCGACGCCGCTGTCGAGGCGCAGCGGCGCGGCCCCCGGTCCGGCGCCCGCACCGGCGTCGTCGTAGACGGCGACCCGCCCGGTGGCGGGCAGGAACCCCCGCGCGGGCGACTCGGCGTACAGGCGGGCCTCGATCGCGTGCCCGGTCAGGCGGACGTCGTCCTGGGCGAACCACAACGGCTCGCCCGCCGCGACGCGCAGCTGGGCCTCCACCAGGTCGACGCCGGTGACGAGCTCCGTGACCGGGTGCTCCACCTGCAGGCGCGTGTTCATCTCGATGAACGCGAACGAGGCCGGGTCGTCGGCCGGGACGAGGAACTCCACGGTGCCGGCCCCCACGTACCCGACGGCGCGCGCCACCTGGCACGCGGCGTCGCCCATGCGGGCGCGGGTGGCGTCGTCGAGCGCGGGCGACGGCGCCTCCTCGACGACCTTCTGGTGGCGGCGCTGCAGCGTGCACTCACGCTCGCCCAGGTGCACGACGGTGCCGTGGGCGTCCGCGAGCACCTGCACCTCGACGTGCCGGGGGCGGTCGACGAGCCGTTCGAGCAGCAGGCCGTCGTCGCCGAACGACGACGCCGCGACCCGCCGCGCCGAGGCGAGGGCGTCGGGCAGCTCGGCAGCCGACCGCACCACGACCATCCCCTTGCCCCCGCCGCCCGCGACGGGCTTGACCAGCAGCGGGAGCCCGACGTCCTCGGCGGCGGCCAGGAGCGCGGCGTCGTCGAGGCCGTCGTCGCCTCCCTCTTGCATGGTGCCCGCGAGCACGGGCACGCCGTGGTCGGCGACGAGCCGCTTGGCCGCCGCCTTGTCGGCCATGGCCGTCATCGCCGCGGCGGGCGGCCCGACGAACGCGATCCCGGCCCGCTCGCACGCGCGGACCAGGGCGGGGTTCTCGGACAGGAAGCCGTACCCGGGGTGGATCGCCTCGGCGCCCGTGGCGACGGCGGCCGCGACGACGGCCTCGACGTCGAGGTAGCTGCGCACCGCGAGGGCCGGCCCGATCCGGACGGCGACGTCGGCCTCGCGCACGTGGCGGGCGTCGGCGTCCGCGTCGGAGTGCACGGCCACGGACCGGACGCCGAGGCGCCGCAGCGTGCCGATGACGCGGCAGGCGATCTCGCCGCGGTTGGCGACCAGGACGGAGCTGAACGGGGTCGACACCACGGCGATCACATCCGGAAGAGTCCGAAGGCGGGCTCGGTCAGGGGGGTGCGCGAGCACACCGCGAGGGCCATGCCGAGCACCCGGCGGGTGTCGGGCGGGTCGACGATGCCGTCGTCCCAGAGCCGCGACGTGGCGTGGTACGGGTCGCCCGCGGCCTCGTAGTCGTCCCGGATCGACGTGCGGAACGCCTCCTCCTCCGCGGCGTCCCACTCCTCGCCGCGACGGGCGAGCTGGTCGCGCTTCACGGTGGCGAGCACCGACGACGCCTGCTGCCCGCCCATCACGGAGATCCGCGAGCCGGGCCACGACCACAGGAAGCGCGGGCCGTACGCCCGCCCGCACATGGCGTAGTTCCCGGCGCCGAACGAGCCGCCGACGATCACGGTCAGCTTGGGCACGCGGGTGGTGGCGACGGCGGTGACCATCTTGGCGCCGTCCTTGGCGATGCCGCCGGCCTCCGCGTCGGTGCCGACCATGAACCCGGAGATGTTCTGCAGGAACACCAGGGGGATGCCGCGCTGGTCGCACAGCTCGACGAAGTGCGCGCCCTTGAGCGCCGACTCGCGCAGCAGCACGCCGTGGTTGGCGAGGATGCCCACGGGGTGGCCGTGGATCCGCGCGAAGCCCGTGACGAGGGTGCTGCCGTACTCGCGCTTGAACTCGTGCAGGTCGCTGCCGTCGACGAGGCGGGCGATCACCTCGCGCGGGTCGTAGGGCTGCTGCACGTCGGTGGGCACGGCGGCGTACAGTCCCGCGGGGTCGACGGCGGGCTCGACGCTCTCGGCGACCTCCCACGCGGGCTCCGGGTCGGGCGGCAGCGTGGCGACGATGTCGCGCACGATGTCGAGCGCGTGCTCGTCGTCGTCGGCGAGGTGGTCGACGACGCCGGAGCGGCGCGCGTGCAGGTCTCCCCCGCCGAGCTCCTCGGCGGTGACGTCCTCGCCGATGGCGGCCTTCACCAGCGGCGGGCCGCCGAGGAAGATCGTGCCCTGGCCGGCCACGATGACCGTCTCGTCGCTCATGGCGGGCACGTAGGCCCCGCCGGCGGTGCAGGAGCCGAGGACCGCGGAGATCTGCGGGATCCCCGCCGCCGACAGGCGCGCCTGGTGGTAGAAGATGCGCCCGAAGTGGTCGCGGTCCGGGAACACCTCGTCCTGCCGGGGCAGGAACGCCCCGCCCGAGTCCACCAGGTAGACGCACGGCAGGCGGTTCTCCAGCGCGATCTCCTGCGCCCGCAGGTGCTTCTTCACCGTGAGCGGGTGGTAGGTGCCGCCCTTGACCGTGGCGTCGTTGCAGACCACCATCACCTGCCGCCCGGCGACGACGCCGATGCCGGCGACCACCCCGGCGCCCGGCCACTGACCGGCCTCGCCCGGGTCGGCGTCCACCCCGTAGGCGGCGAGGGGAGCGATCTCCAGGAAGGGGCTGCCCTCGTCGAGCAGCCGGTCGACCCGGTCGCGGGGCAGCAGCTTGCCGCGGCCGGTGTGCTGCGCGCGGGCGCGCTCGGTCCCGCCCGCCGCGGCGATCTCGGTGCGCTCGCGCAGCCGGTCGGCCAGGCCCCGCTGGGCCGCCTCGTTGGCCCGCGCGGCGTCGGCGCGGGCGTCGACGGCGCTGGTCAGGGCGGTCATGCGGCACCTCCCTCGGTCGTGACGTCCCCGCCGTGCAGGAGCGCGAGCGCCGGGTCGGCGAGCAGCCCGCCGAGGTCGGCGAGGAAGCGGGCGCCCTGCTCGCCGTCGACCACCCGGTGGTCGAACGTGAGGCTCAGCGTGGTCACCTGCCGCAGCGCCACCTGCCCGTCGTGCTCCCAGGGGCGGCGGACCACCTGCCCCAGCCCGAGGATCGCGGGCTCGCCCGGGTTGAGGATGGGAGTGCCGGCGTCCACGCCGAACACCCCGACGTTGGTGATGGTCAGGGTGCCCCCGCTCAGCCGCTCCGGGGCCGTGCGCCCGGCGCGGGCGGTGGTGACCAGGTCGCCGAGCGCGGCGGCGAGGTCGGGCAGCGCCATCGTGTCGGCGGCGGGCACGTGCGGGACGACGAGGCCCCGGTCGGTCGCCACGGCGATGCCGAGGTTCACGTGCGCGGGCCGCACGATCTCGGCGCCGCCGTCCGGCAGGTCCTCCCACCGGCTGGTCAGCGACGGGTGGTCGGGCAGCAGCACGCACAGCGCGCGGGCGACGAGCGCGAGCACGGTGACCCGGGTCCCGCGGGTGCGCGGGTGGTCGCGCAGCCGCTCCAGCAGCTCCATGCTGCGAGTGACGTCCACGGTGAGGAACACCGACGCCTGCGGCGCGGTCCGCACGCTGTCCACCATCGCGGCGGCGGTGTGCTTGCGCACGCTCCGCACGGGGGTGCGGGTCTCGGTGGCCCCGTTCGACGACGACTCCGGCGCGGGCACGGCCGCCTCGACGTCGGCCCGGGTGACGCGCCCGTGCGGGCCCGAGCCGGCGACCGACGCGAGGTCGATGCCGCGCTGCCGGGCGAGCGTGCGCACGACCGGGGTCGAGCGGGGACGCTCACCGGCGGCCGGCGCGGGGGCGAGGGTCGCGGCCGCTGCGGCGTCGGCGTAGCGGCGCGGACGACGGCGGGGCCGCCCCTGCCGCTCGGGCCGGGCGCCGTACCCGACGAGGTTCGGCTCGCCCGGGCTCTCCTCCCCCGAGTTGTCAGACTCTCCGCGAGGTATCTCCCGCGCTGGACCTGACAACTCGGAGGCTGTGGAGTTGTCAGACTCAGCGCCTGGTATACCCCGCGGAGAGACTGACAACTCGTCGGCGGGGAGCTCGAAGGTGACCAGCGGCTCGCCGACGTCGACGGTCTCCCCCGCATCGGCGTGCAGCGCCTGCACGACGCCCGCGACCGGGGACGGCAGGTCGACGATCGCCTTGGCGGTCTCGACCTCCGCGATCACCTGGTTCAGCTCGACGGTGTCGCCGACGGCGACGCGCCACTCGACCACCTCGGACTCCGTGAGGCCCTCGCCGAGGTCGGGGAGCCGGAAGACCCGTGTCGTCGTCATGCCCCCACCTCCGTGCGCTGTGCCCGGGCAGGCAGCGCGACGCGCCCCAGCGCGCGGTCGACGCCGTCGAGGATGCGGTCGAGGTCCGGCACCTGGTGTCCCTCCAGCTTGGCGGGCGGGTACGGCACGTCGTGGCCGGTGACCCGCACGGGCGCGGCCTCGAGGAACTCGAAGCAGCGCTCGGTGATCGTCGCGGCGGCCTCGGCACCGAGCCCGGCCTGCCGCGGCCCCTCGTGCACGACGACGAGGCGCCCGGTGCGCCGCACCGACGCCGCCACCGCGTCGTGGTCGATCGGCGACAGCGACCGCAGGTCGATCACCTCGACGCCCACGCCCTCGTCGGACGCGGCGACGGCGGCGTCCAGGGCGGTCGCGACCTGCGAGCCCCAGGTGACGAGGGTGACGTCGTCGCCGTGCGCCGCGACGCGCGCGGCGCTCATCGGGTCGGCCGTCGCGAGGTCGACGTCGGGGTCGACCTCGCCCTTGACGTGGTACCGCCGCTTGGGCTCGAAGAAGACGACGGGGTCGTCGCAGGCGACGGCCTGGCGCAGCACCGTCGCGGCGTCCTGCGGGGTCGCGACGGACACGACCCGCAGCCCGGCCGTGTGCGCGAAGTAGGCCTCGGGCGACTCGGAGTGGTGCTCGGCCGCCCCGATGCCGCCCGCCACGGGGATGCGGATCGTCACCGGCAGGGTCACGGCCCCGAGGGTGCGGGCGCGCATCTTGGCGAGCTGGCTGACGATCTGGTCGAACGCGACGTAGACGAAGCCGTCGAACTGGATCTCCACCACGGGCCGGTACCCGCGGTACGCGAGGCCGATCGCGGTGCCGAGGATGCCCGACTCGGCGAGCGGCGTGTCGACCACGCGACGCGGGCCGAACTCGGCCTGCAGCCCGTCGGTGACGCGGTAGACGCCGCCGAGGCGGCCGATGTCCTCGCCGAGCACCATCACGGACGGGTCGTCGGTCATGGCGCGGCGCAGGCCGGCGCCCAGCGCCTTCGCGAGCGTCATGGTCGTCGTCATCGGGCACCTCCCTCGGCCTCGGCCGGCGCCTCGTCGCCGAGCGTCGCCAGGTAGTCCGCGTACGCGTCCCGCTCCGCGGCGAGGGCCGCGTGCGGCTCGGCGTACACGTGCTCGAAGATCCGCGACGCCGGCGGGTCGGTCAGCGCGAGGCACCCGGCGCGCAGCTCGGCGGCGGTCCGGTCCGCCGTCTCGCGGACCTCCTGCTCGACGGCGTCGGTGAGGGTGCCGCGGGCCCGCAGCCAGGCGGCATACCGCTCGATCGGGTCGCGCCGGCGCCAGGACTCGACCTCCTCCGTGCTGCGGTAGCGGGTGGGGTCGTCGGCCGTCGTGTGCGGGCCCATGCGGTAGGTGACCGCCTCGATGAGCGTCGGGCCGCCGCCCGTGCGCGCCCGGTGCAGCGCCTCGCGCGTCACGGCGAGCACGGCGAGCACGTCGTTGCCGTCCACGCGCACGCCGGGGACGCCGAAGCCGGTGCCGCGCTCCGCCAGCGGCACGGGCGCCTGCAGGGACACCGGCTCGGAGATCGCCCACTGGTTGTTCTGGCAGACGAAGACGGTGGGCGTGGACCAGGTGGCCGCGAACAGCAGGGCCTCGCTCACGTCGCCCTGGCTCATCGCGCCGTCGCCGACGTACGCGACGGTGGCCGCCGTCCCTCCGTCGGGCACCCGCCCCGGGTCGCGCTCCGCATCGCACAGGATCCCGAACGCGTACCCGACGGCGTGCAGCGCCTGCGCGCCGATGATGACCTGGGGCGTCGCCATGCCGACGTCGTACGGGTTCCATCCGGAGGCCGCGACGCCGCGCCACACGGGCGTGACCTGCTCGGGCCGCACACCGCGGATCATCGCGACCGCGTGCTCCCGGTAGCTGGAGAAGACGAAGTCGTCGTCCCGCAGCGCGCGGGCCGACCCGACCTGGGCGGCCTCCTGGCCGAGCAGCGGCGGCCACAGGGCCAGCTCGCCCTGCCGCTGCAGGGCCGTGGCCTCCGCGTCCAGGCGCCGGGACACGACCATGTCGGCGTACATGCGCCGCAGCAGCGTCTCGGCCGCCTCGTCGCCGGCGTCGACGTCGGCCAGCCAGCGGTCGAGCGCCGGGTCCGGGTGCCGGGCCCCGGTCCGGTCGAGCAGGCGCCGGACGTCGTCCGTCCCGGCGGGCGCGCCCGTGTCGGTGTCGTCGTGGACCGCCGGCGTGCTGGTGCGCTCGCCGGCCTCGTGCTCCCGCGCCGTGCCCGCTCGTGACGGGTCGACGCGGGCCTTCGAACCCATGGTGCTGGGCATCGTCGCCTCACCTCGCGTCGGGTGGTGCGCTCGTCGTCGAGCGCCCGATACGGCGAACGTAACGCCGCTCACAGCCACCGACCAGCACTCCGCTCCCGGCTGCGCGGTGTGCTCAACCGGGCGCCGCTACGCTGAGCGATGTGCCCCGCTACGACGCCGTGGACCTGAGGATTCTGACGGCCCTCGCCGACGACCCGCGAGCGCCGATCGCCGCCCTGGCGGAGCGGCTGCGGGTCTCGCGCAACACGGTGCACGCCCGCCTCGCCCGGCTGGAGGAGGCCGGCGCCTTCCTCGACTTCGACCGGCGGATCGACCCGCACTACCTGGGGCACCCGCTCGCCGCCTTCATCGAGGTCACGGTGCGTCAGCAGCAGCTCGCCCGGATCGTCGAGGACCTCGCCCGCATCCCCGAGGTCGTCCAGGCGTACGGCCACAGCGGCGCCGCGGACCTGCGCGTGCACGTCGTCTGCCGCGACACGGACCACCTGTTCCGCATCGACGCCGCCATCCTCGCGATCGAGGGCGTCGAGCGCACCGAGACGTCGCTGTCCATGGGCGAGCTCATCCCCTACCGCATCCGCCCGCTCATCGAACGGGCGCAGCGGGACCTCTGACCGCGCTCCGCGCCACCGGTCGTTCAGGTTCGATCGTTTCCGTGCACCGTCGGCCGGCAGCCCGTACGCTCCCTCGCCATGGACGACCGAGGAGGAGCGCGGCTCGCCGCCGAGCGGCACGAGATGATCCTCAACGAGGCCCGGCTGCGCGGGTTCGTCAAGGTGGTCGACATGGCCCAGCGCCTGGGTGTCTCGGTCGTCACCGTCCGCCGGGACATCACCGCGCTGGTGGAGGCGGGCGAGCTCGCGCGCGTGCACGGCGGCGCCACCCTGCCCGCCGCACCCGCGGCGGGCGCGGCCCGGCGCCCGCTGGCCACCGTCGGGATGATCCTGCCGGCCTCGCGGTACTACTACCGGAGCGTGGTCGCCGGGGCGGAGGAGGCCGCGTCCCGGGCGGGGATGCGCCTCGTCCTCGCCGTGTCGCACTACGACCCTGCCGAGGAGGAGCGGCTCGTGGGGCGCATGCTGCGCGCCGGCGTCGACGCGCTGCTGGTCGCGACGGCGGAGCCGCCGCGTGACGCGCCGCCCGGGTGGCTGGGGACGGTCGGGGTCCCGACCGTCCTCGTCGAGCGCCGCTGGGACGGCCCGGAGGCCGAGTACGTCCGCTCCGACCACGGGGCGGGCGCACGCCTGGCCGTCGAGCACCTCGCGGCGCACGGTCACGCCCGTGTCGGGCTTGCCGTGCGCACCTCGACCCCGACGTCGCCCTGGCTCGTCCAAGGTTTCCGCGAGGCGACGGGGCCCGGCGGGCCGGCCGCCGCCGGCTTCGACCCGGTCGACCTGGTCAGGCCCGCGGACGGTGTCGCGGTCCGGGACCGCGGCCTCTCGGAGCTCCTGGACCGCTGCGGCGCGACGGGCACGCGGGCGGTGCTGGTGCACACCGACGAGGACGCCGTCGCGCTGCTCGGCCTCGCGAACGACCGCGGGCTCCGGGTGCCCGAGGATCTCGCGATCGTCGCCTACGACGACGAGATCGCGGCGCTGGCTCCGGTGCCGCTCACCGCGGTCGCGCCGCCGAAGCGCGACGTCGGGCGGGCGGCCGTGGACCTCGCGGTCCGGCGCCTCTCGTCGTCCGGGGACCTCGCGACGCAGCAGGTCACGCTCCTGCCACGGCTGGTCGCGCGCGACTCCGTCACCGGATGACCGGTTCTGTTCGCTCTGGTCGATGCGGCTTGACCGTGATCGGGTCGCCCGACGAACAATGACGGTCAGCCGGCGACGACGAGGAGCAGCCATGCCACGACCCAGCACACGCCCCACGGTGGCGTTCGCGATGGCGCCCGGCCTGCGGGGACGGCTGTTCGCGCCCGCGGACCTGGCGCGGCTCGCCGAGCTCGCGGAGGTCGAGGACGGCGTGCTGGACGAGTTCGGGTCCGCCGCCGCGCGCGCCGTCCTGGCGCGGACCGAGGTGCTGGTGACCGGCTGGGGCAGCCCGTCCGTGACCCGCGCGGTGCTCGACGGCGCGCCCCGGCTGCGCGCCGTCGTGCACGCCGCGGGCTCGGTGAAGCACCACCTGCCGGACGAGTTCTGGGACGCGGGCGTCGCCGTCAGCACGGCCGCGGACGTCAACGCGGTCCCCGTCGCGGAGTACACCGTGGCCATGATCGTGCTCGCCAACAAGCGCGTCGGCGACATGGCACGGCGCTACCGCGAGCACCGGCGGGACGAGGACTGGAACGGCCTGTTCCCCGACGCGGGGAACTACCGCCGGACCGTCGGGGTGGTGGGCGCCTCGAAGATCGGGCGCCGCGTCCTGCGGCTGCTGGCCGCGTACGACCTGGACGTGCTGCTCGCCGACCCGTACGTCGACGAGACGGAGGCCGCCTCCCTGGGTGCGCGGCTCGTGGACCTGGACACCCTGGCCGCCGCCAGCGACGTCGTCTCGCTGCACGCCCCCGCGCTGCCCGAGACCGAGCACCTGGTCGACGCCCGCCGGCTCGCCCTCATGCGCGACGGAGCGACGCTGGTGAACACGGCGCGCGGGTCCCTCGTGGACACGGCGGCCCTCACGGACGCCGTCGTGGCCGGGCGCCTGCACGCCGTGCTCGACGTGACGACGCCCGAGGTGCTGCCACCCGACTCCCCGCTGTACGACCACCCGCACGTGGTGCTGACCCCGCACGTCGCGGGGTCGGTCGGTGCCGAGCTGCACCGCATGGGCGCCTTCGCCGTCGACGAGGTGGGCCGGCTCGCGCGCGGCGAGGCGCTCGCCGCGCCCGTGGACGCCGCGTCCCTGCACCGCACGGCCTGACCACGCCGGCCCGTCAGGGTGGCGGCTGCATGCTCCGACGCTCCGTGGGGAGGAACAAGCCGACGAGCCCTGCCGTCGCGATCAGTCCCGCCATGACGAGAAAGGCCTCTTGCCCCCCAGGCGGTGCCGGAAGTGCGACGAGAGCGGCGAGCCCGATCGCTCCGCCGAACTGCTTGGCCGTGTTCATCAGTCCAGCGGCCGCACCCGCGTCGCGCCCGCCGACACCGTGCGTGACCGCGGCCGCGAGCGGGGTACCGAGCAGCCCGCCGCCGGTCCCGACGAGCAGCGAGGGGACGAGGACCGTGACCGGATAGCTCGTCACGGGCACGAGCCCCTGGACAAGGAACCCGAGGGCGGCGATGCCTGAGCCGGCAGCGACCAGCGCCCGCACCGAGCAGCGCCGCAGCAGCCACGGAGTCCCCCATGTGGTCACGGCCAGCATCACGACCGTGAGAGGGACGAATCCCAGGCCGGTCGCTGCCGCCGAGAACCCCATGCCCTCCTGCATGAGGAAGGTCAGGAAGTACCAGACCGACACCTGGAGACAGGTGCCCGCGAGCAACGTCGCGGCGTTGCCCGTCAGGACGGTTCGGTTGAGCCACAACCGCAACGGCACCAGCCTTTCCGACGCGGCGCGCTGCTGGAGCGCCAAGGCGACGAACAGCGCGGCCCCGACGGCGACCGACGGCACGACCTCGCGTACCGCCCCACCGTCACCGAGGCGCGACACCGCGTAGGTGACCGCCGTGAACGCGCCCACGACGAGCATCGACCCCAGGGCGTCGACGCGCCCCCGCACCGTCTCACGACGACGGACCAGTCGGCGCGAGCCGACGAGCACGACGAGACCGATCGGCAGATTGACGAGCAGCACGGCGCGCCACGAGACGTACTCGGTCAGCACCCCGCTGAGGACGTTCCCGACACCACCGCCCGCCAGGCTCGCACCCGTCCAGATCGCCATGGCGCGCACCCGCGGCGGCCCCTCGGCGAACCAGATCGTCAGGAGCGCGAACGTGGCGGGCGAGACCACCGCGGCGGACACCCCCTGCACGGCGCGCGCCGCCGTCAGGACACCCCCGTCCGGCGCGACACCGCCGAGCACGCCGGCGGCGGTGAACGCCCCGATGCCCCAGACCAGCGCTCGTCCCGCGCCGACGACGTCGCCGAGGCGCGCGCCGGCCAGGATCGTCCCGGCAAACCCCAGTGTGTAGGCCAGCGCCACCCACGACGTGCCGCTGTCGGTCAGTGTCAGCTCGTCCCGGATCGCGGGGAGAGCGACGTTCAGCACGGACGCGTCGAGGACGACCAGCACCTGCGCCACGCAGGCCACCCACAGAACCGTGTGCTCCAATGAACGTCTTTGATACACCTGTATCATCGTGCGACCGTATCAACAGCTGCGAGGGATGTCGGTGAGCGAGCAGGAACGTCGGTCCCAGATCGTCGAGGCGGTCGAGCGGGTCATGGCGCGCGACGGCGTCGACGCCGTGACCATGCGAGCCGTCGCGGCTGAGGCGGGGGTCTCGCTCCGCCTGGTGCAGTACTACGGGAAGTCCAAGGACGAGCTGCTCCTGACCGCGCTGCACCACATGTCCGACCGCAGCGTCAGGCACTGGCACGACTTGATCGCGGCCGCGGGGGACGACTCCCGAAAGGCGCTGCGAGCCTTCTTCGACGCGGCGCTGCCGACCGACCCTCAGAGTCGCGCCTTCCACCGCCTGGGCGTCTCGCTCGAACAGCTCGCGATCGCCGACCCGGACGGTGTCGGCGCCGTCTATCAGAACCACCTGCGTCAACTGGCCGACGCGCTGGTCCCGCACCTCCGCACCACCGAAGGCCTCGGCCGGGAGCGGGCGTACGAGGTCATGGCGCTGTCGCACGGCCTCGGCACCCTCGTCATGACCGACGTCCTGACGCCCGAGCAAGCGCGATGGGTCGCGGCCGCCTACCTGGACCGCTGAGCGTCCGCGGGACCCCCCAATCGCCTCGGGCCCGTGCGTCCACCCGCCGGTCTCGAACTCCGGAGCGGGTCAGGCCCCGGACCGCTGGGGGGCCGGCCCTCCCCGACCACGAGCAGGTCGGCGGCGTCGCGGGTGCGGGCGATCAGGTCCGCGTTCGCCTGGTCCGAGCCGCGCGCCCACCGGTGGGCGTCGTCGGGGCTCTTGCCGAAGGCGCGGTGCCGCTCGGTCAGCCGCGCGAGGCGCACGTCGTCCGGCACGTCGACGTACCAGACCTCCGCCATGCGGGCGCGCGCCCGCGGCCACGCGCCGGACGCCGCGAGCAGGTAGTTGCCCTCCGTGACGACGAGCGGCACGTCCGCGCGCACCTCGACGCCGGCCGCGACCGGCTCCTCGATCTCGCGGCGGAACACGGGGGCGTAGACGGGCGGGTCGCCCGGGCGCGCGTCGGCCAGCCGGTCGACCAGCGCCGCGTACCCGGCGTCGTCGAACGTGTCGATCGCGCCCTTGCGCTCGCGGCTGCCGTGCGCGGCCAGGACCGCGTCCGACAGGTGGAAGCCGTCCATGCCGACCTCGACGGCGCGCTCCGGCCCGAGCACGTCGACGAGCGCCCGCGCGAGCGTGGACTTGCCCGCGCCGGGCGGGCCGGTGATCCCGAGGACCGCGCGGCGGCCGGGGACGGCGAGCGCGCGGGCGCGCCGCACGAGCTCGTCCGGGACCGGGGTGCCGCCTCCGAGGACGCCGTCGGGGCTGCCGCTCATCGGATGGCCGCCGGCAGGTGGTCCAGCCAGGAGCGCGGGCCGACGTGCGCGACCCGCGCGGACGCGACGCCGGCGGCGACGGCGCACGCCTCGGGCAGCGCCTCGCCCCGCGCGAGGGCCGCGGCGAGCGCTCCGTGGAACGCGTCGCCGGCGCCGAGCGTGTCCCGCGCCTCGACGCGCGGCACGTCGACCGTGCCGGACCGTCCGCCGGCGGACCACTCCACCGGGTCCGGCCCGTGCGTGACGACAACCTGGCGCGCCCCGAGCGCGCGGGCGCCCGCCGCGGCGTCGTCGTGGCCCGGGACGGCGAACACCGCGGACAGCGCGGCGACGTCCGCCGCAGGCAGCAGGTCGGCGAAGACGGGCCGCCACCGGCCGGCGTCGAGCACGACACGGGGCCGGGACTGCGCCGCCTCGCCGACCGCCAGCACGGCGCGCGCGAGGGCGGGATGGTGCCCGTCCAGCAGGACGACGTCCGGGGCGGGCAGCGCGGCGAGGCCGCCCGGGGCGGGCGCGGGGGCGGTGGCGAGCGCCGCGTCGGCGGAGACGACGGACCGCTCGCCCGTCGCGTGGTCGACGAGCACGGCCGAGACCGCCAGGGGGAAGTCCTCGCCGGGCGCGACGACGTCGTGCACCCGGACGCCGTGCGCCTCCAGGTCGCCGCGGGCGGCGGTGGCGACCGGGCCGCTCCCGAGCGCGGTGACGAGCACGGCGTCGGCGCCGAGCGCCGCCGCCGTCACGGCCGCGTTGGCGGCGGGGCCGCCCGCGGCGACGTCCTGCCGCGTGGCGGTGACCTTCTCGTCCCGCCCGGGCCGCGCCGGCGCGCGGTGCACGACGTCGAGCGTCGTCAGACCGACGCACCAGACGACTGCCATCAGCTCTCCTCCTCTTCCTTTGCGGGCGCCCACAACATCTCAGCGGCCGGTGCCGTCCACGGCGTGCGGCTCGATGGCGGCAATCTCGTCCTCCGTGAGCGGCCCGGCGGCGAGCGCGCCGACGTTGTCCTCGAGCTGCGCCACGGAGGACGCGCCGATCAGCGCGGACGTCACCCGCGGGTCGCGCAGCACCCACGCGAGCGCGAGCTGGGCGAGCGTCTGCCCGCGGCCCTCCGCGATCTCGTTCAGCGCGCGGGCGCGGGCCAGGTACGTCTCGCTCAGCGCCTCGGCGGACAGGAACGGCGAGTCGCTGCGTGCGGCGCGCGAGCCGGCGGGCGCCTCGCCGGAGAGGTACCGGCCGGTCAGCAGGCCCTGGGACAGCGGGGAGAACACGATCGTGCCGACGCCCAGGTCCTCGACGGCGTCGAGCAGCGACTCGCTCTGGCGCCCGTCGTACGGGTCCTCGCGGTCGGCGATCTCGACGTGCCGGTTGAACATCGAGTAGCTGGGCTGGTGGATGAGCATCGGGGTGCCCAGGTCCTCCAGGATGCGCGCGGCCTCGCGGGTGCGCGACGGCGAGTAGTTGGACACGCCCACGTACAGCGCCTTGCCCTGCTGGACGGCGGACGCGAGCGCGCCCATCGTCTCGGCCAGCGGCGTCGACGGGTCCGGCCGGTGATGGTAGAAGACGTCCACGTGGTCCAGGCCCATGCGGGTCAGCGACTGGTCGAGCGAGGAGAGCAGGTACTTGCGCGACCCGTGGTCGCCGTACGGGCCGGGCCACATGTCGTAGCCGGCCTTCGTGGAGATGACGAGCTCGTCGCGGTAGGGGCGGAAGTCCTTGGCCAGGTGGCGGCCGAAGTTCTCCTCGGCGCTGCCGTAGGGCGGGCCGTAGTTGTTCGCCAGGTCGAAGTGCGTGACGCCGAGGTCGAACGAGCGGCGCAGCACCGCCCGCTGGGTGTCGAACGGGTTCACGTCGCCGAAGTTGTGCCACAGGCCCAGCGACAGCGCGGGCAGGTCCAGGCCGGAGCGGCCGGTGCGGCGGTAGGTCATGGTGTCGTACCGGCCGTCGTCGGCCAGGTAACGAGGAGCGAGAGGCATGGCCCCATCCTGGCAGCACTCACCGACGGGCACGGGCCGGGACAGGTGCGACGAGTCGAGGCGCCGGGGCCGGCCCGTCCCGGTGGGGCCCCGTGCCCGCCGTCGGTCATCATGGGAGGCGACGCGGGCCCCAGTCCCGCACGACGTGCGGGAGGACCGGGTGGACGACGACCGGGGGGCGCGCCGCGACGCGCCCCGCACCACGGAGTGGGCGGTCGCCCTGGGCGTCGCCGCGCTGGTCTGCGCCCTGCTGCCGGTGGTGGGCGACTGGGTGTCGGGGCCGCTCGGCGTCGTGGCCCTGGCGCTGGGCACGCTCGGCGTGCACGCCGCCGAGCGGGACGGCCGCCCGGGGGTCGCCCGGGGGCTCGTCGGGGCGACGCTCGGGCTGGTCGCGGTCGCCGTCGTGGCGTTCTCCGTGGTGGCGGGCCTGGGGCACGACGGCGGCGTGTGAACCGGCCGGGACGGTCCGCCGTCGTCACCGCGCCGGCGGCACGGGGAAGTTGGCCCGGAACACGTTGTGCGGGTCCCAGTCGCACTTGACCTCGCGGAGCCGCGAGAGCGTCGGCTCGGGGAAGGCGTCGGCGACCCGCTCGGGGCGGGTGTCGGTGTCGAACGACAGGTAGAGCCCGTCGGTGTGCGGCGCCATGGTCGTGTCCCAGGCGGCGTCGAGCCGCCCCTGGTCGGCGGCCATGGCCGACAGCAGGAAGCTCTGGTGCCGGTGCGCGTAGGCCGTCGCGGCGGGGTCGACGTCGTTCCCGGCCCCACCCGTGGCCCGGATCTGCAGGAAGTAGGCCTCGCCCGACAGCGCGAGCCGCTCGAATGCCCGGGCGGTCGCGGTGTCCAGGTGGTCGACGAGACCCGACCGCACGGCCGGGTCGCCGCCGCCCGCGTGCTGCTTGTCGCCCGCCTGGACGACGCCCGCGTACGGCAGCAGGTACGCCTGGTGGCCGAGCAGCGGGCCCGTGGCCGCGAGGCGCTCGAGCTGCTCGACGGCGGCGTCGGTGTCGTCCCCGGCCCAGACACGGTCATGAGCTGGGCGACCGGGCCCTGCTGGTCCGACCGGCCGTCGCTGCCGTCGGCCAGGCGGCCGCGGCGTCCCGGCGACAGGATCAGGAAGCTCGTCAGCTCGCGCGGCGCGGACTCGACGGCCGCGCCCCAGCGCTCCAGCAGCCCCGCGACGTCGCCGGCGTCGAGCGTCATCTGGGAGAAGACGACGTCGCCCAGCTCCATGGCCTCGATCTCCACCCACGTGACGACGCCGAGGTTGCCGCCCGCGCCGCGCAGGCCCCAGAACAGGTCGGGGTGCTCGTCGGCGGACGCGCGCACGACGCGCCCGTCGGCCGTGACGACCTCCGCGGCGACGACGTGGTCGATCGTCAGGCCGTACGTGCGGCCGAGGAAGCCGACGCCGCCGGCCGTGGCGAGCCCGCCGACGCCGACGCCGCCGTAGTCACCGGAGCTGATCGCCCAGCCGTGCGGGGCGAGGGTCTCGGCGACCTGGCCCCAGGTGGCCCCGGCGCCGACCCGGACGCGGCGGGTCGCCTCGTCGACGACCTCGACGGCGGCCAGCGCCCCGAGGTCGACGACGATGCCGCCGTCGTTGGTGGAGCGGCCGCTGATCCCGTGCCCGCCCGAGCGGACGCCGAGCGGTACGTCCTGGGTGCGCGCCCAGGTCACGGCCTGGGCGACCTCCGCCGCGGTGCGCGGGCGCAGCACGAGGCCGGGCGCGCCGGAGCGCAGGTAGTTGTGGCGGACGGCGTCGTACCCGCGGTCGCCGGGCTCGACGGCGGTCGCGGCCAGCGCGGCGGGCACGGCCCCGTAGTCGATGCCCGGCCGGCGCAGCGCGACGGCCCGCTCCCCGCGCCGGGTGGCGGCGGGGGCGGTCCCGGCGGAGGCCCGCTCGCGGGCGACCGCCTCGCGCACGGCCGGCGCGATCTCGTGGCCGTAGACCTCGATGAGCCGCGGGTCGTCGGCGGCCAGCACGAACGTGCCGGTGCCCTCGGTCAGCGCGAGCTCGGTGAGCTCGTCGACCCACTGCTCGACGGGCCCGCGGAGGTGGCCCTCGCGGCGCGGGGTGACCGCGCCCGCGACGTTCAGGAGGCGGCGCACCTCGGCCGGGTGCCGCCCGGCGCCCTCGGCGGCCTCGTCGATGACGGCGTTGCCGCGGGCGAGGTCGCCGTCCTTCAGGTACGCCAGGGACGGGAGCCATCCGTCGGCCTCGCGGCCGATGAGGCGCAGCATGCGGGGCTTGAGCGCGCCGAGCCAGATCGGGACGTCGTGGGCGGGTGCCGGGCCGCGCTTGGCCCCGGCGACGTGGTGGTGGGTGCCGTCCACCCGCAGCCCGCGCCGCTCGGTGGTGTCCCACAGGCCGCGGATGATCGCCAGGGCCTCGCCGAGGGCGTCGACGGACTCGCCCGGCGTCAGCCGGGTGCCGCCCATCCCGACGATCGGGTCCCAGAACCCGCCCGCGCCGAGCCCGAGGGCGGCGCGCCCGCCCGAGAGCAGGTCGAGCGAGGCGACGGCGCGGGCGAGCACGGCGGGCTGGCGCAGCGGCAGGTTGAGCACGTTGCCGGCGACGGTGACGTGCTCGGTCCGCGCGGCGACCCACGACAGCAGCGTCCAGGTGTCGAGGAAGGCCGGCTGGTACGGGTGGTCCTGGAACGTGACCAGGTCCAGCCCCGCCGCCTCGGTGACCTGCGCGAGCCGCACCGGCGCCTGCGGGTCGCGGTTGGTCGGGGTGAGGAACGTGCCGAAGGCCAGGTCGTGGCCGTAGTCCGTCATGCGGGACCTTTCGCGGGAGTGCCGCTCCCGCGCCCGGCGGGAGATCGTCTGCTGGACAGACGATATCAGCGACAACCCTTCTCGACGACCACGCATTCCGGGCTACGATGGCGGCGTGAGCACCACCCCGGCACGCACCGCCCCGGCACCCGGGGCCGCCGCGCACGACGGCGGCCGCGACCCGCTGGGCTGGCCGCTCGCCGCGCTCCTGCGCGAGTGGAGCGCCCGCGTCGCCGCCACCTGCGCCGAGCTGCCGCACGGCCCGCGCGGCTACGAGGTGCTCGCCGCCGTCACCCGCGACACCCCGCCCACGCAGGCCGCCCTCGCGTCCCGGCTCGGGATCGACCGCACCGTGATGACCTACCTGCTCGACGAGCTCGTCGGCGCGGGACTGGTCGAGCGCCGGCAGGACCCCGCCGACCGGCGCGCGCGCCGGATCGTGCCCACCGGGCTCGGGCGCGAGGTCCTCGCCGGGCTGGACGCCCGGGTCGCACGGGCCGAGGACGAGCTGCTGTCGGGCCTCGACGAGCGGGAGCGCGCGACGCTGCGCCACCTCCTGGAGCGCGCCGCGAGCGACGCCGCACCCCACGACGACCGCTGCGCCGTCGTCGCCCGCACCGTGCCCGCCGAGTGACGACCGCGCGCCGAGACTCACCCCGAGAAACCGGTTTCTTGGTGTAGAGTCGTCCTGTGCATCGGCGCGACGACGCGCCACCCGGGCAGGCGCCGTGCGCGGCACCCGTCCACGACGAAGGAGGGCTCCGTTGGCCGGGGTGAACGTCCGACCATCCGCCGTGACCATCGCGGACGTCGCGAACGCCGCGGGCGTCTCGCGCGCCACCGTCTCGCGAGTGATGAACGGGCGGCGCACCGTCGACCCGGCGATCACCGCGCGGGTGCAGGAAGCCGCGATCGAGCTCAACTACCGGCCCAGCAACGTCGCGCGCAGCCTGTCGATCGGCCGCACCACGACGGTCGCCCTGGTCGTGCCCGACCTCGGCAACCCCGTCTTCCAGGAGATCCTGCGCGGCGTGACGGCGGCCGCCGACGCCGACGACTACCGGGTGCTCGTCGCCGACACCGCCGAGGACCCCGCGCAGGAGGCCGCGATCGCCCGCGACGCACGCCGCCGCTGCGACGCGCTCGTGCTCGTCTCCCCGCGCATGCCCGCTGCCGAGCTCGACGCCCTGCTGGCCGACGTCGAGCCCGCCGTCGTCATCAACCGGGAGGTGGGGCGCCCCGGCGTCCCCAGCCTGGTGGTCGACTACGCCGACGCGACCCGCCAGGTCGTCGAGCACCTCGTGTCCCTGGGCCACCGGCACCTGGTCTACCTGGCGGGCCCGCGGCCCGCGGCGACGGACGCGGCCCGGCGCCGCGCGCTCGCCGACGCCCGCGACCGGCACCCCGGGCTGGAGATCGTCGAGGTGGAGGCCGGCAGCACCGTCGCGGCCGGGCACGCCGCCGTCGGCGCCGTCCTCGCGTCGCGCGCCACCGCCGTCGTCGCCTTCAACGACCTGGTCGCCTTCGGCCTGCTCGCCGCCCTGAACGAGGCCGGCGTCGCCGTCCCCCAGGACGTCTCCGTCGCCGGCTTCGACGACATCGACCTCGCCCGCTACGCCACGCCCGGCCTCACGACGGCGGCCGTCCCCCAGGACGAGCTGGGCCGCCACGCCTGGCGCGAGCTGCACGCGATGGTCGACGGCGTCCACCCCGCCAGCACCACCCGGTTCGGCGCGCACCTGCAGGTCCGGTCCAGCACCGGGCCCGTGCCCCGCGAGACCACGCGGGCGCACGTCGTCGAGGCCCCGCCGGCCGCGGCGACGGACGGGGCGACCGGGGCCGAGCGGGGGCCCGCCTGGACGTCCGAGGGCCCGGCGGGCGCCACCACGACGGTGCTGCGCCGGTCGCTCGACGGGATGCCGCTGGCCCGGTACGTCGACGGCTCCCGGCTGCCGACGATCCACTCGCCCCGGCCCTACCTGCACCCGCTGCACTCCCTCGCCGGGGTGCCGCTGACCGAGTCCGAGCCGGTGGACCACCGCCACCACTACGGCCTCGGCGTGGCGGTGCCCGACGTGAACGGCACCAGCTACTGGGGCGGGCGCACGTTCGTGGCCGACGCCGGGCCGACGCTCCTGGCGAACCACGGCCGGCAGGTCAGCACGGGGGTGACGATCGACCCCATGGCCCCGCACCAGCTGGTGGACACCCTCGAGTGGCGCGACGAGCACGGCGCGCCGCAGCTCGACGAGCGGCGCCGGATCGGGGCACGCCTGCTCGACGACGACGGCTGGGTGCTCGAGTGGCGCACCACGCTGCACGCGACGCACGGCCCGCTGGAGATCCGCTCCCCCGCGACGAACGGGCGCCCGGGCGCCGGGTACGGCGGCGTGTTCTGGCGGCTGCCGACGGCGGCGGAGACGACGGTCCTCTCCGCGGGCGGCACGGGCGAGGACGTCGCCCACGGCAGCACGTCGCCGTGGGTCGCGTTCGTGCAGCACCACCGCGACCGCGACGGCGAGCGCACGACGACGACGCTGCTCACCCAGACGTCGCCCGCCCGCCACTGGTTCCTGCGGGCGGCCGACTACCCTGGCGCGTGTCCCGCCCTGGTGTGGGACACGCCGCTGGTCGTCCCGGCCAGCGGGACGGTGGAGACGGGTGTCGTCGCGGCGCTCCTCGACCGCGAGCTGGACCTCGACGAGGCGGCGCGGCTCGCGACGAGCCTGCGCTGAGCCCCGACCCCGACGCCACGAACCGCGCACGACGGACAGGACGACGATGACCACCACCTCTGCCGGCCACACCTCCGACACCCGGAGGAAAGCGCTACCCCGCATCGCGGTCGTGGGGATCCACGGCCACGGCGCGTCCCACGTGCGGCGCGTCCTGGAGCTGGAGGGCGCGGGACAGGCCCTCCTGGCGGCCGTGGTCGACCCCCGCGAGCCCGGGCTCGACCACGCCGCCCGCGGGAGCGACGCCCTGTGGTTCCCCACGCTCGACGACCTGCTCTCGGAGGCGGGCCCGCACCCCGACGTCGTCGTGCTGAGCACCCCCATCCCGACGCACCTGCCGCTCGCCCGGGCCGCCATGGAGGCGGGGATGGACGTGCTCCTGGAGAAGCCGACGACGGCGTCGCTCGCCGAGCACACGGAGCTGGTCGCCGTCGCCGAGCGCACCGGGCGGCGCTGCCAGGTGGGCTTCCAGACGTTCGGCTCCCGCGCCCTGCCCGCGGCCGCGGACCTCGTCGCCCGCGGGGAGATCGGCGAGGTGCAGGGCGTGGGCGCCGTCGGCACCTGGGTGCGCACGGCCGCCTACTGGGGCCGGGCCCCCTGGGCCGGACGCCGCCGGCTGGACGGGCGCGACGTCGTCGACGGCGTCGTGACGAACCCGCTCGCGCACGCCGTCGCGACGGCCCTGCGGATCGGCGGCGCGACGCGGGCCGAGGACGTCGCGGCCGTCGACACCGACCTGTTCCGCGCCAACCCCATCGAGGCCGACGACACGTCGTCCGTCCGCGTCGTCGGCACGGATGGCACCCGGTACGGCTTCGGGCTCACCCTGTGCGCCCCCGAGCGCTCGCCCGCGCGGGTGCTCGTGCTGGGCACCCGCGGCGAGCTCGTGCTGGAGTACGAGCACGACCGCCTGCTGCTGCGCACCGACCGGCGCACCGTGGACAAGACCTACGACCGGGCGCCGCTGCTCGACGACCTGCTGGCCGCCCGCCAGGACCCGGACCGGCCGCTGCTGTGCGACGTGGCAGACACCGGGGCGTTCATGCGGGTGATGGAGGCCGTGCGCACGGGTCCCGACCCGGCACCGGTCGCGGGGTCCGCGGTCGAGTGGCGGGGCGAGGGCGACGAGCGCCGCCCCGTGGTGCACGACGTCGAGCGCTGGTGCGAGGAGGTCGCCCGCACGCAGCGCACCTTCACCGAGCTCGGCGCCCCCTGGGCTGGCTGAGCTGTGGGTACGAAGATGGCGAGAGATCGAGGTCGATCTCTCGCCATCTTCGTACCCACAGCTCGGGCAGGACTGGTCAGAGGTCGACGCCGAGGCCCAGGTCCGCGAGGCGCACCGGGTCGCCGGTCTCGAGCGACCGGTTGCCCGCGTAGCCGACGCCGGAGGCCCGCAGGCCGTCGACGAACCCCGCGGCGCGGCCCAGCGGGTCGGCCTCCGTGCGGCCGCGGAACACCTCGGCCAGGAGCAGGGTGTCGCCGCCGCCGTGCCCGCCGGGCCCGACCTCGACGATCGGCCGCTCCTCGGCACGCTCCCAGTGCCGCTGCACGACGAGTCGCTCGCCCTCGGGGCGAACGGTGTCCTCGCCGAACGTGGCGGTGAAGCTCGGGTCCACGGTGGCCTTGCCGTCCGCGCCGAAGACGACGGATCCCCGCTCGACGACCTCCAGCTCGGCGCGGCCGCGCGTGCCGTTGACGACCACCCGGTAGCCCTCCCAGGGCGCGCTGGCGGTCAGCGAGTAGGTGAGCACGGGTCCGCCGGCGTACTCGACGACGAGCCCGAGGGTGTCCTCGGTGGTGATGCCCGGGTCAAAGACGCTGCGGTCACGCCGGTAGCCGTCGTGCTCCTGGGCGTCGGCCCCGTAGAGCCGGTCCAGGTACGGGTCGTTGGCGACGTCGATCCGCCAGGGGTCCACGCCCTGCTCGTTCAGCGCCCGCTCCCCCGCGGTGGGCTCGTAGCCCGTGGCGTGGCCGGCGTCGTCGCCGTAGAAGCGCCGGCCGCCGCTGGCGAAGACGCGCTGCGGGACGGCGTCGATCCACCAGTTGACGAGGTCGAAGTGGTGGCTGGACTTGTGCACCAGCAGGCCGCCGTTGTTGGTCTTCTCACGGTGCCAGCGGCGGAAGTAGTCGGCGCCGTGCACCGTGTCGAGCGCCCAGTCGAAGTGCACCGACAGCACGCGCCCGATCTCGCCCGACGCGATCACCTCGCGCAGCGCGGAGTTTCGCGGCGCGTACCGGTAGTTGAACGTCATCGTGAGGTCGCGGCCGGTCTCGGCCACCGCGTCGGCGATCTGCCGCGCCTCCGCCGCCGTGGCGGCGATCGGCTTCTCGACGACGACGTCGACGCCGGCGCGCAGCGACCGCGACACCATGTCCGCGTGCGTGTTGTCCACGGACGTGACGACGACGCGGTCGACCCGCTCGACGTCGAGCGCCTTCTCCAGGTCGTCGGGGTGGAACACAGGCCGGCTGCCGCCGACCGCGGCGGCGACCTTCTCCTCGTGCACGGCGGCGCGCACGGGGTTGGGCTCCACCCACGCCACGATCTCGCCGTCCTCGGCGTGGTCGCCGATCAGCGCGTTCACGTACATCCCGGCCCGGTGCCCGGCGCCGACCACGGCGTAGCGCGTGCGGGGATTCTCGGAGGGCATCGTCGATCTCCTTGCGTCGGGGCCCGGGCGACGCAGCCCGGGAAGCGGTTTCCCGCCCCAGCATACCCGCCAGATGCCGCGCGAGAGACGGCGGTGCACCACCGGAGCGAGAGGGCGCGGTCCTCGTGTCGAGAGGCTGGATGGGTCTGGCGGGAGGTCGCGAGGAACGAGCGACCGAGTGGACGCCTCGCGACACGAGGACCGCGCCCTCTCGCGACCCCCGAGGGTTACCGCTCCGGAGTGAGCACGACCTGCCCCGCCCAGGTGAAGCCACCGCCGAAGCCGAAGAGCAGGGCCGGGGTGCCCGCCGGGACGTCGCCGGCGTGCCACCACTTGGACAGGCCCAGCGGGATGGACGCGGCGGAGGTGTTGCCCGACTCGGTGATGTCGCTGACCACGACGCGGTCCTCGAGCCCGAGATTCTTCGCCAGCGGCTCGATGATGCGCAGGTTCGCCTGGTGGGCGACCAGCACCCCGATGTCGTCCAGCGTCAGCCCGGACGCGTCGACGACCCGGCGCGCACGGTCGGCCGCCCGCGTGATCGCCCACTTGAACACCGCCCGCCCGTCCTGGGCGAACTTCTCCGCGGGCGCCTCGATGCGGACGGCCGGGGTCAGCTCGGGCTCCGAGCCCCACACGACCGGCCCGACGGCGGGCGCGTCCGCGGCCTGCAGCACCGCCGCGCCCGCGCCGTCGGCGGTGAGGATGCAGGTGCTGCGGTCGGTCCAGTCCGTGACCGAGGTGAGCTTCTCGGAGCCGACGACCACGGCGGTACGTGCCGAGCCGGCACGGATCGCCTGGTCCGCGATGCCCACCGCGTACGCGAAGCCGGAGCAGGCCGTGTTGACGTCGATGACGGCGGGCCCCACGACGTCGCGCAGGTCCGGCTCGTCCTCGCCCTCGGGGGTGCTGGCCCCGGGCTGCACGCCGGTGCGCAGCGCGTACGCCACCCGCCCGGCGGTGTTCGGCGAACGGTCGGTCGCCGTCGTCGTCGCCACGACGACCAGGTCGACGTCGGTGCCCGCGACGCCGGCGTCGGCAAGCGCGTGCCGGGCCGCCCCGGTCGCCATGTCCGCGACCGTCACGTCTTCGGCGGCCACGTGACGGGTGACGATGCCGGTCCGCGACCGGATCCACTCGTCGTTCGTCTCGACGAACCGCGCGACGTCGTCGTTCGTCATGACCTTCTCGGGCTGGTGGTGCCCCAGGCCGACGATCCGAGAGCCGGCGGCACCGGCAGGCAGCGTCAGGGCGGGGACGGTGGGCTGACTCATGGGAAAGATCATCCCACCGGCCCCGCCCCGGGTTCACCCGTGTGTCGGACGCTGGTCAGCGGCCGGCGCGACGGCCCGGGAACCTCGTGGTCGCGATCTCCCGCACGCCGGCCCCTCGCCTGCGACGACGTCGCCGGGGCGCTCGACGAGCCCGAACGGGACGGTGAGCACGCCCGCGGCGACGCGGAGGTGGAAACGCGTCCGGCCGCGCTTCACCACCTCCCCGACCACGCCCTCGTACCGCCCGGGCGCAGCCACCCGCAGGGTCTCGCCCACGCGGACCGACGCGGGGTCCACGACGGGCGCGCGCCGCGGCCCCGCGGGCTCGCCGAGCGCGGGCACGGGCACGCCCCGGTGCGTCCACGCCAGCAGGTGGCGTCGGTCGAACACGGGCGAGCACCGCCCGCACGCCTGCTCCCGCGCCGGGCGGCGGAACCGGGTCACGCGGTGGCCCGCCGGGCACACCCCCACCCAGTCGCCCTCCACCTCCGGGCTGCCCTCGCGCACGACGCGCCGCCCGCTCGCCCCGAGGCGCCGCGCCGTCGCTCGCCAGACGCGGTCGTGGCCGTGTCGCGCGCCCACGAGGGCGTGCGCGATCTCGTGCAGCACCACCTCGCGCACGTCCGCCTCGTCGTACAGGGCGGCCAAGGGCCCGGAGACGCTGATCTCCCGCCGGTCGTACCGGCACAGCCCCGCGCGCCGGCGGGCCCGGTCGAACCGGAACGACCACCCGCGCAGGCCGTGCTCGGCTATGAGTGCGCGCGCGAGCCGCGCCGCGGCGTCCAGGTCCATCGCTCTCCCCCGCGTCGCCCCGCGCTCACTGCGCGGCGGCGAGGCCCGTCTCGGCGTAGAAGCCCCAGATGTGCCGGTGCGCCGCGCGCTCCGCCCCCTCGGCGTCCCCGGTGGCCACCGCGTCGAGGATCTCGGCGTGCTCGCCGCAGAGCCGCACCGCCGTCGCCGACCAGGACGGCAGCCGCTCGGCGCCGTCCGCGACGTACGAGCCGATGGCGGACCGCAGGCCGCCGAGGATCGCCTCGACCAGCTGGTTCTCCGCGAGCCGCACCAGCTCGAGGTGGAAGTCCTGGTCGAGCGCGATGAAGTCACCCACCGCGAGCGCCGGGTCGTCCATGGCGGCCAGCAGGCGCCGTGCCTCGACCAGGCGCGCCTGGGGCACGCCGGGCGGCGTCGGCTCGTCGGGCAGGAGCGGCGAGGCCGCGACGACCCGGCCCGCGGCCTGGCGCATGGCCCACGTCTCGAGGGCCGCCCGGGTCGCGACGACGTCGCCGACCGGCAGCGTGCCGGTCGCGACGTGCAGCCGCACCGCGGTACCGAGGCCGGCCGCGGGGCGGTCGATGACGATCGCGCCGGCGTCGGGCCCGGAGCCGACCCCGCTGCGGACGATGCCCAGCGCCTCGAGGATGCGCATCGCCTCACGGACCGAGGGGCGGGAGACCCCGAGCTCCTCCGCCAGGGCCCGCTCACCGGGCAGGCGCGCACCGAGCGGCCACCGCCCGGCGGCGATGCCGTCCTCGAGGTGGGCCAGGACGCGTTCGTGGGTGCGCACCGGCCCAGCGTAGTCGCCCGGGCTCCCTGTGGCCTGACCTCATCGGGTACAGTCCTCGGCAGTGGTCTGGCCACACGTGCGACGGGGCACCGGCGTCCCCGTGGCACCGCCGGCCGGGCCCCGCCATGCTGGACCACGCCACTGCTGGACGAACCATCGAGCAGCAGCTCCGAGGAGTCGTATGCGTATCGCTCTCGCCGCCACCTGTCTCGCCGACACCCTCTTCCCCGGAGCGCCGCGCGCCACCGTGCGGCTGCTCGAGCGCCTCGGCCACGAGGTCGTCTTCCCGGCGGGGCAGGCATGCTGCGGGCAGATGCACGTCAACACCGGGTACTTCCGCGAGGCGGTCCCGGTGATCCGCAACCACGTGGAGACCTTCGCTCCCGTGGCTGACGGCGAGTGGGACGCCGTCGTGATCCCGTCCGGCTCCTGCACCGGGTCGGTGCGCCACCAGCACGGCATGGTCTGCCGCCGCGAGGGCCACGACGACCTGGCGACGACGGCGGAGGCGGTCGCCGCGAAGACGTACGAGCTGTCCGAGCTGCTGGTCGACGTGCTCGGGCTCACCGACGTCGGCGCCTGGTTCCCCCACCACGTCACCTACCACCCCACCTGCCACTCGCTGCGGATGCTGCACGTGGGCGACCGGCCCCTGCGCCTGCTGCGGGCGGTGACGGGCATCGACCTCGTCGAGCTCCCGGCCGCGGACTCGTGCTGCGGGTTCGGCGGCACGTTCGCCCTGAAGAACGCGGACACGTCGTCGGCGATGCTCGCCGACAAGACGGCGCACGTCCGCTCCACCGGGGCCGAGGTGCTCGCCGCCGGGGACATGTCCTGCCTCATGCACATCGGCGGCGGGCTGTCGCGGCAGTCGTCCGGCGTCGGCGTGCTGCACCTGGCCGAGATCCTCGCGTCGACCCGCGAGGACCCGACCCCGTTGCCGGCACACACGTTCTCCCGCGAGAGCAGGCCCGCGACGACCACGGAGGCGGCCCGATGAGCACGTTCCTCGGCCTGCCCGGCGTCCGCGGCCGGAACCCCGACGCCCCCGACGAGCCGTTCGGCCCCGTCCCGCACCCGGACACCCCGCTGCGCTGGGGCGACGCGTTCCCCGCCGCCGCGCGGCAGACGCTCACGAACGACCAGCTGCGCCGCAACCTCGGCCACGCGACGCAGGTCATCCGCGCCAAGCGGGCCTCCGTCGTCGGCGAGGTGCCCGACTGGGAGGCGCTGCGCGACGCCGGCTCCGCGGTCAAGGATCAGGTCATGGCGAACCTGCCCGAGCTGCTCCAGCAGCTCGAGGAGAACGTCACCGCACGCGGCGGCGTCGTGCACTGGGCGCGCGACGCGGCGGAGGCCAACCGGATCGTCGCCGACATCGCGAAGGCCAAGGGCGCCGACGAGGTCGTCAAGGTCAAGTCCATGGCCACCCAGGAGATCGGGCTCAACGAGGCACTGGCGGACGAGGGCGTCGCGGCGATCGAGACGGACCTGGCCGAGCTCATCGTGCAGCTCGCCGACGACATGCCGTCGCACATCCTCGTGCCCGCGATCCACCGCAACCGGTCCGAGATCCGCGACATCTTCCTCGCCCGCATGGGCGACGCCCCGCCCGACCTGTCCGACGTGCCGCGCGAGCTCGCGATGGCGGCCCGCGCGCACCTGCGGCGCAAGTTCCTGTCCGCGAAGGTCGCGGTGAGCGGCGCCAACTTCGCCGTCGCCGACTCCGGCACGCTCGCCGTCGTGGAGTCGGAGGGCAACGGGCGCATGTGCCTCACGCTGCCCGAGACGCTCGTGACCGTGATGGGCATCGAGAAGCTCGTGCCGACGTTCGACGACCTGGAGGTCTTCCTGCAGCTCCTGCCCCGGTCGTCGACCGGCGAGCGCATGAACCCGTACACGTCGATGTGGACGGGCGTGACGGAGGGTGACGGGCCGAGCGAGTTCCACCTGGTGCTGCTCGACAACGGCCGCACCGACGTCCTGGCCGACGAGGTCGGGCGCAGCGCGCTGCACTGCATCCGCTGCTCGGCCTGCCTCAACGTGTGCCCCGTGTACGAGCGGGTGGGCGGCCACGCGTACGGGTCGGTGTACCCCGGCCCGATCGGCGCGATCCTCACGCCCCAGCTCACCGCGTCCTCGGGCGGCGTGTCCGGGCACGACGACGTCAACGCGTCGCTGCCGTACGCGTCGACCCTGTGCGGCGCCTGCTACGACGTGTGCCCGGTGAAGATCGACATCCCGTCGATCCTCGTGGACCTGCGCGCCCGCGAGGTCGACGCGGACCGGTCGCGCCGCGGCACCGACCCGTGGGCGGCCGCGATGAAGGCGGCGTCGTGGGTGATGGCCGACGGCGGCCGGTTCGCGCTCGCCGGGAAGGCGGCCACGCTGGGCCGCGGCCTGGGCGGGCGGGACCACATGATCTCGACCGCTCCCCCGCCGGCCTCCGGCTGGACGCGGTCGCGGGACCTGCCCGCCCCGCCCGCGCGCACGTTCCGGCAGTGGTGGGCGGGCGAGCACGACGCCGCACCGGCCGAGCCCGAGGAGGACGCCCGATGACCGACGCCCGCACCGACGTCCTCGCCCGCGTGCGCGCCGCGCTGGGCGCCTCCGGCAGCGGCACGACGCCGTCCGGCCGGGTCGGCTCCCGTCCCCAGCCGGCGCCGGTGCCCCGGGAGTACCGCCCCGCGGGCGAGCACGCGCCGGGCTCCGCCGAGGTCCTCGACCAGCTCGTCGACCGGCTGGAGGACTACAAGGCGCACGTGCACCGCGTCACCGAGGCGGAGATCCCCGCGCTGCTCGCCGAGTTGTCAGACTCAGCGCGAGGTATACGCCGCGCAGAGCCTGACAACTCCCCGCGGATGGTGGTGCCCGCCGGGCTCGACGGCGCGTGGCTGACGGCGCTGGACGGCGTCGCCGAGGTCGTGCGCGACTCGCGCGAGGAGCCGCTCGCCGCGTCGGAGCTGGACGCCGTGGACGCCGTCGTCACCGCCGCACGGGTCGCGATCTCCGAGACCGGCACGATCGTGCTCGACGGCGCGCCGGACCAGGGCCGGCGGGCGATCTCGCTGGTGCCCGACGTGCACCTGTGCGTCGTGCGGGCCGACCAGGTGGTGCAGACCGTGCCCGAGGCCGTCAGGCTCCTCGGCGAGCACCCCGAGCGGCCGCTCACCTGGATCTCCGGGCCCAGCGCGACGTCGGACATCGAGCTCGACCGCGTCGAGGGCGTGCACGGCCCGCGCACCCTGCACGTGCTGCTCGTCCCGCCGGGCCCCTGAGCACGACGACGGCGGCGTGCGGGCCCGTGCCCGCACGCCGCCGTCCCGGTGACAGGTCCTACGAGCTCAGGCCCGGCGGCGTGCGCGGGGACGTGCCCGGCGTGGCGTCGGTGAGGCCGTCGAGCAGCGCGACGTACGACGGCTTCTTCTCGAAGTCCTCGGTCATGATCGTGGCGTAGCCCTCGTCGAAGACGCCAGGGACCCAGGACCGTCCGTCGTCGAAGCCCCAGACCGTGAAGCTGGTGCAGGCGGAGACGTTCAGGCACGCCTGGAGCAGCCCGTCGTACCGCTCGGCCTGCAGTGCGATCTGCTCGGCCGTCGGCTCGCCGTCCTCACCGAGGGGCATGCGGACGTCGGCCTCCGTGACGGCGACCTTCAGCCCGAGGTCGGCGAACCGCTCGAAGTTCGCCTGCATCGACTCGTCGAAGCCGTACTGGAGGCTGAGGTGGCTCTGCGCGCCGAAGCCCTGCAGCGGCGCGCCGTCGGCGAGCAGCTCCTGGGCCAGCGCGTAGTAGGCGTCCGTCTTGGCGTTGACGCCCTCGGCGTTGTAGTCGTTCATGAAGAGCAGCGCCTCGGGGTCCGCCTCGTGCGCCCACCGGAAGACGTCGCCGATGAGGCCCACCGGGTCGTCCGAGCACGCCGCGAGGAAGGGGTTCGCCTCGGTGCGCAGGCGCACGCCGCCGGCGTCCCACGTGTCCTGCATGACCTCGTTGACCACGTCCCACTCGTAGATCTCGCCGGCGTAGCGGCCGACGACGGTGCGGACGTGGTCCTCGAGGACGTCGCGCGCCTCGGCGCAGGTCCAGGTGGCGGCGGCGTCGGTGACCCACTGCGGGTTCTGGCTGTGCCACAGCAGCGTGTGCCCGCGCACCTCCTGGCCGTGAGCCTTCGCGAACGCCACGACGGCGTCCGCGCCCGAGAAGTCGTAGACGTCCGGCTCGGGGTGGATCTCCGCCCACTTCATGTCGTTCTCGGGCGTGAGCGAGCCGAACTCCGCCCCGAGGAGGCGCTGGAACTCGGTCGGGGCCTTGCGGTCGTGGTCGAGCAGCTCGTTCTGGCCCCACACGGCGCTGCCGATCTCGAGGTCGCGCGGCGCCTCGGAGCGCAGGGTGGGCCCGGACGGGTCGGCCTGGGCCGCGGGGACGGCGAGGGCGAGGACGGCGACCGCCGCCGCGACGCCGGCCGCCCTCGTCGTGCTGGTGGAATGGGACATCGTTGTTCCTCTCCGATCGGTTCCCGACGGCTCGGGCGAGCCGCCGGACGGGTCCGACGTGGCTGGAGGATAACGTTGTCGATAACGTTTTCGCAATGACTAGACCTGGGTGCCGAGGACAACCTGGCGGCCGTCACCGCCACGGGTGACGGCCGCCAGGTTGTCCTCGTGGAGAATGGTCACTCGTGTCCGAAGCCCTCTTCGACGTGCCGCCCGGCGCCCGCCGCCCGGAGCGCCGCATCGTCCTGCTCACGGGACCGTCCGGGTCGGGCAAGACGGCCCTCACCCGCCGCCTCGGCCTGCCGGTGATCAACCTCGACGACTTCTACCGCGACGTCGACCACCCCGGGATGCCGATGCGCTACGGCATCGTCGACTGGGACGACCCGGCGAGCTGGGACCGGGAGGGAGCGCTCGACGCGCTGCGCGATGTGGTCCGCACGGGGCGCGTCGACGTGCCCGTGTACGACATCCCGACGTCGCGGCGCACGGGGTCGGCCGTCGTCGAGACCGCGGGCGCGCCGGTCGTCGTCGCCGAAGGCATCTTCGCCGCCGAGCTCGTCACCGCCTGCCGCGCCGAGGGCTTCCTCGCGGACGCCATCTGCCTCACGCAGCCGCGGCTGGTGACGTTCTGGTTCCGGCTGCTGCGCGACGTCGCGGAGTCCCGCAAGCCGCTGCCCACGCTGCTGCGCCGGGGCTGGGGCCTGCTCCGCGCCGAGCCCGCCCTCGTGCGGCGGTGGACGGACCTCGGCTGCCGTGCCGCCTCCCCCGCCCAGGCGGAGCGCGACGTCCGCGCGCTGCTGTGAGCTGTCCGCGTCGGGTCGGCACTCCGTCCCCGGGTCGGCACACATTCCTGCCGACCTGGGAACGGAGTGCCGACCTGGCGGGCCGTCCCCTGCCCGCGGTCAGCGCACGAGCACGAACTCGATCGTCGTGCCCGCCGTGTCGCGCGTGTCGATCGTGAGACGCACACCGGAACCGTCACGCTCGAGCGTGACCCGCGCGGCGTCGGTGCCACGGACCCGGGTCGCCGCCGTGCCCGCGACCCGCAGGACGACCAGGTCCCGCGCTCGCGTCGGCTCGCTGACCGCCACGTGCGTGACGCCGGGAGTGTCGCGGACGAGCACGCACGCCGGCCCGTCGGTCGAGACGTCCTCGACGGCACCGGCCGCCCAGAACACCGCGGCCAGCAGGTGGCCCGGCGCGCGCACCGCCTGCACGCCGTCGTCGTTGCGCAGCACCTCGACGCCCGGCGAGCGCGCCGCGTCCGCCGTCTGCGTCGCATCCGCACCCGGGAGCACGGCGTACGCGTACCGGGCCCCGGCGACCGCGGCGCCCGCGCCGTGCGTGAGTGCGAGGGTGCCGTACTGCCGGCGGCGCGTCTCCCCCGTCCCCGCCGCGGTGGAGGTGTTGTTGCGCTGCCACGTGCCCGCACGTTCCTCGACGCCCGCGACCAGGTCCGCCCCGCCCTCGAGGACCAGGTAGCCGCCCACCCCGTCGAGGTGCGCCCAGCGCGCCCCGCTCACCGTCCGCTCGGTCGTGACCTCCGCGCCGTCGACCAGCAGCGTCCGGGGCGACTCCCCCAGGTTCCGGTGCTCCACGACCGTGCGGACCTCACCGTCGCTACCGGTGGCGATGTCGCTGCCCAGCGCGACCACGCGGTCCGGCAGCGTGATCCACACCTTGCGTGCCGTGAGCCCCGTGCCGCCGGGCCCGACCAGGTGCATGGCCGCCAGCCCGGCGTCCCCGAGGACGGCCCCGCCGGTCCACTCGTTGTCCGGGGTGCCCTCGCCCCACGTGCCCTCGGGGTTCGGCGGCAGCGGGGTGAGGTCGACGGTGGTCCCGGGCGGCGCGGTGAGGTCGGACGTCGCCCAGAAGTGGTCGTCGTAGTGGTCGTCGTCGTCCGCGAGGTAGAGGTACGTCATGCCCTGGCTCGTGCGGACGCCCTCGAAGTTCTCGGCGCCGGTGCCCTCGTGCCAGGCGATGCGGTCGGAGCACATGGCCACGGCCATCGCCCACGTGCCGTCGGCGCCACGGTGCACGAGCCGGTCCATCGCCGGGAAGTGGCGGGGGCCGGTGGGGTCGGCGACGGCGGGCACCGACGAGTGGAGCAGCTCGGTCACGAGGGCCAGGCGCACGATGTTCGTCGTGTCGGTGATGGTGGCCGCGTCGTCGGACTCGATCCACTGCCGGCACAGGCCACGCCACCGCGCTGCGGTGTCGGGGTCCGCCGCCTCGGCGAGCCGCAGCACGTGCTCGATCAGCAGGTTGCCGTCGTCGATGCTGCGCTCGGCGTACCGCGAGACCGCACGACCACGGACGGCGTCCATCATCTGGCCGTTGAACACGAACGGCGCGAACGACGCCTCCACGACGCCGGTGACGTTGCTCCTGCTCGGGTCGGTGACGTCGAACGACGAGCCGGCGAGCAGCGCGAACAGCTCGGCGAGCCCGCCCAGCAGCACGAGCCCGTAGGTTCCCGTGTACGGGATCGTCGAGTGCTGGACGAACGAGCCGTCACGGTAGAAGCCGTTGCCCTCGGTGACGTACTGCCAGGTCGGGCTGAGCGCGTCGACGGCGGCGCGGAGCAGCGTCGGGTCGGGCTGCACGATGGACCGGACGATGTACGCCTGGCAGATGTCGACCCGGTTGGCGCCCTCGGACTCCTGCACCCCGGACGGGTGGATCTGCAGGCGCGGGTCACGGTCCGGCAGGAAGTGGTCCATCGCCGCGCAGTAGTCGTCGACCTCCGCCTGCGAGAGCTCGTCGCGCACGATCGCCATGACGTTCGCGAGCGGCTTCGTCACGCCGATGAGCCAGGACCACCAGTTGCCCCACCAGCTCGTCCCCGGGTGGTAGATGGTCGAGTGCAGGTGGGCCAGACCGGTGGTGATGGTGTCCAGCACCTCGGCGGACGCCTCGTGCCGCGAGCCGGGCGTCGCCCAGGCGACGGCGAGCGTCTCGAGGCGCACGTAGTTCATGCGCATCTCGTTCGACCTCGCGATCTCGGTCGCGCCCACGGACCAGTCGTGGGAGGTGAAGAACCGTGTCGGGGTCGGGCTCACCTGCGCGAGCAGCCCGTCGGCGGCCCGGTCCAGGCGGCCGATCGCGTCGGCGAACGTCGCCGGCGACGCGGCGACGTTGGCGCGGCCGGTGAGCGCGTCGACCCAGCGGGCGCGCAGCGCCTCCGTCCCGGTGGCCCCCGCGGCGAGCGGTGTCGCCAGGGCGGGCCTGCCGAGATCGGCCAGCAGTGCGGTCGCGAACGCTGTGCCGCCGAGTCGCAGCACGGTACGGCGGGTGGTGACGAACATTCGAGCTCCTTCGGTCGATGTCGTGACAGGGAGAAGGGAAATGACGAGGTCAGCGAGGACTCGGTGGACCGGGCGTCACCCGCCCGAGGACATGGCTCCGGTACCACGCGGCGGCGGCCGGGAGCGCGACGTCGAGGGGCGCCAGGTGCGGGTGCCAGGCGCGCTCCCACTCGAACGACCACCAGCGCTCCCCGACGAGGGCCGCGATCTCGTCGAGCGGGACGGTTCCGTCGCCGAGGGGGGTCACGCCGTCCGGCGTGCCGTCCTTGAACTGCACGTACTCGAGCCAGGGGCGCAGCGCCGCGGCCGTGTGGTCCGGGGCCTCGCCGTCCCGCCACGGGTGCAGGACGTCCCAGATCGCGCCGCACGGGTGGCCAGGCGCCACGCCGTCCAGAGCTGCCAGGACGGCGCGGACGTCGGCTCCGCGCGGGTGCGAGTCGTGCGTCTCCAGCAGGATCCGCGGGCCGGCGGGGTCCGCGAGCGCCGCGAACCGGGAGAGCCGGGCCACCGCTCGCCGGTCCCCCTCCCGGCCCGCACCGGCGGCACCGGGGAACACGCGGAGCGCGCCCGCGCCGAGGGCGGCGGCCAGGTCGGCGTGCCGCCGCAGCGTGTCGACGACCTCGTGGTCGGGCCCTGGGTCGCAGACGCGGACGTAGCTCGCCACCGCGAGCACGGTGATGCCGGCGCCGTCGAACACGCCGCGGACGGCGGCACGACGAGCGGCGGGTGTCGCCACGTCGACCGGCTGGTCGGCGCCGGCGCGGAGCTCGACGCCGGCTGCGCCGTTCCGCAGCGCGAGACGGACGATCTCGTCGGGGCCGGCGCCGGGAGCACCGAGCGTGGAGAACGCGAGGGGCACGGTCACTCCTCCGTGCCGCGACGCGAGTGCCCGGCGGCGGCGCGTCGGCCGTCCGGGGCCGTCACTTGCCCATACCCAGCGTCAGGCCCTCGGTCAGCCGGCGGCCGAGCCACAGGTAGACCGCGAGCATCGGCAGGACCACGATGCACAGGCCGGCGAAGAGCCCGCCCCAGTCCGCGCCCGAGTACGTCTGCTGCTGGATGAAAGAGATGAGCGCGACCGGCAGGGTGTACCGGTCGGTCGACTGCAGCAGCGTGAGCGCCAGCAGCGTCTCGTTCCAGTGGGCGATCACCTGCAGCACGAAGGCGGTGAGGATGCCGCCCTTGGCGAGGGGCAGCGTGATGCGCAGGAACGTCCTGGCCGCGGTGAGCCCGTCGAGCGCCGCCGCCTCCTCGAGCTCGCGCGGCAGCGACCGGAAGAACGCGATGAGGAGGAAGACGGTGAACGGCATCGAGACGCCGATGTACACGAGGTTGAGGCCGACCAGGCTGTCCGTGAGGTAGACCGCGTTGAGCATCACGAAGAGCGGGATGACGATGACCTGGGCGGGGATGCCGAGCCCGAGCACGAAGTAGACCGTCAGCGAGCCGGTGAACCTGTTCTCCACCCGGGCCAGGTAGTACGCGGCGGGCGCGGCGAAGGCGACCGTGAGGAACGAGGAGACGACGGTCGTCACCACGCTGTTCATCGTGGCCGTCGCGAAGTCGCCCACGGTCCACGCCGTCACGAAGTTGACGGGGTCGAGGGACGTCGGCAGCCCCCACGGGTCGTCGAGGATGGAGCGGGTGTCGCGGAACGCCTGGACGACCATCCAGACCATCCAGGCGACGTTGAGGGCGACGAAGGCCCACAGCAGCACGAGGCCGGCGCCTCGCAGCAGGCCACGTTCGCGGCCGATCGCCGCGCCCCCGCGGCGGCGCCGGGGCACCCGTCGCGGTGCGGGGACGGGCGCGTGCGCGGCAGGCCGCGCGATGTCGGTGGTCGTCAACGTTCCTCCTCAGAACTCGACCGCGTCGCGCTTCATCACGCGGCGGAGCAGCAGCACGAGCACGGACACGACGGCGAGCGACAGCACGGCGGAGGCTGTCGCGGCGCCGTAGGCGGGCACCGACTCGCCGGAGAACGCGGTCACGAAGGTGTAGACGGCGGTGGTCCAGGTCTGCGTGGGCGGGATGCCCTGGCCGGTCGAGCCGCCGAAGACCCAGACGATCTCGAAGATCTTCACCGACGAGATGGTCCACAGGACGGCGCAGGTGCCGAACACGTCCCAGGTGAGCGGGAGGATCAGGTAGCGGAGTCGCTGGAGCGCGTTCGCCCCGGCGAGCGCGCAGTCCTCGTAGTAGTACCGCGGGATCCGGTCGACGCCGGCCATGAGGATCGTGGTGAAGTACCCGGTGGTGATCCAGGTCATCATCACCATGATCAGGGGGAACAGGTTGTCCTGCGCCAGCCAGGCGGGCGGTTCCTCGACGCCGAGCCCGCCGAGCAGCGTGTTGACGAGCCCGCCCGGGTTGAAGACGAAGCCGGCCAGCACCCCGAAGATCATCGCGTTCACCAGGTGCGGGAAGAAGATGACCGACCGGGCGACCTTGCGGCCCACCATGTCGCGCAGCACGAGCGTGAGCCCGAAGGCGATCACGAAGATGGCCGCGCCGACGACGAACAGCAGGAGCAGCGTGTTGCCGAACGACCTCAGGAACAGGTCGTCCGAGAAGAGGCGACGGTAGTTCCCGAGGCCGACGAGCTTCATGGGACCGGCGCCCGCCCACTCGTGGAGGCTGATCCACACCGCGTACACGGCGGGCCCGACGAAGAGCACCGTGTACAGGAGGAACGCCGGGCCGACGAACGGGACGAGGAGCCGCCGGCGCCCCCGGTCGACGGCGTTGCCGTGTCGCCGCGCGGGCGGCGCCGGGGCCGCGGTGCCGTCCTCGGCCGCGGGGCGCGCGGCGAGGGCCGTCGGGGTCATGAGCTCTGCTCCCAGTAGTCGGCCTGCCCGGCCTTCATGAGGTCGACGAACTCCTGGGCGGAGATCTCCCCGAGCACGAGCTTGTCGAGGGTCGGCCACAGGAGCTTCTCGGTGTAGCCGGGGAAGGTGATGCCGTCGTTCTGCCGGTAGTACCCGTCGGCGGCGTCGAGCGCGTCCTTGACGGTGCTCAGGTCGGGACTCACGGCGGCGTCGGACCGGACCGGGAGGACCCGCGCCTCGGTGCCGAGGGCGTCCTGGTACTCCTTGCCGAGGACGTACGCGGCGAGCTGCTGCGCGGCGTCCGCGTTCGCCGCCTTGCCCGGCACGGTGAACCCGATGAAGTCGGCACGCTGGGCCATCTCCCCGTCGCCGACCCGGGGGAAGGGGAACGAGGAGTACTCGAAGCCGTCCGCCGCGTACGAGGCGGTCTCGGTCGGGATCCAGCTGCCGTTGAACAGCAGCGCGGACTCGTTGTCGGCCCAGGCCTGCTGCTGCGCCGGCCACTTGCTCGCGTTGTAGCCGTCGACGAAGTAGTCCCCGTCGACGAGCTGCTGGACGAGCTCGGCGGCCTCGAGCGCCTCGGGCGCGTCCCACGCCGCGCCCGTCTCGTCGGAGGCGATCTCCTTGAGCGCCCCGGGCCCGCCGAGGCGCACCATCGCCATCGTGTACCAGTACGCGTTGTACCCGGCGACGTCGCCGTCGACAGCGAGCGGCGCCTGTCCGGACGCCCTGAGGTCGTCGAGGGTGTCGATGAACTCCTCCCAGGTGGTGGGCGGGGCGTCCACGAGCTCGGGATGGTCGGTGGCGTTGAACCAGATCGCGTTGCTGGTGAGCGAGTAGGGCAGCATCCAGGGCGCGTCGGCGCCCTCGACGGACAGCTCCTCGGCGTCGAGGTAGGTGCTCGGGATCAGCTCGGAGGCCGTGGTCCCGTCGACCTCGGCCGCGTACGCCTCGGTCAGCGCCTTCGCCTGCCCGGTCTCCGCGAGGACGGGGGCGAGCTTCGCGAACGAGCCGTCGACGAGGTCTGGCACGGTGTGCGTGTTGAGCGTGGGCACGACCTTCTTGACGTTGTCCCGCCCCTGCCACTGCACGTCCACCGTGATGCCGGTGTCCTCCTCGAAGTCGGCGATGGCGCGGGCGAGGACCTTCTGCTGCGCCTCGCCCTCCTTCCACATCGACCAGTACGTCAGGGAGTCGTTCGAGCCCTCGCCCGGGCCCGCGCACCCGCCCGCCGAGACGGCGAGCGCACCGCCCGCGACGAGCGCGGCGAGCGTTCGGATCTTCGCCATCGGTTCACCTTCCTGCCGAGAGCGGCACCTTCGGCCCCTCGAGTGGCGCCACTCTCACAAGGCCGAAAGTGAGCATTCAAGGAGTAATCCCGACCCCATTTCCTGCGGATTCCCCTGACGTGCGGGACCCATCGCCCGCGCCCGGGCACCGATCCGGGAAGTACTTCTTTATTCCTCTCTTCGCAGGCAACAGAATCAGCAGTGAGAGACAGGAGAAAGGGGTGCGGATGGCGGGCAGGAGAGAGGGCGCGGTCCGAGACACCGAGACCAAGGCGCTGAAGTTCGAGGCACTGGCGGACGAGCTCAAGCGCGGGATCATCGCGGGCACGTGGACCGCGGGACAGAAGCTCCCGACCGAGCAGCACCTCGCCGCCGAGACCGGGCTCTCGCTCACGACCGTGCGTCGCGCCTTCGACGAGCTCGTCGCGCAGGACCTCGTCGTCCGCAGGCAGGGCGCGGGCAGCTTCGTCGCGGCGCGCCGTCCGCGCGAGGAGCGGGCGCGCCGGCGCGTGGGCGTCCTCCTGCCGGACACGCAGCTGTACTACCCGCGGGTGCTCCAGGGGATCGAGGAGGGCCTGTCCGCGGCCGGCGCCTCTCTGCACCTGTCGACCTACCGGTACGACCCGTCCCTCGAGGACGGCAGCATCGAGTTCCTGCTGGACGCCGGGGTCGACGGCCTCCTGCTGGTGCCGACCCTGACGACCATCGAGGACCCGGCCGGGCGGGCGCAGCAGCTCATGGACCTGCCGGTCCCGGTCGTGCTCCTCGAGCGCAGCCTCATCGACGCCGGGCCGGGCGACCGCACGGAGCACGTCTGCTCCGACCACCAGGGCGGCGCCTACGACGCTGTCCGCCACCTGGCCGCCCTCGGCCATCGCCGGGTCGCGCTGCTCACCCGCGACCACGGCCCCACGGCGCCGGCGGTGGTGCTCGGCTACCGGCACGCCGTCGCCGATCTGGGGCTGGCCGTCGACCTCGAGTTCGCCCAGGTCAAGGAGGCCTGGTCGGCCGACTCCGCCGAGGCCGCGTGGGCGCGGCTGCGCGACTTCGAGGCGACGGCGGCTCTCGTCTTCGGCGACCGCGAGGCGACCCTGCTCCAAGGCGCGATCCGCCGCGCGGGGCTCTCCGTGCCGGACGACATGGCGCTGGTCTCCTACGACGACGAGACCGCCGACCTCGCGGAGGTCCCGCTCACGGCCGTCTCGCCGCCCAAGTACCGGGTCGGCCGCATGGCTGCCGACGTGCTCGCGCGGCGGCTCGTGGAGCGGGACGACTGCCCGCTGCACCAGATCCGGCTCCGCCCCCGCATCGTCGTGCGCCGCTCGTGCGGCACCGGCGGGGCGCCATCGCACGAAGGAGGACCATGCGTATCGGACTGATCGGCGCGGGCGCCGTCGCCGGGTTCCACGCGACCGCCGCGGAGGTGCTGGACGGCACCGCGCTCACCGCCGTCTGCGACCTCGACGAGGCGGCGGCGCGGCGCGCCGCCGCCCTCGCCCCGGGCGCCGCGGTGTTCACCGACCACCGCGCCATGCTCGACAGCGGCCTGGTCGACGGCGTGATCGTGAACACCCCGCACGCGCTGCACCTGCCCATGGCGCTCGACGCCGCCGACCGCGGTCTGCACGTGCTCGTGGAGAAGCCGATGGCCACGACGGTGGCGGACTGCGAGACCATGCTCGCGGGGTGCGCGGACGCCGGCGTGTCGCTCGCGATCGGGCACATCCAGCACTTCTTCCCCGACAAGGTCGCCGCCCACGACCTCGTCGCCTCGGGCGGTCTGGGCCGGGTCGTCATGGTCCGCGACCACCGGAGCACGGACTACCGGCCGGGCACGCGCCCGGACTGGTTCTTCTCGCCCGAGGTGTCCGGCGGGGGCGCGCTCATGAACATCGGCGGGCACTGCCTCGACCGGACGCTGTGGTTCGGCGGCGGCCGCGCCGTCGAGATCTCCGCCTCGACCGCACACCGCTTCGGCTCGGCCGTGGAGACCGACGGGGTGATCTCCCTGCGTCTGGACTCGGGCGTCGGGGCGTCGATCGCGGTCGTGAGCGACCCCCCGACCAGGGTCGACCGCCTCGCCGTCGTGGGCGAGCGCGGGGTCCTGGAGGCCGGCCCGAGGACGGGCGTCGCGGTGCAGGTCGACGGGCGGCGACGGGTCGTGCGAGAGCCCGAGGAGGGCGACATCCAGCGGGCGTTCACGGCCCAGCTCGCCGACTTCCTGGCGGTCGCCGACGGCGCCGAGCCCTCGGTGCCGCTCGCGCACGCCCGGCACGTGGTCGAGCTCGTCGTGGAGAGCTACCGGTCGGCGGCGGGGGGCGCCGCGCGGCGCGTGCCCGAGCGCTCCCCGGTAGGGAGCTCCCCGCGATGAGCGGGAGCCGCACCGGACCGGGTTCCCGACCGAACCTGCTGATGATCGTGAGCGACGACCAGGGGCCCTGGGCGCTGGGCTGCGCGGGCAACCCGGAGATCCGCACGCCCGTGCTCGACGCTCTCGCGGACGGCGGCACCCGGCTCGACCGCTTCTTCTGCGCGTCCCCCGTGTGCTCGCCGGCCCGGGCCAGCCTGCTCTCCGGCCGCATCCCGTCCGCGCACGGGGTGCACGACTACCTCGACGGCGCGCACTCCGGCCCGGCGAGCACCGACTACCTCGCCGGCGTCCTGACGTTCCCCGACGCCCTCGCCGAGGCCGGCTACCGCCTGGGCATGTCCGGCAAGTGGCATCTCGGGGCGAGCGACGTGCCCCGTGCCGGGTTCGTGCACTGGTTCGCCCTCGACGGCGGCGGCAGCCCGTACCGCGGAGCGTTGATGCACCGCGACGGCGTCCCCGAGCGGGTGGACGGCTACCTCACCGACGTGATCGCCGACGACGCGGCGGGCTTCCTCGACGACGCGGCCGGGCGCGACGACCCGTTCTTCCTGGCCGTGAACTTCACGGCGCCCCACAAGCCGTTCGCCGGACAGCACCCCGCCGAGTACACCGAGCCGTACCGCGACTGCGCGTTCGCGTCGTGCCCGCAGGACGAGTCCCACCCGTGGCAGCCGACCGTGGACGGCGTCCCGATCGGCGGCGAGGCGGACGCCCGAGAGGCCCTCGTGGGCTACTTCGCGGCCGTGACCGCGATGGACGCGGCGATCGGCAGGATCCTCGCGCGCCTCGACCACCACGGCCTGGCGGACGACACGGTCGTCGTCTTCACGAGCGACAACGGGTTCAGCTGCGGGCACCACGGCATCTGGGGCAAGGGCAACGGCACCTTCCCGCAGAACATGTACGACGAGTCGGTGATGGTGCCGTTCCTCGTCCGCGGGCCGGGGATCGCCGCCGGCGCGGTCCACGACGACCTGGTCTCGGCGTACGACCTGCCGGCCACGCTGCTGGACCTGGTCGGGCTCGACGCGGCCCCGTTCGAGCGCGGCCCGGGGCGGAGCGTCGCGGGGCTCCTGCGCGGGACCGCGCCCGCGGCCGCGCGGGACGTCGTCGTGCAGAACGAGTACGGGCCGGTGCGGATGATCCGTACCCGCGACCGCAAGTACGTCCACCGGCACCCGTTCGGGCCGCACGAGCTCTACGACCTCACCGCCGACCCGGGGGAACGTGTGAACCTCGTGGACGACCCGGGGCGTTCGGCGGAGGTGGCAGGGCTCCGACGCCGCCTGCACCGCTGGTTCGCCGAGCATGCCGACCCCGCGGCGGACGGCGCGGCGCTGCCGGTGTTCGGCGCGGGGCAGGTCGCCCCGCTCGGCGACGACCCGCTGGGCGCCTTCGCCCCGCCCGCCTGGGACGGGTTCGTGGGCGACCCCGCCTGACGGACTGAGAGCCCGCCCGGCGGGCACTCAGGCAGCGACGTCGAGGGCGCGGCGGAGCGCGGCGACACCTGGCCAGTCGTCGCCGTCGTCGGCCAGCCGGGTCAGCAGCCGGCGCGCGAGGACCCTGACCGCGGGGTGGCCGGGGTCGCTGCTCCGCTCGTACGGGTCGGCGACGAGGTCGTAGAAGTCCACGGCGAGGTCGCGGCCGGGGTGCCAGGTCGCGACGAGCTTGTGGTTCCGGGTGCGCAGCCCGCGCGCCGCCGTGGGGTCGCTGCGCGAGGCGTAGCGGTAGTAGACGGCGGCCGGGTCCGCCGTGGGGGCACCGCGGCCGGTGAGCGCCGCCGAGCGGTCCGCCCCACGCATGGCGGCGGGGACCGCCGCGGAGAGCCCGGCGAGACCGAGGAGGGTCGGCGCGACGTCGAGGGAGCCGACGAGCTCGCTGGACGGGCCGGCGGGGATCCGGCCGGGGCAGTGCAGCACCAGCGGGACGCGCATCGACTCCTCGTACGGCACGTTCTTGTACAGCAGGCCGTGGCTGCCGAGCTGCATGCCGTGGTCGGAGGTGAGCACGACGATCGTGTCCCGGCCGGTCCCGGCGTCCGCGAGCGCGTCGACCAGCCGACCGACCTGGTCGTCGACCCCGGTGACGGCGGCGAAGTAGTCGCGGGCGATCGCCACCGCCTCGTCGGCCACGGGCGTGCCGCGGGGCACGTTCGGACGGGCCAGCAGCTCGTCCGCGGCCCGTGCGGCGTAGCGGGCGCGGTAGCGCTCCGGCACCTGGTCGAACGGCTGGTGCGGCGGGTTCAGCGAGACCATCAGCGCGAACGGCTCCGCCGCGCCCGCGGCCCGCGTCACGAAGTCGATCGCGACGTCCACCTCGTGCTCGGCCGACCACCGGTCGACGTCGAGCCGCTCGGACCGGGCGGCGTCCCCGACCCAGTAGTGGGGCGCGAGGTGCCGGTCGGCCGCGCCGTAGGCGTGCCAGAAGTCGAAGCCGAAGCGCCGCTCCGGCGGCGACCACGCGTCCCACACCTTGCCGTCGTCGCGGCGTCCCTCGCCGTGGTGCTCGTCGGCCGCCACCGGCGGCTCGAGGTGCCACTTGCCCACGTACCCCGTGCGATAGCCGTGGTCGCGCAGCACGCTCGCCCACGTCGGGAGCCCGTCGCGCAGCCCGACGCCGTCCGCCGCCGTCTCGGAGTTCACGTTGAGCGTGACCCCGTTCTCGGCGGGCGGACGGCCGGTGAGGAACATCGCGCGGTGCGGGCTGCAGACCGGGTAGCTGCTCACCGCGTGGGTCACGCGGCACCCGGTCGCGGCCAGCCGGTCCAGCCGCGGCGTCGCGACGGGGTCCGTGGCGGCCGGGTCGGCCGCCGTGCCGACCGCCGCCGCGCGGAGCTGGTCGGCCATCACGATCACGAGGTTCGGCGGGGCTCCCATCGGCCCTCCTTCCGGGGCTGCGGTACGTCGAGGCGAGTCAACGCGGGGGCGAGAGGAGGAATCAACACCCGATCGGGATCCGGAGGGTCGTGGCCCTCCGGGAGCAGAAGTCACACGACCGTCACCTGGCGGTGACCGCCACCACATCCGGGCCGCGCACGCTGGCCGCAGGAGGTGGTCCGATGTCGGAGCGTGACGCGACGCGCGTCCTGTCCCTGTACGAGGGGTTCTTCAGCGGTGGCGCCCGGGTGGTGCACTCGACGGTGGTGGCGGGGCTGCACGCGCAGGGGCGCCAGCGGCACTCGGTGCTGAGCATCCACCACGAGGTGCGGCGCGAGTCGACGCTGCAGTCGATGGCGGACGACCAGCGGTACCGCACGCTGCTGGCGGCGGGCGTCCGCGTGGCTTCCCTCGGCCGGCCCGCGGACACCCCGCTCTCGGCCGGCGTCACGGAGGCGGAGGCCGAGGCCGCGGCCCGCCGCGCGAGCGCCGCGCACGTCGTGCTGTCGCTGAAGGAGCAGCCGCTGGGGCTGGTCGACCACCCCGCGTTCCCGGACCGGCCGGTGGTCGTGGCGCTGCACCGCTCCGACCCGGAGCACCAGGGCCCGGCGCTCGACCACCTGCGGCGTGCGGCCCGCACCGGGCGGGTCGCGGCAGTCGTGTGCTGCGCCGAGTCCACCAGCGACGCGTACCGGGCGGCAGGCGTCCCGGCGCACCTGCTGCGCGTGATCCCGAACGGCGTGAACCTCGCACGGTTCCGCCCGGTGACGGGCGCCCGGCGGCTCGCGCTGCGCGGGGCCCGCGGGCTGCCGCCCGACGCGGTCGTCGTCACGTACGCCGCCCGCTACGACCCGATGAAGGACCCGCGCCTGTTCCTGGCGGCCGCGCGCCGGTTCGTCGAGGGGTCGCGCGCGGGGCACGTGGTGATGTGCGGCGCGGGGATGAGCGCCGCCAACGCCGACCTGCGCCGCGACCTGGACGCGACGTTCGGCGACCGCCCGGACCTGCTCGCCCGGGTGCACCTGCTCGGGATCCGGCAGGACCCGGAGCTCGTGCTCGCGGTGTCCGACGTCGTGGCGCTGACGTCCTCGTTCGGCGAGGCGGCGCCGCTGTGCCTCATCGAGGGGGCCATGTGCGGCGCCGTCCCGGTGACGACGGCCGTGGGCGACAGCGCCCGCCTGGTCGAGGGCATCGGCCTGGTCACGGGCACCGACCCGGGCGAGATCGCGGCCGCGTGGGCGGAGGCCGCGATGCGCCGCGCGGAGCTCGCCCCGGCGCTCGTCGCGGCCCGGCCACGGTTCAGCCACGTGCGGATGCTCTCGGCGTACGCGAGCACCATCGACCGGGCGCGCCGCGGGGCGGGGCTGACGGTGGCGGTGTGACCGCGGTCGCGCTCGCCCTCGTCGTGGTCGTCAGGCGTCGGCGGTGCTCTCCCGCAGCACGACGTCGTAGCCGACCTCGACCACGTCGGGCGCCTCCTCGGCCACCGCCGCGCTGACCGCGAGCCGGCCCATCTCCTCCAGCGGGATGCGCACGGTGGTCAGCGCGGGGACGTGGTCACGCAGGGTCGGGATGTCGTCGAACCCGGCGACACGCACGTCGCGGGGCACGTCGAGGCCCAGCTCACGCAGCCGGGCGATGAGCCCGATGGCGATGACGTCGGCGACCGCGAACACGCACAGCGGCGGGTCGGTGTGCGCCCTCGCGAGGGCCGCGACCTCCTCACCGGCCGCGTGGCCGCCGTCGCGGGAGAACTCCGTGTCGACGACGTCGACGACCTCCCCGCCCCCCGCGCGCACGGCCTCGACGAAGGCGTCGGTGCGCTCGCGCGAGGTCACGACGAGGCCCGACCCGCCGACGACGGCGAACCGTCGCCACCCCTGGTCGAGCAGGGCCTCGGCCAGGGCCCGTGAGCCCGTCGAGTTCGGCGGCCGCACCACCCGTCCGTCGCCGACCGGCTGGCCGACGATGACCGACCGGCCGCCGGCCGCCTCGTAGGTGCTCAGCGCGCCCGCGAGCGCCTCGTCGTCCTCGGGCGTCCACCGGGTGCCGGCGACCACGAGGGCGTCGACCCGGTGGGCGGCGAAGGCCGCGACGGCCTCCCGCTCCACCTCGGGGTCGCGCCCGGTCGACGCCAGGAGCACCAGGCTGCCGTGCTCGCGGGCCGCGGCCTGCGCACCCGCGGCGATCGAGGAGAAGTACGGGTCGGAGATGTCGTGCACGACCAGCCCCAGCAGCCCGCTGCGGGACCGGGCGAGCGCCTGCGCCTGGGCGTTGACCACGTAGCCCAGCTCGGCGGCAGCGCTGCGCACGCGGTCCACGAGCTCGGGCCCGGGTTGCCGGGACGACCCGTTGAGCACGCGGGACGCGGTGGCCAGCGAGACCCCCGCGCGGTCGGCGACGTCCTGCAGCCGCGGTCGGGCCACGTCCTCCACCTCCAAGTTCCTGGGCGGCCGGAACCCGCCCGAGACCGGCGCTCCGGACACGCCCGTCGGGCACCAGCGTACCGGCGCCAGGAAACCGCCTTCCGGTGCACGGCTCCCCCGGGGCGCCGGACCCGCGCGCCGATAGAATCGGCGCGTGCCCAGGACCAGCGCTCCGCCCGCCGCCCCCCTCCGACGGCAGGTGCTCGCCGACCACGTGTTCGACGAGCTGCTCTCGCGGCTCATGGACGGCACCCTGTCGGCCGGGAGCAGCCTCAACATCGACGGCATCGCGCGCGAGCTCGACGTCTCCCCCACACCCGTGCGCGAGGCGCTCGCCCGCCTGGAGTCGACCGGCATGGTGCGGCGGGTGGCGCTGCGCGGGTACTTCGTCACCCCCGCGCCGACGCCGAAGGAGCTGGCGGACCTCATGGACGCGCGGCTCGCCGTCGAACCCGCGACGGCGTACTTCGCCTGCACGCGCGGCGACGACGAGTTCCTCGCGGCGCTGGAGCAGGCCGTGGCGGCGCTGGAGGCGGCCCCCAACGGGCCCACGTACCCGGAGTTCCGCGCCTACTGGGAGGCCGACGAGCGGTTCCACGCCCTCGTGGCCGAGGCCGCGGACAACACGTACCTGCAGGCCGCCTTCGCGGCGCTCGGCGGGCTGGCGCAGCGCTTCCGCCAGTTCTCCGGGACGGGCGTGACCGACAAGGAGGTGGCCGTCCGCGAGCACCGGGCGGTCCTGGAGGCCATGCGTTCCGGGGTGCCGGCGCGCGCGGAGGAGCTCATGCGCCGGCACATCGAGGGCGTGCGCTCGCGGTCGCTGGCGGAGCACGACGCCCCGTCGTCGCCCCAGGACGCGTAGCCACCGCCCGGACGGCCCGCGCCCGGGGTGCCCGGGCGGCGGAGCGTGCCCGGGGCGTCAGGCCGGGGCGGGGCCGAGCGAGCGGACGAGGCGCCCCATCTCGCTGTACGCCTTGTTGCGGTGCGCGACGAGCGCCTTGACCTGCTCGGGCGTGTAGTCCTTCAGCAGCCCCTTGCCGTTCTTCACGCCGCGACGGTCGCCCGCCACGGCGTCGGCGATGAGGGCGGGCGTGCTCAGCCGCTCGCCGAAGGCCTCCTCGAAGGTGCGGAACCCGCCGGCGTACACGTCGAGGCCGGCCTGGTCCGCGATGGCGAACGGGCCGAAGAACCCGAGGCGGAAGCCGAACGTCGTGCGGACCACGGTGTCGATGTCCTCGGGCGAGGCGATGCCCTCCTCGGCGATCGACATGGCCTCCTTGAGCAGCACGTACTGCAGCCGGTTGAGCACGAAGCCGGGGACGTCGGCCACGATGGCGGCCTCGCGGCCCGCCTTCGCCAGGAGCTCCTTGACGACGGGGACGACGGCCTCGTCGGTCCGCTCGCCGAGGACGAGCTCGACGCCCGGGATGAAGGGCGCCGGGTTGGAGAAGTGCACCGTGAGGAAGCGCTCGGGGTGCGTCACGGCCGTCGCGAGGACGCGGGCCGGGATGGTCGACGTGTTCGAGCCGATGATCGCGTCGGGGCGGGCCGCGGCGGAGATACGGGCGAGGACGTCGTGCTTGACCTCGACCGACTCGAACACGACCTCCTCGACGAGGTCGGCGTCGGCGACGGCGTCCTCGATCGACGCGGCGGTGCGCAGGTTCGCGCGGATCGTCGCGGTCGCGCCGGCGTCGTACAGGCCGGCGTCCTCGAACTCCTGGGCCTCGGCGAGGAGCCGCTCGTGGGCGGCCTCGGTCGCCTCGGCGGAGACGTCGGCGATCGTGACGGGCAGGCCGGCGAGCGCGAGGGACTGCGCGATGCCTCCTCCCATGTAGCCGGCGCCGATCACGGCGACGCTGCGGATGCTGGTGACCATCGTGGTGTCCTCTCTGGTGATGCTGGGGGTGGGCCTGGGCGGGCGTCGGTCACGGCCCGGCGGCCGCGCCGGGGGGCCGTGCGGGCGCGGCCTCGTCGAGCACCTCGCGCAGGGTGTCGACGTCGTGGGCGAACCGGCCGAGGAACACGCCGTCCACGCCGCCGGCGAGGGCCGTGAGGGTACCGGGGCCGGCCGCCCCGCCGTAGAGCACGCGACCGTCGATGCCGCGGGCGTCGAGCCACCCGCGCAGGGCCCGCGCCACGGTCACGACGTGCTCGGCCCCGGCGGGCCGCGGTGCGCCGATGGCCCACACGGGCTCGTACCCGACGACGACGCTCGACGCCCCGCTCCCCCGCAGCGCGCTCTCGAGCTGCGCGGTCGCCGCGAGCGCGGCCTGGTGGGCCGAGACCTGCTCGCGCTCCCCGACGCACAGCAGCGGGGTGACGCCCGCCTCGGCGAGGCGGGCGACCTTGGCGCGCACGACGGCGTCGTCCTCGCCGAACGCCGAGCGCCGCTCGGCGTGCCCCACCACGGCCAGGGTGCACCCGAGCTCGGCGAGCAGCGCGGCGGTGACCTCGCCGGTCTGGGCGCCGTGCGCCCCGGGCGCGACGTCCTGCGCGCCCCACGCCACGGACGTGCCCGTCAGGAGCCGCGCGGCCGCGGGCAGCAGGGGGAACGCCGGCAGGACGGCGAGCTCGACGTCCTCCCCCGGCGCCGCGTCCCGCACGCGGGCGAGCCAGCGCTCGGTCTCGGCGGCGCCGAGGTACGCCTTCAGGGAGACGGCGACGAGCGGCCGGCGGGTCATCCGCAGGACCCGGCGGCCTCGGGCGTCTCTCCGGTCCCGGCGCTCGCCTCGACCTCGCCGATCGCCGCGACCTTGGGCGCGGACGCCGACGCCGGGTCGAAGCGGTAGCCGAGCCACTCGCGCAGCAGGCGCCGGGCGAGCTCGATACCGACGACGCGCTGGCCGAAGCAGAGGACCTGGGCGTCGTTCGACAGCACCGCGCGCTCGACGGAGAACGAGTCGTGGGCGGTGACGGCGCGCACGCCGGGCACCTTGTTGGCGGAGATGGCCACGCCGAGCCCCGTCCCGCACACGAGCAGGGCCCGGTCGGCCTCGCCGGCCGCCACGAGCCGCGCGGCGGCCGCCCCGACGTACGGGTAGGGGGTGTGCTCGTCGCGGCCCACGCCGACGTCGGTCACCGACGCGACCCGGTCGTCCGCCTCGAGGTCCGCCCGGAGGACCTCCTTGTAGTCGAGCCCGGCGTCGTCCGAGCCGACCACGACCCGCAGCGCGTCCGGTGTCTTCGTGCTCGTCATCGTGCCTCCACCTCCGCGTCGTCCGTGCCGGCGCCGAGCTCCGCCCCGACCTCCGCGAGGAGGAGCGCGAGCGACGTCGCCCCCGGGTCGGCGACCCCGAGGCTCTTGTCCCCCAGCACGCGCGAACGTCCGCGGCGCGCCGTGGTCTCCCGGGTGCGGGCCGCGCCCTCGCGGGCGGCCCGGACCGCGGCGCGCCAGGCGTCCGTCGGCGGCTCACCCGCCCGGTGCGCCCGGTCGAGCGCCTCGACGGCGGGGGCGAGGGCGTCGACGAGGGTCTTGTCGCCGACGCGCGCGCCCCCGACGGCGCACACCTCGTCGCACGCGGCCCGGACACCGTCGACGACGTGCCCGCCGGTCAGCGCCGCGTCGGCGGGGAGCCGGTCGGCCAGCGCCAGCAGCCCCACGCCCCACAGGGCCCCCGAGGTCCCGCCGGCGCGGTCGGCCCAGGCGTCCGCGGCACGGCGCAGCACCGACGGGGCGTCGCCGCCCGCGGCGAGCGCCGCGTCCGCCGCCTCGACCGCGGCGTCGGCCCCGCGGCACATGCCGCGCCCGTGGTCGCCGTCGCCGGCGACGGCGTCGAGCGCGCCGAGCTCGTCCTCGGCGGCGTGCAGCACGTCCCGCGCCCGGTGCAGCGCCCGGGCCACGACCCGGGCGGCCTCGGAGCCGGGCTCCGTGGCGGCGGCCGTGAGAGGGGGCTCGGGCTCGGTGCGCGCCTCCGGCGGGGCCGACGCCGCGGCCGCTCGCCAGCCGCCGTGCCGGAACGCGGGGGTGGCGGCCGGGGCGAGCCACAGCCGCTCCAGCTCGTCGTCCAACCAGGTCACGGTGAGCGAGCAGCCGGCCATGTCGAGGCTGGTCACGTACTCCCCGACGAGGGGCGCGACGAGCGTCACGCCGCGCTCGGCGAGCAGGTCGTGCACCCTGTCCCACAGCACGAAGAGCTCCTCGTACTTGACCGCGCCGAGGCCGTTGAGCAGGACGGCGGCGCGCCCGTCGGCGTCCTGCGGACGCTCGGCGAGCACCCGGTCCACGAGCTCGGCCGCGAGCCCGGCGGCCGGGGGCAGCGGCTCCTCACCGATCCCCGGCTCGCCGTGGACGCCCAGCCCCCAGCCCGCCGTGCCGTCGGGCAGGCTGAACAGCGGCGCGTCGGCGCCCGGCAGCGTGCAGCCGTCGAAGGCGACCCCGAAGGAGCAGGTGCGGTCGTTCGCGCGCCCCGCCAGGCGGTCCACCTCCGCCAGGTCGGCGCCCGCCTCGGCGGCGGCGCCGGCGATCTTGAAGACGACCAGGTCCCCGGCGACACCGCGTCGCTCGTCGGCGCGGTCGGCGGGGGCGGAGGCGACGTCGTCGGTCACGAGGCGGACGGTGACGTCCACGCCCTGCGCGCGCAGCCGGCTCGCGGCGGCGCCGAAGTTGAGCACGTCCCCGGCGTAGTTGCCGAACGACAGCCAGATGCCGGCGCCCGCGTCGGCCGCGTGGCACACGTCCAGCACCTGGCGGGTGGACGGGGAGGCGAACACCTCGCCGCACACGGCGGCGTCGGCCAGGCCGTCGCCCACGAGCCCCGCGAAGGCCGGGTAGTGGCCGGACCCGCCGCCGACGACGACGGCGACCTTGCCGGCCCGGGTGCCCTCGGCGCGCGCCACCCCGCCCGGCACCCGCCGCAGCGTGCCGGCGTGGGCCTTGACGAGGCCGTCGAGCGCCTCGCGGGCGAAGTCCTCGGGTCGGTTGTGCACGTGGGTCATGGCTCAAGCACCTTCGCTCGGACGGTGGCGCGCGGTGCGCGCCGTGCGGATGGGGTCAGCGGCCGGCGGAGCGCAGCACGCCGCGGATGTAGTCGCGGTTGAGGGCGGCCACGCCGAGGCTGTCCGACCCGTAGTGCTCGCAGACGAAGACGCCCTCGAAGCCGAGGTCGAGCGCCCGCCGGATCACGGCGCGGTAGTTGACGACGCCCTGGACCAGCGGCGTCGGGTGGGTGACGTAGGCGCCCGTGGCCGGGTCGTGGTCGCGCGTGTAGTTCTTGATGTGCCAGAAGTTGGTGTGCGGCAGGACCTTCTCGAACATCGTCGGGATGTCCTCGATCGGCCGGTGCAGGCGCACGAGGTTGCCGAGGTCGGGGTTGAGGCCGACGTTGTCGCGCCCGACGTCCTCGAGGAACCGCACGGCGAGGTCCGGGGTGCCGATGTAGGTGTCCTCGTACATCTCGAGGCTGACCTGGACGCCGACCTGCGCGGCGTGGTCGGCGAGCTCGCGCACCCGCCGCACGGCGAGGTCCCGGGTCCCCGCGTCGTCCAGGTCGTCGTGATGACCCTCGGCGAGCCAGAACCACAGCGCCCGCTCCTGGGCGGGCGTGAGCGCCTGCATGAAGCCGACGCTCACGACCTGGGCTCCCAGGGCCGGCGCCCGGTCGACGATCGCGTGCGCGAAGCGCAGGTAGTCCGCGCCCCGGTCGGCGTCCACGAGGCTGCGCCGCGTCGTCGAGACGGACGGGACGCTGAGACCCACCTCGCCGAGCACCTCCCGCAGCTCGGCGAAGCGGGCGTCGCTCATCTCCCCGACCGACAGCCAGGCGTCGGTGGGGTCGACCTCGGTGAACCCGAGGTCGGCGACCTGCCGGAGCTGGTCGCGCCAGGACGTGGCGGGCGCCTCGAGGTTGGGGGTGCCGTCGGCAGCCGTGGCGCCGAACGACAGCATGTTGGCCGCGACGGGCCAGGTGTCCGCGGTGGGCAAGGGATCTCCGTCGATCGTCGAATCGTGTTTCCTATAGGAAACAGGATTGGCCGAAGACGGTCAAGAGGGACCGCCGGTGGCGTTCGGTAAGCGCTTGCCGCTATGCTGGCCGCAGCCGCCCGCTCCCCCGAGCCCGGGCGTGACCGCACATCCCCGGCCGACGCCGGGCCGACGCGACGGAGCGACACATGACGACATCCCGCACCCTGCGCATCGCGATGAACGGCGTGACCGGCCGCATGGGCTACCGCCAGCACCTCGTGCGCTCGATCCTGCCGATCCGCGAGGCCGGCGGCGTCGAGCTGCCTGACGGCACCCGCGTGCAGGTCGAGCCCGTGCTCGTGGGCCGCAACGAGGAGAAGCTGCGCGAGCTGGCCAAGCAGCACGACGTCGCCGAGTACACGACCGACCTCGACGGTGTCGTCACCGACCCGGGCACCGACATCGTGTTCGACGCCGCGATGACGAACCTGCGCCCCGCCACGCTGACGAAGGCGATGAAGGCCGGCAAGCACGTCTACACCGAGAAGCCGACGGCGGAGACCCTCGACGAGGCGATCGAGCTCGCCCGCCTCCGCGAGTCCACGGGCGTCACCGCCGGCGTCGTGCACGACAAGCTGTACCTGCCGGGCCTGGTCAAGCTGCGCCGGCTCGTGGACGAGGGCTTCTTCGGCCGCATCCTGTCGCTGCGCGGCGAGTTCGGCTACTGGGTGTTCGAGGGCGACCACCAGGACGCGCAGCGCCCGTCGTGGAACTACCGCAAGGAGGACGGCGGCGGCATGACGACGGACATGTTCTGCCACTGGAACTACGTCCTCGAGGGCATCCTCGGCTCCGTGAAGACGGTGAACGCCCAGACGACCACCCACATCCCCACCCGCTGGGACGAGCAGGGCCGCGAGTACGCCGCGACCGCCGACGACGCCGCGTACGGCATCTTCGGCATCGAGACCCCGGGCGGCGATCCGGTCGTCGCACAGATCAACTCGTCCTGGGCGGTGCGCGTCTACCGCGACGAGCTCGTCGAGTTCCAGGTGGACGGCACGCACGGCTCCGCCGTCGCCGGCCTGCGCAAGTGCGTGGCGCAGCAGCGCGCCCACACCCCCAAGCCGGTGTGGAACCCCGACCTGCCCGTCACCGAGCCGTTCCGCGACCAGTGGCTCGAGGTGCCCGCCAACGGCGACCTCGACAACGGCTTCAAGCTGCAGTGGGAGGAGTTCCTGCGCGACGTCGTCGCCGAGCGCCCCCACCGCTTCGACCTGCTCTCCGCCGCCCGCGGCGTCCAGCTCGCCGAGCTGGGCCTGCGCTCGTCGGCCGAGGGCCGCCGCCTCGACGTCCCGGAGATCTCGCTGTGACCGCCACGACCAGCACCCGGACCGGCCCCCGGACCAGCATCGCGCACGCGCCCGAGCTCACCGGCAGCGGCGTCACCGTCCGCCTGCCGCGCTTCGACGACGCCGGCCGCGCCGTCGGCACCGAGGTGCGCGAGCTCAACGCCCCCGGGCCGTGGACGGCCCCCGCCGAGCCGATCGGCTCCCGCGTGGCGTTCGCCGCCGCGCACGTGGTGCCGCGCATCGGCGCCGAGAACGTGCCGGGCGCGCCCGCCGTCGTCGACTGGGACGCCACGCTCGCCTACCGGCACCAGATCTGGCGCTTCGGCCTCGGCGTCGCCGACGCCATGGACACCGCCCAGCGGGGCATGGGCCTGGACTGGGCGGCCACGCAGGAGCTGGTGCGCCGCTCGTCGGCCGAGGCCGCGTCCGTCGGCGCCCGCATCGCGTGCGGCGCGGGCACCGACCAGCTCGACCCGGCGTCCGTCGAGCCGGGCGAGGCCGGCCTGGCCGCCGTGATCGAGGCGTACCGGGAGCAGGTGCACGTCGTCCAGGACGCGGGCGCCCAGGTCATCGTCATGGCCTCCCGCGCGCTGGCGAAGGTCGCGCGCTCCCCCGAGGACTACGCCCGCGTCTACGACGCCGTCCTCACCGAGGCCGAGAAGCCCGTGGTCCTGCACTGGCTCGGGACGATGTTCGACCCCGCCCTGGCAGGCTACTGGGGGTCGGACGACGTCGAGAGCGCCACCGCCACCTTCCTCGACCTCATCAAGGCCCACCAGGACAGGGTCGACGGGGTGAAGGTCTCGCTGCTCGACGCCGGGCACGAGATCGGCCTGCGCCGCGCGCTCGCGGCGCTCGACGGCTCCCCGGTACGCCTGTACACCGGCGACGACTTCAACTACCCGGAGCTGATCGCGGGCGACGAGCAGGGGCACTCCGACGCCCTGCTCGGCATCTTCGCGGCGATCTACCCGGCGGCCTCCACCGCCCTGCAGGCGTTCGACGCCGGCGATGCCGCGCGGGGGCACGCGATCCTCGCCTCGACCGAGAGGCTGGGCCGGCACATCTTCGCCGCGCCGACCTACTACTACAAGACGGGCGTGGCGTTCCTGTCCTGGCTGAACGGGTTCCAGCCCGGCTTCCAGCTCGTGGGCGGCCTGCACTCCGGCCGCTCCGCGGCCCACCTGGTGGAGCTCGCGCGCCTCGCCGACGGCTGCGGCATGCTGCTCGATCCGGGCCTCGCCGCCCGCCGCCTCGGGGCGTTCCTCACGACGAACGGGGTGGACTCATGAGCGACCTGAGCCGCTGCTCCCTCAACACCGCGACGGTCAAGCACGCGACGCTCACGGAGGCCGTCGACGCCGCCGCGGGCGCGGGCATGGGAGCGGTCGGGCTGTGGCGCCACCAGGTGGCTGAGCACGGCGCCGAGAAGGCCGCCCGGATCGTGTCGGACGCCGGGCTGCGCGTCTCGTCGCTGTGCCGCGGCGGGTTCCTCACCACGGCGGACGACGCGGGGATCGCCACGGCGCTGGACGACAACAGGCGGGCGATCGAGGAGGCCGCGGGCGTCGGCACGCGCGAGCTCGTGTTCGTCGTCGGCGGGCTGCCGGCGCTGAGCGAGCCCGGGCAGGGGCCGCGGCCCGACGCCGGGCCGGGCGACCGCGACCTGGTCGCGGCGCGCTCCCGCGTGGCCGACCGCCTCGCCGACCTGGCCCCCTTCGCGTCCGAGCACGGCGTGCGGATCGTCCTGGAGCCCCTGCACCCGATGTTCGCCGCCGACCGCGCGGTGATCTCCACCCTCGGGCAGGCCCTCGACCTGGCCGCGCCGTTCGCCCCGGAGGTCGTCGGCGTCGTCGTCGACACCTACCACGTGTGGTGGGACCCCCGGCTGCGGGACGAGATCGCGCGGGCCGGGCGGGAGAGCCGCATCGCGAGCTACCAGGTGTGCGACTGGAACCTGCCGCTCGCGGCGGACCCGCTCAACTCGCGCGGGCACGTGGGCGACGGCTACGTCGACTTCCCCACCGTCACCCGCTGGGTGGCCGAGGCCGGCTACGACGGCGACGTCGAGACGGAGATCTTCAACTCCGAGATCTGGGCGGCCGACCCGCGCGAGACCGCCCGCACCGTGGGCGAACGCTACGCGCGGCACGTGCTGCCGCACCTGTGACGCCGCGCCGGCACCACGGCGCAGCAGGACACCGGGACTCCTGACACCCCGGTGCGGGCCGGTCGCCGACGCCGCCTGCCGTCCGACGCCCCGTCGCCTCATCGAGGCGGCGGGGCGTCGTCGTGCGCCCGCGCCGCGGGCCTCCCGGTTCCGGCGAGGGCGTGCCGTCCCGCGACGGATTCCCCGACCGGAAACCGCTTGCTAGGCTGTACACGATCGCGGGAACCGGTTTCTCACCTATTTCTCGCAGCTGTCCCGGCGACGCGACGGAAGGCGGACATGGCCCACTACTCCAACCCGGTCCTCGATGCGGACTGGCCCGACCCGGACGCGGTCCGGGTCGGCGACGACTACTGGATGATCGCGTCGAGCTTCAACCGCGCGCCCGGCCTGCCGGTCCTGCACTCGCGCGACCTCGTGGCCTGGGAGCACGTGGCGAACGCGCTGCCGGCGCTCCCCCAGGCCGGGCACTACGCGCTGCCGCGGCACGGCTCGGGCGTCTGGGCACCGAGCCTGCGCCACCACGACGACCGTTTCTGGATCGTCTACCCCGACCCCGACCACGGCATCTTCGTGCTCACCGCCACCGACCCCCGGGGGCCGTGGTCCGAGCCGTGGTGCCTGATCGCCGGCCGCGGCCTCATCGACCCGTGCCCGCTGTGGGACGACGACGGCCGCACCTACCTCGTGCACGGCTGGGCGAGGTCGCGCGCGGGGATCAAGAACCGGCTGACCTTGGTGGAGGTCGACCCGGGGCTGCGCGAGGTCGTCGGCCAGGCGCGCACGGTGATCGACGGCGACGAGCTGCCCGGCTTTCGCACGCTCGAGGGACCCAAGCTGTACCAGCGCGACGGCTGGTACTGGATCTTCGCCCCGGCGGGCGGCGTCGCCACCGGCTGGCAGACGGCCTTCCGGTCCCGCTCGGTGTGGGGGCCCTACGAGCACCGGGTCGTGCTCGAGCAGGGCGGCTCGCCCGTCAACGGGCCCCACCAGGGCGCCTGGGTCGACGCCCCGGACGGCGGCGACTGGTTCCTGCACTTCCAGGACCGCGGCGTCTTCGGCCGCGTCGTGCACCTGCAGCCGATGCGCTGGGACGACGACGGCTGGCCGCGCCTCGGCGACCCGCTGCCGGCCGGCGACGCCGTCCGGGACAGCACAGCGGACGCCGTCGGGCGCGGCACCCCCGTCCTGCGGCACCCCGTGCCCGTCCCCGGCGCCGAGCCCGGCGAGCCGGCACGCGGCGACGCCTTCGACACCCCCGGCCTGGCGCCCCGGTGGCACTGGCAGGCCAACCCCGAGCCCGGCTGGTACGACGCGCCGGGCGACGGCACCCTGCGGCTGCGCGCCCAGGCCACGGCGCGCGGCGACCTGCGCGCGCAGGGCGCCGTCCTGGGCCAGCAGCTGCCCGGGCAGCCCAGCACCTGGACGACCCGCGCGACCCTGTCCGGCACGGCGCCGGGGACGCGGACCGGCCTGGTCGTCCTCGGCCGCGAGTACTCCTGGCTCGGCCTGGAGCGGACGCCCGCCGGCGTGGACGTCGTCTGCCGCCGCAGCGCCCCGGGCGGCGGCGCGGCCGTGGAGGAGTCCGTCGCCCAGGCACCCGCGCCGGGGCCCGACGTCGACCTGCGGGCCGCCGTCGACGCGGACGGCGAGGTCACGTGGTCCTGGCGGGCCCACGGCGACGAGCCCTGGCAGGACCTCGCCGCGGTGCCCGCCACGGTCGGCCACTGGATCGGCGCGGAGGTCGGCCTGTTCGCGAGCGCCCCGCTGGGCGCCGCCACGACGGCGGACGACGCCGGGACGTTCGGTCCCGTCCGCGTCACCGTCGCCGGCAAGGACGCCTGATGGCGTCCCCGGCGAACGGGACCACCACCATCGACCAGGTGGCGAAGGCCGCGGGAGTCTCGCGCGCGACGGTCTCGCGCGTGATGAACGGCCACCCGACGGTGGCCACCGACATCGCCGAGCGGGTCCGTGCGACCGCGGACGCGCTGGAGTACCGGCCCAGCCGCGTCGCCCGCAGCCTGTCCCTGGGCCGCACCAACACGGTGGCGCTGGTGGTCCCCGACCTCGGCAACCCGATGTTCCAGCAGATCCTGCGGGGGGCGACGGCCGCCGCGGCGCCGCACGACTACCGCGTGCTCGTGGCAGAGACGGCCGAGAACGCCACGGACGAGGCCGAGGTGGCCCTCGAGGCACGGCAGCGCTGCGACGCGCTGATCCTGGCGGCGCCGCGCACCGCGGAGCACACCCTGCGCGAGCTGCTCCCCCGCGTCGAGCCGGTCGTCCTCGTCAACCGGCAGCTCTCGGGCACGCCCACCCCGACCGTCGTCGTCGACTACGCGAACGGGGTGCGCGGCATGGTTGACCACCTGGTCGCGCTCGGCCACCGGGAGCTCGTCTACGCCGCCGGGCCGCGGTCCAGCGTGTCGAACGCGGCCCGCGCGCGGGCGCTGGACGACGCCCGGCAGCGGCACCCGGGCCTGCGGATCACGACGGTGCCGTGCGGGTCGTCCGTCGACGCCGGGTACCGGTCCGCCGAGGCCGTCCTCGCCACGGGTGCGACCGGCGTCGTCGCGTTCAACGACCTGGTCGCCTTCGGCCTGCTGGCGCGCCTGAACGAGGTGGGCGTCGCGGTGCCGGGCGACCTCTCGATCGGCGGCTTCGACGACATCGAGCTGTCCCGGTACGCCACGCCGTCGCTCACCACGGCGGCCGTGCCGCAGTCGGACCTCGGACGGCGGGCGTGGGAGCTGCTGCACCGCCGCGTCACCGGCGCGCCGGGGCGCGCCGACCCCGAGCCGGACGTCGTCACGCCCGGTCTCGTGGTGCGCGACAGCACCGGCCCCGTGCCGCCGGCACGGCGCCTGGCCGTCACCTCCTCCGGCCTCGCGGGAAGGACGCAGGTGCTGCAGGAAGACCTCCACGCCACGTGGCGCGACGCGCAGGACGGCTGGATGCTCGGGCTCGGCGACGACCGTCCGCTGGCCCGGCTGTCGCGAGGCACCGGGATGCCGGGGGTGCACAGCCCCCGCCCGTCGCTGCACCCCGTGCACTCGTGGAGCGGCGTCGCGATGACCGACACGAGCCCGGTCGACCACCGGCACCACTACGGGGTGTCGATGGCGGTCGCGGACGTCGACGGGACCAGCTACTGGGGCGGGCGCACCTACGTGCGCGGGCAGGGGTCGACGCTCCTGGCCAACCACGGGAGGCAGGAGGTCACGGGAACCCGCACGGCGGACGACGACCGCACCCTCGTCGCGGCGGTGCGCTGGGTCGACCAGGACGGGCACGAGCAGCTCACCGAGGAGCGCCGGCTCACGGCGGTGCTGCTGCCGGAGGTCGACGCGTGGGCCCTCGACTGGCACAGCGCCCTGCGCGCGGGCACGGGGGACCTGACGATCGGCAGCCCGGCCACCAACGGGCGCCCGCTGGCCGGCTACGGGGGCTACTTCTGGCGGCTGCCGTCCGGCGACGAGGCGCACTCCTTCGGCCCCGGGGCGCCCGACGAGGCCGCGGTGCACGGGCTGGCGGCCCCCTGGGTGGCGGTGACGCGGCGCGCCGGGGACGCCTGGACCACCCTGGTGCTGGTCCAGACGACGCCGGAGCCCGACCCGTGGTTCGTGCGCGTGGCCGACTACGTGGGCCTGGGCCCGGCCCTGGCCTGGGAGAGGGTCCGGCGCGTGCCCGCCGGGTCCACGCTGGACGTCGGGGTCGCCGCCGCGGTCGTGGACCGGCGGCTCGACGAGGCCGACGCGGCCGCCGTCGCCGACCTCGCCGTCGGGCGCCTCGGCGCCGCGACCCACGCCTGACCTCCTTCCACCCCCGGGACCGGCCGATGGTTCTGGAAATTTGCGGAATGGCGCTCATTCCGCACCTTTCCAGAACCATCGGCCGGTCGTGCGCGGCGCACGACCTGCACCCAGGGATTGATGCGATCGGCTGAACGATTGACGGGAAGCGGTTGCCCGGCTACGATCGAGAAACCGGTTTCTCAGAGGCGAGCCGGTCGCAGATCGCGACGGGCCCGGACACCGCCTCGACGTCGACGTCGAGGCACCGACCGCACGACGACGCGCGGAGTCCCGACCGCACGCGCCCCGGTCACGTCCGGCTCGAGGGCTTCGGCCCGAGTCTCACGAGAGGTGCGACGATGCCCTTCTTGGCCCACTCAGCCCGCCACCGCGGGGCGCGGCGCGGCCGCCGTACGCTCGCCGCCGTCGGCGCGCCCGTCCTCGCGCTGGCCCTGCTGGCGCCAGCCGCGCACGGCGCCCCGGACGCACCCGGCGGCGACCCGCGGGACGCCGGGGTCCGGCTCCTGCACAGGATCGGTGCGCCGGCGGCGTCCTCCGCGGACGGGCCGGTCTGGTCCCCCGTGGCCACCGGCTTCGCCTCCGTGCCCACCGCCGAGCACCCGCACGGCACCACCGGCGGCGCGGGCGGCGAGACCGTCGTCGTGCGCGACGCCGAGGCGCTCGCCGAGCAGGCCGCGCGCGACGAGCCCCTGACCATCCTGGTCCAGGGCGAGATCACGGTCGGCGACGGCGACATGATCGACGTCGCGAGCGACAAGACGATCGCCGGCAGCGCCGCGGGCGGCGAGATCGTCGACGGCGGCCTGCGGCTCCTCGAGGTCGAGAACGTCATCGTCCGCAACCTGACGTTCCGCGACTCGTTCGTCGCGGGCGACTGGGACGGCAAGTTCGACGACAACGACAACGACGGCATCCGCGTCGACACGTCCGACCACGTCTGGATCGACCACAACGAGTTCGCCCGCCTCGGCGACGGCATGGTCGACCTGCGCAAGGACTCGACCGCCCTCACCGTGTCGTGGAACTACTTCCACGACCACAACAAGACGCTCGGCGTCGGCTGGACGGACAACCTCGTCACGACGCTGACGCTGCACCACAACCGCTTCTCCAACGTGCACCAGCGCAACAGCAGCACCGACAACGTCGCGTACGGGCACCTGTACAACAACTGGCTGTCCGGCGTGAGCTCCTACGGCACCAGCTCGCGCGGCGGGGCACAGCTGCTCATCGAGTCGAGCGTCTACGAGCACGCCAAGGACCCGATCGTCCTCAGCGGCGAGAACCCCACCGTGCACCAGCGCGACAACGTGTTCCGCGACGTCTGGGGCGCCGAGCCCGCGGAGACCGGCCCCACCTTCGAGGCGTCGGACTTCTACGACTACACCGCCGACGACGTCGACGGCGTGGTCGCCCTGCTCACCCGCCACGCCGGGACGACGAAGACCCCGAGCACGGAGCGGATCGCCCGGCAGGTCACCGTGGCCCAGGACGGCACCGGCGACTACCTGTCCGTGCACGCGGCCGTGGGCGCCGCGTCCCGCGCCGACCACGCCGTGGAGATCGTCGTCGAGCCCGGGACCTACAAGGAGGTCGTGTCCGTGTGGCCGGGGGCCGAGGGCCTCACGATCCGCGGCGCCACCGGCGACCCCGGCGACGTGGTGGTCACCTACACGTGGCCCCCGACCCTGAGCGTCTTCGCCGACGACGTCACGCTGGCGGACCTCACGCTCGAGAACACGCGCGACGCCGACTCCGCGGCGCTGCGCACCGTCGGCGAGCGCACCGTGCTGGAGGACGTCGTCCTGCGCGGTACCCACGACGCCGGCTGAACCGCCACGCCCGGACCCACACCCCGTCGTGGGCGGCCGGCGACGGTCGCCCACGACCCACGAGAAAGGTCGACGATGACCCCGTCAGAGACACGAGACCCCGCCCGGCGGCGGGCCCACGCCGCGGCGGTGGCCGCGGCCCCGGTCCTGGCGCTGGCGCTGCTGGCGCCGGCGGCCGCGCACGCCGCCCCGGCACCCGCCGAGGCCGACCCCGTCGCCGCGGGCGAGGCGCTGCTCGACCGGATCGGCGCCCCGGACACGACGACGGCGGACGGCCCCGTCTGGTCGCCCACCGCCACCGGGTTCGCCGCCACGTCCACCGACGAGCACCCGCACGGGACCACCGGCGGGCTGGGCGGCGATACTGTCGTCGCCCGGGACGCGGAGGCCCTCGCGGAGTACGCCGCCGCGGACGAGCCGCTGACGATCCTCGTCAAGGGCACCGTCGAGGTGGACCTCGGCACGATGGTCCGCGTCGGCGACGACAAGACCATCGCAGGCGTCGGCGCCAAGGCCGAGCTCGTCGGCGGCGGCCTGTACCTGGACGAGGTCGAGAACGTCATCGTCCGCAACCTGACGTTCCGCGACTCGTACCTGCCGGGTGACTGGGACGGCAAGCACAACGACAACGACGGCATCCGCGTGGACACGTCGTCGCACGTGTGGATCGACCACAACGCCTTCACGCGAATCGGCGACGGCATGACCGACCTGCGCAAGGACTCCACGGCGCTGACGCTGTCGTGGAACTCCTACCGCGACCACAACAAGGCGATCGGCGTGGGCTGGACGGACAACGTCGTGACGACGCTGACGATGCACCACAACCTCATCTCGAACAGCTACCAGCGCAACGGCAGCATCGACAACGTCGCGTACGGGCACCTCTACAACAACTATGTGGAGGGCATCGGCCAGTACGGCACGATGTCGCGCGGCGCGTCGCAACTCCTCGTCGAGAACAGCGTCTACGCGCACGGCGAGGACGCGATCGTCGCCAAGGACCCGGGGTCGCGGGTGCACTCGCGCGGCAACCGGTTCGTGGACATCCGCGGCCTCAAGCAGGGCACCGGCGAGACGTTCGAGGCGAGCGACTTCTACGACTACACGCTCGACGACGTCGACGGTCTCGAGCGGACCGTCAAGGACAACGTCGGCCCCGTCGGCCCGCCGGAGAACATCGGGCGTTCCGTCACCGTCGCCCTCGACGGCAGCGGCGACTTCGCCTCGGTGGGGGCGGCGGTGGGCGCGGCCTGGCGCTCCGACCACCCCGTGGAGATCGTCGTCGAGCCCGGCACGTACCGCGAGGTCGTGCGGATCTGGCCCGGCGCCGACGACCTGACGATCCGCGGCGCCACCGGCGACGCGGAGGACGTCGTGATCACCTACGACATCGCCGCCGGGCAGAAGAAGTTCTACGGCGACGACACGTTCGGCCACACCGGCTCGCCGACCCTGTCGGTGCTCGCCGACGGCGTCACGCTGCGCGACGTCACCGTGGAGAACGCCTACGACGAGGAGACGAACGGCGGCAGCCAGGCGCTCGCCCTGCGCACCGTCGGCGACCGGGTCGTGCTCGACGGCGTGCGCCTGCTCGGCAACCAGGACACCTACCTGGCCGGTCCCGGCGACGACAAGGTCTCCCGCGTCTACGCCACCGGCTCCTACATCGAGGGCGACGTGGACTTCGTCTACGGCGGCGGCACCCTCGTCGTCGAGGACTCGGAGATCCACTCCCTCGACCGCGGGTCGGACTCGAACAACGGGTACGTGGCGGCCCCCGCCACCGTGCCGGGCTCCCACGGCTTCCTCTTCACCGGCACCCGGTTCACGGCCCAGGCCGCCGGCGGGACCGTCTCCCTCGGCCGCCCGTGGCACCCGAGCAGCAACCCGGACGTCGACCCGTCGATCGTGGTGCGGGACTCCTGGCTCGGCGCCCACGTCGCCACGCCGGCGTGGTCGGACATGAGCGGTTGGTCGTGGCGTGAGGACTTCATGCGCGAGTACCGCAACTCCGGCCCGGGCGCGGCCCCCGCCGGCGAGGTTGTCGACGGGCGCCCGCAGCTCACCGACGACGAGGCGTCCGCGCACACGCGCGAGGCGTACCTGGCCGGCGACGACGGCTGGGCGCCCTGGCGCTGACCGGTCCCAGCCGCCCACCGTGGTGTTGTGGGCGTGCCCACAACACCACGGGTCGGGCGGTTCCGCGGACGACGCGCGCGGCGCCCGGACCCGCAGTAAGGTCGTGGAGGTCCACGACGGCCGCGCGGCGGCCTCGATCAGGGGAGGCTGCTCCGGCGATGAAGGTGTGTCCGTGCTCGTGAACCCCGGCGTCGAGTCCCTCCCTCGTCATCTGCGCACGGTCGGCAGCTGGACGCTGCGCACGGTCGACGACCTGCCCCGGATGCGCGCGTCGCTGGAGGCGCGCCTGCGGGCCGACTGCCCCAGCGCGCAGGCGCGGGGGCGCGACGACGACGGCGCGGTCCTGTCCGAGTCGCAGCGCATCGTCCTCGTCACGAGCGAGCTGGTCGCGAACGGGCTCGAGCACGCCGTCCCGCCGATCACGGTCCGGCTGCTCACGGACGGCGCGGCCGCCGTCCTGGACGTCGTCGACGGGTGCCCGGAGGCGCCGCCGGTGGTCCCGGACCACCGCGGCCTCGGCCAGGGCGGGCACGGCCTGCGGCTGGCCGCCGCCGTCGCCGACCGCGTCCGCTGGTACCGCACCGCCGGGGAGAAGCACGTGTGGGCCCGCTTCGACGGGTCCGCCGCCGTCCCGGGCACGCCCCCCGTGCAGGTCGAGCTGGACCTGGCGAAGTAGCCCTGCGCGGGTACGTCAGCGCACCGCGCCCGTGCTCTCGCCCGCGGGGCGGTACGTGGCCAGGTCCGTGCTCCTGACGACGACGGCGCGCAGGGCCGGCAGCCCGGGCGGGCCGCCGTCGGGCCCCGTGCCCAGCGCCCCCACGGCCCGCGCCTGCACCAGCACGTTGCCCAGCGCCGCCGCCTCGACGGGGCCGGCGACGACCGGGAGCCCGGTCGCCTCGGCCGTGAGGCGGCACAGCAGCTCGTTGCGCACCCCGCCGCCCGCGACGTGCACGGCCGTCACCTCGACGCCCGCCAGCTCGGACACGATCGACACCACGCGCGCGTAGGCCGCCGCGAGGGAGTCCAGCACGGCCCGCACCAGGGCCGGCCGGGTCTCCGGCACCTCCTGCCCCGCGGCGCGGGCGGCGTCGCGGAAGCGCGACGGCATGTCGCCGGGGGCGAGGAACGCGTCGGAGTCGACGTCGACGACGCACCGGCCGCCGGGCTCCTCCGCCGCGGCCGCGAGCAGCGCGCCGAGGTCCACCTCGTCGCCGCCGCGGCGCCACTCGCGCACGCACTCGTCGAGCACCCACAGGCCCATGACGTTGCGCAGGTAGCGCACCGTGCCGTCGAGGCCGAGCTCGTTGGTGACGTTCGCGCGGCGGCTCGCCTCCGTCAGCACAGGCTCGTCGAGCTCGAGACCCACCAGGGACCACGTGCCGGACGAGACGTACGCCGCACGTCCCGGTCCTGCGGGGTTCCCCGGGGCGTTTCCCGCACGACCGGGACGGTCGACGCCGAGAGGGATCGCCGCGACCGCGGACGCCGTGTCGTGCGACGCCACCGCGATCACCGGCACCGCCCCGAGCCCGGTCTCCGCCGCCAGCGGCTCGGCGAGCGGCCCGACGACGGTGCCGGGTTCCACCAGCTCCGACAGCAGGTCGCCGAGCCCGGCCAGCCCGTCGAACTCGTCGCCGAGCCGGGCGAGCAGGTCGCGGGACCACTGCCGGGTCCGGGCGTCGAGCAGGCCGGTGGTGGACGCGTTCGTCACCTCGGCGACCTGCCGGCCCGTGAGCCAGCAGGTGACGAGGTCGGGGATCAGCAGCAGCCCGCGCGCCCGGGCCCAGGAGACGTCGCCCGTGCCCGCGACGAGCTGGTGGAGCGTCTCGAACGGCAGGTGCTGCAGGCCGTTGACGGCGTACCGCTCGGCGGCCGGGATCCGGGCGTCCACCCGGTCGGAGGCACCGAGGATCCGCGGGTCGCGGTAGCTGCGCGGAGCGCCGACGAGCGCACCGTCGTCGTCGAGCAGGCCGTAGTCCACGGCCCACGAGTCGACGCCGATCCCGGCCACGCGCGCCCCACGGTCGGCGGCGACCCGGCCGGCCTCGCGCAGCCCGTCGACGATGCCGCGCCACAGCCCGAGCACGTCCCACCGCAGGTCGGCCACCTCGCTTCCCGCGCGGGGGACGGAGACGGGCCCGTTCGGGAACCGCCCCGTCTCGACCAGCTCCACCCGCGAGTTGTCAGACTCTGCGCGGCGAATACCGCGCGCACACCCTGACAACTCGCCGTGGAGGACGCCGAGCATCACCCGGCCGCTGGTGGCTCCGAGGTCGACGGCGACGAACGCGGGCGTCCGCGCGGCGCCGTCGTCCCCCGGTGCCGACCCGCTCATCGCAGGAACGCCTGCGCCACGCCCGCGTCGACGGGCACGTGCAGGCCGGTGGTGTGAGAGAAGTCCGCGGTGCACAGCGAGAATGCGACGTTGGCGATGTTCTCCGGCAGCACCTCCCGCTTGAGCAGCGTGCGCTGGGCGTAGAACTTCCCGAGCTCGGACTCCTCGATGCCGTAGGTCTTGGCCCGGTTCGCGCCCCAGCCGGAGGCGAAGATGCCGGACCCGCGCACCACGCCGTCGGGGTTGATGCCGTTGACCTTGATGCCGTGCTCGCCGAGCTCGGCGGCCAGCAGGCGCACCTGGTGGGCCTGGTCGGCCTTGGTGGCCGAGTAGGCGATGTTGTTCGGGCCGGCGAACACCGAGTTCTTCGAGGAGATGTAGATGACGTCGCCGCCGAGCTTCTGGTCGACGAGGATCCGCGCGGCGTTCTTGGACACGAGGAACGAGCCCTTGGCCATGACGTCGTGCTGCAGGTCCCAGTCGGCCTCGGTGGTCTCGAACAGCGACTTGGACAGCGACAGGCCGGCGTTGTTCACGACGATGTCGATGCCTCCGAACGCGAGCACGGCCTCGTTCAGCGCGGCCTGTACCGCGGCCTCGTCGGCGACGTTCGCGGCGAGCCCGACGGCGACGTCGGTGCTGCCGATCTCGCTCGCCACCGCCTGCGCCTTCTCCAGGTCGAGGTCCGCCACGACGACGCAGGCGCCCTCGGCGGCGAGCCGCTCGGCGATGGCCTTGCCGATGCCGGAGGCCGCGCCGGTGACGAACGCGATGCGGGTGGCGAGCGGCTTCGGCTTGGGCTTGCGCTGCAGCTTGGCCTCCTCCAGCGCCCAGTACTCGATGCGGAACTTCTCGGACTCGTCGATGGGCGCGTAGGTCGACAGCGCCTCGGCGCCGCGCATCACGTTGATGGCGTTGACGTAGAACTCTCCGGCCACGCGCGCGGTCTGCTTGTCGCCGCCGTAGGAGAACATGCCGACGCCGGGCACGAGGACGATCAGCGGGTCGGCGCCACGGATCGCCGGCGGCTCCTCGCCCCTGGCGCGGGCCTCGGCGGCACCACGCTCGTAGTAGGCGGTGTAGTCGGCGCGGTAGACCTTGTGCAGCTCGGGAAGTCGCTCGACGATCTCCTCGACGCTGGCCGTGGCGGGCAGGTCGATGACCAGCGGCTTGACCTTGGTGCGCAGGAAGTGGTCGGGGCACGAGGTACCGAGGGCGGCGAGCGCCGGGTGCCGTTCGGCCGCGAGGAAGTCGAGCACGACGTCGGAGTCGGTGAAGTGCCCGACCTGCGGCTTGTCGTGCGAGGCGACGGCGCGCAGGTGCGGGGCCAGGGCGGCGGCCTTGGCGCGACGCTCGGCCTCGGGCAGGGCTCCGTAGCCGTCGAGGGCCGGGCCGAAGGGCTCGGCCTTGCCGTTGGCGGCGATGTACCCGGCGGCGGTGTCGATGATCCACAGGGAGTTGGCCTCGGCCTGCTCGGCGGTGTCGCCCCAGGCGGTGATGCCGTGGCCGCCCAGGACGGTGCCGACGGCGTCCGGGTTCGCCTTCTTGATCTCGGCGATGTCGAGCCCGAGCTGGAAGCCGGGGCGGCGCCACGGCACCCACACGACCTTGCCGCCGAAGACCTTCTGCGTGAGCTCCGGGCCGTCGACGGCGGTCGCGATCGCGATGCCGGAGTCCGGGTGCAGGTGGTCCACGTGCGCGGCGTCGACCAGCCCGTGCATGGCGGTGTCGATGCTGGGGGCGGCACCGCCCTTGCCGTGCAGGCAGTAGTCGAACGCCGCGACCATCTCGTCCTCGCGGTCGACGCCCGGGTAGACGTCCACCAGGGCGCGCATGCGGTCGAGGCGCAGCACGGCCAGGCCGTTCTCGGTCAGGGTGCCGAGGTCACCGCCGGAGCCCTTGACCCACAGCAGCTCGACGTCCTGACCGGTCACGGGGTCGGTCTCGACGCCCTTGGCGGACGTGTTGCCGCCGGCGTAGTTGGTGTTCTTCGGGTCGGCGCCCAGGCGGTGGGAACGCTCCACGAGGGAGGCGACGGTCGGGTTCGTCATCGGTGCTCCGGTGATCGGTACGAGTCGGTGGGTGTCGGGTGCGGCTCAGCGCGGCGGCTCGTGCGCCGTGCCGACGAGCGCGTCGGTGGTGAGCCAGGCGGCGACGCGGGCGATGCTGCGCGCCGCGCCGGGCTCGTCCGGACGGTTGAGGTGGCCGTGGGTGGTGCCGTCCTCGCGGACGACCATGACGTCGACGCCGGCCGCCGCCAGCTCGGCGGCGTACGCCTCACCGCCGGCGCGCAGCGCGTCGTGGTCGGAGTTGACGATGAGCGTGGGCGGCAGGCCCCGGAGGTCCTGCCCGCCGGGGAAGGCGTACGGGGAGCCGGCCGGGCCGTCGTGGCCGAGGTAGTTGGCGTTCATCGCGCGCACGGCGGCGGGCGGGAAGTCCTTCTCCGCGGGCAGCGCGGCGACCTTGGTCGCCAGCTCGGCGCTGTACGGCGGGAGCTCGGCGTGCGTGACCGGGTAGGCGAGGACGACGCTGCGCGGCGTGGGCGGGGCGTCGTGCCCGGGCACGGCGCCGTCGCGCAGCCGCAGCGCGGCACCGGCGGCGAGGTCGCCCCCGGCGCTGGCGCCGCCGAGCGACCACCGGCCGGCCGGGAGGTCCGGGGCCGGGCCGTCGGGCCCCGCCGCCCACGTGAAGGCGAAGGCGACCTCCTCGGAGGGGACGGGGAACCGGACGCCGTCGCCGGTCGGCCGCGCGCCGTCGGCGCGGTAGTCCAGCGGCGGCGCCAGCCGGTAGTCCACGCTCGCGACGACCGTGCCGGCGGCGGCCAGGCTCCGCGCCACCCAGTCGGCCTCCGCCATGTCGAGGTCGCCGTGCATGAACGCGCCGCCGTGGGCCCACACGAGGCCCGCCACGGGCGCCGCCGCCGGCGTGTACACGCGGACCCGCAGGTCCCCGTGCGGGCCGGCCCGCACCCGGTCGGTGACGGCGACCTCGGCCGCCTGCGCCGTGGTGCTCACGCTCACGCGCCCCAGCCGGCCTGCTGGCCGCCGACGCGGTCCGCCGCGATCTTCTCCAGGTACCCGGAGGCGGCGAAGGCCCGCATCGGGTCGCCGTCGAGGCCCTGCTCGGTGCGCAGGTCGGCGAGCAGCCCGCGCACGTCGGTGTTGTACGCGTCCATGAGCACGCCGTGCGCCCCGAGCACGTCGCCCGAGCGCTGCGCGGCGTCGAGCGCCTCGGTGTCGACGAGCAGCGCCTTGGCCGTGGCTTCCTGCACGTTCATCACCGAACGGATCTGACCGGGGATCTTCTCCTCGACGTTGTGGCACTGGTCGAGCATGAAGTTGACGCCCGAGGTGGGACGCAGCGCGTCGGCCTGGACGATCTCGTGCATGATCCGGAACAGCTGGAACGGGTCGGCGGCGCCGGCCATGAGGTCGTCGTCGGCGTAGAACCGCGAGTTGAAGTCGAACGCGCCCAGGCGGCCCTGGCGCAGCAGCTGGGCGACGATGAACTCGATGTTGGTCCCGGGCGCGTGGTGCCCCGTGTCCAGCACGACGTTTGCCTTCTCGCCGAGGGCCAGGCAGTGCAGCAGCGAGGTGCCCCAGTCCGGCACGTCCGTGTGGTAGAATGCCGGCTCGAAGAACTTGTACTCGAGCACCATGCGGTGGTCGTCGTCGAGGGCGGCGTAGATCTCCGCGAGCGACTCGGCGAGGCGGTCCTGGCGGGCGCGGATCGAGTCCTGGCCCGGGTAGTTGGTGCCGTCGGGCAGCCAGACCTTCAGCTCCGTCGAGCCGGTGGCGCGCATGACGTCGATGCACTGCAGGTGGTGCGCCACCGCCTTGCGGCGCACGGCGGGGTCGGCGTGGGTGAGCGAGCCCAGCTTGTAGTCGTCGTCCTGGAACAGGTTGGAGTTGATCATCCCGATGGTCACGCCGTGCTCCTTGGCGTGCCGGGCCAGGTCGGCGAAGTCGTCGACCAGGTCCCAGGGGATGTGCAGGGACACGCGCGGCGCGATCCCCGTCCAGCGGTGCACCTGCGCCGCGTCGGCGATCTTCTCGTAGGGGTCGCGCGGGGTGCCGGGGGTGCCGAACACCTTGAACCGGGTCCCCGAGTTGCCGAACGCCCACGAGGGCAGCTCGATGGTCTGCTCGCTCAGGGCCTTGCGCAGTCGCGCGTCCAGCGCGGGCGTCGTCGCCGTCATCTCTCCTCCTCGGTCGCGCCACGTCGCGCGATGTGCGGCCGGGGCCGCGTGGTCAGATCTTGAATCGATTCATATGCTACCAGGCGGCGACCCGTCGTCAACCGCCCCCTGGGCCGCCGGCCGGATCCGGCCGCCCGCGGACGCGGCGCCTCACCCCTCGCGTCGGGCAGCCTCGAGCTGCGCCTCCAGGTGGAAGACCTCCTCGAGCCGCACGAACCCCTCGTCCGGGCGCCCGCCGGACGGCTCGAAGAAGTCGCCCATCGCGGCCTGCCACCGCTCGTTCACCTCGCGCGCCGCCATGTCCCGCTGCGCGCGCTCGTAGTCGTCGGTGCGCAGCACGCCGACCAGCAGGCCGTCCTCGCCGAGGAACAGCCGGTAGTCGTGCCATCCGGTCTCGGCCAGCGCCTCGAGCATCTCGGGCCAGACGGCGGCGTGGGCCGCGCGGTACTCGTCGATCCGGTCCCGGCGCACCCGCGACACGAAGCAGACGTGCGTCGTGGCCGCCTCATCGATGAAACGGTTCATACACTGAACCTAGCAGGTCGTCGTGACCACGATCAGGAGGGGACCGGACGCGACGGCCCAGTAACCTGGTGCACGGCGCGACGGCGCGCCCCGACCCGAGGAGCCCGCACAGCATGACCACCACCGTCCCGAGACGCCGCGCGTCCATCAGCGACGTCGCCCGCCTGGCCGGGGTGTCGGTCGGCACGGTGTCGAACGTGCTGAACCGGCCCGACCGCGTCTCCCCCACCACCCGCGAGCGCGTCCAGGCCGCCATCGGCGAGCTCGACTTCGTGCCCAACGGGTCCGCCCGCCAGCTGCGCGCCGGCACCATCACGACGGCGGGTGCCATCGTGCTCGACGTCGCCAACCCGTTCTTCACCGACGTCGCGCGGGGCATCGAGGACCGCCTCGAGGAGGCGGACCACACCCTCATGCTCGCCAGCTCCGACGAGGAGCCGGAGCGCGAGGCGCGCTACCTTCGCCTGTTCGAGGAGCACGGCGTCCAGGGGCTGATGGTCGTGCCCGCGACGTCCGACGTCGAGCACCTGGAGGCGATCCGGGCGCGCGGCCTGCGGGTCGTGCTGCTCGACCGCCCGTCGCCGTCCGACACGCTCTCGTCGGTCGCCGTCGACGACCGCGCCGGCGCCGGCGCCGCGGCGCAGCACCTCGTCGGGCTCGGGCACGAGCGCATCGCGTTCCTCAACGGCCCGCACACGATCCGCCAGTGCGCCGACCGCGCCGAGGGCATGGCCGCCGCGCTCGCGAGCGCCGGCCTGGACCCGGAGCACGCGCTCGTCGAGGTGACGATCGACAGCCTCAACGCCGAGGGCGGGCAGCGGGGCACCGAGCGGGTGCTCGACCTCGCGGACCGCCCGACGGCGGTCATGTGCGTCAACGACCTCACCGCGCTGGGGGCGCTGCGCACCCTGCGCGCCGCCGGCATCCCCGTCCCCTCCGGGATGGCCGTCGTCGGGTACGACGACGTCACGTTCGCCGGGGAGCTCGCCACCCCGCTGACCTCGGTGCGCCAGCCCACCCACCTGCTCGGCTACCGGGCCGCGGACCTGCTGCTCGACGAGGACGAGACCGTCGTGCACGTGACGTTCCAGCCGGAGCTCGTCGTCCGCGAGTCGACGACCGGCACCAGCTGAGCCCACCACGACGACGACGGCCGCCTCCCCGTCCAGGGAGGCGGCCGTCGCCGTCCGCCGGTCGCGTCAGATCGGGCGTGTCAGACCCGGCGCCGCACCACCAGCACGGTGCCGCCCACCGCGAGCAGCACGAACGCCACCAGCGCGTAGATCAGCACGTCGCTGCCCGTCTGCGGCAGCTCGTCGTCCCCGGCCGCGGCCGGCGCGGGGGCCTCGTCGGACGGCGTGTCGCCCGGCTCGGCCGGGGTCACGGTCTGGTCGACCGGCTCGGTGGGCGCCGGCGTCCCCGGGGTCTCTGTGTCCTGCGGCGGGTTGGCGCAGGCCGAGGTCGGCGGCGGGTACGCGAAGTTCTCCACGGCGAGGTCAGGGTTGACGACCAGCGTCGCGGTCACACCCTCGCGGGTCCACGCGAAGTTCTCGTCGGTCTCGACCCAGGTACCGTCGTCGAGCCGCTCCCAGCCCGGCCACGCGATCGGCGTGACGCCGTCCTCGGCGACCTCGGCGCCCGGCCACAGCGTCCGGCCGGCCAGGGTGCCGTCCTCGCCGAGCTCACCGAGGGTGATGGTCTCGGTCCGCGTGCCGTCGGTGAGGACGAGCTCGGCCGTCCGGTCGTCGAGCTCGGCGTCCGCGGGCGTGACGCGGACGTCGTAGGTGATCCACGGCGCGTCCGCGATGCAGTCGGTGGAGACGATCGAGCCCTCGAGGGTCGGCTCCGTCGGCTCCTCCGGCTCCTCGGGGGTGCCGGGCTCCTCCGGCTTCTCGCCGCAGACGACCGGCTCCTCACCGGTCTCGCCCCAGTGCAGGTCGGTGCCGGCCACCTGGACCCAGGTGTAGGCGTAGTGCTCCCAGCCCGGCCAGTCGGCGTGCGTGGTCGCGTCGAACGACACCACGCCCGACCAGTCGTCGGCGTCGTTGTGGAAGTTGAGCGTGACTTCCTCGTCGCTCTCGAGGTTCTCCACGGTGACGTTGACGTGGTTCCACCCCTGGCCCTGCGAGCCCTCGGGGTACGTGACCGTCACACCGCCCTCGCACACCGGCGCGGGGTACGTCGGCTCCTCGGCCTCCTCGACGGGAACCTCGCGGACCGAGTAGTGGCTGATCGCCTGGGTCTCACCGTTGCCGTTGGTCGCCGGGGAGGCGATGACCACGGTCTCCTGACCAGGCTCGACGTCGTGGAACTCGACCTCGGTGGACGCCTTGACGCAGTACTCGACGATGACGAAGCCCTCGGTGGCCTGGACCTCGACCGAGGTCCGCTCGCCGCCGATGTCGGTCTTCGTCCATCCACCGCCGTCCGGGCACGTCTCCTGCCCGGGCTTGGTCTGCTCCTCGCCGCCGTGGTGGCCGCCGTGGCCGCCGGTCGCGGAGGCGCTCGGGGCGGCGGCGGCCCCGAACAGCGCGAGCGCCGCGCCGACGAGGAGTGCGATCGGTGATCGCAGGCGTGTGACGGTCATCAGGGAGAAATCTCGCTCTCGGGTCGACGGGCGGCGACGCCCTCGCACGGGCACGGTCGCCTCGGGCCGGCAGCCGAAGCCGACGCCCCCCCGGTCGGCGGCACATGCTGTCCAGCCGATGACGCTATCGGAGCAGATGTCAGGATTCGCCGGACGTGATCCTTTCGTGACCGTATTTCACCCTGCGACTCCGGGACACACGCTGTTGAACCGATTCATGCGAGACTGTGGCCATGCGACGACGCCCGACACCGGAGTCCTTCGACCCCCGCCAGGTCCGCCCGTGGAACGACCGCCTCGACGGCCTCGGCTTCGGGGGCGACTACAACCCCGAGCAGTGGCCCGACGACGTCCGCCTCGAGGACGTCGGGCTCATGCGTGAGGCGGGCGTCAACCTGCTCAGCGTGGCGATCTTCGCCTGGGCCACCATCGAGCCGCGCGAGGGCGAGCTGGACTGGGGCTGGCTGGACGACACGATGGACCGTCTGCACGCCGCCGGGGTCCAGGTCGCGCTCGCCACCGCCACCGCGTCCCCGCCGCCGTGGCTGACCCGCAAGCACCCGGAGATCCTGCCGCGGCTCGCCGACGGCACCGTGCTGCACCAGGGCAGCCGGCAGTCGTACGCCGTCACGCACCCCGTGCACCGCGACTACGCGCTGCGCATGGCGGCGCGCGTCGCCGAGCGCTACCGAGACCACCCCGCGCTGGCCCTGTGGCACGTCGACAACGAGATCGGCTGCCACGTGCCCAGGGACTACTCCGAGGCCGCCGCCGACGCGTTCCGCGAGTGGCTCCGCGCGCGGTACGGCACCGTGGACGGGCTCAACGCCGCCTGGGGCACCGCGTTCTGGGCGCAGCGCTACGGGTCGTTCGACGACGTGCTGCCGCCGCTGACCACCCCGGCCCAGGCCAACCCCACCCAGCAGCTCGACTACGACCGGTTCACGTCCGACGCGCTGCTCGACTACTACCGCGACCTGCGGGACACGCTGCGCGAGATCACCCCGCACGTGCCCGTCACGACGAACCTCATGGCCCACAGCACCACCAAGGGGATGGACTACTTCTCCTGGGCGCCCGAGCTCGACGTCGTCGCCAACGACCACTACACGATCGCCGCGGACGGCGAGCGGCAGGTCGAGCTCGCGTTCTCGGCGGACCTCGCCCGCGGCCTCGCGGGGGGCGCCCCGTGGATCCTCATGGAGCACTCGACGTCCGCGGTGAACTGGCAGCCGCGCAATCGTGCCAAGCTCCCCGGGGAGCTGCTGCGCAACTCGCTGGCGCACGTCGCCCGCGGCGCGGACTCGGTGATGTTCTTCCAGTGGCGCCAGTCCCGCGCGGGCGCCGAGAAGTACCACTCGGCGATGGTGCCCCACGCCGGCACCGACTCGGACGTGTGGCGCGACGTCGTGCACCTGGGCCGCGCCCTGCGTGCGCTGGGCGAGGTGCGCGGGTCGCGGGTGCGCTCGCGCGCCGCGCTCGTCGTGGACTGGCCGTCGTGGTGGGGCGCCGAGCTCGACTCGCACCCCACCGGCGACCTGCGCTACATGGACCAGGTGCAGGCCTGGTACGCGGCGCTGTGGCGCCACGGCGTCACGGTCGACCTCGTCCCGTCGCACGCCGACCTCACGGGCTACGACCTCGTCGTGCTGCCCACGACCTACCTCGTGACGGACGCCGACGCCGCGAACGTCGCGGCGGCCGCCGAGCGCGGCGCGACCGTCGTCGTCACGTACTTCTCCGGAATCGTCGACGAGCACGACCACGTCCGCCTCGGCGGGTATCCCGGCGCCTTCCGGGAGCTGCTCGGGGTGCGCACCGAGGAGTTCTGGCCGCTGCAGGAGGGCGAGACCGCGCGCGTGGTGGGCAAGGCCGTGGGCGGCGACGCGACGGTCGACCTGTGGACGGAGAAGACCCACGTGGCGGACGGCACCGAGGTGGTCGCCGCGTACGACGGCGGCCCGCTGGCGGGATGGCCGGCCGTCACGCGGGCGGACGCGGGCGCCGGCCAGGCGTGGTACGTCGCCACGCGCCTCGACCGCCCCGGCCTGGACGCGCTCGTCGGGCGGCTGGTCGCCGAGGCCGGCGTCGGCCCGGACCTCGCCGCCCCCGCCGGCGTCGAGGTGGTGCGCCGCTGGGCCGAGGACGGCGCGGCGTCGTGGCTGTTCGTCATCAACCACACCGAGCGTGAGGCTGTGCTCGGCGACGACGGCTCCCCCGTCGCCGGGACCGAGCTGCTCACCGGCGAACCCGTCGGCGGCAGGCTCACGGTCCCGTCCGGGGCGGTCCGCGTCGTCCGCGCCGCATGACCGACCGGCCCGTGCCCCGCGGACCCGTAGGGCCGTACGCGTTCGTCTTCTGGAACGACGACCTGGACGACGCCGCGGTCCTCGCGCAGCTGCGGGAGATCGCAGGCGCGGGGTTCGTGGGCGTGACCCTGAGCGCCCGCGTTGGGCTGAGCAGGCGGGTCGGGTACCTGACGCCGGAGTTCCTGCGCCTGGTGCGGGTCGCCGTCGACGAGTGCGCGCGCCTCGGCCTGGCGGTGATGCTGTACGACGAGGCGTCGTACCCGTCGGGGTCGGCGAACGGCGCCGTGGTGGCACGCGACCCGGCGTTCGCCGCGCGCTGCCTCGTCCCGGTGGCGCACGACGTCGTCGTCGACGGCGCGGACGACGCGTACTGGCGCCCCGCGCTGGGCCGCGACCTGGACGCGCGGCTGCTCGCCGTCGTCGCGCGGCCGCCGGGGGGCCCGCGCGACGGCGACGGCGTGCTCCTGCCCGTGCGCGCGCCGGGCCTGGTGCGGCTCGACCTGCCGGCGGGCGCGTGGCGCGTCACCGCGGTGTTCGACGCGGCGAGCGGCGGCACGATCCGCGGGGCGCACCCGGAGCAGGACGACGGGCACGCCCTCGCCCCGCCCGCGGCGGACCTGCTGGACCCGGGCGCGGTGGCGGCGTTCCTGGAGCTGACTCACGACGCGTACGCGGCGGCCCTGGGCGACCACCTGGGCACGACGGTCGTCGCGATGTTCACCGACGAGCCGTTCCTGCTGGGCCGCGGGCACCGGCCGCACGCGCGCCCGTACACGCCCGGCCTGGAGGCCGAGGTCGCGGCGAGCCTCGACGTCGCGACCGGCGAGGTGCTGCGCCGTCTGCCCGAGCTGTGGGACGCGGGCGACGGCGCACGCCCCGGCGGCACCGACCCGGCGTCCACCGGGTTCGCGCGCGCCTGGGACGACGCCGTCCGCGCACGGCTGCACCGCGTCTACTACGACGCGCAGGCGGCGTGGTGCGCCCGGCACGGCATCGCCCTGACGGGGCACCCGGCCGAGCCGGACGACCTCGCGACCGCCGCCCGGATGCACTGGCCCGGCCAGGACACGGTGTGGCGCTGGGTGCTCCCGCCGGCCTCCGGCGGGGACGGCACGGCGCTCGACGGCTCGGAGAGCGCCGCCCCGAAGGTGGCGGCGAGCGCCGCCCGGGCCCGCGGCGGGACGCCCGCGGTCACGGAGGCGCTCGGCGCGTACGGGTGGCGGCTCACCCTGGACGAGGCCCGCTGGCTGCTCGACTGGTACCTGAGCCGCGGCGTGACGACGCCGGTGCTGCACGCGTTCTTCTCTTCCGTGCGCGGCGGGCGGGCGTTCGAGAGCGAGCCGGACCTGGGCCGGTGGAACTCGTGGTGGCCGCACCTGCCGGCGCTCGTCGGATACGTGCGGCGGGTCGCCGAGCTGCTCGCGGCAGCGCTGCCGGTGTGGCCGGTCGGGGTGCTGAGCCGCCCGGACGCCGCGACGTCGGGGCCGGTGGTGCGGGCGCTGCTGGAGGCGCAGGTCGACTTCGGGTACACGACGGACGGCGTCGGGCACGCCGAGCTCGTGGACCCGGCCGACGGCGTGCCCGACGTCGTGTCGCTCAAGGAGCGGCTGCGGGCCGCCGGGGCCCCGGTGGTCGAGGCCGCTCCCCCGGCGCCGGACCTGCGGGTCGTGGTGCTGGCGGACGGCGCCGGCTACGTGTGCTTCCACGAGGGCGAGCGGACGGTCCGCACCGCCCTGCGGCTGTCGGGGCTGCCCGCCGACGCCTGCTGGTGGGACCCGTTCACCGACACGTGCCGCCCGGTCGAGCGCGACGCCGACGGCCGGGTGCCGCTGGTCCTGGAGCGGCGGCGCACGCTCGCGCTCGTGGCGGCCGGGGGCCGGAAGGTCGCCGCCGCGCCCCCGGCGCCGGGTCGGCGGGTCGAGGTGACCGGGTGGCGCGGCGCCGTCGAGCGGGTCGTGGGCGACCTCGACGACGTCCGGGACGACCCGGCCACCGTCGTGCCGGACGCGCTCGGCCTCGGCGACTGGACCGCCGTCCCCGCGCTGCGCCGCTTCGCGGGGTCCGTGCGCTACGTCGCGACGGCCGACCTGCCCGACGGCGCCGGTGCCGCGCGCCTGAACCTCGGCGCCGTCGGGGACGCGGCGACGGTGACGGTGAACGGGACCGTGGTGGGGCACGCCCTCGCCGCCCCGCACGTCGTGGACGTCCCGGCCGGCGCGCTGCGGGCCGGCCCGAACGTCGTCGAGGTGCTGGTGAGCAACAACGCCGCCGTCTACTACGAGGGCGACCGGTGCCCGTCGGGCCTGATCGGCCCGGTCACGCTGACGCTCTGACGCACCGAGCGCCGCGCCGGCCGCCCTCGTGGGCTCAGAGGCCGGCGGCGCGGAGCCCCTGCTGCCACTCGGTCAGGTCGGCGACCTTGCCGGCCAGCACGTCGGCGGCGTCGTCGTCGGCGACGAGCGCCCCGGCGAGGTGCTCCGCCACCCGCAGGCGACGCAGCGCGCCGGCCCGGTCGCCGTCGTCGGCGGCCTGCTCGGCGGCGTCCAGCCGGTCGGTCAGCAGCGACACGGCCACCCGGTCCCGAACGGTGTCCGTCGGCAGCCCGGCGACGAGACCGTCGACCTCGCCGAACGTCACGCAGTCGCCGCCGCCGCTGACGCGGCCGGACGTCCACTCGATGCCCCGCAGCACCATCGTGAGGAACGTGTCGTCGGTCCAGGCCTCGTCGACGTGGCCCGCGCCCTGGTGCCAGGAGCGGCCGCCCTCGAAGTTCTGGCACCACGCGATCGGGTGGTCCTCGCCCATGCTGCCGCCGGAGTACGTCGACTCGTCGAGGGTCTGCAGCACGTGCACGTCGCCGCGAGGGTTGAGCGTGTAGTTGTACCACTCGTCCCAGCGCTCCCACTCCAGCGGGACGCCCTGCATGGACGGGTGGGCGGGGCTCTCCACGCGCATGGTGGCAGTCTGCTGCTGCGGGTGTCCGGCGAACCGGGCTCCGCCGCCGATGAGCCGCGTGAACCAGCCCGACGTGTGCATGGTGTCGGTGGCGGCGTGGATGCCGACGACGCCGCCGCCCGCGTGCACGTAGCCCTGCAGGGCGGCGAGCTCGTCGTCGTCGAGCAGCCGGGGCACCTCGGGGTCGAGGCTGTTGGTGTTGTCCACCGGCGAGACGAAGACGATCGAGTCGTACCGCGCGAGGTCCTCGGCGCTGGTGAACGGCGTGGAATCCATGGTGAGGTCGGGCTGTCCGGGCGAGCCGTCGCCCCACCAGCCGGCGGAGTCGTTGGGCGGGTCCCACACGTCGACCGTGAACCCGTGGTCCTCCCCCAGGTCGATGAGCGCGTGGGTGGTGTCGTCGATGTGGGAGTGGCGGAAGCCGAGGGTCTTGCCGACGACGAGGATCTCGTCGTCCTGGGCGGCGGAGGCGGGGGCCGCGGCGACCAGCCCCACCCCGACGGCGGAGGTGGCGGCGACCGCGAGGGCCCGGCGTGCGAACGATGCCTGCGTACGGGTGCTCATGACGCTCCTTTGCGCATGCTGCCATTGACGTGGTCCGTTCAACTTAACGTCGCCGATGTCGATTGTCAGCAGAAGTGGCGCATTGACCGTCAGAAGTCGGGGACATCCGCCACGAAATCGCGATCGCGACAGCCGGCCCGAGGGTTCAGGGGCCCAGCAGCGCCGCCGGGACGACGGCGATCCCGTCGGGGCGGCGGTACGCGATCTGGCCCGTCGTGACCACGGCGGCGTCGACGAGGTCGCTCCCGAGCTGTTCCCTGAGCCAGTGCAGGTGTCGCACGTCCCGATCGTCGACGGTCGTCGCGAGCTTGACCTCCAGGGCGACGACCTTCCGGCCGCGCTCCACGATGACGTCGACCTCGTGGCGGCCGTCCTGGACACGGAGGTGCCCGACACGGGCCCCGATCCGCTGCGCGTAGGTCTGGACGGATTGCACGACCAGGTGCTCGAAGAGCGGCCCGAGCATGGAGCCGCCGCGACCGTCGATCCGCACGTCGTCCCGCGCTGTGATGACGTCGGTGCGGTCCAGAGCGAGGAGGCGGGTGGCGAGCGCAGGGTCGGCGAGCATGTGCTTGGGAGCCTGAGCGAGCCGCTTGAGCGGGTTGTACACAGGGATCCAGGCGTCGACCGGATCGAGGACGAAGGTGCGGAGGAGCACGTCTCGGTACGCGGTCGTCGCGTCACGGCTCGGCTTCTCGGGCAGACCGGCGGTCGCAGCATCGAGGATGCGGGAGTAGGACGCGGTCGTGGCCGTGGCCGCGGCATAGCCGCGAAGCCACGTCGCGAGCGAGGCCGGCCGCCGGACCGAGGTCCCCTGTTCGACGAACTCGCGCTCGATGGTGTGCGTGACGTATCCGTCCAGCCGGGTGTCGCGCAACCGTGCGGGCAGCCCGCGGATGCCGGGGAACCCGGAGGCGAAGATCTCGTCGACGTACTCTTCCAGGCCGACGGACGTCTTCCCGTCGAGCGGGGGCGACCCGCCGGCCATGAGCCGCTCGAGACTCACGGCCGGCTCCTCGAGACCACGCTCGTTCAGCGAGAGCGGGCGCATCCGGATCGCGTCGATCCGCCCGGCGCCGGAATGGACGCGGGCGCCGGGCGGCGCGGTCGACCCCGCCAAGAGATACGAACCGGGCGGAGCCCCGGCATCGACCGCCCGCCGGACCTGGTCCCAGGAACGCGGATACAGCTGCCACTCGTCGAGAAGCGTCGTCCCGTCCGGTACGAGGTCGAACGGCCTGGCCGCGAACGCGGCACGCTCCTGGTCGACGTCGAACCTCACGACGCGATCCGCACGGCGGCGGGCCGTCTCCGTTTTTCCCACCCCCTTGGCGCCCTGGAGAGCGACGGCAGGCAGTCCCACGGCGAGCTCGTCGAGCTCGTCATCGACGATGCGGCGGTGATACACCCTGGCGTCACTGCTGACCATAGACGCAAACCTACCATCCACACATGTGAAATCAGGCAATTCACACGCTTCGTACCCGGCAGTTCACACCTGTCTTGGCCGACGCCTGCCGACCCTGGAATCACACGCCGAGCGCCCGCCAGCGCAGCTCGAGGGTGCGGGCCTGCGGACGCAGCGCCGCCGTCGGCCACACGTCGGGGCCGCACGCGCGCGAGCCCAGGCCGTGCTGGGCGGCGTCCACCACCAGGTGGTGCGCCTCTGGCACGGGCAGCTCGTGCGGGTGCGCCGCGCGGGCGAGCTCGTGCGGCGAGTGGCGCGCGAGCGTGAACCCGGGCAGGCGGCCACGGGCGTCCCGGGCCGCCGTCAGGCGGACCCACGGCCGGCCGCCACGCTCGAGGTCCAGCTCGCGCACCTCGGAGCGGTGCCCCGACTCCTGCGGCCGCGCGTACGGCACGGTCAGGTCGTCGAGGCCGGCGCGATGACGGCCCACGACCACCGACCGGCGCACGTCCGGGTAGGAGTCGTGCGGCCCGAGCCCGAACCACCGGGCGCCGTCGACGTCGGTGGGCAGGGCCAGGTGCACGCCGAGCCGCGGCCACACGTCGTCCCACGCGTCGTCCGGCGTCATGACGACCCGCAGCACCGACTCGACGGCGCCGTCGGCGGCGCGCTCGGCGGTCCAGGTCTCCTCGACGTCGATCGACCTGCGGCTCTGCGCCGCGGAGACCCGCCGGAGCACCCGCAGGCTCTCCGCCGTCTCCTCGACGGCGACGGTGCGGTGGGTGAGCCGATCCAGGCCCTGGCGGCGCCAGCGCTCCGCGACCGGCGGCGCCGGCGTGCCGCGCCACGGCAGGGTGGTCGGGTCCTCGGCGTCGTAGCTGCCCATCGCCTTGCCCCGGTCGTTGTCCGTGGGCGCCCGCCACAGCTCGACGCGCGGCGCGGACACCTCCGCGCCCGCGAGCGTCACGAGGTCCGGACCGCGGAAGTCGACCGGCGCGTCCGCGAGCGCCGCGGCCGGGCGGCGCGGTGCCCGCGGGGTCGCGGGGGCGGGCAGGGCCCACTGGTCGCGGGCGACGACGTGCCCGGCACGGGCCCAGGCCGCGTCCTCGCGGAGCACGAGCTCGACCGTGCAGAACGCCTCGACGCCCGGTGCCGGCGGCGGCACCTCCTCGAAGAGGCGTGCCGTGGCGCGCTCCCCCGCCGCGACGGCCACCGCGACCTCCCCCGAGGCGACGACCTCGCCGTCGTGCTCGACGCGCCAGCGCAGCGCCAGGTCGGCGGTGTCGGCCGTGTGCCGCCGGCTGCGGGCCTCGACGACGCCGGACGCGGGATCGCCCGCCGGCCGCACGACGACCGGCCGCTCGACGTGCCAGAACTCCGTCAGCCCCGGGCTGGGAGTGCCGTCGGACAGGACCATGCCGTCCATGACGAAGTTGCCGTCGTGCACCACCTCGCCGAAGTCCCCGCCGTAGGCGAAGAACTCGGTGCCGTCGTCGGTGGTGGTGCGGATGCCGTGGTCCCGCCACTCCCACACGAACCCGCCGTGCAGGCGGGGGTGGGTGTCCACGAGGTCCCGGTACTGGTCGAGCGCGCCCGGGCCGTTGCCCATGGCGTGCGCGTACTCGCACAGCAGGAACGGCTTGGACCGCTGCCGGGCGGAGTCCGCCACGGAGCAGCCGAGCACCGGGGACAGGTCGTCGTCGCTGCCGATCGACGCGGTCTCGGGCACCGTGGAGTACATCCGCGAGTAGACGTCGGTGTACTCGCCGGCGTAGTCGCCCTCGTAGTGCACGGGCCGGGACGGGTCGCGGCCGTGCACCCACTCGGCCATCGCGGCGAGGTTGCGGCCGGTGCCGGACTCGTTGCCCAGCGACCAGAGCACGACGCTCGGGTGGTTCTTGTCGCGCTCCACCGTGCGGCGCACGCGGTCGAGGCACGCGTCGCGCCACCGCGGGTCGTCGCTCGGGTTGCCCACCCAGCCGCCGGCCTCGAAGCCGTGCGTCTCCAGGTCGGTCTCGAGGACCACCCACAGGCCCAGCTCGTCGGCGAGGTCGAGCAGGCGCGGGTGCGGCGGGTAGTGGCTGGTGCGGATCGCGTTGACGTTGTGCCGCTTCATCTGCGCCAGGTCGGCCCGCGCGTGCTCCTCGTCGAAGACGCGGCCGCGGTCCGGGTGGGTCTCGTGCCGGTTCATCCCGGAGAAGGTCACCTGCCGGCCGTTGACGAGCAGCCGGTCGCCGACGATCTCCACCCGCCGGAACCCGACGCGCAGCGACACGGCCTCGCCCGACGACGTCACGGTCGCGTCGTACAGGCGCGGCACCTCCGCGGACCACGGCTCGACGGCGCCCACCGCGACCGGGGCGACGTCGCCGGGCGCAGCCCACGCGACGTCGACGCCGAGCTCCGGCACGCGCAGCCGCACGGGGAACGCCGCGTGGTCGGCCCGCAGCTCGGGCACGAGGACGCCCTCGGACGTCGCGGGGTCGAGGTCGGCGTCCAGCCACACGTCGTCGAGCGCCCCGGCGGGGCGGTGCAGCAGCGTGACGTCGCGGAAGATGCCGGGCAGCCACCACTGGTCCTGGTCCTCCAGGTAGCTGGCCGCCGACCACTGCACCACCCGCACCGCCACGGTGTTCGTCCCCGGGCGGACGGCGTCGGTGACGTCGAGCTCGTGGGCCAGCCGGGAGCCGGAGGCCGAGCCGACCTCCTCGCCGTTGACCCACACCCGGAAGAACGACTCCACGCCGTCGAACCGCAGCAGCACGCGACCGCCCGCGGCCCAGTCCGCCGGGATCTCGACCTCGCGGCGGTAGTCGCCCGTCGGGTTCTCGTCCGGCACGTGCGGCGGGTCCACCGGGAACGGGAACTGCACGTTGGTGTAGATCGGGCGGCCGTGCCGCCCGTCCCCCACGAGCACCCAGTGCGCCGGGACCGGGATCTCACCCCAGCCGGCGCCGCCGTCGTCGTATCCGGGCAGGGCGAAGTCGGCCTCCGCCTCGCCGTCCGGCAGGACGCCGTGGCCGCCCGGGCTGCCCGGCACCGCGGGCAGCAGACGGAACCGCCAGGTGCCGTCGAGGGACAGTCGAGGGGCGTCGCTCGCGAGCGCCGCGCGTGGGGGGTCGACCCGGCCCGACCAGGGGGCGGTGGACTCGTGCGGGAGCGGGGGCAGCAGCGTCATGCCTTGACAGCACCTTCCGTCAGGCCGCCGCGCCAGAACCGCTGCAGCACGATCATGGCGACGGCGAGGGGGATGACCGAGAGCAGCACGCCCCCGGTGGTGAGCTCGTAGAACTCGGGCAGCCGGTCGGTCTGGCTGTTCCAGTTGTTGAGCCCGAGGGTGATCGGGTAAAGATCCTGGTCGCTCAGCATCACCAGCGGCAGGAAGTAGTTGTTCCAGATGCCGACGATCTGGAAGAGCAGCACGGTCACGAGGGCCGGGGTCATGATCCGCAGGCCGATGGTGTGGAAGATCCGCAGCTCGCCCGCGCCGTCGATGCGCGCCGCCTCGATCAACGACTGGTCCACGGTGGAGTCCGCGTAGATACGGCACAGGAAGAACCCGAACGGCGAGACCAGGGACGGCACGAGCACGCTGGCGTAGGTGTTCGCCAGCCCCAGCTGGCTGAACAGCAGGAACAGCGGCAGCGCGGTGGCGGTACCCGGCACCAGCACACCGCCGAGCACGAGTCCGAAGATGAGGTTGCGGCCCCGGAACGCGTACTTCGCGAGCGCGTACCCGCCCGCGGCCGCCAGGTAGGTCGCGAGCACCGCACCCACGCCCGCGTACAGGACGGAGTTGCCCAGCCAACGCACGAAGATGCCGCCGTCGTAGGTGAGCACCGCCCCGATGTTGTCGAAGAGCGCGAAGGTGTCACCGAACCAGAACCCGTTCGTGCCGAACAGGTCGTCGGTGGTCTTCGTCGCCGCGACGACTACCCAGTAGACGGGCACCAGGAAGTAGATCGCGACGACGACGAGGACGCCGGTGACGAGGATCGTCGTCGCGGGGCGACCTCGCCCGGCGTCGTGGGCGGGGTCCGGCTCGGCGGCCCGCGGCGCGTCCGGGCGAGCGGTGGCGGTCCTGGCGGACACGGCGGCGGTCATCGCGAGCTCCTGTTCGTCAGCTTGAGGAAAGCGAACGACAGCACGAACGCGACGAGGGCGATGAGCACGGACTGCGCCGCCGCGAGGTTGTAGTCGTTGTAGGCGAAGGCGGTCGTGTACGCGGAAAGGTTGGGCGTGTACTGCGAGTCGATCGCCGGGGACACCGTCTGCAGCAGCTGCGGCTCGGCGAACAGCTGCAGGGTGCCGATGATCGAGAAGACGGTGGTGAGGACCAGCGCCGGGCGGATCAGCGGGAGCTGGATGCTCACCGCCGTGCGCCAGGGGCCCGCGCCGTCGACGCGTGCGGCCTCGTACAGCTCGGACGGGATCGCCTTGAGCTGGGCGACGATGATGAGCATGTTGTAGCCCGTGTACGTCCAGGTGACGATGTTGGCGATCGACCACAGCACCGTGCCGGCCCCGAGGAAGTCCGGCGTGTAGCCGAACAGCGCCTCGGAGACGTCGATGATCGGGCTCAGCCCGGGGACGTACAGGAAGGACCACAGGATCGTGGCGATGACACCGGGGATGCCGTAGGGCATGAAGTAGGTGGCGCGGAAGACGCCCGGCCACCGGGCCGACGCGGACTCCAGCAGCAGCGCCAGCAGCGTCGCGGCGACGATCATCACCGGGACCTGCACGATGCCGAACAGCAGCATGCGCCAGATCGAGTCGACGAAGTTTCCGTCGGCGAGGACGAGCCGGTAGTTCTCGAACCAGGCGAACCTGCTGGTGACCCCCTCCTCGCCGAAGAGGCCGGCGCGGGTGACGGTCGTGAAGCTCTGCCCGATCGCCACGACGATCGGCAGGACGAACGTGAGGAGGAACAGGATCAGGAACGGGGAGACCAGGATCCACGGGGCGCGGTTCACGACGGCGCGCCGGGTCGGCACCCGCCCGCTCGTGGCCCGTCCGGTGCCCTCGGTCGAGGTCGGTGTCGTCTGCGGCGTCTGCGTCATCGGCCCTCCGCCTTCCGGATGGTCAGGCCCTTCTGCCGGAACACGTCGATCGTCTGCTGCTCGGCGGCGACGACGGCGTCGACGAGCGTGCCGCCCGTCGCCTTGCGCCGGAAGCCGTCGCCGAGGATGTTGAACGTCTGCTGCGTGATGGGCCACCACTGCCAGTCGGGGTTCTGGTCCTTGCTGGCAGGCTGGAACACCTCGGTGTTGTACCGCTGCCCGCCGAAGTACTCGCTCGGCCCCTCGCGCGAGGCGCCGATGTAGTCGCGGGCGGGCGACCAGCCGATTCCCGAGTGCTCGATCATCGCGTCGATCCCCTCGCGGCTCGTCGTCATCCAGACGGCGAACTCCATCGCCTCCCGGGGGTGCGCGCTGTTCGCCAGCACTGCCGCCGTCGAGCCGCCGATGAACGACGAGCCGTACCCGTGGTCCCACCGGGGTGCGGGAGCGACCCGCCACTTGCCCTCGGAACCGCTGACGCTCTGCAGCAGTGCGTCGCCCCAGCTGGCGCCCACGAGGGACGCGATCTTGTCGTGCGCGGCGGCGGCGTACCAGCCGGGGGTGAACGGGTTGGTGGAGGTCGTCACGAGGTCGTCGTCGATCGCGGCGTCGAAGAACCGGGCGACGTCCAGCGTTGCCTCGCCCGCCATGTCGATGACCCAGCCGTCCTCCGTCGCGCGGAGCCAGGTGGCGCCCGCCTGCATCGCGTGCCCGGCGAAGACCGACGTGTCGTCCAGCGGGAACGCGTCGATGTAGGCGCCCACGTCGCGGATCGCGGGCGCGACCTCGGCCCACTGCGTCCACGTGGTGGGGACGGGGACGCCCGCCTGCTCGTACAGGTCCGGCCGGTGGTACAGGCCGGTGGGCCCCGAGTCCTGCGGGACGCCGTAGACGCCGCCCGCGTAGCTCACCTGGCTCCACAGGGTCGGGTCGAACCGGGCCTCGTGCTCGTCGATGCCGTACCGGCGCAGGTCGACGAGCCCGTTCACCAGCATGAACTCCGGGATCGTGCGCATCTCGACCTGCGCGAGGTCGGGCCCGCCACCCGCGGCCAGGGCCGAGTACAGCTTCTGGTACCCGCCGTCGTTGCCACCCTGGATCCACGAGACCTCGACCTGCACGTCCGGGTGCTTCGCGTTCCAGATGTCGGCGACCTTCTGGAGGTCCTTGAGCCATGCCCAGTACGTGAGCGTGACCTTCTCCCCCGACGCGGCTGCCGGCACCACCGGCTGCGCGTTCACCGAGGTCGTGCCCGGGGTCGTGCAGCCGGCGAGCACCGCCGCCGCTCCCCCCGTGAGCCCCATCCCGAGCAGCTCGCGTCTCGTGACCTGTCTCATCCGTCCCCACTCCGTCGTGACGTCCGGCCGGGGCCCCCCCGCCGACCGGCTGTGAGCGTGGTCACGTTAACATCGGCTTCCTCCCGGACGGTCGGGAGGTCGCCGGGCGTGTCAGCCGATGCCACCGGAAGGATGTTGTGGGCGCGACGGGTCAGGTGACCGGGGGCCACGGCGTGCCGGTGCCCGCCATCGAGGCGTGGAACGGGTCGCCGTCGACGATCTCGCCGGCCCGCACGGTGGCGTCCGTGAACGCCGACTTGTAGATCGCCGCGGCCAGCTCGAGGGTGTCGCGGGTGTCCGCGACGGTGACGGGCGGCGTCCGGCCCTCGACCAGGGCACGGTAGGTCGGCACGAGCTGCGCCAGGTGGCCGCTCGCCCCGTCGTCGTCCGACCGCGCCGCGTCGGCGGACCACGCCTCGGCGACGTCCTCACGGCCCTCGACGGGCGTGACCGTCCAGTCGGCGTCGTCGTAACCGTAGAGGTGCTCCAGCTCGACCGTTGCGGCCTCGGTGTCGAAGCGCAGGCGCGACGTCTGGCGCGGCGAGATCGCGGAGTTGGTGATCGTCGCCATCGTGCCGTTCGCGAAGCGCACCAGCGCCGTCGACACGTCCTCCGTGTCCGTGCGCCGGGCGAGCCGGCCGGCCATCGCCCGCACCTCGACCCACGGGCCGAGGACGGCCAGCAGCAGGTCGAACTGGTGGATGCCGTGCCCCATGGTGGTGCCGCCGCCCTCGGTGTCGAAGCGGCCGCGCCACGGCACCTCGAAGTAGGCCGGCGTCCGGAACCACAGGGTGTCGCACTGCGCCACGTAGGCGGCCCCCAGCGTGCCGTCGTCGAGGAACCGGCGCAGGCGCGGGATCCCGGCGCCGAACCGGTGCTGCACGATCTGGGTGAACCGGCCGGTCAGGCCGGCGGCGTGCGCCTCGCGCTCGGCCGCCGCGAGGGCGTCCGCCTCGGCCAGCGACAGCACCGCCGGCTTCTCCACGACGACGTGGACCCCGGCCCGCAGCGCCGCGAGAGCCGCCTCCAGGTGCACGGCAGGCGGCGTGCACACGTGCACGGCGTCCACCTCGCCCGCGTCCAGCAGCGCCCGCAGGTCGGTGCCGTGGTGGGGCACGCCGTGCCGCGCGGCCAGCTCCGCCGCGCGGCCCGCGTCCACGTCCACGACGTGCGTCAGCTCAACGCCGTCGACGCCGTGGGCGGGCAGGGCCGCCAGCGCCTCCGCATGGGCGCCGGCGATCGCGCCGGCACCCAGGATCGTGACCTTCATCGCCCCGTTCCTCCCCTCTGTCTCAGCCGAGCTGGTCCTCGGCCAGCGAGAACCACTGCTCCACGAACTCGTCCACCGTGACGTTCCCGTAGGCCAGCTCCTCGCCGAGCCGCTTGAACTCGGCCTCCAGCGCCCCGAATCCCTCGACGGGGACGGGCGCCGGCTCGGTGATCTGGTCCGCGTACTCCTCCTCGTACGCCACGACGCGCTCGTCGACGGACCCCGGCTCGATCTCCATCGCGTCGCGCTGCGCCTGGGTGGCCGGCACGCCCTTCGAGGTGCCGAAGATGCGCCCCACCTCGGGCTCGTTGACCAGGAAGTCCAGCAGCTCGGCGACGGCGGCCGGGTGCTCGGTGTGCGCGGAGGCCGCCATCTGGAACGTGCGGGCGAACATGTGCTTCTCGCCGTCGGAGCCGGACGGCACCGGCAGCATCGTGATGTCGTCGGTGCCCGACGACGCGACGTACCCGGCGAGGAAGTTGTCCCAGCTCATCTCGAGCGCCTGCTCGTTGACGGTGAAGCCGCCCTCGGGAGCGAGCTGCTGCTGGCGCTGGACGGGGAAGAAGCTGCCGCCCGACCGCAGGTCGTCGCCGGTGTGCAGCCACGCGGCCATGTCCTCGCGGGTGAAGCCGAGCTGCCCGTCGTCGGTGAACGGCGTGACGCCCTCCTGCACCAGGTGCTGCAGGAACGCCCAGAAGACGCCCGTGTAGTCGTTGGACCCGTACAGCACCGGGTCGCCGTCCGCCCCGGCGGTGCTGGCCTTCGCCACCCAGTCGGCCAGCTCGTCCCACGTGTAGGCCTCGGACGGCGGCTCCATGCCGAGCTCCTCGACGACCGCCGGGTTGTAGAACGACGCGAACGTGTTGGTGGCCGTCGGCACGGCGTACACGGCGTCGCCGATCCGGCCGGAGTCGATGAGCTCGTCGGCGAGCTGGGAGGTGTCGATCTCGTCGCCCAGGTACGGCGAGACGTCGAGGAGCTGGCCGGTGCCCGCGTACTCGCGCAGGAACGAGGAGTCGAACTGCATGACGTCCGGCAGCGAGCTCCCGGCCGCCTCGGTCGCGCGCGCCGTCCAGTAGTCGTCGAACGCGACGAAGGAGCGCTGGATGGTGACGTTCGGGTGCTGCTCGGTGAAGAGGTCGAGCGCCTCGGTGTAGCGCGCCGCCCGGTCGTCGTCGCCCCACCACGCGACGGTGAGGGTGACCTCCTCGTCGGGGTCGAACGACGCCGCCGTCCCGGACGGGGTGCCGCCGGAGCACGCGGCGGTGAGCAGGGCGACGGCGAGTGCCGACGAGCCGGCGACGAGCGCACGGCGGGCAGGGGAACGCACGGTGGTCTCCTTCGGGTGGGGGTCCCGGGGCGGCGCCGCCGGGCTCCGGGCGGTGCCCGGAGGGAGATGAGGGGGGTGCGGGGTCAGCCCCGCGGGCCGGAGGCGCCCCCCGGCGGGCGGGAGCTCGGGTCCGCCGCGGCGTGGGTGCGGCGCCGCGCCTCGACGCCGACCACGGCCAGCGCCAGCAGGCCGCCGACGACGAACAGCAGCGCCGGCAGCATCCACACGAACGTGGCGCACAGGCCGACGGCGACGACGAGCAGGACCGACCCGACGAGGTCGTCACGGGCGGCCTCGGCGCCGCGGGCGAGCGCGGACCGCGCCCTGGCACCGGACGGTGTGCCCTCGTCGTCGGACCAGGCCCCCGCGGCGCGCAGCAGGACGACGACGGCGCCCGCGGCGGCCAGGGCCACCACGGCGGCGACGACGTCGGCCCCGGGGAGCACGCCGGACGACGCGAGCAGCAGGTCGAACACCAGCAGCAGGGCGAGCGCGAGCCCGCCGGCGCCGAGGATCCAGAGCGCGCGCACGGCGGCCCACCACTCGCGGGCGAACCGGCCCACGCCTGTGTCGAGGCCCGCGACATGCCGGCGCACGTGCGCCACCGCCGCCGCCACCGACGGCACGGCCGTCACGACGAGCAGGCTCCCGACGGTGGCCAGGACCCCGGCGAGGAGCACCTCACCCAGCAGCCCGAGCGCGGCGCCGGCGCGGGTCGGCCCGGAGGCCCCCGCCGCCCGGGAGGCGGCGGGGCCCCGCGCGGGCCGGCGTCGTGAGGAGTGCGCCATGGTGCGGCCCGTCAGCCCTTGAGTCCTTGGGTGGCGACGCCGTCGACGATGTAGCGCTGGAAGAGGATGAAGATCAGCCCTTGAGTCCTTGGGTGGCGACGCCGTCGACGATGTAGCGCTGGAAGAGGATGAAGAAGATCATCACGGGGACCAGGGCGAGGACGGCCATGGCCATCTGGGCGCCGTAGTCGGACACGGAGGTCTGGTCGACGTAGAGGCGTAGGGCGATGGGTAGGGAGTACAGGTCGGGCTTCTTGAGGTAGAGCAGGGGTCCGAGGAAGTCGTTCCAGGACCAGATGAACGCGAAGATGCTGGAGGTGATGATCGCGGGGCGCATCAGGGGCAGCATGATCGAGGCGAAGATGCGGGTGTGGCCGCACCCGTCGATGCGGGCGGCCTCGTCGAGCTCGCGCGGGAGGTTGCGCATGAACTGGACCATGAGGAAGACGAAGAAGGCCTCGGCGGCGAGGAACTTCGGCGCGAGCAGCGGGATGAAGGTGTTGACCATCCCGAACTGGTTGAACATGACGTACTGCGGGATGATCACGACGTGGAACGGCAGCAGCAGCGTGCCGATCATGATCGCGAAGAACACGCCCCGGCCGGGGAAGTTGATCCTGGCGAACGCGTACGCGCTCACCGAGGCCGACAGCGTCACCCCGACCACTGACGCGATCGCGAGGATCATCGAGTTGGTGAAGAAGGTCCAGAACCCGACCCCGCCGATCCCGGACAGGGCGGTGGCGAAGTTGTCCACGGACATGTTGTCCGACCACAGGCTGATGTTGCCGATGATCTCGTTCGTGGGCTTGAACGAGCTGGTCAGCATCCACACGCCGGGGTAGAGCACCACCACGGTGGCGGCGAGCATCACCGCGTGGAAACCCAGGGCCTTGAGGCCCTTGCGGCGCCGGGCGGCACCCCGGCGGGCGGCCTTCGCCGCCTCACCGTTCGGGTCGTGCCCGCCGGCTCCTCCGGCGCCCGGGGGTAGCGCGGCGGCGGCCTGATTCGACAGGGACTGGGTCTGCGGAGTCGAGGTGTGCGCGCTCATCGGTTGTCTCCGGAGTAGTGGACCCAGGCGTTCGAGGTCTTGAACAAGATCGTGGTGATCACGCCGACCACGATCACCAGGACCCAGGCCATGGCCGAGGCGTACCCCATGTCGAACTGCGCGAAGCCCTTGATGTACAGGTACAGGGTGTAGAACAGCGTCGAGTCCGCCGGACCACCCGTGCCCCCGGAGATGATGAACGCCGACCCGAAGACCTGGAACGCGCCGATCGTCTCCAGCAGCAGGTTGAAGAACAGCACCGGGCTCAGCATCGGGATCGTGATCCGCCAGAACTTCCTGGCCGGCCCGGCGCCGTCCACGGCCGCGGCCTCGTACAGCTCCGCGGGGACCTGCTTGAGCCCGGCGAGGAAGATCACCATCGGCGCACCGAACGTCCAGGTCGCCAGCAGGATGAACATCGGCATCGTCTTGGACGGATCACCCACCCAACCCCCGGCAGGGGCACCGAAGACCTGCGCGATCCGGTCCACGATCCCGTCGTCGATGAACATCGCCTTCCACACGATCGCGATCGACACGCTCGCGCCGATCAACGACGGGGCATAGAAGATCGACCGGTACGCGCCCTGCCCCCGATGCTTCATGTTCAACAACATCGCGACCGCCAACGCCGCGGCCAGCTTGATCGGCGTGCCGACCAGCACATAGATCGCCGTGACTCTCGCCGAGGTCCAGAACCGCGAATCCGCGAACAGATCACGGAAGTTCTGCAACCCGATCCAGCTCGGGTCGTGGAACAAGTCGTAGTCCGTGAACGCCAGGTACAACGACGCCACCATCGGGAACGCCGTCAGCAGCACGAAACCCACCAACCACGGCGACAAGAACGCATACCCGGCACGAATGTCACCAGCACGCGAGACCCGACGCTGCGACGCGTCGCCAAGAACGCATACCCGGCACGAATGTCACCAGCACGCGAGACCCGACGCTGCGACGCGTCGCCACCTCCCCCCGCCCGGGACGCGGACCGCGTCCCGGGCGAGGCGCCGGTCGGTGCGGAGCTCTCGACAGCCATCGTCACTCCGTGACCACGGTGTCGTTCGCGAACGTGAACCACTGGCTGGCCATCTCCTCGACGGTGACGTTGCCGTACTGCAGCTCCTCACCGAGGCGCTTGAACTCGGCCTCGATCTCGCCGAAGCCCTCGACCGGAACGGGTGCGGCCTCGGTGACGACGTCGGCGACGTCCTCCTCGTACTGCACGACCTGCTCGTCCACCGAGCCCGGCTCCACGTCCATCGCGTCACGCTGGGCCTGGACGGCCGGCACGCCCTTCGACGTGCCGAAGATCTTGCCGACCTCCGGCTCGTTGATGAGGAAGTCGATGAGCGCCGCGGAGGCGGCGGGCTGCGACGTGCTCGCGGACGCCGACAGCAGCATCGACGGCTTCCAGAACTGCTGCGGCCCGTTCTCGCCCGACGGGATCGGCAGCATCTGGATGTCCTCGCCGGACTCCGCCACGTACCCGGCCAGGAAGTTGTCCCAGGTGACCTCGGACGCGGACTCGTTGACGTGGAAGCCGCCGAGCGGGTCGAGCTGCTTGGTCTGCTTGATGGGGTAGATGGCCCCGGAGTCACGGAGCTCCTGACCCATCGAGAGCCACTCCGTCAGCTGGGCCTCGTCGAAGTTCAGCGTGCCGTCCTCGGCGAACGGCTCCACGCCCTGCTGGATGAGCCACTCCAGGAAGAACCAGAACGTCCCCGTGAAGTCGGCCCCGCCGTACAGCTGCGGGTCCATGTCGGCGCCGGCCTTCGACACCTCCTGGATCCACGCGCCGTAGTCCTCCCAGGTGTACCCCTCGGCCAGCGGCTCGACCCCCACCTTCGTCAGCAGGTCGGCGTTGTAGAACGTGGCGAGCGTGTTGGTGCTCGTGGGGACGCCGTACTGCGCGCCGTCGATGGCGCCCGACTCCAGCAGCGCGTCGTCGACACCCTCGACGTCGAGGTTGACGCCCACCTGCCCCTCGAGGTCGAGGAGCTGACCGGTGGCGCCGTACTGGCGCAGGTAGGACAGGTCCATCTGGATGACGTCCGGCAGCGATCCGCCGGCGGCCTCCGTGGCGCGGGCGGTCCAGTACGCGTCCCAGTCCTGGAACTGCGTCTGCACCGTGATGTTGGGGTGCTCGGACTCGAAGAGGTCCACCGCCTCCTCGTACATCGAGGCCCGGTCGGGCTCGCCCCACCAGGCCAGGGAGATCGTGATGTCCTCGTCGGTGCTGAGCTCCTCGCCGGAGCCCGGCTCCGCCGTGGTGCCGCCGCCCTGCCCGCAGGCGGTCAGGGCCAGGACGATGGTCGCTGACGCGGCGACAGCGCCGGCAGCCTTGCGCGTGATCCTCATCGGAGCCTCCTCGCTCGTTCGGCGTCGGTGCTGGGCTCGACTGCGAGCACCCTCACGGCCACCGACTGAATCGATACAATAAGCACCATCGGGAAGCGCTGTCCACCCCCCTGCCCCGATCCGCCGGTCACGATCTCGCAACGCAGGCCGAGACGATGGGAGCACGGGGCGCCGGAAGGCGCGCCCCGGAAGGCTACGTGACGCGGGTCACGGAGCCCAACGCCCCAGGTCACGCAGCGGCCGGGACGACGGCCGTCCCTGCCCGTGGGGATCCGGGCCTCGGATCCCGACGAACAGCGACGCCGGACGGCGGGCACGGGTCAGGCCAGCCGGTCGACCTCGGCGACGACCGTGTCCACGAGGCGGGCGAGGGCCGGCGCGTCCCCGGCGATGCGCTCCGGCAGAAGACCGGGCAGCGCCACGAGGGCCCGCGCGACCTGGTCCGGCGCGGCCGCGGCGGCGTCCCCGCCGCCCACCCGGGCCACGGCGGCGCGCAGCTCGGACGCCCGGGGGTCGTCGACCTCACGGCCCGCGACCGCCTCCCGGCGGACCACCTCGGACCAGGCCGCGAGCCCGTACGCCACGCCGGCCGGCACCTCCCCCGCCGCCAGGCGGTCCGCCGCCACGCCGCCCCAGCGCACCGGGATCTTCTGGGTGCCGTCCATCGACACCTGCACCGTGGTGTGGCCCGTCGCCGGGTTGGCGAACCGCTCCAGCAGCGACTCGCCGTAGGCCCGCAGGTCCGCGCCGTCGGGCGGCGTCAGGGTCGGCAGCGCGTCGCCGAACATGTACGCCTCGGCACGTGCCCGCAGCTCCGGGTCGGACACGGCCTCCGCGAGCGTCGCGTGCCCCGCGAGCCGGCCCGCGTACGCGAGCAGCGAGTGGGTGCCGTTGAGCATCCGCAGCTTGGCCCGCTCCCAGGGGGCGACGTCGGCCGTGAACGTGGCCCCCGCGGCCTCCCAGGGCGGGCGCGGGCCGGCGAACCGGTCCTCGATCACCCACTGGCGGAACGGCTCGCCGACGACGAGCCCCTCGTCCCGCACCCCCAGCTCCTCCTGCGCGGCGTCGCGCTGCGCGGGCGTCGTCGCCGGCACGATGCGGTCCACCATCGAGCACGGGAAGGCCACGTCGTCGTCGAGCCAGGCACGCAGGGCGTCGCCGGCGGCGCCGGGGAGCGCCGCGTCCACGGCCTGGCGCACGAGGCCCTGCAGCACCCGCCCGTTGTCGACCATGTTGTCGCAGGTGAGCACGGTGACGGGCCGCCCCTCCCCCGCCGCCGCGGCGGCGCGCTGCCGTGCGGCAAGGCCCCGCACCAGCAGGCCGATCGCGCTCTGCCCGGCGCCGCCCGCGCCCGTACCGGCCTGCTCGGCCGCGAGGGCGTCGAGGTCGGGCCGCACGCGGTCGAGGTCGAGACCGCCGTCGGCGGCGCGGCAGTAACCCTTCTCGGTCACCGTCAGGGTGACCACGTGGGTCGACGGCGCGGCGATGGCGTCCAGCACGCGGGGCGTCTCCTCCGCCGGCCACGCGACGTCGAGCACCGACCCCACCAGGCCCAGCGACGTGCCGTCGACGCCGGCGGTCAGCACGCCGTACACGCCGCCCTGCGGGCGGAGCTGGTCGCGCACCGACGCCGAGCGCTGGGTCACGCCGAGGATCCCCCAGCGCAGGTCGCCGGTGGCCCGCGCGGCCTCCTCGGTGAAGACGGCCTGGTGAGCCCGGTGGAAGGCACCGATGCCGAGGTGGACCACCCCCACCTGGTCGGGCGTCACCGGGGCGGTGACGTGCGGCGGGAGGGTGTCGCGGTGCAGTCGGTCGGTCACGGGGAGAACCTCCGGTCGGTCCGGCGTCGACGCCGGACGGTGGTCGTACGGGTCGGGACGGTCAGGGGGACGACGGGCCGGTGGAGCGCGGCGGCGCCGTGGACGAGCGCACGACGAGCTCGACCGCGCGCGCCTCCTCGGTCTCGGGGCCGCCCGCCGCGGGCGGCGCGCCGACGAGGGCCGACAGCCGGTCGACGGCGACCCGGCCGACGTCGGCCAGGTCGGAGCGCAGGGTGGTCAGCGGAGGCGTCACGAGCTCGGCGACGTAGGCGTCGTCGCAGCCCACGACGGACAGGTCCGCGGGGACGTCGAGCCCGCGGGCGCGCAGCCGCTCGACGAGGCCGACGGCGACCAGGTCGTTGAACGCCACGACGGCCGTCGCGCCGGTCGCGACGACGAGGTCGGCGGCGGCCCGGCCGCCGGACACCTGGGGGCGGAAAGCGCCGAGCTCCACGACCTCCACGTCGTCGAGGCGCTCGGCCGCGGCCGCGAGTCCCTCGCGGCGACGCGCGTCGGACCACGACCGCTCCGGTCCGCCGACGTATGCGACGCGCCGGTGCCCGAGGGCGCGCAGGTGCTCCAGGGCGCGCAGCATCCCGGTCGCGTGATCGACGACGACGGAGGTGAGGCCGGCGACGTGGTGGTTGACGAGGACGACGGGACGACGGCCGAGCGCCTCGACGGACCGGTCGACGGCGCGGGGAGAGCACAGCACGAGACCGTCGGTCTGCGGGGCGAGCCCCGAGACGGACTCCACCTCGAGCCGCGGGTCCTCCTCCGTGTCGACGACGAAGAGGCCGAGACCGCGCTCCCGGGCGCGTGCCTGCGCACCCTTGGCCACGGCGGCGAAGTACGGGTTGGCCAGGTCGGGAACCACGAGGCCGAGCGCGCCGGTCCGTCCGGCACGCAGGCCGGAGGCCGCGCGGTTGGGCCGGTAGCCGAGCTCGCGCGCGGCCGCGGTGACGCGCTCCCGGGTCGGCGCGGCGACCCGTTCGGGCGAGGCGAGGGCTCGCGATACCGTCGAGATGGAGACGCCGGCGGCGCGCGCGACGTCGTGCACCGTGACCATGCGGGCACCCTCCTCCGGGCTTCGGCAGCGTCGTCGACCGCGCGAACGTTTGCCACATTGTGGCACACAGGGCGCGCGAAGCACAGACCGGACCAGCGTCTCGCGATTGTTCACCCCAAGAGATCCCTGTTATTGCGCGGGCGAGCCGCCATCCTTGCCCACACCCCGGGTCGTCGGGTTACGATGCAAACGTTCGCAGCCATCGACGACTTCCACTCGACGACGAGGAGCAGCACGTGAGCGAGCCCTGGACCCTGCACCCCGACCGGGCGCTGCCCGCCGACCCCGGCACCCGCGAGGTGGCCCGGGAGCTCTACACGGCGGTGCGCGACCTGCCGATCGTGTCCATGCACGGGCACGTGCCCGTCGAGTGGTTCGCGCAGGACTCGTCGTTCGGCGACCCCGCCCAGCTGTTCGTCGTCCCGGACCACTACCTGACGCGGATGCTCGTCTCCCAGGCCGAGACGCTGCCCCGCCTCGGCGTCGGCTCCACCGCCGACGAGCCCGTGGAGACGGACCCGCGGGAGATCTGGCGCCGCTTCTGCGCGGGCTGGAAGCACTTCCGCGGCACCCCGACGCGCTACTGGCTGGAGCACGCGCTCGTCGAGATCTTCGGGGTCACCCAGCGCCCGTCGGCCGAGACCGCCGACGCGATCTACGACCAGGTCGCGGCACGCATCGCCGAGCCGGGCTTCCGCCCCCGCGCGCTGCTGGACACCTTCGGCATCGAGGTCATCGCGACCACCGACCCGGCCTGGTCGCCCCTGGACCAGCACGCCAAGCTCGCCGCGGACGGCTACGGCGAGCGGGTGCTGCCGACGTTCCGGCCCGACCCGCTGCTGCACCTCGACCGCCCGACGTGGCGCGACGACGTCGCCCGCCTCGCGGAGGCCGCCGGGACCGACGTCACGACCTACGACGCCTACCTCGACGCGCTGCGCACCCAGCGGCAGCGCTTCGTCGAGGCGGGCGCCCGCGCCACCGACCACGGCCACCTCCTCGCGGACACCACGCCGCTGGACGACGGCGAGGCGCGCCGCGTCTTCGACGCCGCGCTCGCCGGCCGGGTCACCGCGGCCGAGGCGCAGGCCTTCAGCGGCCACATGCTGTTCCAGATGGCCGCGATGTCCGCCGAAGACGGGCTGGTCATGCAGCTGCACCCCGGCGTCCTGCGCGACCACGCGAGCGCCCCGTTCGCGGCGTTCGGCCCCGACCGCGGGTACGACATCCCGGTGGCCGCCGAGTTCACCCGCTCGCTGCGCCCCCTGCTCGACGCGTTCGGCCACCACCCGAGCTTCCGGATGATCGCGTTCACCATCGACGAGGACGTGTACTCGCGCGAGCTCGCCCCGCTGGCCGGGGTGTACCCGGCGCTGCGCCTCGGCGCCCCCTGGTGGTTCCTCGACGCCCCCGACGCCATGCGGAGGTTCCGCGAGAGTGCGACCGAGACGGCCGGCTTCAGCAACCTGAGCGGCTTCGTCGACGACACCCGCGCGTTCTGCTCGATCCCGGCCCGTCACGACCTCGCGCGCCGCGTCGACGCGGGGTACCTCGCCCGGCTCGTGCTCGAGCACCGCCTGGAGCTCGACGAGGCGCACGAGGTCGCCGCCGACCTGGCCTACCGCCTCCCCCTGGCGGCCTACCCCCGCCCCTGACGCCACACCGGAACGAACGAAGGACTTCACGATGAAGATGGGCTTCCGCTGGTACGGCGAGGGGAACGACACGGTCACGCTCGACCAGGTCCGGCAGGTCCCGGGCGTCGAGACGATCGTGTGGAGCCTGCACCACAAGCAGGCCGGCGAGGTGTGGGAGCAGGCCGAGATCGACGCGGAGGTCGCGCGGATCACCGGCCTGACCGACGAGGCGCGCGCCCGCGGCGTCACCCGCACGTTCGACGCCGAGGTCGTCGAGTCGGTCAACGTGCACGAGTCGATCAAGCTGGGCCGCACGGTGCTGGGGCGCAGCCGCGACGAGGCGATCGAGAACTACGTGACCACGATCCGGCGCCTGGGCCGCGCCGGGGTCAAGGTCGTCTGCTACAACTTCATGCCCGTCTTCGACTGGCTGCGCACCGACCTGTGGCGCCCGCTGCCCGACGGCTCGACCGCGCTCTACTTCGAGAAGGCGGTCGTCGACGAGATGACGCCCGAGAGCCTCATCGCCGACATGGAGTCCGGGTCGGGCGGTCTCACGCTGCCCGGTTGGGAGCCCGAGCGTCTCGCGGGCTTCACCGAGCTCAACGCCGCGTACGAGGGCGTCACGCACGAGGACATGTACGCGAACTACCGGTACTTCCTCGACGCCGTGATCCCCGCCTGCGAGGAGGCCGGCGTCAAGCTGGGCGTCCACCCCGACGACCCGCCGTTCGACGTCTTCGGCTGGCCCCGCGTCGTGTCCACGGCTGACGACCTCGCCCGCGTCCTCGACCTGCACCCCAGCCCGTACCACGGGCTGACGCTGTGCCTCGGGAGCTTCTCCGCGAACCCCGCGCAGGCCCCGCAGGCCGCCGACACCGTGCGAAGGTTCGTGGACCGCATCCACTTCACGCACGTGCGCAACGTCAAGCACCTCCCGAACGGCGACTTCACCGAGGTGGGTCACCGCGCCGAGGAGGGCGACGTCGACACGGTCGAGGTCATGCGCGCCTACGCGGAGGCGGGGTACACGGGCTACGTACGCCCCGACCACGGCCGCCACCTGTGGGACGAGAACACCACGAACCGGCCGCGCCCCGGCTACGGCCTGTACGACCGGGCGCTGGGCACCCAGTACCTGCTCGGCGTCTGGGACGCGTTCCGCCGCACCACCCCCGGCCGCGGCTGAGCCGCCGCCGCACCTCGCACGACCTGACCCGACCGACCACGACCCGGCGACGCCCGCGCCACGACGAGCACGGCACCCGCAGGACCTGAGAGACACGAGCACGGACGCTCGCAGCCCCCGCCCGGCACAGCCGTCGGAGACGGAGGCCGACGACGGAGCGACCCGGTGCGACCCGAAGGAGGACGATCGCACGTGCTGACGACGACGCGCGCAGAGACGGTAGAGCTGGTCGACGGGTGGGTCCGCATCCGCACCGACGGTGTCGAGATCCGGCTGCTGCTCATGACCGACCACGTCCTGCGCATCCGCGCGGGCTTCGACGGCGACTTCGCCGAGGAGTCGTACACGCTGGTCACCACGGCCTGGCCGGACCGGCTCGACGCCTTCATGGGTGCCGAGCGCCGCCGAGTCACGCCCCCGCCGGTGGAGCTCGTCGACGACGGCGACCGGGCCGTCCTCACCGGCGGCGCGCTGCGCGTCGAGGTCGAGAAGGACCCGTTCCGGATCCGCGTCTGGGACGACGAGGGGAGCCTGCTGCACTCCGACGTGGCCGGGATCGGCTACCTGCAGGACCCGAACGGGCGCCGGATCCACACCAGCGCCGCGTCCCCCGACGACGCCTACTACGGCTTCGGGGAGACGACCGGTCCGCTGAACAAGGCGCAGAAGCTCGTCACGATGAGCCCGAAGGACGCCATGGGCTACGACGCCCGCGAGACGGACCCGCTGTACAAGCACATCCCGTTCTACCTGCGGCTCGACCGCGGCACCCGCACGGCGGTCGGGTACTTCTACCACAACACCCACGCCTGCGACTTCGACCTGGGCCGCGAGAAGAGCAACTACTGGGAGCCGCACAGCCGCTACCGGGCCGACGGCGGCGACATCGACCTGTTCCTGATCGCCGGGCCGGCGATGCGCGACGTCGTCCGGCGCTACACGGACCTCACCGGCCGGCCGCCGCTGCTGCCGAAGTACGCCCTCGGCCACCTCGCCTCCTCGATGTACTACGCGGAGCTGGACGCCGACTGCGACACGGCGATCACGGACTACATCGACATCGCGCGGGCCGAGGGCATCCCGGTGGACGGCTTCCAGCTCTCCTCCGGGTACACCACGCAGGAGACGCCGGCGGGCCCGAAGCGCTGCGTCTTCACCTGGAACGACGACCGGTTCCCCGACCCGCCCAGATTCTTCCGCGCGATGACCGAGCGCGGCATCACCGTGTCGCCGAACGTCAAGCCCGCCCTCCTGGACGTGCACCCGCGCCTCGACGAGGTCGCCGACGCCGGCGTCCTCGTGGGCCGCAGCACCGACGCCCAGGCACGGCACGGCGAGGGCCCCGCGACGGGCGCCTGGTGGGGCGGGCCCGGCAGCTTCGTCGACTTCACGAAGCCGCAGGCGCGCGAGCACTGGAAGCGCTGGCTGACCGCCGCCGTCCTCGACCAGGGCACGACGTCGGTGTGGAACGACAACTGCGAGTACGACGGCCTGGTCGACGCCGACTCCCGGGTCGACTTCGACGGCACGGGCGGCACCATCCACGGGCTGCGCACCGTCATGGCGAACCTCATGTGCCACGTCACCCGCGACGCGATCGCGGAGCACTCGCCCGACGCCCGCCCGTACATCGTCTGCCGCTCGGGGCACGCCGGCATCCAGCGCTACGCGCAGACGTGGGCCGGCGACAACTCGACGTCCTGGGAGACGCTGCGGCACAACGTCGCGACGATCCTCGGGATGAGCCTGTCCGGCGTCCCGCACCAGGGGTGCGACATCGGCGGGTTCCACGGCCCGCGGCCGGAGCCCGAGCTGTTCGTCCGCTGGGTCCAGCACGGCGTCTTCCAGCCGCGCTTCTCCATCCACTCGGTGAACTCGGACAACACCGTCACCGAGCCGTGGATGTACCCCGAGCACACCGGGACGATCCGCGACGCGATCCGGCTGCGCTACCGGCTCTTCCCGTACACGTACTCGCTCACGGCACGCGCCCGGGACACGGGACTGCCGCTCATGGAGCCGCTCGTCAGCGCCTTCCAGCACGACCCGGGGTCGGACGAGAACTCGACCGAGTTCATGCTCGGCGACTCACTGCTCGTGGCGAACGTCCTCACGCCCGGGGCGACGACGCGAACCGTGCGCCTGCCGGAGGGCGAGGTGTTCTACGACTTCTGGACCCGACGCCGGTACTCCGGCGGGCAGAGCGTCGAGCTGCCCGTGGACCTCGGATCGATCCCGATGTTCGTCCGCGGCGGCGGCATCGTCCCGCTCGCGGGGAACGAGCTCACCAGCCTTACCCGCGACGAGGTGACGGACCTGCACCTGCTGTGCGCCCCCGACCGCGACGGCACGTTCGTGCTCTACGAGGACGACGGGCTCACCCGCGCCCACGAGGACGGCGACCTGCTGCGCACGGAGGTCACGATGCGCGCCGGTGAGCAGGTCACGATCGACCTCGCCCGGCGGGGGTCCTTCCGCAGCCCGGTCCGCCGGGTCCTGCTCGACGTCGTCAGCCCCGACCGGGCTCCGTACTGGGTCGAGGTCGACGGCGAGCGCCTCCCCCACGTGCTGTACCACCGGCGGTTCGAGGACGCCGAGCGGGGCTGGCACTACGACCCGGCACGCGGCGCCGTCCTCGTCAAGATCCCCCGGACCGACGACGACCAGCGCGTCACCGTCTCGTTCGCCCAGTTCGACATGATCGGCATGTGAGGAGCAGGACCATGAAGAAGCTGCTCGCCGTCCTCGCGACGGTGCTGCTCACGACCGGTCTGGCCGCCTGCGCGCCCGCCTCCGGTCCCCCGGCGACCAGCGCCGAGGCCACCGCGGAGAACCCCCTCGTCCTGAGCCTCGCGCACAGCCTGGGCGACACCCACGTCACGTCGAAGGCGCTCGCCGCGTTCGCCGAGGACGTGGAGGAACGCAGCGACGGCCGGATCGTCGTGCGGATCTACGGAAACGGCCAGCTCGGCTCGGAACCGGACGTCATCGCCCAGCTCAACCAGGGCGTCATCGACATGGCGCGGGTCGCCGCGCCCAGCCTGGCGAACGACAGCCCCGCGTACCACACCTTCGGCCTGCCGTACATCTTCGAGTCGAAGGAGGAGTACTACCGGGTGATGGACTCCCCCGAGATGGCGGACTTCTTCCGGTCGAGCGTCGACGACGGCTTCGTCGGCCTGACGTACTACACCTCGGGAGCGCGCTCCTTCTACACCGCCCACACCGCCGTGCGGACCCCCGACGACCTGCGGGGGCTCAAGATCCGCGTGCAGGACATGCGGTCGCAGACCCAGCTGATGGAGGTGCTGGGGGCCGCGCCCGTCGCCATGGGGTTCGGCGAGATCTACACCGCCCTGCAGACCGGCCTCATCGACGGTGCCGAGAGCAACGAGACGGCGCTCACCGACAGCGCCCACGGCGAGGTCGCGAAGGTCTTCTCCCGCGACGAGCACACCCGCATCCCCGACATGCTCGTCATGAGCAGCGACACCTGGCGCACGCTCACGCCCGCCGACCAGGAGCTCATCACCGCGGCCGCGCGCCGCTCCACCAAGCAGCACAAGGTCGCGTGGGACGAGAGCGTCCAGCAGGCCGTCGCCGACGCGGAGGACATGGGGGTCGAGTTCGTCGACGACGTCGACGTCGAGGCCTTCCGCGAGATGTCCCGCCCGCTCGTCGACGAGTACGCCGAGGAGTACCCCGAGGTCGCGGAGCTCCTCGCCACCATCGACGAGGCCAAGGAGTGACGACCACCATGACCACGCACGCACGGCTCGCGAGAGCACGTGGACTCCTCGGGGGGACCCTCGCCTGGTCCGCAGGGATCCTCCTGGTCGCCATGACCGTCCTGGTGCTCGTCCAGGTCTTCACCCGCTACGTGCTGGGCGCCCCGACGGCGTTCACCGAAGAGGTGGTCCGCTACCTGCTGATCTGGACCTCGCTGCTCAGCGCCTCCTACGCCTTCGTGCACCGCAAGCACATGGCGCTGTTCATGGTGCGCGACCGGCTGGCGCCGCGGGCGCGGCAGGGCGTGACCGTGGGCGCCGACGTCCTCGTCCTGCTCTTCGCGGTCCTCGTCCTCGGCGTCGGCGGCGTGATGCTCGCGATCGGTGCCCGGAACGACTACTCCGCGCTGCTGGGCATCTCCCGCGGCCTCGTCTACCTCATCGTGCCCCTGAGCGGCCTGGCCATCACGGCCGCGCAGGCCATGAACCTCTGGGAGGACCTCACGGGCTCGGAGACCGAGCACGTGTCCGAGCCCCCGGCCGAGACCGAAGGGAGCTGACCCGTGGAACCTCTGCTCGCCGCCCTCGTGCTGTTCGGGGTCTTCTTCGTCCTGCTGTTCGCCAGCGTCCCCATCTCCGTCTCGCTGGGGGTCGCCGCGTTCCTCACCGCGATCGTGTTCATGCCGTGGGACGACTCGACGTTCATCACGGGCCAGCAGATGACGTCCGGCATCGACAGCTTCACCCTGCTCGCCGTGCCGCTGTTCATCTTCGCCGGGAACATCATGAACAACGGCGGCATCGCGAGCCGCCTCATCGACGTCGCGCTCGTCCTCGCGGGCCGCGTGCCCGGGTCGCTCGCGCACACCAACGTGCTCGGCAACATGCTCTTCGGGTCGCTGTCCGGCTCCGCCGTCGCGTCGGCCGCCGCGATCGGCGGCACGCTGACCAAGCGGCAGAAGGAGGAGGGGTACGACCCCGCCTTCAGCACGTCGGTGAACATCGCGTCGGCGTCGACGGGCCTGCTCATCCCCCCGACGACGGCCGCGATCGTCTACTCCACCGTCGCGGGTGGCCTGTCCATCTCGGCGCTGTTCATGGCCGGGTACGTGCCCGGGATCCTCATGGGCGCCGTCGTCATGACGATCGCGTTCGTCTACGCCCGGCGCCGCGGCTACACGACCCGGTCGCGGGTCGGGGCCGGCGAGGCGCTGCGGGTCCTGCTGCGCGCCGTGCCCAGCCTGCTGCTCATCGTGGTGGTCGTGGGCGGCATCGTCGCCGGCGTCTTCACCGCGACGGAGGGCGCGGCCGCCGCCGTCGTCTACTGCCTCGTGCTGGCCCTGGTCTACCGCAGCATGTCGTGGGCGAGCTTCAAGGAGGTGGTGGTCAGCACGGTCGTGTCGATGGGCGTCGTGATGTTCCTCATCGCGGCCTCCTCGGCGATGTCGTGGGTCATGGCGTTCACGGGCATCCCGCAGGCCATCACCGACGCGCTGCTGTCGGCGGCGGACTCGAAGGTGCTGATCCTGCTGCTGATGATCGTCATCCTGCTGGTCGTGGGGACGTTCATGGACATCACACCGGCGATCCTCATCTTCACGCCGATCTTCCTGCCGATCACGACGCAGGTGGGCGTGGACCCGATCCACTTCGGCATGATCCTCGTGTTCGCGCTGTGCATCGGCACCATGACGCCCCCGGTGGGGTCGGTGCTGTTCGTCGCGAGCGGCGTGAGCGGCGTCTCGATCGAGAGGATCGTGCCGCGGCTCGTCCCGTTCTTCGTCGGGCTCGTCCTCGCGCTGCTCGCCATCACCTTCGTCCCGGCCCTCTCCCTCGGGATCCCGCAGATGCTGGGCCTGCTGGAATGAGACGGTGGGGTCCCGGACGCCGCGGCGCCCCGGACCCCTGCCCGACCCGAACGACCCCCAAGGACACCATGGTTGCTGTCGACAACGTCACCCAGGACGCCGAGGACGCCACCGCGCTCCCGGCGCCGCACCCCGCATGGCTCCCCGACGCCGTGTTCGCCGCCGTCGGCCGGCGCCGCGTCGCCCTCGCGGACCTGTCCGACCCGGGCCGCGTGCCGCCCCCGGGGCCCGACGGACCGGCCGAGGTGCTCGAGGCGCTGCACGGCGAGATCACCGCCGCGACGATCGCGCACGGCGGCGCCGTCGTCACCGCCGACGAGTCACCGGACCTCGTGCTCCTGCTCACCGACCCCGAGGTCCCCGAGGCGGAGCCCGACGGCGCGGTCGAGGGGTTCCGGCTGCGGCGCACCGACGGCAAGGTCACGGTGACCGCGGTGACGGCGACGTCGCTGCTGCACGGGTTCTTCCACGTCGTCCGGCTCGAGGAGTCCGCCTTCGCGGCCCCGGACGCCGACGAGACGCACGCCCCGGCGGCGGCGCTGCGGATGCTCGACCACTGGGACAACGTCGACGTGCACCCGGTGATGGGCCAGGTGGAGCGGGGCTACGCGGGCGGATCGATCTTCTACGACGACGGCGGGGTGCGCACCGACCTCTCCCGCGCCACGGCGTACGCACGGCTCCTCGCCTCCGTCGGCGTCGACCGGGCCTGCATCAACAACGTCAACGTGCACGCCCGCGAGGCGCGCCTCCTCACCGACGACCTGCCCGAGGTCGCGAGGGTCGCGGCCGCGCTGCGCCCGTACGGCGTGCGCACCCACCTGGCGGTGAGCTTCGCGGCGCCGATGACGCTCGGGGGCCTGCCCACCGCCGACCCGTTCGACGACGACGTGCGCACCTGGTGGCGGGACGCCGCGGCCGCCGTCTGGACGCTGATCCCCGACTTCGGCGGGTTCGTCGTCAAGGCGGACTCGGAGGGCCAGCCCGGCCCGTTCGCGTACGGCCGCGACCACGCCGACGGGGCCAACCTCCTGGCGGAGGCCGTCGCCCCGCACGGCGGGCTCGTGCACTGGCGGGCGTTCGTCTACGACCACCGCCAGGACTGGCGCGACCGGTCCACGGACCGGGCGCGCGCCGCGTACGACCACTTCGCCCCGCTCGACGGCCGGTTCGCCGAGAACGTCGTGCTGCAGGTCAAGCACGGCCCGATGGACTTCCAGGTGCGCGAGCCCGTCTCGCCGGTGCTGGCGGCGATGCCGCGCACGCGGGTCGCGCTGGAGCTGCAGGTCACCCAGGAGTACACCGGCCAGCAGCGGCACGCCGTCTACCTGGGGCCGGCGTGGGCCGAGGTCCTGGGGTTCCGGTTCCGCGGCGAGGACACGCCCGCCCTCGCCGAGGAGGTCGCCGCCTCGGGCGGGTTCGCCGCCGTCTCGAACGTCGGCGGCGACCGCTTCTGGACCGGGCACCCGCTCGCCCAGGCCAACCTCTACGCGTACGGACGCCTGACCTGGGATCCGACCCTCGACGCGCTCGACGTGCTCGACGAGTGGATCACGCAGACCTTCCCCGACGCGTCGACGCTCCTGCGCTCCACGCTGCACACGATCCTCGACGACTCGTGGGCCACCTACGAGCTGTACACGGCGCCGCTCGGCGTGGGCTTCATGGTGCGCCCCGGCCACCACTACGGGCCGGACGTCGACGGGTACGAGTACACCCCCTGGGGCACGTACCACTTCGCCGACCGCGACGGGGTCGGGGTGGACCGCACCCGCGCGACTGGCACGGGGTACACCGGCCAGTACCCGGCGCCGTGGCGCGACGTCTACGAGTCGGTGGAGACCTGCCCCGACGAGCTGCTGCTGTTCTTCCACCACGTGCCGTACACGCACGTGCTGCACAGCGGGTCCACGGTGATCCAGCACGTCTACGACACGCACTTCGCCGGCGTCGAACGTGTCGAGGCGATGGTCCGGCGCTGGGAGGACGTCGCGGGCGAGGTGCCGGACGACGTCGCCGCCCGTGTGCGCGAGCGGCTCGCGGAGCAGCTGCGCTCGGCGGTCGAGTGGCGGGACCAGCTCACCACGTACTTCTTCCGCAAGTCCGGGATCCTCGATGCCCGCGGGCGGACGATCTACTGACCGCGCCCGGTCGCTGTGGGTACGACGATGGCGAGGAATCGGGCCCGATTCCTCGCCATCGTCGTACCCACAGCTGTGGGTACGACGATGGCGAGGAATCGGGCCCGATTCCTCGCCATCGTCGTACCCACAGCGGGCAGGGTGAGGCTAGAGGGCGCCGCCGGCGGCCTTCGGGGCGTCCGCGGACTCGCCGCCGTCGCCGATCGCCTCCCGGGCGACGTAGTTCTCCAGGTCGAACAGGTTGTCCCCGGCGCGCCGGGCGACCGTGAGCAGCGTGTTCGCCGCGGCGACCTCCTCGACCTGCTCCTCGAGGAACCAGAGCAGGAACTGCTCGCCCAGCACGTCGCCCTCGTCGCGCGCCGCGCGGAAGATCGCCTGGATCTGGTCGGTGACCTGCTGCTCCTGGTCGAGCGCGAGCTGCAGGGGCTCCACGACGTCCGCGAAGTCGTTGCGCACCTCCGGGGTGCCCGGGATCGCCACGGGCAGCGACCGGTCCAGGTGGTACTGGACGATCATCATCGCGTGGTTGCGCTCCTCGAGCGCCTGCCGGTAGAAGTGCGCCGCCATCCGGGGCAGGTCGTGGCCGTCGAACCACACGGCGATCGCCATGTACTGCTGGTGCGCCGCCAGCTCGTGGCCCACCTGCTCGGAGAGCAGCCGCCAGAACGTCGAGTCCTTCGTCGTCGCCGCCATGACGCCACGCTAGTGGACGGCGTGCGGCGACGCCCCGTCACGTTTCCCGCCCGCGCGTCGTCGGCACGGTGAGCGGACGGGACCGGCACCCGCCGGCCCGGCGAAAGAGGATCCATGACCGCACGGATGAAGAGCCCCGCGACCTACCTGCCCGAGGTCCTGAGCCCGATGCAGGCCCTCGGCCAGGCGCCCCGCGGGCACGGCGTCCCCGACGAGACGCTGGAGCTGGTGCACCAGCGCGTGAGCCAGATCAACGGCTGCGCCTGGTGCCTGGACTTCGGGGCCCGCGCCGCCCGCAAGGCCGGCATGGACGTGGACAAGCTCGCGGTGCTGGCCGGCTGGCCGGAGTCGCCACGCTTCGACGACGCCGAACGCGCCGCCCTCGCCCTCGCCGAGTCCGTCACCCGGATCGCCGACCGGAGCGACCGCGTGCCGGACGACGTCTGGGACGAGGCCGTCCGCCACTACGACGAGGAGGCGCTGGCGGCGCTCGTCCTGCACATCTCGATGGTGAACGTCTACAACCGGCTCAACGTCACGGTCCGGCAGGTGCCGGGCACGTTCTCCTGAGGGTCCCGGACCGCGCCCCGCACGCCGACGGTGTGCGGGGCGCCCCTACGAGGACGCGCGGGGGGTCACGAGGCCCGACTCGTAGGCGAGCACCACGAGCTGGGCCCTGTCCCGGGCGCCGAGCTTGGTCATGGCGCGGCTCACGTGCGTCTTGGCCGTGAGCGGGCTGAGCACCATGCGCTCCGCGATCTCGTCGTTGGACAGCCCGTGCGCGACGAGCGCCACGACCTCCCGCTCCCGGGGCGTGAGGAGCTCGAGCCCGGCGACGGCGAGGGCGTCCGGCGGGCGGGCCACGAACTCGCTGATGAGCCGGCGCGTGATCCCCGGCGACAGCAGAGCGTCGCCGCGCACCGCCGCCCGCACGGCCGCCAGGAGGTCGGCCGGCTCGGTGTCCTTGACGACGAACCCGCTGGCGCCGGCGCGCAGCGCGGAGAAGACGTACTCGTCGACGCCGTAGTTCGTCAGCATGACCACGTGCGTGCCGGCCAGGGCGTCGTCGGCCACGATCCGCCGGGTGGCCTCGATACCGTCGAGGCCGGGCATCTGCACGTCCATGAGCACCACGTCGGGCCGGTGCTCCCGGGCGAGGTCGACGCCGTCGTGCCCCGTGCCGCCCTCGCCGACGACGTCGATGTCGTCCTCGGCCTCCAACAGGGCCCGGATACCGGAGCGGATCAGCGGCTGGTCGTCGACGAGCACCACGGTCGTCACGAGCGCGCCTCCGGCGCGAGCGGCAGCTCGGCGGCCACGGAGAACCCGCGGGTCTCGCCCGGCTCGGCGGTCAGCCGCCCACCCAGGGCGGTCACGCGCTCGTGCATCCCGGTCAGCCCGTGCCCCGGCGTCGGCGGGCGCCCGGCGCCGCGCCCGTCGTCGTCCACCCGCACGGTGAGCACGCCGGGGCCGTAGGCCAGACGCACGGTCGCGGACGCGTCGCCGGCGTGGCGCGCCACGTTGGTCAGCGCCTCCTGCACCACGCGGTACGCGGTGCGGTCGACGTCGGGCGGCAGGGGGCGGCGTTCCCCCGTCACCGTCACGGCGACAGGGACGCCGGAGGCACGGACCCGCTCGACGAGGGTGTCGAGGCGGGCCAGCCCCACGCCGTCCGCACCGTCGTCGCGGCGCAGCACGTCGAGCGTCGAGCGCAGCTCCCGGGCCGCGTCGTGCCCGGCCTCCTGGATCGCGAGCACGGCCGCGGTCGGCTCCTCGCCGCGCTTGCGAGCCAGGTGCACGGCGACACCGGCCTGCACCGTGACCACGGAGATGCTGTGGGTGAGCGAGTCGTGCAGCTCGCGGGCGATGCGCAGCCGCTCCTCGACCGCACGCCGGCGTGCGGTCTCGTCGCGGGTGCGCTCGGCCTCCTCGGCGCGCTGCTCCACCTCGCGCACGTACGCCTGCCAGACGGCGAAGGCCACCGCGCCGACCCCCAGGGAGATCAGCCACCCCGTGGCGTAGAAGCGTCGCCAGCCTCGATCCGTCCGCACGGTCCACAGCGTAGGAGGCCGTGGCGCCGGGCGCGTCCCGCACCGGGAGCAGGTCCCGCCTGCTCCCCGCGCGGTAGGCGCCGGGGCCGCTGCCGCCCCGGCGGTAGGCCCAGGTGACTCCGCGCGGACGACGACGCCGGCCCGGGCGCCGCGAAGGATCGGGAGGGTCAGGGCACGGCCGCCGCGGCCGGGCCACGCCGACCACGGAGGTGACCGAGCATGAACCGCAGCGTCCCGCACCCCACCAGGACCGTCCGCACCGCAGAACGACCGAGCGCCCCGGCCCCGGGCCCCGGGCTGGGCGAGGTGCTCCTGCCCGGCGACGACGGCTACGCCGCGGCGAGCACCACGCCCGGGAAGGTCGGGCGCCCGGCGCTGGTCGTGCGGCCGCGCGACACCGGCGAGGTGGCCTGCGCCGTCCGGCACGCGCGGCTCGCGGGCCTGACCCTGACGGTGCGCTCGGGCGGGCACAGCATGGCCGGTCACAGCACGAACGACGGCGGCATGGTCCTCGACCTGGCGCACCTAGACGCCGTCGAGGTCGTCGACCCCGCCCGGCGCGTCGTGCGCGTCGGGGCCGGCGCGACCTGGGGCCGGGTCGCCGCCGCGCTGGCGCCGCACGGGCTGGGGCTCACGACGGGCGACACCGCGAGCGTCGGCGTCGGCGGGCTGACGCTGGGCGGCGGCATCGGGTGGATGGTCCGCCGGCACGGGCTGACGGTCGACTCCCTCGTCGCGGCCCGCGTGGTCACCGCCGACGGCCGGGAGGTTGTCACGAGCCCCGAGCGGCACTCCGGGCTGTTCTGGGCGCTGCGGGGCGGTGGCGGGGGCGTCGGCGTCGTGACGGCCTTCGACTTCGTGGCACAGCGGGTCGGCGACGTGCGGTTCGGCAGCGTGTCGTACGCGCCCGACGACGCCGCCGCGCTCGTGCGCGGCTGGCGCGACGTCATGCGGGCGGCGCCCGAGGAGCTCAGCAGCACCCTGGTGCTCGTGCCCGCGATGCACGGGGCCCCGGCGTCGGCGACGGTGCTGCTGTGCGCCGCGCACGAGGATCCCGCGGCCGCGGACCGGGCGGTGGAGCCCCTGCTGGGGATCGGGACGGTGACCGGTTCGTCGGTCGCCACGGTCGGTTTCGCCGACGTCCTCGACACCGGCGGCCACGCGCCCGGGGCGCGCGTCGTCGCGCGCAACGTCCTGGTGCCCGCCCTGGACGACGCCGTCGCCGCCGACCTGGCCGCCGTGCTCGCCGGCGACCGGCCGATGGCCCTGGCGCTGCGCGCCCTGGGCGGCGCGGTCTCGCGGCTGCTGCCCGACGAGACGGCGTTCGCCCACCGCGACGCCGAGGCGCTGGTGGTCGGCGCCGCGATGCTGCCCGCCGACGCGACGGACGACGCGGTCGACGACGCCCTCGCCGACTGGCACGCCGTGGCCGCGCACGGCACCGGCGCGTACGCCAACTTCCAGGGGTCCGCGACCGACGCCGACGTGCGCGCGGCCTACCCGCCCGCCACGCTCGCCCGGCTGCGCGCCGTCAGGCGCGCCTACGACCCGGACCGCCTCTTCCGCGGCGGTCTCGACGTCGCTCCGCGTGACGAGGTCGCGGCACGGACGCCGGAGATGGGCGCATGAGGCCCGCATTCGAGGCCGAGGGCCTGGTCAAGCGGTACGGAGGGACGACGGCGCTCGACGGCGTCGACCTGCAGGCGCGGCCCGGCACCGTGCTCGGCGTCCTCGGGCCCAACGGCGCCGGTAAGACGACGGCCATCCGGATCCTCGCGACCCTGCTGCGCCCCGACGCGGGGCGCGCCGTGGTGGACGGCGTCGACGTGCTGCGCGACCCCGTCGCGGCGCGGCGCATCGTCGGGCTCACCGGCCAGTACGCCACCGTCGACGAGGACCTCACCGGCACCGAGAACCTCGTGCTGTTCGGCCGCCTGCTCGACCTCACGGGCCCCGACGCCCGCGACCGAGCCGCGCGCCTGCTGGACCGGTTCGGCCTCGCGGACGCCGCCGGGCGGCGGGCCTCCACCTACTCGGGAGGCATGCGGCGGCGCCTCGACCTGGCCGCGAGCCTGGTGGGCGCCCCGCGCGTCCTCTTCCTCGACGAGCCCACGACGGGGCTCGACCCCGGCAAGCGCGAGGAGCTGTGGCGCACCATCCGCTCCCTGGCTGACGACGGCACGACGGTGCTGCTCACCACCCAGTACCTCGAGGAGGCGGACGCCCTCGCCGACGAGATCACCGTCATCGACCAGGGGCGCGTGATCGCCCACGACTCCCCCGCCGGCCTCAAGCAGCACGTGGGCGGGCAGACGGTCGTCGTCCGGCCCCGCGACCCCGCGCGCACGGCCGACGCCGCCGACGTCGTCCGGCGCGTCACGGGTCACCCGGTCGACCGGTCGCGCGGCGGCGTCGTCACCGCGCCGGTCGACGACGGGCGGGCCTTCGCCGGCATCGTGCGCGAGCTGGAGCGCGCCGGCATGGACGTCACCGAGCTGGCCCTGCGCCTGCCGAGCCTCGACGAAGCCTTCTTCACGCTCACCGGCCACGACGCCGGACGCACCACGACCACACAGGAGGACTCATGACCAGCACGTCCACCGCGGCGACCGGCCGGTCGAGGGTCGCCGGTGGCCCCGGCGCCCCCACGCCCCGGCCCTGGCCGCTGCTGCGGCACAGCCTCGCCCTCGCCGGCCGCAGCCTCACGAAGACGCGGCGCAACCCCGGTGTCCTGCTCGACGCCCTGATCCTGCCGGTGCTGTTCCTGGTGCTGTTCGTCTACCTGTTCGGCGGCGCCGTCGCCGGGTCGACCCAGGAGTACCTGCAGTACCTGTTCCCCGGGATCCTCGTGCTCACCACCGTCCTGGCCGGGCAGGTCGCTACCGGGCTCCACATCGTCGTCGACATGAAGAAGGGCGTGTTCGACCGGTTCCGCAGCATGCCGGTCCCCCGGACGTCGATCCTCCTCGGCTCGGTGCTCGCCGACGCGATCCGCTACGTCGTCGCCGTGGTCGTGCTGTTCGGCGTCGGGTACGCGCTCGGGTTCCGGGTCGAGACCGGCTTCGGCTCGGCGCTCGCCGCGACGGGCCTCGCGATCGGGTTCGGGTTCTCGCTGAGCTGGCTGACCGTGCTGGTCGCCGTGCTCCTGCGCGACGAGACGCTGGTGTCCACGGTCGGGTTCCTGCTGCCGTTCCCGCTCGTGTTCGGCACCAGCATGGCCGCGCCCGCGGGAACCATGCCGGACTGGCTGCGCGCCTGGGCGGAGGTGAACCCGGTCAGCCACGTCATCGAGGCGTGCCGCGGCCTGCTGCTCGGCGGCCCCGTCGCCGGCCCCGTCGCGGCGTCGCTGGCCTGGAGCGCGGGCTTCCTGCTCGTCTTCGGCACGCTCGCCGTCGTGGCGTTCCGCCGCCGCGTCTGACGCGCCGCGACGCCGACGGTCACGAATATAAACTTATGTTCGTTTATCATGGCCGCCATGACGACGTTCCACGCCTTCCTCGGCTGCAGCCTCGACGGGTACATCGCCGGCCCTCACGGTGAGCTCGACTGGTTGACGGTGTTCGACAACACCGGTTTCGACACCTTCTTCGCCTCCATGGACGCATTGGCGATGGGGCGCAAGAGCTACGACACGATGCGAAGGTCTGCGCCGGACTACTACCGCGGCACACCGATCCACGTCCTCTCCACCAGCCTGCCTGCCGGCCGGCACCAGGACATGGGGCGCTCGCGCGTCACGGTTCACCCCGATCTCCGCTCCCTTCGCTCAGCACTTTCCGAGACCGGAGCGAACCGCGCCTACGCGGACGGAGGGAGGACGGTGCAGACGTTCCTCACCGCCGGACTGCTGTCCGACCTCACGATCACGCGGGTGCCCGTTCTCCTCGGGGAGGGGATCCCGCTCTTCGGGCGCACGCCCGGGCCACTGCGCGCCGAGCTGGTCGAGTCGACGACGACGGCCGAGGGCGCCGTCCAGTCCGTCTACCGCTTCCCTGTCAGCTGATGCCTCGCACCAAGACCATCGACGACACCGAGGTCCTGGCAACGATTCACCGCCTCGTCCAGCGCATCGGACCCGAACGCTTCACCCTCGCCGCTGCCGGCCTCGAGGTCGGACTGTCCGCATCGACCCTGGTGCAGCGATTCGGCTCCAAGCGCGCGCTCCTCCTCGCCGCGGACAGGTGGGCCGTCGAACGATGGGTGGACGGGATGGACGAGGCTCCCGTCGCCGGCCCCGTGCTCGACCGGCTCGTCGCGGGACTGGTGCACACGGTCGACGACGAGACGACCGCCGAGGAGATGGCCAACTCGGTCTCACTCCTTCAGATCGCCCTGGCGGACACCGAGTTCCACGAGTCCACCAGGGACGGCGCGGTACGCCTCCGCGCCAAGATCACCGAACGACTCCACCAGGCGGTGGAGACCGACGAGCTTCGGCCGAGCACCGACATCCGGGCTCTGGCCGAGCTCGTGGAGATCACCTACCACGGGGCCATGATCGGCTGGGCCATCCACCGCGACGGCACGCTCGCCACCTTCCTCCGAGCACGCCTCGCCCAGCTGCTCCGCCCCTACCGCGCATGACCGGTCACGACGACTTCCGCCGCGCGACGACGACGGAGTTGATGACGTCGTCGGTGGGGTGGACGACGTCGAGGACCTCGAACCCGCGCAGCGCGTCGAGGGGGACGGCCGGGTAGAGCAGGGTCCGCAGGCCGCGGGCACTGCGGACCAGGACCACGGTGCCGGGGCGGGTGGCGGCGGCGAGGTGGTCGAGCAGCCGCCGCTTGTCGTCGGCGGACTCGCCGACCAGCGCCGCGACGACGACGGTGTCGTAGGCCGTCAGGTCGGCGTCGTACGCGTCGGCCTCCTCGAAGGTGACCCCCGCGCCGCCTGGGCCGGCCCCGCGGGCGCGCGGGGGACGCTGCGCGAGCAGGTGCGGGGCGATCGCGCGGGCGTCGGCGACCGCGGCCGCGTCCCGGTCGAGCCCGGTCACGGCCGCGCCGAGCCGCCGGGCCAGGAGCACCGCACTGAGCGGCAGCGGCCCCGCGCCGAGGAACGCGACGGACGACGCCGGGCCGGTACGGCGCAGCAGGCCGGCCTCCAGCGCGCTCAGGTGCTCGTAGTTGTCGCGATACGGGAACGCGGCCAGCCGGGTGCCGGACCGGATCCGCTCCGCCCACGCGGTCTCCAGGGCGTGCTCGCCCAGGCCGCTGATCCGCCGGAACCGGGCCGGCTCGAGCCGGTCGAGCACGGCGTCGGCGAGCCGCTCGGGGGTCTCGACGACGGTCCGTACCAGGCGCCCGAAGGTCGCGTCCACGTGCGGCGACGGGCCGAGGTCGTCGAGCGCCTCGAGCGTGCCGAGCACGTCCTGCAGGGTCTCCGCGCAGGTCAGGGCGTCACGCTGCGTCGCGTTGAGAGTCGTTCTCATCTCGGACAGTGTTCCACACCCGGTCCCCTGGGCGGCCGCATCGTCCACCGGAGCTCCAGGAAGGGCCGAGTGCCGTCACGCCGAACGTTGCCGATGCCCGTCGTCGGGCGCTGTGAAGCGCTCGGCGACGTCCCTAACCAGAGGGGCGCCGAGGCGGAGCCACGACGCCACCCAGGCGACCGCGAAGAGCCAGAGCACCAGCTCGGAGCTGAACCGCACGACGGCGAGCGCGATGACGCCGAGGGCCACCAGGCCCACGGTGACTCCCGGGGTACGCATCAGGTAGTACGCGGCCAGGCGCACGGCGTCGCGGGTACGGAAGGAGAAGAACGACGCGATCGTCACGGCATTCAGCAACCACAGCAGCCCGACGGCCCCGATGACCCCGAGGACGGCGACGTACCCGCCGGGCAGGCCGGCCGCCTCGCGGTGCACGACGCCGAATGCGACGAGCGCGAGACCGACCATGGCCGAAACCCACAGGCGCATCACGTCCAGGGCGTTCGACCGGTAGCCGCGCACGAACGACCGCGCCGGGGCCGGGGATGTCGTCGAGTCCGGGTCGAGCGTACGGTCCCGCAGCGCGTACAGGGCCGCCGACAGCGCGGGCCCGTACGGAACCAGGCACAGCGGGACGATCGGCAGGCTCGCGGCCGACCGGTCCAGCAGCAGGAGCAGCGCCGCGCTCGGGAGCGTCGCGACGCACAGCAGCGCGCCGACGACGACGTGGTGGTAGACGACGCCGGTGACGCGCGAGAACGTGCCGTCGCCGAAGGCCCGGGCGGGCGGCGTCGTCAGGTCACTCACCGTACGGGCCCCGTCCGAGGACGCGGGCGTCGTCGACCCACGGCGGCGTCTCGTCCACGACCGGGTCGAGCTCCACGAGCGTGACCCCGTGCCGGCCCAGGGTGAGGTCGAGCGCGACGCGGCCGTCGACGACGGCGTGCGCCGCGGCGGTCCGCACCGGTTCGGCTGCCTCGTGCAGCGCGGCGAGCTGCCGCTCCGTCGGGGACGCCGGGCGCCCCAGGGCCCGCCACGCCGCCCAGGCGTTGCCGCGCTCGACGTCGACCTCCGAGCGCAGCGCGAAGGCGCGGTCGCCGGCGACCGGCACGTCCAGGCGCACCTCGTGCCGCTCCGGCTCGACCGGGTCGTCGCTGCCGCCGACGGGCTGCCAGGCGAGCACGGTGACCCGCCCGGTCGCCTCGTCACGGGTCACGAGGTGGTCGTCGCCGCGGGCCAGCACGGCGGAGCCCATCCGTGCCATGAAGGCGTACAGGTGGAACGTGGGCTTCTTCACCTGCCGGTGCGCGAGCATGCCGAACCCGCCGTGCAGGAACGACGCCGGGACGCCGGACTCCTCGAAGACGTCGCTGAAGGTCCAGTACGCGAACGAGTCGACGACGTCGCCGCCCGCCGCGAGCACGGGCGCCAGATAGGCCGCGTTGTAGGCGGTGTCGTGCACCGGGTTGTCGGGACGGTAGCTCGTGTTGAACTCCGTGATGTGCACGGGGACGTCCGCGAGGGCGGTGCCCGCGAGGCGGCGCCCCGGCGCGGCGAACCGTTCGAGCAGGTGCTCCGTCGGGTACACGGCCTGGTAGGTGCCGAAGGGAACGTGCCCCGCCGGGCCGGACGCATAGGCGTGCCCGGAAGCGAAGTCGACCGGGACGTCGCGGGCGGCGGCGAAGTCCGCGAACGGCTGCCACCAGTCGTCGCCCGCCGGGGAGAGCCCGGGCCCGCCCACCTGCAGCGAGGCGTCCACGTCCTTGACCGCGCCTGCCGCGGCCTCGTAGAGCCGGAAGTAGGCCTGCCGCGGGTCGCCGTCGGGCGCCCAGAACTGCGGCAGGTCAGGCTCGTTCCACACCTCGATCGGCCAGGTGCGCACCTCGTCGAGCCCGTACCGGTCCACCAGGTGCGCGACGACGGCACGCACCAGGGCGGCCCACTCGCGGTGGTCGGCAGGCGGGGTGACGTTCCCCTGCCACCAGAACACCGTCTGGTCACCGGACGCCAGCGCCGTCGGCATGAAACCGAGCTCCACGAACGGCTTGATGCCGAGGCCGAGGTAGGAGTCGACGACCTGGTCGACGTAGCTGAACGCGTACCGCGTGCCGCGATGGCCGGCGACGTCGTACGGGCGATGGACGCCGACGTCGTCGGACAGCAGCCCGTGGCCGCGGATGTAGCGGAACCCGACCTCGCGCTGGGTCAGCGCGAGCGACTCCTGGTAGTCCTGACGCAGCGCGAGGCCGAACCGGCCGGTGCCGACGCAGGTCCGCCACGCGTCGCCGAGTGCTCCGACGGGGTCGGTGGGCACGGTGATGCGGGCCATGTGGCTCCTTCGCGAGGGACGTGGTGGTGCGCCGGTGCGTCCCGGCGCACCACCGGGCTTCCGCCGTCATGGTGACGACGCAGGTGACCGTGGTTACTCCGCGACCCCCGCGGCGGCGTTCGCGCGGTCGACGTACGCGGACATCCCGGCGCCCTCGAGCTCGGCGACGTACGCGTCCCACTCGTCGAGGGAGCGCTGGCCGAGGATGAACGCCGCCGTGTTCTGCATGACGACGTCCTGCAGGGTCGTCTGCTGCAGGCCGGCCTGCTCCTGCTCCATCTCGTCGTACTGGACGGTCGGGGGGATCGGCAGCTCCTCCTTGACCGCGTTCATCCCGTCGATGAACTCGACGGCCTCGTCGCTGAGCATCGACTTGTCGAGCTCCTCGGTGGAACCGTGCGCGATGGACCACACGCCGTTGTAGAAGCCGAGGTCGGCGTTGAGGAGCTTCGGCGCGCCCGGGTTGAGCGCGCCCCAGCCGACGTCGTCCTTCAGGACGCGCTCGTCGCCCTCCCACTCGAACGTCTCGCCCTCGACGCCCCACTTGGCGAACTCGAGGCCCTCGTCGGAGTAGTAGAGCCAGTCGACGAACTGCAGCATCGCCAGGAAGTCGTCCTGCTCGGCGGCCTGCGCCGAGAACATCAGGCCGGACTCGGCGCGCATCCCGCCGGGGATGAAGTCGCCCGCGGGGCCGCCCGGCACGACGATCTGCGCGATCTCGGCGTCGTCGTTCCCGGTCTCCGCGAAGGCGTCCCGGTACTCCAGGAGCGTCTGGTCGTTGGTCCCCATCGCGGCGGCCTTGCCGGAGGCGAACTTCTCCTCAGCCTGCTTGTCCTCCTGCGTCATCGCCTCCGGATCGAGGAGGCCGTCGGCGACGAGACCGGCGAAGTACTCCACGAGCGCCTTGTACTCGTCGGAGCCGCCGGCGTACTCGTACCTGCCCTCGTCGACGTTCCACTGCAGCCCCAGGCCGTAGCCCCACCCGGCGACCGTGCCGAAGTTCGGCGCGGCAGCCTGCATCGTCGCCTCGATCGGGCCGTTGATCGACCAACGGTCCGTCATCGCGTAGTCGAGCTCAGGGTTCTCCTCGGCGATGATCTTCAGCTGCTCGGCGAACTCGTCCCAGGTGGCGGGGTGCTCGAGGCCCGCGTCGTCCCACAGGTCCTGCCGGATGGCGATGGAGTACTGGTGCTTGGGAACCTCGTGGAAGCCCGGGATCATGTAGTACTTGCCGTCGGCCTGGCGCTGGGCCTCGACCTCGTCGGTGAGGTCCCACTCCTCGACCTTCTGCTGGAAGTTGGGCATGTACTGCACGTAGTCCGAGATCGGCAGGATCGCCCCGCCGCTGATGAACTGCACCTCGTCGCCCGCGTACGTGGACGGCATGATGTCGGGGGCCTCGCCCGAGCCGATCAGGATCGACCGCTTCTGCTGCATGTCCTCGAGCGGCACGTTCTCGTAGTCGAACGTGACGTGGTGGTCCTTCTCGAAGTGCTGGACGATCGACCAGTCCTCCTTGAAGGGGTAGTTCGGGTGGTCACGGTAGAGCAGACCGAACTCCACGGGCTCGGTGGCCTTGAAGGTGTCCCCGGCCTCGAAGTCCTCCATGTACCCGACCTGGGTGGACATGTCGATCTCGCCGCTGCCCTCCTCCGACTCCTCACCGCCTCCCGGCCCGCAGGCGGTGAGCGTGGCGACCAGGGCGACAACGGTCGTTCCCACGACGGCCTTGTTCCTGTTGACGATCTTCATGATCTCCTCCTGCGGTGAACGTCGTTGTTCGACTGATTCGGGAAAGGACGACTCCCACCGGCCGGGCCGGCCGAGGTCGGTCGCGGTCGGCTCAGCCCTTGACGGAGCCGAGCATCACGCCGGACACGAAGTACTTCTGGATGAACGGGTAGAAGCAGATGATCGGCAGGACGGTCAGCAGCATCGCCACCGCCTGGATGTTCGCGCCGATCTGCACGGACTCCATCCCCGCCTCGTTGCCGCTGCCCATGGCGCCGGCCAGCAGGTTGCGCAGGTACAGGGTGACCGGTTGCAGCTCCGGGTCGCTCAGGTAGAGGAACGCCGGGAACCAGGCGTTCCAGAACGACACGGCGTAGAAGAGGATCATCGTGGCGATGACGGCCTTCGACAGCGGCACCACGATGCGGCCGAAGACGCCGTACGTGGTGAGCCCGTCGATCGACGCCGCTTCCTCGAGCTCCGCAGGGAAGTTCTCGAAGAACGACTTCATCACCAGCAGGTTGAAGGCGCTGATCGCGTTGGGCAGGACGATCGCCCAGACCGAGTTCTTGAGCCCGAGGTCGGTGATGAGCAGGTAGTTCGGGATCAGTCCGCCGTTGAAGAACATCGTCACGACGACGAGCCCGATGAAGAACGACCGACCCTTGAGATGCCCCTTCGCCAACGCGTAGGCCATCGTCGTCGTGAGGACCATCGCGATGGTGGTCGCCAGAACGGTCTGGATGATCGTGTTCCGGTAACCGCTCCAGAACCGCTCGTCGCCGAACACCCTCTCGAACGTCGTGAGGTTGAACCCCTTCGGCCAGAGGTTCACCTCGCCCGCCATGATGTAGCCCTGCGAGCTGAACGACTGGGCGATCAGGTTCACGAAGGGATACAGGGTCACGAGGCAGATCGCGACCAGCAGGACGACGTTGACCATCCGGAACACCGTGTAGGCACGGCCGTCCTTGACCGTCGTCGGTACCGTCCGGACCGCCGAGATGTCCGGGGTCTTCGGAGTCGTGGTCACCACAGGGAGGCTCCAACCAGTCGCTTCGAGATCGCGTTCGCCGACAGCACGAGCGTCAGGCCGATGAGGGCCTCGAAGAGGCCGATCGCCGCCGCGTAGGAGAAGCTTCCGCTCGTCAGGCCGACGCGATACAGGTACGTGGCGATGACGTCCGCCGTCGGGTAGGTCAGCGGGTTGTACAGCAGCAGGACCTTCTCGAAGCCGACCGCCATGAAGGTGCCGATGTTGAGGATGAGCAGCACCACGATCGTCGGGCGGATGCCCGGCAGCGTGATGTGCCAGGTCTGTTGCCAGCGGTTCGCACCGTCGATCCTGGCCGCCTCGTAGAGCTGGTCGTCGATGGTCGTCAGCGACGCGAGGTAGAGGATCGTGCCGAAGCCGACGACCTGCCAGATCTCGGAGGAGACGTAGACGGTGCGGAACCAGTCGGCCTCCTGCATGAAGGCGATCTCGTCGCCGCCGGTCGCGGTGATGAGCTGGTTGATCGTGCCGTTGAGGGCCGTCAGCTCGTACACGAACCCTGCGACGATCACGATCGACATGAAGTGCGGCAGGTAGGTGATCGTCTGGACGACCTTCTTGAACCTGCGCGACCTCAGCTCGTTGAGCATCAGCGCGAGGACGATCGGCAGCGGGAAGACCACCACCAGGGTGAGCGCCCCGAGGATCGCCGTGTTGGTGAACACGCGCCAGAACGTCGGGTCGTTCAAGAACATCTGGACGTAGTGGAGCCCGACCCACTCGTCGCCGAAGATCGACCCACCCGGCCGGAAGCGCCGGAACGCGACGACGTTGCCCGCCATCGGGACGTACCGGAACAGCAGCAGGAAGGCGACCGGCAGGATCAGGAACGTGTAGAGCCGCCAGTCCTTGCGCAGCGCCTCGGCCCACGTCCGCCGGGCCGGCCGCCGCCGGCCACCGTCCGGGCCCGGCGGCCCCCCGGGCTCCGGGGGCGGCTGCACCGCCCCCACGTCCGGGACGGCGGTGGCCGCCCCTGTCCCCTGTGTCATGCGTCCTCCGGCTCGTCACCTCGTCGTGCGCACCGATCCGTCCCGGCCACGGCGCCGTTCGGATCGCAACTTTCGACTTTGAAAACGTTGTCGATGCGTGGACGATATGGCGCGCATCACGGTGCGGTCAAGGGGCGATCCATCACGGTCTGGTCACGGCACCGGACGCTCGTGTCGCAGATCGGCTGCACGCAAGGGAACACGCGGACGACCATGCGTCGCTGACACCGCCATCCTGCGGGGGGCGTGGTGTAGCCTCGGATTCGAAAGTTTCGGCGAGTGTGCGGACGTTTTCACTCCGCGCCCGCCGTCGAGCCTGGAGTGAGACGACGATGACCCTGCCCCCCGCCACCCCGACGATCGCCGAGATCGCCCGCGAGGTGGGCGTCTCCGCGCCCACCGTCTCGAAGGTGCTCAACGGACGCGCGGACGTGGCGGCCGGGACCCGCTCGCGGGTGGAGGCTGCGCTCGAGAGCCACGGCTACCGGCGCCGCCGCTCCGCACCGCCGCCGGCCGGCACCGGCCTGGTCGATCTGGTCTTCCACCGGCTCGGGTCGCCGTGGTCCATGGAGATCATCCGCGGCGTCGAGTCCGCCGCCGCCGAGGCGCGCACCAGCGTGATCCTGTCCGAGCTCGGCGGCGAGCACCGGCCGCCGCGCACCTGGCTCGACACCACGCTCGCCCGCCCGCCCGTCGGCGTGCTGCTCGTGGCGTCCCGGCTCACCGACCCCCAGCAGCGGCAGCTCACCAGCCGGTCCATCCCGTTCGCCGTCATCGACACCGACGGCGAGCCGCCCGCGAACGTGCCGACGGTCGGCTCCGACAACTGGAACGGCGGGCTCGCCGCGGCACGCCACCTGCTGGAGCTCGGGCACCTGCGGATCGCGGGCATCGCCGGGCCCGCCGACATGCTGTGCAGCCGGGCGCGGATGGACGGCTTCCGCACCGCGCTGGAGGGCGCAGGCCGGTCCCTCGACCCGGCGCTCGTGCGGTCCGGCAACTTCGAGGTCGAGTCCGGGTACGCCGCGGGCCGCGAGCTGCTCGATCGGCCGGACCGGCCCACCGGCATCTTCGCCGGGTCGGACATGCAGGCCATCGGGGCGCTGCGCGCGGCCCAGGAGCTCGGGCTGCGGGTGCCCGACGACGTGTCGGTCGTCGGCTACGACGACCTCCCCCTCGCGCAGTGGACGGCACCGCCGCTCACGACCGTGCGCCAGCCGCTGCGAGAGATGGGCACCACCGCCGCGCGCATGGTGCTCGACCTCGCCGCCGGGCGCACCCCGACCGCCCCCGGCGTCAACCTCGCCACCGAGCTCGTGGTGCGCGAGTCCACCGCTCCCCCACCCGCCTGAGTTGTCAGGCCCAGCGCGACGTATACCCCGCGCTCAGCCTGACAACTCGACGCTCGGCGGGTTCAAGCGGTCGTCGCAACACGCGTCGTCAGGCTGTCAAGAGTAGGCGGTTGGTCACCCATCGCAACACCCCTCGCTAGATCAGGTGTTGCGACGACCGCTTGAACCCGCCCTCCCGGGAGTTGTCAGGCCCTGCGCGCGGTATACGTCGCGCTGGACCTGACAACTCGCGAAGGCGTCAGCGTTGAACGCGGGCGCTGCCGCCGGAGGCGAGCTTGGCGACCTCGGCGAGGGTCGCCGTGGTGGTGTCCCCCGGCGTGGTCATGGCCAGCGCGCCGTGCGCGGCGCCGTACTCCACCGCCTCGGCGAGCGAGCCGAGCTCCATGAGCCCGTAGGCCAGCCCGGACGCGAAGGAGTCGCCGCCGCCCACGCGGTCGAAGATCTCCAGGTCCGGGCGGTGGGTCGCCTCGGCGAAGCCCTCGGCCCGGGACCAGGCGATAGCGCCCCAGTCGTTCACCGACGCGCTCTTGACGCCGCGCAGCGTGGTCGCGATGACCTGGAAGTTCGGGTACTCCTCGGCCGCGCGGGCGATCATCGCGCGGAACGCGCCCGTGTCGAGGTCCGTGAGGTTCTCGTCCACACCCTCGACCTCGAAGCCGAGCGAGGCGGTGAAGTCCTCCTCGTTGCCGATCATGACGTCCACGTGCTCGGCCAGCCGGCGGTTGACCTCGCGCGCCCGCTCCACGCCGCCGATGCCCTTCCACAGGGAGGGGCGGTAGTTGAGGTCGTAGGACACGATCGTGCCGTGCCGGCGGGCGGCGGACATGGCGGCCTCCGCGACGTCGGCGGTCGACTCGGACAGCGCCGCGAAGATGCCGCCCGTGTGCAGCCAGCGCACGCCGGAGGAGAACAGCGCGTCCCAGTCCACGTCCTCGGGCCGCATCTGGGAGACGGCGGTGTGGCCGCGGTCGCTGGCCCCGACGGCGCCGCGCACGCCGAAGCCGCGCTCGGTGAAGTTGAGCCCGTTGCGCACCTCGCGGCCGATGCCGTCGAAGTCGCGCCACCGCACCCAGGAGGTGTCCAGCCCGCCGGTGAGCATGCAGTCCTCGACGAGCCGGCCGACCTCGTTGTCCGCGAGCGCGGTGACGATCGCGCCGCGCAGGCCGAAGCAGCGGCGCAGACCGCGGGCGACGTTGTACTCGCCGCCGCCCTCCCAGACGTCGAAGCTGCGGGTGGTGCGGATGCGGCGGTCGCCCGGGTCCATGCGGAGCATGACCTCGCCGAGCGCGACGACGTCGTAGCGGGACTCCGCGGCGGGACGGACGGTCAGGGACGGGTTGCTCATCAGGACTCCTTCGACTCGGGGTGCGCCAGGGCGACGGCCTCGGCGGTGCGGCGGGTGATCTCGGCCCAGTCGCCGGCGTCGACGAGCTTCTTGTCGACCATCCACGAGCCGCCGACGGCGAGCACGGGCGCGAGGCCGAGGTACTCGCCGAGATTGCCGGCGTTCACCCCGCCGGTGGGCACGAAGCGCAGGCCGGGGAACGGCGCCGAGAACGCCTTGATCGCGGCGGGGCCGCCGACGACGGAGGCGGGGAAGAGCTTGACGACGTCGATCCCGAGGTCGAGCGCGGCCATGATCTCGGTGGGCGACGCGACGCCGGGCAGGACGGGCAGCCCGTGCTCGGCGCAGCGCTCGACGACGGCCCGGGACAGCCCCGGCGAGACCACGTAGCGCGCGCCGGCGTCGGCCACGGCGTCGACCTGGTCGGCGCGGGTGACGGTGCCCGCGCCGACGACGACGTCGGGCTGCGCGGCGACGACGGCGCGGATCGCCTCGACGCCGCCCGCGGTGCGCAGGGTGATCTCGGCGACGGGCAGGCCGCCGGCGACGAGCGCGTCGGCGAGGCGGGCGCCGTCGGCGGCCCCCTCGACCACGACGACGGGCACGATCCGGTGGGCGCCGAGGGCGGCGAGCACGTCGCCGCCCGCGGCCGGGCTGTCGGGAGATGACATCGAGACTCCGTTTCGTTATGATGAACGCCTGTTGTTCACTACGGAACACAGTAGAGGACGGAGCGACGATGGCCCAACCCCCGAGCCCGCTCGGCAGCGTCGACAAGGCGCTCCTCACCCTGGACGCGCTCGCCCGCGCCGGCGCCCGGGGCCTCGCGCTCGCCGAGCTCGCCGGAGAGGTGGGCGCCAACAAGTCGACCCTGCACCGCACCCTGGCCGCCCTGCGCCACCGCGGGTACGCGGAGCAGACGGCGGCGGGCGACTACCGCCTGGGCCCGGCCGTCCTGGCCCTCGGCACGGCGTTCCTGTCCGAGGAGAACCTGCCCGGCATCGTCCGCCCCGCGCTCGAGGCGCTGCGCGACGAGGTCGACGAGCTGGTGCACCTCGGCACCCTCGCCGGTCACGAGGTCGTCTACCTGGACAAGGTCGAGCCGCAGCGGCCGGTGCGGGTCTGGTCCGCCGTCGGCAGGCGCCTCCCCGCCGCCACGACGGCGCTCGGCCGCGCGATGCTCGCCACCGCCCCGTCCCCGGCCGCCGGCGACCGCCTCTCGCCCCTCCTCGCCGAGGCGCGGGAGCGGGGGTACGCCGCCGAGACGGAGGAGAACGAGCCGGGCATCGCGTGCGTCGCCGTCGCCGTGCTGCGCGCGGGCCGCCCCGTGGCGGCCGTGAGCGTCACGGCGCCCGTCGAGCGCCTCACCGGCGACGGCCGCGCCGCGCGGGTGGCGGCCCTGCGCGACGTCCTGTCCCGCACCCTGCCCCCGGGGCTCACGATCCCGGCACCCCTCGGCTGACGCGCCGGAAGGATTCATCAGAGGTCTCTCGTCGCGCCCGGCGTTACGTCAGGCTCTGGTTCAGGCTATCCTCGTCCGGGTCGCACATAGATCGGATCAATGTGCAGACCGACGCCGACACCGACGACGGAGGAGCCGACCGTGCTGAGCTTCGAGCGGCGCACCGGGCCCGATCTCGGGGCCGACGCGCCCACGTACCCCGAGCCCGTGGTCCCCGACTGGTTCCGGGACGCCAAGCTCGGTTTCTTCGTGCACTGGGGCATCTACTCCGTCCCGGCCTGGGGCACGCCGCACGCCGAGGGCACGGTGCCCGAGGAGGACTCGTACGCCCACCACCAGTACGCCGAGTGGTACGCCAACACCGTCCGCATCGACGGCAGCCCCACGCGGCGGCGGCACGAGGAGCGCTACGGCGTCGGCACGTCGTACGAGGACCTCGCCGACCTGTGGGACGTCACCGGGTTCGACGCCGACGCCCTCGTGGGCGAGCTCGTCGCCGCCGGCGGGCGCTACGTCGTCCCGACGACCAAGCACCACGACGGCTTCTGCCTGTGGGGCACCGGCACGACGCCGTTCAACGCGGTGCGCCGGGGCCCGGGGCGCGACCTGGTCGCGGAGATCGCCCGGGCGACGCGCGACGCGGGCGCCCGGCTCGGCCTGTACTACTCCGGCGCGCTGGACTGGCACGTGAGCGAGCTCGCCCCGATCGAGTCGTCGACCGACCTGTTCCGGCTGCGCCGCAACGACGACGCCTTCGCCCGGTACGCGGCCGCGCAGCTGCGCGAGCTCGTCGCACGCTTCCGCCCCGACGTGCTGTGGAACGACATCGAGTGGCCCGACGCCGGCAAGACGGCGGCGTCGCACGGCCTCGCCGCACTGCTGCGCGAGTACCTCGACGCGGTGCCCGACGGCGTGGTCAACGATCGCTGGGGCGTGCCGTTCCACGGCTTCTGGACACGGGAGTACGCGCACGTGCCCGAGACGCTGGAGCACCCGTGGGAGGCCACGCGCGGGCTCGGGTGCTCCTTCGGCTACAACGCTGCGGAGGGCCCGGAGCACACGATCGGCGAGCGCGAGCTGATCCACCTGCTCGTGGACGTCGTGAGCAAGAACGGCAACCTGCTGCTCAACGTCGGTCCCCGCGCGGACGGGTCGATCCCGGACCTGCAGCGCGAGCGGCTCGCCGCGCTGGGTCGTTGGCTGGCGACGAACGGCACGGCCGTCTACGGCACCCGGCCGTGGCTGCGCAGCGGCGACTCCCCCGCCGACCCCGTCACCGGCAGACCCGACCCGCACCGCACTCCCGTCGCCTACACGCGCCGCGACGGCGAGGTGTTCGTGCACGCCCTCGACCCGGCCCGTGGCACGATCGCGCTCCCACCGGAGCTCGCGGGCGCCGCCGAGACCGCGTGGCTGGGTGACGGGACGCCGGCAGACCCGGCGCAGGGCGCCCGCGACGGCGACGTCGCGGTCCCGGCGTCGCTCCGTGGCGAGCACGTCGCCGTGCTCGCCGTACGCCTCTGAGGCGCACCGACTGCATCTTATTCATTCATAGACGAACGAAGTAGGCGAGTAGCGCTGGCAAGCGCCTCGCCGCCTTGTCGACCCCCATTCAATCGGCCCGGTCAGCCATTCTCGACTAATATTTCGAACGAAGTGTTCAAACAATGATGGATGTGGTCTGATAGGCCCACGACGGTCGAACGAAGTGGATCTCGACCGGACGGCCGCACCTGCCGCGGCGACCGACGGATCTCGACGAGGAGACGACGCACGTGACGACACCGCGGACCCCGCACAGCACCCATCAGAGAGGAACCTCCATGCGCAAGCGCACCCCCCTCCTCGCCGGCACCGCCGTCCTCGCGACGCTCGGCCTCGCGGCGTGCGGCTCCGGCGACGGCGGCTCGGCCGGCTCCGGCGACGGCACGATCGTCTGGGACATGTGGGCCGGCAGCCAGTCCGACACGGACGCGCTCAACGAGACGCTCGAGATCGTCGAGGCCGAGAACCCGGACCTCGACGTCCGCCTCCAGACCGCCCCGTGGAACGACTACTTCACCAAGCTCACGACCAACCTGTCCTCGGGCAACCTGGCGTGCGTCACGTCGATGAACGGCCAGCGGCTGTCCACCTACGCCGACGCGTTCGAGCCCCTCAGCGACGCCGACCTCGAGACGGCGGGCCTCAGCCGGGACGACTTCGCCCCCGGCGCGCTCGACATCATGACCCACGACGGCCGGCTCCTCGGCGTCCCGTTCGACGTCGCGACGATGCTCGTGTACTACAACAAGGACCTCCTCGAGGCGGCCGGCGCCCCCGAGCCGGAGAACGGCTGGACGTTCGACGACTTCGAGGCCACCGCGAAGGCCGCGACCACCGACGCGAACGCGGGCTTCGCCGTCGGGCTCGGCGAGTTCCAGTGGATGGCGCTGCCGATCGCGAGGTCCGGCCAGCAGCCCGTCGACGAGAGCGGGGCGCTCGCCCTCACCGACCCGTCGTTCGTCGACGCCGCCACCTGGTACTCCGGCCTCGTCACCGACCAGCAGGTGGCGCTGCCCGCCGCGTCCGCCGCGGACACGGGCTGGGGCGAGAACCAGTACTCGGGCGGCAACGCGGCCATGGCCGTGGACGGCACGTGGAACGCGGTGAGCTACCTCGGCAACGACGCGGGCTTCGACGCCGGGATGGTGAACATGCCCGCCGGCGAGAACGGCTCGGTGAGCCTGGTGCTGGGCTCCGGCTACGGCATCGCCAAGGGCTGCGAGGACAAGGAGGCCGCGCTCCAGGTGCTCGGCTCCCTCGTCGGCAAGGCCGCCCAGGACGCGATGGCGTCCTCCGGCCGCAGCTACCCCGCGCGGGCCGAGTCCCAGCCGCTGTACTTCGACTCGCTCGACGCCTCGGTGCGCGACGAGGTGAAGGCCACGTTCGACGCCGCGTTCGCGGACGTCGAGGGGCAGCGCTCGACGACCACGTGGGACCAGGTGAACACGGCCCTGCAGCCGAACCTGGTGAGCGTGTACAACGGCCAGGCCGAGATGGCCGACGTGCTCGAGCAGACCCAGCAGCAGTTCGGCGAGTGACCCGCATGACCACGACCAGCCCCGCCGGGCTGCGGCGCCCCGGCCGCTCCCGGCTGAGCCGGGTCGAGTCCCGCCAGGCGCTGGGCTTCATGAGCCCGGCCCTGGTGGGCCTCGCCCTGTTCACCGTCGTCCCCGTCGGGCTCTCGATCGTCATGAGCCTGTTCCACTGGCCGGCGTTCGGCGAGCGCAGCTTCGCCGGGCTCGGCAACTACGTCGAGCTGTTCACGGCCAACCCCGACTTCTGGCCGGCGCTGCGCAACTCCGCCGTGTTCGCGCTGCTGTACGTGCCGCTGAACCTCGTCGTGGCCCTCTCGCTCGCGCTCGCCCTGGGCCCGCGCATCCGCGGCCGCGGCGCGTTCCGGGTGCTGTTCTTCATCCCCGTCGTCACCCCGATCGTGGCGAACGCGCTCGTGTGGAAGATGCTGCTGCAGCCGCAGGGCCTGTTCAACGGCCTGTCCGTGTCGCTGTTCGGCGTCGAGCTGCCGAACTTCCTCGCCGACGAGCGCTGGGCCATGGTGATGGTGGTCGTGATGTCGGTGTGGCAGGGCATGGGCTACAACATGCTCATCTTCTCGGCCGCGCTGGAGCAGCTGCCCGCCCCGGTGATCGAGGCGGCCCGGATCGACGGCGCCCAGGGGTCGCGGATGCTGCGCAGCGTCGTGCTGCCGATGCTCTCGCCGGCGATCTTCTTCGCCACGGTGATGACGGTCATCACCGCCCTGCAGGTGTTCGCGCAGCCGCAGCTGCTCACCGGCGGCGGGCCCGGCAACTCGACCCTCCCCCTGGTGCAGTTCATCTACAACCAGGGCTTCAAGTTCCAGCAGCTCGGCCTCGCCGCGGCCGCCGCCTGGATCCTGTTCGTGCTCATCATCGGGCTGACCGCGTTCCAGTTCCGGGCGCAGAAGAGGTGGGTGCACTATGAGCACTGACCGCATCCGTCTGGCGCTCGCCCACGTCGGCGTCGTGGCCGCCGCCGCCCTCTTCGCGCTGCCGCTGGTGTACGCGTTCTTCTCCGCGCTCAAGCCGAACAACGAGATCTTCGCGATGCCGCCGCGGCTCGTGGGCTCCGAGATCCGCTGGAGCAACTTCGCGGACGTGTTCGCCTACGGGCCCTTCACCGCGTACATCGCCAACTCGTTCGGCGTGGCGATCGCCGGCACACTGGTGGTTCTCGCGGTCTCGACGACGGCCGGCTACGCGTTCGGCCGGCTGCGCTGGAAGGGCCGCGACGTCGTGTTCGTGCTCTTCCTCGTGACGCTGATGGTGCCCCAGGAGGTCCTGGTCGTGCCGATGTTCATCGTCATGCAGTGGTTCGGCTGGGTCGACACGTACCAGTCGCTGATCTTCCCGTTCGCGTTCACCGCCTTCGGCACGTTCCTCATGCGCCAGTTCTTCCGCGGCATCCCGTACGAGCTGGACGAGGCCGCCCGCGTCGACGGCGCCGGGCCGTTCCGCACGTTCTGGCGGATCATCCTGCCGCTCGCGACGTCCGCCGTCGCCGTGCTGGCGGTGTTCACGTTCATGGCGTTCTGGAACAGCTACCTGTGGCCGCTCATCACGGTGGTGGACTACGACGCGCACGGCACGCTGCCCATCGGCCTGGCCACGTTCTCCGGCCAGAACGGCACCCGCTGGGACCTGCAGATGGCCGCGTCCATCATCTCGATGATCCCGACGACGATCATCGTGATCGCCCTCCAGAAGCATCTGGTCAAGGGCATCGCCACAGCGGGGCTCGGCGGCCGCTGAGCCGCGATGTCGTCGGCGGCGGACGCCGACGCCGGGAGCGCAGGCGTCCGCTGCCGACGACATCGTTGCGGCGGTTCAGGCAGGATGGCGGCATGCAGTCCTCCCGCACCCCGCTCAGCATCCTGTTCGTCGGCGGCTCCGGCGTGATCAGCGCCGCGAGCGTCGCCCGCGCGGTGGCCCTCGGGCACCGCGTCACGGTGCTCAACCGTGGCCGCTCGGACACCCGGCCGCTGCCCGAGGATGTCGAGCAGCTCACGGCCGACGTCACCGACGACGCCGCGGTCGACGCCGCGCTGGCGGGGCGCGACTTCGACGTCGTCGCCCAGTTCCGCGCGTTCTCGCCCGCGCACGTGGCCCGCGACGTCGAGCGGTTCACCGGACGGACCGGGCAGTACGTCTTCGTCTCGAGCGCCTCGGCCTACCAGACCCCGCCGTCCCGGCTTCCGGTCACCGAGGCCACGCCGCTGCGCAACCCGTACTGGCAGTACTCCCGCGACAAGATCGCCGGCGAGGACCTGCTGGTCCGCGCCCACCGCGAGGACGCGTTCCCCGCCACGATCGTGCGGCCCAGCCACACCTACGACCGCACCCTGCTCCCCACGGTCGGCGGGTGGACCGACGTGGCCCGCATGCGCGCCGGCAAGCCCGTCGTCGTGCACGGCGACGGCACCAGCCTGTGGACGCTGACGCACACCGAGGACTTCGCGGTCGGGTTCGCCGGGCTGCTCGGGCACCCGCTGGCGATCGGCGACGCCTTCCAGATCATGGGCACCCACGCGCCCACCTGGGACCAGGTCTACACGTGGCTCGGCGCCGCCGCCGGGGTGCCGGACCCCGAGATCGTGCACGTCGCGTCGGAGACGATCGCGCGCGTGCTGCCCGACGTCGGGCCCGGGCTCCTCGGCGACAAGGCGCACTCGATGGTCTTCGACTGCGCCAGGCTGCGCGCCCTCGTCCCCGAGTTCGCCACCACGGTCACGTACGACGTCGCCGCGCACGAGCAGGTCGCCTGGTACGACGCCCACCCGGAGGCGCAGCGCGTCGACGCCACCCTGGACGCCGGCTTCGACCGGCTGGTGGAGCACGCCACGTCGGTGTGAGACGCCGTGCGGGACGCCGGCGAGGCCCTGTGAGACGCGCCACCGCGGCCCCGCGGGCGCCCCGCGCGCCCGTACGCTGCCTGGCGTGACCCGACCCGAACCCCTCGTCCTGCTCGACCTCGACGGCACCCTCATGGACTCCGCGCCCGGCATCGTGGCGGGCGTGCGGCACGCGTACGCCACCCTCGGCGTGCCCGTGCCCGACGACGCCACGCTGCGCTCGTTCGTCGGCCCGCCCATCACCGACTCGTTCCCCGCGCACGGCGTCCCGCCCGAGCGGGTCGACGAGGCGGTGCGCGCCTACCGCGAGGTCTACGCGAGCGGCGGGATGTACGACAACCGGGTGTTCGACGGCGTGCCCGAGGCCCTGCGCGCCCTGCGGGACGCCGGATGCGGGCTGGCCGTCGCGACGTCCAAGCCCGAGGTGTACGCGAGGCCGATCTGCGACCGCTTCGGGCTGAGCGCGCTCGTGGACGCCGTCTTCGGCGCCCCCGTCGACGAGGCCACCTCCACCAAGGCCGACGTCGTCGCGAAGGCCCTCGCCGCGCTGGGGCGCCCCCCCTCCCCCGTGGACGCCGCCGACGGCCCCGTGATCATGGTCGGCGACCGTGAGCACGACGTGCACGGCGCCGCCGCCCACGGCATCGCGTGCCTCGGCGTCACCTGGGGCTACGCCGGCGACGGCGAGCTCACCGCGGCCGGGGCCGTCGCGCTGGTCGACGATGTCGCCGACCTCGCCGGCGCCGTCCTCGCCCGCCTGCGCGCCTGAGAGCTGTCAGGACGTGGTGGTCGCATACCCGCACCACGTCCTGACGACTCACGGTGCCGGGCACGGTGCCGGACACGGCGAAGGCCCCGGACCCTGTGAGGAGGGTCCGGGGCCTTCGCCGTGCGTCAGCGGGTGCGGGTCACCTGGCGGTCACTCCGCGCCGGCCTGCATCTGCCCGGTCGGCGGCAGGTCGTGCACCGACACCCCGGTCGGGGCGTCGAGCGCGGCCGCGGCGCCGACGGAGACCGGGCCACGGTCGTGCTCGGACTTCGGCACCCCGCGGAAGGTGAACTCCCCGAGGAGGCCCTCGCCCTCGCCGTCGACCAGCACCATGTCGCCGGCCTTGAGGTCGCCGAACAGGATCTTCTCGGACAGGGCGTCCTCGATCTCCCGCTGGATGGCGCGCTTGAGCGGCCGGGCGCCGAGCACCGGGTCGTAACCCTTCTCCGCCAGCAGCTCCTTGGCCTTCGGCGTGAGCTCGATGGCCATGTCCTTGTCACGCAGGCGCTTGTCCAGCTTGGCGATCTCCAGGTCGACGATCTCGATGATCTCGGACTGCGAGAGCTGCGGGAAGACGACCACGTCGTCGACGCGGTTGAGGAACTCGGGCCGGAACTGCACCTTGAGCTCCTCGTTGACCTTCGACTTCATGCGCTCGTAGGACGTCACCAGGTCGCCGCCGGCGTTGAATCCGGTCTGCACGCCCTTGGCGATGTCCCGGGTGCCGAGGTTCGTGGTCATGATGATCACGGTGTTCTTGAAGTCCACCACGCGGCCCTGCGAGTCGGTCAGGCGACCGTCCTCGAGCACCTGCAGCAGCGAGTTGAAGATGTCGGCGTGCGCCTTCTCGACCTCGTCGAACAGGACCACCGAGAACGGCTTGCGCCGCACCTTCTCCGTGAGCTGGCCACCCTCGTCGTAGCCGACGTACCCGGGCGGGGAGCCGAACAGGCGCGAGACCGTGTGCTTCTCCGAGAACTCGGACATGTCGAGCTGGATCAGCGCGTCCTCGTCCCCGAACAGGAACTCGGCGAGCGCCTTGGCCAGCTCCGTCTTCCCGACGCCCGTGGGGCCGGCGAAGATGAACGAGCCACCGGGGCGCTTCGGGTCCTTGAGGCCGGCACGCGTGCGGCGGATCGCCTGGGACAGCGCCTTGATGGCGGCGTCCTGGCCGATGACGCGCTTGTGCAGCTCGTCCTCCATGTGCAGGAGCTTGCTGGACTCCTCCTCGGTGAGCTTGATGACCGGGATGCCCGTGGACATCGCCAGCACCTCGGCGATCAGCTCGTCGTCGACCTCCGCGACGGAGTCGAGGTCGCCCGACTTCCAGGCCTTCTCCTTCTCGGCGCGCTTCTCGGAGAGCTGCTTCTCCTTGTCGCGCAGCCCGGCGGCCTTCTCGAAGTCCTGCTCGTCGATCGCCGACTCCTTGTCGCGGCGGGCCTCGGCGATCTCCTCGTCCAGGGCCTTCAGCTCCGGCGGGGCCGTCATCCGGCGGATGCGCAGGCGCGCGCCCGCCTCGTCGATGAGGTCGATCGCCTTGTCCGGCAGGTACCGGTCGTTGATGTACCGGTCGGCGAGCGTGGCCGCGGAAACCAGCGCCGAGTCCGTGATGGAGATCCGGTGGTGCGCCTCGTACCGGTCGCGCAGCCCCTTGAGGATCTCGATCGCGTGCTCCAGCGACGGCTCGTTGACCTGGATCGGCTGGAAGCGGCGCTCCAGCGCCGGGTCCTTCTCGACGTACTTGCGGTACTCGTCGAGCGTGGTGGCGCCGATCGTCTGCAGCTCGCCGCGGGCCAGCATCGGCTTGAGGATGCTGGCGGCGTCGATCGCGCCCTCGGCGGCGCCCGCCCCGACGAGCGTGTGGATCTCGTCGATGAACAGGATGATGTCGCCGCGGGTGCGGATCTCCTTGAGCACCTTCTTGAGGCGCTCCTCGAAGTCGCCGCGGTAGCGGGAGCCCGCCACGAGCGCGCCCAGGTCCAGCGTGTACAGCTGCTTGTCCTTGAGCGTCTCGGGCACGTCCCCGCGCACGATGTCCTGCGCGAGGCCCTCGACGACGGCCGTCTTGCCGACGCCGGGCTCGCCGATGAGGACCGGGTTGTTCTTGGTGCGGCGGGACAGCACCTGCATGACCCGCTCGATCTCCTGGCTGCGCCCGATGACCGGGTCCAGCTTGCCCTCGCGGCCCGCCTGGGTGAGGTTGCGCCCGAACTGGTCGAGCACGGCCGACCCGGAGGGCTGCCCCTCCTGCGGGCTGCCCGCGGCGACGGGCTCCTTGCCCTGGTAGCCGCTCAGCAGCTGGATGACCTGCTGGCGCACCTTGTTGAGGTCGGCGCCCATCTTGGTGAGCACCTGGGCGGCGACGCCCTCGCCCTCGCGGATGAGGCCGAGCAGGATGTGCTCGGTGCCGATGTAGTTGTGCCCGAGCTGCAGCGCCTCGCGCAGCGACAGCTCCAGCACCTTCTTGGCGCGCGGGGTGAACGGGATGTGCCCGGCCGGCGCCTGCTGGCCCTCGCCGATGATCTCGGTGACCTGCGTGCGGACGCCGTCGAGCGAGATGCCCAGCGACTCCAGCGCCTTGGCGGCGACTCCCTCGCCCTCGTGGATGAGGCCGAGCAGGATGTGCTCGGTGCCGATGTAGTTGTGGTTGAGCATCCTCGCCTCTTCCTGAGCGAGGACGACCACCCGACGGGCTCGGTCGGTGAATCTCTCGAACATGTGCTGCTCCCTCACGAGCGGCGTTACCTGCGACCCGTCGGAATGACGGCGACAGCCTGACCGCTACGACTCTATGCGCTCCCAACGGCCGCTCACCCCTCGGTATGCCGATGTTCGCCAGGGGCGTGACGGCGCGTCGTGTTGCCCGCCGCGCGCGACGCGTCCAGGCTCGGACCAAGGGCCGGCATCAACCCAGGGGGCACCGATGGACGACATCGAGCGGCACGACGGCGGCGAGCACCCCGGTGCCCCGCGGCACGCGGCGCCCGGGCCGGGCGCACGGTCGTGGGAGGGGGAGGACGCCCGCATCGCCCGGTTCTCCGGCGTCGTCGGGGAGGTCCGGGACCCCTTGACGTGGGGGCTGGACCTCGAGGACGAGTCCCTCACGGGGTTCGCCGACGAGCACGACCCGACGTGCGAACGCTTCGTACGGGCGTACCGCAGCTTCACCGGTGAGGCGCTGGAGGTCGAGACGCTGCGCACCGCGGTCGCCGAGGAGGACGTCGAGGACGTGGTCCGCGCGGCCTGCTCGGGCGCGCTCGCCGCGCCCCTGCACGCGGACATCGCCGCGCCGGTCGACCCGGAGGCCCCGTCCGGGCCGCGGCACGCGGCGGGCGAGCCCGGCAAGCCCGACTTCGCCGACTCGTTCGACGACTACCGCAGCGCCATGCGCGCGCTCGTCGCCGAGGTCGACGGGGCGGCGCTGCACACCGACACCTTCGCCGTCGACGGCGTGCGGGCCCCGGGCGTGCGCGTGACGGCCCGCGGGACGGCCGCCGTTTACGTCACGGCCGCGGAACGGGCCCTCGTCGTGACGGGTCCCGCCGACCTGGTGGACCAGGTCGACGTCGTCACCCACCCGATCGCGCACCTGCTGCCGGGCCGGACCCACCGCGACGAGGCACGGGACGCCGGCACCGCGCACGGCACGGAGCACGACGGCGGCACGGAACGAGGGGACGCGTCATGAGCACCGGAGGGATCGTCGTCGGCGCCAACGGGTCGGCGGAGGCCGACGAGGCCCTGGACTGGGCCGTCGCCGAGGCGGCCAGCCGCGGCGTGCCCCTCTCCGTCGTGCGCGTCACGACCGACGGCACCGACGACGACGAGGACCCCGACCACGTGGCCACCCGCGGCTGGCTGGAGGCCGCCGCAGCCCGGACCGGTGTCCGGCCCGAGGCCCGGGTCCGCGTGGTGCCGGGGCCGGCCGCCGACGCGCTCCTGCGCGTCACCGCCGAGACCGGCGCCGAGATGCTGGTCCTCGGGCGCCGGCGCCGCGGGAGGCTCGGGCGACGGGTGCTCGGCTCGGTCTCGACGACCGTCGTCGAGCACGCGCGCGTGCCCGTGACGGTGGTGCGCCACGGCGACCCGCACGACCCGGACGACGGCACCGTCGTCGCCGACGAGGCGACGCGCAGCGCTCCCCGCCCCCGGCGCGTCGTCGTCGGCGTCGACACCTCTCCCCCGAGCGTCGCCGCCCTGCGGCACGGCGCCGAGGTGGCGGCACGCAAGGACGCGGAGCTCAGCGCGGTGTTCGCGTGGCAGATCACGACGCTCGCCCCGCTGCCCGGGTCGTGGGGCTGGGCGCCCCCGCTCGACGACTACGAGCGGTTCGCCTCCGACATGCTGGACGCCGCCGTGCGGGAGGCCGGCGTGGACCTGCCGCCCGAGCGCGTGGTCCGCTCCGTGGTGCACGCCCCGGCGGCCAAGGCCCTCGTCGAGGCGGCGGGCACGGCCGACCGGCTCGTGGTGGGCCACCGCGGCCTGGGTGGTTTCGACCGGCTCATGCTCGGCTCGGTGAGCCGGCAGGTGCTCGACTTCGCGCCCTGCCCGGTGACGGTCGTGCGGGACTGAGCGGCTCCCCAGGACGGCGGTTCGCCCCGCCGCGCCCGGGTCACCGGTGCCCGGGCGGGCCCCGGAACGCGAACACGAGCACCCGCACCGCCAGCACCGTCCCGACGAAGGCGAGCGCCGCGCCCAGCACCGTGAACAGCGGCAGGTCGTCGGCGAGCGCCGGGCCGCCGTCCGCGACCAGCAGCAGCGCCCCGGCCACGACGGCGGCCACCGCGACGAGCGTGGAGACGACCTGCTGCACCAGGCCGGTGAGGAAAGCCCGGTCGCCGGGGTCGGAGAACGCCCGGACGGCCACGGTGAAGCGGCCCTGCTCCAGGTCGCTCACGATCCGGGTCACCCGCCGGGGGAGGCGCTCGAGCTCGGGGGCGAACGCGGCGAGCTGCCGCGTGGCCCTGCGCCGCAGCCCCTCCGTCGTGACCGCGCCGGCCACGAGCGGCTCGCCCTCGCGCCGCATCGCGCCCACCATCTCGTACCCGGGGCAGAGGTGGCGCAGGGTGCCCTCGAGCGCGGCGAAGGTGCGGAACGCGGCGGCCACCTGCGGCGGGACGGCGATCCCGGACCCCGTGACCAGCCGGGTCAGGGCGACGAACCCCGCGGCGCCGCCCGCGCCGGCGCGGAAGCGCAGAACGAGCGTGCCGACCTCGCGCTCCAGGGCGCGCACGTCGAGGCCGGCGGGGGCGTCCAGCAGCTCCAGCAGGGCGTCGGTGGCCGCGATCGCGTCGTCGCCGTCGATCGCGAGGAGCAGGGCGCCGAGCGCGACCCGCTCCGGCTCGCCCAGCCGGCCGACGGACCCCATGTCGAGCAGGCCGATCTCGCCGTCGGGTGTGACCAGCACGTTCCCCGGGTGCAGGTCGGCGTGGAACGTGCCGGCGACGAGCACCTGCCGGAGCGTGGCGCGCAGCAGCCGGTCGGCGATCCTCGCGCGGGCGCCGGCGTCCAGGTGCCGCAGCGCGCCGTCCGCGCGGCCCACGGGGACGCCGTCGAGCCGTTCGAGCACCAGGAGCGTGCGGCCCGAGGGGCCGTCGACCACCTCGGGGACGGTGACGCGCGGGTCGTCGTCGGCGCCGGTGGGCGCCAGGACGGCACGCAGCGCCCGCGTGTTCTCCGCCTCGACGGTGTAGTCGAGCTCCTCGCGCAGGGACGCGGCGAACCCGTCGGCGAGCGCGACCACGCCCAGGCCGCGACCCCACGCGGTGTCCCGTTCGAGCCGACGGGCGAGCCGGGCCAGGATCGCCAGGTCGACCTCGACCTGCTCGCGGGCGCCGGGGCGCTGCACCTTGACGACGACCTCGCGCCCGTCGTGCAGGCGGGCGGCGTGCACCTGCCCCACGGACGCGGAGGCGATCGGGACGGGGTCGAAGCGGGCGAACACCTCGCCGACGGGCCGTCCGAGCGCGCCGGTGACGGCGGGCTCGACGACGGACCACGGGGCGGGCGGCACCTCGGACTGCAGCGTGGCGAGCGCGTCCGTGACGGTGTCGGGCAGCAGGTCGCGGCGCGCGGAGAGCACCTGCCCGAACTTCACGAACGTGACGCCGGCGTCGCTCAGGGTGTCCCGCAGCCGCGCTGCCAGCCGCGAGACGTCCGTGCCTGCGAGCCGGGCGCCGTCCGGCCCCCGCGCGCCGCGTCCGAGGAGGCCGCCGAGCCCGTGCCGCACACCGATGGCGACGACCTGCGCGTACCGCTGCGACTCCCGGCGGCGCTGCCGCAGCCCGCGCCACGCCCGCCAGGGGGTGGGCAGGGAGCCCGTCGGCACGAGCAGCTCGAGCACCAGCAGCACGCAAAGGCCGAGGACGAAGGCCCAAGCGAACGCCAGCGCGATGACGACGAGCGCCACACCCGGGGACACGGCGAGCGTGCCGTCGGCGCGGGACCAGCCGGCCTGGCGCATCCCGGCGGTGAGCGCGGCCGACGCGCCGGTGATGGACGCGAGCGCCACCAGACCTGCCCGGAGCCAGCCGACCGGTGCCCCCATGACCCGACGGGAGACCCACGCCAGCAGGGTGAGCATGAGCACGGTCGAGACGATCGCGAACAGGCCGTTGAGGGCCCCGGTCACCAGCTGCATGGCGCCCACTCTTCCCGACGGCGCCCGACCGCGCCCCGCGACACGGCGCCGGCTACGACCTCAGGACGTCCGCCTCGCCGTCGGCCGCCTTGCCCACCGGGTCGGGGCGGCCGCGGTCGTCGGCCATGAGGAAGCTGGCCACCGCGAGGACACCGAGGACCACGACGCCCATGATCCAGTAGGAGTGCGCGAAGCCGATCGCCTCGTAGGACAGGCCGAACACCCACGAGAAGATCAGGACGCCGACCTGCTTGGCGGTGTTGAACCCGATCATGTACGCGGTCGCGGAGATGCGGACGTCGAACATGCGGGTGATGTACTTCATCACCGACACGAGCATGAGGGGCATCTCGATCGCGGCGAGCAGGCGCCACACGACGAGCAGCTCGGTCGAGGTGAGGAACGCCGAGCCGACGACGCGGACCACCAGGACGAGCGCGAACAGCTGCAGGCCGCGCTTGGCGCCGATCTTGTTGATGACGAACGGCATGGCCACCATGACGAGCGCCTCGAGCAGGATCTGCACGAACACGACGCGGGAGAACAGCACCTGCGGGTCCCCGGCGCCGGTGACGTGCTGCCCGAAGTAGATCGCGAACTGCTGGTCGAAGACGTCGTAGAGGGCCGCCGTACCGAACATCAGCACCATGAAGCCGACGAAGGACCGCTGGGACAGCAGCTGCCTGACGGTGTCCTTCGACACCTTGGGCTTCGCCTCGACCGCCGCGGGCGCCGGGTCCGGCTCGACCCGCGGGGTGCGGGCGGCGAGGAGCAGCGCCCCGAGCACGATCGCGGAGAAGGTCCCGACCCACCAGATGTTGTCCGGGTTGGCCGCCCAGATGAGGCCGCCGACCAGGGAGGCGGTCGCGCCGGCGATCGAGCCGAAGAGGCGCACGTGGCCGTACTCGAAACCGTTGGCACGCGACCCGCGCTCGTTGAAGGCCTCGACCACCCCGACGCCGGAGTTGAGCACCAGGGACAGGAAGATGCCGCCGACGACGGCGCCCACGACCTGGTTGAAGCCCACGACCGGCGGGAACACGAAGGCGAAGAACGGCCCCATGAGCGCGCCCATCACGACGACGAACGCGAAGAGGTTCTTGCGGAAGCCGAGCTTGTCCTGGACGTAGCCGTAGAACGGCTGCAGGCACAGCGCGGTGCCGGCCATCATCGAGTTGACCAGCCCGATGTTGCCCTCGCTCATGCCCATCTCGCCCTTGAGCCACGGGCTCAGGAACGTCATGACGAGCTGCCAGATGGCGAAGTAGAAGAAGAACAGCCCGCCGTAGTTCCAGAAGGCGATCTTCTTCAGCGAGTCCCGGGCGCGGGGCTTCGGGGCGGCGGCGACGGTGGTGCTCATCAGAACTCTCCGGACGGGGGCAGGACCTCGGTGGAGGTCGGGGTGGGGCGGGTGTCGGGAACGGGCGTGCCCCAGACGGGGTTGCCGTCGGCGTCGAAGGGCAGGATCTGCGCCCGGGCGTGCCGGTTCGGGTCGCGCAGCGGGTCGCCGACGATCTCGGTGTAGGTGCGCGCGTGGTAGACGAGCACCGTGTCGCCCTCGGGCGTGGTGGTGAACGAGTTGTGGCCCGGCCCGTACTGGCCGACCGACGGGTCGGAGACGAACACCGGGGTGGGGCTCTTGGTCCACGACGCCGGGTCGAGCAGGTCGGCGTCGGCGTCGGCGGTGAGCAGGCCCATCGCGTAGTCGATGCCGGTGGCGGCGCCGGAGTAGGTGAGGAACACCCTGCCGTCGCGGACCAGGACGGAGGGGCCCTCGTTGACCCAGAAGCCCCGGGTCTCCCAGTCGTGCTCGGGGCGGGTGAGCTCGACCGCGGGGGTGGCGAGCATCCACGGCTTCTCCATCCGCGCGATGTAGAGGTTGGAGTGGCCGCGCACGGCGAGGTCCTGCTGCGCCCAGACCAGGTACTGCTCGCCGCCGAGCGTGAAGGTCGTCGCGTCGAGCGCGAACGACTCCCAGCCGGTGTCGAGCTGCCCGCGCTCGACCCACTCGCCGGCGAACGGGTCGTCCGCCGTGTTCTCCAGGACGAAGACGCGGTGGTTGAAGGTCTCGTTCTCGCTCGGCGCGTCCACCGTGCCGTGGGCGACGGGGGCGGCGGCGTAGTAGACGTACCAGGAGCCGTCGACCCGGTGGATCTCCGGGGCCCAGATCAGCTGCGACTGCGGGCCGTCCGCGTGCCTCGTCCAGATGGTCACCTCGTCGGCGGCCTGGAGGTCCTCCAGGCGGGCGGCGCGGCGCAGCACGATCCGGTCGTAGTCGGGGTGCGAGCCCGTGAAGTAGTACTGGCCGCCGTGGCGCAGCACGTGGGGGTCGGCGCGCTGCAGCACGATCGGGTTGACCCCCACCTGGTCCTGGTCCGTCATCGGTTCCTCCGGAGTCCGGTGCCGACGTCGGTCGCTGACGCCGGGCGACTTCGAGGGTAAACGATGTAGAAACAGCGGGTCACGGACCGCGACGCAGGTCACAGCGACGACCAGGCACGATGCCGCTGCGGTGTGACAAGGGACACCGGAGCACCGGCCCGGGCACGAGGCGACCTGCGAGGCGTTCTCCCTTCGCCGGCATTGTCCGGATCAGGTGGATGGGGGTCGCCGGATGATCCTCGACCGTCCGACTTCTCAGCCTCTCGGCTCCCTCGCCCGTCTCGCAGGCCATCTCCATCGTGCCTCCACCCCGGGCCGCACGACAGGGACCTTGGTCCCGTGCCGCAGGACCAAGGTCACGGTCGGCTCCCGCGGGGCGGACGCACCCCGCCGGTCACCCGCCGGCGGCGGAGCCAGGCCTTGTGCGCCTCGACGGCGAGCAGCAGGGTCAGGGCGAGCGCCAGGAGGGCGACCCACGACGAGAACGAGACGGGACGCAGGTCGAGCGCCTCCTGCGTGAAGGGCAGGTGCATCGCCGCGACGTGCAGCAGCTGGGCGGCGACGGTCCCGCCCACCAGGAGCAGGTTGCGGTGCGGACCGCGGGCGAACACCGAGCGCCGTTCCGAACGCGAGTTGAACACGTGCACGTTCTCGAACAGCACCATCAGCAGCACGATGCTGTTGCGCGCGTCCTCGACCGTCCATCCCGCCGCCAGGAGCGCACGGTACAGCGCGAGCGAGACACCCCCCATCACGGCGGCAGACAGCAGCACCCGCTCCACCATGGTGCGGTCGAAGACGGGCTCGCCCGGCGGGCGCGGCGTCCGGGACATCTCGTCGCCCTCCCCCGGCTCGAAGGCGAGCGCGACGTCCTGGATGCCGTTGGTCACCAGGTTGAGCCACAGCAGCTGCACCGCGAGCAGGGGCAGCGGGAGACCGATCACCAGCGCGCTGAGCACGAGGACCAGCTCCGCGGCCCCCGTGGAGACGAGCAGCTGCACGACCTTGCGGACGTTGGCGTAGGCGATCCGGCCTTCCTCGACACCCGCGCTGATGGCGCCGAACCGGTCGTCGGTGACGACGATTTCCGCCGCCTCGCGTGCGACGTCCGTCCCGGACCTGCCCATCGCGACCCCGACGTGGGCGTGGTGCAGCGCCGGGGTGTCGTTGGCGCCGTCGCCGGTGACGGCCACCACGTGCCCCATGCGGGTCAGCGCGGCGACGACGGTGTACTTCTGGGCGGGCTCCACCCGGGCGAACACCGTCGCGCCCGCCACCAGCCTCTCGACGGCCGCGTCGTCGCCGGCCCGAGCCAGCCGGGCGCCCGTGACCACGTCGTCCGGACGTTCGGCGAGTCCGAGCCGCCGCGCCGTGGCCAGCGCGGTGGCCGGATGGTCGCCGGTCACCATGACGACGGCGATGCCAGCACGACGACACGCGGCGACCGCGGCGGACGAGTCCGACCGCAGCGGGTCGCTCATGCCCACCATCCCGACCAGCGTGAGCCCGGTCAGGTCGCCGTGGTCGAGGTCCTGCCCGTCCCGCCAAGGGACGGTGCCGGCGGCCAGCGCGAGAACCCGCTCGCCGCCGGTCGCGAGGCGCGCGACGGTGGCGTCGGCCCAGGCGCGGTCGAGCGGTACGTCGCCGTCGGGCCCCGCCATGGTGGCGCACATCGCCAGCACCCGTTCGGCGGCGCCCTTGACGACGACGCATGCCGTGCGGTCGTCCACCAGGTGCAGGCTCGCCGCGTACCGGTGGACGGGCTCGAAGGGGATGGCGGAGACCTGGGGCAGTGCCTCGGCCGCGGCCGGTCTGGTGATCCCGAGCTTGTGGCCCAGCACGAGGAGAGCGACGTCCACAGCGTCCCCGCGGTGCATCCAACCGTCGTCCGTCGAGGCGAGCGTGGCCTCGTTGCACAGCACGCCGGCGAGGGCGAGGCGCTCGGCGCCGGCCAGCGCCGGTCCGTCGCCGCCCACGGGCACCAGGACGGCGCCGGTCGGCTCCGCGCCGACCCCCGAGACGTCCCAGGGTGCGTGCCCGGGCACGGCGACGTGGGTGACTGTGAGCTCGTTGACGGTGAGGGTCCCCGTCTTGTCGGTGGCGATCACGGTGCAGGAGCCGAGCGACTCGATGGCGACCAGCCGCCGCACGATCACGGCACGGCGCGCCATCCGTCGCACGGCCACCGCCAGGGCGACGGTCAGCGCCACCGGCAGCCCCTCCGGCACGGCCGACACGGCGAGTGCCACGCCCACGAGCACCACCTCGTGCCACGCCGCACCCTGGGCCAGCTCGATGACGCCCATGGCCACGGCGACCGTGCCCACGGCGACGCCGACGACGACCGTGAAGCGTCGCATCCGGGCCAGCAGCGGCGGCTCGGCCATCGACGGCTGCCGCAGCCGCCCGGCCAGCGCCCCGAGCTCGGTGCCACCACCGGTCGCCGTCACCACGCCGCGGGCGCGCCCCGACCCGACGAACGTGCCGGCGAAGACCATGGTGGGGCGGTCGCCCAGCGGCGCCGTGACGGATACAGGGGCGCCGGCGTCCTTGTCCACCGGCAGGGACTCGCCGGTCAGTGGCGACTCGTCGACGCGCAGCCCCTGGACGTCCAGCAGGCGCAGGTCGGCCGGCACCTTCATGCCGGACGAGAGCAGCACGACATCGCCCGGGACGAGCTCCCGGGCGTCCAGCTCAACGACGTCGCCGTCCCGGACCACGTCGGCGGTCGTGGTGACCATCCGGCGCAGCGCCTGCGCCCCCTGCTCGGCACGGTACTCCTGCGTGGTCCCGATGACCGCGTTCAGGAGCAGCACCGCCCCGATGAAGATCGCGTCAGTCCGCTCCCCCAGCCACAGGGACAGACCCGCGGCGCACACCAGCACGGCGATCAGGGGCGAGACGAACTGCTGCGCGAACACGTGCCAGACGGCGCGCCCGGCGCCGTCGGGGATCTCGTTGGGCCCGTGCACCTGACGCCGGCTAGCCGCCTCCACCCGGGTCAGACCGCCTGGGCCGCCCACCACCGCGGCGAGGACCGCCGCCGCGGGACGTGCGTGCGCGTCAACGACGCGCCCCGGTCGCGTCGACGAGGTGGCCACCCGCCCATCGTCGGGGGCCGCGGCCCCGGCGCACCAGGGCCGGACGGCACCCGGCCGTGCCCTGCTTTCGGCCGACTCCCGCCCTGCCGCCGGGCGGGGCCGTCACGATGAGCCCGGGGTCACGACCACCCCGAGCGCCTCGGCGAGCACCACCGCCTGGGCGGGGTCGACGACCGCGCCGTCGAGCAGCACCGAGCGGGGGTCGACGGCGGACAGGTCGCTGCCGCGCAGCACGGCGCGGCGCAGGTCGGCACCGGCGAGCTCCGCGCCGGACAGGTCCACCCCGACGACGGTGGCGCCCGTGAGCCGCACCCCCTCCAGGTCGGCCTCGCGCATCCGCGTGCCCGTGATCTCGACGCCCGCCAGGTGCGCGCGCCGCAGCGTGACGAACGACCAGTCGCCACCCGCGACGTGCAGCACGTCGCACGCGCAGTCGTCGAACCGGGAGCCCACGAGCTTGCAGCGCTCGAACCGGACGTCGAAGAGGTTCGCCCGGCTGAACGTGCAGCCGGTGAACGCGCACTCGGTCCACGTCGAGGCGTTGAAGCGCGCCCCGCGGAACGTGCAGCGGTCGAACCGCGCGCCCGTGGCCGAGGCCTCGGTCAGGTCGACGTCCACGAACGTGACGTCCTCGAACACCCGGCCCGTCAGGTCCTCGCCGTACCAGTCCTCGCCGCGCACCGTGGCGCCGGCCTCCACCTCACCCGTCGACTCCCCCACCCTCCGGACGCTACCGGTGGCAGGCGACACTGGGGGCATGACGTCACCCCGGCACACCACCCCCGCGGGCCTGCTCCTGACGCCCGGCGCCGGCGCGGACCGCGACCACCACACCCTGCTCGCCGTCGAGCGGGCGCTCGGGGCGCTGGAGCCGCCGGTGCCCACCCGGCGGGTCGACTTCCCGTACCGGACCGCGGGCAGGAAGATGCCCGACCGCCCGCCGGCCGCCGTCGCGCACCTGCGCGCGGAGGCCGAGGACCTCGCCGGCGAGCTGGGCACGACGACGGACCGGCTGCTGCTCGGCGGGCGCTCCTACGGCGGGCGCATGTGCTCGATGGCGGTGGCCGACGGGCTGCCCGCCGCCGGCCTGGTGCTGCTGAGCTACCCGCTGCACCCGCCGGGCAGGCCGGACAGGCTCCGCGTCGAGCACCTGCCCCAGGTCGACGTGCCCGTGCTGTTCGTCTCCGGCGACCGCGACCCCTTCGGCACCCCCGCCGAGCTCGCGGAGCACGCCGCCGCGATCCCGGGGCCCGTCACCCGGATCACCCTGCCCGGCGCGCACGACGTCAAGGGCCAGGACGACGACGTCGCGGCCGCCGTCGCCGACTGGGTGCGCACGCTCTGACGGGCCGGTCGTTCCCGGGGCTTTCGCGTCAGCGTCCGCCCGCGGGGCGCTCCGGGTAGTCCGCCGGGGTCTTCTCGAGCTCGATCGCCAGCTCACGCCGCCCCGCGAGGACGTCGGCCCGCTCTTCGTCGCGCTGGCGCAGCGCGTCCGCCCGCAGCTCGGGCGACAGGTGGTCCCAGTACAGCGTGCCGTCGAGGTGCTGCGCCTCGTGGACGAAGCAGCGCGCCAGGAACCCCGTCGCCGTCAGCTGCACGGGACCCCCGTGCTGGTCGACGCCCCGGACCGTCGCGCCGCCCGGGCGTGCCAGCGGCACGTAGGCGCCCGGGACGGAGAGGCACCCCTCCTCCTCGGTCTCCGGGACGGCGTCGTCGTCGACCTCCAGGACGGGGTTGACGACGTGCCCCACGTGGCGGTCACCGTGGTCGTCGGTGAGGTCGTACACGAAGACGCGCAGGTCGACGCCCACCTGCGGCGCCGCGAGCCCCACCCCCTCGGCGACCTCCATCGTGGCGAACATGTCGTCGACCAGCCGCGCGAGCTCCGGGGTGGAGAACCGCTCCACCGTGCGGGCCGGGGTGTGCAGCACCGGCTCGCCGATCTCCGTGATCCGCAGCACCCGTCCGCGCTGCGCCTCCGGCGTCTGCGCCGGGTACGGGTCGGCCGGCTCGCCGAGCAGGTACGTGACGGGGCGGCTGCGCCGGCGGCCGAAGCTCCATGCCATGGCGTCGAGCCTACCGGCGGCCGCCGCCCGCTGACCGTCACGCTCAGGGCAGTCCCCGAGCACGCCGTCATACCAGGGGTGGATGCCGGGCACCGAGGATCCTTTCCGGGGGCGACGCGCGACACCGTAGCCACCGGCAGCCTGGGACCATGACTTCCCTGCTGAGCGCCCGCGGCCTGACGATGCACTACCCGGGCAGCACCTCCCCTGCCCTGGACTCCGTCGACCTCGACATCGTGCCCGGGACGTCCGTGGCCGTCATGGGCGCCTCCGGCTCCGGCAAGACGACGCTGCTGCACTGCCTCGCGGGCATCCTGCGGCCCACCACCGGCAGCGTGATGCTCCAGGCCGGCTCCGGGCCGGTGGACGTCGCCGCGATGGACGACGCCGCCCGCGCCCGGCTGCGCCGCGAGGAGCTCGGCTTCGTGTTCCAGCAGGGCCTGCTGCTGGGCGAGCTCACCGCGCTGGAGAACGTCGCCGTCGCGCGGATGCTCGCCGGTGTGCCCCGGGCGCAGGCCGAGGCGGAGGCCCAGCAGTGGCTCGCCCACCTGGGGCTGACCGGCCTGGAGCAGCGGCGCCTCGGCGAGCTGTCCGGCGGGCAGGCGCAGCGCGTCGCCATCGCCCGCGCACAGGTGACCGGCGCGCGGCTGATCTTCGCCGACGAGCCGACCGGCGCGCTCGACTCCGCCACGTCGGTGGAGGTGCTCGACCTGCTGCTCGCCGCCGTCGCCACCGGCCGCACGCTCGTCGTCGTCACCCACGACGCCGACGTCGCCCGGCGCTGCGGCCGCACCGTCGTTCTGCGCGACGGGCACGTCGTCTCCGACACCGCGGCCCCGGCCGCGACGGCCGCGACCGGGACGGAGACCGCCCGATGAGCGCGCCGGCCGTCGCCGCACCGCGCCACGCGGGCGCCGTCGCGACCGCGCTGCACCTCGCGCCCCTGTTCGCCCGCCGCCGCGACTCCGACCGCCTCGCCACGCTGCTGCCCGTGGCGAGCTTCATGGTCGTCACCGCCCTGCTGGAGCTCGTGGCGGGCGGCGCCCAGGCGTTCTTCCGCTGGGACGACGACCTCGCGGCCACCTACCAGACGCTCGCGGTCATCGCCCTCGTGCTGCTGCTCGTGCCCCTGGGCACCGTGGGCGCCTCCGCCGCACGCCTCGCGGCCCGGCGGAGGGACGAGCGGCTCGCCTCCCTGCGGCTGCTCGGGGCCACCACGGGGACCGTCACCGCGCTGACCGTGCTGGAGGCCGCGGCCACCGCCCTCGTCGGCGCGCTCGCCGGGACCGTCCTGTACGGGGCGACGGCGCCGCTGCTCGGCCTGCTGCACTTCCGCGGCGAGGCGCTGGGCGGGCAGGTGTGGCTGCCCTGGGGGTGGCTGCCGCTGGTGGTGCTCGGCGTGACGCTGCTCGCCGCCGTCAGCGCGCTGGCCGGCCTGCGTGCCGTCGTCGTCACGCCGCTCGGCGTCCGGACCCGGCAGCGCGCCGGCACCGCGCACTGGGTGCGCGCCCTGGTCGCGGCCGGCGTGCTCGCCGTCGGGCTGCTCGCCGTCCAGTCCCTCAGCCTGTTCGGCCAGATGGGCGGGGTCGTCGCCATCGTCGGGGTGCTGGCCGGGGTCTTCGGCGCTGTCCTGCTCGCCGTCGACGCCATCGGGCCCTGGGTGCTGCGCCTGCGCGCCCGGCGGAGGGCCCGCACGGCGCGGACCGTGCCCCGCCTGCTCGCGGCCCGCATGACCCTGGAGGACCCGAAGGCGGCGTGGCGGCAGGTCAGCGGGGTCGCGATGACCAGCTTCGTCGGCGTCTTCGGCGCGGTCGGTCTCGCCATGGCGAGCTACACCGACACCGCCGACATGCCCGCCGACGAACGCTGGCTGATGCACGACATCTCCACCGGCGTCCTCGTCACCGTGGCCGGGTCGTTCCTCATGGTCGCCTGCTCGGTGGGGATCAACCAGGCCGCGACGACGCTCGACCGCGCCGCCGTCCACGTCTCGCTCGACCGGCTCGGCGTGCCGCGCACCGTGATGGCCGAGGCCACCCGGCGGGCGGTCATGTCCGCGCTGTGGCTCGTGTCCGGCGGATCGGCGCTGTGCGCCGTCGTCCTGCTGCTCCCCCTGGTCGGCATGGCGATCTTCATGCAGCCCGTCGCCGTCGTGACCGCGGCGGCCGTGTTCGCGGTCGGCTTCGGCCTGGTGCGCGGCGCCGCCGCGCTCAGCACCCGCCTGGTCCCGGGCATCCTCGCCCGGCCCGAGCGCGTGCTCTGAGCAGGGCGCGCCCCGAGCAGGGCGGGAGGGCGACGGGTCACTCGCTCCCGTCGCTCTTCCTGCCCGTCTCCCGCTCCCAGGCGTCCAGCTGCTGGGTGAGGGCCCGCGCCAGCTCGAACACCTGCTGCGGCGGGATGCGCACCCGCGAGACGACCTGGCCGGGCACCACGCGGCGCTGGGCCCCCGACTCGTCCGTGGTCACCTGCGCCGGCTTCGTCGCCGCGACGAAGTCGATGACGAACGACGTCGACGTGTGCCACAACGACGCGAAGTCCGCCGGGACCCCCGCCTCCTGGTCCTGGGGGACGTCGATCTGGAACTTCACGTCGTTGGTCGCCATGTCTGCCAGCGTCGCACGCCCGCGACCCCGCGTCAGTACCCGGCCGCGTCCGCGCCGTGCTCCGCCTGCGTCCTCGTGTATCCCTCGAACACCAGCTGGGTGACGACGCCCCGGCGCGAGTAGGACTCGAACTCCCGGTAGTTCATGGCCGCCCTCACGGCCTGCGTCGTCCATTCGACGTCCAGGCTGTCGACGGCGTGCCTCGCGACCTCCCTCGTGAACCCCTCGAACTCGAGCTGGTCGACCAGGCCGGACCGCGAGAACGCGGCGTAGTCGAGGTGCTCCTGGGCCCGGGCACGGGCACGCCGTCGCTCGCGCGCTTCCTTCCCCTCGGCGTCCGCGCGGGTCGACCCGCCGCCCTCGGCACCGACCCCCTCGACCGAGGGCGTCGTCGCCGGCCCGCCGGCGCCCGGCGCACCGCCGTCGTCCACGGGGGCGCACCCGACGAGGACCGCGGCGACGGCGACGACGAGCGCCCTCCTGGCGTGACGCACACATGACTCCCTGGGGCATGAGCAGGCGTCGCCGACGCTACAACGGGATTTTCGGGATGAACCGCCCACGGCGCGAATTTCACCCGCACCCCTCACCGGGAGAGGCCCCACCGCGGCAGCGCTCATCCCGGGGGGACGATGCGCCGGTCGCCGGCACGACTCGACGATGGCAGGGCCGTCACGGAACTCTGAAGGAGATGCCATGGCCGAGGCCCCGGACAACCACGTCCGAGCGATGCTCCCGATCCCGGACCGGGCCGCCCCCGGACCGACCACCTACGACGCCAAGGACCCCGCCACGTCGTACCCACCGATCCGACCGCTGCTCCCACCACCCGGTGCGGCCAACGTGCTGATCGTCCTGCTGGACGACGTCGGCTTCGGCGCCCCGAGCACCTTCGGCGGGCCGTGCCTCACCCCGACCGCCGAACGGCTGGCCGCCGGAGGCCTTCGGTACAACCGGTTCCACACGACCGCGCTCTGCGCGCCCACGCGGCAGGCGCTGCTCACCGGTCGCAACCACCACTCCGTCGGCATGGGGAGCATCACCGAGACGGCGACGTCCGCACCCGGCAACAACGCGATGCGGCCCAACACCAAGGCCCCGCTGCCGCTCACGCTCCGGCTCAACGGCTATTCCACCGCGCAGTTCGGCAAGTGCCACGAGGTGCCGCCGTGGCAGACCTCGCCGCTCGGGCCGTTCGACGCGTGGCCGTCGGGCGGCGGCGGGTTCGAGAAGTTCTACGGCTTCATCGGTGGCGAGAACAACCAGTGGGACCCGGCGCTCTATGACGGCACCACGCCGATCGACCCGCCCGCGAAGCCCGAGGAGGGGTACCACCTCACGGAGGATCTCGCGGACCACGCCATCAGCTGGATCCGGCAGCAGAAGGCGCTGATGCCCGACCGCCCGTTCTTCGTCTACTTCGCCCCGGGCGCCACCCATGCACCGCACCACGTCCCCCGGGAGTGGGCCGAGAAGTATCGCGGTGCCTTCGACGACGGGTGGGACGTCCAGCGGGAACGGACCTTCGCCCGCCAGAAGCAGCTCGGGATCATCCCCGCCGACGCCGGCCTGACCGCACGTCACGACGAGATCGCCGCCTGGGACGACATGCCCGACGACCTCAAGCCGGTGCTCGCGCGGGAGATGGAGGTCTACGCCGGGTTCCTCGAGCACACCGACCATCAGGTGGGTCGCGTCGTGGACGCGATCGACGACCTCGGCGTCCTCGACGACACGCTCGTGTTCTACATCATCGGGGACAACGGCGCCTCGGCGGAGGGCACGATGAACGGTGCCTTCAACGAGATGGCCAACTTCAACGGCATGGCCGCGCTCGAGACCACGGAGTTCCTGCGGTCCAGGATGGACGACTTCGGGTCACCCACCTCCTACAACCACTACTCGGTGGGCTGGGCATGGGCCATGAACACGCCCTTCCAGTGGACCAAGCAGGTCGCCTCGCACTGGGGCGGCACGCGCAACGGCACGATCGTGCACTGGCCCCGACGCATCGCCGACCGCGGCGGGCTGCGGGAGCAGTTCACCCACGTCATCGACATCGCCCCCACGGTCCTCGAAGCGGTCGGGCTCGGCGAGCCCACGACGGTCAACGGCGTGCTCCAGTCCCCGATGGAGGGCACGAGCATGCTCTACACGTTCGACGAGGCCGAGGCGCCCGAGCGCCACGACCTGCAGTACTTCGAGATGTTCGGGAACCGGGGCGTCTACCATCGCGGCTGGAGCGCGGTCACCAAGCACCGGACACCCTGGGTGCTGGTCGGCGCCGAGATGCCGGAGTTCGACGACGACGTCTGGGAGCTGTACGACGGCACGAACGACTACAGTCAGGCCGTCGACCTGGCACGGGAGCACCCGGACCGGCTGCGGGAGCTCCAGCGGCTGTGGCTCATCGAGGCGACCAGGTACAACGTGCTCCCGATGGACGACCGCACCGGGGAACGGCTCGACCCCGAGCTCGCCGGCCGCCCGACGCTCGTGCGGGGCAGCTCGCAGCTGTTCTTCCCCGGGATGGGCCGGCTGTCCGAGAACAGCGTCCTCAGCATCAAGAACCGGTCCTTCGCGATCACCGCCGAGGTGGAGGTCCCCGAGGACGGCCTCCAGGGGGTCGTGATCGCCCAGGGCGGAAGCTTCGGCGGATGGGCCGTGTACGCGAGGCACGGCGTCCTCGAGTTCGCCTACAACCTCCTCGGGATCCGGGAGTTCGTGACGAGCGCCGACCTGCCCGTCCCCAGCGGGAAGCACCAGCTGCGCGCGGAGTTCGCCTACGACGGCGGAGGGCTCGGCAAGGGCGGGCAGGTCACCCTCTACCACGACGGGACGCAGGTCGGCTCGGGTCGCGTCGACGCCACGCAGCCGATGATCTTCTCCGCGGACGAGACGACCGACGTCGGCTACGAGTCCGGGACGACGGTGTCGTCCAGGTACGACACGGCGAGCAGCAGGTGCAACGGGACGATCCACTGGGTGCAGCTCGACACGGGGAAGGACGACCACGACCACTTCATCGACCCGCAGGAGCGGCTCCGGGTGGCGATGTCGCGACAGTAGCGCGGCGCCGCCTCCCGCCCGACGACGTCGCGCCGGCCGTCCGCCCCTGCGATACTGTCAGTCGGCGATGTCCCGGCCGTGGGCGGTGAGTGCCCAGACGACGATGACGGACGCCGCGACGAGGACGATCGCCCAGACGGGGTACCAGGGCAACCAGGCGAAGGCCGTCACGCCCGCCACCACGGCGAGCAGGACACCGACGGCCCGTGCCCACGCCGCTCCGGTGAAGAGCGCGAAGCCCGCCAACGCGACGAGCGCACCCAGGATCAGATGGATCCAGCCCCACGTGGTGGCGTCCATCTGGAAGACCCACTCCGTGCCGACCACGTAGAACTCGTCGTTCACGAGCGCCACGATCCCGGCGATCATCTGGAAGAAGCCGCTCATGATCATCAGGACGGCGGCGAAGGCCGTGGCGCCGACGGCCACGGCGCTGTGTTCCCTCGACCGTCCGGGGACGGGGGTCCCCTGCTGGCTGGTGGACATCGCCCGGCTCCTTCCTGGAGACACGGCCCAGGACTCCCTGAGCCTGATGCCAGGCTCGTCCCGGCCGCGGGCGGGCCACATCATCCCGATGGCACGAAGAAGTCCGGGTCGTCGTCGGCCGCCGGGGAGGCACGTCCCTCCGGCACCATGAGGATCGAGGCGGCGAGGAAGCACACCGCCCCGAGGAAGGTGCCGCCGTTCGCCCAGGTCGCGTCGAGCACCTCGCCCCCGGGGCGCACGTAGGCGCCGACGGCGGAGAACCCGAAGAACACGGAACCCCACAGGTTGAGGGCGGTGATGTGCCAGTCGCGCTCGCCGGGCCGCCACGACCACCACCGGTGCCCCGCCTCGGCGAAGGCGAGCGCAGAGGAGACCAGGAAGCACACCGACCCCAGGGCGTCGGGCCTCCACACCACCCGGTCGACCGCGTCGGGCGAGGGGTCGAGGAAAGCCGCGAACGTGCTGACGTTGAAGTAGACGGTCCCGACCAGCTGGACGAGCGCGGCCCACTGCCCCATGTCGTGGACGACCCACGCGAACCAGCGGCGGCCGTTGTCCCGGACCACCTGCAGGTACGACAGGTAGGCCGCCGCGGTGAAGAGGACGGAGCCGACGAAGAACGTCAGGGCGGTCGCCGGTGCGCCCGCGCCGACCACCCCACCCGGCGGCCGTCCGGGAGCCGGTAGGCGACGCTCGTGACGAACGGGCGGGGGCCCGAGCGGGTGACGTCCGTCGCCCCGCCCGGCGCCGGGACGAGCCATGACGCGGGGGTGCCGCTCAATGCCGGAACGACTCCGTGTGGCTCGGGTCGTGCGGCAGCCTGGACTCCAGGCTCTGGAGGAACTCGGTCGCCCGGGCGAGGTCGGCGAGGAACAGCTCGGCCATGTCGCGCGACAGCCCGTTGCGGACGACCACGCGCAGGCCGGACACGTCGGTGAGGTTCTCCGGTAGAGAGTAGGCGGGGACCTGCCACCCGCGTTCGCGCATCTTCGCCGAGACGTCGTACACGGTGTAGTTCGTCACCTCGGGCTTGAGACGGAAGAAGAACACCGGCAGCTCGGATCCGTCCGAGAGGAGCTCGTATGGTCCCATCTGCGCGACCGCCCGTGCCAGGTGCGTCGCGGTGTCGCGCGCCGCCTGCTGGATCTGCCGGTAGCCCTCCCGGCCCAGCCTGATGAGGTTGTAGTACTGGGCGATCACCTGCGCGCCCGGGCGGGAGAAGTTCAGCGCGAACGTCGGCATGTCCCCGCCGAGGTAGTTCACGTGGAACACCAGGTCGTCGGGCAGGTCGTCGGGCGTGCGCCAGACGACCCATCCGACGCCCGGGAAGACGAGGCCGTACTTGTGCCCCGACGCGTTGATCGACCGCACCCGCGGGACACGGAAGTCCCACCGCAGGTCCGGGTCGAGGAAGGGTGCGACGAACCCGCCGGAGGCGGCGTCCACGTGGACCGGGACGTCCGGCCCGCCCGAGGCGGCGAGCTCGTCCAGCGCGGCGGCGATCTCCTCCACCGGCTCGTACGACCCGTCGAACGTCGACCCGAGGATCGCGACGACACCGATCGTGTTCTCGTCGCACAGCTTGACGGCCTCCTCGGCGTCCAGCTGGAGGCGGCCCTCCTCGATCGGGGCGTAGCGCGGCTCCACGTCCCAGTAGCGGCAGAACTTCTCCCACACGACCTGCACGTTGATCCCCATGACGAGGTTGGGGCGGTCGGTCGGCAGCCCGGCGGCGCGCCGGCGCTCGCGCCAGCGCCACTTCAGCGCGAGACCGCCGAGCATGACCGCCTCGCTCGACCCCGTCGTCGACGTGCCCGTGGCGTTCTCGCCCTCGGGAGCGTTCCACAGCCCGGCGATCATCCGGACGCACCGGCCCTCGATCGCCGCGGTCTGCGGGTACTCGTCCTTGTCGATCATGTTCTTGTCGGCGGTCTCGGCGAACAGCAGCCGGGCCTCGTCGTCCATGTACGTCGTGACGAACGTCGCGAGGTTCTGGCGCGAGTTGCCGTCCAGCATCAGCTCGTCGTGGATCATGCTGTACGCGACCGCCGGGTCCATCCCGTCGTCCGGGACGACGTCGGCCGGCATCCCCTGCGTCGCCCGCGGGCGCGCGTACAGCGGCGCGATCGCCAGCCGCTCGAACTCCTGCAGGGCCGAGGGTTCCGACGAGTGAAGGGCCATGCTGACAACCATCACCCCCACGCTCCGGTCCCGCATCCTCCCCGCGGGGTGAAGCCTGCCGAGTCGCCACGCCGCTCGGGGACCTCCGTGCCCGAGGGAGTGCGGCGCGGCGTGTGGCCGTTCAGCCGGGGGGCAGCAGGCCCGCGTGACGTGCTCGCTCGATCGCCTGGGTGCGGGTGTGGACCCCCAGCTTCCGGTAGGCCGACATCGCCTGCGTCTTGACGGTGTGACGTGAGACCACGAGCTCCGCGGCGATCTGCGGGAACGACAGGTGCGTCGGCAGGTACTGCAGCACCCGCACCTCGGCGGTCGTCAGCGAGGACGCCCCCGTCAGGTGGGTCGTGAGCCGGGAGAGGTGCTCCTGGGTCTCGGCGTACATGCGGTCGATCACCGGCGAGGCGGTCGCGGGCCCGCGGGCGTCGCCGGCCTCCTCGAGGAGGACCCGCGCGCGCTCCGGGTCGCCCAGGCCGAGGTTCACGCGAGCCAGCGCCAACCTGCCCACGACGGCGTGCCAGGGGGCGGTGTCCCCCATGAGGGCGATGTGGCGCAGGGCGCGGGACGCCTCTCTGCGGGCGTCCCCGTGGCGGCCCTCGGCAAGGTACGCGACGGCCGACGTGGCGAAGACCGGCGCGGACGCCGCCACGGCGTCGAGCCGGCAGGACGATGCCACGGCCCGCGCCGTCCGGACGTAGGACAGCGCCCGGTGCTGCTCGCCCCACAGCAGCGCGGCGTCGGCGAGGCCGGCCAGGCACAGCGCCCGCACGACCGGGACGTCGAGGGCCTCGGCACGTCGCCGCCCGGCCTCGAACGCTTCGACACCCTCGTCGGGACGGTCACGCAGGACGAGCGCGACACCGAGGAGGTAGTACGCGAGCGTCTTCCATCGGTCGTCCGTCGGCATGGTGGTGACGAACTTCCGCGTGGCGGCCTCGATGTGCTCGAGGCCCTCGCCGCCGATGGCGGCCCGGAGGAGGTCGAGGTACGGCCGGAGCGCCTCGCCGTCGGCGGCGGCCGCGGCGGCGACGGCCGCCCGGTTCGCCCTGGGGACGTCCCCCGCCTGGATCGCGGCCCACGCCGCGCTCAGAGCGAGCCCGCGCCTGCTGTGGAGCCGGCCGGGGTCGACGCCCTCGAGCCACCGCGCGACGACGTCCCAGCGGCCGTGGCCGAGCGGCTCGACGGCGTGCGACCACACGAGTTCGCTCAGGCGCGCGTCGTCGCCCGACAGCCTGGCGTGGTGCACCGCCCTGTCGATGTCGCCGCGCCGCTCCTCGACGCGGCAGGCGGTGCTGTGCGCGGTGCGCCACGCGACCGGGTCCCGCTCCCGCAGGTCGTCCTCCAGGAACCGGGCGAGCAGCGGCTGCATGCGGAACCGCTGCCCGTCGTGGGACTCCCCCTGCGGCGCGAGCAGGTGGTTCACCGCCGAGAGACGGTGCAGCCGGGCCGAGGAGTCTGGCGCCCCGGTCAACGCGTCGCACGCGGGGGCGTCGAGGGAGGCCAGCACCGACGCCCGACGCAGGAACCGGGCGTCGTCCGGCGGCAGCCTGCCCACGATCTCCGTGCGGAGGTACTCGTCGAGACCGGCGCCGTCGGCGGCCGGACGCACGCCCTGGTGACCGTTCAGGGCCGCGAGCCCCGTGAGGTAGACGGCCACCGGCCACCCCTCGGTCCGGCGGAGGAGCCGCTCGAGCCGGTCCCGCGGCCACCGCACGCCGAGCAGGGCCATGAGCTGCGCCGCCTCGAGCTCGTCGAACGCGAGGACCTCGGGACCGACGACCCGCACCTCGCCGCCCGCGTGCAGTCGCCACAGCGTGGCGGGAAGCGCGTCGCGCGTGCCCATCGCGAGCGTCGAGCCGCGCGGCAGCGAGGAGGCGAGGGACTCGACGAGCCACTCCCAGGGGCTCCCGGACATGTCCTCGACGCCGTCGATGACGGCGACGAACGGCTCCTCGGCGGAGGACACGAGCGCCTCGACGACCGGTAGCGTGTCCAGGTGCCACGAGGCGGGGTCGCCCCGACCCGGCCACGGATCCGCGTCGTGCGTCAGCCCGGCGTCCTTCAGCGCCCCGACGAGCGACCGGGTGAGCCGGTACGGGTCTGCCGCGACACGGCGCACACGCAGCCAGACGACGGGGCGGGGGTCGTGCGCCGCCCACTGCGCGAGCGCGGTCGTCTTGCCGTACCCACCAGGAGCCTGCAGACACAGGACCGTGGCCGGCGCGACGCCGTCGAGCACGCGCCGCACGCGAGGACGCGGCAGCTGGCCTCTGACGGAAGGTAGCTGCCGGCGGTGTCGGGCCTGAGAAGTCGTGGCGACCACAGGGCACTCCCTTCGCCCTGATCGACGCTAACGTGGGCGTCGGGCCCCGGCATCGCCCGCGGGGGCGCCGGGCGGGTGAATCCACCGGGCCGCGACGTCGGCCCCGCCCGCGGGGTCCCGGCCGCCGTCAGGTGAGGATCTGGAGAGCGTCCCCGACCAGGCTGGTGCCGAACACGACCAGCAGCACGGCCATCACGGCGGCGTCGTGGGTGATCAGCCAGGCCTTGGTCCGCTCCAGGGCGGGGCCCAGCCGGCGCCCGGCGACCAGGTAGCCGATGACGGGCACCGTCACCGTGAGCGTCGCGACGGCGGTGAACGTGGCGACGGCGCCGACCGTCTCGCCGGCCGACAGCGGCAGCGCCCCGATCGACGCGCCCGCCGCCACGGCGAGGAGCAGGTTCTTCGGGTTCAGGGCCGACAGGAGCAGCCCCAGCCCGGACGCGGCGACGGGACGCATCTCGTCGATCCGGGACATCCAGCCGGGGACGGCCGGCTCTTCCTCGGGCGACGGCCGGGACAGCCACTGCCGAGCCCCGAGCACCAGGAGCAGGACGCCCAGCACCAGCTTGATCCACCCCGTGACGGCGCTCGGACCGCCCCCGTCGGCCTCGAGCCCGGGAATGAGCACGACGACGGTGGTGACGGCGGCGACGCCGACGATCCAGGCGAGCATGAACGCGACGCCGTTGGAGCGGGCACGGCCACCGAACAGGATGAGGATCACGGCGGCGATCGGGGTCGGGCTGATCGCGATGCCCACGGCCGGGCCGAGCGTGGCACCGATCGCGTCACCCATGTCGTCGGCGTCCTCTCCCTGAGCGCGACCACAGGGCGCCGGACGGCGCACCGCGGGCGGGACGGCGACCTCGCCGTCGACCTCACGGTAGGGACACCCCCGGCCACCCGCACACGTCCCCGCGCCCTCGCGTGGGTGAAAACGCCGCGCCCGTACCGGCCGGCCGGCCGGTACGGGCGCGTCATCCCGCCACGTGACGGGACGGGCGACGTGTCAGTCGAGGTCGAGCTCCTTCTCGGGCGACCCCTGACGGACCGCGTCCTCGAGCTGCCGGTCGGCGCGCAGCTCCCAGAATGTCGCGTTCTCGATGTCGAGCAGCCGCGGGTCGAACTGCGGGTCCAGGCCACGTCGCTTCTGCGCGCGGAAGTCCTTGAGCGCCTTCAGGGCGGGCCCCTGGAGGAACAGGATGCCGACGATGTTCAGCCACGCCATCGAGCCCACACCGATGTCGCCGAGACCCCAGGCCGCGCCGGCGGTCGTGACGGCGCCGTAGGCCACCGAGACCAGCACCAGCGCCTGGAGGGCCCGCTGCAGGCCCCGCGCCGCGAGACGGTTCTTCATCTTGCGGGTGAGGTAGGTCAGGTTCGTCTCGGCCATGTAGTAGTACGCCACGATCGTGGTGAAGGCGAAGAACGCGAGGGCGACCGCGATGAACGTCGGGCCGGCGCCCGGGAACACCGAGTCCAGTCCCTGCTGCACGTAGCCCGGGCCGGGCTCGACGTCGGCGCCGAGACCACCGGAGCCCTCGAAGATCACGTCGCCCGGCCACGCCTCGCCGCGGAACGTGTTGAACATGCCGGTCGAGATGATGATGAACGCGGTCGCGGAGCAGACGAACAGGGTGTCGATGTACACCGCGAAGGACTGCGCGAGGCCCTGCTTGGCCGGGTGCGAGACCTCGGCGGCGGCAGCGGCGTGCGGCCCGGTGCCCTGGCCGGCCTCGTTGGAGTAGATGCCGCGCTGCACGCCCCACTTGACGGCGAGGCCGAGGATCGCGCCGAGCACCGGCTGGGCGCCGAAGGCGCTGCCGACGATCAGCTCGAAGACGCGGGGGATCTCGGTGAAGTTCAGGAAGAACACGACGACCGCGATGAGGATGTAGGCCACAGCCATCACGGGGACCACGATCCCGGCGAAGTGCGCGATGCGCTTGACGCCGCCGATGACGATGAAGCCCAGGAGGATCACCAGGCCGATGGCCGTCACCCAGGGTGTGATGCCCCACGCGTTGTCCATCGCCGAGGCCATGCCGTTCGCCTGCACGCCCGGCAGGAAGAAGCTCATCGCGATGATGGTGACCACCGCGAAGACGATCCCGTAGACCAGTGACAGGCGACGGGCCTTGTGCTTGTACGCCTTCTCGAAGTAATAGGCCGGGCCACCGCGGTACTCACCGGTGTCCGGGTCCTTCTCCTTGTAGATCTGGCCGAGGGTGCACTCGACGAACGACGTGGCGGCGCCGAGGAACGCGGACACCCACATCCAGAACACGGCGCCGGCGCCGCCGAACGCGATCGCCGTGGCGACGCCGCCGATGTTGCCCATCCCGACGCGGCCGGCCAGCGACATCATCAGCGACTGGAAGGAGGACGTGCCGTTCTCCGACTTCTCGCCCTTCTTGAGCTGCCGGAGCATGTCGGGGATGTGTCTGACCTGGAGGAAGCCGGTGCGCAGGGAGAAGTACAGGCCCGCGAGAAGGCAGAGAGCGATCAGCGGGATCGACCAGATCAGCTCGTTCGCGGTGCCGACGAGATCGTCGAGGCTCATGGTTGCTCCTGGGTAAGGACATTCGGATACACGCGCCGGCGGACACCGGCGCGCCCGTGGCACCACACCGGGCAAGGGTCATCGTTGACAGCAAGCGACCAGGGTGCGCGGCCACGGACCAGCGATGGCGGCACCCTAGCGGGTCACCGCAGCCTGGACGCAATCGCCTCGACGTTCGACGTCCCGTCGTCGCACGGCCTGAGTGGCGTGACGGCCAACCCCTGGCCGGGCCCGACGTCGGGCAGGTGCGCGTGGCATCGGACGACGCCGCGGGGTCATGCGAGGTCCGCGATCCCTTCGTCGCGCAGGCGCTGGATGACGCGCAGCTCGGCCGGGTACTTGGCCTTCCGGGTCGGGTCGGCGACCAGGATGGTGTCCTGCCACCCGTACGTGAAGACGTGCTCCATGGAGATGCCGAAGGCGGTGGTCTCCAGGTCGATGTCGCGCCATCGCCCGTCGGCGAGGTTCTCGCGACGCACGACAACCTGGGTTTCTGGGTTGCGTCGGATCTTGTCCGCGGAGTACCCGCGAATCTCCACCGAGCCGACGGCTTCCGAGATGTCCAGGGTCCAGTCGGTGGCAGCCTCGGCGGCCTTCAGCACCGGCGCGTACTCATCGACGTACTCAGGCTGCGAATGTTTGATGTTCAGCACGAGGACGCCGACACGCCCTTTCACGGCAACCCGCTCGAACTGGTTGCCGAACATGAACTTCGAAGCGCTGTCTCCACGCACCCCGTCCACGGTCACGTCGCGCACTACCGCGCCGCCGAGCGTCGTCCGGTTCAGACGCACGTCCTTGACGCGGATATTTGAGAGCGTGGGCCGCATGTCGTCCGGTGGCCCATCTGCACACCAGCACTGAGCGAGGTCCACATGGGCGACCTCCAGGTCACTGATGTGTTCCCCTCGGGCAAGCGTGCGGCCACCGATCTGGATGCGTGCATTCGGCATGGTCGTCCTTCTCAAGGTCCGTGGTCTGCAGGTCAGCAGCGCCTCCGAGGGACGAGCACCGAGTGCGAAGGCCTGGACAGCATCACAGGCGACCCCGACATCGCGGACGCCGCACTGACGGGCGGAGACGAACGGCGGCTCGCCTCAACGGCGCCGTGCGTCGGGACTCCACAGCGCACGACCACTGCCGTCGCCTACGAATCGCAGGTCAACCGCGCTACCGCGACGTGCGATGAGTGCTCGGCGTCTACCGGTCATTCCGCTGGGTTCTCGCTGGGGCCACGGCACCCCACAAGGCGGCGGAGCGGCTGCGTAGACTCCGCGCCGTGCCCCCGTCATCGCGTCGTCGTCGACTCGTCTCGTTCTGGCTCGTCGTCGTGCCGGCCTGGGTCGTGTCGATCGCGCTCGGTGTCGCGTGGGTCGGGCTTGGAGTCTTCTGGTCCGTCGACAGTTGGCAGGCCACTCACGGCGGGATCGAAGGACGATTCATTCCCCAGGTGAAGAACTGCGGGAGGGACTGCACGTGGAGCGGTGACTTCGTCTCCGACGACGGCGAGCACGACCTCGCGGACGTGCAGTTCTCGAGCGGCTTCGGGGAGCCGCAGCCCGAGGCGACTGGCGAGGCGCTCGAGCCTGTCGTCGTCAGTCCCGGCGGGATCGACGTCTACAACCCACACGACAAGACCTGGGCCTTCGCCTGGGTCATGGCAGCGATGGGACCGGCCATTACCTGGGTCATGATCATTGGAATCCGCCAGGCGCGGGCACAGTCGCTGCGCAAGGAAGACGAAGACTCGGAGCTCCACGAGCGCGGACGATGCCCCTGCGGGGAGAGGGCAACGCGGCGACCGCGTCTACCCGCGCCGATGAAGCGCACCGCGCACTCCGTCGGACTCGGGCAGGAGATGCGACGCGAACGCCCACACCAGCCCGCCCCACCCGAGGTAGAGCAGAGCGGCGACCGGCGTCCAGAGAGCGACGTAGAGTCCTGCCTTCATGCCCTCGTACGAGGTGTCGCCGCCGAGACCGAGCACCGCACCGGCAGCCGCGCCGATCCCAGTTCCCACCGCGCCAAGGATCACGGCGACGACAACCCAGACGATCACGAAGACCAGCGCTACGAGCAGCACAGCGTTGCCGTGACCGACTCGGCCCACCAGCCGCCCGACACCCCTGTTCTCGTTCCAGGCGTAGACCGATGCAGGCTGGTCGAGCACCATGCGCGCCGCCCAGTTCCGACGACACAAGCCATCCGGCGCAGCGCGTCGCCCGATCTCCTGTCCCACGCAGGTGGAGATTACCGGCTCATCCGATCTGAGGGTGTAGCCGGGGTTTGAAGCCGCCGGCTTCAAGCAGCGACCGGGGCAACGTAGTGGGTCAAGTTGCGGAAGCCGAGGGCGGAGCACCTCCAAGAAACCCAGGGCGGTTCACCCGACCATCCTGGGCGCGCGCGAACGCGACCTGGTGGTGGACCCATGACCGGCTCCGCAAG
>NZ_SIRP01000001.1:613139-964667 GCF_011634835.1 Isoptericola sp. BMS4 | reverse complement strand
CCCGGCGGCTACGGCACGACTGCTACAGCGGACGAAGGACTGTGGGCCCGAAAGGGCTGGGGCGGACGCTCGTCCTGACCCCACGACGCGCCCGAGCCATCCACACGTTCTGGCCGCTAACCCGTTTTGGCCGCTAACCCCCACAGACCGGCTCCGAGGGCAAAGAGAAGACCCCCGAAGCCGAATGACTTCGGGGGTCTGACCTGGGCTTTCGCCCGGTGAGCCGCCTGTCGGAATCGAACCGACGACCTATTCAGTCTGGGCAGGCCACTGTCTCAGGATGACCGGTGAGTTCCAACCTGCTCACAGCCGTTCTCTCTCAAGTTCCCCAGGGGTCTCGTCGAGATGCGGCCGTACCCATTCGTTGCCGGTCATTCCGGTGAGTTTGTGGTGAGCCACCCGGCTGTCTATCTCCGCCGTCGCTCTTCGTCAGCCACCCGAGGCACCCGACGCCCGAGTCGCACGCATCCACGTCATCTCATCGCTGGTCAACCGCGGACGGCCGGCGGCCTCCCAAGCCGGCTCGAACAGCTCCGTCAATCCACGCCAGGCCGGCTCTGCCGGATCCAGCAGATCCCAACCCAGCTCGTCCAGCGTGAGGTCTCCCTTACGGCGGTTGCAGCCCCAGCAGGCCGTCACCAGGTTCGACTCGGCAAGAGGGTCCCCACCGCCGGCGATGGGCACCAAGTGGTCCAGCGTCGTCGACCGCGACACGAACGCGGGATGTGTCTGATCAGCCTTCCAATTACTCTGATACGGGAACTCGTCAGGGAACAACCGCGCCAGCAGCCGCATCACGTAGGTGAGGATCGTCTTCTCCCCGCAGTACCGGCACTGGTAGCAGTCGCGCGCGTACACACGTACCTTCACCGACGTCGACGGCTCGCGTTCAACCCGTCGCGGCGCCGGCTCGAACCGGATCTGCTCTAAGGCCGCCCGCGCCGCCTCCCGGTCACCTCGCGCGTACATCTCCAACGCCCGGCCCAGAACCTCCGGGTACGGATCATCCAACTGCCGAGGACGCGCCACTAGGAGCGCCCGCCCGTGAGCGCGTTAGCCCGGCCAACGGCCTCACCCCAGATCCAGACCACCATGACCAGACCCTAGAGCCGGTCGCCCCAACCAGACGCTCAAAGCGCGGGCGCACAAGCAACTTTCACCCCTTCCTGCCGTTGCGACGCGTGAGTACGACTACGCGCGACGCCACCAGGGCGCCGCTTCGCCCCCGAACCAATCCTGCCCTCCTCACTCCTGCGACCGCACAAACTGAGTTCCACATCTCACCCTGTCGGCCAGCACCGCAGTGACGACTCATGGTGCAGAATCCGAGGGCATGAGCACAGCACTCGCAGCAGCCATCGATGCACTGTCTGACCCTCAAGTACGAGCCGCCGACGCCCTTCGCCGACTCCTGGTCGTAAGTAGGAGAGCCGGTGCCGATGAACTAACCGAGTGGCTGCGCGGTGAACTCAGCGGCTATAGCGAGACGGCCCAGGTACCAACCTACCGCTCCGGCGCCCATCTCCCGATAAAGGTGCGGTTCGATGGACCGATGGGAAGCAGTGTTACGCGACCAATGTACCCGAGGGAACTTCCCGACGAACTTTCGAGCTTTATGGAGTCGCTTTGGTTTCGCGAACCGATTGCCGAACTAGAGTCGCTCGCGACCGGAGACAGTGACCCCAGCCTTCGCCTCCCGAACGCGTGGCTCGCGCTATATCGCGACCTCGTTGAACAGGGAAAGGTTCCGACCTTCTCAATGATGTCAGCAAACGATGCGCATGTGGCCATGCCGCGCACACACCTTCTCGGATCCATAGATCAGGTAAAGTCAACAGCGCTCGACCTCGCGTTAAGCTTTGAGGAGGTATCTACACAGATCGGGAATTCAGGCGGCCCTACCGCAAGCGATCAACCCCAATTGCGAGAGATCGTCCATCTCCAAATCGGATCAATCTATGCCGACGGCGCCACTATCACTATCGGCAACGAAGCGTCCGTAGCATCAGGAACGGCCGCAAGTGTAGTCAAGGTCCAAACTGGGGACGTATCCGCGCTTCTTGACGCCGCCCAACCATTCCTAGATTCCGCAGGAATCGAGGCGCTCTCCGAGGCGCTGCAATCCGACGGGCAGGCGCCGGCTGAGGCGACTCGGAGCTTCCTGGACCGCGTCAAGTCGGGTTCCGTATCGCTTGCCGCAGGAGTCACGACGAATGCCGCATACGCGGGGCTGGTCGCTTTGCTTCAGCAAGCTTTTCCGGGGTTCCTAGGATAAGACTCGAGAACTTCCGATTCTTGGCCGCTGTCCTTGCTAACTTCCCGGCGAGTCGTCCGCACACGCTTGGAGGGAGGCTCGTATCCCGGGGCCGAAGATGTCAAGTGTGCACACTCGTTGTGCTGCTTGGTTCTTCACCCGCGCGGCACCTTCCTGATGTCCGACGCTCGTGAGAAAATCTGGGCGGCGGCCCGTCCCCAGGGCGCAGCATGGATTTGGGAGGAACTGTGGCCAAGAATGAGCGCGAGGAAATCAGGGAGAGCCTTGTCGGTTCGTCCTACGCGAAGATCCAGTCACAGACGCTGAGCGGCAAGACGGCCGCCGAAGTGGCTGACGACGACAACGACGATTGATCCCGAGTAGCACGGCAGCGGTCGTATCGTTCTTGTTGCTGCTCGCTCCAGGTATCGTCTGGCAGCTGCAACGCGACCGCCACATGCCGTCGGTCAAGGAGACAGTGCTCCTCGAGGCCTCACGCGTCGTCCTTGCATCGCTCGCCGCGACGGGTGTGGCCGCGGTGCTCCTCTTCTGGGTGTGGCTGCCGCTCTACAGGCGGTTGCAGGCGTTCGAACCTACGACGGTCGCGGAGTCGCTGCCGTACCTCGGCGCGGTTGTCGCGACCTCCTCATTGGCATGCGCGCTCGCACTCGGACTGTCGCTATGGCGCTTTCCCCGTACCGCCCCGATCGAACCGGGGAGACTTTGGAATCGTGCGTTCATCCGATGGGTTCCCGAAGGAGGTTCCGATCCATACCTAATCGTTGAGCTCCTCGATGGCACGACCTGGAAAGGGACTTTTCAGGGGCTCGACGCCGACCCCGAGGACAGCCAACGCAACATTGCACTCGGCGGACGGCTCCGTCGGCGAAAGCCCAACGAGACGAAGTTCTCGAAGATCAGCGAGACAGGACGCGTCGCTCTCCTCCTGGAGCCCCAGATCAGATCGATCCAGGTCCTCTACGTCGAGGAACCTGTCGAGGAACAGTAGGTAGTTGCACGTCCGAAACCTTCGGGCGAGTCCCCCAGTATCCTGTCAGCGCAGCGTGTCTGGCTCGGTATAATGCTCAGCCCAAGAAGGCAGCACCCTCCGAGTGACTAGTGATTTCCGTCGACCCCATGTCGTTCTGATACAGCCCGCGCGCCGAACTCAACGCGAAGTCGCATCCGCCAGTCATCCCGATGAGTTACTGGTGAGTCCCCAACGCACCGAAGCGCGCACGGCATGAACTGTCATGCGTCGTCGGCCGGCGTCGCCTGGTGAGCCTCATCCTCCCCACTGTGCCAAGTTGAGGGTGGCGGAAGCTCCATCTGGACATCAGGCGGCAAGTACGTTGAGTACACCACCTCGCCACCTTCGGGGCTTAGATTGAGCGGCGGCGCCGGTTCAGGCATCCATGCCGACGCTTCAATTCCTGGAAAGGAGCTAAAGAGGATTGCGTAGAACTTCGGATCGACAATGTTTCTGGCTGCGACAGCAATGTACGCCTCACCAGACGCCACCACTCGGATCCTAAGATCGACCTTGACATCACCCACTGCAATTTCTACTGGGCAGCTTCTGTATAGCGAAGCGCCCGCAGCTCGCCTCACCGCGTCTTGGATTCTTGTCGTAACAAGGTAGGCAACTTCAGCCTGAAATCGATCAGTGTCCCAGGAGTCGGGGCCCAGATGGGCAGACCCTTTTGCGCCCACCTCGGACTTTAGTCGCGAGTAGAAGTCATGCTGGGGCGAGTCCTGATTGCGCCGGCCTGCCGCGCCAATCCACCAATCCGGGAGGTCCAACTCCCCCAGTGCCCCCGACGCTCCTAGTGGATCTGCCACCTGATGTGCCGCGCCACGATAGTCGTCGACCTTAACCTTGAACCAAACACTGTCGCGGATACAGGAGATGCGCTCTGCTCCACCTGCTGCGACCGAGTCCGGCAGAGCCTGCGCCTTCCCGATCAGGGCGTGGTCGACGTCGTGAAGTTGAATGTCGATGGTGGGCACGGCTACGCCGAGATCGCGGATCGCCCTACGGGTTGGCCGAACTGGTTGCATCGACATGCCCGGGATGCTAGCAACGCTGACGCACACCGGCGGGGCGAAACTGCGGGTGGAATCTGCCCGCGAGGTCAGCGCTCAGGGAGGCCGCCGAGTTCATCGAGTCGTTCCGTGCTCAGGTCGCCAACAAGCGCGACGACGGACGCGGCGGAACCGTCGAGTCGACTGATCGAGTCGCTGATGCCTGCGTTGATCTCGTCGCGGTGCGCTTCCACATAGTCGCGGACTGCTGCGTCAACGAGATCCTTCTTGCTGCGACCGAGGAAGTGCGACACGTCGCTGAGGATCTGGTCAACCTCAGCGCTCACCTTGATTGGGCTAGTTGCAGCAGACATGGTTGTCCTTCCTGCGGGTCGAGGTTCCACGGTACCTCAGCGGAGACCACCCTGGTACCACCTGGTACCAGGGTGGTCCATCTTCACCCGGTCTGCACGGGTGGCAGCGGTCACACTCGCACCGCTGAGCGGGCATCGGGCCATGCGCAACGGGACGCCGGCGATTCCGGGAGCCGATGCCCCTTGCCGTTCACTGACCATCCCGGTCAGCTGGCGCAGCCCGGCGATCCCACGGCGCCGGCATCAGCCGATCGAGGCTGCGCTCGAACAGTGCGCCCGACTTGCGCCACGGACGTTGCACAACACGTACCAGTCCGAACCCTTGGGCGCGGTAGTAGTCGTGGAGCCGCGTGTTGTCGCGCATGCAGTCGAGCCGAAGCGCCCGGCGGCCGTTGGCAGCGGCTGCCGCAGCGATCATTTCGAGGAATAGTGCACCGTAGCCGTTGCCGTGGTCCGCGGTCATGACCCGAGCGATGTACCAAGCGGCACCAAGGTCGTCGTCGTCGGTCCAGAAGTCCAGGTCAGGCCCGGAGAGCGCGCCGACGACGACGGGAGCACCATCGACACACAGTGCGACGAAGCGCCCGTCGTCGAGGTATCGATCGATCGCCGCGTGCGCCCTTCCTGACCAGTGCGCGCCGGCCTGCTCTTCGAGCCCGCGTGCGGAGAGCCATGCTTCGGTCTCGTTGCGGAGGTCGTGCAGCGTCTTCCGGTCGGCGTCGGTGCACCGCCGGAGCGTGTAGCGGCTCACGGTTCCAGCTCGTAGCAGACGTGCACTCGGTCGGCGGTCATGAGAGTCACCATGTGGCGTAGCGGCCGCTCGTCGGCGTGAAAGCCGGTACGGCTATGCACGATCAGTGGGATGCCGCGGGAAGCCTTGAGCTGCTGCGCCTCGCTCGGCGTGGGCATGCGGGCGCTGATCTCGTCCAGGTACCGAGCCTGCGGGAGTCCGACCGACGCCAGGAGTCCGCCCGACGCTGAGAGGTCGCCCGGCTGGAGGAACACCGAGTGCTGCTCAGCGAGCCAGAACGGGAAGTAGGAGTCGGCGAGCTGGTGCGGCTCGCCGTTAACCAGGCGGACGCGACGCCGGACGACGACACGGTCGCCCGGTTCGATGCGCAGAGCTCGCGCGATGTCGGGCTTCGCTTCCTCGATGTGCACCGAGACCTCGGCGCTCGGCGTGCCGCCCTGCTCTCGGATCGACACCGCCCACGCGTCCGCCTCAGCGGTGTGGGAGTTCTCCCACGAGGACATGGGCCAGTACCACCGCCGGCCGCGCTGAATCTGCCGGCGTGAGCCGCTGTGGGCGACGATCAGGCCTTCGTTCTCGAGGGACGTGAACGCCTGGCGGACGGTGGAGCGGCTGTACCCGAACTCCGCCGTCAGCTCCGCCTCAGAGGGCATCTGATCCGTGTATTCGCCTGTCTCAATGCGCTGTCGGATGGCCTCCGCGAGGCGCTCGTGCTTCGTCTGGGTCGACATCAATTCTCCCGTTCGGCTTGACGTACCGACTGTACGCCCTGTAGGAACATCTAACGAACCTGTTGGTACAGGTACGACAGTCCGAACAGTGGCCAGGATTCCGTCAACGGGAAGGACGCGAGATGACCAAGCACGAGGGGCCGACGTCGTCGGAGCTCGCCGCCATCGCGGACGAGTGGCCGGTGATTGAGGCGGGGCTTGCGGTGGTGATGGCTGAGTGCCGTCTGGCCGACTCGCCGGATGAGATCGCGGTCCGTGCGCACCGTCGCGCGGTGGCCGCCCTGGACTACGTCACGCGGCGGGTCGCCCCGTCGCCCGTGAAGGTCCGCCGCCTGGCGGTCCGTCCCGTCGTCGATGCCGCCATGCCGGCGGCCGCCTGAGGGAGCTGATTTCGATGGTGACTGCATCGCTGTTCGTGGTCCTGCTGGTCGTGGTGATCGCGGGCCTGTACGTCCGCAAGGTGTCTGCCGGTTCGCTGGTGCTGGGTGCCCTGTTCGGGCTGGCGCTGGCGTCTACGGCTGTGGGGCCGCCGATCCTGTCGGGGTTCCAGACCGCGCTTGATTCGCTGGTGTCGGCGATCTCGTCTGCTGTGGGTGGTGCGTGATGACGACGCCGCAGGAGAACCCGAAGAAGCCCGACAACACCCGCCCCAAGGCGCCTGACGACGTCGCGGGGAGCGAGCTGGTGGAAGTCCCGCCCGCCGGTGAGGTCGTGAACCTCGCGGACGCTCGCCGTGCTCGGGGGCTGGACCAGAACACCGACGGCGCTACCGACGACGGGGCGGACGCCCCGGCTGCCGGGGCGTCCGCCCTCGAGGAAACCGAGGTGCTCGACGGTGAGGTGATCGACGCCCCCGAGGACGCCGCCGGTCTGGTCCAGCGTCCGGGCCGTGTGGTCGACCACGACGACGTCACGGACCGGGCGGTGGTCCCGGCGTGGCTGACGTCGCGTGAGGCTGCCGTGGCGACGGTGGCGCACTACGGGCGCCGGGCCGGGCACGTGGCCGCCTTCCACGCGCTGCGCTCCCCGCTGTACGTGCTGCGCCTCGCGGGACGCGCCCCGGTCGGTGCGGCGCGGCTGACGGCGGCGGCGTGGCGGTGGGTCGCGGACTCCGACAACGTCGAGGTGCGCCGCGCCCTGCTGACCTCCGCCGCGAGCCCTGAGGCGTATCTGCGGCTCGTGAACGACGATCGCGCCCGCTCGCGCCGCCGCGGCGTCGCGCTGCTGCTCCTGCTCGCCGCCCTGGCCGTGGGCGCCCTGGTCGTCGCGTCCGGTGCCCCGGGACCGGTGCAGGCCGTCGCCGTGCTCGCCGCCCTGGTCCTGCTCGGCGTCGTCGGACGTCGCCGGGACGGTGGCCGGATCGTGGACTCCGCCGCCCAGGCGGCCGAGGTGCCGCCGCTGGACCAGGACCTGATCCGCAACGCGCTCGGCTCCCTCGGTGTCGGTGCGCTGGGGGCGGTCAAGACCGACCCGTCCGCGCTGCGGTTCACCTCGCCGATCATGCGTGACGGCGCCGGATACCGCGTGGACGTCGAGCTGCCCATCGGTGTCACCGCGTCGGAGGTGATCGAGAAGCGCGCCAAGCTCGCGTCCGGGCTGCGCCGCCCCCTGGGTTGCGTGTGGCCCGAGGGCGACCCCGACACCCACGAGGGCCACCTGGTCCTCTACGTCGCGGACCGCGCGTTGAGCCAGTCCAAGCCCGCCCCCTGGCCGCTCGCGACGTCGGGCACCGTGAACGTGTTTGAGCCCGTGCCCGTCGGGGTGGACCAGCGGGGCCGCAAGGTGCTGACAACGCTGATCTACGCCTCGGGGATCGTGGGCGCCATCCCCCGCATGGGCAAGACCTTCCTCCTGCGCCTGCTGCTGCTGGCGGCCGCGCTGGACCCGCGCGTGGAGCTGCACGTGCACGACCTGCGCGGCGGCGCCGACCTCGCACCCCTGGCGACCGTGGCGCACTACTACAGGTCCGGCGACGACCCCGAAGACATCACCGCACTGTTGGCCGACGCCCGCGCGATGCAGAAGGAGATGATGCGCCGCTACAAGGTCATCCGCACCACCCTCAAGGGCGACCCCCGCTGCCCGGAGGGCAAGGTCACCGACGAGCTCGCGTCGGACCGCTCGCTGGGGCTGCACCCGATCCTGGCGGCGTATGACGAGACGCAGGTGATGTACGAGCACCCCGACCACGGCAAGGAGCTCCGCGCCATCTTTGAGGACCTGGTCCGCCGGGGACCGGCCGCGGGGATCATGGTCTGGCACGCCACGCAGCGCCCCGACGACAAGTCCATCCCCGTCGGGGTCTCCGCCAACGCGGTCCTGCGGTTCTGCCTCAAGGTCATGGGCTGGCGCGAGAACAACATGGTCCTCGGGGACGGCATGTACGCCGCCGGGTACGCCGCCACCACGTTCTCCCGCAAAGACCTCGGCGTGGCCTACATGGTCGGCGAGGGCGACGACCCCGTCATCGTCCGGGCCGCGTTCATCGACGCCCCCGCCGCCGAGACCATCGCCGACCGCGCCCGCGCCGTGCGCGCCGCCCAGGGCCGCCTGACCGGCATGGCCGCCGGGGAAGAACCCACCGACACCGACACGGGCACGATCCTGGACCACCTGCTGGCCGTGTGGCCCGCCGAAGACCCCGAGTGGCCCAACGGGAAGGTCTGGTCCGACGACCTCGCCGCACGTCTCGCCGGACACCTGCCCGACCTCTACGACGGCTGGACCGGCGCCCAGGTCAACGCCGCCGTCAAGCCCCACGACGTGCGCGTGATCCAGGTCAAGCACGACGGCACCAACAAGCGCGGCATCCACCGCGCCGACGTCGTCGCCGCGCTGGCCGACGATGCGCCGATCACCGCCGCCGAGTACCGCACCCGCACCACCGACCCGGGCGCCGAGCCCGGGCAGGACGAGAACGGGGAGGACTGAACCATGAACACCACCACGAACACCGGCCGGTCCCGGCGCCTGGTCCTGGCCGCCGCCGTGTCCGTCGCCGCCATCTCCACCGTGGGCGCCTACCTCGCGATGGTGTCGTTCGGCGTGGACATCCTGGCGATGTCCCCGGCCACGGCCTACGCCACCGCGGGCGTCTTCGAGCTGTCCCTCGTGACCGTGGCGCTGCTGGCGCGTGAGGCCGCGCGGGACACCCGCCCCGGCGGGGTGCTCCTGTCCCTGACGTGGGGACTGTCGTCGGCGTCCGGGGTGTTCGCGGCCTGGCACGAGCTGTACATGCACCACCCCGCCGGCGCGGCCGTGTTCCGGTTCCTCGTGCCGCTGCTCGCCGCGCTCATGTGGCACCTGGCGCTCATCGGGGATCGCCACCTGGCCACCGGCACGAGCTGGTCCAGCATGCGCGCCACTGCCCGCATGCACGCACTGTTCCTCACCACCGAGGACGCCGCCCGCGCCCACCACGAGGCGGACACCAGCACCGCCTCACAGCGCGCCGTCGCCCGCGCCGAGGCCAAGCGCCGCAAGGCCCGTGCGATCGCGCTGCGCACCGTTCCCCCGGATGAGATGCGCGCCCGGGCCGCCGCGCACCTGGACGCGCTGTCCGCCGTCGCGGACGCCGTGTCCGACGTCGCCGCCATGCACGCGGCCACCAACCACCGTGTGTCCGGGTCGGCGCTGTCTGGGCTGTCCGGCCACCTGTCCGGGGCCATGTCCGGGCCGGTGTTGTCCGGGGCGGACAGCGGCGAGACCGCCGCCCGGACACTGGCCGCCACCCTTGCGGACAACCGGGCGGACACGGGGGCGGACAGCACCCCGGACAACGGCACGGACATGAGCCCGGACAGCCGGGCGGACAGTGTCCGACTGTCCGCCGTGTCCGCCGCCGGACACCCGGACAACACCGCCCGTGTCCGGGCCACCATCCGCCCGGACAACCGCCCCGTTTCCGGGCCGGTCAGCGCCGACCGGACAGCCCGGCTGTCCGTGGTGTCCGCCCTGCTCTCCGACCACCCGGACGCGACCACGCGAGACGCGCTGTCCGCCCTCGCCGAGCACGGGCACACGGTCACCGACCGGACCGCGCGGCGGCTGCTGGCCGACGCCCGCACCACCGGTGCGGACGACCTCGCGGCGGGGGCGTGACATGACCACCACAACCACGTCGAGCCGCACCGTGCACGTGTTCCGAGTCGGTGACCGCGTCCGCATCCGCCCCGTGCCGACCACGCCCGACGTGGACGCCGGACACGTCGGCGTCGTCGTCCACATCACCGCCCGCCGCATCCTGCCCGTCACCGTCTGCGTCGGGCACCACCGCGACCAGTACGACCCCACCGAGCTCGAGCCCGTCGACGTCGAGCCCGGCACCCCTGACGCCTTCCCCGCGGCCGCGACCACCCCGGCCGCGGGGAAGGCCACCACCCACCACAACCGCCACACCGACCAGCACCACGACCAGCACCCTGACCAGCCCACCGAGGAGTCCGGCGACGGCGCCGGACGGTAGCGGGACCCCCGCTACCGGTAGCGCAGCCGCTACCACCGAAAACCGCATGATCCTGCGGAAGTAGCGGGGTAGCACACCCCGCCACTACCCCCGCAAACCCACCTCTACGCCGCTCTGCGGGCCCGGGAAGCCCGCTACCGCTACCGACAGGTCCCTACCCCTGTCATGCCGAAATCAGGCCGCTGACCAGGCCGAAGGAGTCGAGATGACCGCCGAAGTTCACGACCTGCTGGACCAGGTGCTCGCCACCGCGGCGCGTGGCTGGCACGTCTTCCCCTTGATTCCGGGGAGCAAGCGTCCCGCGACCCCGAACCACCCCGCCGCCCGCTGCGACCGGACCGATTTCCGGTGCCGGGACGGGCACACCGGGTGGGAACAGCGCGCCACCACCGACCCGGACCGCATCACCCGCGCCTGGATGACCTGCCCGTGGGGCGTCGGGATCGCCACCGGCCCGTCCGGGCTGCTCGTGATCGACACCGACACCCCCAAGCCCGGCGACGCCATCCCGCCGGCGGAGTTCACCGGCGGTGCGGCCAACGGCGAGGACACCCTCGCCGCGTTGGCGGCCGGGCACGGCGGGCTGCCGGACACCTGGACCGTGACCACCCCGTCGGGCGGGGTGCACCGGTACTTCACCACCCCCGAGCGGCTCGGGAACTCCGCCGGGTTGCTCGGGTGGCTCGTGGACACCCGCGGCTCGGGCGGGTACGTCGTCGCCCCGCCCACCGCGACCCCGGCGGGCCGGTACACCGTGACGCGCGAGACGGCCCCGGCGCCGCTGCCCGCGTGGCTGGTCCAGCGCCTCGCGGGCGGGCGGCACCTGACGGTCACCCGGACCACACCGGTACCGCCGGCCGGCCGCGTCACCGACGTGACCGGGTACGTCCGCGCCGCCCTGGACGGCGAGACCACCAAGGTCCGGGCCGCGCAGCCCGGACACCGGAACCACACGTTGTTCGTGGCCGCCGTGGCGCTGGGCCAGCTCGTCGCCGGCGGCACCCTGCGCGAGGACTTCGCCACCGGCGCGCTGCTCGACGCTGCCGCCGGGCACATCACCGCCGGCGCCTTCACCGACCACGAGGCCGCCGCCACGATCCGCTCCGGCTTCCGCGCCGGGGCCCGCACCCCCAGGCGGGCCGCATGACCACCCCGCCGACCGCGACCGCACCCACCGCACCGCCCACCGCTGAGGGAGCACCCGTCATGACCACCCCCACCACGTCGACCACGCCGCCGACCACACCGTCCGTGCCCCCGTCGGACCCGTACGCGGCAGCCGACTGGCTGCTCGCCCGCCACGAGTGGCCCCGCGACCTCGTCGCTCGGGTCGTGCTGCCCGACGAGGGCCCGCATTGGCTGGACCAGCTCGTGGACGCGCACGCCGACCTCGCCACGTTCACCGCCGCGTGGGCTCGGTATGAGGACACCCACCGTGAGCCCGGCACCCGGGCGACGGATGCCGAGTGGGACGCGTGGGAGGCCGCCGGCCCCCGACCCGCCCCGGCCGCGCGGATGCTCATGGTGATGTCGAGCGGTGAGGCGCGGATGTGCCGCCTGCTCGCGACCCTGCACCCCACCGAGCGCACGGCCTGGTGCCTGGGCGACCTGGACGGGCTCGACCACCGCGGCGTCGCGTTCGTCGTCGACTGGACCGCCGTCGCCCTGGCCGGCGTGGCATGGGACCCGGCCGGCGCCCGCGCCCTGGCCGCCGTCCGGGCGGTGACCCGATGACCCCCGCCATCACCACCCCGCACACACCGAGCGCTGCGGGCCCGTTGCGGGTCGGTGCCCTGTTCGCCGGGTACGGCGGCCTGGACCTCGCCGTCGAGCACGTGTTCGGCGCGCGCACGGTGTGGGTCTCGGAGATCGACCCCGGTGCGTCGAAGATCCTTGCCGCCCGGTTCCCCGGCGCGCCGAACCTCGGCGACGTGACCGCCGTCGACTGGACCACCGTCCCGCCCGTGGACGTCCTCACCGGCGGGTCGCCGTGCCAGGACCTGTCCAACGCGGGCAAGCGCGCCGGCATGCGTCACGGCACGCGGTCGGGGCTGTGGGCCGCGATGTGCGACGCCGTGGAGACCATCCGCCCCCGATTCGTCGTATGGGAGAACGTCCGTGGAGCCCTCAGCGCAGCCGCCGATAGCGCGGTGGAACCCTGCCCGATCTGCCTGGGAGACGACCCGGGTGTCACTCTGCGGGCACTCGGACGTGTTCTCGGCGACCTGGCCGAGCTCGGGTATGACGCGGCATGGGTCGGCCTACGCGCTGCCGACGTGGGAGCCCCCCACGCCCGCTACCGCGTCTTCCTCCTCGCCTGGGACACCACCAGCCCCACCCGGGTGGGAGGCCACCCCGTTGATGCCGACCCCCGAGGCCAAGCTGGGCAGGAGCGGGCCGGACTACGCCCGCCGGCACCGCCCCGGGACGGGCGGGGACTCGCTGCACGAGACCGTCGCACGCCTCACCCCACCGGACCAGGAGCCGAGCCCACCCGAGGAACGGTGACGTTGTTGCCGACGCCGGCTGTGAACGACATGGGCGACGGCAAGACCCTCGAATGGTGGGACGAGTGGGCACCCCGGCAGAAGTCCGCCACCGGCGCCCCCGCACCCCACGGCAAGTCCCTTGCGATCGAGGCCCAACGCATGCTCCCCACCCCCACGACACGGGACCACAAGGGGCACAACCAGCGCGGCGACACCACATGCCTGACCGGCGCGCTGATGCCGACCCCGCGGGCGAGCGACGGCACCCACGGCGGCCCGAACCAGCACGGCAGCGCTGGTGACCTTGCGATGCCGGCCGCCGTGCAGCCCGCCCGGTTCGGGCAGTACGCCCCCGCCATCACCAGGTGGGAGCACATCACCGGCACCCCGGCGCCCGACCCCACCGGCAAGCACGACGCGCCCCGCCTGGCACCGGCGTTCGTCGAGTGGCTCATGGGCCTCCCTGCCGGGTGGGTCACCGACACCGACACCACCCGCAGCGAACAGCTCCGCGCCCTGGGAAACGGCGTCGTGCCCCACCAGGCTGCCGAGGCACTGCGCCACCTGCTGGCCGTCCACGCCGCCGCTCTCGGCGACACCGTCGCGACCGCCCGCCGGCCGCTCGCCGACCGTCCCCTTCACGCCCGCACCGCCGCCTGACCGAGAGGACACACCCGCCATGCGCACGCACACCACCAACGCCGCCACCGCCACTGCCACGGCCCGTCGTGCCGCGCCTGCCCTGCTCACCCCGCAGGAGGTCGCCGACCTGCTGCGCATCCCGGTCCGGTCCCTGTATGTCCAGCGCTCCGCCGGCCGCCCGACCCCGCCCGGGGTCAAGATCGGCCGCCACCTGCGCTACCGGCTCGCCGACGTCGAAGCGTGGATCGACGACCAGTTCGGAGACGCAGCATGAACACCCCCAAGCCTGCCCCCGAGACCACCAACGATGCTGTCCCTGCCGCCGGCCCCACGGCCGGCGGCGGGACGGCCGCCCCCGACGACGGGGGCGGGAAGAAGTCCGCCGCCGCTGTCCTGGTCGACCTGGCCATGGAGCGCTACGACCTCGGCTGCACCCCCGACGGCGAGGCGTACGCCATCCCGCAGACGAGCGCGAACGTCGTGCGGATGCTGCGCGGTGGCCGGTCCTCGCTGCGCGCCGAGCTCGCGAAGACCTACCGCAGCCGTACCGGCGCCATCGCCGGGCAACAGGCCCTCGCCGACGCGATGCTCGTCCTGGAGGGCGCTGCCGGCGAGGCCGACCCCGAGGAAGTGCACCTGCGGGTCGCCGAGCACGCCGGGGCAACGTGGATCGACCTCGGCGACGCCGACGAGCACGTCGTACGGATCGATGCCCGCGGGTGGGAGGTCGTCACCGAAGCACCGGTGTTGTTCCGCCGCACCGCGCTCACGGGCGCCCTGCCAGTGCCGGAGCCGGGCGGGAGCCTGGACGACCTGTGGGCGCTGCTGAACGTCACCGAGACCGACCGCCCGCTGGTGCTCGCGTGGCTCGTCGCGGCGCTCGGGTGGGCGCACATCCCGCACCCGATGCTCGCGCTGCTCGGCGAGCAGGGCACCGGTAAGTCGTCGGCGACGAAGAACCTGGTCCAGCTCGTGGACCCGTCGCCGGTGCCGCTGCGCAAGCCACCGCGGGACGCCGACGGGTGGGTGACCGCGGCGTCCGGGTCGTGGGTCGTCGGGCTGGACAACCTGTCCACCATCCCCGCGTGGCTGTCGGACTCGCTGTGCCGGGCCGTGACCGGTGACGGGGACGTGCGCCGCCAGCTGTACACCGACGACGGACTGTCGGTGTTCTCGTTCCGGCGCGCCATCGTCATGAACGGCATCGACGTCGGCGCGATGGCCCCCGACCTCGCCGACCGGTCCATCGTCGTCAACCTGGACCGCATCACCGAGGACCGCCGGCGCCCCGAGTCGCAGCTCGTCGCCGCGTGGCGCGACGCCTGGCCCCGGGTGTTCGGGGCGCTGCTGGGGCAGGTGCGGGTGTGCAAGGCCAAGATTCCCTCTGTCCGTCTTGGGTCCATGCCCCGCATGGCCGACTTCGCCATGGTCCTCGCCGCGCTGGACCAGATCCACGGCACCGACAGCCTGACCGCCTACCGCGACCAGGCCAACAGCCTCGCGCTGGACGCCGTCACCTCAGACCCGTTCCTCGCCGCCATCACCGAACACATCACCACCCGCTGGGAAGGCACCGCCGCGGACCTGCTCACCCTGGTCCAGCCCGACGGCACGCCCCCACGGTCCTGGCCCCGCAGCGCACGCTCGGTCACCGGCGTGCTCAAGCGCAACGCCCCCGCGCTGCGCGCCGCCGGCTGGTCCGTCGACGACCTCGGAGCGCGGAACAAGGCCGGTGTGACCATCTGGGCTGTCACGCCACCCGAGGAAGCACGGGAATCATCCCCGCCATCCCCGCCATCCCCGCCTTCGCAGGTCACAGCGCTGCGCGAGGCGGGGAACGGCAGGGATAGGCGGGGAAGCGGCGGGGAACCCTTCCCCGCCTCCCCGGCCACTAACCCGCCTATCCCCGCCGTCTCCGACCCTCTGACCTGCGAAGACGGGGAAGCGGGGAAGGCGGGGAACGAACACGGGACATCTCAGGTCGCCGGCTGCCCCGACTGCGGCGAACCCCTCACCGGCCCCGGCTACACCACCCGCTGCCGCCCCCACCACGACGTCGCCACCCTGGAGGTCACCCACCATGTCGCGTGAACCGATGCCCGTAGGAGCCAACGGCAAGGTCAGCGTCTCGCCGTACCTCGGCGCCGTCCTGCTCAGCGGGAAGGGGCGTACCTGGCACACGCCCGACGGCGAGCTGGTGCCTTTGAAGTCGATCACGTGGAGGGCCCGTGCCAACGTGCGCGACCACGACGGGCGGACACGGCGGGTCGAGGCGTGGGGCCGTTCAGCGGCCGCCGCCGAACGGCGCCTGCAGGACAAGCTGACCGTGCGCAAGCGGTCGGCGTCCACCACGATCACCGCCGAGACATGTCTGGAGGTGCTGGCCGACTACTGGCTGCGCACGAAGGTCGACAACGGCAAGCTCGCCGTGAACACCCGGCAGAGGTATCGCTACACGACGGAGGGTTACGTCGTGCCTGGGCTCGGCGGCCTGCGGCTGCGCGAGTGCACGGTGGCTCGCCTGGAGCGGTGGATCGCCGACGAGGCCGCCGAGCACCCGGCCAACGCACGACTGTCGCTCACGTGCCTCAAGGGCATGTTCGACGTCGCCGTCCGAGAGGACGCCATCACGGCGAACCCCGCACGCTCGGTCACGCCCGTGCCGGCGACGGCCGCCGAGGACGTCCGCGCCCTGAGTGTCCCGGAGGTCGTCGAGCTGCGCGCGGCCCTCGCAGGCGACCGCAAGGCCACCGCCGCCGACCTCGGCGACCTGGTTGACCTCATGCTCGCGACCGGGTGCCGGATCGGCGAGGCTCTCTCGCTGCGCTGGCACGAGACCGACACCGCCGAGCACGTCGTCTACCTCACCGGGACGGTCGTCCGTGAAAAGGGCGTCGGACTGTTCCGGCAGGACACCACCAAGGGCAAGAAGCCGCGCGGTCTGCTCATCCCGGAGTTCGCCGTGCAGATGCTCGAACGGCGCTCCACCGCGGTGCCGGACAACGAGCTCGACCTGGTGTTCCCCACGGTGCACGGCGGGCTGCGCGAGGTGACGACGGTCGAGGCGCAGTGGCGCAAGTTCCGCGAGCGTCACGCGGAGTGGACGTGGATCACCCCGCACACCTTCCGCAAGTCCGTGGGGACCGCCGTCGAGCGCGGCGCTGACATCGAGGCGGCAGCCAAGCAGCTCGGGCACGCCCGCTCCGCGGTCACGGCGAAGCACTACGTCGCCGCCCCCGACCTCGGGCCGGACCACCGGGCGATCCTGGAGAAGTTCGGAAGATCTCACTGAGAGGCATTTGGGGGTGTGGGCTGAGCGACCGGGGTCCGTAGCGCAGTCGCCTTGGGCCCCGGCAGGCGGCTACCGACGGCGGGCCCATCTCCGCGTACGCAGCGAGAACTGGACAGCGGTAGCGTCCCTCAAGTGAAAGCGAAGGTGAAGGCAAAGCAGCTCGTCGACCAACTGAGCCAGGCCCTTGACGCAGAGGTCCGGCCAGGTTGGCGTCGCGTCCTCCAGGGTCCGTACAGCGAGTGGAGGTCCACGGACATCCGCGTTTTCGCCGATACCGACAAGTTGCTAGAACTCACGCGAGCCGCAAGGCTCGACACCCACGTTCACCGTGCGCTAATCGACGACGGGTCACATCTCGCCCGCCGCGTCCCCGATGCGATCAGTCCCTATGCCGAAGGAGGTGCCGAGGCCTCGCGCGCCACGGTCGACTTCTACGCTCGAAGCACGACGGCGCGCAGGCTCTGGATCGAAGGCAGGGACGAGGGCGACGTCCTGCGAGCGTGGAGCATCGAACTGGTCATTGGCCAGAATCGGCGGGAGTCAGGCATGACGCTCTGGAGTCGTGACGTCGAGTCCGAAGGGAGACTGAACCAACTTGCCGACCTTCTCGAGCAGCACACCGACCGCGTACCTCGCGGCGTCCGTCTCGGGAGGCTTCGACTGGTCCAGCCGTATCCCGCACCCGACGCTGCCCGTATCGACCACGAGCGTCAGGTAGCACGCAAGGCGGGGTGGTGGGGAGTCCTGGGAGGCGCGATCAGCGGACTGATCGGCGGGTTCCTCAGTGCTCTCGCCACGCTTTCCGCTACGGGTGCCGGCTGACCGCCCGACTCGGCGATGCAGCACGAACGCTCCGGAGGGGCGCCTACCAGCGCCAGCACAGTCAGCTCTCGGCAAGCGTGACGCACGATTGTGGTGAGTTTCCGGTGAGTCAGCACCGTGTAACGCAAGCGGCCCAGGTCAGAAAGTGCTTCTGACCTGGGCCGATGGAGCCGCCTGTCGGAATCGAACCGACGACCTATTCATTACGAGTGAATCGCTCTGCCGACTGAGCTAAGGCGGCGTGCTCTGGCTCCGCGACGGGTCCCCCGTAACGGCGAGCGCGCCCACAGTACCTGATGCGCTCGGCGCTGACCAAAACGGCCGGTGAGCAGCGCGGGGGTTCCGCGCGACAGGGGCGTCACCCGGCTGCATACTCCTGCGCAGGACGTGTCACGACGCAGCCGAGCTCCCCGGAGGGACCCGATGCACACCGCACCCGAGCCACGGACCGACACCGACGTGCGGACGCCGCACGGGTGGTGGTGGAAGGCGCTGATCGGCGGTGCGGCGCTGTGGCTGGTGACGGCCGCGGTGACGTACACGACGCAGAACACGAACCTGGTCCCGACGGTGATCCTGCTGGGCAGCTTCCTGGTGCCGTTCTGCGTGGTGCTGTTCGTCGTGGAGCGGGCGCGGGGCACGCTCGACACCTTGTGGCTGTTCGTCGCGTTCTTCGTGGGCGGCATCTTCGGTGTGCTCGGGGCGTCGATCCTGGAGTCGCGGCTGCTGGAGCCGTCGCTGTGGATCTACGTCGGTGTCGGCGCCATCGAAGAGCTGGTGAAGGCCGTCGTCTTCCTGGCGGTGGGGGCGCGCATCGTGGCCAAGACGGGCCTCAAGGGTGCGCTGCTGGGCGCCGTCGTCGGTGCCGGCTTCGCGGCGTTCGAGTCGGCCGGCTACGCGTTCAACGCGAGCCTGACCCGCTGGGGCAGCATCGACCTCACTGCGCTGCTGGAGACGGAGGCGGTCCGTGGCCTGCTGACGCCGGTGGGGCACGTGCTGTGGACGGCGATCCTCGGCGCGGCGATCTTCCGGGCGGCGTCGGCGGACCGGTACCGGTTCACGGGCGGCGTACTGGGGGCCTACGGGGTGGTGCTGGCGCTGCACGCCCTGTGGGACTCGATGAGCTTCATCGCCGCCTACCTCGCGATCCGGCTCACGGGCGGAGTGCACTACGAGCTGGCGTACGGGCAGATGCTCCCGACGGCGGCGGACAACGCGGGCCGGATCTCCACGATCCTCTACGTGGTCGGCCTCGCCGTCATCTCCTGGGTCGGGATCACCGTGCTGCGCCGGTGGGCCCGGCCGCTTCCGGTGGCGCCGGCCGCCTGACGACGGCCGTCGAGCACGACGTGGGGGTCGCGACCGCGTGCGGTAGCGACCCCCATGTCGTGCTCAGCCCGGCGGCACTCAGCAGGTCGTGCCGTCCTCCGGCACCTCGCCGTCCACCAGGTACGACTCGACGGCGTCGGACACGCACTCGTTGGAGTGGCCGTAGGCGGTGTGCCCCTCGCCCTCGTAGGTGACCAGGACGCCGGAGGACAGGGTGTCGGCCAGGCCCTCGGCCCACACGTACGGGGTGGCCGGGTCGTTCGTGGTCCCGATGACGACGATCGGCGGGGCACCCTCGGCGTGCAGGTCGAACTCCTGCTCCACCGGGGGGTAGGGCCAGTCCGCGCAGGCGACGCCGCCGTAGGCGAAGAACGAGCCCACGGTGGGCGCCGCCTCCTCGATCTCGGCGGCCTGTGCCCGCATGGCGTCGGGGTCGGAGTCGCCGGCGCCGTCGAGGCAGTTCACCGCCCGGAACGCCTCGGAGGAGTTCGTGGAGAACGACCCGTCGGCGTTCCGGTCGTTGTAGACGTCCGCGAGGTACAGCAGCGTGTCACCGGTGCGCTCGTTGATCGCCTCGTCCAGCGCCTGGGTGAGCATCGGCCAGCTCCCCTGGTCGTACAGGGTCACGGCGACCCCGTAGAACGCGAGGGTCTGCGTCACGCTCCGGTCGGGGTCCGACGTCGGGAAGGGCCGCTCGTAGGCCTGGTCGAGGACGGCGCGCACCTGACGCATGCCGTCGTCGGCCGAGCCCGTGAGCGGGCACTGGGCGCCCGCCTGGCAGTCGGTCACGTACGCCCGCAGGGCGTTCTCGAAGCCGACGGCCTGGCCCTCGGAGATCTCGTCCGCCGACAGCGAGGTGTCGATCGCGCCGTCGAGCACGAGCCGGCCCGCACGGTCGGGGAAGAGCCCGGCGTACGTGGCGCCGAGCTGCGTGCCGTACGAGAACCCGAGGTAGTTCAGCTCCTCGTCGCCGAGCACGGCCCGCAGCAGGTCCAGGTCCCGCGCGGCGCTCTGGGTGTCGACCTCGCCGAGCAGGTCGCCGGTGTTCTCGGCGCACGTCTCGGCCCAGGCCCGGGCCTCCTCAGCCATCGCGGAGAGCCCGGCGTCGGTGCTGGGGTCGAAGTCCTTCGACAGCGACTCGTCCTTCCGGGCGTCGTCGAAGCACTCGACGGCCGTCGACCCCTCCACACCCCGCGGGTCGAACCCGACGATGTCGAACGACTGACGCAGGGGCTTGCCGAAGGTCGACGCGACGGACCGCAGGAAGTCGGTCCCCGAGCCGCCCGGCCCGCCCGGGTTGATCAGCAGCGAGCCCTGCTTCTCCCCCTCGGCACGGGTGCGGACCAGGTCGAGCTCGATGGTGCCGGCGTCCGGGTCGTCCCACGACAGCGGCGCGGTGACCGTGGCGCACTCGTAGGAGTCGCACCCGGTCCACTCGAGCGTCTGGCCGTAGAGCTCCTCGAAGCCCTCCGGCGCCCCGTCGGTCACGGCCGACGCCTCGGACGAGCGGACCGGGACCTGCTCCTTGGGCGGCGCGGTGCAGCCCGTGAGCAGCAGGACCCCGCCGAGCAGGGTGGCGACGGTGGCACGGAGGCCGGTCGTGCGGCGCGCGTCGAGTCTCACCGGGTCAACCTACCGTTCCGGGTCCGCGGACCGGACATCGCGCGCGTCGCACGACGTCGCCTCGTGGGAGGTGGCGGGCCGGGCGCCGGGTCAGGCGAACCGGAGGCGGGCCGGAGTCTCGACCGGTGCCGCCTTGCGCAGGAAGTCGCGCCGCTGCGCCGCGAACCCGCGACGGTCGTCGAAGATGTCCCGCGCCATCTCCGCGAGCTCGATCGTGCGGTAGTAGGACAGGGGCCGCGTGGGCGCTCGCCGTTCCTCCGCGGCGTCGAAGCTGCGGCGCCCCTCGCGGGTGGTGAGACTCCGGGCACGCTCGGTGATCCACTCGGCGAACTGCCGTGCGTCGCGGGGCCCGACGCTGTCGACCAGCCCCTGCTGCGCCGCCGCGACGGCCTCGATGGGCAGCTTGGCGCCGAGCAGGCGGTCGGCCGCCTCCTCCCCGACTCGCGCGGAGACGGTCCACGTGTGCAGCTCGGAGCCGAAGATCCCCATGTCGTAGTACGGGTTCAGCACGACACCGTCGCGGGCGAGGACCACGTCGGCGCACAGGCCGACCATCACGCCGCCGGCGCCCGCGTTGGCGGTGAAGACGGCGACGGTGAGCTGGTCGGCCCGCGCGATGGTCTCGCACAGGTCGTCGATCGCCTGGATGTTCGCCCAGGCCTCGGCGGCAGGGTCGTCAGCCGCCTCGATCGCGCCGAGGTGGATGCCGTTGGAGAAGGCGTGCTCGGTGCCGCGCACCACCAGCACGCGGGTGTCCTCCGTGAGCGCCTTCTCGACGGCGGTGGTCAGCCGGCGGCACTGCGCCGTGTGCATCGCCCCGCTGTAGGAACGGATCGTGAGGTACCCCACGTCGCCCTCGCGCTCGTAGACGGACTCCGCCAACGCCTTCGGCACCGGGAGATAGTGGGCCTCGGAGACGTCGAGCACCCAGGAGGCGGGGAGCTTGGTACCGCGGCGCTCCGCCAGTGTGGCCGCGTAGCCGACCCACAGTGTTCCGTCGCCGGTGGCGATCGCGACGGCGTCGCCGTCGTGCCCGACGACGGTGCCGGGCGCCGCGGGCCCCTCCGGCGTCTCGTCGCCGACGGCCGCGTCGAAGAGGCACACCCGCGCACCCCCCACGGTCGCCGGGGCGCCGGGCGCGCCGTCGGCGGCCGCGATCGTCCGCGCCAGCTCGGCCGCCGGCCGGTCCCAGTCGAGCTCGAACGCGGCGCGTCGCAGCAGCGGCAGCTCGCCGGTGCCGGGCACCTCGCGGGTCAGCTCCTCGGCAGGTACCGGCCGCTCACCCTCGGACACCATCCGTAGCACCGTGTCCACGCACCTCATCGCGGCGTCGGCGACGAGCCCGTTGTACAGAGCGCTCTTCGCCACGGGCGGCGACGGCATCGCGAACGTGGAGGTCGCCCACACCGGGCCGGCGTCCATCTCCTCGACGGCGGACAGCGCCGTCACGCCCCAGCGGTCCCGGCCGTCCAGGATGGCGTGGTCCAGCGAGGACGGCCCCCGGTCCCCCACCGGCCCGGGGTGCACGACGACGGTCGTCCAGCGATCCCACACCTCGCGCGGCACGCGGTGCTTGAGGAACGGCGCGAGGATCAGGTCCGGGTCGATCTTCTCCACGGCGGCCGTGAGCGCCTCCGGCGTGTCGAACGTCGGCGCCAGCTCCACCCCGACGTCGTGCCCCCCGTCCTGCAGATGGCACCAGACGCGCTGGGTCAAGCCGTTGAACGCCGAGACGAGCAGCAGGATCTTCATACGAACTCCCTGTGGGTCACGAGGGTCCCCCTGACCCCCACCGCGCTACATCACATGCCAACGACGGCGCTGAGGCAAACGCCGAGGCGTATATCCGCAGAAATCACCCGGACCGCAACCGATGCGACATCTCGGCGTCATCCGGGCGTCATCCCCGGGGACGCCCGGGCGTCAGCCCTGGGGGCGCAGCGCGACCGCCATCGCCTCGAGCGCGAGCAACGGCGCCACGTTCCCCTCCAGCCGTTCGCGCGCCGTGCCGATGGCGTCCATGCGCCGGATCGTCTGCTCCGGCGTCGAGTCCGCCGCCAGCGACCGCACGGCGCCCGCGTGCTCGGTGTTGACCAGCTCCACGTCCGCGCCGAGCTGCACCACCAGCACGTCGCGGTACAGGGAGAGCAGGTCCACCATCGAGCGGTCGAGCACGTCACGCTGCCGGCGGGTGGCCCGCCGCTTCTGGTCGTCCTCGAGCTGCTTGACCTGTGAGCGCAGCCGCGGCGGCAGGGTGTCGCCCTCCTGCACGCCGAGGCCGCGCATCAGCTCCGCCCGCTCGGCGGCGTCCCGCTCGGCGGTCGCCGCGGCAGCCTCCGCCTTGGCCACGTCGACCAGCTCGCCCGCAGCCAGCACGGCGTCACCCACGCCGCGGATGCGCCGCGCGATCTCCAGCACCGAGTCCCGGCGCTCGCGCGCCTCCGGGTCGCGCGCCAGCCGGCGCGCCAGCCCGACGTGCGACTGCGCCGCCCGCGCCGCGGCCAGCGCCACCCGCGGGTCCGCGCCGTCGCGCCGCACCAGCAGGTCGGCGACGTCGGCGGCAGGCGGGACGCGCAGCACGACGCCCCGGCACCGCGAGCGGATCGTGGGCAGCACGTCCTGCGCGCTCGGGGCGCACAGCACCCACACCGTGTGCGGCGGCGGCTCCTCGATCGCCTTCAGCAGCACGTTCGTGGTGCGCTCGGCCATGCGGTCGGCGTCCTCGACCACGATCACGCGGTACCGGCCGGACGACGGCGTGCGGGCCGCGGTCGCGATGAGGTCGCGCACCTCGTCGATGGTGATGACGACCTTGTCCGTCGCCACGACGGTCAGGTCGGGGTGCGTGCCGGCCCGTGTCGTCGTGCAGGCCTGGCACTCCCCGCACCCGCCGGCGGCGCCGCCGTCACCGGTGCACTGCAGGGCCGCGGCGAACGCGCGGGCGGCGACGGACCGGCCCGACCCGGGCGGTCCCGTGAGCAGCCACGCGTGGGTCATCGCGGCCGGGTCCGTGGCGGCGCGTCGCAGCACGCCCACCGCGGCGGGCTGCCCGACGACGTCGTCCCAGACGCTCATCGTCCGCCCTCCGGCAGGCCGGCGGCCTCGTCCACCACGGGGGTGAGGTCGAGGCGGGCGGCGACGTCCACGCGCAGCTGCGCCTGCACGTCCTCGCGCGGGGCGGAGGCGTCGACCACGACCCAGCGCCGCGGGTCGGCCGCGGCACGCCGCAGGAAGGCCTCCCGCGTGCGCCGGTGGAAGGCCTCCCCCGCCCGCTCCAGCCGGTCGGGGGCCCCGGACAGCCGCGTGGCGCCGACGACGGGGTCGAGGTCCAGCAGCACCGTCACGTCGGGCAGCAGGTGGCCGGTGGCCCACAGCGAGAGCCGCTCCACCTCGTCCTCGGAGAGCTCGCGGCCGCCGGCCTGGTAGGCGACCGACGAGTCGAGGTAGCGGTCCGTCACGACGACGGCGCCCCGCTCGAGCGCCGGGCGCACCACCGTCGCGACGTGGTGGGCGCGGTCGGCCGCGTACAGCAGGGCCTCGGTGCGCGGGTCCATGTCGTCCCCGTGCAGGACCGCCTGCCGCAGCTTCGCGCCGAGGGGCGTGCCGCCCGGCTCGCGCGTCAGCACGACCTCGCGGCCCGTCACCTCGCCGAGCCACTGCCCGAGCAGGCGCACGTGCGTGGACTTGCCGACGCCGTCGCCCCCCTCGAAGGAGACGAAGTACCCGGGTGCGTTGCTCACGCGCACACCCTAGCCGCGACCCCTCACACCGACTCCCGCAGGCGGGATCCGCGCCGTGGAGGGACGATGGGAGCGGTCCGACGACGTACCGGCCCTCGACGCACACCTCGACCCCGGGAGGCCCCGATGTCCGAGCCGCTGTCCCCCGTGCTCACGACGGACGAGTGCTGGGAGTTCCTCGCCACGCAGGAGATCGGCCGGCTCGCGACCGCCGTCGGCGGCCACCCCGAGATCTTCCCGCTCAACTTCACCGTCGCGGACCACCACGTCTACTTCAGGACGAGGCCGGGGACGAAGCTCGCGGAGGTGGCGGTCAACTCCCACGTGGCCCTGGAGGCGGACCGGTGGGACGAGGCCGTCGCGCTGAGCGTCGTCGTGCGCGGCACCGCGAGGATCCTGGAGCGCGACGCCGAGGTCGCGGCCGCGGAGGCCACCGGTCTGGTCAGCTACGTCGACGACGGCAAGGACGTCTGGGTGCGCATCAGCCCGACCGAGATCACCGGCCGCCGGCTGGTGCGCGACTGACGCCCGCCGCGCCGGGTCACTCGCCCGGGTAGACGACGCCCACCTGGCGACGCACGTCGTCCAGCGTGTCCATGACCTCGACCGTGCCGTCCCACGACATGCGCGGGCTCTGCGTCTCGCCCGCCGTGACCCGGCGCGCGGCCTCGGCCGCCTGGTACTGCTTGCCCTCGCCGCGGAACCCCTCGTAGGTCCAGACGGCGCCGTCGTGGCGCTCGACGCGGAAGGAGGTCGGGGCGTAGAACGTCCGGGCCACCTCGATGCGACCCTCGGTGCCGGAGATCACCGCGGTCGTGGCGGTGCGCGACCAGAGCGTCGTCGAGAGGGTGGCCTGCACGCCGTCCGGGTAGCCGAGGACCATGCCGACCTGCCCGTCGACGCCGGTGGGCGTGAGCGCGCCGACGGCCGTGACGGTCTCGGGCGCGCCGAGCAGGTCGTGGGCGAACGAGACCGGGTAGACGCCCAGGTCCAGCAGGGCGCCCCCGGCGAGGTCGGGCGCGTACAGCCGGTGCTCCGGCGCGAAGGGGAAGAACTGGCCGTGGTCGGCGACCACGCTCATCACGCGGCCGATCTCGCCGCGCGCGACGACGCCGCGGAGCGCCGCGACGTGCGGCAGGAAGCGCGTCCACATCGCCTCCATGACGAAGACGCCGGCGTCGCGCGCGGCCGCCAGCACCTCGCGGGCCTGGGCGGCGTCCTGCGTGAACGCCTTCTCGACGAGCACGTGCTTGCCGGCGCGGATCGCGAGGAGCGCCTGCTCGTGGTGGTGGGAGTGCGGCGTGGCGACGTACACGACGTCGACGTCCGGGTCGCCCACGAGCGACTCGTAGTCGCCGTGCGCCCGGGCGCCCGGGGCGTGGGCCTGGGCGAACGCCTCCGCCTTCGCCCGGTCGCGCGACCCGACCGCGACGACGGTCGAGGCCGTGTGCCGGCGCACCCCGTCGGAGAACGACCCGGCGATGTTGCCGGCGCCGAGCACGCCCCAGCGCACGGCGGGCGCGTCCGCCGGGTCCGGGACCGTGCCGGCCAGGTCGGCGGCGGTGAGGCGGGGCGCGAACGAGGAGGGCGCGGCAGGAGTCATGCCCCACACCGTAGCCAACCGCCGCGCCCGCGAGGTCGAGCCGAGGGTCCGAGATCGATGTTCCGCACATCGACCTCGAGCCCTCGGCTCGACCTCGGCGCCGGTTACTTCTGATTGCGGACGCTCAGCTCGTAGCCCGCGTCGAGGAACGTCAGGTCACCGGTCGGCAGGTTGGACGTCAGGGTGGCGAAGTCCCGCCGCGGCCCGTTCGCGCACTTCGTGACGAAGCCGCCCTGGGTGAACGCGTCGCCCGTGAGCCGGTACACGTGGTTGCCCGCCGCGTCGACGATCTCGAACTCGTCGGTGCCCGACGGCGTCAGGTCGCACGACGCCACCACCTGCACGGTCCAGTCGTTCTCCTGGATCCCGGTCGTGGCGGACCACTGCCCGTCGGCGGACGAGACGGCCGCCTCCGCGCCGTTCACCATGACGTCGTCCACGAACCACCCGGTGTCCAGGTACGCGGCGTCGGTGGAGTACCGGAACCGCACGCCCGTCGCGCCCGCCGGCAGGTCCGCCGTGAGGTGCACGTACACCGGGTCGTCCACGAAGTACTCCCCGCCCGAGGTGCCGGTCAGCCCGTTGCCCTCGGTGTTGTTGCCGTGCGGGTCGTCGTTCGTCGTCACGACGTTCCCCTCGTCGTCGGCCAGCGGGACCGTCACCCACTCGCCGCCGACCTGCGCCTCGACGAAACCGAAGTCCCAGCCCTCCTCGATGAAGTACCAGGACCAGAAGTCGAGGCTCGTCACGTCGCCGCTGACGTCGACGTCGAGCACGTTCTCCGCCTGGCTGGCGTACCCGCCGTACCAGTGCGTGTCGCCGGTGTGCGGCGCCACCTGGCTCATCGGCTCGCCCTCGAACCCGACCGTCACGCGGGGGCCGGGGTTGCGGAACCGCTCCACCTGCAGGCCGTAGGGCACCGCGACCTCCGACTGGCCGTTCGGCCGGCGGTCCCACCGCGCCTTGGGCTGGGCGCCCTGGTTGAACCCGCGGCCGTCCCAGAACTGGTCGTCCGCGATGTCGATCGTCCACGTCGTGTCCTCGGGGTCCCCGAAGTCCACGGCCTTGATGTCGAAGACGTCGCTGTCCTCGTCGTCCAGGTACACGGCCACGGCCCAGTCCTGGTAGAGCGTCGTGACGTCGGGCAGATCGCCGCCGGCCGCGTTGAACTCGTCGATCGCCGCCTGTACGCCGTCCATCCCGTCGGCCTGGTTCGCGAAGATCCGCTTGACGAGCAGGTCACCGGCCACGCCGTCGTACGTGAGGTCGGGCTCGAAGCTGCCGCCGCCGTTGCCGCCGGCCCGCTCCCAGAGGTACTGGAAGAACGTGAACGACGCGCCGTAGTTCGCCAGTGATCCGGCCCAGCGGGTGAGCGACGTGTCGGCGTAGAACACCTGGTGGTTCGACAGGTGCGAGCCGCCGATGTCGAAGCCGTTGAGGAAGCCCGCGAAGTCCGCCAGCCCCTCGTCCACCCACGACAGCTCGCCCGGGTCGGAGTAGTGGTGCAGCAGGTGCTCCAGCTCGTGCGCGACGACGCCCTCGTACAGCTCGGGGCTGTCGTTGGACGGGTCGCCGTCGTCGTTCCACGGGGAGTCGGCGGGGCCGACCCGGTTCGCCCAGTCGAACGCGTCGATGACGATCGTGTTCATGCCGACCGACTCGATGAAGTCGGGAGCGAAGTAGCCCGCCGTGTAGGTGGTCTCCTCGCAGTCGTAGTAGTTCTCGTCCTGCACGTTGTAGACGACGGTGACGAGCGCGTCGGTGGCGGGCTCGTCCGGGTCGGCGGCGCCCATCTCGCCGAAGTGCTCCTCGTCGACGGCGACGATCTGGTCGGACAGCGTGTCCCCGAGGTAGTCGATCTGCGCCTGGGTGAGCACGAACTCGCTGGCCGAGCGGTCGGCGCAGGGGACGAACTCGTCCCCAGGGGCGTGGTCGAACGCGGGATCGAGGCTGTCGACGCCGGTCGGCGCCGTGCCGTCCAGCGGCGTGCCCGCCGGGACGTAGACGTACACCGGCGTCCCGTCCGGTGTCTCGCCGGCGTACGCCCGGTCGAAGTCCTGGGAGTACGTACCGCCCGCGGCGCTGTCGTTGATCGGCAGCGTGATCGACTCGTCGCCCGGCAGGTTGTCCGGGTCGGCCGCCGCGCCCGCGGGCACGGCCACGGCGGCGGTGAGGAGCAGCGCACCCGCGCCGCTCAGGAGAGTGGTGGCTCGACGACGTTCTCGCAACATCTGGCGATCCCCTCCAGGGGTGGCCCTGCACAACCCCGGGGTGCCGTGGGGCAGGGCCGGATCGTGGAAGCACTGTGCAGTGCGACCGCACCTCGTCGTGCGATCAGGGCACAGTCAACCACCGAGGGCGCAGGCGCGGGGGCTCGTTGCCCTGGCATACGGTGGCGCGCCCACCCAGACGGTTGTGGGTACGAAGATGGCGTGGAATCCGGTCGGGATCCACGCCATCTTCGTACCCACAGCACCCGGGGGCGGCTACTTCTTGGTCGTCGTCTTCTTCGCCGCGGGCTTCCGGGCGGGGGCCTTGCGCTTCTTCGCCGGGCCCTGCGCCCGCTTCTCCGCCAGCAGCTCGATCGCGCGCTCGGGCGTGACGCTGTCCGGCGTGAGGTCGCGCGGGAGCGTCCGGTTGGTCTCGCCGTCGGTCACGTAGGGCCCGAACCGGCCGTCCTTGACGACGATCGGCTTACCGCTGTTCGGGTCGTCCCCGAGCTCGCGCAGGGGCGGCGTCGCCGCCCGCCCGCCGCGGCCGCGCTTCGGCTCCGCGTAGATCTTCAGCGCCTCGTCGAGCGTGATCGTGAAGAGCTGCTCCTCCGAGCCGATGGTGCGCGAGTCGGTGCCCTTCTTCAGGTACGGCCCGTATCGCCCGTTCTGCGCCGTGATCGGCTCCCCCGACTCCGGGTCGGTCCCGACGACGCGCGGCAGCGACAGGATCTTCAGCGCGTCCTCGAGCGTCACCGTCTCCAGCGACATCGACTTCAGCAGCGAACCGGTGCGCGGCTTCGGCTGCGCGGCCTTCGCCTTCTTCTTCGCCGCGGCCGACAGGCTCGGGTCGATCTCCGGCAGGTCGAGCACCTCGGTGACGTACGGGCCGAACCGGCCGTTCTTCGCCACGATCTCGTTCCCGGACTCCGGGTCGACGCCGAGCACCTTGCCGTCCTCGGCGCCCGCGGCCAGCAGCTCGCGTGCCCTGGCGACGGTCAGCTCGTCCGGCGCGATGTCCTCGGGGATCGAGCCGCGCGGCGGGGTGCTGCCCTCGGGGACCTCGGCGCCCAGGTCCTCCACGTACGGGCCGTAGCGCCCCACACGGACCCGGATGCCCTCACCGACCTCGACGGAGTTGATCGCGACCGGGTCGATCTCGCCCAGGTTCGCGACGATGTCGCGCAGCCCCCACCCGGTGGCGTCGCCGCTGCCGTCGCCGAAGTAGAAGCGGGTGAGCCACGCGACGCGCTCGCGGTCCCCCGCCGCGATCTGGTCGAGGTCGGCCTCCATCTCGGCGGTGAAGTCGTAGTCCACCAGCCAGCGGAAGTGCTCCTCCAGGAGCTTGATGACGGCGAACGCGAGCCAGGTCGGCACGAGCGCCTGCCCCTTGGTGCGCACGTAGCCGCGGTCCTGGATGGTGGAGATGGTCGCGGCGTAGGTGGAGGGGCGCCCGATGCCGAGCTCCTCCAGCGCCTTGACGAGCGACGCCTCCGTGTACCGGGCGGGCGGCGTGGTGGAGTGGCCCTCGGCGGTCAGCTCGTCGCCGCGCAGCCGGTCGCCCTCGGCCATCCGCGGCAGGCGGGTCTCCTTGGCCGACTGCTCACGGCCCTCCGCGACGTCCGTCCCCTCCTCGTACGCGGCGAGGAAACCGCGGAACGTGATGACGGTGCCGGACGCGGAGAAGACGGCGTCACGGCCCGCGAGGTCCCCGGCGTCGGCGGACAGCGTCGCGGCGAGGCGCACGGACGCCGTCGACCCCTTGGCGTCCGCCATCTGCGAGGCGACCGTGCGCTTCCAGACCAGCTCGTACAGCTTGAACTGGTCGCCGGAGATCTCCCGCGCCACCTGCGCCGGGGTGCGGAACTCGTCGCCGGCGGGGCGGATCGCCTCGTGCGCCTCCTGCGCGCCCTTGTTCTTCGGCGCGTACAGGCGCGGCGAGCCCGGCACGTACTCGGCACCGTACAGCTCGGCCGCCTGGCGGCGGGCGGCGTCCGTGGCCTCGGCCGACAGCGTGGGCGAGTCGGTCCGCATGTAGGTGATGTAGCCGTTCTCGTACAGCGCCTGCGCGGTGCGCATCGTCTGCCGCGAGCTCATCCGCAGCTTGCGGGAGGCCTCCTGCTGCAGCGTGGAGGTGGTGAACGGCGCGGCGGGCTTGCGCGAGTACGGCTTGGTCTCCAGGGAGCGGACGGCGAACGACGCCTCGGCGAGGCCGGCGACGACGGCGTGCGCGGACGCCTCGTCCAGCCGGACGACGCCGGTGGTCGCCTTGAGCCGGCCGCGGTCGTCGAAGTCGCGGCCCGCGGCGACGCGCTCGTCGTCGAGCGCGGTGAGCCGGGCGCGGAAGGCCTGGCCCGCGCCCCCACCCCACGAGTCTCCTCGCTCCGCTCCGGGGACTCGCGGGGACCCCGGTTCGTCGCCGGCGGTCGGGGCGAACTGCCCGGACACGTCCCAGTAGTCCGCGGTGATGAACGCCATCCGCTCCCGCTCGCGCTCCACGACCAGCCGCGTCGCGACGGACTGCACGCGGCCGGCCGACAGCCCCTGGCGCACCTTGCGCCACAGCACCGGGGACACCTCGTAGCCGTACAGGCGGTCCAGGATGCGGCGGGTCTCCTGGGCGTCGACGAGGTCGATGTCGAGCTCGCGGGTGTTCTCCAGCGCGCGGGCGATGGCCTCGCGCGTGATCTCGTGGAACACCATCCGCTTGACGGGGACCTTGGGCTTGAGCTCCTGGATGAGGTGCCACGCGATGGCCTCGCCCTCGCGGTCCTCGTCCGTGGCGAGGTAGAGCTCGTCGGCGTCCTTGAGCGCGGACTTCAGCTCGCGGACCTTCGACTTCTTGTCCGCGTGCACCACGTAGTAGGGGTCGAACCCGTTGTCGACGTCGACCGCGAACTTCTTGTACGGCCCCTTCTTCATCTCGGCGGGCAGCTCGGACGGCTGGGGAAGGTCACGGATGTGCCCGACGCTCGCCTCGACCTCGTACTCGTCGCCGAGGTAGCCCTGGATCTTGCGAGCCTTGGTGGGCGACTCGACGATCACGAGCTTGCGTGCCTGGGGCATCCGTTCCTGCTTTCCGTGGTGCGTAGGGCGTCCGACCGGCCGGTTCCTGTCACGGTACGACATGACGAGAGCCGACACGGTACGGCGGAGAAGGCCGTGCGACGGCGGCACTCTACCGAGATGCCGCCCGGCGGGGCGCGCCGAGCGTCAGCCCGTGGACCGCGCCGGGTCGCGCGGCCGGGCGGTGGCCTGCCGCACCAGCAGCAGCAGGGCGAAGACGACCGCGGTGGCCGAGAGCACCGCCACGACACCGGCGGCGTACGCGGTGAGGTCGGGCGACAGGGGCAGCGGCCATCCCGTGCCGGCGACGCCGCCGACCGAGACGAGCGCGCCGAGGGACCCCCCGAGCAGCGCCAGCCCCGCCAGCACCGACGAGCCCGGGGACGCGAACGTGTCGCCCGGGCGCCCCGGGCGGTCGAGCGCCGACCCGGCCGTGACGGCGCACACCAGCGCGCCCCACGCCAGCACGACCAGCAGCGCCGCCACGACGTCGGACGGGCGGTGCCACTGGCCCACGAGCGTCGACACGCCCGTGGCGGCCGTGTAGGCCGCTCCGAGCAGCGCGACGACGGGCCGCCACGCCCGCGGCGCGGCCATGAGCATCGCGGCCGAGACCGACGCGGCCACCGTGGTGTGCCCGCTGGGCAGCGTGTTGGCCCCGTTCCACCCGTCGAGCAGGTCGGGCCGGTCGAGGACGGCCTTCTTGAGCACCTGCGTGGTGACGTTGGCTCCCCCGACCAGCACGACGACCTGCACGGTGAGGAACCACCGGCGCCGGGCGGCCGCCATCGCCACGGCCGCCACCACCCCCGCGACGACGAACGCCACGGAGACGACGTCGAGCACGGGTTCCGCCACCGACCACAGCCGGCCCTGACCGTGGGCGGCACCCCACCACGCCATGTCGTCGACCTGCTGCCCGGCCTCCGTGGTGACGAACACCCGCCAGGTGAGCCACACGCCGACGGCGGCGAGCGCCGCGACGACCCCGGCCACGGCGAGCGCACCGCGGCGGGGGCGCGGCGGAGGCGGGAGGACCCCCTCGCGCCACGCGCCGACCGGCAGGATCGGCGCGCCGGCGCCCGCCGGTCCCCGGTCCGGGGACGGCATCGGAGGCGTGCGGGTCGCGGCGGTCACGACGTCAACCTACCGCCCGGGTGTGACCGATCCGTGTGGCCCCTGTGCAATGCCCGGGCGGTGGTCGTCGCCACGCTCAAGCGGCGTGTCGCGCCCCGGGCGGCCCGTGGTGCCACACTGGGTCCTCGTGCGCCTCGTCCCCTGGTTGCGGCGGCTCCTCGCCCGCCGTTCCCCGACCCAGCAGGCCTCCCCGGCCAGCATCCGCCGCCGTCCGGCTCAGGTGATCACCCTCGCCTTCCTGGCGACCATCGCCACCGGCACGCTGCTGCTCAGCCTCCCCGTGGCGTCGACGGGTCAGCGGGCGAGCTTCGTCGAGGCGCTGTTCACCGCGGCGTCGGCGACGTGCGTGACGGGGCTGATCGTGGTCGACACCCAGACCTTCTGGACGCCGTTCGGCCAGGCGGTGATCGTCGTCCTGATCCAGATCGGCGGCTTCGGCGTCATGACCGTGGCGTCCCTGCTCGGCCTGCTGCTGTCCCGGCGGCTCGGCCTGCGCACCCGCCTGGTGGCCGCGGAGTCCACCCACTCCGTGAGCCTCGGCGACGTGAAGCAGGTCATGCTGGGCGCGCTGCGGTTCACCCTCGTGGCGGAGGCGGTCGTCGCCGTCGTCCTGGCGGTGCGCCTGACGGTGACCTACGGCGAGAGCCTCGGGCACGCGGTGTGGTCCGGCGTCTTCCACTCGGTGTCCGCGTTCAACAACGCGGGCTTCTCGATCTACGGCGACTCGCTGATGCGGTTCGTGACCGACCCGTGGGTGTGCCTGCCGATCTGCCTCGCCGTCATCGTCGGCGGCGTCGGGTTCCCCGTGCTGCTGGAGCTGTGGCGGCTGCACCGGACGCGACGCTCCCCCGGCACGCGCTCGTTCCTGTCCCAGCCCTCGCGGTGGAGCGTGCACACGCGGCTGACGCTCTCGGCGACGGCGGTGCTCCTCGTGGTCGGCACCGTCTTCTTCCTCACGGTGGAGTGGCGCAACCCGGCGACGTTCGGGCCGCTGGACCCGCCCGGCAAGGTGCTCGCCGCGTTCACCCAGGCCGTCATGCCGCGCACCGCCGGCTTCAACTCGGTCGACACGTCGCAGCTCAACCACGGGTCGTGGTTCTTCACGGACATGCTGATGTTCATCGGCGGGGGCAGCGCCGGCACGGCGGGCGGCATCAAGATCGGCACGTTCGCGGTGCTGGCGTTCGTCATCTGGTCGGAGCTGCGCGGCGACCCCGACGTCACCCTCTTCGACCGCCGGCTGTCCCTCACCACGCAGCGTCAGGCGATGACCGTGGCGCTGCTCGGTGTCGGGGCGATCGTCGTCCCGACGCTGGCGATCACGGTCTCGGTGCCGGCGAGCGTCATCCCGCTCGACCGGGTGCTGTTCGAGGTGATCTCCGCGTTCACGACGACCGGCCTGTCCACGGGCATCACCGCAGACCTGGAGCCGTGGCACCAGACGATGCTCGTCGTGCTGATGTTCCTCGGCCGGCTGGGCCCGATCACGCTGGGCACGGGGCTGGCGCTGCGCGAGCGGAGGCGGATGTACCGGCGGCCCGAGTCGGCCGTGATCATCGGCTGAGGCGCAGGTGTCAGACTGCCCAGCGACGCACCGACACGACCCGGGGGGACCATGGCGGAACACGTGACCTTCACGAGCAGCACCGGCCCGCGGCTGGCGGGCCTGGTCGACGAGCCCGAGGGCGAGGTCCGCGGCTGGGGCGTGTTCGCCCACGGGTTCACTCTGGGCAAGGACTCCCCGGCGGCGGCGCGCATCTGCAAGCAGCTCGCGGCCGAGGGCATCGGCATGCTGCGGTTCGACAACCTGGGCCTGGGCGGCTCGGAGGGCGACTGGGGCGACGGCTCCTTCACCGTCAAGGTGGCCGACACGGTACGCGCGTGCGAGTTCATGGCGCGGCGCGGCACCCCGGCCGACCTGCTGGTCGGTCACTCGTGGGGCGGGGCGGCGGCGATCGCGGCGGCGCCCGACGCCCCGGGCGTGAAGGCGGTGGCCTCGGTGTGCGCGCCGTTCGACCCGAGCCACGCCGAGCACCACTACGACGACCTGGTGGACCAGGTGCTCGCCGAGGGCGTGGCGGAGTGGCGCGTGGGCGGCAAGCGGTTGAACCTCAAGCGCGGCATGGTGGAGGACGTGCGCGAGGCCGACCTGGAGCACCGGATCGGCGACCTGGGGCTGCCGCTGCTGATCATGCACTCGCCGACCGACAACACCGTCGGGATCGACAACGCCAGCAAGATCTTCGCGGCCGCCCGGCACCCCCGCAGCTTCGTGGCGCTCGACGGCTCGGACCACCTGCTGACCCGGCCGGGTCAGGCGCAGCGGGCGGCGCGCATCGTCAGCGCCTGGGCCAACATGTACCTGACCGACTGAACGACCAGGGGGTGCCGTCCCTCGTCGGGACGGCACCCCCTGGTGGCGCGGGTCGTGGGTCAGCAGTTCTCGGCGGTGTACGTGCTCACGGCCTGCCCGGCCTCCTGGAACGACTCGTCGGAGAGCGACGACATCGCCTCGGACACCTTGGTCATGGCCTCCGTGTCGGTCGGGTCGTCGACGGCGCCCTGGAGGCTGTCGGTGACGCCCCGCAGGGACGTCGCCATGGTGCCCCAGTCGTCGGCGACCTCGGCGGGCGCCTCGACGCCCTCCACCGTGGCCGTCAGCTCCTCGAGCTGGTCGAGCGTGGCCTGCAGGTCGTTGGGGTCGACGTCGGCCATCGTGGAGGACATCTCCGTCAGGACGTCCGTGGCCTCGCAGATGTCGCCGGCGCTCGCCTGGGAGTCGCCCTCACCCTCGCCCTCGGTCTGCTCCTCGGTCCGGCTCGCGGCGTCGCCGGTGTCGGTGGACGAGTCGTCCGAGCCGCCGCCGCAGGCTGCGAGGCCCACGACGAGGAGGGCGCTCGCCGAGACGGCGGCGGCACGGGTCATGGTCTGTCGGATACGCATGGGGCCCATCCTTCCTGACCTGCGCCGATCGTGCCTCGCCTTCTCACGGGGAGATCTCCCCGTCGTGACGAGAGTCACCCCGCGGGCCGGTCAGGAGCCGGGGCGCAGGAACCCGTCCCGGACCAGACCGCGCACGGCGGGGAACAGCTCGGCCCGCAGGTCCGCGGCGGGGACGTCGAACAGCGCCGCGATCGCCCCGACGATCTGTCCGACGGCGAGCTCGCCGTCGCACGCGCCGACGAACGCCGCGAGGCCGGTCGAGGCGTGCACGCCGCGCCCGAACCCGTCGCCCTGGCGCACCACGACGACGTTCGGGTCGGGAGACCCGGGGGTGAGGTACCGCTCCTCGGTGACGTCGGCGGCCACCACCAGGTGCTCCGCGCCCAGCGCGTCGTCGTCCCGCGCGGCCAGCCAGTCGTGGGCGGCGAGCGACGCCGCCAGGTGGGCGCCCAGCGGCTGGCGCACCGATCCGGTGTGCTCCTCGAGGCGGCGCAGCGTCGGCCGGGCGCCGCCGGTCGGGCGGCGCAGGGTCACGACGCCGAACCCGACGCCCTCGACGTCGCGCGCGGCGAAGTCGTCCAACCAGGCGCGGTACGCCGCCGCCCACGCCTCGGGCTCGCGGCCCGGGGTGGTGCCGCCGTCCCGGATCCATGTCTCCGCGTACTCCGCCGGGTCCAGCACCTCCCGCTGGACGACCCAGCCGTCCAGCCCCGCGGCGTCGAGCCAGGAGCCCACGCGCTCCGTCCACGGCTCCCCGCGACGGTGCTCCCAGTTCCCGAGCATCTGGGCGACGCCACCGGGGGCCAGCACCTGCCCGACGCCGGTGACCAGGTCGCGCACGACGTCGTCGCCCGCGCGCCCGCCGTCGCGGTACTCGTAGTCGCCCAGCGCGTCCGCGACGGCACGGCCCGCGTCGCCCGAGCGCGGGGTGATCACGAACGGGGGGTTGGACACCACGAGGTCGAACCGCTCCCCCGCGACCGGCTCGAGCATCGACCCGAGCCGCAGATCGACGTCGGGCTCGACGCCGTCGGGCGGCCCGGGGCGGTTCAGCACCAGGTTGAACCGGGCGAAGTCGAGCGCGCGGGCGGAGACGTCGGTGCCCACGACGTGCCGCGTGTGCCGCGCCGCGTGCATGGCCTGGATGCCGCCCCCGGTGCCGAGGTCCAGCACCCGGTGCACCGGGGCCCGCATCGTCACCTGCGCCAGGGTGGTCGAGGCGCCGCCGGCGCCGAGCACGTGGTCGGTCGCCAGCCGGCCCCCGGTGGCGAGCTCGCCGAGGTCGCTCGCGAGCCACCACGACACCGATCCGCCGGCGTCCTCGGCGGCGTAGGGCCGCAGGTCGACGGCGGCGCGCACGGCGTCCTCGCGGCCGCCGCCGGCGGCGCGGACGAGGCCGAGACGCTCCGCGCCGGCCGTGCCGAGGCGGCCCAGCGCCCGGTCGAGCGCGCCGCGCGGCACGGCCCCGCCGAGGAGGAACAGCGTGGTCAGCGCGGCGCGGGGCTCGGCCGCCGGGTCGAGCGCGGCGAGGACGCGCTCGGCCGGCACGGTCTGCTCGCGGTGCAGCGCGGCCGAGGCGACGTCGCCCAGCAGGTCGCCGACGCCGTCGACGGTGAACGCCGCGTCGTGGAGGTCGGCACGCAGCCGGCCGGCGAGGTCCGCACCGTCCCCGGAGGCGTCGGCGTGCCGCCCGGGCGGGACGGGGCCGGTCACCCCGCGGAGCACGTCGTCGCGAGGTACTCGGTGACCTCCTGGCCGGCGGCCGCGGCCTCGGCCGTGTCGTCCGCGGTGACGGCGTCCGCCATCGCGCTGCTCACGGCGTCGGCGTCGTCCTCGTCGACGTCCTCGAAGGCGTCCACCGCGGCGCCCAGGTAGTCGGACATGGTGCCCCAGGCCGTCGCGACGCCCTCCGTCGGCTCCGCGGACGTCATGGCCCGGTTCCCGGCGCGGAAGCTCTCCACGAGGGTCCGCGGGTGGCCGGCGCTGGCGTCGAGCTGGACGAGCGCCCGGTTCGTCGACGACCACGCCTCCTGCATCAGGGCGCAGCGCTCGGGGTCGACGTCCTCGCCCTCGGCGTCGGGGCTCGGCGACGCGGACGGGCTCTCGGACGCCTCGGCGTCGCTCTCGCTCCCGGTGCCCTCGTCGTCGGTCGCCGCCGCGGACTTCGTGGTCTCCTCGCCGCCCGCACCGCTCATCGTCAGGTCCCCGGGGACGGAGACGGCGGGGGCCGGCTCGGCGAGGGGCTCGGCGTCCTCGGCCGGTCCGCCGCACGCCCCGGCGAGGGCGGCGACGCTCACCAGGCCGACGAGGGCGGCGAGCGTCGACGGGCGACGGAGGGACTGGCGGGGCCGATGCATCCCTATATGGTGAACCACGCGCCCGCGCGAGGGAAAGTCGTCCTGCTCAGGCGCCGTCGCCGGCCGCCCCGCAGTCCTCCTTGAGGAAGGCCGTGATCCGTCCGGACGCCGCGGTCATCGCCGTCGTGTCCAGGTCGCCCATCGCGCTCGCGACGGCGGCCGCCACCGCCTCCGGGTCCTGCCCGGCGCCGTGGGCGCCGGCGACCTCCTCCTCCACGGCGTCGGTGACCGCGGAGAGGTATCCGAGCACGACGTCCCAGTCGTCCGCGACCGCGGCCGGGGGCCGGACGGCGGACAGGGCGTCGCGCGCGTCGCGGAACCCGCGCTGCAGCGTCGCCGGCTCGTCGGCCGACAGCCGCAGCTGCGCCTGCGCCGCGCGCGCCCACGCGTCCTTCGCCTCGGCGCACGACGCCGGCGCGACCGCGCCCTGGTGCCCGGCATCGGGGCCGGCGACGGCACCCGCCGCGAGCCCCGCGCCAAGACCCAGGGCGAGCGCCAGCGCCCCGCTCGCCGTGAGCACCGGGGGCCGGGCCAGCACCCGGGGCAGCGGCCGGGCGTGCCAGCGCGGTGGACGACGCCGGCGGGAGCCCCGCCTCGTCCGTCTCGCTCCCATGTCCGCGAAGAGTACCCGGCGCCGGTCGAGGCTTGACCCGACGCCGCTGTTCGGCCACATTTTGCGCGTGACACGAACTGCTCCCGGTATGTGGGTCGACCCCCAGCACGACCCGCGCGTGACCGGCGTCGACCCTGTGGGCGAGAAGGAGACCGTCTGGGAGTACCTGTGCCGGTACCGCATGACCCTGGTGCTCAAGTGCGAGGGGCTGGACGCGTCGCAGATGGCGCGGCGGGCGGTGCCACCGTCGTCCCTGTCCCTGCTCGGCCTCGTGCGCCACCTGGCGAACGTGGAGCACTACTGGTTCCACCGCGTGCTGCAGGGCAAGCCCGGCCACGGCCCGTTCGAGATGCCCGGCTACCCCGACGTCGACTTCGACGGGGCCCTGCCGGACGAGACGTGCGTCGCGGAGGCCTGGGGCGCGTGGCACGCCGCCGTGGAGGCCTCCGACGACTGGATGGTCGGCGAGGACCTGGACCGCGAGGTCCCGTTCGACGGCGCGACCGTCGAGGCCCGCGACGTGCTGCTCCACCTGCTCGAGGAATACGCCCGGCACATGGGCCACGTCGACCTGCTGCGCGAGTGCCTGGACGGCCGCACCGGCCAGTAGCCACCCCGGCGGGTATCGGCTTGCGCCCCGCCCCTGTCGACGGCTGGGATGTGCGCATGAGCGACGCGACGCAGCGACAGGCCCCCGACGCGGGGACGGACCCCGCCCAGGACCCCCGCGAGCGGTGGGCCGAGCCCGTCGGCGAGCTGCAGACCCACTGGTACTACCTCAAGTCGTACCGCGAGACGATCGCGATGAAGTGCGAGGGACTCGACGCCGAGCAGCTCGCCCGCCGTTCCGTGCCGCCGTCCACCCTCTGCCTGCTGGGGCTCCTGCGGCACCTGGCGGGGGTGGAGCACATGTGGTTCCGCCGCGTGCTGCAGGGCGACGCGCACCTGCCGATGCTCTACGACGCCGACAGCGCGCCCGACGCGGTCTTCGACGGTGCCGTCGCGGACCCGGCCGTCGTCGAGGAGGCCTGGGCCACCTGGCGGCGCGAGACGGAGGCCGCGGACGCGTGGCTCGCCACGCAGACCGACGCGGACATGGGCCGGACGGTCGAGCACCGCGGTCGGCAGGTGCCCGTGCGCGACATCCTCGAGCACCTCGTCGAGGAGTACGCCCGCCATGCCGGGCACGCCGACCTGCTCCGCGAGTGCATCGACGGCCGCACCGGCGCGTAGCCACGCCCCGCAGTGCTGTGGGTACGACGATGGCGTCCGATCAGGCCTGATCGGACGCCATCGTCGTACCCACAGCGGGCTCGGGTCAGACGCGGAGGGCCTCCGTGGCCTGCTCGCGGTCCACCCGGGCGGCGCGCAGCCGGGAGACGACGACCGCGCCGAAGGCGACGGCGGCGGCCGCCACGGCGATGGCGATGCGGACCCCGTGGTTGGCGTCGGCCGGCACGCTCATCATCACCACGGCCGGCGCGATGAGCACGGAGACCAGGTTCATCACCTTGATGAGGGGGTTGATCGCCGGGCCCGCGGTGTCCTTGAACGGGTCGCCGACGGTGTCGCCGATGATCGTCGCCTCGTGCGCCTCCGAGCCCTTGCCGCCGTAGGCGCCGTCCTCCACGATCTTCTTCGCGTTGTCCCAGGCGCCGCCGGAGTTGGCGAGGAAGACGGCCATGAGCACGCCCGCGCCGATGGCGCCGGCGAGGAACCCGGCCAGCGGGCCGACGCCGAGGCCGAAGCCGACCGCGATGGGCGCGAACGCCGCGAGCAGACCGGGCGTCGCGAGCTCGCGCAGCGAGTCCTTGGTGCAGATGTCCACGACCTTGCCGTACTCGGGGCGCTCGTCGTACGTCATGATGCCGGGGTGCTCGCGGAACTGGCGGCGCACCTCGAAGACGATCGCGCCGGCGGCGCGGGTCACGGCGTCGATCGCGAGCCCGGAGAACAGGAACACGGTCGCCGCGCCGAGGATCACACCCACCAGGGTCACCGGCGAGATGATCTCGAAGCTGAGCATCGCGGGCACCAGCCCGCCGCCCATCTCCGCGACGTCCGCGAGCGCGCCCTCCACGGCATCGGCGTACGAGCCGAACAGGGCCGTGGCCGCGAGCACGGCCGTCGCGATCGCGATGCCCTTGGTGATGGCCTTCGTGGTGTTGCCGACGGCGTCCAGGTCGGTGAGGATCTGCGCGCCCTCGTCGTCGACCTCGCCGGACATCTCCGCGATGCCCTGCGCGTTGTCGCTGACGGGGCCGAAGGTGTCCATGGCGACGATCACGCCGACCGTGGTGAGCAGGCCGCAGCCCGCGAGCGCCACGAGGAACAGCGCGAGCCAGAGGGACCCGCCGGCCAGCAGGAAGACGCCGCAGATCGCGGCGGCGACGATGCCCGCGGTGTAGACGGCGGACTCGAAGCCCACCCCGATGCCGGACAGCACGACGGTCGCGGCGCCGGTGCGCGACGTCGCGGCCACGTGCAGCGTCGGCTTGGACGTGGTGCCCGTGAAGTAGCCGGTGATCCACAGGATGACGCCGGCGAGCACGACGCCGATGACGACGGCGAGCGACGCGACGACGCGCGGGTCGGCGGTGACGTCGCCGAGGTCGGCGGTGCCGGCGAGCTGGTCGAAGGAGCCGGGCAGGTACACGAACGCGGCGATCGCGGCGAGGATCGCGCCCACGACGGCCGACAGGTAGAAGCCGCGGTTGATGGCGGCGAGCCCGTTCTCGTTGCCGCGCACCCGGGTGACGAGCACGCCGAGCAGCGCGACGAACGCGCCGATCGCGGTGACGATCAGCGGGAAGACGAGGCCCTGCTCGCCCATGGCGGCCTTGCCGAGGATGAGGGCGGCCACGAGGGTGACGGCGTAGGACTCGAAGAGGTCGGCGGCCATGCCGGCGCAGTCGCCGACGTTGTCGCCCACGTTGTCGGCGATGGTGGCGGCGTTGCGTGGGTCGTCCTCGGGGATGCCCTGCTCGACCTTGCCGACGAGGTCCGCCCCGACGTCGGCAGCCTTGGTGAAGATGCCGCCGCCGACGCGCATGAACATCGCCAGCAGCGCGGCGCCGAAGCCGAAGCCCTCCAGCACCGCGGGAGCGTCGGACCGGTAGACGAGCACGACGAGCGCGGCGCCCAGCAGGCCGAGGCCGACCACGGACATGCCGACCACGCCGCCGGTGCGGAACGCGATGCGCGCGCCGGCCGACCGGCCGTCGGGCCGGGTGGCGGCCGCCGCGACGCGCACGTTGGCGCGGACGGCGAGCCACATGCCGAGGTACCCGATCGCCGCGGAGAAGCCGGCACCCACGAGGAACGCGACGGACCGGCCGACCCGCACCCCGCCGTCGCCGGGCAGCAGGAACAGCAGCGCGAACACGACGACGGCGAACAGCGCCAGGGTGCGGAACTGGCGGTTCAGGTACGCGGACGCCCCCTCCTGCACGCCGTGGGCGATGTCCTGCATGCCCGGGGACCCCTCGGGCGCCGCCAGCACCTGCCTGCGCAGGGCGGCCGCGCACACCAGGGCGGCCAGCGCCACGACGGCGATGACCACGACGATCGTGATGCTGCTGGATCCGAGCGTGAGCATCCGTCCTCCTCGACGTGCTGCAGTCCTGGTCCTGCCGCTCCGCCGACGCCGCCCGGTGGGGCTTCCGACCGCAGGAACGGAAGGTCCCGCCGGCACCGTTGACGGCGGGATGCGCGCGAGTCTACTCACATGTGACGGCCGTCACGAACACGGGCCCGCGGGTGCCGGCGTCGGGCGGGCCGACGGCGCGCTCACCGACCGGCGCCGGGGCACCCCGCCGACGCCCTAGAATCCCCCGGGCGTCCTCCTCGGACGCCCCCGGCGTCGACGGCGACAGAACGGAACGAACCCATGAACTCCCTGGTCCTCATGCTGGTGGGGCTGGCGATGATGCTGGCCGGGTACTTCCTGTACTCGAAGTACCTCGGCAGGCGCGTCTACCGGCTCGCCGCGGGCTTCCGCACCCCCGCCCACGAGCTGTCCGACGGGGTGGACTACGTCCCCACCAACAAGTTCGTGCTGTGGGGGCACCACTTCACCTCCGTCGCGGGCGCCGCCCCGATCGTCGGGCCGGCGGTGGCCGTCATCTGGGGCTGGCTGCCCGCGTTCCTGTGGGTCACGCTCGGCACCGTCTTCTTCGCCGGCATGCACGACATGGGTGCCCTGTGGGCGTCCGTGCGCAACCGGGGCCAGTCGATGGGCATGCTCTCCGGCCGCTACATCGGAGCGCGGGGCCGCAACCTGTTCCTCGTCGTCATCTTCCTGCTGCTGCTCATGGTCGTGGCGGCGTTCGCCACCGTCATCAAGAACCTGCTGATCTCGACCCCGTCGTCGGTCATCCCCGTCTGGGGCGCGATCGTCGTCGCCGCGGTCATCGGCCAGATGATCTACCGCTGGAAGATCAACCTGCTGGTCACCACCGTGATCGGCGTCGTCGCGCTGTACACGCTGATCGTCGTCGGCGACCGGTTCCCGGTCGTGCTGCCGGACCCGGTCCTCGGGATGTCCCCCGCCACGTTCTGGATCGTGGCCCTGTTCGTCTACGCGGGCATCGCCTCGCTGCTGCCGGTGTGGGTGCTGCTGCAGCCGCGCGACTACATCAACGGCGTGCAGCTGTTCATCGGCCTGGGGATCCTCTACCTGTCCGTGCTGTTCGCCAGCCCGGCCGTCGTGGCCCCCGCGATCAACCAGGACGTGCCCGAGGGCACGCCGAGCCTGGTGCCGCTGCTGTTCGTCACCATCGCCTGCGGCGCCATCTCCGGCTTCCACGGCATGGTCGCGTCGGGCACGTCGGCCAAGCAGCTCGACTCCGAGACCGACGGCCGGTTCGTCGGCTACTTCGGCGCGGTCGGCGAGGGCATGCTGGCGCTCGGCGCGATCATCGCCGCCACGGCCGGCTACCGGACCCTCGCCGACTGGGAGGCCGTGTACAGCGCCTTCAACGAGGGCGGCGTGTCCGCGTTCGTCTCGGGCGGCGCCTCCATCGTCAACGCGGGCCTGGGCATCCCCGCCTCGCTGTCGGCGACGATCCTCGCGACGATGGCGGTGCTGTTCGCCGCCACCACCATGGACACGGGCGTGCGCCTGCAGCGGTTCGTCGTGCAGGAGGCCGGCGAGGTCCTCGGGGTCCGGGTCCCCAAGGGCTGGGCCACCGTGATCGTGCTCGTCGTCGCGGTCGGCCTGACGTTCAGCGCCGGCGGGGACGGCTCCGGCGGGCTGCTCATCTGGCCGCTGTTCGGCACCACCAACCAGCTCCTGGCGTCGCTGACCCTCGCGATCGTCGCGGTGGTCCTGCTGCGCAAGAAGCGCAACCCGCTGCCCGTGCTCGTCCCGCTGGTCTTCGTGCTCGTCATGTCGATCTACGCGCTGGTCGTGCAGCTCGGCACCTTCTGGGCGGACCGCAGCTGGCTGCTGCTCGGCCTGGACGTCGTCATCCTCGTCGCGTCCCTGTGGGTGGCGCTGGAGTCCGCGATCGCCATGCGCGCGGCGCGCCGGGGCGACTTCGACCCCGAGACGGACGAGCCGGTGCTGGCGTCGTCGGCCGGCGGAGGCGACGAGCGGGCGTGACGTCGTGACCGTGCGCGACCGCTTGCGCGGGGTGTCCGCCGGGCTCCGGGAGCTCTACGAGGCGCCGTACCGGCGCACGCTCTCGGGCGCCCGGCGGGACGAGGACGACCTGTTCACCGTCGTCGTCCTCGCCGAGGCGCTCGGCGTGCCCAACCCGGCCTCGTACTACACCGTCGAGCTGCTGCCGCTCGTCGCGGAGCGCGTGCACGAGTGGCACACCCGCATGGGCATGGACCGCTCGCCCCTGGAGCACGTGTCGTGCTGCTAGACCTCGCCGCGCGGCGGCGCGTGCTGTTCCTCGGCGGCAAGGGCGGCGTCGGCAAGACGTCGCTCGCCTCAGCGGTGGCCCTCGCGCAGGCGCGCACCGGGCGCCGCGTGCTCCTCGTGTCCACCGACCCCGCGCACAACCTCGGGCACCTGTGGGAGCGGCCCGTCGGGGACGACGCCGTCCGGCTCGCCGGGCCGTTCCCGGGCGGCGGGCTGCTCGACGGCGTCGAGATCGACCCGGCGCGCACCGCCGACGCGCACCTGGCGCAGGTGCGGCGGACCCTGCACCGCCTGGTGGCCCCGCACCTGGCCGGGGAGGTGGACCGCCACCTCGACCTGGCCCGCGACGCGCCCGGCACCCACGAGGCCGCCGTGCTGGAGCGGGTGGCGACCGCCGTCGAGCAGGGCCTGGCGAGCCACGACCTCGTCGTCTTCGACACCGCGCCGTCGGGGCACACGGCCCGCCTGCTCACCCTGCCCGAGACGATGGGCGCGTGGACCGACGGGCTGCTGCGCCGACGCGACCGTTCCGAGCGGCTCGGCGCCGCCGCGCAGATGCTCGGCGGCCGCGGCGAGGCCGAGGCCCGGCGCGACGGCGAGATCCGCCGCGTCCTGGAGGACCGGCGCGCGCGGTTCGCCACGCTGCGCGAGGTGCTCACCGACGCCGGCACCACGGCGTTCGTCGTGGTGCTCGCCGCCGAGCGCCTGCCCGTCGCCGAGACGATCGAGCTGTGCGCCGAGCTCGACGGCCTGCGGGTGCCCGTCGGCGGGCTCGTCGTGAACAAGCGCTCCCCCGCCGACGCCGGAGCGCTGCTCGCCGCCCGGCACGCGCAGGAGGACGCGCACCTGCGCACCCTGCGCGAGGCGCTGGGTCACCTGCCCCTCGACGAGGTGCCGCTGCAGGCCGACGACGTCGTCGGCCCGGCCGCCCTCGACCGCCTGGCGGCGCACCTCGGCTGAGCGCTCAGCCGGGCGGCGGGTGGTCCCGGCAGAACGCGCGCACCGCACGGTCGAACGCGGCGGGCCGGTCGAGGTTCGTCACGTGCCCGCAGCCGGGGATCACGACCAGCGTCGCGTCCGGGATCGCGCGCTCCATCGTGCGGGCCACCGCGAGCGGGGACCGGGCGTCCTGCTCGCCCCACAGCAGCAGGGTGGGCACCACGACGCCGGGCAGCACGGTGCTCAGGTCGGCCTCGGCCATGATCTCCAGCGCGGTCCGCATGCTCGCGGGGCGCACGTCCGCCGTCATCGCGTCGAGCAGCGGGACGAACTCGGCCGGCGGGGCCGCGGCGAACAGCCCCGGGAACATGGGGTCGAACGCCTCGGGCGGGGCGGCGAGCAGCCGCCGCACGCCGTCGACGCGGGCGACGACCTCCCCGGCCGGCAGCGAGCCCTTCCATCCGGCGTACGCGCCCGTGAGGACCAGGGTGGACACCAGCCCGGGGTGCCGCCGGTACAGCTCCAGGACGACCGTGGACCCCCAGGACAGCCCGCCCACGTGGGCAGGACCCACACCCAGGGACCTGATCAGCCCGGCCAGGCAGTCGGCGTAGTCGGCGAGCGTGAAGTCGGACGGCACGTCGTCCGACGCCCCCGCGCCGGGCTCGTCCCACGCGACGACGGTGAGCTCGTCGGACAGCGAGGCGAGCTGCGGCGTCCAGACCCGGCCGTCCTCCGCGGCGCCGTGCACCAGCACCAGCGCGGGCCCCGTCCCCGCCCGCCGGTAGGCGACGTCGAGCCCGTCCACCCCCCCGAGCCGCGCCGCGTCCACGTCGACGCGCACCACCCCGGTCGGCTCGCTCACGGCAGGTCTCCCTCCACCCGCCGGACGCCGCCCGGGCGAGCGCGACGCCGGCGTCCTGAGGCACCAGCGTAGGCACGCCCGCGAACGGCGGCACGTCACGACCCAACGGTCCGGGGGTGGGGAGCGTCAGGGTGGGTAAGGATGCCTGCAGGGAGGACCCATGGCCCACTGGGAGCGCGAGCTGGCCGAGCTCGCCGAGTCACGAGGACGCGCGCTCGTGGGGTACGCCTACGTGCTGTGCGGCGACCAGCGCCAGGCCGAGGACCTGGTGCAGGACGCCCTCGTCAAGGTGTTCTCGCGGCTGCGCCGCCGGGCGCCGGGGGAGCCCGCCCCCGCAGCGGGCGTGCACCCGCTCGACGGCGGCACGAGCGGGACGTCCGAGGCCTACGTGCGCCGCGCGATCCTCACGCTGTACCTCGACGAGTACCGGCGCCGACGGCGGTGGTCCGGCGTGCGGCACCTCGTGGCGGCCGACGACCACGTGCGCGGGCCCGCGTCCGGAGCCACGGCGCGCGCCGACGTCGCCGCTGCCCTGGCGCGGCTGAGCCCCCGCGAGCGGGCGTGCGTCGTCCTGCGCTACTTCGAGGACCTCACCGTGCCGCAGGTGGCCGCACGCCTCGGCCTCGCGCAGGGCACGGTCAAGCGCTACCTGGCGGACGCGACAGGGACGATGCGCGCGGTGCTGCAGGTGGACATCGACACCGCGGGGCCGACGACCCGCACGACCGACGGGAGGGCCGCCCGATGAGCACGAACCACGCACGCGACGACTGGACCGACCCGCGCACCGAGGAGGCCCTGCGGCGCGAGCTCGACACCCTGGCGGGCGTCGGCGCGACGTCGTCGGGGCTCGACGGCGCGCTCGGCGGCGTGCGCTCCCGGGTGCGGCGCCGCCGCACGATCAAGCAGGCCGGGATCGGCGCGACGACGCTCGTCGTGGCGGGCGGCCTCGTCGTGGGCGGCGCGACCCTGCTGCCGGAACCGGACCCGCTGCCCGGCCCTGCGGTCACGCCCTCGCCGACGCGCACGTCGTCGCCGGAGCCGTCCGACGGCGCCACGGTCGACGGCGAGGAGCGGGGCGCGGTGGCGCTCGTCGAGGACGGCTACCAGCCCGCGTGGCTGCAGGGCACCGACCTCGTGTGCGGGATGCCGGCCGACGACCTGCCGGCGAACACGCTGGAGCTGCTCGACGACCCCGCCCTCGGGACCGTGTCGAGCGCGGACGGGACCGACGCGGTGCGGACGTGGCGTGCGCCCACGCGGCTGACCCTCTCGGCCGAGGGCTCCGCCGGGGAGCGCGTGAGCGCCCCGACGCTGCTCTGGGCGCAGGACGGCCGCGTGGTCGACGTCGGGATCGACACGACCGAGGGGGGCATGGACCGGCTCGGCGACGTCGAGCGCGAGCGGGACGCCGAGGACTCCACGGTGACGACCTGCGCCCCGGAGCACGACGAGGAGGGTGGCGCTGACACGTACACGACCGAGCTGCCCGCCGGGGAGTACCAGGTCCGCGCGTACGTCACGGTGTGGTCCGCGGACTACTCGCGGGTCGGGCTGGCGCTCTCCGAGCCCGCCACGGTGGTGGTGGCGGACGACGGGTCAGGCGGCGGCCCTGACTCTGCTGAGCCGGCGGGCGCCGACTGCTCGGCGGACGGGCTCGACGCGGGCCGGCCGGACCTGTCCACGCTGCCCCCGACCGTGCGCGGGACGGCGGAGGCGCTGCTCGACGACGCGCTGGGCTGCGACGACGGCGCGCTCGTGGAGCGTGCGCGGGCCGACGGGACCAGCACGAACTTCGGCGGCCGCACACCCGCGGAGTTCTTCACGCTGCCCGGCGCCGAGGAGCACGACGACGTGTACTCCCACCTGGCCCAACTGGTCGCGGACACCCGGTGGTCCGCCAGCCCGGCCGACGACCAGGGCCCGTTCACGTACGTGTGGCCGCGCGTCGCCACGCAGGAGTGGGCGGGCTCCGACGAGGCGTGGCAGGAGGTGGTGGATGCCGGGCTGCTCGACGCCGGCGAGGCGGCGGACATGCGCGCGGGCGGGGGCTACCTCGGGTGGCGCCTCGGCATCCGCGAGGACGGGACCTGGCGGTTCTTCGTCGCGGGCGACTGAGAAATCCGGGCGCCGAACAGGTGGTTGGTCCGGGACTCGAGTGTCGAGTCCCGGACCAACCACCTGTTCGGCAGCGAGGGAGGGGGGTGGCAGGATGACGGCCATGCCTGACGCCGCTGTGAACAGCACCCCCGTTCCCGAGGCCGCCCGCACCCACGCCGAGGACCTCGGCTCCTTCGTCACCGCGTCGCCGTCGTCGTACCACGCCGCCGCGGAGGTGGCCCGCCGTGCCGAGGCCGCCGGGTTCACCCGCCTGGACGAGGACGCCGCGTGGGACGTCGAGCCCGGCGGCCGCTACGTCGTCGTGCGCGACGGCGCCGCGGTCGCGGTCGTCGTACCGCCGTCGGCCGGTGCCACGACGCCGTTCACGATCCTGGGCACGCACACCGACTCCCCCGGCTTCAAGCTCAAGCCGCGCCCGACGACCGGCGGGCACGGCTGGCAGCAGGCCGGCGTCGAGGTGTACGGCGGGCCCCTGCTCAACTCCTGGCTGGACCGCGAGCTCGAGCTCGCCGGGCGGGTCGTCACCGCCGACGGGACCGAGCACCTGGTGCGCACCGGGCCGTTCGCGCGGATCCCGCAGCTCGCGATCCACCTGGACCGGGCCGTGAACGACGGCCTCGCGCTCGACAAGCAGCGGCACACCCAGCCGGTCTTCGGTCTGGGCGACGTCGCCGACGCGGACGTGCTGGCGGCGCTGGCCGCGAGCGCCGACGACGGCGCGGGCGTCGACCCGGCCGAGATCGCGGGCTACGACGTGCTCGTCGCGGACACGCAGGCGCCGCGCGCGTTCGGCGCCGGCGGGGCGCTGTGGGCGTCGGGGCGGCTCGACAACCTGCTCTCCACGCACGCGGCGCTGGTCGCGCTGCTGGGCGCGGACCCGGCGGCGCTGTCCGGGGTGGCGGTGCTCGCGGCGTTCGACCACGAGGAGATCGGGTCCGGGTCGCGCTCGGGGGCGGCGGGACCGTTCCTCGAGGACGTCCTGGTCCGGGTCTCGACGGCGCTGGGCGCGGACGACGTCGACCGGCGGCGCGCGTTCTCCTCGTCGCTGTGCGTGTCCTCCGATGTCGGGCACGCCGTGCACCCCAACTACCCGGAGCGCCACGACCCGGCGAACCACCCGGTCGCCGGCGGCGGGCCGATCCTCAAGATCAACGCGAACCAGCGGTACGCGACCGACGCGCACGGCGCCGCGCGGTGGGCCGCGGCCTGTGCCGCGGCGGGTGTGCCGAGCCAGGAGTTCGTCTCCAGCAACACGATCCCGTGCGGCTCCACCATCGGCCCCATCACCGCGACGCGGCTCGGCATCCGGGTGGTCGACGTCGGCGCCGCGATCCTGTCGATGCACTCCGCGCGCGAGCTCACCGCCGTCGTGGACCCGTGGTACCTGTCGCGGGCGATGGGCGCGGCGCTCACGCTCTGACCGCGAGGTAGTGCCGTGCGCGCCGCGGTAGGTCTCGGCGCGCACGACCGGAGCGCGCACGGCACTACCGCGGCGCCGGGTCCCGCACCTGTCACAGGGTGGGACACTGACGCCGTGCCCCCCATCGTCGAGACCGCCGAGCACCCGCTGCTCGACGTGCTCACCGCGCACGGCGCCCGCGCCGACCGGCTGACGCACGTGCGCACGTTCCCGGCGCGCGAGGGCACGACGGCCCGCTGGCCCGCCTGGGCGGACCCGGACGTCGTGGCCGGGTACCGGGCGCTGGGCGTCGACCGGCCGTGGGAGCACCAGGCCACGGCCGCCGAGGCCGCGTGGGCGGGCCGGCACGTGGCGCTCGCGACGTCGACCGGGTCCGGGAAGTCCATGGCGTTCTGGCTGCCCGCCCTCACCGCCGTCCGCGGCGGCGTGCCGGACGGCGCCACGGGGATCGAGTCCTCCGCGCGGCGTGGCACGGTGCTGTACCTGGCACCGACGAAGGCGCTCGCCGCCGACCAGCTCGCGGGCCTGGAGCGCCTCCTCGGCGCCGCGGGCACGCGCGACGTACGCGTCGCGACCTGCGACGGCGACACCCCCGTCGAGGAGCGCCGCTGGGTGACCGAGCACGCCGACGTCGTGCTCACCAACCCCGACTTCCTGCACTTCTCCCTGCTGCCGAACCACCGCCGCTGGGCCCGGCTGCTGCGGCGCCTGCGCTACGTCGTCGTGGACGAGGGGCACGCCTACCGGGGGATCTTCGGGGCGCACGTGGCGCTCGTCCTGCGCCGCCTGACCCGGCTGGCGGCGGACCACCGGCCGACGGGCGCGGCCGCGTTCGACCCCGCGGCACGGCCGGCCCCCGGGCCGGCGTTCGTGGTGGCCAGCGCCACGACGGCGGAGCCCGCGGCGAGCGCGGCGCGGCTGATCGGCGTCCCCCCGGACGACGTGGTGACGGTCGCGGGAGACACCTCGCCCGCCGGCCGGCGCACGGTCGCGCTGTGGCAGCCGCCGGAGGTCGCCGGCTACGGTCACGACCCCGCCGCCGACGCCGGCGCCGACACCGGGCAGCACGACCCGTGGGCGCTGCCCGACCCGTTCGACACCGGCCGCACGGAACGCGAGACCGAGCCCGTCGTCACCCGGGAGGCCGCCGCCCCGCACCCGCGGCGCTCCGCGACCGCCGAGGTCGCCGACCTGCTGGCGGACCTCACCGCGCACGGCGCCCGCACGCTGGCCTTCACCCGGTCGCGCCGCGGCGCGGAGTCGGTGGCGCAGCGGACGCGCGACCACCTGCGCGCCGTGTCCGACGACCTGGCCGGGCGGGTCGCGAGCTACCGCGGCGGCTACCTGCCCGAGGAGCGCCGCGAGCTGGAGCAGGCGCTGCGCACCGGCGCCGTGCGCGCCCTGGCGACGACCAACGCCCTGGAGCTCGGCGTCGACGTCTCCGGCCTCGACGCCGTCCTCGTCACCGGGTGGCCCGGCACCCGCGTGTCGCTGTGGCAGCAGGCGGGGCGCGCCGGCCGGGCGGGCGCGGACGGGCTCGTGGCGTTCGTCGCGCGCGAGGACCCGCTCGACACCTACCTGGTGACCCACCCGGAGGCGCTGCTCGACGCGCCCCTGGAGGCCACCGTGTTCGACCCGGGCAACCCCCACGTGCTCGCGCCCCAGCTGTGCGCCGCCGCCCAGGAGCTGCCACTGCGCACCGCCGACCTGCCCGCGTTCGGGGACGCGGCGGCGGTGCGCGAGGTGCTGGACGTGCTGGTGGCCCGCGGGGCGCTGCGCCGGCGACGGTCCGGGTGGTACTGGACGCACGCCCGGCCGGCCGCGCACCTGGCCGACCTGCGCGGGTCGGGCGGCCGGCCGGTACGCGTCGTGGAGGCGGTCACGGGGCGGGTGCTGGGCACGGTCGACGCGGCGTCCGCGGACGGGCAGGTGCATGACGGCGCGGTGTACACGCACCAGGGCACGACGTTCGTCGTGGACCACCTGGACCTGGACGACGGGGTGGCGCTGGTGGCGCGCCGCGACGTCGACCACGCGACGTGGTCGCGCGAGGTCATGGAGATCGCGCTGGAGCGCCCCGGGGACGCCGAGCACCCCGCCCCCGAGGGCGCCCGGCCCGCCGTGGAGCACGAGTGGGGTCCGGTCACGTGGGGGCTCGGCCCGGTGGAGGTCACCAGCCAGGTGGTGAGCTTCCAGCGGCGCCGCCTGCCGGACATGCAGGTGCTCGGTACGGAGGCGCTGGACCTGCCGTCGCGGACCCTGAGCACGACGGCCGTGTGGTGGAGCGTGCCGGACTTCGTGCTGCGCGCCGCCGGGGTCGACGAGGACGCGGCGCCGGGTGCGCTGCACGCGGCGGAGCACGCGTCGATCGGGCTGCTGCCGCTGCTGGCGACGTGCGACCGGTGGGACCTGGGCGGGGTGTCGACGGCGCTGCACGCGGACACCGGCCAGGCGACCGTCTTCGTGTACGACGCCTACCCGGGCGGCGCCGGGTTCGCCGAGCGCGGCTTTGGGCTCGGGGCCCGCTGGCTGCGGGCCACGCGGGACGCGATCGCCGCGTGCGGGTGCACGGACGGGTGCCCGGCGTGCGTGCAGTCGCCCAAGTGCGGCAGCGACAACGCGCCACTCGACAAGTCCGCGGCCGTGCGCTTGTTGGATGCCGTGCTGAGTCACGCTCCCGCGGACTCTACGATCGAGGCGTGACTATCGACACCGAGCTCGCCGAACGCCGTCGTTCCCGCGAGGAGACCCGCGTCGACCCGGCCAACGCCCGCTCCTGGCTGCTGCTGTCGGCGCTGCGGGACGAGCTGTTCGACGACGCCCAGCTCTCCCGCGCGGACCAGGTGATCCTCGACTGCGAGGACGCCGTGGACGACAGCCGCAAGGACGAGGCGCGGCAGAAGGTGCTCGACTGGTTCGCCCGCGGCGGCCGCGCCTGGGTGCGCATCAACGAGCGGGGCTCCGCGGCCTGGGCGAACGACATCCGCGCGCTGTGGGACGCCGACGGGCTGTCCGGCGTGATGCTCGCCAAGACCGAGTCGCCCGACCAGGTGATCGACACCGTGCAGCGGCTCGGCGGGAACCGGCCCGTCATCCCGCTGGTCGAGTCGGCCCTGGGCATCGAGGACGCCGTCAGCATCGCCCGGGCGCCCGGGGCGTTCCGCCTGGCCTTCGGGTCGGGCGACTACCGCCGCGACACCGGCACGGCGAACGAGTCGCTCGCGATGGCGTACCCCCGCTCCCGGCTCGTCACCGCGAGCCGCATCGGCGGCCTGCCCGGCCCGATCGACGGGCCCACCGTCGGCACCAGCCACGCGCTGCTGCGCGAGCAGTCCGCCGACGGTGTCAACCTGGGCCTCACCGGCAAGCTGTGCCTCGACCTCGAGACGCCGGCCGTGGTGAACGAGTCCTTCAGCCCCGCCCCGGCGGACGTCGCCTGGGCCATGGACTTCCTCGCCGACTTCGAGGCCGCCGGCGGCGTCATCCGTGACGGCTCGGACAAGCCGCGCCTGGCCCGCGCCCGCAAGATCAGCGAGCGGGCGGCGCTGTTCCACGTGAACCCGGCCTGACCGGCACACCGGTCGCACGGCCTGGCTCCCCCCTACCCGGCTGCCCCGCCCTCGTCCGTCGGCGGCCCGGCAGGCCGAGGGCCGGCCCTGGCGTCGGCGTGCGCGTCGCCGAGCAGGCCGGCCCAGGGCCCGCCGTCGCTCCCGACGGCGGGCCTTGCCGTCCGGACCCGCACCACACCGCCGGGCTCCGGCTCGCACCCGACGAGCTCGGCGCCGTTGCGCCGTGCCGCGTCAGTCGCCACCGTGCACGCGTCCTCGCCGTGACGCGCGACGGTCGCGGCCGCGAGCGCCGCGAGGTCTGCCGCGGCCTGCGCCGAGCCACGTGCCCGCTGCGCGGAACCCAGCGCCCCGACGCCCAGCGCCAGGAGCAGCACGACGGCGGCGACCGCCAGCACCAGGACGGTGCCGGCGCCCCGCTCGGGACCGCCGGTCACGGCTCCACCCACGCGGTCGCCTCGCCGGACGCCCGCACCGGGGCGGCCGCGAACCAGCCGCCGACGACCGGCCGGGTGACGGTGACGCGGACCCAGTCGCCGTCCCTCGAGACGCCCAGCGCGGCCTCCGCACCGCCGACCCGGTCCACCACGCGGCGGACCTCGGCGTCGTCCTGCCCGATCGCGTAGGCGCGGGCTCCGGCCCGGGCCGCGTCCAGGGCACGCATCTGCGCCGTGGACGCGGCCGTGAGCGTGAGCACCGCGACCAGCAGGAGCACCACGACGGGCAGCCCGACGGCCAGCTCGGCCGTGACCGCGCCCCGCTCCGCGGCGGCCCCGTGAGGCGGCGACGGCGCCGCACGGCGCGCCCCGCTGCGTCGCGGCGCCATCAGACGGACAGGGCCGAGCTGATGATGCTCTCGAGCAGCCCGCGGACGGTGTCGCTCTTGAGCACGGCGATCAGCAGCCCGGCGAACCCGACGGCGGCGACCGTCGCGACGGCGTACTCCGCCGTCGCCAGCCCGGCCTCCGGGTCGGACCGGTCGGCGGTGTCGGGCAGGTCGGGTGCGTCGAGCCCGCCCGTCCTGCCCGGGCGCGCCTTCTCCCTCGCACCCGACGCACCGTCCGCTCCGGGTGCCACAGGCGCACCCGGACCATCAGGCGCTCCCTGCCCCACCTGTGCGGCCGCAACCTCGGGGGCCCCCGGACCGGACGTCCCCCGGCGGGTCGTGCGACTCGTCGTGCTGGTCATCTCTCCTCCTTCGCTCCACCGGCAGGCTGCCGGTGCGTGTGCTCCGGCCGGGCGGCCGGAGCATGACCGGCCGGGTGGCCGGTGGTCGGCGTCAGGTTCATCCCGACAGCAGGTCGATCCCCAGGGCGATCAGCACGGGCGCCAGCCCGACGAGCACGAACGCCGGGAGGAAGCAGGCGCCCAGGGGCAGCACCAGGCGCACCGCGAGCCGGGCGGCCGCCGTCCGGGCGGCGGCGCTGCGCGCGTGCAGCACCTCCTCCCGCGCGGTGCGCAGCGCGTCGGCCGGCGCGGCGCCGTCGGACCAGGCGCTGCGGAGCGCGCGGTGCAGGGGCGCGAGCCGGGCGGGGGCGGATCGCCACGCGTCCTCCCAGGGCGCGCCGAGGCGCAGCGCGGTGGCGGCGTCCCGCAGGGCCGCGCCCTCCGCCCCGCCGACGGCGTCGCCCGTGGCCGCCAGCGCGCGGGGGACCCCGGCGCCCGCCCGGACCGCCGCGGCCAGCAGCTCGAGCAGCACGGGCAGCTCCACGCGGGCCGCGATGCCCGGGCCCGCAGGGCGCGCGGGCGGCGCGACGGCGACCCGGCGTGCGCGGCGTCGGACACCGGCGTGGGACGCCCACCAGGGCGCGGCGCCGCACAGCGCGAGGAGCGCCACGGGTGCGGCGGTCGCGAGGAGGGCCCCGGCGGTCATGCCGGGTCCTCACCGGCACGGCGGGCCGTCGCGACGAGGCGACCGGTCCAGACGCGCCCCGCGGCGAGCAGCAGCAGCCCGGCGGCCACGGACGCGGTGCCCGCACCGCCGTCCACGGCCGTGCCGAGCGGGTCGGCGCCGAGCACCCACCCGAGCAGGGCGCCGAGCGCGGGCAGCCAGAGGAGCACCCGCGCGGTGGCGCGCGGGCCGGCCAGGGACGCCGCCCGCTCCGCCCGCGACTCGGCCTCCGCCGCGAGTGCCCCGGCCACGGCGTCGAGCACGCCGCCGAGCGGGGCGCCGACGTCGCGCGCCAGGCGGGCCGCCGCGGCGATCGACCGGGCGTGCTCGGCGCCGCCCACCAGGGGCGCGAGGTCCCCCTGGCGCGGCACGCCGTCCGGTCCGGCCGGGACGGCCAGGGCCCGCGACCACGCCGCCGCCGGCGGTGCCCCCGCCCGCAGCAGGGCCACCACCTGCGCCATCGCCACCCGGACGGTGTCCCCCGCGGCGTCGGGACCCGTGGCGCGCCGACGCGGCGCCAGTCTCAGGCGCCGACGCGACGATCGGGACAGTGGTGCGCGCCGGCCCGCACGGGCGAGCACCAGCCAGACCGCCAGTCCCGTGGCCGCCCCCGCGGCGGCGCTCAGCACGCCGGCCCCGCGACGTCGGGGACCGACCGTCGCAGGTCGTCCCACGCCGGCCCCGCGACGTCGGGGACCGACCGTCGCAGGTCGTCCCACGCCGGCCCCGCCACCGGGTCGCCGTACCCGTCCCACGACGCGGCGCGGCGCACCTCGAGCCCGCCACCGGCGTCGCGGCCGACGAGGCCGACCTGGGCGAGGTGGCGTCGCCCGCCCCGTCGGCGCAGGTGCAGCACCACGTCCAGGGCGGCGGCCGCCTGGGCGGCGACGGCCTCGCGCGGCATGCCCGCGAGCGCGGCGAGCGCCTCGAGACGCGCGGGGACGTGCTCGGCGGCGTTGGCGTGCACGGTGGCCATGCCGCCGTCGTGCCCGGTGTTCATGGCGAGCAGGAGCTCGCGCACCTCGGCGCCGCGGCACTCCCCCACGACGATGCGGTCCGGGCGCATCCGCAGCGCGCCGCGGACCAGGTCGGTCAGCGTCACCTCGCCCACGCCCTCGACGTTGGGCCGTCGCGCGGCCAGGGCCACGACGTGCGGGTGCCGGGGCGCGAGCTCACGCGCCTCCTCGACCACGAGCAGCCGTTCGCGTGCGGGCACGAGCCCGAGCAGGGCGGCCAGCAGCGTCGTCTTCCCGGTGCCGGTGCCGCCGCTGACCAGCAGGTTCGCCCGCCCCACGACGAGGGCGCCCAGCAGCGGCTGCCACTGCCGGGGCACGGCGCCGGCGTCGACGAGGGCGTCGAGGGTGAGCGTGGTCTGGCGCAGCACGCGCAGGGCGACGACCGCACCCTCGGGCGCCACGGGCTCGACGACGGCGTGCAGTCGCGTCCCGTCGGGCATCCGGGCGTCGACGGTCGGCGCGGCGTCGTCCAGCCGCTGCCCGCTCACGGCCGCCATCCGCACGGCGAGCGCCCGCACGTCCGCCGGGGTACCGAGGTCGACGTCGGCACGGTGCAGGCCGTCGCCCCGGTCGACCCACACGTCCCGGGGCCCGTTGACGAGCACGTCCGTGACGCCCGGCGCGTCGAGCAGCGCCTGCAGCGGCCCGGCACCGGTGAGCTCGGCACGGGCGGCGCGCGTGAGGTCGGTGAGGGCCTGGGAGCCGATGACGCGCCCGCTCGCGCGCAGGGCGTCCGCCACCGCGGCGTCGTCGACCTCGGCACCGGTGGCCCCCACGCGTGCGCGCACGTCGGCGAGCAGCGTGCGGTCCACCGTCCCGGCCGTCACGACGCCCTCGCGAGCGCCGCCGCCAGCCGCGCGGAGGTGCGCCCGACCGGTGCGCGGCGTCCCACCCGGGGCCCCTCGCCCCGTTCGACGGCGGCGGCGAGGCGCGGGTCCCAGGGCAGCTCGGCGACCACGTCGAGGCCGAGCGCGGCCTCGACGGCCGTCGCGTCGACGCGCCCGGGTGCGGGCCGGCGGGCCACCACCCACGGGTCACCCGCCCCGGCCTCCTGGAGGGCGACGGCGGCGGAGGCGGCCCCGGCCACGCCGGGCACGGTGCTGGGCACGACCAGCAGGACGGTGTCCGCGGCGGCGGCGAGCAGCCGCGCGGCGTGGCTCCACCCGGACGCGCGCGGGAGGTCGAGGACGACGCTCTCCCCGGCGCGCAGCAGCCCGGTGGCGACGTCCAGGACGACGGACCCGTCGGGCGGCGCCGCCTGCGCCCGGGTCCCGCTGAGCACGGGCACGCGCCGCCAGCGGGGCAGCGCGGCCACGAGGCCTTCGCCATCGACGTCCCCGCGGGCGGCGGCCAGCTCGGGCCACCGCGCCCCTGGCTCGTCCTCGATGCCGAGCAGGACGTCGGCGCCGGCGCCGGGGACGTCGAGGTCGACGAGCACGGCCCGCTCCCCGGAGCCGCGCAGGGCGTGTGCGAGGGCGGCGGCGAGGGTGCTGGTGCCGGCGCCGCCGCACGCGCCGAGCACCGCCACGGTGCGGCTGGCGCGCAGCGCGGTGCCCGGCCGGGCGAACGGCCCGGCGTCGCCGGCCGCGCCGGGCGGGACGGCGGCGGGCGGGTCGAGGAGCCGGAGCTGCTGGGGTGCGGTGTCCATGGCGTCCACGCTGGCGGGCGGGGCCGGGGACCGGCAGCGGTGCCCCCGGCTCTGTGGACGGCGGTGTCGTGGGGGCGGCCTCCGCGCCTGTCAGACGCTCACGACGGTCCGTCCCTCCGCGGCCAGCTCCCGCTCACGGCGCCACGCGGGGACGAAGCACAGGGCGCCGAGCACGCTGAGCGCGCCGCCGGCGACCATCGCGACGGGCGTCGAGACCGTGTCCGAGATCCAGCCCAGCGACGGCGAGACGACGGCGAACGACGCGAAGGCCGTCATCGACGCCATGGAGAGCACGGTGGACCGGTTGCGCGCCTCCGCCTCGCGGTGCAGGAGCGTGTTGTACAGCGGGCCACCGGCACCGTGGAGCGCGTACGTCACGAGGTAGGCCACCACGAGCGCCGCAGGCCCGGCCACCAGGCCCATCCAGACGGCGCCCAGGCCGTTGAGGACGCGCGCGGCGATGGCCGCGCGCACCACCCCGACGCGCCGGGAGGCGAGACCCGCGAGCGTGGCCCCGAGCGCGAACACGCCCCAGCCCGCGGCGGCAGCCGGGCCGACGAGCGTGCCCGCCGCCGCCTCGTCGCCAAGGATCTCCGCGAGCCGGATCGGGAGGAACTGCTCGAACACCACCATGGCCGCGGCCCAGAAGACCTCGACGAGCAGCAGAGACCGCAGCACCCGGTTGCCGCCCGCGAGCCGCAGGCCGGCGACGACGGTCCCCGGCGTCCGCCGCGCCGAGTCGAGGGCGCGCCGCAGCCGGCTCGGCCCCGCGCCCGCCTCGACGGGGCGGTCCTCGCGCAGCAGCAGGCACACCATGACGAGGTGCCCGGCGGCGAGGACGGCGTAGACGACGTAGGGCAGCGTGAGCGCCGACCAGGCGTCCACCGGGTCCCACCACACGAGCCCGCCGGAGACCAGCGCGCCGAGCGCGATCGAGGCGCCGAGCACGCCGCCCTGGCGCGAGAGCGTGCGGTCGACGTCGGCGCCCGGGCTGGTCGCGTGCACGGTGTCGACGAACCAGGCCTCCATCGGGCCGGAGTCCAGGGCGCGGAACGTGCCCATCGCGGCCGCGGCGAGCGCGAACGCCCAGAACGACTGCGCGGTCGCGAACAGGGTCGCGGCGAGCACCTGCATCGACGCCGCGGCGACGAGCACGGGCCTCCGCCCGAACGCGTCCGCGGTGCCGCCGGTCGGCAGCTCGAGCGCGAAGACCACGATGCCGGTGACGGAGGCGAGCGTGAGGGTCTGGGTGACCGAGAGCCCCCGGTCGATCGGCAGGAGCGTCGTCACCGAGACGACGAGACCCACGGGGAACCAGCGGGTGGCGGTCAGGAGCAGGAAGATCCGCCGGGCCGCGGCGGGCGTCAGGGTGCTCACCGGGGCTCCTCGAGGTCGTGCCGCCCGTCCGGCGCGTCGGGGACGTCGGAGGGGTCGAGCGGAAAGGCGAACCGCCACACCTGCACGCGACGCGCGGCAGTGTCGCCGCGCCCGGCGCTGGCGTAGCGCCGGAGCACGGCCGCGATCTCGGCGTCCATCGCCTCGGCCTGCTCGGGCGTCACCTCGACCCACGTGTCGGACATCCCGGACACGTCGCGCCAGGCGTCGGGCCAGGCGTCGGCCGCGTCGAGCCACCGCGAGTAGTGGTCGTCGAACTGCCGGTGGTAGTCGCGCACCAGCCAGTCGACGGCGGTCCGCGCGTCCTCGTCGTCGTCGAACGCGGTGTTCTCCCACGAGTGCGCCTCGGTGCTCGCCCGCCAGATCCGCTCCTTGCCACGGCCCTCGCCGGTGTCCTCGACCAGACCGACGCCCTCGAGCCGGCGCAGGTGGTAGCTGGTGGCGCCGGTGTTGCTGGTCAGCGTGGCGGCGAGCGCGGTCGCCGACGCCGGCCCGTCGCGCCGCAGCGCGCCGAGCAGCCGGGAGCGCAGCGGGTGGGCGAGCACCTTGACCGCCTCGGCGGTGAGCGCGAGGTGGCGGGCGGGCCGGTCGTCCTGGGGGTCGGGTCGGTCGGGAGGCGTCATGGGTGCACAGTATCTGTGCACAGGGTCTATGCACAAGAGTTGTGCAGAGGGTTTGTGCACCGTCGGCGTGACCGCCCTCGGCCCGCCGGGCTAGGCTCGGCTGCGTGAGCGGCCCCGCGGACGACCCGGCGACGACGCCCTCGGCCACCGGCACGACGGGCCACCGGGTCGCGGCGTTCTTCGACCTGGACAAGACGATCATCGCGACCAGCTCCTCGGCCGCGTTCTCCCGGCCGTTCTACGCCGGCGGCCTCATCACCCGCGGCGACGTGCTGCGCAGCGCCTACGCCCACCTGCTGTTCATGGCCGGCAACGCCGACGCCGACCAGACGGAGCGGATGCGCAAGCACCTGTCCGAGCTCGCCACGGGCTGGGAGGTGAGCAAGGTGCAGCAGATCGTCGCCGAGACGGTGCACGAGCTCATCGACCCGTACGTCTACGCCGAGGCCGTGGACCTGATCGCCGAGCACCACGAGCTGGGGCACGACGTCGTCATCGTGTCGGCCTCCGGCGCCGAGCTGGTGGACCCGATCGCCACGGTCCTCGGCGCGGACCACGTCATCGCCACCCGCATGGCCGTCCAGGACGGCCGGTACAGCGGCGAGATCGAGTTCTACGCCTACGGCGAGCAGAAGGCCGAGGCCGTGCGGGAGCTCGCCGCGGCCCGCGGGTACGACCTCGCGCGCAGCTACGCCTACTCCGACTCGATCACCGACGCCCCGATGCTCGGTGCCGTCGGGCACGGGTTCGCCGTCAACCCGGACCGGGCCCTGCGCCGCGCCGCGGCCGAGCACGGCTGGGGCGTGCTCACCTTCAGCCGCCCGGTCGCGCTGCGCCGCGCCCTGCGGCCGCCGGTCGCCCTGCTCGCCGCGTCCGTGCTGGTCGGCGCCGGGGTCGCGGTCTGGCTGCTGCGGCGGTGGCGGCGCCGGCAGCCGTGACCCGGCAACGGCGCCGGAGACCCTGTTGCGCCACGGCGTCGTAGGGCGTCTCATGGAGAGAAGACGGCCGGACGCGGGACCCACGCACAGGAAGTCCCCGATTGAGGACCCACCCGGCGGGAACGGACCCGCTCGGTGATCGATGACGCGCCTGATATCCGCGTCCGGTACGGCGAGAGCGGCGCTCGGACGACACGTCTCCCGGGCGCCGTCCTCGTGTCGCGCCGCGGACCCGCCGTACCGGCCCCGCGGCGGCGCCCTTTTGCGAGGACCGCGGCCGAACGGTGGGACGGCGTGACCCCGATCACCCCCGCGGTCTAGACTCCCGACGGCGGGGCCTCTCGGGGACCCGCTGCTCCCGCGCGCGCCGCGCCGCGCCGGCGGGATCGCACCAGCGACGATGCGCACCGGAGGTAAGCGTGCCAGACAACGAGACCACCGCCCCCAGCCTCGAGAACCTCCTGCACGAGACGCGGGCGTTCCCGCCCAGCACCGAGTTCGCCGCGCAGGCCAACGCCCAGGCGTCGCTGTACGAGGAGGCGGACGCCGACCGCCTCGGCTTCTGGGCCGACCGGGCACGTGAGCTCGTGACCTGGAAGTCGCCGTTCACGCAGACCCTCGACTGGTCCGACGCCCCGGTGGCGCGGTGGTTCGCGGACGGCACGCTCAACGCCGCCTACAACGCCGTCGACCGGCACGTCGACGCCGGCCTGGGCGACCGCGTCGCCATCCACTTCGAGGGCGAGCCCGGCGACACCCGGACCGTCACGTACGCCGACCTGCAGCGCGAGGTCTCCCGCGCCGCCAACGCGCTCGCGTCGCTCGGCGTGACCAAGGGCGACCGGGTCGTCATCTACCTGCCGATGCTCGTCGAGTCCGTCGTCGCGATGCTCGCGTGCGCCGGCCTCGGTGCCCCCCACTCCGTCGTGTTCGGCGGCTTCTCCGCCGACGCGCTGCGCAGCCGCATCGCCGACGCGGGGGCGAAGGTCGTCATCACGGCCGACGGCGGCTACCGCCGCGGCGCCGCGTCGGCGCTCAAGCCCGCCGTCGACGAGGCGGTCGCCCCCAAGGAGGGCGAGCCCGCCACGACCGTCGAGCACATCCTCGTGGTGCGGCGCACCGAGCAGGACGTCGCCTGGACCGAGGGGCGCGACGTGTGGTGGCACGACGTCGTCGACGCCGCGTCCGACGTGCACGAGCCGGAGTGGGTCGACGCCGAGCACCCGCTGTTCATCCTGTACACGTCGGGCACCACCGGGAAGCCGAAGGGCATCCTGCACACCACGGGCGGCTACCTCACCCAGGCCGCCTACACCCACCGGAACGTGTTCGACCTCAAGGCCGAGTCCGACGTCTACTGGTGCACCGCCGACATCGGCTGGGTCACCGGCCACACGTACATCGTGTACGGGCCGATGCTCAACGGCGCCACCCAGGTGCTGTACGAAGGCACCCCCGACACCCCGCACAAGGGCCGCTGGTGGGAGCTCGTCGAGAAGTACAAGGTCTCGCTGTTCTACACCGCCCCGACGGCGATCCGGGCCTGCATGAAGTGGGGCGAGGACATCCCCGCCGGCTTCGACCTGTCCTCCCTGCGCCTGCTCGGCTCGGTCGGCGAGCCCATCAACCCGGAGGCGTGGATGTGGTACCGCCGCGTCATCGGCGGCGACACCGCGCCCATCGTGGACACCTGGTGGCAGACGGAGACGGGCGCGATCATGATCAGCCCGCTGCCCGGCGTCACCGCCACCAAGCCGGGCTCCGCCCAGGTCGCGCTGCCCGGGATCGCGGCCGACGTCGTCGACGACGAGGCGCACTCCGTGCCGGACGGCGGCGGCGGGTACCTCGTGCTCTCGGAGCCGTGGCCGTCGATGCTGCGCGGCATCTGGGGCGACCTGCAGCGGTTCAAGGACACCTACTGGTCGCGGTTCGAGGGCCTGTACTTCGCCGGTGACGGCGCGAAGAAGGACGAGGACGGCGACATCTGGCTGCTCGGCCGGGTGGACGACGTCATGAACGTCTCCGGGCACCGCCTGTCCACCACGGAGATCGAGTCCGCCCTCGTCTCGCACGACGTCGTGGCCGAGGCCGCCGTCGTCGGCGCCGCGGACGAGCTGTCCGGGCAGGCCGTCGTGGCCTTCGTCATCCTGCGCGGCGAGCACGCCGACGACGCCGCCACGGACGAGGGCTCGGCCCGTGTGGAGAAGGCGCTGCGCGACCACGTGGCCACCCAGATCGGCCCGATCGCCAAGCCGAAGAAGATCCTCGTGGTGCCGGAGCTGCCCAAGACGCGCTCGGGCAAGATCATGCGGCGCCTGCTGCGCGACGTCGCCGAGAACCGCACCGTGGGCGACGCCACGACCCTCGCCGACTCGTCGGTGATGGACCTCATCGCGGCCGGCCTGAGCAAGCCCTCCGCCTCCGAGGACTGACCCCGCCCACGCGCTGTGGGTACGAAGACGGCGTGGAATCCGGTCGGATTCCACGCCGTCCTCGTACCCACGGCGCGGCGGTCGGTGAGAATGGGGTCGTGCGTATCGCTCCCCCGCTGCAGATCGGCCCCCTCGACCCGGACGCCCAGGACGCGGTGCGGCGGCTCGCCGCCGAGACCGCCGACCACGACGGCGTCGCCCCGCTGTCCGAGCAGCCCCTGCTCCACCTGGGCACGGACGCGGACTGGCTCACCCACGTCGTCGCGCACGACAAGCACGGCGGCACGATCGGCTACGCGCAGGTCGACCGGGGCGGGGACGTGGCCGGCGCCGAGCTCGTCGTGCACCCGGACCACCGGCGCCGCCACACGGGCAGCATGCTCCTGCGCACGGCGGAGCGCGACGCCCGGCTGCCCGCCGTCTCCGGCGCGCCCGGCCAGCGCGGCAAGCCGCTGCGTGTCTGGGCCCACGGCGACCTGCCGCCCGCCCGCGCGTTCGCGGCGGCGCGGGGGTACGACGTCGCCCGCGAGCTGCTGTTCCTCGCCCGCCCGCTCGCCGGGGCCGCCCCGTCCGGTACCGCCCAGGCGCCGGACGGGTTCACCGTCCGCGGCTTCCGGCCCGGCGAGGACGACGACGCGTGGGTGGCGCTCAACGCGCGCGCGTTCGCCGACCACCCGGAGCAGGGCCGCCTCACGGCCGACGACCTGCGCGCCCGGGCGGCCGAGCCCTGGTTCGACGCCGCCGGGTTCTTCCTGGTCGAGCCGGCCGGTGGCGGCGCCCCGGTGGCCTACCTGTGGACGAAGGTCGAGCCGGGGCAGCCCGACGGCGCCCGCGACGGGGAGGTGTACGCCGTCGGCGTCGACCCGGCGGCGCAGGGGCACGGGCTGGGCCGCGCGCTGACCGCCGTCGCGCTGGAGCACCTGGCGGCCGTCGGCTGCGACCGCGCCGTGCTGTACGTGGACGGCGACAACACGGCGGCACGGGCCACCTACGACCGCGCCGGGTTCACGACGGCCGCACGGGACGTGCAGTACGCTCCGGCGCCCGCGACCATGTCCTGACCTCGGACACCCGTCGTTCACGTTTCGGTGCCACGATGGGGTCATGACGGCTCCACGCACCCCCCGCACGGCCCGTACCAGGGACGACCGCGGCAGGTTCGTCGCGGCGACGGCCCCCGCCGAGCTGCTGGACGCACGCACCCGGACGACCGCCGCGGCGGGCCCCGCGACGGGGCCCATGGACCGTCAGCTCGCGGCCCACATCGCCGAGCACATCGCCGAGGAGCCCGTCCCCGAGGCCGTCGACGGCCTGCACGCCGCCGGCGAGCAGGACCCGCTGCCCGACGACCGCTTCGCGGAGCGCGAGCTGAGCTGGCTCGCGTTCAACGAGCGGGTGCTCGAGCTCGCGGAGGACACCTCGCTGCCGCTGCTCGAGCGCGTGCGCTTCCTGGCGATCTTCGCGTCCAACCTGGACGAGTTCTTCATGGTCCGGGTAGCCGGCCTCAAGCGCCGCATCGCGACCGGGATCGCGGTGCAGACGGCGTCGGGCATGGGCCCGCGCCAGGTGCTGGAGGCGATCAGCGACGGCGCCCACCGGCTGATGAAGCGGCACGCGAAGGTCTTCCGCTCGGACGTGCAGCCGGCGCTGGCGGCGGAGGCCATCACGATCGTGCACTGGGACGAGCTGGAGCAGCGCGAGCAGGAGCGCCTGCACAAGTTCTTCCGCAAGCAGATCTTCCCCGTCCTGACGCCGCTCGCCGTCGACCCGGCGCACCCGTTCCCCTACATCTCGGGCCTCTCGCTCAACCTGGCGGTGGTGGTCGCCAACCCGCTCACCGGCAAGGAGCACTTCGCCCGCGTCAAGGTGCCGCCGCTGCTGCCCCGGTTCATCGCCGTCGACGACCGCGGCCGTCCCAGCGCGCCCACGCCGACGCAGAAGGGCGGCACGCAGACGTCGTTCGTGCCTCTGGAGGAGGTCATCGCCCAGCACCTCGACCACCTGTTCCCGGGCATGGAGGTGCGGGAGCACCACACCTTCCGCGTCACCCGCAACGAGGACGTGGAGGTCGAGGAGGACGACGCGGAGAACCTCCTGCAGGCCATGGAGAAGGAGCTGCTGCGCCGCCGCTTCGGCCCGCCGGTGCGCCTGGAGCTGACCGAGGGCATCTCGGCGCGCATCCGCGAGCTGCTGGTCCGGGAGCTCGACGTGGTCGAGGACGAGGTCTACACGCTCCCCGGCCCGCTCGACCTCACGGGACTGAACGTCATCGCGGACATCGACCGCCCCGACCTGCACTACCCCCCGTTCGTGCCGACGACGCACCGTCAGCTCGCGGAGGTCGAGTCCGCCACGCCGGGCGACGTGCTGGCCGCCATCCGCGAGCGCGACATCCTGCTGCACCACCCGTACGACTCCTTCTCGACGTCCGTGCAGACGTTCCTGGAGCAGGCCGCCGCCGACCCGAAGGTCCTCGCGATCAAGCAGACGCTGTACCGAACGTCGGGCGACTCACCTATCGTCGACGCCCTCATCGACGCCGCCGAGGCGGGCAAGCAAGTGCTCGCGCTGGTGGAGATCAAGGCGCGGTTCGACGAGCAGGCCAACATCTCCTGGGCGCGCAAGCTCGAGGAGGCGGGCGTGCACGTGGTGTACGGGATCGTGGGCCTCAAGACGCACTGCAAGCTGTCGCTCGTGGTGCGCCAGGAGGCGGACGGGTTGCGCCGGTACTGCCACGTCGGCACGGGCAACTACCACCCCAAGACCGCGCGCATGTACACCGACCACGGGCTGCTCACGTGCGACCGCGACGTCGGCCAGGACCTCACACGGCTGTTCAACCAGCTCTCGGGCTACGCCCCGCAGTCCAAGTTCCACCGGCTGCTCGTCGCGCCGCGCAGCGTCCGTGCGGGCCTGATCGAGCGCATCGACCGTGAGGCGGCCGCGGCCCGCGCAGGGCACGAGGCGTGGGTGAAGATGAAGGTCAACTCCGCCGTGGACGAGGACACGATCGACGCGCTGTACCGGGCCTCGCAGGCCGGCGCGAAGGTGGACCTCGTCGTGCGCGGCATCTGCGCGCTGCGGCCCGGGGTTCCCGGCCTCAGCGAGAACATCCGTGTCCGGTCGATCCTCGGCAGGTTCCTGGAGCACTCGCGGATCTTCGCGTTCGCGAACAGCGCGGGGCCGGCGATCGGCGAGGGCCCGGACTCGGGGCCCGAGGTCTTCATCGGGTCCGCCGACCTCATGCACCGCAACCTCGACCGCCGCGTCGAGGCGCTGGTGCGCATCGCCGACGAGGCACAGGTCACCGAGCTCCTGGAGCTGATGGAGGCCTCGATGTCCGACCGGACCTCCACCTGGCACCTGGGGCCGGACGCCACGTGGACGCGGCACGCGGTGGGCGACGACGGCGAACGGCTCGTGGACCTGCAGACGCAGCTCGTGCGGCGCCACCGCCGCCGGCCCGAGCGGGTGCGGTGACGTCCGGGACGGCGCCGGCCGGGTCCTCCGGCGCGACCACGGCGGTGCACGCCCCCGCACCGACCCCGGAGCGCGCCCCCGACGTGGTGGCGGCCGGGGCTGTGGTGTGGCGTCGGCGCCGGGGCCGCCTGCAGGTGCAGCTCGTGCACCGGCCGCGGTACGACGACTGGTCGTGGCCCAAGGGCAAGCTCGACGCGGGCGAGACCACGGCGGTCGCGGCGGTGCGCGAGGTCGCGGAGGAGACCGGTCACCCCGTGGTCCTCGGGGTCCCGCTGCCGTCGCTCGAGTACCCGGTGTCCGGGGGCCGCACCAAGCGGGTGCACTACTGGGCGGCGCGGCGCGCGGGCGACGAGGACGGCGGCGCACTGGCGGCACGGCTGCCCACCGCGCGCCCGTCGCGCGACGAGGTGGACGACCGGTGCTGGCTCGACGTCGACGACGCCGCCGGGCGACTGACGCGGGACGCGGACCGGGTGCCGCTCGACGCGCTCCTCGCCGCGGACCGCGCCGGACGCCTGGACACCCGGGCCGTCGTCGTCGCCCGGCACGGGCGCGCGCTCGCCCGCGGCGCATGGCACGGCGCCGAGCCGGACCGGCCGTTGACCCCCGTAGGGCACGCCCAGGCCGCGGCCGCCGTCCCGGTGCTCGCCGCTTTCGGCGTGCGGACCGTGGCCACGAGCCCGTGGGCACGCTGCGCTGCCACGGTCGCGCCGTACGCCCGGGCGGCCGGCCTGCGCCCGGCCGACCACCCGGTCCTCGCGGAATCGCCCACCGCGCGGTCCACGGGGCGGGTGGCCGCAGCGCGGGAGGCGCTGCTGACGGAGCTGATGGCCGACGGGTCGGCGGCGCTGTGCACCCACCGGCCGGTGCTGCCCGCGGTGCTGGACGGCCTGCGCGGGCGTGCCCTGCCCTCGGCCCGCGACGGGCTGCCCACGGTCGACCCGTACCTCGAGCCGGGCGAGCTGCTGGTCGCGCACGTGGCCGGCCCCGCGCACGACGCCCGGGTGGTCGCCACGGAGCGGGTCACCCCGCCGCTGTCCTGAGCGGACGGTGCCCCGCGCGGGCGCCGTCAGGTCAGGAGCGGGTGCAGGATCCAGGTGGTCACGGCGGCCACGGCGGCGGCGGCCGGGATGGTCAGCACCCACGCGATGCCGATGTTCTTCGCCACGCCCCAGCGCACGGCCGACAGCCGCCGGGTGGCGCCGACGCCCATGATCGCCGACGTGATGGTGTGCGTCGTGGAGACGGGGGCGTGCAGCACGAAGGCGTTCACGTACAGGACGAGCGCGGAGACCGACTCGGCGACGAAACCACGGGCCGGGTCGAGCTCGATGATGCGGCGACCGAGCGTGCGCATGATGCGCCACCCGCCCGAGTAGGTGCCGAGCGAGATCGCGGCCGCGGCGGCCAGCTTCACCCACAGCGGGATCGTCCCGTCGTCGGCCGCCCAGCCGACCGTCACGAGCGCCATGTAGATGACGCCCATCGTCTTCTGCGCGTCCTGCAGGCCGTGGCCGAGCGCCATCGCGGCGGCCGACGCCGTCTGGGAGATGCGGAAGCGGCGGGTGACCCGGGACGGCGAGCTGTTCCGGAAGATCCACAGCACGGCGACCATCACCAGGTAGGCGCCGAGGAACCCGATGAGCGGCGAGAAGACCATCGGCAGCACGACCTTGTCGACGATCGACTGGCCGTAGATCGGCAGCCCGCCCGCCAGGCCGGCGCCGACGAGCCCGCCGATCAGCGAGTGCGTCGACGACGAGGGCAGCCCGAACCACCAGGTGATGAGGTTCCACGCGATCGCGCCGACGAGCGCGCAGAACACGACGACGAGCGCCGTGTGGTTGGAGGCGTCCTGGAGGTCCACGATCGAGGTCGCGATGGTCTCCGCGACCTCGGTGCCGAGGAGCGCGCCCACGAAGTTCATCACCGCCGCCATGGCCAGGGCGACGCGCGGGGTCAGCGCCCGGGTGGAGACCGACGTCGCGATCGCGTTGGCGGCGTCGTGGAAGCCGTTGGTGTAGTCGAACCCGAGCGCCAGCGCGACGACCAGGACGACGAGGGCTGCCTCCACGCTCAGGACTCCTTGAGCGCGATCGTCTCGACCATGTTCGCGACCCGCTCGAAGGCGTCGGCGGCCTCCTCGAGCATGTCGACGATCTCCTTGAGCTTCATGAGCAGGACCGGGTCGTCGGACATGTCGTCGAAGAGCTGGGCGATGAGCTTGCGGTGCAGCTTGTCGCCCTGGTTCTCCAGGCGGTTGATCTCGACCCAGTAGTCGGAGAGCTGGTCCATCGAGCGCAGGCGGGGCATGGCCTCCGCGGTCAGCTCGGCGCAGCGCTGCAGCACCTGGACCTGCTCGGAGACCCGCAGCGGCAGCTCGTCGACCTTGTACAGGACGATGAGGTCACCGGCCTCCTCCATGGCGTCCATGCAGTCGTCCAGGGCGCCGGCCAGGCCGTAGATGTCGTCCCGGTCGAACGGTGTGACGAACGTCTGGTTGAGGCGCCGCATGATCGAGTGCGTGGCGTCGTCGGCGAGGTGCTCGGCCTCGGCCAGCCGGTCCGCCACGGCCTCACGGTCCGTCTTCGGGGTGCCGAGCAGCTCGGCGAGCAGCGCGGCACCGGTCACGTTGTGCTGCGCGAGCGCGGCCAGCATGTCGAAGTAGGTGGTGTCGCGCGGGGTCAGGCGCAGGCGCACGTGAGGCTCCCGTGGTCGAGGTCGCTGAGACGTTCACAGACTAGAGGTGGCCGCAGTGGCGCGCCCAATCGCCCAGCGCGGCGCACGTCCGCGCGGGCGCCCGGGAGACGCCCCGGGAACAAGTGAGTGCGACGCCGGACCGGGAGCGCCTCTCGGCGCGTGGCCGCTCGTAGCGGCTGAAGATGGAGCCCGGGGCTACCGCGGCCCGACGTCGCGCGCCCATCGTACGCACACCCCCCGCCGGCCCGTAAACTCCCGCCGAACCCGCAGGTCAGGCGGTTCGCGGCGTCACTCGAGGGTGCCGGCGCGCCACTGGGCGGCGGCGTGCTCCAGCTCCTCGGCGGTGCGCACCAGGTCGCTCGCCCCACGGGTCGTCCGCGTGGCCCCGGCGGGGTCGGCGGCCTCGCGGGCGTCGGCGTCGAACGTGGCCCCGGTGGCCAGGATCCGGCAGAACGACGCGGCCCGCTCCAGCGCCACGGCGAGGTCGCCGGCGTACACGCCCGACAGGACGTCGTCGGCGAGGGCACGCAGGTCCTCCGGCCCGGGCGGGCGCGGCACCCCGGCGACGGCCTCGTGGACGGGCGCGGACGCGACGCCGAGCCGGTAGCGCAGCGCGACCGTCCTGGGGTCCCGTCGCACCCACTCGCGCAGCACGTAGATCCGCCACAGCGCGCCCGGCAGCGTCACGGGGGCGGCGTCCGACCACAGCGCCGCGACGACGTCGAGCCCCTCGCGCTCCACCAGCCGGACCAGCCTGTCGACGACCTGCGGGTCCTCGGCGGCGCGGGCGCGGTGCACGACGGCGCGGGCCGTGGTGTGCGCCACCTCGTCGCGCAGCGCGGGGTCGACGGAGCCGGGGAGCTGCTCCGCCTCGGCCGGGTCGAGCATGGCGGGCCTGCGGTGCCTTCGGGGCTCGTCGTCGTTCACGCCCCCCAGTGTGGCGCCCGGGCCGGGCCCTGCGACAGCCCGCGTACACTCGCCGGGCCGATCAGCGCCGCCCGGCCTAGCATGCGAAGCGGACCTCGTCCGCTCACGACGACCGGGAGAACCGAGGAGCTCATGCCCAGCCCGACCCTCAGCGCGGCGGCACGCAGCGCGCACCGCAAGGCCACAGGACTGGCGGTCGCCGCCGCCGTCGGCGGATTCCTGTTCGGATTCGACTCGTCGGTGATCAACGGCGCCGTCGAGGCGATCGAGGGCCAGTTCGGCCTGAGCTCCACCGTGACGGGCCTCGTGGTGGCCGTCGCCCTGCTCGGCTGCGCGCTCGGCGCGTGGGGCGGAGGCAAGCTCGCCGACCGCTGGGGCCGCACCCACGTGATGGTGGCGGGCGCGGTGCTGTTCTTCGTGTCGTCGATCCTCTCGGCGATCGCGTTCAGCGCCTGGGACCTGGCGCTCTGGAGGTTCATGGCCGGCGTCGGCATCGGCATCGCGTCGGTGATCGCTCCGGCGTACATCGCCGAGATCGCGCCCGCCGCGCTGCGCGGGCGCCTGGGCTCGCTGCAGCAGCTCGCCATCACCGTCGGCATCTTCGCCGCCCTCCTGTCGGACCAGCTCCTCGCGGAGGGCGCGGGCGGCGCCGCGAACGAGCTGTGGCTCGGCTGGGAGGCCTGGCGCTGGATGTTCCTGGTCGCCGTGGTCCCGGCCGCGGTCTACGGCGTCCTCGCGCTCCGGATGCCGGAGTCCCCGCGCTACCTGGTGACGAAGGGGCGCGACGGCGAGGCCCGCCGCGTCCTGTCGTCCGTGCTGGGACCGGAGGAGGACGTCGACGACCGGATCGCCGAGATCCACCGCTCCATCGCGGAGGACGAGGAGAACGCCGAGCTCGGGACGCTCAAGGGTGACCGGTTCGGCCTCAAGCCGATCGTGTGGGTCGGCATCCTCATGGCGATCTTCCAGCAGTTCGTCGGCATCAACGTGATCTTCTACTACTCGACGACGCTGTGGCAGGCCGTGGGCTTCGACGAGTCGCAGTCGTTCCTCATCTCCACGATCACGGCCGTGACGAACGTCGCGGTGACGTTCATCGCCATCGCCCTGATCGACAAGGTCGGCCGCCGGCCGCTGCTCCTCGTGGGCTCCGCCGGGATGGCGGTGTCCCTCGGGCTGATGGCGGTCGCGTTCACCCAGGCGACCGGCAGCGGCGAGAACATCTCGCTGGGCGCGCCGTGGAACGGCATCGCCCTGGTGGCGGCGAACGCGTTCGTCGTCTTCTTCGGCGCCACCTGGGGGCCGCTGATGTGGGTCCTCCTGGGCGAGATGTTCCCCAACCGGATCCGCGCCGCGGCGCTGGGCGTGGGGGCGGCCGCGAACTGGCTCGCGAACTTCGCGGTGACGCTCACGTTCCCGCCGATGCTGTCGACGTTCGGCCCGGCGGTCCCCTACACGGTGTACGGGTTCTTCGCCGTGCTGTCCTTCTTCTTCGTGCTGGCCCGGATCCCGGAGACCAAGGGCGTCGAGCTGGAGGACATGTCCGGGGAGACGTACCACCGCGCCTGACCCGCCGCCGTTCGGCTCGCCGTGGGCGCGAGGTCGACGCTGTCTCCGCCGCGAGCAGCGCCGGCCTCGCGCCCGCAGCGCGTCTCCGACCTGGATACTTGCTTGCTGCAAGCACCGGAGTTATAGTTGCATACAGCAATCAACCGACGTCGCCGCGGAGCACCGTGCGACGGACCCGCCCCCATCCAGGACAGCGAAGGCACGCCCATGCCCGTTCCCCGCGCCCGAGCCCGCGAGCTCGTGCAGACGCTCGAGGAGCTCTCCCGCGCCCAGCGCGAGGCCGCCATGCGGGTCGCGCGCGACCTCGACCTCCCCCGCGCCGGCCTCGGCGCCCTGCACCTGCTCACACGGTGCGGCCGCGTCCAGCTCACCGACGTCGCAGCGAAGCTGCGCGTCGACGTCTCGGTCGCCAGCCGCCAGGTGAGCGCCCTCGTCGACGCCGGCCTCGTGCGCCGCACCGTGGACGACGACGACCGCCGGGCCCGCACCCTCGAGCTGACGGACGCCGGCCGCGAGTTCGCCGAGGAGTCCTTCCGCCGCATCGACGACCTCGTCTCCGAGTCCTTCTCCGACTGGACGGAGCAGGACCTCGTCGACGCCACCACCCGGATCCGCAGCGTCGCGGCCGCACTCGTCTCGACCCACGACCGCGCCTCGGCGCAGGAGGAGAACGCAGCTCCATGAGCCGACCCACCACCGGCGACACCGCCCCCGCGGCCCCGTCGCCCGACACCAGTCCGGCCCCCGCCATGTCGCGGCGCGAGACGCTCGAGGCGCTCTCGGGCATCCTCCTCGGCGTCCTCGTCTCGCTGCTGGCCACCACGATCGTCTCGACGTCGCTGCCGCGCATCGTCGCGGACCTCGACGGCTCGCAGCACTCCTACACCTGGGTCGTCACGGCCATGCTGCTGACGATGACGATCTCGACCCCGCTGTGGGGCAAGCTGGCGGACCTCACCAACCGCAAGGTCCTCATGCAGGTCGCCCTGCTCGTCACCGTGCTGTCCGCCGCCGCGGCAGGCCTGTCCCAGAACATCGAGTGGCTCATCGCGTGCCGCGCCTTCCAGGGCATCGGCGCGGGCGGCGTGATGTCGCTGGCCACCGTGCTCATGGCGGACATCATCAGCCCCCGCGAGCGCGGCAAGTACATGGGCCTCATGGGCGGCGTCATGGCCGTCGCCCAGATCGGCGGCCCGCTCCTCGGCGGCGTCATCACCGACACGATCTCCTGGCGCTGGACGTTCTTCGTCGGCGTGCCCTTCGCCGTCGCCGCCCTCATCACCCTGCAGCGCACGCTGCACCTGCCGAGGCGCGAGGCCCGCGCCGTCCGGATCGACTACGTCGGCGCCACCCTCATCGCCGTGACGGTCGCCCTCCTGCTGCTGTGGGTCACCTTCGCGGGCGACCAGTTCGAGTGGGCGTCGTGGCAGACGGCGGCCATGGTCGGCGGCGCGGTCGTCGCGCTGGTCGCGACCGTCTTCGTCGAGCGCGCCGTGCCCGAGCCGATCCTGCCGCTGCACCTGTTCCGCAACCGCACGTTCGTGCTGTCCGTCGTCGCCTCCGCGTCCGTGGGCGTGGCGATGTTCGGCACCGCCGTGTTCCTCGCGCAGTACTTCCAGCTCGCCCGCGGCAAGACGCCGACCGAGTCCGGCCTGCTCACCATCCCCATGGTCGTGGGCACGATGCTCGCCGGCGTCGTCCTCGGCCGGATCATCTCCGCGACGGGCCGCTACAAGGGCATCATGATCGGCGGCGCCGCCGTGCTGTCGCTGTCGCTCTTCGGTCTGTCCACCATCGAGGTCGACACGAGCTTCGTGGTGATCTCCGTCTTCCTGTTCGGCCTCGGCCTGTCCGTGGGCGCGCTCATGCAGAACCTCGTGCTCGCCACCCAGAACACCCTCGACGTGCACGAGATGGGCGCCGGCACGTCCGGCGTCGCGTTCTTCCGCTCCCTCGGCGGCGCGATCGGCGTCTCGGTCCTCGGCGCGGTGATGGCCGCGCGGGTGAAATCCGACGTGACCGCCGGCCTCACCGACCTCGGTGTCCCGGCGTCCGCGACGGGGGGCGGCGCCGGCGCGGTGCCCGACCTCACGCAGGTGCCGGAGCCCGTCCGCGCCGTCATCGAGCAGGCGTACTCGAACGGGATCACGGAGATCTTCCTCCTGGCCGTCCCCATGGCCGTGATCTCGCTGGTCGCGGTGATCTTCATCAAGGAGATCCCCCTCGGCAAGCGCTCCGGCATCGAGCAGGTGCTCGACGAGGAGGAGGCCACCGGCGACGACACCCGGGCGGCCGTCCCCGCCTCCTGACACCTCCCGGCGGGCGGCGCACGGTGCGACGCCCGCCGGGCCCCCGCGGGCCCGGCGAAGGTCACGAGTCGGCACCGAGTCTTCCCGACCGCGCGGACGGCCTATCATGATGGCCTCATGCACCACGCCTCAGCGCCCCCACCAGACCCGGCGACCGACCCGTTCGGCGCCCTCGAACGAGAGATCCGGGTCCTGATCCGGCGCGCCCAGTCCGCCGCCGCCCAGACGGCGCGCCGGGTGCACCCGGAGCTGGAGGCGTCGGCCTACCCGCTGCTCGCCCACATCGACATGCACCCCGGGCTGCGCGGGTCCGACCTCGCCGCCCACTTCGGCGTCGGCCGTGCGACGGTCTCGCGCCAGCTCAGCCGCCTCGTGGAGCTCGGCCTGGTGCACCGCGAGGTCGACCCCGACGACACGCGCGGCCAGCGCATCACCCTCACCCAGGACGGCGCCGCGCGGTTCGCGCGTGCGCGTGACGGCCGCGTCGAGATGTACCGCGCCGCGTTCGGCCACTGGGAGCGCGACGACGTCGCACAGCTCGCGGAGCTGCTGCACCGGTACTCCGAGGACTTCGTGCGCTGGCGCGACACGCACGCCTGACCGCCGCACCGCGGCAGGGACGACGACGGCGAGGCCTCGTGACCGAGGCCTCGCCGTCGTCGTGTCCGGGGTGTCCGGCCTGTCAGCCCTCCGCGGGCTCGAACGCCAGGCTCACCGAGTTCATGCAGAACCGGTCACCCGTCGGCGTCTGCGGCGCGTCGTCGAACACGTGCCCCAGGTGCGAGCCGCACCGGGCGCAGCGCACCTCCGTGCGCACCATGCCGAGCGACCGGTCCTCGATCAGCTCGACGGCGTCACCCGCGAGGGGCGTGTAGAACGACGGCCACCCGCAGTGCGAGTCGAACTTGGTCTCGCTGCGGAACAGCTCGTTGCCGCACGCCCGACAGCGGTAGACACCGACGCGCTTCTCGTCGAGCAGCTCCCCCGTCCAGGCACGCTCGGTCCCCGCCTCGCGCAGGACGGCGTACTCCTCGCGCGACAGCTCGGCCCGCCACTGGTCGTCGGGCTTGGTGATCTCGTAGCTCATGTCGACCTCCTGAAGTTCACCGGGTGCAACCGTCAGTCGCGGCGCGCTGTTCCGGACTGGCTGCGGCCGCGTCCGCCCCGGCGCCGCCGGCGCGACGGGCGCGCCGAGCCTGCGCCCGCGTCCTGGCGTCCCTCGGCCGAGCGGGACTGGGACCGGGACGGGTCGTGCGCCCGCTCGCGCCCCTGACCACCCTGCCCTCCTGCCTGGCCTCCCGCCTGGCCGCCGGGCCGAGAGCCCTGGCGCCCCGTCCGCCGGCCCTTCTTCGGAGCGGACTGCTGAGGAGCCGCGGGCGCGGGCGGGGCGACGTACGGCGCCACCTCGCCCACGAGCGACATCACCACGGCGTCCCCAGGCGCCACCGGCTGCGGGCGCGCGGTGATCTTCGCCTTGCGGGTCAGGTCCTTCATGTCACCACGCTGCTCCGGCAGCATCACCGTCACCACGTCACCGCCGGTGCCGGCGCGCGCGGTCCGGCCGGAGCGGTGCAGGTACGCCTTGTGCTCCGCGGGCGGGTCCACGTGCACCACGAGCTCGACGTCGTCCACGTGGATGCCGCGCGCCGCGATGTCGGTCGCGACCAGCACCTTCACGCCGCCCGTCGAGAACGCCGCGAGGTTGCGCTCGCGCGCGCCCTGGCCGAGGTTGCCGTGCAGGTCGACGGCCGGCACCCCGGCGCTCGTCAGCTGCTTCGCGAGGCGCTTGGCCTGGTGCTTCGTGCGGGTGAACAGCACGCGGCGGCCGGTGCCGGACGCCAGCTCGTGCACGACGCGCTTCTTCGCGTCCGCGTCCGCCACCGCGAGGATGTGGTGAGTCATCTGCGGCGGCGGGGCCGCGGCCTCGTCCACCGAGTGCGTCACCGGGTTCTTCAGGTAGCGCTTGACCAGCACGTCGACCCCGTTGTCCAGGGTCGCGGAGAACAGCAGCCGCTGGCCCGTGGACGGCGTGCGGTCCATGATCCGCTTCACGCCGGGCAGGAACCCGAGGTCGGCCATGTGGTCCGCCTCGTCGAGCACGGTGATCTCGACGTCGTCGAGCGTGAGGTGCTTCTGGCCCAGCAGGTCCTCGAGCCGGCCGGGGCACGCGATGAGCACGTCGACGCCGGCCGCGAGCGCATTCACCTGGCGGGACTGCGCGACGCCGCCGAACACGGTCGTGGTGACGAGCCCGAGCTCCGTGGCGAGCGGCTCCATCGTGGCGTTGATCTGGTTCGCGAGCTCCCGCGTCGGGCACAGCACGAGCGCGCGGGGGCGGGCGGAGCGGCGGCGCGGCCGGCCCTCCGCGGCGGCCCGGGCGGCCGACGTCGCGAGCCGCGTCACGACGGGCAGGGAGAACGCGAGCGTCTTGCCGGACCCGGTGCGGCCGCGGCCGAGCACGTCGGACCCTGCCAGCGTGTCCGGCAGCGAGGCCGACTGGATCGGGAACGGGGTGGCGATGCCCTGGCTCGTGAGCCGCTCGACGAGCGGGGCGGGCAGGGCGAAGTCTGAGAAAGTCGTCAACGTGGCCTCTCGGGGCTGGGACGTCCGGGACGTCGGGGTCGGGGTCCGCCGCACACAATCCGGGGGGATCTCCACGACGCGGGGCGCGCGACGCGCAGCCACCACGACCATTCTCGCACGTCGGGGGCCTGGCCGGGCGAACGAGTGCCGCACCTCACGTCAGGATCGGCTCCGCGGGGACGCCGAGCGGCGCCCGAGCCGCCGTCGCGGTCCCGGCGCGGGCTCAGGAAGCCGTGGTGGAATGGCCGCCGTGGACGACTTCCTCGCGACCACCGGCGACGTGCTGACCCGGATCTGGACGGCGGCGACCACGCCCGTGGACCCGCCGGCGCAGACGATGGTGCTCGCCGCGGGCCTCGCCGCGCTCGCCGTCGTGCTGGTCACGCCGGTGTGGCGGGTGGCGCGGCACGTCGTGACGATCGCGCACGAGGGCGCGCACGCCGTCGCCGCCATGGTCACCGGCCGGCGCCTCGACGGGATCCGCCTGCACTCCGACACGTCGGGCCTCACGGTCTCGGCCGGACGCCCTCGCGGTTTCGGCATGGTCGTGACCGCGTTCGCCGGGTACGTGGGCCCGGGCCTCACCGGGCTCGGCGCCGCCTGGCTGCTGCGCCAGGGCTACGCCGTGGGGCTGCTGTGGCTCCTGGTGCTGCTCCTCGCCCTGATCCTGCTCAAGATCCGCAACTGGTTCGGCCTGTGGTCGGTGCTGGTCAGCGGTGCGGCCCTGGTCGGCGTCTCCTGGTGGCTCGACCCGACCACCCAGTCGACCGTCGCGTACGCGGTGACGTGGTTCCTCCTGCTCGGGTCGGTCCGCCCCGTGCTCGAGCTGCAGACCCAGCGGTGGCGCGGCAAGGCCAGGCGGTCCGACGCCGACCAGCTCGGCACCCTCACCAGCACGACCGGCATCGTGTGGGTGGGCGTCTTCCTGGTCGTCACCCTGGGCTGCCTCGTGCTGGGCGCCACCTGGATCCTCGAGCCGGCCGGGCCCCTGCTCCCGATGACGTAGCCCCCGGACGACGCGAGGCCGGGGCGACACCGTCCCGCGGTGTCGCCCCGGCCTCGCGCCGAAGCCTGGTCGTGCCCCGTCAGGCCTTCGGGGTGAGCACGAAGCCCGGCCCCTGCGCCTCCGGGTCGGTGTCGAGCGTGAGCGTGTCGAGGGCGGGCGCCGCCTGCGCCTCGACGAAGACGTGGGTCGCACCGGAGTCGTCGGCGACCTGGTCGTCGTCCTGCGGAGCCGGAACGAGCGCGAGCTCGAAGTTGCCCGGCTGCCCGGCGGACTGCGCGATGCGCAGGCCGCCCTCGGCAGGAACGCCCGCCTGCTGGGCGAGGTCCTCGACGGCGGTCCGGGCGTTGTCGGTCACGGTGAGCATGGACGTTCCTCTCGTCGGTCCTTGCGAACCTCTCCACGGAATCAGCCCGCGGGGGCCGAACGCAACGGCAAGACACGATCGGGACCGGATCTCCCGGTGGGTGAGACCGCATGTGACAGCCCCATCCCGGCCCGGATAGGTTGCCCTCCGTGGCCGGATCGTGACCTCGAGGGTCCCCTCGGTCCCGCCGCCCGGGCGCCCCGCGTACGCTGTGCGTGCCGCCGCGCCCGCGCGACGACGGCCCTCTAGCTCAACTGGCAGAGCAGCGGACTTTTAATCCGCGGGTTCAGGGTTCGAGCCCCTGGGGGGCCACCACGCTCCACGCCCTGACCTGCGCGACCTCAGCCGCCGTCGCCGTCGCCCCCGTCGCGGCCGTGGCCACCCTCGCCCGGGCCGTGGGTGACGCCGCCCTCGCCGGAGTCGGGGGCCACGCGCGGCGGCCGGCCCCGCCCCCGCTCGTCCGGCTCGTCGTCGAGGTCGTCGTCCGGGTCCTCGCCGCGGTGCTCGGCCGCCGTCTGCTCACGCTGCTCGATGACGTCCTCGCCGGGCCCGTGGAAGTACCGGGAGCGCGCCTCGGCCTCGGCGGAGCCGCTGAACAGCGCGGACCGTTCGGCGGTGCTCGCCGGCTGCTCGTCGTCGACCACCGGGATGACGACGGTCTCGTCGGCGCCGGCGCGCCGCTGCGTCCCGGTGCCACGCTCGAACGCCTCGATGAGGACGGTCTGGTCCTGGCGGCGGAGCGCGCGCGGGTCGGCCGAGCGGACCGTCGATCGGACCGGCGCCGGGAGGTCACGCTCCCGCAGCGACTCGCGCGCGGGGACGACCGCCGGGGCCGTGGGGGCCGCGGGCTCCGCGGCTCCGGCGGGGACGTCCTCGCTCTCGTCGCCCCCGGCCGCCTCGTCCTCGTCCGGCTCGACGGGCGCCGGGAGCGGCTCCGCGCCCTCCAGGCGCGTCCGCGGCAGCGCGGCCGGCGCCTCGCGCTGCAGCCACTCGATCAAGCCCTCGCGCACGTAGCAGCGCAGGTCCCAGATGCTGGGCGCGTCTGCGGCGCTCACCAGGGCGCGCACCCGGACGCTGCCACCGACGGCGTCCGTCACCTGCAGCACACCGGTGCGGTGGTCCCACAGCGAGGACGACTCCAGCAGCCGGTCGAGCTCCGCGCGCAGCGCGCTCATCGGCACCTGGAAGTCCAGGTCGATCTCGACCGTGCCGAGCAGGTCCGCCGCGCGGCGGGTCCAGTTCTCGAACGGCGTCGTCGTGAAGTAGGTGCACGGCAGGATGAGACGGCGGTCGTCCCACGCGTGCACGACGACGTAGGTCAGGGTGATCTCCTCGATGCGCCCGAACTCCCCGTCCAGCACGACGACGTCGTCCACGCGGATCGCGTCGGTGAACGCGATCTGCATCCCGGCGAACGTGTTCGCGAGCGACGACTGCGCGGCGACGCCGAGCACGATCGACAGGAGGCCCGCGGAGGCGAGGATGCTGGCCCCGGCGGCCTGCATGGTCGGGAACGTGAGCAGGACGGCGGCGACGGCGCAGATCACCAGCACCGCGACGGTGATTCGCCGCACCAGGTTGACCTGGGTCCGCACCCGCCGGGCGTGGCGGTCGTCCGCCCGGTCGCCGGAGAACCGGGCCAGCGTCCGGTCCTCGACGACGAACGCCGCCGCACCCACGAGCCACGCCACCGAGATGATCGTGGCGATGAGCAGCGCGTGGCTGACGAGGTCGAACCAGGGTTCCTCGCGGTCCGCCGTGACGTGCACGGCGACCCAGATCGCCACCACCATGAGCACGGCGCGCATCGAGCGACGCATCCGCACGGCCATGTCGCGCACCAGCACGTTGCGGCGTCCCAGCCGCCGGATCAGCACCGACGCGACCGTCGCGAAGAGGTACGCGGCGACGAGCGCACCCGCCGCCCAGGCGATCGTGACGGCGAGGCTGGCCGTGGCCTCCACCGTCTGGTCGAGGTCGGGGTCCGTGTCGGCGAGCATGTCCCCACACTAGGAACCTTCGGCCGGTCCGGCGCTGCGAGAGAGGGTCAGCCGCGGCGGCCGGGCGCGTGCAGCCAGCCGGACAACCTGCCCGTGACCCACGGCAGCACCCAGAAGGACATGATCGGCGTGAGCACGAGCGTCGAGGCGAGCACGCGCAGCACCACAGGAAGGCCCGCGAAGGCCGGCAGGAGCCAGCCCACCAGGGCCGTGAACGCGAGGTTGACGGGGAAGAACCCGAGCCAGATCGCCACCGACTGCTTCCAGCGCGGCGGGGCCGAGAGCAGCGGCGGCCCCGTCGGCTCGTCCTGGCGTACCGGAGGGTCGAACCAGCCCTCGATCCCGGTGCGGCGCTCGACGCGGCGGTCCTCGACGAGGTCGGCGCCCTCGGCGAGCCACCGCTGCCGCTCCGCCGACCCCTCCCACGCCTCGAGCCGCTCGGCGTCGGCGAAGCGGTAGAGCATGATCCAGTCGGCCGAGCCCTCGGCCGCCCGGATCCACCCGGAGCCGAGGAACCCGTCCCAGCGGTTCGCGAGGCGCACCCCCGACTGCACCCACGCCGTCACCTCGGGCATGCGGTCGGGGCTGACGACGCGGTGGATCGCCACGGTCACCGGTGCGGAGCTCATCGCAGCAGTCTTGGTGCTCGGCCGCCGCCCGGGCGCGGTCACCCGCACGCCCGGGACGGTGCGTCCCAGCATCCGGATGCGGCGGGCGACGTGCCCGCCGTCCACCCGGGATGTCCCGGCCTTCACACGTCGGTCGCGCGGTCCGCACCAGATTCGTGTCCGTTGGTCAACCCATCGGTCCGGAACACCCCTCGGCCTCGACCACGATGGATGAGCCCCCGAGACCCCAGGACCCCCACGTGACCCACCACGAGATCACGCGCGCCTCCGAGCACCACCCGGACCGCGGCGCCGATCACGCGACGAGCGCCACGCCGGAGCACACCCCGCTCCCGCGCCGTCGCGACATCCACCACCCCACCCCGTCGCGCCCCCGGCGACACTCCCGACGTGGCCTGCCCGTCGCCCTCACCGTCATGGCGCTGTCCACCGGCATGGCGACGGGGGTGGCGGCCGCCGCGACCGGCGGGCAGACGCCGGAGGCGACCTCCGTCGGCCCCACGACAGCCACGACCGTGCGGACGGGCACGCTCGGCGCCACCTCCACCGGTGCCTCGACGGAGGCGGTGGCCGACGCCCAGGCCGCCCTCGCCCGCGCCAAGGTCGTCGCCGCCGACTCGCTGGCCGTGACCCGCAAGGAACGCAAGCGGATCACGCGGCTGGCGGGCCAGGTGCGCGAGCTCGTCGCCGGCTCCCCGTCCGGGACACGGACGCAGCACGCCGCCTCGCGCTCGACCGAGCGCGAGCCGCTCGACCAGCGCGCCGACGACCGCGGCGCGAAGCCCGAGCCGGACGCCGCGTCCGAGAAGCCGCGCGACACCGCCGGCTCGGGCGCCGCCTCCGCCCCGGACGGGGCCGGCGACACGAGCGGCGCGGGCACCGAGCCCGGCACCACGATCGACACCACGCCTCTCGCGCTGCCGGCCGAGGCCGACCTGACCACCGAGGTCGTCGACGTCGTCCCCGAGACGCTGGAGGCTCCCGTCATGGCGCCAGTGCCCGCCGACGGGGCGGGGCCGCGGGCCGGCAGCACGCCGGACCGCGCCGACGGCGCGTCGTCCCGCACGGGCGCCGGGCGGACGGAGCTCACCGCCGCCACCCGCGACCTCACGGCCGTGCTGAACAAGGCGCAGGGCACGGACACCGGGATCGAGCCGGCCCCGGCCACCCCCGCCGAGATCCTCGCCGCGCAGGTCCGAGCCGCCCGTGACGCCGCTTCCATGCTGGCGCGGCACGCCGACGACACCGCCGGCTACGAGAACGGCCGCATCCCGGGCGGAGACCTGTGCGAGCTGTCGTTCGCCCCGGGCGAGTCCCTGCGGTGCGACGCCGCGGAGCAGCTCGAGCGGCTCGACACCGCCTTCCGGGCCAGGTTCGGCGCGCACCTCGACATCCGGGACTCCTACCGGTCGTACGACTCGCAGGTCGCGGTCAAGGCCGCCAAGGGTTACCTGGCCGCCGTCCCCGGCTACTCGAACCACGGCTGGGGCGTCGCCGTAGATCTCAGCGGCGGGGTGCAGTCCTTCGGCAGCGCGCAGTACGCGTGGCTGCGCGAGAACGCCCCGGCGTTCGGCTGGGACAACCCCGGCTGGGCGCGGTCGGACGGCCGCAAGCCCGAGGCGTGGCACTGGGAGTACACGCCGCTGCGCTGACGCCGTCGCCCGGGCGGCTCGGGACGACGGGCCGGGCAGCCGACCCGGGCGACGCCTCAGGCCCAGCCGAGCTCGTGCAGCCGCTCGTCGTCGATCCCGAAGTGGTGCGCGATCTCGTGCACCACGGTGACCGCGACCTCCTCGACGACGTCGTCCCGCGTCTCGCAGATCGCGAGGGTCGGGTAGCGGAAGATCGTGATGCGGTCCGGCAGGGCGCCGGCGGCCCAGAGGTGGTCGCGCTCCGTGAGCGGGACACCCTCGTACAGCCCCAGCAGCTCGGGCTCGTCGGCGGGCGCCTCGTCCTCCACGAGCACGACGACGTTGTCCATCATCCCGGTCAGGTCCTCGGGCACCAGGTCGAGGCCGTCGCGCACGGCGTCCTCGAAGTCCTCGCGGGTCATCTCCACCACGGGCCCATCCTCCCGTACCGACCGGCGTGGCACGCCTGGCCCATCCCCGTGGCGAGGCACGCCACGGGGATCGGTATGCTGGCCGGGTCCAGAGCCCCCATCGTCTAGCGGCCTAGGACCCCGCCCTTTCACGGCGGTAGCACGGGTTCGAATCCCGTTGGGGGTACGTCCCACGGCGTTCCGACGCCGTGGAACAGCGTGACTTCGCTGGTCAGGAGCCGATTTCCGGATCTCCTCGACCATGGGGTACGCTTCTTCTCGGCTCGAAACGAGCTTCTCGGCAGGGAGTCATCTCCCCGCCTAGGCCCTGTAGCGCAGTTGGTTAGCGCGCCGCCCTGTCACGGCGGAGGTCGCGGGTTCAAGTCCCGTCAGGGTCGCGCATGATGCGCCCGGTACGTCGGTCACGGCGCTCCGGGCTTTCGTGTCAGGGCTCTGTAGCTCAGTTGGTAGAGCGTTCGACTGAAAATCGAAAGGTCACCGGATCGACGCCGGTCGGAGCCACAGCAAAGAACCTCCGGAACCACCACGGTTCCGGGGGTTCTTCGTTTCCGTCGGCCGGCCTGCCAGCCGGGGCGGTTAGCGATTGAGTTAGCGAACTCCACCATTCACCCGGCGGCCTCCCGGCCGAGGTCGTCAGCACGAGGGAACCACGTCCGTGCGGCAGCTCAACTGTGGAAACATCCGCCTGTTAGGCTCGCGCCGGGCCGTCGGGGGGCTCGATGATCGAGGGGCCGGATCGACGCCGGTCGGAGCCGTCGCCGCAACCCCCGGGGCCTCGGGCCACGGGGGTCTCGTCGTCTCCGGACCTGTCGGAGGCCGGTGCCCGGCCCGTCGTCGACACCCTTCCGGCGTCCAGGAATTGCCGGGACCAGCAGGTACGGGTTGAGTGGGACCGCACAGACGATCGGATCGCAGGATCGGAGCAGCCGATGACGGACTGGGACGACGGGCGCACGCCACCGCCCGCCGACGAGCCGCCCACGATGGGCACGCTCATGGAGAAGCTCTCGGAGCAGGCGACGCGGCTCGTGCGCGCCGAGATCGCGCTCGCGAAGGCCGAGATGGCCGACAAGGCGAAGCGGTCGGCGATCGGCGTGGGGTTGATCAGCGTCGCCGTCGTCATCGTCCTGTACGCCGTGGGGGTCCTCATCTGGGCCGGGATCATCGGCCTGGCCGAGGCGTGGCCGCTCTGGCTCTCGGCGCTGGTGGTCGGCATCTTCCTGGTGCTGGTCGCGGGCCTCGCCGTGGCGGTCGCGGTCTCGCAGCTGAAGCGCGCCGCCCGCCGGCCGGAGACGGTCGACCGCGTCAAGGAGGACGTCGCGACGATCAAGGAGGGGATGAAGCGGTGAGCGAGCCCACCACGCCCCAGAACGGGACGCCCGCACCGAGCAAGCGCGAGCTCGAGGACGAGGTCGCGCGGAGCCGCGCGGAGCTCGGCGACACCGTCGACCAGCTCGTCACCCGGCTGTCGCCGTCCTACCAGGCGGCGCAGCTCGCCCGGTCCACCAAGCAGGCGGCGGCCGACGCCGGCTCGTTCGTCACCGGCGGGGGCCTGCCCGACACCTCCCCGCGCCGGAGCCGGAACGTGAAGATCCTGCTGGGCGTGGTCGTCACCGGCATCGCGGTGACGACCGTCGCCATCGTCCGCGCCGCACGTCGCTGAACCGCGGCGGCCACGCCCCGGCGGGGTGACGGCACGTCACTCCTCCGGGTGCGCCTCCTCGGACGCGGCGCCGAGCAGCGCACGCACCTCGGACTCCTTGTAGCGACGGTGCCCCCCGAGCGTACGGATCGACGAGAGCTTCCCGGCCTTCGCCCAACGCGTCACCGTCTTGGGGTCGACCCGGAAGAGGCTGGCCACCTCGGCGGGGGTCAACAGCACCTCCGACTCACCGTGGAGCGACATCCTGCACCTCCTGGATCGTGGCCGTCCCGGGCGGCGCCCGGTAGTTCTCGGCCTCGTTCTTCCATTGTGGGCAGAAAGTGGGATTGAGGCGACTTGGGATACCGGGTGGTTTTCCGCCCGGAACGCCCGGGCCTCGCCCTCGTGACCCGGCGGCGGCGCAGGGAACCGCGCCACCGCGTGCTGACCGCGGCAACGGACGCGTCAGATCGTGATCCGGGACACGTCCGGCCGCCGAGAGGCCTGATCGGGGTGTTCCGATCGTCACGGCACGCGCTGCGGAGTGGAGAGAATGGTGGCGGAGCATGTACCGTTGTGATCTGAACAGACGATACTTACGCACGGGGCCGCACGTCTGCGACGGTGCCGCCCCGCTCCTACGTTGAGGGGGTCGGAGCCATGGGCCGCGGCCGTCAGAAGGCAAAGCAGACCAAGGTTGCTCGCGCGCTGAAGTACTACAGCCCCGAGACGAACTACCACGCGCTCGAGCAGGAGCTCAAAGGTAGCGGTCATACGGACGTCGCCACGGAGGACCGCTATGCGGCCGACGACGACGAGTACGACAACACCTACTCCGCGTGGAACGACGAGCGCTGAGGCGCCTCCCCTGAACCGCGGACGAAGGGCCGGACGGCAACGCCGTCCGGCCCTTCGTCAGTGCGTGTGACCGGTCATGGTCGCGCGGAGGTCACCGGTGGTCCCCCACCAGGCGGACGGCACCCCCGTCGACGCCCTTGGTGCCGGAGACGAGGTCCTCGGCGGACGCCGCGAGGTCACGGTCCTCCACGGTCCCGAGCACCCAGGCGGACACGCCACGCGCGGCCAGCACGGCCAGGGCGGCGTCGGCGCTCTCCGCGCCGACCACCGCGACCATGCCGACGCCGAGGTTGAGCGTGTTCTCCAGGTCCTGCCGCGGCACGCCGCCGAGGTCGCGCACCGTCCGGAACACGGCGGGCAGCTCCCACGTCGCCCGGTCCACGGTCGCGACCGTCCCGGTGGGCAGCACGCGGGCGAGGTTGGCCGCCAGCCCTCCCCCGGTGACGTGGGTGACCGCGTGCACGTCGGCGCCGGCGTCACCGGCGAGCGCGAGCACGTCCCGGGCGTACACCCGCGTCGGCTCCAGCAGCTCCTCGCCGAGGGTCCGACCGAACTCCTCCACGTGCCGGTCGAGCTCCCAGCCGGCCTGGCGCACCACGGCCCGCACCAGGGAGTAGCCGTTGGAGTGCAGCCCGCTGGAGGCCATCGCGACGAGCACGTCGCCCGAGCGCACCCGCTCGGGGCCGAGCACCGCGTCGGCCTCGACGATGCCCGTCGCGGCACCGGCGACGTCGTACTCGTCCTCGGCGAGGAGCCCCGGGTGCTCCGCGGTCTCGCCGCCGACCAGCGCCGTCCCGGCCACCTCGCACGCCTGGGCGATGCCGCGCACGATGTCCGCGACCCGCTCGGGCACGACCTTGCCCGTGGCGATGTAGTCGGTCATGAACAGCGGCTCCGCGCCGACCACGACGATGTCGTCCACGACCATGCCGACGAGGTCGAAGCCGATCGTGTCGTGCTTGTCCATGGCCTGGGCGATCGCGACCTTGGTGCCGACGCCGTCGGTCGAGGTCGCGAGCAGCGGCTTGCGGTAGTCGCGGACCGCCGAGAGGTCGTAGAGACCCGCGAACCCGCCGACGCCACCAAGCACCGCGGGGCCGTGGGTGCGGCGCACCGCGTCCTTCATGAGCTCGACCGCCTTGTCGCCGGCCTCGGTGTCGACGCCGGCCGCGGCGTAGGTCAGGGGTTCGTTCGTCACTCGTGCTCCAGCGGTGTCGGGGTCGGGCCGGGGCCCGCGGTGGCCGACGCGTCCGCGGCCACCGGGTGGGTCAGGGGTGGTCGAGCGCGGTGGCCCCGCCGGCGCCGACGGCGACCTGCCTGAGGCCGTCCTCCGGGGCCCCCAGCGGCAGCTCGGCCTGCTCGAGCAGGTGCTTGCCGAGCTGGTCGGCGGTGGGCAGCTCGATCGGGTACTTGCCCGTGAAGCAGGCGGCGCACAGCTGGGAGGCCGGCTGCTCGGTCGCGGCGATCATGCCCTCGGTGGAGATGTACCCGAGGGAGTCGGCGCCGAGGGACTGACCGACCTCGTCGACGGCGAGCCCGTTGGCGATGAGCTCGGCGCGGGAGGCGAAGTCGATGCCGTAGAAGCAGGGCCACTTGATGGGCGGCGAGGAGATCCGCACGTGCACCTCGGCGGCCCCCGCCTCGCGCAGCATCCGGATCAGTGCGCGCTGGGTGTTGCCGCGCACGATCGAGTCGTCCACGACGACGAGGCGCTTGCCGCGGATGACCTCCTTGAGCGGGTTGAGCTTGAGCCGGATGCCGAGCTGGCGCAGCGTGTCGGACGGCTGGATGAACGTGCGCCCCACGTACGCGTTCTTGGTGAGGCCCTGCCCGAACGGGATGCCGGACTCCGAGGCGTACCCGACGGCAGCGGGGGTGCCCGACTCCGGCGTCGGGATCACCAGATCGGCCTCGACGGGGTGCTCGCGCGCCAGCGTCCGGCCCATCTCCACACGGGAAGCGTGCACGGAGCGGCCGTTGATCGTGTTGTCCGGGCGCGCCAGGTACACGTACTCGAACACGCAGCCCGCACGCTCCGGCGTCGCGAACTTCTCCGAGCGCAGACCATCGGCGTCGATCATGATCATCTCGCCGGGCTCGACGTCGCGGACGTAGGAGGCCCCGACGATGTCGAGAGCGGGCGTCTCCGACGCCACGACCCAGCCGCGCTGCAGGCGCCCCAGCACGAGCGGGCGCACGCCCTGCGGGTCGCGCGCCGCGTAGAGCGTGCCCTCGTCCATGAAGACGAGCGAGAACGCGCCCCGCAGCCGCGGGAGCACCTCCAGCGCGGTCTGCGCGAGCGTGTGGTCGGCGTCGCCGGCGAGCAGCGCCGTGATGAGCGCCGTGTCGGTGGTGTTGCCCCGCGCGAGCTCGCCCCGGCGCTGCGCGCCGTACCGCTCCGCCACGAGGTTCACGAGCTCGGCGGAGTTCGTGAGGTTGCCGTTGTGCCCGAGGGCGACGGTGCCGCCGGCGGTCGCGCCGAGCGTCGGCTGGGCGTTCTCCCAGGTGACGCCGCCGGTCGTCGAGTAGCGGCAGTGCCCGACGGCGAGGTGTCCGGTCAGCGCGTCGAGGGCGGTCTCGTCGAAGACCTGGGACACCAGCCCCATGTCCTTGTAGACGAGGATCTGCTCACCGTTGCTGGTGGCGATGCCCGCGGACTCCTGGCCGCGGTGCTGCAGGGCGTACAGGCCGAAGTACGCGAGCTTCGCGACCTCCTCGCCGGGGGCCCAGACTCCGAAGACGCCGCAGGCGTCCTGGGGGCCCTTCTCGCCGGGCAGGAGGTCGTGGGACAGGCGGCCGTCGGGGCGCAAGGGCATGGGTCGAGTATCCCACAGCACCCCGGCGGCCAGAGCTCGCGGCTCGGACCAGGTCAACAACCGTTGACATAGACTCGGGCCATGAGACGATCCTCCGCGCAGACGAAGGCAGGCATCCTCGCCGCGGCCCGCGAGCGGTTCGCCGCCGACGGGTACGAGAGGGCGACGATCCGGGCGATCGCCGCCGCGGCCGGCATCGACCCCTCGATGGTGATGCGCTACTTCGGCTCCAAGGACGGGCTGTTCGCCGCCGCGGCCGAGTTCGACCTGCGACTGCCCGACCCCCGCGACCTTCCGCGCGACCAGGTGGGCGCAACCCTGGTCCGGCACTTCATGCACCGCTGGGAGGCGGACGACGCCCTGCAGATCCTGCTGCGCACGGGGGTGACCAACCAGGCCGCGGCAGAGCGGCTCCGGACGGTGTTCGTCACCCAGCTCACACCGACGATCGCCGCGCTGACCGGTGCCGCCGGCCCCCTCGGCCAGGCGGAGTCCCGGGCCGCCCTGGTGGCGTCCCAGATCCTCGGGATGGCCCTGTGCCGGTACGTCCTGCGCCTCCCGCCGGCGGTCACCATGACGGACGACGACGTCGTCGCCTGGCTCGGCCCCACCGTTCAGCGCTACCTCACAGGCGACGCTCCGGCGACATGATGCCAACAATCGTTGACTTCGTGTGGACAGCCGCCCTATCGTGATGCCTACAAGCGTTGGCCAACGCTGGTAGGCATGAAGGAGGGGTCACGATGTCGTCCACCGTCACCACCACCGACGTCCTCGTCGTCGGCGCGGGACCCACCGGCCTGCTGCTGGCCGGGGACCTGGCCGAGGCAGGCCTGTCGGTCGTGCTCGTCGAACGCCGCCCGGCCCGGACCAGCAACCTCTCCCGGGCGCTCGTCGTGCACGCCCGGGCACTGGAGCAGCTCGACGCCCGCGGCATCGCCGACGACGTCGTGGCGCTCGGGCACCCGGTCCGCCGGCTCGCGCTGTTCGAGTCGGCCACGCTGGACCCGACGCGGCTGCCCACCCGGTACCCGTTCGTCCTGTTCGTCCCGCAGTACGAGGTGGAGAAGGTGCTCCGGCGCCGCGCAATCGAGGTCGGGGTCGACATCGTGCACGAGACCGAGGTCGCCGGGATCGAGCAGGACCAGGACGGTGTCACGGCCCGCACCCACGACCGGGACGGCCGCCCGGGCACCTCGTACCGGGCCCCCTACCTGGTCGGCACCGACGGGGTGCACAGCACGGTCCGGCGGGCGATCGGCCAGCCGTTCCCCGGCCGGACCATCCTCAGCTCGCTCGTGCTTGCCGACGTCAGGCTGAGCGAGCCCCCCGACCGCCCGTTCGTCGTGAACGCCGTCCCGGACGGTTTCGCCCTGCTCACCGAGATGGGCGGCGGGCTGCACCGGGTGACCGGCTGGAACCGCCACCACCTGCTCCCCGACGACGCGCCGCTGGAGGTGGACGAGGTCGCGGAGCTGCTCCGGATGAACTTCGGGACCGACCACGGCATCGTCGAGGTCCCGTGGCGCTCCCGGTTCCACAGCGACGAGCGCCAGGCCCCCGAGTACCGCGTCGGGCGGGTGTTCCTCGCCGGCGACGCCGCGCACGTGCACTCGCCGGCCGGAGCCATGGGCATGAACACCGGCCTCCAGGACGCCACCAACCTGAGCTGGAAGCTCGTGGCCGTGCTGCGGGACGGCGCCGACGACGGCCTGCTGGACACCTACCAGCAGGAGCGGCACGCGGTCGGCACGCTGGTGCTGCGGATGAGCGGGACGCTGGTGCGCGCCGCCCTGCTGCACCACCCTCTCGCCCGGCTCCTGCGGCGTGCGGCAGGGACGGTCGTCAGCAACGTCCGCCCGCTGGCCGACAGGGCGGCGTCCATGATCACCGGGATCGGTATCGCCTACCGCGCCCCTCGCGGCGCGCACGAGCTGACCGGGCGGCGCGCTCCCGACCTCGAGCTGGCCGACGGGCGCCTGAACGAGCTCCAGCGCGGCGGCCGCTTCGTGCTCGTCACGCCGGCCGGCCAGGAGCCCGACGTGCCCGCGAACGTCGTGCGGACGCACTGGACGGGCGCCCGGCGCACCACCGTCCTCGTCCGCCCCGACGGCTACGTCGCGTGGGCGAGCGACCGGCCCGACGAGGACGGACTGCGCGCCGCCCTGGCCACCTGGGCGGGCACGGCGAGCAGCCCGGTCTGACCCGCTCGGAGGCCGAGGCTGTCGGCGCGGTCAGCGCCGCCGGAGGCTCCGCCGGTCCGCGAGGATCGCGAGCAGGCCCGAGACGAGCAGGCCGAGGGTGGTCGTCGAGGCCACGATCACCGTCACGTAGACGCCCGGCTTCTCGAGCGGGAAGTCGCCCTGCGACGGGTCGACCTGGCCCACGAGCCAGGTGCCGAAGATCAGGCCCGCGGCGAGACCGACGACGGCACCCATCGTGAGGAACGCCCCGTACCGCGGCGCGCGCCGCACCTGCCTCGGGTCGACGAGCAGGTGCTCCTCGGGCTCCGGCCGGTCGTCGTGCGGCTCCTCCGACGGGGCGGGCTCGGTGGGCTCCGGCGTCGCGTCGGGGTTCTCGGAGGGCGTGCTGCTCACCCCTCGAGCCTAGGTCACGCGCACGGGCGCCGGGGTCACGCGTGCCGCACCGGCCACGTGACCCCGGACACCTGGCCTCGGGGACGCTCAGCGCGGCGTCACGACGCTCCAGGGACCGTTCCGCCTGGCTCCCGGCTCCTTGCCGTGGTTGGGGCGGGTCGCCCGGTACACGGTGCCCTCGTAGCGCACCTCGTCACCCCACCAGTAGCGGGTGCCGCGGTCCCAGGCGGCCACGGACGGCTCCAGGTCGAGCCCGACGAGCAGCGGATCGTGGTCGGACGACCGGAAGGGCGACGTGTCGTACAGGATCGTGGCGTTGTACTCGTACCGGCTGTACTCGTTTGCGACCGGCTCGACGGCGTTGACGTTCCAGACGTCGGCGCCGGTGACCCGCGCGGCGGCCGCGGGCGAGGCGAGCACGTGGTCCAGCGACCCGACCATGCCGCCGAACACGTAGGTGTGCTCCCCCGTCGCCGGGCCCAGGTCGGTGTACCCGGAGTCGGTGAGGACGGCGATCGGGTCCTCCTGCTCGTAGGCGTTGAAGTCCCCGACCAGCAGGACGGCGTCCGTGCCGGCGTCCGCGGCCACGTCGTCGGCGAAGTCCGCGAGCGCCGTCGCCTGGCGCACCCGCGACTCGTTCGAGGCGCCCTGGCCGTCCCCCGAGTCCTCGTCGCCCGGCCAGGGGCCCGCGGAGCCCTTGGACTTGAGGTGGTTGGTGATCACGACGACGTCGTCGCCGGGGTCGCTGTCGACGCCGCCGGCGGGCTGGAACGTCTGCGCGAGCGGCTCGCGGGCGTTGCCGAACGCCTCGGAGCCGAGCAGGATCCGCGACTCCCCCACGGGCTCGGCGTCCGCGATCCGGTACACGAAGGCGTTGCGGATGACGTCCTCGTCGGCCGGGACGTCGGCGGGCGAGCCCACGTACGCCCACGTCCCTGCGCCGTCGTGCGCGTCGAGGGCGTCGACCAGGTCGGACAGCGCCTGGTCGCGATCCTTCCCGAATGCCGCGGAGTTCTCGATCTCCTCCAGGGCGACGACGTCGGCGCCGAGCGCCGAGATCGCGGCGACGATCTTCGTCTCCTGGCGCTCGAGGTTCTCCGCGTCCGCGGCACCGCGCGCGAGGCAGCCGCCGCGGACGCTCACCGGGTCGCCGTGCCGGTCCGTGTAGTACGTGCAGCCGTCGAGCTGGTCGCCGGTGGTCGCGAAGTAGTTCAGCACGTTGAACGTGCCGACGGTGAGCGTGCCGCCGACGTCCTGCGGGGCGGGCTCGCGGGTGTCCGCGAACGTGGCGGGCTGCGCCCGGTCGGCGACGTCCGGGGTGAGCTGCTGCCGCGGCTGCAGGCCCCACGCGTCGTAGCGGTAGTCGAGCACCACGGGACCGGTGAAGGTCACGGCGGCGCCGACACGCAGGGGGTCGCCGGCGGTCAGCCAGGGCAGCGGCTCGTCCTGGTGCGACGACGACAGGTAGTCGACCGACGCTCCGTCGTCGAGCTGGACGGCGCGCGCGGCGTTGTCCGCGGCCTGGGTCGCGGCCTCCGCGGAGCCGGGCCGGCCGACGGAGGTCGGCTGCACGAGCGGCGCGTCGCCGGCCGCGAGCCCGACCGTGCCGTACCGGTTGGTGGCGTAGTTGTCGGTGACGGTGAAGTCGCCCTGCGGCGCCAGGAGCATGCCCTCGAGGGCCTCCCGCTCGGCGTCGGTCGCGGGCCACGGCGTGGCGAGCGGCTCGACGGCGGCCGGCTCGTCGAGCACGGTCCACGCCGAGGCGGTGACCTCGGTGAGACCGTAGTGCTCGCCGACCGTGCCGGTGACCTCGACGTGGTCGCCGACGGCGAGCGCCGCGGCGGCGGCGCGCGAGTAGACGAACACGCCGTCGGACGCGCCGGGCGTGGCGTCGTCGTCCGGGTCCCCGCCGGTGCCGGCGGTCTGCAGGTAGAGCCCGTCGAACCCGCCGGTCGGGTAGGCGGCGGTGACCACGCCGGTGGTGGTGACGGTGGCGCCCTCCAGCGGCGACGTGTGGCCGGTGCCCTGGATCTCCGCGATCGTCGCCGGCTCCGCGGGCTCGGGGTCCGGGTCGGGCCCCGGCTCGGTACCGCTCGCCGTCGGCGTGGGCGCGCCCGTGACGAAGTCGGCCGCGTTGTCCGCGGTGTGCGCGTGGTCGACGCGGGCCACCGACGTCGCGTTGGTGGTGGCGGGCGCCGGGCCCGACCCGGCGTACGAGGTCGCGCGGTCGCCCCAGCCGACGAGGTCGACGACGTCGGGAACGGCGGCGCAGTCGGCGCCGGCGCAGGTGATCCGGTCGGTCGATCGCACGAGCGCGACCTTGGCGCCCGAGCCGGACATCGCGATCGCCCCCTGGACGTCGGGGGTCGGCAGCGGGGGCTGCGTGTCGTCCGCGCCGGCGGCCTGGCCGATCAGGTACGACCCGCCAGCGGGGATCTGGCCGGCGAGGTCGGTCTGGGCGCCGTTCGCCCAGGTGCCGGTGGCGGAGGCGTACTGGACGGACCAGCCGGCGAGGCTCACGGGCTCGTCGGTCGGGTTGTACAGCTCGACGAAGTCCTGGGCGTAGGCGCCGCCGCTGTTGCCTCCCCCGCCGTAGACCTCGTCGATGACGACGGGGGCGTCGGCCGAGACCTCGGCCGCGGCGGTGGGCGCGACGGTGACGGCCGCGGGGACGACGGCGCCGGGGACGACGAGGGCGGCGGCGACGGTGGTGGCCGCCCTGCGGCGTCGGGACGGTTGGGTGCGGGTCACGCTGACTCCTTCGGCCGGTGGCGTGGTGGTGCCACCCCAGCAGACCGGTGTGAACCGGTGCTGAACCGCAGGCCACGGGACGACGTCGTCCCGCCGCCCGACCGCTGCCGGGGGTGTGCCGAACGTAGCGAACGCCGCCGACACGCGCCTACCGCGCGGCCCTCAGGAACGGTCGCGCGCCGCCTGCAGCGGGAGCAGCGCGGACAGGTCGGCGCGCTCCCCCGACGCGCTCACCGTCCCGGAGGCCGCGGCGTCGGCCCACGTCAGGCGCCCGGTCGCGAGCGCGAGCCACGTCTCGACGTCCGTCTCCACCACGTTCGGAGGAGTCCCGCGGGTGTGCCGCGGCCCGGCGACGGCCTGCACCGCCCCGGCGGGAGGCACGCGCACCTCCACGGCGTTGCCGGGCGCGACGTCGGCCAGCTCCTCGAGCGTGAACCGCACCGCCGTCGTCGTGGTGCGCCGGTCGGTCTCGCCGGCCAACCAGGCGGCCACCGCCGCGCGACCCTGCGCCGGGTCGGTCCGTCGTCGTGCAGGCATGGCCACAGCGTATTCCGGTCGGTGGCACGGTCGGTGGCACGGTCGGGGGCACGGCGGCCGGGCACCGAGGTCTCAGGCGAGGGCGAACCGCACTCGGCGGTCGGCCACCGAGGCCTCCTTGAGAATCACGTCGACCCGCTGCCCCAGCGGCAGCCCGGCGCCCTCGAGCGGCGCGCGCACCGCCGGGTCGCGGAGCATGACCTCGCCGCGCCCGACGCCGTCGTCCGGGGCGTCGTCGACGTCGACGACGACGCCGCTGAACCGTTCGCCCACGCGTCCCTCGAGCAGGGCTGCCTCGACCACGTCCACGCAGCCGCGCTCGAAGCGGGAAGCGCGACGGGCGGTCGTCGCCATCGTGCCCGGCAGCTCCGGCAGCGCGTCGCGCACCCAACCGGGCACGGGCCGCCCCGCCGCGTGGGCCAGGCAGACCTCGGTCGCGTACCGGTCGGCCAGGCGCCGCAGCGGCGCGGTGACGTGCGCGTACTCGGCGGCGATCGCCGCGTGGGCGGCGTCGGCCGGCAGGCTCTGCTCGGCCCCGTCCCCACGCACCCCGAACGCGAGGTACCCGGCACCGCGGAACAGGGACGTGGCCTCCGCGAGGAACGCCGCATGGGCGGGCTTTCCCGACTCCAGCGTCCGCAGCACCTCCGCGTAGGGCACGCCGTCGGGCCAGGTCACGCCCAGCGCCGCGGCCACGCCGTGCAGCCGCGCGACGTCGCGCGGCTCCGGCTCCGGGAGCGTCCGCAGCAGGCCCACGCCCGCGTCCCGCATCATCGCCGCGGCCGCGATGCCGGTGAGCAGGGAGATCTGCGCGTTCCAGCCCTCGACCGGCAGCGTGCGGCGCATCTCGATCGCGAGGCCGCCGTCGGGGCCCGGCACGACCTCCTGCTCCGGCACGTCGAGGGAGACCCCGCCGCGCGCCCGCTCACGCTCCTGCCGCAGCCGCCCCACGTCCGCGAGCAGCGTCAGCGACTCGGGGGCGAGGCCGGCGTCGAGGCTCGACTGCGCCTCGCCGTACGTGATGCGCGCACGCGAGCGCACCAGCGCCCGCGTCACGGCGGCGCTCGTGATCTCGCCGCTCGGGTCCAGCGCGATCGTCCACAGCACCGCGGGCCGGTCCTGGTCCGGCAGCAGGCTCGCCGCCCCGGTCGAGAGCACGGGCGGGAGCATCGGCGTGCGCACGTCGGGGCCGTAGACGGTGGCGCCGCGCCGGTGCGTCTCGGCGTCCAGCGGTCCGTCCGGCTCGACGAACGCCGCCACGTCCGCGATCGCGTACCGCACGATGTAGCCGCGGCCGGACGACGCCACGTGCACCGCCTGGTCCAGGTCCATCGAGCCGGCGGGGTCGATCGTGACGAGCTCCACGTCGCGCCGGTCGGACCGCACCGGGTCCTTGCGGCCCCCGGTGATCGCGGCCGGCGGCCGCCCTCCGGACCGCGCCGCCTCCTCGGCCTCCGCGCGGACCTCCGCCGGGAACATGGACGGCACCCGGAGCTCGGCCCGCAGGGCGGCGAGCGCCCCGGTCACCTCGTCAGGACCGGAGCGGGTCAGATGCAGCAGACGCGACGGCACGTCACCGACGGTAGCCATGCGGGTCGCCCGACGCGCGGCGACACGGCGCGGCACGACGCGGCAAGGCCCTGGGGCGGCACTGTGCACCCGTCTTCGACAGGGGTGTACGAAGCCAGATATCTTGATGTCAAACAATCTCTGTCACCAGCCACCTGGAGCACCGCCGCATGACCACAGAGTCCCGGCCCGAGGCCGACACGATCATCTACACGCACACCGACGAGGCGCCGCTGCTCGCGACGTTCTCGTTCCTCCCGATCGTCGAGGCGTACGCCGCCAAGGCCGGGGTCGGCGTCACGACGCGGGACATCTCGCTCGCCGGCCGCATCCTCGCCCAGTTCCCGGACCACCTCACGGACGACCAGCGCGTGGGCGACGCGCTCGCCGAGCTCGGCGAGCTCGCGACGACGCCAGGCGCGAACATCATCAAGCTGCCGAACATCTCGGCGTCCGTGCCCCAGCTCAAGGCCGCGATCACCGAGCTGCAGGGCGCCGGCTACGCGATCCCCGACTACCCGGAGGACCCGCGGACCGACGCCGAGAAGGACGTGCGCGCCCGCTACGACAAGGTCAAGGGCTCCGCCGTGAACCCGGTGCTGCGCGAGGGCAACTCCGACCGCCGCGCCCCCGCTTCGGTGAAGAGCTACGCCAAGGCGCACCCGCACCGCATGGGCGCGTGGACCGCCGACTCGAGGACGAACGTCGCCACCATGGGCGCGGGCGACTTCTTCTCCAACGAGAAGTCCGTCGTCCTGCCCGCCGACGACACCCTGCAGATCCGCCTCACCACCGCCGACGGCACCACGGTGCTCAAGGACGGCCTGAAGGTGCTGGAGGGCGAGGTCGTGGACGCGACCTTCATGTCCGTCGCCGCCCTGCGCACGTTCCTCGCCGAGCAGGTGGCCCGCGCCAAGGCCGAGGGCGTGCTCTTCTCGGCACACCTCAAGGCGACGATGATGAAGGTCTCCGACCCGATCATCTTCGGCCACGTCGTGCAGGCCTTCTTCCCCGCCCTCTTCGAGAGGTACGGCGACCAGCTCAAGGCCACCGGCATCTCACCCAACGACGGCCTCGGCGCGCTGCTGTCCGTCGTCGACACCCTGCCCGACGGCGCCGAGATCAAGGCGGCCGTCGAGCAGGGCCTCGCGGACGGCCCGGCGCTGGCCATGGTCGACTCCGACAAGGGCATCACGAACCTGCACGTGCCGTCGGACGTCATCATCGACGCCTCCATGCCGGCGATGATCCGCGGCGGCGGCCACATGTGGGGCGCGGACGGCAAGGAGCACGACACGCTCGCCGTCATCCCCGACTCCTCCTACGCCGGCGTCTACCAGACCGTCATCGACGACTGCCGCGCGCACGGCGCCTTCGACCCGGCCACGATGGGCTCGGTGCCGAACGTCGGCCTCATGGCGAAGAAGGCCGAGGAGTACGGCTCGCACGACAAGACGTTCGAGATCCCGGCCGACGGCACGGTCGAGGTGGTGAACAGCGCGGGCGAGGTGCTGATCAGTCACGACGTGCAGGCCGGCGACATCTGGCGCGCCTGCCAGACGCAGGACGTCGCGATCCGCGACTGGGTCAAGCTCGCCGTCACCCGGGCCCGCGCCACCGGCGCCCCGGCGGTGTTCTGGCTCGACGCGCAGCGCGCCCACGACGCCCAGCTCATCGCCAAGGTCGAGCAGTACCTCGGCGACCACGACACCGACGGCCTCGACATCCACGTGATGGCACCGGCGGAGGCGTGCGCGTTCTCCCTCGCACGCATCCGCGAGGGCCTGGACACGATCTCCGTGACGGGCAACGTGCTGCGCGACTACAACACCGACCTGTTCCCGATCCTCGAGCTCGGCACGTCGGCCAAGATGCTGTCGGTCGTGCCGCTCATGGCGGGCGGTGGCCTGTTCGAGACCGGCGCGGGCGGTTCCGCGCCGAAGCACGTGCAGCAGCTCCTCGCGGAGAACTACCTGCGCTGGGACTCCCTCGGGGAGTTCTTCGCCCTGGCCGCCTCGTTCGAGCACCTCGCGTCGGCGGCGGACAACCCGCGGGCGAAGGTCCTCGCGGACACCCTCGACCGGGCCACCGGCACGTTCCTGGACCAGGACAAGTCCCCGACGCGTCGAGTCGGCGGCATCGACAACCGCGGCTCGCACTTCTACCTGGCCCTGTACTGGGCGCAGGAGCTGGCCGCGCAGTCGGACGACGCCGAGCTGGCGGCCGCGTTCGGGCCGCTCGCCGCGAAGCTCACCGCGGAGGAGGCCACGATCGTCGACGAGCTCGTCGGCGTGCAGGGCTCCCCCGCGGACGTCGGTGGCTACTACCGGCCGGACCCGGCCAAGGCCTCCGCCGTGATGCGGCCGTCCGCGACGCTCAACGCCGCGCTCGCCGCGCTCTGAGGTCCGCCCCCAGCACTCGGGTCGGCACTCCGTCCCCGGGTCGGCACACCTGTCTGCCGACCCGGGGACGGAGTGCCGACCCGAGCCGCATGCACGGGGCTACCAGGACCAGCCGCGGGAGCTGAGCTCCAGCTCCTCGCGCAGGCGCTCGTCGTTCCGCGCACGCTCGTCGGCGCGCAGCGGCGTGTCGCGCACGTCGAGGCCGGACAGCCGGCACGCCTCGCGCAGCAGCTCGTCGTAGGCGCCCTGCACGGCGCGCCAGTGGTGGGCCCGCGCGTAGACGTCCGGGTCGTCGGTGAGGTGGTGGAGCTCGTGCGCGAGCTCGCCGAGCCGCACCTGGATCGCGAGCGTCACCAGCGGGTCGATCATGGCCGCGCGACGGCGCGGGTCACGGCGGGCGACGGCGTCGCGGTGGGCCTCGGAGCGCAGCCACGCGCGGGCGGCGGCCGCCGTCGTCAGGACGGCCGTCGCCGCGACGAACGCCAGCTGCCAGGTCATCGGCGCATCCCACCGTCGGGCTCTCCTCCCAGCGTAGGAGTTCGGCACCCGTTCGCGCGACAATGGTGCGCGCCGGGACGAGTGCCGGGCCGGCCCCGAGGCCGACGCCGTCCTCGACGTCGTCACCGGCGGCTGACCCACCACCCCGGGCTCACGCCCGCAGGACGGGAAGGCTCAGCCGAAGATGCGCGGCAGTGTGCCCTCGTGCGCCTCGCGGGCCTCGTCCAGCGCGATCTCGAAGGTGCCGCCGTCGAAGCCGCCCGACACGACGACCGCCTCGCCGCCGGTCTCGCCGACGCGGGCCACCGGGACGCCCGCCGCCTCGGCGGCGGACACGAGCTCCGCCTCGCGCGCCGGGTCGACGGCGACGAGCACGCGCGCCGTCGACTCGCTGAACAGCGCCGCGAAGGGGGACACGCCGTCGCGTGCGGTCACGGCGGCCAGGTCGGCGGTCACGCCGACGCCGAAGCGCAGCGACGCCTCCAGCAGGCCCTGGACCAGGCCGCCCTCGGACAGGTCGTGCGCGGCCTCGGCGAGCCCCTGCTCGCGGGCCCCGACGAGCACGGACGCCAGGGAGCGCTCCGCGGCGAGGTCCACGCGCGGCGGCAGGCCGCCCAGGTGCCCGTGCTCCACCTCGGCCCAGGCGGAGCCGTCGAGCTCGTCGGCGGTCGCGCCGAGCAGCAGCACGGCCAGGCCGGCCCGCTGCCACCCGGACGGGACGGCGGTGCGGACGTCGTCGAGCACGCCGAGCACGCCCACGACGGGCGTGGGGTGGATGGCGGAGTCGATCTGTCCCGGCTCGCCCGTGCCGTTGTACAGGGAGACGTTGCCGCCCGTCACCGGGACGCCGAGCTCCTGGCAGGCGTCGGCGAGGCCCTCGATCGCCTCGACGAGCTGCCACATGGAGTCGGGGTGCTCGGGCGAGCCGAAGTTGAGGCAGTCGGTGACGGCCAGGGGCTTCGCGCCGGTCGTCGCGACGTTCCGGTACGCCTCGGCGAGGGCCAGCTGCGCGCCGGTGCGCGGGTCGAGCTTGCCGTACCGACCGTTGGCGTCGGTCGCCAGGGCCACGCCACGACCGGTGGTCTCGTCGACGCGGACCACGCCGCCGTCGTCCGGCTGCGCCAGGGCCGTGTTGCCTTGCACGAACCGGTCGTACTGGTCGGTGACCCACGCCGGGGACGCCAGGTTGGGCGAGGCGAGCAGCCGCAGCGCCGTGGCACGGAGCTCCTCACCCGACGACGGCCGCGCCAGGCCGGCGGCGACGGTGGTGTCGGCCTGCAGGGCGTCCTGCCACGCCGGGCGGGCGTACGGCCGCTCGTAGACGGGCCCCTCGTGCGCGACCGTCCTCGGGTCGACGTCGACGATGCGCTGCCCGTGGTGGTCGATCGTCAGGCGGCCGGAGTCGTTGACCTCGCCGACGACGGCGGTCTCGACGTCCCACTTGCCGGTGATCGCGAGGAACTCGTCCAGCTTCTCCGGCCGGACCACGGCCATCATCCGCTCCTGCGACTCCGACATGAGGATCTCGCCGGCGTTGAGCGTCGGGTCGCGCAGCAGGACGTCGTCGAGCCACACGTGCATGCCGCCGTCGCCGTTGGAGGCGAGCTCGCTCGTGGCGCAGGAGATGCCGGCGGCGCCGAGGTCCTGGATGCCCTCCACCACGTGCGCCGCGTACAGCTCGAGGCAGCACTCGATGAGGACCTTCTCCATGAAGGGGTCGCCCACCTGCACGCTGGGGCGCTTGGCGGGGACGCCGTCCTCGAACGTCTCCGACGCGAGGATGGAGGCGCCGCCGATGCCGTCGCCGCCGGTGCGGGCGCCGAAGAGGACCACCTTGTTGCCCGCCCCGGACGCGTTGGCGAGGTGGATGTCCTCGTGGCGCAGCACGCCGACGCACAGCGCGTTGACGAGCGGGTTGCCCTGGTAGGAGCCGTCGAAGACGAGCTCGCCGCCGATGTTGGGCAGGCCGAGGGAGTTGCCGTAGCCGCCGACGCCGGACACGACGCCGTGCACGACGCGCGCGGTGTCGGGGTGGTCGACGTCGCCGAACCGGAGCTGGTCCATCACCGCGACCGGGCGGGCGCCCATGGAGATGATGTCGCGCACGATGCCGCCGACCCCGGTGGCCGCGCCCTGGTAGGGCTCCACGAACGACGGGTGGTTGTGCGACTCGACCTTGAACGTCACGGCCCAGCCGTCGCCGATGTCGACGACACCCGCGTTCTCGCCGATGCCGACGAGCAGGTGCTCCGTCATCTCGTCGGTGACCCGGTCGCCGAACTTCTTCAGGTGCACCTTGGACGACTTGTACGAGCAGTGCTCGGACCACATCACGGAGTACATGGCGAGCTCCGCGGCGGTGGGCCGTCGGCCCAGGAGGTCGCGGATGCGCTGGCACTCGTCCGGCTTGAGGCCGAGCTCGGCGTACGGCAGCGACTCGTCCGGGGTCGCGGCCGCGCGGTCGACGGTGTCGAGGTGCTGGTCCAGCTGCTGGTCGGGCTGCGGGCGGGCGGGCACGGCGTCAGCGCTTGCGGCGGTCATCAACTTCCCTCGGGTCGCACGAGTCGCGGGATGCGCGGTGGTCGGATGCTCGGGTGCTTGCTCGGGTGCTCGGACCGGGTGATCGCCGCACCGCCTCACCATGACGAGGATGACGAGGACGGCCGGTATCCGGCTTCGGCCCGGGCGGGGGCGCGCACACGGCGCGCGGCCAGTCTAACGGCGCCCCGGGGCCCAGGCGTCCGGCTCCCCGCCCGCGCTGGCGCCCACGGCCCGCGGCTCGAGCAGGGTCAGCCCTGCCGCGAGCACGCCCACGACGAGGCCGACGCCGGTGTGCGGCAGCCGCCGCCCCTTCGCGCGTCGGCGCTCCCCGAGGCGATAGGCCCACTTCTCCCCCAGGACCGCGAGCGCCGTCACCGCACCCAGCGCCGCGGCGATGCCGCCGGCCGCCACGAGCGGGTTCACCGGTGCGGGCCCGTCGCCCCGGTCCGCGGCGGGTTCGTCGGCTGCGGACGCGTCGTCGATGTCGCCGTCGGGGTCATCGTCGGGACCGTGGTCGAGGCCTTCGTCGAGCTCGGCGTCGGAGGCCTCGACGGCACGCAGGCCCGCCAGGGCCGCGCGCCCTTCGAAGGTCACGGCGATGCCGATGCCGACGCCGGCGCCGAGCACGGCGGTCTTGGCCAGCGCGCGCCCCCAGCGCGGTCCGACGACGTCCGGCACCGCGTACCAGAGCGCGGTGGTGACGCCGGTGACCACCGCGCTACGCACGTCGGGGCTGTCGTGCCCCTCGTGCGCCGCGGGAACCCCCGCGCCCTCTCGTGCTGCGTTCGGCCGGGTCATGGCACCTCCAGAGTCGCGCGCGCCGTCCTTCGTCGAGGATGCCACGTCCGCGGCCTCCCGGAGCAGGCCCACCGAGGCCGCCGGCGGGCGGGCGACGAAGGCGCCCATGACCGTGCCGAGCAGGAACGATGACGATCCCCGCAGCCATTCGTGGCGACCGCTTGCCCCGACCGTCGACCGTGGCCCACGCGAGTGACCCACGCCCGTGAGCAGAACCACGCGAGCCGGAAAGATCCCCAGAGGGGGTTTTGCCTTTTATCACAAGATGGTTTGATTCGCTCGTGGACATGCTTCGAGCCTTCGACCCTGGCGCCTTCGCGTACGGACTCACGTCCTGGTCGTGGCTGGGGGTCCACGGCAAGACCCCCCGCTTCACGACGGCCTTCGGCGACGTCTTCCTGGAGTCGCTGGAGGGGTGGTGGTTCCTCGACACGCTCGAGGGATCGCTGGAGCTGCGCTGGCCGACCGCCGTCGAGCTGTACGCCGAGCTGGAGTCGCCCGAGGGGCGCGGCGACCTCCTCCTGGAGGACATCTGCCAGGAGGTCGCCGCACGCGGCGTGGTGGCCGCCCCGGACGAGGTGTTCACGTTCTCCCCGCACCCGGCGGTCGGCGGCAGGCTCCACGCCGAGCGCGTCGAGCCCGTCCGGCTCGAGCTCGCCCTGCGGCTCACGGGCGACATGCACCTCGCCCTGCGGCGAAGCTCCGGCCTGGTCTCCCCCGCCCTGCCGATGGACCGCCGCGCGTCCGAGCACTCGTCCCCGCAGCCGGCCGTGCAGCCCGCCCGGGGGCTCGGCGCGCAACCGTGATGCACTCGTGACCGCGCCGACCGCTCCCTGCGGATGCACTCCGGCCCGACCTGTCGTCTCCTGGAAAGGGCACGGAAGAGGCGGACCGTGGGGAGACGTGTCATGCGGAGGGTTCTCGTCGTCGGGCTCGCCGTCGCGACGATCGACGGAGCGATGCTCGGGGTCGCCGCGGCGCTCGGATGGACGCTGGTGGCACTCGCCGCCGTCGTGGCGGGGCTGGTCGGCGCCGTCGCCGTCGCCATGTCGGCCCCGCCGCCGCGACGACGCACCGCGGCGCGACCGTCGACCGTGACGCTCGGGCTCCCGCTGCGTGACGAGGACGCCGCCGAGCAGGACGACCGGGACGCGATCGAGCCGCTGCCGCACCCCGCGGGCACGCCGACGCCCGCACCCGCCGCCGCCTAGAAGGTCGCGCGGGCAGGCAGCGTCGACTCAGGTGGTGCGCTCGACGTCGGGGCCGTCCCAGGAGGGCGGTCCCGACGTCGTGCTCGCGGCGGTCAGCCGCGCTTCTTCTTGAGCGACTTCTCGCTGACCGGCGCGGAGCCGTCGGCCCGCTGCCGCGCGTAGTACGCCCGCGCCTCCTCCTGGCGCTCGGCCTCGACGCCGGACGCGATGACGGCGCGCAGGTGGTCGGGCCCGTAGCCCCACGCGTCGACGAGGTCGACGGCGTGCGGGCGCAGGCGGTCCAGCAGCCGGTCGACGTACGACGTGACGGTCCGCGCGCGCTGCGCCGACAGGCGGCCGTTGACCAGGTACCAGGCCAGGTTGCGCTCGATGAGCGTGAGCCCGAAGACGTCCCGCAGCCACGTCAGGACGCGACGCGTGCCCGGGTCGGCGACCTGCTCCAGCGCGTCGGTGAACGCCGACCAGCGCAGCAGGTCGGCGTGCGCCTTCGCCGCCTCGACGAGCTGCACCTGGTTCTCGTCGAAGATCCGCGCGGCGGTGGCGGGGTCGGCCTTCTGCGCGGGGCGCAGCGCCATGGCGACGTCCTCGACGATCGTGGCGACGCGGTCGGCGAGCAGCTCGCGCTGGGTGTCGGCGTCGCGCAGGTGCCCGGCGGCACGGCGCGGGTCGCCGGCGTCGACGATGGCCTGCCCCGCCCGGCGCAGCCCGGTGCGGTGCAGGGCGGCGTCGGCGGCCTGGTCGACGACGAACCGGGCGAGGCCCGCGGGGGTCGACGTGGCGCCCTTGAGCTCCTTGGCGTAGTCGCCCACGAGCCGCTTGGCGACGAGCTGCAGCAGGACCGTGTTGTCGCCCTCGAACGTCGCGTACACGTCCATGTCGTGGTGCAGGCTCGTGATGCGGTTGGAGGTGATGAATCCGGCGCCGCCGCACGCGACGCGGCACTCCTGCAGCGTCTCGAGCACGAAGGTCGTCGACGTCGCCTTGAGCGCGGCGGCCGTGGTCTCCAGGTCCTCGCGGTTCTCCGGGGTGTCCTTCGCCCCGGAGAACACGTCGTCGAACAGGTCGAGCAGCCGGTCGTGCGCGAAGTGCGTGGCGTACGTCTCGGCGATGCGCGGGAAGAGGCGGCGGCGGTGGGTGGCGTAGTCGAGCAGCACCGTCTCGTCCACGGGGGACGACGACGTGAACTGCCGCCGCTCCGCCGCGTACCTCACCGCGATGGCGAGGCCGAGCTTCGATGCCGTGGACGCCGCGCCGTCGAGCGACACGCGGCCCTGCACGAGCGAGCCGAGCATGGTGAAGAAGCGGCGCCCGGGGCTGTCGATCGGCGACGAGTACGTGCCGTCGGCGGCCACCGCCCCGTAGCGGGCCAGCAGGTCGGTGCGCGGCACGCGCACGTGGTCGAACGCGAGGCGCCCGTTGTCGACGCCGCGCAGGCCGCCCTTGAGACCGTCGTCCTCGCCGCTGACGCCGGGCAGGAACTCCATGGTCTCCGGGTCGCGGACCGGCACGTAGAAGCAGTGGACGCCATGGTTGACGCCGTTCGTGATCAGCTGGGCGAACACGGTGGCCGCGGTGGCGTGCGCGGCCGCGTTGCCGAGGTAGTCCTTCCACGCCGCGCGGAACGGCGTGTGGATGACGAACTCCTCGGTGTCGGGGTCGTAGGTCGCGGTGGTGCCGATCGAGGCGACGTCCGAGCCGTGCCCGATCTCCGTCATCGCGAACGCGCCCGGCACGGACAGGTCCATCGCGCCGGGCAGGAGGCGGTCCTGCTGGTCAGGCGTGCCGAGGTGCAGGATCGCGGAGGAGAACAGGCCCCACTGCACGCCCGCCTTGATCTGCAGCGAGGGGTCGGCGACCACGAGCTCCTCGAAGCCCGCGAGGTTGGCGCCGGGCGCGTCGCCGCCGCCGAGGCGCTCCGGGAACGCCAGCCAGACCTGGTGCTTCTCGTCCTCCGTGGCGAGCCGGCGCATCTGCTCGAGCACCCGCTCGCGGTGCTCGGCCATCGAGAGCGACTCGTCCTTCCAGAACACGGGGTCGGCGGAGCGGGCGCGGGCGTGGCGGCGCCACTCGGGCCAGCGTCCGAGCAGCTGCTCGGAGAGACCGTGGACGTCGACGCGCGGGGTCGGCTTGGTGGGTCCCGTGGCGGCCTGGTCGGCGCCGGCGGCCGGGAGGCGGTCGGAGGTCGTGGTCATCGGTTCTCCTGCGTGCGTGCGGGGTGGGTGGCCGGGCGGGTTGCGCCGGCGTGGGGCGCGTCGTCGGGGGTGGACGGCGGAGCGCCGTCGTGGTGCAGGACGCCCACGGGGCCGGTCCACAGCCAGAGCGTGACCTGCTCGGTGAGCTCGTCGCGGGTGAGCCGGCCCTCGGCCGGCTGGTGGCCGAGCCACCACTCGCCCGCGCCGCGGACGAAGCCGACCGCTCCGGCGGCCCAGGCGGCCGCCGTCGCCGGCGGGACGTGGACGGCGCGGGCGAACGGCTCGGCGACGAGCTCGATGACGGAGTCGAGGTAGGAGCCGAGCGCCTCGACGTTGCCGGTCGAACCGCCGGCCGGGGCCGCGTCGGCGGCGGGCACGTTCCCGCCGAGCGCGGTGCGGGTGACGAACCAGTACACGTTCGGCGAGTGCTCGATCATCTCGAGGTACACGCGCACCATCGCCCGCAGCGCGGCGTGCGGGGACGACGCGGACTCGGCTGCCTCGCGCAGCGCGTCGTGCATGGTCTCCACGACCTGGGTCGCGACGGCCAGCCGCAGGCCGGCCTTGTCCTCGAAGTAGCGGTACACGATCGACTTGGAGGTGCCGGCGGCGGCGGCGATCTCGTCCATGGAGACCCCAGGCCCGGACCGGTGGACCGCCTTGCGCGCCGCGTGCACCAGCTCGGCGCGGCGCGCGGCACGATGGTCGTCCCACCGCGTCGACCGCCCGTCCGGCGCGGCACGACGGTCGTGCTCTCGCTGTGCGGCCGTCATCGGCCGTGTGACTCGACTCACGAGACTGAGAGTATCAGGTACTGTGAGTCCTACCTGACCGACGTCGAGAAGGAACCCATCGCTGTGGCCACACGCAAGCCCTCCGCGGGCACCTCGCGGAGCACCACCCGCACCGCCTCCACGGCCCCCGCCGACGGCGTCCGCGACGCCGTGATCGTCGGCGGGAACCGCATCCCGTTCTCCCGCGCCGGCAAGAAGTACGCGGACGCCTCCAACCAGGAGATGTTCACGGCCGCCCTCGAGGGGCTCGTCGCCCGCTTCGGCCTGCAGGGCGAGCGCCTCGGCGAGGTCGTCGGCGGCGCCGTCCTCAAGCACTCGCGCGACTTCAACCTGGTCCGCGAGTCCGTGCTCGGCTCCTCGCTGTCCCCCGCCACGCCGGCCTTCGACCTGCAGCAGGCGTGCGCCACCGGGCTCGAGGCCGCCATCACGGTCGCCAACAAGATCCGCCTCGGGCAGATCTCCGCCGGCGTCGCCGGCGGGACCGACACCGTCTCCGACGCGCCCGTCGCCGTCAGCGAGGGCCTGCGTCGCGCGCTGCTCGACGCCTCGCACGCCAAGACCCTCCCGGCCCGCCTCAAGGCGCTGTCCCGGGTGCGGCCGTCCGACCTCAAGCCGCTGACCCCCGCGACCGACGAGCCCCGCACCGGCCTGTCCATGGGCGAGCACCAGGCGATCACCACCGCGCGCTGGGGCATCACCCGGGAGGCGCAGGACGAGGTGGCGCTCGCCAGCCACACCCGCCTCGCCGCCGCCTGGGAGTCCGGGTTCTTCGACGACCTCGTCACCCCGTTCCGCGGCCTCGTGCGCGACGACAACCTGCGCCCCGACACCTCGCTCGAGAAGCTCGCGAGCCTCAAGCCCGTCTTCGGCAAGAGCCTCGCCACGTCGTCCGACGCCGCCGAGCCCACCATGACGGCCGGCAACTCGACGCCGCTGACCGACGGCGCGTCCACCGTGCTGCTCGCCTCGCGCGAGTGGGCCGCCTCGCGCGACCTGCCCGTGCTCGCCCGGTTCGTCGACGCCGAGACGGCGGCCGTGGACTTCGTGCACGGCCGCGAGGGACTGCTCATGGCCCCCGTGCACGCCGTGCCGCGCCTGCTCGCCCGCAACGGGCTCACCCTCGCCGACTTCGACTTCGTCGAGATCCACGAGGCGTTCGCCGCCACCCTGCTGACCACGCTCAAGGCCTGGGAGGACGCCGAGTACTGCAAGGCCGAGCTCGGTCTGGACGGCGCGCTCGGCAGCATCGACCCCGACCGCATCAACGTCAACGGCTCCTCGCTCGCCGCCGGGCACCCGTTCGCCGCCACCGGCGGGCGGATCCTGGCGACCGCCGCCAAGCTCGTCGCCGCGAAGGCGGCCGAGACCGGCGAGCCGGCCCGCGCGCTGGTCTCCGTGTGCGCCGCCGGTGGGCTCGGCGCCACCGCCATCATCGAGTCGGCGTGAACCGGGAGGAGCACCGATGACCGACACGTACACCAAGGCCGTCAACTCCGGGTTCACCAAGACCCTCGCCACGAAGCTGGGCCTGCCGCGCCCGGCGGTCCTGCGGCGCTTCCGCGCCGGCGACCCGCTGACCGTGGGGCCGGTGCTGGTGCTGTCCGACGACGCGTCGCGGTCCGACGCCGACACGCTCGCCACGACGCTCCTCGGCTGGGACCTCGACGTGCGCCGCGAGCCCACGGACGACGCCCGCTGGGGCGCCGTCGTGCTGGTGCTGACGAACGCCGCCCGGCCGACCGAGGTCTCGGAGGCGGTGCTCGAACTGGGCTCCGTGCTGCGGCGCCTCGCCCCGAACGGCCGCGTCGTCACCGTGTCCCGCGCGGCGGCCGACGGCGACGCCCCCGAGCTGGCCGCGACCCGCAACGGCGTCGACGGGTTCCTGCGCTCCGTGGCCAAGGAGCTGCGCTACGGCACCACCGGCAACGGGGTGCTGCTGACCGACGGTGCCGCCGTCGACGCCCCGTCGGCACTTGCCACGGTGCGGTTCTTCCTGTCCGCCCGGTCCGCCTACGTGGACGGCCAGCTGCTGGCGGTCGGCCCCGGCGACGCGGAGCTCCCCGCCGACTGGGACCACCCGCTGACCGGGAAGGTCGCCGTCGTCACGGGCGCCGCGCGGGGCATCGGCGCGGCGATCGCGCGGACGCTGGCGCGCGACGGCGCGACCGTCGTGTGCGTCGACGTGCCGGCCGCCGGCGAGGGCCTCGCCCGCACCGCCAACGCCGTCGGCGGGACGACGCTCCAGCTCGACGTCACCGCCGAGGACGCGGGCACGCGGATCCTCGAGCACGCGCGCACCCGCCACGGGCGCCTCGACATCGTCGTGCACAACGCCGGCATCCTGCGCGACAAGCTCCTCGCCAACATGAAGCCCGCCCAGTGGGACGCCGTGATCGCGGTCAACCTGGCCGCCCAGCTGCGGATCAACGCCCAGCTCCTGGAGGCGGGCGTCGAGGGGCTCCACGTCGTGTCGCTCGCGTCCACGTCCGGCATCGCGGGCAACAAGGGACAGGCGAACTACGGGTTCTCCAAGGCGGGCGTCATCGGCCACACCCGGGCCACCGCGCCGCTCGTCGCCGCGCACGGCGGCACCGCGAACGCCGTCGCGCCCGGCTTCATCGAGACCGAGATGACGTCGTCCATCCCGTTCGCCACCCGCGAGGTCGCGCGGCGGCTGTCGTCGCTGCAGCAGGGCGGGCAGCCGGTCGACGTCGCGGAGGCGATCGCGTTCCTCGCCTCCCCCGCCGCGGCCGGCGTCAACGGGCAGGTGCTGCGCGTGTGCGGCCAGAACCTGGTGGGCCGGTGACGGCCGGCGCACCGGCCACGGGCGCCGGCGAGCCCCTGCGCGTCGAGACGCTGCCCACCCTGCCGGCGCTCGGCGGGCTGTACGCCCGCGGCGCCGCTGCGTCCGGGCGCATCGCCGCCGGCCGCGCCCTGCCCGGGCTCCCGGTGATCGGCGCGGGCCGCACCGGCGACGGCACCGACACGACCGAGCGGCCGCTCGCGCTGCCGGACGTCGCCTACCGCGTGCCGTCCGTCGCGACCGCGCCGCTCGCCCGGCACCTGCACGACTACCAGCGGCTGCTGCACGAGCCCGTGACGGACGTGCTCCCGGCCGGATACCTGCACGTGCTCGCGTTCCCGCTGGCGACGGCGGTCATGGTGCGCGGCGACTTCCCGCTGCCGCTGCTGGGCATGGTGCACCTGGCGAACGACGTCGAGCTGCGCGCGCCCGTGCACCTCGGCGACGTGCTGGAGGTGCGCGCGTGGGCGGAGCGCCTGCGGCCCCACCGGAGGGGCGTCCAGGTGGACCTGGTGGCCGAGGTCCGGCGCGCCGGCGGGCCGGAGGGCGACGACGTGCCCGTGTGGCGCGGCGTGTCCACCTACCTCGTCAAGGGGTTCCACCTGCCGTCGGAGGAGCCCGGCGAGCCGGACCCGGACCAGGCGCCGTCGGGCACGTGGACGCCTCCGTTGCCCACCGGCCGCTGGGCGCTCGGGCCGGGCACCGGCCGCGCGTACGGCGCGGTGTCGGGCGACCGGAACCCGATCCACCTGTCGGCGCTGTCCGCCAAGGCGTTCGGGTTCCCCCGCGCCATCGCCCACGGCATGTACACCGCGGCCCGCGCGCTGGCCGACGTCGGGCACGCCCGCGGCGACGCGTACAGGTGGACGGTGGAGTTCGCCGCCCCCGTGCTGCTGCCCGGCACCGTGGACGTCGCGGTGACGCCCGACGACCCCGGCTTCTCCTACGTGGGTTGGAACGCCCGCCGCGGGCGGCGGCACTTCTCCGGGACGGTCACGCCGCTCTGACCGGCTCGGCGCTCGCTTGCCAAGGGGCTGACGCCGCGATGCGCGCCGGGACGGCGCCCACCACGGCGTCGGCCCCCTGTGCGGCGTTCTGCACCGGCCGACTCGCTCGACCGGCGCCCTGGAACCGGGTCGGCAGATCTGGAGGATGGACGACGGCGTTCTTGTCGCGTTCGAGGTGGCGTTTATGTAGCGTATGGGATGGCGAATCTGTAGTGTTTACCGGGTGACCGACTACCGCCGCCGCCTCTTGGACGATGTCCTGGACGAACTCGTCGACGAGCTGCCCGCGATCGAGATCTACGGGGCCAAGGGCGTCGGCAAGACCGCGACGGCGGTGCGTCGAGCGCGGTCCGTGATCCGCCTCGACTCCGATCAGGAACGGTCACTCCTCGCAGGCGACCCGGATCGGATTCGCCGACAGGACCATCCGCTCCTCATCGACGAGTGGCAACGGCATCCGGAATCGTGGGACCTGGTTCGCCGCGCGGTCGACGACCACGTCGGGTCGTACCTGTTGACGGGCAGCGCCGTTCCGGTCTCCGCACCGACCCATTCCGGCGCAGGTCGGATGGTCCCTTACCGCATGCGGCCCATGAGTCTCGTGGAACGAGGGCTTGCGGCGCCGTCCGTCAGCCTCGGCGCGCTCTTCAGGCCGGACGCCGTGATCGACGGCGAGACCGCACTGGCGGTCCCGGAATACGCGGACGAGATCACGGCATCAGGCTTTCCTGACATTCACGGCCTGGGCCCTCGCGCACGGACGGCACGCCTCGAAGGCTACGTCCACACGATCGTGCAGCGCTCGTTCCCGGAGCAGGGCGTCGTCGTCAAGAAGCCGCGGACACTTCGCGCCTGGATGACGGCCTACGCCGCCGCGACGTCGAAGGCGGTGACCTACTCGAAGATCCTCGACGCCGCGACGCCGGGCGAGGCGGAGAAGCCGGCGCGATCGACCATCCAGAACTACCGCGACGTCCTCGACGGCCTGTGGATGCTCGACCCGATCCCTGCGTGGCTGCCCACGCGGAACCATCTCAACCGCCTCGCCAAGGCACCGAAGCACCAGCTGGCCGACCCAGCCCTGGCCGCCCATCTGCTCGGCATCGACGCGGAGGGCCTGCTCAGCGGAGAGGACACCCGCGGTACGGAACTCCGAGAAGGGACGCTCCTCGGCGCCCTCTTCGAGAACCTCGTCGCGCAGAGTGTCCAGGTCTACGCCGAGGTGATCGGCGCACACGTCGGGCACCTGCGGACGCAGCGCGGCGAGCACGAGGTCGACCTGATCGTCGAACGCCGCGACGGGCGCGTCGTCGCCGTCGAGATCAAGCTCAGCACCGCGCCCACCGATCACGACCTCCGGCATCTGCACTGGCTGAAGGAGAAGCTGCCCGACCAGGTGGCCGACCTCGTCGTCGTGACGACCGGCAAGTATGCCTATCGCCGCACCGACGGCATCGCCGTCGTCCCCGCGGCTCTCCTCGGCCCCTGACCGCCTGTCACGGCACGGTGTAGCCGGCGGCGCGGAACAGCTCGTACCACTCCGCGCGGGTCAGCTCGACGTCGGAACCCTGCGCCGCGGCCGTGACCCGCCCGGGCGTCGTGGTGCCGAGCACCACCTGCATCCGCGCCGGGTGCCGGGTGATCCACGCGACGGCGATCGCCTCGCCCGGGACGTCGTACTTCGTCGCCAGCCGATCGATCACGGCGTTGAGCTCCGGGTAGCGGTCCGAGCCGAGGAACGGCCCGTCGAAGAAGCCGGCCTGGAACGGCGACCACGCCTGGACCGTGATGTCGTGCAGGCGGCAGTAGTCGACGATCCCGCCGTCGCGGCCCACCGACTGGTCGAGGCCCTGCATGTTCGCCGCGACGCCCTGCGCGATCATCGGGGCGTGCGTGATCGACAGCTGCAGCTGGTTCGCGACGATGGGCTGCGACACGTGCTTGCGCAGCAGGTCGAGCTGACCAGGCGTGTGGTTCGACACGCCGAACGCGCGCACCTTGCCCGCGGCCGACAGGTCGTCGAACGCGCGGGCGACCTCCTCGGGCTCGACGAGGGCGTCGGGACGGTGCAGCAGCAGGATGTCGAGGTAGTCCGTGCCGAGGGCCTCGAGGGAGCCGTTCACGGACTCCACGAGGTGCCCGTAGGAGAAGTCGAAGTACGGGCCGTCCTTGACGATGCCGGCCTTCGACTGGATGACGTACTGCTCGCGCTCGGACGGCGTGAGGTTCAGCGCCTCGGCGAAGCGGCGCTCGCAGCCGTGCATGCCGGTGCCGTAGACGTCGGCGTGGTCGAGGAACGTGATGCCGGCGTCGCGCGCCGTGCGCACGAGCGTCCGCACCTCCTCGTCCGACTTGTCCTGGATCCGCATGAGCCCGAGGACGACGTCGGGCACCACCATCTCGGTGCCGGGCAGGGTGAAGGTCTTCATGGTGTCTCTCCCGTGATTCAGGCGGAGCAGGTCAGGCGGACAGGCGTGCGACCTGCTCGGCGGTGAGCTCGAGCTCGGGCGCGCCCGCGGAGTCGCGGACGCTGGCGGGGCGCGATGCCCCGGGGATCGGGACGACGACGGGCGCGAGGGCGAGCTCCCACGCCAGGGTGACCTGGTGCACGCTCGTGCCGACCTCGTCGGCGACCTCCTGGAACACGCCGTGGCGGGCCGCGAGGTCCTTGGCGTTCGCGATGCCGCCCAGCGGGCTCCACGGCAGGAACGCGACGCCCAGGTCGGCGCAGTGCTCGAGCTCGCCCTGGCTGGAGCGGAACGCCGGCGAGAACTGGTTCTGCACCGACGCGAGCCGCCCGCCGAGCACCTGCTGCGCCTCGTCGATCTGCGCGACGTCGGCGTTGGAGATGCCGGCCATGGCGATGACGCCCTCGTCGAGCAGCTCGCGGACCGCGCCGACCGAGTCGGCGTAGGGCACGGCGGGGTCGGGGCGGTGGAACTGGTAGAGGCCGATCGCGTCGACGCCGAGCCGGCGGGCCGACTCCTTGGCCGCGCGCTTGAGGTACTCGGGGTCGCCGTTCTGGGTCCACGTGCCGTCGCCGGGGCGGAGGTGACCGCCCTTGGTCGCCACGAGGACGTCGGACGCTCCGGGGCCGTACTCGCGCAGCGCGCGGGCGATGAGCTCCTCGTTGTGGCCGACCTCGTGCGCGTCGCGGTGGTAGGCGTCGGCGGTGTCGATCAGGGTGACGCCGGCGTCGAGCGCGGCGTGGATCGTCGCGACCGAGCGGTCCGCGTCCGGCCGGCCCTCGATGGACATGGGCATGCCGCCGAGCCCGATCGCCGAGACGGCCCGGCCTCCGATGGTGCGCTGCTGCATCTGCCAACCCTTCGCCGATGTCGTCGCTGGTGGGGCCGTGCGGCCCGGTCGTCACCCTAGGAATCGGTAATCTAGAAGTCCAACAGTTGCGAGTTGTGGAACTCAGAAGCGGGAGCGATGGATGGATCTGCGGCAGATGGAGTACCTGCTCGCCGTCGCGGAGGAACGCCACTTCACGCGTGCCGCCGAGCTCGCGGGGATCACCCAGTCGGGCCTGTCGGCGGCGATCCGCGGCCTGGAGACCGAGCTCGGCACGGCCCTGTTCACGCGCACCACGCGCCGGGTCGAGCTCACCGAGGCGGGCCGCGCGCTCCTCCCCTACGCGCGCCGCATGCTCACCCAGGCCGCCGGGGCGCGCGACGCCGTCGTGAAGGCCAGCCACGAGGTGACGGGGTCGCTGCGGATCGGCGCCGAGCAGTGCCTCGGCTTCGTGGACGTCGCCGCCCTGCTCGAACGGTTCCACCGCCGCTACCCGCGCGTGGAGACGCACTTCACGCAGGCCGGGTCCCAGGACCTCGTGGCGATGACCCGCTCCGGCGACGTCGACGTGGCGTTCGTCGCGACGACGAAGCACCTCGGCTCGCTGCCGCACCGCACGCTGGGCCAGGAGTCGCTCGTCCTCCTCACGCCGCCGGAGCACCCCCTGGCGGCCGACGCCGCCTCGGGGCACGAGGTGCCCTGGGAGGCGCTGGAGGGCGCGGACGTCATCGACTTCACCCCGTCGTGGGGGATGCGCGACCTCAACGACGACGCCTTCGCCGCCCACGGCGTGCACCGCCACGTGCGCTGCACCGTCAACGACGTGCACACCCTGCTCGACCTGGTGACGCGGCGGCTCGGCGTCGCGATCGTGCCGCGCCACGTCGCCGCCAAGCCCCAGGCGGCGCCGCTGCGCGCGATGGCGATGTCCCCGACCACCGGCCTGTCGTGGACCGTGTCCGTGGTGTCGTCCGCCTGGGACCGCGTCGAGGCCCCGTCCGCCCGCCTCCTCGAGCTGCTCACCGACGCCGCCGCAGCCTGAGCGGCCCGCTCGTCGAGGCGGGCGCCGGCGTCCTGGCCGCGGTCCCGGCACGCGCGCCGGTGCGCGCTCGACGCCGGCCGCCGGGAACCGTTGCGCAGGCCCGCACGGGGTGGCAACGTGCGGAGCGCGGCACCCCGACCACCCCGCACCGACGGCCGGCAAGGAGCCTCCGATGGCCGAGATCCTGCTCTTCCACCACGCCCAGGGACTGACCCCGGGCATCCACGAGCTCGCGGACACGTTCCGCGCGTCCGGCCATACCGTGCACGCGCCGGACCTGTTCGACGGCCGCACGTTCGACTCGATCGACGAGGGGCTGGCCCACGTCCAGGAGCACGGCGGCTTCGGCGCGCTCCTCGACCGCGGCACGGCGATCGCCTCGACGCTGCCGACCGACCTCGTCTACCTCGGCTTCTCGCTCGGGGTCGTGGCCGCCCAGAGCCTCGCCCAGACCCGGCCGGGGTGCCGCGGCGCCGTCCTGTGCTACTCGTGCGTGCCGACCTCGGAGTTCGGCGGGTGGCCCGCCGGCGTCCCGGCGCAGGTCCACGGCATGGACCAGGACCCGATCTTCGTGGGCGAGGGCGACCTCGAGGCGGCACGCGCCCTGGTCGAGGAGTCCGGCACCACGGAGCTCTTCCTGTACCCCGGCGACCAGCACTACTTCGCCGACAGCTCGCTGCCCGGCTACGACGCGGCCGCGACGGAGCTGATGGTCTCCCGCATCCTCGCCATGCTCGACCGCTGAGCCGGCGGGCGCCGGGGCACGGGCGCCGCCTCCGGCCGGACGGGTAGCGTGCGGAGCATGGACGCCCTGCACGAGCTCACGGCCGTCGAGCTGCGCGACCGCCTCCGGGCGGGCGAGGTCACCCCCACCGAGGTCGCGGACCACTTCCTGGAGCGCATCGCACGGGCCAACCCGGAGCTCGGCGCGTTCGTCGCCGTCGCGCCGGAGGACGCCCGCGAGCGCGCGGCCGCGCTCACCAGGACCGGGGCCCGCGGCGCGCTGTGGGGCCTGCCCAGCGGCGACAAGGACCTCTGGCTGCGCGCGGGCGTGCCCGCACGGTTCGGGTCGCGGGCGTTCGCCGGCGACGACGCGGTGCTGCCGCCGGTGAGCGACGAGATCGTCGAGGTGCTCGACGCCGCGGGGACGGTCAGCCTGGGCCGCACGACCGCGCCGGAGCTGGGCTTCCCTGCGTACACGGAGCCGCTCGCCGGCCCGGTGGCCCGCAACCCGTGGGACACCTCCCTCGGGGCGGGCGGGTCGAGCGGCGGCGCGGCCGTGGCGGTCGCGGCGGGCCTGCTGCCGTTCGCGCCGGGGTCCGACGGCGGGGGGTCGGTGCGCATCCCGGCGTCCGCGTGCGGCATCGTCGGGCTCAAGCCGAGCCGCGGGCTCGTGCCGGCCGGCTCCGGGCAGGAGTCGCTGGGCGGGCTGGTCGTCAACGGCCCGCTGGCCCGCACGACCGCCGACACCGCCCTGCTGCTCGAAGGGATGCTGTCCTGGGCCCCGGACGGCCGGGTCGCGCACCCGCTGACCCTGCGGGCGCCGTCGGCCCGCGCCGGAGACTACCTCGCGGCGGCCCGCCGCGGCGAGGTCGGCGGGGAGGGCGGCGAGGACGTGCGCGGCCGGTTCCGCGTGGCGGTCACGACCGACTCGGCGTGGGACGACTTCTACGAGATCACCGTGACGCCAGAGGCGCAGGCGGCGCTGGAGACCGGCGTGGCGGCACTCACCGGGCTGGGCCACGACGTGGGATCCCTGTCGCTGGCCCCGGACCCGGACTTCGGCGCGGCCTTCCGCACGCTGTGGATGTCCGGGGCGTCGGCCGTCCCGCTCGACGACCCGGACCGCCTCGACCGGCTCGAGCCGCTCACGCGGTGGCTCATCGGCCGGGGCAGGCAGGTCCCGGCACGCGAGCTCGCGGAGGCGCTCGGCACGCTCACCCGGTTCGAGCGGCGACTGGTCGCGCAGGTCGCCGCGTACGACGCGGTCGTGACCCCCGCGCTGGCGATGTCGCCGCGCCCGCTGGGCTGGTTCGACCCGGAGGACCCGGAGCGCAACTTCGCCCAGCAGTGCCAGTACACGCCGTGGACGTCGATGCTCAACGTGGCGGGCCTGCCGGCGATCACCGTCCCGACGCGCTGGACCGACGACGGGCTGCCCATGGGCGTGCAGCTCGTGGGGCGTCCGGGCGGCGAGCGGGCGCTGCTGGCGCTGGCGGCACAGCTCGAGGACCGGCTGCGGTGGCCGGACCGGCGCCCGCCGGTCTGGTGAGCGACCGAGCCTGCCGGGACGCCCCCTTCCCTCCCGAGCACTCCGGCGCTAGTGTACCCCTCAGGGGTATATACCCCTGAGGGGTACACGAGGCGTACACGAGGGAGTGACCGCCATGTCCGACGTCGACGCGACCACCACCGCAGGACCCGAGGCTCCCGGCCGCCGGCACGGGGCGCCACGCGGCCGCGCGGGGACCCTGTGGACCAACACCTTGTGGGTGGTGGTAGGGATCGCCTCCGGCCTGGGGATCGTGCTCGCCCTGGGCTCCGACGGCACGGCGGGCGGAGGGGCTCCCGCCGAGACCACCGCCGCCGCCGTGCCGGCCACCGCCGTCGGCGTCGCCGCCGTCTGCTACCTCGCGGCCGCCGCCACCGGCCGCCGCTGGGTGGGCTGGGCGATGGTGCCCGTCGCCAGCGCCGCACCGTTCCTGGAGTACGCGGGCGTCCCCCGGTGGGCGTCGTTCGGCGCCCTCGGGCTCGCCTTCCTCGCGTACGGGCTCGCCCGGCGGAGCCCGACGACGGTCGCCCAGGCCGTGGCGATGGTCGCGTACTACGGCGTCGCCGTCGCGGCGGTGGCCCTCCCCTCGCGGGCCGGGCTCGCCGTCGCCGCCCTGGCGCTCGCCGCCCACGTCGCCTGGGACCTGCGGCACTACCGTCGCGACGCCGTCGTGCCCCGGTCCCTCGCCGTGTGGTGCATCGGGCTCGACCTCACCGTGGCAGCGCTCTGCGTCGGGTTCGCGGTCGCCGCCTGAGGGCACCGCGGGTCGCCGCCCCGAGGTGCGGACGGGACCAGAGTTGCCTACCGTCGGTGATCGAGGTCGTTCGTTCGACGGAAGGAGCCCCGATGGGACTCGAGAAGGCCAAGCACCTGGCCGAGGAGGTCGAGGGCAAGGTCACGGAGACCGCGGGACAGCTCACCGGCGACGAGAAGCAGGAGGCCGAGGGCAAGGCCCGCAAGGCCGCGGCGCACCTCAAGCAGGCGGGCGACGACGTCAAGGACGCGTTCTCGGGCTGACCCGCTGCATGACGACGGGGGTGCCACCCGGCCGGTGGCACCCCCGTCGTCATGCGTGGGCCGGTCGCGTGAGCGCCGGCGGGGCTCTCAGACGTCGTCCGGAAGGCAGCCGAACGCCTCGTCGGTGCCGAGCGCGGCGGTCGCGAGCAGCCCGTCGAGGCCGGAGCCCGCCGGCACCGGGCGCGGGTCGTCCACGACCACCCACAGGCCGTCGACGACGCCGTAGCGCGCCTCGGGCCCGTCGGCGACCAGGTGGGCCACCGCCGCCACCAGCCGCTCGACCTCCTCGCCCGCGGTCCCGACGCCGACGGACGCCCGCACCGCGCCGGCGTCGAACCCGAGGCGCCCGAGGAGCGGGTGGGCGCAGAATCGGCCGTCCCGCACCCCGATGCCGTGCTCCGCGGACAGGTAGGCGGCGACCAGGCCCGGGTCGTACCCGGCCACGGTGAACGTCACGACGCCGACCGGGTCGGCGGCGTCCTCCCACACCCGCACGACCTCCACGCGGTCGAGGGCCTCGAGCCCGGCGACGAGGCGGCGCCGCAGCGCGTCCTCGTGGGCGCGGACGTCGGACTCCTCCACCGACGCCAGCTCCTCGCACGCGGCCGCGAGCGCGACGGCGCCGATGACGTTCGGCGACCCGGCCTCGTGCCGCGCGGGGCCCTCGTGCCAGTCGGTGCTCGTCGTGCGCACGCGGCGCACGGCCCCGCCGCCGGCGAGGTACGGCGTGCCGGCGTCGAGCCAGTCCCGCCGCCCGACGAGGACGCCCGCGCCGAAGGGCGCGTACGTCTTGTGACCGGAGAACGCGAGGTAGTCGACGCCGGTGTCCTCCAGCGAGAACCGGCGGTGCGGGACGAGCTGCGCGCCGTCCAGAACCACGCGCGCACCGGCGTCGTGCGCGGCGGCGACGATCTCGGCGACCGGCAGGGCCTCCCCGGTCACGTTGGACGCACCGGTCACCGCGACGAGCGCGTACGGTCGCGCCTCGGCGACGCCGGCGCGCAGCTCGTCGCGCAGCTCGGCGACGGTCGCGGCCACGGACGGGCCGCCGCTGAGCACGGTGGCCTCGGTACCGCGCTGCCAGGGCAGGAGGTTGGCGTGGTGCTCCACGTCGAGGACGAGCACCCGGCCCGGCTCGCCGGTGCCCGGGTCCGCCGGGACGCAGCCGGCGAGCAGGTTGAGCGAGTCCGTGGTGTGGCGCGTGACGATCAGCAGGTCGTCGTCGCGCGCCCCGACGAACGCCCCGATGGTGCGGCGGGCGGTCTCGTACAGGGCGGTGGAGACCTGGGACAGGTAGCCGGCGCCGCGGTGCACGCTCGCGTACAGGGGCAGGACCTGCGTGACCCGGTCGGCGACGGCCTCCAGCGCCGGGGCCGACGCCGCGACGTCGAGGTTGGCGTACCGCACGCGGCGGCCGTCGACGAGCGGCACGAGCGTGTCGCCGCCGACGACGGGCAGCACGGGCGCGACGTCGTGCACCGGGGCGGGCTCCGTGGCAGGACAGGTGGCGGTCTCGGTCAGCGTGCTCATGGGGGCCTCCTCCGTCGTCCGGGGAGGTCCGGGCTCCCCGCGCTTGCCCGGCGCCGGTCGGCGCGGGCCTGGTCGTCACCCGGGGCACCCCGCCGCGAGGGGAGGGTTGCCGGCCAGCGAGCCGGGGCTTGGCGCTGGCGCTCTTGACCTGGTGCCCATGCTGCGCACGCGCCGCGCCGGCGTCAAGATCTGGACGTGATGTCTCACGATGCGGGCGCAGCGACGCTTCGGGAGGCCCGGATCCGCGCGGTTCGACCGATGCGTGAGACGCCACGCCCACGCACCGGACGTCGTGTCGTACGATCGCGGTGACCATCCCGAGCGGCCGAGTGACGTGGCACGTCGACGCCGCAGCAACCCGCGGGCCGGGCACCGTGTCAGCACGGATCCGGACCGGACGAGGGTGCTACCGCCACGACCGATGGGAGGAGCTCCGTGACGACATCGATCGATCCCCGCCCCGCCGACGGCTACGCCGGCGACCTCACCCCGCAGCAGGCATGGGACCTCCTGGAGCGCGAACCCGCCGCCGTGCTGGTGGACGTGCGCACGGAGGGCGAGTGGCGCGCCGTCGGCGTCCCCGACGTCGCCACGCTCGGCAAGGCGCCCGTCCTGGCCGAGTGGGTGCGTGCGGGCGGGCGCCCCAACGGCGACTTCCTCACCGAGCTCGCGGCGGCGGGCGTGACCGACGGTCCCGTGGTGTTCCTGTGCCGCTCCGGGCAGCGCTCCATCGGCGCCGCGCGGCTCGCGACGTCGGCCGGCATCGGCCCGTCCTACAACGTGCTGGAGGGCTTCGAGGGCGGCGCCGGGTTCGACGGCGTCCGCGACCGCGAGGGCTGGAAGGTGCGCGGCCTGCCCTGGGGCGCGTACGAGCCGGCGGACGCCGCGGCGCGGGAGGGCGCCCGGTGACCGCCCGGGAGACCGGCGTCCCCACCGGCCCCGTCGCCGACGACGTCCCCTTCGGCGGGTCGCGCCCGCTGCCCGCGACCGCGCGGCCCGCGACGCTGGCCGTGCGCGGGGGCCACCGCCGGTCCGACTTCCAGGAGATGTCCGAGGGCCTGTTCCTCACCCAGGGCTACACGTACGGCTCCGCCGCCGAGGCCGAGGCCGCCTTCGCCGGCGAGCGGTCGCAGTTCCAGTACTCCCGCTACGGCAACCCGACCGTGCACGTCTTCGAGGAGCGGCTGCGCCTGCTGGAGGGCGCCGAGGCCTGCTATGCCACGGCGTCGGGCATGTCCGCCGTGTTCACGACGCTCGCCGCGCTCGTGTCCAGCGGCTCGCGCATCGTGTCGTCGCGCGCCCTGTTCGGCTCCACGAACGTCATCTACGACGAGATCCTCGCCAAGTGGGGCGTGCGGGTCGACCTCGTGGACGGGCACGTGACCTCCCGGTGGGAGGAGGCGCTGGCCACGCCGGCCGACGTCGTGTTCTTCGAGACGCCGTCCAACCCCATGCAGGACCTGGTGGACGTGCGCCGCGTGACGGAGCTCGCGCACGCCGCGGGCGCCGTCGTCGTGGTGGACAACGTGTTCGCCACCCCGGTGCTGCAGAAGCCGCTGGAGCTCGGCGCCGACGTCGTCGTCTACTCCGCGACCAAGCACATCGACGGGCAGGGGCGCGTGCTGGGCGGCGCGATCCTCGGCACCGAGGAGTTCCTCACCGGGCCGGTGCAGACCTTCGTCAGGCACACCGGCCCGTCGCTCAGCGCGTTCAACGCCTGGGTGCTGCTCAAGGGCCTCGAGACGCTCGACGTGCGGGTCCGGGCGCAGAACGCGGCGGCGCTGCAGGTCGCGACGGCGCTGGAGGGGCTCGACGGGATCACCGGCGTGCGCTACCCGTTCCTGCCCTCGCACCCGCAGCACGAGCTCGCCCTGGCGCAGCAGTCGGGCGGCGGCACCGTCGTCACCTTCGACCTCGCGACGCCCGAGGGCACCGAGCCCGCGGAGTCCAAGAAGCGCACGTTCGCGTTCCTCGACGCCCTGCAGGTCGCGGACATCTCCAACAACCTCGGCGACGCCAAGTCGATCGTCACGCACCCCGCCACGACGACCCACCGCAAGCTCGGCCCCGAGGGGCGCGCCCGGGTCGGCATCGCGGAGACGACCGTCCGGCTGTCCGTCGGGCTCGAGGACCCGCTCGACATCATCGAGGACGTCGAGCAGGCCCTGCGCGCCTGAGAGGTCGCACGGATAGGCAGCGCCGCCTCTTTGAGCCACCGCCGCGACGACGGAGGGCTGTGGACGGACGGCACGCCGCTGTCGGTCCGACCCCGTAACCTGGCCGCGTGCTGCACATCCACCGCTCCGAGCGCGCCGACGCGCTGGTCGAGCCGCTGGCGGAGGTGCTGGCCGCGCCGCCCGAGGACCCGTTCGCGCCCGACGTCGTCGCCGTGCCCACGCGCGGCATCGAGCGGTGGCTGGCGCAGCGGCTGGCGCACCATCTGGGCGCGGGCGACGGCGCGGGCGTCTGCGCGAACGTCGACTTCGGCTCGCCCGCGCGGCTGGTCGGCTCGGCGACGGCGGCGGTGACCGGCGTCGAGCCGGACGACGACCCGTGGCGCCGCGCGCGCCTGGTCTGGCCGGTACTCGAGACGATCGACGCGGCGCTCGGCGAGCCTTGGGCCGCGCCGCTCGCCCGGTACGTGGGCGCGGAGGACGACGTGGTGCGCCGGTCGCGCCGCCTGGCACTGGCCCAGCGCGTGGCCGGTCTGTTCTCCTCGTACGCGCAGCAGCGGCCAGGCCTGCTCGTCGCGTGGCTGGACGGCGGCGAGGGGGCGCCCGACGACGACGGGGCCGGCCGGCCGGTGCCCGCCGACCTCGCCTGGCAGCCGGTCCTGTGGCGCCGCGTGCGGGACGCGATCGGGGCGCCGAGCCCGCCCGAGGTCCTCGGGGACGCCGTGACCCGCCTCGTCGACGACCCGGCCGCGGTGGACCTGCCCTCCCGGCTGTCCGTGTTCGGCCCCACCCGGCTGCCGGCCGACCAGCTCGCCGTCCTGCGCGCGCTGGCCGCGCACCGCGAGGTGCACCTGTGGCTGCCGCACCCCTCCCCTGCCCTGTGGGACTCCGTCGCCGGCGGCCCGGCGGGCGTCGCCCGCCGCGCCGACGTGCCCCTGCTGGCGCGCCACCCCCTGCTCGCCTCCACGGCGCGGGACTCGGTGGAGCTGCAGCTGCGCCTCGCCGCCGACGGCGAGGCGGCGACCGGCGCGGGCACCGACGTCGGCGTGCGCACGACGCACCACCCGGCGGCAGACCCGCCGGCCACGCTCCTCGGGGCCCTGCAGCGCGCGGTGCACGCTGACGAGCCGGCGCCCGAGCCGACGGACGTCGGGCCGACGGACCGCAGCGTCCAGGTGCACGCCTGCCACGGCCGGGCCCGCCAGGTCGACGTGCTGCGCGAGGTGCTCACCGGGCTGTTCGCCGCCGACCCCACGCTGGAGCCGCGCGACGTCATCGTCATGTGCCCCGACGTGGAGGCGTTCGCGCCGCTGGTCACCGCGACGTTCGGCGCGGCGCCCGACGGTGTGCCGGTGCACCCCGGCCAGCGGCTACGTGTCAGCCTCGCGGACCGGGGCGCGGGCGTCGTCAACCCTGTGCTCGGCGTCCTCGCCACCCTGCTGCGCCTCGCGGACGGTCGCGTCACGGCGTCCGAGGTGCTCGACCTGGCGGCCGCCGAGCCGGTGCGCCGCCGCTTCCGCCTGTCGGACGACGACCTGGACCGCTGGCGGGACTGGGCCGTCGAGGTGGGCGTGCGCTGGGGCGAGGACGGGACGCGCCGCGCCCGCTTCGGCATCGACGCCCGGGTGCGCCAGGGCACCTGGGACGCGGCGCTCGACCGGGTGCTGCTGGGCGTCGCGATGGCCGAGGAGGACTCCCGATTCGTGGGGCCCGCGCTGCCCCTGGACGACGTCGGCTCCACCGACGTCGACGTCGCCGGGCGGTTCGCCGAGCTGGTGGCCCGGCTCACCGACCTACTGGCCGGCCTCGACGGGCCGCGACCGCTCGGCGACTGGCTGGACGTGCTCGACCGCGCGGTCACGCTGCTGACGGACCCCGCCCCCGACGACGCGTGGCAGACCGTCCAGGCGCGCCGCGTCCTGGGCGACGTGCGCGCCGCGGGGGCGTCCGCGGGCGGGCCCGCGGGCTCCGACCTGCGCCTGGAGGACGTGCGGGCGCTGCTCGGCGACCGGCTGGCGGGCCGCCCCACCCGGGCAGGCTTCCGCACCGGGGCGCTCACCGTGTGCTCGCTCGAGCCGATGCGCGCGGTGCCCCACCGGGTGGTGTGCCTGCTGGGCATGGACGACGGCGTGTTCCCGCGCTCCGCGTCCCCCGACGGCGACGACCTGCTCGCCCGTGACGCCTGCCTCGGGGAGCGCGACCGGCGCAGCGAGGACCGGCACATCTTCCTCGACGCGCTCACCGCGGCCCGCGAGCACCTGGTGGTGCTGCACTCCGGCGCCGACGAGCGGACGGGCGCCGCCCGCCCGCCCGCCGTCCCGGTGGCCGAGCTGCTCGACGCCCTCGACCGCGTCGGGCGCACGGCCGACGGCTCCCCGGTGCGGGAGCAGGTCGTCGTGCGGCACCCGCTGCAGGTGGTCGGCGAGCGCAACTTCGTCGCCGGGGCGCTCGGGGGCACGGGCCCGTTCAGCTTCGACGTCGCCGCGTTCGACGGCGCCCGGGCGGGCCGCGGAGAGCGCGCGGAGCCGGGCCCGCTCGTCGCCGAGCCGCTCGCGCCACGCGACGACGCCCGGCCCGGCGTGGCCGGCGCGCCCACCGTGGACCTCGACGACCTGGTGGCGCTGCTGGAGCACCCCGCCCGCTGGTTCGTCACCACGACGCTCGCGGCACGCATCGCACGGGACGAGGACGAGGTCGACGACCGTCTGCCGCTGACGATGGAGCCGCTGGCGAAGTGGGGCGCCGGGGACCGCATCCTCACCGCGCTGCTCGCCGGCACCGACCCCGACCTGGCGTTCCAGGCGGAGTGGCGCCGGGGCCAGGCCCCGCCGCGGCGCCTCGGCTTCACCGCCCTGCGCGACGTCGTGGACCGGGTCCGCCCCGTGCAGGCGATGACGCAGAACGTCACGACCGGCGTGGGCGCGGCCCGCGCCGTGGACGTGGCCGCGACCCTGCCGTCCGGCGTGGTGGTCGCGGGCACGGTGCCGGCCGTGCACGACGGCCGGGTGGTGCGGGCCGAGTACTCCAAGCTGGGGCCGAAGCACCGGTTGCGGGCGTGGCTGCAGGTGCTCGCGCTGGCGGCGTCGCCCGGCCCCCCGCCCGCGGGCTCCTGGCACGCCGCCACGGTCGGGCGGGCGCCGGGGCGCAGCCCGCGCGCGGCGTGGAGCCGCATCGACGCGCCGGACGCGACCGAGGCCGCGCGGCTGCTGGACGACCTGGTGGGGCTGCGGGCCGCGGCCGCGCGCGCCCCGCTGCCGGTCCCGCCGGAGGCCGCGCACGCCTACGCCGTCTCCCGCGGCGGCGGGACGGGCGACCCCGGCCAGGCCATGAGCGAGGCGCGCTACACATGGAACGGCGGCTTCGAGCGAGCCGACCCCTATCACGTGCTCTGCTGGGGCGACGGGGCCGCCCTCGACGCCTTCGCCGGCGTCCCGGACGACGACGACCGCCGCGCGTTCCCCGACGAACCGACCCGGCTGGGCGCGCTCGCCCGGCGCGTGTGGGACCCGCTGCTGGCCCACGAGCAGAAGGGGACCACCTGATGTCCGCCGACACCTCGCCCGGCACCGCATCCGGCGCCGTGCCCGGCACCGCCGGGGCGCCGTCCGCGGTGTTCGACGTCTGCGGACCGCTGCCGCAGGGCACGACGGTGCTCGAGGCGAGCGCCGGCACCGGCAAGACGTTCACGATCGCCGCGCTCGCGACCCGCTACGTCGCCGAGGGCGTCGCCGAGCTGCACGAGCTGATGCTGGTGACGTTCGGGCGGGCGGCCACCTCGGAGCTGCGCGACCGGGTGCGCGAACGGCTGGTGAGCACCGAGCGCGCGCTGCGGGGCCCGGACCCGGCCCGCAGCGACGACCCGGTGGTCGCGCTGCTGGCCGACGTCGACCCGGCCGAGCTGGACCGGCGGCGCGCCCGGCTGACGGTCGCGCTCTCGCAGCTCGACGCGGCGACCATCACGACCACGCACGGCTTCTGCCAGCAGATGCTCGTGGCCCTGGGGATCGCCGCGGACGTCGACCCGGCCGCGACGTTCGTCCCCGACGTGGCGGACCTCGTGCGCGAGGTCTCCGACGACCTGTACGTGCGGCGCTTCGCGGACGAGGCCTCGCCGGCCCTCACCCCGACGACGGCCGCCGAGCTGGGGCGTGCCGCGGTGAGCGACCACCAGGCGGTGGTCGAGCCCGCCGAGCCGGGCGGCGCCGCGCCCTCGAGCCTCGGCACGCTGCGCCAGGCGGTGGCCGCCGAGACCCGCGCGGAGACGCTGCGTCGCAAGCGGGCGCAGCACCTCATGGACTACGACGACCTGCTGGTGCTGCTCCGGGACGCCCTGGCCGACCCCGAGCACGGGCCCACGGCGGCCGAGCGGGTGCGCTCGCGGTACCGCGTGGTCATGGTGGACGAGTTCCAGGACACCGACCCGGTCCAGTGGCAGATCCTGCGCACGGCGTTCGTGGGGCACCGCACGCTCGTGCTCATCGGCGACCCGAAGCAGGCCATCTACGCGTTCCGCGGCGCGGACGTCGTGGCGTACCTCGACGCGCGCGACGAGGCAGGCACCGTGGCGACGCTCGGCACGAGCTGGCGCAGCGACGGCCCGCTGCTGCGCGCCCTGGACGCCGTCCTCGGCGGGACGGCGCTCGGGGACGAGCGCATCGTCGTGCGCCCGGTCGAGGCGGCGCACGGCGGGTCCCGGTTCGACGGCGGCCCGCCGCTGCGGCTGCGCCAGGTCACACGGGGCTCGCTGGGCCTCTCCCCCGGCGAGACGCCACCGGTGGGCGCGCCCCGCGCGCTCGTGGCCGCGGACGTCGCGGCGGACGTCGCGGCCCGCCTGGGCCGGGACCGGCTCCACGACCCCGACCCGGGGGCGGACGACGGATGGCGCACCCTCGAGCCGCGGGACGTCGCGGTGCTCACCCGCACCAACGCCCAGGCGGAGGCGGTGCGGTCGGCGCTCGTGGCGCGCGGCGTGCCCGCCGTCGTCTCCGGCCTGTCGAGCGTCTTCGCGACGCCGTCGGCCCGCGACTGGCTCACGCTGCTGGCCGCGCTGGAGCAGCCGGGGTCCCACGGCCGGGCCGCGGCCCTGGCGCTCACGCCGTTCGTCGGCTGGGACGCCGCCCGGCTCGCGACGGCGGACGACGCCGCCCACGACGCCCTGTCCGACACGGTGCGCCGCTGGGCACGGCTCCTCGCGACCCGCGGCGTGGCGGCGCTGCACGAGGCGGTGACCCGCGACGGGCTCGCGGAGCGGCTGCTGCGCACCTCCGCCGGCGAGCGCCGGCTGACCGACCTGCGGCACGTGGGCGAGGTCCTGCACGTGGCCGCGGTGACGGAGGGCCTGGGCGCGTCGGCGCTCACGGGCTGGCTGCGCCGGCGCATCCGCGAGGCGGCGGAGGACTACGACGAGGAGCGCAGCCGGCGCCTGGAGACCGACGCCGCGGCCGTCCAGGTCGTCACGGTGCACGCCAGCAAGGGGCTGGAGTTCGGCGTCGTGTACGTGCCGTACGGGTGGGACCGGTTCGAGTCCGACCAGCCGGGGGTGCTGCGGTTCCACGCGGGCGACGGGCGCCGCATCCTGCACGTCGGCGGCCCCGGTTCGTTCGGGTACGACGCGGCGCTCGACCGGCACCGGGCCGAGGAGCGCGGCGAGGACCTGCGGCTGCTCTACGTGGCGCTGACGCGCGCCCGGCACCAGGTGGTGGCGCACTGGGCGCCGACCAAGCGGAACACGGCCAAGGGCGCGCTGACGCGCGTGCTCCTGGCGGACCGCACCCTCGACGGCCAGCCGGCGACGCACGCGGGCCAGCCGGCCATGCGCGACGACGCCGTGCGGGGCACGCTCGCCGCGCTCGCCGAGCGGGCGGGCGGCGCGGTCGCCGTCGAGGAGGTCCCCGCGCGGCCGTCCACCGCCCCGTGGCGGCCCGCCGAGCGGGCTGACCCGCCGCTGGCCGTCGCCCACCTCGACCGGGTGCCGGACCCGACGTGGCGGCGGGCGTCGTACAGCGCCCTGACGGCGGCGGCGCACGCGCGGCCGCGGCCGGCCGCCGCGACGGCGGTCGCACCGCCGCCGACCGCCGTGGGGGGCGTCGAGTCCGAGCCGGAGGACGGCGGGCTGCGCGACGAGCCCGACGCCCCGGAGGCGCCCGCCCTGCTCCGCGCCGACGCGGGGCAGCCCGCGGACGCCCCGGGCCTCGACCTGCCCTCGCCGATGTCCGGGCTCCCGGCGGGCACCGGGTTCGGCACGCTCGTGCACGAGGTGCTGGAGTACGTCGACACGGCCGCCCCGGACCTGGACGCCGAGATCCTCGCCCGGTGCACGGCGGCCGCGACCGTGCGCGTGCCCGGCACCGACCCGGCCGACCTGGCCGCCGCGCTCGGCGTCGTGGCCCGCACGCCCCTCGGGCCGCTCGCCGCGGGCCGCACGCTCGCCGACGTGCCGCCGCCCGACCGGCTCGCGGAGCTGGAGTTCGAGCTGCCGCTGGCCGGCGGGGACGGGCACGACGGCGGGCGTCCCGGCGCGGGGGCAGGCCTGGCCGACGTCGCGGCGCTGCTGGGGCGGTTCCTCGCCGACGACGACCCGTTCGCGGCGTACCCGGCGATGCTGACCGAGCTCGCCGAGGCCACGGCGGCGGAGGTCGGCGACCGGCGGCTGCGCGGCTACCTCACCGGGTCCGTCGACGCGGTGCTGCGGGTCGTCGGCGACGACGGCGTCCCGAGGTTCCTGGTCGTGGACTACAAGACGAACCGGCTCGGCGTGCCCGACGCGCCCCTCACGGCGCACGACTACCGGCCCGCGGCGACGGTCGACGCGATGCTGCACGCGCACTACCCGCTGCAGATGGTGCTCTACCTGGTGGCGCTGCACCGGTACCTGCGCTGGCGGCTGCCCGGGTACGACCCGGAGGTGCACCTGGGCGGCGGCCTGTACCTGTTCGTGCGCGGCATGTGCGGTCCGGGCACCCCGCTCGGCCCCGACGGGGCGCCGTTCGGCGTGGTGTCCTGGCGCCCGCCGCCCGGGCTGGTGCCGGCGCTCTCGGCGCTGCTGGACCGGGGGACGGACGACGGAGGGATCGCATGACGACGGTCACGGCACCTGCGGGTCCCGCGGCGGGCGACGGCGACGTGCGGGTCGCCGTCGGCGCCCCAGGGCTGCTGCGCGACTACAACGCCGCCGGCGTCGTCGCGGCGACCGACGTGCACGTCGCCACGCGGCTGGGGCGCCTCACGGGCGAGGACGACGCGCGGGTGCTGCTCGCTGTCGCCCTCGCGGTACGGGCCCTGCGCGGCGGGTCGGTGTGCCTGCGGCTCGACGCCGACGAGCTCGCGGCGCTCGCCCGCCCGGAGGACGCCGACCGCACCGACGGGGACGCGCCGCCCGCGGAGCCGCCCCCCTGGCCCGCACCCGAGGAGTGGGTGGCGGCGATCGAGGCGAGCCCGCTCGTCGCCGCGGGTCTCGACGGGCCGGCGGACCGCCCCGCGCGCTGGGTCGGCGGCCGCCTCTACCTGGACCGGTACTGGCGCGACGAGCTGACCGTGCGGCACCTGGTCGACGCCCGCCTGCGGGCCGACCCCCCGGCCCCGGACGAGGCCCGGCTCGACGCGGCCCTCGCCCGCCTGTTCCCCGCCGCGGGCGACGCGCGCCAGCGCCTCGCGGCCGAGCACGCGGCCCACCGCCGGCTCACCGTGCTCACGGGCGGCCCGGGCACCGGCAAGACGACGACGGTGGCGCGGCTGCTCGCCGTGCTGCAGGACACCGCCGCCGGTGACGGCGAGACCGGCCCTGCCCTGCGGGTCGCGCTCGCCGCCCCCACGGGCAAGGCGGCCGCGCGGCTGCAGGAGGCGGTGCGCGGCGTCGTCGGGCAGCTCTCCCCCGCCGACCGGGCACGGACCGGGGCCCCCGAGGCCACGACGGTGCACCGCCTGCTCGGGTACCGCAGCGCCACCCGGTTCCGGCACCACGCCGGGCACCACCTGCCCCACGACGTGGTCGTCGTCGACGAGACGTCGATGGTCCCGCTGTCCCTCATGGCACGGCTCCTGGAGGCGGTACGGCCCGACGCGCGCCTGCTGCTGGTGGGCGACCCCGACCAGCTCGCGTCCGTCGAGGCGGGCGCGGTGCTGGGCGACCTCGTGGCGCGACCGCCCGTCGCGCCGCCGCCGGCCCGTCCCCGGGCGGCCGAGGCCGACCCCGACGACCTGGGCAACGGGGTCGTGCGGCTCGTGACCGTGCACCGGCAGGGATCCGACTCGGCGATCCTGCCGCTCGCCTCCGCGATCCGCGACGGGGACGCGGACACCGTCCTGGACGTCCTGCGCACGGGAGCGGGCGGCGTCGAGCTGATGGAGGCCGACACGGAACGTCTCGACGAGGGCGCGGTGGCCGGGCTGCGCGACGACGCCGTGGCCGCGGGCCGCCGGCTGGTCGCCGCGGCACGCGCCGGCGACGCGGCGGGGGCGCTCGAGGCGCTGTCCGCGCACCGGGTGATGGTCGCGCACCGCAGGGGCCCGGTGGGCGTCGCCCGCTGGGCGGCGCAGGTCGAGGCGTGGGTCGAGGAGGCCACCGCCACCGGCGGGCCCGCCGCCACCACGCCGTGGGTGGTCGGCAGGCCGCTGCTCGTGACCGCGAACGACGCCGAGGTGGGGCTGTACAACGGCGACACCGGCGTGGTCGTCGCCGCCGACGACGGCGCCGTGGCCGTGTTCGGCGACCAGGACGCGCCGATGACTGTCCGCACCCACCGGCTTCCTCCCGTCGAGACGGTGCACGCGATGACGGTGCACCGCGCGCAGGGCAGCCAGTTCCGCCGCGTGTCGCTGGTGCTGCCGCCGGAGAGCTCGCCGCTGCTGACCCGCGAGCTGCTGTACACGGCGGTGACACGCGCCCAGGAGCACGTGCGCGTCGTGGCGAGCGCCGACGCCGTCCGTGCCGCCGTCGCCCACCCCGTGCGCCGCGCGAGCGGACTCCGCGAACCCCTCCCCTCCTGACCGGCTCCCCTCCGCCCGTCCCGCATTCCCTGATCGGTTGCGGGGAGGTGCCGAACATGTGGTTGGTCCGGGACTCAGACCCTGAGTCCCGGACCAACCACATGTTCGGCACCCCTGTAGCGCATGGTCGACGGCTCGGAATAGGCATGTGCCGGGCGGCGGTTGACCCAGGCGATGACCACGCCGACTTACTCTCCCACGCCTCCGCGCCTGTCCGTCCTCGACCTCGTCCCGGTCCGCACCGGGCAGTCCAGCGCCCAGGCGCTCGCCTCGTCGCTCGCCCTGGTGCGCCGCGCCGACGAGCTCGGCTTCGCGCGGTACTGGTTCGCCGAGCACCACAACATGCCCGCCGTCGCCGCGTCCACGCCGCCCGTGATGATCGCGGCCGCGGCCACGCAGACGCGGCGCATCCGCGTCGGCTCCGGCGGCGTCATGCTGCCCAACCACGCCCCGCTCGTCGTGGCCGAGCAGTTCGCGGCCCTCGAGGCGCTCGCGCCCGGGCGCATCGACCTCGGCATCGGCCGGGCGCCCGGCTCCGATCCCGTTGTCACCGCCCTGCTGCGCGCGTCGGGCCCGACGTCGGACGTCGAGCGGTTCGGAGAGCACGTGCAGAACATCCTGTCGCTGATGCGGCCCGACGGCGCCCAGCTCCGCCTTGGCGACGGCAACGTCTACGACGTGCACGCCACCCCGGCGGCCGAGGCCGCGCCGACGATCTGGCTCCTCGGCTCCAGCGACTACTCCGCCCGCCTCGCGGCCGAGCTCGGGCTGCCGTACGTCTTCGCCAACCACTTCTCCGGGGCCGGCATCGACCAGGTGCTCGCGCTGTACCGCGACGGCTACCGGCCGAGCGAGGCCCACCCCGAGCCGCGCACCTTCCTCACCGTGAACGCCGTCGTCGCCCCCACCGCCGACGAGGCGTCCGAGCGCGCCCTCCCTCAGCTGCGGGCGATGGCCCGGCTGCGCACCGGCAAGCCGATGGGCCGCGCCGAGACCGTCGAGGAGGCGCTGGCCGCCCCGCTCGACCAGCTCGGCGAGCAGATGATCGGCGACATGCGCGCGCGGTGGATCATCGACGAGCCCGACGCCGCGCGGGCCGAGGTGGCGGCGCTCGCCGCCCGGCACGGCGCCGACGAGGTGATGGTCGTGCCCGTCGCGGGCACGTACGCCGGGGAGCCGCTGGACGAGACGCCCGGCCGGGTGCGGACCCTCGAGCTGCTGGCAGGCTGAGGTGGGCGCGACGTGGGACGTGACCCGCAGCGTCGCCGTCCTGCGCGCCGACAATCCCGGCCCGATGACGTTGGACGGCACACGCTCCGTCGTCCTGCGCGCGCCGGGCTCGTCGTCGTGCGTCGTCGTCGACCCCGGCCCGGACGACGAGGCGCACCTGCGGGCGCTCGCCGGGACCGGGCCGGTGGAACTGGTGCTGATCACGCACCGGCACGCCGACCACACGGCGGGATCGCCGCGCCTGCGCGAGTTCACGGGCGCCCCGGTGCGGGCGGCCGACCCGGCGCACTGCCACGGCGGCACGCCCCTGCGCGACGGGGAGACGATCCAGGCGGCCGGTGTCCGCGTGGACGTGCTCGCGACGCCGGGGCACACCGCCGACTCGGTGTCGTTCGTCGTCACCGGACCGGGCGAGGATCCCGTGGTCCTCACCGGCGACACCGTGCTCGGGCGCGGCACCACCGTCATCACCGAGCCCGACGGCTCCCTGGCCGACTACCTGGACAGCCTCGACGCCCTCGAACGTGTCGGAGAGGGCCGGCGCGCGGTCCCCGCGCACGGCCCCGCGCTCGACGACCTCGGCCCCGTGGTGCGCGCGTACCGGGCGCACCGGCTCGAGCGACTGGACCAGGTCCGGGGCGCCCTGGGCGAGCTCGGCGTCGACGCGGGCAGCGCCGTCGCCGACGGCGTCGTCGACGCCGTCGTCGACCAGGTGTATGCGGACGTCGACCCCGCCGTGCGGGGCGCGGCGCGGCAGTCCGTCGCGGCGCAGCTCACCTACCTGCGCTCCCGCGGCTGACGGCACCACCGGCGCCACCGGGCCGTGACAGCCCGTGTCGGAGGCGGCAGGCACGATAGCGGCATGACGGTCGCTGCTGCCCCACGCCCCGACGCCCCTGTCCGCCTCGGCATCGCCTTCGTCCCCACCCACGAGCCGGAGACGCTGCGCCCGCTCGCCACCACCGCGGAGGCGGCCGGTCTGGACGACCTGTGGGTCTGGGAGGACTGCTTCAAGCAGAGCGGCCTGGCGTCGGCGAGCGCGGCCCTGGCGTGGACGGAGCGGATCCGCGTCGGCATCGGCCTGATGCCCGCGCCGCTGCGCAGCACGGCGATCACGGCGATGGAGATCGCCACGCTCGCCCGCCTGTTCCCCGGCCGCTTCCTCCCCGCCGTCGGCCACGGCGTCCAGGAGTGGATGGCCCAGTCCGGGGTCCGCGCCGGGTCGCCGCTCACGCTGCTGCGCGAGCACACCGACGCGCTGCGCCGCCTGCTCGCGGGCGAGGAGGTGACGACGTCGGGCCGGTACGTGACGCTCGACCGCGTCCGCCTCGACTGGCCGCCGGAGCCGGGGCTGCCGCTGTGGCTGGGCGGCGTCGGGCCGAGGTCCCTCGCGCTGGTCGGCGAGCTGGGCGACGGTCTCGTGCTCGCGAACGCGCTGACGCCCGACGACGTACGCGGCTCGGTCGCGACGGCGCGGGACGCGGCGAAGGGGGCGGGCCGCCGACTGCCGGACGTGCACGCCACCCTGATCGCCGCCACAGGGCCCGGTGCCCAGGAGCGTCTCGACGCCGAGCTGCCGCAGTGGGGCGCCGAGCCCGGCCGAGGCGTCGGCGCGGCCGGCGACGCGCGGGCGATCGCCGACGGCGTCCTGCGCCTGGCCGACGCCGGCGCGACGGCCGTCGCGATCCAGCCGACCGCGGACGAGCCCGACCTGCCGGGACTCGTCGAGCTCCTGGGCCGCGAGGTCCGTCCCCTGCTGTCCACCGACTGACACCCGCCACCGAGAAGAGGTCCCTGCCATGGACTGGAAGATCGAGCTCATCTTCGTCCCCGTCACCGACGTGGACCGCGCCGCCGACTTCTACGAGCGCATCGGGTTCCACCGGGACCACGACCACCAGGTCAGCGACGACCTCCGGTTCGTCCAGATGACCCCGCCGGGGTCGGCCTGCTCCATCGCGTTCGGCACCGGCCTCGGCGGCGGCCTCGCGCCGGGCACCCAGGACTCGATCCAGGTGGTCGTGCCCGACGCCGACGAGGCGCTGGCCCACCTGCGCGGGCTCGGCGTGGCGGCCGAGGGCGTGGACGACCAGCCCTGGGGACGGTTCGTCACCTTCGACGACCCGGACGGCAACTCCTGGACCCTGCAGCAGCTGCGGCCGTGGAGCTGACCCCTCGGCGACGGCCGTGACCGGTCAGAGGCGCTTGCCGTAGCAGCGCTGCTTCTCCTCGTGGGCGTGGTCGCCGTACTTCTCGATCGGCGCGTACCCGAGCGCCTCGTACAGGCCGATCGCCTCCGGCTGCTCGATACCGGTCTCGAGGACGAAGCGGCGGAAGCCGACCCTGCGCGCCGCCGTCTCGACGTCGGCCATGAGCCGCTTGGCCAGACCCAGCCCGCGCCGGGCCGGGTCCACGTAGAGGCGCTTGACCTCGCCCGTGGCGGCCGGGTGCGTGGTGCCGCGCCCGCGGCCGTCGTCGGTGCCGGACACGTCCCGCACCGCGACGGTGGCGGCGGGCTCGCCGTCCACCCTGGCGACGAGCGTCACGACGATCGACGCCGGGTCGATGGCCGGCGCGTCGTCCTCGCCGCCGTACCGCACGGCCATCTCGGCCTCCTGCGCCGCGCGCAGGGCGGCGGCGCCGGGCGCGTCCCACGCCACGGCCTCGACCACGACCTGGTCGGCATGCTGGTGCGTCGTCGTGCTCACGGGGTGTCCTCTCGTCCGGCGGCCCGGGACGTCACGCCCGCACGAGGGACGCGAGCACGGAGGTGAAGAACCCGAGCCCGTCGGTCCCGGCCCGGGGGCCCGTCGCGTCCGCCGGCCCGAAGCCCGCCTCGACGGCGTGCTCGGGGTGCGGCATCAGGCCGACCACGTTGCCGCGGGCGTTGGTGATGCCCGCGATGTCGCGGCGCGAGCCGTTGGGGTTGCCGTCCTGGTAACGGAACGCGACCCGGCCCTCGCCCTCCAGCTCGTCCAGGGTGCGCTCGTCGGCGACGAACTGCCCGTCCTGGTTCTTCAGCGGGATGGTGATCCGCTGGCCCTGCTCGTAGGCGTTGGTCCAGGCCGTGTCGGCGTTCTCGACCGACAGCACCTGCTCTCGGCACACGAAGTGCAGGTGGTCGTTCTTGATCATCGAGCCCGGCAGCAGGTGTGCCTCGGTGAGCACCTGGAAGCCGTTGCAGATGCCGAGCACGGGCATGCCGCCCTTCGCGGCGTCCACGATGGCGTCCATCGCGGGCGCGAAGCGGCTGATCGCGCCGGCGCGCAGGTAGTCGCCGTAGGAGAACCCGCCCGGCAGCACGACGGCGTCGACCCCCTGCAGGTCCCCGTCCGCGTGCCACAGGGACACCGGCTCGCCGCCGGCGAGGCGCACCGCGCGGGCGGCGTCGCGGTCGTCGAGCGTGCCGGGGAAGGTGACGACGCCGATCCTGGCGGCCGCGAGCGTCTCCGGCATCAGGCGGACACCTCGGTGGCGTCGGTGACGGCGACGACGTCCTCGATCACCGGGTTGGACAGCACGGTCGTGGCGGCCTCGCGCGCCGCGGCCAGCACCTCCGGCGTCACCTCGCCGTCGACCTCGAGCTCGAACCGCTTGCCCTGACGGACCCCGCTGAACTGGGTGAAGCCGAGGCGCGGCAGCGCCCCGACGACGGCCTTGCCCTGGGGGTCCAGGATCTCGGGCTTGGGCATGACCTCGACGACGACGCGTCCCACGGGCGCTCCTTGAATCGTGACCGGGCAAGTCGGTGGGGCCGCCGCTCCGGGATCCCAGCAGGGACGCGCACCAGGAGGAGCGCGTGTGGCGAGCGGGAGCACGGCGGCGGGATTCCGCGTCGAGTCTACCTGTCGGGCGGCCGAGGGCCGGCGCCCGCCCTCGTCACCCCGCGACACGGCGTCGGGGGCGGGCGCTACCCTCGTGCGCGACGTGCGTCGACGCCCCCGGGCACCGCCCACGTCCACGACCCCGAGCCACGACACCAGAGAGGGCAGATGTCCGCCCCCACGCCGCCCACCGGCCCCACCCCGCCCGAGCAGCCGGCATCGCCGTCCACGCCGCAGGGCGGCGCGACCGACCCGTACGCGGTGTCCGGCGAGCCTCCTGCCGTTCCCGGGGCACCGCAGCCCCCCGCCCCTCCGTACGCGGCACCCGCCCCGTACACGACGCCCGACGCCGGCCCGGCGGCGCCCCCGCCCGGGTACGGCACGCCGTACTCCGCGCCGCAGCAGCCCAGGACGGACGGGGTGTCGGTCGCCGCGCTGGTCACCGGCATCCTGGGCATGGCGCTGATCCCACTCGGCCTCGGCATCGCCGGGGTGGTGCGCACCAAGCGCCCCGAGCGCTCGGGGCGCGGCCTCGCGATCGCGGGCATCGTCCTCGGTGCGCTCGGCACCATCGGTTGGGCGATCGCCATCGGTGCCGTCCTGTTCGTGGCGAGCAACCAGGACTTCCAGGACGCGTTCACCGAGGGCTTCGAGGAGAGCTACCAGGAGGGGCTGCAGGAGGGGATGGGCCTCGGCTACGACCAGGGCGACTGCTTCGACCTGCCGTACGAGGCCACGACCCTCGAGGACATCTCCCCGGCCGACTGCGACACCCCCCACACGTCGCAGGTCGTCGGCGTGCACACCCTCGAGGGCGACGCGTTCCCGGGCACCGACGAGATCGAGGCCAGCTTCGAGGACCTCTGCTCCCGTTCCTTCACCGTGTACGTGGGGATCGGCTACGAGGACTCGAGCCTGTCGATGTACTACATCGGCCCCGACGAGACGACGTGGGGCTTCGGCGACCGCCAAATGCTCTGCGTCGTGGAGAACCCCGACGGCACCCTGCTCGAGGACAGCGTCGCCTTCTCCCGCATGTGACGACGGGCCGCCGCAGCGCGGAGCCGGGCCCGCCCGGCGTCGACCTCTTAGCGCAGCGGCGAGCCCGTCAGCCGCTCGAACGCCTCCAGGTAGCGGTCCCGGGTCCGCCGCACCACGTCGTCGGGCAGCGGGGGCGGCGGGACGTCGCCGGACCGGTCCCAGCCGGACGCGTCGGACGTGAGCCAGTCCCGCACGAACTGCTTGTCGAAGCTCGGCTGCGCACGGCCCGGCTCCCACTGGTCCGCCGGCCAGAAGCGGGACGAGTCCGGGGTCAGCACCTCGTCGCCGAGGACGGTCGCGCCGGTGGCCGGGTCGACGCCGAACTCCAGCTTCGTGTCAGCGAGGATCACGCCGCGCTCGCGCGCGATCCGCTCGGCGCGAGCGTAGACCGCGAGGGTGAGGTCGCGCAGGCGCGACGCGTCGTCGTCGCCCAGCCGCCGGGCGACCTCCGCAAAGGTGACGTTCTCGTCGTGCTCGCCCTGCTCGGCCTTGGTGGCGGGGGTGAAGATCGGCTCGGGCAGCCGCGACCCGTCGACGAGCCCGGCGGGCAGCGGGATGCCGGTGACCTCGCCGCCGGCACGGTACTCGGCGAGGCCGGACCCGGTGAGGTAGCCGCGCGCGACGCACTCCACCGGGAACATGTCCAGCCGGCGGCAGATCATGGCGCGCCCGGCGACGACGTCGGGCACCAGGCCGTCGCCCGGCTCGGCGGACGGCTCGCACGAGACCACGTGGTTCGGCACGAGGTCGGCGAGCTGGTCGAACCACCACAGGCTGAGCTGGGTCAGCACCACGCCCTTGTCGGGGATGCTGGGGCTGAGCGCGTGGTCGTACGCGGAGACGCGGTCCGACGCGACGACGAGCACCACGTCGCCCAGCGGGTGCACCCCGCCGAGCGCCGGCAGGTCCGGCTCGTACAGGTCACGCACCTTGCCGGAGTAGACGTGCCGCCAGCCGGGCAGGTCCAGCGGGCCGCCGGCGAAGGCGTCGGACATCTCGGACGTCGAGGTGGGGCGCGCGTCGGTCACGGCGCCCAGTCTCTCACTGCGGGACCGACCCGGGGCCGCCGGGCCGATCTCCGGGACCTCGCGGCTCGGCGCCGCCGGGCGACCGGTGGCACCGGCACCGCCCGACACGGCAGGCTCAGCACATGGCCCCTCAGCGCGCACCCTCGTCCCGACGGCGCCGGACCGCCGTTCTCGGCGCCGGCGGCGTGCTCGCGCTCGCCCTCGTCTCCTGCGCCGGGGACGAGGACGAGGACGAGCCTGAACCGGCTCCCCGCACGTACCGCACCGTCGACATGTCGGCCCCGCCCCTCCCGGTCACCGAGGGGCCGGCAGCCGCGGACGACGACTCGGACCACCTCTACTTCCTCGCGCCGAAGAAGGAGGCCGAGCCGCACCTGGGCGGCCTGATCGTGGACGCCACCGGCGAGCCGGTCTGGATCGACCCGGCGGAGTCGCCGATCTACGACTTCCGCGTCCAGGAGTACCGGGGCGAGCCGGTCCTGACCTACTACGCCGGCAGGTCCGACGTCGTCGGGCACGGCACCGGCGACATCCACGTCCTCGACACGTCGTACGAGGAGATCGCGACCGTCACGACGGGCGCCGACCTCGAACCGCACCAGGCCGACCTGCACGACGCCACCATCACGCCCGAGGGCACGATGCTGGTCCTGTCCTACCCCGTCGTGCCGCGCGACCTGACCGCCGCGGGCGGCGACGAGGACGGCTACGTCTACGACGGCGTCGTCCAGGAGGTCGACGTCGCGACGGGCGAGGTGCTCTCCACCTGGTCCGCGCTCGACCACGTCGACCTCACCGACACGCACGCCACCGTCGAGCCCGAGGACGAGGAGGACGAGCCGTCGGGGACGGAGGAGGACCCGTTCGACTGGTTCCACGTCAACTCCGCGACCCTCACCCCCGACGGTGACCTGCTGGTCTCGTCCCGGCAGACCCACGCGGTGTACGTCGTCGACCGGTCGACCGGCGACGTCCGGTGGACGCTCGGCGGCAAGAGCTCGGACTTCACGATGGAGGGCTCGGGCGACGGTGACGAGCCCGGGACCGGCGCGCAGTTCGCCTGGCAGCACGACGCCCAGTGGCACGACGACGGCACCGTGACGGTGTTCGACAACCAGGGCGACCCCCCGGTCGGGAAGCACTCGCGCGGCCTGCGGCTGGACGTCGACACGGACGCCATGACCGCGTCGGTGGACCAGGAGTGGCTGCCCGGCGACCCGGACCGGCTCGCCGGGAGCCAGGGGAACATGCAGGTGCTCGAGGGCGGCAACGTCGTCATCGGCTGGGGCGACGCGCAGTGGACCAGCGAGTACACCGGCGACGGCACCCTCGTGCGCGAGTTCCCGCTGCTGGGTGGCGAGACCTACCGGGCCTACCGCTTCGACTGGCACGCGACGCCGTCCGACCCGCCCGCCGTCGTGGTGGACGGCGACACGGCCTCCGTGAGCTGGAACGGCGCGACCGACGTCGCGCGCTGGAGGCTGGTCGCCGGCGAGGACGCCGATACGGCCACGGAGGTCACGACCGTCCCGCGGTCCGGGTTCGAGACGGCCGTCCCTGGGGTGCCCGGCGACGCGGCCTACGTGGCGGTCCAGGCGCTCGACGCCGACGGCGAGGTGCTGGCGACCGGTACACCCGGCTGAGAGCGGTGTCCCGTCAGGGAACGGTGACCTCGCCCCGCTCGGCGGCCAGCGCGATGTCGGAGCGGTGGTGCGAGCCGTCGAGGCCGATCATCGCCACGCCCGCGTAGGACGCCGCGCGCGCGGCGGCGAGGTCGCGGCCCCGCCCGACGACGGACAGCACGCGCCCGCCCGCAGACACCAGGCCGCCGTCGCCGGACAGCGCGGTGCCGGCGTGCAGCACGTGCACCCCGTCCAGCGCCTCGGCGGCGGCGATCCCGCTGATCGGGTCGCCCTTGCGCGGCGACTCCGGGTAACCCTGCGAGGCGACGACGACGTTGACGACGGCGTCGTCGGACCAGCGCAGCGGCCCCACGTCGGCGAGGCGGCCCGTGGCGGCGGCGAGCAGCACCCCGGACAGCGGCGTGCGCAGGCGCGCGAGCACCGCCTGGATCTCCGGGTCGCCGAAGCGGGCGTTGAACTCCACGACGCGCGTGCCGCGGCTCGTCAGGGCCAGCCCCACGTAGAGGGTGCCGGCGAACGGGACGCCGCGGCGCGCCATCTCGTCCACGGTGGGCTGGGCGATGCGCTCGACGACCTCGGCGACGAGGCCCTCGGGCGCCCAGTCGAGCGGCGTGTAGGCGCCCATGCCGCCGGTGTTCGGGCCGGCGTCGCCGTCACCGACGCGCTTGAAGTCCTGCGCGGGCACCATCGGCACCACGGTGGTGCCGTCGCAGAGGCAGAACAGCGACACCTCGGGCCCGTCGAGGAATTCCTCGACGACGATCCGTCCGTCCGCGCCGCGCGCGGCCAGCGCGTCGCGCGCGTGGGCCATCGCGGCGTCCCGGTCCGGCGTCACGACGACGCCCTTGCCGGCCGCGAGCCCGTCGTCCTTGACCACGTACGGCGGTCCGAATGCGTCGAGGGCGGCGGCGACCTCGTCCGTGGTCGTGCACACGTGCGCCATCGCGGTCGGGACGTTCGCGGCCGCCATGACGTCCTTGGCGAACGCCTTCGAGCCCTCCAGCCGCGCCGCCTCGGCCGAGGGGCCGAAGACGGGGATCCCGGCGTCGCGCACCGCGTCGGCGACGCCCGCGACGAGCGGGGCCTCCGGGCCGACGACGACCAGCTCCGCGCCGAGCTCGCGCGCGAGCCGGGCGACCGCGGCGCCGTCGTTCGCGTCGACGGGGTGCAGCGTCGCCTGCGCGGCGATACCCGGGTTGCCGGGGGCGGCGTGCAGCTCGTGCGCCGGGTCCTCCGACGCGAGGGAGTGGACGATGGCGTGCTCGCGGGCACCGTTCCCGACGACGAGGATCTTCACGGGCAGCCATGCTAACCGGACCGTGACCTACGGCCTGGAACTGCGGGCTTCGCGCCGAGATTCCCGCAGACCCGGGACGCGCGACACGTGCTGTGGATGAGCCCTGCAGGAGATACCGGGGTGGTGCTGAAGTAGGCCGGTGCCCCGTCGCCGCGCCCCGGTCCCCCCTGCGCTCCTGGAGGTCGCGCGTCGTCAGGGCGGCCTCGTCTCGATGCGGCAGTGCGCGGCGTGCGGTGTCCCTCCGGACCGTGTGACCCGGGCCGCCCGGTCAGGGGCGTGGCAGCGCGTCGCCCGGGGCGTCTACGACCTCGGCCCCGTGGCACGCGCCGACCACGACCCGCGGGGCCTGCGGAGGCTCCGCTCCGCAGCCATCGGGCCCCTCGCGTACCCGGGCAGCGTCGCCACCGGCGCGGCCGCGCTGGCGCTCCACGGCGTCCTCGGGCTGCCCACCGACATCCGCCCCGAGGTCACGCTCCCGGACGGGACGTCCCGCGCCGGGAGGTCGACGGTCCGCGTCCGGCGGCTCCCCGTGCGCCGGTGGGACGTCGTCCGCGGCATCCCGTGCGTCACCGTCGAGGACGCGCTCGCCCAGGCGGTACCCGAGCTCCGGCGGCACGAGGCCGTCGCCGTGATGGACTCCGCTCTCCAGGGGCGCCTGATCACCCGCGACGGGCTGGAGCGCGCGCACGACGCGGCACGCGGCCGGCCTGGCGCGGGACGCACCCATCCCTGGTGGGACGAGGCCGACGGCGCGGCGGAGTCACCGGCAGAGACGTGGGCTCGCCTGTCGTGCCGCGACGCGGGCGTCCCGCCGGACGCCCTCCAGCTGATGCTGGTCGACGGCCCGTCGCTGCACGGCAGGTTCCTCGCACGCGTCGACCTGGCGTGGTTGCTGCCCGACGGGCGGGCGCTGATCGTCGAGATCGACGGGCAGGACCCGCACTCGACGCCGGAAGCACTGTTCCGCGACCGCGCCCGGCAGAACCGGATCGTCACGGACCGCACGGTCGTGCGCCGCTACACGGGGACGGACGCCCTACGGGGCACCGTCGCCCACGAGGTCGCGGCGTTCCTGCGCAGCACGACGTGGACACCTGGCCGCCAGGCTTCCGACGTGTTCGCCGTCTGACGTCCCGGTTCTGCGGGCTTCGGGCCGGGTGGCCCGCAGAACCGGGACGATCGTCAGCGGGCGTGGATCAGGTCGTGCACCGGGATGATCTCGTCGCGCCGCGGGCCGACGCCGACCGCGGAGATGCGGCAGCCGGAGATGTCCTCCAGGTGCCGCAGGTACGCCTGGGCGTTGGCGGGCAGGTCGTCGATCGTCCGGGCGCCGGAGATGTCCTCCCACCAGCCGGGGAGCTCCTCGTAGATCGGCGTCGCGTGGTGGAACGCCGTCTGGTCGTCGGGCATCTCGTCGTAGCGGGTGCCGTCGACGTCGTAGGCCACGCAGACCGGCACCTTCTCCATGCCGGTGAGCACGTCAAGCTTGGTGACGACCATGTCGGTGAGCCCGTTGACGCGCGACGCGTACCGGGCGATGACGGAGTCGTACCACCCGCAGCGGCGGGCGCGGCCGGTGGTGACGCCGTACTCGCCGCCGGTCTTGAGCAGGTGCTCGCCCATGTCGTCGAAGAGCTCGGTGGGGAACGGCCCCTCGCCGACGCGCGTCGTGTACGCCTTGATGACGCCGATGACTGAGTCGATGCGGGTGGGCCCGATGCCGGACCCGGTCACCGCGCCGCCCGCGGTGGCGTTGGACGACGTCACGAACGGGTAGGTGCCGTGGTCGACGTCGAGCATGGTGGCCTGGCCGGCCTCGAACAGCACGTTCTTGCCGGCGTCGAGGGCCTCGTTCAGCACGAGCGGCGTGTTCGCGACCATCGGGCGGAGCCGCTCGGCGTGCGCCAGCAGCTCGTCGACCGTCTCGTCGACGTCGACCGCGCGGCGGTTGTACACCTTCACGAGCAGGTGGTTCTTCTGGTCGAGCGCGCCCTCGACCTTCTCCGCGAGGATCTTCGGGTCGAAGAGGTCGGAGATGCGGATGCCGACGCGGTTGATCTTGTCCGCGTACGCCGGGCCGATGCCGCGCCCGGTGGTGCCGATCCGTCGCTTGCCGAGGAACCGCTCGGTGACCTTGTCGACGGTGCGGTGGTAGCCGGCGATGACGTGCGCCTGGGACGACACCAGCAGCCGCGACGTGTCGACGCCCCGCGCGTTCAGGGCGTCCAGCTCCTCGAAGAGCACGTCGATGTCCACGACGACGCCGTTGCCGATCACCGGGACGACGCCCGGCGACAGGATGCCCGACGGCAGCAGGTGCAGGGCGTACTTCTCGTCGCCGATGACGACGGTGTGGCCCGCGTTGTTGCCGCCGTTGAACTTCACGACGTAGTCGACGTCGGACCCGAGCAGGTCCGTCGCCTTTCCCTTGCCCTCGTCGCCCCACTGGGCGCCGACGAGCACCACGGCTGGCATGGGATTCCCACTCTCCTCGCATCGACGAGGCCCGGGAGGATGGCCGCCGGGCGGTCGTCGCGGGCGGGTCGGGTCCGGGCCGCGCCCGAGTCTACCCGCGAGCGTCCGCGCAGCCGGGACGCGCGCCGTCCGCCGCGCACGGGTCGCGGCGGCGGGGCGCGTCAGGCGGGGCGGTGCCGGTGCGGCAGCGGGGTGCCCGCGGCGGGGGTGGGCGTCTCGCAGCGGTGGTCGCGGTCGATGCGGAAGAGGTCGAGGGCCCCGCACACCTCGAGCACGAACAGGTCGCGCTCGTCCGCGCCCCGCAGCACGGTGGCGCCGCCGCGCTTACGACCGGAGTCCGCCAGCGAGATGAGGAACGCCGCGCCGGTGGAGTCCATGAACGTCACCCGGCACATGTCGATGACGAGGAGCTGGCGGCGCAGCCCGACGACGCGCGCCGCGATCTCCGGGAACTGGTCCCGCTCCGCCAGGTCGAGGTCACCGGCGATCACGAGCGTCGTCGTCGCCGAGGACGTCGCGATCTCGATCATGTCCCCGAGCCTACCCGGGTCCGGGCCGGCCCGACCGTCGAACGCGTGCCCGGCCGCGCCCCGCGCGCCCGGGTCCCGCTGTCCACCACAATGGCCCCATGAGCTCCCAGCACCGCGACTCCCTGCTCGCCGGCCCTCCCCCGACCCTGCTCCCCGACGACCACCCGCAGGTGCGCGAAGGGCTGGACACCGGCGAGGACCCCGCCCGGCTCGCCGCCGACCACCCGTCGTCCAGCCTCGCCTGGGCGGTGCTCGCCGAGCAGACGCTCGACGACGGCCCGGACAGCCCCGACGGCGCCGACGGCCCCGGTGCGGCCCGGGCGGTCACCGCGTACGCGTACGCCCGCACCGGGTACCACCGCGGCCTGGACGCGCTGCGCCGCGCCGGCTGGCGCGGCCAAGGCCCGGTTCCCGCCGACCACGCGCCGAACCAGGGCTTCCTCCGCGCGCTGCTGGCACTCTCCCGGGCGGCGCACCACATCGGCGAGGAGGACGAGGCGCAGCGCTGCGAGCAGTTCCTCCGCGACTCCGGCACCTCGCCCGAGGAGGTCGCCGCGCTCCTCCCCTGACCCCGCGTCGGACGCCGGCCCGCAGCCCCCAGGCCGCCCGGATCCGGGCTGCCCGTGCCGAGAGGCTGGCTGGACCTGGCGGGAGCCGCGACAGCCACGGCCCGCACCCGGTCACGCCGGGCGGGGCGGGGGCGTGTGCCCCGAGGCTGGCTGGGTCTGGCGGGAGCCGCGCGAGGGACGAGCGCGGCGGATGGCGCGCCTCGGGGCGCACGCCCCCCGCCTCGCCCGGCCCGGCCCCGGTTGCGGTCGCAACCAGAGGTCACGCAGGCGACGGACGCAGCTTCGCCCACACCAGCTTGCCGGACCCGGCGGGCCGCCACCCCCAGTCGGCGAGCCGCTCGACGATCTGCATGCCGAAGCCCCCGACGCGGTTCGGGTGCCCGTCGGTGGACACCGGTGGGGCCGGGTTGGAGTCCTCGACCTCGATGCGCAGCCCGTCGCCCGTGTCGTAGAGCCGCAGCGCGATGTTGCCCCACCCGTGCAGCACGCCGTTGGCGACGAGCTCGGAGACGACGAGCTCCGCCGCGGCGGACTCCGGCAGGCCCCACGCCTGGCAGGTGCGCAGCACGGCGTGCCGGGCACGGCCGATGGAGGCGGGCTCGCTGGGCAGCAGCCAGCGCCGCGAGCGCGGGCTGAGCGGCTGCACCTGCGCGTCGACCACGGGGTCCGGCACCCGCACGACGACGAGCGCGACGTCGTCCTCGGGCGCGTCGGCGAGCCGGGACAGCAGCTCCTCCCCCACGCCGGCGGCGTCCCGGGCGGTGATCCGGGCCGAGGCCTCGATGAGGGCGTCGAGCCCGATCTTCAGGGAGCGGTCCCGCCGCTCGATGAGCCCGTCCGTGTAGAACAGCAGCACGTCGCCGGGCCGGAGCTCCGCCTGGGCGGTGGTGCGGGGCTCTGAGCCGAACCCGATGAGCGAGCCGCCGGCGTCGGCGAGCTGGGTGACCTTCGCGTCGCGCAGCAGCAGGGGCGGCAGGTGCCCGGCGCGTGTGTAGAGGACGCGCCACACACCGCCCGGCTGCTGCTCCAGCGTGGCGTACACCATCGACGCGGACCGGGGGATGCGCATGCCCGTGACGAGCTGGTCGACCCGGTCGACGACGATGCCGGGGGTGGCGAGCTCGAAGGCGTAGGACCGCACCACGGACCGCAGCTGCCCCATCGCAGCCGCGGCCTCGACGTCGTGCCCGACGACGTCGCCGACGACGAGCCCGACGGTGCCTGCCGAGATCTGCACGACGTCGTACCAGTCGCCGCCGACCTGCGCGTGCTCGGCGTTCGGGGCGTAGTAGGTCCACACGTCGAGGCCGGGGACGTCGGCCTGCTCGGGCAGCATCGCGCGCTGCAGCGCCTCGGCGAGCCGGTGCTCGCGTGCGTACAGGCGGGCGTTGTCGATCGCGGTGCCGGCGCGGCGCGCCACCACCTCGACGACCGTGTCGATGTGCTGGTGGCCGGTGTACGCCGACCGCGGCTCCTCGTCCCGCGCCGGGCCCTCGATGGTGGTGCCCTCGCCGTGCCAGCTCACGAGCAGCCCGAGGACGCGGCGGCGCCCGGCGACGGCGTGCACGACGACGGAGCTCGGCACCGCGCCGGTCTCCTCGACGACGCGGCGCACGAGGTCGCGCCGCAGCCACCCGGACGCCGAGTGCGCCGGGTACGGCACGCCGAGGGGCAGCAGCACCGGGCCGTCGACGACGCCGTCGAGGAGGTCCTGCACCTGGTCGGCCCGGTGCGGCTCCCGGGTGCCCTCGTCGCCGTGGGCGGCGGCCAGCTCCCGGTCGAGGACGGTCGACTCGGGGACGTACCGGGCGTGGCGCCGGCCCCGGCCGCTCGGCGGGGACATGACGTCGACGCCCTCGGCGAAGACGAGCCCGTCGTCGTTGAGGTAGAAGCCCGCCCACGGCACGAGGGACCGCAGCAGGTCGGCGATGTCGCGCAGGGCGTACGGGTACTCCAGGTCGCCGAGCAGCTCGGTGGTCTGGGCGATGAGGTCGAGGTCGGCACGCTCGCGGCGCTCGACCTCGAGCGAGGCGAGCTGGGCGGCGTGCTGCTCGACGAAGCCGGACACGTCGGTCGCGGCGCCGAGCCAGTACGGCACGTCGCCGTCGCCGTCCGGCAGCGGGGACATGGTCACGTGCCACCAGGTGTCGACGCCGTCGGGCCGGTGCCCCTTGATCATCCGCGCGGTGGGGCGGCCGGCCCGCAGCGCGATCTGGCTCGGGGTGCGTTCGGGGTCGTCCTCGACGAGGGAGAGCAGGGGGTGGGCGCCGCGGCGCCGGAGGTCGTCCGCCCGGATGCCGGTGGTGCGTGTGAAGGACTCGTTGACCCACAGCACGGGCATGCCGTCGTCCCAGGACCCGGTGACGAAGACCGGAAGGATCGCGCCCGACAGCGCGGCGCCCAACATTTCCTCCGAGACGGGGGGCACAGGACCGGATGATTCGGTCATAATGCCTCCGATACCGTGGTTTCCCGCCGCGCTTGGTGTTCTCGCTGGTCATTCAACCGTAGATTGGTGTCCGCCGAGACTCGAGCGAGCGCCCCGGCGCGTGGAAGGAGCACCGTGCACGACGGATCGAAACCGAACCTGCCTGATCCGCTGTCCGCGGACGTGCCCGACGACGCGCGCCCGGACGTCGGCGACCCCGCCAGCGTCCACGTCATCATGGGCACCTCCCGGGCGCGCATCGTGCTCTCGGGCGAGATCGACGCCGACATCGGCGCCGAGCTGAGCGAGGCCATCGCCGACGCCGAGGCCTCCGGCCTGCCGGTGGAGCTCGACGCCCACCACGTGACGTTCATGGACTCCTCCGGCGTCGCGTTCCTCGCGCGGCTCGCCTCGCGCAGCCCGCACCGCGTCCGGGTGCTGCGCGCGCCGCCGACGGTGCGGTTCCTGCTCGAGGTGACGCGGATCGGCGAGCTGCTGGACATCGTCGACGACGACCCGGGCTTCGAGCTCGACGGGTCCACGTCGAGCGGTCGGCGCACGCCGCAGTAGCGCCCGGCCGCCCGCGCGCGAACGCCCCCTCCGCCCGTGCGGGCGGAGGGGGCGTTCGTGACTCGGCGCGGAGCCGCGCCGGCTCGCCGGGGGCGAGAGTCACATCTTGTGGCCGGCCGAACGCAGCTGCTGGCAGGCCTCGACGATGCGGGTCGCCATGCCGGCCTCGGCCAGCTTGCCCCACGCACGCGGGTCGTAGGCCTTCTTGTTGCCGACCTCGCCGTCGATCTTGAGCACACCGTCGTAGTTCTTGAACATGTGCTCGACGACCGGGCGCGTGAACGCGTACTGCGTGTCGGTGTCGATGTTCATCTTGATGACGCCGTTGTCGACGGCCTGGGCGATCTCCTCGGCCGTCGAGCCGGAGCCGCCGTGGAAGACCAGGTCGAACGGGTTCTCCTTGCCGATCTCGTCGCCGACGGCCTTCTGGATGTCCGCGAGGATCCCCGGGCGCAGCTTCACGGCGCCCGGCTTGTACACGCCGTGCACGTTGCCGAAGGTCAGCGCGGTGAGGTAGCGCCCCTTCTCGCCGGCGCCGAGCGCCTTGACCGTGGCCAGACCGTCCTCGGCCGTGGTGTAGAGCTTCTCGTTGATCTCGGCCTCGTGGCCGTCCTCCTCGCCGCCGACGACGCCGACCTCGATCTCGAGGATGGTGCGCGCGGCCTGCGACAGCTCGAGCAGCTCGGCGGCGATGACGAGGTTCTCATCCAGCGGGATGTCGGAGCCGTCGAACATGTGCGACTGGAACGTCGGGTTCTTGCCGGCCTTGACCTGCTCGGCCTCGAGGGCCAGCAGCGGGCGGACCCAGGAGTCCAGGTTCTTCTTGACGCAGTGGTCGGTGTGGATCGCGATGTTCACCGGGTAGTTCTTCGCGACCTCGGTCGCGTACGCGGCGAGGGCCAGCGAACCCACCACGCGGTCCTTGATCGTGGCGCCCGAGGCGTACTCGCCACCGCCCACGGAGACCTGGATGATGCCGTCGGACTCGGCCTCGGCGAAGCCCTGGAGCGCGGCGGTCACGGTCTGCGACGAGGTGATGTTGACGGCGGGGTAGGCGAACTTGCCGGCCTTCGCCCGGTCGATCATCTCGGCGTAGACCTCGGGGGTTGCGATAGGCATCTGCGGTACTCCAATGAGGGAACGTACGAGGACGCATCGGGCCGCAACGTCGCGCCGGGGCTCCGTCAGGCCCGCATGCATCCGGATTTTCTCACGTCCGGGTCATGACAGTCACATGCCGTCGGCTCCGTGAGACGGCGCCAGCCACGTCGACGCCCAGCCGTGGATCGCGATCGCGGCCGCCGCGCCCGCGTTGAGCGAGCGTGTCGACCCGTGCTGCGCGATGTGCACGACGGCGGTGCACACCGCCTGGGCCGCCGGCGTCAGGCCGGCCGACTCCTGCCCGAAGAGCAGCACGCACCGCGGCGGCAGCGCGTACGTCTCGAGCGGCACCGACCCGGGCACGTTGTCGACGCCGACGACGTCCAGGCCCTCGCCGGCGGCCCAGGTGGCGAGCTCCTGGGCGTCGGCGTGGTGATGGGTGTGCAGGTAGCGGTCGGTGACCATCGCGCCGCGCCGGTTCCACCGGCGTCGGCCGACGACGTGCACGCCGGCCGCGTTGAACGCGTTCGCCGTGCGGACCACCGACCCGATGTTGAGGTCGTGCGCCCAGTTCTCGATGGCGACGTGCAGGGACCGCCCGGCAGGGCGGCGCGCGTCCAGGTCGGCACGCACGGCCTCCACCGTCCAGTACCGGTACCGGTCGACGACGTTGCGCCGGTCGCCGTGCTCCAGGAGCTCCGGGTCGTAGCGGGGGTCGTCGGGCCACGGGCCTTCCCAGGGGCCGACGCCGACCTCGCGGTCCGCCCCACCGGAGGATCGCGGGACGCTCATGCGCGGCGGCTCTCCCACCACAGGGCGGTCAGGACGACGGCGGCGCCGGCGAGGGCGAGCAGCAGCGGGCCGACCAGGCCGCCGGTCGGGGCGAGCAGCGAACCGTCGTCCTCCTGCCAGGGCCACAGGGCTCGCAGGGAGCCGAGCATGAGGCCCGCGAGGACCGCCATCGTGCCCTGGCGGCGGTGGTCGAGCAGCCAGTGCAGCAGCTTGACGAAGGACGCGAGCCCGATCGCGGCGCCGAGCAGGAAGGTCCCGATCACGGCGAGGTCGCGCTCGTGCAGGGCGTCGGTGACCGGGACGTACAGGCCCATCGCCAGCAGCACGAACGACCCGGACACCCCGGGCAGCACCAGGGCGTTGATCGCGACCGCGGCGCCGGCGAACACGAGCCACAGCGGCGGGTCGGACAGCTCGGCGGCGGGCAGCCCGGTGAGGAAGAACGCCGCCGCGGCCGCGGCGAGCCCCAGCACCACGTCACCCGCACGGACCCGGTGCGGCATCATGCGGACCGGCACCGCCACGGACACCGCGATCATGCCGAAGAACAGCGCGCGCATCGGGACCGGGTGGGACTCCAGCAGCGGCGCGATCGTCGACAGCGACACCAGCAGCACCACGACCATGCCCACCAGCACGGGCACCAGGAAACGCCAGTCCACCCGCGCCAGCGCGGCGCCCGCTGGCCGCAGGCCCCGCCGCTGCGCCAGGCCCTGCACCAGCTCGCGCCCGGCGTGCACCACCTGGCTCGCCGCGGCCAGGAGCCGGTCGTACAGGCCCACGACCAGCGCGATCGTCCCGCCCGAGACCCCCGGCACCGACTCCGCGGCACCCACCGCACCGCCACGCACCGCGTTGCCGAGCGTCACGGCCCACGCCGCCGGCGTGGACCCCGACCGGCGGGGGGAGGCGTGGCGGTGGGACGGTCCGGGACCGGACGAGCGGCCGGAGGGCCGGGGAGGGTTGGTCACGCAGGGCAGCGTAGCCGGGCGTCGTAGAGCGCCCGCGGAGCAAGCGTGACTAGGGTGTGGGCGTGACCGCACGCACCATCCAGTCCTGGCTCACCGACATGGACGGCGTCCTCGTGCACGAGGGCCGCGCGATCCCCGGAGCCCCCGAGTTCGTGCGCGCGCTGCGCGACGCCGAGCGTCCCTTCCTCGTTCTCACGAACAACTCGATCTTCACGGCACGCGACCTGCGGGCCCGCCTGGCGACGTCCGGCATCGACCTGCCGGAGGAGGCCATCTGGACGTCCGCCCTCGCGACGGCGCAGTTCCTCACGGACCAGGTGCCGAGCGGGTCGGCGTACGTGATCGGCGAGGCCGGGCTCACCACGGCCCTGTACGAGGCCGGGTACACGCTCACCGAGTCGAGCCCGGACTACGTGGTGCTGGGCGAGACCCGCACGTACTCCTTCGAGGCCATCACCAAGGCGATCCGACTGGTGCGCGACGGCTCCCGGTTCATCGCCACCAATCCGGACACGACCGGGCCGTCCGCGGAGGGGCCGCTGCCGGCCACGGGCGCGGTGGCCGCGATGATCCAGGCCGCCACCGGCCGCTCGCCGTACTACGTGGGCAAGCCGAACCCGATGATGTTCCGCTCGGCGCTCAACCGTATCGAGGCGCACTCCGAGACGACGGCGATGATCGGCGACCGCATGGACACCGACGTCGTCGCGGGCATCGAGGCGGGCCTCGAGACGTTCCTCGTCATGACCGGGTCGACGACGGCCGCCGAGGTCGACACCTACCCGTTCCGCCCCACGCACGTGGTCGACTCCGTCGCGGACCTCGTCGGCCGGGTCTGAGGCGTCGGTCCGCCGCGGCCGTCAGCGCGGCAGGTAGGCCGCGGCCCCGGGAGGCCGGCCTGGCGTCGACGACGTCGAGGCCCCGGCGGCCCTTGCGGCACGCCGACGTCCTCGGCGTGCCGCACGCGGGGAGCGACGCACGCCGGCGCACGAGACCGAGCCCGACGACGGGACCACGAGGATCGCGAGGCTCGGCCGCTGCGCGGCCGAGGCTTACGCGAGACCCAGGTCGGCCAGGTCGTACAGGTAGTGGTAGTCGTAGCCGCGCGCCTCGATCTTCTCCTTCGCGCCGGTCGCGCGGTCGACGAGCGTCGCCACGCCCTTGATGCGGGCGCCGGCCTCCTCGACGGCATCGATCGCCTGGAGCAGCGAACCGCCGGTCGTCGAGGTGTCCTCGACGACGACGACGGCGCGGCCCTCGATGTCCGGTCCCTCGATCTGCCGCTGCATGCCGTGCGTCTTGTTGGCCTTGCGCACGACGAACGCGTCGAGGTCCTGGCCACGGGAGGCGGCGGCGTGCAGGAGGGCGTCGGCGATCGGGTCGGCCCCGAGGGTGAGGCCGCCCGCGGCGTCGATCTCGGCGGTGCCGAGCCCGACCTCCTCCAGGTGGTCCAGGAGAACGTGGCCCACGAGCGGCGCGGCGCGGTGGTGCAGCGTGATGCGGCGCAGGTCGACGTAGTAGTCGGCCTCCTTGCCGGAGGAGAGCGTCACCTTCCCGTGCACGACGGCGAGCTCGGTGATGAGGTCGCGCAGCTGCTCGCGGGGGGTCGGGGAGAAGTCGGCGGTCGTCACGGGCTCCAGGGTACGGGCGCGGAGCGCCACAGAGCACCACGGAGCAGGACTCCTGAGCACCGCCACGCCGCGAACCCGTCCGCGTATTACGCACACGACGCGTATGGCCAACACTCCGTGTATGCCATACACTCGTGTACGCCATACACACACACTCGGAGGGACCGGCCATGAACGACCCGATGATCGCCGTGCGGGGCCTGCGCAAGGCCTACGGGCGCACCGACGTCCTGCGCGGCGTCGACCTCACCGTCCGCCGCGGCGAGATCTTCGCCCTGCTCGGGCCCAACGGCGCGGGCAAGACCACCACCGTCAACATCCTCACCACGCTGGTGCGGCCGGACGGCGGCACCGCCACGATCGCGGGCGCCGACGTCGTTCACGACCCGGCTGCCGTCCGGCGCAGCATCGCGCTGACCGGGCAGTACGCGTCGGTCGACGAGTTCCAGACCGGCGAGGAGAACCTCGTCATGATGGCGGACCTCGCGCACCTGCCCCGGCGCGCCGTCCGCCGCCGCGCGGCCGAGCTGCTCGAGCGCTTCGACCTCGCCGACGCCGCGCGCCGCCCGGTCGGCACCTACTCGGGTGGCATGCGCCGACGCCTCGACCTGGCCATCAGCCTGGTCGCCGACCCGCAGGTGCTCGTGCTCGACGAACCGACGACCGGGCTCGACCCGGCGTCACGCTCCCGGCTGTGGGAGGTCGTGCGCGGGCTCGCCGCCGACGGCACGACCATCCTGCTCACCACGCAGTACCTGGAGGAGGCCGACCGCCTCGCCGACACGATCGCCGTCCTCGCCGAGGGCCGCATCGCGGCGCGGGGCACCGCCGCCGAGCTCAAGGCGCTCGTGGCGGGCGACCATGTGCGGATCGCGTTCTCCGACGCCGCGAGCCTCGCTGCGGCCCGCACGCTCCCCGTCGCCGGCCTGGACGCCGCGGAGACGGACGAGAAGGACCTCGCCCTGACGTTCCCCAGCGCCGAGCCGGTCCGCGCGATCCGCGACGTCCTCGACCAGGCGGAGACCCGCGACCTCGCCGTCGTCGGCGTGAGCGTCGTCCGGCCGACGCTCGACGACGTCTTCCTCGCTCTCACCGGCCCGCACACTCTCTCCGGCGTCCCCCACACCGACGCACGGCGCGGCGACACACCCGGCAGCGACACACCGGACACCGACTCACCGAGCACCGACCGCCCCGCCACCGAGGAGGCCCTGCGATGACCACGACCCTGCCCGCGCCCACCGGCACGACCCGCCCGCCCGCCGTCCGCGCCCACCGGGGTGCGCCCCTGCGCGACGTCGTGACGATGACCCGCCGCGAGACCCGCCGCACGCTGCGCTCTGTCGACGGCCTCGTCACCGCGTTCGCCCTGCCCGTCCTCATCATGATCGTGTTCGTCGTCATCTTCGGCGGCGCGATCTCCGGAAGCACCGGCGGTGACTACATCGACTACGTCGTGCCGGGCGTTCTCGTCATGTGCCTGGGGATGAACTCCGCCACCGCCGCGATCGCCGTGGCGCAGGACATGACGTCCGGCACCATCGACCGGTTCAAGACCCTGCCGATCCTCGGCCCGGCACCGCTGTGGGGGCACGTCGTCGCGAGCGTCGTGCGCAACCTCACCTCCGCGGCGGTGGTGATCCTCGCCGCGCTGGCGATGGGCTTCCGGCCCGAGGCGGGCCTGGGCGGGTGGCTCGGCTTCGCCGGCTTCGCCGCGCTGTCCGTGCTCACGTTCACCTGGATCAGCGCCGCGCTCGGGCTGGTGCTCAGCGTCGACTCGTCGCAGTCGGTCAACATGATCTTCCTGTTCGTGCCCTACCTCAGCTCGGGCTTCGTGCCCGTCGACACGATGCCCGGCTGGCTGCACGGTTTCGCGGAGCACCAGCCGTTCACGCCGATCATCGAGTCGGTCCGCGGGCTGCTCATGGGCACGCCGGACGGCGGCACGATCCTCACGGCGTGCGTCTGGCTGCTGGCCTTCCTGGCGGCGAGCGTCGTCTCCGGGAGCCTGCTCTACCGCCGTCGGACGGCCCGCTGACTTCCTCGGCGCCGAACATGGGGTTGATGGCCGATTCGAGCCCCGAATCGGCCATCAACCCCATGTTCGGCAGGCCGGGGGCGGCGGGGCGGCGAGGCGACGGGATCGGAGATGATGAGGCCATGACGGACGCGCCAGAGCTGCCACCTCGCCTCGCGCTCGCCTGGGGCGTCGCCGAACGCCCCGAGCGGGTGCCCCGCCGTGAGCTGAGCATCGAGCGGATCGTCGAGGCCGCGGTCGAGATCGCGGACGCCGAGGGCCTGGCCGGGGTCTCGATGGCCCGGGTGGCCAAGAGCCTGGGCTTCACGACGATGTCGCTGTACCGGTACGTCACGAGCAAGGACGACCTGCTGCTGCTCATGCAGGAGGTGGCGTTCGACGTCGAGTTCCCGCCGGCCCACGACCCCGCCGACTGGCGGAACGAGCTCCGCGAGTGGGCGCTCCTCACGCTCGCGACGTACCGCCGGCACCCGTGGGTGCTCGACATCCCCATCACCGGCGCTCCCATGACGCCCAACAACCTGCGCGCCGCGGACGCCGGCCTGCGCGCCCTGCGCTCCGCGCCCCTCGACGACTCCGAGAAGGTCGCGACGATCCTGCTGGTCAACGGCTACACCCGCAACGCCGCGATGCTGGGCCGCGACCTGCAGCGCGCCGCCGACCAGCACGACGGCGCCTACGACGCCACCGGCATGGCCGACACGCTGCGCGCCCTCGTCGACGAGGTGCGGTTCCCGTACCTGCGGCCCCTCGTCGAGCGGGGGACGTACGTGCCGGAGGTGCCCGAGCTCGACGACGTCGACGACGTCGCGTGGGGCCTCGAGCGCACCCTCGACGGGGTCGCCGCCTACGTCGTGGGGAAGGACGCCGGCGTGGGCGCCGACGCCGGCGAGGGCGGCACGGCCGACGACGACGCGACACCGTCCGACGTCGCCGCCGTCGTCGAGGCGTACGCCTCGGACCCGAAGGTGAAGAAGGCCGCCGTCCGGCGCAAGGAGGCCGAGAAGAAGGTGCGCGAGGCGCAGAAGAAGGTCCGCGAGCTGGAGAAGGCGCTGCGCGACGCCCGCAAGGCCGAGGCCGAGGCGGCCCGGGCGGCGGCGGAGCGGGCCTCCCGCTGACGGCCCGCCGTCACCGCCGGCCCCTCGACCGCCGTCGGCGCGGTCAGCGGTACTTGCCGACGGCGCGGACGGCGGACCTCGGCAGCACCCGCAGCAGCGCGGACGCCGCCTTGTAGCGCACGGACGGCGTCGAGATGACGGCGCCGCGGCGCACGTCCGCGAGCGCCTCGGCCACGACCTCGGGCGCCTCGAGCCAGCCGAGCTCGGGGATCTGGCCCATGTCGAGCCCGGCGCGGTCGTGGAACTCGGTGTGCACGAACCCGGGGCACACGACGGTCGCCGTCACGCCGGTGTCCTTGAGCTCGACGGCGAGCCCCTCCGTGAACGAGCGCACGTACGCCTTCGCGGCCGCGTAGCTGCCGCCGGCCGTGAGCGCGGCGACGGAGGCGACGTTGAGGATCGCGCCACGGCCGCGTGCCGTCATCTGGCCCGCCGCCGCGTGCGAGAGCACGACCACGGCCCGGACCATGACGTCGAGGGCCCGCAGCTCGACGTCGAGGTCGCCGCGCACGAACGGCTGCGCCGTCGCGAAGCCCGCGTTGTTGACGAGCAGCCCCACGGGCCGAGGGCGGGGGGCGTCGGGCCCGTCGCCGTCGCCCACGGCACGGAGGCGGGCTGCGACGCGCTCGAGGTCGTCGGGGTCGGCCAGGTCGGCGGGCAGCATCTCCACGTGCACCCCGGCGGCCGCGCGGACCTGCCGGGCCACCTCCTCCAGGCGGTCGGCGTCCCGCGCGACCAGCACGACGTCGTGCCGCGCGGTGGCGAGCTGCCAGACGAACTCCAGGCCGAGGCCGGCGGTGGCGCCGGTGACGAGCGCGGTTCCCATGACGGCAGCCTAGAACGTCGGCGGCGGTGGTGGGCGCCGGGTGGTCGCGGGCCCTGTCGGGGGCGCCAGGTAGCGTGTGCCCGTGCGCCTGGCCACCTGGAACGTGAACTCCGTCCGCGCCCGCGTCGACCGGGTGGTCGCGTTCCTCGAACGGTCGGGCACGGACGTCCTGGCGATCCAGGAGACGAAGTGCCGCGACGACCAGTTCCCGTACCCGCGGTTCGAGGCCGCGGGATACGAGGTGGCGCACGTCGGGACGTCGGCGTGGAACGGCGTCGCGATCGTCTCCCGCGTGGGGCTGGGCGACGTCGAGACGTCGTTCCCCGGGCAGCCCGGGTTCGCCAAGGCGCCTGCCGACGCCGCCGCGGGCGACGCCCTGCTGGACGTCCCTCCGCCGGTGGAGGCCCGGGCGATCGGCGCCACCTGCGGCGGCGTGCGGGTCTGGTCGCTGTACGTGCCGCACGGCCGCGCCGTCGGCGACCCGCACTACGCCTACAAGCTCGACTGGTTGACGAGGCTGCGGCACGCGGCGGGCGGCTGGCTCGAGGGCGACCCCGGCGCGCAGGTCGCGCTGGTGGGCGACTGGAACGTGATCCCGCTGGACACCGACGTCTACGACCCGACGGCCTTCGAGGGGCACACGCACGTCACCCCGCCGGAGCGGGAGGCGTTCGCCGCGTTCGCGGACGCCGGCTACACGGAGGTGTCGCGCGAGCACCTGCCCGCCGAGCACACGTACACCTACTGGGACTACCAGCAGCTCGCGTTCCCGAGGAACAAGGGGCTGCGCATCGACTTCGCGTACGCGTCGCCGGCGCTGCGCCGGCGCGTGGCGGGCGTGACGATCGACCGGGACGAGCGCAAGGGCAAGGGCGCCAGCGACCACGTGCCGGTGGTCCTGGACCTCGACGCGGCGCCCTGAGGCCGTCCGCCGCGCGGCACCGTCGCCCGCACGCCCCGTCACCCACGCGGCTGCCCGGCCGCGTCGGTAGGTTGGGCGCATGAGCTCCGACCCGCCCGAGCCGACGTTCGCCTCGCCGACGCCGCCCGGCGCGCTGCCCGCGGACGGGCTCGCGGACTCGGCCCTGCCGGACCCCGCCGCGGCGCCCGCGACGGCAGCTTCCGCGGGCACCGCGCCGTCGCCGCGGGCGCCACGGCCGGGGCGCCGGCGGGCCACGGTCGTCCTGGCGTCCGCGGCGGCGGTGCTCGCCGTGGCGGCCGTGGGCACCGCCGTCGGGGTGCAGGCCGCGAGGGAGCGCGCCTGGGAGCCCGTCCCGGCGGACCCGAGCACCGCCACGGAGGCGAACGCGGTCCAGCTCGTGCTGGGGTCGTGCGTCGAGGAGCTGCCCCCGGACGGGCCCGTCGAGCGCGTGCGGGTGGTGCCCTGCGCCGACGCGCACGCGGCGCAGGTCGTCGGACGGCGGGACTCCTCGCCGGAGGCGACGTGGCCCGGCACCGACGGCGCGGCCGCGTACGCGTCGGCGGGCTGCGGGCGCCTCCTGCTCGGCGCGGACGGGCGCGAGCGCGCGGACGGCGTGTCGTTCGTCGTGTGGGCGCCGAGCGAGGAGTCGTGGGCGGACGGCGACCGCGCCGGGCTCTGTCTGGCCGTGCACGACGAGCCGGCCACCGGTTCGCTGCTCGACTGACTCCCCGCGGCGCCGTCCCGACCCGGTCCGGACCTCGCCGATGTGACTTTCGTCACATCGAGGCATCCCCGGCGTGCCCGGTTGCGCCCCCATGCCCGAGTCGTCCTGCGCGGACGCCGGGCGCTCGCGGGCGTGCCGGCGGTTGCCCGCGTGACCGAAACGTGACCTTCAGGGGTCGCCGGGGTTAGCGTCCCTCGACCGCACGCCACGCACGGTGGGCGGCAGCGGGACGCAGCCGAGTGCTGCCGGCGCCCCGGTCACCACGAACGCACGGCAGCAGCGGGAGAACCACTTCCGGCCGGCCCGGGACGCGGCACGCCACGTCCCCCGCCGGCCTTGGGGTCAAGCCGTCCCGTCCGAGCGACGCACGGCAGGCCATCGATCTCGGCCTCACCCGACAGCTCATCTCGCAGGCTCGAGAGGTCACCCATGTCCACCTTCCTCGCTCGGTCGCGCCCTGACGCCGCGACCCGTCCGACCACCCGGCGCCGGAACGCCCTCGTGGCGCTCGGCGTGGTCGCCGCCCTCACCGGCGGCGGGCTCGTCGCCCAGGGTGCGTCGGCGCCGCAGGCGTCCGCCGCCACCGCGACCTCCGTCCACGCGGCGTCGTCCTCGAAGACCCGGCCGCACACCTCGTTCGAGGCGCCCCGCCGCACCATGGTCAAGAACATGGGCGCCAAGCGGCCCGTCTACCGGATGACCGCCTCGGCGAACGGGCACCGGATCGCCGGCAAGGCCAAGCTGGTCATCAACGGCAAGGTCAAGGCGACCAAGAAGCTCAAGCACGGCAAGGCCCGCTTCACCCCGATCTGGAGCAAGTACCGCGTCGGCAAGAACAAGGTCCGCATCACGGTCCACCCCAGGTCCGACAAGCTGCGCACCGCCTGGTCGCGCAGCGTCGTCGTGCGCGCGAAGAAGCTGGACCGGGGCGCCCGGGTCGTGAAGGTCGCCAAGCAGCAGGTCGGCGACCGCTACCGCTACGGCGCGAACGGGCCGAACGCCTTCGACTGCTCCGGCCTGACCAAGTACGTGTACAAGAAGGCGACGGGCAGGACGCTGCCGCGCTCGTCGTCCGCCCAGAAGAACGCTGGCAGGACCGTCTCGCGGTCCAAGGCGCGCCCGGGCGACCTCATCTGGACGCCCGGCCACGTCGCCATCTACATCGGTGGCGGCAAGCAGGTCGAGGCCGCCCGCCCGGGCGTCGGCGTCGTCAAGCGGCACATCTGGCAGGACAACCCGCGCTTCGTCCGCCTCTGACGGACGGCTCCGCGGGACCGACGGCGTGGGCCTTCCGGGGCCCACGCCGTCGTCGTCCCCGCTCAGCCGGGCAGGAGCAGCGGGTCGGCGGGGACGTGCGCGAGGGCGCGCTCACCCAGGTCCGCCGGGACGTCGGCGAGCGCCGGGGGCGACCACGCCGGCGACCTGTCCTTGTCCACCACCTGCGCCCGGACGCCCTCGACGAAGTCGTCCTGGGTGTCGACGAACCAGCACGCGAGCCCGTACTCCTGCGCCAGCGCGGCCCGCAGGCCGGGCAGCTCCCGCGCGCGGCGCACCGCCGCGAGCGTCACCGTAAGCGCGGACGGCGACAGCCGCCCGAGCTCGTCGGCCCAGGCGCCGGCGTCCGGGTCTCCCGCACCCTCGGCCGACCGGAGCCGCGCCACGATCTCGGACACGGTGCCGGCCGAGTACGCGTCGTCGATCAGCGCGCGGCGGGCCGCCAGCCCCGACGGCGGCGCCGGCGTCGCGAACCGGCGTACCACCGCGTGGGCGGCTTCGACCGACAGCGGGCCGACGGCGGCCACCTCGGCGAGCGCCGCCGCCAGGTCGCCGAGCCGACCGCTCGGCACGTGGTGGTCGGCGAGGCCCACGTGCAGCGCGTCGCCGGCGTCCATGGTCACCGCGCCGAGGGCGAGGTGCTCCCCCACCCGGCCCGGGGCGAGCGCCAGCAGCCGCGAGACGCCGACGTCGGGCGTGAACCCGATCCGCGTCTCGGGCATCGCCACGCGCGAGCGCTCGGTCACCACGCGCACGCCCGCGTGCGCGCTCAGGCCCAGCCCGCCGCCCATCGTGACGCCGTCCATGAGGGCGACGACCGGCTTCGGGTACTCCCCGAGCGCCGCGTCCACGGCGTACTCCGTGCGGAAGAACCGCCGGGCGACGTCGCGGCGCCCGGCGACGACCTCCGCCCGCAGGGCCCGCACGTCAGCGCCGGCGCACAGCCCGCGCTCCCCCGCGCCGTCGAGCAGCACGAGGCGCACGGCGCCGTCGTCGCGCCACGCGTCGAGCGTCTCGCCGAGGGCGGCGAGCATCGCCTCGGTCAGGGCGTTGATGGCCCGCGGGCGGTCCAGGGTGATCCGCCCGACGCCGTCGTCCATGGTGGTCCTGATCTCCTGCGTCACGCCGCCACCGTAGCCGCCCCCGCCCCTGCTGGCCGGTGGTTCTGACTGGTTGCGGAATCCGGCGGATTCCGCAACCAGTCAGAACCACCGGCCAGCAGGGGGTGACCGAGGGCGACCGGCGTCAGGCCTTCGCGACGCTCAGGCCCTCGACGTCGTCGGCCCGGTCCACGACGACCGTGTCGCCGTCTGCCACGTCGCCCGCCAGCAGGAGCCGGGCCAGCCGGTCGCCGATCTCGCGCTGCACGAGTCGGCGCAGCGGGCGCGCGCCGTAGGCGGGGTCGAAGCCCTCGAGGGCCAGCCAGTCGCGCGCCGCGTCGGTGACCTCGACCGTGATCCGCCGGTCCGCGAGCCGCCGCGCGAACGCCGCGACCTGCAGGTCGACGATCCGGCCCAGCTCCTCGACGCTCAGCGCGTCGAAGACGACCACGTCGTCGAGCCTGTTGAGGAACTCCGGCTTGAACGACGCCCGCACCGCCGTCATCACGGCCTCGCGCTTCTGCTCGTCGCCCAGGGTCGGGTCGACGAGGAACTGCGATCCGAGGTTCGACGTGAGCACGAGGATCGTGGAGCGGAAGTCCACGGTGCGGCCCTGACCGTCGGTGAGGCGGCCGTCGTCGAGCACCTGCAGCAGGATGTCGAAGACCTCGGGGTGCGCCTTCTCCACCTCGTCGAGCAGGATCACGGAGTAGGGCCGGCGGCGGACGGCCTCGGTGAGCTGGCCGCCCTCCTCGTAGCCGACGTACCCCGGGGGCGCCCCGACGAGGCGCGCCACCGCGTGCTTCTCGGAGTACTCCGACATGTCGATGCGCACCATGGCGCGCTCGTCGTCGAAGAGGAAGTCCGCGAGCGACTTGGCCAGCTCCGTCTTGCCGACGCCCGTGGGCCCGAGAAACAGGAACGAGCCCGTCGGGCGGTCGGGGTCGGCGACGCCCGCCCGCGAGCGCCGGACGGCGTCCGACACGGCGCGCACCGCGCCCCGCTGCCCGATGAGCCGCTCGCCGATGACGTCCTCCATGTGCAGGAGCTTCTCCTGCTCGCCCTGCAGCAGGCGGCCTGCCGGGATGCCGGTCCAGGCGGAGACGACCTCGGCGATCTCGTCGGCGCCGACCTTGTCCGCGATCATCGGCGCCTCGTGGGCCACCTCCTCCGCGGCCTCGGTGGACGCCTCGGCGCGCTCGGCGTCGGACAGCTCGCGCTCGACGGCGGGGATCTCGCCGTACCGGATCCGCGCGGCGGCCTCGAGGTCGCCGTCGCGCAGCTTGCGTTCCGCGTCGCTCCGCAGCCCGTCGAGACGGGCGCGCAGGTCGCCGACGCGGTTGTGGCCGGCCTTCTCGGCCTCCCACCGGGCGGTGAGCGCGGAGAGCTCCTCGCGCTTGTCGGCGAGGTCGGCGCGCAGCTTCTCCAGCCGCTCGGTGCTGGCGGTGTCGGTCTGCTCGCTGAGCACGACCTCCTCCATCTCGAGGCGGGTGACGGCGCGCTGCAGCTCGTCGATCTCCACCGGGGAGGAGTCGAGCTCCATGCGCAGGCGCGACGCCGCCTCGTCGACGAGGTCGATCGCCTTGTCCGGCAGCTGGCGGCCGGTGATGAACCGGTCGGACAGGGACGCGGCGGCCACGAGCGCGGAGTCCGCGATCGTCACCTTGTGGTGCGCCTCGTAGCGCTCGGACAGCCCGCGCAGGATCGCGATCGTGTCCTCGACGGACGGCTCGCCGACGAAGACCTGCTGGAACCGGCGCTCCAGCGCCGGGTCCTTCTCGATGTTCTCGCGGTACTCGTCGAGGGTGGTCGCGCCGACCATGCGCAGCTCGCCGCGGGCGAGCATGGGCTTGAGCATGTTGCCCGCGTCCATGGCGCCCTCGGAGCCGCCGCCCGCGCCGACCACGGTGTGCAGCTCGTCGATGAAGGTGACGACCTCGCCGTCGCTGCCCTTGATCTCCTCCAGGACGGCCTTGAGCCGCTCCTCGAACTCGCCGCGGTACTTGGCGCCCGCGACCATGCCCGCGAGGTCGAGCGCGACGAGGCGCTTGTCGCGCAGGGACTCGGGGACGTCGCCGGCGACGATGCGCTGCGCGAGGCCCTCGACGACGGCGGTCTTGCCGACGCCGGGCTCGCCGATGAGCACCGGGTTGTTCTTGGTGCGACGCGACAGCACCTGCACGACGCGGCGGATCTCGGCGTCGCGGCCGATGACCGGGTCGAGCTTGCCGTCGCGCGCCGCCTGGGTGAGGTCGGTGCCGTACTGCTCGAGCGCCTTGTAGGTGCCCTCGGGGTTCGGGCTGGTGACGCGGGAGCTGCCGCGCACGGCCGGCAGGGCGGCGCGCAGGGCGTCCGCCGTCGCGCCCGCCTCGGTGAGGGCGAGGGCGGCCGCGGACTGCCCGGCGGCGATCGCGATGAGCAGGTGCTCGGTGGAGACGTACTCGTCCCCCAGCGCCTCGGCCTCCTTGCCCGCGACCTCGAGCATCGTCTGGGTGGCGCGGGACGCGCGCGGCTCGGCGACGGCGGACCCGCTGGCCTGCGGGAGCGCGACGAGGGCGGCGCGGGTGCGCTGCCCGACCGTCTGCGCGGCGGCCCCGACGGCCTCGAGGAGCCCGACGGCGACGCCGCCGGACTGCTGCAGCAGCGCGGACAGCACGTGCACCGGCTCGAGCTGGGGGTTGCCGGCCGCGGACGCCGTCTGGACGGCGTCGCCGAGCGCCTGCTGCGACATGGTCGTGAGCTTGATGTCCATGAGACCTCCGGGGAAGGACAGGGTTGGTCGTCTGCCTCAGACAACCTCCGCGAAGTTGAGTCTATTCCGCTCAACTTTGGACGCAAGCCCGGTGCGGGCAGGGCTGGCCCCCGCCGCTGACCTGCGGGATGCTGACCCGGTGACGACACCGACCCGAAGCCCCCACCCTCTCCGCACCGCCCTGGCGGCCACGCTCGCCGTCGTCGGACTGCTCGCCCTCGCGGGGTGCATGAAGATCGACACGGACCTGACGCTCTCGGAGGACGACACCGTCTCCGGCTCGATGGTCATGGCCTACTCGAACCAGTTCGCCGAGCAGATGGGCATGGACCCCCAGGAGTTCTGGGAGCAGGCCGGCGGTGACCTCAACTCCACGCTCGCCGAGAACTCCACGCAGCAGCCTTACTCTGACGGCGAGTACACCGGCGCCGAGGTGACCTTCCTCGACAAGCCGCTGGAGGATTTCACCATCCGAAACGACGCCGGCATCCAGCTGGCCATCACGCGCGACGGCGACGACTACGTGGTCGACGGCGTCATGGATCTGAGCGGGCCCGACGCCCTCGGTCCCATGCCCGAGGACGACATGGACACGCTTGCCCTGCGGATCGCCGTCACCTTCCCCGGGCCGGTGAGCGAGTCCACCGGCACCGTCGAGGGCACCACCGTCACCTGGACCCCCGCGATGGACGAGGTCACGGAGATCCACGCGGTCGGGTCCGCGAAGGGCGGGTTCCCGTGGTGGCTCGTCGGGCTCGTGATCGGCGTCCTCGTCATCGCGGTCGTCGTGGTGCTCGTCGTCCGCTCCAACCGCGCTCGCGCCGCGTCGTCGGCCGCCGCCGCGGGACCCGTCGCCGGCCCCACGCCCGACCAGCAGGTGTTCGGCGCACCGAACCCCACCTCCCCCGTACCGACCACCGGCCCGGTGCCGGAGCCGCTCGAGCCGGAGGCCCCGGCGGCCCCCGGGGAGCCCGACGCCAGCACGGGACCCGTCGCGGAGCCGTTCGAACCCGCAGACGGGACGGACGAGAGCGCGACCGGTGCGGACACCGCGGCCGCGCCGTCGGAAGACACGGCGCCCGCCGGCACGACGGAGGCCTCGCCCGGCCGGGAGGACGACGCGGACGGCCCGGACGACCGCCCGACGCGCGGTGCCTGAGCCCGCGACCGGGGCCTGGCGCCCCGACGTCCTCGGCGCGGACTTCGAGGCGCGGACGCTGCCGCTGCCGGGCGGCGCCGAGGCGACGCTGGTGCGCCACGTCCCGTCGACGCCCACCGACGACGGCGACGGCGCGCGCCGCGTCGCGGTCCTCTACGTCCACGGCTTCGTGGACTACTACTTCCACCCGCACGTGGCGTGGGCGCTCGCGGCGGCCGGCCACGCGTTCTACGCCGTCGACCTGCGGGGGCACGGGCGCTCGCTCGCCGCGCACGTGGCGGGCGGGCGCGACCCGAACCTGGTGACCGACCTGGCGCTGTACGCCCAGGACCTCGACGCGGCGGCCGCCGTCGTGCGCGCCGCGGGTCACGAGCGGCTCGTCGTGCTCGGGCACTCCACGGGCGGGCTGGTGGCCCCGCTGTGGGCGAACGGGAGGCCCGGACGGGTCGACGCCCTGGTCCTCAACAGCCCGTGGCTGGAGCTCAACGAGGGCTGGCTGCAGCGCGGTCCGGCCACCTGGGCGGTGGAGCTGCTCGGCGGCGTGGCGCCCCGCCTCGTCGTCGGGCACCTGGGCGAGCACTACGGGCGGGCGCTGCACCGCGACGGCGGCGGCGAGTGGGACTACGACCTGGCGTGGAAACCGCACGAGGGGTTCCCCGTGCGGGCCGGGTGGCTGCGCGAGATCCGGCGCGCGCACCGCCGCGTGGCGCGCGGCCTCGACCTGAGGATCCCGGTGCTCGTGCTCGCCTCCGACCGCTCCGGGCCGCACGGGAGCTGGCACCCCGAGCTCGTCACCACGGACTCCGTGCTCGACGTCGTGCACATCCGCGACCGGGCCCCGCGGCTCGGCACCGACGTCACCGTCCGCGAGATCGCGGGCGGCGCGCACGACCTCGCGCTCTCGCCGGCGCCCGCGCGGGACGCCTACCTCGCCGCCGTCGTGGAGTTCCTCGACTCCCGCGTCTCCTGACGCTCACCAGGGCGGCACCGCCGTGTCCGATTCCCGCTAGCGGACGCCGGGCGCGGCGGGTGACGATGGCGGCATGACCACGACAGCAGCCGCCCCGGCACGCGCCGTCGACGACGCCCGGTTCGCCGAGCGCTACCGCGCGATCGCGGCGCGGGACACCCGGTTCGACGGCCAGTTCTTCACGGCCGTGCGCTCCACGGGCATCTACTGCCGGCCGTCGTGCCCCGCCCGCACGCCCAACCCGGAGAACATCACGTTCTACCTGACGTCCGCGGCCGCGCACGACGCCGGGTACCGCGCGTGCAAGCGCTGCCTCCCGGAGGCGGCCCCCGGCACCCCGGCGTGGGACCTGCGCGGCGACCTCGCGGCACGCGCCATGCGCCTGATCGCCGACGGCGTCATCGACCGCGAGGGCGTCCGCGGGCTCGCCGCCCGCCTCGGGTACAGCCCGCGGCAGGTGCACCGGCTGCTCGTCGCCGAGCTCGGCGCGGGCCCTCTCGCCCTCGCCCGGGCGCAGCGGGCCCAGACGGCCCGCGCGCTCGTCGTCGGCACGGACCTGCCGCTCGGCGACGTCGCGTTCGCGAGCGGGTTCGGCTCGATCCGGCAGTTCAACGACACGGTCGCGGAGGTCTTCGACGTCACGCCGCGGGACCTGCGGGCCCGCGCCCGCCGCCGTTCGGCCCCGCCCCGGCCCACCGGGTACGCGCCGGCGTCCGGCGCGGCCGCCGGACCCGGTCAGGGCCCGGCGCCCGGCGCGGACGGGCAGGACACCGCGAGCGTCCGGCTCGACCTCGCGCTGCCGGTGCGGGAGCCGTTCGACGCCGTCGGCGTGGTCCGCTTCCTCGCCGCGCGCGCCGTCGAGGGCGTCGAGACGGCCGAGATCGACGGCGGCCGGGCACGCTACGCCCGCACCCTGCACCTGCCCCACGGGCCGGGCGCCGTGCAGGTCGAGGTCGGCGCGGACGTCGGTCCCGGCCGTGTCGCGGCCCACCTCGAGCTCGCGTCGGCCGCCGACGTGCCGGTCGCCGTGGCGCGGCTGCGCCGCCTCCTCGACCTCGACGCCGACCCGGTCGCCGTCGACGGGACGCTGGGCGCGGACCCGCGGCTCGCGCCGCTCGTCGCGGCCGCGCCCGGGATCCGGGTGCCGGGCACGGTCGACCCGCACGAGCTCGTGGTGCGCTCGATCGTCGGCCAGCAGATCAGCGTCGCCGCCGCCCGCACCCACCTGGGGCGCCTGGCTGCCGCGGTCGGCACGCCCTACGCGTCCGGGATCCCCGGGCTGACGCGCCTCTTCCCCACCGCGGCGCAGGCCGCCGACGGGGGCGACAGCCTGCGGCTGCCGGCACGCACCGTGGCCGCCGTCGTCGACACGGCCCGCGCCCTGGCCGACGGCGAGCTGCTGGTCGACGTCGGCGCCGCTCCGGACGCGCTGCGCGACGCCCTCGTCTCCCGGCCCGGGATCGGTCCGTGGACGGCCGCCTACGTGGCGATGCGCGTGCTCGGCGACCCCGACGCCTGGCTCGACGGCGACGTGGCGCTCCTGGCCGGGGCCGCCGCCGCGGGCGTCGACCTGTCCGGCGTCGCCCCGGGGGCGAGCCGCGCGGCTCGCTCCCGGGCCCTGTCCGCCCACGCGGCGCGCTGGGCGCCCTGGCGTTCCTACGCCGCGATGCACCTGTGGCGCGCCCCCTGATGCCGAACATGCGGTTGCTCCCGTTCTGCCCCCACGAATCCTGGATCAACCACATGCTCGGCACCCAGGAACCACCTGTTCGGCACCACCACCCCGAGACCGACCCGCCCGACGGAGGACCCATGACCACCCCCACCGACACCCGCACCGCGCTCACCACCACCGTGGCCACCCCCGACGGCCCGTTCACCCTGGTCGTCGCCGACGACGGCGCCGTCCTCGCCTCCGGGTGGACCGACGACACCGCGTCGCTGGTCGCCCTGGTCCACCCGGACCTGCGCCCCGCCGACGTCGTGCCCGTGCCCGACGACGACGCCACCCTCGCCCCGGCGGTCGCCGCCGTCCGCGGCTACTACGCCGGCGACCTGCACGCCATCGATGCGGTGCCCGTGCGGCAGGCCTCCGGCCCGTACCGTGCGCACGCCTGGGACGTGCTGCGCGCCGTCGAGGCGGGCGACCCGGTGACCTACACGCGGTACGCCGAGCTGTCCGGGCGGCCCGCCGCCGTCCGCGCCGCAGCCGGCGCCTGCGCCTGGAACGCCGCCGCCCTGTTCGTCCCCTGCCACCGCGTCCTGCGCACCGACGGCGGCCTCGGCGGCTTCCGCTACGGCGTCGACGTCAAGCGCCGCCTGCTCGACCACGAGGCGCGTCACTCGGCCGCGTGACGAGGCTCGGCCCGGGGGTCGGAGTTCCCGGGTCTATGCCCGCGGCTGCAGCGACGCCTCCTCCGGCGTCGAGACGGTGAAGACGGCCCCGGCGACGGCGGGCGACCGGACGGCAGCACGCTCCAGCTCGTCGAGGCGGCGGGCGACCGTCTCCTCGCGGTCGTTGCCGGTCAGGTCCACGCTGGCCACGAGGTACAACGACCGGGGCCCCACGTACTCCAGGCGCAGGTAGGTGACCCGCTCCACCTGCGGCAGCGTGAGCAGGTGCCGCAGCACGGCGTCGCGGGTGCCGGGCATGGCGGCCTCGCCGACGAGGAACCGGCGGTTGCGGTCGACGAGCACCAGGGAGACGACGGCGAGGACCACGCCCACGACGATCGACCCGACGGCGTCGGGAACCGGGGACCCGGTGAGCTGGTGCGCGAGGACGCCGCCGAAGGCGACGACGAGGCCGACCAGCGCGGCGGCGTCCTCGGCGAACACGGCCCGCAGGGTCGGGTCGGACGTGATGAGCACGTGGTGCAGCACCTCCCGCTCGGCCCGCTTCGCCTCGGCGCGGGCCTGCCGGGCCGCCTGCAGGAAGGAGAACCCTTCGAGCAGGAACGCGACGGCGAGCACCACGTAGGCGACGACGAAGTCGCCGGCCGGCTCGGGGTGGACCAGCTCCTGGATGCCGTGCGTGATCGACACGCCCGCGCCGACGGCGAACAGGCCGATCGCCGCGAACATCGACCAGACGTACGCCTCGCGCCCGTAGCCGAGCGGGTGCTCGCCGTCCGCGGGGCGCCGCGACCGGCGGTCCGCGATGAGGAGGAAGACCTCGTTGCCGGTGTCGGCCCACGAGTGCACGGCCTCGGCCAGCATCGACGCCGACCCCGTGACGACCGCCGCCACCGACTTCGCGGCGGCGATGAGCAGGTTGGCGACGAACGCGATGATCACCGTCAGGGTGCTCTCGCCCTGCGTCTCACGGGCGACGCGGGCGCTGCCGCCGGCCTCCCGCGCGGCGGGGGCGTCGGGCTCGGACAACGGTCGGTCGGGCGGCGCGGCGGACATGGTGCCGGTCTACCAGGCCGGGCCGGGGAGCGCGCGGTCAGCGGTCGTCGTCGACGGCGCCCGGGTCCATCTCGTTGGGCCGCAGCTCCGACTCGTCCACCTTGCCGGTGCGGAACCCGGCCCGCCCGACCAGGTGCGCCGCCACGGGCGCCGTGACGAGCTGGAAGATCACGACGAGCACGAGCATCGCGACCGCGGACCAGCTCCGCACGCGGAGCGCGAGCGCGAGAAGCAGCAGCACCAGGCCCAGCACCTGCGGCTTGGTCACCGTGTGCATGCGCGCCAGCAGCGACGGGAACCGGACGACGCCCATCCCCGCGGCGAACGTGAGGAACGCGCCGGCGAGCAGGCAGAGCGCCGCCGCGACGTCGGCGACGGCGGTCAGCGTGCCGGGCTCGACGTCGGTCATGGGCGTCCGCCCCCCTCGTCCTGACGGTCGTCGTGGTGGTCGTCCTGCGCGCTGTGCTCGCCGCGGTGCACGTCCGCCTCGCGGGCCTGCGCGGCGACGTCCTCCGGCGCGCGGCCCTGGTGGTCGTGCTCGGGCTCGCGGGCGGCGAAGCGCGCGATGACCACCGACCCGACGAACCCGACCAGGGACATCGCCACGAGGATCGGGATGGTCTCGGTGCGGCGCGACCAGGCGGCCTCGATCGCGATCGCCCCCACCAGGGACGCCGTGAGCAGGTCGAGGGCCACGGCCCGGTCCAGCATCGAGGGGCCCCGCTCGACGCGGACGAGGGCGAGCACCGCGGCGGCCCCCACGAGCACGGCGGCCAGCACCACCACGACGACCATCACGACTCCTCCCCCGCGTCGTCGCGCCCGCCCCGGGGCGCCTCGTCCGCCGGGCGGCCCGGCCGCGGAAGGTCGCAGCGCGCGAGCACGTCGTCGGAGGCGAACGCCCGCAGCACCCGTTCCTCGAGCCGCAGCACGTCGCGCCGCACCCCCGCGGCCCCGCCCGACGCCTCGATGTCGAGCACGTGCAGGAACATGATCCCGGTGCGCCGCTGCGCCTCGACGACGAGCGAGCCGGGGACGAGCGTCGACAGGACGGCGGTGAGGGTGAGGAACACGTCGTCGGGGTTGCGGAGCCGCACCCGCACGATCGCGCCCTGGGGCGGCGGCCCGGGGCGGAGGGCCGTGAAAGCCACCTCGAACGACGCGACGACGAGGTCGGCGACGAACCGGCCCGCGAGGACGCAGGCGGGGACCAGGCGGAACCGGCCGTCCGCCCGGATCGGCGGCAGCGGGAACGCGAGCACCACGACGGCGCCGAGCCCGAGGCCGGCGAGCGCGTTCGCCCAGGACAGGTCGCCCCACAGCAGCACCCACACCGTCGCGAGGATCAGCAGCGCGGGCCACTGCCCGACGAGGCGGCGCAGACGACGGCGGACACCGCGCCGGGACGGGGGCGGGCTCACGGTCGCTCACCTCCCGCGACGTCCGCGGGGTCGCGCTCGCCGGACGTGCCCGCGACCTCGACGGACTCGCCCGTGCCGCGGTCGCGCCCGCCCGGGAAGACGGCCTCGACGTAGCTGCGGCCGTCCATGGATGCGGCCGCGGCGCGCTCCGCGTACCCGTACAGCGGGCCGGCCACGACCGTGAGCGTCAGCCCGAACGCGACGAGCGCACCGGCCGGCAGCATCATGCCGCGCGGGACGGACCCCTCGGTCGCGACCTCCGGCGGCGCCGTCTGCCAGAACGCCTTGTTCCACGCCTTGACGACCGCGTACAGGGTGAGCAGCGACGTCGCCACGGACCCGACGACGAGCGCCCACGCGAGCGGGGACCCGACGCGCACGCCCTCCGTGAGCAGCCCGACCTTGCCGAGGAACCCGGACATCGGGGGGATGCCGGCGAGGTTGAGCGCGGGGACGAAGAAAAGCAGCGCCAGCACCGGGGCGAGCTTGGCGAGACCGCCGAGCCGGTCCAGCGACGTCGACCCCCCGCGCCATTCCACGAGCCCGACGACGAGGAACAGCGCGGTCTGCACGGAGATGTGGTGGACGACGTAGAAGATGGCCGCCGCGGTCCCGGCCTCGGTGGCGAGCGCCACGCCGAAGATCATGAATCCGATGTGGCTGACCAGCGTGAACGACAGGAGGCGCTTGACGTCGTTCTGCGCCACGGCACCGAGGATGCCGACCAGCATGGTCAGCAGCGCCGCGACGAGCAGGATGCGGTCGACGCGCTCGTCGTCGGGGAACATCACCGTCTGCGTGCGCAGGACGGAGTACACGCCGATCTTGGTGAGCAGGCCGGCGAAGACGGCGGTCACGGGCGCCGGCGCCGTCGGGTAGGAGTCCGGCAGCCAGGCCGACAGCGGGAAGATCGCCGCCTTGATGCCGAACGCGAGGAGCAGCAGCAGCTGCAGCGCCAGGCGCACCGTCGGGTCGACGTCCGGCAGCCGTTCGGCGAGCTGTGCCATGTTGACCGTGCCCGTGGCGGCGTAGATCAGGGCGATCGCGGCCAGGAACAGCAGCGACGCGGCCAGCGCGACGATGATGTACACCGACCCGGCGCGGACCCGCTCGGCCGTGCCGCCGAGCGTGAGGAGCACCGCCGACGCGGCGAGCAGGATCTCGAAGCCGACGTACAGGTTGAACAGGTCGCCCGAGAGGAACGCGTTCGCGACACCGGCCGCCAGCACCAGGTAGGTGGGGTGGAAGATCGCGACGGGGATCGCGTCCCCGACCCGCCCCGAGGAGGCCTCGTCCCCCTCGGCGACGCCCTGCCCCAGGGAGTACAGGAGCACGCACAGCAGCATGATGCCGCTGACCGTGAGCATCAGCGCGGACAGCCGGTCGGCCACCAGGTCGATGCCCACGGGCGCCGCCCACCCCCCGACGTCGACCACGAGCGGGCCGGAGTCGGCGACGGCGACCAGGGCGGCGGACGCCGCCGTGGTGGCCGCCAGCGCGGTGACGCTGATGATGCGCTGGACGGCGGGGAAGCGGTACAGGGCGAGGGTGAGCCCGGCGGCGAACAGCGGCAGCAGGACGGGCAGCGGCACCAGCGTCTCGACGTTCCACACCCCGGTCATCGGGCGCCTCCCGGCGTGTCGGTCGGCGCGTCGCCGGGGGTCTGCCCGTCCGGGTCGTCGTCGGCGACCTCGTCGTAGACCTCGGCGGCCTCCTCGTCGAGGGTCTCGCCGGTCTCGGTCGCGTCGGCGTCCTCGAAGGCGGGCGCGTTGAGGGCGGCCTGGCGCGCGACCCGCCGGTCCTCGACGTCGTCGGCGACCTCGTCGTGGCCGTGCAGCTGCCACGAGCGGTACGCGACGGCGAGGACGAGCGCGGTGAGGGCCAGGGTGATGACGATCGAGGTGAGGATCATCGCCTGGGCGAGCGGGTCGCTCATCGGCTCGTCGTTCGGCGCGTTGCCGACGATGGGCGACGCGCCGGCCCGTCCACCGGCGACGAGCAGCATGAGGTTGACGCCGTTGCCGATGAGGACGAAGCCGAGCAGCACCCGCGTCAGAGGACGTTCGAGGAGCAGGTAGACGCCGGTGCCGCACAGCACCCCGACGGCGAGCACCAGGACGGCTGACGGTGTGTTCTCCAGGACGGTCATCGCGCCACCTCCCGGGCCGCCTGCTCCTCCGGCTCGCGCTCGGAACCGGGCACCGGCGACTGCCGGTCGATCTCGGCGCCGAGCGTGCGCAGCAGGTCGAGCACCAGTCCCACGACGACGAGCATGACGCCGATGTCGAAGAACAGGGACGTCACCAGGTGCACCTTCCCGATCACGGGCAGATGGATGTCGTGGATGAAGCTCTCCAGCACCTCGTTGCCGGTGAGCAGCGCCACGAGCCCCACCCCGGCCGACAGGAACAGGCCGGTGCCGAGCAGGATGCCCGGCTGCACCGGCATCGCCTCGCCGAGCTCGTAGCGCCCGCCCGCGAGATACCGCACCGCCAGCGCTATCCCGACGACGAGCCCGGCGGCGAAGCCGCCGCCCGGCGCGTTGTGCCCGCTGAACAGGAGGAACAGGGCGAACAGCACCATGACGTGGAAGATCACGCGGGTGACGACCTCGAACATCACGGACCGCCGCTCCGGGGAGACGGTGCTGCCGGCGGCGATCCACACGCTGCGGGTGTGGGTGTCCGGGTGGGTGACGTCGTCGGCGCGGGACAGCCGCAGCACCTCGCCGCCGCGCTGGCGCAGGAACACCAGTGAGGCGACGCCGGTCGCCGCGACGAGCAGCACCGAGATCTCCCCCACGGTGTCCCAGGCGCGGATGTCCACGAGCGTGACGTTGACGATGTTCTTGCCGCCCCCGAACTCGACGGCCTCGCCGGGGAAGTCCACGCTGATCGGGGTGGCGACGCGCGCCAGCGGGGCCGCGAGCGTCAGGCCCATCATCGCCAGTCCGGTGGTGACGCCCAGCGCGAGCCGGACCCAGCGGCTGACCGCCAGCGGGCGGTCGGTGAAGTAGGGAGGCATGCGGCGCAGCACGAGCACGAGCACGACGATCGTGACCGTCTCGGTGAGCACCTGGGTGAGCGCGAGATCGGGGGCGCCGTGCAGCAGGAACAGGGCCGCGTTCGCGTAGCCGGCCACGCCGACGAGGACCACGGCCTTGAGCCGCCGTCGCGCCCGCGCCGCGAGGACGGTGGCGCACACGACGATCGCGACCACGACCAGCTGGGCCGGACGGTCCCACGGCACCACCGCGACGTCGACCGTCGTCCCCCGCAGCAGCCCGGAGGCGATGACCAGCCCGGGGGCGACCGCCAGGACGGCGAGGATGATGCCCAGGTAGACCGGCAGGGAGCCGCGCTGGGTACCGGCGGTGACGTCGGCGGCCAGGTCGTCCAGGCGGCGCATGGTGCGCCGGTAGGCGACGTCGGCCCCGCGCGGGGACCAGAGAGCGTCCTGCCAGCGCTCGACCCGCGCGCGCTGGACGAACAGGAACGCGCCGGCGGCGAGGACGGCGACGGTGATGCCGAGCACCGGCGTCAGGCCGCCCCAGAGCACGAGGTGGCCCGGATCCCCGGCGGGGTACAGGTCGGCGTACGGGGAGAGCAGGTGCTCGCCCATCGACGGGACGAGAGCCACCGCGAGGCCGAGGACGGCCAGCGCCATCGGCGGCGCCACGAGCAGCCACGGCTGCCGCCGCGACACCAGCGGCGTCGTCCCGGCGACGTCGACGGGCTCACGCCCCTGCGCCGGCACGACCGGCTTGGTGGCGAACGCGCCCCACACGAACCGCAGCCCGTAGGCCACGGTGAGGGCCGACCCGACGACGAGCGCCGCCAGCGCGAGCGCCTCCAGCGCCCCGGCGCCGTGGGTGACGTCGTGCCAGAGCCCCTCGAGCGCGGCCTCCTTGGCGACGTACCCGGCGAACGGCGGCAGGCCGATCATCGAGGCGGTCGCGGCGACGCCCGCCGCCGCGGTCCACGGCATGGTGCGCCACAGCCCGGAGAGCCTGCGCAGGTCACGGGTGCCGGTCGCGACGTCGACGGCCCCGACGACGAGGAACAGCGCCGCCTTGAACATGGCGTGCGCGCCGAGGAGCGCCAGCCCGGCGAGCGCGAGCGCGCGGGAGCCGAGGCCGAGGAGCAGCACGATCAGCCCGAGCTGGGAGACGGTGCCGAACGCGAGCACGAGCTTGAGGTCGTGCTGGCGCAGCGCCCGGTAGCCCCCGAGCAGCAGGGTGCCGCCGCCCAGCAGCAGCACGAGCCAGCGCCACACCGGCACCTCGGCGAGCGCCGGGGCGAACCGCGCCACCAGGTACACGCCCGCCTTCACCATCGCCGCCGCGTGCAGGTACGCGGACACGGGGGTCGGGGCGGCCATCGCGGCCGGCAGCCAGAAGTGGAACGGGATCAGCGCCGACTTGGTCGCGGCGCCCGCGAGCAGGCAGACCGCCGCCACGACGGCGGGAGCGCCGGTGGGCGGGTCGGCCACGACCTCCGAGACGCGCCACGTCCCCGTCGACACCCCGAGCACGATGAGGCCGACGAGCATCACCAGGCCGCCCGCCGTCGTGACGACGATCGCCTGCATGGCCGCGCGGCGGGACGCCTTGCGGTCCGCGTAGTGCCCGATCAGCAGGTAGGAGAAGACGGTGGTCAGCTCCCAGAACACGAAGAGCAGCAGCAGGTCGTCGGCGACGACCAGGCCCACCATCGCCCCCGCGAACGCCGTCAGCACCGCCGCGAACCGTCCGGTGCCGTACGCGCCGCGCTTGAAGTAGGCCGAGCAGTACAGCAGCACCAGCGCGCCGACGCCGCCGACGACGAGCAGCATCAGCCACGCCAGCGTGTCGAGCCGCAGGTCGATCGAGAGCTCGAGGCCGGGCACCCACGGGGCGCTGAAGACCGGCGGGTCGCCGGCGAGCACCCGCGGGGTGCTCGCCGCCGCGTAGGCCGCGGCCGCCGCCGGGCCGAGCGCGAGGACCCAGAACGCCCTCCTGTCCAGCCACGCCACCAGAGCCGGCGCCGCGAGGGCCAGCAGGAAGACGATCAGCAGCACAGGAAGCACAGCACTCCGTCCGGTCGAGGGCGGGGCGAGGCCTTCACCTTACCGGGACGCACCCCGCAGGGACGGCCAGGATGCTGACACGGCGGTGTGACCTGCGCCGTCGGCCGCGAGCCGGTGGCGGCGCGCTACAGGTCCTCCGGGTCGAGCAGGAAGTCCGCCTCGTCGGCGATCTCGCCCCCGGTCGCGGCGTGGATCGCCCCGGCCAGCCGCGCCACGAGGTCAGCGGCCCGCCTGCGGGCCACGACGTGCGCCGCCTGGGGGAACTCCTGCTGCGCCTCGACCAGGTCCGGCGCGTCCCAGCGCACGTGGTAGCACACGGCGCCGGACGCCGCCCACGGCAGGTCGCGCACGAGCAGCGGGAGCCTCTCCTCGCCGGTCACCTCGACGGTGACGGTGCCGTCCACGTTGAGGTCCGCGACCAGGCCGTACGCGTCCAGGACCATCGGCGCCCGGAGCGCCTCGATGTCATGGTCGTCGGCCCGGGCGTGCAGCGCGCGGCGGGTCTCGTCGTCCAGCGGCTCGCCCGGGTACAGCGGCCGCTCCGCCAGCCCCTTCGGCGGGCCCTGGTACGGCTTGCCCTCCGTGGCCAGGACGACGCGCGGGTGCACGGACTGCAGCACCCGGTGCGCGGCCTGCGGGTCGAGCCACACGTCGGAGTAGACGGTCAGGTCGACGGCCGCCCCCGGGTCGGGCGTGAGCACCGTGCCCGGCCCCGCCGGCCGCCGTCCGCCGTCGGCGTCGTCCCAGGTGCCCGCGACGTCGAGGCGCACCGTGCCGCCCAGCCGACGGGCCGCCTGCAGCAGCCAGACGACGACGCGCTCCTCCTCGCGGTTCGGCAGGCCGGCGGGGAAGGCACGTGCCAGCCCGTCGCGGTCTCCGCCGTACTTCTGCGGCGTGTCCCACCGCTCACGCGGGCACACGACGTCGAACACCATCGTGGTCCCCGCCGGCAGCCCCGGCTCGGCGCGCTTGCCCTGCGGGGCGTACGGGCCCGTCACCGTGCTGTGCCGCGACAGCCGGAGCACCCCCGGCTCGCCGGGACCGGCGACCCGCCCGACGGGCACGTCGACCTCCGACAGCCCGGCCGGCGCCACGTCCCACCGCGTCCCGGTGAAGCGTGACGTCGCCAGCACCTCGAGCTCGTCCACCGCGACGTCGGCCGGCACCCCCAGCAGGTGGCGGGCCTGGTGGCCCTGCGCCGCCGTCGGCGGGAGCGGCGGGAGGGGTGCGGGAGTGGCGGACGACATCGGTCGGCGATCCTTCCGGGACGGGGGCATGGCGCGCCCCACGGTGCTGGCGCGGCGGGACCGAGCGTAGCGACGTCGGCCGCCGCTGCCGAACGCCTCCCGCGACCCGCGGGAACCGCCGTCCCCGACGCTCATCGCGCTTCCAGCTCCGACCGGTGGAAGGCCTGCCAGGACCGGCTCGCCGTCGGGCCCCGCTGCCCCTGGTACCGCGACCCGTACGCCTGCGAGCCGTACGGGTGCTCCGCCGGCGACGACAGCCGGAAGAAGCACAGCTGGCCGATCTTCATGCCCGGCCACAGCGTGATCGGCAGCGTGGCCACGTTGCTCAGCTCGAGCGTCACGTGCCCCGAGAAACCCGGGTCGATGAACCCCGCCGTACTGTGCGTCAGCAGACCGAGCCGGCCCAGCGACGACTTGCCCTCCAGCCGCGCGGCGACGTCGTCCGGCAGCGTCACCGACTCGAACGTGGAGCCCAGCACGAACTCCCCCGGGTGCAGCACGAACGGCTCGTCCGGCGCGACCTCGACCAGCCGCGTCAGCTCCGGCTGCTCCTGCGACGGGTCGATGAACGGGTACTTGTGGTTGTCGAACAGCCGGAAGTACCGGTCGAGGCGGACGTCGATGCTGGAGGGCTGGAGCATCGACGTGTCCAGCGGGTCGAGGACGACCCGCCCGGCGTCGAGCTCGGCCCGGATGTCGCGGTCGGAGAGCAGCACGGGGACACCGTATCCGGCGCTCCCCCGCGCCCGCGTGCGCGTCCGAGGGCCGCTCCGACACCCCGCCGGACACCCGGTTCGGAGCACGGCGGGTTGTTGGGTATGATCGGGGCCGCGCACATCGTTCGCGATGCTGCCGCGCGGGTGTAGTTCAATGGTAGAACTTCAGCTTCCCAAGCTGACAGCGCGGGTTCGATTCCCGTCACCCGCTCAGCAAGGTTCCGCCCCAGGTCAAGACACGTTTCCTGACCTGGGGCGGAGTCGTTTCCACGGCGGCTCATCCGGGGCGCGTGCCATTCCCGTGCCCTGAGGCCCCTCGTCACTCCGCTCGTGCGGCGCATCGTGGGCCCGTCGCCTCGACCACCTGCCGCTCATCCGCGATGGCGGCGAGTTCCGACGACGTCGGCTCCACGCTCGGGCGTCTCACTCCCTTGAGCCCATCGTTCAGATGGTATGGATTGCCCGGGTCATCTGCTCCACCGAAGAGGAGGGCAACAATGACGGGATCATCGATCCGCACGGAGGTGGGCGAGTCCGCCATCGACCGACCCGACGCCGGACCCGAGGACGAGGTTTGAACCCGCGACCGTCGCTGGCGCGCCCCGAGGACGCGGCAGCCATCCGCTCGCTGCAGGATGAAGCGCGCGCATGGCTGCAGGCCCGCGGCTCGGACCAGTGGAGCACGATTCGGCACACCGACCCGGCCTCACCCAGGAGCTTGGAAGCGGGGATCGATCGCGGCGAGGTGTGGGTGTGGCGCGACCGGTCAGGAATCGTCGCCACCGCGACGCTCGACGACGGCGCAGACCCCGAGCTCTGGACAGCGGACGACACGCCCGACGACGCGCTCTATCTCCACCGGATGATCGTCAGCCGTGCGGCGGCAGGCAACCACCTCGGCGCCACGATCATCGACTGGGCGGCTCATCGCGCGGCCGACCTCGGCCGGCACTGGGTCCGCCTGGACGCGTGGCGATCGAGCACGGGCCTCCACGCGTACTACCTCCGCCAGGGGTTCCAGCACGTGCGGACCGTCGACCTCCCGCACCGCGGTTCGGGCGCGCTGTTCCAACGCCGGGCGTACTACCCGGCCGGAACCAGGTTGGACACGTTCATGAAGACGGCGTTCATCGTCGGAATCTCGTTGACGGCCCTCGGGTACATCGCCCTTCTCGTCGCCTTCAGCGTCTCCGACTGGACGTAGCCGGGCGGCAGCCGACCATGGCGGCGGTCGCTCGACGCGGTGGCAGGATCTGCGGCATGAACCATGCGAGATCGGACACGCACCTCCGGCGTGCGCTCGTGGTGGCGGTGGCCGCCGTGGCGGCCCTGGCCGGCTGCACCGGCGCGGAGGGGTCACCGACGGTAGAGCAGCCCACCGAAGCCGGGGGCGGCATGCCGTCGGCGACGGCGACCGACCCGGGTTCCGGTGACGCCAGGACCGACGACACGAGCGACGACACGAGCGACGAGGAGCTCTGCGCGACCCTGCCGGCCGCCATCGCGGGCCCGTACGAGGGGTGGTTCAACGGCACACCGGCGCTGCCGGACGGTTCGGTCGTCACGGAGACCGAGGACTTTCCGGACGTCATCCGCGAGCATCCGCGCGTCGTGCTGGTGAACACCTGGTCGGGAGAGGTCGTCGCGTCGTACGACCGGGTGCGGTGCGGCCGGGTCGACGGGTGGGAGGCCCCGGACGAGGCGTCGTCCTGGCCGGAGCACTCGGTCGTCGTCGTCGACGCGACGACCGGCGACGTGGTGGAGCACTTCCGCGTCGACCGGGAGGGAGCCGCGTCGTGAGGCCGCGGTGCGCCCGGTCGTGCGGCATGCGGCCGGCGCACCGGGCTCAGGTCGCCGGAGCCGGCACGGCCGACCGCTGCCACTCGCGCCGGAGCAGCCCGAACACCCACGAGTCGGACACGTCGCCGTCCACGACGCAGTCCTCCCGCAGCGTCCCCTCGTGGACGAACCCGAGCTTCTCCAGGACCCGTGCGGACGCCAGGTTGCGCGTGTCCGTCTCGGACTGGACGCGGTTCAGGTCCAGCGTGTCGAACGCCCACCGCAGCAGGGCGTGGGCGGCCTCGGTCGCGTAACCCTGCCCCCACCCGGCCTCGTCGAGGCAGTAGCCCAACGACGCGCTGCGGTAGTCCGGGTCCCACTCGATCAGGCCGCACCAGCCGAGGAAAGCCCCGTCAGCGGCGCGTTCGATCGCCACCCGGGCACCCGTGCCCTCGTCCGCGATCTCCCGGCACTTCGCGACGAAGCGCTGCGCGCGGGCAGCATCGCTCCATCGCGGCGAGTCCCAGTAGCGCATCACGGCAGGGTTGCTGTGCAGCGCGAAGAGGTGGTCGACGTCGGCGTCGGTGAACGGCCGCAACCGCAGGCGGTCGGTGCGCAGGTGGGGAGTCTCCAGGGGCATGTCCGCCATCGTGCGCCGTCCAGGGGCGGGCGGGACAGCGCATATCCCGCGCGGTCGCGGCGGCGGCACACCCGGCGCAGCGCCCTGCTGTTGCATTCGCCTCCCCGGTGGGCGAAGGGTGCACCCATGACGATCGCCACCGCGACCCTGGCCGGGGCCACGAACAACCAGGACCGCCTCGTCGTCGGGGACGGGTTCGCCGCGGTGCTCGACGGCGCGACGTCGGTCGCGGGAGACCGCTCCCACGACCCCGGATGGTATGCGGAGCAGCTCGCGCTGGCGCTGCGGGAGACGGTGCCGCGCGGCGCACCCCTCGCGGACGCCGTCGCCGACGCGATCCGCGCCGTGCGCGACGCGCACGCTCTCGTCCCGGAGACCACGCCCACCAGCACCGTCGCGCTGGCGCGCTGGTCCGGGGAAGCCGTGGAGACGTACGTCCTGGGAGACAGCGTCGTCGCCGTCCTGCGTACCGACGGTACCGACGTCGTCCGCACGGACGACCGGCTCGACGCCGTCGCCGTCGCGGAGCGCACCTCGTACCGCGCCCGCCTGGCCGCCGGGCACGGGTACGACGGCGTGCACCGCGCGCTCCTCGTCCACCTCCAGGCCGAGCAGGGCCGGCGCCGCAACAGGCACGGCGGCTACTGGATCGCCGGGGCGGAGCCCGACGCCGGCCTGCACGGACTGACCGCGACCGAGGACCGGGCGGCGGTGGCCGCGCTGGTGCTCGCGAGCGACGGCGTCGTGCCCGAGCGCTCCGCCGAGCCGGCGACGTGGCGCGACCTCCACCGCGAGGCTGAGCGGCACGGCCCGGAGCACGTGCTCGACCGCCTCCACGCGCAGGAGGAGACCGACCCCGACGGGCGGCGCTGGCCGCGGGCCAAGCCGCACGACGACAAGACGCTCGTGGTCGTCACGCTCGACGAGACGCCGTGACCGGGCATGCTCGGGGGGTCAGGGCGCGTCGGCGAACAGACCCATCACGGCGGGCCCCATCTCGACCTGCGTCAGGAGTACGAGGAACGACCCGTCCGGGTCGACGCGCAGGTCGGTGCCCAGCCCACCGGACCAGCCGAACCGCCCGGCGTGCGGCCCGGACGTCTGCACGCAGACGCCGAAGCCCCAGCCCATGCCGTCCCAGAAGCCGGGGAAGAAGCTGTCCGGAGTCTTGACGGCGGCCGGCACCTGGTCGGTCCGCATGAGGGCGAGAAGGTCGGGCTCGACGACGACCTCGCCGTCGTGCCGGCCGCCCGCCGCCAGCATGCGGGCGAAGGCCGCGTAGTCGCGGGCGGTGGAGACCAGCTCGGCGTGGCTGAGGTCGAACGGCGCGGGCGCGACGTAGAACCCCTCCCCCGCCGGCTCGATCTGTGTGAGGTTGCCGTCGGCGTCGTGGCGGTACGCCGCGGGCAGCCGGTGGGCCTGGTCCCGGGGCACGGTGTAGCCGGTGTCGACCATGCCGAGCGGCTCGAACAGGTCGACGCGCAGGTGCTGCTCCAGGGAACCCCCGACCAGCCGGGAGAGCAGGATGCCGAGGATCCCGAAGGAATGGTGGTACCGCCATCCGCTGCCCGGCTGGAACGCGAGCGGCAGGTCCGCGAGCGCCTCCAGCCACTCCTGCGCACCGAGCTCGACGGGCTCCTGGCCGGCCTGCGTGCGGTTGGCGACCATCGCTTCCTGCAGGGGGCACGGCGACGTCATCATCCCGTAGCCGGAGGTGTTGGTCAGCAGATGCCGCACCGTGATCGGCCCGTCCGCGGGGACCGTGTCGTCGAGCGGCGCGTCCGGGGCGCGCAGCACGCGGCGTCCCGCCAGCTCCGGCAACCACGTGTCCACGGGCGCGTCGAGTTCGAGCCGGCCGGCCTGGACCAGGCGCAGTGCGGCGACCGCGAGCACGGGCTTCGTCATCGACTGGATCCGCACGATCGCGTCCGCCGCCAGGTCCCCGACGGCGACGATCTCGGTGGCGCTGTCCGTGCCGCCGACCGCGGCGACGACGCCCGGGGCAGTGCCCTGTGCGACGTGCCGTTCCAGGACTCCGCGCAGTGCGTTCACCATGCGCCGAGCGTAGCGGCAGGGCCGCACCCGGGTCAGAGCGGCAGTTCCGGTTCTGTGCGGCAGTTCGGACTGCCGCACAGAACTCGAGATGCCGATGTGATCGCCCGCGGTAGCGTCCCGGACATGAGCCTCGCCTCCCGCGCCCTGCACACCCGCTGGTTCGTCCGCTCCCCCATCTGGCTGTTCCGGGCGGGACTGGGGTTCCTCACGGGCGGACGGCTGCTGATGATGGTGCACCGCGGGCGCTCGAGCGGCGAGCCGCGGTACGTGGTGCTGGAGGTCGTGGACCGCCCGGCGCCGGACCGGGTCGTGGTGGTCGCCGGCCTGGGCCCGCGGTCGCAGTGGTACCGCAACATCCAGGCCGACCCCCGGGTGCTGGTCTCCGTCGGGACGCGGCACCAGGCCCGCGCCGTCGCGACGACGATGACGCCCGACGACGGCGCGGCCACGCTGGAGGCCTACACCTCCGTCCACCCTGGGCCGTGGTCGAAGCTCGAGCCCGTGCTCGCCGAGTGGGCGGTGCCGCTGGCCGCCGAGCGGGGCGAGGACGACTGGCGGCGCGTGGTGCCCGTCGTCGAGCTCCGCCTGCTCGGCGGCGCCTGACCGCCTACGGGTGCAGCACGAGCTTGCCCACGTGGCGCCGTCGCGCGAGCTCGTCCTGGGCCCGGGCGGCCTGCGCCAGCGGGAAGGTGGCGGCGACGACGGGACGGATCGCCCCCGCGCGGGCCAGGTCCATGAGCGCGTCGAAGTGCGCGGGCGTGTGCATCGCGGAGCCGATCACCTGCGCGTTGTGCAGGTAGAGCCGGCGCACGTCGATCGCCACGTCGTACCCGCCGAGGGCGCCCGCGATCACCCACCGGCCGCCTTCGCGCAGCAGCGGCAGCCCGTCCGCCACCAGCGTCCCCGCGACGACGTCGAGACCGACGTCGATGCCGTCCGGGGCGGCGGCGCGCACCTGCTCGACGACGTCCTGCCCGCGGTCGACGACGGCGTGCGCGCCGGCCTCGCGGACCGGGTCGATCTTGCGCCCGCTGCTGATGGCGACCACGCGGGCGCCGCGCGCCCGGGCCAGCTGCACGAGGGCGATGCCGACGCCCCCGGACGCCCCGGAGACGAGCGCGGTCTCGCCGGCGCGCAGGCGGCCCCGCTCGATCATGCCCAGCGCGGTGCCGTAGGCGGTGGGCAGCGTCGCGAGCTGGTCGTCGGTGAGCGGCGAGTCCGTCACGTCGTGGACGCGCTCGGCCGCCGCGGTCACGTAGTCCGCGTAGCCTCCGTCGCGCTCGCTGCCCATCAGGCCGACCGGGTGGGCGTCCGGTCCGGTGGCGTCGTAGTGCGCGGGGTCGACGACGACGCGCCGGCCGAGGAGGCCTTCGTCCACGCCCGCGCCGACCTGGGCGACCCGGCCCGCGACGTCGGCGCCCTGGGTCCGCGGGAAGTCGAGGGGGCCTCGCCATCCCGACCGCGCCTCGGGGTCGTCCGGCGTCCCGTAGGCGCCCTCTCGGGTCCACAGGTCGGTGTTGTTGAGCGCGGCGGCGCTGACCCGGACCAGCACCTCGCCGGCCTGCGGGACGGGGCGGGCCACCGTCGCCTCCGCGAGGACCTCCGGTCCGCCGTGCTCGGCGATCTGCATCGCGCGCATCGTGGTGGGCGTGCTCATGGTGTCGACCTCCCTCAAGTATACTGATCGGTGAACATCGACCACCGTACACCGATCAGTGAAGGGCGCACGATGGCGGACCCCCAGCACCTGACGCCGGCCGGACGACGCGTCGTGGCCGCCGCGGACGAGCTCTTCTACGAACGCGGGATCACCGCGGTCGGCGTCGCTCTGATCGCGGAGCACTCCGGCGTGACCAAGCGGACCCTGTACAACCAGTTCGGGTCGAAGGACCGGCTGGTCGCGGCCTACCTCACGGAACGCGACGAACGCTGGAGGGCTCTCGTCCGCGCCACCGTCGAGGCCTGCGACGACCCCGTCGAGGCCGTCACCGCGCCGTTCGCCGCGCTGCGGACCTGGGCCCGGACCAGCTCGCGCGGGTGCGCGTTCATCAACGCCCTGGCCGAGCTGCCCGACCCCGCGGACCCTGCTCGCCGTGTCGCCGTGGACCAGAAGGTCTGGCTGCTGAGCCTGTTCGAGGAGCTGAGCGCGGCGGCGGACCGCCCCGAGCCCGCCGCGCTCGCGAGGCAGCTCCTCGTGCTGCACGAGGGCGCGCTCACCACCCTGCCCCTCCCCCTCGAGACGCTGGACGCGACCGTCGACCTGGCTCGCTCCCTCGTCACGGCCGCCGCACCGCCCGGGCGCTAGGGGCTAGGGCGCCCGCCGCCCGCACCGGGCCGGGTCTCGACGACGGGTCGGCGGTGGCGCGTCACGCCCTGCGCTCGCGCGGTCGCAGCCGCACGTCCGGCAGCGCAGGGGCACGCAGGGGCCCGCCGTCGTACCCGCGCACCTGACCGAACCGGCGCCCGGCGGCACCCGGCGCGTACTGCGTGCCGTCCCCGTCGTCGCCGGCGTCGCCCACCTGCGCCATCCAGTCGGCCCGCGCGCGGACGATGTCCTCGTGGGTGCGCCCGACGAAGTTCCACCACATGACGACGTCCTCGTCGAACGGCACCCCGCCGATGAGGACGGCGCGTGCCGGCCCCTCGTCGCCGGCGGTCACGACGAGCCGCTCGGGCCCGGGCGCGACGTACCCGAGCGCTGCCGGCGGCACCACGCTGTCCGGCCCGTCCCCGGCGAACGACACGTCGCCGGCGTCGACCAGCAGGGCGTGCTCGAACGCGGGATCCGTGTCGAGCTCGAGGCGCCCGCCGGGGGGCAGGTCGAGCTGGGCGCCGACGAGCGGCGTGTACGTGCGGGCGGGCGAGGTCAGACGCCGGCCCGCGACGACCAGCGACCCCATGAAGACCTGGACGCGCGCCCCGTCGACGTCCGCGGCAGGCAGGTCGGCGTGGTGCTCGAAGTGCGGCTCGACGGCGGCGTCCGCGGACGGCAGGACCGTCCACAGCTGGACGCCGTGCAGCACGGGCGGGCGGCGCCCCGCCGGCGACTCCTCGGAGTGCGAGATGCCGACGCCCGCCGTCATGAGGTTGAGCTCGCCGGGGCGCACGGTCACCAGGGACCCGACGGAGTCGCGGTGCACGATCTCGCCGTAGAAGAGCCAGGAGACCGTCTGCAGGCCGATGTGCGGGTGCGGCGGCACCTGCATGCCGGCCGAGCGGGAGACGTCGTCCGGGCCGTAGTGGTCGCAGAAGCACCACGCGCCCACGAGGGACCGTCGCCGCTGCGGGATGGTGCGGCGCACGCTCATCGCGCGCGGTCCTCCCAGCGGCACGTCGCGCGCCATGAGGAGCTCGACGCCGGCGTGCTGCTCGCCCGCGGTGCAGGTGCGCTCCGCCGGGCGGGTCTCCAGGTTGCTCATGACCCGAGCGTAGGCCCCGGACATGCCGAGGCCCCCCGGGGGCGGCCGGGGGGCCTCGGAGCGACCGCGTACCCCTGGTCGACGAGTCGGACCAGCAGCGCCGTGGCGACGACACGACCGCGACATCCCGTCAGACCTTCGGGCGGCTCCTGTGAGACACAGTGCGTCGTCACCCCCCGGGGTCCGTTCTCCACGGACTGCCGCACGCGGTGGTCTTCCGGCCCCGTACAGGCGCCTGCGTCGTCACCCGCAACCCGTACCGCAGTACGGGACGGCCCGTCGTTCTCCGGTCGACCCGTGTCCGTCGGAGCGGTGCACCGACACCTCGTCGCAGAGGCTCGTGCGCACCGACCTCCTCAAGACCGATACGCACGTTTCTAGACCCGTTCTCCGGCCCTCTGCAAGGGGTGCGGCGAAGGTTTTCCGGGGCATGCGGCTGACCACAGGTTCGTCCACAGGCGCAGTCCCGGAATCCCCACATCACCCACAGCCCTGTGGACAAAATCTGTGGACGGCGACGGTGGGCGATCCACCCGCGCGACCGGTCGCCGAGCCGATACCGCGGCTGCGAGGATCGGGCCGGAGGGCGCCGCGGATCACGCCGTCCGACGCCACGATCCGCGGAATGGCGCGGATCGCGCCACCGCGACGGCGCCGTGGCACCGTCGCCCGGGGCGACACGCCGGGGCGACACGCGGTCGCCGAACTCCCCGATGCGAAACGTTGCAGGTGAGGGCACGTTCGCGTGTCCGGTCGGGCACCAATCATGCACAACCTGTGGATAACTCGGGCGTCAGACCCAGGCCCGCCCGGACGCCGTCTCGCCCGCCAGCCGACGCTCGAGGTCGTCGGGCCCCACCGGCAGGCCGCCGTCGTCCAGGACGACGGCCTCGAGCCGTGGCTGCAGCAGCGCCGCGACCCGCGCGAGCAGCGCGCGGCACCGGGCGCGGGCGATCTCGTGGATGCCCGAGGGGTGCTCCACCGCCAGCTCCTCCCGGTCCAGCGGCACCCACGACAGCCGGTGCACGACGGCGCCGGAGACGGCGAGCGCCGACGCGGCCCCCGAGGCGGACCCCGCCACCGCGAGCGGCAGCCGCTCGGCGGGCGCCACGTCGATCACCAGGTCGCCGTCGTACGCGGTGCGCGCGACCACCCGCAGCGCGCCCGGCGGGCCCGCCGGCGCCGCCTGGGCGGTGGCGACGCAGGAACGGACGGCGGCGAGCAGCTCGTCCTGCGGCAGGGTGCGTGCCGACCACAGCGTCAGGTCGACGGCGGCCCGCGGGTCCGGTCGCATGACGTGGCGGCCGTCGGCGAGCAGGGCCCCGCCGAGCCGGCGGGCCACGGCCACCGCCCAGCGGACGATCTCCAGCTCCTCCCCCTCCGGCAGGGCTGCGGCGAAGGCCCGCGCGATGCCGTCCCGGTCGTCGTACACGCCGGGGCGCCCACCGCGGACGTCGAGCCCGCCGTCGAGCCGCCCGAGCGCCCATGCGGCGCCCGCGCCGCTCAGCCCCAGGGAGGACGCGTCGTCGACCGGGAAAGGCCCGGTGGCGCGGTGCTCCCGGCCGAGCCGCAGGACGCCGGGCGCGGAGGCAGAGGCGGAAGCGGAGGAGCGCATCCCCCGGAAGCGGGCTCCCACGGGGCGGCCGTCGCCGGTCGCCGCGCCGTCGCGGGGCGCCCTCAGCCACTCGACCCCGGCGAACCGGGCGGCCGCGAGCTCGGGGACGCCGTGCGCCCCGGAAGGGGCCACGAGCACGTGCTCGGACGTGTGCTCCGAGGGGACGAACGCCTGGACGGAGGCCATGGGCGGCGAACCTACCGGCGCCGCGCGTCCGGCGTGTCACGGGGGCATGACGGACGTGTTACGCAGGTCACACCACGGGGGGCTCAGGCCCGGACGTCGTGGAGGTGGTGCACGACGTCGTGCAGGAAGTACTGCCCCAGCGTCCGCACGATGAACTCGGAGCCGTTCGACCGGCGCCCGGCGCGCCCCTCGTCGGCGGGCTCCACGGCGTCGAACCGGTCGGCGACAGCGCGGCCGGCGACGTCGAGCTCCACGGCCACGGTGGCGGGGTCCTGGTGGGCGTAGTCCGCCTCCAGCGCCGTGGCGTCCTGGTCCCAGTCGGCGAACAGCGGGTCGTCCTCCGCCAGCATGAGCGCGAGCCGCTCGTCGAAGACGCGGAAGACGTCGCGCACGTGCGCCCCGTACTCGAGGGCGGACCAGACGCCGGGCTCGGGCCGCCGCGCGACGTCGGGGCGGGCGAGCACCGCCCTCCAGCGGGGCAGCGACGCGCGGACCGCCTCCCCGACCGCGGGCACCTCCGTGCGCGCCGCCACGAAACCGCATTCGGGGCAGGGGCGCTCGAGCACCCAGGTCCAATCCTTGGTGTCGGGGACGATGCCGCCGACCGGCGCGGAGGGGGCAGGGGTGGAGTCGGTCACAGGAGCACCCTAGCGGGACGGCGTGCTGACAACGGATGCCTATGATGTCAGCATGCCCAAGATCATCGGCAACAGTCTCCACGAGCACCGCCAGATGACCCGGCACAAGCTGTTCACCGCCTTGTCGACGCTGATGTCGGAGCGCGGGTTCGACTCGATCACGCTCGCGGACATCGCGACCGCGGCCGGCGTCGGACGCACCGCGGTCTACAACCACTTCCCCGACAAGGAGGCGCTGCTGCTGGGGTTCATCACGCACGAGACGGAGCAGTACGCGCAGACGCTGGAACGGGCCCTCGCGGAGGTCGGCGACCCCGTCGAGCAGCTGCGCACGTACATCCGCCAGCAGGCGCAGCTCGCGCGGGTGTTCCACCTGGCGCCCGGGCCCGACCTGCGCACCGTCCTGTCGCGCACCACGCAGGCGCGGCTGCGCGAGCACGCCGAGATCGTCGAGTCGATCCTCAAGCGGATCCTGCGCGCCGGCATCGCGGCCGGCGAGTTCCCCGAGCAGGACATCGAGCCGACCGTGCAGCTCGTCAACGCCTGCCTCTCCGGCCGGCTCATCCCCGAGGAGCCCGTGGCCCGCGAGCGCGCCATCCGCGCGGCCGAGGCGTTCGTGCTCCGCGCCGTCGGCGCCCAGCCGGTCGCCGCCTGAGTCTCGCCCGCCGACCGCCGCTCACCAGGCGTCGGCGGGGCGGTGGTGGTGGTCGGGCGGGGGTGGCTGGTAGGGCAGCGGCTCCGGCGCCAGGTGCGCCCGCGCGAACAGCAGCGCGGCCTCCAGGTCGGCGTGCCGCTCGTGCGCGGTGCGCGCCTTGCGGGTCGAGATCTCCACGACGACGTCGCCGGCGAAGTCCCGCCGCGACAGCTCCTCCAGCACCTTGTCGCAGGCCATGTCGCCCCGCCCGGGGACGAGGTGCTCGTCGCGGGCCGACGCCGTCCCGTCGGCGAGGTGCACGTGCCGCAGCCGGCCCGCGAACTCCTCCACGAGCGCGATCCCGTCCTGCTGCGCGACGGCCGCGTGCGACAGGTCGAGCGTCACGGCGTCGTAATCGTGGTCGGCCGGGTCCCAGCCGGGCAGGTAGGCCTTGAGCTCCCGGTCGCCCTTGGAGCGGGGGCGCCACGGGTACATGTTCTCCACCGCGATGGTCACGTCGCCGGACACGTTCAGCTCGTGCACGAGATCCTGGAACTGGCGGGCGTACTTGTACTGCCACCGGAACGGCGGGTGCACGACGACCGTGCTCGCCCCGACCTCGTGCGCCACGTCGACGCTGCGGCGCAGCTTGTCCCCCGGCGAGCGGCCCCACACCCGCTGGCTCACCAGCAGCGTCGGGGCGTGGATCGACCGCACCGGCACCCCGTGCTCGTCCTCGAGCCGGCGCAGCGCCGCCGGCTCCTGGGTCGCCTCGTCGGACCACACCATGACCTCGACGCCGTCGTAGCCGAGCTCGGCCGCGACCTCGAAGGCGAACGCCGCGCGGCGCGGGTACACCGACGCGGTGGAGAGGGTCACGGGGATACGGACGTCGGCCATGCTCTGCACACTAAACCTCATCGCTGGCGCCAGCCCGGACACAGGCTGAGAGCGCCCTGACACGAGCATGCACCTGATCGGTGTCGAACATGTGGTTGGTCCGGGACTCGCCTCGCGAGTCCCGGACCAACCACATGTTCGGCAGCGGGGCGAGGGCGGATAGGGTCGCCGTCATGGTGCGCGCGGTGGTGTTCGACGTCGGGGAGACGCTGGTCGACGAGACCCGGATCTTCAGCCGCTGGGCGGACCGCCTCGGCGTCCCCCGCGGCACGCTCCTCGGCCTCGTCGGCGCCTGCGCCGCCGCCGACCGGCCCCTCGCGGACGCCTTCCACCTGGTGCGGCCCGGCATCGACCTCGACGCCGAGATCGCGCGCTGGGCCGACGACGACCCCACCGGCCTGCGCGAGAACTTCGACGCCGACGACCTGTACCCCGACGTCCGGCCCGCGCTGACCGCGCTGCGCGCCGCCGGCCTCGCCGTCGTCGTCGCGGGCAACCAGCCGCCGCAGGCGCGCGCCGCGATCGAGGCCATGGGCCTGCCGGTCGACGCGATCCGCACGTCCGACGAGTGGGGCGTGCAGAAGCCGCACCCGGCGTTCTTCGCCCGGGTGGCCGAGCTCGCCGGGGTCGCGCCGTCCGACGTCGCGTACGTCGGCGACCGCCTGGACAACGACGTGCTCCCCGCCGCCGACGCCGGGATGCGACCCGTCCTGGTCCGCCGCGGCCCGTGGGGGTACCTGCACGCCGAACGCCCGGAGGCGGCGCGCGCCACCGTCGTCGACTCCCTGCTCGAGCTGCCGGGCCTCCTGGCGCCGGAGGCCCGGGACCACGCCGCGGCGCGGTAGTCTCCGGCGCATGCTCACCAAGGCGGCGGTGACGGCGGAGCAGGTCGCGGCGGTGGTCGCGCCCCTCGGAGCGGTGCGGCACGTGGCCCCGCTCAGCGGCGGGCTGTTCGCCAGCGTCCGGCGAGTCGTGCTCGACGACGGGCGCCAGGTGGTCGTCAAGGTGACCGGCGCCGACACCTCCCGCCTGCTGCGCTACGAGCACGGCATCCTCGCCACGGAGGCCGCCCTCGACCGCCTCGCGCACGCGGCGGGCCTCCCGGTGCCGCGTGTGCTCCTGGTCGACGACACCCGCCGCCACGTGGACGGCGACGCCCTGGTGGTCGAGCTCCTCGACGGCGAGCTGTGGCACGGCGCGACGCTCACGCCGGCCGAAGCCGCCCGCACGCGGCGGTCGCTGGGACGGTTCATGGCGGGGCTGCACCGCATCACCGGCGACCGGTTCGGCTACCCCGCGGCCTCGTCCGGGCTGTCCGCGCCCACCTGGCCCGGTGCGCTCGCCGCCATGCTCGACGCCGTCCTCGCCGACGCCACGCGGTGGGGAGTCGAGCTGCCGGCGGCGCGCCTCGCCGACGCGCTGGCCCGCCACCACGACACGCTCGCGACCGTCATGACGCCCCGCCTGGTGCACGGCGACCTGTGGCCCGGCAACCTGCTGCTCGACCCGGCCGACCGCACCCTGCGCGGGGTGCTCGACGGCGAGCGCGCCCTGTGGGGCGACCCCCTGTTCGAGCTCGCGGGCGTCGACCAGCACGGGATGCGCGACGTGGACCCCGACCTGCTCGCGGGCTACCGGGCGGCCGGCGGCGAGCTCGGCCTCGGCGACGGGACCCCGGCCACGGGCGACGCCGGCGCGTGGACCCGCCTGCGCGTGTACCGCGCCTACTTCTCGTGCCTGCTCGTGGTCGAGGTGGTGCCGCGCGGCTACGCGCCCGAGCACGCCGAGACCCAGGTGCGCCACGCGCGCGCCAACCTCGTGCGGCTGCTCGACGAGCTCGGCGCGACGGGCTGACGGGTCAGCCCGTCCAGCCGAGACGCCCCATGGCGTCGAGCGCCAGCAGCACGCCCACGATCCCGAGCACCCACCCCGTCATCTCGGCCGCGTTCTTCGACAGCCAGCGGTCCAGGCGCCGCAGCAACGGGTCGACGGCGCGCGCGGCGACCAGGCGCCCGGCGAGCAGCAGGAGAGCCGGCGCCACCATGACGACGCAGTACGCGGCGAGGACCCCGACGGACGTGCCCGTCGCCAGGCCCGACGACGAGAGCAGGCCGATCGCCGCCAGGTAGGGCAGCATCGTGCCGACCTCGAGCGCCGCGGCACCGAGCGCCAGCCCCATGAGCGGCAGCGCCGACGTCCGCGGCCGCACGGTCGCGACCGGGAGGGTGCCCGGCGCCGCGGGGGCGCCGTCGTCGGCGGCCTCGACGCCCATGGCCCGTTCCCGCCACCGTACGAGCCGCCCGGGCCGCGCGCCCTCGCGCTCCGCCCGCGCCCGGGCGCGCTTGCCGTCGAAGCGGAAGCTCAGCGCGAACAGACCGATGCCGAGCAGCAGCTGCACGATCACCACCGGCCTCGAGTCCAGCGCCTCGCCGTACCGGTCGAGGAACGCGCCCGCGCCGAGCATGACGACGACGCCGACGACGAGGTAGAAGGCGGCGACCGTGCCGAGGTAGGCGAGCAGACGCCCCGGGCGAGGGCGGCCGGGCGCCATGAGCAGCCACACGGGCACGAGCAGCGTGCCGAAGCTCGTCGAGTCGACGAGCGCCAGCACCACGAGGGCGCCCGCCATGGCGGCCAGGCCGGCGCCCTCGAGGCCGCCGATGTCGAGGGGAAGCTCCATGCCGGCGATCCTGCCGCGCGCCGGCCCCCGCCGCGTCGGCCGAACGAGTGATCCCGCGCGCGGGCACGCCGGGCGGCCGCGTACACCCTTCGGCCGATCCGCGACCGTGGACGCTGTGCTGGGATGGGACGATGACGACGGACCGGCCCCGCGACGCCGTCCGCGCGCGGCGCGAGGCGCCCGCGGGCGGGGACGCACGGTCCGTGGGGGCGATCGCGCAGGCGGTCGCCCGCCCGTGGCGCGGCGACGACCGGCGCTCCGACCTGTTCAACGCGGGGACGCTCTTCGTGATCGGCTGGGTGCTGCTGCAGGTGGGCCTGGTCGACACGTTCACCTGGGACCCGCCGCTCGTCGGCGACCCGCAGCCGTGGTGGCGGGTGGCGCTGCTCGCGGTGGCCTGCGCGCTCACGCTCGCCAAGCGCACCCACCCGATGCTCGCGCTCGCCGCCGTCCTCGTCCCCCTCGCCGTCGACGTCGCGTGGGGCGGCAGCCTCGCGATGATGCTCGTGCTGTGGGACCTGCTGTACGGGGCGGCGATGTGGTCCGGCCGGACGGCCCAGCGCTGGCTGTGGGGTGTCAACGCCACGCTCACGATCGTCGGTGCGGTGGCGGTGGGCGAGGCCACCCGCGACGTGCGCGGCTTCGTCAACGGCGGGCTGCTGCTCGGCGCCGTCCTGCTGATGCCCATGTGGTGGGCGCAGAACGTGCGGCAGAAGTCGGAGCTCGCCGAGCTGGAGCGCGCCCGCGCCGACGAGGCGGCCCACGCCGCGGAGCTGGAGCGTGAGCGCGCCGCGGACCTCACCCGTCTCGCGGAGCTCGACCGCCACGAGGCGGTGCAGGCCGAGCGGGCGGCGATGGCCCGCGACCTGCACGACGTCATCGCCTCCCACCTGTCGACGATCGCGATCCACTCGGGCGCGGCGCTCGCCGTGCCGCCGGACGACGACGGGCAGGGCGCGAGCCGCGACCGGGCCGCGCTGGAGCAGGTGCGCGCCAGCGCCGTGACCTCCCTGACGGAGATGCGCGCGATGATCGACCTGCTGCGCGCGGACGCGCCCCGCGACGCGCTCGCCGCCCCCGGCCGGCTCGACCGGCTGGCCGACCTGGTCGACGCCGCGCGGTCGGCGGGCGGCGACGTGGACCTACTGGACCCCGACCGGGTCGTCGCCGTGCCGCTGCCCGCTGCGGTGAGCCAGGCCCTGCACCGCATCGCCACGGAGGCCCTGACGAACGCCCGCAAGCACGCGGCCGGCGCCCCCGCCGTCGTGCGGCTCGCGTGGGACCCGACGCCCACGGAGGCGGTGCGGCTGGAGGTCCGCAACGACCCGCCCGACGGCGAGCCGCCGGTGGCGCCCGACCCGCCCCTCAGCGCGGGCACCGGGCTGCTCACCATGCGCGAGCGCGCCGAGGGCGTCGGGGGCACGTTCGACGCCGGCCCCACGCCCGACGGCGGCTGGGTGGTGCGCGCCGTCGTGCCGGCCGAAGGAGGAGAACGATGACCGGGACGACAGGGCCCGTGCGGGTGCTGCTCGCCGACGACCACGCCGCGATCCGCGCCGGGCTGCGAATGCTGCTCGACGCCGCGGGGGACGTCGAGGTCGTGGGCGAGGCCGCCGACGGCACCGCGGCCGTGGCGAACACGCGCGCGCTGCGTCCCGACGTCGTGCTCATGGACCTGCGCATGCCGGGCGTCGACGGCATCGCCGCCACGCGGACGATCGCGGGCGAGGGGCTCGCCGCGGTGCTGGTGCTCACGACGTTCGACCTCGACGAGTACGTCGACGGCGCGCTGCGCGCCGGGGCCGCCGGGTTCCTGCTGAAGTCGGCGGAGCCCGCGGCGCTGCTCGACGCCGTCCGCCGGGTCGCCGCCGGCGACGGCGTCCTCGCCCCGGAGGTGACGCGGCGCGTGCTCGCCGCGTACGCGGGGCTTCCGGACACCGGCCCCCCGCCCGAGGGCCCCTCCACGACGGCGAGCCTCGACGGCCTGACCCCACGGGAGGTCGACGTCCTCACGGCGCTGGGGCGCGGCCTGTCGAACCAGGCCATCGCCGACGAGCTCGTCATCACCGAGGCCACGGCCAAGACGCACGTGTCGCGGGTGCTCGCGAAGCTCGGGGTGGTCTCGCGCATGCAGGCGGCGATCGTCGCGCGCGACGCCGGTCTCGCCTGACGCGCCGCGGGCTCACCGGTCGGCGGCGCCCTCCGCCGTCGGGCTCAGGTCCGGGCTGCGCACCACGCGCGCCGCGTGCGCGGCCCCCGCGGCCATGGCCTCGGCGGTCGTCGCCCCGCGCAGGTGCGCGTCCAGAAAGCCGGCGAAGAACCCGTCGCCCGCGCCGTTCGTGTCGATGACGTCGTCCACCGGGCTGGCGGGGACGTCGAGGAATCCGTCGGCCGTCAGGGCCGTCGCCCCGCGCGCGCCGTGCGTGCACACGACGAGTCGGGCACCGCCGTCGAGGCGCTCGGCCATGAAGGCGCGGTGGTCGGCGAGCCGGTCGGAGCTGAGGAAGACGTGCGTGCCCGCCTCCCGCCACGGGCGGTGGAAGTCCGTCGTGCCGTCGTCGTCGTGCAGGTCCACCCACACGTCGCGGCCCCGCTCGCGCGCCGCGGCGAGCACCGGCAGCGAGTGGAGGGCCAGGTCGACGACGACGGCGCGGGCCGCGTCGACCGCGGCGAGCGTCGCGTCCCACGCCGGCCCGGCGGGCGGGACCTCGCCCGGCGCCTGCAGGTAGACGGACACGCGCCCGCCGCTCGCGTCCATGAGGTTGAGATGCTTCTCGGTGCGGCCGTCGGGCGCCGGTTCCGCGAGCAGGCGCACCCCCGCGGCGGTGAGCCGGTCGCGCACCCGGGCGCCCTCGTCGTCGGCACCGAGCACCGTGCGCAGCGCCACCGTGCGGCCCAGCGCCGCGAGGTTCAGCGCCTTGCCGGCCGACGTGCCGCCCACCGTCGCGTGGTGGTCGCGCGCGAACAGCGTGTGCGGGTGCGGCTCGGGCAGCGCGTCGAGCTGCACGAGGGTGTTCCAGGACGCCGGGCCGGCGACGAGCACGTCAGTGGTGGTCTCGGTCACCCGGCGACTTTAGCCCGGTCAGCCGCGCAGCGGCAGGCTGAGCTCGGCGGCACCGGTGCCGGTGACCCGCACGGGCACGCCCCAGTCCTGCTGGGCGAGGTGGCAGGCGGGGAAGACGTCCGGGTCGGGCTCGCCGTCGGGGCCGAGCGGCACGACGTCGCACGACGCCGCCTTCGCCGTCACGTGGAGCACGCCCTCCGTGACGTCGGGGTTGACGACGAGGTCGCGGGCCAGGTCGACGCCGTCGCCCGCGCCGTCGAGCAGCAGCGCGGGCGGGGTTGCGCTGACTCGCAGCTCGGTGGACGGGCCGAAGCGGTCGTCGAGCTTCTGCCCGGGCGCCGGGACGAACGGCACGTCGAGGCGCAGGGCACCGGCGGCGACCTCGGTCGCGGCACGGGCGACCCGGTGGGCGCCGGCGTCGAGCACCTCGCCCGCCAGGCCGGCGGGCAGCGCCACCCGCGTGACCCGGTGCGCGGCCGACTCCACGACGAGCAGGTGCACGGCGTCGCCCGCCACCTGCACGACGACGCCGGACGGCTCGGCCAGGCCGCTCGCCAGCGTCGTGACGGCGTCGGTGGCGGGGTCGTAGCGGCGCAGCGAGCCGTTGTACGTGTCGGCGACGACCGCGGAGCCGTCCGGCAGCGTCGCCACCCCGAGCGGGTGCTGCAGCAGGGCCTCGGCGGCCGTGCCGTCGCGGTGGCCGAAGTCGAACAGCCCCTGCCCGACGGCGGTGCTCACTGCCACCTCCCCCGGGTTGTCAGACTCAGCGCGAGGCATACCCCGCGCTGAGTCTGACAACTCGACGCGGCGCAGGGCGGACGTCTCGGCGTCGGCCAGCCAGAGCCCGCCGTCCGGTGCGGGCGCAAGCCCCGACGGCTGGGCGAACCACGCCTCGTCGCCGGGGCCGTCCTCCAGCCCCTCGTTCATCGTGCCGGCGAGCAGGCGGACGCTCCCGTGGCCGTCCCGCGCCACCGGTTCGAACGCCCACAGCGTGTGGTTCCCCGCCATCGCGACGACGAACGCGCCCAACTCCGCCGACCACGCCACGTCCCACGGCGAGGAGAGCCGGACCGACCGCGCGGGGACGCCGGCGGCCAGGTCCGCGTCGTCACCGTCGAGCAGGTTCTCCTGCCCTCCCACCATGAACTGGTCGCCGGTCCCCGCGACGGTGGACACGTGCCCCGACGCCAGGTGCACGCCGCGCAGCGCGTGGTTGACGGTGTCGGCGACGAGCACGTCGTAGCCGAGTCGCGCGCGCAGCTCGTCGGGGACGAGGCAGAGGCCGTTCGGCTCGCTGAACCGGGCGTCGTCCGCGCCGTCCGCGAAACCGCGCTCGCCCGAGCCGATGCGGCGCACCAGCGTCTCGTCGTCGGCCTCCAGCTCGGCGAGGGAGTGGTGCCCGGCGTCCGCGACGAGCAGGTTGCCGCCCGGCAGCGCCACGGCCTTCGCGGGGAAGCGCAGCGTGCTGGGCTCCGGTGTCGGCGGCACGTAGGGGCCGTCGCCGCGGTGCAGGGTGCCCTTGGCGTCGTGCTCCGCGACCAGCTCGTCGACGATCGCCTCGATCGCCGACGCGTGCCCCTCCCCCGCCATCTGCGCGACGACGTACCCCTCGGGGTCGATCACGACCAGCGTCGGCCAGGCCCGGGCGGTGTACGCGCCCCAGGTGACGAGCTCCGGGTCGTCCAGCACCGGGTGGCGCACCTCGTACCGCTCGACGGCAGCCGCGAGCGCGTCCGGGTCGGCCTCGTGCGCGAACTTCGGCGAGTGCACGCCGACGATCACCAGCTCGTCGCGGTGGCGTTCCTCCAGCTCGCGCAGCTCGTCCAGGACGTGCAGGCAGTTGATGCAACAGAAGGTCCAAAAATCGAGGACCACGACCTTGCCGCGCAGGTCGGCGAGGGTGACGTCGTGGCCGCCGGTGTTCAGCCAGCCACGGCCGACGAGCTCGGAGGCGCGGACACGGGGCAGAAGAGACGAGGAAGCCACCCGGACATTCTGCGACATCGCGTGGAGGTGGCCGTCCTACGAGCCCGACGTCGGTGACTGCCGGTAGGGGGCGAGGTGTGACGTGAGGTCGCTCCCGGGCGGCGAGACAGCCCAGCCATACTTCTCGAGGACGTCAGCGGCTTCCTGCTGGAGGTCGCGCACGGTCGTCCGAAACTGCCTCATGCGCCACCTCTCGCGTCCCTCTTCAAGCGCCGTCTGCCAGCCGTCGACCGCGTCGACGCCGCAGTCCCTGATGAGCATCTCGAGCACGTCCTCGAGACAGGGCCTGAATCGCTCCCCGCCGACCGGCAGATGAACGCTGGACAGATCGTGAGGCTGACTGACCTGGCGACTGTCCTTGGCGTGCGCGATGGCGAGCAGGTGGCTGAAAGCGCCACGTTCTCCATGGAACTGCCAATGGCAGACGGGGTCGGTCCGCATGTCGCTAAGGTAGTCCAGGCGAACCAAAGGAGTGCGGTCCAGCGTCGAGTACACGGCGATGTCGGTGCGGGTCGCCTTCAGATGCTCCCCGGCATGGTCGAGCTGGAGGAAGACGGCGACGGCAAGGTCTGCCAGGTGCTGCCGCTGGACGTGCAGTTGGATGCGCTGATCCTTCTTCGTCGCGCCGTCGGGTCGGACGACGTATCGATCCCCGTGCTTGACGGAGACCATCTGCACGTGGTCGCCCAGCGTGGCCGCGATCACGTCGCCGATCTCGCCGGCGAACTCGCGGGACCGTACTTCGAGATCAGAAGTCATCGGCGGTTTCCCCGAGAAGAAACGCGATCTCCTCGAGTTCTTCCACCGCATCCCATTCAAAACCAGCGAGCGACCCGCGGGCCACGCGCTCCCGGAAGTCGTCCAGGCCGGTTCCCAGCGACACGAGGATGTCCGCACGTCGGCCTTCGAGCTCGGCGCGCGTGACTTCGATCGTGCGGGGAGCCATCTCTGCGTCCTTCCGTTCGTGGTAGTTCATCATCTTGCTACGCGGCACCGACACGCGCCAGATCGGGCGGAGTGTCGGTACGATCACGATCTGGCGAGCCCATGCCTCCGGGCGGCGTCACGATCGAGAGACAGGGCGGCCAACCCATGGGGATAGCCAGCCACCTGAGCACGGCCCGGCATCAACGACGTCTTCGGTACCGGAACCTCGACGCCGAGTTCGACGGAGCCTGCGCCGTGATCGCCGACGGCCTGGTGATCGTCGAAGCGCTGAAGGGAGTGGCACTGCTCCCCCTGACTCTCTCGGGAATCCCAGGCGTCGACAGCGTTCACGACCGGGTGACGGCGCTCCGACTGCTCGCGTTCACGAAGGATCGCGCCTGCCTCTTCTCCCTGGACGCGGTCCTCTGGGACGTCGAGCGCCCTCGCTTCGACGTCGTCCGCCGGGGGCTGCTGGTCTCCAGGGTGACGATTTCCGGCCACGAGGTCACGATGCACAGCCAGTGCGCGGCCGACATCGCCCGGTTGTGGGCCGGCGAGCCCGGCTGACCGACGCAGGTCTCAGCGGGCGGTGACGGGCCCGACGACCTGCACCTGCACGGGGACGCCCCGGACCACGGGCGGGACGTCCTTGCGGGCGCTCAGTGTCTCGACGTTGACGCGCAGCACCCAGTCCGACTCGCCGCCGCGCTGCGAGAGCCCTACGCCGCACACGCCGCGGACGCCGGCGAGCGCGCCGAGCAGGGCAGACTTGGCGGCACGTGCCTCGTCCCTCGTGACCATGGGAACACCTCCCGGTCCGTCCATTGTGCTCCATCGGCGGCGCGCGGCACAGGCCTCCCCCGCGGGCGCCGGCGTCAGCCGGCCAGCGCCTCCCCGAGCGGGGTGCGCACGTGCACGACGCGTGCGCCGTCGCGGCGGGGGTCGACGAGGCGGGCACCAGCCAGGGCCGACAGGTGGTGCGAGGCGGTCGAGACGGCGATGCCGCAGGCGGCGGCGACCTCGCTCGTCGACAGCGGTGCCCGCGTGGCCAGGAGCACCCGCGCCCGGCCCGCCCCGAGGAGGGCGGCGAGCGCCTCGGCGGTCCCGGCGCCGCCGTCCGCCCAGCGTTCGGACACCCCTGACGCCGGGTAATAGAGGGTGGGTTGCGCGGGCGGCTCGGTGACGACGGCGCAGCGCGGGGCCATGACCGACGGCGCGAGCACGAGCCCGCTGCCGGCGCAGTCGACCACCTCGGCGTGCATCCGCAGCCGGACGCGCACTGCGTCGGGCGCCCAGGTCACGGCCTCGTGCAGTGTCTCGACCATCCGGCCCAGCCCGTCGGTGCTGGTGCGGCGCGACCGCACCGCGACGTCGGCGTGCAGGATCCGTTCGAGCTGCGACCAGTACGGGGCGAGGAGCGCCTCCCAGCACTGCTCCCACGCGTCGGCGGCGACCGCGCGGGCGCGCTCCGGGTGGTCGGCGAGGGCGCGCAGCGCGCGCCGTTCGGCGCCGGTGGTCCGGTCGACGCGCTTGCCCAGGTCCACCCGTACGCCGGCGAGGTCGGCGTGGCGCAGGCGCTCCAGCTCCTCCTGCGGGCCCAGGTCCCAGCCGGGCGTCGAGGTGAGGAAGTCGGGCATGTACCCGTCGGGGCCCACGAGCAGCTGGAGGAGCTCGAGGGCCCGTACGGGGGCCTGCCGGCGGGCGCGGCGCAGCCACCCCCACTGGAGCGGGTGGTACGCCGGACGGCCCAGCACGCGGACGGCGTGGGCGAGCTCGTGGCCCGGCGAGACGCCGAAGCGGATCGCCGAGACGTCGTCCGGCGCGAGGCGGAACTCCACGACGTTTCGATGCACGTCGAAACCGTAGCCGTCCTGCGGCGGCCCGACGAGGCTGTCCGACGACGGCCGCACACCGCGGCCCCGACACCAGGAGCAGACATGGCCACGGTGGTACCCGCCAACTCGATCCGCGTCCCCGGCTCGCGCACCCTGCGCTACGAGGGCCGCGAGCACGGCTCGGACGTCTCGTTCTTCCTCGTCACCAACGACCCCGGCCAGGGCCCGGGCCTCCACCGGCACCCGTACGGCGAGACGTGGGCCGTGCTCGACGGCGAGGCGACCATCACGATCGGCGACGAGACGGTCGTCGCGCGAGCCGGGGACACCGCCGTGGTCGGACCGGACGTCTGGCACGGCTTCACCAACACCGGAGACGGGACGCTGCGGATGGTCTGCATCCACGCGTCCGCGACGATGATCCAGGAGAACCGCTGATGTCCTTCCAGGCCTACCTCGACAACGTCGAGACGAGGACGGGGCTGACGCCGCGCCAGCTCGTCGACGCCGCCCACGAGCAGGGCTTCGACCTCGGCAGCAAGGCGGGCCCCGTCGTCGCGTGGCTCAGGGAGACCTACGGGCTCGGCCACGGCCACGCGGCGGCGGTCGCCCACGTCGTGACGAAGGGCGACCGCATCAGCGGCAGGCACGTGGGCTCGGAGGGCACCCACCGCGACAGCAGCGACCGGCTCTGGCTGGACGGGAAGGACTCGCGGCCCGCGGACTGGTGAGTCGGCCGGCGCGCGGGCAGGCAGGATGGGGGGCATGAGCAGCGTCCCTACCCTGACCCTCAACAACGGCGTCGAGATCCCGCAGCTCGGTTACGGCACGTTCAAGGTGCCGCCGGACACCACCCGCACGCTCGTGCTGACCGCCCTGGAGGCGGGCTACCGGCACATCGACACCGCGCAGATGTACCGCAACGAGCGCGGCGTCGGCGAGGCCCTCACCGCGGCGGGGCTGCCCCGCGACGAGCTCTTCGTCACCAGCAAGCTCAACAACGGCTACCACGCGCACGACGACGCGCTGGCGGCGTTCGACCGCACGCTCACCGACCTGCAGCTCGACCACGTGGACCTGTTCCTCGTCCACTGGCCGCTGCCGGCCGTCGACCGCTACGTCGAGGCCTGGGGCGCGCTGGAGGAGATCTACCGGTCCGGACGGGCCCGGGCCATCGGCCTGTCCAACTTCCAGCCGCACCACGCGCGCCGCGTGCTGGACGAGGGCACGGTCGTGCCCGCCGTCAACCAGGTGGAGGTGCACCCGTGGTTCGGCAACGAGGAGGTGCGCGCCTTCGGTGCCGAGCACGGCATCGTCACGGAGGCGTGGTCGCCGCTCGGGCGTGGCCGCGTGCTGGACGACCCGACCCTGGCGCGCATCGCCGCGGCGCACGACCGGACGCCCGCCCAGGTGGTGCTGCGCTGGCACGTGCAGCGCGGCGACGTCGTCTTCCCGAAGTCGGAGACGCCCGGCCGGATCGTCGAGAACGCCCGGATCTTCGACTTCGAGCTGTCCGGCGACGACATGGCGGCGATCACCGGCCTCGACCGCGGCGAGCGGATCGGCTCGCACCCGGACGAGATGAACCGTACCGACCGCTGACCGGGCCGGGGTCGTCCGGCCCCGGCGTCAGACGACCTTGCGGGTGGCGCGGATTCCGACGGCGACGCCGACGACGCAGGTGACGGCGGCGGCGACGGCGCCCCACAGCACCGCCGGGTCGGTGAACGTGCCGCCGAACAGGGCGCGCTCGGCGTCGACCATGTAGGTGAGCGGGTTGAACCGCGCGGCGACCTGCATCCACGACGGCCCGGCCTCGATCGGCAGCATCATCCCGGACAGGATGAGCAGCGGGAACAGCAGCGACTGCTGCACGCCCCAGAACAGCCACTCGCGGTTCTTCGCGGCGAGGGCCAGGGCGTGCGACAGCGCCCCGACGCCGACGCCGAAGATCCCGAGGAGCGCCAGGCCGGTCAGCGCCGGCAGCACGTGGAAGCGGAAGCCGAACGGCACGCAGACGGTGGCGATGATCAGCCCCTGCACGAGCAGCGGGGCGAACTCCTTGAGGGCCCGGCCCACGAGGATGGCGGAGCGGTCCAGCGGCGTGGCGAGCACCCGCTCGTAGGAGCCGGTCATGATCTCGTACAGCAGGTTCGACCCGGTCATCGACGTGCCGAACAGCGAGATCATCACGATGACGCCGGGGACGAACCACTGCAGCGTGTCGGCGGTGCTCGCGCCCGCGCCCGGGCCGCCGATCCCGCCCCCGAACGCCCCGGTCAGCAGGGGTCCGAACAGGCCGAGGAAGATCAGCGGCTGCAGCAGCGAGAAGATCAGAGTGAACGGGTCGCGCAGCACCAGCAGGATCTCGCGGGTGAACACGGCGGCGGTGTCGCCGAAGAACTTGCCCGGCCCGGTGCGGGTGACGATGCGCGGCGCCTCGTGCGCCGGGGCCGTGGTCGTGGTGGTGGTGGTGGTCTGCTGCTCGCTCATGAGACGGCCTCCTCGCGCAGGCTGCGGCCGGTGAGGTTGAGGAAGACGTCGTCGAGGCTGGCGCGGCGCACGTCGGCCGAGACGGTGGCGAGGCCCGCGAGGCGCAGCGCCTCGATGACGCCGGGCAGCGCGTCCGCGCCCCGCGCCGTCGCGACCCGCAGGAGCAGGCCGTCGTCGTGGGGGCCGACGGTGACGTCGCCGACGCCGTCCGGGAGCGCGGCGCGCACGGCGGCGCCGTCGTCGGTGGCGACGACGAGCGTGAGGACGTCGTCGGCGTGCTCGCGCTTGAGGGCACCGGGGGCGGCGTCGGCGATGATCTCGCCGTGGTCGATGACGACGACGCGCTCGGCCATGCTGTCCGCCTCGTCGAGGTAGTGGGTGGTGAGCACGACGGTCATGCCGTACCGCTCGCGCATCGCGGCGATGTGGCCCCAGAGGTTGGCGCGCGAGTGCGGGTCGAGGCCGGTGGTGGGCTCGTCGAGGAAGAGCAGCGGCGGGTGGTTCATGAGGCCGAGGGCGACGTCGAGGCGGCGGCGCTGCCCGCCGGACAGCGACTGCACGGACCGCTTCTCGAGCCCGGTCAGCTCGAGCGCGGCCAGGAGGTCGGCGGCCCGCTCCCGGTAGACCCGGGGCGGCAGGCCGTAGAAGCGGCCCTGGTTGTGCAGCTCGTCGACCACCTTGTAGCTGAACCCGCCGCCGTTGCCCTGCCCGATGAACCCGAGGCGGGCGCGCACCTGCGCCGGGTGGGCGACGACGTCGTAGCCGGCGACGCTCGCCTCGCCGCCCGTCGGCTCCAGCAGCGAGGTGAGCATCCGCAGGGTCGTGGACTTGCCCGCGCCGTTGGGCCCGAGGAAGGCGACGAGCTCCCCCTCGGCCACGTCGACGTCGATGCCCTTGACGGCCTCCACGACCTCTTTGCCCCGTCGGAAGTTCTTGGTCAGCCCGCGCGCCCGGATCATGGCGCCATCACCTCACGTACGCCGTACTGGAAAGAGGAGCAAGATTATCATACGCTGTACGTGAATAGCTCGGAAGAGGTCCGGGGGCGCCGGCTCCCCTGCGCTCGGGACCCCGGGTGGGAGGATGCGGGCCATGTCGAGCACAGGACCGGACCCGGAGCCGCCCGAGGCCACTCCCGCACCCGACGACGTGCCCCGGCCGCCCGACGTCGTGCGGCGCCTCGCCCTGCTGTGGAACCCGCCGCAGCCGTCCGGCCGGGGGCGCAGGGCACGACTGACGCTGGACGACGTCGTCGCGGCGGGCATCGCGATCGCCGACGCCGAGGGGCTGGACGCGCTGTCCATGCGCAAGGTGGCCACCCGGCTCGGCGTGGGCGCGATGTCCTTGTACACCTATGTCCCCGGGCGCACCGAGCTGCTGGACCTCATGATCGACCGCGCCTTCGCCGAGCTCGACCTGCCCTCCCCGGACGCCTCCTGGCGCGACGGCCTGGCCCAGCACGCGCGCCAGCACTGGGAGCTCTTCCAGCGCCACCCCTGGGTGCTGCAGACCAACATGTGGCGGCTGCCCCTGACGCCGCACGTGCTCGACGCCCAGGAGGCCGGCCTGCGCACGCTCGTCGACACCGCGCTCCCCCCGCGTCAGGTGGTGGAGATCGTCGGGCTGGTCGACGCGTTCGTGCGCGGCCTCGCGCGCGCCTCGGTCGCGGAGTCCGCCGAGCGGGACGCCTCCGGGATGGCCAACGACGAGTACTGGACGTCCATGAGCAGCTTCTGGGCCGACCACTTCGACCCGGAGCGATACCCCACGATGCTGCGCATCTGGAACGCCGGCGGCTTCGACGTGGAGTCGGCGTCCCTCGACGTCCCGCTGGAGCGACTGCTCGACTCCGTGGAGATGGCGATCGAGCGCGCCCGGTGACTTTCCTTCGGGGCCGCCGCTCTCTACGATGAACTGGTCCAGACCACCTGTCTCCGGAGGACCCCGTGGAACGCACCGTCGTCGTCGCCATCACCGAGGGCCTGCACGCCCGCCCCGCCGCCCTCTTCGCCCAGGCGGCGGGCCGGCAGCCCGCCCCGGTGAAGATCGCCAAGACCGGCGGCGGCGACCCCGTCGACGCGGCGAGCGTGCTCGGCATCATGACCCTCGGCGCGTCCGCGGGCGACGAGGTCGTGCTGCGCACCGAGGCGGACGGCGACGACGCGACCGCGTCGCTCGACGCCCTCGCCGACTTCCTCTCCCAGGAGGTCGTGGCCTGACGCCCTCGACCATGCGGTTCGGGTAGGCCGAACATGTGGTTGGTCCCGGATCGACGGCGTCGATCCGGGACCAACCACATGTTCGGCACCCCGGGGGCCGGGGTCAGAGGCCGAGCGGCTCCAGCACACCGGCGAGCTCGCGGCGCACCGCGTCGCGCGCCGCGCCGGCGTCGGGCTGCTCGAGCGCGACCTGCGCCAGCTCCCGGCACCGCGCGAACGTGACCTCGGCCAGCACGGCCGCGACGTCCGCGAGCGCCCGTGGCGTCATGGACAGCGAGGTGACGCCGAGCCCGACGAGCACGGGGGCGAGCACGGCGTCGGCCGCGGCCTCCCCGCACACACCCACGGGGCGGGCGTTCGCCCGCGCCCCCTCGCACGTGGCGCGGACCAGCTCGAGCACGGCCGGCTGCCACGAGGTGGACAGCTCGGCGAGGTCGCCGAGCATCCGGTCCGCCGCCATCGCGTACTGCGTGAGGTCGTTGGTGCCGATGCTGCCGAACGTGGCGTGCTCGAAGACCCACCGCGAGCGCAGCGCCGCCGCGGGGACCTCGACCATCGCGCCGGACCGGGCCAGGCCGTGCTTGTCGCACGCCTCGGCGAACGCCCGCGCCTCTCCGGTGGTGGCGACCATGGGGGCCATGACCCACACGTCGGCGTTCTCGGCGGCAGCGGCGTCGGCGACGGCCTGCAGCTGTCGGTCGAGGACCTCGGGGTGCGCGACGGCGGTGCGCAGCCCGCGGACGCCGAGCGCCGGGTTGGGCTCGTCGTCGGCGGTGACGAACGGCAGAGGCTTGTCGGCGCCGGCGTCGAGCGTGCGCACGACGACCTTCCTGCCGGCGAACTCGGCGAGCACGCCGCGGTAGGCGGCGACCTGGTCGTCGAGGGACGGCTCGGTGTCGCGCCCGAGGAAGCAGAACTCGGTGCGGAACAGGCCCACGCCCTCGGCGTGCGCGGCGACGGCGGCCTTCGCGCCCTCGGGGTCGGCGACGTTGGCGAGCAGCTCCACGCGGTGCCCGTCGGCGGTGCGGCCGGTACCGTCGAAGGTGCGCTCGACGCGCACGGCCCGGCGCGCGGCCTCGACCTGCTCGGCGGAGGGGTCCCGCACGACGGTGCCCACGCCGCCGTCGACGACGACGGTCTCGCCCTCGGCGAGGTCGTCGGCGCCGCGCACGGCGACGACGGCGGGGATGCCGAGCGCGCGGGCGAGGATCGCGGTGTGCGACGTCGGCCCGCCGCCGCTGGTGACGACGGCGACGACGGACTCGGGGTCGAGGGTCGCGGTGTCGGCGGGGGCCAGGTCCTCGGCGACGAGCACGAAGGGGTGCCCCGGGGAGGGCACGCCCGGCGGGCGGACGCCGGTGAGCTCGGCGACGAGGCGGTCGCGCACGTCACGCACGTCCCGCGCGCGCTCGCTCAGCGGCGGCCCGAGCGGCTCGAGCTGGGCGGCCAGCGCGTTCGCGGCGTCCCAGACGGCCCGCTCGGGCGTGAGCCGCGACTCGCGCACGCGGCGCTCCGCGTCGGCGGCGAGCGTCGGGTCGGCGGCCATCGCGGCGGTGACCGCGAGGACCTCCGCGGCGGTGCCGGTCGCAGCGTCGGCCAGGGCGCCGAGGCGCTCGGTGACGGCCTCGGACGCGGCCGTGAGCCGCCCGACGGCGGCGTCGATCTCGGACGGGGACTCGGCGACGGTCGCCTCCGGAGGCTCCGGGACAGGGGCCGGCATCGTCACGACGACGTCGGCCGCCCGCCCCGGGCTCACCGGCGCTCCGGTGAGGGTGGTGCTCATGCGGAGACGCTACCCCCGCGAGAGTCGGACCCGCCCGCCGCGCCGGCGGCTTCGCCCGCCGCAGCATCACGGGTCTCCGCCCGCTCCTCGGCGGCCTGGTCGCCCTCGACGGCGGCGGCCTCGGGGTCGTCCTCGCGGCCCGGCGTCCTGAGGTTCCACCGCGTGATGACCCAGCGGAACAGCAGGTAGTAGACGGCGGCGTAGCCCAGCCCGATGGGGATGAGCAGCAGCGGCATCTCGGCGATGCGCAGGTTCAGCAGGTAGTCGATCGCTCCGGCGGAGAACCCGAATCCGTCGCGGATGCCGAGGGCGTTGACCAGCGCCATCGACGTGCCGGTGAGCACGGCGTGGATCGCGTACAGCGGGTAGGCGACGTACACGAAGGCGAACTCGAGCGGCTCGGTGACGCCGGTGACGAACGCGACGAGCGCGGCCGAGCCCATGACGCCGGCGATGACCTTGCGGTTGTGCGGCTTGGCGGTGTGGATGATGGCCAGCGCCGCGGCGGGCAGGGCGAACATCATGATCGGGAAGAAGCCGGTCATGAACGTGCCGGCCGTCGGGTCGCCGTGCAGGAAGCGCGCGATGTCGCCGTTCCAGACCTCGCCGTTCGCGTCCGTGTAGGAGCCGAACTGGAACCAGGGCAGCGAGTTGAGCAGGTGGTGCAGGCCGATCGGGACCAGCAGGCGGTTCACCGTGCCGTAGACGAACGCGCCGAGCAAGGTGGAGCCGGTGACGAAGCCGCCGATCTGCTGGTTGATGAGCCAGTCGAAACCGGGGTAGAGAATCACGCCCACCACGCCGATGAGCATCGACGCGCCCGCGGTGACGATGGGCACGAAGCGGCGCCCGCCGAAGAACGCCAGGTACGCGGGCAGCTTGATGCGGTAGAACCGCTGGTAGAGCAGCGCGGCCGTCAAGCCGATGACGATGCCGCCGAGGACGCCGTAGTCGACATGCTCCCCCTCGTCGAGGACGTCGACACGGGGAGAGAGCGCGTCGGTGACGCCGGTGAAGACGAGGTAGCCGACGAGCGCGGCGAGGGCCGTGGAGCCGTCCGCCTTGCGGGCGTAGCCGATGGCGACACCGAGCGCGAAGATCATCGCGAGGTTGGTGAAGAGCGCGTTCCCGGCCGCACCCAGCACGTCGGCCACCGGCTGCATCCAGGAGACCGTGCCCGCGACGCCGTCCTCGCCGAGCATGTCGGCCTGCCCGAGGCGCAGCAGCAGCGCGGCCGCCGGGAGTGAGGCGATCGGGAGCATCAGCGAGCGCCCGACCCGCTGCAGCTGGGCGAGGCCGGGAACACCCCGCTTCTGCCTGGTCTCTGCGGCCGTGGTCATGTTCGTCCTCCGTTGGATGGGATGGCCTGGTCGGAATGGTCGTGCGGCCGGCGCGCGGCGCCGGTGGCGCGGCGGCGGCGCGGGCGCCGGTGCCGTCCGGGTCCGCGACACCGCCTGCCGGCAGGTTGTCTGGACCACTTGCACGAAGACTGGTCTAGACCTCATGATGTGTCAACCCCGCCCCACCGGCGGGGCGACCGGGACGGCGACGACGTCGGCCCGGTTCCGGGTCAGCCGCCGACCCCGCGGTCGGCGGCACGCAGAGGCAGGACACGACACGACGATGGTCACGGCAGGGGCACACGGCGCCGAGCACAAGTACCTCGCGGTGCGCGCCTACCTGACCGAGCTGGTGGCGGGCGAGCTCGCGGTCGGCGACGCCGTCCCCTCCGAACGCAGCCTCACCGAGAAGTTCGGCGTGTCCCGCATGACGGTCCGCCAGGCCGTCGACGCCCTCGTCACCGAGGGCGTGCTGGAGCGGGTCCAGGGCCGCGGCACGTTCGTCGCCCCGCCGCGCGCCGACTTCGAGATGCGCCTCACCACGTTCGGCGAGGAGGCCCGCCGGCGCGGCCTCACGCCCGGCGCCGACGTCCTGGAGGCCGGGACAAGGCCCGCCCCGCCGCACGTCGCCGAGGCCCTCGACTGCGAGCCCGCCACCCCCATGCACCACGTGGTCCGGCTGCGCACGACCGACGGCAACCCGATGAGCGTCGAGGAGTCCTGGATCCCCGTGCACCTGGTGCCCGGCCTCCTCGACGACGGCGTCCCCGAGAGCCTCTACGGCGCCCTCCGGGCCCACGGGCTCGACCCGACATGGGGCGAGGAGACCATCACCGCCGCCGACGGCACCGACGAGGAGCGCGAACGGCTGCAGATGCGCGGCACCCACGCCGTCATGCGCGCCGCCCGGCGCACCTTCGGCGGCGAGGCCCCATTGATGTACTCCCGCGCCTGCTACCGCGGCGACCGCTACAGCGTGTTCGTCCCGCTGCGCGAGGCGCGGCCCACCATCGTCCCCCGCACCACCGGCACGCCCCGAGCCGGCCGCGTCTTCGAAGGGAGCCCCCGATGACCCAGCCCGACGACCCCGACGCACGGCTCGCCGCGGCCATCCTCGCCGGCCTCGGCGGGGTGGAGAACATCGAGGAGATCGACCCCTGCACCACGCGGCTGCGGTCCCTCGTCAAGGACCCCGCCCTCGTCGACAGCGCCGGCCTGCGGCGCGCCGGCGCGTTCGGCGTCATGACGCACGGACGGGTCGTCCAGGTGGTCCTCGGCCCCCGCGTCGACACCATCGCGTCCGACCTCGCCGACCTGATGTAGGCCCGGCCCTCCCCGCACTCCCCCGCACCACCAAGGAGCACCATGAGCAAGGCACAGCAGATCCTCGACGCCCTCGGCGGCGACGACAACATCATCGACCTCGAGCCGTGCATCACGCGGCTGCGCGTCGAGGTCGAGAACACCGACCTCGTCGACGACAAGGCGCTCACCGCCGCCGGCGCCATCGCCGTCGTGCGCTCCGGCGACGCCGTGCAGGTCATCGTCGGCCCCGAGGCCGACACCCTCGCCTCCGACATCGAGGACCTGCGCTGATGGCGGCGCCCCTCACCGTCCTGTCACCCGTGACGGGCACCGTCGTGGCCGTCGCCGACGTCGACGACCCGGTCTTCTCCGCCGGCCTGGTGGGCCCCGGCCTCGCCGTCGAGCCCGACGACGCGCGGGGCGGCGAGGCCGTCGCGCCGGTCACCGGGACGATCGTCAAGCTGCACCCGCACGCCTTCGTCGTCCAGCACGACGACGGCCGCGCCGTGCTCGTGCACCTCGGCATCGACACCGTGAAGCTCGGCGGCGAGGGCTTCACCACGCACGCCGCCGAGGGCGACGTCGTCGAGCGCGGCACCGTGCTCGTCAGCTGGGACCCCGCCGCCGTGCGCGCCGGCGGCCGCTCCGCCGTCTGCCCCGTCGTCGCGCTCGAGGCCCCCGTCGACGCCGTCGACACCCTCGCGCAGGTCGGCACCGCCGTCGAGCACGGCGAGGGGCTGCTCACCTGGGGATGACGCCCGGTCCGGGGTCTGGGGGTTCGTGTCGCGAGGCGTCCATCCGGTCGCTCGTTCCTCGCGACCTCCCGCCAGACCCATCCAGCCTCTCGACACGAACCCCCAGACCCCGGACCTCTGAGCGTGGGTGGCGGGGGGCTCAGACGAGCTCGACGCCCAGCGCCCCGAGGACGGTGCCGATCGGGTTGCAGTAGGTGAGGCCCGTGCCGTCGGAGCCGCCCGTCTCGGAGCCAGCGAACAGCAGCCCGATCGCGGTGCCGTCGGCGCGGTAGACGAGGGACCCGGAGTCGCCGCCGCGGGAGAACGGGCCGTCACCGAGGCTCTCGACCTCGATCTGGTCGTCGAACGACAGCGTCCCCAGCTCGGGGCCGTACCCGACGACGACGCCGTCCAGCTCGACGGCGGTGACCCGCCCGCGGGTTGTCGCGGTCGTGCGACCGACCTTCTCGACCTCCTCGCGGCCGGAGACCTCCGCCACCGACGTCACCGCCCCGACCGGGTAGGTGGCGTCGACCTCGATCCCGTCGTCGAGCAGGGCCAGCGCGGCGTCCACCGTCGCCGGCTCCCCCGCCGTCAGCGGGGCCACCTGCGCCAGCGTGCCCACCCGGTCGTCGGGCGCGACACCGCCGTCGGCCGGACCGGGCTGCACCACGACGTCGCCCGGCTGCGCCGACGGCGAGCCCGCGAGCACGTGGTAGTTCGACAGCGCGTACGTGCCCGGCTCCCCCGCGCGGCGCACGAACGCCCCGAGCGTGCCGGCGGTGACGTCCACGTGCGCGATCGAGACGCCCGGGCGCAGCGGCCGCACCCGCCCCGTCTCTCCCACGGCCTGCGCCGTCGCCACGGGGTGGCGGTTGTGGGCGCGGCGGGCCGCCGTGTGGATACGGCCGGTGCGCCGCACGTCGACGTCGTCGTCGCCGATCTCCGCGACCAGGCGGCGCACGAAGGCCCGGGCGGTCGGCACGCCCAGGCGGTACCGCACCGCGATGCGGTAGGTGCCGTTGCGCCGCGGCGCGATCCCCAACGAGAGCGTCGGAGCCCGCACGGGGTCGGCCTGCGCCTCGGCCCCCACCAGGTGCGGTGCGGGCGGGACGCCGTGGCTCTCGGCCAGGTCGCGGGCGAACGCCGCCAGCTGGTTCTTGGTCTCGCGCGCCGCGGTCAGCTCCATGCCGTGAGTCTGGTCCACGGGGCCGACACGGGCGGCCCGCCCGCCCGGCGCGTCGCCGCTCGCCCCGGGCCGGGCAGGCCGACCTCCGGCGTCAGGCCGGCACGAGGCGCCGGACGGCGACCCGGCGGTGCCGGACCGTCACCCACGCGGCGAGGGCGAGCCCCGCGAGGCCCCACAGCACCAGCGCGGCCAGCGCCGCCCCCAACCCTCCGACGCCGGGCACAACCACGGCCACCAGCGCGTCGCGCGCGGCGCCCACGGGCAGCAGGTCCACCGTGCTCTGCAGCACCGCCGGGACCGTCGCGATCACGCCGGTCGCGATGATCAGCACGGCGATCAGCAGGCTGATCCCGCGGCCGACGTTGCCCAGCAGCCCGACGAAGCCCTGGTGCACGGCCACGAAGGCCACCGAGATCAGGGCCCCCACCCCGATCGCGCCGGCCCAGCCGCCCGCGCCCAATCCCTCGACGCCCGCGAGGATGCCGCCGACCGCGGCCCCGGTGACGGCCGCCACGACGGCCGGCAGGGCGAACGCCGACAGCGCGAGCCGCACCGAGCCGTGCGTCGAGCCGAGCGCCCGCGCGGCGACCGGCGGGAAGACCGTCAGCAGGCCGAGCGCTCCGAGCCACAGAGCCACGACGGCAAACAGCGGCCCGGACACGCCCGTGCTCAGGCTGTCCGCGGACGGACCGCTCACCGGCTGCGCCACCACCGACGCGAGGTTCTGCCGCTCGCTGTCCGTGTACGTGGGGATCTGCTCGGTCGCCTCGCCCAGCCCGCCGGACAGGTCGTCCGCGCCGCCGGCGAGCTGGTCCACACCGTCGGCGAGGTCGCCCGCGCCGGACGCCAGGTCCTCCGTGCCCGTCGCGAGCTGCCCGACGCCGGACGACAGGTCGTCCGCACCCGACGCGAGCTGAGTGGCACCCGTGCCGAGCTGCCCGACACCCGACGACAGGTCCGACGCACCCGACGCGAGCTGCGTCGCGCCCGTACCGAGCTGACCCACACCCGACGACAGGTCCGACGCACCCGACGCCAGCTGGTTCGCGCCGGCCGAGAGGTCCGACGCGCCCGACGCGAGCTCGTCCGCGCCCGACGCGACACCGTCAGCACCGCCCGCGACCTGCGTCGCGCCGCCGCGGAGCGCGCCCAGACCGTCGGCGAGGTCGTGCGCCCCGCCCGCCAGCTGCGACGTCCCGTCGGCCAGGTCGTCGGCCCCGCCGGCGAGATCCGCAGCCCCGGCGGCGGACCCCGCGATCCCGGCTTGCAGCCCGTACAGGCCGGTGGGCCCGTCGTCGGTGCTCGGCTGCCCGGCCAACTCGTCCAGGCCGTCGACGAGCGGGGCAGCATCGGTCTGCATCGTCACGAGAGGCAGGAGGGTCCGACACTGAGCGGGTTCGGTGAGATCCGCGTTGCAACCGTAGGCCGTCGACATCTCGTCGACGTACTGGCCGATGCCGCCCACCAGGTCGGCCACCCCGTCGGCGGAACCACGCAGTGCGTCCGGTACGGGTGCCGACTCCCGTCGGAGCTCGGCAAGTCCATCCGACAGGTCGTGGGCGCCGTCGGCGAGGTCGGACGTCCCGCCGGCCGTCTTGTCCGCGGCCTTCGCGAGCTTCGTGGCGCCCGTGGCGCTCTCCTTCACTCCCCCGGCGACCTGCGAGGCGCCGTCGGCCACCTGCCCGGCACCGTCGGCGAGGTCGGACGCCCCGCCCGCGAGCCGGGACGCGCCGTCGGCCAGGCCCGCGGCGCCGGAGGCGACGCCCTGGGCGCCGCTCGCGGCGCTCTGCGCCCCGGACGCCAGGTCGGCGGCCCCGCCGGAGAGGGCGGTCGCGCCGCCGGCAGCGGCGGTCGCCCCGGACGCCAGGTCGGACGCGCCGCCGGAGAGCTGCGAGGCGCCGCCGGCGGCGTCGTCGGCCCCGTCGGCGAGCTGTCCCGCGCCGTCGGCGAGCTGGTCGGCCCCGCCCGCGGCGTCGTCGGCCCCGTCGGCGAGCTGGGTGGCGCCGTCCTGCGCCTCGCCGATGCCGTCGGCGAGGTCGCTGAAGCCGACCAGCACGTTGTCGACGTACGTCTCGGTGAGGCTCGACGACATGATGCCGGTGGCGGTCGACGCGACCACGCGGGCGATGGCGTCGTCGGCCACGCGCCCGCCGGGCGGCGTCGCGACGTCGATGGTCGCCTGCCGCGCCTCCGACGGGTCGCCGCCGAACGAGGTCGCGGCGGCGGAGAAGTTCTCCGGGATCGTGACGACGGCGGCGTAGGTGCCGTCGGCCAGCCCGGCGGACGCGCCGTCGGCGTCGGTGATCGTCCAGTCGAAGTTCGTGGTGCTGCCGTCGGTGCCGGCGGCGGACACGGTCGCGTCGTCGTCGGCGGTGTCGCCGCCGCTGACGAGCCCGGCCGCGAGCTGGCGCCCGAGCGGGACGGTCTGCCCGTCCTGCTCGACGGGCTCGTCGAGGTTCACGATGGCGGCCGGCACCTGGTCGAGCCGGTCCTGCGGGTTCCACAGCGCGGCGAGCAGCAGCCCCAGCACCAGGATGGGCAGCAGCGCCACGGCGGCGATGCGCCACGGGTCGCGGCTCGTGGTGGTCGCGGTCGTGGCGGTCATGCCCGCACCTCCTGCACGTGGGTCTCCTCGTCGGTCTCGCCGGGCGCGGTGCCCGGGGCGTGCTCTCGTGGGGCGGGCGGCGGCACCTCGACGCCCGACCGGCGGACGGGGGCGCCCCAGCCGGTGCCGAGGTCGAGCACCGCGGGCACCGTGCCGAGCGGCACCAGGTCGGTGGCTGCCACGGCGCTGGCGCCGAGCAGCACGGTCGCGCCGGCGGCGTGCGCCCGGTCGAGCGCCTCGACCAGCGCCTCGCGGGCGGGCCGGTCGGTCACCGTGTCGGTGCGGTCGACGACGACCACCGAGGCGCCGTCGCGGACGGCGGCGTCGACGGCGGGCGCCGGGTTCCGGCCCTCGGTCTCGGCGTCGACGAACGCGACCCGGCCGCGCACCGTCATCGCGCGCTCCGGCAGCACCAGCCCGGCGACCTTGACCGCCCCGGCGTCGGGCGCGGTGCGGCCGGCCAGCGCCAGCAGCAGCGCCGACACGGGAGCGGCGGCGTCGCCGTGCACGCACAGCGCCCCGCCCGCGGGGACCCGCATGCTGACGGGGCCGACGAGCGGCGGCTCGCCGGCGTCCGTCCCGTGGGGGCCGGCGACCTCGAGCCCGTCGGCCACGACGGCGTCGGCCCGGCCGTCGGCCCGGGGCCCGGGCCAGGAGGCGAGCCGCAGCTCCTTGGCGATCCCCTCACCCTCGACGTCGAAGCCGGGCAGGACCCGGTCCAGCCAGCGCGGGATCCACCATGCCCGGTCCCCGAGCAGCGCGAGCACCGCGGGGACCAGCACCATCCGCACGACGAACGCGTCGACGGCGACGCCCACGGCGAGTCCCAGTGCGATGGGCTTGAGCGTCATGTCGCCCTCGGGCACGAACGCCACGAAGACGCTGAACATGATGACCGCGGCGGCGGTGACGACCTTCGCGGCCCCCTGGAACCCGGTGCGGATCGCGCGGCGGGCGCGGCGACCGTTGTGGACGAAGTCCTCGCGGATGCGGGAGACGAGGAACACCTCGTAGTCCATCGCGAGGCCGAACAGGACGCCCATGAGGATGATCGGCATGAAGCTGATGACCGGGCCGAGCTTGGTCACGTGCAGGGCGTCGGCGAACAGGCCGTTCTCGAACACGAGGGTGACGGCGCCGAAGGCGGCGCCGACGCTGAGCAGGTAGCCGAGGGTCGCCTTGACCGGCACCCACACGGACCGGAAGACCATCATGAGGAGCACCAGCGAGAGCCCGACCACCACGAGGCCGAAGGGCAGCAGCGCCGCGCCCAGCTTCGCGGAGACGTCGATGCCGACGGCCGTGAACCCGGTGACGGACAGGTCCACGCCGTACTCGTCGACCCAGTGGTCGTGCATGTCGCGGATCTCCGCGACGAGCGCCTTGGTCTCCTCGGAGTCCGGGGCCCCGGTGGGGATCACCTGGATGATGCCCGTGTCGGCGGACTGGTTCGGGGTGGCCATGGGCACGTCGGCGACCCCGGGCAGGTCCTCGATCTCGGCCGCGAGGTCGTCCATGAGCCCGAGCGGGTCGGTGCTCTCGATGATGGAGCCGGTGACGATCAGCGGGCCGTTGAAGCCCTCGCCGAAGTGCTCCGCGACGAGGTCGTAGGTCTGGCGCGCCTCGTTGTCCTCCGGCAGGTAGCCGGCATCGGGCAGGGCGAGCCGCAGGTTGAGGGCCGGGGCGGCGAGCGCACCGAGCAGGACCACGACGACGAGGATCGTCGCGGCGGGCACCTTGGTGACGGCGCGGACCCAGCCGTCGAAGAATCGGTTCCGGTGCCCCGCCGCGGGGTCGGTAGGCGCCGGTGCCTGGGCCGGACCGCCGGCGGGCTCCTGGCCGGCGGCGGACTCCTGGCCGCCCGGCGCGCCGCGGGACCGGCGGCGCGTCCTCCGCTTCGGGCGCAGCCGCTCCCCGGCCACGGCCAGCAGCGCGGGCAGCAGCGTGAGGGACACCAGCACCGCCATGCCCACGGCCGCGGCAGCGGCGATGCCCATGATCGACAGGAACGGGATGCCCGCGACGCCGAGCCCCACCAGGGCGATCATGACGGTGAGGCCGGCGAAGACGACGGCGGAGCCCGCCGTCGCGGTGGAGCGCGCGATCGACTCGCGCACGTCCAGCCCGTCGCGCAGCAGCTCCTGGTGCCGGGAGACGATGAACAGGGCGTAGTCGATGCCGACGGCGAGGCCGAGCATGAGGCCGAGCATCGGCGTCGTGGAGTTGATGGCCCCGAACGCGGTGGCACCGAGGAGCAGCAGCATCGACACCCCGACGCCGACGAACGCGTTGACCAGCGGCAGCCCCGCCGCGACGAACGAGCCCAGCGTGACGATGAGGACCACGAGCGCCACCACGACGCCCACCGCCTCGATGAGGCTCAGGCCGGGCAGCTCGTTCGCGTACAGCTCGCCCCCGAGGGACGCCTGGGCCCCGGACGGCAGCGCGTCGTCGAGCTCGTGCGTGATGTCGGTGAGGGCGTCCTTGGTGCCGTCGCTGATCGAGAAGGCGTCTCCGTCGAGCTGCACCTGCAGGATCGTGGCCTGCTCGTCGTCGCTGACGGACGCGCTCATCTGCTCGTCGTAGGGGGTGGTGACCGCGGCGACCTCGTCGAGGTCACCGATCTCGTCGGCGGCGTCCTCGACCGGCCCGCGCACGGCGTCGTCGTCGACGGTGCTGCCGTCGGGCGCGACGACGACCACCTGCGCCGAAGCGCCACTGACCTCGGGGAACGTGGCGGAGAGCTGGTCCAGCGCGTCCTGGGACTCGGTGCCGGGAATGGTGATCGAGTTGTCGAACCCCTGGTACACGAGCCCGCCGACGCCGCCGACGACCGCGAGCACCAGGAGCCAGCCGACGACGACGAGGCGGCGGGCGTTCGCGGCCCAGCGACCGAGCGAGTAGAGGACGGAGGACACACGGGCTCCCGGCGGTCGAGACGGCGTTCTGCCACGACGGTGCGCGCCGGACGACCGGTGCGCGAACGCGCCCGCGGGCCGACGACACCATAGTCGATACGCCACTGTATCGGAAGGGTGGCGCGTTGGATACATCTGTGCATCGATAGACTGTGCGCCGACCACCGAGGAGGACCCCGCCCGTGCCGAACCCCAGCGACGCGCCCACGCCGACACCGGCCGACGGCGCCCCACCCACGGCGATCTCGCCGCGCCGCGAGCGCACGCGCGAACGCCTGCTGGACGCGGCCTTCGAGGTGTTCGCCCGCGTGGGGGTCCAGTCCGCCTCCATCGAGGCGATCTGCGAGGCGGCAGGGTTCACGCGCGGCGCCTTCTACTCGAACTTCGCGAGCAAGGAGGAGCTCTTCCTCGCGCTCACCGAGCGCGAGACCCGGGCCCAGCTCACCGCGCTCGAGACCGCCGCGGACACCGTCGACGCCGGGACCGTGACCACGCGCGACGGCCTGCGGGCCGCTGTGCGCACCGTCATCGCCTCCGTGATGCCCGACCGCGCCGCCAAGCGGTCGTGGAGCGTCATGGCGCTGGAGTTCGAGATGCTCGCCCTGCGCGACCGGCAGGTCGCCGCCCGCTACTCCGAGCAGCAGCGACACCTCCAGGCCGAGCTCGCCGACGTGCTCGTGCGCCTCACGGACAGCCTCGGCCTGCGGTTCGCCGTGGACGCCCAGGTCGCCGTCGACCTGCTGCTCGGCGCGCACGAGTCGGGCCAGCGCACCGCCATGCTGTCCGGCGCCGACGACGAGCGCCCCCACGTGCTCATCGAGGCGCTCGTCGACCTGCTCGTCGTCCCGGCCTGACCCGAGCACGACCCCGGCCCTTGACCATGACCTAGGGTCAGGGTGCACTGTCGGCCCCGGCGGCGCGGACGAGCGTCGCGCACCGACGGCACCGAAGGAGCGGGACCTTGTCTCTCACCACCCCGGACCACCCCGGCACCACCACCCCCGAGCGCCCGGAGCTCCAGACGATCCTGGACGAGATCGTCGCGTCCGGCATCACCGGTATCACCCTGCGCGTGCACGACGAGCACGGCGACTGGACCGGCTCGGCGGGAGCCGCCGAGATCGGGCACGACGCCCCGCCCCCGGTCGACGGGCACGTACGCGTCGGCAGCAACACCAAGACGTTCGTCGCGACCGTCGCCCTCCGGCTCGTGGACGAGGGGAAGGTCGGCCTCGACACCCCCACGACCCACTACCTGCCGGAGCTCGGGATCGACCCGCGCGTCACCGTCCGGATGCTGCTGCAGCACACGAGCGGCATCTTCAACTTCACCGGCGAGTACTACCCCGACGGCACCGTGGTCGCCGGGATCCCCGCGACCACGGCGGGCAAGGAGTGGGTGGACCACCGCTTCACGACGTACGCCGCCGAGGACCTGGTGCGGCTCGCGCTCTCCAAGCCCGCCCGCTTCGAGCCCGGGACCGACTGGAGCTACTCCAACACCAACTACGTGATCGTGCGCCTGCTCGTCGAGAAGGTCACCGGCCGGCCGCTCGCCGACGCGGTGCGCCGGCTCGTCGTCGAGCCGCTGGGCCTGACCGGCACCACGCAGCCCACCGACGAGACCGCCCTCGCCGAGCCGCACGCGCACGCCTACTACCGCTACGAGGACGGCGGCACCGAGCACACCGTCGACGTCACCGAGCAGAACCCGTCCTGGATCTCCAGCGGGGGCGACATGATCTCGACCTCGGCGGACCTGCAGACGTTCGTCGTGGCGCTCGTGACGGGGCGCGTGCTCCCCGCGGGCCTGCTGGACGAGATGCTCACCACCCGCACCACGCCGATCCCCGGCATGGGCTACGGGCTCGGCGTGTTCGTGCAGGACCTCGGCCCCGACGGCACCGTGGTGACGCACAACGGCGGCGCCGCCGGGCACGCGGCGCTCATGTACAGCACCCCCGACGGCCGGCGCAGCATGACCGCGACGCTGAACTACGTCGACGACGCCGCCATGACGCTGGCGGTACCGTTCCAGCAGGGCTCGCAGCGCCTCGTGGACGCCGTGTTCCGCACCGCCGGGGCGCAGGCAGACTGAGCGGATGAGCAGCGGGGTCACGATCGGCCAGGCCGCCGCCTACGCCGGGGTCACGGTGAAGGCGGTGCGCCACTACCACAAGCTCGGGCTGGTCCCCGAGCCCGAGCGGGACCACTCCGGCTACCGGCGCTACGGGTCGGCCGAGCTGCTCCGGCTGGTGCAGGTGCGCACCCTCGCCGGCGCCGGGGTCCCGCTCGCGGAGGTCGGCGCGCTGCTCGACGCCGACGACGCCGCGTTCGCCGCGGAGCTCGTCGACGTCGAGCGGCGGCTCACCGCGCAGATCGAGGAGCTGGTCGCCCGCCGCCGCACGCTGCGCCGGCTCGCGGACGGTGCCCGCACCCTCCTGCCCGAGCGGGCGGTCGCGCTGCTGGAGCGGATGCCCGGGCTGGGCTTCGGCCCCGAGGAGGTGGCCGCCTCCCGCGAGGGGCTGGTCCTGGCCCGAGCCCTCGTGCCCGAGCGTTTCGACGAGCACCTCGCGCACGTCGAGCACGCGATCCAGGACCCGGAGTTCGTCGCGCTGAGCCGCCGCGGGGCCGAGGCAGCGACCTGGGCGCCGGACGACCCGCGCATCCCCGCCCTCGCCGCCGAGATGGCGGACCACTACCTCACCCACCCGGAGCACCTCAGGATCGTGACGGGGCTCCAGGCGCGCAGCGACACCAGGGCGCGCTACCGCGTCGTCCGCGACTTCGGCTCCGAGGAAGGCACCGCCGGGGAGCGGCTCGTCGCCCTCGTCGAGGCACGGCTCGGCGAGGCCGGCGTCCGCATCCCCCGCCCCGACGACGGCTGAGCGATACCGTCACCCGCCGTTATCGTTTCGTGACATTCGCGCCCGGGTCGGCTACATTTGTGCGCACGCTCGCGACAACGCGAGCGGTCCGTGCGGACGCCGAGCCCTGTCACCGCCACGGACCGTCCGACGACACCCATGACAGGGACGGGGGACCCACCTTCGGGCGCTGCGGCGTCCTCGGGGTGAAGCCTGGCGGACGATGTCCGCCGGCCGGGTCAGTCTCCGACCCGAACCCGACAGCTCACCCCGCAGGCGTCCTGGAGATCACCATGACGACGTCCCGCGGGCGCGCGCGCCCTCCGCACGTCCGGGGCGGCCCGGGCAGGGCCTGCCGATGAGCCGCACGAGCGACCAGGACGGCCTCACGACCTCGTCCGGCAGGACCGGGCCGTCCGGCAGGCGCCGCCGCAAGGGCCGCCATGCCGCGGACGCGGCTCCGCGCCCGACGAGCCCGGCCGTCGTCCCGAGGCGCTGGACCCGGAGCCTGGGCGTCGGCCTGGCTGTCGCCGTCGCGGCGACGAGCTCGTTGACGCTCACGAGCTCGGGAGCGACGGGCCCCCTGCACGGCGGCGCGGCCGACGGGGCGGCACCGGGCACCGCGCCGACGCCGTCGCCGGGCGCCGCGGCAGCGGCGATCGACCGCCGCGGCGGCGCGTCGCGGACCGCCGACCGGTCCGCCGTCGGCACCACGACCGGTACGGCCCGGGCCGCGGCCGGCGGGCTCGTCGTCCCGGACGACGTCTCCATGTCGACGCAGCCGGGGCAGCCGGAGCGGAAGGCGCCGGCCGCGAAGATCACGTCCGCGGCCCAGATCGAGGCGGCCGAGGCCCGGGCCGCGGCCGAGGCCGCAGCCGAGGCGCGTGCCGCCGCCGAGGCCGAGGCGGCCGCCCGGGCCCGGGCGGAGGCGGAGGCCGCTCGCGCGGCCCTGCCCGGGTGCGACGGGGAGGCCGCCGGCGCCGGGACCAACGGCGAGGTGCCCAGCAGCGAGCTGTGCGTCCTGTGGGACGGGAGCACGACGGTCCGGGCGGACGCCGCCGTCGCGCTGGCGCGCCTCGACGAGGCGTACACCGCCGCGTTCGGCGAACCGATCTGCCTGAACGACGGCTACCGCAGCTACTCGGAGCAGGTCGCCGTCAAAGCGGCCAAGGGCTACCTCGCGGCCACGCCCGGTACCTCGAACCACGGGTGGGGCCTGGCCGTCGACATCTGCGGCGAGTCCTACGCGGGCGAGCGGTGGGACTGGCTCGCGGCGCACGCCCCCGAGTACGGGTGGGACAACCCGGAGTGGGCGCGCACGTCGAAGTACGAGCCGTGGCACTGGGAGTACACCGACGCCGTGGCCCAGGTGGACGACGCCGGCTGAACAGGCCGCCGGGGCGAGGGGCCCGTGGTCGCGAGGCTGGCCGGGCCTGGCGGGAGCCGCGAGGGACGAGCGGCGGATGGCGCGCCTCGCGACACGGGCCGCTCGCCCCGGCGGCGGCCCACCACTACAGGTAGTCCGGCAGCTCCGGCTTCTCGTCGAGCACGTGCTGGGCGAGGAACGCGTGCACCACCTGGTACCAGACCTTCGCGTGCTGCGGGGAGAGCACCCAGTGGTTCTCGTCCGGGTAGTACAGGAACCGGTGGTCGGTGGTGCCGTCGTCCGCGGCGGGCAGCCCGGACCTCGTGAGCAGCTCCTGCCACAGCCGCAGGCCCTCGCCGATCGGCACGCGGTAGTCCTTGTCGCCGTGGATGACGAGCATCGGGGTGCGGATGTCGCCCACGAACCGGTGCGGGCTGTTCGCCTCGGCCATCTCCGGCGTCATCTCGCGCTGCCAGTAGTAGCCGTGGTCGGTGGTGGGGCCGAACTGGTCGAGCGCCCACAGGCTGGCGTGCGTGACGACGGCGCGGAAGCGGTCGGTGTGCCCCGCCACCCAGTTCGTCATGTACCCGCCGAACGACCCGCCCATCGCGGCGGTGCGGGTCGCGTCGACGTCGTCCCGCGCCTCGGCGGCGTCGGTGACGGCCATGAGGTCGGTGAACGGCGCACCGCCCCACTCGCCCCAGCCGCGCTGCACGAACTCCTGCCCGTACCCGGTGGACAGGGCGGGGTCCGGCAGCAGCACGGCGTACCCCCGGGCCACCATCAGCCACGGGTTCCACCGCCACGACCAGGCGTTCCACGAACCGAGCGGGCCGCCGTGGATCCACAGCAGCAGCGGCGCCGGGTCGGTGGCCGACGCGCCGTGCGGCAGGGCGAGCCAGGCGCGCACGCGGGCGCCGTCGGCGGCGGTCGTCTCCACCTCGGCGAGCGTGCCGGGCAGCTCGGGCGGGGGCACGGGGCCGCGCAGCGCGACCGCCGCGACCGGCGTCCGCTCCCCCGGCGCCCCCGAGGCCACGAAGGCCGCCAGGTCGATCCGCACCGGCGCGGACGGCGCCGCGTAGCTGGTGCGCAGCGCGTAGACCGCGCTCGCGTCCGGCGCGACCCGCACGTCGGTGAACGTGGCGTCGTCGGCGGTGACCCGCTCGACCGTGACGGCCGCGCCGTCGGCGGCGCCGGCCGGGCCGCCGTCGAACGTCACGAGGAACACCGGACCGCGCCCGCCGGAGTCCGCCGTGACGAGCAGGCCGCCGCCGTCCGGCAGCCAGGCGACCGACGTGGGCCAGCGGTCCCAGTCGTCGGCGAGGATCACGGGCTCGGCGCCCGGCTCGTCGAGCCCGACGAGGCCGAGCCGGACCACCGGGGCCTCCTCGGGCGTCGTGATGCTCTCCACCCCGTAGGCGACCCAGCGGCCGTCCGGGGAGACGGCGGGATCCATGACCTCGGCGTCCGGGTCGTCGACGAGCGTGCGCCGCTCCCCCGTCGCGGTGTCGACCGCGACGAGCGTGGTGCGGGTCGCCGCGCCGGGGTCGGCCACGGTCCAGGTCGTCACGAGCGTGCCCCCGTCCGGGGCGAGGTCCGCGGCGTGCTCGAACAGCTGCCGTCCGGCGCCGGTGAGCTGCCGCAGGTCGAGACGCCCCGCGGGCGTGTCCTCGGCAGCGCCCTCCGCGCCGTCCTCGGGCGCCGGGAGCGGGCGCGCGGGCTCGTCGCGCAGCCCGGCCGTCGAGGCGACGAAGCGGCGGGCCTCGTCCGGGCCGAGGTCGTGGTCCCAGTGCCGCACCGGGTACCCGGTGTGCAGGATCGCGCTGACCTTGCGGTCGGTGCGCGCCGTGCGGAGCCGGGCGTCGGCCGCGAGGTCGTCCGCGGCGGGCAGCACGTCGGCGCCGACGGAGACGACGTCGGCACGCGCGGCCGCGAGCGGCCCGCCGACTCCGCCGGGCGCCGTCGCCACGACGCGCGCCTCCCCGCCGCCGGCGGGCAGCAGCCAGAGCGCCGGCTTCGGGTCGTCGTCCTCGGCGCCGTCCGGGTCGGGGCGGGCCGACGTGAACAGCAGGTCGCCGCCGGAGGTGAAGACGGCGGACGACTCCCCCTTCGCGCTGCGGGTCAGCCGCCGCGCGGGTACGCGGCCCTGCGGATCCACCTCCCACAGGGCGGAGACGTACCCGGTGCGCTTCGCGTCGAGGGTCTGGACGGTCGTGACGAGCCGCGCTCCGTCGGGGCTCATCGCGAGCCCACCGGTGCGCGGTAGCGCGAGGTAGGCGTCGAGGTCGTGGAAGTCGGTGTCCGGTGCGTCCGTGGTTGCCGTGTGCTGGGTCACGTCCCGTGTCTACCACCCACCGCCCACCTCGTCTCCCGTATTGCCTGCCGGGCCCGTCGTGGTGCGCCGGGGCGGCCGTCGCGGAACTCCCGGTGAACAGTTCCTGAACTTGTTCTCGGAACGGCCTCGAACGGTTGAGCCCCGTCGTCGCGATCAGGCACTGTCTCGTCGTGAGACCGCCGTCACCCCGCACCGCACACCTGCCCCCGTTGCCCGGCGCCGTCGACCTCGTCGTCGTGGGCGCGGGCGTCGTCGGTCTGGCGCACGCCGTGGAGGCGCACGCGCGGGGCCACTCGGTGCTGGTGCTGGAACGCGACGCCCGGGCGGGCGGCGCGTCGGCGCGCCGCGCCGGGCACGTGGCGGTCACCACCCAGCACGCGGCAACCCTGGCGTGCGCGCTCGCGTCCCGCGAGCGGTGGCTCAAGCTCGGCCGGGAGGCCGGGTTCTGGGTCCGGGACACCGGCGCCGTCGTCGTCGCCCGGGCCGCCGACGAGCTCGCCGTCCTCGACGACCTCGTGGCCGCCCGCGACGGCGACGCCCACCTGCTGGACGCCGCCGCGACGGCGGACCGGGCGGGGATCGACGGCGACGGCGTGGTGGGCGGCGCGTTCCTGCCCCTCGACCTGCGCCTCGACCCGCACGACGCGCTCGGCGCGGTCGCGGCCTGGCTCGACGCCCAGCCGCGCGCGGACGTCGCGCGCGGCACCACCGCGTGGACGTTCGAGCCGGGCAGCGGCCGCACCCTGGTGCGCACCTCCCGGGGCGACGTCGTCGCGCGCCGCGTGGTGGTCGCCGTCGGCGCGGAGCTCGACCGCTTCTACCCGGGCGAGACCGCCCGGGCCGGGGCACGGCACGACGTGCGCCAGGTGCTGGGCGTCACCGCCCCTGCCGGCCCGCACGGCGCCGTCGACGACGCCGCCGCGCCCGTCGTCCTGGGCGGCACCACGCTGCTGCGGGAGTCGGCGTACGCGCACAGCCCGTCGCTCGCCGACGTGCGCGAGCGCCTGCGCACCACGGCCCCGGGCCTGCTCGACGCGGACGTGCACCTGACGTTCTCCCGGCGTACCGGGCCCGCCGGGCCCACGCTGGTGCTCGGCGACGCCCACCGGCCGGCCGGCGAGGCCGCGGACGGTCCGGCGCCGGACCGCGACCCCGCCCGCTCCGAGGCGGCGGACGCCCTGCTGCTGCGCGAGGCCGAGGCCCTGCTCGGCACCCGCCTGGAGGTGCGGTCGCGGTGGACGGTCCCCGACGTGGTCATGCCGTGGCCGCGCCGCGGCCCCTTCGCCGGGACGCCGTTCCTCGTGACCGACCCGGTGCCCGGCGTGACCACGGTGACGGTGGCCGGCGGCCTGTCCACGACGACGGCGTTCGGCCTGGCCACGAAGGTCGTCGACGGGCTCTTCTGACCGGTCAGGGCACCGGCTCGCCGGCCAGCCCGGCACGGACCGCCGCGAGCGCGCGGTCGAGCTCGGCGTCGGTGAGCCCGCCGAAGCCGACGACGATCCCGGTGGTCGTGGCGGTGCGGCAGTAGTCGGACAGCAGCGGCAGGTCGAAGCCCGCGCGCCGGGCGGCCGCGTGCGCGCGCAGCGCGGCGTCCTGGTGCGTCAGCCACGTCGAGTACATGCCCGCCGAGGTCGCCGCCGGGGTGGCGTACGGCGCGAGGACGCGGGCCACGCGGGCCGCCCGCGCCGCGTACACGCGGCGCGCGGTGCGCACCGTCGTGTCGAGCCACCCGTCGCGCAGCAGCGTGAGCAGGGCCCGTTGCGACGGCCAGGACGCGACGTCGTGCACCACCTCGCGCCGCGCCACGACGGCGTCGAGCAGCCGCGGTGGCGGCACGAGCCACCCGATCCGCAGGCCCGGTGGCGCCGACTTGGACGCCGTGCCCACGTAGGCGACGTCGTCACGTCCCAGGCTGGCGAGGGCGGGCACGGGGGCGACGTCGTAGCGCAGCTCGGAGTCGTAGTCGTCCTCGAGGACGACGGCGCCGGCGTCCCGGACGGCGGCGAGGAGGGCGAGCCGGTCACCCGCCGGCATGACCCGGCCGAGCGGATGCTGGTGGGCCGGTGTCACCGCGACGGCGGCGAGCCCCGTCACCTCCTCCGGGCGGGGCGCCCGCTCGGCGGGCAGGTCGACGACGGCGCGGCCGGACTCGCGCACCGTGGCCACGGTGGCGCGGTACCCCGGGTCCTCGACCCCGACGGCCCCGGGCGGCAGGACGGCGAGCATGTCGCGCACCCCGGCGGCGGTGCCGGCGGTGACGACCACCTCGTCGGGGTCGACGACGAGCCCGCGGGTACGTGCGAGGCGCGCGGCGAGCGCCTCGCGGAGCTCGGGCAGGCCCCGCGGGTCGCCGTAGCCGCGCGCCGGGGTCGCGGCCGAGACCTCGCGCCAGGCGCGGCGCCAGCCCGCGCGGTGCCGCGGGTCGATCCAGGGCTCGCCGGTGGAGAGCCGCACGAGGTCGGGCCCGGGGTCCGGCGCGGGACGCGACGGCACCGGCCCGCGGTGGGCGGCCTCGGACGCGACGAACGTGCCGGCGCCCCGGCGGGCCGCCAGCCACCCCTCGGCGACCAGCTGGTCGTAGGCCTGCTCGGTCACGGACCGGGCGACGCCGAGGTCGGCGGCCAGCGCCCGGGTGCTGGGGAGCCGGTCGCCGCGCCGCAGGGTGCCGCCGACGACGAGCTCGCGCACCTGCGCGGAGAGCTGCACCCCCAGCGGGTCGGGGGCGGTGCGGTCGAGCCGCACGGGCAGGGCGGTCGTCGTGCGACGGTCGGGCATCGAAGTGTCCTGTCGTTCTGGTCGGAGATTGGCCCGTGACGGCAGGCCACCGTGGGCCGAGGGTAGCCGTATGGACGTGCTCACCGACACCACGCAGGCCCCGCTGTCCCCCACGCCCCGGACCACCGTGCGGCGCGGCCGCAAGCGCGCCGTGGAGGACCGCGCGGCGCTGCTCGGGCTCCTCGCGGACGGCCTGGTGGCCCACCTCGGCGTCGACGTCGGCGACCACCCCGTGGTGCTGCCGTGCGCGTACGCGGTGGACCCGGGCGGGCCGGACGACGGCGGCACGCTGTACGTGCACGGATCGGTCGCCGCGCGGTGGCTGGCGGGGGCCACGGACGCGACGGTGTGCGTCACGGTGACCGAGCTCGACGGTCTGGTACTGGCGCGCTCCGGGTTCCACCACTCGATGAACTACCGGTCCGCCGTCGTCGTCGGCACCGCCCGCCTGGTCACGGACGAGGGCGAGCGGGCCCGCGCGCTCGACGCGATCGTCGACCACATGGCCCCGGGCCGGTCCGCGACCCTGCGCCCGGCCACGCGCAAGGAGCTCGCCGCGACGGCGGTGCTCGCCGTCCCGCTGCACGAGGCGTCGATGAAGCGGCGCGACGGCGGGCCCGCGGACGACCCGGAGGACGTGGCCGCCGGCGGCTGGGCCGGGCACGTGCCGGTGCGGCGCGCGTTCGGCGCCCCCGTCACGGCGGCCGACGCGAGCGCCCCGGTGCCGGAGCACGTCGCGCGGGTCGAGGGGCGCGCCGCGTCAGCCCTCACCCGCTGACGCTTTCGTTCGGCGCTCCGGTCCTCGATCGGTCCCGCGAGGTGCCGAGCAAGTACCGGAGTGCCGGACGAGACCTCACGGGGTGCGGCGGTCGGGCGACCGGTCGGCCTGCTCGGCCCGCTCGTCACGCTCGGCCATCCGGGCGAGCATCGCGTTGTACTCCACGAGCTCGGCGTCGCCGTCGCGCTCGGCCTTGCGGTCGCGGCGGCGCGCCTCGCGCTCGTCGGACTTCGTCCACTGGACGGCGACGGCGATGGCGAGCGCGAGGGTCGGCAGCTCGCCGATGCCCCACGCGATGCCGCCGCCGCGCTGCTGGTCCTCGATGGCGCTGTCGCCCCAGGGTCGTCCCATGTTGCCGAACCAGTCGGCGACGAGCAGGGAGGTGCCCGTGGTGAGCACCACGCCGAAGAACGCGTGGAACGCCATCGTGGCGAACAGGAGCAGCAGGCGCTGCGGGTACGGCGGGCGGTGGGGCCCGGGGTCGATGCCCACGAGGGCGTTCGCGAACAGGTACCCCACCAGGGTGAAGTGGATGATCATCCACACGTGCCCTGCGTGGTTCGTCAGCGCGAACTCGAAGGCCGGCGTGTAGTAGAACGCGATCATCCCGCCGGCGAACAGCACCGCGGCGACCACGGGTCGGGCGAAGAACTGCCCGACACGGGACTGCACCAGGCCCAGCACCCACTCCCGCGGGCCGCGGGAGCCGTCCTTGCGCGCGGGGACGGCGCGCAGCAGCAGCGTGACGGGCGCGGCGAGCACGAGGAAGAGCGGCACGAGCATCGCCAGCGTCATGTGCTGGACCATGTGGCCGCTGAAGATCACGTGGCCGTAGACCGTAGGAGCGCCGCTCGTGGTCCACAGCATCACGAGCATGCCGAGGCACCACGACACGGTGCGCCCGACGGGCCAGGCATCGCCGCGGCGGCGCAGCCGCAGCGCCCAGCGCACGTAGACGACGACACCGGCGACGCACGCGAAGGCGAAGACCGGGTCGAGGCTCCACTCGGTGAACCAGCGCGCCCCGGTCGGAGCCGGAGGCAGTGGCTCCCCGGTGAGCTGGTAGGCCGGCGAGACGTCCACCGGCACCTCGTCGGGCACGGGCGGTGCCGTGGACCCGAGCGCGACGGCGACGCCGGAGACGGCACCGATGAGCAGGAGCTCGACGGCGAGCAGCCGCCAGTACAGCCGCCGCACCGGCCCCGGCCCGCTCGCCCGCCGGATCCGGTCCACCACCCACATGCGGTGGGCGAACCCGCACCCGCCGAGCGCCACCATGAGGAGCACCTTGATCAGCATCAGCAGGCCGTAGTCGGTGAGCAGGTCGCCGATGGACGCCATGCGGATCCACGCGTTGAGGACGCCGGAGATGCCGACGGCGGCGAAGCACCAGCCCGCGATCGGGGAGTAGCGCGCGACGGCCGCGGCGGCGACCCGGCCGTCGGGCCGCTCCGGGTCGGCGGGGGCGAGCACCACCACGAGCAGCGCCCCGAGCCCGCCGACCCACAGGGCGGCACCGACCAGGTGCATGAGCATGGCGCCGACGGCGAGCTCGTGGTCGGCCGCGCCGGCGGCGTGCCCCGTGGTGGACTGCGCGGCGAGCGCCGCCAGCGGGAGGGTCGTCGTCCACAGCGCGCCGACGGGCCCGCGGACCGCCATCGCGCAGGCCGACGTGAGAGCGGCGACGACGATGATCGCCAGGTAGAGCTTGCCCAGGTCGAGCTCGGAGACGAACTGGGCGAGCCCCTGCCCGAACGCGGGCGAGGCGGGCGAGGTGCCGGAGATGTTGGCGTAGCGCAGCACGAGCTGTGCCACGGCGGCGAGCGCCCAGGCCGTGGCCGCGCCCCCTGCCGTGGTGAGCAGGCGCGACTGCGCACGTCCGGGCGGGACGAGGCACGCGGCGGCGACGAGCGCGCCGAGGGTGACGGAGACGGACAGCTCGGTGAGCACGGTGGCGGTCGGCAGGCCGTACCGCACGAGGGCGCCCGGGTCGCTGAACCCGCCGAGGGCCGCGAACGCGCCGGAGAACGTGCCGCCCAGCAGGACGGCGAGGACGGCGACGAGCACGGCGCCCGGCCCGGCGGCGACGAGCCACCAGGGGCGCGGCGGCACGCCCGGGGTGCCGCCTGCCCGGGGGGCGTCGGTGGCGGTGGAGGTCACCGGTCCAGCCTATGGGCGCCGGGCACCCGCTCCGGACGCCGCCCGGTGTGACGCTGTGCCGGCACTTCCGTTCCCAACGATTATCGATTAGTGTCCTCGACGAGGTTCCCTACCCGGTCGTGCACCACCGAGAGGATCAACGATGATCAAGCACCGCACCCTGGCGACCGTCGGCACGCTCGCGGCCGCCGGCCTCGCCCTCACCGGCTGCGCCGGCTCCGACGACGGCGGCGGCACCGCGGACGGCACCACCGAGCTGCGCATGCTCGTCAACGTCACCCCCAACCTCACCGAGGAGTTCTGGAACGGCCTGGTCGCCCCGTTCGAGGAGGCGAACCCGGACATCGACGTCGTCATCCAGAACCCGGGTGCCGAGGGCGTGACCGCCGCGCTGCCCCGCCTGCTCACCGCGGGCGACGCGCCCGACGTGGTGCAGTCGACGCCCACCGTCGAGATGGCGCCCGAGCTGGTCGACCTGTCGGGCTACGACTGGGCCACCTCCGCTCCCCTCGCGGACCAGTACTCGATCGACGGCAAGTACTACATGGCCGGCATCGGCTTCCAGCTGCAGAGCCTCTGGTTCTACAACAAGACGGCGTTCGCCGAGGCCGGCATCGAGGAGGTCCCCACCACCGTCGAGGAGCTCACGGCCGCGCTCGGCAAGCTGAAGGACGCCGGCTGGACGCCGGTCCAGACCGGCGGCGACTGGATGACCAGCCACTCGCTGCAGGCACTCGGCCTACCGACGATCGTCGCCGACGACCCCGACTGGTACGCGCACATGAGCGCCGGCGAGGCCACGTTCTCCGAGAGCTACGGCCCGGCGGTCGAGACGTACGCCGACTGGGTGGCCGAGGGCTACGTCCCCAAGGACTCGCTGGGCATCAAGTACCCCGACGCCGAGCAGGCGTTCCTCTCGGGCGAGAGCGCGGTCTACCCCATGGGGAGCTGGTTCGCGGGCACCGAGGCGAACGCCACCGACCCGGCGGACATCGGCGTCTTCCGCGCCCCGGCCTTCGAAGGCACCTCCGGGCCCGCGATGGGTGCCAACGTCGCCAGCCCGTACTCGATCCTCAAGGCCAGCGAGCACCAGGACGCCGCCGCGAAGCTCGTGGAGTTCCTCGTGACCGACCGGACCGCCGTCGCCGACCAGCTCGCCGTCGACGGCAACTTCCGCGACGGCTACGACTACGAGATGACGGACCTCGGCTCCGAGCTGCAGCAGATCGTCGCCGACACCCCCGCCGAGGACTACACCCCCACCGGCCAGGGCTACGGCGAGCGCACGCTCCCCGACGGCTACTCCGACGAGATCAACGCGCAGACGCAGGCGCTCATCGGCGGCACTCCGGCCGACGACGTGCTGTCCGCCATGGACGACTGGTTCGCCGCCACCACCGGTTGAGCCGGAGCGGAACCACGGACCCGGCCGACAGAAAGGACTGCCTGAGGCATGCATAGCTCCCTCACGGTCGCGCCCGCCCGCCGCCGCCCGGCGGCGCGGGTGTGGCGCGACCGGCTCCCCGGCATCGTCATGGGCGGCCCCGCCGTCCTCGTCTTCGTGGCGATGTTCATCGTCCCGATGATCCTGGCGTTCGTGCTGAGCCTGACGGACTGGAACGGCTACAGCCTGAACTTCACGTTCATCGGGTTCGAGAACTACACGGAGGTGTTCCGCAACCCGCGCACCGTGGACGCCGCGATCTTCACCGCCGTCGTCGCGTTCTTCGGCACGGTCCTGTGCAACGGCGTGGGCCTGGCGCTCGCGGCCCTCATCGCGGGGCCAGGGCGCACCAACACGCTGATGCGCACGATCTTCTTCTACCCGTACATCATCAGCGCGCTAATCATCGGGTTCCTGTGGTCGGCAATCCTCGCGCCCGAGGGCGCCGTCAACGAGCTGCTCGGGCACCTCGGGATCCCGGCGGTGCCGTTCCTCACCGAGGTGGGCTTCGCCAAGGCGAGCGTGATCCTCACGATCGTGTGGTCGCACTTCGGCTTCAACATGATCCTGTTCCTCGCCGGCATCAAGTCGGTGCCGACGGAGTACTACGAGGCCGCGACGGTGGACGGCGCGTCGAGGTGGCAGCAGTTCCGCGCCGTGACGCTCCCGCTCATCGCCCCCGTCTTCACGGTGAACCTGGTGCTCACCCTGGTCGGGCTGCTCAAGGTGTACGACGTCGTGCTCGCGCTGACCGACGGGGGCCCCGCCGCCTCGACGCAGACGATCGTCTACCAGATCCTCAAGGACTCGTTCGCCCAGTCCCGGCTCGGCTTCGGGGCGGCGCAGGCCGTGATCCTGCTGCTCGTCACGGCCGTGCTCGGGCTCGCCGTGACGTTCGCCCGTCGGGGCGCGGAGAAGAAGGTGGCCGCCTGATGCCCTCCCTCACCACCCGGTCGACGCCTGCGCCCGTCGCGGACGGCGCCCCCGCCGCCGCGCGGGTCGCCCCGCCGCCGCCCGCGCGCCGCCGCACGACGAAGGTCCGCACCCCGCTGACGGGCCGCGTCGTCAAGTGGATCGTCCTCGGCGCGACGGCGCTGGTCATGCTGGTGCCGCTGTACATCATGGTGATCAACGCCTTCAAGCCGCAGGAGGCGATCATCTCGTCGCCGCTGGCGATCGGCCCGGACACGTTCAGCCTGGAGTACCTGCAGGCCGCGCTCACCAGCGAGAAGTTCAACGTGGTGCGCGCGTACGGCGTCACGCTGCTGTTCGTCGCGCTGGTCAACCTGTGCGGCATCGCCCTCGCCGCGCCGGTCGCGTACGTCATCGCGCGTGGCCGCTCGAAGTGGCACCTGGGGCTGCTGCTGCTGTTCGTGTCCGGGCTGTTCATCCCCGGCCAGGTGACGCTGATCCCGGTCGTGTTCGTGCTGCGGGTGCTGGGGCTCATCAACACGATCCCCGGCTTCATCCTCTTCGAGACAGCGGCGACGCTGCCGGTGACGATCTTCCTGTTCGCCGCCTACCTGCGCACCGTGCCCCGCGACATCGACGAGGCCGCGGCGCTGGACGGCGCGGGCCGCATCCGGGCGTTCTGGTCGTGCGTCTTCCCGATCATGCGGCCGGTCGTCGCGACGATCGTCGTGCTGAACTCCATCAGCGTGTGGAACGACTTCGTCAGCCCGCAGATCATCCTGGGCCCGAGCTCGGGCATCTACACGGTGACGACCGGCGTGTACGCGGCGGTCGGCGAGTTCTCCACCGACTACACGACGGTGTTCCCCACGCTGCTGCTCGCGGTCTCCCCCGCGATCGTGTTCTTCGTCGTCATGCAGCGGCACATCATCGGCGGCCTCGTGGCCGGCGCGACGAAGGGCTGACGCGATGCACGTCCCCACCGTTCCCCTGCGCGAGGTGCCCGCCTGGGCCGTGCTGCAGCGCCGGCTGTTCGACGTCACGGAGGAGGCGTGGCAGGAGTTCTCGGCCCGCTACACGGAGCCGGACGGCCGCATCGCCCACGCGGGCGGGTTCGAGCACCGCGACGGCGTCGACGACCTGTACGAGCCGTTCTTCAACTGGCCGGCGTTCTACGCCCTCGGCGGCAGCGACGCGGTCCTCGACGCCGCCAAGCACCACTTCGAGGGCGTGACGGCGCAGCTCACCGAGGCCGGGATGCTCACCGACGAGTACGAGAACGGCTACGACTGGTTCCACCAGGGCGAGTCGCTGCTGTTCCTGTACGCGCTGTGCGCCGCCGACCCTGGCGACGAGCGGTTCGCCGACCGCGCCCGCCGCTTCGCCGCCCTGTACACCGACCCGGCCCACGGCAACTACGACCCTCGCCGCAACATCATCACCGCGCCGCACAACGGGGCGCAAGGACCTCTCGACGGGCTGGGCACCGAGTGGCTCACCTACCCGGCTTCCTTGGACTACATGAAGGCCTACGGCCTGCCGCTGCACGGGCTCCCGGGCATCGAGCGCTGGGAGGACCTGGAGGACCCGGCGAAGGCACGGCTCATGGGCGACGAGATGCAGCGCCGCGCGGCCGGGGACACCGCGGTGAACCTGGCGGCGACGTCGCTCGTGGTCAACCGCTGGCTGTACGACGGCGACGCGGCCTCGGCGGCGTGGGTGACGCGGTACGTGGCCGGGTGGCGCGAGCGCGCCGTGGCCGCCGGCGGACTCATGCCCGACAACGTCGCACCGGACGGCACGGTCGGCGGGCTGCACGACGGCGCCTGGTACGGCGGCCACTACGGCTGGACGTGGCCGCACGGCCTGCACTCGGTCGGGATGAGCACGCTCGTCGGCGCGATCAACGCGTCGTTCGTCAGCGGCGCGGCGGGGCCGCGGGACGACGGCCCGCTCGACCTGGTGCGCACCATGCTCGACACGGCGCTGGAGCACGCGGTCACGGCGCCCGTGGCCGAGACGCCGTTCAGCCTGCGCGGCGGCTGGGTCGAGCGGCTCGGCCCGCACGCCGCCGAGCCCGCGCTGCTCGTGCCCTACCGGTACGGCGCCGAGGGCTGGTTCGACTTCGGCCCGCTCCAGCTCGACCTGCCCACCTGGCTGTGGTGGTGGACCCGCGACGACGCCGACCGCGAGCGCCTGGACCGGGTGCTCGACGCCACCCCGGGCTCGCGGGAGGTGCGCTCCTTCCGGGACAAGGTGGAGGCCGGGCACGAGGGCCCCTGGCTCGCGTTCCTCGACGGCACGCTGCCCGACTACCCGGAGCGGGCGCTGTCGATGGCGCTGGGCCAGGTGGCGCGGCGCCGCGCGCTCATGGACGCCGAGCCGGCGGGGCCGGGCGTGCACCTGCATTTCTGGCAGCGCGTCAACCCCGTCGTGACGGAGGTGCTGGGTCAGCTGATCACGGGCACGCCCCAGACCCTGTACAACGGCGGGCTGCCGTTCGCGGCGGTGTCGTACACCGACGCCGACCGGCGCCGGCCCGGCCTCCCGCCCGACGTCGCCGCCCTGGTGACGCGGCTCGACGGCGACCGCGACGCCGGGCGGGTCGCCCTCACGCTGGTCAACCTGTCGTCGGCGACCCGCCGGGTGCGCGTGCGCCCCTCGCGGTTCGGCGAGCAGCGCCTCACCGGGGTCGTCGTCCACGGCGAGGAGGGCGGCGCCTGGCCGGGACCGTCGACCGCGGCGGCCGCGGCACCGGGCGCGCCGACGACCAGGACCCTCCCGCTCGACGCCGCCGACCTGCTCGTGGAGCTGCCGCCGTCGCACCGCGCCGACGTCGTGCTGCACACCGCCCCCGCCGCGGCCCGCCCGCGTCATCTCACCGAGACCCCCACCGTAGGAGCCACCCGATGACCGACTCGCTCACCACCCCGGACCTCGACGCGACGCCGGGGCTGGTCCGCCCGGACGTGTCGCTGCCCGTGCGCGGCGGCGCGTACGACCGCCCGGACCCCGCCACCGTGGAGCGGCTGGGGCGGGTCTCCGCGGCCACCGCGTGCGCCAAGCTGCACGGCCTCGGCATCCGCCGCACGTTCGTGGAGGGCCCGCGGCCCCTCGAGCCGGGGTACCGCGTGGTCGGCTCGGCGCTCACGCTGCAGTTCATGCCGCAGCGTGAGGACCTCGCGGCCGGCGACGAGCAGGAGTACGTGGAGCGGCACACCGCCCTGTGGCACGTGCTCGAGGCTGTGCGGCCCGGCGACGTGCTCGTCATCCAGGCGTACGGCAGCCGGTTCTCCGGGTGCGTCGGCGACATCCTCGCCCGCTACTTCCAGCGCCAGGGCGGCGCCGGCATCGTCGTCGACGGCCGGATCCGGGACTCGGGCAAGATCCGCGACCTGGGCCTGCCGGTGTGGTCGGACGGCGTGACGCCGCACTACGCGTCCCAGTCCGAGCTGTTCCCCTGGGCGTACGACGTGCCCGTGGCGGTGGGCGGGGTGCTGTGCATGCCCGGCGACCTGGTCGTGGCGGACGACGACGGTCCCGTCGTCGTCCCCCAGGCCATGGCCGAGCAGGTGGTCGCCTCCGCGCAGGACCACGAGGAGTGGGAGGGCTTCAGCCGGCGCCGGCTCGACGAGGGCGCCCGGCTGAGCGACTACTACCCGCTGACCCCCGACACCCGAGGGGAGTTCGAGGCATGGCGTTCCGCGCAGCCCTCCGACCTCTGAGCCCCCCGGCCTCCGACGTGTCAGACCGTGCGCGGGGTATACGTCGCGCACAGCCTGACACGTCGGTGACTGGCGCCTTCGGGCTGGGCTGCGCGCCCATCGGCAACCTGTTCACGCCCGTGGCCGAGTCGGACGCCGAGGCGACCGTGCACCGCGCGCTCGCGCGCGGCCTGCGGTTCTTCGACACCGCCCCGCACTACGGCGAGGGGGTCAGCGAGCTGCGGCTCGGGGCGGCGCTCGCCGGGGTGGACCGCGACTCCGTCGTGATCGCCACCAAGGTGGGCCGCACGATCGTCGACGCCGACGGCGCGCCCGTGCCCGCGGGCGGCACCGGCGGCCCGGACGGGAGGACCGTCGGCGACCTGAGCCGCGACGGCGTGCTGCGGTCGCTGGAGGGCAGCCTCGCCCGGCTGCGCACCGATCGTGTCGACCTGCTGTACCTGCACGACCCGGCGGACGTCGGCGCGGCGCTCGACGGCGCGCTGCCGGCGATGCTGGAGCTGCGCGACCAGGGCGTCGTACGGGCGGTGGGCGTCGGCATGGGCCGCACCGCGCCGGTGGCGCGGCTGGTGCGCGAGAGCGCGGGGGCGCTGGACGTGGTGATGCCCGCCGGGCGCCTCACCCTGCTCGACCGGACCGCGCTCGACGACCTGCTGCCCGCCGCCCGCGAGCGGGGCGTGGGCGTGATCGGCGCGGGCGTCTACAACTCCGGCGTGCTCGCCGACCCCGTCGCAGCCCCGTTCTTCGACTACCACCCCGCGTCGCCGGACCAGGTGGACCGGGCGGTACGCATGGCGGCGGCGTGCGCCGCCGCGGGGGTCGCGCTCCCGACGGCCGCCGTGCGGTACCCGCTGCGGGTCGACGGCGTGGAGGCCGTCGTCGTGGGCGCCCGCACGCCGGCCGAGGTGGACGCGTTCGCCGACGCCGCGGCCGCCGTCGTCCCCGAGTCCCTGTGGGCCGGGCTGGACGCGATCGCCCGCTCGTCCCCCACCCCCGCCGCCCCCGCTGCCGAACAGGTGGTTCCTCCGGGACTCGGGCCGTGAGTCCCGGAGCAACCCCATGTTCGGCAGCCAGGGATGACATGTTCGGCACCACGGCACGGGGAGTCGTGGACTCCCACGTGCACCTGTGGGACACCTCGGCGATGCGGGTCTCGTGGTTCCGCGACGACCTCGGCCTGCCCGCGCGGGTCGGGCCGGAGGACCTGGCGGGCGCCGTCGCCACGTCGCCCGTGCCCGTCCGGGCCGCCGTCGCCGTGCAGGCCGCGGACACCGAGGGCGAGGCGCGGTGGCTCGCGCGCGAGGCCGCCGCGCACGGCCCCCTGCCCGGGCCCGTCGTGCTGCAGTACGACGCCCGGCCCGGCGACGACGCCGCGTGGGCGGGCATGGCGCAGCCGCTCGTCGACGAGGGCGTCCCCGTGGCGGGCGTCCGGCTCGCCGCCCCGGGCGGCGCGGCGGACCTGTCCGACGTCGCAGGCCTCGACGCGCTGTGCGACGGCCTGGCCGCCACGGGCCGCGTGCTCGAGGCGCTCGTGCGGCCCGACCAGCTCCCCGCGGTCGCGGCGCTCGCGAGGCGCCACCCCGGCCTCGACGTCGTCGTGTGCCACCTGGGCCTCGGCACCGCGGACCCCGACGGGCCGTGGCGCGACGCCCTGCGCGACCTCAAGGCCCACCCCCGCGTGCACGCCAAGCTGTCCGGGATCCACACCACCGCGCCCGGCGACGACGCGCGGGTCGCGGCGGCCGCGCGCGTCGCCGTCGACCTGCTCGGCCCCGACCGGCTGCTGTTCGGCAGCGACTGGCCGATGTCCGCGCGCGTGGCCCCGTACGCGGAGGTCGTCGAGCGCACCGCCCGCGCCCTGCCCCCGCTCGGTGACACCGCCGCGCAGGCTGTCTGGGCCGCCACGGCCGTCCGGCTCTACGGCGTCGACGGCTGAGGCGGGCGCGGCGCCACGTACCCCGTCGCCCGCCCGGCCGCGGACGTGCGAAGATCCCCTCGGCCCGGCAGCCCGACGTGCGGAGGAGAGATGTTCGCGAGATCCCTCGGGGAGGACGGCGCCGAGCTGCGCCCGCTGGAGCCCCGGCACGCGGAGGAGCTGGCGGCCCACATGGACCGCGGCCGCGACTTCGTGGGCCGGTTCATCGGGCTGGCGGACGCCGTCCGCGACGTCCCGTCGGCGCGGGACTTTCTCGCCGACTACGCCACCAAGACGGCCACCGACACGGGGCGGGTCTGCGGCATCTGGACGGACGACACCCTGGTGGGTGGCGTCCTGTTCCGCACGATGGACGTCGCGCAGGGCACCGCGGAGGCCGGGTGCTGGCTGGAGCCGGCGGCCGTGGGCCGCGGCCTGGTGACCCGCGCCGCCCGGTGCCTCATCGACTGGGCCGTGCACGAGCGGGGCATCCACCGCGTCGAGTGGCGCGTCGCCGCGGAGAACTCCGCCAGCATCGCCGTCGCCCGGCGTCTGGGCATGCGGAGGGACGGCGTGCTGCGCGGGCAGCACTTCCACCGGGGCGAACGCCACGACATCGAGGTGTGGTCCGTGCTCGCGCCCGAGTGGCGCGCCGCCGCCCTGGCACGCTGACGGCCACCGGCCACGAGGAGGACGAGATGACACCGGCGAGCACCGATCCCCTGCCCGGACCACTGCGCCACGGTGCCCCCGTGCACGTGGCGCCGATGGCCGGCGGGCCGTCGTGCCCGGAGCTGGTGGTGGCGGCGGCCCGTGCGGGGCACGTCGCCCACCTCGCGGCCGGGTACCGGACCGCCGCGCGCATGGCGGAGGAGGTCGAACGGGTCCGCGCCGCGGGCGTCGAGGAGTTCGGGGTGAACCTGTTCGTGCCGAACCCGCACCGGATCTCCCGGGCGGACTACGACGCCTACGCGGAGTCGCTGCGCCCGACGGCCGACCGGCTCGGGCTCACCGAGCCGTGGCCGGAGCCGCGCGAGGACGACGACGACTGGGACGCGAAGGTCGCCGCCCTGCTCGAGCGCCCCGTGCCGGTGGTCTCGTTCACGTTCGGCCTGCCGGACCCCGCCGTCGTCGCCGCGCTGCGTGCGGCGGGCAGCGTCACGCTGCAGACCGTGACCGACCCGGACGAGGCCCGGCGCGCCGAGGCCGCGGGCGTCGACGCGCTCGTCGTGCAGGGCGCCGGCGCCGGCGGGCACTCGGGCGTCTGGGAGCCGGGGCGGCTCCCGGAGGACCGCCCGCTGCCCGACCTGGTCAGGCTCGTCCGGACGGCGACCGGGCTTCCCCTGGTCGCGGCCGGCGGCGTCGCGACCCGCGACGACGTGCGGGCCGCGCTCAGCGCCGGGGCGGGAGCCGTCGCCGTCGGCACCGCGGTGCTGCGGGCGACGGAGAGCGGGGCGTCGCCCGTGCACCAGGAGGCTCTGGCCGACCCCGCGTTCGACGGGACACGGCTCACCCGGGCCTTCACCGGGCGTCCCGCGCGGGCGCTCGTCAACCGCTTCGTCCGCGACCACGACGCCGGCGCCCCTTCCGGATACCCGGCGCTGCACCACCTCACGCGGCCCCTGCGCTCGGCGGCGACCGCCGCCGGCGACCCGTCCGCCGTGCACCTGTGGGCCGGCCGCGGCTGGCGGTCGGCGCGCCGCGCCCCCGTCGCCGACATCCTGGCCGGCCTCGTGCCCTGACCGCCGCGGGCGTCCGTGGGGCGAGGGGTGTCAGCCCACCGGCGTCTCGCCGTCGAGGAGAGTGCCCGCCGCGTGCGCCTCGAACAACGCGGAGGCGGCGTCGGGGTCCCCCTCGTCGAGGACGTCCAGCAGCCCCCGGTGCCAGTCGGCCACCTGGTGCCAGTCGCCGGAGAACTCGGGGTCGCCGAGCAGGTGCATGGCGCGCAGGCTCGGCTCGATGATGTCCCACATGCGCGGCAGGTAGGTGTTGCCGCTCGCCTCGACGACGGCGCGGTGGAAGCGGAAGTCGAGCTCGCGGAAGCCCGGCAGGTCCGCCTCGTCGACGGCGCCGTGCATCTCGTCGATGACCTTCTCCAGCGTGGAGCGCGTCTCCGGGGCGAGGCGCCCGCAGGTCAACCGCCCGGCGAGGGCCTCCAGGGCGACGCGGGCGACCTTCGCCTGCTGGACCTCCTCGTCGCTGTACTGGGCCACGAAGTTGCCCTGGTGACGCACGTGCGTCACCAGCCCCTCGTGCGACAGCCGCTTGAGGGCGTCGCGCACGGGCGCCTGGCTCACCTGGAGCCGCCGCGCGAGCTGCGACTCGACGAGCTGCTCCCCCGGCTCCAGCTGCGACGTCTTGATCATCCGCTTGACGATGTCGTAGATCTGGTCGGACAGCAGGCCGCGCTGCAGGTCGACCCCGCCCAACGGGTCGCTCATGACCGCACCCCCGCCCCGTCGACCTCGGCGGCGGGCACGCCGCCGATGCCCGTGCCACCACGGTAGGCCGCGAGCCACGCGTCCGCGATCACCCGCGACCCGGCGGGCGTGGGGTGCACGCCGTCGGGGGCGTACGCGGCCGGGTCGTCCCCCGCCGCCTCGGTGAGGACCGCGTGCAGCGGCACGAGCGGGGCGCCGGTCTCGGCGGCGAGGCGGGCCACGACGGCCCGCTTGCCGGCGAGGTCGTCGAGCCACGCGCGCTGCTCGTCGCGGACGGGCAGGAGGAACGGCTCGACGAGGATCAGCCGCGTGCCGGCGCCCACCTGCGCCAGCAGTCGCCGATACGTCGCCTCGAAGTCCTCGGCGGTGGTGGGGTCGTCGCTGTCGAAGGCGCGCCAGGTGTCGTTGACGCCGACGTAGACGCTCAGCACGTCGGGCGACGCCGCGGCGACGTCGGCCTGCCAGCGGCGCTCCAGGTCGACGGCCCGGTCCCCACTGATCCCGACGTTGACGGCCTCGGCCTCCGGGGCCTCGCGGCGGAGCTCCGCGGCGACGAGGGCGACGTACCCGTCGCCCAGCGAGGCCCGGTCCGTGCGGTCCCGTCCGGCGTCGGTGATCGAGTCGCCGACGAAGACGACGCGGGCGGCGTCCGCCCCGTCGCTCCGGCCGACGGTCGGCCGGCTGGTCTCGCTGCTGGTCATGGTTCTCCTTCGATCCGCGGGTGCCGGGTCCGACCGTAGCGGGTCGGCGCCCCCTCCGACATATTGTCACCGATTATCGATTAATGTAATGTCCGCCACGCTGCCAGTCACGTCCACACCCCGCGCAGCCGGCTCGGGGCGGGCACACGGGCCCGACGTCGGCCGACGCCGGGCCCAGACCGTGACCATCACCGAAGAGGTCGGAGCACTCGCAATGAAGCGACATCTGTCAGCCCTGCTCGTCGCCAGCGTCATCGGCACGGGCATCCCCGCCGCGGCGGTCGCCGCGCCACCACCGCACGCCGACGCACACTCCGCGGGCAAGACGTTCTTCGTCTCCCCCGACGGCGACGACGCGGCCAACGGCACCGAGAACCAGCCGCTGCGCACCCTCGAGGGCGCCCGGGACGCGATCCGGGAGCTCAAGGCGACGGACGGCCTGCCCGACACCGGCGTGACCGTCTACCTGCGCGAGGGCACCTACCAGCGCTCGGCGTCCTTCACGCTCGGCGAGGAGGACTCGGGCACCGCCGACGCCCCCATCACCTACCGGTCGTACCCGGGCGAGACGGCGCGGCTCTCGGGCGGCACGACCCTGCCGCACGACGACTTCGAGCCCGTCACCGACACGGCGGTGCTCGACCGCATCGTCGAGACCGACGCCCGCGACGACGTCGTCCAGATCGACCTGCGGGCCCTCGGCGTCGACGACTACGGGCAGCTGAGCCGGCACGGCTACTGGAAGGCCAACGACGTCTCCGAGACACCGCCGATGGAGCTCTACATCGACGGGCAGGGCATGACGCTCGCCCGCTGGCCCAACGCCGGCGCGGTCAAGGACACCGTCCAGATGGGCGACATCGTCGACCCCGGCCCGACCAAGGACGACGCCGACCTGCAGGAGCGCGGCGGCACGTTCGCCTACGGGTACGACCGCCCGCAGTACTGGGGCCAGGCGGACAACATCTGGCTCGACGGCATCTTCGGCCACAGCTGGGAATGGTCGTACAACAAGATCGAGTCCATCGACACCGACGCGAGGACGATCACGCTGCGCTACGGCGAGATGTCCGGCCTCATGAAGACCTGGTACCCGGACTTCCACTTCGCGCAGAACCTGCTCGAGGAGCTGGACGCCCCCGGCGAGTACTACATCGACCGGGACGCCGGGCTGCTGTACCTGATGCCGAACGCGGCGTTCCGCGCCGAGCGCGGCGACGTCACCGTCACCACCCTCGACGAGCCCATGATCCGCACCGAGGACGCGTCGTACATCACGTTCGACGACGTGGTGATGGAGTACGGGCGGGCCCTGGGCGCCGTCATCGCCGGCGGCAGCCACGTGACGATCGAGAGCTCGGACATCCAGAACTTCTCCGACGGCGGCGTGTACATCAACTCCCCCGGCCGGTACACCTACGACGGCATCCCGATCAACCGCGGCGGGCGCGACCACGCCGTCGTGGACAGCGAGATCCGGCACGTGGGTGGCGTCGGCGCCGTCCTCCAGGGCGGCGACAAGACGACGCTGGAGCCCGGCCGTAACCGCGTGGAGAACTCCGAGATCCACGACTTCGCCTACTACCACAAGGCGTACAACCCGGGAGTGATGTTCGACGGCGTCGGCAACGTCGCCCGCGGGAACGAGATCCACGACGCTCCCCACCCGGGGATCATCGTGCACGGCAACGACCACCTGTTCGAGCAGAACGAGGTCTACGACGTGTGCAAGACGTTCCAGGACCTCGGTGCGATCTACATGAACTCCGGCAAGACCCCGCAGCAGCGCGGGCACGTGTTCCGGCAGAACTACTTCCACGACATCGGGCTGAGCAAGCACGGCGTCGAGGGCATCTACGCCGACAACTTCACGTGGGACCTGCACATCGAGCAGAACGTCTTCGTGGACATGGGCAACGACGCGATCAAGTCCGGCTCGGCCGACTACATCGACGCCGTGAACAACGTGTTCGTCGACACCACCGTCCCGTACGACAACTACACGCAGTGGATGGGCGACGGCGAGGGCAACTCCGTCGACTCGCACTACATGGAGGACTGGAAGAAGGTGTTCGCCGACAACGACGACTTCGTCGGCACGCCGTACCTGGAGAAGTACCCCGAGCTGGCGCACTTCTTCGACGACAACCACTACTTCCCGGACCACAGCACGTTCGCGCGCAACGTCGTCTGGAACCCGAACCGGAACCGCAACCCCGACGTCAACGAGCACGGGGCCCTGGACACGAAGAATCTCCTCAACTACGGGGACAACTGGGTCGCGGACGCCGACCCGGGCTTCGTGGACGCCGCCGGCGGCGACTACACGTTCCGCGAGGACGCCGCCGTCTTCGACCAGATCCCCGGCTTCGAGGCGATCGACTTCGGCGAGATCGGCACCGACGGCCACGTGGGCCAGTCGCAGTCGCCGGACTCCGTGGCGCTGGAGTCGCTGGTGCTGCCCGCCGACCAGCTCACCGTGACCCTCGGCGACGAGGTGTCCGTGGCCGCCCAGGCCGTGCCGTGGGACGCTACGGACCAGGCCGTCACCTACGCCTCGAGCGACGAGACCGTCGCGACCGTGGGCGACGACGGCGTGCTCACCGCCGTCGGGCCGGGCGAGCTCGTCGTGTCCGTGGAGTCGAAGGCCGCCCCGGGAATCCGGGACGAGATGGCGGTCACCGTGGCCGCCGGCGACGGCGTGCTGCACTCGACGGACTTCGAGTCGGGCGCGAACGGTTGGCCGACCGACGCCAACCGGGCGATCGTCGACGACGGCACGGGCGACCACGTGCTGCGCATCAAGAACGGCGCGAACACGCGGCTCGACCGGCAGTTCTCGGAGTACGCGCTCGACTTCACCGTCACGACGCCCGCCGAGGTGCCCGAGGGCGGGCAGCTGCTCGTGTACGACCGGGCGGGCGAGACGCCCGGCGGGTACGTGCGCTACCGGCACGCGGCCGACGGACCCACGTGGACGATCTTCGACTCCGCGTGGGGGACGGTCGAGCAGGCCACGCTCCCCGCGGGCGCAGGTCTGGCGCCGAGCACGCAGTACGACGTGCGAGTCGTGGTCACGGCGGACGGCGTGCGGGTGCTGCTCGACGGCGAGGTCGTCGTCGAGGGCGCCAACCCGGCGCCCGACGCCGCGGGCCGGGTCGGCTTCTACGTGCAGGGCTTCACGCACCTGGACGTCGACGACGTGACGTTCTCCCTGGTGGGCGTCGACCCGACCGGCCTGACCGTCGCGCCGTCGACGGCGACGATCGAGCCGGGCGAGCGCTTCGCCCTGGACGCCGACCTCGCCCCGGCGGACGCCACACGCACCGGGCTGGACTGGACGTCCAGCGACGAGTCCGTCGCGACCGTGGACGCCGACGGCACCGTCCGCGGCGTCGCGGCCGGGACCGCGACGATCACCGCGACGTCGACCGCAGTGGCCGACCTGACGTCGTCGTCCACGGTGACGGTGCAGGCGGCCGACCACCCGGTGACCGACCTGGGCGAGGAGATCCTCGACCCGACGGCGTGGGCGCCGTCGGGCAGCGTGACCGTCGCGGACGGCGCCGCCCACCTGGCGCCGCGCACCGCCGCCGGGTTCGCGCCGGCGACGTTCGGTGACGAGCTGCTCCGGTTCGACACCACCGTGGGCGACTTCGACGGCGGCTGGTTCGGGTTCTCGGTGCGTTCCAAGACCGCCGGGCAGCCGGTGTGGACCAACAGCAGCTCCGGCTATCTCGTCGTCATCAAGGAGGACGTCATCGAGATGCAGCGCTGGGCGCCGGACGTCTTCATGATCGACGTCTTCCCCAACGACGTGATCGAGCCGGGCTCGACGCACGAGGTGACCTTCGGTGCCGTCGACGTCGACGGCGGCACCCGGGTGGTGCTGCGGGTCGACGGTGAGCCGGTGTGGAGCCACCTCGACACGTCGGGAAAGCTGACCACCGACGGGTACCTGCACGTGTACCGGCAGGGCCCCGCGGGTGAGATGAGCGTGGCGCCGGTCGCCTGACGACTGGCAGCGGCAGCGGCCGGTGCCGCGCGGCGAGGGGTGGTCGGGATCTCCCGGCCACCCCTCGTCGTGCCGCGGCCCGCGCGGACGTCAGCCGTGCCAGACGTCCCGTGGCGTGAGCGGGACGAGCGGCGGCACGACGGGCGCCGTCGTCACGTCGACGCGACGGCCGGAGTCCGCGGAGTCCAGCAGGCCCGCCATCACCTCCATGACGTGCAGCCCCACGTCGCCGCCCGCACGCGGGGATCCGGGCACGTCGCCCAGCCCCGCGGCACCGACCATCTCCAGCAGCCCGACGCCGCGACCCGCGCCCTCGAACCCGGCGCTCGGCGGCAGCACCTCCCACGCCTTGCTGCCGGCGCGGCGCAGCTCGACGTCGCCGTCGAAGCGGTTGGGGTCGGGCACCACCAGCGACCCGTCCGTGCCGTGCACCTCGATGGGCCGCGCGTGCGTGCCGACGGCGTCGAAGCTCACCGTCACGGTCGACAGGGCGCCGTTCGCGTGGCCGAGGACGCCGGTGACGTGCGTGGCGACCTCCACCGGCACCCGCTCCCCCTCCCGGGGGCCCGACGCGATGGTGCGCTCGTCGCGCGACCGCGAGGCCGCGCCCTGCACCCAGGCCACGGGCCCGAGCACCTGCACCAGGCTGGTGAGGTAGTACGGGCCCATGTCGAGCAGGGGGCCGCCGCCCGCGGCGTAGTAGAAGTCCGGGTGCGGGTGCCAGGCCTCGTGCCCGGCCGAGACCCACGTCGCGACGGCGGCCGTCGGGGTGCCGATCGCGCCGTCCGCGACGGCGGCCCGCGCCGTCTGCACGCCCGTGCCGAGCACGGTGTCCGGGGCGCAGCCCACCCGCGTGCCCGCGGCGTCCGCCGCGGCCATCACCTTCCGGGACGCGGCCAGGCCGGCGGCCAGCGGCTTCTCGCCGTAGCGGTCGACGCCGGCCGCGGAGCAGGCGAGCGCCACGTCGGCGTGCGCGCCGGGCGTCGTGAGGTCGAGGACCGTGCGCACCTCGTCGTCCGCGGCGAGCCCGGCGACGTCGTCCACGACGCGCGCGTTGGGGAGGTCGGCCGCGACGGCCTCGGCGCGCGAGCGGTCGAGGTCGGTGACGGCGGCGACGCGCACGCCGGTGTGCCCGGCGAGCGTCTCCAGGTACTGGCGCGAGATGACGCCGAGGCCTACGAGTCCGATGCCGTGCGGCTCGCCCACAGCAGCCCCCTCTCCACGATGGTGCGGACGGTCGGATGCTCCAGGACGTCCACCGAGTGCCCCGGGGTCGCGACGAAGATCCGGCCGTCGCCCCACTGCCGCGTCCACACGGCGGGCGACGTCACCGGGCGGTGCCACGGGTGCCACTCCGGCGCGGGGTGCGTCGTGGTGGCGAGCACGTCGATGAGGTCGTCGTGCAGCACCCAGTACTGCTCGGTCTCCAGCTCGACGTCGTCCAGCCCGGCGGTGACCGGGTGCTCGCGGCCCAGGTCGGTGAGCTCGATCGTGTGCCGGAGGAAGTTGTCGGAGCCCTCGCCCACCCGCAGGTGCGGCTCCTTGCCCGGATGGGTGGCGAACTGCCCGCCCACGAGCTGCAGGTAGTCCGAGCTGGCGCGGTACGAGTCGGCGATCCCGCCGTGCCAGCCCGCCAGGCCCGTCCCCGCCGCGACCGCCGCCCGCAGGCCGGCCAGCGCCTCCTTGCCGATCGTGGACATCGTGACGCACTGGAGCACCAGGTCCGTCGACGCCATGAGCTCGGCGTCGGCGTAGACCTCGTTGTCCGTCTCGATCCGCACGTCGAAGCCCTGTTCCCTCAGGAACGGGACGAACAGGTCCGTGGTCGCCTCGGGCTGGTGACCGTCCCAGCCTCCTCGCACGACGAGTGCCCGTCGCGTTAGCGCTGTCATGCCGCTCTCCTCGTGGTCGCCGGTGACTCGAGCGGGCACGATCGTAGGCGACACGGCGAGCGGCCGTCCGGACGGTACCAGTCTGTGGACAACGTTTACCGGCGCCTGGGGCCGGGCGGGCGGGGGTCCACCACCGCACGTCACCCCGGATCACCATTCCTCAGACCTCTGGCCCATCGTGCGGAGCTTCATCGTGACACGGCGACCACAGGCCGATAGAGTGCCTGAAAATCATCCGATGTTTAGTCGTCACGAAGAGGTGCGCATGCCCACCATCACCGACGTCGAGATCACCGACGTCCGCTTCCCCACGTCGCTCGACGCCGACGGCTCGGACGCGATGAACGTCGACGCCGACTACTCCGCCGTCTACGTCGTGCTGCGCACCGACGACGAGTCCGCCGACCTCGCCGGCCACGGGCTCACCTTCACGATCGGCCGGGGCACCGACGTCGTCGCCCTCGCCGCCCGGCACCAGGCGGAGCGGCTCGTGGGCCGCGACGTGGACGAGCTCGCCGCGGACATGGGCGCCGTCTACCGCGACCTCACCGCGGACAGCCAGCTGAGGTGGCTCGGGCCGGAGAAGGGCGTCGTGCACCTGTCGCTCGCAGCGGTGCTCAACGCCGCGTGGGACCTGGCCGCGCGGCGCGCCGGCAAGCCGCTGTGGCGCCTGCTGGCCGACATGACGCCGGAGCAGCTCGTCGACGTCGCCGACCTGCGTTACCTCTCCGACGCGCTCACCCGCGACGAGGCGCTGGGCATCCTGCGCGCCGCCGCGCCGGGTAAGGCCGCGCGCATCGCCGAGCTGGAGCGCCGCGGCTACCCCGCCTACACGACGTCGGCCGGCTGGCTCGGCTACGACGACGCCAAGCTGCGCCGGCTGTGCACCGAGGCCGTCGAGGAGGGCTACCGGCACGTCAAGCTCAAGGTGGGTGCGAGCCTCGACGACGACCGGCGACGGCTCGGCATCGCGCGCGAGGCGGTCGGCCCCGACACCACCCTGATGATCGACGCGAACCAGGTGTGGGACGTGCCGGAGGCGATCGAGTGGGTGAACGCGCTGTCCGGCTTCGACCTGCTGTGGATCGAGGAGCCCACGTCGCCCGACGACGTGCTGGGCCACGCCGCCGTCCGCGAGGCCGTCGCGCCCGTCCGTGTCGCCACGGGCGAGCACAGCCACAACCGGGTGATGTTCAAGCAGCTGTTCCAGGCTCGGGCGATCGACTACTGCCAGCTCGACACCGGGCGCCTCGCCAGCATCAACGAGATCGTCGCGGTGCTGCTGCTGGCCGCGAAGTTCGGCGTCCCCGTGTGCCCGCACGCCGGCGGCGTCGGGCTGTGCGAGATGGTGCAGCACGTCGCCGTCCTCGACCACGTCGCCGTCTCCGGCTCGCTGGACGGGCGGATCGCCGAGTTCGTCGACCACCTGCACGAGCACTTCACCGACCCCTGCGTCGCGACCGACGCGGGCGAGGGCGTCGGCTACGTGCTGCCCACCGCGCCCGGCTACTCCACGCGCATGCGACCGGAGTCCGTCGCCCGGTTCCGCTTCCCCGACGGCGAGTACTGGGCCTCCGAGCGCGCCGGTGCCGCGACGTGACCGGCTCACCTGGGACGACGATGCCCGCTGTGACGTGGGACACCGTTGACCTGAACCGCCATTGAGGTCCTAAGGTCACACACATGTCCGTCTACACGCTGCCCGACCTGCCCTACGACTACAGCGCCCTCGAGCCGCACATCAGCGGCAACCGTCACCCATCGCAACACCCCTCGCTAGATCAGGTGTTGCGACGACCGCTTGAACCCGCCCCTGCATGAGTTGTCAGGCTCTGGTGCCGGTATGCGGCCACGACACCCCGACAGGTCGTGGCGACGGTCAGCCGGTGGGGTCGTCGACCAGGACGGAGCGCATCTCCAGGGCCTGCCAGGTGGGGCCGGTCGACGTGGTGGTGGCCTGGCCGGGGATGTCGGTCCAGGTGGGGGCGCCGGTGAGGCGGAACTGGCCGTGCCAGGTGGTGGTCAGGCTGATGGCGTAGGTGCCGGGGCGGGTGTAGGTGTGCCCGATCCAGGTGGGGTCGGGGTCGCCGTCGGCGCGGGTCCAGGCCCGTCCGGGGTCGGTGGTGACCAGGGCGCCGGTGTCGTCGCCGAACGTCCAGGAGAACTCGGCCGGCACGGCGCGGACCTGCACGTCCACGCCCAGCAGGGTGACGTCGCGGGTCTGGGGGGTGTCGGTGGTGTGCACGGGGTTGTGGATGTTGATGACGGTCCACTCGGACTCGGGTTGCACGTGCACCGGGGAGGGTTCGATGGTCATGGACTCGAACGCCTTGCGGGCGGCCGCGGCGAGGTCTGCCTGGGTGACGGCGCAGAACGCCTCGTCGGTCTGGCGGGGGTCGGGCACGTCCTCGGGGCGGGTGCTGGAGGGGACCGCGGTGTACTCGAACGCGGACCCGACCGGCGTCGCGCCCTCCTCGCAGTCCAGACCCGCCAGCTCCTCGCACGCGTCGAGCACTGCCTGCATCACCGTGCTGAGCCCGTCGACCGCCTCGCACCTCGCGTCTGTGGCGCGAAACGGCATCGTGTCGCGGTCAACCGCCTGTTCGACAGGAGTCCCCGACCCGCCGGACGAGTTCTCGTCTGCGCGAGAGGCGCTCTCATCCTTAGCGTCGATCAGGATCGTGTCGGCATTCTTGTTGTCGACGCGAGAGCTGTAGTCAGGCGCATCGGACGGCGGCCCTCCTGACGATCCCGCCGTCAACGCCGGGATGACGAGGGCGGCGGCCAAGATGGAGTGCACGGACTTCACGCTTCTTCACTCCTGTGTGTCGGGTACTCCGAGGACGACCCATTTGCCGTCGTCACTCCATGCGATCTCGACACGGTCGAGGCTCGTCGCGGCCTCTGACTCGAAGAGCACGTTTCCCTCCGAGTCTTCGATACTCGACGCCTTCTCCGCCACTTCCACATCGAGCGGCAGGATCCCGGTAGCAGCATCCTGCCGGTAGGTCTTGACCACGTTCGCGGTGATGTCCCCGCCGATGTACTTGTCACCGCGTTCGGCGATCTGACCGGCCTGTTCCAGCGCTTCGTCGCAGTACCCACAAGACTTGTGCGACATCTTCTCGAACTCGGCCGTGTCGCCGGTCTTCATGATGTAGGGGTAGAGCTCCATGAAGTACACCGCTGCGGCAGCGGCGCCGTCGGCGTCGTGCTCGTCCATCGCCGCCGGCCGCTCGGGCTTCGTGACGTCCGGGGAGGGCTCGGCGGTGGGCGACGGGGACGCGGAGGTCTCGGTGTCCGCCCCGGACGTCGTCGTCGCCGGGTCGTCGGGCTCGTCGCCGGTGCACCCGGCGAGCGCTCCGGTCAGCAGGACGGTGCTGCTCAGCAGCCCGGCCCAGGTCGCCACGGCGCGGCGCATGCGCTCCTCCACAGGGTTCGGTTCGACCGTCCGCAGCACTGTAGCGGGCGGGCGTGCTGCGCCGCCCGGCCCTGTGGACGGCGTCGCCCCCGGGGGGCGTCGCGCACACCGGGCCGGGCGCCGTGGGACGCCCGGCCCGGCACGACGTCAGGAGGTCAGCAGGTCGCGAGCAGGGCCGGCACCAGGGCGGCGGACATGTCGGACTGCGCGGGGTCCACCAGGGAGCGGCCGGTGAGGGCGACGGTGACCTGTCGCTCGCCGTCGGGCGACGCGAGGTTGATGCTGAGCGTGCCGTAGGAGGCGCCGTCGTGCCCGTAGAGCCACTCCCCCTCGTGGCAGGGGTCGGGGAGCCGGTAGACGCCCAGGCCGTAGTCCGGCAGGACGTCGTCGTCGACGGTCCGCGGGGTGACGACGTCCGCCACCGTCTCCGGCGCGAGCAGGTCACCGGTGAGCAGTGCCTCGGAGAACCGCTGCAGGTCGCCGGTCGTGCTGGTCACGGCGCCCGCCGCACCGAACTGGCTCGGGTCGAAGTGTCCGAGGGGGTACCAGCCGGCGCCCTGGTCACCCGTGAAGGCGGCGCCCTCGAGGGACCGGCCGCGCACGCGCGGGTCGTCCGGGTAGTCGGAGCGCCACATCCCGGCGGGCCGGAAGACCCGCGTCTCCAGCAGCCGCTCCAGGCTCCGGCCGGTCGCCTCCTCGAGCGCGAGCCCCAGCAGCACGTACCCGGCGTTCGAGTACGAGACGTCCGTGTCCGGCGCGAACAGCCAGTCCTGCGCCGCCATCGCGGCCAGGTGGTCCGCCGTCGTGTACTTCTCGCCGAGCACCTCGAAGAACTCGTCGAGGTCCGTCGGGTCGTCCATGCGCGACGCCGTGAGCACGCCCAGGTGGTCGGGCAGCCCGGAGCGGTGCGTGAGCAGGTGCTCCAGCGTCACCTGGTCCTCGTACCGGTCGGGGATGACGTCGGCGGCGGCGGGCAGAGCGTCCACCACGAGGGTGTCGAGGGACCAGGTGCCGCGCTCGACCTCCTGCATGACGAGGGTGGCCACCATCGACTTGGTGTTGCTCGCGACGCGGAAGCGGTCCCACGGGAGGGCCGGCCCGCGCCCGTCGAGCGCGCGCGTCCCGGCCGCGCCGCTCCACCGCAGCCCCGGCGCGTCGACGCGGGCCACGATCCCGACCGGGACGCCCGCCACGGTGTCGTCGAGCCCCTGCTCCAGCCCCTCCTTCACCTCGTGCACGCCCTTCGCGGACGTCTCGCTCGGGGCGCCGAAGGTGCGGGCGCTCGCCTGCTTCCGCGCCTCCTCGGCCGCCTCCACGACGGCCCGGGAGACGGCGGACGTGTCCTCGTCCAGCGCCGGCAGCGGCACCGCGGGCGGTGCCGGCTCGTCGGCGCCCGCGGGCGCGGCGGCGAGGGCAAGCGGCAGCGCCAGGGCGGCCGCGGTCGTGAGGGTCAGGGTGGTGCGCACGCGTCGGCGCATGGTGTCTCCTCGCAGTCTTCGGTGCGGTGGCTGCCGTCGGTGTGCCCACCGTCGCAGGTCACGGGGCCGGGCGGATCCGTCGCACGACGGAGATCCGGGTCGTCCTTCCGGCCGAGGCGGCAGCCCCGTCCGCGTCGGCGGGAGCGGTCAGCCGAGGTCGCGCAGCCGGGCGGCGGCCTCGTCCCGGCGACGGGTGGCGTCGGCGAGAGTGCGCTCGGCCCGCTGCCGGGCGACGACGGCGCCACGCAGCTCCGCGTCCACGGCCGCGGCCTGGTCGTCCAGCTCAGCGAGCCGGCGGTGCAGGGCCTGCCGCTCGGCGTCCACACGGCCGGCGACCGCCTCCACGCGCCCCACCTCGGCGGCCGCCGCGCTCCCGGCGTCGCGCGCGGCGGCGACGTCGTCCTCCGCGTCCGCGAGGTCCTGGCGCGCCCGGGCCCGGGCCTCCTCGGCCTCCGCCCGCGCCGCGTCCCGGCGTCTCGCCGCCCCCGACGGCGCGGCGCCCTTCGCCTCCCGGGACGACGCCGGCAGGTCGGGCACGGCGCGGAGGTGCCGCGCGTGCCCGTCCTCGCCGGGCGGCGCGAGGCCGAGCGCGTCCGGGACGGCGACGGCGGACGCGACGTCGGCACCGCCGAGCCCGGTGGCCTCCAGGGGGCCGACCAGCAGACCGCTGCGGACCGCGCGCCCGGCGTCGTCGTCGATCATGGCGGCGGTGAGCGTGGCCTCGACCTGCGCGGCGACGGACTCCGAGACAGGGACGCCCGCCTCGGCCGCCAGGTCGCGGGCGCGAGCCGCGACGGCCGCGGTGAGCCGGCGGCGCTCGCGGGCCAGCTCGCGCAGCCGCCCGCCGTCGAGCCCGGCCTGCGACTCGCGGAGCACGCCGCCGAGGTGGACCACCTCGTCGAGCTGCCCCGGGTCGGTGTGTGCGAGGTGGTTGACGGCCCATGCCGCCGTCGACGGCTTGCGCAGCCTCGTGACCTGCGCGGCCAGCCCCTCGTCGCCCGCCGCGCGCAGCTCCCGCGCGCGGGCGTCGCGGGCGGCGATCATCTCGCCCGGGAGCCGGGCGTACAGGTCGGCGGCGACCTCGGCGAGCGTCGGCACGCTCCGAGGATCCCACGAGTTGTCAGGACCAGCGCGTGGTATGCACCTCGCACGGTCTGACAGCTCGACGTCGCCGCGGAGCTGTCAGACCCAGCGCGGTGGAAACCTGGCGGAGAGTCTGACAGCTCGCGCCGGGCAGGATCGTAGAATCGATTCGATCACCATGACCGAGACCTCACCCCGCAGCGCCGTGCCGCCCCCCCGGCGGCATCGCGCCTCCCGTCGACGAACGCCGCGCCACCGTCATCCTCGTCGCGATGGCGCTGTCCACGTTCCTGTTCGTCACCGTCGAGTCGCTGCCGTCCGGGCTGCTGACGCTCATGGCCCCCGACCTCGGCCGCTCCACGTCGCAGATCGGACTGCTCGTCACCGGGTACGCGGTGGTCGTGCTGGCGACGTCGGTGCCGCTCGCGCACTGGACGCGGGGCATCGCGCGGCGCTGGGTGCTGTCCGGGTGCGCGGGCCTCGCCGCCGTGGCCACCCTGTGGGCCGCGCTGGCGCCGACCTACGAGCAGCTCATGGCCGCGCGGCTGGTCACCGCCGTCGCCCAGGCACTGTTCTGGGTCGCCGTGGTTCCCGCCACGATCGGACTGTTCCGGCCCGCGGTGCGCGGCAAGGTGATGTCCCGGCTCGCCATCGGCAACTCGCTCGCCCCCGTGCTCGGCGTGCCCGTCGGCACCTGGCTCGCCGAGCACACGTCGTGGCGGTGGACGTTCGTCGCGGTGGCGGCCCTCTCGCTGCTCGTGACCGTCGTCGTCCTCACGCTGTTCCCCACGATCGCGCCGTCTGCCGGCGGCGCCAGCCGGGCGCCGCACCCCAGCGCGCGCCGGTTCGGGTTCCTGCTCGTCACGACCGCCCTGGTCCTGACGAGCGCCTTCGGCATCATCACCTTCGTCACCCAGTACGCCATCGACATCACCGGGCTCACCCAGGCGGACGTCCCGCGCCTGCTTCTCCTCCAGGGGGCCGCCGGGGTGCTCGGCGCGTTCACGATCGGGCGGTTCATCGACGCCCACCCGGTGGCGGTGCTCCTCGTCGCCCTCGGGCTGATGACGGCCGCCGCCGGCGCGCTGTGGGCCTTCGGGGAGCACCCGGTGCCGGCGGTGGCCGCCCTCGCGGTGTTCGGCTTCTCCTTCTCCGGTGTCCCGCCGGCCCTGACCCACCGGACGATGCTCGTGGCACCACGCTCCACGAACATGGCCCAGGCGATCTCGTCGTCCGTGTTCAACGTGGGGATCGCCGCCGGCTCGGGCCTCGGGGCCGCGCTGGTCGCCGTCGTCGGCGTCCACGCGGTGCCGCTCGCGAGCGCCGCCGTCGCGATGCTGGCGCTGCTGGTCGCGCTGGCGGAGGAGCGCTTCAGCCCGCCCCTGGCCGGCTCGCGCTGACCCGACGACCCGCCGGCCGCGCCGTCGCCCCACGCCGTCGGGCGGGCCGCACCGCGAGGCCGGCCGCCCGCGCCCGCGGGAGAATGTCCGCGTGGAGGACACCGACCGCTGCCCCTGCCCGTCAGGCGACATCTACGGCGCGTGCTGCGGCCCGCTGCACCGCGGCGAACGCCCGGCGCCGACGGCGGAGGCGCTGATGCGCTCCCGCTACAGCGCCTACGCCCTGCGCGACGCCGACTACCTGCGCGCGACGTGGCACCCGACCACCCGGCCGCCGGAGCTGCACCTCGACCCGGACATGCGGTGGCAGCGGCTCGACATCCTCACGACCCGCGCCGGCGGCCCGTTCGACGACGCCGGCGAGGTGGAGTTCGTCGCCCGCTACCGGTGGGCGACGACGGGCGACCGCGGCCGGCTGCACGAGGTGAGCCGGTTCGTCCGCTCCGGCGGGCGCTGGTACTACGTGGACGGCGACGTGGGCGGGGCTCCCGACCGGGGCTGATCGCCGCGCGCGTGCGAACCGGGGGCGCCGGTGGTGGGGTAGGGGACGAGTCGCACGGAAGGAGAAGCCGATGGGTATCGGTGACAAGGCCGAGAACGCCGCGGAGGACGCCGTCGGCAAGGCCAAGGAGGCCACCGGGCGGGCCACGGACGATGAGAACCTCGAGGCCGAGGGCCGCACCGACCAGGCGAAGGCCTCGCTGAAGAAGGCCGGCGAGAACGTCAAGGACGCCTTCAAGAAGTAGGCCTCGCGGTGCGAGTCCGCCCGCCCGCGCCCGTGGGCGGGCGGACTCACGCCGGGTCGGCCGCCGGGAGCGGTCAGGCGCGGCCGGCGAGCCAGCCCGCCAGCCGGTCGGGGCGGTCGGTGATGATCTGGTCCACCCCGAGGTCGACGGCCGCCGCCCAGTGCTCGGGCTCGTTCAGGGTCCAGACGGCGGTGCGCAGCCCGGCGTCGTGCAGGCGGGCCACCAGGCCGGGGTCGTCGCGCAGCACGGTCCCCTGCGGGTTGCACATGACGACGTCGAGCTCGGCGCACCGGTCGAGCACGTCGTCCCGGGCGTGCGTGACGAGCAGGCCGCGACGCAGCTCCGGGTCGGCGGTGCGCAGCGCCGCCACGGTGTCCGGCCAGAAGCTCTGCACCACGGTCCGGTCCGCGAGGCCCGCCTCCCGCAGCGGCTCCGTCAGCCGCCGCACCTCGACCGCGGTCCACGACCCCTTGACCTCCAGCAGCAGGTCCATGCCCCGCCGCGCCCGCAGCAGCTCGATCGTCTCGGCGAACGTGGGCACCCGCTGGCCCGCGAAGGCCGGCGCGAACCACGATCCCGCGTCGAGCAGGCGGACCTCCCGCAGCTCCAGGTCCGCGAGCTTGCCGCTGCCGTTCGTCGTCGCGTCCACGGTGTCGTCGTGGATGACGACGACCTGGTGGTCGGAGGTCAGCCGCACGTCGATCTCGAGGACGTCCGCGCCCGCGTGCCAGGCGCCCTCGAACGCCGCGAGGGTGTTCTGCGGGGCGACGGCGCTGTTGCCGCGGTGCGCGACGACGGCCGGTCGGTGCGGGGTCTCGGTGCTCACAGGTAGGGCTCCACGTTCTCGGTGTACGCCGTCTCGATGCGCGGCGCGATCGACTCGAACGCCGTCGCCGGGTCGGTGCCCTCGATCACGATCTGCTCGATCGCCTCGTTGAGGAGGGCATCGGCACCCGGGACGAACACCCGCACATCGTCCTGCACGCGGGCCTTGTCGGCCAGCTGGTCGACGGCGGTGCGGAACTGCGGCGTCTCGGCGTACGTCTGCTGCATCGTCTCGCTCTCCACGGCGGAGGTGCGCACCGGCATGTAGCCGGTGAGCTGCGAGAAGGCCGCCGTGTTCTCGGTGTCCGTGAGGTACTCGACGAACATGGCCGCCGCGAGCTGCTCCTCCGGCGTCGACGAGGAGGCGATCGCCACGCCGGTGCCGCCGGTCGGTGTGCCGCCGCCGTCGGGCCCGTCGGGCAGGTAGGCGGTGCCGACCTCGAACGACGCGGCGTCGAGCGCCCCCGTGAGGGACCCCGTGGAGCCGATGGTGGAGGCGATGACGCCGGCCGAGAAGTCGGCCATCACGTCGTCCGCCGACAGGCTCGCGACGCCGGACTCGTGGAACAGGTCGTGCAGGAACTCGCCGCCCGCGACCGACTCCGGGGTGTCGAGCGTGAGGTCGAAGCCGTCGGAATAGGCGCCGCCCTGCCCCCAGATCATGTTCTCGAACCACCAGGCGCCCCACGACGGGCCGGTGGACAGGCCGAACGTGGACCCGTCGTCGCCGACCTCCTTCGACACCTTCGCGTCCCACTTCTCGAGCTCGGCCCACGTCTTCGGGCCTCGGTCGGGCAGGCCGGCCGCGGACCAGACGTCCTTGTTGTAGTAGAACAGCGGCGTCGAGCGGGCGTACGGCACCGCCCAGTGCTGGTCGTCGTACTCGTAGTCGGCGTACAGCGCGGGCTGGTAGTCGGCCGCGTCGGCGCCCAGGTGCTCCAGGACGTCGTCGACGGGCATGATCTGGTCGTTGAGGTGGTAGCGGAACCACCACACGTCCGAGGCGATGACGACGTCGGGCACCTCGTCCGTCTGCGACGCCGCCTGGAACCGCTGGGCGACCTCGTCGTAGTTGGCGCCCGCCGTCACGAGGTCGACGGCGATGCCGGTCTCCGCCTCGAACTCGGCGATGATCCGCTCCTCGTAGGCCTGCGACTGGCCGGGGTGGTTGCTCCAGAACGTGATCTCGTCGGCGGGCTCCACCTGCGACCAGTCGACGTCCTCGGCGGCGCTCGCGTCGTCGCCGGAGGTGGCGCCGACGCTCGGGCCGGCGCACGCCGTGAGCGTGACGGCGGCGACGGCGGTCAGGGCCACGGCGGCTCGACGGCGGCCGGACGGGCGGGTGCTGCGGGCAGCGTGGGACACGGGGTGCTCCTTCGGGTCGTGCACCCCGTCCGGGGTGCGGATCGTGCGGGGAAGGTCTCTCAGGTCAGCCGGTGACGGCGCCCGCGGTGAGGCCGGCGACGAGCCGGCGCTGCAGGATGAGGAAGACGAGCAGGATGGGGAGGGTCACGACGACGGTCGCGGCGAGCAGCACGCCCCAGTCCGACATGCCGTCGGTGTTCTGCAGCAGCGTGAGGCCCACCGGCAGCGTCATGGTGGACGGGTCGTCGACGACGAGGAACGGCCATAGGTAGTCGTTCCACTCCGTCACCACGGACACGAGCGCGACGGCGGCGAGCGTGGGCGTGCTCATCGGCACGACGAAGCGCCACAGCCGCCGCCAGTGCCCGGCGCCGTCGAGCTCCGCCGCCTCGAGGATCGACGTCGGCAGCGTGAGGAAGTGCTGGCGGAACAGGAAGGTGCCGAACGCGCTGGCGAGCCCGGGCACGAGGATGCCCTGGTAGGTGTTGAGCCACCCCAGGCCCGCGACCAGCGTGTAGTTGGGGATGATCGTGATCTGCGGCGGGATCATCAGCGTCGCGATGACCAGCCCGAACACGACCCTGCGAAACGGGAAGTCGAGGAACACCAGCGCGTACGCGCAGGCGAGGCCGAGGGCGACCTTGAGGCCCGCGCCCACGACCGTCAGGCCGATGCTGTTGAGCAGCAGGCGGCCCAGCGGGATCGCGCCCGCCGCCTGCGCGTAGTTGTCGAGGCTGGGCACGCCCGGCAGCCACTGGAGCGGCACCTGGTACAGCTCCTCGGGCGTCTTGAGGCTCGCGAGCGCCATCCACAGCAGCGGCGCGCCGAGCACGACCGTCGCGAGGACCATCGCGAGGTGGCCGCCCACCTGCGGCGACCGCCGTCGGCGACGCGGCTTGCCCGGGATGGCGAGGGTGGCGGCGCTCATGAGTAGTGCACCTTCCGCTGGACGTACCGCATCTGCACCGCGGTGACGGCGAGCAGCACGAGGAACAGGACGGTGGCGACGGCGGACGCGTAGCCGGCGCGGCCGGTCACGAAGCTCTCCTCGTAGATCGAGTACATGAGCGTCGTGGTGGAGCCCAGGGGGCCGCCCTGCGTCATCGCCTGGATGATGTCGAACGACTGCAGCGAGGCGAGCATCATCGTCACCAGCAGGAAGAACGTCGTCGGGGTGAGCAGCGGCAGCACGATCGCCCGCAGCGTGCGCGCCGAGGACGCGCCGTCGAGCGCCGCCGCGTCCTTGAGGTCCTGCGGCACCGCCTGCAGGCCCGCCAGGTAGATGAGCGCGACGTACCCGAGGTTCTTCCACAGGTAGACCACGACGATCATCACCAGCGGCCACGGGCTGTCCGTGTACCAGGCAGGCGAGCCGAGCCCTACCCAGCCGAGGAGCTCCTGGATCAACCCGTAGCGCGGGTCGAACATGAACAGCCAGAGGATGCCGACCGCGAAGCCGCTGAGCACGTACGGCGCGAACGCGACCGTGCGGGCGGCGCCGCGGCCCCGCAGCCGCCGGTTCAGCAGCAGCGCCAGGCCCAGTCCCAGCACCATCGCGCCGCCGACCGTCGCCACCGTGAAGACGAGGGTCGTGAGGACGACGCGTCCCGTAGTGGGCGCCGTCAGCCACTCCGCGTAGTTGCCGAACCCGATGAACCGCGCCACCGGAGAGCCGAGGTTCCACTGCAGCGTCGACAGGTACAGGCTCTGCAGCAGCGGCCGGTACACGAACACCAGCAGCAGGAGCACGTTGGGGCCCGCCAGCAGCAGCGCCCACAGCAGCGCGCTGCGGCGACGGCGGGCGCCGAGGCGGCTGCGGTGCGGGTGCGGCGGGGCGGCGGGTGGGGCCCCGCGGTCGGGCGGGGCGGCCGGGGTCCCGGCCGCCCGTGGCGTCACGACGGTGGTCACAGCCGCGACTCTAGGAACCCGCCCGACCGGTTTGTCCGGGTTCTCCCGGGCGCGACCGAAGCGTTCGGGGAACGTTCATCGGCCCGAGCCCCGGCGGTCACCGTGGCTGCCGGGCGGCCACGTGGACGTCAGTCGGACGTCGCCGGCACCCCGGCGCGCGGGTAGGCGCGCGTCCGCTCCGAGGTGCCCATCCCCCACCGCACGGCCCGGACGGCGAGGGCGCCGGCCGGCCTCCCGAAGGTGCGGCGGAACCGGGTGTCGACGTGCAGGGACGCGCGCGCCCAGGACGGGAGCAGTGAGACGGCGCCCGCGGCGAGCAGCGCGTACGGCGGGCGCGCGGCGGTCGGCAGCGGGGGCTCGCGCAGCAGGAACGACGCCGCGTCGAGCGCCGCCGGAGTGGCCTCCAGCTCGGGGCGGTAGTCCTCGATCGTCGCGCGCAGGTCGGCCACCGTCTCCGGGACGACGACGGCCCCCAGCGCGCGGGCGACCGTGGCGGCCTGCGCCACGTACTCGTCCGCCTCGGCGTCCGTCAGGGGGCGCTCGCCGAACCGCTGGTGGGCGGCGAGGAACGAGTCCGCCTCCGCCGCGTGCACCCACGTGAGCAGGTGCGGTTCCCCCGCGCGGTACGGCCGCCCGTCCGGCGCCTTGCCGCGCACGCGCTCGTGCACCGCCCGGACCCGGTCCACCGCAGCCTGCGCGTCGGCCGTCGTGGCGAACGTCGTGGTGGCGATGAACGTCGCCGTGCGCTCCAGCCGCCCCCACGGGTCGCCCCGGTACCCCGAGTGGCCCGCCACCCCCGCCATCGCCAACGGGTGCAGCGACTGCAGCAGCAGCGCCCGCAACCCGCCCACGAACATCGACGCGTCCGCGTGCACACGCCCGATCGGGCTGTCCGGTGCGAACCACCGCGGCCCCGGCGTCAGGTGGATGCGGTCGCGCACCGCCTCCGCGTCCGGGCCTGCGACCTTCGCGAACAGCACGTCACCCAGCCGGAGCCGCACACGCTCCACCGGGTTCGTCGCCGTCGTCATGAGGCCAGTATCGGGGTGACGTCGCTCCGACATCACACGGGGCACGGCCCGGCAGGCAGCCCAGTGTCGCCGTACGACGACACCACAATCATGTCGCCGTACACTGACATCGATGAGGTGTCGTCGTACGTTGACATCATGATCGCCGACGCGCACGTCCTCAACGCGCGGTCCCTGCCCCGTCTGGGCGCCGCGGTACGACGCTTGCGACTCGACCACCGACTCACGCAGGCCGAGCTGGCCCGCGCGGCCGGCGTCTCGCGACAGTGGCTGGTCGGCCTGGAGCGCGGCCAGACGCCGGGACTGGAGGTCGGGCGCCTGATGCGGGTCCTCGACGCGCTGGACGCCAGCCTCGCCATCCGCGACGACAGCCAGGGCGTGTGACGTGGGCACCACGAACCACCTCGCCGTCCTTCTCGAGGGTCGCCACGTTCCTGCAGGGCCTGGTGCCCGAGAACGACGCCGCACTGCGCGCGATCGCGCGTCGCCACGGCGTCGACGCCGGCGACCTGCTGGACTTCCTGTCCGCCATCGGGAAGGACTGCCGCGGGGCCGTGCAGTTCTGCCTCGAAGGCGAGGTCGAGGCGACCATCCATCGCGACGGGCACCTCGAGGAGGAGTGCAGCGACGGTGAGATCGAGGCGCGACTCGACGAGATGGACACCGACGAGGACGCGTCCTGGACGATGCCGGGCGAGCACTGGTCCCTGGGCGGCACGCGACAGAAGTTCGCCCTGCGCCGCCACGACGACCGGTGGTTCATCGCGCACGACGCCGAACCGACCACCCACATCGTCAAGCCCGGCGTTCGGAAGATGCGGGCCCAGGCGCTGGTGGAACATGTCACGATGCGCGCCGCTGCCGCTCTCGGAGTACGGGTCGCGCACACGGAGTACACCGCCTTCAAGTCCCAGGACGCGATCGTGGTCACCCGGTTCGACCGAGACGTCGCGGGCGACGGCGCGGTCGTGCGACGGCACCAGGAGGACCTCTGCCAGGCCGTGGGGAACGACGAGAAGTACGAGGAGGGGGGCGGCCCCACGGCTCTCGACCTGATCCGGCTGCTTCGCGACTCGGCGGCGGAACGTCGAGCGCTTCGTCGACTGGCTGATCTTCAACACCGTGGTGGGCGCCCCCGACGCGCACGCACGCAACTACGCCGTCCTGCTCGACGGCGACTCCGTGGAGCTGGCGCCGCTGTTCGACGTCGCGTCCGGATTCGCCTACGGCGTGCGGCCCGGCTCGTCGCGAGTGCTGTCGATGAGCGTCGGCGGCACGTTCCTCGTCGACGGGATCGACCGCGACGCCTGGGCACGATTCGCCGACGCAGCCCACCTCGACCCGGCGCGAGTGGCCGACCGCGTCCGTGACATGAGGAGCCGGGCACCCGACGCCTTCGCCCAGGCACTCGACGACGTGGACGACGACGTCGACGGCCACACTGCTGAGCTGCGTGAGCGGCTCCTGCCCGAGCTCCGGGTGGGTGCGGCCTCGTGACGCTATGACTCAATCATTGCGTCATGCCTGCGACGGATGAGCCGGAACCTCGGCGCGCTGGTCCGGGCAGGGCTGCTCGAAGCCCGCGGTCAGACCCGCGGCCGCTACGACGTCGCCGCGGGTCCGCTCGTCGACCTCGCGAACGAGCTGCGCGTGACGCAGAGAACTTGCCGACCCGTACCCGTAGCTCGACGACGAACTCGTACGGCTGGCAGCGCGCCGGCAGCGCGAGGCCTACACCGGCTTCGTGTGCGCCGAACCCGGAATCGCGGTCGGTCGTGAGGAATACGCCAGACGACACTCCTCGAGCCACTCGACGAGCTCGGCGTGGTGGCTGAACGGTCCGGCGATGCCGGTGCTCCAGCGGCCCACGACCTTCGCGTCAGCCTTCACCATCGCGCGCCGCACATTCGTCGACGCAAGCCGTTCCGCGCCCTCGGCCGACAGCAGCAGCAAGACCGACCGATTCGACGCCACCTTCCATTCGGTGATCCTGTCGATGTCATCCCACGCGAGGTCGATGCGTGCGGAGCGAACTCCTTGACGGTCCACGCGGAACGTCACCGGCCGGGCGAGCCGCACCGCGACGGCGACCCCGCCCAGCCCGAAGAAGCCGACGCACAGCCCTCGGACGATCTGGCTGCCCGTCTCGGTCCACAGGAACACGCCGATCGCCACGATGCCGACGCTGGTGAGCAGGAGTCCGACCAGCCGCCACCGGGATGGACCGATCCGCACCTCATCCGTGAGCGCAAGCTCCTGGTTCCAGCGGTCTCTCATCGGGTGGCTCACGGCACGGGAGCGTAGCGAACTCGGCCCGACCGCTTGTGATGTCGTCGCCGACCTGCTGAGCTTCCAGCCGTGGAGTATGCGCTGCGTCCAGCAGGATGCGATGGCGGTACGAATGCTTCGCGACGGCCACGGGGCTGATACCCGGTCGATCGCCCCGGGGATATCATTGATAACCTGGTCCGGTGGTTGATCTTCGAGCCGAGCGCGAACGGGCGGGCCTCTCGCAGGCACGCCTGGCGGAGCTTGCCGGGATCGCCGCCTCCAACCTCTCGGCGTACGAGTCCGGGAAGCGCCCGGTGTCGCCGGCGATGATCGAACGCATCCGGCGGGCGATGGTCCGCCCGTCGGACCGGCTCCGGCAGCATCATGACGAGGTGCGCGCGGTCATCAGGCGCAACGGCGGGAAGAATCCGCGGCTGTTCGGCTCCGTGGCGCGCGGCGACGACACGCCGTCGAGCGACGTCGACCTCATCGTCGAGGTGCGACCCGAGGATGCATGGCGCTTCGTCTCCACGGCACGGGAACTCTCAGCCCTGCTTGGGGTACACGTCGACGTCGTGACGGACGGCGGCCTGCGCCCCAAGCACCGCGACATCCTCGACGAGGCAGTGCCGCTGTGAACGAGCGCACCCGGCGATGGCTCGAGGATCTCGTCGACCACGCCGCGGCGGCGAAACGCCTGGTCGCGCGAGGCAAGGACGCCTACGACGCCGACGAGATGCTGCGATACGCCGCCGAGAACCTGCTCATCCGACTGGGCGAGTGCGTCAGCCGCATCGACCGCGACGACCCCGCGTTCGTCGACGCGCATCCTGACCTCGAGCTCCGGCGTCTCAAGGATGCACGAAACGTGATCGCGCACGGGTACGACATCGTCGATGCCGAACTCCTCTGGGCGATCCTGTCGACGAACATCCCGAACGTGGCACGTCAGGTCACCGAAACGCTCGACACGATTCGGCCTTCCACCCCCACGGACAGGTAGTCGTTTCACCCGTCGACGGGCCGATGCATCGCGACAAGCACCCGGAACGGAGATCTGACCGGGAACACATATTCCGGTCCGGCCGACGAGCCGAGCGGCCCACCGGGCTCTGCTGAGATGAGTGTCACCGGCTCGTGGTGCAGTACTGCCAGGGATGGGCGGAGAGCGGAGGACGCATGTTGGGGTATCGGACCTACTTCACGGTCGGCGGGCAGGACGTTCTGGACACCACGCTCCCGCAGCTGTTCGCCTGGCTGAAGCGCAAGAGGTACGACGCCGGAGAGGTCCGCCCGGGGACGGTCTCCACGATCGGACCCGGCGTCGAGTCCGTCCTGACCAATATGAACGACCAGGACGGCTCTCGTTCCGTCCTCTTCCAGCTCCGCGAGAAGAAGGAGACGGGCACCTGGCTCACGCAGCTCGTCGCTCACCAGCCGGGCTCACCGAAGCGTGACCCGTGGGTATGGCTGGATGTCGACAACCCCGAGGGCCGCCACGTCGCCGTCCCGCGCCTGGCCCGGGCGCTGCTGGAGGTGCTCGACGCCCGCGACGGCGCTGCGTCGTTGTCCCCATCGGCGCGGATGATAGGGGTCGACGAGGTGCCCGAGCTGCTGGACGCCGTCCGGGACGAACGGCGCCGCGGCCCCGTCTTCGTCGCCGGTACCCACGAGGCGCTGCCGCTCCAACCATGGCAGGACCTCACGAACGGGCTGCTGCGCGAGACGACCGGGCTGGCATCGGCGTACCTCCTCGATGCGGAGGCGACGGAACGCTTCGCAGACCTCACCGGCCGAACCCACGCTGTCGCTCCCGGCACGCTGCGATCGTTCCTCCGCGCCGTCGACCTCGGCGACGAGGTGGACGCCAGACGACACCGCGTACTGACGACGCAGTCGATCGTGCGGGAGTCCGGCCGCCGCGTCGTGCGGATGCTCGGGCAGCGTGCGCGGGACACCACGCTCGTGCAGCCGCTACCGGCTCAGGCGCTCCGCGTCGAGGAACGCCTCCTGCGCCAGGCCGACGAGGACTTCCTCGAACAGGCACGGACGAGTCGGCGGGCCCGTGGCGCACGCTCCCCGGCGACCACCGACGCGGCGCCGTCCACCGTCACGTCGATCATGCCCGCGACACCACCGACCATCAGCGCTCCGTCGTCGGGCGAGCTCGGCGGCGACGGTGGACCGCAACCGGCGTCGCCAACGCTCACGACTACCGACGTCGAGCTGCTCGCCGCCCTTCGCACCGTCGCGGACACCGTGTACGGCCCGGCGCCGCTCACGGTGGACCTCGTTCTCGAACTCGGGCAGCAGGCGCAGGACTCCGCCTCGCTCCAGGAGCTGAAGCAGCGGATGCGCCACGAGACGGAGGGGTTGCAGCTCCGAGTCACGGAGCTTCGCACCGATGCGACCGAGCTCGGCCAACGTCTGGAAGACGAACAGGCGGAACACGCGCAGACGGCAGTCGATCTCCGCGAAGCGCAGGCCGAGCTCCAGGCCCTTCGTGTTCGCATGCTCGCGAACGACCAGGGAGACGCTGCATGGGCGCCCCTGAATGCCGACGAGCAGGCGGAACCCGTGCCGGATTCGTTCGACTCCCTCCTTGCGACGATCGAGACGCTGAACCATGTGAGGTGGACCGGCGACGACGACGTCACCGTGGGCCTCGATGCCAAGGACCCGCTGGGCCGCTGGGCGGCCACCACCTGGGACGCCCTCCGGGCGCTCGACGCATACGTGGCGTGGCGTCTCGACGGGAACCAAGGGTCGGTCGACCACTACCTGCGGAACACCCCGCAGGGCATGCACGGCTTCAGCGCGAACCGGCACGCCGCCGACGAGACGGACAGCGTCCGCTCGACCGCCAAGTATGCGGAACCGAGAACTCTCCCCGTACCGGACACCGTCGAACCGGCCGGCAGGGTCTTCATGGGCGCTCATCTCAGGATCGCCAAGTCCGGCATGACCTCACCGAGGTTGCACTACCACGACGCGTACGAGACCGACCGGAAGATCTACGTCGGGTACATCGGCCCGCACCTTCCGAGCCGGCGCACGAACTGATCTCCGCCTCCTCAGGCGCGGGCCGCCGGGGGACGGGGACGCCCGTCGTCGATCCTCAGTACGAGACCAGGACGACACCACACAGATCGAGGTGCACTCCCCGGGCTGCGGCCAATTCGTGGAGGTGGCTCTCGACCTTTGGTGCGGTCGTCGATCCCTTGTACGTCTCGGGCGCGAGGAGCAAAAGCCAGTCCACACCGACGCACGAGGCCGCCGACAGTGTCGCCGCGAGGCCACCGTTGTTCGTCGACGCACGGCCGGTCTGAATGCTGACGACGGCGGCGAGCCCGCTCGCGTGGTAGTTGAGCTCCGTCGGGAGGAAGGTCGCCGGCGAACCCGGCCGAAACCCTGCCTCGGCCAACACAGGACGGACGACGTTCTCGACGGAGGCACGCAATATCCCGCCGGCCGGGGTGAAGGTCCCACGGATGGCAGGCCGCAGCACCTCGATTCGCGATACCAGCTCGTGCAGAACGTCCGGGACGGCGACCGGCGCGAGCGAGAGCGAGATGACGACGCTCACGCCGCGTCCTCGACAGAGGCCGGCGCGTGCGCGTCCAGGGCGTCGAGGAGCAGGCGCCCGACGGCCTGTCCCAGCGGGATCGGGACGGCGTTGCCGATCTGCCGCGCGATCTGGGTGAACGAGCCCGCCCATCGGTAGTCCTCGGGGAAGCCCTGGATCAGCGCGGCCTCGTAGTGGGTGATCACCCGGTGCTCGACCGGGTGGAGGTAGCGGCCCTTCTCCGGCTTGTGGAACTCTGTCCGGATCGTGACGGACGGATCCTCCCAGCGCAGCCTGCCCATAACGTCTCCCGAGCCGGAGGTGTGCTTGCGCCAGCACGGCGCCTTGAGCTCGTCGGGCAGGTCGAACCTGCTCCCTCCGTAGGGGATCTCGGGGAACCGTCTCAGCGAGATGTCCTGGTACTTCCGCCCGACGTGGAGCTGCCGGGTCGAGAACGGCCCCGGGAAGCGCCGGTCACCGAAGCGGATGGCGCCCGCGTCGGGCAGCCCGACGGCGGTCACGCCGGCCGGAACTCGGGCAAGCGCCTGCCCGAGAGTCAGCCAGTCGTCCTGTGAGGTCGTCGCCTTCGGAAACCCCGGGGCGGGCAGGTCCTTATGGTGCCCGATGACGACGACGCGCTTGCGCGACTGTGCCGCACCGTAGTCGGCGGCGTTCAGGATCTGCGCGTCGAACGTGTAGTCCGCCAGCATGCCGCCGGCGGAGAGCTCCTCCAGGAAGACGCCGTACTGGGGCGAGGTGAGGAACGCCGGCACGTTCTCGAGGACGAAGTACTGCGGTCGGGCCTTGCTCACCGTCGTCGCGTACTCGCGCCACAGCAGGTTGCGTTCGTCGAGCACGTCGCGCTTGCCCAGGTTCGAGAACCCTTGGCACGGCGGGCCTCCGACGACGACGTCCACCTCGGGCACGTCGTCATGCTCGAGCCACTTCGCGATGTCTCCCGCGAACACGGCGTCGGACGTCAGTTCGTCGTCGGCGATCCGCCCACCGTGGTTCAGCGCGAACGTCGCGGCCGCGGCAGGCTCCCACTCGACCGCCCGAACCGGGGCAAAACGCTGCGAAGCGGACCTCATACCCTCGGTCAGCCCGCCCGCGCCGGCGAACAGATCGAGGGTGCGGACCCTGCGGCGCGACCGACGCCCGGGCGACGGCTGTCGGGCGGACAATCGAGACGTGGACACAGGACGACAGGGTAGCCGGCCCCGGGGACAGGCCCGGGCCGGCGCGCCGGCGACGCTCGTCACGTCGGCGACAACCTCTCAGCGTATGTCCCGACAGCGTCGGCGGGACACGTCGCCGGAGCTGCTTCTGCGCCGCGAGCTGCACCGGCGCGGGTTGCGCTACCGGGTCGACGCGCCGCTGCCCGGCATGCCGCGGCGGCGGGCGGACGTCCTCTTCACGCGCGCCCGGGTGGCGGTGTTCGTGGACGGGTGCTTCTGGCACGCCTGCCCCGAGCACCGCACGTCGCCGGCGCACAACGGGGCGTGGTGGGCGCGCAAGCTCGAGGCCAATGTCGCGCGCGACCGGGAGACGGATGCGCGCCTGGCCGATGCGGGGTGGACGGCGCTCCGCTTCTGGGAGCACGAAGACGCCGTCCGGGCCGCCGACGACGTGGCAGCGGCGGTGCGCTCGGCGCGAGATGGGCCGTGAGCCGACCCGGAGGGCCGTGAACGCCCATCGACCGCGAGGACGTCTTCACCCGCTGGTTGCCGCCCGCACTTCAGGCCCGCTCCCGTACGCGGCCCTACGATGTGGGCACATCCCGTTCGCCGCGGCACACGCCGAGGCGACGGGCGACTCGTGAGCCACAGGAGCACTACGGATGACGGACCCGGTACCGACCCCGACGACGCCCGCGACCCGGCGGAAGCTCATCGAGGTCTCGCTCCCGCTGGAGGACATCAACCGGGAGTCGGCACGGGAGAAGTCGATCCGTCACGGACACCCCTCGACGCTGCACCTGTGGTGGGCCCGTCGGCCGTTGGCGTCGGCCCGGGCGGTGCTGTTCGCCCAGCTCGTCGACGACCCGTCGTCGCGGCCCGACGAGTTCCCCACCGAGGAGGCGCAGAAGGCGGAGCGCGAGCGGCTCCACCACATCATCCGGCGCCTGGTCGTCTGGGATAACGTCAACGACGAGAAGCTGCTCGCCGAGGCCCACGCCGAAATCCTCAAGTCCACCGATGGCAACCCGCCAGCGATCCTCGACCCGTTCGCCGGCGGCGGCACCATCCCGCTCGAAGCGCAGCGCCTGGGGCTGGAGGCGCACGCGAGCGACCTCAACCCCGTCGCGGTGCTCATCAACAAGGCACTGATCGAGATCCCGCCGAAGTTCGCCGGCCAGCAGCCGGTGTTTCCCTGCGCGGCCGAAGAGCGCATGGGTGACTGGCCGCGCGCCACCGGCCTGGCCGAGGACGTCCGCCGGTACGGCGCCTGGATGCGCGACCGCGCCCAGGAACGCATCGGCCATCTGTACCCGACGGCGACCATCACCGACCCGAACTCCAGAGCGTCGACCGAGGCGGCCGTCATCGCCTGGATCTGGGCTCGCACGGTCACCTGCCCCAACCCCGCCTGCGGCATCGAGATGCCGCTCGTGCGGTCCTGGTGGCTCGGGAAGAAGAAGGGCAAGGAGGCGTACGTCGTCCCCACAGCAGTCGACGACGCCGACGCACCGTCCGGCCGTCGCGTCGAGTTCTCGATCGCCCACGACAAGGCGAACGCACCCACGAAGAGCGACGACGGCACGGTCGGCAGAGCTGGCGCTACATGCGTCGCTTGCGGTTCCGCCGTGAGCCTGAAATACATTCGAAGCGAGGGCAGGGCCAAGCGCATCGGATCGCAACTCATGGCAATCGCTGCCGGATCTGGCCGTCAGCGCACTTATCTGCCTCCGACTGACGAACACAAAGCCGCAGCACGCGTCCCCACACCTGGCGACGCACCACAGGCGAATATCGGACACTACCCGCGCGACATCAAGACGCAGATATATGGCATGACTAGTTTCGCCGACCTCTTCACCAATCGCCAGCTGGTAGCAATCACTACTTTTAGCAATCTCGTCGCAGAGGCGCGCGAGCTTGCACTTAAGCACGCACTGGACGCAGGGATGCCTCACAGCGACTCACTCGCCGACAACGGACAAGGCGCGGAGGCGTACGCCGACGGAATCGCCGTATACCTTGCACTCGGCGTGAGCCGACTCGCAGACATCGCGAATGCACTGTGCAGTTGGGAGAACTCCAAAACTCAGGTACGACATTTGTTCACACGCCAGGCCATCCCCATGCTTTGGGACTTTGCAGAGGCGCCGCCTTTCGGCGCCGCGGCAGGCTCGTTCGAGGTAAGCCTTAACAGCGCTATCAAGGTTCTCGACCGGCTTGACCCGCGCACTCCCGCTGACGCCTTGCAGGCAGATGCGGCTGCCCGCAATTACCACGGACTCGTCCTGTCGACAGACCCGCCGTACTATGACAACATCGGCTATTCGGATCTATCGGATTTCTTCTACATTTGGCTCAGGAGCTCGCTTCGCTCGGTTTATCCGTCGCTATTTTCAACCATGCTTGTACCGAAGACCGAGGAGCTCGTTGCCAACCCGTATCGTCACGACGGCAAAGACGGCGCGGCAACGTTTTTCGAGGAGGGTTTTGAGGCAGTCTTCGCCCGCGCACGGGAGTCCGCCAACGACGGGTACCCAATAACCGTGTACTACGCTTTCAAGCAGCAGGAGCTTGAAGCCGAAGGTGTGGCATCAACAGGTTGGGCAACCCTCCTCGAGGGCATGATCCGATCCGGTTGGACAATTACGGCCACATGGCCAATGCGTACAGAAATGGCGAACCGCATGATGGCGTCAGGCATGAATGCGCTCGCCTCGTCGATCGTCCTCTCGCTCCGCCCACGTCATGCGACGGCATCGGCAACGAGCCGCCGTGGCTTCCTCACCGCGCTGAAGGCTGAGCTCCCGCAGGCGCTCACGGAGATGCAGCAGGGCGCGATTGCCCCGGTCGACCTCGCCCAGTCGACCATCGGCCCGGGCATGGCGATCTTCTCCCGCTACTCGTCGGTGCTGGAGAACGACGGCTCACCGATGTCGGTCAAGACCGCACTCGCACTGATCAACCAGGTGCTCGACGAGATCCTCGCGGAGAACGACGGCGACCTCGACAGCACCAGCCGGTTCTGCCTCAAGTGGTACCTGCAGTACGGCTGGGCCGTCGCCTCGTACGGCGAGGCCGAGGTGCTCGCCACGGCGACCGACGTCTCCGTGCGAGGTCTGGAGGACTCCGGCGTCCTGAAGCAGGGCGAGGGGAAGGTACGGCTCATCCGCCCCGCCGACCTTCCGGCGTCGTGGAACCCCGCCGTCGATGACCGCATCTCCGTGTGGGAGGTGACGTGCCAGCTCGCGCGCGTACTCTCCGACGAGAACGGCGGCATCGAGCCCACCGCGAGGCTGCTCGCCGCCGTCCGCGACCGCGGCGACGTCGACCTCGAAGCGGTGCAGCTGCTCGCCTACCGGTTGTACGAGCTCACGCAGGACAAGCGGCCCGAGGACGCACGCCTCTTCAACGCGCTCGGCGGCTCGTGGGCCGACCTCACCACCACCGCCGAGACCATCGTCACGACCGCTTCCGTGCAGGACGAGTTCAACCTCGGAGATGCCTGATGGCCACCAGCAACCGCGACTACGTCGGCCGCGCGCTCGAGACCCTCGCCGAGGCGCTCGACCCGTTCATCGAGCGCGTCGTCGCACCCCACCTGCCGGACGGGATCACCGACTGGGCGCAGGTCGTCCAGGCGAAGGACGCCAAGGCAGGCAAGAGCGGCGGCACCTACGAGCGCACGGACCCCCAACTTCAGCTGCGCATCATCACCGAGCCCATGGGCGCGCTCGGCTACCTCTTCAACGGGGCACTGTCGCGCACCGAGCAGGGGTACGCCGGTGAGCTGCGGGCCGTCCGCAACGACTGGGCCCACAACAAGCCGTTCTCCGGGGACCAGGCACGCCGTGCGCTGGAGACGATCGAGCTCCTGCTTCGTCCCGCCGGCGCGGTCCGTGAGGCCGACACCGTGCGGCGCATGCGCCTGGAGATCCAGCGGGCCGAGTTCGAGCGGGAGACCCGCCGCTCCACCAGGTCCGCCGCCACCACGTCCAATGTGGCCGACGCCGAGCTGCCCTCCTGGCGCGACGTGCTCACCCCGCACCCCGACGTCGCGAGCGGCGACTTCGCGTCGTCGGAGTTCGCCGCCGACCTCTACCGTGTGGCGGTGCGCGACACCGACGGGGCCGTGGACGCCGCCCCGACGGAGTACTCCGACGCGATCGAGTTCTTCCGCCGCACGTACCTCACCGACGGGCTCCGAGAGCTCCTGCAACGCTCGGCCGCCCGCCTCGCCGGCAACGCCAACGCCGACGCAGTGATCAACCTGCAGACCACGTTCGGTGGCGGCAAGACCCACTCCATGCTCGCCGTCTGGCACCTGTTCTCCGGCCGTCGCCTGCACGAGTTCCCGCAGGACGTCCAGGACGTGCTTGTCGGCCACCACGAGGACGCCGTCGGGACGCCGGTCAAGCGGGTGACGATCGTCGGCAACGAGATCGCCCCCGGCCAGCCGACCACCAAGCCCGACGGCACGGTCGTGCACACGCTGTGGGGCGAGATCGCCTGGCAGCTCGGCGACCAGGCGGGCGACGCTGCCAGCGCCTACGCGTACGTCGCCGAGGCGGACCGCACCGGCACGAACCCGGGCGGCGCCCTGCGCGACCTCTTCGCTGCCTACGGGCCGGCGGTGATCCTCATCGACGAGTGGGTCTCGTACGCACGCCAGCTCAACACCCGCCGGCAGCTCGCCGACGGCACGTCCGCGCCGCTGCCGGCCGGCGACTTCGACACCCAGTTCACGTTCGCCCAGTCGCTCACACAGGCCGCCGCGGCGGTGCCCGGCGTGCTCCTGCTCGTCTCCATCCCCGCGAGCGAGCGCCAGGAGTCGGACGACGACGCCGACCGCGCCTCGACCGCGTCGGACATCGAGGTCGGCGGTTCCTTCGGCCGGGAGGCGTTGGAGCGCCTCGACAACATCGTCCGCCGCGTCGCCTACCAGTGGGCCCCGGCCGCGCGCGACGAGTCGTACGAGATCGTGCGCCGACGCCTCTTCGTGCAGCCGAACGCCGACCAGGCCAAGCAGATCGCCGTCGCCGCCCGCCGCTTCCGGGAGTTCTACCAGAAGCACACCGGCGAGTTCCCCTCCGACGTCACCGGGCCGGACTACGAGGCCCGCATCCGCGCCTCGTACCCCGTACACCCCGAGCTGCTCGACCGGCTCTACGCCGAGTGGTCCACGCTGGAGAAGTTCCAGCGCACCCGCGGTGTCCTGCGCCTCATGAGCACGGTGATCCACCAGCTCTGGGCGGCCGAGGACCCGGCCCCGCTCATCCTGCCCGGCACGGTCCCGCTCGGCGGCGCGGTGACCCGCCGCGAGCTGGTCCAGTACCTGCCGCACGGCTGGGACGCCGTCCTGCAGAACGACGTCGACGGCGAGGACTCCGTCGCGCGCCGCATCGACCGCGACCGGCCGGCGCTCGGCAACAGGTCGCTCACCGTCCGCACCGCACGCACCGTGCTGATCGACTCCGCCCCGACGGTGAGCTCCGCCGTCAAGGGCGTCGACCGCAAGCGCCTCACGCTCGGGCTCGCCCTGCCCGGTGACGTCGTCGGGAACATCGGCTCCGCGCTCACGATGCTGGCGGACCGGTCGTCGCACTTCTACGTGAGCGACGACCGGTACTGGTACGACACCCAGGCCTCCCTCAACCGCACGGCCGCCAACCGGGCCCTGGAGGTGGACGAGGAGCGCGTCCACGAGGAGGTCGTCGCCCGGCTCCGGCGCGACGCCCCGCGGTCCACACAGGAGTTCGCCGGCGTCGTGGTCGCACCGACGTCGACGGGCGACGTCGCCGACGAGGACTCGACCCGCCTCGTGCTGCTGCACCCGCGTCACGTCCACAACGGGAAGGACCCGGGAAGCTCGGCGAGTCGATTCGCGCTCGAGCTGCTCCAGAAGCGGGGCACGGCGTCGCGCACGATGCCGAACTCGATCGTCATGCTCGCCGCCGACAGTTCCCGGTGGAACGACCTCGATTCCACCGTCCGGTCGTACCTCGCGTGGAAGTCGATCCTCGACGACAAGATGCACCTCGATCTCACACCGACCAACGAGGCGCAGGCGCAGCGTCAGGTCGAGACGACCAACCGGACCATCGGCGACCAGATCGCGGCCACCTGGATCTGGGGCCTGCACGCTACGCAGCCCGACCCGGGCGCGCCGTTCGGCGTCGGGCAGCAGAAGTGCGAGGGGCAGGAGAAGCGCCTCGCCCAGCGCGTGGGCGCGCGGTTCGTCCGGGAGGATCTGCTCCGCGTCGAGGTGGCCCCCCGCCTGGTACGTATGGACATCAACGACTTCCTGTTGCCGCGGTGGAACACCGGCAAGATCCGCCTCGGCGAGCTGTGGGAGTACTACGCCCGCTACCCGTACATGCCGCGCCTGCGCGACAAGAACGTACTGATCGGCGCCGTGCAGTCCGCCCTGCATGACGCGGGATTCGCTGCCCAGGGCTTCGCCCTCGCGCAGTCGTACGACGAGACGACCGGAAGTTTCGACGGGCTCGCCGTCCCGATCGAGGACCTCGACGCCGGCACGATCACCGACGACACCCTGCTCGTGAAGCCGGACCTGGCGATCACCCAGCGTCGGGCCGAGCGCGCGGCCGAGGCGAGCGCGGCGGACGCCGACACGGGCGCGCCCGCCATAACCCCAGGGGCGTCGACCGACCCCGCACCGAGCGCCCCTGCGGCCGGCTCGTCGTCACCGCCCGTGCCGGCGGCCCGGCCGGTGATCGCGAACGCGAGCTATGTAGGTCGTGTCGAAGTCGACGGGGGTTCCGACCTCCCGTCGACGTTCCGCGACCTCGTCGACGAGGTGCTCCTGCACCTCCAGCAGGCAGGACCGGACGTCCTCGACATCACGGTGGATATCCGCGCGGAGCGCTCGACGGGGTTCGAGGCGTCCACCGTGCGGGTCGTCGGCGAGAACTCCAGGCAGCTGAGGTTCACCTCGACACGGTTCACGGACGGCTGATGCCGACCGCGCCGCAGCCCGTCACGCAGCGGCGGGTGGACCCCGACCCGTCGATCACCTCGGCGATCGGTCGGCACCACTCGCTGTCCACGGCCGTGGCGGACCTCGTCGACAACAGCCTCGACGCCGGCGCACGCAACGTCGTCGTCCGCTTCGTCACCCGCGACGGGCGACCCGTCGGGCTCGAGGTGATCGACGACGGGCACGGTATGGACACCGCCGCCGTCGACGCCGCGATGACTTACGCCAGGAAACGGGACTACGACGAGAACGACCTGGGCCACTTCGGCATCGGCCTCAAGGCCGCGTCGCTCAGCCAGGCCGAGACGCTCATCGTGTGGTCCCGTCGCTTCGGAGCGCCGGCCGTGGGGCGGCGAATCCGCCGCGCGACCATCGACACCGGGCCGGTCGTGGAGTCGTACGCCTCCGACACCGCGCGCGAACGGCTCGACGCCGTCGACGTCGACTTCGACCTCGAGACCGGGACCGTCGTCGAATGGGCGGACGTGCGGGCGTTCCTCCCGACCACCGACGTCGAGGAGCAGCAGGCGTGGATCGGCTCGACGATCCACCGCCTCGCGACCCACCTCGGTTTGGTACTCCACCGGCTGCTCGCGCGGGGCGCCGTGCACGTCAGCATCGAGGAGTACGACGCCGAGTACGGCCCGGGGGCGCCGGCCGTGGTCTCCCCGCTCGACCCGTTCTCGTCCCGGGTCTCCGGAGCCGTCGGCTTCCCGATGGACCTACCGGTTCGTCTCGACGACGGCACGGTCACGGCCACTGCGTACGTCTGGCCGGCGCGCGAACAGAGCGCACCGGGATTCGTCCTCGACGAGCGCGGGCCGCTCGACACGCAGGGGCTGTACGTCTACCGCCGCGACCGGCTGTTGCAGGCCGGCGGCTGGTGCGACCTGACGATGCGCGAACCGGACCTCGGGCAGGCACGACTGGCCCTCGACCTCGGCCCGTCGACCGAGCGGCACGTGACGATCAACCCGGAGAAGACCGGCGTCGTCCTCGACGCCGTCCTCAAGGACGCGATCCGCGCCGCGCGCTCCGCGGACGGACGGGGGTTCGCGGATCTCCTCGCCGCCGCACGCGACGAGTCACGGGAAGCGCGCAAGCGCCAGGCCCGCCCGGTCTCCGTCGTCGAACCCCACGGCGGCATGCCGGCGAGCGTGATCGAGGCGTTCGCCGACGCCACAGACCTCGTACCGGACGAGCAGCCCGTCGACATCCGGTGGTCGATGCTGCCCGAGGACGAGTTCTTCCGCGTGGACGTCGACGCGCGCAGGCTCTTCCTCAACGCACGGTACCGGGAGGCGATCGTCGGGCACCGGAGCCTGAGCCCCGACGACGCACCCATGGTCAAGGCACTCCTGTATCTGCTGGTGAACACCCATTTCACCGCCGACATCCGGGGCGCCCGCCTGAAGCGGCTGGAATCCGCGTGGCAGCGTGTGCTCGTCGCCGCCGCACGGGAGCATGTGGCGCAGCACACGCGACGCAGCGAGGAGAGTTCGTGACCGACCCCGCCCGGTACCTCACCCCCGAATCCCTCGACGAGTACTTCTCGGCGAACGTCGCGACGCAACATCTGCTCTGCGACGAGCCTCGATGCTTGCTGCGCATCGACCCGGCAGCCGAGCGGCTCACCTTCCGCACCGTGCACGACGGGACCTCGCCGACGGTCAAGGGCCTCGAGCGCGTCTCCGTCGACCTCGAGGACGTCGACGGGACCATGTGGTCGGTCGTCGACGTCGACGCCCGGGGAATGCACCAGCCCGCCTACGCCCTCGCCGTCTCCATCGTGGAGGAGATGCGCAAGGGGTCCTCGTTCGCCGCGGCCACCAACGCCGCGATGTCGGACCTGCGGTCCCTGCTCGCACTGCGCCGTCGCCTCAGCGAGGAACAGCAGCTCGGGCTCCTGGGTGAGCTGATGGTGCTGGAGGCCCTGCTCGACGGCGCGGGCGCCGACGACGCCCTCGACTGGTGGCTCGGCCCGCTCGCCGAACAGCACGACTTCGCGCTGCCCGCCGTCGACCTCGAGGTGAAGACCACGCTCTCGGAGCGCCGGAAGCACATGATCTCCGGGACCGAACAACTCCGCCCCAACCCGGCGCGACCGTTGTGGCTCCTCTCGATCCAACTCACCCGGGCCGGCGGCGGTACCGGGCGTTCGTTAGCCGGCATGGTCGTCGACCTCCGTGGGCGGCTGAGCGGGGACGCCCGGTTCGGCGCCGCGCTCGCCGACCTCGGCTGGGCCGACGAGGACGCGGAGCTGTACGACCAGAAGTACCTGCAGCGCAGCACCCCGCGTGCCTACGCCGTCGACGACGACTTCCCGGCCGTCACCACGGAGCGTCTCCGCGCCGTCGTCCCCAACCACGATCTTGTCGGTGACCTCACCTACCGTGTCGACGTGACCGACCGCACACCCGGCGACCCCGGTCATCCGCTGACACCGTTCCTGGGCCACACGGGGAGCACCACCGCATGAGCGACATCCTCACCGACGCCGTCGTCCGCGCCATGCGGAGCATGCAGGGGTTCGAGCCGCAGCCGCTGCTCGACGACGTCCTGCACCACCTGCGGCGATACGACGAGACGCTGACCGAGGACGAGCTGGTCGAGATGATCACCTCGGCCGACCCCAACGACCAGGCGCGGCTGGCCTTCCACGTCCAGCTCAACCGGTGGGACGCGGGTGACGCCGACGGATGGACCCAGACCACCGAACCCCGCACCGCCGAGCGCCGGGCCCTCGTGCTCGAGCTGCTCGAGCTCGGCGACGAGGCGCGCGCCGCCGTCGACGCGGCCTACCCCTTGGACCTCGGTGCCGTTGTCATCGCCGGGGACAAGCCGGAGGACTGGGACCCGTGGTACACGGATGCCATCGCCGCCGAGCGCTCGTTCTACTGGGCCGGCTATCGCCGGGTCCTCGAGCGCAAGATGAGCGGTGACGCGGTCAACGAGCTCGACCGCGTGACGCACGAGGTGGTCCGCCGCCTCGCCGACCCGACACGCCGCGAGCCGTACCAGTCCAAGGGGCTCGTGGTCGGACACGTGCAGTCCGGCAAGACGGCCAACTTCACCGGCGTCGTCGCCAAGGCCGTGGACGCCGGGTATCGCCTGGTCATCGTGCTGACCGGCACCATCGAACTGCTGCGGGGCCAGACCCAACGGCGCATCGACATGGAGCTCGTCGGGGAGGAGAACATCCTCGGTGGGCGCGACAAGAACGACCCCGACCAGGTACGCGACATCGACTACGCCGGCAGCGGCGACCTGGACTGGCTCGCCGGCAAGTTCGTCCGCTACGGAGGGGACCCGAAGCGCCAGCGTCGACCGGGCATCCGGAGGCTGACGAACGCGTCGGGTGACTACCGGAGCCTCAAGACCGGCCTCGGGTACCTCGACTACCGCGACACCGATCCTTTCGCCGACCCGGCCAAGCCGCTGTACGACCCGACGAATCTCTTCGGCACGGACATCCGCCTCGCCGTCGTGAAGAAGAACTCGTCCGTGCTCAAGAAGCTCGTCAAGGACCTCAAGGCGATCAAGGCCGACCTCCGCGAGATCCCTGCACTGATCATCGACGACGAGGCGGACCAGGCCTCCATCAACACCACCGACCCTCGCAAGGACACCCCCGAGCGCCGCGAGCGGACGGCGATCAACCGCCTCATCGCGCAGCTCCTCGGCGAGCTACCGCGAGCCCAGTACATCGGCTACACGGCCACGCCCTTCGCCAACGTCTTCGTCGACCCGGACGACGCCGAGGACGTGTTCCCCAAGGACTTCATCGTCAGCTTGGACCCACCCGCCGCCTACATGGGTGGGAGGCAGTTCCACGACCTCGACCGCGAGCCCGACGAGCCGGTCTCCGACGATCCTGCCGACTCGAACGAGGCGGCGTTCGTCCGCGACCTTCTTGCCGCTCCCGACGACGAGGACGCCCGACGTCTCGAGATCCGGAACGCCCTCGACGCCTTCGTGCTCAGCGGAGCGCTGAAGCTGCAACGCGCTGCTCGAGGGGACGAGGGCGACTTCCACCACCACACGATGTTGGTGCACGAGTCGGTGAAGCAGGTGGACCACGCGGAACTGGCGGCAACCGTCGTCGACGTCTGGAACCGTGCCGGCTACTCCTCTCCCGCCGGGATGCGCCGGCTCCACGACCTGTGGCGCGACGACTTCCGCCCGGTGACCCTGGCGCGCGCCCCCGAGGCGGGGATCGACGACTTCACCGCACTGCGACCGTACGTCGGCGAGGCGGTCAGTCGTATCCGATCCGGGTACAGCCCCGTCATCGTCGTCAACGGCGCTGCCGAGCGGGACTACGTCCAGGAGGACCTCGACTTCCAGGCGGGCTCGGTCTGGAAGATCCTGGTCGGAGGCACCAAGCTCAGCCGCGGATTCACGGTGGAGGGTCTCACCACGACGTACTACACCCGCCGCACCGTCGCGGCGGACACGCTCATGCAGATGGGCCGCTGGTTCGGCTACCGCCCGGGCTACCACGACCTCGTCCGGCTCTACATCGGCAGGTACGTGCCCGGGCAGAGGAAGAGCACGACCGTGGACCTGTACCGGGCATTCGAGGCGATCGTGAAGGACGAGGAGGACTTCCGCGACCAGCTGCGCCAATACCAGGGTGCACGGGACGACGGACACCCCATGGTCCGCCCGATCGACGTGCCGCCGCTGGTGTTCCAGAGCCTGCCATGGCTGACGCCGACCGGACGCAACAAGATGTACAACGCCCGCCTCACCCGACAAGGAGACGGCGGCAAGGTCCGCGACTTCTTCCAACAGCCGGACCGCGACCCGCAGGTCAATGCCACGCACTTCGCCGCCGTCCGACCGCTGCTCGACGCGGCGAGCAACCGCGGCCCGTTCTTCCACGTGATCGACGTGCGAGACGACGAGAAGCCCGTCGCCAACGAGTACGCGGCACGGTACGGCATCGTGGACACCGACACGGTGCTCGCCATGATCCGTGAGTTCCACTGGGCCAAGCGCTACTCGATCGCGCCGACCCTCAACTTCATCGAGAAGGCGCACGACGAGGGCACTCTGACCGATTGGGCGGTGATCGTGCCCGAGTTGGCATCGAGCAGCCGAGCGAGCGCGAGTGTCGCGACGCGCTACGTCGACGGCGAGCGGCTCGACATCCTCAAGCGCAGAAGGCGTGACGACCGCGAGGGCATGTTCTCCGGGAGCTCGCCCCGTCAGCGCGACGCCCTCGAGATCATCTCCGGCGGTGGCGCTGCTCCGGAGCACAAGTACCGCGCGGCGTTCGCGGAGATCCTTCGCACCGAGACCAAGTTCAGGCACCTCCGTGACGTCGCTGACCCGCGCGGCACCCGGGGAGCGATCCTCCTGACGTTCTCAGCCGACCGATTCGACGACGACGAACCGCGCAACCTGCCCGACCAGCCCGACCCCGGTGAGATCGCGTCGATGTTCTCGCTCGCCATGCCGTACCGCTCGGCACCGGGCGGCCGCGTGGCGTTCGAGGTCAAGTTCAAGGACGAGCGCGCCACGTACGACGTGGATCTGAAAGGTTCGGGAGGATGACCGAACAGCTCACCCTTTCGTTCGACCCCAACACGATTGAACATCTGGGTTTCAAGATGTACTCGCGGCTGCCGAACGCCGTCGCCGAACTGGTCGCCAACTCGTATGACGCCGACGCCGCACACGCACGTGTCACGCTCGACACCTCGGGGGCGCAGAGCGTACGCGTCGAGGACGACGGCCACGGGATGAGTCGCGAAGATCTCGCGGAACGCTATCTCCGCATCGGGCGGAACCGGCGGCGTGACGCCACCGGCTTCTCCGAGTCCGGCCGACGACGGGTCGCCGGTCGCAAGGGCCTCGGGAAACTGGCGCTCTTCGGCATCGGCAAGCGGATCACCATCCGAACGAAGCGGGCCGGCGAGTCGACCTGGACCGTCGTGACGATGGACTGGGACGCGATCCTCGGAGAGACCGGAGGCGTCTACCACCCCGAAGCCGGGGCCGAGCGGGCGGAGGACGTCGACGAACACGGCACGACCATCCTGGTCGAAGATCTGCAGCGGAAAAGCCCGGTCAAGGCCAAAGACCTAGCCGAGAGCCTCGCCAAGCTCTTCAATTACGGCGACTCCACGTTCGAGATCACCGTACGGGGACCGCGCACCGACCCGATCCTCGTCTCGCGCGACCTCAGGTACGCGCGGATCGACGTCGAGGCCGAGTGGTCCATCCCCGGCGATCTCGCGGACTCCTCCGACGCGCCGCCCGTACGTGGGCGCATCATCACAGCGTCGAAACCACTCCCCCAGGAGCTCCGCGGGGTCACCCTCTACGCCAAGGGTCGACTGGCGAACGACCCGGAGTACTTCGGTGTACCCGAGTCCAGCTATGCGTTCTCCTACATCACCGGGCACATCGACGCCGACTATCTCGACGATCTCGAGGAGGACGTCATCGCCACGGATCGGCGGTCGGTCAGCTGGGAGAGCTCCGAGGCCGAGCGCCTCCGAGACTTCCTCGCCGACATGCTTCGCGAAATCGCGGCGAAGCGCCGAGAAACACGGCGGACAACGAAGCGCGCACGGCTGAAGACGGACCTGGGAGTCGAGGTGGATAAATGGGTCGCCTCCATTCGTGACGAACGGCGAGCACAATCACTCTCAGATGTGCTCCACGTCCTCGAATCACCTGACACCGAGCTCTCCGACAGCGATCGCGAAGCGATCGTCATCGGCATGAACGAGATCGCGCCGGAATACGCCGACCTTCACTGGCGAACCCTCCACTCGTCGATCCAATCGGCATCAGAGGAGTACTACAAGGACGGCCACTACTTCCATGCCGTCCTGGAGGCAACCAAGAGATACGTCCGCGACGTCAAGAACGCCGGTTCCATCTCCGGAAACGACGATCTGAGCGCACTGCAACGAGCATTCGGTAAGTCCTTCGCCATCGACGTCCTTCCTGGGCTCGACGGCGAGATCTCGGACGACAGTGCACAGAACATCAGGACCGCGCAGCGTGTTCTCTCGGAAGGGATCTGGCACGGCTTCCGGAGTCCGTTCGCCCACGAGGAAGTCAGGGCCCTGCGCGAGCGGGGGTTCTTCACTCATCAGGACTGCCTCGACGCGCTGAGTCTCCTGTCGCATCTGAGGAGGCGAATCGACGCCGCCGGTGACATGGGTGGAGGCCCCTCTCAGGAGAGCGACAGCGACTGATCCCTACGCAGGTGATCCACTGGTCCGCGAAGATCGCGCGTGGTTCAGAGCACCCCTGGTCGGCACCGCAGGGTCAGAGGCCCACCACCCCGCCTGACCAACCAGCATGCACAGGCCCTCCCGCTCGAACCGCTGGGGGCCGGAGTGAACGGCGCGACGTCCTGCTCGCAGGTGGCGCCGTCGTCGGCCTCGCGGTCCACCAGGTAGCGGGCGATGGCGGCGTCGGCGCAGTCGCTCGCCCCGAGGGGTGGTGTGGCCCCAGCCTCCACGGTCATCGCGCGTGCGTCGTCGTAGTGGTCGGCCGGTCCATCCGCAGAGGCGCCCGAAGTGTCGCCGTCACGCCGAGGTGCACCTGGTGCTGTCGTTCACGCCCGCCACCCCCTCACCCGCTGCCGTCGGCGTAGGCTCGCCGAGGCCCGATCGAGGACCCGCGTTGCCGTCCGGGCCACCGCGAACAGCTGAGGAGTTGAGACCGACGTCTACCAGTCCCCGCGCCGCCAAGGACGTCCCCGCACCCGGCACCACCGAGGGGCGGCTCCACCGGAGCCTGTCCCTGCGCCACCTCGTCGTCTACGGGCTGCTGTTCATCGGCCCGACCGCGCCGATGGGCACCTTCGGCGTGCTGGACGCCCGCAGCAACGGGGCGGTCGCCCTCGTGTTCCTCGTCGCGACGGTGGCGATGGCGTTCACCGCATGGTCGTACGCGCGCATGTCCGTCGCCGTGCCCAAGGCGGGGTCGGTCTCGGCCTACGCGACCGCGGGGCTGGGGAGGCGCCCGGGCTTCATGGCCGGCTGGATGATCGGGCTGGACTACCTGTTCATCCCGAGCCTGGCCGCGCTGTTCTGCGGCATCGCCAGCCACGCCCTGTTTCCCGCGGTGCCCGTCTGGGTGTTCACCGGCGCGGCCGTGCTGCTCATCACGGGCCTGAACCTCGGCGGGGTCAAGCTGGCGGCGACGGTCGGTTTCGTCGCCCTGGTGGTGGAGATCCTGGTGCTGGCCGCCTTCTGCGTGGGTGCGGTCGTCGTCCTGGTCCAGGAGGGACCGGCGAGGCCGTGGCTGTCCCCGCTGACGGGGCTGGACGGCTTCACCGTCGCCGGCACTCTCGGTGCGGTCTCGGTGGCGGCGCTCGCCTTCCTGGGCTTCGACGCGATCGCCACGTTCGCCGAGGAGACCACCGGGTCCCCACGGCAGGTCAGCAAGGCCCTGATCTTCTGCCTGGTCCTCGCCGGGGCGCTCTTCGTGCTGCAGACGTACCTGGGGGCGCTGCTGACGACGACCACCCCGGCGGAGCTCGCCGCGCGCCCCGACGAGCAGGGCACGGTCTTCTACACCATGATCGGCGACGAGATCGGGTCCTGGCTGGGCACGACCGTCACGACGGCGAGAGCGATCGGGCCCGTGCTCTCCGCGCTCGTCGCGCAGGCCGCGGTCAGCCGTCTCATGTACGGCATGGCCCGCGACGGGCAGCTGCCCGCCGCGCTCGGTTCCGTGAGCCGCCGCACCGGCGTGCCTCGGCCCGCGATCCTCGTCTCGGCGGTCGCGACGCTCCTCATCGCCGTCGCCGCCGCGATCAAGCCCGACGGTCTCGACCTGCTCTCCTCGATGGTCACCGTCGGCGCCCTGGCCGCGTTCGTCTTCCTGCACGTCGCCGTGATCGGCTACTACGTGCTCGGACGCCGCACGGACCGCCGCGTCCTGCACACCGTCGTCCCGGTCGTCGGGGCGGCGATCGTCGTCGCCGTCCTCGTGCTGGCCAGCCATCTCGCGCTGGAGATCGCCGCGGTGTGGCTCGTCGTCGGCCTGGTCATCATGGTCGTGCGCGCCAGGCGTGGTCCGGGCGCGCCGACGCACGACGTCGCCACGGACACCGGCCCGCGTCGCGGCGTCTAGCCGACAGGGCCGAGGTACCGCACGATCCGGTTGACGGCGTCGCGGCCGGCGCGGTTGGCGCCGACGGTGGAGGCGGAGGGCCCGTAGCCGATGAGGTGGACGCGCGGCTCGCCCGCGACCTGGGTGCCGTCCATGCGGATGCCGCCGCCGGGCGCGCGCAGGTGCAGGGGCCGCAGGTGGTCGAGGGCGGCGCGGAAGCCGGTGTTCCAGAAGATGACGTCCACGGGGACGTGCTCGCCGTCGGGGGTGACGACGCCGTCGGGCGTGATGCGCGTGAACATGGGCCGGCGCTCCAGCACTCCCCGCGCGGCGGCGGCGCGCAGCGACGGGGTGCGGATCAGGCCGGTCACGGACACGACGCTCTGCGGCGGCAGGCCCTCGCGCACCCGGTCAGCCACCATCGCGACGGCGGCCGCGCCGTCGCGGGAGTCGAAGGAGTCGCGCCACACGGGTTCGCGGCGCGTGAACCAGAAGGTCTCCGCGACGTGGGAGACCTCCTCGAGGAGCTGGACGGCGGAGATGCCGCCGCCGACGACGGCGACGCGCTGCCCGGCGACGTCCTCGGCGCGCACGTAGTCGGCGGTGTGGAGCTGGCGGCCGCGGAACGTCTCCTGCCCGGGGTAGGCGGGCCAGAACGGCTTGGACCAGGTGCCGGTCGCGTTGACGATCGCCCGCGCGGCGATCGTTCCGGACGCCCCGTCGCCCTCCCACCGGACCAGCAGCGCGCCGTCGTCGCCCGGCTCGACACGTCGAACCCGCACGGGCCGCACGACGGGGAGGCCGAGCTCGCGCTCGTAGTCGCCGAAGTAGGCGGGCAGCACGTCGACGCTCGCCGCCTCGGGCTCGACGCCGGGCTGCTCGATGCCGGGCAGGTCGTGGATTCCGTTGACGGTGCGCATCCGCAGGGAGCGCCAGCGATGCCGCCACGCTCCTCCGGGGCCATCCTCGCCGTCGAGGACCACGTACGTGCGCCCCGCGCCGCCACGTCCCGCGGGTGCGAACCCGCGGCGCCGCAGGTGGTAGGCGGCGGACAGGCCGGCCTGCCCGGCGCCGATGACGACGACGTCGGCGGCGGTCGGGATCGCGTCGGGCGGTGTCACGTCGGCGACAACGCCGTCGGCGAGCGCAGCCTTCCGCTCGACGACGTGGCGTGCGGCACCAGGCCGACGTGGCACGGCGCGCGCAGCACTTCACCCGCTGCTCACGCGGAGTTCGTCGCCCCGTCCGACACCGGTCAGCGGCGCCCGGTGGACTGGGCGCCGACAGCCGGGGCTGTGGCCTGCGTGGACTGCACGGGCACGGCAAGGCACGCAAGGGCGCAGCGCCGGGCGGCTCCATCACGGGGAGGCACCATGCATCGACCACGAACCACTCGGCTGACCGTCGCGGCGGCGGCCGCGGCCCTGGCGCTGCCGCTCGCGGCGGCCGTCCCGGCGGCCGCGAGCGCGCCGACCACGGGCGACGAGGCCGTACCGCCCGCGGTGGCGAGCCTGCCGCTGGAGCAGAACGGCGGCACCTGGCCCACCAGCCACGTGCAGGGCATCGCCGTCGATCAGGCGGGCGGCTTCGTCTACTACTCGTTCACCACGATGCTGGTGAAGTACGACTTCGAGGGCAACCTCGTCGGCACGGTGGAGGGCTTCACGGGCCACCTGGGCGATCTCGACTTCAGCACCGAGGACGGGCGGGTCTACGGCTCCCTCGAGTACAAGACGGACGAGGCGTTCTACGTCGCCGTGATCGACGGCGACGCGGTGGACGAGGTCGGGATGGACGCGCAGGAGTCCGACGTCTTCTCCACGGTGTACCTGCCCGAGGTGCACGACGACTACGTGGCCGACATGGACGGTGACGGCGAGTTCGACGGCAACGTGGCCGACACGGCGGACCACCGGTACGGCTGCTCGGGGATCGACGGCGTGAGCTTCGGGCCCGCCTTCGGCACCACGGGTGGCGAGCAGCTCCTCACGGTGGCGTACGGCATCTACTCCCACACGGGCCGCACGGACAACGACCACCAGGTGCTGCTGCAGTACGACGTCTCCGACTGGGAGCGGTACGAGCGTCCGCTGACCGAGGAGGACCCGCACCGCAGCGGCCCGGCCGAGGTGGGCGGCAAGTACTTCGTCCGCACCGGCAACACCACCTACGGGGTGCAGAACCTCGCCTACGACGCGGCACAGGAGCGTTGGTTCCTGGGCGTCTACCGTGGCAAGAAGCCGCAGTTCCCCAACTATCTGATGTTCGCGGTCGACGCCGCCACGCGTCCCGTGGAGGGCGACCTGGTGGGCGTCCCCGGCCCCGGCGGCGAGGGCACCGAGCGCGGCCTGCTCCTCGACCTGGCCGACGACGGTCTTGAGGACCCGGAGACGGGGATCCGCGGCTGGGAGCAGAAGGCGGACGTCGGTCTGCAGCCGCTGGGCCACGGCTTTTTCTACCACTCGGCCGACTCGGGCCCTCGCGGTGCGGAGACGGCGGACCTGACGCTGGTGCGGTGGACGAGCGACGCGGAGACTCCGTTCGCACCGGCGACGGCCGACGAGCTGGCCGGGACCTGCGCCGTCGACTACACGGTGCACGGCTCGTGGCCGCGCGGCTTCACCACGCAGGTCTGGGTGGAGAACACCGGCAGCGCCGCGATCGACGGGTGGACGGCGGCGTGGCGGTTCGGGTCCGGGGAGTCGCTGCGCCACGCCTGGAACGTCGACGCCGAGCAGACCGGCGACGTCGTGCGCGCCGCGAGCCTCGACCGGAACGCCGTGCTGGCGCCGGGTGACCGGCGGACTTTCGGATTCGTCGGGGCGACGACGTCGGGAACGGCCGCCCCGTCGCTGGTCACGCTGAACGGGTTCCCCTGCAACACCGCGTGACGGTCGGCGCGCCGGGCTGCGCGACTTCACGCACCTGCACGAGCGCCCCGCGCGCCCTGGCGGGGGCTAGCGTGAGGCCATGACCTTCGCGAACGTCGGCACCCTGGGTGCCGCCCCGGGCCGGCGCGACGAGCTCGTCGCGCACCTGACGCAGCACAGCACGGAGCTGGCCGACGCCGGCTGCCTCCTGTACGAGGTGGGGGTGAACGACGAGCAGCCGGACACGGTGTTCGTCGCCGAGCTGTGGACGTCCGCCGAGGCGCACCGGGCGTCGCTGCAGCTCCCGGCGGTGCGGGAGTCGATCGCGGCAGCGCGCCCGCTGCTCTCGGGCGAGTTCGGCGGGCTGCGGTTCGACGTCGTCGGGTCGCCGCTCCGTGACTGACCACGGGGCGGCGCCGGACGACGCCCGGACCGCGGTCGTCATCGGCGGCGGCGTCGGCGGTCTCGCCTCCGGGGCGGCGCTCGCCCGCCGCGGCTGGGACGTCACCGTGGCGGAGCGGGCGACGTCGCTCGACCCCGTCGGCGCGGGCATCGCGGTGGCGCCGAACGCGGTGCGGGCGCTCGCCGCGCTGGGCATCGGCGACACCCTGCGGGACCTGGCCGCGCTGCAGGGCGAGGTCGGGCTGCGCCGCCCGGACGGCCGGTGGCTGCTGCGCGCGCGGGCCGAGCAGGCGACCGCGCACTTCGGCGACCGGACCCTGATGCTGCACCGCGCCCAGCTCGTCGGCATGCTCGCGAACGCGCTGCCGGCCGGGGCGCTGCAGCTCGGGACGGCCGCCACGGTCACCGACCCGGGCACCGCGCGGCGGCCGGCGCGCGTCTCGGTGGTCTCGCCGGACGGAGTCCGGAACGTCGACGCCGGCCTCGTCGTCGCGGCCGACGGCATCGACTCCCCCACCCGCGCGCGGTGGTGGGCCAGCGCCCCCGCCCCGGTCCACGGGGGCTCGACGGCGTGGCGCTTCGTGGCTCCGGCGCCCGCGGGGCTCGTCGGCTCGGAGACGTGGGGGCGCGGGATCGTCGTCGGGCTGGCGCCGCTCGCGGACGGCCGCGTCTACGGCTACGTGTCGGTGGCCGACGCCGCCGACGTACCGGGCGACCTCGACGGGCTGCGGGCGCGGCTCGCCGGCTGGCACGCCCCGATCCCCGAGCTGCTCGCGTCCCTCGACGAGGGCACGGTGCTGCGGCACGCGCTGCGGCACCTGCCCGCTCCCCCGGCGTCGCTCGCGACGGGCCGGGTCGCCCTCGTCGGCGACGCCGCCCACGCCATGCTGCCGAACGTCGGCCAGGGCGGGTGCCAGGCGATCGAGGACGCCGTCGTGCTCGGGGCGCGCGTGCGGTCCGACGACGTCGCGGCGGGGCTGCAGCGCTGGTCGGCCGAGCGCCGGCCCCGCGTGCGGCGGGTGATGCGCCTGTCCGCGCGGGTCGCCGGTCCGACCCGGTGGACGTCGCCGCTCGCGACCGGACTGCGGGACCTGGGCGCCCAGGCACTCGGTCGCCGGGCCGAGGCGCTCGGCGCCCGCGCCCTGCGCCCCCTGCTCGGCTGGCGGCCGCCGGAGTGACGGGCCTCGGGTCCGGGACGCGGGCCGTGTCCGATGCCGAACCGGTCGAACGGTCCGCCCCCGCGCCCTGAGCCGTCGGAACGGTCCGGCGTCGAGCCCCGACCCCGCCCGGCGGACGTGCGAGGAAGCACGTACGGTTTTGCGTGCTGGCTCGCGGGCGCGCGAGGGCGCCCGGGCGGCGGACGGGCGCGCGTCACGAGAGGAGGCGCCGTGGACCGCAGGCATGTGGCGCTGACAGGGCGCCGGGAGCCCGCCACCCGGTCGCGACGGCGTCGCGACCGGGTGGCGGCCGCGGTCGCCGTCGTCAACGTGGTCGTCTTCTCCGTGCTCGTGACGGAGCAGTCCGTCGAGCGGGAGGGCCGGTACGACCCGGCGGACCCCGCCTGGTGGGTGGGCGGCGTCACGCTGGTCGTCGGGCTGGTCCTGGTGGGCGTGGTGCTCGCGGTGCACCGCGTGCTGCACCGGTGGCCCGCGCGCCTCGCCGTCGCCGCCCTGCTCGCGGCTGTGCAGGCGGCCGTGCGGACGGCGCTGCTCCTGCCGGTCACGACGGTGTCCGACGTCGTGAGCCCGGGCGCCGTCGCCGTGTGGAGCACGGGCGTGCTCGGGTACGCCGGCTCGCTCGGCGCGGGGTACCTCGTGGCGTGGCTGCTGCAGCGCGAGGACGCGGAGCGCGCGCGACGGCGGGCGGAGGAGGAGCGGACGGCGGCGGCCGTCCGGGACCTGGAGGCCGAGGAGCTGCGGGTGCGGCGCATGGTCGCCGACCGGCTGCACGGCACCGTCCAGCAGCGCCTCGTCGTCATCTCCGCCGGGCTGGACGCCCTGGCCGTCGAGCTCGACCCGCCCGCCCGCGCCCGCTGGGGCGGGCGGCTGCACGAGTGGGCGGCCGACCTCGACGCCCTGCGCGAGGAGGACGTGCGGGTGCTGAGCCATCACCTCTTCCCGACCGGCGCCGACCTGGGCACGGTCGACGCGATCCGGGTGCTGCTCGACCGGCTCCCCGTCAACGTGGCCACGTCCGTGGTGCTCGGCCCGACCCTGCAGCACCTCGCCGACGACCACCGCGCCGTCCTCCCCCTGACCGACCGGCTCGTCGTCGTCTACACGGTCGAGGAGGCCGTGACGAACGCGCTCAAGCACGGGGGCGCCCACGCGGTCACGGTGCGCGCCGAGGTGCGCCCGCCCGTGGACGGGCGCACGCGGTGGGTGTGCGACGTCGTCGTGGACGACGACGGCAGCGGCCCGCCCGACCCGGTCCCGCCGTTCTCCGGGCTGGAGCGCCACCGCGCCCGGGTCCGCGCCCGCGGCGGGTCGCTCACGCTCGGCGCCCGCGACGGCAGTGGCGGGCGCCTGCACCTGGTGCTGCCGTTCGACCCGGTCGAGGGGGCCGGCCTGCCCCCCGTCAGCCCTTGAGGCCCGTGTGCGCCAGACCCTGGACGAACTGGCGCTGCGCGACGAGGAACACGGCCAGCACGGGGATCACGGTGAGCGTGGTCGCGGCGAGCTGGACGTTCCACATCGGCCCGCCGTAGGCGTCGACGTACTGCGTGAGCGCCTGCGGCAGCGTGAACTTGTCCCGGCTCGACAGGTACACGATGGGCTCGAGGTAGAGGTTCCACGACTTGAGGAACGTGAAGATGGCGACCGCCGCGAGCGCCGGCTTCGCGAGCGGCACGGCGATGCGGCCGAACAGGCCCCACCGGCTGAGGCCGTCCATGCGCCCGGCCTCCTCCAGCTCGCGCGGCAGGCCGAGGAAGAACTGCCGCATGATGAACGTCGCGAGCACGGACGGCGCCCCGAAGATCGGCACGACGATCAGCGGCCAGTGCGTGTCGACCAGGCCGAGGCTGTTGACCATGCGGAACAGCGGGACGATCGTCACCTCGGCGGGCACGAGCATGCCGGCGAGCACGAGCACGAACAGCGCGTTCGCCCCGCGGAACCGGATGCGCGCGAAGGCGTACCCGGCCAGCGCGGAGATCGCCATCGTCCCCAGGGTCACGAGCGCGGCGATGTACAGGCTGTTCCAGTACTGCTGCGCGAACGGCTGCAGCCGGAACACCTCGCCGTAGGCGTCCCAGGTGGCGCTCCGCGGCCAGACCGTGGGCGGGACCTGCAGGATCTCGCTCATCGGCTTGAGGCTGGACGTCGCCATCCACCAGGTGGGGAACACGAACGGCAGGCTGAGCAGCACGAGCAGCCCCACCAGCACGCCGCGCACGGGCCGGGCCCGGCGGCGACGGCGGGGCGGGACGGGCGACGGCGGTGCCGCCGTCGGGGCTGCCGGCTCGTCGGGGGTGCGCGCCTCGTGCGGCGCGGGCGCGACGTCAGACCTCATCGTGGACCCACCTCTTCCGCGTCTGCCACTGGACCAGGGTCAGGGCCAGGACGACGATGAACAGCAGCACGGAGATCGCGCTGGCGTACCCGAACTCGTTGAACTGGAAGGCCTGCTGGTACAGGTAGTAGACGAGCACGGTCGTGGACGTGCCCGGCCCGCCGCCGGTGAGCACGTCGATCTGGGCGAAGACCTCCAGCGAGCCGACGACCGTGAGGATCGAGACGAGCAGCACGGTCGGGCTGATGAGCGGCAGGACGATCGACCGGAACCGGCGCCACGGCCCCGCGCCGTCGATGCGCGCCGCCTCCTGGACCTCCTCCGGCACGCCCTGGAGTGCGGCGAGGAACAGGATCATGTTGAGGCCGACGTTCTTGAAGACCTGGACGACGATCACGGCGAGCATCGCGGTGGGGCCGCTGCGCAGCCAGTTGGGCCCGTCGATGCCGACCGACGCGAGGAAGCCGTTGATGCCGCCGTCGTCCTGGAGCAGGAACCGCCACACGATGGTCCAGGCCACGAGGGACACGACGACGGGCGAGAAGAAGAACGTGCGGAACGTCGTGGTGCCCGGCAGCTTCTGGTCGAGCAGGACGGCGAGCAGCAGGGCCAGGGAGACGTTGAGGACCACGAGCCCGACGGAGAACCACAGGCTCGCGACGAGCGAGTCGCGCAGCCCGGGGTCGGCGAGCATGCGCTCGTAGTTCTCGGCGCCGGCGAACTGGAACGTGCCGGCGAGCACGTTCCACTCGTGCAGCGAGTACCAGACGACGACCAGCAGCGGCGCGACGACGAACGCGAGGGTGCCGAGCACCTGCGGCGCCACCATCGTGTAGCCGACGAGCTGGTCGCGGCGGGCCGCCGTGCCGCGGGCGCCCCGAGGGCGCGCCCGCGGCCGCGTGAGGGTCGACGACGTCATCGGTCGGCCAGGATCGGCTCGATCGAGCCGCAGACGTCGCCCAGGACGGCCTCGACGTCGGCGTCCGCCGTCCAGAGCGGGTCGAGCGACGCACGCACCGTCTCCTGCAGCTTGGCGAAGCTCGGGTGCGCGGGCTTGGTGACGGCGCCGGTGATGCCGTCGACGACGACGGCCTGCAGCTGGTCCTCGCTGAGCTTCGGGTTCGCGGCGCCGAGGACCTCCGCCGTCAGGAGCGACTCGCGCGGCGGCGGGAAGAACTCGGCGAGCTGCTCGGCGTTCTCCGGGTTGGTGAACCAGGCGAGGAAGTCGGCGGCGATGTCGGGGTGCTCGCCCTGGGCGAAGACGCCGATGCCGGCCTGGCCGATGACGTTCTGCTGCCCGGCGGGCCCGGCCGGCAGCCGCACGACGTCCCAGGCGAAGCTGTCGTCGAGGACGGAGGCCCGGGAGATCTGGGTGATCGTCATGGCGGCGTCGCCGGCGAAGAAGTCCGCGGTGGTGCCGGGGGCGGGCATCGCGCCGTCGCCGAACGTGGCGTCGTGGATCCACGTCATGGCGTCGACCATGGCGGGGTCGGTGAAGGTGCAGGTGGCACCGTCGTCGCTCCAGGGCGCGGCGCCCCAGCCGTCCCAGATCGTGGAGAGGTTCTCCCACACCTGGTAGTCGAAGTCCCGCACGACGAGGCCCTGCTTGCCGGACTTCTTCGCGGCGGCCGCGGCGATGTCGCGGGCGGCGTCGTACGTCCACTTCCCGTCCGCGACGAGCTCGGCCGGGTCGGGCTGGCCGGCGGCGGAGATCTGGTCGGTGTTGACGAACATCGCGAACGGGCTGTTCGAGAACGGGTAGGCGAACAGGCCGTCGTCCTGCTGCCACAGCTCCAGCGACGAGTCGAGCAGGTCGTCGTACGCGTAGCCCTCGGTGCCTTCGAGCACGGGGGCGAGGTCCACGAGGGCGCCGCTGTCGACGAACTCGGGGGCGTAGCTCTCCAGGATCCACGCCAGGTCGGGGGCGTTGCCGCCCGCGAGGCGCGTGGTGAGCGAGGTGGTGTAGTCCTCGAACGGGATCGCCTCGAACGTCACGTCGGAGACGAGGTCGGGGTTCGCCTCGACGTACGCGTCGGCGATGGACTGGAAGAGGGCGAGCTGGGTCTCGTCCGCCGTCCAGACGGTCATGGTCAGCGACACGGGGTCGCCCGGGGTCTCGGGGTCGCCGGCCTGGCCGGCGTCGCCGGACCCGCACGCCGTCAGGCCGAGGACGGCGGCGACGGCGGCACCTGCGACGAGACCTCTGCGTCGGGTGAGGATGGACATCAGTACTCCTTCGGACTGGGCGGACGGGGTGCTGCGGGCTCGGCTCAGTAGGGGTGCACGCCCGGGCCCCAGCGGAGCTGGACGCCCGCGGCGGTCAGCTCGGACTGCAGCTCGGTGACCAGGTCGGGCTTGGCGTGGACGTCGTGCGGCCGCACACCCCGCTCCGCGCAGAACGCGGCGAGGTGGCCGGCGACCTCGCCGACGTTCCACTCCACGGGGTGCAGGCGGTAGCAGCCGTTGGTGATGTGGGTGGTGCCGATGTTCTTGTTCGCGGCCAGCAGGTTGGTGGTGCGCTCGGGCAGCAGCGCGCCGAGCGGGATCTCGAACGGGGTCGACGGCACGTCGATGTACGTGTCGCCGCCGGTCGAGGGGTGCAGGTCGATCCGGTACATGCCGACGCCGACGCTGTCGTCGTAGCGGGTGGCGCCGCGGTCGCCGCGCACCGCGTAGGAGACGTCGTTCTCGGTCACGGTCGTCACCGCGCGGATGCGGCGGCTCTCCCGGTGGTACACGGCCTGCGCCAGGCCGTCGGCGGTGCCCATGACGTCGGGGCGCAGCCGCAGGCCGGGGAACCCGGTGCCGCCGTCGGTCCGCGGCGCCTCCGTCTGCATCCAGTAGAGCATCGACAGGCTGAGCTGCCGGGCGTCCTCGATCCGCGCCAGCTCGACGTCGCGCGGCACGTCGAGCACCGGGGCGAGGAAGTAGTCGATGCTCGGCCAGTTGACCAGGCACACGTCCCCGGCGAGGAATCCCGGGGCGAACTGGTCGCGGGCCATGATGCGGCGGAAGGTCCACAGGTTCCCGTCGCCCGGGTTGCGGGACTGGTCGGCCACCACCGCACCGGCGTCGTCCCCGGGGTCGGGCGTGAAGCTGCGCACGTCCATGGCGAGGGTGCGCGGGTTGGGGGCGTGCCAGGAGAGCATGCGCTCGCCGTTCCACGGGCCGGGCCGGTAGGAGCTCCAGAAGTCGTACCGGTCGGGCCGCTCGATGGTGTGGTCGCCGTCGGCGTGCTCGACGGCGAAGCACACGCTGAGCGCCTGCACGTTGTCGGGCTGCGCCTCGGCGGGGGCGCTGGGCTCGCCCGTGGCGGCCTGCGACTCGAAGCCCGTGACGTACTCGGTGCCCGTGAGCGGCAGCAGCTCGCCCGTCTCGGTGGCGTCGAGCACGTAGCCGGCGGTGACGGTGGTCCGCGACCCGTCCAGCACCGACTCGAGCGTCACCGCGCGCACCGTGTCGCCGTCGGTCTCCGCGGCCACCGGCCGCACGCGCTCGACGAGGGTGATGCGGCCCGAGACCCTGCCGGGCAGCAGCATCCGCTCCAGCACGTTCACCGCGACGCGAGGCTCGTGGCACAGCTTGGACACCCACCCGGCGCCCGGGTTGAGGTCGTCGCGGCCCCGGGCCGCCGCCGTCAGCGGGTAGTCGCGCCGGTACACCTCGCGGATCCCGTCGCGCAGGGCCCGGTAGCGGCGGGTGACTCCCTGGGTCTCGACCCACGGGTGCTCGTCCGGCGGCACGGCCTGGGAGGTGAGCTGGCCGCCGATCCACGGGTGCTCCTCCGTGAGGACGACGCGGGCGCCGCGGTCGGCGGCGGCGAGGGCGGCGGCGACGCCGCCGAGCCCGGCGCCGACGACGAGGACGTCGGTGGTGACGTCGGTGGTGGTGGGCACGGGTGGACTTCCGTTCTCTCGGGGCTTCTCGGGGGCATCAGGGGGCGAGCGCGGTGACGGGCGGGGCGACCGTGGCGCCCTCGACGTCGGTGCACTCCAGGAGGCGGTGCAGGTCGGGGTCGGCGACCTCGTCGCCCGCGACCAGGCGGGAGAGGAGCAGCAGGGCGCGGGCGCCCATCTGCTCGCGGGGGATGACGAACCCGGACCACTCCTGCGGGCGACGCAGCCGGTGGTGCGGCTGGCCGAGCAGGACGACCGACACGTCGCGCGGCACCTCCAGCCCGCGCCGCCGCAGGGCGTCGTGCAGCTCCTCGGGGTCGCGCTCTGGCGCCAGGACGACGGCCGTGAGCCCCTGTTCGACGATCGCGGCGGCGACGGCGTCAGGGTCGTCCTCCGGCACCAGCCGGGCGCCGAGCCCGGCGGCGCGCAGCGCGTCCCGGTAGCCGGCCCAGCGGTCGGTGGTGGGCTGGTCGGACCCCATGTCCCCGGCGTACCCGACACGGCGGTGCCCGGCCTCCAGCAACCGCTCGACCGCCCGCCGGGTGGCGCTCACGTAGTCCGCGCCCACGTAGGGCAGGCGCCCGCCCTCGCTGACCCGCTTGCCGATGAACACGAACGGGTAGTTGGTGTCGAGCAGGTGCTGCAGCTCGCTGCGGTCCTCGTGCTGCCCGAGCAGCAGGCAGCCGTCCGCGATGCCGAGGCGCTGCCACCCGTCGCGGGTGAGGCGCCGCCGCCCGTCGACCACGCGGGCGCTGGTGAACAGCAGGATGTCGATGCCGAGCTGCTCGGCGGCGTGCTCGACGCCGACGAGGAACGGGCCATAGAAGTCGCGGCCGCCGCCGGGGAACGTCGCCTCGTAGGTGAAGACGCCGAGGATCTGGTTGCGCCCGCCGGCGAGTCGCTGGGCCACCGGGTTGGCGGAGTAGCCGGTGATGCGGATGGCGTCGAGGACGCGCTGCCGGGTGTCGGCGCTGATGTGCACGCCCGCGGGGCGGCGGTCGTTCAGCACGAAGGACACGGTGGCCTGGCTGACGCCCGCCACGGCGGCGACGTCGGCCTGCGTGGTGCGGCGCTTCGGCATCCGGTCCTCCTCGGTCCGTCGGCGGTGACGTGTGGGGAGTCTGCCGGGGCGCGAGGAGCGACCACAAGACCATAATGCGCATTATTATCGCGTCCACGAAGAGGCCCTCAGCCGCAGGATTCCGCGGCTGAGGGCCTCTCGTTACGCATGATCCACAGGTCTGGGGATCACGGTGCGGACACGGTACCGCCCCTCGGTGCCGCGGCCGGTCCGTGCTCCGGCGTCCAGCGGAACCAGTCGAACGTCGCGATGATCTCCGGGGCCGACGTCGCGCCGCGCAGCGCGGACAGCCCGACACCCGTGGGGGCGAGCTCCGCCAGCGGGACGGGCCGCCCCACCGGGAAGAACGCCTGGCCGTCCACCGACGCCGACGCCCGCACCGACGTGCCGTCGCTCGTCAGCCGGAGCCAGAGCGGGCCCGCGACGTCCGCGGCCAGGGTCGTCGAGTCGGCGGGGCCGTTGCGCTCCGAGCCGTCCTGCCGCCAGATGAACGACAGGCGCTCGCCGGCGCTGCCGTAGCCGTGGTCGAGCTTGGCGTACGTGTCCCCCGCCGTGTGGAGGATCAGGCCGGCCTGCTGGTACTTCTCGCGCGGGTCGACCTCCACCTGCGTCGTGACCTCCCACGGGCCCTGCGGGACCGCCTGCACCGGGAACGCCGCGCCCGCCACGCCGGTGGCGTACGTCGGGATCGTCAGCGCGCCGCCGGCGACCTCGTGCCGGGCGCCGTCCGGGTTCACGACGCCCCACAGGTCGGCGTCGAGGCCGTCGCCGTCGAACTCGTCCGAGCCGGGACCGCTGCGGCGCTCGCGCAGCGGGTCGGGGTCCGGCGGGCTCGGGCGCTCCACGGTGGCGTACGCGATGGTGGCGCCGAGCCGGTCGCCCGACTCGTAGAACATGTACGTGCGGCCGCGGTCCGTGACGAACTCCGGCGCGGCCACGCGGCCGACGTCGTCCCCGATGCCCGACGACCGGTGCAGCACCCGCTGCGGACCGATCTCCGTGACGGTGCGGTCGACCTCTCGGGCATACGTGACGCCCGACGAGCCGTGGTAGGTGATGTAGTGCCGCCCGCGCCAGGTCAGCAGGTTGCCGCCGGAGACGTTCCGCCCGGTCTCCGCATCGGGAACCACGACGGGATCGGGGCGCATCTCCCAGCTCTTGCCGTCCACGGACTCCGACATCATGATCCGGCGGATGTCGTCGGTGCGGTTCTGCATGGAGAACATGGCCCACCGGTACGGCGAGTCGGGGTCGGGGTGCGGGAACACGCGGGCGTACGACGTCTCCGTCGTCCCGGGGCCGCCGTCCGCGTTGGTCACCGCGACGCCCGAGTCGTCGAACGTGACGCCGTCGCCCGACGTCGCCCAGCGGGTCGTCGAGTTCTCCCCGTGGAAGTAGAGACGCATCTCGCCCGTCGCGTCGTCCCAGACGGCGTCCGGCGACGACACGTGGGACACGTGGTCGTAGTACGGCGGCCACTCGTTGGAGATGACCGGGTTGGCGGCGTACTCCGTCCACGGCCCGTCCAGCGAGTCCGCGTACATGAGCGAGATCCCGCCGGGCGCGTCGTGCGGGGCGTAGTACAGGTACCACTCGCCGAGCGGGTCGGCGAGGTGCTCACCGGCGTGGAAGACGCTCGGGAAGATGAACTCGTCCGTCGGGTTGTAGTCCATCTCGTCCTTGTCGATGACACGACCCGCGAACTCGAGCTCCGGGAGCCGCCCGCCGTCGTCGGCGGCTCCCGCGGGCGTCGCCAGCGCCGACGCCCCTGCCAGGGCGAGCACCAGCGACGTCGCCAGGGCCACGACACGTCTTCCGGTCCGTCTGCGTGGATTCACGATGACCTCCGTCGGTCGACCCGACGGCGTCCTCGCCGTCGAGGGCCGGGACTCCCCCGGCCCTGGCAGTCTCCGGAGGACCGTCGTCGCAGGTCAACGCCATAATGCGCATTATTAGCCGCCGCGGTACCGGCCTCGCGGCGGCTGCGCGCACGAACCACCACACCATCAGAGGCCGCACCCAGCGACGGCGCACCCGCGCGGTTCCTGGACTTCCACCGCTCCCCTGGCGATGGTGGTCGGGACCGCGCGCCGGCCGGCCCGGCGCGAGCAGCGACGAGGGGGTTGCGATGGCGGAGAAACGGCTCGACGCTCTGGCACGACGACTGGGACTGCGGACGGACCCGACGATCTTCTTCGTCTCGGCCGCGCTGATGGTGCTGTTCCTGATCGTGCTGCTGGTCTTCCCCACCCCGATCGGTGATGCGTTCGGCCAGGGCCGGGAGTGGATCGTCACCAACCTCGGCTGGTTCTTCATCGGCGGCGTGACGATCTGGCTGATCTTCCTGGTCTGGGTCGCGTTCAGCCGGTACGGGCACCTGCGCCTGGGCGACGACGACTCCCGCCCCGCGTACGGCAACCTCTCCTGGTTCGCGATGCTGTTCGCGGGCGGCATCGGCACGGTCCTGATGTTCTGGGGCGTCGCGGAGCCGATGTCGCACTTCGCCGAGCCGCCGATCGCGGGCGTGGAGCCGTACACGGCCGAGGCCGCCTCGAACGCCATGTCCATCTCGCTCTACCACCTGAGCCTGCACACGTGGGCGATCTTCACGCTGCCCGGGCTGGCGTTCGGCTACTTCGTCTACCGGTACAAGCTACCGCTGCGGGTCAGCTCCGTGTTCTACCCGTTCCTCAAGGAGCGGATCCACGGGCCGATCGGCAAGACCATCGACGTGTTCGCGGTGCTGGGCACCCTGTTCGGGCTGGCCGTGTCGCTGGGGCTGGGGACGTCGCAGGTCGGCGCGGGAATCAACGCGCTGTTCCCCTCGGTCGAGAACGGCACGTGGCTGCAGGTCGGCGTGATCACCGTGCTGACCACCGTCGCGGTCTCGTCGATCGTCGCCGGGCTCGACAAGGGCGTGAAGCGGCTGTCGAACCTCAACATCCTCATGGCCGTCGGGCTCATGCTCTTCGTGCTGGTCAGCGGGGACACCGTGTTCCTGCTGCGGCAGATCCCGCAGTCGATCGGCGTCTACCTGCAGGACCTCGTGGGCCTCGCGCTGTGGAACGACGCGATGTCGCCGTTCACCAAGGACGACGGCTGGGGCTGGCAGGGCAGCTGGACAGTCTTCTACTGGGCGTGGACCGTCACGTGGGCGCCGTTCATGGGCGTGTTCCTCGCGCGGATCTCGCAGGGCCGCACGATCCGCCAGTTCGTCGCCGGGGTGCTCGTCGCCCCCTCCCTGTTCACGGCCGTGTGGTTCGCCATCTTCGGCTGGTCAGCGATGGAGCTCGACGGCATCGGTGGTTCCGGGGGCGCCCTCTCGGAGGCGGTCGCCGAGAGCGAGGCGCTGGCCATGTTCGCCTTCTTCGACAGCTTCCCGGCCGCCACGCTGATCTCCGGCATCGCCGTCATCGTGGTGGCGCTCTTCTTCGCCACCTCGTCCGACTCCGCGTCCCTGGTGGTGGACATGCTGTGCGTCGGGACGCCCGACGCCGGCCCCGTGCGGCAGCGCGTGTTCTGGGGGGTCAGCGAGGGGGCGCTGGCCGCGTCGCTGATCATCCTCGGCGGGCTCACCGGCAGGGACGGGCTCGCCGCCCTGCAGCAGGTGATCACCGTCATCGGGCTCCCCATCTTCGCCCTCGTGTTCCTCATGATGTTCGCCCTGATCAAGGCGTTGAGCGCGGAACGCCGTGCCGCGATCGAGGCGCAGTTCGCCGGTGTCCTCGCCAAGCAGGAGAGCGGCCGCGGGCGCCCGAAGGTCGCCGGGCTCCGTCGCAACAGGGACGTCTCCCCGGTGTCGTCACCGGCCGCGCCACCGGCCGAGGAGGAGCAGCCGACTGCCGAGCGGTGAGGGTCGCCGCCCGCCGGGGGCATGACACCTGTCACGGCTGCACCGTGCGAGAGCGACGGAAAGCGGTGACAGGGCACACTTCCGCGCCGCCCGCCCGCACGGTGGACTGGGGTCAGCACCGGGAGAGCCCCTCGTGCCCCACGGACAGGAGCACCGCATGACCGTCGTCGACACCATCCAGAACGTCGTGGCGCAGGTCCCCGACCTCGTGCAGCCGGTCGTCGTCGCCGCGGCGGGCGCGATCCCCTTCGTCGAGGGCGAGGGGGCCGTGGCGATCGGCGTCATCGGCGGCATCGACCCGGTTCTCGCCGGCGTCGCCGCGGTGGTGGGCAACTTCCTGTGCGTGGCCGCGCTCGTCCTGCTCGGCTCCGGCGCCCACCAGGCCGTCTTGACGCGCCGCCAGGCGAGGACCGAGGCGCGGGAGCCCGTCACGGTCGGCGGCGCGTCCGGCTCGCACGCGCCGGTCGACGGCGCCGGGCCGGTCGGCGACGAGCGCCCCGAGGACAGCAGGAAGAGCGCGCGCAGAGCGAAGTTCCAGCAGGCTTACGAGCGCTACGGAGTGCCGGGCGTGAGCCTGCTCGGCCCCCTGCTGCTGCCCACCCAGGTCACGGCCACGATGCTCGCCGCCTCCGGCGTCGGCAAGGGCCGCGTCCTCGTCTGGCAGGCGGTCGCGATCGTCGGGTGGACGACGTTCACCGCGCTCGTGGTCACCGGCGTGATCCAGGTCGTCGGCTGAGGCGCGGGCACGACGTCCGCCCACGGCGAACCCGGAAATTGAGTCGGGGTGGCTCAAGTTGTACCGGTCAGCAGTACTCACCCACAGGAGGACAGCATGACCACCACCCTGACCCGCACCCCGTTCGCCGACGCCTGGTTCCGCGACCTGTGGACCCCGCGTGCCGTCACGCCGGCCGACCAGCGCCCCGTGCCCGCCGCGGACGTCTACCGCGACGGCGAGGACCTCGTCGCCCGCCTCGACCTGCCGGGCGTCGACCCGGCCGAGGACGTCACCGTCGAGGTCGAGGGCCGCCGGCTCGTCGTGCGCGGCGAGCGCAAGGACCAGCGCGACGCCGAGGCCGAGGGCCGACGCATCTCGGAGGTCCGCTTCGGCGCCTTCCGCCGCGTCGTCACCCTGCCCAAGGCCGTGGACGGCGACGCCGTCACCGCGTCCTACGACGCGGGCGTCCTGACCGTCACCGTGGCCGGCGTCTTCGCCGGCACGACGCCGCAGCGCATCGAGGTCACCACCGCCGCATGAGGCGGAGCCCCGACGACGCCCGGCCGCTCCTCGTGGCCGGGCGTCGTCGTGCGTCCGCTGCCGTCTCGTCAGGACATGCTCGTCCCCGCGGCGTCCGCACAGGCGCGGGCGTAGTCCAGCACGAGGGGACGGCGCTCGCCCGCGCGCCAGGCGAGGGCGAACCGGCTCGGTTCGATGCCGCGGACCGGGCGGGTGACGACGCCGCCGAGGCTGATGAGCGGCGCGTTGCCCGCGGCCAGAAGGCAGACGCCGCGACCGTCGACGAGCGCCTCGTAGGTCTCCTCGGTGCTGGCGACCTCCGCCCCGACGCGCGGCGGCCGGCCGTCGCGGGCGTCGAGGGCGAGCCAGTAGTCGCGGAGCGGGCCCGCGGTCCGCGGCAGGGCGAGGAACGGCTCGTCCATCAGGTCGGCGAACTCCACGCTCTCGCGACGTGCCAGGGGGTGCGTCTCGGGCATCCCGACGTGGCGGGGCTCCTCGGCGACGACCACCCAGCGGAACCGGTCGGAGTCCGGGAGCGGCAGCCAGGCGAACGCCGCGTCGCTGCTGCCGTCGGCGAGCCCGGCGGTGGCGTCGTCCCATCCCACCTGGCGCAGCCGGACGGTGACCGCCGGCCGTCGCGCGCTGAAGCGTGAGCGGATCGCCGGCAGCAGTCCGCCGCGTCCGGGGCTGGTGCTCATCCCCACCACGAGGGTGGCCTCCTGCTCCGCCTTGGCCCGCTCGGTCGCGTCGAGGGCGACGGACCACGCGTCGAGGACCTGCCGGGCGTGCGGCAGGAGCGCCTCGCCCACGGCGGTCAGCCGCACCTCGCGCCGGTCCCGTTCGAACAGCGGCGCGCCGAGCCGGGACTCCAGCATCCGGATCTGCTTGCTCAGCGCGGGCTGGGAGACGTACAGGCGCTCGGCGGCGCGCGTGAAGTGCAGCTCGTCGGCCACGGCGACGAAGTACCGGAGATCCCTACCGTGCACATCCATGTCCAACGGTTATCACACCAGGTCTTGGACGTCCTCCGGCGATGCGCGGCAGCCTGCTGGTGCACGGCCCGACCGCCCGGGTGGGGCCCGAGGAGAGGACGCACGTCATGCACAAGGTCTGGCTGATCACCGGCGCCACGAGCGGCTTCGGCCGCGCCATCGCCGAGGCGGCGGTCGCCGCGGGCGACGTCGTCGTCGGCGCTGCCCGGCGCCCGGCGGGCCTCGACGACCTGGTCGCCGCCCACCCCGACCAGGTCGAGGCGATCCGCCTGGACGTCGCCGACACCACCGCCGCCGAGGAGGTCGTGCGCGACGTGGTCGCACGCCACGGACGGATCGACGTCCTCGTCAACAACGCCGGCCGTGGCATGGTCGGCGCCGTCGAGGAGGCCACCGACGCCGAGCTGCGCCAGCTCATGGACCTGCACTTCTTCGGACCGGCGGCCCTCACCCGCGCGGTCCTGCCGCACATGCGCGAGCGCCGGTCGGGCGCCGTCGTCCAGCTGACGAGCATGGGCGGCCGGTTCGCCTTCGCGGGAGTCGGGGCCTACTGCGCGACGAAGTTCGCCCTGGAGGGGCTGTCGGAGGCGCTCGCGGCCGAGGTCGCGCCCCTGGGGATCAAGGTCCTGATCGTCGAGCCGGGCGCGTTCCGCACGGGGTTCGCGGGCGCGGGCGCGCTGATGCGGTCCGAGGCGCTGCCGGCCTACGACGAGTCCGTCGGCCCTGTCCGGGCCGGCCTGTCCGACAGTGACGGCGCACAGCCCGGCGACCCCGCCAAGGCCGCCGACGCCATCCTCACCGCGCTCGAGGCGCCCGACACCCCGTTGCGGCTGCCGCTGGGGAGCGACGCCGCCGACGCCGTCGGGGCGCACCTGGAGGGCCTGCGCAAGGAGCTGGCCGCCTGGGAGGGCCTCACACGCTCGACCGATTTCGACGCCTGACCGGCCGCGCCGGCGACCGTCAGGACCCGTACCCGCACCGGAGGCCTTCGTGTCCATGCCCACCGACGCACGGCGGGACCGCCCCGCTCGGTCCGAGGCCCCGCAGCGCGGGGCCCGCACCGTCGTGGCGGTCGCCTGTCTCGCGTTCTTCCTCATCACCCTGGACGTCAACGTCGTCAACGTGGCGCTGCCGACCATCGCGGGCCGCTTGGGTGTCGACGCGGCCGGGCTCCCGTGGATCGTCGACGCGTACGCCGTGCTGTTCGCCGGGCTGCTGCTGACGGCGGGCGCGGTGGTGGACCGGGCCGGAGCGAGCCGCGCCATGGCCGTCGGGATGGCGGGCTTCGTCGCGGCGTCGGCGGCCTGCGGGCTGGCACCGTCGGGAGGCGCGCTGATCGCGGCCAGGGTCGTCCAGGGGTGCGCGGCGGCGCTCATGTTGCCCGCGTCGCTGTCCCTGGTCCGCCGGGCCTACCCCGACCCGGTGCGCCGCGGCCGCGGGGTCGCCCTGTGGACGGCGGCGGGCGGCGCCGCCGCGGCGGCGGGTCCGGTCGCCGGTGGCGTCCTGACCGCGACGCTGGGGTGGCGCGCGGTCTTCTTCGTGAACGTGCCTCTGGGTGTGGCGGCGCTCGCCGGGCTGCGCGCCGCGCCCCGCACGCCGGGCCGCCCTGCACCGCTCGACCTGCCGGGCCAGGTCACGGCGGTCGTCGCCCTGTGCGCCCTGGTCGCCGCCGTGATCGAGGGCGGGGCGCACGGCGTCACGGCCCCGGTCACGCTCCTGTGCGCCGCAGTGGCCGTCTGCGCCGGGGCCGCGTTCGTCGCCGCCGAGCTGCGCTCGCCGCACCCGGCCGTCCCGCCGCGGCTCGTCCTGGCGCGCGGCATCGCCGTGCCCACCGTCATCGGCTTCGCGCTCAACCTCGTCTTCTACGGGGTCGTCTTCGTCCTCACCCTCGGCTTCCAGGTCGAGCGCGGCGCGTCGGCGCTGGTCACGGGCCTGATGTTCCTGCCGATGACCGGCCTGGTCACGGGGGTCAACGTGCTCGGTGGGCGCCTCGGCGCCCGGTTCGGGCCACGGATGCCGCTCGTCGTGGGGCAGGTCGTCCTGGCGTCCGGTCTCGTCGCGCTGCTGGTCACCGGCGCCGGATCCTCCACCGCCCTCCTGCTGCTGGCCACGGTCCCGGTCGGCGTCGGGGCCGGGCTGGCAGTCCCCGCGCTGACGTCCGCGGTGCTCGATGCCGTCCCCGCCGAGCGGTCGGGCCTCGCCGGCGGGATCCTCAGCTCGGCCCGGCAGGTCGGCAGCGCGATGGGCGTGGCGGTCTTCGGGGCGCTCGTCGCCGGACCGGCCGGGTTCTCCTCCGGGATGCGTCTGGCCCTCGTGGCCGGCGTCCTGCTGCTGGTCGTCACGACCACGGGGACGGCGACGCTCCCCCGGGCCGCCCGCTCGGGGCCCGTCACGCATCGCGTCCCCGCCTCGTCGGCATGACGAACCCACGGAACGAGGAGGCATGATGTCGGACGCAACGCAGGTCGTGGTGGTCGGCGGCGGGTACGCCGGCGTGTTGGCGGCCAACCGGATGACCAAGCGGGACGACGTCGCGGTGACCCTGGTGAACCCGCGGCCGGTGTTCGTCGAGCGGATCCGCCTGCACCAGCGGGTCGCGGGCACGCACGACGCGGTCGTCGACCTGCGCGGCTTGCTGGCCGACCGGGTGCGGCTGGTGGTGGACGCCGTCGAGCGGATCGACGCCGCCGGGCGCACCCTGGCGCTGGCGTCGGGCGGCACGCTCGGCTACGACCACCTGGTCTACGCCGTCGGCAGCGGCAGCGCGGACCCGAGCGTCCCCGGGGCGGCGGAGCACGCGTTCCCGCTCGCGAGCCTGGAGGAGGCCGAGCGCCTCGCCCCGGTGCTGGACGGTGCGGGGCGTGCGGCCGTGGTGACCGTCGTCGGGGCAGGCCCGACCGGCATCGAGACGGCAGCCGAGCTCGCGGAGCGGGGCCGGTCGGTGCGGCTCGTGTGTGGCGGCGACCTCGGACCGTATCTGCACCCGAAGGGCCGCCGGATCGTGGCGGAGCAGCTCGCCCGCCTGGGCGTCGACGTCGTGGCGGGCCCGGGCTCCCTGGTCACCGAGGTCACGGCCGACGCCGTGGTGCTCGCCGACGGGCGCGACCTGCCCAGCGGCGTCACCGTCTGGACCGCGGGGTTCGGGGTGCCGGACCTCGCGCGCCGCAGCGGGCTGACCACCGACGCCGTAGGTCGCCTGCTCACCGACGAGACGCTGACCAGCGTGGACGACGACCGGATCGTCGCGGCGGGCGACTCGGCGGCGCCGTCGGACCTGCCGTTCCGGATGAGCTGCCAGGCCGCCGGCCAGCTCGGCGGCTTCGCCGCCGACACGGTGCTGAGCCGCCTGGCGGGCACCGCGCCGGCGCCGGTGGCCGTGGGCTTCCTCGGCCAGTGCCTCAGCCTGGGCCGCCGGGTGGGTGTCTTCCAGTTCTCGCACCGGGACGACGTCGCCAAGGGCTCCGTCCTGCGGGGCCGGGCCGGCGGACGGCTCAAGGAGCTGGTCTGCTGGAGCACCGTCCAGCAGATGGTCTGGGAGGCGCGCCGGCCGGGCCTCGTCACGTACCCCCGCGCCATGGGCGACCCGACCCGCGCGCGGCGGATCGCCGACCGGTCCGCGCCGGAGGCGGCCGGGGCCACGCAGCCGGCATGACGAGGGCCTCCGGCACGGGCCGAGCAGGCGGTCGACGTCGCGGACGGCGAGCTTCGCGACCATGGCGACGTCGACCGCCCGTTCGGCGTCAGTCGAAGTATGCCGGCACGTCGATCGGTCCACCGGCGGCGGCGAACTCGGCGGCGACGGCGTCCCGCAGGCCGGGGTCGCACAGGTAGTCCAACGCGGTGAGCGCCAGGCCGGCGGCGCCGTCGTCGGCGGCGGTCACGGCCCGCGGGCCGCCGGCGGCCGCGGCGAACCCGGGCGTGTGGAGCGCGACCCCCGGGTCCGAGACCTGGATGAGCGGGTGCATGCCGGGAACGCGGAAGCTGACGTTGCCGAAGTCGGTGGACGCCGCCAGCGTCTCGGACACGACGCCGCCGGGCAGCACGTCCCTCCCCCGCCGCCGCTGGGCCGCCACCCAGCGACGGGTCAGCGCCTGGTTCGTGCGCACCGGGAGCGACGGGTGCGCGCCGTCGTCCCAGTCGATCCGCACCTCGGTGCCGGTCATGAGGGCGGCGCCGCGGGCGAGGTCGTCGAGCCGGCGCGACAGGTCCTTGAGGGTGTCCGGGTACTTGGACCGCGCGTAGAGACGCACCACGGCGCGCTCGGTGATGACGCTGGGCCGGGTGCCGCCCTCCATGATCGTGGCGTGCACGCGGTCGGACGGCGGCATCTGCTGGCGCAGCAGGCCGATGCCCTGGTAGGCGAGGGTCGCGGCGTCCAGCGCGTTGCGACCCATGAACGGCTGGGCCGACGCGTGCGCCGACCGGCCGGTGAACGTCCAGGTCAGGAGCCTGCGACCGAGCCACACCTGGTCGGCGACGTCCGCCGGGTACGGGTGCACCATGATCGCGGCGTCGACGTCGTCGAACGCCCCGCGGCGCGCCAGCACCTCCTTGCCGCTGTGCCCCTCCTCGGCGGGCGTGCCGAGGAGCACCACGCGGCCGGCCGGCGCGCCGGCGGCGGCGAGCGCCGGCTGCAGCGCGAGGAAGGCGCCCACCCCGGCGGCGGCGATGACGTTGTGCCCGCACGCGTGGCCGATCTCCGGCAGGGCGTCGTACTCGGCGCAGATCGCGACGGTCGGGCCGTCTCCGCCGATCTCGGCGCGGAACGCCGTCCCGACGTCGAACGCGCCGGCCTCGGCCCGGACGCCGTGCCGCGCGAGCACGTCGGTGAGCAGGCGGGCGCTGTCGTGCTCCTCGAACGCCGTCTCCGGGTGCGCGTGCAGCGTCGTGACGATCTCGGTGAGCTCCGGCCCGAGGCCCTCGACGGCGCGGTCCACGACGTCGCGCAGACCGTCCGGCGCACCGGCGAACAGCTCGTCGGGCGCTCGCACGCCCTCGACGGCACGCCGCCGCACGTCGGTCTCGGCGGCGACGTGCTCGAGGTAGGCGGTGCTGGGCGGGGGCGGACCGGCGTCGGGCATGCCGCCATCGTACGGACGCCCTTCCTCGTCCAGCCCGGGACGGCGGTCCACCGCTTCTGCCGAGCATGCCCTCCTTCGGTGCCGAGCATGTGGTTGATCCGGGAATGGCGGCCCCATTCCCGGATCAACCACATGTTCGGCAGCAGCGGGCGTAGCGTGCGGGCATGACGGACAACTCCCCGACGGGTCCCGCGCGGGGCGTGCGCCTGTTCGACGACGTCCGCGCGGACGAGGCCGACCGGGCGTACCTGCCCGGGATGAGCCGCGCCTGGCTGATGCCCTGGTACGACGTCCAGAGCCGGCTGCGCCGCGCGGACCGCCTGCACCGCACGACGGTCGAGCTGGCCGGGATCTCCCCGGGGCAGCACGTGCTCGACGTCGGGTGCGGGACCGGCAACCTGCTGCTCGCCGTCCTACGGGCCACGCCGGACGTCGTCGCGACCGGGCTGGACCCCGACGGCGCGGCGCTGCGGCGCGCGGCGCGCAAGGCCCGGCGGCGCGGGTTCGGACGCCGCGGGGACGTCACCCTCGTGCGCGGGTTCGCCGACCGGCTCCCGGCGGCGGACTCCAGCCAGGACCACGTGGTGTCGTCGCTGGCGCTGCACCACGTGCCGATGGACGAGAAGCGGCGCTTCGCCGCGGAGCTGGTGCGGGTGCTGCGCCCGGGCGGGCTCGTCACGATCGCCGACCTCGACGCGCCGCACGACCACGGGCACGACGGGCACGGCGACGCCCACGGCCGGGTCCACGGGCACGGGTCGCGGCACCGCCACGAGATCGGGCAGCATCAGCACCGCGAGGACAACGCGGACGGCGGCATCGAGCGCCTGCTCACGGACGCGGGACTGGCGGACGCGCGCGAGGCGAGGCGCGCGACGTTCATGGACACGCCTGTCCTGTGGGTGCAGGCGCGCCGGCCCTGAGAGTCAGCCCGCGGACGCGGCGGCCTCGGCGTCGAGGAGCTCCTGCGGCGGGGCGAACTGCGAGAGCACGAGCTCGGCCCCGAGGGGGTCGTGCACCCGCGCCTCACGGGTCCATTCCGTGTCGGTGGTCTCCAGGATCGTCGCGCCCCCACGCTCGGCCGCCGCGGCGGACGCGTCCCGGTCGGCGACGGCGAAGACCACCGACCAGTGCGCCGGGCCCTCTCCCGGCAGCACGCCGGCGACGACGTCGGCGAACCCGGGCGGGACGAGCGCCTGGCGTTCGTGGATGCTCGGGTCGACGGTGCGGGCCAGGTGGTCGCCGTACCCGGGCACGCGCGCCATGCCGGCCCCCAGGTCGGGGCTCAGGGCCCAGCCGAGCAGCGGGCCGTAGAACGCCATCGCGCCGTCGACGTCAGGCGTCAGCAGGTTGCTGAAGTTCCAGGTGCCGGCCTCGTTGACCCGCTGCGCCCCGGGACGGGTGCCCGCCTGCCACAGGCGGCTCGGCGCGCCCTCGGGGTCGACGATCCGGGCCATCCACCCGGCGGCCTGGCCGGGCGGGCCCACCTGCTCGGGCGGTGAGCTCAGGACGCCGCCGAGCTCGGGCACCCGGGCGGCCGCTCCCTCGATGTCGTCGACCGCGAGGTACGTGTGCCAGCCGATCTCGCCGTCCCAGCCGGGGTCCGGGGTGGCGATCGCGGCAACGGCGGTCGCGTCCGTGCCGTCGAGCGACGCGACCACGTACCGGCCGGGCAGGCCCGGCGGCAGCTTCTCCGTGAACGCCCACCCGAACAGCGGGCCGTAGAACGCGAGCGCCGCGTCGACGTCCTGCGTCTCCAGGTCGACCCAGCACGGCACGCCGTGCGGGTAGGTGCGCGTCGTCATGCCTCCATCTTGGGCGCCCCCACCGACACCCGCCGCGCGGGGCCCGACCGTTGACAGCTCGATTCCACTTGTGTCATGGTCAATCCATTCCACTAGTGCCATAGATGGCACCCGATCGACACCCACACGGCAGTGGGCGAGGAGACGGCGATGAAGCTCGAGATCATCCTGCTGGGAGTGCTGATCCAGCACCCCTCGACCGGCTACGACCTCAAGAAGTTCATGGACACGAGCGGCCGGTTCATGCGCTCCAACACGCAGATGAGCCAGGTGTACCGCAGCCTCGCGCGGATGGAGGAGCGGGACTGGGTGTGGCACGCCGTCGAGTCACGGCCCGGCGCGCAGGACGCCAAGACGTACCACGTCTCCGCCGAGGGCGAGACGGTCTTCCTCGACTGGCTCACCGGCCCCTACCAGCCGCCGACCCGCTTCGAGGACCCCGAGCTGCTGGTGCGGCTGTCGTTCTCGGGGTTCATGTCCCGCGACGACGTGCTGCGCCTGCTCGACACGGAGATCGAGGCGCGGCAGGCGCAGGTCGCCCGGTTCCGCCACCGCGACCGCAGCACCGACGTCGCCACCACGCTCCCCTACGACGAGGCGCTCGCCCACACCGTCCACGAGTGGTCCCACACCAAGGGGGCCGCCTCGATCGACACGCACATCGACGCGTGTATCGAGCTGCGGGACGAGCTGGCGCGGGACGGCGTCACGATGCCGGACCACCTCCCCGCCGCCGCCGGCGCCCGCTGACCGGGCCGCACCACCCCATCCCCCGTCACCCAGAACCCCGGAGCCCTTCGTGCGCGCCATCGTCCTGATGTTCGACAGTCTGAACCGGCACCTGCTCGCCCCGTACGCGGACACGTTCGTCGATGCCCCGAACTTCGCGCGGCTCGCGTCCAAGGCCGTCACCTTCGACAACTTCTACGCCGGCTCGATGCCGTGCATGCCCGCGCGGCGGGAGATGCACACGGGCCGGTACAACTTCCTGCACCGCTCGTGGGGGCCGTTGGAGCCGTTCGACGACTCGATGCCGCAGATGCTCGGCGAGGCCGGCGTGCACACCCACCTGGTGTCCGACCACCCGCACTACTGGGAGGACGGCGGCGCGACCTACCACACGCGCTACACCACCTGGGAGTTCTTCCGCGGCCAGGAGGGCGACCCGTGGAAGGGCGTCGTCGCGACCTCCGCCCCGGAGGGACTCGGCGGCCGGATGCGGTACCAGGACGCCGTCAACCGCTCCTACATGCCCACCGAGGCCGAGCACTCCCAGACGCGCACCGTGGACGCCGGGCTGCACTTCCTCGAGACCAACGCCGACGCCGACCGGTGGATGCTGCAGATCGAGCTGTTCGACCCGCACGAGCCGTTCTTCACCCACCAGAAGTACAAGGACCTCTACCCCCACGACTACGACGGCCCCGAGTTCGACTGGCCCGGATACCGCAAGGTCACCGAGCCCGCGAGCCAGGTCGAGCACGCCCGCGCCGAGTACGCCGCCCTGGTCTCCATGTGCGACCGCTCCCTCGGGCGGGTCCTGGACGCCATGGACACGCACGGCCTCTGGGACGACACGCTGCTGCTCGTCAACACCGACCACGGGTTCCTGCTCGGCGAGCACGGCTGGTGGGCCAAGTCGGTGCAGCCCTGGTTCAACGAGCTGGTGCACCTGCCGATGTTCCTGTGGGACCCGCGCACCGCCGGCCGCGACACCCGCCGCGGCGCGCTCGCCCAGACCATCGACATCGCGCCCACGGTGCTGCGGTACTTCGACCTCGCCCCCACCCCCGACATGCAGGGCCACGACCTCGCCGCCGTCCTGGGCGACGACCGGCCCGTGCGCGACGGCGCCCTGTTCGGCATCCACGGCGGGCACGTCAACGTCACCGACGGGCGGCACGTGTACATGCGCGCGGCCGACACCCCCGCGAACACGCCGCTCGAGAACTACACCCTCATGCCCACCCACATGCGCGAACGGTTCGCCGTCGACGAGCTCTCGGACTGGACACCCGCCGAACCGTTCACCTTCACCCGGGGACTGCGCACCCTGCGCGTGCCCGTGACGGCCGGCTGGCTCAACTCGCACACCCACGGCACCCTGCTGTTCGACCTCGAGACCGACCCCGGCCAGGACCACCCCCTGGTCGACGACGAGGCCGAGCTGCGCATGGCGGCCCTCCTCGTCGAGCTGATGCGCGACACCGACGCGCCGGCCTCCCAGTACGAACGCCTCGGCCTGCCCGCGACGGGACCCGTGACCCGCGAGCACCTGCGTGTGCGCGCCCACGCCGGCCGCGCCGCCGCCGTCGCCGAACCACTGCCCGCCCTCGACGACCTGCGCGCCCCCGCGCTGCTGCGCGCCCCGCTGCACGAGGTCCTCGCCGACCCCGCCACCCGCGCCGTCGTCGAGCGCCACGCGCCCGACCTCACCCGCACCGAGACGCTCACGCTCCCGACCGGGACCAGCCTCCTCGACCTCGCCGCCCACGCCACCGTGCCGGCGGCGACCCTGCGCGCGATCGACGACGACCTCGCCCGCACCCCCGTCGGCTGACGACGCCCGCCGCCCCTCCCGCTCCCTGACGACGACGACAGGACCCGCCATGACCACCTCGACCGACCCCGCCCCGACCGAGCCCACCGTCCCAGCCTCCGGCGGCCCGGCGACCGACCCCGCCAGGCTCCCCCACCGCTGGCGCAACCTCTTCACCCTCACCGGGTCGACCGCGATCGACAGCACCGAGGGCAGCGTCATCAGCACGATCTTCCCGACGATCGCGGCGTCGCTGGGACTGAACAGCAGCCACCTCGGCACGCTCACCGCCGTCGGCAAGCTGGCCTCCGCGCCGGCCGGCCCGGTGTGGACGTGGCTGGCGGCCCGCACGTCCCGCAAGACCGTCCTGGTGGTCACGTCGCTGCTCGGCGGGGCGTTCGGCGTCGCCGCCGCGTTCAGCCAGGGCTACTGGAGCCTGCTCGTGCTGAACACCCTCATGGCGGCGTCCCTCGTCGGCGGGTCCCCGGTGAGCAACGCCCTCATCATGGACTCGTTCGACGACCGGAACCGCGGCCGCGCGATGTCGTACTTCTACGGGTCGGTCAGCGCTATCGCGGCGTTCATCGGGCCGCTCCTCGGGCTCTTCACGCGGTCCGCGGAAGGCTGGCGGCTCGGCCTGGTCACGATGGGGGCCGTCGCCGTCCTGGCGGGGATCGCCCAGTGGCTCCTCATCAAGGACCCGGGCGTCGGGGCGTCGGAGCCCGAGCTCGCCGGGCTCGACGCCGAGCGGCGCGGCCAGCGGCGGGTCAGCCTGCGCGAGGTGCTCGGCCTGTTCCGTGTCCCGACCTTCTCGGTGATGATGCTGTCGCGCCTGCTGTCGGGACACCTGCTCATCAACGTCTTCGGGGTCACGTTCCTGGTGACCGAGCGCGGGTTCGACAACGCGACCGCCGCGGTGGTGCTCGCTCCGTTCGGCGTCGGCTACCTCGTGGGCACCCTCGGTGGCGGGCAGCTGCTCGGGCTGATCGACCGCGCGTTTCCCGACCGGGGTCGTGTCGCGTACATCCAGGGGGCGCAGGTCGCCTTCGCGGTCGCGGCGTTCCTCGGCACGCAGGTCGCCTACGACAGCATCGCGGTCTACGGCGCGTTCTGGGCGCTCATGGGCGCCGCCCAGGGCATGAACCCGCCGGTCAACCGGCCTATCGTCGCCTCGGTGGTGCTCCCCGAGCTGCGCGGCCAGGCCTTCGCCGTCTTCATCACCGTCTTCGAGACGATCGGGTGGGCGCTGTTCTCCCTGGGCGCCGGCCAGCTCGCCGTCAGCCTCGGCATCCAGCAGGTGTTCCTCGGCGTGCTCGTGGTGCTCATGCTCGTCAACGCGGCGGTGCTGTCGGCGCTCTACCGCACCTACCCCAGCGACGTGCGGGCGGTGAAGCGGATGCTCGCCGCGCGCGCCACGCCCTGACGCCGGGACCCGGCACCGGCATCACCCGAGGACGAGCGGCAGCTCGTCCTCGGGGCCGGGGTAGGACGCCTGCGCCCCTGGCGCGAGCACGGCGAACGCCCCGACGCGGGCGGCCGTCCGGGCCGCGTCGACCAGCCCTTCCCCGGCGGCCAGGCCCCGCGCGAGGGCGCCGACGAAGGCATCCCCCGCCCCGGTCGTGTCGACCGCCCGCACCCGCGGGGACGGCACGTGCACGACGTCGTCGCCCTGGCCGACGAGGGCTCCGCGCGGCCCGACCGTCAGGGCGACGGAGCGCACGCCGCGTTCCAGGAGGCCGCGCACGAGGGCGTCCTCGCCGCCGGCCTCGGTGACGCCGAGCTGACGCGCGACAAGCTGGGCCTCGTGCTCGTTCACCACCAGCGGGTTGGCGGCCAGCAGCACGCGCTCGTCGACGTCGACCACGGGCGCGAGGTTGACGACCAGACGGCCCCGGGCGGCGCTCGCGGCGGCCTCGATCCCCGAGCGGGGGATCTCGCCTTGCAGCACGACGACGTCCGCGCCGGCCACCAGGTCGGCGTGCGCGCCCACCCGGTCGGCGTCGACCGTCGCGTTGGCGCCCGGCACGACGACGATCGAGTTCTCCCCGTCGTCGCTGACCGTGACGACGGCGATCCCCGTGCGCTCACCGCGGACCGCGGCCAGCGCCCCGAGGTCGACGCCGGCGGCGCGCAGCCCGGCGGTCGCGGCGGCGGCGAACTCGTCGTCGCCCACGGCGCCGACGAACGCGACGTCCGCGCCGAGCCGGGCGGCGGCGACCGCCTGGTTGGCGCCCTTGCCGCCGGACGTGACGCTCATGCCGTGCCCGAGCACGGTCTCGCCGGGGGCGGGGTGGGCCGCCGCCGTCACGAGCATGTCGGCGTTGGTGGAGCCGACGACGACCACCCGTCCCGGGGTGGTGCCGGTGGGTGTGCGGGACTGCATCATGCGGGCCTCCTGGCGGGACCGGTGGACCCGCGGACGACGAGGTGGGTGGGCAGGACGGTCGACGTCGCCGCGCGGCCGGCGAGCAGGTCGCGCACCGCGTCCGCGGCGAGCGCGCCCATGCGGGCCGGGTCGTGGGCGACGACGGTGAGCGACGGGGTCGCGAGGGCGAACGCGGGCAGGTCGTCGTAGCCGACGAGCGAGACGTCCGCGCCGACGGCGACGCCCCGCTCGCGCAGGACCGAGAGCGCGCCGAGCGTCATCAGCGAGTCGGCCGCCACGACCGCGGTCGGCGGGTCGGCGAGGTCGAGCAGGCGGCGGGCGCCGGCGGCCCCGCTCGCCTGCTGGAAGTCTCCCTGGACGACGAGCGCGGGGTCGGGGTCGAGCCCGGCGGCGGCCGCGGCGTCGCGGTAGGCGCGCAGGCGCTCGCGCCCCGTGGAGGTCTCGTGGGGCCCGGCGACGAGCCCGACCCGGCGGTGCCCCAGGCCGGCGAGGTGGGTGACGGCCTCGCGCAGGCCGGTGCGGTTGTCCGACGTGATGCTCGGGACGCCGGTGCCGCCGCTGGCGAGCGTGCGGTCCACGAACACGATCGGGATGCCGAGGCCGAGCACCTCCTGCAGCGAGCCCGAGCCGTCGCCCTGCGGGGCGACGACCATCGCGTCGACCCGCTGCGAGACCAGCAGGTCGAGGTACCGGTCCTGCTGGTCGACGGACTCGTCGGCGTTGCACACGAGCGTCGCCATGCCGGCCCGCAGGGCACGGCGCTCGACGGCGTAGGCGATCTCGGCGAAGAACGGGTTGCGCACGTCGGAGACGAGGACGCCGATCGTGCCGGTGCGGGCCTTGCGCAGGGACCGCGCCCGGGCGTCGGGCCGGTAGCCGAGGTCGGCCACGGCCGCCTCGACCCTCTCGCGCGAGGACGGCGAGGTCGCGGGGTGGCCGGACAGCACGCGCGAGGCCGTCGCGACGGAGACGCCGGCGAGCGCCGCGACGTCGCGGATCGTCACCGACCGCATCTCGGCCTCCCTGCCGCCTCGTCGTGCCGTGTAACCGTTTCCATGGAAACGGTTACACGAGGATGTCACACACGCGCGCGACCGGGCAAGCGGCCTGGACTTCATCTCGCGGTCGGCCGTTCGTCACCCTGTCGGCCTACGGTGGCCGGGTGACCCAGCGACGACGCACCCTGACCGCCGGCACTGCCCTCGCCGTGGCCGTGGCCACCGCCGCGGCCCCGCTCGCCGCGCACGCCGCCGGTGGACCGCACTCCCCCGGCCCCGACGAGCCGCTGCGCGTCGCGACGTACAACCTGTCGCTCAACCGCGCCGCGCAGGGCGAGCTGGAGTCCGACCTGTCGACGGGGGACGACCCGCAGGCGGCGACGGTCGCGGAGGTGATCCAGCGCGCCGACCCGGACGTCGTCCTGCTCAACGAGTTCGACTTCGACGCCGCGGGCGCGTCCGTGGACCTGTTCCGCGAGCACTACCTCGAGGTCTCGCAGGGCGGCGCCGACCCGGTGACGTACCCGTACGCGTACACCGCGCCGTCGAACACCGGGGTCCCGAGCGGCCACGACCTGAACGACGACGGGGCGGTGGGCGGCGGCGACGACGCGTTCGGCTTCGGCGAGTTCCCCGGGCAGTACGGGATGGTCGTGCTGTCGAAGTACCCGGTCGCCTCCGACGAGGTGCGCACGTTCCAGCACTTCCTGTGGAAGGACATGCCGGGCGCGCTGCTGCCGGACGACCCGTCCACCCCCGAGCCCGCGGACTGGTTCACGCCGGAGGAGCTGGACGTCGTGCGGCTGTCCAGCAAGTCCCACTGGGACGTGCCGGTCGTCGTCGGCGGGCGCACCGTGCACGTGCTCGCCTCGCACCCGACGCCGCCCACGTTCGACGGCCCGGAGGACCGCAACGGCCGCCGCAACCACGACGAGATCCGGTTCTGGGCCGACTACGTGCAGCCCGGGGCACGGTCGTCGTACGTCTACGACGACGAGGGCGGCCGCGGCGGGCTCGAGCCGGGCGCGCGGTTCGTGATCCTCGGCGACCAGAACGCGGACCCGCACGACGGCGACTCGTACGACGCCGCGATCGACCAGCTCCTGGACCACCCGCGGATCACCGACCCGGCGCCCACGTCGGACGGCGCCGTCGAGGCCGCCGCGCTCCAGGGCGGCGCCAACGGCGAGCACACCGGCGACCCCGCCCTCGACACCGCCGACTTCGCCGACACGGCGCCAGGGAACCTGCGCGCCGACTACGTCCTGCCGTCGAAGCACCTGCGGGTGCGCGACTCCGGGGTCTTCTGGCCGACGACGGACGACCCGCTGTCGCGCCTGACGGGCACCTACCCGTTCCCGTCCAGCGACCACCGGCTGGTGTGGGTCGACCTCAGCCTCCGGTGAGCCCACGGCCCGGCGCTCCCGGGCGCGTCGACCTGCCGAGAGGAGCCCCCGGTCACCCTCGGGGGCCCTGAGCGGCGCCGCCGTAGTGCTCGGCCAGCCGCCGCATCCCCTCGTCGACGCTCACCGACGGGGTCCAGCGCAGGTCGGCGCGGGTGGCGCGCTGGTCGAACCAGTGGGCGGTGGACAGCTGCTCGGCGAGGAAGCGGGTCATCGGCGGCTCGTCGGCGCCGGGCCGCACCCGCCACACGGCCTCGACCAGGCCGCCCGCCGCACGCGCGGCGGCGGCCGGCACGCGGCGCCGCGGGGGCTCGACCCCCGCGGCGCGGCAGATCCCCGCCAGCAGGTCGGCGACGGTGCGGGGCTCACCGTTCGTCAGCACGTACGCGTTCCCGCCGACGACGTCGGGCGCGTCGGCCAGCCGGTCGAGCGCCGCGACGATGCCGTCCGCGGCGTTGTTGACGTAGATCGTGTCGATGAGGGCTGCGCCGTGGCCGAGCAGCGGCAGCGTGCCGCGTCGTGCCCGGTCGACGACGCGCTCCACGAGCTGCGTGTCCCCGGGACCCCACACGAGGTGCGGCCGGACGGCGACGACGCGAGGCCCGTGCGCGGCGGCGTCCCGGCCGAGCGCCAGCAGCTCCGCGGCCGCCTTGGTGCGCGCGTAGTCGCCGCGGGCACGGGCCGGGTCGGCCGGGTCGGCCCCCACGCCCACGAGCGACGACCCGGCGTGCGCGACCGACGGGGAGGAGACCTGCACGAACCGAGCCACGCCGGACCGCTCGGCGGCGTCGAGCAGCGTGCGGGTGCCCTCCACGTTGACGGCGTCGAACGCGCCGGGCTCCCCGGCGAGGGACACCTTGGCCGCGAGGTGGACGACGGCGTCCGCCCCGTCGACGGCGCGGGCGACGGCCGCGGGGTCGGTCAGGGACCCGGTGACGTCGGTGGTCCCGGCGACGCCGGAGGGCCGCCGCTGCAGGGTCCGGACGTCGTCGCCCCGTGCCACGAGAGCGCGGGCGACGGCCCCGCCCAGCAGCCCGGAGGCGCCGGTCACCAGCACCGTCACGGCGCGCTCACCCGCCCACCGGCGAGGATCCCGTCCGCCCAGGCGGCGAGCCGGGCCCGGTCGATCTTCGAGTTGTGCCGCACGTCCGTGGGCATCTGCGGGGCGACCAGCACGGCCGCGAGCGGCACCGGCGACGCCGCGCGCACGGCGTCGGCGAGGTCGTGGGGTGCCAGGCCCGGGCGGCGCGCCGGTGACGCGCCCCGCGGGGCGGCACGCCGGCTCGTCACCGGCTCGACGACGGCGACGGCCTGCTGCCGCCCGGCCGGCCCGACGCCGACCACGGCCGCCCGCCGCACCCCCGGCACCCGCTCCACGTGCTGCTCGGGCCCGACCGGCGCCAGCGGGCCGTCGGCCGTGGTGAGCACGTGCGCGAGGCGCCCCTCGATCCACAGCCGCCCGCCGCCGTCGAGGTGCCCGACGTCGCCGGTGCGGTGCCAGCGCCCCGGCGGGGTGTCCCGCTCCGCGGCGACGTCGGTGAGCCAGAGCCGGTCGTACCGCTCCTTGAGGTGCCCGGCGCGCACCAGCACCTCGCCGAGCATCCCGGGCGCGTCGCTCGGGTCGCCGGTGGCGGCACCGTCGGCGTCGAGCGCGCTGACGAGCACCTCGCCGCCGGCGACGGGGCGGCCCACGCACACGCCGTCGTCGGGCCGGGAGGCCGCGGCCCGGACGCCGTCCAGGGTGATGTCGGTGACCAGCAGGCACTCGGTCATCCCGTAGGGGGTGTGCGCGGTCGCGGCGGGCATGAGGTCGGCGGCCAGGCCCAGCAGGTCGGCGCTGATCGGCGCGCCCGTGGAGAGGAACGTGCGCACGCGCGCGAGCGCGGCCCGGTCGCCGGGGTCGAGCTCGTCGGCCGTCGCGACGACGTTGAGGATCGCCGCGGGCGAGAGGAAGACGATGCGCGCGTCGGAGGCGCGCACCGCGTCCGCGACCGCACGCGCCGTGAGGGTGCGCGGCGCGGACACGTCCATCACGGGCGTCACGGACCGCGTGCCGAGCGCCGGCCCGAGCAGCGCGAACGGGGCGAACCCCGTCACCAGGCCGGTCTCGGGGCCGACGTCGAAGTGGCCCGACAGCGCGTCGCGCAGCGCGGCCAGCTGGGCGTGCGTGTAGACGACGCCCTTGGCGGGCCCGGTCGAGCCGGAGGTGAAGAGCACCGCGGCCTCGTCGTCCGGCCCCGGCTCGGCCGGCAGCGCGACACCCTCGCCGGCCCGCGCGACGTCGACGAGCTCGTGCGTCACGCCGAGGGCGCGCCGCACGGCGCCGGGCAGCGGGTCGGCGGAGATCCGCACGCCCGGCCAGCCGAGCGCCCGCGCGGCGGCGAGCCCCTTGCGCTGCGCGATCACGAACCGCGGCCACGCGCCCCGCTGCGCGCGGGTCATGCCGCGTGCGCCCAGGCCGGCGTCGGCCACCACGACGACGGCACCGATGCGCAGGCACGCGTACACGAGCGCCGTCAGCGTCGGGCCGGGCTCCACCAGCAGCGACACCCGGTCGCCGTGCCGCACCCCGATCCCGTGCAGCCCGGCGGCGATGCGCCGCACCTGCCGGTCCAGCGCCCGCCAGCTCACCGTCAGGTACTCCTGGCCGCGCGCCCGTCCGGCCTCTGACATGTCCAGGACGGCGGGACCCCCGTCGTCGGCCCGCCCGTCCAGCCCCGCCCAGATCGGCACGAACGTGGGCGAAGAAGCCGACGGCGCCGACGCGCCCCCGGAGCCCGGGGCCGCCGACGACACTGACGACGCCGACCCGGTGCACGAGCCGGAGGGGTCGGGGGCCTCGCGCACGGATGTCAATCCCGAAGTGGAGGGCCCCCCAGGGCCCGTGAACGCATCCGTGCGCGAGGGCGCCGACCCCTCCGGCGACAGCGCCCCAGACGGCGACAGCGAGCCCACCACCGACGAGCGCAACCAGCGAAGCAGAGCCGGCGCCCAGTCGACGTCCTCGGCAAGCAGGTGCCCAGCGCCGGCGAAGCGGTGCACGCGGGCCTGTGGCAGCCGGTGGACGAGGTCGTCGAGGTAGCGGTCGGAGAAGATCGGGTCGCGGGGGCCCCACAGCAGCAGCGCGGGCACGTCGAGGGCGGCGACCCCGGCGGCGACGCGGTCGAGCTCCGGGCGGCTCGGGTGGTCGGGGCGGGCCGGGATGTCGGCGACGAACTGCTCGATGCCGGCGCGCGCGGCGGCGGTCCGGTACGGCAGGCGGTAGGCCTGCACGACGTCGTCGGGCAGGCGCGGGTGGGCGAGCGCCAGGGTGGTGTCGAGGAACGCGCGGGTGGTGCTGGTGCCGAGCCGGTGCACGGGGCCGGCGAGCGCAAGGCGCAGCGGCGCGGGGATCGGGTCGTCGTCGCCGTGGTGGACGGCGGTGTTGAGCAGCGCGACGCCGGCGAGCAGGTCCGGGTGGCGGGTCGCCCAGCCGAGGGAGACGACGCCGCCCCAGTCGTGGCCGAGCGTCACGACCGGGCCGGCGTCGGCACCGGACAGGCCGAGGGTGTCGGTGAAGGCGCCGAGGTCGGCGACGCGGTCGGCGAGCGTGCGGCGGGCGCCGGTCCGCGCGGACAGGCCCATCTCGGGCTGGTCGACGGCGACGACGCGCCAGCCGGCGTCGGCGGCGGTGCGCACCAGGTCGCGCCACAGGTACGACCAGGTGGGGTTGCCGTGCACGGCGAGGACGGTGCCGACCGGGGTCACGCCGCGTGCCGCCAGATCGGCACGGTTGTCGAGGTAGTGCCAGCCGGTCGTGCCGCCGGCGCCGGACGACTCGTCGGGCACGGCGAGCACGTGGCTGTACCGCGGGTCGAGGCCCGGCAGGCCGGGCGGGACGGTGTCCGCGTCGCGGGTCACGGCGTCGGTGCCAGGTCGGGTCGCCGGGCCCGTCACCAGGCGAGCTCCATCATCGCCGTGTTGATGCCCGACCCCACCCCCATGAGCAGCACCCGGTCGCCCGAGCGCAGGGACCGCGCCTCCTCGACGAGCGTGATGGGCACCGACGCCGGCCCGACGTTGCCCAGGTAGGGGTACGTGGTGGGCACGCGGTTCCTGTCCAGCCCCACGGCCTCGACGATCGCGTTGGTGTGCACGCGGGAGACCTGGTGGGTGATGTAGCGGTCCATCGACCCCCAGTCCCAGTCGGCCGTCGCGTCCTTCCAGGCGTCCACCACGAGCTCCAGGCCGCCGTCGAGCAGCGCCTGGGCGTCGGTGAACATGCCCTCGGTGCTGCCGACGCACAGCTCGTGGAACTGCGTCGCGGCCCGGGTGACGCCGCCGAGCACGCGGTGCCCGGCGGGGTGCTCGTCCGCGCGCCCCAGCACGGCCGCGGCGGACCCGGACCCGAGCGTGAGGCTCGCGAACTCCCGCATGAAGTCGTCGCGGCCGGCGTCCTCGCGCAGCAGCCGCTCGATCGTCACGTCCTGGATGTCGTCGGCGTCCTCGCCGTCGACGACGACGGCGTAGCGGATCTGCCCCGACTCGATCATCCCGGCCGCGATGCTCATCCCGTTGATGAACCCGAGGCAGGCGTTGGCGACGTCGAAGTTCACGGCGGAGCTGGGCAGGCCCAGCCCGTGGTGCAGACCCACCGCGACCGACGGCTCCAGGTGCTTGCGCGTCACCGACGTGTTGATGAGCAGGCCCACGTCGCTGGGGTCGACGCCCGCCTCGTCCAGGGCCTGCTGCCCGGCGGCGACGGTCGCGGCGTTCACGTCCTCGCCCTCGGCCCAGTTGCGCCGCTCCTTGACTCCGGCGACCCGTTCGAGCAGGGTGCGGGGCAGGCGCAGGCGCTTCAGCGCCCCGGAGAGACGCTGCTGGATCTGCGCCGACGGCGTGACCCGCGAGGGGATCCGGCTGGCCACGGACAGCAGCGCGACGTTGGCGAACCTGGTGGTGGCGTTCCCTGACACACGAGCTCCAGACGACCGGGCACGGGGACTGCCGGCACGACGACAAGACGGTCGGGGCCACGGTCCGCGGCCCGGGCGGCGCGACGAGGGTCCCGACGATCCGCTCCCCGAGGATATGACGCTCGGGGCATCGATACCGTTCCGTCTCCGGAAGTGGTCTCGGACACCCACGAGCTCCACACATCGGGTTCACGCCTGACAGGTCGCGCGGACCGGCAGCGCCGACCCGCGCAACCTCTAACCTGGCCCCGTGACGACGCCCCCGCAGCTTCCCCCGCTGGCCTCCGACAACTACGCCCCCGCGCACCCGGACGTGCTCGCCGCGGTCGCGGCGGCGAACGACGGGTACGCCGGCGCGTACGGGGCGGACCCGTGGACGGCGCGGCTGGACCTGCGGGTCCGCGAGGTGTTCGGCGCGGGAGCGCTCGCGTTCCCGGTGCTCAACGGCACGGGCGCGAACGTCGTGTCGCTGACGGCGCTGTCGCCGCGCTGGGGCGGCGTCGTCGTGGCGGACGTCGCGCACGCCAACACGGACGAGAACGGCGCCCCGGAGCGGGTGGGCGGGCTCAAGCTGCTGCCCTGCGCCTCGGTGGACGGGCGGATCACGCCCGACGACGTCGCCCGGTGGGCCGGGCAGCGCGACGACGTGCACCGCGCGCACCCGGCGGTGCTGTCGCTGACGCAGTCCACCGAGCTGGGCACGGTGTACGCCCTCGACGACCTGCGCGCCCTCGTGCACGTGGCGCACGACCTGGGCATGGCGGTGCACGTGGACGGGTCGCGGCTCGCGAACGCCGCCGCGACGCTCGGCTGCTCGCTGCGCACCCTGACCACGGACGCCGGCATCGACGTCGTCTCCCTGGGCGCCGCGAAGAATGGGGGGATGCTGGGCGAGGCCGTGCTCGTCCTCGGGCCGGACGACGCCCCGGACGCCGCGGCGGCCCGCGCCCGGGAGGCGGTGGCCGCCTCCGTGCCGTACCTGCGCAAGGCGACGATGCAGCTCGCTTCCAAGACGCGGTTCGTCTCCGCGCAGCTGCTCGCGCTGCTCGGCGATCCCGGCACGACGGTCGCGCACGGGCCCGGCGACGAGGCCCCGCTGTGGTGGCGCAACGCCGCGCACGCGAACGCCATGGCCGCGCGGCTCGCCGCCGGGCTGCGGGACGTCGGCGGCCGGGCCGACGGCGTCCGCGTCACGCGGCCCACCGAGGCGAACGCCGTCTTCGCGACGATGCCTCGCCCCACGGCGGACCGGCTGCGCGCCGTCGCCCGCTTCTACGACTGGGCCGACGGGGAGACGGCGGACCGCGTCGAGGTGCGGCTCATGTGCGCGTGGGACACCGCGCCGGAGACGGTCGACGCGTTCGTCGCCGCGGCGGGCGCCGACCCGCTCACTTGATGAACGGGATCGCGATCGGGTAGCGGTACCACTCGTCGCGCGAGGAGGCGACGGCGCCCATGATGCCGAAGACGATCGCGCAGACCCAGGCCGCGAACGCGATCAGCCCGCCGATGAGGATCACGGTGAGGATCCCGCCCACGACGTAGGCGATGAGCACGGTGAGCTGGAAGTTCAGCGCCTGCTTGCCCTGGTCGTCGAGACGCGGGCTGCGGTCCTTGTACACGAGCCAGATGATGAGCGGGGCGAGGAAGCCGGTCACGATCCCGCCCACGTGCGCGATGATCGACCACGTGCGCTCGTCCGACGGCGACACCGGCGGCTGCGGGGCGTACGGCTGCCCGTAGGGCTGCTGGCCCTGCGGCTGCTGGGGGTACGGCGGCTGCTGAGGCTGCTGCGGGGACGCCGGCTGCTGGCCCTGCGGCTGCTGGGGGTCCTCGGGGCTCGGGGTCGTGTCGCTCACGGTTGCTGCTCCTTGTGTCGTCGCCGGCGCGGTGTCGTCGCCGGTGCGGGAGGGCGCGATGCCCCGGCGGAACGTACCGGGCGGGCGGGGGCGGGCGCAGCATCCCGGGCCGCGGTCGTGAGGATTTCACCCGCGGACCGCGGGCGGGACCGGGACCGCGGCGTCGTGATCGCCGAGGTCGCGCAGCCGCCGCACCGGGCTGAGGCCGAGGACGACGGGCCGGCGTGGTGCGCCAGGTCCAGGCCCCGATCACCGACCCCGCGCAGTCCGTCGACGACGCGCTCACGCAGGTCCGGCAGCTGTCGGCCTGACCCGCCCACGGTGCCGGCCGAGGGCGCGCACGGGACTATGGTCGTGCTGGACCGACGAGCCCGACGGAGGGGACCGAGATGACGGCCGAGCACGCCTGGACCGAGCACGAGGCCACGGCCTCGGTGCACATCGCCGAGCCGCCGGAGCGAGTGTGGGCCGAGCTCACCCACCCCGGCGCCAAGTGGATGCTCGGCGCCAACATCGAGACCGACTACCGGCCGGGCAGCCCGATCACCTTCGAGGGCCACTTCTTCGGTCGCGAGTTCGCCGACAAGGGCGAGGTGATCGCCGTCGAGCGCCCGCGGCTGCTGCACTTCACCCACTACTCCCCGCTGAGCGACCTCGACGACGACCCGGCGAACTACCACGACATTCGGATCACGCTGGACCCGGACGACGCCGGCACGCTCGTCACGGTGGAGCAGCGCAACGTCGACACCGCGGAGCACGCCGCCCGGTCGGAGCGGCACTGGACGGAGGCCCTCGCCACCCTCGCCCACCGGGACCGCGCGCCCCGGAACGGGCGCGGATGAGGGGAACACGCGCCCGCACGTCCGCGGTCCTGGGCGCCGGGGCGCTCGCCGTCGGGCTGCTGGCAGGATGCGGACCGGCCGGCGACGAGCCCGCCCCCACCCCCGCGGGCACCGGGGCCTCGGGGAGCGCTGCGGCCTCCCCCTCCGCCACCGGGACCGGCGCGCCGGCCACGACGGGCGCACCGTCGAGCCCCACCTCGAGCCCGACGTCGTCCGGCCCGACGCCCGGCCCGACGGCGTCGAACGACGCACCGGGCGAGGACGACGGGCCCGGCGGCGGGACCGACATCCTCGCCGGCTGGTCGCTGGAGCAGAAGGTCGGCCAGCTCGTGATGGTCGGCGTCGCGGTGGACTCGCCGGCGCAGGTCTCGGCCGACGCGGTGACCGAGCACCACGTGGGGAACGTGTTCCTGCACGGGCGCAGCGAGGCAGGCGTCGACGCCACCCGTGACCTCGTCGAGGAGTACACGGACCTCGCCGGCCGCCGCACGACGCACGGCACGCCGATGCTCGTGGCCACGGACCAGGAGGGCGGGCTCGTGCAGGTGCTGCGCGGGCCCGGGTTCTCCGACATCCCCCGCGCCACCGAGCAGGCCGAGTGGCCCGCGGCCACCCTCCGTGAGCGGGCCGAGGGCTGGGGTGACGAGCTCGCCGCCGCGGGCATCAACCTCAACCTCGCGCCCGTGATGGACCTCGTCGACGCCGACGAGGCCGAGGGCAACGCCCCCATCGGGCACTTCGACCGGAGCTACGGCTTCACGCCCTCCTCCGTGACCCGGTCGGCCAACGCCTTCTCGGCGGGCATGCGGGCCGCGGGCGTCGAGCCCGTGATCAAGCACTTCCCGGGCCTCGGCCGCGTCACGCGGAACACCGACACCGACGCGGGCGTCACCGACACGCGCACGGGCCCCGACGCCGCGTCCGTGGAGGTGTTTGCGAAGGGGATCGACGCCGGGGCGCGCTACGTCATGGTGTCGTCCGCCGTGTACGACAAGATCGACCCCGACGCGCCCGCCGTCTTCTCCCGCGCCGTGGTCGGCGACCTGCTGCGCGACGACCTGGGCTTCGACGGCGTCGTCATCACCGACGACCTGTCGGCGGCGGCCCAGGCCCAGGACTGGACGCCCGGACAGCGCGCCGTGCGCGCCGTGGACGCCGGGGTGGACCTGGTGCTCGCCTCCGCCGACCCGTCCGTCGCCCCGGCGATGGCGGACGCGCTGGTGGCCGAGGCCCGCGACGACCCCGAGTTCGCCGCGAAGGTCGACGAGTCCGCCCGCCGCGTCGTCGAGGCCAAGCGCCAGGGCTGAGCGTCCCGACCTCTCGGCCCACGGCGAACGCCGTTGACCGGGGCGACAGGCGTGGCGTTCGCTGACTCCATGACCACCGACCCCGCCCGCGCCCGGGACGTCGCGTCGTCGTTCGGCACCGACGCCGACCGCTACGACCGTGCCCGCCCCCGCTACCCCGACGCCCTGATCGAGCACGTGGCGGGAGCCGCCCGCGACGTCACCACGCGCCCACGGCCGCTCGTCCTCGACGTCGGGGTGGGCACCGGCATCGTCGCGCGGCAGCTCCGGGCGGCCGGGTGCGACGTGCTCGGCGTGGACGTCGACGACCGCATGGCCGAGGTCGCGCGGCGCGACGGCACCCCGGTCGAGATCGCCCGCTTCGAGGAGTGGGACCGGGCCGGCCGCACCGCCGACGGCATCACCGCCGGGCAGACCTGGCACTGGGTCGACGCCGACGAGGGCGCCGCCCGCGCGGCCGACGCACTGGAGCCCGGCGGGACGCTCACCGTCTTCTGGAACGCGGGCGACCCGCCGCACGCGCTCGCGGCGGCCTTCGCCGCCGCGTTCCAGGAGGTCGTCCCCGACTCGCCGATGGCCGCGGGCATGACCGGGGGCGCCCGCGAGGGCTACCGGGGCCTCGTCGCCCGGGCCGCGGACGGGATCCGGCGCAGCGGGCGCTTCGCCGAGCCGCGGGAGCTGAGCATCGACTGGGAGCGCACCTACACCCGGCGGGAGTGGCTGGACCAGGTCCCGACGACGGGGCTCGCGACGCGCCTCCCCGCCGACACCCTGGAGAGGCTGCTCGACCGGCTCGGTGCGGCGATCGACTCCGCCGGCGGCAGCTTCGTGCTGCAGGGCAGGACCCTGGCACTGGCGGCCCGCCGCTCCTGACGACCGGCCCGCGCGGCGAGCGGCGGCCGCGCGAGGCAGCATCGAGCATGACCCGTTCGGCCGGCGACGTGCTCAGCGCCACGATCCGCGCCCAGGTGGACGTGGTCGTCGGCGCGCGGGACGCCGTGCGCCGCGACACGCCCGACGCCGTGCACCGCCAACGGGTCGCGGTGCGGCGGCTGCGCACCCTGCTGCGCGTGCACCGGGACTGCCTCGCCGCGGACGGCCCGCTCGCGCCCCGCGCCCTGGCCGCGGACCTCGCGGCGTACGCCCGGGTGCTCGGCGACGTGCGGGACGCGGAGGTGCAGCAGGCACGGCTGGCCGAGCTCGCGGACGAGCTCGCCCCGGCGTCCGCGGCCGTGCGGTCGGGGCTCGTCACGCTCGACGACGCGCTGCGGCGACGGCACGCGGCGGCCCGGGCGCGGCTCGTGGCCGCGCTCGACGCGCCCGCGCACGCGGACCTCGTGCGGCGGCTGCGGGCCCTCGCGGCGGGGCCACCCCTGACCGACCGGGCCGCGAGCCCGGCCCGCGACGTCCTGCAGCCCGCGCTCGGGCGGGCGGTTCGGCGGGCGCGACGCCGGGCCGCACCTGTCGCCGCGGCCACCGAGGCCGCGCGGCCCGCGCCCCACGAGGTGCACCGGCTGCGCAAGGCGGCCCGCCGGGCGCGCTACACGGGCGATGTGCTCGCGTCGTTCGGGAGCGGACGGCGGTCGCGACGGTCGGCGCGCACCGCGTCGCGGATGAAGAGGCTGCAGTCGGCGCTCGGCACCGTGCACGACGCCGACACCCTGAGCGGAACGCTCACGGCCCTGCGCGACGGCGGCACCGCGGCGGCCGTCGACGCCTGCGCCGAGCGCGAGACGCGTCGCGCGGAGGCGGCGCTGGCGAGGAGCCGCGGCCTGCTGCCCTGAGCCCTGGTTTCGTTCGGTCAGTGGCCGCCGGAGACCAGGAAGACCAGACCGAACGCGATCGCGCCGACCACGACACCCAGGCAGGCGACCGCCCCGGCGAGCCGCGCCGGCGTCGGCCGGGCGATCGCCACGGGCCCGCGCCGCGCCGCGTCGGCCTCGTCGCTCTCCGGCGTCGGCCCGGCCACCGGGGCGCCGCCCTCCGTCGTCGTGCCCGCCAGGAGGCGCAGGCCCAGGGCGAAGAGGGCGGGGATGCCCGCGCCGACGAGCAGCCCGACGACCAGCACCTGGCCCAGGGCGCCCCACTCGATGAAGGAGCTCATGCGTGCACCGCCTGACGGTTCGTGTCCTCCGCGGAGGGCGCCGCGTCGCCGTCCCAGGAGTCGTTGACGTTGGTGTGGTTCACCGGCTTGCGGCGCGAGGCCATCCAGATGGCGGCCGACGTGGCGATCAGCACCCCGAAGACCACGAGCGTGCCCGCCGTGCCGCCGATGCCGGACTCGAGCCAGTGGCACAGCGCGCCGACCAGGCCCGCCGCCGGGAGGGTGACCGCCCACGCGACGAACATGCGGCCGGCGACGCCCCACCGGACCTTGGCCCCGGGCATGCCGACGCCGGAGCCGAGCACGGACCCGGTCGCGACGTGCGTCGTGGACAGGGAGAAGCCGAAGTGGCTGGACAGCAGGATGACCGCCGCGGACGACGTCTCCGCCGCCATGCCCTGCCGCGAGTCGATCTCCACCAGGCCCTTGCCGAGCGTGCGGATGACGCGCCAGCCGCCCAGGTAGGTGCCGACCGCCATCGCGAGCGCGCAGCTGAGGATCACCCAGAACGGCACCCCGGAGTCGGCGGGGACGGCACCGCCCGCGATGAGGGCGAGCAGGATGATGCCCATCGACTTCTGCGCGTCGTTGGTGCCGTGCGCCAGCGACACGAGCGAGGCCGACCCGATCTGGCCCCACCGGAAGCCGCGGCTGGTCACGTCCTGCGGCACCCCGCGGGTGAGGCGGGCGACCAGCCAGGTGCCCGCCGACGCGACGACGATCGCGACGACCGGCGCCAGCAGCGCGGGGACCAGCACCTTCGACACCACGCCCGTCCACAGCACGCCCGAGGTACCGACGGCGGCCAGCACCGCGCCGACCATCCCGCCGACCAGGGCGTGCGAGGAGCTCGACGGGATGCCGAACAGCCAGGTGACGAGATTCCACACGATGCCGCCGACGAGGCCCGCCAGTACCACCGGCAGCGTGATGACCCCGGCGTCGACGATCCCCTTGGCGATCGTCGCGGCGACGGCGAGGGAGAGGAACGCGCCGACGAGGTTGAGCACCGCGGACAGGGCGACCGCCGTCCGGGGCCGGAGGGCCCGTGTGGCGATGGACGTGGCCATCGCGTTGCCCGTGTCGTGGAAGCCGTTCGTGAAGTCGAAGGCCAGCGCCGTCACGACGACGAGCGCGAGGAGGATCGTCTCGGTCACGACGACCATGGTGGGGCGCGCGCCTGAGAGATTCCTACCGTTGTGCGACGTCCCGGTGAACTGTTACTGGACTGTTCACCTGGTGTTCATCTTCGGGCGGGCACGGCCGGCCCAGGTTACGCCCGCGCGACGACGTACACGTTGAAGGGGTCCTCCGCGAGCTCCTTCGGCTCGACGGCGACGAAACCCGCCTCCCGGACCATCCGCGTGGCACGCTCCACGCCCCACACCGTGCCCAGGCCCTCGCCGCCCTGCCCGAGCGAGACCGCCATGCAGTGCAGCGTCGAGACCGTGTACAGGAAGCTCGCCCACGGCAGGTCGACGTTCTGCTCCAGCCGGCTCGACGCCTTGATGTCGACCATGAGGAACGTGCCGCCGGGCCGCAGCGCGGCGTGGACGCCGGCCAGCACCCGCGCCGGGTGCGCCTGGTCGTGGATCGTGTCGAACGCGGTCACCAGGTCGTACTCCTCCGGGAGCGGCTCCGCGACGTCGTGCACCGCGAACCGCGCGTTCGTCAGCCCCCAGGCGGCCGCCTCGGCGCGCGCCGCCTCGATCGCCTCGGGCGAGAAGTCGTAGCCGGTGAACCGGCTCGCGGGGAACCGCCGGGCCATGAGGTTGATCGCGTGCCCCTGCCCGCAGCCCACGTCGGCGACGTCGAGGCCGTCCTCGAGACGCTCCACGAGCCCCGTGAGCGGCACGACGGTGTCGATCAGCGCGACGTCGTTGACGGCGGCGCTCTCCGCCGCCTGCGCGGCGTGGAACCCGGGGTAGTCGGCGTACGTGGTCCCGCCGCCGCGCCGGAAGCACTCGGCCACCTTCGGCGCGGCGGTCGCGAGCAGGGTCAGCTGCGCCATCGTGCGGGCCAGGTTGTCGACGCCGGACCCGGTCAGGTAGGGCGCCGCGGCCTCGCGCAGCACGTACGTCGCCGGCCCGGGGTCGTAGGCGACCAGGCCGGCGGTGACCATCCCGCCGAGCCACTCGCGCACGTACCGCTCGTCCAGGCCGGCGGCGTCGGCCACCTGCGCGCTGGTCGACGGCGGCAGCACGCCGAGGGTGTCCAGCAGGCCCGTCTCGTGCCCCACCCCGGCCAGCAGCGCGATCGCGCCGTCGTCGAGGATCTGCACGACACGGTCGAGCAAGTCGTCCGTCGCGGTGGTACTCATGTCCGGCTCCTTCGCCTCGTGCCCGGCGTCCGCCGGGACACCCTCGACGCTACGGACGCCGGGGCGGCGCGGCGTCGGGCGGATCGTGCAACCTTCCCGACAGCGCTGCGGCGGATGGTGCAGGCGTGCCGGGTCCGGGGGCCCTCGGGGCGACGCCGTGGTCGCGGGCCCAGCCGGCGGCGGCCGTACGGGACGTCACACCGAGCTTGAGGTAGATGTTCGCCAGGTGCCGCCCCACGGTCTTGGTGCTGATGACCAGCGTGTCCGCGATCTCACGGTTGCTGGCGCCCGACGCCGCGCACGCCAACACCTCCGCCTCCCGCGCCGTCAGCCCGCCCGGCGCCGCCGCGCCCCGGGCGAGCCGGTCGGCGTCCGGGCCGGCGCCGAGGTCCCGGTACACCGCGAGCGCCGTCGCCTCCTCCGCGGTGGCGCGGTCGTGCTCTCCGCGGCCCCGGAGCGCCGCCGCGGTGAGCTCGTGCACCTGGGCGGTCGCGTACCGGAAGCGCTGCGCCCGGTAGGTCCGCACGGCGCGCGCGAGCCGCGTCGACGCCTCGTCCCAGCAGCGGTCCGCGAGGAGCACGCGCGCGGCCGCGGTGTCGGCCGCGGCGCGCAGCCCAGGGCCGGGGAAGGCCGCGGCGACGTCCTCCAGCTCGGCGGCCGCCGCGCGGGCCGCCGGCAGGTCCCCGAGCCCCACCGCGACCTCGACGACGGCGGGCAGGGCGCGGCTGCGCTCGAGCGGCCGCGCGGCGGAGAGCGCGGCCCGCAGCGCCGTCATCGCGGCGTCCGGCCGGCCGGCGGCGGCGAGGAGCAGCGCGGCTCCCGGCTGGGGGTCGATGCCGAGATCGCGGGCCCGGGTGTACGCCTCCTCGGCGCCGCGCACGTCGCCGCGCAGCCGCCGGACGTCGCCGAGGGTGCGGTACCCCTCCCCCGCGACCCACCCGTGCGCGCCGGTCAGCCGCCCGCTCTGCGGGCCGAGCTCCTGCTCGACGGCGCTCCAGCGACCCTCGGCGGCCTGGAGCTGGAGGCGGTGGACCCGGGCGACGCCCGTGAACATGAAGTGGCGGGACAGGGGCGACGCCCAGCGCTCCATCGCGTCCGTCCACGACCGCATGCGGGTCAGGTCGGCGAGCTCGCCGCACAGGTGCACGACGCTGCAGTACACGTCGCCGGACCACAGCGGCCCGACCTGGCCGGCGACCACAGGGAGCATCGCCTGGTCGAGCAGGTCGAAGCCGCCCTCGACGTCCCCGTCGCTCGCGGCCCGCAGGCCCGCCGCCACGAGGGCGAAGCAGCCGAGCGCCGGGTCGTCGTCGAACCTGCCGGCCAGCGCGCGGAGCTCGTCCGACGCCCGCGCGGCCGCGTCCGGGTCGCCGTCGGCCTCGAGCCGGTACCCGAACGCCACGTACGCGACGTACCCGTCGACACGCGCCGGCGGGCGGCCGGCGCGCAGGCGGCGGGCCCGGCCGAGCCAGCCCGAGGCCACCGCCAGGTCCCCCGCCGCGAACCACAGGAGCGCCAGCTCGACGGCGCCGAGCGCGGCCTCCTCCACGGCGCCGGCGGCGAGCCGGGCCCGGTAGAGCGCCTCCGCGGTCGCCATCGACGCGGCCTGGTCGCCGAGCCACCACTGGGCCGTCGCGAGCCTGGCCAGGTCCTCGGCGGGCAACGGGCCGGCCGCCGCCGCGCGCTCCAGGGCGGCCCGCGCCGCCGCCCAGTCACCGGCCGCGTGCGCCGCGCGCGCCTCCGCCGTGTCGTCGTCGCCCACCGTCTCGCTCCGTGCACCACGGTACGCGCGCGCCGGGCGGGCGGAGGGGTGAGATCAGGCCGGTGCGCCGCCCAGCCCGAGCACGTCGAGCGCCCACGCGTTCTCGAACGCGATCTCCTCCCACCGCGCGTACCGCCCGGACACGCCCCCGTGCCCGGCCGACATCTCGATCTTCAGCAGCGCCGGGGCGCCCGCGGCCCGCAGCCGCGCCACCCACTTCGCGGGCTCGACGAACAGCACCCGCGTGTCGTGCAGGGACGTGGTCGCCAGGATCCGCGGGTAGCCCGAGGCGTCGTCGGGCACGTTCTCGTACGGGCTGTACGAGCGCATCAGGGCGTACGCGTCCGGGTCGTGCAGCGGGTCTCCCCACTCGTCCCACTCGACGACGGTCAGCGGGAGGGACGGGTCGAGCATCGACGTGAGGGCGTCCACGAACGGCACGACGGCGAGCACGCCGGCGAACAGCTCGGGCGCCAGGTTCGTCACGGCCCCCACGAGCAGGCCTCCCGCGCTGCCGCCCTCGGCCACCATGCGCCGCGGCGTCGTCCAGCCCGCGTCGACGAGGTGCCGGCCGCAGGCGACGAAGTCCGTGAACGTGTGCGGCTTGGCGGCGAGCTTGCCGCCGTCGTACCAGGCCCGGCCGAGCTCCCCGCCGCCACGCACGTGCGCGACGGCGAACACGACCCCGCGGTCCAGCAGGCTGAGGCGCGGCACGGAGAAGTAGGGGTCGACGCTGGTCTCGTACGCCCCGTACCCGTACAGCACCAGGGGCGCGGGCTCGGCGCGCGTGCCCGCCGCGTCGAGCGTGACGGCGTCGCGCCGCCACACCAGGCTGATCGGGACCCGCGTGCCGTCCTCCGCCGTCGCCCACTCGCGCTGCTGCACGTAGTCGGCAGGGTCGTAGCCGCCCAGCACGGGCTGGCGCTTGCGCACGTGCCGCACGCCGGTGGCGAGGTCGACGTCGAGCACCGTCGTCGGCGTGGCGAACGACGTATGCCGCACGCGCAACAGAGGCTGCGCCCAGTCGGGGTTCGCGTCGGGCGTCACGGCGAACAGCGGCTCGTCGACGTCGATCTCGCTGAGCGGCCAGGGCGAGCCCGTCTCCACCGCGGCGAGGTCGACGACGGCGACGCGCGGCAGCGCGTCGCGCCGCAGGCTGAGCACCACGTGACCGGCGAAGGCGTCCACCCCGTCGAGGCGGACCGCCGGGTCGTGGGGGACGACGGCGCGGGCCGTGGCGGGGTCGAGCAGCCCGGCGCCCGGGGCCGGGACGTCCGTCGCGGCGAGCTCGAAGTTCCGCGCCCCGTCGTTGTGCAGCACCAGCAGCGCGTCGTGCGTGGCGTCCCCGCGGCCGGTGGGCAGCGCCGCGTGCTCGACGGTGTACTCCACGCCGTCACGCCGCTCCCACACCACGCGGAACCGGCCCGTCGGCTCGTCCGCCTCCAGCACCCACGCCTCGCCCGTGGTCTTGGACCCGAGCTCGATCACCAGGTAGCGGCGGGAGCGGGTGAGCCCGACGCCGACCCAGAACCGCTCGTCCGGCTCCGAGAACACCAGGACGTCCTCGCTCGCCGGCGTGCCCACGCGGTGGCGCCACACCTGGTGCGGGCGCCACGCCTCGTCCACCGTGAGGTAGAAGAGGTGGTCGCCGTCCGGGGTGATGACCGCCCCGGGAAAGGTGTCCGGGATCTCGTCGTCGAGGTCCTGACCGGTGGTCAGGTCGCGCACCCGCAGCGTGTACCGCTCGTCGCCGGTGGTGTCGACGGCGTACGCCAGCCGGGTGCCGTCGGCGGAGACGTCGAACGACCCGAGGGCGAAGAAGTCGTGGTCGAGCGCCTCCGCGTTCTCGTCGAGGAGCACCTGCTCGCCCTCGGGGGCGCGCCCGGGCTCGACGACCGGCGGCGTCCACCCGTCGTCCGCCGCGGCCGGGACGCGCGCGTGGACCGCGTACTGCCGGCCCTCCTGCGTGCGGGAGTAGTACCAGGCCCCGCCCAGGCGTGTGGGGACCGACAGGTCCGTCTCCTGGGTGCGCTGCTTCGTCTCCGTGAACAGGGCCTCGCGCAGCGGCGCGAGGTGGGAGAGCTCCGAGCGCGTCCAGGCGTTCTCGGCCCGCAGGTGGTCCAGGACGTCGGGCGAGTCCGCGTCGCGCAGCCACTCGTAGTCGTCGGTGACGACGTCCCCGTGGTGCGTGCGGGTCGCCGGACGTCGGTCGGCGAGCGGCGGCGCCGCCGGGGCGTCGGTGGTCTCGGCGGAGATGTCGGCGGAGGTGTCGGCGTCGTGCACCCGACCACCCTAGGCGTCGCCCCCCCCCGGGCAGAGCCGCTCGGTGCCGAACATGCCCTTGTCAGGTGTCGAACATGTGGTTGGTCCGGGATCCGGGGCTCGAATCCCGGACCAACCACATGTTCGACGGGGCCGATGCTCGGGGACCGGGAAGGCGCCCAGTCCTCCCTGCGGAATCTCGACGCCGTTGTCGAGGGTCACGGTCGGGACGGTGGATTCGATCATGTTCCCGTCGTCGACCACTGGTGCCGGCACGCGCGCTCGCGTACCGTTGTCCTCGTTGCAGTGCCTCGCTCGATCCGGACCGCTCGCGGTTCGCGCCGAGTCGGGTGCGTCATCAGGATGGGCGCGCCCGGTCGGCGGACCTTGGTTTCAAGAGTTGACGACGATTCACCGTGATGCGCGATCTCGACGGTCGGGATCGTCGACACTCTTGAAGGAGTACCGCATGGCTTCCGGAACCGTGAAGTGGTTCAACAGCGAGAAGGGCTACGGCTTCATCGCTCCCGAGGACGGCTCGGCCGACGTGTTCGTCCACTTCTCCGCCATCCAGTCGCAGGGCTACCGCAGCCTCGACGAGGAGCAGCGCGTCGAGTTCGACGTGACGCAGGGCCCGAAGGGCCCGCAGGCGGAGAACGTCCGCCCGCTCTGACCCTCCGCGGGGCCGAGGTGACTCGGCCCTCCGCGTGAGCGCACGGCCCGCATCCCGCTCCGGCGGGGTGCGGGCCGTCGTCGTCCCGGGGCCGGCGCCCGGCCCTGCTCGGTTCGGTGCGGCCCGGCCAGGACCGGCCAGGACCGGCCACGGGAACGCCGCCCGCGGCCCGGACGTTCCTCTCGGTATGGGATTCCTCGACAGGCTGCTGGGCAGGACCCGGGACGAGCGTTCCTTCCACGGCGTCCCGGGACGATCGGGTCACGCGCCGCACACGGGCGAGGCCCCGGACAAGTACGGGTACGCCCCCGAGCCGGGGCAGGAGCCCTTCGGCCCCCCGGCCACGCCGGGCTACGGCGCGTCGGGCGGCGGCACGGCGGGCGGCGGCACGGCACGCCGCGACCCCGACGAGGTCGCCGTGGAGCGCTACCGCTACCTGCTGCGCACGGCCCCGCCGGACGCCGTCGAGCAGGCGCACGCCGAGGCGTTCGCCCGCCTGACGCCCGAGCAGCGCCGGCGGGTGCTCGACGAGCTCGGCGCGGGCGTCCCCCCGGCCGAGCGCGCGACCTCGGACGACCCGCGGTCGCTGGCCCGGATGGCCACCCGCGCGGAGATGCGCGAGCCCGGCACCCTTGAGCGGTCGTTCCGGCAGGACACGGCGCGGGGCCCCGGCTTCGGGTCGATGGTCGGGTCGAGCCTGCTCGGCACCGTCGCCGGCGTCGTCATCGGCTCGGCCGTCGCCAACGCCCTGTTCGGCCCCGCCTTCGGCGATCCCACGCAGGACCTCGCCGGGGACGCGTCCGACACCGGCGCCGACAGCGGGGACACCGGCGCGGACGCCGGCAGCGCCGAGGCGGGCGCGCCGGACGACGGCGGCGGGTTCGGGGACTTCCTCGGCGGCGACGGCGGGTTCGACGTCGGCGGGTTCTGACCGGGCCGTTACCCGCTCGCCTCGCCGAGAGCGAGGAAGGCGCCGAGCTCCTGCAGCCGCCGCACCGACTGCGGCAGGTGCTCGGTGAGGTGGGGTGACCGCACGACGACGGCGGACCACCGTGCCCGGGAGACGGCGACGTTGACGCGGTTGCGGTTCAGCAGGAACCCCGTGCCGCGGGGGGCGCGCTCGGGCGAGGCGGCCGCGAGCGTGAGGATCACGACCACGGCCTCGCGGCCCTGGAACATGTCCACCGTCCCGACCGGAACCTCGGGCAGCCCGGCCGCGTCGAGCTCCTGCCGCACCCGGTGGACCTGGGCGTTGTAGGCCGCGACCACGAGCACGTCGTCCTGCGCCAGCGGCCGGGCCGGGCCCTCGCCGGGGTGCCAGGGACGCCCGAGGACGGCCCGCACCTGCCGCACCACCTCCGCCGCCTCTACGGCAGACGCGACGGCCGACCCGCCGGGGTCCGGCTCCACCAGCACCTGCCGCGCCCCCGGCGCGACGCCGTCCAGACGGCGTGCCGCGGCCCGCGGGTGGGCGTGCAGCCGGCCGTCGTAGGCGAGCTGCGAGACCTCGCGGCACAGGGCCGGGTGCATCCGGTACGAGGCGGGCAGGAAGTAGCCGAACCGGCCCGGCAGCACGTCCTCCTCCCCGGTGAGCCACCCCAGCGCCGACCCCGCCACAGCGGGGTCGGGGTGCGCGCCCCGGCTCACCTGCCCGAGCTGCTGCGGGTCCCCGAGCAGCAGGAGCCGGGAGGCGACCCGCGCGACGGCCACGGTGTTGGCGAGGGAGAACTGCCCCGCCTCGTCGACCACGAGCAGGTCGAGCCCGGCCTCCGGCCACCGCGCGTGCGCGAAGTCCCAGGCCGTCCCGCCGACGAGGCAGCCGTCGCCCGACGTCGCCGCCCAGGCGGCGACGTCCGCGAGCGCCTCGGCGCCCACCTCCGGCCACTCCGTGGCGGCGGGCGTCGCGGCCCCCGCGCGGGGGGTGGTGCGCGCCTTCTTCGCGACCTTGTCCACGCCGACCCCGGCGCGGACCGCCGCGTGGAGGAGGTTCTCGACCACGGCGTGGGACTGCGCGACCACGCCGACACGCCAGCCCGCGGCGACGAGGTCGGCGACGACGCGCGCGGCGAGGGACGTCTTGCCCGTGCCGGGCGGCCCCTGGACGGCGAGGTACGAGCGGTCGAGCCGCCGGACCGCGGCGAGCACCGCGTGCGGGAGGTCGGGCTCGCCGTCGGGGCCCGGGACCGGCTCCGGGAGCGTCGGCGACGCCGGCCCGGCCGGCTCGGGCACCAGCCGTGGCGGGCGGCGCCGCAGCAGGTCGTTCGCCGGGCCGGCGGGAAGCTCGCCGTCCGCGCGCCAGGCCGCGAGCGCCGCGGCGGCCGCGTCCTCGACCGCCTGCTCCTGCGGGCCGGTGGGTACCAGCGCGTCCACGGCGACGCCCACCGGCAGCGCGTCGTACGGCTCCGCGCCGCGGCGCAGCTGCTCGCGCACCACGAGCTCCTGCGTGGCGTCGTCCCGCGTCGTCCCCACGATGCCCGCGCGGGCGTGCGCGCCGCGCACGGACCGGCCCGTGGGCGGCTCGACGCTCGGCGGCACGGGGTCGTCGTACAGCAGCCAGACGGGCGCGCCGTCGACGAGCTCGGACCCCTCGACGGCCCGCCCGGCGAGGGCGACGACGCGGGCCGGGACGGTCCGCCCGGGCTCGACCTCCCAGTCGCGGCGGACCTCGGCCTTCTCCACCACCATCGACGACCGGCGTCCCGGCCACTCGTCGGGCGGCGACTCGAGCCGGGCGAAGTGCTCGTGCCAGGACGGCTTCGCCTCGCGCCGGTAGTAGCCGACGGCCCCGCCGAGCAGCGCGAGGGCGCGGGCCGCCGCCGGCTCCGCGCCGGGTCCGGCGCTCTCGACCGCCGCCCGGACGTCCTCCTCGAGCGCGAGGCGGCGGTCCGTGTCGACGCGGCGGCGCGTGGGCTCGGCCGGCTCGTCCGGCCGCGGCGCGGCGGTCTCCGCGGGCGGGGCCGCCGGCTCACCGACCTGGGCGCGGGCCTCGCGCAGCCAGTCGAGCAGGCGCAGCGTGGAGACGCAGTCGTACCGGTTGTAGGCGAGGATCTGCGCCTGGCGGGCGTCCGCGCCGGCGTGGTCGCCGGAGGCGCGCAGGGCCGCGTACTCCGCGTACTCGACGATCGAGGCGGCGCCGTCGGTGACGCCCTCGCGGCCCGGTTCCGCCCCCATGTAGAGGGGCTCGAGCCTCTTGATGGACCGGGACCGGTGCGAGATGCGCAGCGCGGGGCGCACCACCTTCCACAGGTCCACGAGCACGCCGTCGCGCAGCAGGTCGTCGACCTCGTCCTCGTACGTGCCGTGGCGGGCCGCGATCGACAGCAGGTGGGCGCGCTCGTAGTCGGCGTAGTGGTACACGTGCAGGTCGGGCCAGCGGCGGCGGCGGGCGGCCAGCCAGTCGACGAACGCCACGAGCGCGTCGCGCTCGGCCTCCGGCGTGTCCGCCCACAGCCCGTGGAACGGCGGTGTCCGGTCGTCGGGGTGGTCGTCGCCGAGCGGGGTGACGAGCTCGTCGTCGGGGTCGGCGACTCCGGGGCGGGTCACCCAGCCGAAGAGGTAGTCCAGGCCGTGGCCCGAGCGCGGCTCCCTGCCCTCGGGGTCGCTCCACCAGGGGTCGCCCTCGAAGTCGAAGAACACGTCGCCCGGGCTCGGGGCGGGCAGCCGGTCGACGGCGGAGGGGTCGGGCATGGTCCAGCGCAGCTCGGCGTCCCGGGGACCGTCGGGTCCGTCCGTGCGGTACCGGACCCGGCCGTCGCCCGGCGCGGTCCCGAGCTGCAGGGCGGCCTGGTCGTGCCACCGCGCGAACGCCCCCTCGGGGATCCCGGCGGGCGGCTCCTCCGCGGCCGCGAGCGCGTCGATCGTGGTGACGCCGGCGGCCGCGAGCCGGGCGCGCTGCCCGGCGTAGACGCCGCCGACCAGCAGCACGTCGCGGTGCTCCTCGGCGGACGCCGCGCAGTCGGCGCACACGCCGAGGCGCCCGCAGGCGACGAACCGGGGGTCTCCCCAGGCGACGGGCCCGTCGTCGGCGAGGTGCTCGGCGAGCACCTCCAGCATCCGGTCGCGCCGGGCGCGGTAGACGGGCAGCACCTCCGCGAGCGGGTGGTGCGACGACGCGGGCTCCTCGCCGTGCGCGCCGAGGAGCAGGTGTCCCTGCCCCGTCGGGTCCACGCCCACGGCGGTGAGCTGCTCGGCGTGCGCCGCGAGACGCAGCAGGGCCAGCACCTTGGCCCGGCGCGCGAGCGTCGCCTCCCACACCGCGTACGCGGCCGTCCCGGAGTCACCCGCCCGGCCCGCGCGCACGAGGAAGTCGGCACGGCCCGAGAACCGCCCGTCGAGGAGGACGGCCCCCGCGACGACGTCCGCGCCGCGCTCCAGAGCGGCCAGCGTGCGGGCGTGGGCGGCCAGGAGCTCGTCGGCCGTGGTGGCCCGCGGCTCCTCGATCTCCACGACGCCCCCGGGACCGCCGTCGGCCGGCGCCGGGCCGAACCGGTCCCGGAACGCGTCCAGGGCCCGGCGGCGGTGCGCCGCCCCGAGGGCGGCCGTGCGCTCGAGCATCACGTCCGCGGGGCGTTCGCGCCGCGGAGCCCGCCCCACGAGCTCGTCGGCACGGCGCAGCAGGGCGTGCTCGCACTCCGCGGCGCGCACCACGTCGCCCACGGAGTGCACGAGCGGCGCTCCCGCGATGCCGGGGAACGACGGGCTGCCTGTGACGACGTGCATGCCACCGGTCTACCAGCGGCCGCCGACAGGAGGCGCCCACCAGGGCCGCCAGCCGTGTCCGACTGGTGCGCGACGTGGACCGGCGCCGCCGGTATCCGCCATAGTGGGGCCGCTGGACGACGGAGGAGTGTCATGGCTGTGCGATTCAACCCACCACCGGGGTGGCAGGTGCCCCCGGGCTTTCGCCCGGGCGCCGGGTGGGTCCCGGACCCTGCGTGGCCGCCCGCACCCCCGGGGTGGGAGTACTGGGTCGACGACGCGACGTCCGCGGGCGCGCCAGCACAGGCGCCCGCAGCACGGACGCCCGCCGCCTCCACCGCGCCCCCGGCGCGACCCACCGCCCCGCAGGCTCCCGCCCCGCGTCGGCCCGAGTCCACCGTCGAGGCCACCAGCGTCATGGCGCCGGTGCCCGTCGCCGCCCCCGCCGCGCCCGCGGCGCCTGCGGCGCCCGCGCCGACGGCTCCGGCAGCGCCGGCCGCCCCCGCGCCCTCCCCGAGCGGCACCGGCGACCGCGCGGACGCCCGTCCCGCACCGGGCGGGCACACGGCTGCAGGCGCCCCGCCTGCTGCAGGGCCCGGAGGATCCTCCGGCGCCCGGCCGAGGCGCCGTCGTCCCGGCAACGGGCTCGTCGCAGGCGTCGCCGCGGCCTGCCTCGCGCTCGGCGTCGTCCTCGGCGTGACCGTGTCGGCGATGCGCAGCTCCGACGCCGCCCAGGCGCTCGCCGACGCCCAGCGGAGCCTGCGGGAGGCCCAGCAGCTGAGCGACCAGGCCGCCCAGGACCAGCAGGACATCGCCGACCAGCGCACCCAGCTCCAGAAGCGGGAGGAGGACTTGAAGGCGCGGGAGGAGGAGGCCGCCGCCAAGGAGTCCGAGCTCACCAGCCTGCAGCAGCAGCTCGACGACCAGCAGACGCAGCAGGAGCAGACCGCCCAGGAGCAGCAGGAGCAGCAGCAGGACAGCGCCTGGTTCTACTGGGACTGCAAGGACGCCGAGAAGGCCGGTGTCGCACCGATCCAGCAGGGGCACCCCGGCTACCGGCCCGGGCTCGACTCCAACGGCAACGGGCTCGCCTGCGACGGCGACGACCACTGACGACCGGCGCCGAGGCGCCGTCACCCGTGCTGACGGGGCGCCGCCGTCGCCCGTGCTGACGGGGCGCCGCCGTCGCCCGCGCTGACGGGGCGCCGCCGTTGCCCGTGCTTACGGGGTGGTGACGGGCCGTTCCCGGCGCCCCCGCGCGTGCAGAGCGCGCCCGGTGCCGCGCCTACGCTGGTCGGGTGGCCCGGGTCCTGGTGGTGGACGACGACGTCACCGTCGCGTCCGTGGTGGTGGCGTACCTCGAGCGTGCCGGCATGACGGCCGAGCACGCCGCCGACGGCGCCACGGCGCTCGCCGCGGCGGGCTCCCGGCCGCCGGACGCCGTCGTCCTCGACCTGATGCTCCCCGGCATCGACGGGATGGAGGTGTGCCGCCGGCTGCGCGCCACCCGCCCCGACCTGCCGGTCCTGATGCTCACCGCGCGCGGTGAGGAGGACGACCGGGTGGGCGGACTCGAGGTCGGGGCCGACGACTACGTGACCAAGCCGTTCAGCCCACGCGAGCTGGTGCTGCGGGTGCGGGCCGTCCTGCGCCGGCGGGGCGCTCCCCCGACCGCGGGCGACGGGACGCACGGCGGGGCCGCGCCGGGGACGGGCGGGGTGCTGCGCGACGGCGACCTGGTCCTCGACCCGGCGGCGCACCGGGTGCACCGGGCCGGCGCCGAGCTGACGCTGACGGTCCGGGAGTTCCACCTGCTGCACTGGTTCCTGGCGCACCCCGGGCAGGTGCACGACCGCGAGGCGCTGCTGCGGGAGGTCTGGGGCTGGGAGTACGGCGACCGCTCGACGGTGACCGTGCACGTGCGGCGGCTGCGCGAGAAGGTCGAGGCGGACCCGTCCCGCCCGTCCCGTCTGGTGACCGTGTTCGGCGTCGGCTACCGCTGGGACGCGACGCGGCCGGAGCCCGCCGGGACGGGGGCGCCGTGAGCCCGGTGCTCCAGGGCGTCGCCCTGTCCGCCGGCGTGGCGGCCCTCGTCGGGGCGGCGGGCGCCGTCGGCGTCGCGGTCCTGGCACGACGTCGGCCGGCGGCGGCGACGGCGCTCGCCCCGCTCGTGGTCGTGGCGTCGGTCGCCGCGGGCGTGTACGCCAGCGCCCGGGCCATGTTCCTGTCGAAGGCCGACTCGGCGACCGTGCTCTGGCTGCTGCTGGCGGCGGTGCCGGTGGCGCTCGCGGTCGGGCTGGCGCTCGCCGTGCGCACCCACCGGCTCACCACCGACCACGCGGCGGCGCTGGCCGCCCGGGAACGGGACCGGGCGGTCGAGACCCGGCGCCGCGAGATGGTCGCCTGGGTCTCCCACGACCTGCGCACGCCCCTGGCCGCCGTGCGGGCGCTCACCGAGGCGCTGGAGGACGGCGTCGCGGAGCCGGGCGAGGCGGTCGGGCGCATCGCCGCGGAGAACCGCCGCATGTCGGCGATGGTGGACGACCTGCTCGCCCTGTCCCGCCTGCAGTCGCCCACCCGCGAGCTGCGGCGCGAGCCGGCGGACGTGGGCGACCTCGTCTCGGACGCGCTCGCCGCGGCCCAGCCGCTGGCCGACGCAGACGCGGTCCGGGTCGCCGGCGACGTGGTCGGGGCGCCCGTGGTCGTGGCGGTCGACGCGCAGGACGTGGCCCGCGCCCTGGGGAACCTGCTCGTGAACGCCGTGCGGCACACGCCGGCCGGGGCGGAGGTCCGGGTGCGGGTGTCCCTCTCGGACGGCACCGTGGACGAGGACGGGCCGGGCGCGGTCGTCGAGGTGACCGACACCTGCGGCGGCATCCCCGACGCGGACCTCCCGCGGGTGTTCGACACCGGCTGGCGCGGCACCGCCGCGCGGACGCCCACGCTCGACGCGGCACCGGGCGGCGCCGGGATCGGGCTGTCGATCGTGCGCGAGGTCGCCACGGCGCACGGGGGCGACGTGACGGTCCGCAACGTGGACCTGCCGGAGGGCCGGCGCGGCTGCCGCTTCACGCTGCGGCTGCCGGCCGGCGCCCCCGGCGGCGCCTGACCCGGGTCAGGGGGCTCCCGCGGCCCCTGCCGGTTCGAGGGACACGGTGGCGGTCGTGCCGTCGGCGTAGGTGACCACGGCCGGACCGTCGAACGCCGCGGCGCCGGGGGCCCACAGGGCCCACCAGCCGTCCTCGACCGACGCCTCGACCCGTTCGCCCGAGCCCAGCACGCCGGCGACGCCCACCACGTCGGCCCCGGCACGCCCGAACGCCGACGTCACCGCCCCCTCGCCGGTGCTGCCCTGCGACCACGACGCCGTGCCGGCCTGCAGCACGAGCACGTCCGTCGCACCGGGTGCGGCGCCCCGACCGGTCACGGCATCCGGGACGACGGCGGAGGACGCCACGACGTCGTCGGGGCTCCCGTCGTGGGCGGCGGTGACGAAGCAGTCGCCGTACGCGTGATCCCCCGCGAGCACCACGTACGTGTAGTCGCCGCGAGCCTCCGCCAGCACGGGGTCGACGGGGACCTCCTCGACCGTCGGCCCGTCGGCGTCCTCCGTGCCCGTGATCTCCTGCGCCACCGCGGGGCAGGCGGAGGCTCGGTCCGCGGCCTCGGGCCCGGTCAGCACGGTCGGGACCGCCGTCCACGACGCGTACGCGGGCGCGGACCCGAGCGTCTGCGACAGCACCACCCCGCCGACGGCCGCGACCACCACCGCGGCGGCGGCGCCGGCGACCGCCACGGGGCGGGCCGGCCGCCGCGGGGGCGCCACGGGTGCCGGCGCACGGCGGTCGGACGCGAGGATCTCCCGCAGGGCGGGATCGTCCTCGTGGCCCGGGGACCGCAGGTCGCGGGCCGGGTCGAGCTCGGACAGGTCGAGCAGCATCGGCGACTTCATCGTGCCTCCTGCAGGTTGCGCAGCACGTCGGCCGTCCCGTGCGGCAGGCCGGAGTAGGCGAGCAGGCGCTTGCGGGCGCGGGTCAGGCGGACGGAGAACGTCGAGGGGCGGCAGCCCAGGACCCTGGCGGCCTCGACCGCCGTGAGGCCGTCCCAGGCCACGAGGGCGATCACCTCACGGTCGGCGTCGCTGAGGAGGTCCCAGCCGCGACGCAGGTCCGCCCGCTCCGCGGCCTGGTCGTCGGTGCCCTGCTGGGAGGGCTGCGGCTCCTGCTCCAGCCGGACGCCGAGCGCACGCCACCGGCCGTGCGTGCGCAGGTGCGTGGCCAGCACGTTGCGGGCGACGCCGAACAGCCACGGGCGCGCGTTCTCGGGGACGTCGTCGAGCCGCCGCCAGGCGACCAGGTACGTCTCCGAGACGACGTCGTCGACGAGGCCAGGCGAGACCCGGCGCGCCACGAATCGCGCGACCGGTTCGTGGTGGTCCACCCACAGCCGTGTCAGCCGCTCGCGCGCGTCGGCGTCCTCCACGCTCGTCCTTCCGTCCCGCCCCCCGGCGATCGCCCGCGAGGGCCTTGCCGTCACACCGTAGCGACGGATCGGGACGACGTTCGAGCCGGCGGAGGTACCCGCCGTCACCACGGGCACGTCGCGGGACGGGCCGCCGGAGGGTCCTCGTCACGTCCGACACGCCATCTGACCTGCTTCTTCATGGTCCCCCTGTCTCGGCCGAGCAACGCGACGCCGGGCCTCGCGGCCGTCGGCGCCCACCACCACGCACATTGCCGGCACCGGCCGGATCACTACACCCCGGTCCGGTTCACGTTGGCACCACCCCCGCCCGTCGGTACGCTGCCCACGACTCGTCCCCCGGGTCAGCGACGCTCGGCGACCGCCGTCGAGCACGCCGTCTCCGGCGGCGTGCGTGCTGCCGCACGGGCGCCGCGGGCGTCGGCGTGGAGGACAGAGGGAGCGACATGAACCGACGCATGATTCGCCTACGACACGTCGCCGCAGGGCTGGGCACCGGCGCCCTCGCCCTGGGCATCGCCCTCGTCGGGGCCACGGGCCCCGCGAGCGCCGGCCAGCCCACCGAGACACCGCCAGGAATGCCCGACGACGGCTCCGTCCAGGAGTGGGAGGCGTGGGCCGCCCAGGACCGCGCCGACGCCGAGGCCACCGACTGGGCCGCCGACTCCGCCGCGCGCGGCTGCGAGCTCATCGACGTCACCATCACGGACGAGGTCGATCCCGACTACAACGCGTCCCTGGGCGCGCCGGCCGACCTCGCGACGGCACGGGTCGAGCTGGAGGAGGACTGCTCCGCGGCCAGCATGGCGGTCACCGAGGACGACGCCACGAAGTCCGGTGCCCGCTCGCTCGACGACGGTGCCGCCTACAGCGTCCCGGCAGGCAGCCGGTGCAGCTCGACCTCGGGGCCGGGCACCATGTGCCTGTCCAAGAGCAGCGGCCGGATCTACGCGTCGTGGAAGTACCGCGGCTCCGGCTCGGTGACGGGCTTCATGCGGGTCTACCGGATCTCGTCCAGCTCCAGCGGGTGCCCGACCGGCAGCACGTGGCTGACCGGGTCCGAGCGGACGTGGAGCAGCGGTACCACCCGCACCATCTCCAAGACGGCGGGGTCGTACGGGGCGTACTCCGCGCACTTCTGGAAGAAGACCTGGTACGGCCACTCCGACTGGGGCGGCACCTGCGCCAAGCTGTGACCGGCACGCTCCGGCCGGTCGCACCGTCGCGGCCGGCCGGAGCCCGCACGTCGCGTCAACGACGGGCGCAGCTCCCCGTCGGGCTCAGAGCACGTGGGCCAGGAAGTCGCGCAGGCGCGGCTCGGCCGGGTTCTCCAGCACCTCGCCCGGGCTGCCCTCCTCGACGACGACGCCGTCGTCCATGAAGACGACGTGGTCGGCGACCTCGCGCGCGAACCCGATCTCGTGCGTCACGACGATCATCGTCATGCCGGAGCGCGCGAGGTCCTGCATGACGGCCAGCACCTCGCCGACCAGCTCGGGGTCGAGGGCCGACGTCGGCTCGTCGAACAGCATGATCTCAGGGTCCATCGCGAGCGCGCGGGCGATGGCGACGCGCTGCTGCTGCCCGCCGGACAGCTGTGCCGGGTAGTGGTCGACCCGGTCGGACAGGCCCACGCGCTCCAGCAGCTCGAGCGCGCGGGCGCGCGCCCGGGCCCGCGTGGTGCCGCGGACCTGCACGGGGGCCTCCATGACGTTCTCCAGCGCCGTCATGTGGCCGAACAGGTGGAAGCGCTGGAAGACCATCCCGATCCGCGCGCGCTGCCGGGCGATCCGCTTCGGGTGCAGCCGGTGCAGCACGCCCTTGGCGTCGTACCGGTAGCCCATGAGCTCGCCGTCCACGCGGATCGACCCGGCCGTGATCTGCTCCAGCTCGTTGACGCAGCGCAGCAGCGTCGACTTGCCGGAGCCGGACGGGCCGAGGACGACGGTCACGGAGCCCCGCGCGACGTCGAGGTCGATGCCGCGCAGCACGTGCACGGCGTCGGCGCCGTGGCCGAACACCTTGTGCACGCCGCGCGCCTCCACCATCGCGTGCGCGGTGGCCTGCGCGGGATCCTGCGCCGCGTCCTGCTCGGTCACGGGGTCACCTCCAGGAAGGGGTCGTCCTTCGTCGTGCCGGCGGCGCCGATGAGCGCCTGCTTGCCGGGGCGGCGACGCCGCCCGAACGGGCCGCGGCCCCCGCGCCCGCCGGCGGTGGCGCCGCCGTCGAACCCGCGGCCGTAGTGCCGCTCCAGGTAGTGCTGGCCGACCATGAGCACCGACGTGATGAGCAGGTACCAGAGCGCGGCGACGATGAGCAGCGGGATCGGCTGGTAGATGCGCGCGCCGATGGCGCTGGTGGCGTACGTGAGCTCGAGCGTGAACGGCACCGCCACCACCAGCGACGTCGTCTTCAGCATCGAGATGGTCTCGTTGCCGGTGGGCGGCACGATGACGCGCATGGCCTGCGGCAGCACCACGCGGCGCAGGATCTTGCTCTCCTTCATGCCCAGCGCCCGGGCGGCCTCGCTCTGGCCCGGGTCGACCGACGACAGGCCGGCCCGCACGATCTCGGCGAGGTAGGCCGACTCGTTGAGCGCCAGCCCGACGAGCGCCGCCCAGAACGCCGTGATGACGTCCCGTGTGTCGAAGACGAAGAACTCCGGGCCGAACGGGACGCCCAGGCTCAGGCGGGGGTAGAGCACCGAGATCAGGCCCCAGAACACCAGCTGGGTGTAGATCGGGGTCCCGCGGAAGAACCAGATCCAGAACCAGGCCACGGACTTCATGACCGGGTTGTCGCTGCGCCGCATGATCGCGAGCAGGATCGCGAGCACCACGGCGATCGCCATCGACCCGAACGTCAGCACGAGGGTCCAGCCCACGCCGCGCACCACGACGACGTCCCGCAGGTACAGCCAGACGGTGTCCCAGCGGAAGTTCGGGTTGGTGACGAGAGCGTTGACCGCCATCGCCGCGAGGACGAGGACGACCGCGGCCGAGACCCAGCGGCCCGGCCGGGGAACGGGCCGGGCGTGGATCGGCTCGGGCAGCTCGTGGTCCGACGCCGCCTGCTGCGTGCTCATGGCGCCCTCCGTCTCAGCCCTCGGCCGGGTTCAGCTCCGCGGTGGCCAGCGCCCCGTCGGCGCTGCCCCACGACGCCGCGATCTCGGCGAGCGTGCCGTCGTCCATGAGCTTCTGCAGCGCGCCCTGGATCGCCTCGGCCAGCGCCTGGTCGTCCTTCGCGACGACGACGCCGTACGGGGCGGCATCGGTCACGTCGCCGAGCGGCTCGAGCGCGCCGCCCGACTGCTGCACCGCGTAGGCCGTGATCGGGGAGTCGGCGTACATCGCCTGCAGCTTGCCGCCGGCGAGGTTGGTGGCGACGTCAGCCTGGGAGTCGTAGGGCAGCACGTCCACCGCGTCGGAGCCGGCGTCGGTGCACCCGGCCGAGATCTTCTCGACCTCGTCCTGCTGGATGGTGCCGGTCTGCACGCCCACGGTGACGCCGCACAGGTCCTGCGGGTCGATGCCGTCGGGGTTGCCCTCGGCGACGGCGAACTGCGACCCGGCGCTGAAGTAGCTGATCATGTTCACGGTCTCGAGCCGCTCGGGCGTGATCGTGAACGCGGAGAACCCGGCCTCGTAGCGGGAGCCGATGGCCGGGATGATCGCGTCGAACGTCGACGAGCGGATGTCGGCCTCGAGCCCCAGCGTGGCGGCGACGGCGCCGGCGATGTCCACGTCGATCCCGACCGGCGTCTGCCCGTCCTCCGCCACGAACTCGACGGGCGCGTAGGTGAGCTCGGAGCCGATGGTGAGGGTGCCGTCCTCGGAGACCGCGGCCGGGACGGCGGCGGCGAGCACGTCGTCGGTCTCGACGGCGGACACGTCGAACCCCTCGGCAGGAGCGGCGGTGCCGGCGGCGGCGTCCCCGCCCGTGTCCTGCGAGGCGGTGGTGCAGCCCGTCAGGGCCAGGGCGAGCGCCGAGGTGACGGCGGTCGTGACGAGGGCGGGGCGGGTGCGCATGGTGGCGGCTCCGGGTGTCGGCGAGGGGTCAACGCATGAGTATGCAGCCTCCTGCATGACCCGCCCAAACCGCGTGGTGGTGGGGTTGCTCACGGCCCGGCGCGCGCGACGGCGGGCCGGGTCGCCGGCCGGGCCTGTCAGGCCTGATCGGGGGCTCGGTGCGTGGCCGTGGTCTGCTGGTACAGCGCCAGCCGCGCCTCGCCGTCGACGAGGCGGTACGTGCTCGCCATCGTCGCGTCGAACGGCGCCTCACCGTCCCGCAGCGCGCGTGCCCGGTAGACGAGCGCCGCCGCTCCGTCGCCCACCGGCACGACCCGCGCCTCGGTGAGCGTGTACGAGCTCCACGGCGGGGCGCCGTCGAGCGAGGCGACGACCGCGTCGCGGTCGAGCACGGCACCGTCGACGAGGATCATCAGCCCGTCGTGCGTCATGAGCCGTCCGTAGTGCTCCCCGCCGCGCGAGGTGCACAGCGCGTCCCAGCCGCGATGCTCGAGGTCCAGGAGCCGGTCGAGGGTGAGCTCGTCCATGTCCCGAGGCTAACCGGACCCGCCCCGACGTGCCGGACCGGCACGGCGTCCCTATGCTCCGAGAATGATCAGGTTCCTGGTGCGGACGGCGATCTTCCTGCTCGCGGCGGCGGTCGGCATCCTGCTGACCGACTGGGCGTTCGCGATCTTCGACCTCGAGACGTTCCGCGTGAACTGGAGCGAGCCGCTCGGGTTCGTCCTCGCCGTCGTCGTGTTCGCCGTCGCCCAGGCCGTCCTGTCGCCGTTCCTCGCCAAGGTCGCCCGGAACAACGCCCCCATGCTCACCGGTGTGGTCGGGCTCGCCTCCACGTTCGTCGCCCTCGTCGTCGCGGTGCTGGCCACCGACGGCCTGGAGATCGGCGGCCTGGAGATCGGCGGCGCCGCCGGCTGGATCATCGGACCCGTCGTCGTGTGGATCATGGGTATCCTCGCGGCGTTCCTGCTGCCCCTGGTCCTGCTCAAGAAGGGTGTCGAGAAGGTCCGTGACGACGACTGACGCGCACCGCTCCCGAGAGGTGCCGGCACCGGGTTCGGGCGCCGACACGTGCCGGATGGTCGGGCCATGACGCCGGCGTCGCTCGCCCTGGGTGCCGTGGCAGGTGCCGCGTGCTACGGACTGGCGTTCCTGCTGTCGCCGCGCCACTGGTACGTCCTGACCCGGTTCGTCGCGCTGATGGGCGTCGCCGGGCTCGCTCTCGTGATCGAACGGCTCGTCCCGGGCACCGGGTTCACCGAGGTGTGGCTCGGTGCGTTCGTCACGGTGCTCGTGTGCCAGCCGGTGTCCTGGGCCCACCGAGGCCGCCACGACCCTCTTCTCGCCGGGTCGGGCTTCTGGCACAACGTGGGCCGGCTGATGGTCGACGACCGGCTCGGCCGCTCCCTCGTGCGGAGCGAGCACGGCCGGCCGCGTTCCGCCGACGCGCGGAGGGCCGGCCAGGAACGATCCTGACCGGCCCTCCGTCGTCGTCACCGCGGTGACGGCCTCACGTGTCGTGCTCGATGATGGCGTCGTCCTCGCGGTGGTCGTCCTCGCCGCCCGGCGGGTACGTCGCCCGCTCGGGCCGGGCGCGCAGGGCGACGATGCTGACGATCAGCCCGCCCCACACGATCAGCATGGCGATGATCATGATCACGATCGCCTCGGTGTTCATCGCGAGCTCTCCTTCGTCAGGGCCGGGTCCTCGACGGGCGGGTACGTCGGCCACGCGCTGAACGCCCGCGGGCCACGCCACCGCGGCAGCGTGAACAGGATCGCGCCCAGGAACAGGAGCACCACGGCGCCCCAGCCGGCGTACAGCAGATAGGTCGTGTCGTACTCGCCGTACGGCTCGTTCACCCGCGTGATGACGTACTGCACGAGCATGACGACCAGCATCACCGGGACGATGGCACCCACGCAGACGTACCACCAGCGCCCCAGCGGCGTCGTCGACACCGAGGACATGTGGTACCGGAGCTCGGGACCCATGCGGTACACCCAGATGACGAACACGCACATGAAGACCGCCGAGGCGACGATGCCGATGTTGTTGACGAACGCGTCGACGGTGTCGAGCAGGATCAGCCCGGAGGTGGTGCTGAAGCCCAGCACGGAGACCACGCCGAGCACCACGCCCATCCCGATGGCCGCGCGACGGCGCGAGATGGCGAACTTCTCCTGCAACGCGGCCGCGACCACCTGCAGGATCGAGACCAGGGACGTGAAGCCCGCCATCACCAGCGAGCCGAAGAACAGCGCCCCGAAGATCGCGCCGGCCGGCATCTGGGAGACGATCGTCGGGAACGTGACGAACGCCAGCATGACGCCCTGGAAGTCCAGGTCGGCGACGGTCACCCCCTGCTGCTGGGCGAGGAACCCGAGCGCGGAGAACACGCCGAGCCCGGCGAAGAGCTCGAAGCCGGAGTTGGAGAACGCGACCACCAGGCCGGGGCCGGTCATGTTCGACTTGCGCTTCCGGTAGGACGCGTACGTGATCATGATGCCGAACGCCACGGAGAGCGAGAAGAAGATCTGCCCGTAGGCGGCGACCCACACGTCGGCGTCGCCCAGCGCGCTCCAGTCCGGGGTGAACAGGACGTCCAGACCGTCGGCCGCACCGTCGAGGAACAGCGCCCGCACCACGAGGATGCCGAACGCCACGAGGAGCAGCGGGATGAACACGACGTTCGCGCGCTGCACGCCCTTGACGACGCCCGCGGCCAGGACGGCGATGACCGCGATCCACACCAGCGCCAGCGGGATGAGCACCGCGGCGACGAAGTCGAACGTGAACCACGGGTCCGCGCCGCCCACGTCGGCCACCTGCAGGTAGTCGCCGATGAAGAAGGCCGCGGCGTCGTCGCCCCAGTCCAGCCCGAAGGAATGGACGAAGAAGCTGCCCGCCCACGCGACCACCGCGGCGTAGTAGACGGCGATGAGCACGCAGATCATCACCTGGAACCAGCCCAGGCTCTCCAGCCAGCCCTTGATCCGCCGGAACGCCTGGGGCGCGCCGCCGCGGAACCGGTGGCCGATGGCGTAGTCGAGGAAGAGGATCGGGATGCCGGCGGTCAGCAGGGCGATGAGATACGGCACGAGGAACGCCCCGCCGCCGTTCTCGTACGCGACGCCGGGGAATCGCCAGATGTTGCCGAGCCCGACGGCGGAGCCGATGGCGGACAGGATGAACCCGACCTGACCCGTGAACTGCTCTCGGGGTGGGTGGGTGCCTTGGGGGGATGGTGCGCTCACGGGTGACGAACCTCCATGTTGATCACCACTGCGTCAAACGTGTCTCACGGGCGATGATGCCGCAGTTCACGCCCGCTGGCCAGCATTCGAGACAGCCCGGGCCGGCGTCTTCACCCGAGGCCGTGGCTCAGGAGAGCAGCCGCCCCACGAGCCCGCCGTGCAGGCGGCCGTCCGGGTCGAACGTGAGCGCGAGCTTGCGGAAGTCGTCGAAGCGCGGGAACAGGGCCGCGAGCTCGGGGCCGTCGACGTCGCACACCTTGCCCCAGTGGGGGCGCGCGCCCAGCGGCAGCAGCGCCTCCTCCATGGCCGGCAGCACCGCCCGCACCTCCGCCTCACGGGGCAGCCAGGTGAAGTGCAGGCCCACGGACGGCTCGTCGAACGGGCTGAGCCACAGGTCGTCGGGCGCGATCGTGCGGATCTCGCTCGTGGCCAGCAGCGGCGCGACGCGGGGCCCCAGCCGCCGCATCGCCTCGACGGCGGCGGCGACGTTCCGGCGCGGCAGCAGGTACTCGGACTGCAGCTCGTCCCCCGCCGACGGCGTGTGCTCCAGCCGGAAGTGGCTCAGCCGCTCGTGCCACGGCCCCGGCACCCCGAGCTGCTCCGTGCACGCCGACGGGTCCACGCCCGGCAGCGGGTGCACCGGGACCGCCGACCAGCGCAGGCCGGGGAGCTCGGGCGGGGCGCCGCCGTCGAGCCCGACCACCTGCTTGAACCACACGTGCCGCACGGCGGGCTCGTCCCAGCTCGTGAAGGCGCTCACCGAGTACGCGGCCGACGTGAGCTCGTCGAAGCTCTCCAGGAAGGTGTCCCACGGCAGGTCGGCGGCGACGTCCTGGCGCACCGAGTAGGTCGGCACGGTCGCGAGCTCCAGGCGCGTGACGACGCCGAGGGCGCCCAGCGAGACGACCGCCCCGGGGAAGACGTCCGGGTGCTCCGCCCGGGTCAGGCGGCGCAGCTCGCCGGACGGGGTCATGAGCTCCAGGCCGACGACCGCGCTCGCGAGGCTCTGGTTGCGGTCGCCCGAGCCGTGCGTCGCCGTGGCGACGGCGCCCGCGACCGAGATGTGCGGCAGGGAGGCGAGGTTGGCCAGGCCGCGGCCGGTGGCGTGCAGCGCCCGGGACACCTCGCCGTGGCGCAGTCCCGCGTTCACCGACACGACGCCCGTCTGCGCCCCGTCCGCGTCGAGCACGTCGACCGCGGGGCGGCCGTCGTCGAGCGCGTCGACCTGGACGTGCACGCCGTCCGTGTCCGCGACGTCGTTGAACGAGTGGCGCGACCCGAGCGCGCGAACCCGGCCCGTCCCGGTGAGCGCCTCGGCGAGCTGCTCGAGGGAGGTCGGGCGCACGAGATCGCCCGCCGCGTACGTCAGGTTGCCTGCCCAGTTGCGATGCACGGCCCCTACCCTGCCATCTCGGCCCCCGTGGGCGCGTCCACCCCCGGGAGGATGTCCGGGTCAGTCGTCAGGCCGACGTCCCGTGGCCCGCCGGAGGGCCGGCCTCGGTGGCGGCCGTCGTACCCGCCAGGTAGTCGCGCAGGTCCTCGACCGTCCGGGCGAGGGCCGCCTCCTCGGCGGGCGCCGGGGTGCGGCTCCACTGCACCTCGACGTCGGGCACACCGTCGCGCGGGGCCGCCGTCGGCCACCGCCACCGGCCCGCGACGACGCCGTCCACGGCCGCCGCGTGCACGAACGCCCCCGCGCGGTCGGTCGGGGGCAGGGCGGGGTCGAGCACCACGTGCCGCGTCTCGCGGTAGGACATGAGGAGCTCGTCGTACGCCTGCAGCAGGTCGACGACGGACGAACCGCCCGCAGCCGGCGCACCACGCTGCCCGTCGTCGTCGAGCCACCGCTCCGCCGTCGCCGCGGTCGCGACCAGGCGCAGCCCCTCCAGATCACCGGCGCCGTCGACCTCGACGACCTCCCCCTGGTCGACGAGCACCGCCAGGGCGCGCCGGAGGTCCCGCACGGTCACGTCGCTCCACAGGCGCAGGTCGTTCACCGTGGCGAACGCCCGTCCCGGCAGGTACCGGCGCCACAGCTCGACCACGGCGTCCTCGGCGTCGAACCGCTCGCCCAGGGGCCCGTACCCCGCCGGCACCCGGTCGTCGAACGCCGCGTACGACTGGTGCTGGTACGGGTGGTCGGCCGGCGGCGGCCCGCTGATCACCAGCTGCTCCAGCTCGGCGTGCATGAGCACGTTCGTGAACGCGAGCCCCGGGGCGCCCGGGTCGAGCACGCCGCGGGCCAGCAGCTCGTCCCTGATCTCCGCGCGCGTGCGAGCGCCGTCGGCCACCGCAGCCGCGACGGCGTCGACCCCGGGAGTCAGGTCGTCCAGCCGCCACTGGCGTTCGGTCGACGCCATCAGCTTCTCCACCCGCGGGCGCGTCGACGCGAGCAGCCAACGCGCGTCCGCGGGCCGGACCAGGTGCCAGGTGGGACGCAACACGTGCGTGCGCAGCAGCTCCCCGTCGGCGAGCGCACGGTTCGTCGCGTCGCGGCGAACCGGTCCGGCCTCCGGCGCGACGCGCCGAGACAGCCCCCACAGCGCGGGCTGCAGCTCCTGCGCCTGGACCGCGAGCAGCCCCTCGACGACGTCGGGCACGCCGACGCGGTCCGGGGCGCGCAGCCCCGTCGCCTCGAGGCGGGCGGCGCGCACCAGGGCGCGGTCCGCCCCGCGCCGCGGCGCGGTGCTCACCCGATCCGGCCCGTGGCCTCAGCGTGCTCCAGCGGGATCCGTCCGCCCATCCCGACCATCTCCAGCACCTCGGACACGGCGGGCGACGGCGCGCGCAGGAGCACCGGCGTCGCCGTCTCCTGCCCCAGCATGTACACCTGCAGGATGAACGCGATCCCGGACGAGTCGATGAACGTGACGTCCCGGGCGTCCAGGACGACGGGACGCGTGGTGCCCCGGGCCGCGAGCGCCGCCATCGCGTCGCTCGCCGCCTCGCGCAGCGCGGCGTCCACCTCGCCCCACAGGACGAGGACCGTCGTGTCGCCCTCCGTCCGGGCGGAGATGCCCGAGCTGGGGCCCGGGTCGCTGCTGGTCTCGAGTTCCATGGTGTCGTGCGCTCCCAACGGTGCCGTTCGGCGAGCGGGTCCGCTGTGCTCTCCGGGGGAACAACGAACCCTCACCGAGTCTTCCCTGGTCAGCGACATTCGTCTACTGCTGCGAGATGACGTCCGGGCGAATGTCCGGAGGACCGGGTGATCCCGGGGCCCGGGGATCGGTGACGTCGGCGACCCGGGCGTCCAGCGCCCGGACCAGCGCCGCACCGTCGACCGTCGCGGACACGCCGTGGCCGCCCGCGCCGACCGACACGAGGCCCGCGTCCGCGACGTGGGCGTCCGCGACCACCGGCCACGGGGTGGTCGCGCCGAAGGGGGTGATGGTGCCCCGCTCGTACCCGGTCACCTCGAACGCGACCTGGCGGTCCGGCATCGACAAGCGTGACACGCCGAGCAGGGCCCGCAACCGCGGCCACGCGATCGTGCGGTCCCCGGGGACGAGCACGAAGAGGTAGTCACCGTCGCCCCGGCGCACCACCAGCGTCTTCAGCACCTGCGCCGGGCGCAGGCCCCGGGCCCGGGCCGCCTCCTCGAGCGAGCCCACCGGCCCGTGCCGCACGATCTCGAAATCGATGTCCGCACGCTCGAGCGCCTCCCGGGACCGACGCTCGCCCGGGGTCTCCGTGACGTCGCGGGGGCTGCTCGTCACTCGTCGTCCTCGGACCGCGCCGCCGGGGCGGTGGCGGTGGTCGTCGTCGACCCGTCCTCGCCGTCCTCGCCGTCCGTGTCGCACCCGTCCGCGTCGTCGGTCGCGCCGTCGTCGGTCGTCCCGTCACCGCTCGTGGCGTCGTCGGTTCCGCCGTCGGCCGTGGCGTCGCCGGCCGCGCCGTCGTCGGCCGTGGTGGCCTCGGTCGTGGGGTCCGTGGTGGCGTCGCCGGTCGGTTCGTCCGACGGCGCCGGGCACTCCTCGCCGTCCGTCCCCTCGTCCGTCCCCGGGTCGGACGGCGACGGCTCGGGGTCCGGGGTCTCGCTCGGCTCCTCGGACGGCGAGGGCGACGGCTCCGGCTCGTCCGACGGGGACGGGGAGGGCGACGGCTCCGGCTCGTCCGACGGGGACGGGGAGGGCGACGGCGAAGGGCTCGGCGACGGCTTCGGCGTCGGGTCGGACGGGGACGGCTTCGGCGTCGGGTCGGACGGGGACGGCTTCGGCGTGGGGTCGGACGGGGACGGCTTCGGCGTGGGGTCGGA
>NZ_SIRP01000001.1:0-613039 GCF_011634835.1 Isoptericola sp. BMS4 | reverse complement strand
TCGCCGAAGATCTCGGCGACGACCCTGGCGACCGCGCTACACCACTATCGGGGACTCAACTGGTCGGTCACCGGCGCCAGTGTCAGCAACCCGCACCCGTACCCCTTTGCGGGGCCGACCCCGTGGGCCAACGCCGACCGCAGGGCATCGGCGTCGGCAACGGTCATCAGACCGTCGAAGGTGGCCTTGGCGATCGTGACCGTACGGCCGCTGCGCTGGAAGCGGTCGACCCGCCGGTCGTGCACCACCACGTCAGGGGCCCCGGTACCCCCGCGCACCGCGAATCCCCAACCGGCGGCTCTGGACAGGAGCCACTCCTGCTGTTGCGCCGCGGTCACGTGTCCGTACCGCTTTCCGCCGCTGGTCCGTGTGGGGTTCGCCGTCAGGCGGAACGCCCACGTCTGACCGGCTTCGAGCCTCCCCAGGAGCGCTCCATAGGGGCGCACCGCCCATGTGCTCTGCGTGGTCGGCCACCCGGCCTGCTCGACCACGTGCGCGAAGTCCGGCTCGGGACCGCTGACCACGTACAACCAGGTGCGCGGCCCGTCCCGATCGACGCGCCACAGCACCCGACCGCGCTCCTCGTCCGCTTGGGGGAACGCGGCGAGGACGGCTGCGTGCATCGCCTGGGGCGAGCCCAGCAGCTTGCGGCCTCCACGCCGTACGGGATTGATCTGGATCCGCGACAGGTACATCAAGCGCCCCCCACCAGAGCCATCGGGTCGTGCCACCCGGGGCGGCTGCGTCCGTCCGGATTCTCGACCCGCACCGTTGCGGAACTGACCGCGCGCAACCGCCACTCGCGCCGACGGGGGTCGAAGCTCACGGGTTCGTCCGGGACGCTCGTCGTGCGCGAGCGGGCCGTACCGTCGCGGCCGTCCGTGGGAAGCGCGACGGCGTCCACCTTCAGGTCGAGGTCGACGGTCGAGCCCTGACGCCGCCGATACCACCGCGCCGCCTGCCACTCCTCGTCGTGCAGGGCCCGCCACACGCCGCCCGCCCGGGTCCCCATCGTCACCGGACCGTCCGGGGGGAAGGCACGACGACCGAGGTAGAGGGGGAATGCCGGCCGCCGCAGCGCCTCGTCCAGTCCGGCGATCAGGTCGTCGTCACCCTCCACGGCCGCGACGAACACGGCGTCGGCGAGGTAGTACCGGTGCGTCAGCGGATACGAACGGCTGCCGTCGGCGGCGCGAGCAGTCTGGAAGTCCCGCTCCACGGTCCCCGGCTGGTCGGCGCGAACTCCGAACGTTAGATCGAGAAGGCTCTCCAGCGGGTCGGTGCGTCGCATCCCTCGAGCGGCAGCCAGCAGCCCGACGACACCGCTCTTCGTCGGCGCGTCGTCCGTCCCACGGACGGTGAACCGTGACCCGCTTCCCCATGACTGCATCGGGCCCGCAAGCCGCAGCAGCAACGTGCTCATCGGTCCTCCGCCGCGAGCCGCTCCGCGACGAGACCACTCACCCCGACGACCGCGTCCTCGAACCCCGAGGTCTCCCCGAAGCCCGCCAGCTGGTCCTTCGCACCACCCACGGCGACGACCCAGGTGCGCAGGGGCGCGGAGCCGTAGGCGGTCTCGACGTCGTCGGCGTACCGGGCGAGCCGACGTGCGGACTCTGCCATGCGGCCCTTCCCCGCACCGGTCACCACCGGCTCCTCGAAGGCGCCCACGTAGTTCACGGGCTGGTCGTCGCGCACGGACAGGACGACGGCGTCGGGGAGCGTCCGGTTCGCGAACGTGTTCTGCTTGCCGGTCGGCATGGACTTCGCGAAAGCGTCGAGAAAGACACGAACGGCGCGTTCCGTCGCTGCTGCGCTGCCGATGTTCCCCGCCAGCAGATCGACGTCGACGGTGGCGTACCGGTAGAGGGTCGCCGAGTTGAACTCGACGGTGCCGATCATCCCCGCCCCGGCGTCCTCCTCGGCGTCGTCGGACTTGTGGTCGTCGACGGCGGTGAAGTAGTCGTACTCGGTGTCGACGGCGTGCGTGGACAGGGCGTGCGCCACCTGGCACGACGCGTCCACGTTGAGGTCGGTGACGTCCGCGACCATCCGCCCGAAGAGCGCGAGGTCGACCGAGTTCTTCCCCTTGATCAGCGACTGCGCCATCTTCTTGTCAGGCGCGTCGCCGGACCGTGCTGCGTCGACGGCCAGCCGCGCCAGAGCGTCGACCTGCTGCGCGGAGAGGAACAGCAGGTACCCGGACTCTGCCGGGGCGTCCTTCTTGCCGCGCGGCTCCTTCACCTTGATGCCTGCGGCGGTCAGCACCGAGAGCGCCGCCGCGTCCGGCTCTGCCACGTCGGCATCGAGCTCGTGGACCCGACCCGCCAGCAGCTCGACGACGCGCTTGGTGCGGACGCCGAACTCCTCAGGGTCCACCTGGTCGCGGAATGCGAAGCGTGTCGCCCGCTTCCATGCCTGGGAGGACACCCGGGCTCTCCGCACGCCTCCGTAGGTCGCGCTCTTGGGGCTGCCGGTGTCATCGCGGTTGAGGTTGCTCGGCGGGACAGACTGCAGGATGTGGACGTCGACGATGGTCCGGCTCACGAGCGCTCCTCGGTGGTGTCGTTGTTCTGGTGGTAGATCTGACGCGCCCAGCGGCGGCGGACGTCGTCCTGACGCCCCGGACGCTGGAAGTCGACGAAGTCGTCGGCAAGCTGTCCGTAGTCGAAGCCGATGCCGGCACCGCGCATCTGGGTGACGAGGCCCCGAAGATGGTGGGTCACCTCGACCACGTCCGTCGCGGTCACGACGGCGTCGAACCGGCGCCGCACGGGTGAGGTCCGGTCGGCGTCGGCGTCGCCGTGGTTCCGCTCCAGGCTGGCGACCGCGTGCCCGAGTCCGACGCCCGGACGATGCATCGCTTCGCTCCGTGCCTGCTGGTGGACGGCGTACAGGGTGAGCGCCGCGTGCACTGCACGCTCTTCACGCGTGGGGTCGTCCCCGTGCGGCTTGCCAGGCACCCCGTCGACGGTGAGCCACCAGATGGCGGGGTCGCTGCCCGGCTCCTTGCCGACGTTCGCGCGCAGGTGGGCGAGCGCGGCGACCGTTCGTGAACGGTGGCGTCCCTCCTGGAGCATCGTTGCCCGCCGGGCGACGTACCGACCGGTGTCGCCGAGACGCCGGCCTCTCCTGCGTGTCTCCTCGACGGCACCCTCGGGCGCCTCCGTCGTGGTCATGCGGCCTCCTCCGCGTCGTCTCCGTCATCACCCTCGAACGCGTGCGGGAGCGCCTCGCGCAGACGCCTCCCCAGCCATCGCTCCGCGACGCCGACGTCGCGAAAGTGCCCACCCGCGACCCTGCCGACCAACGCCGCGGGTCCGGCGGTGTCGACCACGTCATCGGCCACCCCTCGGACGACGGCGTACACGGCACGCTGCCAGGCGACGCGCCGTTCGGCGGGGTCGCTCCCCCGCCGCAGGGTCGCCACCCATGCCCGGAACACCTTGTCCAGGCGGGCGTACGCCCGCTCACGGGCACTGGTGTCGGGCGAGTCCGACTCGGTGGAACCTCCCGCTGCCAACGCGACGTTCTGGGCGAACGCCCCCAACGCGCGGGCGGCGGCGTCGGCCACCGATACCGCGGCCGTCGCCGCGTCCGCGAGGTCACGCCGGCCCGGATCGAACAGGTCGACGGGTAGGTCGAGCTCGTCGGCGAGCATCTGCTCGTAGACCGACTCGTTCGACCCGTACTCGAGCCCGACCGAACCGAGTCGCACGAGCCCCTGGCCGATACGTTGCTGGTTCTCGAGCTCCTCGATCCACCGCACCACACCTGGCGGACGGCGGCGAGCCGGCTCCCCCCGTGGGACCCCATCCTGATCGTGGACGAGCAACGCGGGCAGACCACGCCACAGAGCTCGGTCCGGCTGATGCTTGAGCGGCATGTAGGTCTCGGCGCGAAACCTGCGTGTCTGCGGCTCCGAGTACCGCCACGCCGTCATGGGCTCGAACCTGTACCGGTTGTACGGGGTGGCGCGGTCACCTTGCGCATTGATGCACCCGATGATCTTGTCGCCGTCACCTATGAGGCGGATGCGCCGTGCCTGCCACGTATAGAGATCGACCGGGCCGGTCGGCTGCCGGTCGTGCACGCCGTCCCAGTCCTCCGGCTCGGGTCCGAGCGGCGCGCGCTCCCAGACGGGTCGGTCGTCACCGGACGGCGTCAGCCCGGCGGGCGTCGGAGCGACGAGATTGAGCAGCAGGGTCTCGCGCAAGGTGTCGCCCACTGCGTACAGGCCACCGATCTGCCCCGCCCAGCCGGTCCCGATGCCGTACCCCTTGCCGCCCTTGACCCGGCGGTCGCCGACGGCGCCGGTGTGGATGCCCGACACGTCGTACGCGTGCGCGTGCACCAACCAGCGCGCGGCCTCGGCCAGGGACGCCGTCTCGAGGTCGTTCCCCACCCGGGTGGACAGGAACGCCTCCGCAGCCGAGTCGTGGCGCCCGTCGCAGATGATGCGGCTCAGGCCGAACACCTCGTCCTTCGCCGTCCGCAGGTCGGGGACCTGCATGAACGGGTGCACGGGGTGCTGGAGCCAGAAACGGTCGTGCCAGTCGTCCAGGTATGCATCGACGTCCGCGACCATCGTCGTCCACTCGTCGCGGATCTCCACCCATTCGTCGACGCTGAGCGGTCCGTTGGCACCGCGGTGCAGCACGGCGAGCACCATGCGCAGCACCGCGAAGGACTGTGTGGGCAGCTCGCAGGCGATCTGGCCGACCTCGTGCGAGCGGCGGAACACGTCGCGCAGCGACAGCTCGACCACCACGCCGTTGTCGAGCACCGGGATCCACGGTTCGTCGACGAGCGAGAATCGGGGTTCGTCCATGTCATGTCTCCTCGTCTGGTCGGCGATCTTCACCCGCTGTGCGCCGGACCTGGAGGCCGACGTCTTCGTCGTAGGAGATCTCGCAACCGGCCACCTCGGCGCGGCGGGCGTCGCCCAGCGGCAGGACCAGCTGTCCCGCCAGGTCGGGGGACTCCTGCCAGGCTTCCCGGACGAGTGCTTCGAGCTCGTCCAGGACCTGGTCGCCGAGGTCGCCCGCCGCCACCCAGGACGGGAGCCGCACGGCAGTGCCCGCCAGGGCACGACGTTTCGCCGTCGGTGGGACCTCACCCATCTCGAGCAGCTGGCCTCCGGTACCCGCCTCCAGCCAGTCAGGGAGGCGCCACTGACCGCCGACGCTCTCCTGGACCACAAGCACCTCGAAGGCGTCCTCGGAGTCGCGCACCTGCGCCCGGCCCTGGGCGTCCGCCTCGCCGACGCTGGCATCCAGCCAACCGATCAGGCCGACGCGGTCCTCCCCGGGTGCCCCGAGCAGGAAGCTCTCCGCCTTGACCTCGTCGACCTTCCGCGCGTGGTCGGAGACATCTCGCGCCGCTCGCATGGCCTCCTGCCAGTCAGGTGCACCGAGCGGAAGCTCGCTGTAGGCGATGTGGACGAGCGGCGCGATGTCGCCCGGGAGCATGATCCCTGCCTCCGACGAGGCTCTCTCGGCGACCTGAGCCGCGGCCCGGAACAACAGGTGCTCGCCGTAGACGGGCACGCTTCCTCGCGGGAACGTCGGCGGTGCGGCGGTCCAGTCGTCCACGCCGACGACGACCGCGCGCGCCCGGCGCACCGCCAGCGGCCGGTGGTCCGCGGGGCGCTCATGCCGGTGCAGGCGCCCGATGCGCTGCAGCAGCAGATCGGTCGGCGCGAGATCGGTGACGAGCAGGTCGAAGTCGACGTCCAGGCTCTGCTCCACCACCTGAGTGGCGACGACGACGAGTCGCTTCGGCCTGGACCCGCGACCACCGCCGTGGGACGGCGGGCCGAGCTGCTCGACGAGCCGCTGCTCACGGTGCTTGCGATCGCTCGCGAGGAATCGCGAGTGCAGCAGGACCACGTCTGTGCCGAGCACGTCCTGGAGGTCTCGGAAGGTCTCCTGGGCACGTCGCACGGTGTTGCGGACCACGAGGACGCACCCGCCGTCGACCACGGCGTCCCGCACGAGAGCGACGACGTCCTCGTCGGCCGCTGTCTCGACAGCGACGCGCCGAGTCGCTGCCGCTCCTTCGACGTCGGACCCGGCCGCGACCCCACCGGTCAGTGCCGTCACCCGCGACGACGACGGCGTCGGCCCGGCGGGACTGGGCAGGTCGGCGACCGAGCTGGAGGCCGGGCCAGGAGCCGGCGCGGCGAGGACCGCTGGTCGAGGCCGATCGCGTCGGCGATCCCGCCGCACCGACGCTCCCCCCGCCGCAGCCCTGCCCCGCCGGTACGCGTCGACCAGACGGTCCCGCAGGCGGGGCGGCAACGTCGCCGAGAGCGCCACGACCGGCACTCCGTACGCCCCCAGCCACTCGAGCGCGCGCTCGAGATAGACGTTCATGTAGGCGTCGAAGGAGTGGACCTCGTCGAGCACCACGACCTTGCGCGCGAGCGCCAGGTGCCGCAGCGCGACATGACGCGACTGCAGGGCAGCGAAGAGGACCTGGTCGATCGTGCCGACCACGACGTCGGCCAGCACTCCCTTGCGGCGGCCGGTCATCCAGGAGTCGACGTACGCGCCACCACCGGCCTCGTCCCGCCCCACGTCCCCACTCCGCGGACGGCCGCGCGGTACCCGGGAGAAGTCCGGGTTGAGCCAGGCCTTGCCGTGGGCGAGGTAGACCGACCGGCGCGCGTTCTCGCCGCCGGCGTCGGGCACCAGAGCCTTCTCCACGCCGGCACCTGCGCCGGCATCGGGCGTCGTCCGCGCGAGCCAGCGCATCACACGGGCGAACATCGCGTCGCTCGTGGCCTGGGTGGGCAAGGCGACCATGAGGCCACCGGCACCCGAGCGCGCCGCGAGGATCTCAGCGGCCGCGAGCGCCGCCTCCGTCTTGCCCTCGCCCATCGGCGCCTCGACGACGAGGATTCCCTGGGCGTCCATGGTGCGCGCCACCTCGATCGCGGCCGCCTGCACCGGCCGGGCGGACGCGCCGTCCGGCAGCTCGAAGCGGGTGCGGAGAATCTCGTCCGCGCAGGCGCGGAGGTCCTTCGGGTGCCACGGCGGTGGCAGGTGGGCGTCGGCCCACGCCGCGTCGAGTCGCATCGCGTCCTCGACGGGCGGCTGGGGCAGCACGGCTTCCGTTCCCACAGGCACCAGCGGAAACAGGTCCTGGTTCGACGCGAGCCAGTCGGCGACGACGACGAGGCCGAGCAGGGTGGCGAGCACGTGCTGCGGGACGCGATGCCAGACGTCCCCCGAGAGGTACCCGGTCGCTCCGGTGTGCTGCGCCATGTGCTCGATGAGCTCGTCCTGCACGCGCGCCCAGGGGCCGTCGCCGAGCAGCTCCAGGTTCCGGCGGGCTCGGTTGAGCTCGCCGCTCGACGGTGGCACACCGTGGTGCCCGCCGATCACCGAACCGAGCGCACCCGCCGCCGGGCGCTGCCACCCGTACCGTTCCTCGAGCCATCGTTCGAACACGACCTGCCCCGCCAGGCCGTGCGGCAGATCGCTTCGTTCCGGAAGCCGGTGCGGCATCGGCAGGCCCGCACGGACCATCTGGTCACGCAGCGCATCCACTTGCACGGCGAAGGCAGGGGACGCCTTTCCTACGTCGTGGACGCCGGAGAGCAGCACGAGCAGCGTGCGGCCGGCGTCGTCGCCACCGCACGCCTCCGCGATCTGCCGGGTCACGGCGGCCGGGAGCCATTCGTCCCACAGGCGTCCCGCGACGGCCGCCGAATCCTGGAGATGACGCCACAGCGGACTCCACTGCTCGACGTCGCGCTGACGCTGCGGCCAGCTCTTGGCCCACACCGATCGGGCGCCGGCGGACAGGTTCACGAGCGGCCACGTCCCGCAGGGTGGGGCGCACGCTGGGAAAGCCCCGAGCGCACTTCCCAGGCGAACATCATCGGTGACCAGCTCCTCGGATCTGATCCGAGCGTCACATCCTCCGCATGCTCGCGCCAGGATGAAATTGACGCCGTCTCGTATCGGTACAAGTGTTCACTGCCACCTGTTCACAGATCTGGGCTAGCCTCGATCGAGAGGTACTCCCGACCACAGCGGGATGAGCCGACGTGGACCGACACGATCCGACGGCAGTGTTCCCCACATTCGTGGGGATCAGCGGTGGTCAACACGCGATCGCCTGTCGTCCTGGGCGGATCAATCGCCTGCTGGCAGTATCGACCCCATGCACGAGCGCGCAGGACAGCCGGCCCAGCCCCAGGACCTCATCGACGTCGATCGGGTGGTGGGCGCCTACTACGACCGCACCCCGGACCCGGAGGATCCGGCGCAGAAGGTCGTGTTCGGCACGTCCGGGCACCGCGGGTCGAGCCTCGACGGGGCGTTCAACGAGGCGCACATCGCGGCGATCACCCTCGCGATCGTGGAGTACCGTGCGTCGCAGGGCACGGACGGGCCGCTGTTCATCGGGCGGGACACGCACGCCCTGTCGCTGCCGGCCTGGCAGACGGCGCTGGAGGTGCTGGCGGCGGCCGGGGTGACGGTGATGGTCGACGCCCGCGACTCGTACACGCCGACGCCGGCGGTGTCGCAGTCGATCCTCATCCACAACGGCGCCGCCACGGACGAGGGGGTGCGCACCCACGGCCCCGGGCTGGCGGACGGCATCGTCGTGACGCCGTCGCACAACCCGCCGCGCGACGGCGGGTTCAAGTACAACCCGCCCCACGGCGGCCCCGCCGGGTCCGAGGCGACGGGGTGGATCGCGGACCGCGCCAACGCGATCCTGCGCGACGGCGGCCTGGCGTCGGTGCGCCGCGTCTCGCTGGAGGCGGCGCTGGCAGCGGAGACCACCCACAAGCACGACTTCCTCACGACGTACGTGGACGACCTGCCGAACGTCCTGGACGTCGAGGCGATCCGCACGTCCGGCGTGCGCATCGGCGCGGACCCCCTGGGCGGCGCGTCGGTGGAGTACTGGGGCGCGATCGGCGAGCGGTACGACCTGGACCTCACGGTCGTGAACCCGCAGGTGGACCCCCGCTGGTCGTTCATGACGCTGGACTGGGACGGCAAGATCCGCATGGACTGCAGCTCCCCGTCCGCGATGGCGTCGCTGGTGGCGGCGATGCGCCCCGACGGCGGGGCCACGCCGTACGACGTCGCCACCGGCAACGACGCCGACTCCGACCGGCACGGCATCGTCACGCCCGACGCCGGCCTGATGAACCCCAACCACTACCTCGCCGTCGCGATCGAGTACCTCTACGGCGGCGCCCGGCCGAGCTGGCCCGGCGGCGCGGCGATCGGCAAGACCCTGGTGTCGTCCGCACTGATCGACCGGGTGGCAGCGGGCCTGGGTCGGCGGCTCGTCGAGGTGCCGGTGGGCTTCAAGTGGTTCGTCCCCGGCCTGCTCACCGGCGAGGTCGCCTTCGGCGGCGAGGAGTCGGCGGGCGCGTCGTTCCTGCGCCGCGACGGCCGCGTGTGGTCCACGGACAAGGACGGGGTCCTGCTGGCCCTCCTGGCGTCGGAGATCATCGCGACCACCGGGCGCACGCCGTCGGAGCACCACCGCGAGCTCGTCGAGCGCTACGGAGAGTCTTGGTACGCGCGGGTGGACGCGCCCGCCACGCGGGACCAGAAGGCGCGGCTCGCGGCGCTGTCGCCGGAGCAGGTCACCTCCACGACGCTCGCCGGGCAGGACATCACGGCCACGCTCACCGAGGCACCCGGCAACGGGGCGAAGGTCGGCGGGCTCAAGGTCACCACCCAGGACGCCTGGTTCGCCGCCCGCCCCTCCGGCACCGAGGACGTGTACAAGATCTACGCGGAGTCGTTCGTCTCCGCCGACCACCTGGCGCAGGTGCAGGCCGCAGCGAAGGACGTCGTCGACAGCGCACTCGGCGGCGCCTGACCCCACCCCCTCTCCCCGCCCGCGCCATCGTCGGCGCGGCACGGCTGTGCCCGGCGAGCCTCACCGGCCGCCGGGCACAGCCGTCTGCCGTCCGGGACCCGCCGGCCCACCAATTTGATTTCTGCAAGCAACCTTTTTATGGTTGCCTGCTGCAACCATCTTGGAGGTGGGCGAGTGTCCGACCGGTCACGGTACGAGGATCTCCAGCGACAGCTGCGCGCCGTCGGCGCCGTCAAGCGCGCCATCGTGCGCAACCTTCCGCACGACTGTCCCGTCGGCCCGACGGCCGTGCTGTCCACCCTGCACCGCCAGGGGCCGACGCACCTGAGCCTGCTCGCCGACAAGATGTGGCTCGACATCTCCGTCACCAGCCGCCACGTCTCCCACGCCGTCGAGCAGGGCTGGGTCGAGCGGACGCAGGACCCCGCGGACCGGCGGTCGTGGACCCTCAGCCTCACCCCGGCCGGCCGCCGGATGCTCGACGAGATCTCGGAACGCACCACCGGGCTGCTCGCCGAACGGATGAGCGACTGGGACGACGACGAGATCGACCGGCTGACCGCCCTCATGGCCCGGCTGCACGGCAGCTTCGCCGACTGCACACCGCCGGACCGCGAGACGGCCGGCACCTCCGCGCAGGCCTGACGCACCACCGACGCAGTACCCCGAGAGGACCTCCATGGCCACGACGACAGCAACGTCGCCGGCGCACGCCCGCCGCGGCGACCGCACGGGCGGCACCGAGAGCTCGATGACCCACCGGCAGGTGCTGGAGGCGCTGACAGGTGTCCTCCTGGGCATGTTCGTCGCGATCCTGTCGTCCACGATCGTCTCCAACGCCCTCCCGCAGATCATCGCCGACCTCGGCGGCGGCCAGTCCGCCTACACCTGGGTGGTCACCGCGTCGCTGCTGGCGATGACGGCCAGCACCCCGCTCTGGGGCAAGCTCGCCGACCTGTTCAGCAAGAAGGCGCTGGTCCAGATCGCCCTGGTGATCTTCGTCGTCGCCTCCGCCACCGCGGGTCTCGCCCAGAGCGCCGAGTGGCTGATCGTCTGCCGCGTCTTCCAGGGCATCGGCGCCGGCGGGCTGTCGGCGCTGGCGCAGGTGGTCATGGCCTCGATGATCGCGCCGCGCGAGCGCGGCCGGTACTCCGGCTACCTGGGCGCGACGTTCGCCGTCGCGACCGTGGGCGGCCCCCTGCTCGGCGGCCTCATCACCGACACGGACTGGCTCGGCTGGCGCTGGTGCTTCTACGTCGGGATCCCGTTCGCGGTCATCGCGATCATCGTGCTGCAGAAGACGCTGCACCTGCCGGTCGTCAAGCGCGAGGACGTCAGGATCGACTGGGGCGGCGCGTTCCTGTCCACCGCCGCCGTGTGCCTGCTGCTGCTGTGGGTCACCTTCGCCGGCGACAAGTACGACTGGGACTCGTGGCAGACCTACACGATGACCGGTGGGGCCCTCGTGCTCATCCTGCTGTTCGTGCTGGTCGAGTCCAAGGTGTCCGAGCCGATCATCCCGCTGCACCTGTTCCGGAACAGGACGGTCACGCTCTCGAGCGTCGCGTCCATGTTCGTGGGCGTGGCGATGTTCGCCGGCACCATCTACTTCAGCCAGTACTTCCAGCTCGCCCGCGACAAGTCGCCGACGATGGCGGGTGTCATGACGATCCCGATGATCGGCGGGCTGTTCGTCTCCTCGACGGTCTCCGGCCAGATCATCACGCGGACCGGGCGGTGGAAGGGCTGGCTCGTCACGGGCGCCGTCCTGCTCACCGGCGGCCTCGGCCTCCTGAGCACCATCCACTACGACACGGAGTACTGGCACGTCGCCGTCTTCATGGCGCTGATGGGCCTCGGCGTCGGCATGATGATGCAGAACCTGGTGCTCGCCGTGCAGAACCAGGTGCGCCCGCACGAGCTCGGCGCGGCCAGCTCCACCATCAACTTCTTCCGCTCCCTCGGCGGCGCCGTCGGCGTCTCCGCGCTGGGCGCCATCATGGCGAACCGGGTGGCCGACTACGTCCAGGACGGGCTCACCGAGCTCGGTCCGCAGGGCGCCGCCCTGGCGCAGGGCACCAGCGCCGCCTCCGGCGACATCCCGGACATGGACACCCTGCCCGCACCCCTGCGCACCATCATGGAGAGCGCGTACGGCGACGGCATCGCGGACATCTTCGTCATCGCCGCCGGTGCCGCGCTCGTGGCCTTCCTGCTGGTGATCTTCATCAAGGAGGTGCCGCTGCGCACCGCGCCCGTGTCGCAGGCCGACGACGCACCGGCGGCCGCGCCCGCCGAGGCGCTCGTCGCGAGCTCCGCCATGAACGGGACGCCGGCCACGAACGAGTCTTCGACCACCGACGCGGCGCCCGGCACGGCGCCGGCACCGACCGGCGACGGCACGCCGGGCGTCCCCGTGCACGGCCTCGTGCGGGGGGCCGACGGCGCCCTGCTGCCGCGGGCGGCGATCACGCTCATCTCCCTGGGCGGGCGCCAGCTCAGCCTGGCGATCGCCCGGTCCGACGGCGCGTACACCGTCGACGCCCCCGGCGCCGGCACCTACGTGCTCATCGCGTCCGCGGACGGGTTCCAGCCGCAGGCGTCGACGATCGTCGTCGGCGAGATGCCGCTCGCGCACGACGTGCTCCTCAGCGGCACCAGCGGGCTGCGCGGCGTCGTCCGCGGCCCCGACCTGCAGCCGGTGACCGGCGCGATGGTGCTGGTCACCGACGTGCGCGGCGACCTGCTGGCCACCGCCACCACCGACGAGGACGGCACGTTCGCCGTCGACGAGGTCGTGCCCGGCACGGTGACCGTCGCGGTCAACGCCACGGGCTTCCGCCCCCGCGCGCTGCCGGTCGAGGTGGGGGTGGGCGGCGCGACCCGCGTCGAGGTGGACCTCGCGGCCGGCTCCCGGGTCACCGGCGTGGTGCGCTCCGCGCACGGTCCGCTCGCGGACGCGCGCGTCACGCTCGTCGACCCGGCGGGCAACGTCGCCGGGACCGCCGTCACCGGCGAGGACGGCGCCTACGCGTTCACCGACCTGGACGGCGGCGAGTACACCGTGATCGCCACGGGCTACCCGCCGGTGGCGACCGCGCTGACCGTGGCGGGCCAGGGAGTGGACGGCCACGACCTCGTCCTGTCCCACCCGGACGAGTGAGCGGGATGCTGACCGCGACCGTCCGCACGCGCGACGGGTGGGCCGTTCCGCACGCCGTCGTGACGCTCACCGACGCGGCCGGCACCCAGGTGCTGCGCGTCGACGCCGACGCCGACGGCGCGGTGCACGAGGGCGCCGACCTCGTGCCCGGCGCCTACGTCGCCGTCGTCACCGCGGTGGGCTACGCGCCCGCCGCGTCGACGGCGGTCGTGACCGCGTCCGGGCACGCCCGCCTCGGCGCGGTGACCCTGTCCCGCCAGGGCGGCACGGAGCTGCCGCCGCCCGGCCCCTGGACGATCGACCCGGCGCACTCGTCGGTGGTGGTCGTCGCCCAGCACCTGGGGATCTCCAGCGTCCGGGGCCGGTTCACCGAGCTCGCCGGGCGGATCGACGTCGCGCCCGACGACGTCGCCCGCTCGACGGTGCAGGCCGTGCTCACCGCGGCGTCGATCGACACCGGCAACGCGCAGCGGGACGAGCACCTGAGGTCCGCCGACTTCCTGGACGTGGGGGTGTTCGAGCAGATCACGTACCGGTCCGCCGGGATGACCCCGGCCGGGTCGGACCGGTGGACGGTGCACGGCGAGCTCACCCTGCACGGCCGGGCGCACCCCGTCGACCTCGACCTGACCTACCTGGGCACCGGCGCCGACCCGTGGGGCGGGGTGCGCGCGGCGTTCCGCGCCACCGCCGAGCTGCGCCGGGACGCCTTCGCGATCCGCTTCAACGAGGTGGTCGCCGCGGGCGTCGCCATGGTCGGCACCACCCTCAAGGTGGAGCTGGAGATCCAGGCCGCCCAGGGCACGGTGCTCCCGGGCTGAGGCCGGCGACTCACCCGTCGGTACGCGCCAGCAGGTCCTCGTACTCCGGGTGCCGATCGACGTACGCCTTGATGAACGGGCACAGCGGAACGATCCGCGCGCCCGCGGCGCGCACCTGGTCCAGCGCGCCGCGGGCGAGCTGCGACCCGACGCCGCGCCCCTCGTACGCCGGGTCGACCTCGGTGTGGGTGAAGGTGACCACGCCGTCCCGCCGCCGGTAGTACGCCCCGCCGGCGGTCGTGCCGTCGTCGAGCCGCGCGTCGAAGACCTGCCGCTCCGGGTCGTCGACGACGGTCACGTGCTCGCGGATGTCGGTCATGGCCAGCATCGTCCCGCATCCGAGCAGCTGTCACACCTCACGAGGTAGTGCCTTGCGTTCCGGAGCAGGTCCCGCCGGGCACTACCGGCGCACGGGAAGCACTACCTGACCAGCGAGGGGATGACGACGGTCTTGCCGCTCGCGTGCCCGCGCCCCAGCTCGCGGACCGCGTCAGGCACGTCCTCCAGTGCGACCACCCGCTCGACGGCGGGCCGCAGGCGCCCGTCGGCGACCATCGCCGCGAGGGTCTGCAGGTCGTCCGGCTGCGAGATGCCGATCATGCCGCGGATCCGCTGCCGGGTGAACGGCGAGAGCAGCGCCCCGCGCAGCTGGCGCTCCGCCCCTCCGAGGAACCCCGTGGTGGCGACGCCCGCGCCGACCAGCACGAGGATGCCGCGGGGGGCGAGCACCTCGCGCAGCACGCGCAGCGGCCGGTTCCCCGCCACGTCGATCACGACGTCGTGCGCCCCCGCGGCATCGAGCGGCTCACGGGTGTAGTCGATCGTCCGGGCGGCGCCGAGCCGGGTCACCAGGTCGGCCTTACCGGGCCCCGCGACGGCGGTCACCTCGGCGCCGCGCGCCGTGGCGAGCGCGACGACGAACGACCCCACGCCGCCGCCCGCGCCGGTGACGAGCACCCGGTGCCCGGCGCGCACCTCGCCCGCGTCCTGCACCGCCTGCAGCGCAGTCGTCCCCGAGACGCCCAGCGTGGCCGCCGCCTCGGCCGGCACGCCCGGCGGCAGCGGGGCGAGGCGGTTCTCCGCGGCGAGCGCGAGCTCGGCGAACGCGCCGCGCCCCGTCCCGAAGGCCTCGTCGCCCACGGAGACGCGGCGCACCCCCGGGCCCACGGCCTCCACGACCCCGACCAGCTCCTGGCTGGGCACCCGCACGCGAGGACGCCGCAGGCCCGCGCCGAGCCGCACCACGCGGGGGCGGCCCCGCAGCAGGTACCAGACCGACGCGTCGAGGGCCGCCGCCCGGACCCGCAGCCGCACCTGCCCGACGCCGGGCGCGGGCGGGTCGACGTCCGCGAGCCGCAGCACCTCCGGGCCCCCGTAGGCGTCCTGCACGATCGCCCGCATCGTCCCTCCCCGGTTCCGTGGACCGTGTCGTCGGTGGACCGCGTCGTCGTGTCGATCCTCGCCGATCCCCACGGCGACCGCGCGCCGTCGCTACGGTTCGGGGTGCAGCGCGTCGTACCGCCAGAAGCGGCGCTGGGTCGCCACGACGACCCACAGGACGGCGACGCAGGCCAGGCCCCCGACCACGGCGGCCCAGCCCTCGCCGATCCACGACGCCTCGCCGCCCAGCACCAGCTCGCCCAGCCGGGGCCCGCCCGCCACGACGACGATGAAGACGCCCTGCAGCCGGCCGCGCAGGTGGTCGGGGGTGGCGGTCTGCAGGATGGACTGGCGGAACACGGACGAGATCGCGTCCGAGGCCCCGGCCAGCGCGAGCGCCAGCACGGCGGCCGCGACCGCGGCCCACACGACGCCGTCGGGCGTGGTCGGTCCCACCGCCACGAGGACGGCGCCGAACGCGGCGATGCACAGCCCCCAGGAGGTGATCGCCCAGACGATGATCCGCCCCTGCCAGCGCATGCGCACCAGGCCGCCCGAGAGCACGCTCGCCAGGACTCCCCCGACGGCGAACCCGCCCGCCAGCAGCCCGTCGTCGTCTCCCCTCCCCCGAGGTACACGACGCCGGCCGCCGGCCACAGGACGCGGGGGAAGGCCAGGACGGTCGCCGCCAGGTCGACGACGAACGTCGTGCGCACGTTGGGCTGGGTGGCGAGGTACCGCAGCCCGTCGAGCACGGACCGCAGGCCGACGGGCCGCCGCCGCGCGCCCGGTGCGGCGCCCACCCCGTCCCCGGGCGCCGGTTCCGGCGGGATGCTCGGCAGGCGCCACACGGCCCACAGCGCGGCCGTGAACAGCACCGTGTCGAGGGTGTACGCCCACCCGTACCCGGCCCAGCCCACGAGGGCGGCGCCGATCAGCGGGCCGCCGGTGAGCGCCACGTTGAACGTCAGCGTCTGCAGCGCGTTGGCCGCCGGCATGAGCCGGGGCTCCAGCAGCCGCGGGATGATCGCGGTGCGCGCCGGGTTGTTGATCGCGAACGCCGCCGACTGCAGGGCGACGAGCCCGTACAGCAGGGTGACCGACCCGACGTCGAGCCACGCCTGGACGGCGATGGCCGCGGTCACCAGCCACAGCACCGACGACGCGAGCAGCGACACGGTGCGGCGGTCGTAGTGGTCCACGAGCGCCCCGCCGTAGAGGCCGAGCGCGACCAGCGGCACCAGGGCCGCGAGGCCGAGCGTGCCCACGGCCAGCGTGGAGCGCGTCAGCTCGTAGACCTGCAGGCCCACCGCCACGACGGTGACCTGGGTGCCGACGTTCGAGATGCCGAGTCCCCACCACAACCGGCGATATGCCGGAGACACGCGTAGCGGGGTGAGGTCGGCGACGAGACGGGGCACGAGTGCCCAGCCTAGATCTCCTTTCCTTCACCGAGCGGTCCCGGGCGGGTCATTCCTGTTCCCCCCGGTCCAGGCGACGTCCGCCCGGGACCGCTCCGATCTCCCTTGCCGGATCCGGTGCTGTGACGGGTGCGGCCGAGCCCCCTGCGCCCTGCTGCACCCTCGCCCGGTCCGGCCGGGACGGAGCGGCCACGGACCACCTCCCCAGTGGTGGCCCGTGACCGCACCGCGCCCGGCCGGCGTCAGCGGGCGTGGCGCGGGGCGGGCACGGCCGCGGGGCGGCGGCCGGTCAGGGCGCTGTGCAGCAGCAGGGACGACGCGAGCATGTCGTCGTACGGCGACTCCTGCGGGCCGCGGCCCGGGTCGGTCGTCGTCTCGGCGGGCAGTCGCGCGGGGACGTCGTCGGCGCGGTGCGCCGCGACCGTGCCGACGAGGACCCGGTCACAGGTCCGCGGCACGCGGTGGACAGAGGTGTGCATGAGCTCTCCTGGCTGGCGTGGGTCGCCGACGGCGAGCGCCGACGGCGGGCTTGCCGCGCGCCTCAGGGCGCGACGGGGCCACACGTCAGGCAGGGGAGACGGGAACGTCTTCAGCGCGGGCGGGAAGGTCAGCGGTGCGCTCGGTGACGGGCAGCTGCCAGAAGGCGGCCGTGCCGTCCGGCCCGCCGGCGAGGACGGCCAGGGCGTCGGCGCCGGCGCCGTTACCGGCTCGGCTGCCCGAGGTCGCGCCGCCGCCGGCCGTGTTGACGGCCGGGCCGAGGTCGCCGCCGGCCGGCGTGGCGTCGCCGGCGGTGACGCCCGCGCCTTCCTCGGGCGCGACGTCGGCCGGTGCCGCGGCGGGGGCCGCCTGCGGGAGCGTCACCGGCAGGGCGGCGCCGGCGGCCGCCGGCGTCGCCGCGGCGGCGCGCTCGGCGTCCTGGGCGGGAGCGGCGTCCCGCGTCTCGGGGGCGTCGGGCGCCGCGACGGCCGGGGTGACGGTGGCGGTCTGCTCCGCCGGGTCGCCGGCCGGGGCCGGGGCGACGTCCTGCGGCGCGTCGACCGCGCCGTCGGGCACCGGGGCGGGGTCGCCGGCCGGGTCCGTGATCGGGTCGGTGATCGGGTCCAGGACGCCACCGGTGACCGGAGCGAGCACGTCGGTCACCGGGGACAGGATCGGGTCGGCCAGGTCCAGCACCGGCTCCAGCACGGGCTCGAGCGCCCCGACCACGGAGCCGACGACGTCGAGCACCGGGTCCAGCACGGGCGCGAGCGGGGCGGTGACGGCACCGACCACCGCGCCGACCGGCTCGAGCACCGGCGTCAGCACGGGCTCGAGCACCCCCACCACGGGACGGATCACGGTGCCGAGCGCCTCGGTGACCGGCGCGAGCGGCGCCGTCACGGCACCGAGCAGCCCGCCCACCGGGTCGAGGACCGACGCCGGCCTCTCGGCGGCCGGGGCCTGCGCGTCCGGCGTCCCGGCCTCGGACTCGACGCCGGCCGAGTCCGGGTCCGCCTCCGCGCCGGTTCCCGCGTCGGGCTCGGCGACGCCCTCGGGCGAGGTCGCCTCCTCGACGACGGCGCCGACGGGAGACGTCACCCCCTCGACGACCGCGCCGACGGGAGACGTCACCGCGCCGACCGGCTCCAGGATCCCGGTGAGGAGCCCCGACAGCAGGCCTCCGCCGTCCGCCGGCGCCGGCACCGCCTGGTCGCCGGTCGCCGCCTGGTCGTCCGGTGCCGGGGCGTCCGGAGCCGGGCCGGACGCGCCGTCCGCTCCCGGCTCACCGTCGGATCCTTCGTCGGTGGCGGGGACCGGGGCCTGCCCGGCGTCGTCGCCGACCGCCAGCCCGGGCAGGAGCAGGCTCAGCAGCCCCCCGAGGGGCGACCACGCCCGGTCCGGGCCGGTCGGCGTCGCGCCGTCGGCCGACGGCCCCTCGGCCTCGTCGTCCCGCTCGTCGTCGCCCTCGTCGCCTCGCCCGGCGTCGTCGTCCCCGCGCACCGCCGCGGGGGTGTCGGCCGGCACGCCGTCGGCGGGCGCGTCCTCGTCCGAGACGTCCTCCCCCGGCCCCGCGCCGGCGGGCAGCTCGTCCGTCGGCCGGTCGCCCACGATGCCGTCGTCCAGGGTGCCGTCGTCCACGGTGGGGTCCTCGACGGAGGGAGCGTCACCGGTCTCGACATCACCGGCCTCGGCGTCACCATGCGGCGCGTCACCGTCCTGCTCCTCGCCGGAGGCCGTGCCGAGGAGCGCGGCCACGAGGCCGGACACGGCCCCGCCGTCCGCCGTCACGGTCCGGGCGGCGTCGTCCCCGGCGGGTCCGTCGGTGTCGTCCGCGGCGGGAGCGTCGGCGTCGGCCGGGCCGTCGGGCCCCTCGGTGCCGGACGCTCCGGAGCCGGTGGCGGAGTCTGCCGGGCGCTCCGCGTCCGCCTGGCCGACGACGTCGAGCAGGCGGAGGCCGGACGGGATGTCGGCGGGGCCGGTGCCCGGGGCGGCGTCGGCGGCCTCTGTCGACCGCTCGGCGGCGTCGGCGCCGTCGGCGGCTGTCGCGGCGGCGGCTGTCGCGGTGGCGCGCTCGTCGCCCTCGGCCGGCTCGTCGTGCCGGGACATGGTCTCGTGGGTGGAGCCGGGCGCCTGCGTCGCGGAGGGCGTCGACCGCTCGTCCGTGGCCTGCTCGTCGGCGGACCCGGACCGGGAGCGCTCCTGCTGCGCCGGCGCGTCCTGCACCGCGCCGTCGGGGTCGCCCGTGCTGCTGGCCGCGGCCGGCGCGTCGGCCCGCTCGGCCCCGTCAGCCGTCTCGTCGGGCTCGACGGCGCCGGCCTCGACCTGCTCGTCGGTGCCGGCGTCGCCGGCGTCGGCCGTCTCGTCAGGCTCGACGGCGGCGGTGTCGTCCGACGTCGTCGTCCCGGAGACGTCGGTCGGCGTGTCCGCGGTGCGCGCGTCGTCCCGGGCGGTGCGGTCGTCGCCCGCGGAGGAGGCGGGCTGCTGCTCGGTCGCCGCGGTGCCGCCGTCGGCCGGGCCCTGCTCCCGGGGCGCCTCGGCCGCCGGCGTCGCGTCGCCGCCGGGGCCGTCGTCCGACCGTCCCGCGGGCTCCTGCGCGGTGTCCCCGGTGTCCGTGGCGGACGCGGACGCGCCGAACGCGTCGTCCTGGGGGCCCGCGTCGGCCCGCTCGCCGGTCGCGGCGGGGCGCGGGTCGGGCGATCCAGGGGCCGGGCCGTCGTCGGCCGACGCCCCACCAGCCACGGCCACGCTCAGCGCAGCGGCTCCGACCAGCCCGGTCGCGGCCGCGGCGGCGCGCGCGAACCAGCGTCGGCGGCGGCCTGCCACCACCGCTCGTCCCGTGCTGCGCGCCACTCGGTCCCCTTCGAAGCCAGGTGTCCGATCACCCAAGAGGACACTCTGACGGTTCACCGGGGCGACCGCAACGGGTGAACGGCATTCGGGACGGACGGACCGGGTGAACTCGCCGGTCAGACCCCGCCCGACGCCCCGAACAGCAGGCCCAGCGCGTAGGTGGCGCCGGCCGCACCGAAGCCGATGCCGAGCTGCCGCAGCGCCCGCGTCAGCGGCGACGTGCCCGAGAGCAGCCCGGTGATCGCGCCCGTGACCAGCAGGGACAGCCCGACCAGGGCGCTCGCGACCAGGACCGCCTGCCCGCCGGTGAGCCCGAGCAGATAGGGCAGCACGGGGATCAGCGCCCCCGAGGCGAAGAAGCAGAAGCTGGACCACGCGGCACCCCACGCCGTCCCGTGCGTCTCGTGGTCGTCGTCCGCCGTCGCCTCGCCGCCCGGCCGCTCGGCCGGCCCGGACCCGTGACCGATCCCGTCGTGGTCGCCCGCGCCGGCGGCGCCGAGCGAGGCCAGCACCCGGTCGGCGCGCTCCTGCGCGTCGTCCGGCTCCATGCCCCGCGCCCGGTACACCAGCGCGAGCTCGTTCGCGTCGACGTCGAGGTCCGGCAGCGCCCGGGCGCTGCCGGGGTCGGGCGTCGACGCTTCGAGCAGCTCGCGCTGCGAGCGGACCGAGACGAACTCGCCGGCGCCCATCGACAGCGCGCCGGCCAGCAGGCCCGCCAGGCCCGTGACCAGCACGGTCTGCGACGACACCCCGGACGCGCCGATGCCGAGGACGAGCGCCAGGTTGGACACGAGACCGTCGTTCGCCCCGAAGACGGCGGCGCGGAACGTGCCCGACAGCCGGTTGCGCCCGCGGGTCGCGAGGCCCCGGACCACCTCCTCGTGGATCTTCTCGTCGGCGGCCATCCTGGCCGTCGCGAACTCCTCCTCGCCGTACGTGGAGCGGGACTCGGCCCGCTGCGCCAGCGCCAGCACGAAGACGCCGCCGAACCGGCGCGCGAGGAAGCCGAGCAGGCGGGTGCGGACGTCCCCGCGCAGCGGGTGCCCGACGTCGTCGCCCAGCAGGTCCAGCCAGTGCTGCTCGTGCCGTCGCTCGGCCTCGGCGAGCGCCAGCAGGATCTGGCGCTCCTCACCGGAGCGGCGCCGCGCGAGGTCGCGGTACACGGCGGCCTCCGAGCGCTCGTCGGCCAGGTAGCGGCGCCAGCGCCGCACGTCGGCAGCCGTGCGCTCGGGGCGACCGGGCGCGGGTCCGGTATCGGCGTCGGGATCAGGATCGGGGGCGTGCATGGGGCCATCATCGCCGCGGGCGACCGTCCGCGGGTTCCGGGGGCACGGGCGACCGGATTCGGGCGTCCGCACTCCGTTCCCGCGCCGGCCGCGCGGCCCGGCATGGGCGTTCACCGGAGTGTCACCGGCTCGGGGCACAATAGGCTGCGACGCTCGGGGGCGCCGGGCGCACATCGGGACACTGAGGGACACCGGCGTGATCATTGTCAGCACCGACGGCTCCTGCCTGGACGACCCGGGCGGCGCGATCGGGTGGGCCTGGATCGCCCACGAGGGCGGCCGCTTCGACTCGGGCGGCGCCGCCTCGGGCACCGGCCAGGTCGCCGATCTCACCGCGCTGCTGCGCGCGATCGAGGCGCACCCGGGCCCCGAACCCCTGCTGGTCGAGTCCGACTCGCAGTACGCGATCCGCTGCGCCTCCGAGTGGCTGGAGGACTGGAAGCGCCAGGGCTGGCGCACGGCGGCGGGCGGCGACGTGCAGCACCTCGACCTGGTGCAGGCCATCGACCGGGCCATCGAGGGCCGCGAGGGGCCGGTCCGTTTCCGGTGGGTGCGCGGGCACGTCGGTGACCCGTTCAACGAGCGCGCGGAGCAGCTCGCGGGGCTCGCGGCGCAGGACTGGGGCGCCGGGCGCGGGGGCATGGACGAGCTGCTCGTCTCCCCCGCGGACGCCGACGGCGGCACGGCCCCGTCCGGGCAGGCGCCGACGTCGGCGGGCGCGGGGTCCGTGCGTCCGCGCGAGACCGTCGGGGCGAGGGAGCGGGGCTGGGAGCTCGGCACCCTGTTCGACTGATGGCCGCCCCACCGACGGCCCCGGCGACCGCCGAGGCGGCCGACCTCGTCGTCGAGCACGTCTCGGAGCGGCCGCTCGACCTGGGGCTGACGCTCGCGCCGCTGCGCCACGGCGCCGGCGACCCGACGGTCCGCCGCACGCCGGACGGCGCCGTGTGGCGCACCTCCCTGCTGCCGTCCGGGCCCGTCACCCAGCGCCTCGTGGCGACCGGCGAGCGGTCCGCCGTCGTGCACCTGTGGGGCCCGGGGGCGCGGCAGGCCGCCGGCCAGCTCCCCGACCTGCTCGGCGAGCACGACGACGTCGCCGGGTTCGTCGCGCCCCCGCAGGTGCGCCGGGCGGCGCTGCGGGCCGCTGGGATGCGCATGCCGCGCAGCGGGCGCGTCATGGAGGCGCTGGTCCCGGCCGTGCTGGAGCAGAAGGTGCAGGTGGTCACCGCGCACCGGGCGTGGCGCCTGCTCGTGACGCGCCGCGGCACACCGGCGCCCGGGCCCGCGCCCGAGGGGATGCGCGTGGTCCCGGACGCGCGCACCTGGGCGTCGCTGCCCGTGTGGGAGTGGCACCGCGCGGGGGTGGACCCGAGGCGCGCGTCGACGGTCGCGCGCTGCGCGCGGGTGACGGCACGCCTCGAGGAGGCCGCCGGCCTGCCGGGCGGTGAGGCCCGCGGCAGGCTCGAGCTGGTGCCGGGGGTCGGTGTGTGGACCTCGGCGGAGGTGGCGCAGCGCGCCCTCGGGGACGCCGACGCCGTGTCCGTGGGCGACTTCCACCTGGCCGCGGCCGTCGGCTGGGCGCTCACGGGCGAGCGGACCGACGACGACGGCATGCTGCAGCTGCTCGCCCCGTACGCACCGCACCGGCACCGCGTGGTGCGGCTGCTGTTCCTCGACCGGCGCCCGCAGGCGCCGCGGCGGGGGCCGCGGCTCCCGATCCCCGCCCACCTGGCCGTCTGAGCGACGGCCCGGCAGCCTCTCAGGTCACTCCGGCAGGGCGCAGCTCCCGTCCGCGCAGAGGGCGGCGTCGTCGGCCAGCATCTGCAGACCGTCGCCCTCGGCGGAGCCACGGCGCGGGGTCGCGGCGTCCGCGGGCGTGCGCGACGCGAGCGTCGTGCGACGCGGGTTGGCGATCGAACGGTAGCCGTTCTCGGTGATCTCGTTCATGCTCTCCTCCTCCACGACGAGCGCACGGCCCCGGTGCCGCGCGTCCTGTGTTGGTCGACCCGCGGCGGTGCGGGACGGGGTCTCAATTCTCGGCGACGCACGCTCACGACGCGACGTGGACGAGTGTGAGATGCGGCACGTGGCCGGGCGGGGTCACGCGCCGGACGCGTCGTCCCGCTCGGCCAGCACCCGGTCCAGCACCTGCACGAACACGGCCGGGTCCTGGGCGCCGGAGACCCCGTAGGCGCCGTCCAGCACGAAGAAGGGCACCCCGTTGATGCCGAGGGCGCGGGCCCGCGCGACGTCCTCGGCGACGTCCTCGGCGTAGGTGCCCGCGTCGAGGGCGGCCGCCACCTCGTCACGGTCGAGGCCGGCCTCGGCGGCCAGGTCGGCGAGGTCGTCGACGTGGCCCACGTGCCGCCCCTCGGTGAAGTACGCGCGCAGCAGCCGCTCCTTCATCTCCGCCTGGACGCCGTGCGCCTTGGCCAGGTGGAGCAGCTCGTGCGCCTTGAGCGTCTTGGTGTGGCGCACCTGGTCCATCCGGTAGGTCAGCCCCTCGGCGGCGGCGAGCTCGGTGACCTGGTCCTGCATCCGCTGCGCCTGCGCGACCGGGATGCCCTTGTGGCTCGCGAGGAACTCCGTCGCGGTGCCCTCGAAGTCGACGGGCGTGTCCGGGGACAGCTCGAACGAGTGATACTCGATCTCAACGGCGGGGGCGGCGCCGTCGCGCTCGCGGAGCCGTTCCAGCGCGGACTCGAAGCGGCGCTTGCCGATGTAGCACCACGGGCAGGCGACGTCCGACCAGACGTCGACCTTCAGCGTGGCGGTCGGGCGCTCGGTCGTCGCGGCTGTCGGGGCGTTCGTGGATGCGTGGGTCACGATCCTGGGCAACGCCGCGGGCACGCCCGGGATTCCGGGGCCGGCGTGGCGCCGCACACACTCGCCGTGCCCCGTCCGCCCCGGTGGGCGATGCTCGGTCCATGCCTCTCGTGCCGAGCAAGGACCCGCAGCTCGTGCTGCTCCGCCACGGCGAGACGGAGTGGAGCGCCGACGGGCGCCACACGGGCCGCACCGACCTCCCGCTCACACCCGCCGGCGAGGACCAGGCCCGCACTGCCGGCCGCGCGCTGGCCGGGCTGACCTTCGCGGCCGTGTACGCGTCACCGCTGCTGCGGGCGCGCCGCACGGCCGAGCTCGCCGGCCACGGGGACGCCGTCGTGGATCCCGATCTCGCCGAGTGGGACTACGGCCCCGTGGACGGCCGCACCTCGGTCGAGGTCGGCGCCACCCTCGGGCACGAGTTCCAGATCTTCGACGACGGCGTGCGCGTGCTGCCGCCCGACCCCGCGCACGGCGACGGGCGGCCCGGGGAGCTGCTGGACGACGTCGCCGCCCGGGCGCGCCGCTTCGTGGAGCGCGCGGACGGCACGCTCCGGGACGGCGGGAACGTGCTCGCCGTCGCGCACGGCCACCTGCTCCGCGTGCTCGCCACCGCCTGGCTGGGCGTCGACCCGGCGTACGGGGCCCGGCTGGAGCTCGGCACCGCGGCGATCTGCCTGCTCGGGTACGACCACGGCCTGCGCACCGTCGAGGGCTGGAACCTGCCGCCGACGCTCTGAGGTGGGTCTGGCAGCATGTGCGCCATGGCGCTGAGCGAGCAGAACCTCACCGACGGCGAACGCGTGGTCCTGGAGCTGCGCGAGCACGCGGAGGCCGTGCTCTGGCCGTTCCTGCTGCTGGTCCTGCTGCTCGCCGCCGCCGTGGGCTCGTTCCTCGTCCCCCTCGACGACGTGCTGCGCTGGGTCGTGCTCGGCGTGCTCGCGGTCGTGGCGGTCGTGTGGGTGGTCGTGCCGTGGCTGCGGTGGCGCACCACGACGTTCACGGTGACGACGCAGCGCATCGCGATGCGGTCCGGCATCCTCACGCGGGTGGGCCGCGACATCCCGCTGTACCGCATCAACGACATCGCGCTCGAGCGGGATCTCGTCGACCGTCTCCTCGGGTGCGGCAGGCTGCAGGTGTCGGACGCGACGGAGAAGGCCGGCATGGTGCTCCGCGACGTCCCGCGCGTCAGCGAGGTCCACGTGCAGATCCAGGAGCTGCTGCACGCGACCGACGACGGCTCGGACGACGGCGAGTGGCCGCCGGCCGAGCCGCGGCGCCGGCGCGGCTGACACCGGACCGGCGTGCCGACGCCGACCCGGGACCGCCGGCCGGTCAGTCGCGCCCGTCCGGCAGCGGGAGCGGCTCGATCCACTGGTCGTCGGCGGTGAGGTCGATGCCGAACTCCGACGCGAACCGCATGGCGGTGCCGGTCAGCACGCCCTCGACCGACTCGTCGAGCCGGTACACCCGCGCGCCGCGGAGCCGGTTGCGCTCGGCGCCGCTCAGGCCGTAGGTGCCGAAGCCGGTGTTGCCGGCGTAGCCGAGCAGCACGCCGTAGTAGTCGCCCGAGTACGTGTTGACGTGGTCGTGGCCGCAGAAGATGCCCTTGACGTCGCCGCGGTGCTGCACGGCGGAGAAGAGGCCGGAGTTGAACGGCCCGGGGCACTCCTCCTCGTTGCGCTCCCCCTCGATCCCGTGCCGGGCCTTGCCCCGCTCGTGGTCGGCGGCGGTCCGGCCGTCGACGGAGCCGAACCACATGAACCGGTACTCCCACAGCGGGATGTGGATGAACATGAGCGACGGGATCTTGCGACCGTGGCGACGCTCCAGGGCGACGGACGTGTCGTAGTACCAGTCGACCTGGTCCATGCGGATCCAGTCCCAGGTCGGGTAGCCGTGGAAGTTCTGGCCCGCGAGGGTGCCGGGCGCGTACCGGCCGGAGTCGAGCAGCCACACGTTGAACGCCGGCCGCCCGTTCGTGCCCTGGATCAGCAGGTGCGAGTTGCCCTGGCCCGTGACCCCGCGTGCCGTCGGCCCGTTCACGTTGTGACGGTACGAGCGGTAGAAGGCGAGCATCTGCTCCTCGTCGACCCCGCTGGTCGGCGTGGAGTCCTCGTCGTGGTTGCCGAACGTGATCGCCCACGGGACGCCCCGCTCCTCCATGGGCTGGGCGACGTTGTTCATCGCCTGCCGCATCTCGAGCGGGGTGTCGCAGCCGCCGGTGATGTTGTCCCCGTTGAGGATCACGAGGTCGGGCTGCTCGTCGTCGAGGACGGCGCGCATGAGCTCCAGGGTGCGCCGGTCGATCTTCTCGTCGTCCTGGGTGTCGTTGAACTGGACGATCGTGTACGTGCCGTCGTCGCGGAACCGCAGGCGCGGGCGGCGCCCGGCGGTGACCGTGGCGGGCACCTCGGCGGCGGCGGGCCGGGCGGTGGCGGCGACCGCGCCGGCGGCGCCGACCCCCGAGAGGGTCATGAACGTCCGCCGTCCGAGGCCGCTCCTCCCGCCGTCTCCTCCGGGTCCGGCGGTCGCGTCGTCGCTTCGCGGGGCGCCCTGGCCGGCGGGGGCGGTCGCCCCGGCGGTGGCGCGGTCGTCTGCTGGGTGCTGGTGCTGGCTCATGCGCCGGAAACTAGGCCCCCCACCCGAACGGCGAACCGTTCGGGCGTGAACGTCACGTGACCGACGGCGGAACGCATCGCGGGTCGACGACGGCCGCCGCCCGACGGTGCCGGCGCCCGGTGGGCGTCGTCCAGACCGTGGCACCGGTCGCCTCGCGCGCCACCTGCCACCCGCCGTGCGACGCCGCCCGACGGTGGGTGGCGCACACCGCGTGCAGGCCCACGCCGAGCCCCGCACCGGTCACCGCGCCCTCCGCGACCAGGTCGACGTCGGCCCGTTCGGCGGGCACCCGGCACCCGGGGAAGGTGCACGTCGCGTCCCGGGCGGCGACGACGGCGCGGCGCAGCTCGGCGCCGGGACGGTACCCCTGCGGGGCGAGGTCGACGAGCTCGCCGGTACCGGGGTCGGTGAAGAGCCGCTGCCACACCGCGTCCGGGTCTCCGGCGAGGGCCCGCGCCATCGGCGCAGGGACGGGGCCGTGACCCGCGAGGATCGCGGGCAGGTCGTCCGAGCCGAGCAGGGTGGATGCCGCGACGGTCACGTGGACGTCGCCGGGTCGCACGACCGGCGGCCCGGCGGCCGCCGCTCCCGCCCGGCGTGCGGCCCCGCCACGGTCCGCGCCCCCGGGGTGGCGTTCGCGGTCTGGCGGCGCCTCGACGCGCAGGCGGCCGGTGAGCACCCCGACGAGCGCGTCGGCGCGCGCGGCGTCCGGCGGGCGGCTCTCGCGGTGCTCGCGCAGGGCGTCGGCGGCGGCGTCGACCGCCGAGAAGACCCGGACCGCGTCGTCCGCCGGCAGCTCGGCCGTCAGCCGCGCCATCGTGTCGTCGACCGCCTCGATCCGCACGGACCGCGCCTCCCGCGCGTCGTGGTGCCGTGCCCGGGCGCCGTCGGGGTCCCGCGCGAGCTCGGCGCGGCGCAGGCGCTCGCGCACCTCCTGCGGGGTGAGCCGCCCCGCCTGGGGCAGCAGCGCACGGACCTCCGCCCGGCGCACGTCGTCCGGCAGGGTCCCGGTGAGGAGCAGCGCCTCGGCCTTGCCCCGGTCCACGGCGCCGGTGGCCAGCGCCTCGGCGACCTCCGGCAGGCGCACGACCCCGCGGGCCAGCGCGACGCGTCGGGCCGCGTCGGCGCGGTCCGCCCCGAGTCGCGCCGCCACCTCGTCGGCCACGAACTCGTCGCGCGCCGTGCCTGCCGTGCGGCCGAGCAGAGCCGCCAGCGCCCGGGCAGCGCCCGCCTCCGCCCAGGACGCGAGCCGGTCCCACGCCGCCAGCACCTCGACGAGGTCGTCGTCGCCGAGCGCCGCCTCGTCGACCGCGGACAGCTCCGCGGCGAGGCCTGCGCCCGCGGGCTCGCGGTCCAGCAGGACCGGCGGCACGGCGTCGCGCTCCCGGCGCACGGGTCCGTTGTCTCGCACGAGGCCCGGTTCCGGCGCGGCCGGGGCACTGGCCACGCCGGAACCGGGCGAACGAGAGACCGTGGGGTCGGCCGCGTGCCCAGCCACCCCGTCGCTCTCGAACATGTGTTCGACTGTAGGGGTCCGTTCGACCGCGCGCAAGAGGTTCCCGCAGATCGTCCGGTGGATTCAGCGGGCGGCGCGGCGCGCCCGCGCGAGCAGCTCGTCACCCAGGCGCACGTCGCCGCCGTCGTGCGCGGCGAGCAGGGCCGCCGCCACACGGCCGACGTCGGCCGCGCCGTCGAGCCGGTTGGCGGCCCCGAACCAGTCCGCGACGGTGACGCCGTGCGCCGGGCGGGACACGACCTCGATCGCGTCGCCGGCGCCGAGCTCGCCCGGCTCGACGACACGGAGATACGCGCCGGTGCGGTTCTCTTCGGTGAACCGGCGCACCCACCGCGGCGGGGAGCCGAGCCGCCGGGCGAACGTCTGGCACGGCGTCCGCGGCTGCGTGACCTCGAGCGTGGCCGTCCCGACGCGCCAGCGCTCGCCGATGACGGCGCCGCTCACCGGCAGGCCGCGCGTGCGCAGGTTCTCCCCGAACAGGCCCGGGGTGATCGCGTACCCGAGCTCGGCCGACCATCGCTCGGCATCCTCCTCGGCGTAGGCGTAGACCGCCTGGTCGTATCCGCCGTGGTGCTCCCGGTCCGCCTGGACGTCCCCGTACAGCCCGATCGGCCGGGCCCGGACCCGGCCCTCGACGGGGCGCTTGTCGATGCCCGTGACGCCGACCGACCCGGAGTCGGGCAGGAGAGCGCGGACCCGGCACACCGCCACCACCTCAGCCATGTGGCCATGCTCTCACCGCGCGGCCGCCTCCCGGAGCGTCATCGCAGGCCGGACGTGGCCCGGCTCGTCTACGGTGGGCTCGTGACCGAGCAGAGCCCCCTCCCCCACGTGGTCGTCGTCGGCGGAGGCTTCGGCGGACTGGCGACAGTCAGGGCCCTCGCCGACGCGCCCGTACGGGTCACTCTCGTGGACCGCCGTGTGTACAAGACGTTCCAGCCGCTGCTGTACCAGGTCGCGACCGGCGGCCTGAACGCCGGTGACGTCACCACCTGGCTGCGGGCGCTGCGGCTGCGCCAGAAGAACCTCCGCGTCGTGCACGAGCACCTGGTCGGCATCGACCACGAGGACCGGCGGATCCGGCTGCTGGGCGGGCAGGAGATCGGCTACGACTACCTGGTGGTCGCCAACGGCGTCACCGTCAACTACTTCGGCACTCCCGGCGCCGAGGAGCACGCCCTCGGCATGTACTCCCGCTCCCAGGCGCTGAAGATCCGCGACCAGCTCTTCATCCGCCTCGAGCAGTCGGCCTTCGCGCAGCACCGCGACGCCGGCCTACGGGTCGTGGTGGTCGGCGGCGGCCCCACCGGCGTCGAGGTGGCGGGCGCGCTGGCCGAGCTGCGCACCGCCGGGCTCGCGCCCAGCTACCCGGAGATCCACGGCGACGCCTTCGAGGTGACGATCGTGCAGCGCGGCACCGAGCTGCTCAAGACGTTCGACCCGGCGCTGCGGGCCTACGCCGCGGAGGAGCTCGCCCGGCGCCAGGTGACGCTGCGGCTGGGCTCCGGGGTCGCCGAGGTCGGCCCCGACAAGGTCGTGCTCACCGACGGCACCACCCTCCCCGCGGACCTCACGGTGTGGTCGGCGGGCATCGGCCCGCACCCCGAGGTCGACGCGTGGGACCTGCCGCGCACCGAGCACGGCCGCGTCGCCGTCGGCGACGACCTGCAGGTGGACGGGCGCCCGGGCGTCTTCGCCGTCGGCGACATCGCTGCCCAGGCCGACCCGCTGCCCCAGCTCGCCCAGCCGGCGATCCAGGGCGGCCGGCAGGCCGCACGCAACATCCTCGCCCTGATCGAGGGCCGCCCCACGGAGCCGCTGAAGTACCACGACAAGGGCACGATGGCGGTGATCGGGCGCCGCTCCGCCATCGCCGAGATCAACGTCCCGGGGCTGCGCCGGCCCCTGCGGCTCACCCGCGCGACCGCATGGTTCGCCTGGCTGTTCGTGCACATCACCTCGCTGGTGGGCGTGCGCAACCGGGTGACGACGACGGCGGGTCTCGTGGTGCGCTACGGCTTCCGGAACTACAAGCGCCCCGTGCCGATCGTCGGCGACGTGCCGACGATCCGGCCCGCGAAGACGGACTGACGCCGGGGGCGTCGTCCCGCGTGGGCTCAGCCCGCGGCAGGCGTCCTGGTGCGCCGCACCGCCCGGACGACGGCGTAGACCGCGAGGATCACGAGCACCAGCCCGCCGGTCGCGGTGAGCTGGGCGCGCGCGGCGTCGTCGGAGAGCATGAGCGCCGCGAGCCCGACGAGGGCCGCGAGCACCACCCAGCTGAGCCCCGGGAAGCCCCACATGCGCAGCCGCATCGGCTCGCCCGTGCGCGCGGCCTCGGCCTCCAGCCGCGGGCGCAGCCGCAGCTGGGCGATCGTGACGAGCAGCCACACGACGAACAGCGCCGACCCGACGGCGTTCAGCAGGATCGACAGGAGCGTCTCGGGCAGGAGCCAGTTGAGCAGCACCGCGACCACGCCGAAGAACACGGAGACCAGCACGGAGACCCACGGGACCTCGCGCCGCGACACGCGCGTCACGACGGCCGGGGCGTCGTCGCGCTGCCCCAGCGAGAAGAGCATGCGCGACGTGCCGTACACGTTGGCGTTGAAGGCGCTCAGCAGCGCCAGCGCCACGACGACCTCCATGAGCCGCGCCGCCCAGTCGAACCCGGCGAGCTGCAGCACGGACACGAACGGCGAGGCGAGAGCGTCGGGGTCGTCCCACGGGACCAGCGCCACGATGATCGCGACGGACCCGACGTAGAAGAACAGGATGCGCCACAGGATGGTGCGGGTGGCGCGGGCGACGGCGTCGCGCGGGTCCCGGGCCTCGGCCGCGGCGATCGCGACGATCTCGATGCCGCCGAAGGCGAACGCCACCGCGAGCAGGCCGGCGGCGATGCCGGCGACCCCGGCCGGGGCGAACCCGCCGTGATCCGCCCAGTGCCCGAGGACGCTGCCCGAGACCGGGATCACGCCGACGACGATGAGCACGCCCACGGCGAGGAACGCGACGATCGCGGCGACCTTGATCAGCGCGAACCAGAACTCGGCCTCCCCGAACTGCTTCACGCCGACGAGGTTGATCCCGCCGAGCACCGCGACGACGAGCGCGGCGACGGCCCACTGCGGGACGGCGGGCCACCACCCGGTGACGATCTCGGCGACGCCGGTCACCTCGACGCCGAGCACCATGATGAGCATGAACCAGTACAGCCAGCCGAGCAGGAACCCGGCCCAACGGCCCAGGGCGGCCTCGGCATAGACGGAGAACGAGCCCGAGGAGGGCATCGCGGACGCCATCTCCGCGAGCATCCGCATCACGAGCACGACGACGGCGCCCGCGATCGCGTAGCTGATGAGCACGGCGGGCCCGGCGGTGCCGATCGCCTGCCCGGAGCCGAGGAACAGGCCCGCGCCGATCGCGGAGCCGAGGCCCATCATCGTCAGGTGGCGGGGGCGCAGGCCGTGCGCGAGGTGCGCGTCCGAGCGGTCGCTGGTGGTGGTCACGGCCGACCACGGTAACCCGGCCCGGGGTCGCGCCCCGCATCCGTGGCGACGGCGGGCGGGCGGCCAGGTCAGCCTGCCGGCGTCGGGGCGGCGAGGCCGCGCAGGCACGTCTCCAGCAGGTCGTCGAGCAGGTCGGCGGCAGGCTCGCCGTCGAGCAGGTCGCCGGTGGCGAGCTGCGCGACGCCGTGGACGGCGGCGAAGAGGAGCAGGGCGAGGTGGTCGGGGTCGCCGTCACGGACCGCGCCGGCCCGCTGCCCGGTGTCGACGGCGTCGGCGACCAGGCCGAGCCCACGGCGCGCGACGGCGAGCAGCTCCGCGCTGGCCTCGGGGTGGTGCTTGCCCGCGTACATCACCTCGAGGAGCCGCGGGTGCGCGATCGCGAACCGGGCGTACGCCCTGCCGAGGCCCCGGAGCCGGTCGTCGAACGCGCCGCCCGCCTCGGTGACCGCCCGCGCGAGCCCGTCGTCGAGCCGCCGGAACCCGACGAGGGCCAGCGCGTCGAGGAGCGCCTGCTTGTCGCGGAAGTGTCGCGCGGGCGCGGCGTGGCTGACGCCGAGGTCGCGGGCGAGGCTGCGCAGGGAGATCCCGTCGACGCCGTCGGTGGCGAGCTGCTCCTCCGCCCGGGCGAGCAGCGCGTCGCGGAGGTTGCCGTGGTGGTAGGTGCGCGTCACGCCGCCCAGCCTAGCGCCCATGTTGTCGTTGACAACATGGGTAGGCAGTGCCTACATTTGACGGGCACGCCCGCCCGACGCACCCGGAGGAACCCATGGCCACCGACTTCCACGGCACGACCGCCCTCGTCACCGGGGCGAGCTCCGGCATCGGCGCGGTCGTCGCCGAACGACTGGCCGCGCGGGGTGCGGACCTCGTGCTCGTCGCCCGCCGCACCGACCGGCTCACCGACCTCGCCGCGCGCCTGCGCCGTGACCACGGCGTCTCCGCCGAGACGGTCGCCGCCGACCTCGCCGCCCCCGACGGCCCGCGGCGCGTCGTCGACGCCGTCCACGAGCGCGGCCTGCGGGTCGGCACGCTCGTCAACAACGCGGGCTTCGGCGCCCACGGCGACGTCGCCGACGCCGACCCCGGCCGCCTCGACGACATGGTGACGCTCAACGTCAACGCCGTGGTCACCCTCACGCGCGGGCTGCTTCCCGACCTGCTCGCCGTGGGCCGCGGCGCCGTCGTCAACGTCGCGAGCATCGCCGCCCTGCAACCCCTGCCCCACATGGCCACCTACGGGGCGACCAAGGCGTTCGTGCTGAGCTTCACCGAGGCGCTGTCGGCCGAGCTGCGCGGCACCGGCGTGCACGCCCTCGCTCTGTGCCCCGGCGCGACGCGGACGGAGTTCTTCGAGGTGATGGGGTCCGAGTCCCCGGCCGTGGGCCGCTTCCAGACCCCCGAGCAGGTGGGCGACACCCTGTTCGCGGCGCTCGACCGCCGGCGGCCGCCGGCCATGGTCGTCTCCGGGTCGACCAACCGGTTCCTCGGCAGCGCCACGCACCTGCTGCCCCGCCGCGCCGTCCTCGCCGTCAGCGCGCGCATGATGGCCGCCTGACCCTCCTCGAGAACGAGTTGTCAGGCTCTCGTGCGGGGATACCGGCGCGAGAGCCTGACAGCTCGTGTGCGGGTCAGCTCGTGACGACGTCCCGACGGCGGAAGCCGACGAACGCGAGGACGAACAGCGCCGCCGCGACAGCGCTCAGGCCGACGAACGACCCGGGGTCGAAGTCGGCGACGAACGCCTCCGGCACCCAGTAGAACGGCGCGATCCAGTTCGCCGCCTCGGGCATGTCCTCGATGAGCCCCCCGAACATGCCGATGACGAACGTGTACGCGAGCAGCGCCCAGCCCGCCGCGGTGGCCCGCGGGACCCAGGCGAACAACGCCGCTGTCAGCCCCAGGTAGACGAGCACGGCGGGCACGTAGCTGACGAACACCTCGGCGTAGGTGCCGAGGCCCGGATCCGTCACGTCGACGATGTACGTGCCGAGCCAGAGCGCGACGACGCTGACGGCGAGCAGCACGACGGTCCCGGCCCCGGCGACGAGGAGCTGGGCGCCGAACCACCGGCGCCGGGACACCGGCGTGGACAGGACGAGCTCGGCCCGCGCCGTCGTCTCCTCCGCCTTGGGACGCAGGCCCATCACGATGGCGTAGCCCGCGCAGCACAGCGCCCCGTACAGCATCATCACGCCGAGGAACGCCGCCTCGAACTCGGAGGTGTCGCCCCCGAAGATCGCCGACATCGCAGGGTTGTCGGCGATGAGATCCCCGATCATCTCCCCGATGTCCGGGATGAGCGTGCCGGAGGCCATCCACATGGCGCCCAGCCCGGCAGCCGTCCAGCGCAAAGCGCCCTTCTGCTGGAGCCAGGCGAGCGCGACCGGACCGCGCAGCGACTCGGTCGCGTCGGCCCGGCCCGGCCGCGACGCGATCATGCCGCCACCGAAGTCGCGGCGCGACGCCAGGAACGAGGCGAACCAGAGCAGGACGGCGACCGCGACGACGCTCAGCGCCATCGGCCACCAGCGCAGGTCCACGAACGCCCGGGTCTGCTGCGCCCAGGCGATCGGAGAGAACCACGAGAGCGCGCTGCCGCCCGGAACCTCGCGCAGGTTGCCGGCGACCTCGATCGTGAAGGCGAGCCCGAAGACGGCGACGCTGCGACCGGTGGCACCCCGAGCGTGCTCGACGAGCTGGCAGAAGACCAGCGCAATCGCGCCGAAGACCATCGCGCTCAGACCGACGCCGACGGTCATGCCGAGCGAGTCCGCCAGCGGCATCTCCTCGGCGCCGCCGACGCCGGTCATCGCGAGCGCGGAGACGACGGCGACGACCGCGTTGACGGCGACGAGGGTGATCACGGCGGCGACGGCGGGGGCGTGGCGACCCACAGGATTGGCGCGCACCAGCTCGGACCTGCTGGACTCCTCCTCGGCGCGAGTGTGCCGGACCACGTGCAGGATGCTCATGAGCGCGAGCGCGAGCACGACCCAGACGGTGCCCTCGTTGGCGATGGCGGCGCCGACCGTGTAGTCGTCGACGCCGTACCCGGGGCCGCCCATGACGATGCCCGACGGTGTCTCCATGATGGCGGCCCGGGCCTGCAAGGCCCCCTCGGTCTCGCTCATGAGGCCGAGCGCCGCCGTGAAATAGGCGTAGAACGCGACGAGCGAGAGGGTCCACACGGTGAGGCGCACTCGGTCGCGGCGCAGGATGAACCGCACCAGGCTCCAGGTGCCGGTCAGGGTGGACCCCGCGCGGGCGGCAGGTGCGGACGGCGCCGCAGGCGCGGTCCGTTCCAGGGTCGTCGTCATCGCGCACCCGCCTCGCTGCGCGCGTGCTTGCCGGTCTCCCCCGCGCGCCGCGCCGCCGACTCCGCGGCCTCCTCACCGGCGAGCTCGTCGCCGTAGTGGCGCATGAACAGCTCCTCCAGCGACGGCGGGGCCGCCGTGAAGCTGTGCACGTCCATGGTGCTGAGCGCGGTGAGGACACCGGCCATCTCGGCGTTGTCGACGTCGAACTTCACGCGGGTGCCGGACTCGCCCTGCGCCGTCTCGACGTCGTGCACGCCCGGCAGCACGACGAGCCCGGCCGGGTCGCCGCCGACGACGGCGTTGACCGTGGAGCGGGTCAGGTGCCGCAGCTCGTCGAGCGTGCCGGACTCGACGGAACGCCCCGCCCGGATGATCGTGACGGTGTCGCAGACCTTCTCGACCTCGGACAGGATGTGGCTGGACAGCAGCACGGAGGTGCCGCGGTCCTTGGCCTCGCGCACGCGCTCCATGAAGACGGCCTCCATGAGCGGGTCGAGCCCCGAGGTGGGCTCGTCGAGCACGAGCAGGTCGACGTCGTGCATGAACGCGGCGACCAGGGCGACCTTCTGCCGGTTGCCCTTGGAGTAGGTGCTCGCCTTCTTGGTGGGGTCGAGCTCGAAGCGCTCGAGGAGCGCGGCCTTGCGCCGCTTGTCGACGGGGCCGCGCAGCCGGGTGAGGTAGTCGATCGCCTCGCCCCCGGACAGGTTGGGCCACAGCGACACGTCGCCCGGCACGTAGGCCAGCCGGCGGTGCAGCGCGACGGCGTCGGACCAGGGGTCGCCGCCGAGCAGGCGGACGCTGCCGGAGTCGGAGCGCAGCAGGCCCAGCAGCACACGGATGGTGGTCGACTTGCCGGCGCCGTTGGGACCGAGGAAGCCGGCGACCTGGCCGGGGGTGACGGTCAAGTCGAGGCCGTCCAGGGCCTGGACGGTGCCGAAGGACTTGTGCAGGTCGTGGATCTCGATCGCGGGCGTGCCGGAGGCACGCTGAGGCGTGGTGGCCATGATTCCTCTTCGTCGTGGATGTCAGGGACGGACCGACGGTCGCGTGCGCGACGAGGTGCTCAGGCGGCGGGGTCACCCTCGGTCGGGGTCGCCCCGTCGGCGTCTGCCCGGGCACCGCCCGTCGGCGGGTCGCCGACGTACAGGAGGTAGTCGTCGAGCATCCGCCGGGTGGTGAGGAAGCCCTGGGTGAAGAGCTCGAGCATCGGCAGGTACATGTCACCCATGAACCGCCGCATGACGGCGGTCGTGTCCTGCGGGTCGTCCGGCGGGTCGAACGTCATCGCCATGAGGAGCGACCCGAGGGAGGAGTAGACGAGGTAGCGCACGCGCGCCTCCTCGTCGAGGCTCGGCCTCGCCAGGCCCTGCTCCACGGCCTCCGAGGTGTACTTCACGGCGTCCTCGACCATGTGCTCGACGAACGACCTGCCCACGGCACCGCCGGCCTGCACGGACCGCAGGACGTAGCCGACGAGCGGGGCCATCTCGTCGGCCTGGGCGAGCACCTCGAGCAGCTGCCCGCCGGCGGCCTTGCCCATGTTGGCCCGCTTGGCCTCCGCGATCCACGCGAGCACGTGCTCGTCGCACGCGACGTGCAGCTTCTCCTTCGAGCCGAAGTGGTGGATGACGAGCGCGGGGCTCACTCCGGCGTCGGCCGCGATCGTACGCACCGACGCGCCGAAGCCGACGCTCGCGAAGCGCCGCACGGCGGCGTCACGGATGCGCGCGCGGGTGGTCCGGTCGTCGGCGACACCGCCGCCCGACCGTCCCTGCGAGCCCACTTCTGAACGCATGTTCAGCAGACTAAACGCTCGTTCAGCACGCATGCAAGGCCAGGACGCACGCGGTGCGCGCAGGCGGGACCGTCGCGCCGTGCTGGCGAGACTGCATCGATATATGTCAATATTGACGAAGTTCGATACACCCAGGTCGGGACGACCTGCCCAGCCCTCGGAGCTCCTGTGCCCACTGCACCCGCACCCGCTCGCCTGTCCGCCGTCGACCGCTGGCTGCCGGTGTGGATCGGCGCCGCGATGGTCGCCGGGCTGCTCCTCGGCCGCTTCGTCCCCGCCCTCGCGGAGGCGCTCGCCGCGCTGGAGGTCGACGGCGTCTCGCTGCCGATCGCGCTCGGGCTGCTCGTGATGATGTACCCGGTGCTGGCGAAGGTCCGCTACGACCGGGTCGCCGCCGTCACCGGCGACAAGCGCCTGCTCGTGTCGTCCCTGGTGCTCAACTGGATCGTCGGGCCGGCGCTGATGTTCGCCCTCGCGTGGATCTTCCTGCCGGACCTGCCCGAGTACCGCACCGGCCTGATCGTCGTCGGCCTGGCCCGCTGCATCGCCATGGTCGTCATCTGGAACGACCTCGCGTGCGGCGACCGCGAGGCCGCGGCCGTGCTCGTGGCGGTCAACTCGGTCTTCCAGGTGGTCGCGTTCTGGATGCTCGGGTACTTCTACCTCACCGTGCTTCCGGGCTGGCTGGGGCTGGACACCCAGGGTCTCGACGTCTCCGTGGGCCAGATCGCGCTCAATGTGCTCGTGTTCCTCGGCATCCCGCTCGCGGCCGGGTTCGCCTCCCGCGCGATCGGCGAGCGCACTCACGGCCGCGACTGGTACGAGGAGCGGTTCGTCCCGCGGGTGGGACCGTGGGCCCTGTACGGGCTGCTGTTCACCATCGTGCTGCTGTTCGCCCTGCAGGGCGACGCCGTCACCTCGAACCCGCTCGACGTCGCGCGGATCGCCCTGCCCCTGCTCGTGTACTTCGCCGTCATGTGGGGCCTGGGCATAGTCCTCGGCAAGGCGCTGGGCCTCGGGTACGCCCGCACGACGACGCTCGCGTTCACCGCGGCGGGCAACAACTTCGAGCTCGCGATCGCCGTCGCGATCGCGACCTTCGGCGCCACCTCGGGCGAGGCGCTCGCCGGGGTCGTCGGGCCGCTCATCGAGGTCCCCGTGCTGGTGGGCCTCGTCTACGTCAGCCTGTGGGCCGGGCGCCGGTGGTTCGGCGCCGACCCGCGCGCGGCGGCCGCCACCGACGCCCCGGCCGCCGTCGCGCCCTCGGACACGGAGGTCCGATCATGACCGTCACCCCCACGCCCGTCCCCGCCGACGGCCGCGCGCTGGGCCCCGACGTGGCCGACGCCGTCGCCGGCGTCCTCAAGGCCCTCGCCGACCCGCTGCGGCTGCGCATGCTCTCGGCCATCGCCACCGCGCCCGGCGGCGAGGCCCACGTCGGCGACCTCGCCGTCCTGGCCGACGTCTCCCAGCCGACCGTCTCCCACCACCTCAAGGTGCTGCGCGACGTCGGGGTGGTGACGTCCGAGCGCCGCGGCACCGCCGTCTTCTCCCGGGTCGCGCCCGTGTACCGCACCGCCGTCACGACGCTGCTGGACCGGTTCGCGCCCGCCGTCGCCGACACCGCCACGCCCGAGGACCCCGGCGCGGGCCGGCGGACCGACCTGCACGGGCTGGCGGACGTCGACCGCGAGCTGGCCGGGCTCGCCGACGCCCTCGCGCGGCGCGTGCCCGGCACCGACCCCGCCGAGGCGCTGCGCGTGGTCCGCGAGTCGTACACCGCGCTCGCCCGCCGCGGCGGCATCCCCGTGCACCTCGTGGCTCTCACCGAGCACTTCGCGCGCCAGCGGCTCGTCGACGCGGCCAAGGCCCGCGCCGCCGAGTCGCGCGACGCCGCCGGCCACCCGCCGCAGGTGCTGTTCGTCTGCGTCGGCAACGCCGGCCGGTCCCAGCTCGCCGCCGCCCTGCTGGCCCGCCGGGCGGGCGACCGGGTCGTCGTGCGCTCCGCCGGGTCGGTCCCCGCCGGGCACGTGCACGACGCCGTCCGCCCGGTGCTGGCCGAGCTCGGGGCCGACGACGCCGCCACCTACCCCAAGCCGCTGACGGACGACGCCGTCCGCGCCGCCGACGTCGTCGTCACCATGGGCTGCGGTGACGCCGTGCCCGTGCTGCCCGGCACGCGCTACGAGGACTGGGTGGTCGGCGACCCCGCGCTGGCCTCCGCCGCCGGCGTCCGCGCCATCCGGGACGAGCTCGACGCCCGCGTCCGCACCCTCCTGCGCGACCTCCTGCCCGACCAGCCGCTCCCTGAGCACCCCTGAGGAGAACCGATGCCGTCCGAGAAGCCCTCCGCCCTGTTCGTCTGCGTCCACAACGCCGGCCGCTCCCAGATGGCCGCCGGGTTCCTGCGCGCCCTGTCCGGCGGCGCCGTCGAGGTCCGGTCCGCCGGGTCGATGCCTGCCGACCAGGTCAACCCCGTCGCCGTCCAGGCCATGTCCGAGCGCGGCATCGACATCACCGCGGAGCGCCCCAAGGTGCTCACCACCGACGCCGTCCAGGCGTCCGACGTCGTCATCACCATGGGCTGCGGCGACGCCTGCCCGATCTTCCCCGGCAAGCGGTACGAGGACTGGCAGCTCGACGACCCGGCCGGGCAGGGGATCGACGCCGTCCGCCCGATACGCGACGAGATCGAGCGTCGCGTGCGCGCACTGCTCGCCTCCCTCGGCGTCGAGTTGTCAGGCTGAGCGCGCGGTATTCGACGCGCTCAGCCTGACAACTCCCCGCGCCACCAGAGTTGTCAGGCTGTGCGCCCGGTGTACGACGCGCTCAGCCTGACAACTCACGAAGGAGACCCGTGACCCAGCTCGCCCGCCGGCTCGGCACCACCGACGCCGTCGTCATCGGCCTCGGCTCGATGATCGGCGCCGGCGTCTTCGCCGCGTTCACGCCGGCCGCGAGCGCCGTCCTGCCCGCCGGCACGGGCGCCGCCCTGCTGCTGGCGCTGGCGCTCGCCGCGGTCGTCGCGTACGCCAACGCGACGTCGTCGGCGCAGCTCGCCGCCCAGTACCCGGTCGCCGGCGGCACGTACGTGTACGGCCGCGAGCGCCTCGGGCCGTGGTGGGGGTACCTCGCCGGGTGGGGCTTCGTGATCGGCAAGACGGCGAGCTGCGCCGCGATGGCGCTGACCTTCGCCGCGTACGCGGCGCCGCCCGGGTGGGAGCGCCCGGTGGCGGCCGCGGCGGTCGTGGCGCTGGCCGCCGTGAACTACCGCGGCGTGACCCGCACCGCCCGCCTCACCCGGTGGATCGTGGCGCTGGTGCTCCTGACGCTGGCCGTGTGGACGGCGGTGGCGTGGGCCGGCGGGACGGTGGAGGCCCCGGCCGCGGCCGGGCTGACCGTGCTGGTCCCCGGGGCCCCGGGGGAGGTCGTCTACGGCGTGCTGCAGGCGGCGGGACTGCTGTTCTTCGCGTTCGCCGGGTACGCCCGGATCGCGACGATGGGCGAGGAGGTGCGGAACCCGCGGCGCACGATCCCGCGCGCGATCGTGCTCGCGCTGGCCGGCGCCGTGGTCGTCTACGCCGTCGTCGCGGTGACCCTGCTGGCGGTGCTCGGGCTGGACGGGATCGCGGGCACGACGGCGCCGCTCGCCGAGGCCGTGGCCGCGACGCCGTGGGCGGGCGTCGTCGTGCGCGTCGGGGCCGCCGCCGCGGCGCTGGGCGCGCTGCTCGCCCTGGTGGCGGGGATCGGGCGCACCAGCCTGGCGATGGCACGCGAGGGCGACCTGCCGCGGTTCCTGTCGGCCGTGCACCCGCGCTACCGGGTGCCGCACCGGGCGGAGGTGGCGCTCGCGGTCGTCGCGGTCACCCTCGTGCTGACCGTGGACCTGCGGGGCGCGATCGGCTTCTCGTCGTTCGGCGTGCTCGTGTACTACGCGGTGGCGAACGCCTCGGCGTGGACGCAGGACGGCGAGCGCCGGCTCTACCCGCGGGCGCTGCAGGCCGTGGGCCTGGCCGGGTGCGCGGTGCTGTGCGCGACCCTGCCGCTCCCGGCGGTGCTGACCGGGCTGGGCGTCTTCGCCGTCGGCCTGCTGGTGCGGGCGCTGCGGCTGCGGCGACACCCCTGAGGGTCCGAGCCGTCGCGTCCCCCGGACTGTTCGCCGGGTCCTCGCTAGGCTGACTGCATGAGCGTCACCGCCGAGTCTCGGGTCCTGCGGGAGACCATCGCGGCACACCGCGAGGAGCTCGACCGAGTCCTGCGCCGTTACCGCGCGCGCAACCCGCGGCTGTTCGGGTCGGTCGCGCGCGGCGACGCCATGTCGGCGAGCGACATCGACGTCCTCGTCGATCTGGAGCCCGAAGGCGGTAACGCCCTGATGCGAGTCGCCGGACTGGGCGAGGAGTTCAGCCGGGTGCTCGACAACCACCTCGAGCCTCTCGCTGCGACACTCCGCCCGCAGTGATCGTGTGTTCCTGACGCCCGACGACGCTCAGCCGCGGGCGCGGCTCGCCCCGAACGGGCCGCCGAAGACGAGGCTGATCCCGAGCACGTAGCCGACGTCGTACCAGTTGCCGGTGTTGTGCACCTCGTAGACGGACACGGTGTCGGTGAACAGCGAGACGACGAACGTGACCGGCAGGATCATCCCCTGCCAGAGGCCCCACCAGAACCCGTAGGGGCCGGCGCCCGACGCGGTGGTGGTGTCGACGCCCGGGTTGGCGCCGGCCGCGCACCCCGCGAGCAGGAGCAGGGCGGCGGCGACGGCGAGTCCCGCCGTCACCGCCCGCGCTCTGTCCGCCCGCCGTGGCTCCATGGCCACACGATGGCACCGCGCGGGTGCGCCCGCGCGCCGGGCGGACGGTTTCCACCCGCCCGCCCGGCCTGTCCCGTCAGGCGTCGGGGCCGTCGCCGGAGCGCCCGTGCTCGACGCCGGTGGCGAAGCCGACCGGGGCCGGCCCGCCGACGCCGAGGGTGACGAGCTGCGGCTCCGGGGCGGTCCCGCAGCACGACCCGCCGTCGTCGCCGAGGTCCGTCGAGCAGACGCCAGTCTCGGGCAGCTCGAGGTGGACCAGGTCGGCGGCGGCCCGGTCGCCGGCGAGGGCCGCGGCGACCGACCGCACCTGCTCGTACCCGGTGGCCAGGAGGAACGTCGGGGCACGGCCGTAGGACTTCATGCCCACGAGGTAGAACCCGTCGTCCGGGTGTGCGAGCACGGACTCCCCGTGCGGGGGCACGGTCCCGCACGAGTGCTGGTTCGGGTCGATGAGCGGGGCGAGCCGCACGGGCGCCTCGACGACGGGGTCGAGCTCCAGGCGGACCTCGCGGAGCATGTCGAGGTCGGGGCGGAAGCCGGTGGCGTTGACGACGACGTGCACCGGCAGGTCCAGGTCGCCGTCGGTTCCCGCCCGGCGTGCCGAGCCCTGGATGCGCACGATGTCGCCGTCCGGGAACACCCGCTCGATCGAGGTGCGGGTGAGCAGCTCGAGCCGGCCGGCGTCGACGGCCTCCCGGAGCCTGGTGCCGAGCAGGCCGCGCGCGGGCAGCTCGTCGTCGGTGCCGCCGCCGAAGAGCCGCCGGGGGGAGCCGCCGCGGATGGCCCAGGTGATGCGGGTGCCGGGCTCGGCGTCCGCGAGCTCGACGAGGGACAGCAGCGTGTTCGCCGCGGAGTGCCCCATGCCGACGACGAGGGTGTGGCGGCCGGCGAAGCGCGCCCGGTCGGCGCCGAGGACGTCGGGCAGCGCCCCGGCGAGGTAGGTGCCCGCGTCGGCCTCCCCGACGGCCGGCATGCCGCTGGCGCCCACGGGGTTGGGCGTGCCCCAGGTGCCGGAGGCGTCCACGACCGCGCGGGCGACGACGTCGTGGACCTCGCCGTCCGCGGTGACGGTCCGCACGCGGTATCCGCGGCGCTCGCGCCCGAGCGACCGGGTGCGGTCGGCGCCGTCACGGGCGACGGCGGTCACCCGCGTGCCGTACCGGATCCGCCCGGCCAGCGCCGGGGTGGCGGCCAGCGGGGCGAGGTACTGCTCGACGATCTGGGCCCCGGTGGGCAGGGCGTCGGCGTCGGGCTCGGCCCACGTCCCCGTGGCCTCGAGCAGGCGGCGCGCGGCCGCGTCGACGTCGTACCGCCAGGGCGAGAAGAGCCGGACGTGCCCCCAGGCGGCCATCGCCGCGCCGGGGCCGTCGCCGGCCTCCACGACCAGCGTGTCGAGCCCCCGTTCGAGCAGGTGCGCCGCCGCGGCCAGGCCCACCGGCCCCGCGCCGATCACCACGACCGGTGACCCCGTCGTCGTCCCCATGCTCCACCCCTTTGATCGAAGTTCGTCGATGCGAGGCTCAACGTATCCACAAACTTCGATGCGTGGCAAGATGGAGGGCATGCCCCCGACGCTCCCGGTCACCACGACCCCCGGCACCGACCCGGCGGCCTGCTGCGACCCCGTGACCGAGGCGCCCCTCACGGGCGAGCGGGCACGCGACCTCGCACGCACGTTCAAGGCGCTCGGCGACCCTACGCGCGTGCAGCTGCTGTCGATCGTGGCCGCGGCGGGCGGCGGCGAGGCCTGCGTGTGCGACCTCACCGAGCCGGTCGGCCTGAGCCAGCCCACCGTGAGCCACCACCTCAAGATCCTCGTCGACGCCGGGATGCTCACCCGGGAGCAGCGTGGCCGGTGGGGCTACTACGCGCTCGTCCCCGGCACCCTCGACGGCCTCGCGAACGACATCGCCGACATCGGCGACACCGCCAGGTAGGTCACCGCTACCGCGTCGCCGGCGCCACGCGCTCGGGCAGGGCCTCCAACCGGTCCGCGACCTGGGCCGCGCAGCCCGCCAGGTCACGGGCGATCTCGACGCTCAGCCCCAGATAGCGTGCCGGGTCGAGCAGCTCGGCCAGCTCCCGGTCGTCGAACGCCGCGCCCACCACGTCGTCCTGGCGCAGCAGCTCCACGAACGGTCGGCCGCTCGTCGCCGCCGCCTGCGCCACCTCGAACACCACGTCGTGCGAGCGCTGCCGCCCGACCTTCTCCCCCAGCGCGAGCATGAGGGACTCCGAGCCGATCATGCCCTCCGAGAGCCGGATGTTCGCCCGCATGCGCTCGGGATCGACCTCCAGGCCGTCGACCACGACCTCCAGCCGGGCCAGCATGTCGCCGGCCAGCACCGCCGCCGACGCCGAGACGTCCTCGAGCAGCGCCGTCATCGCCCCGTTGGCCTCCTGGTCGTGCAGCATCGACTCGAGCGCCGGCGCCGCGAGCGCGCGCAGCTCCGCCGACATCGTCATCATGTCCAGGGCGAGCTGCGGGTTGCGCTTGTGCGGCATCGTCGAGCTCCCGACCGTGCCCTCGGGCACCGGCTCGAACGCCTCGGCGAACTCGGGCTGCATCAGCGCGTACACGTCCTTGCCGATCTTGCCGATCGTGCCCGCGAGCTGCGCCAGCACGAGCACCAGCTCGACGATGCCGTCGTTGACCGACCTGGACGGCACCCGCATCGGGTGCAGGCCCAGACGGCGGGCGACACCCGCCTCGACGGCCCGCCCCGCATCCCCGAACGACGCGAACGTGCCCGCCGCCCCGCCCATGAGCACGCAGAACAGGCGGTCGTCGAGGCGCTCGAGCCGCTCCGCGTGCGCGACCAGCTGGTCGATCCACACGGCCGCCTTGAACCCGAACGTCACCGGCACGGCGTGCTGGGAGTGGGTACGGCCCGCCATCGGCAGCTCCGCCGCCGCGTCCGCGAGCCGGCCCGCCGCTCGCAGGACGCTGCCCAGCCGCCGCAGGAGTGCCCGGTGCGCGTCCCGCAGCACCAGCACGTCCGCCGTCTGGGTGATGTTCTGCGTGGTGGCACCCCAGTGCACCCAGCCGCCGTGCTTCGACCCGACGGCCCGGGCGAACTCCTCGATGAGCGGCACCAGCGGATGGCTCGCCTCCGCCGTCGCCGACATGACGCGCTTGATGTCGAGCTTCTCGATCCGCGCCGTGAGGGCGATGGCTCGTGCCGACTCCTTCGGGATGAGCCCGGCGTCCGCCTCCGCCAGCGCGAGGGCGGCCTCGACGTCGAGCCTGGCCTGCCAGCGGTTCTCACGCGTGAACAGTCGGGCGACACCCGGGTCGGGCACCCGCCCCTCGGTGAACCTGCCGAACGGTGCGACGATCATGACTGCTCCCGGGGCTCGACGGCGGTGTGCAGCATGATCGCCCCGCACCGGCCCCGGTGTACACCGCCGCCGGTGCGGGTGTCGGTGGCCGGTCAGGGCGAGACCTTCGCCGACCCGGCAGGCCACCCGTTCTGCCTCTGCCGGTTCTGAGCACGGGCAGGGGTGCGCCCGCGGTCAGCCCGGCAGCACCAGCGCCGGGCGGTCCGGGTGGTCGACGCGCACGACCACGTCCGCCCTCCGCTCGGGGCGCACCTCCCGGCGGTACCGGCTGTACGCGGCCAGCGTCCACGCGTCGTCGAGCGGCGTGTTCCGTGTCTCCGTGGCGGGCCGCAGCGCCAGGTGCACCGCAAGGTCGACCTCGAGCCCGCGGCCCATCGCCAACGACCCGTCCAGGACGACGACGGTGCCGGGCGGCGCGTCCTCGTAGCCCGCGCGCGTCGAACGGCCGGTGTCCGGGTCGCGCAGGCTCGGCAGGTACCGCCCGCGCTCGACGACGGACCGCAGCACCTCGCGGTCGAGTCCGTCGACGTCGATCCACTCGGTGAGCAGGGCGTCCGGGTCGCGGTGCCCCCGCTCGAGGCGCAGCGACCGCGCCCGCAGGAAGTCGCGGCAGCGCACCCGCCCGACCGGGCGCCCCTCGACGCGCAGCGGCTCGACGAGGGCGTCCGCCACCGCCTCCGGCCGGGTGGAGGGGTGGCCGTCCACGAGCACCCGCACCGGTGCTCCGGCGGGCCTGTCGAGGATCCGCCCGACGACGTGCGCGACGACGCCGTCGGCGGTCACCGGCTGCACGTGCACCCGGTCATGCTGCCACGCCGGTCAGCTCGCGTGGTCCACGCAGCGGGTCGACGCCGGCCGCGCCTCCAGCCGCGCGGCGGGGATCGGCCGCCCGCACACCTCGCAGACGCCGTAGGTGCCGGCGGCCACGCGGTCGAGCGCGGCGAGGAGCCGCTCGCGCTCGTCGCGGGCGTCGGCGGCCAGGCGCGCGGCCTGCTGCCGCTCCCACGCCAGCGTGCTGCCCTCGGGGTCGTGCTCGTCGTCGGCGTTCGAGTCCCGGGCCGCCTCCACGAGGCCGGCGACCGCGCGCCGCTGCGCCGCCAGCCGCTCGTCGACGGCGGCGAGCCGGGCCTCCAGCCGTGCGCGGGCGTCGCTCATCGGAGCAGTCTCGCACCGGCACCGGATGTTCGTCGGGCCGTCATCGACGCGCCACCCGGCCGCACCCGGCGCGGACACCCGCCGTTCCTAGCGTCCCCGGCGACCGACCGCCGTGCCGCCCACGGCCGCACGGCGCCGCCACGCCGAGAGGACCGCCATGACGCCGCCGAGGACCACCCGCCGCCGCTCCCTGCTCTCCCCGCCGGGGACGCGCACCGTCTCCGCCGCACTCGCCTTCACCATCGCCGCCGCGGTGGCCGGCGGCTCCGTGGCCGCCACCCTCGCGGCCCCACCCGTCGCCGCCGCCGCGGTGCCCTTCGAGCCGGGCGACGTCGCCTACACCGAGGACTTCGACTCCGTCGCCGACGGCGCGCTGCCCGAGGGATGGGACGCCGTCACCGGCGAGTGGGCGGTGGCCGACGGCCGCCTCGTCGGCGAGCCGTCGAGCATCGGGCGCATCACGTTCGGCCCCCACCTGGAGAACTACCGCTTCGAGGCGACCGTCCGCTTCGACCAGGTGAACAACGCCGGCCGGTGGATGGCACCCATCCTCGACATCTCCCCCGACGGGTCCGTCCCGTGGTGGCAGGCGGCGATGCGGTCGCAGACGACGGCGAGCAACGGCATCGAGCTCGCCACGCGCACCGCCGCGAACTCGTGGAGCGTGCCGTACACGGCCTCCGCACCCACCGACGCCGGCGTCGGGAACGACGTCGAGATCGCGATCGAGGTGCAGGGCAACGACGCCACCTGGATCTTCGACGGCCAGGAGGTGCTGGAGGGCCGCATCGACCGCTCGGACGACGGCGTGCTCGGCTTCGCCGCCGACGGCGCCCGCGTGAGCATCGACGACGTCGTCGTCACCGAGCTGGCGCCCAGGCCCGTGGTGAACGACGACGGCGAGCTGCCCGCCACGGCCGCGCACCGCGGCTACTCGTCGGTCACCCCGGAGAACTCGCTCGCCGCGTACGCCGCCGCGATGAAGACGGGTGCCGAGTACGTGGAGATCGACGTGCACACCACCGCCGACGGCGTCCCGGTCGTCATGCACGACCAGACCGTGGACCGCACGACGAACGGCACCGGAGACGTGGCCCTCCTCGACGTCGGCTACCTGGCCGGGCTGGAGGCCGGGTCGTTCTTCAGCCCCGCGTTCGCCGAGCAGCCGGTGCCGACGTTCGCCGACGTCCTCGACCTCATGGGCACGGGCTCCTCGGACCTGCTGCTGGAGATCAAGGGCCCGGAGACCCGCGAGGAGGTCGACCGGGTGATCGACATGATCCTGGACGCCGGGGTCGAGGACCGTGTGGTGCTCCAGTCCTTCGACGAGAACGCCCTGCGGTACGCCCACGACAAGGCGCCGCAGATCCCGCTGGGCCTGCTCCGCGGCAGCCTGGACGCCGACCCGGTCGCCACGGCCGAGGCGCTGCACGCCACGTACTACAACCCTTCGGCGGGCGCGCTGCGCACCCGCCCGTCCGTCGTGCAGGACCTCAACGCGGCCGGCGTCGGCGTCTTCGTGTGGACGGTGGACTCGGCGGCCGACTGGGCCGAGCTCGCCGAACTGGGCGTCGAGGGCGTCATCACCAACCGGGCCGGCGAGCACGTCGGGTGGACGGCGGCGCGGGAGCAGGCCGGCGACCGACCCGAGGAGCCGAAGGCGCACGGACTCCTGGCCGCGCTGGCCGGGCTCGACCTGTCCACCGGGCAGGCGCAGCAGCTGTTCTCCGCCCTGCACGGCGAGGACTGGGACCGCCTGGCCCGCGTGGTGACGAAGCACGTGGACGACGCCGAGCAGCGGGACGCTCTGCTGGCGGAGATCGAGGCGCTGCGGTCCTGACCGGCCGCGCGGCCGGGTCGGCAGACCGTACCCGGGTCGGCAGACATGTGTGCCGACCCGGGTATGGTCTGCCGACCGGACGTCAGAACCCGCGGTGGGTCCAGCGGCCGGCGACGAGGGTGCCCGCCACGGGCGTCGCGCGCAGGGCCGTGGCGGCGCCGTCGACGTCGTCCCCGGTGCCGGCGGCGAGCGGGTCGGCGTCCAGCAGCGCGAGGTCGGCCGGGCCGCCGACCGCCAGCCCCACGTCCCGGCCGTCCACCGAGGCGGCGAGCGCGGCCCGCACGTCGATGCGCTGCTCCGGGTGCCACGGGTCCCGCCCGTCGCGGGACCGGGTGACCGCGGAGGCGATCGCGGCCCACGGGTCCAGCGGCGCGACGGGGGCGTCGGAGCCCAGCGCGAGCCGCACCCCGGCCGCCCGCAGCTCCGCCAGCGGGAAGGCGCGAGCCGTGCGCCCCCGCCACAGCTCCTCGGCGACGTCCCGGTCGTCCATCGCGTGCTCCGGCTGCACGCTCGCCGTCACGCCCAGCGCCGCGAACCGGGCGACGTCGTCACGGCGCAGCAGCTGCGCGTGCTCCACCGAGCCCGCCGCGCCGGACGCCTCGAACGCGTCGAGCGCCAGGGCGTTCGCCCGGTCGCCGATGGCGTGGATCGCGCACCGCAGGCCGGCGGCGTGCGCGCCGGCCATGAGGGGCACGAGGTGGTCGGTGCCGACGTTGAGGACGCCGTGGGTCGCCGGGCCGCCGCCCATCCCGTCGTACGGGTCGAAGCAGTACGCGGTGAGCGTGTTGAGGGACCCGTCGCTGATCACCTTGAGCGGCCCCTGGCGCACCAGCGCGTCCATGCCCGGCTCCGGCACGACGAGCGGGTCACCGTCGCGCAGCCCGGCGTCGAGCACGGCGTCGAGGTGCTGCTCCCACACGCCGGCGCGCACCCGCAGGCCGTCCCACCCGGCCGCGATCCGCCGGCGCCACACGGCGAGGTTGTCCGCCACCTCCAGGTCGACGACGCCGACCACGCCGCGCTCGGCCGCGGCCCGCGCGGCGTCCGCCACCAGGGCGTCGGCGACGCCGTCGTCCACCGTGACGATGCGCGGGCTGGCGGGCATCCACTCCTCCTCGCGCAGCAGCCCCGTGGGGTGCTCCGCGATGCCGAGGAACCGCAGCCCCGCCGTGGACGCCCACGCCGAGTGCAGGTCGCCGGAGAGCAGGACGACGGGCACCTCACCCGCGACCGCGTCGAGGAGCGCCGCCGTGGGCTCGTCCGGCCAGGTCGCCCACCGGAACCCGTAGCCCACCAGCGGCTGCCCGCCGGCGGGCGGGCGCGCGCGGTCGAGCCGGTCGCGCACCAGCTCGGCGGCGTGCGCGGCGCTCGTCGCCCACGACACGTCGAGCCGGTGGCGCACCATCGCCCACTGGGTGAGGTGGGTGTGCGCGTCCCACAGCCCCGGCACGACCGTGCGGCCCTCGACGTCGACCCGCTCCGCGGCCGCGACCGCCGGCCCGGCCCCGGCGGGCAGCACCGCCACGATCCGCCCGTCGTCGAGCAGCACGTCCACGGGCGCGTCCGGCGCTCCCGCCCGCCGCGCATCCGTCAGCAGCAGCGCGGTCACGGGTGCGCCGCGCCGGCGTGCGACCGCAGCGCCTCGACGACCAGCGCGTGGTCGTCGCCCTGCGCCAGGCCCGAGACCGTCACGACGCCGACGATCCCCACGCCGTCGACGCGCACCGGGAACGCGCCGCCGTGCGCGGCGTACTCCTGAAGGGGCAGCTGGTGCTTGGCGTTGAAGTCGTGCCCCTGCGCCCGCGCGCGCAGTCCCACGAGGTACGACGACGCGCCGAACCGCTCCACGACCCGCACCTTGCGCTCGACCCACGAGTCGTTGTCGGCCGTGGTGCCCTCGCGCGCCGCGTGGAAGACCTGCTGCGGTCCCTTGCGCACGTCGACCGTCACGGGAAGGTCGCGCTCGGTGGCAAGGTCGACCAGGTGGCGGCCCAGCCGCCACGCGTCGTCGTGCGTGAACCGGGCCAGCACGAGCTCACGCTCCTGCGCCTCGACCTGCTCCACCAGTGCTGTCACGTCGTCCGGGGTGCTCATGCCACTACGGTCGCACGGTCACACGCACCCGACGCCGTCGCCGTCGCGGTCCAGCGCCCGCGAGTACCCGGGGTCGCCCTCGTGCACCGGGGCGGCGCCCGCGGCCCGCGCCTCGTCGCAGTTCGCGTACGCCGTCGCCCCATCGCCGGAGCCACCGGCGTCGCCGGCGTCGCCGGAGCCGCCGTCGTCGGCCGGTGCGGGCGCCCGCCCGGCGGCGTCCGCGGCCGGGAGCTCCTCGCCCGGGCACGTGTCCAGCACCCGGGCGATGGCGTCGTGCTCCGCCTGCGTCACCCAGAGCTCGTAGGCCTGCTTCACCGCGACCTGCCGCGCCACGTACGCGCAGCGGAACGGCTTGTGCGGCGGCAGCCAGGTGGCGGCGTCCCCGTCGCCCTTGCTCTGGTTCAGCGAGCCGTCGGAGGCGAGCAGGTTGAGCGGGTCGTTCGCGAGCAACCGCCGCTGCTCCTCCGAGAGCTGCTGCGCGCCCTTCTGCCACGCGTCGGACAGCGCCACGACATGGTCGATCTGCACCTCGGACGAGGTGTCCTGCCCCCGCCGGAACTCGATCGTCGTGCCGGAGTACGGGTCGTCGAACGTGCCCGTGAGGACCACGCAGCTGTGCGTGCCCTCCCGGGTGGTGATGTCGTCCAGGTCGCGCCGCAGCACGTCGTTGCGGGTGTCGCAGCCGTTGTGGTCGACGTCGGCCCAGGCCGGGCCGAACTCGTCGCGGTCGTAGCCCGTCTTCGGGGCGCGGCCCTTGACGTCGAGCTCCTCCAGCGCCGACAGCGCCGTGCCCGGCGCGGACGCGGGGGCCTCGTACGGGACGGAGCAGCCGGCCGCGGCGGTCGCCGCACCGGCGAGCAGCAGGGCCGCGAGGCCCGTCCGGAGGGTGCGACGGTGGTCGGGCGGTGCAGCGGGCATCGGTGTCTCCTGGGTGCGGTGCGTGGCCGGGGACACTCTGCCCGAGCGGACGGCCCCGCACGGTGAGGCGTGCCGGGTGAGACACGGCACACGCCCTACGCTCGCCGTGTGACCCGACTGGTACTGATTCACGGCCGTGACCTCGACGGACACCTGCCGGCGACGATCGAGAAGCACTGGCTCACGGCGCTCGGCGCGGGCCTCACGGCGGCCGGGTCGCGGCTGCGGGTGCGCGACGACGACGCCGACCTCGTCTTCTACGGCGACATGCTCGCCCACCTCGTCGAGGACCACGACGCCACCGACCCGCCCGTCACGGTGGAGGTGCGCTCCGTCGACGGCGCGGAGCTCGGGCGCCGCGCCGTGCCCGACCTGCCCGTGGACGAGCTCCGCTTCGTGCTCGACGTCGTGCGCGAGACCCTGTCGGGGGCCGGGGTGACGCCTCCCGAGGAGCCGCACGCGGCGGCGGCCGCGCCGACCGCGCGGGTCGCGGCCTGGGCGGACGGGTGGGTCTCCGACTGGGCCGACGGGCTGCGCGAGGCCCTGGCGGGGGTGCTCGCCACCCTGGACCGCCTCCCGGGGCTGTCGAGCGCCGCGGTGCTGCTGTTCGCGCGCGACGTGTGGACGTACCTGCACGACGACGGCGTCCGCGCGGCCGTCGACGAGGGCGTCGCGGCCGCGCTGCCCCGGGACGAGCCCGCCGTCGTGGTGGCGCACTCGCTGGGGGCGGTCGTCGCGTGGTCGGTGCTGGCCGAGCGTGCCGCGGACCTGGAGGTGCCGCTGCTGCTGACGATGGGGGCGCCGCTGCCGGTGCGCGCCGTGCGCGAGGCGCTGCTCGACCAGGGACCGCTGACCTTCCCGCCCGGCGTCGACCGGTGGGTCAACGCCCGGGACCCGCGGGACCTGCTGGCCCTGCACGACATCACGCCGGAGACGTTCCCGATGCCGGCCGGGTCCCCTCCCGTGGAGGCGCTCGAGGTGGTCAACCGGGCTCCCGGCAGCCATGCGGCCGTCTCCCTCGACTCCGACGGCACGCCGACCGGCTACCTCGCGACGCCCGAGGTGGCAGGACGGATCGCGCGGGCCCTCACTGCGTGACGACGATGCGCGGGCGGCCGGGGCCGGCTACGGCGCGTCCCGCCAGCCCGGCAGCACCCGGTCCAGCGCGGCGGCGAGCTCGATCGAGTCGCCGTCCTTGCCCCCCGCACCGAGCACGAGCGGTGGTCGGCTCGGCTCCGGCCGGGCGCCGCGCAGCCGGTCGAGCGGGGTCAGGGGCGCGGTGAGCACGTAGAAGTCGCCGTCCGCGCTCACGCCCGCGGTGCGGTCCTGGCGCAGGTACCAGCCACGCAAGCGGGTGCGTGCCGTGCCGCGGCCACCGTAGCCCTTGACCTCCAGCGGCACCGGCTCAGGGCCGCGCTCGCGGGCGGCGGCGACGAACGCGCGCAGCAGCTCCTCCGCCGCCGCGTGCTCGGCGTCCTGGCGCGCCCGCAGGCGCTCCGCCTGCACGCGCGCCGCCTCCGTGCGCTGCCTGGCCCAGTCGTCGCTCACCGGGGCATCCTCGCACGCGCCCGAGTTGTCAGGGTGAGCGCGACGTCTCTCCCGCGCTCACCCTGACAGGTCTTGTCCGTCCAGAGCTACAGCTCGCGCTCGGCGTAGCCGACGAGCGCGTCACGGACGAACGTGGCACCCTCGACGCCGCCGTAGTTCGCGGCGAACCGCTCGTCGGCGACGTACATCTCGGCCAGGCCGACGACGTACTCCTTCGGCGGGCGCCCCTGCTCGTGTCCCGGCGTACCGGGGATCGAACCGAGCCACTCGGCGTGCCGGGCGGCGAGCGCCTGCGCCTCGTCCGACGCCGGGTCGACGCCGCGCCGTGCCGCGTCGGCCCAGTCCTCGCCGAGGCGCCGCATGCGCTCCTTCCAGGCGGCCTGCCCCTCGGCCCCGAGCCCGCGCCACCAGGCGTCGGAGCGGGCATAGGCGTCGGCGCCCCAGCGCTCGGTCACCTCGTCCTTGTACTGCGTGTGGTCGAACCCGTCGAGCATGTCCTCGGCCATGATCCGATCTCCCTTCTCCAGTGCGGTCAGCGTTCGCTCCACGGACGCGATCCGGCGCGACAGCCGGTCCTGCTCGGCGCGCAGCTGGTCGAGGTGCCCGCGCAGCGCGTGGGCCTCGTCCGTCTGCTCGTCGAGCACGCCGGCGATGTCGGTCAGCGGCAGGCCCAGGTCACGGAGGAGCAGGATGCGCTGCAGGCGCCGCAGCGCAGCGTCGTCGTAGTGGCGCAGCCCGCCGGCTCCGGTGCTCGACGGCGGCAGCAGGCCGATCTGGTCGTAGTGACGCAGGGTGCGGCTGCTGACGCCGGCGAGGCGGGCGACGTCCTGGATCGAACGGGTCATGACTCGACGCTAGAGGTTGACGTCACGTCAACCGCAAGGGGTGTCGGTCGACGCCACCCACGGGTCGGCGACGGGGAGCACGGTGCACCCCGTCGCCGCGGTGACCCGGTCACCTGGGCGCCACCCTGTGTCGTCAGCCGGCCAGCACGTCCCGCAGCCGGGCCGCGAACGCCGCCGGGTCGTTGCCCGGCGACCACTCGTTCGCCGCGAACCCGCCGTGGTCGCCGGGGAACTCCACGGGCTCGGCCCCCAGCGCCGCCGCGAGCGCCTCAGCGCCCCGCCGTGCCATCGTGCCCTCGCCCGCCTCGCCGCGGGCGGGGACGAGCCGCACCGTCGAGGTCCGCAGGGCGTCGAGGTCCGGCTCGAAGCCCGGCATCGTGGCCATGTTCCGGCCGAGCAGCAGGTCGTCGCGGGAGCCGTCGTCCTCGGTGGGCATGCCGAACGCCGCCGGGTCGGGGGCCGGGCGGCGCAGGTACTCCTCGGTGAGCGGCTCGGGCTCCATGACGAGCTGGACGAACTTCGCCATCGCCGGCCCGTACCCGTCGCGCCGGTAGGTCTCGACGATGTCGGCGGCGGCCTTCGCCTGCACGTCGCGGTCCTCCAGCAGCGCCCACAGGGGCGGCTCGTGCGCCACCACGGTGCCGAGCTCGTGCGGGTGGCGCGCCACCCACGACAGCGCGTTCACCGCGCCGCCCGACGATGCGAAGACGTCGACCGGCCCGGCGCCGACGACGGCGCGGGCGGCCTCGAGGACACGGTGGCAGTCCTCGGCGTGGATCTCGACCGACACCTCGCCGTCGGTGGCGAGCGTGCTGCGCTCGACGCCGCGCGGGTCGTAGGTGATGACGGGCCGGTCATCCAGGTGCTCGACGAGCTGGGCGAACCCGGACGCGCCCATCGGCGAACCGAGGACGAACAGCGCCGGGACGTCTCCCGGCGTGGCGGGCATGCGCACGTCGTAGGTCAGGACGGCGTCGGGCAGGTCGAGGGTGCAGGTCGTCGTCTCGGTCACGGTGTCCTCCGTCTGCTGGTCACGCGGATGGCGTGTCTCCACCTCAGACGGTGCCCGACTACGAAACTCGTCGCACCCGGTCCGACGTCCCGCGGGCGCGCGGGCCGCGGATCCGGTCAGTCGTCGTCCGGGGGCCCGTCCTCGTCGTCGACGTCGTCATCGTCGTCCAGCGAGAACGAACCGTGGAAGTGGACGTCGTCCGGGTCCACGCCCAGCCCCTCGGCGATCTGCAGCCGGAGCTTCTCCGCCATCGTGACGTCCTTCGACGCCTTGCTCATCGTCCGGTACGTCTCCGCGTCGACGCCGAACGAGGCGCGCGTCCAGGCGTCGAAGGCGCGCTCGTAGGCGGGCGTCGGTCCCTCGGTGGCGAACTCGAGCAGCTCGGTGAGCGGGAAGTGGCGCGTGGTCGCGGCGGTGTCGCCCGTGGCCGCGAGCTCGACCGACAGCACGCCCTCGCCCACCTCGTAGCGGACGAGCTCGGGCCGCCGGAAGTACAGCGTCCGCGGCGAGACCGCGCCGCCGGGCGCGTAGCTCTTGGCCGTCACGACGAGCATCTCGTCGCTGACCGGCTCGCTGTCGGGGGTGGGCGGGTACGAACGCGGCTCGGGGCGGGTGGTGCGGTGGGTCATCGTCCTCCTGATGTGCTCGCGTCGAGCATGCGTCGTCGTGGGCCACGTTGTCACGGCTGTTCTTCCACAGCGGACGCCCCGCGCCGCGGCGGACGTCACCGGACGAGCCCGCACCGTCGTGACGTCGTCCACAGCACCCGCTCGTCCACAGGCCGACGCCGTGCGCCCCCGGTCGTCCCCTCCGCCCTGCAGCGTGGGCCCGACCGCGGCCGCCGGGCCGCTCCCCGCGACGAAGGAGACCGTATGCCATCCGCACCACCGACCCTGCCGCTCGCCGAGGTGCCCGCCGAACGGTTCGTGTCGCCCGTGCTCGTCGACCTGCGCACCGCGTGGTCGCTGGAGCGCGACCTCGCGACGGCCCCCGGCACCGCGCACGCCCCGTGGTGCACGGACGACCACGGGTGGCTGCTCGACGCCGGGGCGGACGTCCCGCTCGAGCCGCTGCTCGGCGCGGGCGCGCTCGCCACGTCGGCGTTCTACCCGTTCAGCCTCCTCGACGGGCCCGCCGCCGCGCGGCTGCTCGACCTCATGGACGAGGCGCGGCTCGCGAGCGAGCGGCAGAACGACGGCCCCACCCTCGGGGCCGTGCTCCGCGCCGTCGCGGCCCACCCGGACCGGCTCCTGGCCCACGGGTACGTCGTCGGGCCCGCGCGGTGCGACGAACGTCTCACGGTCGAGGGCGTCCTCGTGCGCACCGACGCCGCGGTCGACCTCGCCTCCGACGCCGGGCCCGCGGCCCTGCTGGACCACGTGCGCACCACGCTGGGCATCGACGACATGCGGGTGCCCCCGCACGAGATCACCCCCTGGTGGGGCTTCGGCCTCCCCGACGACGGGCCGCCCGAGCACTGGTACCGGCTGTGGTGGGACTGAGCGGGCCTGTGGACGACGCGCCGCATGCCACGCCCGTGACGGCTAGCGTGCGGACGCATGGCCCACCTCGACCTCGACACGGACACGCTCGCCGACGCGGCCACCCGCCTCCGCGCCGCCGCCGAGGCGGTGGGCCTCGCGCGCGCCGGATCGGGGACCACCGCCACGACCGGCACGGCCGTCCTCGACACCGCCACCCAGGAGTTCTGGGCGGCATGGGGCACGACGCACCACGCCCTCGTCGCCGAGGTCGGCGCGCTCGCGGACGCCCTGGCCCGGGCCGCGGCCGCGTTCGAGGACGCCGAGCGCGTCACCGCCACCGAGGTCGCGGACCTGCTGGGCGGTCCCGCATGAGCGACGTCGAGTACCTCCCGCTGACCGGCGACAGCCCCGGCCTGCGCACGCTCGCGGACCGGGCGTCACGGGCGGCCTCGGCGCTGGACGACGCGCACGCCGCCGTCCGCCGGGTCTCCGGCGGGCTGGAGGGGCAGCGCAGCGACGCGGTGTCGGGGGCCCGGCACCGGCTGGCCCAGGTCCTGGAGCGGCTGACGGCGTGCGCGGGCGGGCTCGGCTCCGCGGCGACGGCGTTCGGCGGCCACGCCGAGGTCCTGGAGCGGGAGCAGGCGGCCGCGGGGCACGCCGTCGCGCGACGCGACGACGCGCTCGCCCGCGTGCGGCAGCACGAGACGCTGCTCGGCGCGGGAGGGAGTTTCACGTGGAACGTGACACCGGGGCTGGGCGACGCCTGGCCCGCCGCCACGCAGGGCGATCTGCTCGCCGCCCGGGCCGACGCCGTCGCCGCCGAGGCGCAGTGGCGCGCCGCGCGGGACGCCAAGCACGCCTCTGCGCTGCGGACCGCGGCCGTGCTGGGCGGCCTGGCCGAGGTCCGGGCCGTGCGAGCGGCCGCCCTCGCCGGCACGTCGACGGCGGACTACCGCGCGTCGTGGCTGGAGGGCCGGCGCGTGGCCGCCCTGCTCGGGCCGGCCGGCGGTGGCGGGCGGGACGACGAGCGGCGGCTGCTGCGCGGCGAGCTGCGCGAGGTGCTCGTCGCGCACGCCGACGACGCCGTGTTCTGGCCGTCGTTCTGGGACACCGCCACGCCCGGGGACGTCTACCGTGCGCTCGGGCCGAACTACCGCGACCCCACACCGCCCCCGGACGACGACCTGCGGGCCGCGCTGGCTCACGGAGTCGCGGACTGGGCGCGCACCGCGACGCCGGCCGAGCGGACCGCCTTCGGCGCGGCCGTCGTGGACGGCGTCGGACGGTGGAGCGGGTTCGAGGCGCGGGCGGGGATCGCGGCCGCGATGCTCCCGCCGACCCTGCCCGCCGGCGTGCACGGCGGTGCGTACGACGCCCTCGTCGCGCGCTGGGACGAGGCGGGCGGCGACCTGTTCGGCCGCGCGGGGACAGCGGTGGTCGGGACCGCGGTCGCGGCGGGACTGGCACGGCACCCCCGCCTGGCCTTCGACAAGCTCGCCCCGGCGGACGACGGCCGGCTCGCGCGGCACAGCCGGGCCTGGTTCGGGTGGGCGGCACCGGCCCTGTGGACGCCACGGCCCGGCTGGCCCGACGGCGGGGAGGCGGTCGCCCGCCTGTTCCGCACCGCTGTGCGCGAGGGCAGCGACTCGCCCCGGCGCGCCGACCAGGCCCGCGCGGCGCAGCTCGTCGCCCACGCCACCCGCGACATGCGGGGCGGCCTCCTGGCGACCCCGGTCTCCGACCGCGCCGGTCAGGACATCGCGACCGCCTACGAGCCCTACGTCCCCTCGTTCGCCGAGGCGGCAGAGGACCAGCAGCCCGGGGTCACCGACGACGTGCTCCTGGCCGAGAAGTCCGACGAGCGCCCCCGCACCGTGGTGCAGCCGGAGCTCGACGCCTTCGCCCTGGGGGACGTCATCACCGCGACCTCGCACGGCCCGCAGGGGGCCGACGCCTGGCTGGACGGCGCCGTCCGGCTGCGGGACGACGTGATCGAGCGCGCCGTCTCCGGCGCCTACGACGGCAGCTACACGTCGGTGCGGGACAACCTCGGCGACCGGTACCTGCACGACGTCGGCGAGATCGCGGGGGCGATGGAGGCCGACACCGTCAGCACCGCCCGGGAGCGGATGGAGCGGCGCGACGCCGTCGTCGACCTGATCGGGTACGGCACCGCGCCCCTGCACCCCGCCGCCTCGACCGGGATCACCTTCGCGGCAGGCACGGTCGCCGAGACGATGCCCGACCACGTGGAGATCGCCCGCGCCGAGGTGCTCGCCTCGGAGGCGGAGGTGCGCCGGCAGTTCGCCGACCCCGTGTACGAGGCCGTCGTCGAGCACGACATGACGCTCATCAACTCGGACACCGGCGAGCCGTACACGCGGGACGAGGCCGAGCTGCGCGCCGTGAACCTCGACCCGGACAGCCAGTCGGCGTGCGCCCTGTTCGGCGAGTCCTACGCCAGCTCGTCGGGCGCCGGGCGGAAGCCGGGCGAGGTGTCCTGCGAGTCATGACGCGCCGCGCTCGTGGTTCCTCCCCGCGCATCTCGGCAGACGCGGCTGCCGGCGCCGATCCCGGCGACGTCCCATCTCCCCCGCACGGGTCGGGCCTTCGATGCGGGCAGAGCGCGACCTCGTCCGCGCGGGCTCGCCCGCACTTCTGAGCGGGGCGGCCCTGGCGGGTTCAAGCGGTCGTCGCAACACGCGTCGTCAGGCTGTCAAGAGTAGGCGGTTGAGTGGGCTTCGGCGTGGGGTCGGACGGGGACGGCTTCGGCGTGGGGTCGGACGGGGACGGCTTCGGTTCGGACGGCGTCGGCTTCGGGCTCGGGCCGTCCGACGGCTTCGCCGGCGGGGCGGTGTGCGACCCGCCACCGCCCCCGGTGCCCCCGCCCGACGCGCGGTCTCCGCCGGCCGATCCGGTGCCCTCGCCGCCGGAACGACCTTCGTCCCGGTGGCCGCTGCCGGGCCCCTGACCGGCCCGCGGCCGGTCCGCGGCCTGCGAGCCGCCCTTGCCGCCGTCGGACGCACCGCCCGCGCCGACCACGTCGCTCGGGTGCCAGGCGCGGTCCGGGATCGGCCCGGCCGCGAAGAACTCGAAGTGCCAGGGCTCCGGCTTGGACCCGTCGAGCCGCGCCCACGACGGGTTGTCCCACCCGAAGTCGGGCCCGTGCACGCGCAGCCAGGCGTACTCCGCGGACCGACCGGTCGAGATCGGCGTCGACAGGTCGACCGCCAGGCCCCACCCGTGGTTCGACGTGCCCGGCACGGCCGCCAGGTACGGCTTGGTCTGCTTGAGCCGGACCTGGACGTCGTACGGGCGGTACGAGTCCGTCATCGGGATCGCGGTGCCGAACTCCTCCTCGTACTCCTCGTTGAGCGCCATCAGCTGCTCGGCCGCGTCGCAGCGGAGCATGTGACCCGGCGCGAAGTCCAGGGGGCAGAGCACCGACGTGGGGATCCGGCCGTTCGCGTACCCGGCCGTGCTCCCGGCGTACTTCTCGACGACGGCCCGCAGCCCGGCCGTGAGCGTGCCCCCGGACGCCGAGAACGCCAGGTCGCCCGCGACGTGCGCCGGGACGATGCTCGTCACCAGCGTGGCCGACGCCGGGTCCAGGAGGTTCGCGAGCCGGGCCGCCGCGACCACCACGTCGTCGAACGAGACGGCCTCCGGCCGGCCCTCCGCGACGTCCGGGCCGCCGTCGCCCGCGGCCGTGCTGCCGTCGTCCTCCGTCGCGGGCGTGCCGGCAGCGGCCACCGACTCGCCGGCGTCACCGGCCTCGCCCGGGACGCGCTCGCCCGCCGCGCCGCCCTGCTCCTCCGTGCCGGCCTCGCCGGCGGCGTCCGCCTTCGGGTCGTCCACCTTCGGGTCGTCCGCCTTCGGGCCGCCGGTCTTCGCGCCGTCCGACGTCGTGTCGTCCGCCTTCGCACCCTCGGAGGTGTCGTCGGCGGTCCGGGGGGCCTCGGTCGTCGCGCCGGCCGCCGCACCGCCGGACTTCGCACCGCCGGACTTCGCACCGCCGGACTTCGTGTCGCCGGGCGCGGTGTCCTCGGTCTCCGCGCCGTCCGACGCCGCGTCATCGGGCCCCCCGTCGCCGAGCGCCGTCGTGCCGGACGCCGTCGTGCCCGTCTCCCCGGTGCCCGCGGGGTCGGTCGTGGTGTCGTCGGTCGTGTCGCCGCCGGCGTTGCGGGAGGTGCGCTCCGCGGGCTCGGCACCGGCGTCCGTCCCGGACTCACGCTCCTCCGGCGCCGGCTCGCCCTCCGCGACGGACGCCGGCCGGTCGCCGTCGACCCCGGCGCGCGTGGCCGCCTCCTGCGCGAGATAGGTGCTGAGCAGCATGCCCAGCTCGGCGGCGGCCTGGTCGATCTCGGGGGTCCGCGCTCGACCCTCCTCGTGGGCCGCGCGCTCGGCGCGCTCCAGCACCTCGAGCACCTCGTCGACCGTGGCGGGCCGCTCTGCGGTCTCGGCCCGCACCACGCCGACGGAGACGCCGGCACCGACCGGGCTGCCGGCACCGATCTCGGGAAGGTCCTGCGCGGCGTCGAGCGCGCTGCCGCCGGGCATGCCCAGCACGGGCAGCGCCAGGAGACCCGCCGCCAGGACGCACGACGCCGTCCCGGTACCGACCAGCCGCAGCACCCGACGGGCAGACGACAGGGACGCCGGACGGCGTCCCTGGTCAGCGCCTCGCGCAGACGTCACGACCGCATACCTCCCTCGGCATCGATGCGTCAGCGCCCGCATCTTCGCACACCCGCCGCGAGCCGTGTGACGCAGGCGACATCCCGACACTCCCACTGTGCGCCGACCGGCGGTCGCGTGCCACCCCTCCGCCCGGGCGAACCTCTCTCCGCGCGGAGGCCCGGCTGCCGCGTGCCGGCCGCCCCGCCGACCGTCCCGAGCCGCGAGGCACACTGGGCCCATGAGCGTCGTCGACCTGAACAGCGACCTCGGCGAGAGCTTCGCGCTGCGCGGGCTCGAGGAGGACTCGCGGATGCTCGCCGTCGTGTCCAGCGCGAACGTCGCGTGCGGCTTCCACGCCGGCGACCCCCTGACGATCCGGCACACCGTCGCCGTCGCCCTCGCCCGCGGGGTCGCCGTCGGCGCGCACGTGGGGTACCGGGATCTCGACGGCTTCGGCCGCCGCGACCTGGACGTGCCGAGCCACGAGCTGCGGGCCGACATCCTCTACCAGCTCGGCGCCCTACGGGCCCTGGTCGACGCGGAGGGCGGGCGCCTCGCGTACGTCAAGCCGCACGGGGCGCTCTACCACGCGGCCGCGCGCGACGAGCGGGTCGCCCGCGACGTCGCGTCCGCGGTCGCCGAGATCGACCCCGGGCTGGTCGTGCTCGGCCAGCCGGGCACGACGGGACTCGCCGTCGCCGCCGGCATGGGGCTGCCGGTGGCGACCGAGGCGTTCGCCGACCGCGCCTACGCGCCGGACGGCACGCTGGTGCCTCGCGGCGTCCCGGGCGCCGTCCTCCACGACGCGGAGGTCGTGGCACGGCGGGTGCTGCGGCTCGCCACCGAGGGCATGGTCGAGGCGGTCGACGGCAGCGTCGTCGCGGTCGAGGCCGACTCGGTGTGCGTGCACGGCGACACCCCCGGCGCGGCGTCGATGGCGGAGCGGGTCCGTGCGGTGCTCGACGAGGCGGGGGTCACCGTGCGGGCGTTCGCGGGTCCGGCCGGCGCGACGGCGGGCGGCTGAGCGTGCGCGTCCGCCGGGCCCGCGACGACGTGCTGCTGGTCGAGCTGGACGACCTCGCGCACGCCGTGGCGCTGCACGCGCGGCTGCGGGCCGACCCCGTGCCCGGCGTCGGCGAGACGGTGCCCGGCGCGCGCACGCTGCTGGTGTCGTTCGACCCCTGGCGCGTGGACGCGGCCGGCCTCGCGGGCGCGCTCCGGGCCCTCGCCGGGACCGTCGCCCGGGCGCCTGACGTGGCCGAGGGCGGCGGACGGCTCGTCGAGGTCCCCACGGTGTACGACGGCGCGGACCTCGACGAGGTGGCGCGGCTGCTGGGCTGCGGCACCGACGCGCTGGTGCGGCGCCACACGGCGGCGGCGTGGACGGTCGGGTTCGTGGGGTTCGCGCCCGGGTTCGCCTACCTCACGGGCGACGACCCGGGCCTGTCCGTGCCGCGCCGGGCCACGCCGCGCACCCGCGTGCCGGCCGGCGCGGTGGCGATGGCCGGCCCCTGGTCGGGCGTGTACCCGCGCGAGAGCCCCGGCGGGTGGCAGCTCGTGGGCCGCACCGACGTCGTGACCTGGGACGCCGAGCGCGACCCGCCGACGCCCTGGGCCCCGGGGGACCGGGTCCGGTTCGTCGCGGTGCGCCCGCGGGCACGGGCCGCGCCCCGCGATCAGGTCGGCAGTCCCGGATCTGGTCGGCAGTCCGGACTGCCGACCAGATCCGGGACTGCCGACGGGACGGGCGGCGCCGGGCTGGAGGTGCTGGCCTCGGGCATGCAGACGCTGGTGCAGGACCTCGGCCGCCCGGGGCTCGCCCACCTCGGGGTGTCGGCGTCCGGCGCGGCCGACCCACGCAGCCTGCGCGCCGCGAACCGCGCGGTGGGCAACCCGCCCGGCACGGCGGCACTCGAGGCGGTGGGCGGCGGGCTGCGGATCCGTGCGCGCGGCCCGCTGGTCGTGGCGCTCGCCGGGGCCGACCCGGGCGCCGTCGTCCACCAGGCCCGCGTCGAGCAGGCGGACGAGCGGGCCGACCCGGTCCCGGTCGGCCGGGCGCTGCGGCTCGCCGACGGCGACGAGCTCGCCCTCGGTGCGCCGGCGCGGGGCTGGCGCACCTACGTCGCGGTGCGCGGCGGCCTCGACGTGCCGCCCGTGCTCGGCTCCCGGTCCACCGACGTCTTGTCCGGCCTCGGTCCCGCCCCGCTCGCACCGGGCACCCGCGTCCGTTGTGGGTACACAGATGGCAGGGAATCGGGGCGCGATGCGCGCCGTCTGCGTACCCACAGCAGGCCGGAGGTGCTGCCGGGGGCCGTGGCGACCGACGACGTCGGGGCGCCCGACCCCGCCGCGCTGCCCGCGCCCGGCGAGGTCGCGACCCTGCCGGTCGTGCTCGGGCCGCACGACGACTGGTTCGACGCCGCCGCCACCCGGCTGGGCGGCCAGGACTGGGAGGTGACACCCCGGTCGGACCGGGTGGGCCTGCGGCTCGACGGCGCACGCCCGCTCGACCGGGCGCCGTCGTCCCGCGACCGCGAGCTGCCCAGCGAGGGCTGCGTCACCGGGGCGCTGCAGGTGCCGCCCGACGGCCGGCCCGTGCTGTTCGGCGTCGACCACCCGCTGACGGGCGGCTACCCCGTCGTCGGAGCAGTGGCCGCCACGCACCTGTGGCTGCTCGGCCAGCTGCCGCCCGGCACGCTCGTCCGCCTCCGCCCGACGGTTGTGGGTACGCAGATGGCGTGATTCCGGGGGCGGAATCACGCCATCTGCGTACCCACAGCACGCGGGGCGGCGGGAGGGTCAGGCGCGGGCGCCCGCCTCCGCGGGCTCGCGGCCCGCGTCCTCGGCCGGCGCGTCCTCGGCCGGCGCGTCCTCGGCCGGCGCGGACGGCTCGGGCCCGCCGGACTGCTCGGCCTCGTCCTCGTCCTCGCCGAACAGGTTGTCCGCCGACGCGGCGCGGTACTGCTCGAGGTCGATGATCCCCTCCCGCTTCGCGACGATCGTCGGCACCAGGGTCTGGCCGGCGACGTTCACGGCGGTGCGGCCCATGTCGAGGATCGGGTCCACGGCCAGCAGCAGGCCGACGCCCGCCAGCGGCAGCCCCAGCGTCGACAGCGTCAGGGTGAGCATGACCATGGCGCCGGTGAGACCCGCCGTCGCCGCGGAGCCCACGACGGACACGAACGCGATGAGCAGGTAGTCGGTGACCGACAGGTCGATGCCGAAGATCTGCGCGACGAAGATCGCGGAGATCGCCGGGTAGATCGAGGCGCAGCCGTCCATCTTCGTCGTCGAGCCCAGCGGCACGGCGAACGACGCGTACTCGCGCGGGACGCCGAGGTTTCGCTCGGTGACGCGCTCCGTCACCGGCATGGTGCCCACGGAGGAGCGCGAGACGAAGGCGAGCTGGATCGCGGGCCAGGCGCCCCTGAACCAGGCGATCGGGCTGAGCCCGTTGGCACGCAGCAGCACCGGGTACACGACGAACAGCACCAGCGCGAGGCCCACGTAGATCGCCGCCGAGAACGAGGCGAGGGACCGCAGCGACTCCCAGCCGTAGGTGGCCACGGCGTTGCCGATGAGGCCCATCGTGCCCAGCGGCGCGAGGCGGATGATCCACCACAGCACCTTCTGCACGATGGCGAGCGCGGAGCGGTTGAACTCCAGGAACGGGTCCGCCTTCGGGCCGGACTTCAGCGCGGCGATGCCGATGACGAGCGCGACCACGAGGATCTGCAGCACGCTGAAGCTGACGCCGGTCTCGGCCGAGAGGGACCCGTCCGCGCCCGCCTCGACCGACGTGCGGGCGCCCAGGCCGAGCACGTTGGTGGGGATCAGGCCGTTGAGGAAGTCCAGCCACGTCCCGGTGCTGCTGGGCTCGGCGCCGTCCGCGGCCGAGAGCGTGGTGTTGTGGCCGGGCTGGAACGCCAGGCCCAGGCCGAGACCGATGGCCACGGAGATCGCCGCCGTGATCGCGAACCACAGCAGCGTCTGGCCGGCGAGGCGGGCCGCGTTGGTGACGGTGCGCAGGTTCGCGATCGACGCCACGATCGCCGTGAAGATCAGCGGCGGCACGATCGCCTTGAGCAGGGTGACGAACGACGAGCCGATGGTGTCGAGCGTCGTGGTCAGGCCGTTGGGCGTCTCGCCGTCGGCCTGCGGGCCGAGGGACAGCGCGAGCCAGCCGAGCAGCACGCCCAGCACGAGGCCGCCGATGATCTGGACCGAGAAGGACGGGAGGCGCAGACGACGCCGGGCGGGGGTCTCGCCGCCGGGGATCTTCGCCGTGGTGGAGCGGGGCACGAGGGAGCCTTTCGCCTCGGGTGCCGTAGGGCACCGGACAGGGTGGACGCCGTCGGGCAGGCGTCCGGGAGGGACAGGATGCGGGGACACCGCGGGACCGTGGCGGTCGGGGCACCGGGGATGGCCACCGGGCCGGGACCGCTCGTGACGGTCGGGGCTGCGCCGCCGGCGTCGGCGGTCAGCGAGGGGTCAGCGACACAGCGCGCTGGCGACGCGACGGAAGTCGACGACGAGGCGCGCGGTGAGGAGGTGCCTCACGGGGACGCTGACGCTCACGGGTGCTCCATGCGGGGATCGGGATCGATCGAGAAGTTCGATGGTGAGTATCGAACCCACGAATACGGGACCCTAACAGGCGCGCGACGCCCGGCCCAGGGTGTGTGAGGGGACTCATAGGCGTCGTACGGTCGGCGGGTGAACGCCGCACCGCTGTCCCACGACCCGCTCTGGCCCCGCGCGGGAGCCTGGCCCCCGCCGTCCGACGTCGCCGCCGAGGCCCGGCTCGCGCTGCTCGGCGTCCCGACGTGGCGCACCTCGTTGTCGCCGACGGGGGCGCACGCCACCCCCGCCGCCGTGCGCGAGGCCCTGCGCCGCTTCAGCCCCGCCCTCGTCGCGGGGCCCGTCGGCGCGCCGGTCGACCTGGAAGAGCTCGCCGTCGTCGACCACGGCGACGTGGAGGAGCCGGACGGCGACGACGGCGAGGCGCGGACGCGGGCGGCCGTGGCGTCCGCGCTGACGCGAGCGCACGCCCTGGTGGCGCTCGGCGGGGACAACTCGGTCACGGTGCCGACGGCGCTGGGCGCGTGGGGCGACGACCTCGCGACGGCCGGGCTGGTCACGTTCGACGCCCACTACGACCTGCGCGACGGCGTCTCCAACGGGTCGCCGGTGCGGCGGCTGATCGAGGCAGGGCTGGACCCGGCGCGGATCGTGCAGCTCGGCATCGCGGACTTCGCCAACTCGGCCGCCTACGCCCGGCGGGCGCGCGACCTGGGGATCACCGTGGTCACCGTGGACGACCTGCGCCAGCACCTGTACCGCAGCGGCCCGGGCGGGCTGGACGCCGTCGTGCGCTCGGCGCTCGGGATCGCCGGGGCCGGCGGGGGGCCGGTGCACGTGGACGTCGACGTGGACGTCTGCGACCGCTCCGTCGCCCCGGGGTGCCCCGCGAGCGTCCCGGGCGGGCTCGCGGCGTGGGAGCTGCGGGCCCTGGTCCGCGCCACGGCGTCGGACCCGCGCGTGCGGTCCGTCGACGTCGCCGAGGTGGACGCGACCGCGGACGCCCCCGACGGGCGCACGGTGCGCCTGGCCGCGCTGTGCGTGCTGGAGGTGCTGGCCGGCCTCGCCGCGCGGCGTGAGGACGTCTCGGCCGGCTGAGGCGGGCGGGGCCCCCGGCCCGGCCGCGGGACGTGGCGCTACGTCGGCGACCCGTCGTCCTCGTCCATCTGGACGGTGACCCGCGGAGGTGCGGGGCGCAGGACCCCGGCGAGCGCCAGAGCACCGCGCCATCCGAGCATCGTCGCGGCGAGGAAGCCGAAGGACACGATCTGGAACGTCGGGAAGACGCCTCGGTCGACGAGGACACGGAGCGCGACCCCGACGGCCCACGTGCAGCCCCACACCACGACGCCCGTGGGCCAGAGGCGCCACGGGCGCCGCCAGGCTCGTGCCGCGAGCCAACCGACCGCCGCGGCGACGACGAACGGCCAGGTCACGTGCGGCAGCCATACGCCGCCGGGCGCGACCGTGACGACGCCGAGCAGTCCGAGACCCAGCACGCAGACGACGTCGGCGGCCGCGGCGAGCACGACCAGCCCTGCGTACGCCCGAGCGCTGATCCGCCGGCCGGCCGACGGCCCGGACCCGCGGAAGCCGTGGTCGCCACCCGGCGCGGAGAGCATCCTTCGACGGTAACCCCGCGCCACGGCAGCCACCGGCACGTCGCGCGCTCGAGCTGCCGGCCGGCACCGGGAGGAGCCTTTCGGACATGTCTCGACAGGAAAGTGATCAGGATCTCAACCAGATGCATCCGGGAACGGCCGTCCGGCGGAAGCAGGGGTGTCAGTACGAGACACCCGGGCCACCGGGGTCCACGACCTGGAGGACACGATGGAACGCACCGCACGACGCAACGTCGCTCTCGTGGGAGCAACCTCTCTCGCGGCGCTGGGGCTGGCCGTCGTCGGCCTGGCCGCGCCGGCGGCCGCCGACACCGACGACGGCGCCGTCCTGTCGGTCATGCACGGGGTACCCGACACCCCGGTCGACGTCTGGGTGGACGACGAGGTCACCGTCGACGACTTCCAGCCCGGCGACATGGCCGGCCCGCTGGACCTGCCGGCCGGGACCTACTCCGTCGCCGTCACCGCACCGGACGCCGAGGACACCAGCGACCCCGTGATCGGGCCGATCGACCTCGAGCTCGAGGGCGGCGGGAACTACACGGCGGTGGCACACCTGGACGCCGACGGGCAGCCGACCGCCACGCTCTTCACCAACGACACGTCCGCGACCGCAGCGGGCGAAGGGCGCCTGACCGTACGGCACGTGGCCGCGGCACCGGCCGTCGACGTGCTCGCCGGTGGCGAGGCCGTCATCAGCGGGCTCGAGAACCCCGACGAGGACGTTCTCGACCTCCCCGCGGGCACGGTCTCGGCATCGGTCGCCGCCGCGGGCACCACCGAGCCCGTGCTGGGCCCGGCCGACATCGAGGTCGCCGACGGGGTCAGCACGATCGCGTACGCGTGGGGCAGCCTCGACGACGACACGCTGGCCCTGGCCACCCAGACGATCGACGGGCTCCACTCCTCGCCGGACGGCGTCCCTGCCGGGGTGTCGGGACTCGCAGCCGGCCCCGAGGCCCGGAACAGCGACTTCGCGCCGATCGCGCTGGTCGTGGGCGGCACGCTCGTGGGGGCCCTCATCCTGGCGTCGGCGGTCGGGCTCGTCAGCGCGATGCGCAGGCACGCACGCGAGAGCGCTCAGCAGCCTGTGGCGCAGGACCAGCACCGTCGATGACGTCACGGTCCCGCAGCACCACGTCGCGGGCGGCCGGCTCAGTCCCCGCCCGCGGCGTGGCCGTCGTCCTCGCCCTCCTGCTCACCGGCTGCGCGGGCGTGTCCGGGGCGCCCGGCCCCGACGCCAGGCCGGACGTCGTTCCCCACGCCAGGCCCGACACGGGGCCCGACACCGGCACGTCCGGGAGAAGGCCCGTCGACAGGCCCGACGTGCCGGTGCGTCCGGCCCAGGACTCCCCCGCGCCGGCGCCGCCCGCACCCGAGCGGGTCGAGGTCCCCGCCCTGCGCATCGACGTCCCCGTGCTGGCGGCCGGTGTGGACGACCAGGGCCGCATGGCGCTCCCCGAGTCCGCGGACGAGGCGGCCTGGTACCGGTTCGGCCCGGCTCCCGGCAGCCCCGGCGGCGCCACCGTGATCGCCGCCCACGTCGACGACGAGGACAGCGTCGGTCCGTTCGCCCGGCTCTCCGGTGCGGAGCCGGGCATCCCGGTGCACGTCCGCACCGAGGACGGCACGACGCACCACTACACGGTGACCTCGGTGCGGTCGACCCTCAAGCCGGACGTCTCGTGGAGCGGTCTGTTCGGCCGGACCGGTGACGCCCGTCTCGTCCTGGTGACCTGCGGCGGCGAATGGGACCCCGTCGCCCGCTCGTACTCGGACAACATCGTGGTGACGGCGGCTCCGCAGCGATGACGGCCCCGACGTCTCGCGCCGTACCCCCGGTGGTCCCGCTCCGGGCGCGCCTCCTACAATCGACCATGCCCGTCAGCGGTGGCACCGTGCACCGCCCGAGCCCGAGGAAGCGCCCTGAACGCCGACGACGACGCGCCCGACGACGCCGACCTTGCCGTGCGACAGCTCGGACGACGCTTCGCCCGGGGCGACGAGTCCGCTCTCTCGGAGGCCTACAGCACCTGGTCCGCGCTGGTCCACACGATGGCGCTCCGCTCCCTCGGCTCCCGCACCGACGCCGAGGATGTGACCCAGCAGGTGTTCGTCGCCGCCTGGCGGGGCCGGGCCGGGTTCGACCCCGAGCGGGCGCGCCTGCCGGCCTGGCTCGTCGGCATCACGCGCCACACGGTCGCCGACGCGCACCAGGCCCGCTCCCGCGTCCACCGGTCGGAGGACGCCGCCCGTCTCGTGTCAGCACCCGCACCCGGACCGGAGTCCGCCGTGGATCGTGTCGCGGACAGGATCCTCATCGAGGACGAGCTCCGGCGGCTCGGCGACCCGGGTCGGACGATCCTGCACCTGGCGTTCTTCCGTGACCTCACCCATGCGCAGATCGCGCACCAGCTCGACCTACCGCTCGGTACCGTCAAGAGCCACGTACGACGGAGCCTGATCCGGCTCCGCGACCGATTGGAGGTGGACGGTGCCACATATCGATGACGAGACGCTCGCTCTCCACGCCCTCGGCGAGGACGTGCTCGAACCCGAGCAGCGCGTCCACCTCGAGGGCTGCCCCGCGTGCGCGCGCACCGCCCAGGAGCTCGCCTCGGTCGTGACCGTGGCCCGGTCCCGGGAAGCGGACCCCGAGCTGGTGCCACCGGCGCCGGAGGTCTGGGAGCGGGTGCGCGCCGAGGTCGCGCCCACCGACGTGCCCGCGACCGCCGGGCGACGGGCACCGGGCGACGAGGTGTCGGTGCGGCGGGCGCGGCGCGCCTGGCAGCCGGTGGCCGCCGCCGCGTGCATCGCGCTGGTCCTCGGGGTCGTCGGCGGCATGCTCTGGGAGAGGCGGGCTCCCGAGCCGGGCGGGACGACGGTCGCGACCGCCGCACTGGACCCGTTGCCGGACTGGCAGGGGTCGTCCGGCGAGGCCGTCGTGACGGAGGCGGCGGACGGGCAGCGCCAGATCGTGGTCTCTCTCGACGCTCCCGTGCCCGACGGCACCTACCGCGAGGTGTGGCTGCTCACCCCCGACGTGAGCGGGCTCGTCAGCCTCGGCGTCCTCGAGGGCGACGAGGGAAGCTTCGACGTGCCGGAGGGCCTCGACCTCGGCGCCTACCCCGTCGTCGACGTCTCCGAGGAGCCGCTCGACGGCGATCCCGCGCACTCCGGCGACTCGGTCGTGCGCGGCTCGCTCACCGCCTGATCCCGGCCCCACGAGCCGCGCCGCGAGGCCTCGCCTCACACCGCCGGGCTCCGCCCGGCCCTCCACACGTGGTGCACCAGCGGCACACCGGGGCGGTACGCGAGGTGGACGCGCGAGGGCGCGTCGAGGACGACGACGTCGGCGCGCGCGCCGGGCGCCAGGAACCCGACGTCGTCCCGTCGCAGCGCCGCCGCCCCGCCCGCCGTCGCCGCCCAGAGGGCCTCGGCGACGGTCATCCGCATCTCGCGGACGGCGAGCGCCACCATGAGCGGCATCGAGCTCGTGTAGCTCGACCCGGGGTTGCAGTCGCTCGCGAGCGCGACGACGGCGCCGGCGTCGAGCAGCCGCCGCGCGTCGGGGTACGGGTGGCGGGTGGAGAACTCGACGCCGGGCAGCAGGGTGGCGACGGTACCCGGCCCGCCGTCGGCCCACGACCCCGCGAGCGCCGCGACGTCGTCGTCGGACAGGTAGGTGCAGTGGTCGACGGCGGCCGCGCCGAGGTCGACGGCGAGCCGCACGCCCTCCCCCGGTCCGAGCTGGTTCGCGTGCGCCCGCACGCCGAGCCCCGCCGCCGCACCCGCCTCCAGGATCCGCCGCGCCTGCTCCGGGCTGAACGCGCCGGTCTCGCAGAAGACGTCGACCCAGCGGGCGTGCGGGGCGCACGCGGCGAGCATGTCGCCGCACACGAGGTCGACGTAGTCGTCGGCCCCGTGGGTGTGCGCCGTGCCGGGGCCGTCGGCGAACTCCGCGGGCACGACGTGCGCGCCGAGGAACGTCACCTCGTCGGTGACCTCCCGCGCGAGCCGCACGGACCGCGCCTCGTCGGCGACGGTGAGCCCGTACCCGCTCTTGACCTCGAGCGTCGTCGTGCCCTGGGCGCGCGCCTCCCGGACGTGCCGCCGCAACGTCGCGCGCAGGTCGTCGTCCGACGCCTCCCGGGTGTCCGCGACGGTGGTGCGGATGCCGCCCGCGGCGTACGGGCGGCCCGCCATCCGGGCCTCGAACTCGGCCGACCGGTCGCCGGCGAAGACGAGGTGGCTGTGGGAGTCGACGAACCCGGGCACGACGGCGCGCCCCTCGACGTCGACGACCCGGTCGGGCGCCCGGCCGAGGACCCGCTCGACGGCGCCCGCGCAGTCGGCCGACGGGCCGGCCCAGGCGACGCCGTCGCCGTCGAGCAGCAGCGCGGCGTCGCGGACGACGCCGGTGGGGTCGTCGACCGGGTCGACACCGGCGGCCTCGGGCGCGTTCGTCGTGAGCTCACCGATCCCGAGGATCAGGGTCGCGCCGTGCTCGCGGTGCTCGACCTCCGGCATGTCACGCCTCCCGTGGCTCGGTCTCCAGCATGGGCACGCGCAGCCCGCCACGCGCGGCGGCGGCCGCCGCGTCGTCGTACCCGGCGTCCACGTGCCGCAGGACGCCGAGCCCCGGGTCGTTGGACAGCACGCGCGCGAGCTTCTGGGCCGCGAGGTCGGTACCGTCCGCGACGGACACCTGCCCGGCGTGGATCGAGCGGCCCATGCCGACGCCGCCGCCGTGGTGCAGCGACACCCACGTGGCGCCCGACGACGCGGCGGTCAGCGCGTTGAGCAACGGCCAGTCGGCGATGGCGTCGGAGCCGTCCGCCATGCCCTCCGTCTCCCGGTACGGCGAGGCGACCGACCCGGAGTCGAGGTGGTCCCGCCCGATGACGACCGGCGCGCTGACCTCGCCGCTCGCGACGAGGTCGTTGAACGCCAGCCCGGCACGGTCGCGCTCGCCGTGCCCGAGCCAGCAGATGCGCGCGGGCAGTCCCTGGAACGCGACGCGCTCCTGGGCGGCGCGGATCCAGCGGTGCAGGTGGTCGTCGTCACCGAAGAGGTCGAGGACGGCCCTGTCGGTGGCGGCGATGTCGCGCGGGTCGCCGGACAGCGCGGCCCAGCGGAACGGCCCCTTGCCCTGCGCGAACAGCGGCCGGATGTAGGCCGGCACGAAGCCGGGGAAGTCGAAGGCGCGGTCGAAGCCGCCGCGGCGGGCCTCGTCGCGGATGGAGTTGCCGTAGTCGAACACCTCGGCGCCCGCGTCACCGAAGCCGACCATGCCCTCCACGTGCCGCGCCATCGACTCCCGCGCCCGGTCCGTGAACTCCTCGGGCTTGGCTGCGGCGTAGTCGTGCCACTCGTCGACCGAGACGCCGAGCGGCAGGTACGACAGCGGGTCGTGGGCCGACGTCTGGTCGGTGACGACGTCGACCTCCACGCCGCGCCGCAGCAGCTCGGGGACCATGAACGCGCTGTTGCCGGCGACGCCCACCGACAGCGCGCGCCGCTCGGCCTTCGCCGCCTCGACCCGCCGCACGGCGTCGTCCAGGTCCGTCGCGACCTCGTCGAGGTAGCGCTCGCGCACCCGCCGCTCCAGGCGGGACCGGTCGACGTCGACCACCAGGCAGACGCCGCCGTTGAGCGTGACCGCGAGCGGCTGCGCGCCGCCCATGCCGCCGCAGCCGCCGGTGAGCGTCAGCGTCCCGGCGAGCGTGCCCCCGAACCTCTTCGCCGCGACCGCGGCGAGCGTCTCGTACGTGCCCTGCAGGATCCCCTGCGCGCCGATGTAGATCCACGACCCGGCCGTCATCTGCCCGTACATCGTCAGGCCCTGGGCCTCCAGGCGCCGGAACTCCGGCCACGTCGCCCAGTCGCCGACCAGGTTGCTGTTGGCGATCAGCACGCGCGGCGCCCACTCGTGCGTGCGCAGCACGCCGACCGGCTTGCCGGACTGCACCAGGAGGGTCTCGTCCTCGGCCAGCGTCGTGAGGGTGCGCACGATGGCGTGGTAGCTCGGCCAGTCGCGGGCGGCCCGGCCGGTACCGCCGTAGACGACCAGGTCGTCCGGGCGCTCCGCGACCTCCGGGTCGAGGTTGTTCATGAGCATCCGCAGCGGGGCCTCCGTCTGCCAGCTGCGGGCGGTGAGCGTCGTGCCGCGCGGGGCACGGACCGGCACCGGGGTGCCGAGGTCGTGAGTCATCGTCGTCTCCTTCGGGTACGGGGGTTCAGCGGAGCGGGCCGACGGCGGCGCTCGCGGCGGCGGCGACCTCGCCGTCGGCCACGAGGCGGGTGACGGCGTCGATCTCGGGGGCGAGGAACCGGTCCGGGCCGGGGCCGTCGACCACCGAGCGGATCAGGGCGTGCGCCGCCCCGGTCCCGGCTGCGGCCCCCTCGGTCCGCGACTTGTCAGGCTGAGCGCGGTGCATAGCTCGCGCAGGGTCTGACAAGTCGTCGAGGCGGAGGTCGAGGGCGCGGGCGGCGGTCATGAGCTCGATGGCGAGCACGCGGCCGAGTCCGTCGACGGCGCGGCGCAGCTTGCGCGCGCCGGCCCAGCCCATGGACACGTGGTCCTCCTGCATCGCGGACGACGGGATGGAGTCGACGCTCGCGGGCGCGGCGAGCCGCTTGAGCTCACTCACGATGCCGGCCGCGGTGTACTGGGCGATCATCAGCCCGGAGTCGACGCCCGGGTCGTCGGCGAGGAACGGCGGCAGCCCGTCGTTCCGGGCGGCGTCGAGGAAGCGGTCCGTGCGCCGCTCGGACATGGACGCGACGTCGGCCACGGCGATCGCCACGAAGTCCAGCACGTACGCGACGGGCGCGCCGTGGAAGTTGCCGTTCGACTCCACCCGCCCGTCCACGGTGACGACAGGGTTGTCGATGGCGGCAGCGAGCTCCCGCCCCGCGACGGCGGCGGCGTGGTCCAGGGTGTCCCGCGCGGCGCCGTGCACCTGCGGGGCGCAGCGCAGCGAGTAGGCGTCCTGCACGCGGGTGCACTCGGGGCGGCCGTCGTCGTCGTACGTCCGGTGGCTCGCGACCACCGGCGACCCGGCGAGCAGCGCGCGCAGGTTCGCGCCCGACGCCGCCTGCCCCGGGTGCGGACGCATCGCCACCAGGTCCTCCGCGAACGGCGCGTCCGAGCCGAGCAGCGCCTCGACGCTGGCGGCCGCCGCGACGTCCGCCGTCGTGAGCAGGCCGCGCAGGTCGTGGATCGCGAGGCACAGCATGCCGAGCATGCCGTCGGTGCCGTTGATGAGGGCCAGCCCCTCCTTCTCGCGCAGCTCGAGGGGCGCGATCCCGCAGGCCGCGAGCGCCTCGCCGGCGTCGCGGAGCTCGCCGTCGGCATCGTGCACCGATCCCTCCCCGAGCGCCGCGAGGGCGACGTGCGCGAGCGGTGCGAGGTCGCCGGAGCAGCCGAGCGACCCGTACTCGTGCACCACGGGCGTGAGCCCGGCGTTCAGCATCGCGGCGTACGTCTCGGCGACGACGGGGCGTGCGCCGGTGCGGCCGGTGGCGAGGGTCGCGAGGCGCAGCAGCTGCAGCGCGCGCACCACCTCCCGCTCGACCTCGGGGCCGCTGCCCGCGGCGTGCGAGCGCACCAGGCCGAGCTGGAGCTGGGCCCGCTTGTCGGCGGGGATGTGGCGGCGGGCGAGCGCGCCGAAGCCGGTGGAGACGCCGTAGTGCGGGCGGACGTCGCCGGCCAGGTCCTCGACGACGGCGCGGCTCGCGGCCATGGCGGCCAGGGCGCGGTCGGTGAGGCGCACGGTGGCGTCGTGGCGGGCGACGGCGACGACGTCGTCGACGGTCAGGGGGTCTCCGGTGACCTCGACGACGCGCCCCGCCGCGGGACGGCCGGCCGTCGGGGTGGGGCCGGGCGTGCGGTGCAGGGTGTCGGTCATACCGCCAGGACACACCACCCCGACCGGGCTGGACACCGCCGCCGGACGGGTTCAGTCTGGGATCCCAGACGCCGGTCGCCCGTGAGAGAGCGGGGCTGCACGCGCCCCGCTCCCTCCCGGTACGGCCGTGTCGGAACAACGGAGGTGGAGGCCGATGGGTGACGTCCCGGCGGCGCGGAGCGCGCTGCGGGTGCTGGCGTACCTGGCGGCCCAGGCCGGGCCGTCCCCGGCCGCGGCGGTCGCGCAGCACCTCGGCCTGCCGCGCTCCACGGTCTACCACCTGCTGTCCGTGCTGATGGACGAGGGGTACGTGACGCACCTGCCGGAGGAGCACCGGTACGGGCTGGGGACGGCGTCGCTCGCCCTCGGGTCGGCGTACGCGCGGCAGGCGCCGCTGGCCCGGCTGGCGCGCCCCGTCGTCGCGCGGCTGGTCGAGACGACCGGGGAGAACGCGCACCTGGCGGTGCTCAACGGCCGGGAGGTGCTGTACCTCGTGGAGCAGCGGGCGCCGCGCCGGCCCACGCTGGTGTCGGACGTCGACGTGCGGCTGCCCAGCCACCTCACCGCCAGCGGGCGCGCCGTCCTGGCCCGGCTGCCCGCCGCGCAGGTGCGGGCGCTGTTCCCGTCGTCGTCGGTCCTGGCGGACCGCACCGGCGTCGGGCCCCGCACGCTGCGCGACCTGCGCGAGGTGCTGCGAGAGACCCGGCGCCGCGGCCACGCCGTCGAGGACGGCGAGATCACCCCCGGCATCGCGTCGGTCGCGCACGCCGCCGTCGACCACACCGGCTACCCCGTCGCGGGCGTGGCGCTGACGTTCCTCTCCGAGGACGTCGACGACGCGCGCCGCGACGACCTGGCCGCAGCGGCCGGTCGCGCCGCGACGGAGATCGGCCGGCGCCTCGGCGCGCGCGCCTGACCGTCGTCGAGCGTCCCGGTTCGGACCTCATCCGGCCGCGATGAGGTCCGGATCGTGACGGTCGATGATCAGTCCAGCCACTCCTCGGCCGCGGCAACGAGCATCGCCACGCCGAGGTCGAGCGTCGGCTCGGGCACCGGCGCGAAGTAGGGCGAGTGGTTGGGGGCGACACCCTCGGGCAGGTTCCCCATGCCGGTGGCCGACGCGAGGTCGAAGCCGTCGAACAGCGCGGTGTCGAACCCGCCGAGGTTCCAGTAGACGAGCGGCGCGCCGGCGGCGGTCGCGAGGTCGCCGACGTCCTCCGACCCGGGCAGGGGCGGCAGTGTCACGACGACCGGCGTGCCACCGGCGGCCTCGACGATGCTCCGCCGCGCCTCGAGCGCGGCGCCGAGGGCCTCACGGGTGCGGGCGGTGGCGTCGCCGTCGTCGTTGACGGTGAGGTTGAACGTGGCGATCTCCTCGTACTCCGGGGGCCGGGGCGCGCCGGACGCGGCGGCCTCGGCGTCGACGATCCGGTGGATCGCCGTCAGCACGCGCTCGCGCACGGGAGCGGTGAACGTGCGGACGTTGACCTGCAGCTCGGCGCGGTCGGGGATGATGTTCGCCTGGGTGCCCGCCCGGACGGAGCCCACCGTGACGACGGCCTTCTCCCCCGCCCCGACCTCCCGCGACACGATGCCCTGCAGCCGCATCACGGTGGCGGCGGCCATGACGACGGGGTCGATGGTCGCCTCCGGGCTGGAGCCGTGCCCGCCCGTGCCGTGCAGCGTGATCCGCAGCGAGTCGGTCGCGGCCATCGCCGGCCCGGGCGTGAGGTTGACGACGCCCACGGGCAGCGGCATGACGTGCTGGCCGAGGACGACGTCGGGTACCGGGACCCGGTCGTACAGGCCGTCGGCGACCATGCCACGGGCCCCGCCGCCGACCTCTTCCGCGGGCTGGAACAGCACGACCAGCGTGCCCGCCCACTCGTCGCGCCGGTCGGCGAGCTCGGCGGCGGCGCCGAGCAGGCAGGTGACGTGCACGTCGTGCCCGCAGGCGTGCATGGTGCCGGACTCGTGCCCGTCGGGCGTCGTCGCCGTGTCCGTCGACGCGTACGGCAGGCCCGTGCGCTCGGTGACGGGCAGCCCGTCCATGTCGGCGCGCAGCAGGACGCACGGCCCTTCCCCGTGGGTGAGCACGCCGACGACGCCGGTGCCGCCGATCCCCTCGTGCACGTCGTAGCCCCAGCCGCGCAACCGGTCCACGACGATGCCGGCGGTGCGGTGCTCGGCGAACGCCAGCTCCGGGTGGGCGTGCAGGTCGGTGTAGATCGCGGTCAGCTGGCCGGTGGTCAGGGCCCGGGCGGTCGGGGTGCTCATGCGGTCATCCTGCCCGGGCGCAGCGCCCGGCGACATCCGGTACGGTGCACCGGCTGTGTTCAAGATCTCCACGTCGTTGCCGGGGAACGTTCAGGTTGACGGGGCAGAATCATGGTCATGACGTCAGCGACGACGATTTCGACGAGGGGCAGGACGACACGTCTGGCCGCGGTGAGCCTGCTCGCCGTGGCGATGATGCTCGGCGCCTGTTCCGCTCCCCCCGCGGAGGTCGAGCAGTACATCGCCGACGCGCAGAACCAGGCCAGGGCCATCGAGGGTGATCTGCAACGCCTGGAGAACCAGGTCGCCAGCGTCCCCGACGGGCTGCAGGCCGCGGTGACGTCCGCCGTCGCCTCCGCGCAGGCCGCGACCGACGAGGCACGGGGTGCCCTGGTGCGGGCGTCCGACTCCCGGGACGGCGCGGTCGAGTCGTTGAACGACGCGCAGGTCGCGCTCGAGGCCGCGTCCGCCGAGGTCCGGTTCGTCACCGCGCAGGCACGCGAGGACGGGATCGACGAGGTCGCGGACCTGCTGTCGCGGCTGCAGGAGCAGATCGACGCGCTGCGCGGCGAGACGGAGAGCGCCGCCGCCTGAGGGGGAGGTGCAGCGCAGCCGCAGACTCAGGCGGGTCGACAGCCCTGCTCTTGAGGCGCAGGTGCAGCTCAGGGCCGACGGCCCCTCACCGGGTGGTGGGGGGCCGTCGGGCTGCCGGGCCGGTGATACCGGTCCGAGAGGCGGCTCAGTACTGCAGACCGACCGCGGCGAGAAGCAGCGTGGTGCGCGCGTACTGGCTCACGTGCGGACCCTGCTGCGTCTCGAGCGCGCTGGTGAAGCCGCTCAGGTCCTCGCCGCGGAGCGCGCCGAGCAGACGGGCCCGGCCCTGCGCGTCGACGTCGCCGGACCGCACGAACGTGTCCACGAGCTTGGTCAGCGTCGCGCGCACGTCGCCGTCGTCGGCGAGGTAGCCCAGCCCGTTCGCCTCGGCGGCCGAGCCGGCGACCGGCTTCAGGAGGTCGACGTCGGGCAGACCGCCGTCCGCCCGGCGCGGCGCGGTCAGCTGCTCCGTGTCGAGGCTGACGAAGTCGTCGTCGGCCAGCGGGAGACCGCCGTCGACGGTCCACGAGTTGCCGGTCTCGTCCTCGGCGGGGGTGTCGTCGTTCGACGTCAGGGGCCCGGAGTACGCGAGGTTGCCGTGCAGCACCTCCCGGAAGCCGGCGACGTTCTCGGGGCTGGTGGGGCTGACGCGCTCGAGCATGTTGAAGTTCGCGCCGTAGCCGGGGTCGGACGCCGTGTTGTTGATCCAGGAGGCGGCCTGCCCGGGCTGGTGGTTGGCGTAGAAGTTGTTGCCGCCGTTGTCCACGGACAGGCTGTTGACCACGGTGTGCACCGGGATCGGGTCCGGCAGGCCGGTGGTCCGGTACGCGTAGCCGCCGACCTTGAAGCCGTTCTTGTCGCCGACGCCGTCCTGGTTGCCGTGGTGGCCGAACGACCAGTCGTTGATGTGGGCCACGCGGCCGGACGAGCTGATGCTGTCGAAGCCGTCGTCGCTGTTGTTCCAGGCGCGGTCGTTGATGAACCAGACGTCGTTCGCGTGCCCGCCGAAGCCGTCGGAGTTGCCGGCCGCCCGGGCGGTCGGGGCGACGTTGTCGTAGGAGTCGCTGTTCAGCACGACCCCGGTGCCGTCGATCGTGTAGTAGAACCCGGTGGCCTCGTTGCCGTAGGCCTTCATGTCGACGAAGTTGGCGCCGCCGGCGATGCGGAACGCCTCGGACTGCTTCTGGTCGCCGACCTTGACGCCCGTCACGTCGAACCCGACGAAATTGACGTCCGTGACCTCCGTGTCGATGTAGAACGCGGCCACACGCTGGTCGGTGGGCACGGAGCTGAAGTCGAAGACGGGGCGCGGGTCCCCGGGGTAGGCGGCATAGGTGATGCCGCTCTTGGATATGTCGTTGACGTAGTGGTAGACGTCCTCGAACGGGTTGTCGGTCTCAGGGACCTCGAAGCTGTCGTAGACGCCGCCGCGCAGGTAGACGACGTCGCCCGCGGACGCCGCCTCCTGCGCCCTCATCAGCGTCCTGAACGGTGCCGCCATGGTGCCCGGGCCGTCGTCGCTGCCGTCGGGCGCGACGACGTAGGTGTGCGCGCCCGGCGCCGGCGCCGGGTGCAGCGCGTCCAGGACGGACAGCGCGGAGCCGGACGTCGCGGGGCCGTGCGGCGTCGCGTCCGGGGCCGCATGGGCGGCGATCGCGGGAAGCAGGAGTGCTGCGGCGCAGGCGCCGGCGAGAGCAGTGCGTGGGGTGGTCTTCACAGGGCGTTCTCCTTTGAACTGGGCATGTCGACAGGGCGTCGCGCGGTCCCTCTTCCTCCTCGTCGTCGAGGTGGCCGTTCGCTCGCCGGGCAGCCTGGCCCGGAGCGCGAATGGATCGATTCAACCAGTCAGGTAAGCGCTTTCGCAAGGCCCTGGCCGGGTTGGCGGACTCCCCGACGTCCCGGGGGTGGTCACGGGGTGACCTGGGGTGACGCACAGGGCCGGGCCGCCCGGCCCGGTGCGGGCCAGGGCAGGTCAGGGCAGATCGAACGGCAGGTCGAACCCGTCCAGGACGCGGCGACAGGAGCACCCGTCGTCGTCCGGCAGCCCGGCGACGACGTCGCGCAGCACGCCGCTCAGGGAGACGACGTTGCGGGCGAACGCCTCCAGGACGGCCGCGTGGGTGACGGACTCGCCGCCCTCCACCCCGGCGTCCGCGTCGGTCACCAGCGCGAGCGTGGTGTAGCAGAGCGCGAGCTCGCGGGCGATCGCCGCCTCCGGCATCCCCGTCATCCCGACGACGCTGCCGCCCTGCTCCGCGTTGCGGACGGACTCGGCGCGGGTGGAGAACCGCGGCCCCTGGATGACGACCATGGTGCCGCCGTCGACGGCGGGCAACGGGCCGGAGCGTGCGGCGTCGACGGCGACGGCACGACCCCGCGGACAGTACGGGTCGGCGAACGGCACGTGCACCACCGCGCCGACGTCGTCGTAGACGGTGTGCTCGCGCCCCCAGGTGCGGTCGACCACCTGGTCCGGCACGACGACGGTGCCCGTCGCCAGCTCGGGCCGCAGGCCGCCGACGGCGGACGCCGAGATCACCTGCCGCACGCCGAGCGCGCGCAGCGCCCACAGGTTCGCTCGGTACGGGACGCGGTGCGGCGGGTACCGGTGGTCGGCGCCGTGCCGGGGCAGGAACACGACCGGCCGGCCGCCGAACGTGCCGCGACTGGGCACCTCGGACGGCTCGCCGAACGGCGTGGCCACTCCGGCGGGCTCGGGGTCGTCGAGCAGGCGGTACAGGCCGGAGCCGCCGAGGATGCCCACGGGGGCGGTGCTGGAGTCGGTCACGTCCGCCACGGTAGACCGCGGCGGGGCGGCGGCGACGGGCCGCGCGGCCACCGGGCCGCGACGTCAGCAGATCGTCACATCCTCCGGGCCGTCCGGAGCCGCCCGGACCGCGCGCCTCGGGGATGCTGGACGCATGCGCATCCTCGTCACGGGCGGGGCGGGCTTCATCGGCACCGCCACGGTCCGCACCCTCACCGCCGCCGGGCACGACGTCGTCGTCCTCGACTCGCTGCGCGCCGACGTGCACGGCGACCGGGCCGCCCCCGACCTGCCCGCCGGCGTCCCGCTGGTCCGCGCGGACGTGCGCGACGCCGCGGCCGTGCGCGACGCGCTCGCGGACGCGGACGCCGTCGTGCACCTCGCGGCCAAGGTGGGCCTCGGGGTGGGGATCGACGACATCGACGACTACGTCGCCTCGAACGACCTCGGCACCGCCGTCCTGCTGCGAGCCGCGGCGGAGCAGGCCCCGCACGTCGTGTACGCGAGCTCCATGGTGGTCTACGGCGAGGGCGCGTACCGGTGCGCCGAGCACGGCGGCGTCCACCCGCCGCCGCGGGCGGAGGCCGACCTCGCCGCCGGGGTGTTCGACCCGCGCTGCCCCGCGTGCGGGCGCGTGCTGGTGCCGGGCCTGGTGGCGGAGGACGCGCCCCTCGACCCCCGCAACGTGTACGCAGCGACCAAGGCGCACGGCGAGCGGCTGCTGGCCGCCTGGACCCGCGCCACCGGGGCGAGCGCGACCGCGCTGCGCTTCCACAACGTGTACGGGCCGGGGATGCCGCGCGACACCCCGTACGCGGGCGTCGCGTCGATCTTCCGCTCGGAGGCGGAGCACGGGCGGGCGCCGCGCGTCTTCGAGGACGGCGGCCAGCGGCGCGACCTCGTGCACGTCGACGACGTCGCGGCGGCGGTCCGGGCCGCCGTCGAGCGGCCGCAGGGCGCCGGCCGGGTGGAGGCGTTCAACGTCGGTTCGGGGACGGTGAGCACGATCGGCGAGGTCGCGCGCCGGGTCGCGGAGCTCCTCGGGGCCCCGGAGCCCGTGGTGACGGGCGAGTGGCGCGCCGGCGACGTACGGCACGTGACGGCGTCGAGCGAGCGCGCCGGCCGGGTGCTCGGGTGGCGCGCCGCGGTGGGGCTCGACGACGGTCTCGCCGAGCTGGTGGGCGGGACGGACAGGGTGGGACGAACCGGGACGTAAGCCGACCGTAAGGCCACGACCAGCCCGTTTCGAAGGCCTGCGGGGCGCCCGGCTCATACGCTCCAAGAGTGACCAGCACCCCGGGCGCCACTGCCGCCGGCGACGCCCCGGCGCAGGACGCCGCGCCGACCGTCGACGTCGTCCTGCCGTGCCTCGACGAGGCCGAGGGGCTCGCCTGGCTCCTGCCCCGGCTGCCCGCCGGGATGCGGGCGGTCGTCGTCGACAACGGGTCCACCGACGGGTCCGCGCGGGTGGCGCGCGAGCACGGGGCCCGGGTCGTGACGGCCGCGCGCCGGGGATTCGGGGCGGCGTGCCACGCGGGCCTGGAGGCGGCGACGGCGGACGTCGTCGCGTTCTGCGACGCGGACGCCAGCCTCGACCCGGCCGACCTGCCCCGCGTCGTCACCCCGGTGCTGTCCGGCGACGCCGACCTCGTCCTCGGGCGCCGCGTGCCCGGGCGGGGCGCGTGGCCGTGGCACCTGCGGCTCGCGAACCAGGAGCTCGCCCGCCGGGCGCGCCGCCGCACCGGGGTGGCCGTGCACGACCTGGGGCCGATGCGCGCCGCCCGGCGGGAGGCGCTGCTCGCCCTGGACCTGCGGGACCGTCGGTCGGGCTACCCGCTGGAGATGCTCGTCGCCGCGGCGGACGCCGGATGGCGGGTCGCCGAGGTCGACGTGCCGTACCGGGCGCGGCTCGGCCGGTCCAAGGTGACCGGCACCCCGCTCGGCGCGTGGCGCGCCGTGCGCGACATGTCCCGGGTGCTGGCGGCATGAGGCCCGTCGAACCGCCGCGCACGGTCGTGGTGCTGGCCAAGGAGCCGGTGCCGGGCCGGGTCAAGACGCGCCTCGCGCCCCGGGTCGGGCCGGAGGGCGCGGCCGACGCCGCCGCGGCGGCGCTGGCCGACACCCTGGACGCGGTCGCGGCGCTGCCGGTCCACCGCGTGCTGGTCCTCGACGGCGCCCCGGGGCCGTGGGTGCCGCCGGGCTTCGACGTCCTGCCGCAGACCGGCGGCGGGCTGGACCGGCGGCTGGCAGGCGCGTTCGACGACGTGCTGCGGCGCCACCCGGGGCCGGTGCTCCTGGTCGGGATGGACACCCCACAGCTCGCGCCCACGCTGGCGGCCGTGGACCTGCACGGCCACGACGCCGTGCTGGGGATGGCCGAGGACGGCGGGTTCTGGGCCGTCGGCCTGCGCTCGGGCGACCGCGCCCTCCTCGACGGCCTGTTCGTCGGGGTGCCGATGTCCGAGCCGACGACGGGCGCGGCCCAGCTGGCGCGGCTGCGCGCGCACGGGCTCGACGTCGGGCTGCTGCCCACGCTGCGCGACGTCGACGGGCCCGACGACGCGCGGGCCGTCGCCGCGCAGGCGCCGGCGTCCCGGTTCGCCCGCCGGTGGCGGGAGCTCGACGCCGCGACGGCGACCGGTGCGGGGAGCGCCTCGTGACGACGACGCCCGTGGACGCGCTGAGCCCGCTCGTCCTCTACGAGGCGGCGCTGGAGGGCCACCCGGTGGTCGCGGTGGACGGCGTCGGGGACCGGCCGCTCGACGCCGCCCGGTGGGCGGGCGCCGCCACCCCGTCGGACGACGTGCTGCTGGACCGCTGCGTGGGCCCCGTCCTCGACGTCGGCTGCGGCCCGGGCCGGCTGGCCGCCGAGCTCGCGCGACGCGGCGTGCCCTGCCTGGGGATCGACGTCTCGCGAGACGCCGTGCGCCGGGCGCGCGACCGCGGCGCGGTGGTGCTGCGGCGGGCCGTCGAGGGGGCCCTGCCCGGCGAGGGGCGGTGGCGGACGGTGCTGCTCGCCGACGGCAACATCGGCATCGGCGGCGACCCCGTGGCCCTGCTGGCCCGCTGCCGCGAGCTGCTGCGGCCGGGCGGGCGCGTCCTCGTCGAGACCGACCCCGACCCGGACGCGGACGACACCTCCCCGGTGGTGCTGCGGGCCGCGGACGGCCGGCTCAGCCGCCCCCTCCCCTGGGCCCGGACCGGCGCCCGGCGGCTGCCGGCCCTGGCTGCGGCGGCCGGGCTCAGCGCGGTGGAGGAGTGGACCCTGGGCGGCCGGACGGTGGTGGCGCTGCGCCGCGCCGACGCCGCCTGACACCCACCACGACGCCCAGCAGCACCCCGGCGCCGATCACGAGCACCGCCGTCGTGATCGCCACCGCCGGGTCCTGCGGCACGACGGACCAGTGCCGGCGGTCCGCGGCGCCCGCGACCTGCGCGACGGCGAGCACCGCGAGCGCCCCCGCGGCGAGGAGACCGCCACGCAGCGGCGCGCGCCAGGCGGGGGGCACGCGGGGCAGCAGCAGCGCGCCGAGGCACACGGCGACGGGCGCGAGCAGGGCGTCGTGGACGACAACGCCGCCCGCGAGCCACGTGAGCGCGGACAGCCACTGCCCCTGCGGGACGGTGGACCAGGCGGTCCAGCCACCGAAGGCCACGAGCCCGGCGCCGGCGACGACGAGCACCGCACGCGCCCGGCGCACCGCGGGCGACGGCGCCTGCGGCACGGCCCGGCTCATGCCGCACCGCCCTGTGGCGCCGCCGGCTCGACGGTCAGGCGGGAGACCCACTTGGTCTGCAGCACCCCGGGACGGTTCGGCGCCACGACCCGCGCCGGGAACCCGTGGTCGAGGTCGAGGTCCTCGCCGCCGAGCCGCAGGGCGAGCAGCGTGTCGTCCGCGGCCACGTAGGCGGCGGGCAGGAGCGACTCGCGGTACGACCCGCCCGGCTGCAGGCTCTCGACCCGGACGTCCTCGGCGTCGGTGCCGCCGACGAGGCGGGCCAGGTCGCGCACGCGCACGCCGTCCCACGTGGCGGTGGCGCTCCAGCCCTCGACGCAGGCGATGGGGACGACGGCGGTCGCCAGGCCCATCGCGAGCAGGTCGGGGCGGGAGAGCGACCGCGTGCCGTCGGGCCCGCGCAGCTCGAGCCGCCAGGCGGGGTCGGCCGCCGTCTCCGCCACCCCGGCGTCGCGCGCCGTCTTGTTGACCGGCAGCCCCTGCGGGCCGACGCGCGGGTCGCGGGGGGCGAGGACGGCGAGCGGCGCCAGGGGCCGCGCCGTCTGGCCGACCGTGAGGGCCACGACGCCGAGGGTGGCGGCCGCGACGGCGGCGAGGAACCCGCGCCGCGTCGTGGCGCCGTCGTCGGCGCGGTCGTCACCGCCGTCAGGCTCCGGAGCCGCGGTCTCGCCGGTGGTCCGGCCCCACCCGTCGTCGGCGCGCATCTGCGCGAGCGGCGCGCGGAGCGCCGCGAGGATCGTGGGCAGCTTCACGCCGACGTGCACCACGACCGACCCGGCGACGACCCACGCCGCGGCGTAGTGCACGGCGACGAAGCTGAACCGCCACGGGTACACCTGGAACACGTTGAGGACGCCGGTGACGATCTGGAACGTGGTGGCGGCGACGAGCACCGCGACGGAGCCACGCTCGACGGCGTGCCGCCAGCCCCGCAGCGCCGGCCGCTCGAAGAGCCGCGGGTAGGCGGCGTACAGCTTGGCCAGCAGCAGCGGGACGCACGCGAAGCCGACGGCGACGTGCACGCCCTGCGTCACCCGGTACGCCCACGCGGGCGACGGGCCGAACGCCCACCAGGAGACCGGGTCCTGGTGCAGGTGGGACACGAGACCCGTCGCGAAGAGGATCAGCACGGCGGTGCCGAGGAGCGCGCCCACGCGGGCGACCACCCGCGGGTCGTGCACGGCCGAGCGGAAGTCGTCGGTCCGCGGCACGGGCAGGTGCGGCCGGCCCCGGTGCGGGCCGGGCGCCTCGCGTGCCTCGGACGACGTCATGTCTCGACTCTAGGGACGGGGTGCGTCCCGGGGGCGGCCGGAGTGCTTACGGTCTCGTGACGCCGTCACCAGGGCGAGCGCAGCACGACGGCGAGCAGCAGGGTCGCCGCGGCCTGCGCGGCGAGCCAGGTGCGCCAGGCGGCGGCGCGGTCCGGGTCGACGACCACGGCCGCGGCGGGCGCGACCCAGCAGGCCAGCGGCAGCCAGATCCGCTCCACCTCGCCGCGCTCGATGCCGCTGAGCGCGCCGAGCAGCGCGGAGGCGGCCGCGACGACGACGAGGGCGCGCGTGGTCCGGTCGAGGGCACGGACGCACACGAGGCCCGCGGTGCCCGCCGGCCCGACGAGCACCCCGAGCAGCACGAGGTCCGCCACCAGGAAGTACAGGTAGGGCCGGCCGGTGCCGGAGCCCGCGCTCCACTGCTCGTGCGTCGCGGCGACGCCGTCCCACAGCCAGAAGCCGCCCGCGCCGGCGGCGAGCACCAGGGCCAGCACGACGACCGCGGCGACGACGGTCGGCGCGTACCGGCGCGTCGCCCAGGGCACGACGAGCGCCACGACCCCCATGTGCAGCAGGCCGTAGGACAGGAACGGGCAGGCCCCGAGCAGCAGCCCCGCGCCGAGCGACGCCGCCACGCGCACCCCCGGCCGGGCCGTCGTGGACGCCACGGCGAGGGCGGCGACGCCCCAGGCGAGCACCCCGGCGAAGAAGGCGTCGGCGGAGGTGGCGACCCACAGCGCGGCCGGGGCGAGCACCACGGCCGGGAGCGCCCGCCGAGCCGTCCCCTCCCCCGCCGCGCCGCCGAGCCGGCGCAGCGTGACCGCGACGGCGACCACGGCGCTCGCCCCGACGGCGACGATCAGCGCCGTGGCCCACCCGGGGCCGCCGAGCCCGAGACGGTCGAGCCCGGCGAGCGTGAGGACGAAGCCCGGCGGGTGGCCGCGCACGTGGATCGGGTAGCCGTCGATGCGCTCGACGAACGTGGCGAGGAACCCCGCCGGGTCGGCGGCGGCGCCCGGGACGACGGGCAGGTACTCGTGCTCGCCGCGGACCGGCGTCGTCAGCCCGTCCCACGACGTCGCGGCGCCGAGGGCGACGGCGAGGGCCAGCGCGGTGGCCCCACCGGCCGCGAGCACCGCCGGCCAGCGCAGCGTGCGGGCCAGGCGCGGCCCCCACGTCACGACCGCCGCCGCCACGCCGACTGCCACGACGGTGCCGGCGCCGGCCCGCACGTCCCAGTGCCCGACGAACGGCTCCGCCCCCGTGAGCAGCACGACCCCCTCGCCGCCGCGCAGCGCCCGCGCCCAGGCGGCGAGACCGGCGACGGCCAGGACGAGGGCGAGGAGCACGCCGACGGGCGCGGCCCACGCGGGACGGCGGACGGACGACGGACTAGGCACGGCACCCCCTCGCTCGTGGCCAGCCCAGGCTAGCGGGGCGAGGACGCCAGGCGGCGCTGCTCCGCCTCGCTCAGCGCCACGTCCTGGGCGGCGAGGTTCTCCGCCAGGTGCGCGACCGACGTCGTCCCCGGGATCGGCACCACGTGCGGCCCCCTGTGCAGCAGCCACGCGAGCGCGACCTGCTGCGGCGTCGCGCCGTGCGCCCGGGCGACGTCCGCGAGCGCCGGGACGCTCGCGGGGTCGAAGTTGATCGGGAAGAACGGGACGAACGCGATCCCGAGCTCTCGCGTCCGTTCGACGACCGGGTCGTGCTCCCGGGCCGCGAGGTTGTACAGGTTCTGCACGGCGGCGATGGGGGCGGTCTCGCGGGCCGCGTCGAGCTGTGCCGTGGAGACCTCGGAGAGCCCGAGGTGACGCACCTTGCCCTGCCGGACGGCGTCCGACAGGGCGCCCACCTGCTCGGCGATCGGGTACAGCTCGTCGACGCGGTGCAGGTAGAGCAGGTCGATGGTCTCGCGCCGCAGCCGGCGCAGGCTGAGCTCGATCTGCTGGCGCAGGTAGTCGGGGTGGCCCAGCGGCACCCAGGCGTCCGGGGAGGGCCGCAGCACCCCGACCTTGGTCGCGACGACGACGGGAGCGTCGACCGGGGCGAGCGCCTCGGCGACCAGCTCCTCGCCCGCGCCCAGGGCGTAGGCATCAGCGGTGTCGACGAGGTCCACGCCGCGCTCGACGGCGGTGCGGATCACGCCGAGCAGGGCGTCGCGGTCCGTGGGAGCCTCCCAGACGGGAGCGGCCGCCCCGTGCCGCGCGGTGAGGTGGTCGGCGTAGCGCATCGTCCCGAGTCCGAGGCGTCGTACGGGAAGGTCTCCGCCGACCAGGAGGTTCGTGTCGATGTTCGTGTTCGTCATGGCACCGACGCTCGGTGCTCACACGCATGAGAGGGGCAAGCGGACGTGTCGGAGGTCACACTGCGGATCGGGGACGTCGCCCGCGCCACGGGCACGAGCCCTCGACTGCTGCGCTACTACGAGGAGCAGGGGCTGCTCGCGCCCGCGCGGTCGTCGACCGGGCAACGCCTCTACGTCGCGGACGACGTCGATCGCGTCGCGCGCGTCCGTCGGCTGCTCGACGCCGGTCTGACGACGACCGTGATTGCACAGGTCCTCGCGTGCGCGTGCGGCGGGACCGGCGACGTCGAGCCGTGCCTCGACCCGTTGCTGCGCGACGAGCTGGCCCGCATCGACTCCCGGCTCGCGCAGCTCACCGAGCACCGCGACCGTCTGGCCCGCATCGCCCGGCACGACGCTCCCGCGCGGCCCTCCGGCGTCGCCAAGGACCCAGCTCTGCTCCTGTCGGCACGCTCCTGACGTCCGGTGACGCAGCCCGCCCTGCCGACCTGCGAGGCATGCACGGACCTACTCTCACATTTTGAGAGTAGTTGCGAGCAGCGTCAGTCCGGGTCGCTCGGGTCGAGCGGCTCGTCGGGGTCGAGGTTCACCGTGCCGCGCCGCCAGTACCCGGCGACGGACACCTGCTCGGCGGGCAGGCCGAGCTCGCGGCGCAGGTAGCGGCGCACGGGCACCAGCTCCCCGGCCTCGCCGAGCGCGACGACGAGCTCGCCGTCCTCGACGCCGCCGAGCGACCGCACGGCCTCGGCGAGCTGGCCCGGCCCGTCGGTGCGGTACAGGATCTCGACGTCCGCGCGCCCCAGCTCCGCCTCGACGAACGACTCGTCGACGTCGTCGCCGATCTCGACGATCGCCGTCACGGGGACGCCGGGCACGGCGTCCACCCAGCGCGCCGCGGCGGGCAGCCCCGTCTCGTCGACGACGACGGTCAGCCGCGCCACGCTGTCCGGCACGCCGACGCTCACCGCCGGGCCGGCGAGGACGACCTCGTCCCCCTCGGCCGCGCGGGACGCCCACGCGGAGGCCGGGCCGTCGTCGCCGTGCAGCACCCAGTCGACGTCGACCTCCGCCACGCCGTCCACGACGCGGGTGGCGCGCACGGTGACCTCGCGGGAGATCGACACGACGCCCGCGGGGCGCTGCAGACCGCCGTCGGGGGCGAGCGTCGGCGCGTGCAGCTCCCCCGTGGCGGGGTCGGGCAGGAAGACCTTGACGTGGTCCTCCGGGCCGGGGGCGCGCAGGGCCGCGAGGGAGGACGGCGCGGTCGGGTCGGCGCCGGCGACGTCGCGGAACGTCGTGCGGCGCATCGACCCCGTGAGCTCGCGGACGGCGTGCACGCGCACGCGGCGAGGAACCAGGTCGAGGCGGGTGCGGGGACGAGTGGACACCCCTCGATCACATCACGTCGGCCTGCCGCCAGGACAGCGGCCTCCGAGGGGTGCCGGACCGAGCCTGGCGCCACGGCCCCTGGTCCGGGAGACTGACCGGGTGAGCGATCCGTACAGCGCCGACCAACCGTCCACGCCGCAGCAGGCCGGGCCCGACCCGTACGGGTCGGGGCAGCAGCCCGGCCCGCAGCCCGAGCAGCCGGGCCACGGAGCCCCGGGGGCGCCCGCGCACGGGGCGCCTCAGCAGGGGTATCCGCCGCAGGGCCAGCCCCCGGCCTACCCGCAGGCGCCCTACCCGCCGGCCTACGGCTACGCGCCGGACCCGCCCGGCAAGACGATGGGCATCGTCGGGTTCGTGCTGGCGTTCGTCATCGCCCCCGCCGGGATCGTGGTCTCCGCGATGGCGCTGTCCGAGTCGAAGAAGGTCGGCTACGACAACGTGCTCGGCAAGTGGGGGCTGTGGCTCTCGATCATCTTCACGGCGCTGTGGGTGCTGTACGTCCTGTTCATCGTGCTCGCCGTGTTCGGTGGCATGTTCGCCGCGTTCTCGAGCTACGACGCGTACTCAGCGGGCCAGCTGTCCGTGTGAGGCCACGCCCGGGCCCGCGCGGCGGGCACCGGGCGTCTCGCCCTCGTCCACCGGCCAGGCCGAGCGCACCAGGTACCGGGAGTTCGCCCATGCCACGTAGAGCAGCGGCGCGGCGAGCACACCGACGGCGAGCGCGGGGCGCAGCGCGAACGCGCCCGCCAGCGTCGCCAGGCTCGCCGCGCTGAGGACGCTGAGGTACCAGCGCCGCACGGCCAGGTAGAAGGCCGCCCGGAGCACGGCCGCCAGCCGCAGCTCCGAGCGGTCCGTGACGAGGACCAGCGCCACCGGCGCGCCCACGAGCGTCACGACCACGAGCATCGCGAGCACCGGGAGCACGACCGCGCCCAGGGGCTCGCCCCACAGGCCGACCGCGTCCACGACGACGACCACGCCGACGGCCGAGACGACCGCCCCGACGAGGCCGGCGCGCACGCCCGCCGCGCGCAGGCCCCGCAGGAACGTGGCCACGACGGCGATCCGGCCGTGGGCCGAGAACTCGCGGAACACGGTCATCGCGGCGGCCACGCCCGGGAAGGCGAACGGCAGCGCGAGCGCGAGCGCCGGCCACGACGTCGTCGGGTCGGTCGTCACCAGCAGCACCAGCAGCGGGAGCGACGCGACGGCCAGCAGCAGGTTCGTCGCCAGGACGACGTAGGCGAACTCGAAGACGGTCGTCAGCGTCTCGTGGGAGAGCAGCTTGCGCGTGCGCATCCGCCCCTCACCCCTTGAGCCCGCTGGTCGCGATGCCCTCGATGAAGTACCGCTGGCCCATCAGGAAGACGATGGCGATCGGCAGCACCGAGATCACCGAGCCGGCCATGATCAGCGCGTAGTCCGCGTTGTACTGGCCGATGAACGTCTTCAGACCGATCTGCAGCGTCCACAGGTCGGGGCTGCGCAGGTAGATCAGCGGCCCGAGGTAGTCGTTCCACGTGTTGGTGAACGTGATGAGCACCAGGCTGGCGATCGCGGGGACCGACAGCGGCACCATGATGCGGCGCCAGATCCCGTACTCGGACAGGCCGTCGATGCGCGCCGCCTCCGACAGCTCCTCGGGCACCGTCTCGTAGAACTGCTTCATGAGGAACACGCCGAATGCGCTGAACGTCTGCAGCGCCAGCATCGCCCACAGCGTGTTCGACAGGCCCATCTTCGACAGCATGACGAACTGCGGGATCATGTACGCCTGCCACGGCACCGCGATCGTGGCCACGTAGAGCATGAACAGGGCGTCGCGCCCCGGGAAACGCGTCTTGGAGAACCCGTAGGCGGCGAAGCTGCCGGTGAGCACCTGCAGGAACGTCACGCCGACCGACAGGATCAAGGTGTTCTTGATCCACGTGGTCATGTCGGACTTCTCCCAGATCTCCACGTAGTTCTGCCAGACCACGGGGTCGGGGATCCACTGGACCGGGACGGTGAAGACGTCGTTGTTCGCCTTCAGCGACGAGATCACCATCCACACGAACGGCAGCAGCACCGCCGCGGCGGCTACCACGAGGGCGACGTGCGCCACGACGCGCCCGGCGGTGGGGCGGGTCCGGGACGGGGTGACGCGCACGGCGGCCCCGGTGTCGGGCGTCACGCGCCGGACCTCGGTCGTCGTCGACATCAGTCCTGCCTCCTTCGGTTGATCACGAACTGCACGGCGGTCACCACCAGGCAGAGCAGGAACAGGGCCACCGAGACGGCCGAGGCGTAGCCGAAGTCGTTCTCGACGAAGCCCTTCTTGTAGATGTACTGGGACAGCACGAGGGTCGACTGGCCCGGGCCGCCGTCGGTCAGCAGCAGGATGAGGTCAAGCACCTTGAGGCTGCCGATGGTGAGGATGACGGTGACGAAGAACATCGTGGGCCGCAGGCTCGGCAGGGTGATGTTCCAGAACCGCTGCCACGCGCCCGCGCCGTCCATACGGCCGGCCTCGTACAGCTCGCGGGGGATCGTCTGCAGCCCGGCGAGGAAGAGGACCATGAAGTAGCCCATCTCCCTCCAGACGCCGACGAGCACGACGGCGGGCATGGCCCACGTCGCCGACGTGGTCCAGCCCGGCCCGTCGATCCCGAACAGGTCGAGGAACTGGTTGATCGGGCCGGTCTCCGGGCTGAACAGCATGTTCCACACGACGGCGATGGCCACCATCGACGTGATGTAGGGGAAGAAGGCCGCGGTCCGGAAGAACGCCACCCCCCGCAGCTTCTGGTTGAGCAGCAGCGCCAGCCCCAGGGACGCCACGAGGGTCAGCGGGATGTGCAGGCCGGAGTAGTACAGCGTGTTGAGCAGGGCGCGGTGGAAGCTCGCGTCACCGAGCATCCGCGTGAAGTTGTCCAGCCCGACCCAGGGCGCCTGGCCGAAGACGTTCCAGCCGGTGAGGGACAGGTAGAACACCGCGATGACAGGGATGAGGGTCAGGACCGCGAACCCGAGGAAGTTCGGCAGGACGAAGGTCCAGCCGATGAGGGCGTTGCGGCGCTTGAGCCGGGCCCCGGGCCGCCGGGCTCCGCGTGCGGGCGCCGGTGCCGGGGCAGTGGTGGAAGTCGTGGTCGCCATGAGAGCTCCTGGTGAGGGGGCGGTCAGCCGGTGATGCCGGCCTCGTTCGCCGCGCGCTGCTCGGCCTCGGCGATGGCGTCGTCGATGGATGTGCTCTCGGACATCACGGCCGAGTGGAGGTCGCCCATGATGGTCTGCACCGTGGCGATCTTCGGGTCGACGGGATTCTCCGGGCGGGTGTCGTGGACCTGGAAGGTCTGGCGGGACAGCTCGTCGGTCGGCGCGCCGTCGGCCCCGAAGTACGCCTCGGTGACGGCGTCGGACTGGTAGGCGGGCGTGATGCCGATCTCGGCGAGCGCGACGGCCGCGTCCTCGCTCGCGACATAGGACAGGAACTCCTTCGCCGCGTCCACCTTGCCCTCGTCGATGGCGGCGTTGACGCCGATCGACGTCGGGTCGCCGAAGGTCACCGGCTCGTCGAGCGTGCTCTCGTCGAGCTGCGGCGCCGGGGCGAGGCCCCACGCGAAGTCGTCGGCCTCGCCGTCGGCCTGCTGCGCCAGGAGGGTGGCCACGTACCAGCTGCCCATCGGCATCATGGCGGCCTTCTGCTTCCCGAACTGCGCCTGATAGGTGAGGCTGTTCGTGGTCGCGGTCCCGTAGTCCACCTGGGCGCCACCGTCCTGCAGGGCCAGCGCACGCTCGTAGTACGGCTTGAGGTAGCCGTAGTCGCCGGAGAGCAGGTCGGCGCCGGGGGTCTGGTTGTTCGCGAAGCCCTGGAGAGCGGACTGCCAGGTGTGCTGGTAGGCGCCGTCGGCGTCGGTGCCGTCGCTGATCTGCTGCGCCACCTCGGCGTAGTCGTCCCAGGTCCAGGTGCCGTCGGGGTAGTCGACGCCCGCGGCGTCGAAGAGGTCCCGGTTGTAGAAGAGGAACCAGGAGTCCTGGCGGAACGGGACGGCCCAGGTGCTGCCGTCCACCTGCCACGAGCCGAGCCCCGCGACGTGCTCGTCGAGGCCGTCGGCCACGTCGGAGACGTCCAGGAGCTGGCCGCCCGACTGGTAGGTGACGAACGCGGACACCGTCTTCTGGGCGTACAGGTCCGGCGCGGCACCGGCGGACAGGTCCGCCGTCATCTGCGTCTCGTAGTTGTCGGTGTCGTACTCCTGGATCGAGACCTCGACGTCGTCGTGAGACGCGTTGAAGTCGTCGACGAGCAGCTGGAACTCGGGGGCGCTGGTGCTGGCCCAGGTGCCGAGCGTCAGGTCGACGACACCGTCCGCGTCGGCGGCGGGCTCGGAGCCGCCGCAGGCGGAGACTGTCAGACCGACGGCGAGGATCCCCGCGGTCGCGGTGAGGGGGCGCTTCATGTCGATTCTCCTTCGAATGCGGTCGGTGATGCTGGTCGCCGGCGTCTGCGGCGGCGACCGTCTACGACATCTCGGTGGCGAGGTCGTGCCGGGTGGTGCGGCCGTCGGGCCAGGCGACCCGGACGACGGTGCCGTCGAGGTCCGCGCGGGCCGGGGCGTCGGCGCCCACCGTCCCGGACAGGGTGAGCAGCACGCCGCTCCAGGCCCCGGTCTCGACGGGCTGAGACAGCCAGGGGACGGCGGTGGGGCCGAGTGGCGTGGCGTCGTGGCGCTCGGCGATGCCGGACCGCCAGCCGCCGAGGACGGGAGCGAGCGTCGACGTGGTCCCGCCGGCGGCCGCGGCGACGGCGCCGGGCACCGCGGCGTCCGCGGGGGCCGCGTCGTCGCCCGACACGGGCCAGCCGCCGACCCGCAGCACCGGGACGTCGTCCCCGTCTCCCGGCGCGAGGGACTCCACCCGCACGAGCCGGACCTCCCAGCAGCCGCGGACCAGGGAGACGACACGCAGGTCGCCCACGCGACGCGGGGTGCCGGGTACCCCCAGGGCGTGCCCGATGCCGAGCCCGCGGGTCTCGTCCTCGTCGACCCGGTGCACGGTGCCGCCCGAGGCGGCGATCCCGACGGCGTCGCCGCCCTCGCCCTCGATCCGTGGCGTGGTCGACCACATCCCCGTGCGGTGCGTCGGGCGGGACCGCTCGTCGAGCAGGACGACGGCCTGGTCCAGCGGGGCGGACCACGACTCGCGGTCGAGCATCGGGAACGTGGCGGTCGAGTAGCCGAACCGGGCGTAGAGCGGCGAGTCCGAGCCCGGCTCGCCCTCGCGCCCGTGGTCGGTGCCGTGGTTGACGACGCGCACGAGACCGTCGGCGGCGGTGCCGGAGACGATCCAGCCGGCCGGCGCGACGGCGGTCAGCGTGTCGGACTCCTCGACGGGCAGCGGCTGGGCGGGCGCGGTCCACGCAGGGTCGTCGTCCTCGAGCGCCAGCCCGAGCAGGCCCTTGGCCGCCCAGTAGGGCGACCCGGTGCCCGAGTACGACTGCGCCATCGGGCGCCACGGCCCGTACCAGCCGATCGAGAGCAGCCCGTCGGCGTCCGGAGCGCCCCGCGAGACGAAGTGGTCCACCTGGCTCATCGCGGCGTGCCGCAGCAGGCCGGGCGACGTGGACGGGACGCGCGCCAGCGCACCCGCCCAGAACGGCGCCGCGGAGGCGAAGCGGTAGATCAGGCTGCGGCCCTCGACCAGCGGCGATCCGTCGGCGCCCACCAGCCGGACCGCGTCGCGCAGGTAACGGTCGAGCCGGGCGACGTCGGTCTCCCGGCGGGCGGCCGCGAGGTCCTCGGCACCCGTCATCCGTGCCCACAGCACCGGGTAGAGCTGCATCGCCCAGCCGGAGTAGTGGTCGAAGGCCCGGGTGGAGCCGTCGGCGTACCAACCGTCACCGGCGTAATATGCGTCGTGCCGCGCGAGGTCCTCCTCGACGTCGTCGCGCGACCACGGGCCGCCCACCGAGCGCAGGAACGTCTCGACGACGACGCGGAACCAGAGCCAGTTGTTCGCGGGGTACGTGCGGTCGCCCACCACCTCGGCGAGGTAGTCCACGACCCGTTCCTGCACACCACCGTCGAGCCGGTCCCAGATCTGCTCACGGGTCATGTCGAGGACGAGCGCGAGCGACGCGGCCTCGACCTTCGCCTGGCCGTGCTCCGACGGGCGGACCCAGCGCTCGGGCGCCGCCGGGTCGGTGCCGGCGTCGAACCCGGCGGCGTACCACTCGGCGAGGTGGTCGGGGTCCTGCCCCCGCGCGCCCGCGAGCCGGAAGCCGGCCACGAGGAGCGTCCGGGCGAAGCCCTCCAGGCCGTCGACATCCGTGCCGTAGCCCCCCGGCGCGCCGGGCAGCGTGATCCGGGCGTGGCCGGGCGAGCCGTGGGAGCGGGCCGCGCGCAGCATCCGGTCGGCGAGGGCGGCGAGGTCCGCCCGGGTCCGGACCCGGGGCGTGTCCACGGTGTTCATGCGCTGACCTCCAGGTGTTCGCGGGTGACGGGGGCGAGCGGGGCCTCGCCGTGGACGAAGCGCTCCAGCTCGTCGAGGGCGGCGTCGCTGAGCCGCAGCACCTCCGACCCGAGCGAGCCGGCCACGTGCGGCGTCACCATGACGTTCGGCAGCGCCGTGAGCGGCGACGTCGCGGGCAGCGGCTCCGGATCGGTGACGTCGAGGACGGCCTGCAGCCGCCCGGTCACGCACTCGCGCTCGAGCGCGGCCGTGTCGACGAGGGACCCGCGGGCGGTGTTGACGAGGGTGGCGCCGTCGCGCATGAGGGCCAGCTCGTCGGCGCCGATCATGTGGCGCGTCGACGGCAGGGCGGGCGCGTGCAGGCTGACCACGTCCGCGGACGCGACGAGCTCGCGCAGCCCGACCAGGCGGGCCCCGGCGGCGGCCACGTCCTCGGCGCGCACGGTCGGGTCGCTGACGAGGACCGCGCCGGGCTCGAGGACCTCCTGGACCAGTCGGGCCACCCGCCGCCCGATGCGGGAGAAGCCGACGATGCCGATCGTCCGCCCCCGGTTCGACAGGCCGTCGTGCAGCCGCCAGCCGCCCGGGGTGGAGCCCGCCCGGGCCGCCATCGCGGGGACGCCCTTGCCGGCCATGATGATGGCGGCGAGGGTGAACTCGGCGACGGGGCGCGCGTTCTCCTCCGCGGCGGTGGTCACGCGGATGCCCCGCTCCCAGATCTCCGCGGGGAGCAGCTCGCGCACGCTCCCGGCGGCGTGCAGCACGGCCCGCAGCCGGGGTGCGGCGTCGAGGTGCTCGACCGTCAGCGCGGGGGCGCCCCAGGAGGTGAGGAGGACGTCCGCGGTGGCCAGCCGGCGGCGGGCCAGGTCGTCGTCGAGGTGCTCGAGCACGACGGGGTCGCCGACGCGGGCCAGCGAGCGCAGCCGCTCCACCTGCGGCGCGCGGAACTGCAGCCCGAAGGTCGTGCGGCTCATCAGCACCACGACCTCGTGCTCGCGTGCGCCCACGTCCTACCTCCTCGACCGTGACGACCCCGTCCCGGTGTTGTGTCTTGTTCCGATCGACTCAGATCGAAGCACGGCTGTGATCGCTCACACGATCGCGAATGACGAGTGAACCGGAGGCGTTCGATCGTGTCAAGACCATGACTCGATCCTGTACGATCATGATCGATCAGGCACTGATGGCGACACCGACCGGAGGACGCACCGTGACCGCACCCGCTCTCGCCAGCGAGCGCCGTGAGCAGATCCTCGAGATCCTCGCCGCGGAGGGCTCCGCGCGGCTCAGCGCCCTCGCCGATCGGCTCGGGGTCACCCCCGTGACCGTGCGCCGCGACGTCTCCCAGCTCGCCGACCAGGGCCTGGTGCAGCGCGTGCACGGCGGGGTGTCGCTCACGGCGAGCGCCCGCCCGACGCCGGCCCCCGCGGCGGACGGGGCGCCGTCCCTGCGCCGGGCGCCGCAGCCCGCCGCGACCGACGGCGCCGGCACGACCATCGGCATCGTCGTGCCCTCGATGGACTACTACTACCCGGGGGTCCTCAGCGGCGCGCGTGCCGCGGCCGAGGAGCTCGGCATCCGGCTCGTGCTCGGGGTCTCCAGCTACCGGATCGACGAGGACCGGCGCCAGGTGCAGCGCCTCGTGGACGACATCGGCGTGGACGCCGTCCTCACCGCGCCCGCGATCGACCAGCCCGACGGCGGCGAGCTCGCGTCCTGGCTCGCGGGCCTCGACACCCCGGTCGTGCTGCTCGAGCGCTCCCCCCGCCGCGCGACCCAGCACGCGGTCCTGGAGTCCGTCGTCACCGACCACGCCCTCGGTGCCGGCCTGGCGGTCGAGCACCTCGCGGGCCTCGGCCACCGGCGCATCGGGCTCGCGTCCCGCACCAGCCCGACGATGGCCGCCGTCCGGGACGGCTGGCGCGCCGCGGTGCGCGACCTCGCGCTGCCGGCCGGGCCGGACCTCGACGTCGTCTCGTACGACCACTCCGGCAGCCGCGAGTCGATCGACCGCGCCCTGGACGCGATGCTCGACGCCCGGTGCACCGCCGTGCTCGTGCACGCCGATCCCGAGGCGATCACGCTGCTGGAGCGGTGCGACGACCGCGGCATCTCCGTCCCCGACGACCTGTCGGTGATCGCCTACGACGACGAGGTCGCGGCCATCGCGCCGCAGCCCATCACGGCCGTCCGGCCGCCCCGGACCACGGTCGGGCGCCTCGGCGTGCGCCTGGTCGCGGAGCGGCTCGCCGACCCGGCCCGGCCCGCGCAGCGGGTGGTCCTCAGCCCGCAGCTGCGGCCCCGTGCGACCACGGCGCCGCCACGGCGGTGACAGCCCGCCGTCAGGCCCGACCAGTGGCCTCCGCCGGCTCCGGCCGGTGCACCCCGCGGGGCCGGTAGCCGAGCTCGTCGGCGACGCCCGCCAGGTCGGCGAGGAGCCAGACGATCGCCAGCCACATCTCCGAGCCCTGCAGCCCGGGGGCCGTCGCGGCGGCTCCGGCGGTCGAGGGGTGCGGGGCCTGGAACCCGAACCCCTCCCCGTCGACCCACCGCCCGAGCGCGCCGCCGAGCAGCCCGCGCGCGAGCTCGACGACCTCGTCGCCGCGGTGCCCGCTGCCGCGGGTGAGCCACAGCGGGTGGGCGACGTCGAGGACGTTGCACGCGTTCTGCCGCTCGGGGCGGAACCACCGGGGGTCCCGGGCGTGCTCCAGCACGGTGTCCACCACGCGCTCCGGATACGGCACGGGGACGCCGAACTGGGCGAACGTGCCCCGGCTGGCGCGGTAGTAGCCGTTGACCACCCGCAGCAGGCCCCTCGTGTCGTCGGGAGCGCCCCACAGCCCCGTGCGGGGGTCGGCGCGCGTCAGCAGCCAGCCGAGGAGCGCCTCGCGGGCACCCGGCGCTCCGGGCACGCCCTGGCGGCGGTTCCAGTGCATCGCGGTGCCGAGGATGTCGGTCCAGTTTCCCGCCGCCCACGCGTCCGCCGCCCAGTCCTGGCGCTCCAGCCCCGCGACGACGTCGCCCGGGCTCGCGTCCGCGACCACGCGGACCGGGTGGGCGAAGGCGCTGCCCAGCAGGTCGAGCGCGTAGCCCACGGAGAGCACGTGGTAACCGGCGGCGGGGTCGAACAGGCCGGGCCGCGGCGGGACCGGCGCGAGGTCGGGCCCGAGCTCGCCCACCAGGCCGGTCGCCGGGTCCTGCCACGACCGCAGCCGCTCGACCTGCTGATCGGCGGGCAGCTGGGGCGGCGGGCCGGCGAGCAGCAGGTCCGCGATCTCGACGGCGTCGCACTGCGCGCGCACGGTGGCCGCGGCGTCCGGCTTGTCGGCGAACAGGCCGACGGCGGGATCCCAGCAACGGTCGAGCACCGCGCGAGCCTGCTCGCGGGCGCGGTCGCCGAAGGCTCGGGCGGTGCCGGCGAGGGAGCCGACGGGTGCCGTGGCCGACGGCGGGGGCACGCGCCAGCGGATGCGGCGCGCGGGGTTGCCGCCCACGACGGCCCCGGCGGGCACGTCCTTGGTCACGACCGCCCCGGCGGCGAGCACGGCCTTGTCCCCCACGGTGACGCCGTCGAGCACGACGACGTGCGACCCGACCCAGACGTCGTCGCCGACGGTGACGCCGACCGACTGCAGCGGCTGGCGGTGCACCTCGAGGTCGGGCTCCATGGTGTGGTTGAAGCCGAGCAGCGACGAGTGCGCCCCGATCCGCACGCCGTCGCCGAGGCGCACGTCGCCGCGCACCACCGCGTACGGGTTGACGCTGCAGTCCCGGCCCGCGCGGACGGTGCCGCTGAGGTACGCCCCGGCAGCCACGTACGTACGGTCGCCGAGCTCGAGCTCCTCGTTCGTCACCGACGCCAGCTCGGAGACGAAGCACGCCTCGCCGAACGCGTAGCCGCGCTCCGCGGCGAGGCCGCCCTGCAGGCGCCGCTGCCGCTCCCGCTGCTCCTCGCCGGCCTCCGCCCAGAAGCCCCAGGGCGTGAAGTCCAGCGCGCTGCGGCCGAACTCGGCCGTCAGGTCCTCGTGCGCTCCCGTCTCCACAGCGTCCACCTTCGCCTCTCGCGTCCTGCTCGTCGGTACCGGTCCGAGCACGAGTCTCGACCACGGCCCGTGTTGCCTCGCACGGATCCGCCGGATATGAACACACTCGAACACCCGGGTCGACGCCGGACAGTCCTGAGGGAGGAGCCGCGATGACGACGCAGCCCGCCCGCGGGTTCGGCACCACGCGCCGCGAGCACATCATGCGCGAGCTGCGCACCCACGGGACGGTGGCGACCGGTGCGCTCGCGGACCAGCTCGGGGTGTCGGCCATGACGGTCCGCCGGGACGTCAACGCGCTCGCCGCGAAGGGGCTGCTCGTGCGGGTGCACGGGGGCGCCGCACTGCCGGAGCCGGCCGCGGGGGTCGTCGACGGCCCCGCCCCGGACGCGACCGCGCCCCGGGGTTCGCGGCTCACGATCGGCCTGGTCGTGCCGCAGCTCGACTACTACTTCCCTCGCCTGGTCGCCGGCGCCCGGGCGGCCGCCGCGCGCGCCGGCGCCCGGCTCGTCATCCGCACCACCGCCTACGACCCCGACGAGGACCACCATCAGTGCCGCCGCCTGGCCGGGTCGCCGGGAGCGCCCGGCGTCGACGGGCTCGTCGTCGTGCCCACGATGACCGGCGGCCGCGTCGCCGAGCTGCTCGCCTGGCTCGACCGCCTGCCCACCCCGGTCCTGCTCGCGGACCGCCGGCCGCCGGAGATCAGCCCGTTCAAGAGCCTCGAGTGGGTGGCGTCCGACCACGCCTCCGGGGCGGCGACGGCGGTGTGGCACCTGCACGGGCAGGGGCACCGGCGGATCGGGCTGCTGTCGCTCGCCGGCACGACGACGTCCCGCGCCCTGCACCACGGCTGGCACGACGCGCTGCGCACGCTCGCGATCGCGCCGGACGAACAGGTCGTCGGGCACACCGACGGCTTCGTCAGCCCCGGCCGCACCGCCCTCATGGCCGCGGTGCTCGACGACGTGCGCCGCACCGGGACCACGGCGCTGCTGGTGCACTCGGACCCCTTCGCGCTGAGCTTCACCCAGTACTGCCACGAGGTCGGCGTCGCCGTACCGGACGACCTCGCCGTCGTCGCCTACGACGACGAGGTCGCCGACATGGGCGACCCGCCGCTCACGGCCGTCCGCCCGCCGACCTCCGAGGTGGGGCGGCTCGCTGTGGAGAACATGGTCGCCCGGCTCACCGAGGGCGCGCGCCGCCCGACCCACCGGGTGATGCTCGACCCGACGCTCACCGTGCGCGGCTCGAGCGTGCGCCGGCGGTAGGGGGCGCACACGGCCGTCACTCAGGGTCCCAGCAACGCCAGCGGAACGACGGCGATGCCGTCCTGTCGGCGCCGGTAGGCGTGCTGACCGGTCGTGATGACGACCGAGTCGAGCAGATCGTCGCCCAGCTGTTCCTTCAACCAGCGCAGATGCCTGAGGTCCTTGTCGTCCGGGACCGCTGTGAGCTTGACCTCGACCGCGACGACGCGACCGTCGCGTCGCTCGAGGACGAGGTCGACCTCTCGGTCCCCGCCCTTCGTCCTGAAGTGCCCGACCCGCGCCTCGGCCGCCTCGGCGTAGACGCGGATGCTCAACGCGGCCAGGTGCTCGAAGAGGGCGCCCAGGACGGTCCCGTCGCGGAGGTTCCCGCCCGGCCCCTCGTCACGCAGCAGCCGGTCGGCGTCGAGCCCGAGCAGCACGGCCGCCAGGGCCGGGTCCGCCAGCTGATGCTTCGGCGCCTGCGTGAGCCGGTCGAGGTGGTTGCGTGCCGGCACCCAGGCCTCGACCGGGTCGAGCTGCCACAGCTGCGCGAGCACGTCGCGGTACACCGTCGTCGTGGTCCGTCCCGGCTTGCCGCTCTCACCGGCCGTCGCGGCGTCCAGGATCTTGTTGTACGACGTCGACGACGACGTGGCCGCCGCGTAGGCGCGCAGCCACGCCTTCAGCGTCGCCGGGCGCCGGACCGGGTAGCCATGCTCGGCGAACTCCCGCTGCACGATGTTGTCCACGTAGGCGTCGAGCCGTTGTCGCCGCACCCGCGGCGACAGGCTCCGCACGCCAGGGAAGCCCGAGGCCAGGATCTCGTCGACGTACTCGGTCAGTCCGACCGCGGTCTCCCCGCCGACATCCGCGCCGCCGGCCAGCAACGACGCCGTGCTGACCGTCGTCGCGGCGATCTCGCGCTCGAACAGGCTGAGCGGACGCATCCGCACGTCGACGAACCTGCCGGCGCCGGAGTGAACCGTGACCCCGCGCGGTGTCGTGGCGCTGCCCGTCAAGAGGTACGCACCCGGCGGGGCGCCGGCGTCGACCGCGCGGCGCACGTAGTCCCAGGACTCGGGCCTGCGCTGCCACTCGTCCACGAGCAGCGGGAAGTCGAGCGAGGTCAGGAGCCCCGGATCCGCGTCCAGGCGCGCGCGGTCCGCAGGCAGGTCGAACGACACGACGGCGGCCGCCCGCTGCAGCGCCGTCGCCGTCTTGCCCACGCCCTTGGGCCCCTGGATGGCGACCGCCGGTGACTCCGGGTGGATCTCGTCGAGGACGTCGTCGACGACGCGCCGCCGATAAGGACGTTCATCAAAGCGCTGGTCACGCATCCGGCAATCCCTCCCGTGCGATCGATACGGTCCCGCTGGCCAGACTCCTACCGTACCGTTGGTCAGATCTCTACGGTACCGTTAGTCGCAAATCTACGGAACCGTTCGGCACGATGAGATTCGCCTTGCCGACCTTGGGACAATGGGCTCCCGTGAGCACCGACCACTCCCCCGCCCCGCAGCCCGCCGCCGACGACGGCAGTGCGCGCGGCGACCGTCCGCAGGGCCGGCGTCGGCGCGGACGCGGCAAGGGCCGGCAGCTCGGTGCCCGCCGGCCGGCGCGGGTGAGCCGGGAGCAGCTCGCGCGGGCCGCGGAGGCGCGCGCCGCCGTCGAGGTCCCGCCGATCACGTACCCGGAGCAGCTGCCCGTCTCCGCGCGGCGCGACGACATCGCCGCCGCGATCCGCGACCACCAGGTGGTCGTCGTCGCGGGTGAGACCGGGTCCGGCAAGACCACGCAGCTGCCGAAGATCCTGCTGGAGCTGGGGCGCGGGCGCGCGGGCCAGATCGGGCACACGCAGCCGCGCCGGATCGCCGCGCGCTCGGTGGCGGAACGCGTGGCCGAGGAGCTCGGCACCGAGCTCGGCGGCGTCGTCGGCTACCAGGTGCGGTTCACGGACACGTCGTCCGAGGACACCCTGGTCAAGGTCATGACCGACGGCATCCTGCTGGCCCAGATCCAGCGGGACCCGGACCTGCTCGCGTACGACACGATCGTCATCGACGAGGCGCACGAGCGGTCGCTCAACATCGACTTCCTGCTCGGCTACCTGTCGCGGCTGCTGCCGCGCCGCCCGGACCTCAAGCTCGTCATCACGTCCGCGACGATCGACTCCGAGCGGTTCGCGGCCCACTTCTCGCCGTCCCACCTCGCCGAGGTCGGCGGGGCGCCAGCCGACGTCGTCGACGTCCTCCCGGACGCCGCGCCCGTCGTCGAGGTCTCCGGGCGCACCTACCCCGTGGAGATCCGCTACCGCCCGCTCTCCCCGGACACCGACCCGGACCGGCCGAAGAAGGCCAAGGGCGAGGAGAAGGACCTCGTCACCGGCATCGTCGAGGCCTGCGACGAGCTGATGCGCGAGGGCCAGGGCGACATCCTCGTCTTCCTCTCCGGCGAGCGGGAGATCCACGACGCGTACGACGCCCTCGAGGGGCACCTCAAGGAGCGCGTCCGCGACCCGAAGCACCCGCAGCACGTGGAGATCCTGCCGCTGTACTCGCGGCTGTCGTCCGCCGAGCAGCACCGCGTCTTCCAGCCGCACCCCGGGCGACGCATCGTGCTCTCGACGAACGTCGCGGAGACGTCGCTGACGGTGCCCGGCATCCACTACGTCGTCGACCCGGGCACCGCGCGCATCTCGCGCTACTCCAAGGCGACCAAGGTGCAGCGCCTGCCGATCGAGCCCATCAGCCAGGCGAGCGCCAACCAGCGCTCCGGCCGGTCCGGGCGTCTCGCCGACGGCGTCGCGATCCGCCTGTACTCCGAGGACGATTTCCTCGGCCGCCCCGAGTTCACCGAGCCCGAGATCCTGCGCACCTCGCTCGCGTCCGTGCTGCTGCAGATGATCTCCGTCGGCGTCGTCACCACGCCCGACGACGTCGCGAGGTTCCCGTTCGTCGAGCCCCCGGACACCCGCGCCGTGCGCGACGGCGTCCAGCTCCTCACCGAGCTCGGCGCCCTGTCGACGGGCGGAGCCACCCGCGACGGCGCCGCCCGCCTCACCGACGTCGGCCGCACCCTCGCGCAGCTCCCCATGGACCCGCGCCTGGCCCGCATGATCATCGAGGGCGCGAAGCACGGCGTCGCGCGCGAGGTCGCCATCATCGCCGCCGCCCTGTCCATCCAGGACCCGCGCGAGCGCCCCGCCGAGCTCCGCGCCCAGGCCGACCAGCAGCACGCCCGCTTCACCGACCCGACGTCCGACTTCCTCAGCTACCTCAACCTGTGGGAGTACGTGCGCTCCCAGCAGCACGAGATGGGCTCCTCCGCCTTCCGCCGCCTCTGCAAGGCCGAGTACCTCAACTTCCTGCGCATCCGCGAATGGCAGGACGTCGTCGCCCAGCTCCGCGAGATGTCCAAGCCGCTCGGCATCGACATGCGCTACCAGCCCTCCACCCCGGGCCAGGAACGCGGCAACGGCGGCCCGACGCACGAGGCCGGCGCGGCGACGTCGGATGCGAAGAGCGTGGTGGGTCTGGCAGGCGCGAGCGAGGAACGAGCGAGTGCGGGTAGCTCGAGCACCGACGTCGCCGCGCCGGGCGCCGCAACCACGGACGCCGACCTGAAACGAGCCTGGGACGGCGACACCATTCATCGCTCGTTGCTCGCCGGGCTGCTGTCGCAGCTCGGGATGCAGGAGACGGCAGAGATCAAGGCCTCGTCCGTGGCGCACCTGCGCGGCGAGGCGCGCGCCCGCGCGCTGCGGCAGGCGGCCAAGCGCGCCCGCAACGAGTACCTCGGCGCCCGCGGCGCCCGGTTCGCGATCTTCCCCGGCTCGCCGCTGAGCAAGAAGCCGCCGGCGTGGATCATGGCCGGCGAGCTCGTGGAGACGTCCCGCCTGTGGGCGCGCGACGTCGCCCGCATCAAGCCCGAGTGGGCCGAGGACCTCGCGGGGGACCTCGCCAAGCGGACCTACTCCGAGCCGCACTGGTCCACCAAGCAGGGTGCGGCCATGGCGACCGAGAAGGTGCTGCTGTACGGCGTCCCCATCGTCGCGGACCGCAAGGTCCTGTACGCCAAGGTCGACCCGGAGGCCGCGCGCGAGATGTTCGTCCGCCACGCCCTCGTCGAGGGCGAGTGGACCACCCACCACCGGTTCTTCGCCGAGAACCGGCGCCTCCTCGCCGAGGCCGAGGAGCTGGAGGCCCGCTCCCGGCAGCGTGGCCTCGTCGCCTCCGAGGACGACCTGTACGCCTTCTACGACGAGCGCGTCCCCGCGTCCGTCGTCAGCGCCCGCCACTTCGACACGTGGTGGAAGCAGGCGCGGCGCGAGACGCCCGACCTGCTGACGTTCAGCCTCGACCAGCTCGTCGACACGTCCGCCGTCGACACCGACGAGTTCCCCGAGACCTGGACGCAGGGCGAGGTCACGCTGCCGCTCACGTACCAGTTCTCCCCCGGGACGGCGGCCGACGGCGTCACCGTCCACATCCCCCTGTCGATCCTCAACCGCGTCACTCCCGACGGGTTCGACTGGATGGTGCCCGGCCTCCTCGACGAGCTGTGCGTCGCCACCATCCGCTCCCTGCCCAAGGCCGTGCGCCGCGAGCTCGTCCCCGCGCCCGACGTCGGCGCCGCCGTCGCCGCCTGGCTGCGGGAGCACACGCCCGCCTGGGAGGACATGACCCGCGCCGGGGACATGGCCGAGCCGTTCCACGTCGCGTTCACCCGCGCCGTCCGGGCACTGCGTGACGTCGACATCCCCGACGACGTGTGGGACGCCGAGCGCGTCGAGCGCCTGCCCGCGCACCTGCGCATGACGTTCCGCGTCGAGGACCCTGCCCCCGCCCCGTCCAAGAGCAAGGGCAAGGGCAGCCGCCGCGGTCGCCCCGCGGAGCCCACACCGCTCGACGAGTCCAAGGACCTCCTGTCGCTCCAGAGGCGTCTGGCCCCCCAGGCCGAAGCGGCTGTCCGTGCCGCGGTCAAGGGTGCAGTGGGGATCGCGCTGGAGGAGGCTGCTCGGACCGCAACCGGCTCGGCGTCGGGAGAGGGGACGGGGCCGGGCACGCCCAGGCGTCCATCCGCCTCGGTCGTTCCTCCCTCGGCTCCCGCCAGTCCCAGCCAGCCTGGGCTTTCGCCCGGCCCCGTCCCCTCACCCTCGTCTGCCTCGTCACGGCCTGGGTCCGGCGGCGCCTCCGCGCCTTCCGTCGTCGCCGAGCAGGTGGGGCTGAGCACCTGGCCGTCGTCACTGGCCGACGGCGGCCTGCCGCGGGCCGTGTCGACGGACCTCGGAGGCGGCGTCGTGGTGCAGGGGTACCCGGCGCTGGTGGAGGAGCGCGCCGCGAAGGGGGCGCCGACGGTGGCGCTGCGGGTGCTGGCGGACAAGGCCGAGCAGGACGTGGCGCACGCGCGCGGGGTGCGGCGGCTGCTGCTGTCGGAGACGGCGCTGCAGCCGGGGCGGGTGACGTCGCGGTGGACGTCGTCGCAGTCGCTGACGCTCGCCGCCGCGCCGTACCGGAACACCGACGCGCTCGTGGCCGACCTGCAGCTCGCCGCCGTCATGGCGCTGACCAGCCCCGACGGGGAGAGGGCGCCGGGCACGCCGACCGGCGGGCCGGTCGCCGTGCAGATTCGCGACGCCGACTCGTACGCGGCCGCGGTGGAGTTCGTGCGGCGCCACCTGGAAGACGAGGTGCACCGGATCGTCGGGCACCTCGTCGCGGCGCTGTCGGCCTGGCGCACCGTCGAGGGCGAGGTCCGGGCGTCGTCGTCGCTCGCCCTGCTCAACACGCTGCAGGACGTGCGCGACCACGTGGCCGGGCTGATCCACGACGGCTTCGTCTCGGCCACGCCGCCGCGGCGGGTGCCGCACCTGGTGCGCTACCTGCGGGCGGCGTCGTACCGCCTGGAGAAGGCGCAGACCAATCCCGCGCGGGACGCCGAGCTCGCCTGGCGCGTGCACGACGTCACCGAGGCCTACGACAAGGCACGCGCCGCGTACGCCGCCGGGCCCGCCGATCCCGCCCGCGCGGCGGAGCTCGCCGAGGTGCGCTGGCTCCTGGAGGAGCTGCGCGTCTCCCTGTTCGCCCAGCAGCTCGGCACCGACGGCCCTGTGTCGGAGAAGCGCATCCGCAAGATCCTCAGCCCCGGCGGCTGGTGACGGTCGGTCGCGGCGGCCCGGCCGCGGCGGCTCAGGCGCCGCGGCCGGCAGCGGACGCGTGGAGCACGGCCCGGTAGAGCTCCCCGCTCCGCTTGATCGTGCGACGCTGCGTGGCGTAGTCCACGCGGACGAGTCCGAACCGCTTCCCGTACCCCTCGGCCCACTCGAAGTTGTCCAGCAACGACCAGGCGAAGTACCCGTCCAGCGAGACGCCCCGCTCGACGCACGCCGCCGCGCTCTCCAGGTGCGCGGCGAGGTACTCGGTCCGGTCGTGGTCCTCGACCCGCCCGTCCGGGCCGGCCTCGTCGTCCCACGCCGAGCCGTTCTCCGTGACGTAGATCGAGCGCGGCGCGTACCGGTCGTGCAGCTGCGCCAGGATCTCCTCCAGGCCGGCCGGGTACACCTCCCAGCCCATGGCCGTGTAGGTGCCGGGCGGCGCGGTCTCCCGCGCCCGGGACAGCGGCACCGCGTCGTCCTCGACGACGACGCTGCGGTGGTAGTAGTTCACCCCGACGAAGTCGACCGGCGCCGAGATCACGGCCAGGTCGTCGCCGACGACCGGGGGCTCCGCGCCCAGCAGCTCCCGCGTCCCCTCGCGGTACGCCCCGCGCAGGATCGGGTGGCAGAAGAGCCAGTTGCGGTACAGGTCGTGCCGGGCCGCCGCCGCGACGTCCTCCGGGCGGTCCGTGGCCGGCATCGTCGGCATCATGTCGAGCGCGACCCCGACCCGGGCGTCGGCGGGCAGGGCCTCGCGCAGCACGCGCACCCCCTGCCCGTGCGCGAGGAGCGCGTGGTGCATGGCCCGCACCGCCGCGTCCGGGTCGCGGAGGCCGGGTGCGTGCGCGCCCTCGAGGTGGCCGGCGAACACGAAGACCCACGGCTCGTTCAGCGTGGTCCAGTGCCGCACCCGGTCGCCCAGCCGGGCGGCGACGTGCCCCGCGTACTCGGCGAACAGCTCCGCGGTGTCACGGGCGGGCCAGCCGCCGCGGTCCTGCACCCACTGCGGCAGGTCCCAGTGGTACAGCGTGACGAACGGCTCGATGCCGCGGGCCAGCAGCGCGTCGACCAGGCGGTCGTAGAAGTCGAGCCCGCGCGGCTCGACGCGGCCGTCGGCCGCCGGCACGATGCGCGGCCACGCCAGCGAGAACCGGTACGCCTGCAGGCCGAGCTCCCCCATCAGGTCGACGTCGGACCGCCACCGCCGGTAGTGGTCGTCCGCCGTGGACGGCGTCTCGCCGCCGCGCACCGTCCCGGGGCGGCCCGCGAACGTGTCCCAGATGCTGTCGGCGCGCCCGTCCAGCCGGCGTCCGCCCTCGATCTGCGGGGCCGCCGTCCCGGCACCCCACAGGAAGGACGGGGGCACCCGCCGCGCGATGGCGGCCGCACGCTCGGCGGCCGTGACCTGCGATGTCGACATGCTCATCCTCCGCTCCGTCGCTCCGTCGTCCATCACCCCGCCCGCCTCGCTGCCGCGACCTGCGCCCAGGGGATGACCCCCACCTCGTCGGCCCACGCGTCCCAGCGGCCCGCGAGCTCGTCGGCGAGACCCGGGAAGACGGCCGCCAGGTCGTACCGCTCGCCGCGGTCGACCGTGAGGTTGTACAGCTCCCAGGGGCGGTCGAAGTCCCGCACCGCCTTCCACTGGCCGAGCCGGACCGCCGCGTTGCCCATGTGCTCCCAGAACAGCGGGCGGGGCCCGCCTGCCGGCCCCGACACCAGCGAGACCCCGGTCAGCGACGGGTCGCCCGGGACTCCGGCCACCTCCAGGACCGTGGGCAGGATGTCGGTCAGCTGCCCCGGCTCGTGCCCGATGCTCCCCGCCTCGACCGGGCCGCCCGGCCAGGACACGATCAGGGGCGTGGCGATCCCGCCCTCGTGGACCCAGCGCTTGTACCGCCGGAACGGGGTGTTCGACAGGGTGGCCCAGTCCTCGCCGTAGCTCGCGAAGCTGTTCGGCGGCCCCGGGACGATCTCCGGCTCGTTGCCCAGCAGCATCGGCTCCCCGTCGACCGTCGTCGTCGGGTGCCGCTCGCGGAACCTCGGCGCGTCGTGCGGGGGCAGCTCCTCCGCGCTCGCGCCGTTGTCCGAGAGCACGAGGATCAGGGTGTCGTCCTCGGCCCCCGCCTCGCGCAGCGCCCCGAGGATCCTGCCCACCGCGGCGTCGAGGAGCTCGACCTGCGCCGCGTACACCGCCATGCGCTCGATCTGCCAGTCACGGTCCGGCGCCGAGTCCCAGGGCTGCAGCTGGTCGTCGCCGCCCAGCTCGGCCCCGTAGGGCACCAGCCCCTCGTCGACGAGGCGCCCGAGACGCTCGAGGCGCGCGGCGTCCCACCCGCGGGCGTAGACCTCGCGGTAGCGCTCTACCGTCTCGGCGGGTGCGTGGAGCGGCCAGTGCGGGGCGGTGAAGGCCGCGAACAGGAAGAACGGCTCGTCCTGGGCCGAAGCCTTCGCGACGAAGTCCGCGGCGCGCTCCCCGATCTCCGTGGTCAGGTAGTAGCCCTCCCCGGGCACGGGGCACCTCGTCTCGTTCTCCCACAGCCCGCGGGGGTGGAAGTAGTCGTCCGCACCCCCGAGGATGCCGTAGAACTCGTCGAAGCCGCGGCGGGTCGGCCAGCTCTCGTCCGGTGCGGCCGTCCCGGCGGAGAGATGCCACTTGCCGATGAGGGCGGTCGAGTACCCGGCGCCCTTGAGATGCTCGGCGATGGTCGGGACCGACGTCGACAGCGTGCCCGGGTACCCCCACGGGCGCTGGTCGTCGGTGAGCACGGCGACCCCGGTCTCGTGCGGGTGGCGGCCGGTGAGCATGCTCGCCCGGGACGGCGAGCAGCGCGCGGTGTTGTAGAAGGCGGACGACCGGCGCCCGGAGGCCGCGAGCGAGTCGATGTGCGGTGTGCTGATCTCGCCGCCGTAGCAGTGCAGGTCGGAGAAGCCGAGGTCGTCGGCCAGGACGAGGACGACGTTCGTCCTCCCGGGCGCCGCTGATTCCATGGTGTTCCTTACGTGGTCGTCGAGACTGCCCGGTCGTGCACCGGGCCGGCCCGTCCAGCGAACGGGCCGGCCCGGGGCCTGTCCCGGGGCCCTAGATCCCGGAGCTCACGGTCACGTTCGCGTTGATCTGCTGCGGCGTGCTCACCTTCGCCACAGCGTTCCCGGAGGACGTCACCGTCAGCGACTGGCCCGAGGCGCCGTTGTTGTAGTGGAAGGCGGTGCCGACGGCCGGGTCGCGCCCGACGATCGAGTTGCCGACGACGTTGAGGAAGCCGGTGCCGTAGTTGACCTTGCCCACCGAGATGAACCGGTACGTCGAGCCCTCCACGTAGGGGTGCAGGTGCAGGACGCGGTTGTTCGCGATCGTCGACTCGGCGTTGCCCTGCACGGTGACGAAGATCCCGTGCCACGTGCCGCCGTCGGGGTCGTTGCCGAAGCCCTCGATGTAGTTGTCGCTGATGCTGGTGCCGAAGACCCGGTTGGCCCAGATGGCGTTACCGTTAACGCCATAGATGTGGTTGTTCTTCACGTACCAGCCGGCGGCGTTCTCCAGGCGGACGCTGTCCGCGCCGGAGCTCGCGATGTAGTTGCCGACGAGCTGCCAGTCCGTCACCGAGTTCCCGATCTGGGCGGGGCCGGTCAGGCCGGTCGTCGGCCCGGTGCCGTCGTCCTCCCGCTCGACGAACGGCTCGGCCTCGCCGCCCTTGTCCTCGACGTACACGCCGTAGCGGCCCGAGTGCTCGATGAAGTTGTTGCGGATGACGCCGTTGACCTGCGTGTTGTTGAGACGGGTGCCGTCCGCGCTGAGGTTCGTGACGCGGATGCCGTCGCCCGGCATGCTGAAGACGTGCAGGTCCTGGAAGAAGCTCTGCCAGGACCGGGCGATGATGCCCGCCGTCGACGCGCCGGCGTTGTTCGCCACGTTGCCGTTGATGGCGATGTTCTGCACCGTGATCGGCAGGCCGGTCGTCGAGGAGTTGTCGACCCAGCTGTCCGAGGCGAGGATCGCCGGGAGCCCCGCCCCGTCCGCCTGGACCAGCACCGTGCCGCGGCTGTCGCCCTCGTACGTGCGCCCGCCGGCCAGGCGGACGACCTCGTTGATGCTGCAGGTGCCGTGGATGCGGATGCGGCTGTCCTCGGGGCTGTTCTCGATCGCCGTGTTGATCACGGCGGCGTCGTCGACGGCGTCCTTGCAGGCGACGTCGACCGTCGCGGTCTGCTCGCCCCCGACCGTGTACGACAGCTGGTTCTTCCCCGACGTCGGGTCCGACGGTGACGTCGCCTTCGCGACGACCTGCCCTTCGGCGACGGCACCCGTCGCGACGGCGGACCCGCCGACCACCGTGCTGGTGGCGACGGCTGCCGCCGCGACGGTCTTCCAGATGGATGTGCGAATCATGCGGAACTACCTCTCTCTCCGTTGAAAGCGGACGCAGGCCCATGAGGTCGTCATGGGAGAGGAAGGGACGGACCGGCGCGTCCTTACTTGATGCCGGTCGTCGAGACGCCGTCGAGGATCCACCGCTGGAAGACCGCGAAGAACGCGACGACCGGGATCAGGGAGACGACGGACATGGACAGGAGCTGACCCCAGGAGGACGACGTCGTCGCGTCGATGAACGAGGCGAGTGCGACGGGCACCGTGAAGAGGCCCTGGTTGGACCCCAGGTAGAGGAGCTGGGAGAAGAAGTCGCTCCACGTCCACAGGAAGGTGAAGATCGCCGTGGTGACCAGCGCCGGGACCATCAGCGGCACGATGATCCGGGAGAAGGTCCGGAACGGGCCGCACCCGTCGATGCTCGCCGCGTCGTCGAGCTCCCGCGGCAAGGACCGCATGAACTGCACCATGAGGTACACGAAGAAGGCGTCGACGGCGAGCAGCTTCGGCACGATCAGCGGCAGGAACGTCCCGACCCAGCCGAGCTGGTTGAAGACGATGTACTGCGGCAGGATCGTCACGTGCAGCGGCAGCATGATCGTCATCAGCATCAACGGGAACCACAGCCAGCGCAGCGGGAGCTCCATCCGCGCGAACGCATAGGCGGTCACGAGGCACGAGGCACAGTTCGCCACGACGGAGACCACGCACACCACGAGCGAGTTCCACAGGAACACCCCGAACGGCATCCCCAGGCCGGTCCAGCCCTCGGTGTAGTTGTCCAGCGTGACCTCTGACGGGACCAGGCTGAGGTTGTTGAAGATCTCCGCCTCGGGCTTGAGCGAGGACGAGAGCATCCACAGCACCGGGTAGGCCATCAGCAGCGCGCCCGCGATGAGCGCGACGTGCGAGACGATCACCCGCGGCCGGGGAGCCCGGCGGATCGTCGACGACCCGCGGGTCGATGTCAGTGCGGTCATGTGTCCTCCCCCGCGTAGAACACCCAGCGTCGGGACGTGGCGAAGATCCCGGCGGTGAGCAGTGCGATGCCGATCAGCAGCACCCAGGCCATGGCCGCGGCGTATCCCATGTGCAGCGACCCCCAGCCCTGCTGGTACAGGTACAGGGTGTAGAAGAGGGTGCCGTCGAGCGGCCCCCCGGTCCCGCCGGAGATCACGTACGCCGGCGCGAACGCCTGGAACGACCCGATCACCTGCAGCACGAGGTTGAAGAGCACGATGGGGCTCAGCAGCGGCCAGGTGATCTTCCAGAACTGCATCCAGCGGGATGCGCCGTCGACGCGCGCCGCCTCGTACAGCTCGAGCGGCACCTGCCGCAGGCCCGCCAGGAAGATGATCATCGGTGCGCCGAACTCCCACACGGCCAGGAAGATCAGTGTCCAGATGCTTGCCGACGGGTCGCTCAACCACGACGGCGGATCGCTCATCCCGAGCCCGCGCAGGACGGTGTTCACCACGCCGTCCTCCGTGAACAGCTGCCGCCACACGATCGCCATCGCGACGCTCGCGCCGATCAGCGACGGCAGGTAGTAGATCGCCCGGTACGTGTTCGCGCTGCGGATGCCGCGGTTGAGCACCACCGCGACGAAGAGCGCGAACGCCAGCTTGAGCGGCACGGAGATCAGCACGAACGTGAGGGTGACCTTCACGGACTGCAGGTACCGCGGGTCGCTGAACAGGTCGCGATAGTTCTCCCACCCCACCCACGTCGGGTCGCTCAGCACGTCGTACTCGGTGAACGACAGGTAGAGCGAGATCGCCATCGGCAGGAGCGTCATGCCGAAGAAGCCGATCAGCCACGGCGACAGGAAGACGTACGACAGCCAGCGCTCCTTGCGCCGCCGCGGCCGCCGCACCACCGGCACGGGCGCACGAACCGGCTTCTTCGGCTGGACGGCGATACTCACGCGGACACTGCCTCGTTCGCCTCGTCGAAGAACGCCGCGGCGGCCGCCTGGGGTGCGGTGTCCCCGAGCGTCACGGACTGCGCTGCGCGGATGAAGGCGCCGTCCACGTCGTTGGCCGTCGAGGGCTCCTGCACACTCTTGTCGCGGGTGAGCGGCAGGAGCTGGTCGTAGAAGTCGAGCTGCGCGACGTCGTGCTCCGGCAGGCCCATGTCCTTCAGCTCGGCGCGAGCCGCGGCGGCGACGGGCACGCCGCGCTGCACGCCGAGCGTCTCGAGCGAGGCGGTGTCCGTGAGGAGGAAGGTGATGAGGTTCGCCGTCTCCTGGGCGACCTCGCTGTTCGCCGCGATCGAGGCGAGCACGGAGGCGTGCGCCCAGTCCCCGGCCTGCCCGTCGCCCTGGGGGACCCGGGCGAGGGCGACAGTGTCGTCCATCAGTGTCTGAAACTGGCCGATGAGGTTGGTCCAGTTGAGGGCGAACACGGCCTTGCCCGTCGCCAGCGGCGCCGCGGCGTTCGTGCCCACCTGCTTGGCCTCCGCGACGACCTCCGGCGGCACGAGGATGCCGGCGGTGCGCAGGTCGGCCCAGTACCGGAACCAGTCGGCGACGTCCTGTTCGGTGAACGCGAGCTTGCCGTCGTCGGTCCAGGCCTCGTCGTGGCGCTGGCGGACCCACACCTCGAACGTGCCGAACAGGCTGCTGCCGTCGTCGACGGCGTACATCCCGGACGGGAGCTTCTTCGCGAGCTTCCCGGTGAAGGTGGCGAACGAGTCCCACGTGAGGTCGTCGGGCACCATCCCGCCGCCGGAGTCGGTCACGGCGGTCTGGTTGTACAGCATCGCCTGGATGTTGCCGCCGAGCGACAGGCCCACGAGGGTCCCGTCGACGGTGCCCTGGGCGAGCTGGCCCTGGTCGAACCCCTCGAGGTCGGCATCGGAGACCAGGCTCGACAGGTCCGCCAGCTGGCCGTTGCGGGCGTAGCTCGCGATGTTCAGGGTGTTCATCTCGACGAGGTCGGGCAGCGACTTGCTCGCGACCAGCGTCGTCAGGCGCTCCCAGTAGTGGGGGAACGACTGGAACTGGCTCGTCACGGTGACACCCTGGTTGGCCTCCTCGAAGGCCGTGAGCGCGGCCTTCGTCCGCTCCATGATGTCGCCGGCGCCCCACCACATCGTCTCTACCGTGGCGCCCCCGGCGGCCCCGCCCGTGGCCCCGCCCGAGCAGCCCGCGAGGGCGGCCAGGGCGACCGTGGCGAAGCTTCCGCCCAGGAACTCACGTCTTCCGATCGCAGTCATCGTCGACTCCTTTTCTCCGCTGTGGCGCGGAGCTCTCGGTGGTTGGTGAGCCGCGCTTCAGTGCGCGGCGGTGGTCGTGCGTGTCGGGGCTGCGCCGGCCGCGGGGAGCACGACGGTCTCCCCGGTCTCGGCCGACCGGTAGGCGGCGTCGACGACCCGCAGCGCGGCGAGGCCGTCGGCGCCGGTGGCGCTCTGGTGCTCGTCGAGCCGGACGTCGTCGACGAAGCGCTGGTGGTGGAAGAGCCCCTTGGGCTCGTCCGGGACCTCGAGGTACTGCCAGGCTCCGGGCTCGGGCGCCTCGGGGTCCGAGAGGGCCAGGGCGAGCAGGCTCGGCGCGTGGTCCGCGCGGACGGAGATCGCCCCGTGCGTGCCGTACAGCTCGGTACGCCACGGCGGCACCCCGCCCTGGGACGTCCACTGCACCTCGTGGCTGACGACGACGCCGGACTCGGTCGTGTAGTTCATCGCCGCGACCAGGTCGACGGGCCAGCCGCGAGGGCCGGTCGCGGGCCGGTCACCGCCCGCCCCGAACCCGTCCATCCGGCACTGGACCGCCAGGATGCGCTCACCGAGCAGGTGCTCGATCATGGCGACGCCGTGCGGCCCGATGTCCCAGGTCGCCCCGCCGAGGCGGACGGCGCCGGCGACCTTGTTGCGGGTCGCGTTGCGCTGCCGGTACCCGACCACGTCGCCGATCCGGCCCTGGGTGAGCAGCTCCCGCGCCAGGCGGGTCTCGGGGAAATAGTTGTGCATGAAGCTGGGGACGAACCGCACCCCGCGCCGCTCGGCGAGGGTGACGAGCTCCTCGGCGTCCGCGACGCTCCCCGCCAGGGGCTTCTGGGTGAAGACGTGCGTCCCGGCGTCGATCGCGTCCGCGATGATCTGCTTCTTCGGGTGGTAGGTGGTGAGGACCACCACGGCGTCGACGTCGGGCGACGCGAGCAAGGACTCGTGGCTGCGGTGCACCCGGGGGACGTCGAACTCCGCGGCGACGCCGCGCGCGGCGTCCTCGTCGACGTCGGCCACCGCGACCAGTCGCGCGCCCGTGGCCCGGGCCAGCGCGGGCAGGTGGTAGTTGCGCGCGATCTTGCCGGCGCCGACGACGCCGATCCCGACCGTGTCCGTTCCCGTGTCCCGGCCCATCTGCTACGCCCCCTCGATCGCGGGCGACCGCTCGGCGGTGGCCGCCGGCCACACGTCGCCGCGGATGCGGAGGTTCCGGAACGCGACCGGCCCGTGGTCGCCCTGCAGCCGCACCGGGCCGAGCGCCACGTCGTCGGGGTCGATGGCGCCGCCGGTCGGCGCGACGCAGACGACGTCCTGGTGGACCAGCTCGCCGTTGTAACGGATGCTCTCGAACACCGCGTCTGCGACCTTCGCGCCCGACTCGTCGAAGCGCGGGGCGCGGAAGACGATGTCGAAGGACTGCCACTCACCGGGGTCCTTCGAGGCCCGCAGGAGCGGCGCCTTGCCGTCGAACGGCTCGCCCTCGGAGTCGCGCCGGGCGTAGATGCCGCCGCTCGCCCGGTAGGTGACCTCCTCGTCGGTGCGGTCGTCGCGGATCTGCACCTCGTACTGACCCTGGACGTACACGCCCGAGTTCGACCCCTCGGAGACGAGGAACTCGACGTGCAGCTCGCAGTCGCCGTGGACGACCGGGGTGCACAGGTCGGCGGTGTTGCCCGCGGGGCCGTTGACGATGACGTCGCCGTCTCCCTCCGTGTACACGAGCCGGCTCGCGTCGTCGGGATCGAGCCCGACGTTCGAGACGGTCACCCACTCGTGGCCGACATCGGCAGTGCGCTGCTCCCGATGCCACGACGAGGTGCCCGTCCCGGACGGGCCGCTGAACAGTTCAGACCACTCTGCAAGGTTGCTCACGGCCGGAACGTTACCGTTAACGTTCTGAGTCGCGCAAGAGGTCCGCTCATGTCGGTCCGGCGGGTGCGGTCAGGCCCCGCGGGCCAGGAGCCGCGGGTGGATGGTGACCGTCGTGACCTGGGCGTCCCGGTCCCCCGCGTCGAGCCCCTGCAGCAGCAGCTGGGACGCCTGCTCGGCGATCGCGTGCGGGTCCTGGCTGATCGCGCTCACCGGCGGGGTGAGCAGGTCCGCCGTGTCGAAGTCGTCGAAGCTCACCACCTCGACGTGCCGCCCGCTGTCGCGGATCGCCCGGAGGGTGCCGACGGTGAGGAGGTAGTTGGTGCACAGGATCCCTGTCGGCGCCCCCGGCGCGTCGAGGAGCGAACGGCCCGCGCGGTAGCCGCCCTCGGTGGTGATCTCGGTCGTCACGACCTGGACCTCGGCGGGTGCCAGGTCGCCCATCGCCTCGCGCGCACCGGCCACCCGTTCGGACGCCTGATAGGTGGCCTCGCTGCCGACGACGGCGATCCGGCGGTGCCCGCGCCGCGCCAGCAGCCCGAGCGCGTCGACGGCCCCGGCGCGGTTGTCGACGAGGACGGACGGCGCGCGGACGTTCCGCGGCGGGCTCCCGAGGAAGACGATCGACTTGCCCCGGTCCAGCTCGGGCTGGAGGTAGGCGTGGTCGTCGTCCTCGGAGAACAGCAGGAGACCCTCGAAGCCCATGGCCAGGAACCCGCGCGCCAGGGAGCGTTCCCGCTCCGCGTTCCGGCCGGAGCTCGCCATCACCGTGGTCAGGCCGGCCGAGGCGATCCGCTCGTCGATCTCCGCCGCGAGGGACGAGAAGAGCGGCGGGTCCGCGCGGGGGATGATCATGCCGACGGAACCGAGGAGCCGGCCCTGGCGGAACCCCACGGCGAGGGCGCTGGGACGGAACCCGAGCTCCTCGACGGCCTCCTCGATCCGCTTCCGCGTCTGCTTGCCCACCCCCGGACGCCCGTTGAGGACTCTCGAGACCGACATCGCGCTGACGTTCGCCGCCCGCGCGACATCGTTGATGGTGACGCGATCACGAGCCACTGGTGGCTGCCCCTATGTCGTTGCGTGAGTACTCGGCCGACGGTCCGCGGGGCTGAGGCGGAGGGGATCGCCGAGTCGGCCGACGTCGCTCGCGGGCCCTCGGCGTCCGCACCTCTGCCCAGCGATCAGGCTGCCCGTTCGCCCCGTGCGCGTCAACCGGACACGCACGAACCGGCTCGGGCGCGCACGGCGGACGACCGTCAGCAGGCGTCACGGACGTACCCGGGCTCCCCCGCGGCGACGAGGCCCCGGTCCCGCAGGACCGTGAGAGGCGCCCGGTCGTCACGGGCGCAGACGTCGTCGAACGTCGTGCCGGCCTCGGCCAGGGCGTCCGGGTACTCCACCTGCAGCACGTGGTCGCCGTAGACGTCCGTGTACGCGGCGCACTCGTCCCACACGGCGCACTCTTCGGTGACGGCGAGGTCGAACCCGAGGTCGTCGTGGGCGGTCCGGGTGATCTCCGCGGCGTTCTTCTGAGCGGCCGCCAGCCCGGCGTCGTGGGCCAGGTCGACGTAGGCGCGCGCGAGCGCGTGCGCCCCGTCCTCGGCGATCCGGTCGAACCGCGTCCACGTGTCGAGGTTGTCGATCTCCACAGCGTCGAAGCCGGCGTCCGCGCACCCCGACACGACGGGCCCGAGCACCTCCAGGATCCCCGCGCGCTGCTCGGGCGTCGACGGGTCGAGCACGTACTCGTCCGGCCAGTCCGGGTCGACGACGAGCTCACCGCCGGCGTCGTGCAGCAGCAGGTCCTCGCGCTCCCCCGTCCACAGGTCCGCGTCGCCCGGCTGCGTCTGGAACCCGTTGACGTAGCAGACGGAGTACGCGCCCGGGAGCGGGTCGGCCGTCGCGTCGCGCACGACGACGTCGATCGGCGTCGCCGCGCCGCCGGCGTCCAGCACGTCGTACGCGCCGCCGAGCTGGTAGTCGAGGACCCCGCTCGTCGGTGGCAGGGCGACGTCGGTGGCCGCGATCTCACCCTGGTTCGAGGGAGCCGAAGGATCTGCGACACCCTCGGCGGCGGGCCCGGTGCACGAGCTCGCGAGGAGGAGGGCGAGGCCGGCCGCCGCCGTCATGATCAGGCGTCTCACGGACGAACTTTGTCACGAGACCGGCGGGCGCGCAGGTCAGAGCACCCGCAGCCCCGCAGCATCCGCACGACCACGTAACCGCCGCACGTCCGCACACGCCAACGGCACCTGAGACTCGTCCGCGAGCACCACCCAGTGCCGCCGCGCCGCGAACATCCGCGGCTGACCACTGATCAACGCCGCACCGTCCAGACCGACCGGCACACCCGACCCGGGACGCAGCACCGGCCGCTCCCCCAGATCGAGCACCGCGCGCCCCGGATCGACCGTCACCGGCCCCTGCGCCGGCACGTCGTCCACCAGCACCCGCACCGCGACCTCACGGCCGCTCGCCCGCACACGCCCGGCCAGCAGCCGCACCACGAAGCTGCCGTAGACCACCAGGATCGGCACCACCACGATCCCGACGCCGATCACCACACCGTCGACCCGCACACCGCCCGACGTCACCCGCGCCAGCAGGACGATCAGGCCACCACCGGCCACGGGAAGCATCGCCAGGTTCAACCGACGCCACCACGGGCGAGGCTCCGCAGCATCATCGACACCTCGAAGAACACGCCAGCCTGTCCACCGAGCCACGTCGTCTCGCTCGAGTCCCCCCGCAGCAAGCGTGCTCCCGAACCGCCACCACGCACGGACCGTCGCCGTAGCTCCGACGACGACCAGCGGGATCGCAGGCATGAGAACGGCCATACGGTCCGGCAGGTCGTCCTGATCGACCGCAACCGCACAGAGCAGGACGCCGACACCCAGCACGACGGGGTAGAGAGCGAAACGCAGGAAGTCGAGAAACCCGCTGACGCCGTCGACCGCGACGAATCCGTGCGTCTGCACGAGTGCCGTCTCGTACCTTGATCGGTAGATGCTCTGCCGTTCCGGATCCACGCCGGACGGCGACGGCGTTCCCCGGTCTGGGAGCACGAGCACCGCCGGTCTCCGGAGGGCTCTCGACCACGCGTGCCTCAAGCGCCGCACGTGCGTCCAGTCTCGCCGATACCAGAACCACCACGACAGCGTGCCCAGCAGGACGACGGCGCCGACGACGATCCCTGCCACATCCGCTCGCTCGCCGCTTCGTCCGCCCCCGAGAAGGACGCTCGCGGGTTCGGACATCAGGGAGAGCCCCACAACGGCACCGGCGAGCATCATGAGACCGGCGAACATGCGCCGCACACTGCTGTCCCGTCGTTCCGCGATTCCGAGGTTCACCGCAGCCAGGTCGTGCCAGTCACCGAAAGTCGCGGGCAATGGAACGTCATCGGGCATCGGCGGAAGGGGCCTTCTTCTTGCACGTTTCATCGCTCACCCTCCGCTGGTGTCTCTCGGTCGGCCGGAACGATGGTGGCCGGCCCAGCGATCCGCGCCAGCAGCATGCCCAACCCGTCCCGCTGCGTAGGGTCGCGCGACAGTCCGCCGAGCACGAGGCTCGGACCGCCCTCCGGAGGCATGGCCACCACCAAGGCCAGGCCCACCGTGCTGGTCACGGGCGGCTGATCGTCCACGCCGGGTTGCTGCAGCATCAGTTCATGGTTCACCGTCATCCCGATCGCGGGTCCGATTCCGGTATGAAAGAGCTCGGTGTACGCCTCGTCTACGGCAACCCCCAACTTGGCAGCGACAACCCGGCGGAGAGCCTCCATCGGCGACAGAGCTCCTTCGAATGCCGAGATGTCCGTGACGAATCCGGTGACCGTCCAGAAGACCTCCGAACCGATCGCGGACTGCCCCGAATACTCGCGCCCCTGGTAGACGAGACCGTGGACAAGAAGGCCGTTGTCCCTCGAGAACCTGTGCCACGCCTCGAGGCCAGAGCGCAGAAGCCTTTGCTCGTGCTTTGTCACCTCGATACCGACGTCTTCGAGGGCAGACGTGACCACGCCGACGGCTTCGGACGGCGAGGTCGTCCCCGCGAGATCGATCCAGTCGTCGGGAATCTGGGTACGCAGCCGCCAGCGTGCCGGGTTGTCCGCGTTGGTCGGCGCCGACGAGATCACAGGGCTCCCCTCTTCTGTGCCTGAGTCCGGGTCAGCGCGTTCGGGCTCCCCTCGACGTCCCACGCCATGTTGAAGACACCGATCGGATTGGTGACGAACCACGTGGCCTGGTCGAAGGTCACGTCGAGGGCACGCCATCCCAGCTCCGCGGTCGTCTCGATCGCCGTCCCACGAGCGGCCATGGAGAAGAAGCCCGGGAACGCCGCCGTCGCAGTTCGCCCGGCCTCGGACAACGGGTTCATGAACTGGCCGAACGTCGGCGCGACACGACCCGCAGCCGTGGCCGAGGCAGATACCGCTCGGAACGTCGCGAACACCGCGCCCGCACCCAAGGCGGTGCCGATCGCTCCAGCGATGACGCCTGGTGTGAAACCTGCGGACCAACTGCCGCCCTCGCCTGCAGCGGCAAGAAAGCCCGACAGGGTGCTGGCCACGCCGAGCCCGACGCTCAGACCCGCGAGGAACGGCGACCACGGCCCTGGAATCAATGACGCGAATCCGAAGACCATGCTCCCGAGCGACAGCCAGTTGGACAGTTCGTTGAGGAACCCGGCATTCTCGGCCGCCCACTCGAGAAGCAGGTCGCCGACTTCGGCGAAGAGGTCGCCCACATCCTCGAGCTCGTCGCCGACCCAGTCCACGGCCCGCTCGAAGAGCGACGGGTCGTCCGGCGCCATCGCGGCGGCGGTCTCGAAGGCGCCCAGGAGCGCGCGGGAAGCGGCACCGTACTCCTCGACGAGCAGGCGGATCTGGTCCCAGACGCCGTTGACGACGCCCTGGGCGTCGTCCATCGACTCCTGCGCGACGAGCCGGGCGCGCTCGCCCTCCTGGTAGTCGTCCCAGGCGTGCGCCGGGGCGTCGTCCTGCGGCCGGGGCGCCTCGGGCATGCCGTAGTAGTTCGACTCCGCGGCGCCGAGGGCTTCCTTGGCCTCGCCGAGCTCGCGGTTGAGCGCGTCGGCGCGGTCGCGGAAGGTCCGGAGGTCGCCGGCCCAGGTCTCGAGCGCGTCCGCCGCCCGGCGGAAGGCGTCCTCGGCCTCGATCACCTTCGGCTCGAACCCGTCGTGCAGCATCGAGCGGAACGCGATGGCGGTCTCGCCCACCCACTCGCCCTCGTCCACGCTGCCGAGCAGGAAACGCACGCGCTCGAGGGTCTCGTGCCCGCTCGTCAGACCCGCGGCGAGCCCGCCGGTGACCTCGTGGTTCCCGGGCGCGGGGTCGTAGCCGATGTGCTCGTAGTGGACCACCGTCACTCCTCCCGGAGGGCAGCGGCGAGGTCGGCGTCGATCTGGGCGAACCCGTCACGGATCTTCTGCAGCTGCTCCCGGGCGTTGCCGGTCGCCTCGCACATCTCGTCGATGCTGCGGTCCCACCGGTCACGGAAGTGGGAGACGACGTCCACGAGCCCCGGCTCGCCGACGGCGGACGGGTCGGCCGACCTGATCGCGTCGAGCGGCTCGTACAGGCGCTCCTTCATCCGGTCCAGGTCGTTCTCGACCCGCGACAGGAGCTCGTCGTTCATGACGATGTCGCCGGACATGCGCTGTTTTCTCCCCGGGAAGCTCGACGACGGACCGGCCCCAGGGTGCCACAGGCGACTCACCGGATCTCGGGACCGTCCACAGGGGCCGCTGTCGCGCCCTCGCAGGTGGCGCCGGAATTCCCTGGCCCGGTATCCGGGGCCTCCGTACGGTCGGGGCATGCTCCTGCACGACGACGAGGTCCAGGTCACCGCGGACGACGTCCGCCGCCTGGTGGCGGCGCAGCACCCCCGCTGGGCGGGGCTCCCGGTGACGCCCGTGGCGGAGTCCGGCACCGACCACCGGCTGTTCCGGCTCGGCGACGATCTCGTGGCCCGCATGCCGAAGGTCGCGTGGTCCGCGGAGCACGCCCTCGCCGACGCGCTCTGGCTGCCCCGGCTCGCGCCGCACCTGCCGCTCGACGTGCCGGCACCGCTGGCCGTCGGCGAGCCGGACGAGCGCTACCCGTTCCACTGGTCCGTGGTGCCCTGGGTCCCTGGGACGGCCGCCGCCGACCCCCTGGACCCGGACGCCGCGCCGAACCTCGACCCGGCACGGGCCGCCGCGGGCCTCGGCGCGTTCGTCGCCGCGCTGCGCGCCGTCGACCCGGCCGGCGGTCCGGTCGCGGACGGCACGGCCCGCGGAGTGCCGCTCGCCCGCCTGGACGACGACGTGCGCCGCGCGACGGCGGAGTCCGGCGACCGCGTGGACGGCGCCGCCGTCCTCAAGGCCTGGGACCGCGCGCTGGAGGCGGCTGCCGACCCCGTGCCGGGCACGTGGCTGCACGGCGACCTCATGCCCGGCAACCTCATCGCGGACGCGGGCCGGCTCACCGCCGTCATCGACTGGGGCGCGCTCGGCGTCGGGGACCCGGCCGCCGACCTGCCGCCCGCGTGGTGGCTGTTCGACGGCCGGGACCGCGACGCCTTCCGTGAGGCCGCGGGCGCCGGTCCGGGCGGCGCGCTGGACGACGGCGCGTGGGAGCGCGGGCGCGGGTGGACGCTCGTGCAGGGGATCGTCGCGCTCCCCTACTACTGGGACCGCTGGCCCGCGTTCGCCCGGGCGTCGCAGCGCCGGGTCGCGGCCGCCGTCGCCGGCCCCTGAGAGCTGGGCCGGCGACGGTCGACGGTCTCAGCCGATCTCGGACGCCGCCCGGTCCTCCGCCTCGGCCAGCGCGTCGGCGACCGAGGCCGACTCCGACATGATCGCCGTGTGGGCGTCGCCGAGGATGTTCTGGAGCGGCGCCGTGGCCGGGTCGACCGGGTTCTCCGGGCGGGTGTCGTGGGTGGCGAACGCGAACCGCGACAGGTCGTCCGTCGGCACGCCGTCGAGGGCGAAGTAGGCGTCGACGACGCCGTCGCTCAGCAGGGCCGGGGTGATGCCGATCTCGGCGAGCGCCTCGGCGCCGCCCTCCCCGGCCGCGAAGGCGAGGAACTCCTTGGCGGCCGCCACCTTGCTCTCGTCGATGGCCGGGTTGATGCCCAGGCCGGTGGGGTCGCCGAAGGTGACCGGGGTGGCGTCCGTGCCCGTCGTGGAGGCGTCGGCCTGCGGAATCGGCGCCATGCCCCAGGCGAAGTCGTCCGCGTCGCCGGAGTCCTGCTGCGCCACGAGCGTCGCCACGTACCAGGAGCCCATGGGCATCATCGCGGCCTTCTGGGTGCCGAACTGGGCCTGGTACGTCAGGGAGTTCGTCGTCATGGTGCCGAAGTCCACCTGCGCGCCGGCGTCCTGCAGCGCGAGGGCGCGGTCGTAGTAGGGCTCGAGGTAGCCGAAGTCGCCGCTGGTCAGGTCGGCGCCCTCGGTCTGCGCGAGCGCGAAGCCCTGCAGGGTCGACTGCCAGCTGTGCTGGTAGGTGCCCTCCGCGTCGCCGCCCAGGCCGGCCGTCAGCTCCTCGGCGGCCTCGGCGTAGTCGTCCCAGGTCCACGAGCCGTCCGGCGCGTCGACGCCCGCCTTCTCGAAGAGGTCCTTGTTGTAGTAGAGCACCCAGGAGTCCTGGCGGTACGGGACCGCGTAGGTCGCGCCGTCGACCTCGTAGGCGTCGACACCACCCGTTGCCGGGTCCAGGTCCCCGGCGACGTCGGAGACGTCCATGAGCTGCCCGCCCGAGGAGTAGGTGAAGAAGTTCTTGAGGTTCTTCTGCACGTAGAGGTCCGGCGCGGAGCCCGCCGCGAGGTCGGCGGTCATCTGGGTGTCGTAGTCGTCGGCGCTGTACTCCTGCAGCTCGACGGTGACGTCGGGGTTCTCCTCGTGGAACGCGTCCGCGAGCGTCTGGAACTCCGGCGTGGTGTCGAGGCTCCAGCCGGCAAGGGACAGGGTGACGGGCCCGTCGGCCTCGGCGGGCGCCTCGTCGCCGCCGCCGCACGCCGTCAGGGTCAGGGCGACCGCGACGGACGTGCCGATCGCGGCCGGGATCGTGCGCTTCATCCGGGCTCTCCTTCGAGTGGGGGTGCTCCTCAACGAACAGGAACGCATTCAAACGGTCGATTTCTCGCGCCGTCAAGAGTGTTGCTGTACCGTGATGATCGTTTTAGATCGTTTACAGCCTGTTCCGCGAGCTCTCGGCGAGGAGAGATGGATACCGACGCCCCGTTCACCGGCCCGCTGGCCGCCGCCCTCGAACCTGCGCTCCCGGCCGGGCGGGAGGCACGCACGGCCGCGCTCGCCGACCTGCTGCGCTCCCCCGGATCCGCGCTGCCCGTCCCGCCCACCGACGCGGGCACGCTCTGGGGCCCGGGCGGCGACCTCGCCGCCGACCCCGCCGCCCGGCCCGTCCTCGACGCGCTCGTCGGGGCCGCCACCGCCGACCTGGGCACGCCCTGGCCGCACCCGCTCGCCAGCACCGCCGCGGCCCTGCACCGCGACGGTGACCGCACCGCGCACGAGGACCTCGTGTTCTCCCGCCAGCACCGCCTGACCCGCGCCGCCGTCGCCGCCGCGGTCACGGGAGAGGAGCGCCTCGTCGACGAGGTCGCCGACGGCGTGTGGCAGCTCTGCGAGCAGAGCACCTGGTGCTGGCCGGCCCACGACGACGCCCGCGCCACCCGCGGCTGGGTACTGCCGTCGGTGACGGACCCGTACCTCGACCTCGGCGCGGGCGAGGCGGTCGGCCAGCTCGCGTGGCTCGACCACCTGCTCGGCACCCGGCTCGACGAGCGCTGGCCGGGCCTGCGCGCCCGGATCCGGCACGAGGCGCGCCTGCGGGTCGTCGAGCCGTTCCTGCGCCGCCGGGACTGGCACTGGCTCGGCCTCGACGGCCACGTGCACAACTGGAGCCCGTGGATCCACGGGAACGTGCTCGTCGCCGCGCTGCGCCTGCTCGACGGCGACGACGAGGCCGCCACCCGCGCCCGCGTCGTCGCGCTCGCCGTCGAGGGCCTCGACCGGTACGTGGCGGCGCTGCCCACCGACGGCGCGATCGACGAGGGCGTCGCCTACTGGTGGAACGGCGCCTGCCGGGCCCTGGAGGCGCTCGACGTCCTCGCGCACGCCACCGGCGGCGCGCTCGACGCGCTCGACCCTCGGGTCGCCCCGCCCGCGCTCACCGCCACGGTGGCGTTCCCGCACCGCATGCACCTGGGCGGCGACTGGTACGTCAACCTCGCCGACGCCCAGGCGCGGCTCGCCCGCCCGCACCCGTGGCGCGCCCTGCACCGGGCGGCCGTCCGGCTCGGCGACGCCGACGCCGCCGCGTACGCCGCGAGCCGCGTCGGGCCCGGCGGCCCCCTCGCGCACGCCGAGGACGGGCTCGGCAGGACGCTGCGCGCGCTCGCCGACGACGCGTGGCGCCGGGACGCGACGGGCCCCGCCGACCCGCCGCTGCCGGGCCGGACCTGGCTCGCCTCCACGCAGGTGCTCGTGGCCCGCGAGCGCCCCGGCACGAGCGCCGGGCTCGCGCTGGCCGTCAAGGGCGGCCACAACGGCGAGGCGCACAACCACGACGACGTCGGCTCCGTCGTGGTCGCCTCCGACGGCGTCCCCACCGTGGTCGACGCGGGCCGGCCCACCTACACCGCGCGGACGTTCGGCCCCGACCGGTACGACATCTGGTGCATGCAGTCGTCGTGGCACTCCGTGCCCGAGGTCGCCGGCACCCCGCAGGGCGCGGGCCGCGGGTTCGGCGCCCGCGACGTCGTCCCGACGCTCCCCGCCGGCGAGGAGCAGGCTGCCGGGCTGGCCCTGGACCTCGCCGGCGCCTACCCCGTAGCCGGTCTGCGCCGGTGGCGCCGCGACGCGCGCCTCGCCCCCGGCGTCGAGGGCGGCGCCGGCTGGGTCGTCGTCACCGACGAGTGGGACTGGGCCGACGACGGCCCCGGAGGCGGGCGGGCCCCGACGACCGTGCGCTGGCTGCTCGCCGGCACCGTCGAGCTCGGCCCCGGGCACGCTCGCGTCCGCCCGCTCGACGGCGCGACCCCGCTGCTGCTGTCCTGGCCGTCCGGCGTCCGCGCCACCCTCGTCGACCGCGAGCTCGACGACCCGATGCACACCGAGGTGTGGGGCTCCCGCCTCACGCGTCTCGACCTCGACGTCACCGGCCTCCGCGCCGTCCGGCTCGAGGTCACGCCCGACCCGGACGGCACCCCGCCGGGTGCCACCCGTCCCGCCACGCAGGAGGCTGACACGCCATGACGAGCGAACCCCAGCGGTCGCCGCTGCCCGCCGAGCGCCGCGCCCACCTGCTCGCCGCGCTCGAGCGGGACGGCGTCGTGCGCGTCGCCGACCTCACCGCCGACCTCGGGGTGACGCCGGTGACCGTGCGGCGCGACATCACCCAGCTCGAGCACGAGGGCCTGCTCACCCGCGTGCACGGCGGCGCCGTCCCGGCCGGGGAGGGCGCCGGCGGATCGGCCGTGCCCGCGTCGGCACCGGGCGACCCCGACGAGGTCATCGCGTCGGTCGGCGTGCTCGTGCCCTCCCTGGACTACTACTGGCCCGGCGTGGTGCGGGGGATGCAGGCCGAGGCGCGGCGCCACGGCCTGCGGATCGTGCTGCGCGGCTCCTCGTACACGGCCGACGACGAGCGCCCGGCGCTGCAGCGGTTCCTGGAGACCGACCGGGTGAGCGGCCTGATCCTGGCGCCCCGCACGGACGGCACCCGCGCGCAGGACGTCACCGCCTGGCTGGAGCGCTCGGGGGTCCCGCACGTGCTCGTGGAGCGGGAGGCGGCGCTCGCGCCGTACCGGGACGTCCTGGAGTCCGTCGTCTCGGACCACGCCCTCGGCGCGCTCATGGCCGTGCACCACCTCGCGGGCCTGGGGCACCGCCGGGTCGGGCTCGTCCTCTCCCGCGACTCGCCCACCTCGCGCAAGGTCGCCGCAGGGTGGCGGGCGGCCTGCGCCGAGCTCGGCCTGTCCTCCGAGGAGCACTTCGAGCGCTTCGCCCCGGACCGCCACACCCCCGAGTTCCCCACGGTGGTCGACGAGGTCATCGGCACGGCCCGCTCGTCGGGCACCACCGGCCTGCTGGTGCACTCCGACCCCGAGGCGTCCGCGATCGTGCAGCGCGCCATCGACCGGGGCCTGAGCGTGCCCGGCGACCTGTCCGTGGTGTCGTACGACGACGAGGTCGCCGGGCTGCTCAGCCCCGCGCTGACCGCGGTGCGCCCCCCGCGCGACGCGGTCGGGCACGCCGCCGTCGACCTGCTCGCCAAGCGGCTCGCGGACCCCGGCCGGCCCGTGCACCGCATGGCGATCAGCCCGCAGCTCGTCGTGCGCGAGTCCACCGGGCCGGTGCGCGCGTCGTAGGGCACGGGGTCAGGCCGAGCTCGCGCACGCCATGAGTTCGCAGGCGTCCGCGTGCTCTTGCGTCCCGAGAGGCGCGCTCTGGACCAGTAGACATCTGCGAAATCGACCAGTAGACCGCCGCTTTTTGGTATGATAGATGCTGTGACCAGCGGATATGAACCACGCATCGTGGATGAACTGCTGGACGAGGTGCAGCCGCACCTCCCCGCCCTCGCGCTGCAGGGCGCCAAAGGAGTGGGCAAGACGGCCACTGCCCTGCAGCGCGTACGCACACGGTTCGACCTGAGCGACGACGTCGTCCGCGGCATCGTCGCCGCCGACCCGGCCGAGCTGTCGTCCGCCCCGGGTCCTGTCCTGGTCGACGAGTGGCAGCGCCTACCGCAAGTGTGGGACGCGGTGAGAAGAGCGGTCGACGACGGCGCACCAGACGGCCGTTTCATCATCGCGGGTTCCGCTGCACCTCGTGGCGCGGTCGTGCATTCCGGAGCGGGCCGGATCGTTCCGATGCGCCTGCGGCCGCTGAGCCTCGCCGAGCGGGGGATCGAGATACCGACGGTGAGCCTGGCGGGCCTCCTGAACCAGGACGCCGACCTCGGCGGTCGCACGACGCTCACACTGCGGAACTACGTCGAGGAGATCACGGCGTCCGGGTTCCCGGGTATCCGCCGCCGCCCACGGCCGGTACGCGACCTCACGCTGGACGCCTACCTCGACAATGTCGTGGAGCGCGAGTTCCCGGAGCAGGGCTATCCCGTGCGCAAGCCGGAGACGTTGCGGTCGTGGCTCCGCGCGTACGCAGCCGCCACCGCGTCACCCACCACGTACGTGAAGATCCTCGCTCACGCCAACGAGGCCAAGGGCGAGAGCCCCGCCAAGACCACCACGTTGACCTACCGCGACGCTCTGAGCGGGCTGTTCCTCCTGGACCCCGTGGCCGCATGGAACAGGGAGGGATCGGGCATCGCGCGGCTGACCGACCTCCCGAAGCACCACCTTGCCGACCCCGCTCTGGCAGCGCGGCTCCTGGGTCTCGACGAGTCCGCGCTCATGCGGGGCGAGCGGGGCACGGTCAGCATCGACCACGGCCGTATTCTCGGCGCGTTGTTCGAGGGCCTCGTCACCCTGAGCGTCCAGACCTATGCCCAGGCCGCCCAGGCGCGCGTCTTCCATCTGCGGACCGTGGGCGGCGAACGTGAGATCGACCTGATCGTCGAGCGTCCCGACGGGCGCATGGTCGCCATCGAGATCAAGCTCGCGGCAACAGTCGAAGCAGATGATGCCAAGCACTTGCGATGGATCAAGGCGACGCTCGGCGACGCCGTCGTGGACACGATCGTCGTCCACTGCGGACCGCAGGCCTACCGCCGCGATGACGGCGTCGGCGTCGTCCCGGCGGCACTTCTGGGCGCCTGACGGAGCCAGACGCGACAGGGGGCCGCGACGAGACCGAGGGGCGATCGTGCTGCCCCTCGGCCACGTCTCGCGCAGGTCAGCCGCAGGCGGCGGCCGGGTAGCCCACCGCGACCGCGGGCCCGTCGTCCGCCGCGACGGTGACGCTGCCGGCCGGGGCGGCGGACGTGCGGGTGTCGGCGACGGCCTGGCCGGAGCCGCCGGGCGCGACGTCCCGCACGACCCGTGAGCCGAACGGGGTGTCCACGGCCACGTCGGCGGGGGCGTCGGCCGTGCTGCGCACTGTCGTCACGACCTGCAGGCGGTCGTTCCCGACGCAGCGCGTGGCCACCGCGGGCTCGACCGTCACGTCCTCGGTACCCACGGCCAGCACGGGGATCTTGAGGTACGAGCCCGGCGTGGCGAACGTCAGGCGCAGGGCGGACGCCCGGACGGGGTCGAACCCGATCGAGGTGGTCGACCCGTTCGCGGCGGGGGCGACGTCCTGCGCCGTCGTCGGGTGCCACGCACCCTGGTCGTCGCGGTACTCGACCCCCACGCCGGTGATCGTGCCCTCGACGTTGGTGAAGCCGACCTGGTCGACGACCTGGGCCGCCGCGGGCTCGACGGTGAACGTCGCCTCGTCGTGCTTCGTCCCGCCCGTCCACGTGGACCACGCGGTGGCGGCGTCGCCGTCGCAGGCTTTCTGGGCGGGCAGGGTCTCCCACTCGGTCTGGTGGAAGCTGGCCGACACGGTCGTGCCGTCCGCGGCGCACAGGTCCTCGACGCCGTCGGCGCCCCAGACCTGCACCTCGGAGACCGACTGCCACGTGCGCGTCTCGGTGGTGAGGTGCAGGCGCAGGCCGGTCGTCGCGGGCAGCGCGGACACGTCGAGCACCCCGACCGGCGCGGGCGAGCCGGCGTCCTGCGCGAGCTCGACCCGCACGTCCGACGTCACCCACGCACCCGAGGCGTCACGGTACTCGGCCTCGATCGCCGACGGCCACGTCGCGCCCGCGCCGTCCTTGTAGGTGTGCACCGCTACCTGATCGAGGTCCTGAGCGAGCGGCCAGGAGAACGTCAGCCGGCTGTCCAGCGGGTAGGCGCCGCCCGACGCCCAGTCGTCCCAGCCCTTGCCCTTCACGTTCCCGTCGACGACGGTCGGCGCGAGCTCCGGCCGGCTCGACGCCGTCACGGACGACGCGGGCGCGAGGTTCACCACGCCGTCACGGTGCACGTCGACCGTGCGGGTGAACGTGCGACCGGCGGTGAACCCGCCTCCCGCGGCGAGCGTGCCGGTGATCGTGTGCTCGCCGAGCGCGTCATAGGCGGTCGCGTCCCAGGTGACGGCGACGTCGGTCACGGCACCGCCCGCCTCCACGGGCACCGTGGACGGGAGCCGGTCGCCGAAGTCCTCGCCGGGCGCCACCCGGTCGGGCAGGCGGTCGTCGACCACCCGCCAGATCTCCGCGCCCGCGCCCTGGTCGTCCCAGTAGCTCTCGTCCCAGCCGTCCGCCCAGCGGGCGGGGTCCTCGGTGGCGGGGTTGCGCATCGCCGCGCGGCCGTCCTCACCGATCGTGATCGGCAGCCACACGTACGTCGAGTCGGCGTTGCCCGAGTTCCAGCGGTCGCCCATGTACACGAACCGGCCGCCGCCGAGGTCGAGCACGTTCGTGGCCTGCGACCCGAACGTCGAGCGCCGCGTGTCCCCCACCGCGAGCAGCCCGTCGCCACCGTCGGGGATGGTGTCGTAGCGGACGTTCTCGTACTCGTCGTCCGGGTCCACGCCACGGATCCACGATCCCAGGATGCTGTCGGCCGTGTAGTACGTCTGCGGGTTCGGCGCCCAGCCCGTCGCCCCGGACGCGACGACGTAGTACCGGCCGCCGTGCCGGAACAGCGCGGGCGCCTCGAGCATCCCGCACTCCCGGACGATCTGGAAGTCCTCGCCGCGCACGGGCGCCTGCGCGGTGCCGTCCGCGAAGAGGTACGGGTACCGGCCGTCCTCGGAGTACTGGCCGGCGTCGGCCATGTCGACGTCGGTCGTGTGCGTGACGTTCGTGTAGGTGTCGTCGAGCTCGGCGACGTACAGCGACCGGTTCTCCTCGGACGAGTACGCGATGTACGCGGTGCCGTCGTCCTCCTGGAACACGGTCATGTCGCGCGCCTGACCGGGTACCGCCGCGGAGATGCAGTCCTGGTAGTTCGTCCGGTTCGGCATCCGGTACACGCCCGTCATGCGGAACGGGCCGGTCGGGCTGTCCGCCACCGCGACGCCGACCATGGACCGGGCGTAGTTGCTGCCGCCCGGCGTCGTCCGCCCGTCGGAGTGCCACCACAGCACCCACTTCCCGGTGGCCTCGTTGTGCAGCACCTTCGGTCGCTCGAAGATCGCGGTGAGCTCGGCCGCCTCGTTCGTGTCGAGGTGGTGGTCCAGCTCCGCGATCCGGTCGGGGCGCGGGTTCCCCGCGTCGTCGACCGTGTCGTAGAGGGCGTCGAAGTAGTCCGACTCCAGCTCGGCCGGGTCGGACACCGAGCGCAGCACGACACCCATGTCGACCCAGTTCTTCGTGTCGTACGACCGGTACGCGTGCACGCCCGGGCTGCCGTAGTAGCCGTTGCTGCGGTCCTCGCCGTACCAGTAGTAGACGGTCCGCCCGTCCTCCTCGGTCTCGACGACCTGGCCGCCGTGCGCCTGGACGTGCTCGCCGCCGTCGTCCGGCCACGGCGGCGAGATGTAATCGTCGGCGCCGGTGCCCGGGTCGAGGACCGGCGGGTACACCGTGGACGTCGTCGGGTCGCCGGCGGGCACGGCCGCCTGCGCCGCGGGCGCGACCATCCCGGCCGCGGCGACGGCCGCCCCCGCCGACACGGCGACGAGCCTGCTCCGGAGCCTCATGCGTTCCCTCCCTCGGCGTCGTGGGCGACGGCCGCAGCCCACGAGAGCATCGGCGACTGGCTGTTCGTCGCCCGCAGCGTGATCGTCACGGGCCCGGCAGCAGCGAGGTCGACGTCGGACGACAGGACCTCGCTCGGGCTGCCCCGGTCGAGGGTGACGCTCCCGGCCGCGTGCTCCTCGCCGTCGTACGTGACCACCACGTCGGCGCTGCGGCTGTTGCCCGGCCACCACGAGTGCGACCCGGCCACGACCGTGTGCCGCCCGGCGGGGAGGGTGAAGGTGTACGACACCTCGGCCCCCACCTGGTTCGCGGTGTACATCCCGGTGGTCGTGGTCTTGTCGTAGTCGCCGGCGACGATCCCCTTGTACTGCGTGTCCCGCGCACCGGACGCGTCCTGCGCCCAGTGGCCCCAGGCGGCGCCCTCCGCGCGCACCTGGTCGGGGGCGTCGTTGACGAGCCCCCCGACCAGGCCGTCGATCGCCAGGTAGGACGGCGAGTCGTGCCCGAGCGCGCCGGCCGCGGTGGCGTTGACGTCCGCGAAGGCCTCGGTGCCCGCCGGCACGACCTCGACGTGCGCCGTCGTCGTCACCGGTCCGTACGCGCCCGTCACGGCGACGGTGGCCCACGCCTGGTCGAAGCCGGCGTCGTCGAGCGACCAGGTGACCGGGACCTCGCGGGTGCTGCCGTCGGTCAGCTCGGCCGTGAGCGTCTCCGGCAGGTCGGGCGCCTGCCCGGCGTAGGTCGCCGCACGCACGTCCTCGACGTCGACGATCCGGTTCGCGACCGGGTCGGACGCCGTCGCCAGCCGCGACACCAGGGCCGCGGCGCCCTGACCGTCGAGCCGGTAGGGCCGCGGGTGCCGCACAGCCGCGCGCGCGTCGGCGACAGTGCGCTGCAGCACCGCCCAGTCGGTGTCGGTGAAGTCGTCGCTGCGCTCCACCGCCTCGGCCTCCGCGAGCGCCGCGGAGAGCTCGGTCGTGTCCGTGGGCCGGGACGCGCGCGCCGAGACCACGCCGACCGCGTCGACGTCGAGCGTGCCCGACGCGACGGTGAGCGTGACCGTGTGCTTCCCCCAGGGCAGGCCCCGCAGCTCGAACGCCTGCTGGTAGTGGCCGGACTTCCGGGTGCGGGCGTTCGTCGCCACGAGGTCCCCGTCGACGCTCACGTCCAGGCGGGCCGAGCCGTCGTTGGGCCCGAGCACGTCGAGCCCGGAGCCGGTGAATGTGTAGCTCACCGACGCGCCGGCGCCCTGGCTGACCGACGACGTGCGCCCGTACTCGTACATGCTCCGGCCGTTGTCGTGCGCCCAGTCGCCGTCGTAGACGAGCTTCGCGCGGGGCACCTCGGCGAGGTCGGTCATCTCCATGCCGTCCAGGTACTCGCCGTAGTACGGCACCTCGTCGGCCACGCGCTCCACGACGAGGTCGTCGAACTGCGTCCAGTGGAAGCCGCTCGCCAGGTCGACCCAGCCGGAGAGCACCGGGGCGTCGTCGGTCCAGGCGACGACCTCGGTGCCGTCCACCGAGGCGGTGACCCGGTCGCCCGCCACCTGCACGGACAGCTCGTGCCACGCGGCCGGGTCCCACCCGTCGCCGGCGACCGAGCCGGAGTCGATCTCCGCGCCGTACCGCAGGAGCTGCCAGTCGCCCGCGGAGCCCAGCTTGAGGGCGTATGGCGTGCCGTCCAGGCTGTTCGAGCTGCCCCCGCCGCTCGACCGCGCGCCGAGCGCGGCGTAGTTGTCCGCCGCGGGCCCCCGCTCGAAGCGGACGTCCACGGTGGCGCGGTAGTTGGTCCAGCGCCGGTCGCCGACCGCCGTGATCGGGTCGCCACCGTTCCACGCGCCGCCGACGCCGGTACCCTCGCGGTCCACCTGCTGGCGCAGCACACGCTCGCCGTCGTCGGCGAGGTACGCCTCGAAGGAGCCGTTGCGGTCCCAGGTGTAGAGCGGGATCGCCCCGGTGTCGCCGCCGCGGGACTCCACGAAGTCCTCCCGGCCCCGGAGCGTGCCACCGGGCCCCACGACGGGCACCGTCCTGCGGGTGTAGTCGAAGTCGTCGGACCAGAGCACGCCGCGCCCGGGATTCTTGTCGAGCACGGTCCGCTCGCCCTCCACGGGCAGCGGCGTCGTCAAACCCTCGTCGCCGGTGACGTCGAGGGACGTGACGGTGGTGACGGAGAACGGCGCGACGGTCACCGCGTAGGCGCCGTCGGCGCCGGCCGTCAGGTCCGCGACGTGCTGCTTGTAGTGCGCCGCGAAGAACTCGCCGTCCTCGGCCGCGCGGGTCTCCCAGACGGCGAGGGACGGGTCGGTACCGAGGTCGAGGTCCTCCGGCGTGATCCGGTAGGTGCGCGGGCGCTCGGAGTCGTTGACCAGCACGGTCGAGAAGTCCGAGCGGTCCGGGGCCGCCATCGTCAGGTAGTTCGGGCCGCCGTCCCGCCCGACGACCGGGTTGGTGCCCGTGGCCGTCGAGCCGGAGGCCTCCGGCACCGCCCGCCAGACGCCGGCCGTGTTGTCCGGGTTCTCCCAGCCGGTCACCGCGAAGCTCGAGAAGTGCTGCAGGACGGCGAGCCCGGCGTCGTAGTGCATCCACCCCGACCACGGGTCGCGGGCGCCGACGAGCTCCTTGTACGAGTACTGCCCGCCCTCGTAGAACGAGCCGATCGCCGGCTGGTACACGAAGTGGGTGCGGCGCGAGTTCACGAAGCCCTTGACGATGGTGTTGGCCATCTCGAGCGAGCTGCCCGTCCCACCGAGGCCCGTGCCCTCCACGGTCGGGTCGGCGGTGTTGTTGTGCGGCCGGAACGACGAGCTGCTGAACGTGGCCTGCGCCTCGCTGTTCCAGATCTGCTCGTCGAGCTCGTCGGCCAGGCGCGTGAAGCTCCCCTGGCGGTCGTCGTCGGTGTTGTAGTGGAACCCGGCGGCACCGACGGCGTCGCGCAGGGAGGCGTCGGCGACCATCTCGTCACCGAAGGTGCCCGTGCCCACCTCGTCGGAGATCACGACCTGGATGTCGTGGAACTTCTCCGCCTCGCCAGGGCGGAACCCGGCGAGCGCCGGGTCGTCGCTGACGTAGCCCGTGTCGTCCGTGCGCACACGTTCGGCGTACTCCTTGGTCCAGGCGAGGTCGGCGGCGTGCTCGTTCACGCCGGGGTTCACGTAGTCGACCATGTAGCCGTAGTCCCGGTACGCGGCGAGGATCGTGTTCTTGTACCAGTCGTAGACCTCGTCGTTCGTGTCCGCCCACGGCACCGCGTTCCACCGCAGGATCGACACCTGGACGTCGGGGTTGACCTTCTTCGCGTCGGCGGCGAGCTGGAACCCCGGGTGGCGGCGCACGTTCGCCGGCTCGTCCGGGGTGCGCATCGTCGCGACGTCGGACCCGGTGGAGTTGTTGCGGTCGTCGCCCATCTCGATCTTCACGTGCCGCATGATCGGGTGGTCACCGCCGAAGAGGACCCGGAGCAGCTCCGCGTATCTCTTCGGGTGCTGGGCCTTGTAGTCCATGAGGACGGCGCTCGTGCTGTTCGCGCTGAGCACGCCGAATCCCTTGAAGGTCAGCCCGTTGACGTTGTCCGCGCGCACGTCGTCGCCGTCCACGGTGATCGACGTGACCTCGGCGGCGGGCGCCGGCGCCGCGGCGGCGGTCACCCCGGCCACCAGGGTCGAGGCGACGAGCGCCCCGGCGAGCGTCCCCGCCACGGCTCGCACGGGCGTCCGTCGGCGGCGCGGAACCTCTCGTGGTTGGCTCGGCGGCCCGTCGGACCGTCGACGGGCACCTTCGACCTGGTCGAGCACGGCAATCTCCTTCGATCGCTCGATGTGGGCGTCCGCCCACCTGCTGATCACGTACGTTCGTTTGTGATCATGTTTGCGCACACATTATTGATGTGATGGAGCCGAGCGTACGAAACGGCCCCCATTGCCTCAACAAAAGGCCACCGCCGCCGGTAAAGCGATCACTGGCGATCACGAGCACCCCATCCTGAGTCAGGGTCGGAACCGGGGAGTCACCCGATACCGAGCGGCGTCCGCCGCTCGTACGGTCGAGTCATGACCACCACGAACCCGACCGCCCGCACGTTCTTCCGACCGAGCCACGGCCGCGTCATCGGCGGCGTGTGCGCGGGGATCGCCGACTACTTCGGGTGGAACAGGACCCTCGTCCGCGTCCTCACGGTCGCGTCGATCTTCATCCCGGGCCCGCAGGTCCTGGCCTACGTCCTGTTCTGGATCTTCATGCCGAGCGAGCGCAAGGCCCTGGGGCGCTGAGAGGAGCATCGTGAGACTCGTCGTCGAGCACGGAGACATCACGACCGCGACCACCGACGCCGTCGTCAACGCCGCGAACTCGACGCTGCTGGGCGGCGGTGGCGTCGACGGCGCGATCCACGCCGCCGCGGGCCCGCAGCTGCTCGAGGCCTGCCACGAGCTGCGCCGCACCACCCTCCCCGACGGGCTCCCGACCGGCGACGCCGTCGCCACGCCCGGCTTCGGCCTGCCGGCGACGTGGGTGATCCACACCGTCGGACCGGACCGGCACCGCGGGCAGACCGACCCCGCCCTGCTCGTCTCCTGCTTCGCCCGCAGCCTCGACGTGGCCGCCGACGTGCGCGCCCGCACGGTCGCGTTCCCCGCCGTCAGCGCGGGCGTCTACGGCTGGGACGCCGACGAGGTCGCGCGCACCGCCGTCGCGACCGCCCGGTCGTGGGCCGACGCCAACCCGGCCGCCATGGACGAGGTCCGCTTCGTCCTGTTCAACGCACCGGTGCGGGCCGCGTTCGAGGACGCCCTCGCCACGGTGTGACCCCACCGCGCGGCGCGTGCGCCCGACGTCCGCAGATTTCACCCGCTCGACTCCCGGCGGCCCCCACCGCGCCCTCGTGCCGGAAAGCCACCCCACCTGCGGCTCCACGCCCGGCAGGACGCCGCCTTCCCTCGGCGCGGCGGGCGCCGATGCGGCACAGTCTGGTGCACGGGTCTTGCACCGTGCGAGGGCAGGGGGCGCTCGGACGTGGGAGGGACGACGACGTGCGACGAACGGTGGTGACAGGGACGGGCGCCGTGACCCCCCTCGGGGCCACGGTCGACGAGACCTGGTCGGCGCTGCTCGCGGGGCGCAGCGGCGCACGCCCGATCGAGGCGGACTGGGCGGAGTCCCTCCCGGTCCGGATCGCCGCCCGTGCCGACGACCGCTTCGCCCACGGGCTGGCCGTGCCCGAGCGACGCGCCCGCGACCGCGCCGAGCAGCTGGCCCTGGTCGCCGGGCGCGAGGCCTGGGCCGCCGCCGGGTCGCCCGAGGTGGACCCGACCCGGCTCGGCGTAGCCGTCGGGACCGCGCACGGCGGTATCGCCACCACGCTGGCCATGCACGACACGCTCATGGCGGACGGCTACCGGCGGGTCTCGCCCCACACGGTCACGATGGCGATGGCGAACGGCCCCGCCGCATGGCTGTCGATCGACCTGGGCGCGAAGGCGGGAGCCCGGGCCCCGGTCAGCGCGTGCGCCGCGGGGGCGGAGGCGATCATCGCGGGGCGGGACCTCATCCGCTCGGGCGGCGCCGACGTCGTGGTGTGCGGGGGCGTCGAGGCCAGCCTGGTGCCGCTGTCGCTCACCGGGTTCGCGCGGGTGCGGGCCCTGTCGACCCGCAACGACGACCCGTCCCGCGCCTCCCGGCCGTTCGACGCCGGCCGCGACGGGTTCGTCATGGGCGAGGGCGCGGTGCTGCTGGTGCTGGAGGCCGAGGAGCACGCCCGCGCCCGTCGCGCCCCCGTGCTGGGGGCGGTCGACGGCGGTGCCCTCACGTCGGACGCCTTCGACATCGTCGGCGGCGACCCGGAGAACCAGGCCCGCACGATCGGCATGGCGCTGCGCTCGGCGGAGATCGAGCCCGCCGACGTCGGGCTGGTGCACGCCCACGCGACGTCGACGCCCGTCGGCGACGTCAACGAGGCGGTGGCGCTCCGCTCCGCCCTGGGGCCGCCGCCGCCGGTGACCGCGACGAAGGCGTCGACCGGGCACCTCCTGGGGGCCTCCGGCGCGCTCGGCGCCCTGGTCGCCCTCCTCGCGCTGAGCCGGGGCACGCTCCCGCCCACCATCAACCTGGACGACCCCGACCCGGGCATCGACCTCGACGTCGTCACCGAGGCCCGGCCGACGACGGCCCGCCACGCCCTCGTCGACGCCTTCGGCTTCGGCGGGCACAGCGCCGCCCTGGTCGTCTCCCAGGGCTGAGCCGAGGGAATTTCGGGGTGAAGTTCTCCCGGGACGCGTACGGCGCCGGGGAACGCAGGGGCGGTCGGCCGACTTCATCCTGCCGCGCGGACAGCCGCTCGCTCACCATCGGAAGGAGCGGGCAGCCCTCGTCGGGCCGCATCGCATCGGCTCAGGTCCCCACGGGAGGTTGACCATGGCGACGACGACACGATCGATGCCTGACGGCACGACCACCGATCGACCCCGCTCTCGGGCTCTCCGGCGGATCGGAACCAGCGCTCTCGTCCTGCTGGTGCTGATCCAAGGCGTGACGCTGATCGTCCAGGGCGGGCGGATCGACGACCTGGAGGAGGCCGCTGCGTCCAGCCGCGTGGGTCCCCCCGGCCCCGCCGGCGAGCAGGGGCCCCGCGGTGAGCCAGGCCCCCGAGGCCAGGAGGGGCCTGCCGGCGAACGGGGACCGCGCGGCAAGCAGGGTCCCCAGGGCGAGCGTGGTCCCCGCGGCGAACCCGGATCCACGACGACGTCGTCGGACTCCGGTGGAGTCGACTCCGCCCCGACGAACACGTACTTCGAGAACTGCGACGCCGCCCGCGCTGCCGGAGCGGCGCCGGTGTACGTCGGTGATCCCGGCTACGGCGGCCACCTCGATCGCGACGGCGACGGCGTGGCTTGCGAATGACGCCACCCGGCGACGTAGCGCCCGCTGTCACATCCCGTGCGGGAAGTGACAGCGGGCGCTACGTCGGTACGGCAACCCGTCAGCCGCAGCTGGTGGCGTCGTACGGGTGCGTCGTCGTGACACCGCCCGCGGTGACGGTCACCTTCCCCGCGTCGAGCGTGCGGACGCCGGCGCCGAACGGCTGCCGCCACGACTTGCCGGGCTGAAGCACGTCCCGCTCCCGCGTGTCGCCGAGCGCCTCGACGGAGACCGCGACCCGCTCGCCGGTCACGTTGGTCGCGCGCACGACCACGAACGACGTCTTGCCGCGGCACTGCGTGCCGACCTCGACGTCCACCGGGCTGGTCGGCGCCCGCAGTGGCGACACCGTGATCCGGTCGACGATCGGCGCCTCGTCGGCCTCCAGGTTGTAGTCGGCCGGCCAGGTCTCGGAGGCGTAGGTCTCGCCGTCCCAGTTGGTGGCCTCCTCGGACCGCAGGGTGACGGTGTTCTCCCCCGCAGCGAGGTCGAGCACCACGGTGCGCTCCCAGAAGTTGTTCGCGTGGAACGTCGGGACGAACATCTCCCGCTGCGGCTCGCCGCCGTTGACGGCGATGTCCGCGTGCCGTGCGACCGGGTTCGGGTTGTAGTGCGTGCCGTCCACCTGCTCCGGGTTGGAGTACCGGAAGACGACCGCGTGCGGGCCCGCCTCGGCGGCGTCGACGCGGAACGTGAGCGCCGCGTCGTTGCCCGGCTCGCCGCCGACGCCGGAGACGGCCTTGCCGCCCTCCGCGAGCGAGAGCTCCGTGACCGTGGCCGCGCCCGCGAGCTCCGCGTGCTCCGCCTGGTAGGCGGTGGCCGCGAGCGCCCCGGTCCCGGCCGCGACGGTGAGGCGGTCGACGACGACGCCGCCCGCGCCACCGGTGACGACGACCTTGTTGACGCCGCCGGCGAGGTGGGCGGCCACCCGCGAGGACCCGTCGAGGTCGAGCACGTCGTGACCGTTGACGGCCACGGTGCCCGCACCGGCGCCGAGCACGTCGACGCCGAGCGTCTTCTCGGCGTCGGTGTCGCCGTACACCCAGAAGGTGGCCGACTCGCCCTCGGCGAGCCGGACGCCGCCGGCGCCGGACACGGTGGCCGCGTCCACGCCGTCGGGCGCCGCGTAGACGGCGCTCCCGCCGGCCAGCGACGCGTGCTCCGCCTCGTAGACGTCCGCCTCGGCGTCGGGGTTCGGCAGCGACAGGGTGATCCGGTCGACGATGGCGTCTCCCTGGGTGGCGCCGCCGTCCAGACCCTGGGCCGCGAGGGAGATCGTGTGCGTGCCGGCGGTCAGCTCGACGGTGGTGTCGGCGTGGTCCCAGACCACCCACTTGTAGCCGAGCGGCAGGTGGATCTCCTGCTCGGCACCGCCGTCGACGCGCACGAAGACGTTGGTCGGGCCCTGCTCGGCCACGGCGTCGAACGTGTTGAGGCTGTTCGCGAAGACGGACAGGTCGTAGGTGCCGTCCTCGGGGACCGTCACCTCGAAGTCGAGCACGACGTCGGAGCCGGTGCGCAGGCCGCCGACGTCGTACCCGCCGGAGGTGTAGAACTTGCCGACGTCGGACGGCGAGCCCTCCGGCCCGTTCTTCGAGTACCCGGAGCCGGTGTGGACGGCGTCCTCGGCCTCGTAGCTGCCGTCCCACAGCGTGGGCGCGGCGGCGGTCGTGTCCCCGGCGCCGGCCGGGGTCACGACGATCTCGTACGCCGACGACTCGCGCAGCAGCGGCAGGTCCTCGCCGTCGAACTCGACGGCGACCTTCCCGTCCGCCACCGGCGCGGTGTACTCGGCGAGGTGCCACGGCTGGGCGGAGTCGCCGAGCTGGCCGGTCCACGGGATCTCCCGCACGGTGACGCGGACGTCGTCGCCGAAGACGTCGGCGGGCACGTTCACCAGCTCCACGGGCGCCGCGCCGTCGGCGCCGCCGACGATGGTGCGCGACAGGGCGCGGTCCTCGTCGAGCGTCGACACGCCCTGCAGCGTGTAGTTCTGGCCCGGGAACGGCGGCGTCACCTCGACGGTGCGGCCGGACATCCGCGAGTACGCGTTGTAGAGCCACCACTGGCCGTTGCCGCGGTTGGACTGCACCGCGGAGTCGGACAGGTTCCCGTTGATGTTCCAGAACGCGATCATCGCGTCGACCTTGGAGTCCTCGATGGCGGACATCCACTGGATCATCTGGCCGGGCACGGACGTGTGGTAGTTGAACGCGTACTCGTTGACGTTGACCGGCAGCTCGGTGCCCTCGTGCTCGGTGCCGGCGAAGACGTCGGCCTCCCAGGTGCGGTACCGCTCCACGGACTGGCGGATCCGCTGCGGGTGGCTGAGCTCGTGCCAGGTGATGATGTCGGGCACGGTCCCGGCCTCGACGGTGTGGGCCAGGAAGCCCTTCACCTGGTCGTAGAGGATGCTCGTGTTCGGCCCGGCGATGCGCGCCTCCGGCATCCGGTCCTTGATGAGTCCGTACACCCGGTCCCAGGCGGCGAGGTAGTCGGTGGGGTCGTCCAGCCACGACGTCCTGTCGTAGCTCCACTCGCCGGTGCCGAACATGTTGCCCTCGGGCTCGTTGAACGGCACGAAGACGATGTTGTCCCGGTACTCGGCCGGCAGCTCGAGCACCTGGTCCACCTGGGTGGCGATCTTGTCGACGAAGCCGTCGAGCTTCTCGTCGGGGGTGTCCCCGGGCCACTGGTAGGGGAACCCGCGGTGGATGTCGGTCATGTAGATGTACACGTCGCCGTCGGTGGCGTCGGCGAGGGGCCGCACCACCTCGAGCGCGTCGGCGCCCGGGTGCTGCGGACCGTCCTGCGCCTTGGTGGACACCGTGCGCACGCCCATGCCCTCGAGGAGGTTGTCGCTGGGCAGCCCGTCGCCGTACAGGCCGTAGAGGGTGCCCGACGCCCCGCCGTGGAAGTCGCCGGTGTCGGTGCCGAGGTCGACGCGGATCTCCCCGCGGTGCACGGTGACCTGTGCGGTCACGACGGCGCCGGCGGCATCGCCGGTCACGGTGAGCTCGCCCGGCTCGGCGTACCGCGCCGGGTCGACGTCCTCCCAGACGATCGGGACGTCACGGTCGTAGCCGTCGGAGTACGTCGCCCGCACGGCCTCGGGCAGGTCCGGTGCGGCCTGGACCATGGTGCGGACCTCGAAGGTGTCCTGCGTGAGTCCCGTCATGGCGGGAGTCTCCCCCACGAGGCCCGCCACCTGCTCCGCGCTCAGCGCGGCGCGGTAGATGCGGAAGTCCGCGATCGCGCCGTCGAGCAGCGGGTCCGGGTAGAACGACCTGCCGAGGTACCCGGCCGCGGCCGCCCCGTCGGTGAGCAGCTCGCCGGCGCTCACCGGGGTCGCGGCCGAGGCGACGGCGACGCCGTCGAGGTAGGTGGTGACCCGGTCGGCGTCGGTGTCGAGGGTCGTGGTGAGGGTGACCCAGTCGCCCTCCCGCAGCGCGCCGTGCCCGGTCACCTGGGACTCGCCGCCCCCACCGTCCGTCGTGACCGCGGTGCGCAGGTCGCCGTCGCCGTTCGACGGCGTGGTGAACAGGTAGCGCGACGTGTCGGTACCGAGGTCGTAGACACGCTGCCAGGCGCCGCCGCCGTCCCAGCGCACGCGCGCCGACACGGTGAGGTCGGCGGCGCCCTCGAGGGCGCCGCGCGGGATCGTCACGTACCCGCCGTCGGCGCCACCGGCCAGGTCGAGCGCGGAGCCGCCGCCCTCGGCGTCGTCCAGGTCGATGACGCTCGCGTCCCCGGAGATCGTCCCGTCGAGGCCGTGGCCGGACGTGTCGGGCACCGTGGTGCCGTCGACGTCGTCCATCGTGTAGTGCAGGTCGGGCGCCGGGACCTCGTCAGCCGCGGCGGGCGGGGCAAGAGCTCCCCCACCGGCCGCCAGAGCCAACGCCGTGGGTAGTGCCACCGCGACCCACCGCGGTCTGCGTCGTGAACGTGTCGTCCTCATCGTCGAGTCCTTTCTCTCTGTTCGGTGATCTCGCGCACGAGGCGGTCGGTCGCCGTCTGCCCTGTGCCAGGGCAGACGGCGACCGACCGCCGGGTCCAGGCGCTTCTCAGCTGCAGCTGATGCCCTCGTACGCGTGGGTCGTCTCGACGCCGTCTGCCACGACCGTCACCGACCCGGAACCGAGCGCTGAAGCGTCTGCTGCGAACGGCGTCCGCCAGGACTGGCCAGGCTTCAGCACGTCTCGTTCCCTCGACTCACCGAGAGCGGTCACGGTCGTGTCGGTGCGGGCGCTCGTGAGGTTGGTCGCCTCGACCACGACGAACGCCTGCGTCCCTCGGCACTCGGTCGCGACCTCGACGCCCAGCGGGCTCGCCGGCGTCAGGGTCCAGAACCGGTCGGCGGTCTCCTCGTCCGTCGCGGTCGTGTCGCCGGTGCCACCCGACCGGACCGTGAGCGTGCCGTCGTGCCCGTTGCCCGAGGAGTCGACCACGGTGGTGCCGCCGTCGGCCTCGTCGAAGGCGTAGCCGACCACGTCGCCGTCGGCGGGCTGCCCGGCGGCCAGGCCGGAGACCTCGGCCGCGGACAGGGCACGGCTGTAGATCGCGACGTCGTCCAACGCGCCGTCGAAGGCCGGGTCGGCCCCGTACTGCGACCTGCCGAGCCAGTTCCGCCCGGTGGAGGCGCCGAGGTCGGCCGGCGAGATCGTGATTCCCTCGTTGGATGCGACAGCCTCGCCGTTCACGTACAGCGTGCCGGTGGTGCCCGACACCGTGACGGTGACCTGCGACCACTCGCCGAGCGGAAGGTTCTGCCCCGGGTAGTCGAGGCGCTGCTCGCCACCGGCTCCGCTCGTGGTGATGGCGAAGCGCGGACCGCTCCCCGCGTTGAGCGTGAGGAACATGCTCGATCCGGACCCGGAGCCGATGTCGAACACCCGGGCCCACGTGGGCAGCGCAGCCGGCTTCACCCACGCGGTGAACGACCAGTCGCCGTCGAGCCCGTCGACGACGCCGTCCGGCAGCGTGACGTACGAGTCGGTGCCGCACAGGTCGAGCGCCGTCCCGATCCTCCCGACCTGGCGCGGTCCGTCCGGGGTGCAGCCCGCCGACGTCGAGCCGTCGGTCCACTGAACCACGGAGGCGCCGGGTTCGGTGCTCATCTGCTCGACGCCGAGCGTGAGGCCCGTCGCATAGTTGGCCAGGCGGACGTTGCCCTTGCCGTCCGGGACGAGCTGCCACAGCTGGCGATCGCTCCCGTCCTCGGGTCCGACGACGGCGGGTGCTCCGTTGCCGGTGGTCTCCGGCTGCGCGCCGAGGAGCTGTCCGCTCGCCGTGTCCACCACCGTGTGGAGGCCGGCGCCGGCGTCTCGAACCTCCCACGTGCGTCCCTCGCCCGCCGCGGCCTGCACGACGCCGTCGTCCGCGATGCCGAGCGGCAGGCCGGAGTTCACGTTGTCGAGCGTGTAGGTGCCGGCCAGGCTCCGGGCCTCCCCCGCCTCGGACACGACGACGTGGTAGCCGTACGCAGGATTCATCACGACGGGCACGGTGATCGACCCGTCGTCGCCGACGGTGTACGTCGTCTCCGAGACGGTGATCGGCCCGTCGGTCGGCGTCGTGCGCCCGTACGACGGCGTGACCTCGAGCTTGACGTTGACGTCGTCGCCGAGGGCGAGCTGATCGAGGCCGTTGACCTCGATCGAGGTCGGCCCGCTCTGGCCGCCCGCGATGATCCGCACCTCGTCCTTGGTGTCGTTCACCGAGGCCGCGCCGTCCAGCGGGCTCTCGTTCGACGGTGGGGTCGTGGTGACCATGTCCCCGACCATGTCGGCGTACCAGGTGTACAGCCAGTAGGCGCCGTTGGGCGCCCCTCCACGCTCCACGAGCAGGTCGCCCAGTGTTCCGGACTGGTTCCAGAAGGCGAGCTCGGCGCGGTCGATGCCGAACCGCTCGAACTTGGAGATGTACCCGACCAGCGGGCCCGGCAGGCCCACCTCGCCCGGGGACGCGTACTCGGCGATGTCGATCGGGAGATCGGGCAGGCCCAGCTCGTCGAGCATGGCACGCACCGACTCGACGTCGCCCTGGATCTTCGACGACCGGATGAGCTCGTGCCACTCGAGCACGTCGGGGACGGTGTCCGTCTCCTTCGCGAACTCGAGGAACTGGCGCATGTCGGAGATGTTGTCCGAGAAGCTCGGCCCCTGGATCGGGACGTCCGGCCCGAGCTCCTCACGGAGCACGCGGTAGCTGAACTCCCACAGCTCCTCGAAGGTGCCGTTCTCCTCCAGCCAGGTGTTGTCGGACTCGTTCCACGGGGCGTAGGCCACGATGTTGGTCGCCCCGGAGGCCTTCACGTCGGCCACGACGTCCCGGATGACGTCCTCCCACGCCTTGCGGTCGTCGGTGTTCTCCCAGCTGAACCGGTACGGCCAGCCCGGGTAGTAGTCGCAGAGCCGGATGACGATGCCGGCGTCGTGCCGCGCGGCGGTCTGCCACGCGTCGAGGGCGTCGCCCGTGGGCTGCTGCCGGCCCCCGGGCGGCATCTGCACGAACGTGTTCGGCTTGATCGGGGCGATGAGGTCGTCGGACGGCACACCCTCGTCGGCGATGCCGTACAGCGACCCGGTCGCCACGTGGGAGACCTCGCGGAACGGCTGGTCGGCCTCGACGACCAGGGTCGACTCCGGGCCCGGTTCGGCCGCCGCCGTCGTCGTGCTCACGGCGGCGCCCACGGTGCCGAGCGCCACGGCGCTCACGGCCGTGACGGCCGTCATCGCGACCCGCCGACGCGGGACCGGCGACGGTGATCTTCTCGTCAGAGACATCTTCGTACTCCTCGTGTGAGGCGGACGACACTGCGTCGTGCCCTCCGCGGACGTGATCGTGCGAATGTCGTGGATCTGCCCCGGCAGGCCGGGGTGTCTCGTCCGCCCTCCTCTCTCGTCACGCTCCACCACCTGCCGAACCGGTTCGACGACCGCCGTCGAGCAACCGCCGCCCCATCGGGTGGTCAGGTCGCCGGCCCGCCGTCGCTCCCGGCGCCGACATCTCCCGCGGTCCGCCCCACCAGGTGGCCCAGCGCGCCGTCCCGCAGGAACACGGGCACGACGTCGAGCGGGGCGGCCGCACGGACCGTCGTGCCGCCGTCGTGCACCCGGCCGGTGGCCGCGTCCGTCCAGGACGCGCCGTCCGGCAGGTGGACGTCGCGCTCGCGCGCCCCGGGCGTGATCACCGGCGCGACGAGCACGTCCGGACCGAGCAGGAACTGGTCGTCGACCTCCCAGGCCCGAGGGTCGTGGGGGAAGTCGTGGAAGAGGCCGCGCATCACGGGCTGGCCGTCGGTGTGCGCGGCACGCATCACCTCGCGCACGTACGGGCGCAGCGACTCGCGCAGGTGCACGTAGCGCTCCAGCACCCGGTACACCTCGTCGCCGAAGCTCCACAGCTCGTTGGGGCCGCCCGAGCGCAGGCGCCGCGACCCGTCCGCGGCGGTGACCTCCTCGTACGGGAGCCGGTCGCCGTGCAGCCGCATCACCGGGCTGAACGCGCCGAGCTGGAACCAGCGCACCAGCAGCTCGTGGAACGCGGGGTCGCGCACGTCGCCGCGGTGGAAGCCGCCGATGTCGGTGGTGAACCAGGGGATCCCGGCGACGCCCATGTGGATGCCGGCGGTGACCTGGCGGGCCAGGTCCTCCCAGGTGGAGGAGACGTCGCCCGACCAGGCCAGGGCGCCGTACCGCTGGCTCCCCGCCCAGGCGCAGCGCACGAGGTTGACGACCTCGGTCTCGCCGGCCGCCCGCTGCGCCTCGTGGACGGCGCGGGAGAACGCCTGCGGGTAGAGGTTGCCGACGCGCTGGTAGGGGCCGGCGTGGGTGCGGTAGGCGTCGTGGTCGTAGACGCCGAACTCCGGCTCGGCCTCGTCCAGCCAGTACGTGCGGATGCCGTGCGCGCCGTAGTTCCGCGCCAGGGTGTCGGCCAGCCAGGTGCGCGCCTCGGGGTTCGTGACGTCGAGGAAGACGCTCGGGCCCTCGAACGACATCTGCACGTCGACGCCGCGGTCGGCACGGACGAGCAGGTTGTTCCGCCGCAGCTCCGCGAAGTTCTCCGACTCCAGCGAGACCTGCGGCCAGACGGAGACCATGAGCTCGACGCCGAGCTCGCGCAGCTCGGCGACCATCGCCGCCGGGTCGGGCCAGAACTCCTCCTCGAACCGGTAGTCGCCCATGCGGGGCCAGTGGAAGAAGTCGGCCACGATCACGTCGAGCGGCAGGCCGCGGCGCTTGTGCTCCCGCGCCACCTCGAGGAGCTGCCCCTGGTTCCAGTACCGCAGCTTGCACTGCCAGAACCCGAGGCCGCGCTCCGGCATCATCGGGGCGTGCCCGGTCGCGTCGGCGTAGTTGCGGGCGATCGCCGGCGGCGTGGCCCCGGCCGTCACCCAGTAGTCGAGCTGGCGCGTGGACTCCGCGTGCCACTCGGTGCGGTTGCGGGCGAACGTGGCCCGCCCGATCGCCGGGTCGTGCCACAGGAACCCGTACCCGGCGCTGGAGACGACGAACGGCACGGATGCCTGCGAGTTGCGGTGCGCCAGCTCGAAGGTCGAGCCCTTGAGGTCCAGCACGTGCTGCTGGTACTGCCCCATCCCGGCGAGCCGCTCGCGCGGGTCGGCCTCGAACGACGCCGTGAGGGTGTGCCCGTCGTCCCCCGGCCGGGGGCGGAAGCGCCGGGCCCGCAGGTCCAGCGACCCGCCGCGGCCGAGCTCGCGGAACAGCAGGCGACCGTCGGCGTCGTAGAACGCCAGCTCGCACCGGGACACCTCGTGGCCCACGGGCTCGTGGAACCACGACGATGCGGTGAGCTCGACGCGGATCGCGCCGTGGCGCAGTGTGGCGCCGTCGTCGCGGAGCTCGACGCTCGCGCCGGCGTGCGCTGCCGGGTCGGGCGGCAGCAGCGCCCAGTCCGTGTCCTCGACGTCGCCCATGACGGTGGCGCGCACGCGCACGCTGTCGCGGCCCCACGGCTCGACGACGAGTGTCTCGCCGCCGCCGCGCCAGGTCAGGCGGGCGCCGTCGGCGCGGATCGGCGAGGCGGCGCCGGACGGCGCGGGGCTCGGAGTGGTCGTGTCGGTCACCGGGTCTCCTTCGACGGTCACGGGGTGCGGTGGGTGCGGTGGGTGCGGCCCGGGTCAGGTGGTGGGGACGAGGACGCGCATGGTGGACGGGCCACGCTCGGCCCAGCGGTGGTACGGCACGAGCGGGACCTCGAAGGCCTCCGGTGTGCCGCCGTCCGGCGCGGGGACCGGAGGGCCGGAGGTGAACGGCGGGGCTCCGGTGCCACCGCCGGGCAGCGGCACGGTGCGCACCCGCACGAGGGCACCGTCGCCGTGCGCGCGGACCTCCGCCCGGGCGTCGAGGCGGACCTCCTCCAGCGCGACGCCGTCCGGCAGGTCGACGGACTCCAGCGCGAGCACCAGCGGCCCGCGCTCGACCGCGACGGTCCCCCGCGCCGCGTCGACCCGCGGGTCGGGCCAGGTCAGGCGCGGCCCCACGGGCAGGCGCAGGGTCAGCACGTCCCCGGCGGCGAGGGCCGCGCCGGCGTCGGCCCAGCCGGGCGCGACCGGTCGCGCGTCGGCGTCGGGCCCGCCCCGGGCGAGCGTGGCGCCGTCGGCCCAGTGCGGCACGCGCAGGCGCAGGCGCACGGGCCGCGCGGGCGCCTCGACCACCTCGACGCGCACCTCGCCGTCGTCCGGGTAGCGCGTGTCGACACGCAGGGCGAGGACGTCGCCGTCGTCGAGCGCGACCCGCACGTCCCCGGCGGCGTACTGCGCGAGCGTCACGACGGCCGGCTCGTCGTCCGCCGGCGCGTCGACGAACGCCGCGTACGCCTGCCACGACGCGAGCGTGCGCGCCACGTTGGTGGGGCAGCAGGAGACGTCGAACCACGGCGCGCGGGCACTCCCCTCCGCGCGCGGGTTGACGGCGTCGGGCCGCATCGGGGCGCCCTTCTCGCGCTGCTGCAGCGGGTTGGCGTAGAAGAACGCCCGGCCGTCGGCGCGCGGCGACGTGGCGACGACGTTGAACAGGGTGCGCTCGATGAGGTCCGCATACCGCACGTCGCCGGTGGCGAGCAGCAGCCGCCACGACACCATGACGGACGCGACGCCCGCGCAGGTCTCGCAGTAGGCGCGGTCCGGCGGCAGCTCCCAGTCGTCACCGAAGCCCTCGTCCTGGTGCCGCGAGCCCATGCCGCCGGTGAGGTAGGTGCGGCGCTCCACCGTGCGCGCCCACTGCCGCTCGACGGCGGCGCGGAGGCCGTCGTCGTGCGTGTCGACGGCGACGTCGACCGCGCCGGCGGCGAGGTACAGCGCGCGCACCGCGTGTCCCCGCCAGACGTCCGCCTCCCGCACCGCGACGTCGTCCTGGAAGTACGCGGGGCTGAGCAGGGCGATCGGCGAGAGCGTGCCGTGGCCACGCCGCTCCACGAACAGCCGGGCCTGCGCGGTGTAGCGCGGCTCGCCGAGGGCGCGGCCCAGCTCGGCCAGGCCGACCTCGATCTCGGGGTGGCCGCAGATCCCCGCGCGGCCGGCGGGCCCGAACTCCCGGCAGACGTGGTCGGCAGCCCTCCGGGCGACGTCGACGAGGCGGTCGTCGGCGCCGACGGTGCGCACCCGAGCCACGGCGGCCTGCAGCAGGTGGCCGGTGCAGTACAGCTCGTGGCCGGACGACAGGTCGGTGTACCGGCCCGGCCGCCCGGGGTGCCCGAAGCACGTGTTGAGGTAGCCGTCGTCGTCCTGCGCGGCCGCGACGCGGTCGACCACCGCGGCGAGCATCTTCTCCACGGCGGGGTCGCCCGTGCGCCCCTGCTCCCAGGCGAGCGCCTCGAGGAGCTTGTACACCTCCGAGTCGGAGAACTGCCAGCCCGGCCGGTCGCGGCCGGTGGTGCCCGCGGCGGCGCGGTCGAAGTTGCCGAGCCAGCCGAGGCGCTCCATCCAGTCGAGGCAGTGCTGGAACGTCGCGCGGGCGTTGGTGGCCTGCAGGCGCCCCCAGAACCCGCCGTCGAGCGTCAGCTCGCCGAGGCCCAGGCCCCGGCGCGGGCCGGGCGGGACGACCGGACGGGCGAGCGTCGGGGTCGGTGCGGGGCGTGTCGAGGTGTCGGTCATGTGCTTCTCTCGTCAGTCCTTGACGGCGCCCGCGGTGACGCCCGCGGCCACGTAGCGCTGCGCGACGACGAGCAGGATCGCCGCCGGCACGGACGCGACGACGGCGGTCGCCATGATCGCGTTCCACTGCGTGGTGTTGTTGCCGATGTAGTGGTAGATGCCGAGCGTGATCGGGATCAGGTCGCCGTTGCGGTTGAGCGTCGAGGCGAAGATGAAGTCCGACCAGGCCCACAGGAACGCGAACAGGGACACGGTGAGCATCGAGTTGCGGCTCACCGGCAGCACGATCGAGGTGAACGTGCGCCAGGGCCCGGCGCCGTCGACCCGGGCGGCGGACAGCAGCTCGCGCGGGATGCCGGACATGAACGCCGTGAACAGCAGCACGCCGAACGGCACCGCCACGGTGGAGTCCGCGACGATCAGCCCGGGGATGGTGTTGAGCAGCCCGAGGTTGTTGTAGACGGCGTAGAAGCCCATCGCCATGACGACGGCGGGGATCATCTGGGCGACCAGCAACAGGAAGTTGAGCGTCCGGCCTCCGCGCAGGTGCAGCAGCGCGAGCGCGTACCCGGCGGGCGCGGCGATGACCACCGTCAGGAGCACGCAGCCGAGCCCCACCAGCAGGCTCGTGGCCAGGGCGGGCAGCTGCTGGGCGAAAACGGCCTGGTAGCCCTCGACCGTCGGGTCCCACGGGAACCAGTGCGGCGGGTCGGCCCGCAGGTCGCCGGTCTGCGTGAACGAGACGTTCACCATCCAGTAGACGGGGAACAGCATGACGAGGGTGAAGAAGACGCCGAGGGCGGTCTTCCACCACACCGTGCGGCCGGTCATGACGTGGCCTCCTGTCGGCGCTGGAGCTGCAGGTGCAGGAACCCGAAGACGAGGGCGATGACGATGAGCAGGTTGCCGACCGCCGCCGCCGGCGAGAAGTCGGGCTGCCCGGTGCCGAAGGCCTCCCGGTAGGACCAGATCGCGAGCGTCGTGGACGAGTCGCCCGGGCCGCCCGTGGTCATCACCCAGATCACGTCGACGACCTTGAGCGTGTAGATGAGGCCGAGCAGGATCGTGATGGCGGAGACGGGTCGCAGCAGCGGGAACGTGACGCTCCAGAACTGCCGCCAGGCGCCCGCGCCGTCCAGCGACGCGGCCTCGTAGACCTCGCCCGGGATGTTCTGCAGGCCGGAGTAGAGGATCACGAGGTTGAACGGGATGCCGAGCCAGACGTTGGCGATCGTCACCGACAGCAGGGCCGTGTCCGGCGAGGTGAGCCAGTTGATCTGGTCGCCGCCGAACGCCGTGATCACCGAGTTGACGATGCCGTTCTCGCTGTTGAGCATCCACGCCCACGTCGAGGCGGAGACGATGAGGGGCAGCAGCCACGGCACGAGGAACAACGCCCGCAGCAGGTTCGAGAGGCGGAAGCTCGACCGGAAGAACACCGCGAGCGCCAGCCCGATCGAGAACTGGAACGCGATCGAGCCGAACGTGAACAGTGCCGTGTTGAGCAGCGCCGTCGGGAACGTCGACGAGGCGAACACGTCGGCGTAGTTCTCCAAGCCCACGAACTCGGCGTCGCCCTGCACGAACGCGCGGATCGTGTAGTCGTGGATCGACAGGTCGATGTTGCGCCACAACGGGTACGCGTAGAAGACCACGAGGTACACGAGAAGCGGCGCGGCGAAGCCGACGGCGGCCCACTGGCTCGGGTTCAGCGTCCGTCGGCGCCGCCGGACGGGCGGCACGGCGGGCGTGGTGCCCGCCGCGCCGCGCGTCCCTGCGCGCTGCCCGACGACGGCCGGGTTGCTGGTCATGAGGTGTCCTTCGTCGGGGTGGCCCTGCGTCAGCTGGTGGCGGCCTCGGCGTCGGCCTGGGCGGCCTCGAGCGCCTCGGCCGGGGTGGCGGCGCCGGAGAGCGCGTTCTGCACCGCCGTCCACAGGGCCTCGGAGATCCCGGGGTAGTCGGTGCCGAGGCCGTCGCTGGTGCGGCCCTTGGCGTTCTGCACGGCCTCGACCCACGGCTCGAGGTCCTCGTTCTCGCTCAGGAGCTGCTCCTGGCCCTCCGCCGTCGGCGGGACGTAGTAGGCGAAGGTGTTCGCCGTCTCGACGAAGCCCTCGGGCGTCGTCATGCACTCGACGATCTGGCGGGTCACGTCGTAGCGGGCGGTGTCCTCCTGCACCGGGGCGACGATGAACTCTCCGCCGGTCGGCGCCGGCGCGACGCCGCCGTCCTTGGCGGGGAGCTGGACGATCCCGGTCTCGAACTCCGCCTCGGCGGCGCTGTTGACCTGCCAGGTGCCGTTCTCCGCGAAGGCGAAGTCGCCGGTGAGGAACTCCTCCCAGACCGTGTTCTGCGAGTTGTTGATGACCGTGTTGGGCGCGTAGCCCTCGTCGAGCCAGCCCTTCCACAGCTCGAGGGCCTCGACGGCCTCCGGCGAGTCGAGGTCGGTCAGCTCGGCGCCGGAGCCCCAGAACCAGGGCAGGAATTGGAACGAGCCCTCCTCGGTGCCGATGCCGGCGAAGGTGATGCCCTTGCTCCCCGCGTCGGTGACCTTCTTCAGGGCGGCGGTGAGCGAGTCCCAGTCGGTGATCGACGCCGGGTCGACCTTCGCCTTCTTCAGCACGTCCGCGTTGTAGTAGAGCGAGAGCGTGTTGGCGCCGATCGGGATGCCGTAGGCCTCGCCGTCGACGACGCCCGCGTCGAGGAGGTTCTGGTCGATCGACGAGGTGTCGACGCCGAACTCGTCGACGGTCGTGAGGATGCCGGTGTCCGCCAGGGTGGACACGGCCGGGTTGTCGATGAGGATGACGTCCGGCGACGTGCCCTCCTGCGCCGACAGCAGCGCCTGGTTGGTCAGGGCGGTGGTGTCGTAGGCCGTCCGCTCGATGGTGACGCCGGCCTCCTCGCCGCACGCCTGGACGCGCCCGGCCCAGTCGGACGACTCGTCGTGCTGCGGGTACGGGTCCCACCAGGTGTAGGTGCCGGACCCGGCGGTCGACTCCGACCCGCCGTCGCCGCCGGACGAGCAGGCCGCGAGCCCGCCGGTGGCGGCGAGCGCGGTGAGGGCGGCGAGCGTGCGCCGTGTACGCGGTGTCGTGTGCATCTGCGGTTCCTCCTTGAACGGTGGCCGGCGACGTCGTCGTGGCCGTGTGCTGCGTTGGTGGGGCCGGCGTGGCCTGCGGTCTCTCGTCGAGCCGTGGGACCGCCGAACGGGCTGTCGAACCGGTTCGCTACGAGGGTGGCGGAAGGGCCCGCCGGCCGGCTGTGCGTTCGTCGATCAGCCCTCTCGCGGTGCTCCGGTGCTGCCCCGGTCGACGAGCTCGGGCGAGACGAACCGCACCACGTGCGGCTCGCCGTGTCCCACCTCCCCCTCGATGCGGCGCACCAGCTCCCGCACGGCCATGCGGCCGAGGCGGTCGGGGGCGCTCTCGATCGAGGAGTACGGCAGGGAGAACGTGCGGGCGAACTCGTCCGAGTAGCGCCCGACGACGGAGAGGTCCGCCGGCGCGACCAGGCCGCGCTCGTGCAGCACGGTCGGCAGCGCCGCCGCGGCGGCCTCGTTGTTGATGAGCAGGCCGGTCGCACCCGGGTAGGCGTCCAGCAGGGCGTGGAGCTCGCGCCCCACCTCCGGCTGCCGCGACGACCCGAACACCGGGTGCAGCGTGACGCCGCGGGTGCGCGCGGCCTCGACCGCGGCGTTCTGCAGGCGCCACACGTACGCGCCGCCCCGCTCGACCACGTGCTCCGGCTGGGAGACGAGCACCAGCTCGCGGTGCCCGAGGCGGTGGAGGTGGTCGACCATGAGGCGGCCGGCCTCCTCGAAGTCCAGGTCGAAGACGTCGACGCCGGTGCAGTCGGCCGGGAGCCCGACGAGCGCGCCCGGCTGGGGCGCCTCGCGCAGGATCGGCAGCCGGTCGTCGTGCTCGGCGACGTTGAGCAGCACGATCCCGTCGACCATGCGGGAGTCGGTCATGCGCCGCAGCGCGTTGCGCCCGTCGGCCTCGGTGGCCAGCAGGATGTCGTAGCCGAGCTCGCGGGCCGTGTTCGAGATGCCGAGCATGTACTGCAGCATCGCCGGGGCGAACTCGTCCTCCAGGAACTGCGCGAGGAGGCCGATGACCCGGGTCTGCGAGGTGGCCAGCGCCCGGGCGCCGGCGTTCGGCGTGTACCCGAGCTCGCGGACGGCGTCCTCGACACGGCGGCGCACCTCGGCGGAGATCGCACGCTTGCCCGTGAGCGCGTACGACGCCGTGCTGCGCGAGACGCCCGCGACCCGGGCGACGTCCCCGATGGTGGCCACCGCGTCACGCTCCCTCGTTCTCGACCTTGCGAACCGGTTCGACGGTAGCGCCTTGCCGGCAGAACGCGCAAGGGCCTGGTTCTCGCGGCCCGATCCATACGTCCTCGATCAATCATCGAACCGATTCACATGCCACCACCGCATGGGCGGGCTCTTTCTCGCCCTGCTCGCGCCGGCGGCTCTTGACGACCCCCGATGGCCTCAGTAGCGTCTCGAACAAAGCACGGCGCAAAAACTGGACAAGACCTTGTTGTGAAGTCGCGTCGATGCTGCAACTCGGGAACTCATTCGCCAGCCACCCCCGGGTGGCCCGACCGCTGTCGACGTCGACAGGAGATCGAGGGACACCGATGTCAGCTCGCACCGCACCCACGCCACCCACCCGCGCGAGACAGGCTTGGCGGACGGCGGTCACGGCCTCGACCGCGACCGCCCTGCTGGTGCCTCTCGCCGCGGCGTCGAGCGCCGACGAGGGCGCCACCGTCCTGTCGGCCGGGCGTCCTACCGCCGCGAGCAGCGACAACGCGCCGTACCTGTCGGAGAACCTGACGGACGGCGACCCGAGCACGTACTGGGAGTCCACCAACGGCGCGCTCCCCCAGTGGGCCCAGGTCGACCTGGGCGACAGCGCGACGGTCGAGGACCTCGTGCTCCGACTGCCCGGCCCCTGGGAGGAGCGCAGCCAGACGATCGCCGTCCGGACGAGCACCGACGGCACGAGCTTCACCGACCTCGCCGGCCCGGAGGAGCACAGCTTCGACCCCGCGGACGGCAACACCGTCACGATCGACGTCCCCGACACCGAGGCGCGGTACGTCCGGGTGCGGATCACCGCGAACACCGGGTGGCCCGCCGGCCAGCTCTCCGAGCTCGAGGTCCGGGGTTCCACCGGCGACCAGGCCCCGGGTGAGGACCCCGACCCGCCCACGGGCGGCAACCTCGCGGTCGGCCGACCGGTCGAGGCCTCGTCGGTCACACAGACGTACGTGGCGAGCAACGCCGTCGACGACGACCCCGGCACCTACTGGGAGGGGGCTCCGGGCCGCTACCCCAGCACCCTCGGGGTGACGCTCGACGCCCGCACGGAGGTCAGCGACGTCGTCGTCGCGCTGCCGCCGTCCACCGCGTGGGGCCCGCGGACCCAGACCTTCGCCGTCGAGGGCCGGGACGGCCCCGACGGCGACTGGCAGGTGCTCGCCCCCGCGGCGCAGCACGCGTTCTCGCCCGCGACAGGCAACGCTGTGACGATCCCCGTCACGGGCACGGCCGCCGACCTCCGGCTGCGCTTCACGGCGAACACCGGGGCCGGGAACGGTCAGGTCGCCGAGCTTCAGGTGTTCGGCAGCCCGGCGCCCGACCCCGACCTCGTCGTCACCGCCGTCACCGCGACGCCCGGCTCCCCCGTGGAGACGGACGCCGTCACGCTCGCCGCCACCGTGAAGAACATCGGCACCGAACCGTCGGCCGCGACCGACGTCGCCCTCACGGTCGACGGCGAGACCGCGGGCACCGCACAGCTCGGCGCGCTCGAGGCGGGCGCGCAGGCCACGGTCACGGCCGACGTCGGGACGCTCCCCGCCGGGTCGTACGGCCTGGGCGCCGAGGCGGACCCGTCCGGCGTCGTCGTCGAGCAGGACGAGGGGAACAACACGCACGAGAGCGCCACGCCGCTCGTCGTCACGGAGGTGCCGAGCGCGGACCTGGTGCCGACGCTCACGTGGACGCCCACCAGCCCGGCCGCGGGCGACACGGTGACCTTCTCCGCCACCGTCTCCAACCGGGGAACCCTGGCGTCCGGCGACGCCGCCCACGACCTCACCGCGACCGTGACCGACCAGGAGACGGGCGACGTCGTGGCCACCCTCACCGGGTCCGCGGACGGCGGTCTCGCCGCCGGCGCGACCGGCGAGAGCGTCGAGCTCGGCACCTGGACGGCTGCCGACGGGAGCTACGACGTCGAGGCCGCGGTCGCGCCCGACAGCGAGGAGGTCCCGCCGAAGCGGGAGAACAACGCCGCCACGCGGCCCCTGTTCGTGGGACGCGGCGCGCACCTGCCCTTCGACACCTACGAGGCCGAGGACGGGGTCACCGGCGGCGGTGCGACCGTCCTGGAGCCCAACCGCGTCGTCGGCGACCTCGCGGGCGAGGCGTCGGGTCGTCAGGCCGTGACCCTCGACGAGACCGGCGCCTACGTGGAGTGGACCACGAAGGCCCCCACCAACACGCTCGTCACCCGGTTCTCCATGCCCGACGCCCCGGGCGGCGGCGGCACCGAGTCGACCCTCGGCGTCTTCGTCGACGGCGAGCTCCTGAAGCACGTCGACCTCACGTCCCGGTACGCGTGGCTGTACGGGAACGAGGCGAGCCCCGGCAACCAGCCGGGCGCCGGAGCGCCCCGCCACCTCTACGACGAGGCGAGCACGCTGCTCGGCAGGACCGTCCCGGCCGGCTCGACGATCCGGCTGCAGAAGACCGCGCAGAACGACTCCCGGTACACCATCGACTTCGTGGATCTCGAGCTGGCGACGCCGCAGGAGAACCCGGACCCGGCCCGCTACGTCGAGCCGGACGGCTTCTCCCACGCCGCCGTGCAGGCCGCCCTGGACGAGGCGCGCCAGGACGCGTCGGTCGACGGCGTCTACCTGCCGGCCGGCGACTACGCGACGTCGCGCAAGTTCCAGGTGTACGGGCGCGCCGTCGACGTCGTCGGCGCCGGCCCGTGGTTCACCCGCTTCGTCGCCCCGCAGGACCAGCAGAACACCGATGTCGGGTTCCGCGCCGAGAGCTCGGCCGACGGCTCGACGTTCCGCGACTTCGCGTTCTTCGGCAACTACGTCACGCGCATCGACGGGCCCGGCAAGGTCTTCGACTTCGCGAACGTCACGGACATGACGATCGACGACATCTGGGTCGAGCACATGATCTGCATGTTCTGGGCGTCCAACATGGACTCGTCGGAGATCACGAACTCACGCATCCGCAACACGTTCGCCGACGCCCTCAACATGACCAACGGGTCGGCGGACAACCACGTGCACAACAACCAGGCGCGGGGCACCGGCGACGACTCGTTCGCGCTCTTCGCCGCCACCGACAACGGCGGCAGCGGGCAGCGCGGCAACGTCTACGAGAACCTCACCTCGACGAACACCTGGCGGGCCGCCGGGCTCGCGGTCTACGGCGGGCAGGACAACACGTTCCGCGACATCTACGTGGCGGACACCCTCGTGTACTCGGGCGTGACGATCAGCTCGCTCGACTTCGGGTACCCGATGGAGGGCTTCGGCCCGGCCCCGACCGTGTTCGACGGCCTCACCGTGGTCCGCTCCGGCGGGCACTTCTGGGGCGACCAGGTGTTCGGCGCCGTGTGGATGTTCTCCGCGTCCGAGCCGTTCGAGAACATCCAGGTGAAGAACCTCGACATCGTCGACCCCACGTACTCCGGGATCATGTTCCAGACCAACTACGTCGGCGGGCAGCCGGAGCACCCGATCGAGAACCCGACGTTCGAGAACGTCTCCATCACCGGGGCGACCCGCAGCGGCGACCAGTACGACCACAAGTCCGGCTACGGCATCTGGGCCAACCCGCTGCCCGAGCCCCGCCAGGGGCCCGCCGTCGGGTCGGCGACGTTCACCGACCTCACGTTCTCGGGCAACGACCAGGACGTCCGGAACGAGACGTCGACGTTCGAGATCGTGCGCCGCTGACACGACGAGCGTCTCTGTTCGTCAGGATCCGGAGCATGGATCCTGCCGAACAGAGACGCTCGATCGGCGTGCGGGTCAGCGGTGGGGACAGGCTCGTCACGGTGAAATGCCGCCCCCACGACATGGGCGCTGCACCGGCCTGTGGAGGAGGGCGCCCGCTGTCGGCGCCTCCCGGCACGATGGACCGCATGACGACGCCCCCTCCTGCCCCGCCGGCGGCCGCCCGCTGCTTCGGCGACGACGACCCCCTGTACGCCGCGTACCACGACACGGAGTGGGGGGTGCCGGTGCACGGGGAGGCGGAGCTGCTCGAACGCATCGCCCTGGAGGGGTTCCAGTCGGGGCTGTCGTGGCTGACGGTGCTCAAGAAGCGGCCCGCGTTCCGGGAGCTGTTCCACGGCTTCGACCCCCAGCGGGTGGCCGCGTTCACCGGCGACGACGTCGAGCGGCTGCTGGGCGACGCGCGGATCATCCGCAACCGCCAGAAGATCGAGGCCACCGTGGGCAACGCCCGGGCGCTGCTCGCGCTGCACGCGGAGGGGCGCACCCTGGACGAGCTGTTCTGGTCGTTCGCCCCGCCGTCGCGCGCCGAGCGCGTCGCCACCTGGCAGGACGTCCCGGCGACCACCCCCGAGTCGGCGGCGCTGGCGAAGGCCCTCAAGGCCGTGGGGTTCCGCTTCTTCGGCCCCACGACGGCGTACGCGGCCATGCAGGCCTGCGGCCTGGTGGACGACCACCTGGCCACGTGCCCCGTCGTCACCGGCGGGCGATAGGCGGCACCCGACCCGCGGGGCGGGGTCAGCCGGCCGGCGGTGGCACCTCGCCGCTGCCGCGCGGCACCAGGCGCGTCGGCACCACCACGAGCTGCGCCGGCCGGTCCGGGTCGGCCGCCCGGGCGACGGCGAGCGCCGCGGCCCGCCGTCCCATCTCCGCGGCGTCGTACCCGACGACGGTCACGTCGAGCAGGTCGGCGAGCTCGAAGTCGTCGAACCCGACGAGGGCCACGGCGGCCGCACCGGGCGCACCGTCCCGGCGCTCCCGCAGCGCGTGCAGCGCGCCGACGGTGATCTTGTTGTTCGCCGTGACGAGCGCCGTCGGGGGCTGCGGCAGCGCGAGCAGCTCCGTGACCAGGTCGCGGGCCCGGTCCGCGTCGTGCGCACCGTCGCGCACGTACCGGTCCGGGTCGGGCACCCCCGCCTCGGCGAGGGCGGCCACGAACGCCTCCCGGCGCTCCCGAGCCGTCCAGAGGCGGGGGACGTCGGCGACGAGCCCCACGCGCCGGTGGCCGGAGGCCAGCAGGTGCTCGACGGCCGCGCGCATGCCGCCCCGGTTGTCGATGACGACGGTGTCGGCGTCGACACCCGCGGCCGGCCGGTCGATGAGGACGACGGGCAGCCCGGCGTCGAGCTCGGCACGCAGGGCCGCGTGGTCGTCCGAGGTCGGGGTGACGACGAGGGCGCCCACGCGCCGCTCCGAGAGCTCCTCGGTGAGCAGCACCTCCCGCGCGGCGTCCTCGTCGGTGCTCGCGGTGATGAGCTGCAGGCCACGGCCCCGCAGCTCGCGCTCGATGCCGCTGGCGATCGCGGAGTAGAAGGGGTTGGCCAGGTCGCCGGTGACGAACCCGACGAGGCGCGACGACCCGCCGCGCGCGAGGTCCGCGGCGACCGCGTTGCGGCGGAACCCGAGGTCGTGGGCCGCCGTCCGCACACGGTCGCGCGTGGCCGCGGCGACGTTGGGCTCGTCGTTGAGCACGCGGGAGGCCGTCTTGAGACTCACCCCGGCCCGTGCGGCGACCGCGGCGAGCGTAGGACGCCGGGCGCGCCGGCCGCCCTCGGTCCTCGCCGGCGCCACCGCCGTCTCGCCACCGTCAGCCATCGTGCCTCCCTGGAGGGTCGTGCCCGCGGTGCGGGCGTCAGGTCTCCCGCCGCCGGCGCAGGATCGTGTCGATCACGATAGCCACGACCAGGACCGTCCCGGTCACCATGGACTGCGTCGCCAGGTCGAGGTCGAGCAGCGTCAGCCCGTTGGCGATCGACTGGAGCACGAGGACGCCGACCAGGGCGGACCAGGCGCTCCCCCGGCCGCCGAACATGCTGGTGCCGCCGATGACGGCGGCGGCGATCGCGGTGAGGTACGTGTCGGCGCCGCCCGTGCCCTGGTTGGCCGCGGCGAGGCGTCCCGCGGCCAGCACGCCGCCGAGGGCGGCCAGCGTGGAGCAGGCCACGAAGCACGACACGACGGTCCGGGTCACGGCGATGCCGCCGAGCCGGGCTGCCCGGCGGTCGCTGCCGACGGCGCGCACGGACCGGCCCCAGCGGGTACGCCGCAGCAGCACGTCGACGGCCACCACCAGCGCGACGAACAGCACCACGGACCAGCCGACGCCTCGCCCGGTGCCGAGGTAGGCGACGGTGCCGGCGAGCACGAGGGCGAGCAGCCCGGTGCTCGCCAGGACGCGCCCGACCGACGGCGCGGGCAGGTCCGCGCGCACGCGGCGCGACCGGTCGGCGAACCGCAGCGCCCCGGTGACCAGCACCACGCCGGTGACGAGCGCCCACGCGACGGCCGAAGGGAGGAACCCCTGCTGGACGGTGCGCACCAGCCACGACTCGAACGGCAGGTTGATGGACCCGGCGGGCCCCAGCACGCGCGTCTGCACGCCTGCGAGGAAGAGGAGGCCGCCGAGCGTGAACACGAAGCTCGGCACGCCGAGCCGCGCGGACAGCATCCCGTACCCGAACCCCACGGCGACGCCGACCGCGAGCGCCACCAGGATCGCCAGGGCGACCGGCCAGCCGAGGTCGACGGTGCCGACCGCCACGACGGCCGCGGCGAGCCCGCTGACCGACCCGACGGACAGGTCGATCTGCCCGACGAGCAGCACGAGCACGACGCCCAGCGCGATGACGCCGACGGGGACGCTCTGCAGGGTGAGGTTGACGAGGTTCTCCGCCGAGAGGAACGCGGGGTCGACGGCGCCGAGCACGACCCAGATCACGACGAGCGCGCCGAGCATCGGGAGCATGCCGAGCCGCCCGGCCCGCGCCCGCGCGGCGAGCTGGGAGGACAGGCCTTGTCGGGCGGCCGACGCCCGCTCCAGGGCGCTCACGACGCCACCGTCCGGCGTCCGGCCGTGCTGCCGCGGCCATGCCCGCCGGGGCGCACCGCCCCGGTCATGGCGGCGAGGAGGTCCTCGTAGGAGGCGTCGCCGGTGAAGACGTCGTGCACGCGCCCGAGCCGCAGCACGAGGATGCGGTCCGCGACGGCCTGCAGGTCGGTGGCCTGGTGGCTGACGAGGACGACGGCGTGGCCGCGCTCGCGCAGTCGCACCACGAGGTTGAGGACCTCGGCGGTCTGCCGGACGCCGAGCGACGCGGTGGGCTCGTCGAGGACGACGACGCGGGGCGAGCCGAGCAGCGCCCGGGCGATGGCGACCACCTGGCGCTGGCCGCCGGACAGGGTGCGCACGGGTTCGCGCACCGAGGGCACGCTGGCCCCGAGCTGGTCGAGCAGCGCCCACGCCTGGCGCTCCATGGCGACCTCGTCGAGGAGCGGGCCACGGCGGGTCTCGTGGGCGAGGAACAGGTTCTCCACGACGTCCAGGTCGTCCATGAGCGCCAGGTCCTGGAAGACGGTGGCGATCCCGAGGGCGCGGGCGGTCGCGGGCGGGTCGAGGACGACGGGCGCTCCGTCGAGGAGGACCTCGCCGGCGTCGGGGCGGTGAGCACCCGCGACGACGCCCGCCAGCGTCGACTTGCCGGCCCCGTTGTCGCCGACGACGGCGAGGACCTCGTGGGGGTGCACGTCGACGTCCACGTCGACGAGGGCGTCGACCCCGCCGAAGCGTTTGGACACTCCGCGCAGGGAGAGGACGGGGGCCGGCCGGGACCGGTCGTGGTGGGCGGTCACGGGGCGGGCTCCTCGTCGAGCAGGCCGGCCGACCGGCAGGCGTCGGCGTACGGCGGGGTGCAGATGTCGTCGGTGGTGTGCACGTGACCGTCGACGATGACGCGGCCGACGTCGTCGACGCCGACCGCGCGGGGGGCGAGCAGCAGGGTGGGCACGCCGCGGATCGTGGCGGTGGCGCGGGGGGACTCGCCGCGCAGCACGCGCACGGCGAGCTCGGCGGCGGTGCGGGCCTGCTGGTCGGTGGCCTTGTAGACGGTCATGTACTGGTCGCCGCTGACGACGCGCTGCACCGCGGCGAGCTCGCCGTCCTGCCCGGTCGTCGGCGGCACGGGGTCCAGGCCGGCGGCCTTCATGGCGGCGACGGCACCGCCGGCGATCCCGTCGCTGGCGGCGAAGACGCCGTCGACCCGGCCGCCGTAGCGGGTGAGCATCGCCTCCACCCACTCGGTCGCCTTGTCGGGGCTCCAGTCCGGTGTCTCGTACTCCGCGAGCACCTCGATGTCCTCTCCGTCGAGCGCACGGTGGGCGCCGGCCGCGAGCGCCTTCGCGTTGGGGTCGGTCGACGCGCCGTGCACGAGCAGGACGCCGGGCCGGCGCCCGTCGCCGTCGTGCCCGTCGCCGTCCTGCCCCGTGCCGTCCTGGTCCGCGCCGTCCCGCACGGCCCCCACGAGCGCCTCACCCATGAGGTAGCCGATGAGCTCGTTGTCGAAGGAGACGTAGTAGTCGGCGCCGTCGACGAACCGATCGTAGGCGACGACGGGGACCCCGAGCCGGTGGGCCTGCGCGACGACGCCCGCGGCGGCCACGCCGTCGACGGCGTCGAGCACGAGCACGTCGACGCCGCGCGCGAGCATCGACTCGGCCTGCTCCTGCTGGGCGGCGACGTCCTGGGCGGCGTTGGCGTACAGCACGCGGCACGCGGGGCAGCGCTGCTCGACGACGGCGACGAACGTCGGGTGGTCGCTGGTCTCGTAGCGCGCCGTCTTGGCCTCGGGCAGCAGCAGCCCGACGGTGCCGGTGCGCAGGCCGGGGGACGCCGCCTCACCGGGGGCGTCGTCGTCGGCGGGCGCTCCGCACCCGGCGAGGAGGGCGGCGGTGGCGAGGAGCGCGGCGAGCAGCGCGCCGAGGCGGGTCATGCGCTCACCCCCAGCGCGCCGCCCACGCGGGCCCGGTCGAGCGCGAGGGTGAGGGCGCCGCGCACCTCGGCGGTGGCGCCGTGCTCGGAGGGCACCACGCTCACGGGCCCGGAGACGCTCGGCATGGTGCGCTGCTCGACGACGGTCCGCATCGGTCCGAGGAGGATCTCGCCGGCGTCCGCGAGCTGGCCGCCGACGACGACGATCTCCGGGTCGACGAGGTTGCACAGGCTGGCGGTGGCGACGCCGAGGTGCTGGCCGGCGTCGAACAGCACCCGGCGGCAGCCGGGGTCGCCGGCGCGTGCGGCGTCGATGACGTCGCGCAGGGTCAGGGGCCCGCGGCTCTCGGACAGCATGGCGAGCAGGACGCCGGCGCCGGCGAAGGTCTCCAGGCAGCCGCGGTTGCCGCAGCGGCAGATGGGGCCGTTCTCGTCGATCGTCACGTGGCCGATCTCGCCGGCGACGCCGCCGCGGCCGTGCACGATCCGCCCGCCGAGCACGATGCCGCCGCCGATGCCGTGCGAGACGCGCAGGTACGCGACGGCGTCGTGCCCCGCGCCGGCGCCGGAGCGGGCCTCGGCGAGCGCTCCGAGGTTGGCGTCGTTGTCGACGTGGACGGGGGCGCCGAGGTCGTCGGAGAGCGTGCCACCGACGTCCACCTCGTCCCAGCCGCGCATCATGCCGACGGTCGCGATGCGCCCGGTGCGCACGTCGACCGGCGCGGGGACCCCGACGCCGACGCCGAGCAGCTCGTCGGGGGCGGCGTCGACGTCGAGCAGCATCTCGCGCACGAGCAGGGCGGCGCGCTGCAGCCCGGTGTCGGCGCGGTGGTCCGGCGCGAGCGGCATGCGCTGGTCGGCGAGCACGCGCATGGACGCGTCGGCGAGGGAGACGCGCAGGGACCGGGTACCGAAGTGCACGCCCGCGACGAGCCCGAGGCCGCGCGCGAGGGTGACCTGCAGCGCGCGGCGGCCGTTGCGGGTGGAGTGCGCGGTGTGCAGCACGCCGGCGGCGGTGAGCTCCTTGACGATGTTGGAGACGGTGGCCGGCGACAGGCCGGTGACGCCGGCCAGCTCGATCTGCGTGAGGGAGCCACGCTGCTGGACGGCGCTCACGATCCGGGCTCGGTTGGCCTCACGCAATGAAGTCTGGGAGCCCGGGGTCACCCGGTCTGCGCGCACCCGGTCAGGATAGCGGCCGACCTGGCCACGTCCACGGCACCGCCACGACCGTTGAATCTACGAACCTCACGCAAAGATCACGATCCGGCCACTCTTGCGTTCACTTCTTGACACCAAGATTCTCCGGCGCCTTGGATGGGCGTCGGGACAGGGCGCACGGACGCGCCCCACCGGCGGGAGCGACGAGGTCGCCGCCGGCGCCCACACCGACGACGGCGTAGGGGAACGACGATGCGACTGAACCGCAGGACCAGCGCGACGGTGGCCGGCGCCGCCCTCGTAGGCCTGGCACTGACCGCGTGCGGCGGCGGAGGCGACGACGGAGGCGGCGGCACCGACGAGACCGGCGGCGGCGACGCCAGCGAGGTGGAGGTCTTCACCTGGTGGGCCGCCGGGTCCGAGAAGGCCGGCCTCGACGCGCTCGTGGGCGTGTTCGAGGAGCAGCACCCGGACACGGAGTTCGTCAACGGCGCGGTCGCCGGCGGCGCCGGCTCCGCGGCGAAGGACCTGCTCCAGACCCGCCTGCAGGCGCAGGACCCGCCGGACACGTTCCAGGCGCACGCCGGCGCCGAGCTGCAGGACTACATCGACGCGGCCCAGATCGAGGACGTCTCGGACCTGTACGACGAGTTCGGGCTCACCGACGCCTTCCCCGCCGACCTCGTCGACCGCCTGTCCACCGAGGACGGCGCCATCTACTCGATCCCGTCGAACATCCACCGCGCCAACGTCGTGTGGGCCAACCCCACGGTGCTGGAGGACAACGGCGTCGACCCCGAGGCCACCTACGACGACCTCGACGCCTGGATGGCGGACCTCGACAAGCTCCAGGACGCGGGGGTGACCCCCCTGTCGGTCGCGACCACCTGGACGCAGGTGCACCTGCTGGAGACGGTGCTCCTCGCCGACCTCGGCGCCGAGGCCTACTCGGGCCTGTGGGACGGCTCCACCGACTGGGAGGGCAGCGAGGTCACGGCTGCCCTCGAGGACTTCGAGCAGCTCATGGGCTACACGAACTCCGACCGCGACGGCCTGGACTGGCCCGAGGCCACCCAGATGGTCATCGACGGCCAGGCGGCCTTCAACGTCATGGGCGACTGGGCCGTGGCCGCGTTCGAGGAGCAGGACAAGAAGCCGGGTGACGACTACACCTACTTCCCGGTGCCCGGCTCGGACGGCACGTTCGACTTCCTCGCGGACTCGTTCACCCTCCCGGTGGGCGCCCCGCACCCCGGTGGCGCGAAGGCGTGGCTGGAGACCGTCGGCTCGGCCGAGGGCCAGGAGGCGTTCAACAAGGCCAAGGGCTCCATCCCGGCCCGCACCGACGTCGACATGTCCACGTTCGGCGAGTACCAGCAGTCCGCGGCCGAGGCCTTCGGCAGCGACACCATCGTGTCCTCGCTCGCGCACGGCGCCGCGGCCCCCGTCGCGACCCTCAACGCGATCTCGGACGCGACGAGCAAGTTCACCACCGGCGCCTCGGACCTCGCGGCGTACCAGTCCGAGCTGGCCGCGGCCGCTCAGGGCTGACCCCCGACCGCCGGGCCCCAGACCGGCAACGACGTCGCGCGCCGTCTCCCCCCGGCGGCGCGCGACGTCGTCCCCGCCGGCCGCGCGGCCACCCCTGGGCCGCGCGGGCCGGCACCCCCGCCCCTCCACCGGGAAGACCACCATGCTCAAGTCGCTCCGCCGCGCGGGACCGCCGCTGCTGATGCTCCTGCCGTCCCTGATCCTCGTCGGCGTCTTCGTCTACGGGCTCATCGGCGTCAACTTCTCCACGTCCGTCACCGACAACCACACCGCGGCCCAGGCCACCGGCCAGGAGCCGTCCTCCGTCGTGTGGTTCAGCAACTACCTCGACCTGCTCGGCACCGAGGCGTTCCAGCACTCCCTGCTCAACCTCGTGCTGTTCACGGTGACGTTCCTCGTCGGCACCATGCTGATGGGCTTCGGGTGGGCGTGGCTGCTCGACCGCCCGATCCGCGGCGAGGGCTTCTTCCGCTCGATCTACCTGTTCCCGATGGCCGTGTCGTTCGTCGCGTCCGGCGTCGTGTGGCGGTGGCTGCTCAACTCCAACCAGGGCGAGAGCGCCTCCGGCCTCAACCGGCTGTTCCAGATGATCGGGCTGGACTTCCTGCAGAACAACTGGTGGAACAACGTCACCTTCGGCATCCTCGCCATCGCGATCCCCGCGATCTGGCAGCTGTCCGGCTACGTGATGGCGCTGTTCCTCGCCGGCTTCCGCGGCATCCCCGAGGAGCTGCGCGAGGCCGCGCGCATGGACGGCGCCAGCGAGTGGAAGCTGTACCGGCACGTGCTGTTCCCGCAGCTGTCCCCGATCGCGCTGTCGGCCCTGATCATCATCGGCCACATGTCGCTGAAGTCGTTCGACCTCATCATGTCGATCTCCAAGCCGGCGAACTACCAGACCAAGGTGCCCGCCGTCGACATGTTCGTGTTCAAGTCGAGCTTCGACTACGCGAACGCGGCCGCCGTCGGCGCCATCCTGCTCATCATCGTGGCCGTGGTCATCGTGCCCTACCTGGTCCACTCCAACCGATCGGAGAAGCGATGACCGCCGTCACGCCCGGGACCGCCCCCACGGCCTCGACCGGGGCCGGCGACCGCGTCGACCTCGGTGCCCGGGGCGGGCGCGCCCGCTTCAGCCGGGGCCGCACGGTGCGCTACGCCGTGCTGCTCCTCTTCGTCGTCATCGTCCTCATCCCCGTGTACGTGCTGTTCGTGACGAGCTTCAAGGGCGCCGGCGACGCCGCGCCGGCCCGCGCGTGGAACCTGCCGCAGCTGTGGACCACGGAGAACTGGCAGACGGCGTGGACCACGCTCGGGCCCGCCATCGGGCGCTCCCTGCAGATGGTGATCCCCGCGGCGATCATCTCCGCGATGCTCGGCTCCCTCAACGGGTACGTGCTGTCCCGCTGGTCGTTCAAGGGCGCGAACATCGTGTTCACGCTCATCCTGTTCGGGATGTTCATCCCGTACCAGGCGGTGATGATCCCGCTCACGCAGCTCGTGCTCGACCTGGGCATCCCCGGCGGCATCCCGACACTGATCCTGCTGCACGTGGTGTACGGCATCCCGATCACCACGCTCATCTTCCGCAACTACTACATGACGGTGCCGCACGAGCTCGTCGAGGCCGCCCGTGTGGACGGCGCCGGCATGCTGCGCACCTACTGGTGGGTCATCCTGCCGGTCTCCATCCCCAGCTTCGTGGTCGTGCTGATCTGGCAGTTCACCAACGAGTGGAACGACTTCCTCTTCGCGGTGTTCTTCTCCTCCAGCCAGAACGGCCCCGTCACCGTGGCGCTGAACAACCTCGCCAACGGCGCGCTGCTGCAGAACTACGGGGTGTCGATGGCGGGCGCGCTCCTCGCGTCCCTGCCGACGCTGCTCGTCTACATCATCCTCGGCAAGTACTTCATGGGCGGGCTGATGTCCGGCTCCGTGAAGGGCTGAGCACCTCCGTCACACGTCTGGTCGGCAGTTCCCGTTCTGGTCGGCAGCTCGAGCTGCCGACCAGAACGGGAACTGCCGCGCCGATCGATCCGCAAGGCCGTTCATACCGGTCCGACAGCGCTGTCAGACCCCCTCACCGTCGAGAGGACATCATGAGACGCACCACCTCCCGCCGACGCCGCGGCGCGACGGCCCTCGCCGCCGCGACCACCGCCGTCGCGCTTCTCGTCCCGGCCGCGGCCGCGCACGGAGCGCCCGTGCCCGGGACCACCGCGCACAGCGCCCCGGCGGCCGCCGAGCACGGCGCGCCCGACCCGATCGCCGCGGACTACTACGAGGCGCTGCTGCGCCACACGCGCTGGGCCGAGACCGTCTGGGACGACTCCGCCGGCGTGTACCAGGCCAAGGACTTCAACTTCGCCGTCGTCCTGGGCAACGCCGTCCTGCTCACGCACGGCGAGTACGACGCGGACGTCGCCGGCGTCCCCGAGGCGGAGCTCCGCGCGCACACGCTCGCGACGATCGAGCACTATGCGGCCACCAACCGCCTCGTCGACCCCGACGGCACCTGGGGGAAGCGGCTCTTCTGGGACTCCACGTTCCAGTCGTACTTCCTCGCGGCCGGGCAGCTGCTCTGGGACGAGCTCGACGCGACGACCCGGACCCACCTCACGACGATCGCCACGGCGCAGTCCCGGTACACCGCCGACCTCGACTTCGGGGACGACCCGCTGTCGGGGCACTGGACCGCCGAGTGGCCGACCGGCAAGTTCGAGGGCGACACCGCGCAGGAGGAGGCCGGCGTCTACACGCAGGCCCTCGCGCCGGGCCTCGCCTGGGCGCCGGACGACGCCGACGCGGCGCGATGGGCGGACCAGCTCGGCGACTGGGGCCGCAACGCCGCCGGACAGCCGACCGCCGACCGCAACAACCCCGCCGTCGTGGCGGGGAAGCCGGTGTCGTCCAACACGATGCAGACCGTCCACGACACGTACCTCGTGGAGAACCACGGCTCGTTCGGGCCGCACTACCAGTCGGACATCTGGCGCTCCGGCGGGCGCAACGCGATCCACTTCCTGCTGCGCGACGAGCCGCTGCCGGAGATCCTCACCCGCCAGCCGAACTCCGCGGAGCTGTGGGAGTCCATCGAGCTCGTCATGTCGGCCCAGGGCGAGCCGTTCATGCCGATGGTCGCCGACCGCGAGTTCCTGTACGGACGCGACGTGCTCCCGATGGCCTTCCTCGGGCAGGTCCTCCGCGACCCGGACGCCGCCCGCGCCGAGGCGTCGCTCGCCGCGGCGCTCGCGGACTACCAGGCGTACCCGCCGGTCGACCGCCTCACCAAGTTCTCCGGCGAGCCGAAGTACGAGCCGGAGGCCCGCGCGGAGATCGCCATCTCCTACCTCCTGCACGTCGAGGCCGCCGAGTCGCCGGACGGGCCGGTCGAGCCGACGGCCGCCGACGAGCTCTTCGCCCGCCTCGCCGGGGTGCGCGACTTCGGCGCCGGGCCGGGGCTGACCGTCCAGCAGTCGGCGGAAGCGTGGGCCGCAGCCGGCAGCCGCCGCGGCTTCGTGAAGTTCCCGTGGGTGCCGGGCCACGACTCGTGGCTGTTCCACGTGTCGGGGTCGACGCCGTTCCTGTACCCGAACCCGGGCGCGACGGTGGACGACCGTCACGTGACGACGTACACGACGCCGCGCGACGGCTTCGAGGGCACGTCGTCCGTGTTCCGGGTCGGCGACGGGTACGCCGGGCAGGCCACCCTCCCGACCGGGTCCGCCGTCTACGCCTCGACCGGGGCCGGGCCCGACGACGCGAGCCTGTCGGTGCGCAACCTCGACATGGACGGGTACGCCGGGCTGGACGGCTCCCGCACGTACACGACGGCGGAGGGCGAGACGACCGAGGCCCTGCCCACCACGTGGCCGGCCGACACCTCCGACGCGAACGCCGCCCGGGTCGACGACCTCACCTTCGGCCCGGTCACCGCCCGGTACGTCCGCGTGCTCGGCCAGCAGGGGCACCCCCGGTACGGGTACTCGCTGTACTCCTTCCACGCGTACGGGTCCGACGACGAGTCGGCCGCCGACCTCGCCGCCGGCCGCCCGGCCGCGGCGTCGAGCGAGGACACGGCGAACGGCCGGACCGCGGCGACCGTGACGGACGACGACGCGGCGTCCCGGTGGGCGGTCGCCGTCGACGAGCGGACGCGAACCGACTCCTGGGTCCAGGTCGACCTCGGCGAGCAGACCACCGTGGGCGGGGTGCGCCTCGCATGGGAGGCGGCCGCCGGCGAGCGGTACCTCGTCCAGACGTCGACCGACGGCGAGACGTGGCGCACCGCGACCGCCTACGGCAGAGCGCCGGAGGACGTGAACGTGCACCGCCTCGACACGGTGGACCTGGTGCCGCCGGGCGCGGACGACCCGGCGCCGGTCACCACCCGCTACGTCCGGATGCAGGGCGTGCGCGGGAATCCCGAGTACGGCTACTCGCTCTATCACCTGCGCGCGTTCTCCCCCGACGGGATCGACGTCGCCGCGGGGCACCCGGCCACGGCGTCGAGCGCCGACGGCGGGAAGCCGGCGAGCGCCGTCACCGACGGCGACGGGAACACGCGCTGGGCCGTCTCGCGGGCGGACCGCACCCGCGCCGACTCGTGGATCCAGGTCGACCTGGGCTCGCCGGTCGACGTGGCGCAGGTCCAGCTCGGCTGGGAGGCGGCGGCCGGCCAGGAGTACCGCGTGCAGACGTCGCTCGACGGCGAGACCTGGCACGACGCCGCGTCGTTCCGGTACACCGGCGACGAGGTGCTGACCTCCGACGGCGGGTGGCTGAACGTCGAGGGCGAGGCCGGTTTCGTCGTCCGCGGCACGGACGCCCCGCTGACGGTGTCGCGCGCGAGCGACGAGCGGCACGTCGTGCGGCTCGCGGACGGCACGGACGGCCCCCGGCTGGTCGAGATGCTCCCGGGCGGCGCGGACGCCACGTCCGCGCAGGCCGCGCGGCCTGCGCCGGAGTCAGACGACCCCGGTGTGCTCGTCAGCCTCCTCGACGGCTACCTCGTCGCGTTCAACCTCACCGCCGCCGACGTGTCGACGACCGTCACCGTCCCGCACGACGGCGGCGCCGTGCCCGTCTTCGCCGGGACGCAGCGGATCGGCGAGGACACCACGTCGCTCGACGTGACCGTCCCCGCCGGCGACGCCGTCGTGCTCGCGCCCCGTGCCACCGTGGCCCGGCGGGGCGGGACGGCTCCAGCGGGCGTGGAGGTCGCCGTCGACGACGCCCGGACCTTCGCGGTGACGGGCCACGGACCGGTCGTCGTGCACCACGCCGAGACCGGCACGACGCGCACCGTCGGTGCCTCCCCCGCGGGCACGCCGCTGCGGTTCGGCGCCGCGACGCCGTTCCCCGTGGCCGACCACGCGCTCGCCACGCTCACGTTCCCGGCGTCGGTGCTGCCCGACGGCATGACCTCGCCGTCGGCCGCGGTGGACGGCGATCCGTCGACCGCGTGGACGCCCGGGCCCGGCGGGCGCATGGTCACCGACCTGGGCAGCCCCCGCGAGATCGGGCAGGTCGTGACGTCGTGGGCGCGCGGGGGCGCCCCCTGGGCCGTGGTCGCGGTGAGCGACGACGGGCTGACGTTCACCGACGTCGGCACGATCGGGGCCGGGGCCCGGACCGGCAGCCTTGACGTCGGGCGCACGGCCCGGTACGTCGCGCTGACCACGGAGTGGCGCGACGGCGACCCCGGCCTCTCGACGTTGCGGGTGCTCCCGCCCGGCGCGTCGGCGGACTGACCTCAGGTGCCCCGTCCTCGCCCTCCGCGAGGACGGGGCCGCACCGGCGTGACTACGCCGATGCCTCGCCGGGCTCGCCGCCCACCTCGGCGAGGACGCGGTCCCGGGCGCGCACGAGATGGTCGGTCAGGGTGGTCCGCGCCGCCTCCTGGTCGCCCTCACGGATCGCGTCCATGATCGCGGCGTGCTCCGCGACGACGTGCGTGGGCGTCGTCCGGCGGTGGGCGGAGTACTGGCCCATCGTCAGGTGGATCTCGCCCGAGATCATCTCGTACATCCGAGACAGCCGCTCGCTCCGCAGACCCTGGACGAGGCTCCAGTGAAACGCGATGTCGGCCTGAACCTGCTCGGCGAAGTCCTCGCTCCGCGCGGCACGATCCATCGCGTCCTGCGCCCGGGTCATCTCGTCCGGAAGCAGGCGGCGCCCGGCGAGGTGGACGGCCGCGGCCGACTCGAACGTCGCCCGGCTGAAGTAGAGGTCCTGGATCTCGGCCGCGCTCAGCCGCGGGACGACGGCGGACTTGTGGGCCACCCGACGCAGCAGGCCCAGACTGGTCAGGCGCTCGAGGCAGGACTTCGCGGTCGGCCGGGCGACGCCGTACTCGTCGGCGACCCGCTGCTCGGTCACCTTCTCCCCCGGGGAGATGTCACCGTTGATGATCCTCGCCCGCAGGGACTCGAACAGCGCCTCCGTCAACGACGCCGGACCGAGCTTGTACTGGCTCGCACTCGTGGGCACGTCTTCTCCTTCGCTTCCCACCGCTGTCTCGGGGGCGGCCCTGCCGCGACGCCTGAGAAGTCGTCTGTCGGGCCACCCCGACAGACATCATGACAGTCAGGACGGCACCCGGCCGTCCGGTGCGCCCCAGGCCAGGGAGCTCGTGGTGTCGCAGGTCGGCTTGTACTCCGCGGCGACCGTCCCGGCGTAGCCCGCGCCCCGCAGCGCACCGGCGAACGCCTCCCAGCCGACGGCGCCTGAGCCCGGCTCCCCGCGGCCGGGCGCGTCGGCGAGCTGCACATGCCCGACCCTCCCGGCGGCCTCGTCCGGCACGGCCGCCACGTCGACGCCGTTCGAGGCGAGGTGAAAGGTGTCCAGCAGGAGGGCGAGGCGCTCGCTACCGACCTCGGCGGCGAGCCGCAGCGCGTCATGGTGGGTGGTCAGCGGGTAGGACCCGTTCAGGCCGACCGCGAGGGGCTCGACCAGCACCGTGCCGTCGACGTCCGCGACAGCATCCGCTGCGCGGCGGTAGGCCCCGACGGCGGCCGCGCGCTGGACGGTGCCGTCCACACCCGCGTCGAGCTGACCGAAGAGCAGGTTGAAGCCCCGGCAACCGGTCGCCCGGGCGACACGAAGGAGGGCCTCCGCGTTCGCGTCGAGCTCGCCGGCGCGCTCCGGCCGGCAGGCGACCCCTCGCTCCCCCGCGGGCATGTCCCCCGCGAAGAAGTTCAGCCCGGTCAGCCGGACGCCGGCGTCGTCGACGAGGCCGGCCAGCTCGTCCAGCCGGTCGTCGCCAGGATGCGGCTCGGCGAACGGCCACCAGCTCTCGACGGTGGTGAACCCCGCGTCGGCCGCCGCCCGGAACCGGTGCTCGTAGGGCACCTCGGTGAACAGCAGGGAGACGTTCGCGCTGACCTCGTAGTCGCTCCATCGCATGCCACCATCTTGGCATCAGATGCGATACATGTCATCATGTCTGACAATCAATGAGGATGGGAGTTGCCCGTGACCTTCACGGATGCTCGGCCGGCGGCCCACGACGGGCTGCGCACGCCGCACTGGTACAGGACGGCCACCCGGTGGACCCAGCTGACGTTCACCGACGACGACCCTGCGGTGCTGGACGTCGACTTCTGGATCGACGTCATGCGCCGCTCCCGGTCCAACGCGCTGTGCCTCAGCGCAGGCGGGTACATGGCCTTCTACCCGACCCGGATCCCGTACCACCACCGCAGCGCGCACCTGGGCGACACCGACCCTTTCGGGGCGCTGGTCGACGGGGCGAGGCGGCTCGGCATGCACGTCATGGCGCGGGTCGACCCCCACGCCGTCCACCAGGACGCCGCCGACGCCCACCCCGAGTGGCTCGCCCGGGACGCGCACGGGGACCCGATCCCCCATGCCTCCATGCCCGGGCTGTGGTGGACCGATCCGTTCAGCACCTACCACCGCGAGTTCACGACCGAGGTCGCCCTCGAGATCGTGCGCGAGTACGACGTCGACGCCGTCTTCGCCAACCGCTGGGAGGGACACCGGGGCGTCTCCTACACCGAAGAGACGGCCCGGCGGTTCCTCGCCGACTCCGGCCACCGGCTCCCGCGCGAGGACGACCCGGACGACCCGGCCTGGCCCGCCTGGACCGCATGGCAGAGCCGCCGGCTGAGCGAGCTCGTGGTGCTGTGGGACGACGCCGTGCGCGCGGTGCGGCCCCACGTGCGCTTCATCCCCAACCGCGGAGCCAACCTCACGCGCGACCTCGTGCCCGAGCTGGTGGGCGACCGCTACCCGATGTTCTTCGTCGACAAGCAGGGACGGTCGGGCACCGAGGCGGCCTGGGAACCGGGCAGGATCGCCAAGCGCGCCCGCGGCCTGCACCCGGAGCGGCCGGTAGCGCTCATCACCTCCGTCGGCCCCGAGGACCACGAGAAACGCTGGAAGGACTCCGTCGCCGACCCGCACGAGACCGCGAGCCTCGTGATCGACGGCTTCGCCCAGGGGGCGCGCCCGTGGTTCACCAAGTTCAAGGCGGAGTGCTTCGACACTCGCTGGGTCGCGCCGGTCGTCGAGGCGTTCCGGCTCCACGAGAGGTGCGAGCCCGTGCTCGGCCGCCTCCGGCACACCGCCGAGGTCCTGCTGCTCGACAGCCGGGCGAACTCCGGCGGGCACCGCGGCCACGAGGACGGCGTCTACCAGGCGCTGCTGGAGGCGCGCATCCCGTTCGAGTACATCGCCGACGACGCTCTCACGGCCGACCGGCTCGCCGAGGTACGGGTCCTGGTGCTGCCCGCGTGCCCCGAGCTGTCCGCCGACCACGTGCGCGTGATCGAGGAGTACGTCGCGGGCGGCGGCAGCGTCGTCGCGGCGTTCGACTCGGGCCTGACCCGGGACGGGACCACGATCGCCCTCGGCGACCTGCTCGGCGTCCGGCTCGTGCAGGGCGTCCGCGGGCCCGTGAAGAACAAGTACATGACGATCGAGGCCGACCACCCCGTCGCCGCGGGCTACGACGGCACGCGACGGATCGTCGCCGGCACCCGGGTGCTCGACGTCGAGGCGGCACCGGGCGCCGAGGTGGTCTTCCGCTTCGTGCCCGACTACCCGGACCTGCCGATGGAGGAGGTCTACCCCCGGCCCGGCGATGCCACACCGGCCGTCGTGGCGCGCGAGCACCCCTCCGGCGGGCGCACCGTGCACCTCGCCTTCGACGCCGGGGAGGTCTACTGGGAGTCTCTCCAGTCCGACCACGGACGGCTCCTGGCCAACGCGGTGCGCTGGGCGCTCGGCGACGAGCCGGAGCGGGTCCGGGTGGACGGCGCGGGGCTCGTCGACATCGCCCTCCTCGATGGGGACGACGAGCTCGCCGTGGCCGTCGTGAACCTCACCAACCCCATGGCGATGCGGGGGCAGCAGCACGAGCTCCTCCCGCTCGCCGACCAGGAGGTGCTGGTCCGGCTGCCCGAGGGCGCCGAGGACGTGCGCGCGCGACTGCTCGTCGACGGCCGCACCGCACCCGTGACCGTCACCGGCGGCACCGCCCGCGTGCACCTCGACCGGATCGACCGGATCGAGGTCGTGCACCTCGAGTGGCGGTCCCCGACCTCCCGCTGACCCCCGGCACCCGCCGAGCATCCCGGAAACCGCCCGTCCGACGACGGGCCCGACCCCAGGAGGACACGTGCGCATCGGATTCATCGGCCTGGGCGTCATGGGCGCACCCATGGCTCTCAACCTCGTCCGCGCCGGGCACGAGCTGACCGTGCACCGCGTCAAGGAACGCTCCCGCCACCTGCTCGACGAGGGGGCCACGGCCGCGGCGTCGCCGCGCGAGGTCGCCGAGAAGGCGGAGATCGTCGTGCTCATGCTGCCCGACACCCCGGACGTCGAGACGGTCCTGCGCGGCGACGACGGCGTCCTGGCGGGCCTGCGACCAGGGACGCTCGTCGTCGACATGAGCTCGATCTCCCCCGTCGTGACGGTGGACCTCGCCGCCGCGGTCCGCGAGGCGGGCGGCGAGTACGTCGACGCACCCGTCTCCGGGGGCGACGTCGGCGCCCGCGACGGCACGCTGACCGTCTTCGTGGGCGGCGACGACGGCCCGGTCGCCCGGGCGACGCCCCTGCTGGAGGTGCTCGGCTCGACGATCACCCACATCGGCCCCGTCGGGGCCGGCCAGGCCGCCAAGGTCGCCAACCAGGTGATCGTCGCCGGGACCATCCAGGCCGTGGCCGAGGGGCTGGCGCTCGCGGAGGCGGCGGGCATCGACGCCGGCACGGTCCGCACGGCGCTCTCCGGGGGGTTCGCCTCCTCGCGGATCCTCGACCTGCACGGCCGGCGGATGATCGAGCGCGCCTTCGACCCGGGGTTCCGCCTGCGCCTGCACCGCAAGGACCTCGGCCTCGCCCTCGAGGCGGCCGAGCACCACGGCGCCGCCGTGCCCGGGACCCGCGTCGTCGCCGCCCAGATGGACGACGCCCTCGCGCGCGGGTGGCAGGAGCTGGACCACTCCGCCCTCTTCCGCCTGGTCGGCGAGACCGACGCATGAGCGGCCGCTGGTGGGAGGCGCCGTTCCGGACCTTCCAGACGAACCTGCGCGAGGTCGACGCCGACCTCGACGTCGACGCGGTCCTCGACGACATCGAGGCCTACGGGGCCGACACCTGGCTCCTCAGCGTCGGCGGCATCGTCGCCAACCACCCGAGCTCCCTGGCCTCCCAGACGGTCAACCCGGCGCTGGCCGCCCGCGCGTCGGGGGACCTCGTCGGCGACGCCGTCGCCGCCGCCCGGTCGCGGGGGATCCGGGTGCTGGGCCGCATGGACTTCTCCAAGATCGACGCCCGCCGCGCGGAGGAGCACCCCGAGTGGTGCTTCGTCTCCCCGGACGGCGCGCCGCAGGTGTACAACGGCTACCGCAGCACGTGTCCCAGCGGGGCGTACTACCAGCGCGAGGCGTTCGACGTCCTCACCGAGGTCCTCGACCGCTACGACCTGGCGGGCTTCTTCCTCAACTGGATGTCGTTCAACGAGCGCGACTACAGCCGCCGGTACTGGGGCGTGTGCCGCTGCGCGGCCTGCCTGGCCGCCTTCCGGGAGCACTCCGGCGGCGTCGCGCACCCGACCGGCCCCGACTCCCCCGGCTACGCGGCGTGGCAGTCGTTCGCGGCGGGAGTCCTCGACGACCTGCACGCCCGGCTGCGCGCGCACATCCGGGACCTGGCGCCCGACGTCGCCCTCGTCCTGGGCGACCGTGCGGACGTCACGTTCCACGAGGCCAACAACGCGGTCGGGCGGCCGCTGTGGCACCACAGGACGGCTGAGGCGGTCAGCGCCGCGCGCTCGGGCGACGACGGGCGGCCCGTCTTCGTCAACGCGGTCGGCTTCGTCGACATGCCCTACCGCTGGGCCGGCGAGGACCCCCACCACTTCGCGCAGCACCTGCTGCAGGCGGTCGCCCACGGCGCACAGCCGTCCACCTACGTGATGGGGACGCCGGCCGACAGCCCGTTCGAGGCGCTGCGCGTCGGCGGGGAGGTCACCCGCTTCCACCGCGACAACGCCGACCTCTACGCCGGCCTCGTCTCGACGGCCCGCGTCGCGCTGGTCCGGGGCTCGGGCGACGGCGCGGCACAGGGTGCGCGCCGCACCGCGGAGTTCCAGGGCCTGTACCTCGGCCTGCTCGAGTCGCACGTGCCCTTCGACGTCGTCCGTCAGGACCGCCTCGCCGGTCTGGCCCCCGACCGCTACGCGCTCATCGTGCTCCCGGACGTCGGCGTCCTCGCCCCCGGGGAGCTCGCGGCCGTGGAGGCGGTGCTCGCCGCCGGAGGCACGGTCGTGGCCACCGGCGACTCGGGCTGGTCCGACGGCGCACCGCAGGTCCACGGCGCGGAGGCCGTGGCCCGGGAGACGGCCGTGTACGCCACGGAGGAGTCGGTGCGCTCGCTGCACCTGCCCACCGGCCCCGACGGCGGCGACCTGCTGCCGGTCGTCGGGCCCTTCCGGGTGCTCGCCCCCGGGCCGGAGGCCGAGACCGGCTGGCACGCCGTGGGGCGTGCCCTCTACGGGCCGCCGGAGAAGTGCTACGGGCACGCGGCGACCCCGCACCCCGGCTGGGTGTCGGGGGCCGTGGGGGGCGGGCGCCTGGCCCTGGTGCCCTGGCGTCCGGGGCTGGTGTACCGCGAGCTCGGGCTGAGCCGCGCCCGCGACGCCTTCGTCGCGCGGCTCCTGGCCCTGGCCGGGCCGGGGCTGCGGGTGGACACCGACCTGCCCGCCCAGCTCCAGGTCGTCCCCGGGAGCACCGGCCGGAGCACGGTGGTCCACCTGCTCAACCGTTCCGGTGACGCCCCGCAGCGCTTCACCGCGCCGCTCGAGATCGGGGCCGGGACGCTGCGCGTGCCCGCCCGCGGCGAGCCCGTCGCCGTCCGGGCGCGGGTCGCCGGGAGCGAGCTGTCCTGGGCCCTCGACGGGGCGGACGTCGTCGTCCGCACCCCGGCCGTGGGGCTCTTCGAGGCCCTCGAGATTCGATGGCATAACAACTAGACGTGCAATCTTGACAGGCAATCTTGCCTGACTCAGGGTGGAGCAACCGAGCTTCACCCGACCACCTTCCAATGACGGGAGAGTCACCATGCGTGAGCTGAGCCGACGGAACTTCTTGGTCGCCGTGGGGGCGGCCGCCGGCACCGGGATCCTGGCGAGCTGTTCGGGCGTCGCCGGGGGAAGCGGCGGCAGCGGGGAACGGACCCTGCGCTACGCCTTCTGGGGCAACACGGTGCGCCAGCAGAACTACGAGCAGGCCTTCGGGCAGATGAAGTCCGCTCTCGACATCACCCTCAACGTCGAGTTCGCCGACTACGACGCCTACCAGGAGCGGATGACGACCCAGATGGCGGCGGGCAACGTCGCCGACATCTTCTGGGTCCCGTCGCCGCACGTCATGACCTACGAGGCCAACGACCTGTACCTGCCGCTCAGCGAGATCTCGTCGCTGGACCTGTCGGACTACTCGGAGGCCGACCTGCGCGACTTCGAGCTGGCGGGAACCCTCAACACGATGCCGTTCGGCATCTTCGTCCCGGTGGTCCGGTCCAACCGGACCATGGCCGAGCAGGACGGGGTCGAGATCCCCGACGACTGGGACTGGGACTGGCTGGCCGACTTCGCCGCCGACTACTCGAAGAACGCCGGCGGCGAGCGCAAGGCCCTGTCCTACGGCGCCGACCACGACCTCTCCTTCGAGGCATGGCTGCGCCAGCACGGCGAGCAGCTGTGGACCGAGGACGGGCAGATCGGCTTCAGCGCCGACGGCCTCGGCGCCTGGATCGAGTGGTGGGAGAAGCTGCGCACCTCGGGCGCCACCACGTCCATCAGCGAGCAGGACGGCGTGTCCCCCAGCTGGGAGGACGTCGGCGACCGCTGCCTGCTGTGGTTCGGCAACTCCAACCACATCGTCGACGACTCGGCGATGTACCCGGAGACGGACTTCCGCCTCCACCAGCCGCCGGCCGCCGCCGACGCCACCGAGGGACACCCCTTCCTGTACTTCCCCCGCATGGCCGTCTACCAGCAGGCCGCCGAGGAGCGCGCCGAGCTGGCCGGCGAGGTGGTCGGCTACTGCACCTCCGACGTCGAGATGCAGAAGGTCGTGGGCCTGACCATGGGCGTGCCGCCGAACCCGCGCGTGGCCGAGGAGTACGCGCAGTTCGCGACGCCGGACGAGCAGGAGATGCTGCGGATCACCACGCAGGCCCGCGAGGCCGACCGGCTCCCCCGGTACGAGGCGCCGCCCGGCACCAGCGCCTGGCGCACCACGTTCACGCGCGTGCTCGAGGAGGTCACGGTCGGCCAGGCCGGCGTCGCGGCGGCGGCGGAGTCCATGATCGCGGAGATCGAGCGCGGCATCAGCCGGGCCGCGGACTGAGCGAGGCACCATGACGCTCACCCCGATCCGACCGGCCACGCCGGCCGAGACTCCCGTGCCACGCCGGGCGCGGCGCCGGGCTCTCGGCCGGCAGGACGGCGTGGCCCACCTCTTCATGGCCCCCTGGCTGGTGGGGCTCGTCGCCATCACGTTGATCCCGATGCTGGCGTCGCTCTACCTGTCCTTCACCGACTACAACATCCTCAGCGCGCCGACGTTCGTCGGGGCGGAGAACTACGAGCGGATGCTCGACGACTCCCGGTTCTGGGCCTCGGCGCGCGTCACCCTCGTCTACGTGCTGGTGTCGGTGCCGCTCCAGCTCGCGTTCGCGCTCGGGCTCGCCCTCGTCCTCGACAAGGGGCTGCGCGGCCTGCCCGTCTACCGCAGCGCCTACTACCTGCCCTCGCTGCTGGGCACCAGCGTCGCGGTCGCCGTGCTGTGGCGGCAGATCTTCGGGCACGACGGCCTGGTGAACCAGGCGCTCGGCTTCTTCGGCATCGAGGGCACGAACTGGCTCCAGAACCCGTCGACGGCGCTCAGCACGCTCATCGTGCTCAACGTCTGGACGTTCGGCTCGCCGATGGTCATCTTCCTCGCCGGCCTCCGCCAGCTCCCGGAGGAGCTCTACGAGGCCGCCCGCGTGGACGGCGCGTCGGTGGTGCGCCAGTTCGCGAGCATCACGGTGCCCCTGCTGACCCCGATCATCTTCTTCAACCTCATCCTGCAGACGATCGGGTCGTTCCAGGCGTTCACGCAGGCCCACGTCGTGAGCGGAGGCACGGGAGGGCCGGTCGACTCGACCCTCTTCTACACGCTGTACATCTACCAGCAGGCCTTCGTGAACTTCGACATGGGGTACGCGTCCGCGCTCGCCTGGGTCCTGCTCGGCGTGATCGCGGTGATCACCGCGGGCCACTTCCTCCTGTCCAGGTACTGGGTGTTCTACGGAGACTCCGATGACTGACCTCGCCGCACCCCCGACCACCACCCCGTCGCCGGCCGGGCCCCACGTCGAGAGCGCCTCGGCGACGCGGGCGCGGCGGCGGGGCGAGATCGTCCGGCACACCGGGCTCATCCTGTTCGGGCTCCTCATGCTGTACCCGCTGATCTGGATGGCGGTCAGCGCGTTCAAGCCCTCGCACCTGGTCCTCACCGACCCGGGGCTCATCCCGACCGAGCTCACCCTCGACAACTTCCGCGCGGGGTGGCGCGTCGCCGGCTACCCGTTCGTCGTGTTCTTCGGCAACTCGCTCGTGCTTGCCGTGAGCTGCATCGTGGGGAACCTCGTGTCGTGCTCCCTGACGGCGTACGCGCTCGCCCGCATGAACTTCCGGGCGCGCAAGCTCTACTTCGGGATCGTGCTGGTGTCGGTGATGCTGCCGATGCACGCCACCCTGATCCCGCAGTACATCGTGTTCTCGGAGCTCGACATGGTGAACACCTTCGTGCCGCTGGTGCTGCCGAAGTTCCTCGCCACGGACGCCTTCTTCGTGTTCCTCATGATCCAGTTCATCCGCGGGATCCCGCGCGAGCTGGACCAGGCCGCCTGGCTGGACGGCGCCGGCCCGTTCCGCGTCTTCTGGCACGTGATCCTGCCGCTCATGCGCCCCGCACTCGTGACGACGACGATCTTCACGTTCATCTGGACGTGGAACGACTTCTTCGGCCAGCTCATCTACCTCACGGAGGCGCCGGTCTACACCGTGCCGGTCGCCCTCAACGCCCTGGTCGACTCCCAGTCGGCGCAGGGCACCGGGACCCTCATGGCCATGTCCGTGCTGTCACTCGTGCCGATCCTGTGCTTCTTCGCGTTCGCCCAGAAGCACCTCATCCGCGGCATCTCCACCACGGGGCTCAAGTGAGCGGCCCGGCGGCGGGGGCCGCGATCCTGGTCGCCCCCGGCTCCGGCCTCGACGCCGGGGCCGTGCGGTCGGCGGCGCCAGGCCACCCGGTGCACGAGGTGACCGAGCCGACGCCCTGCGCCTGCGCCCGCGGCGGCGTCCCGCTCGCGGACGTGGGCGTCGTCCTCGGCGCCTCGCCACGGGACGACCTGTCGTTCCTGCCCGGGCTGCGCTGGGTGCACAGCGGCGCGGCGGGGGTCGACGGCTGGCTCGCGGCGGGCACGCTGCCCGACGGCGTCACGCTCACGTCCGCCGCCGGGAACGGGGCCGTCCCCCTCGCGGAGCACGCACTGATGCTCATGTTGATGCTCAGCCGGGACGCTCCGCGCTGGACCGCCGCCCAGCGACGCCACGAGTGGGACCGGTTCACCCACGGGGAGCTGGCGGGGGCCACGCTCGGCGTCGTCGGCTACGGCAACAGCGGGCGCGACCTCGCGCGCAAGGCCCAGGCGTGCCACATGCGGGTCCAGGCGCTGCGGCACACGCCGTCCGGCCCGAGCGACGGCGACGTCCGCCTGCTGTACGGGGCCGACGGCCTGCGGGAGCTGCTCACGACCAGCGACCACGTCGTCGTCACCGCACCGCTCACGCCCGCCACCCGCGGGCTGATCGGCGCGGACGAGCTCGCGCTGCTGCGGCCCGGAGCATTCGTGGTCGTCGTCTCGCGCGGCGGGATCGTGGACGACGACGCACTGGCCGACGCCGTCCGCGCGGGGCGGCTCGGGGGCGCCGGTCTCGACGCCCACGCGACCGAGCCGCTGTCGCGGGAGAGCCCGCTCTGGGACCTGCCGAACGTCGTCGTCACTCCCCACAACGGCGCGACCACCCGTGAGACGGCCGAGCGCGGGCGCGGGATCGCGCTCGACAACGTCGCCCGCTGGGTGTCGGGGCGGCCGCTGCGCAACGTCGTCGACCCCGAGCGCGGCTATTGACGCACGCCCCCGGGCCACCGTCTCATCCACGCACGGCGCGGCGCAGCGCCGGCCACGCCCCGCTCGACCACAGCGCCCACGCCACCAGCACCGGCTGGAAGAAGAGCCGGCCCAGCCGCTTCCCGTCCGTGTCGAGGCCGAACCCGTCCTTGCCCTCGAGCCACTGGGCGACGTTCCCCGGGAAGATCACCACGAAGAACGCCGCCACGAGCAGCCCGGCGGCGACCTTCCACCGCGGCAGGACGACGAGCGCACCGCCCAGGGCGATCTCCGCCGCCCCGGACGCGAGCACGGTGACGTCCTCGTCCACGGGGAACCACGCCGGCACCTGGGCCTGGAACTCCTCCCGCGCCACGGTGAGGTGCGTGATCCCCGCTCCGGCCAGCGCCGCCCCCAGCGCGATCCTGGCCAGGGTGCGGGGCGTCGATGTCGGGGCGGGGCGCGTCAGCTGCTGGAAGTCCATGAGGCGATCCTCGCCCCGCGGCCGCGTCAGCACATCCTCGGCCGACCGGTCAGGGCGGCAGTCCGGGATCGGGTCGGCAGTTCAGACTGCCGACCGATCCCGGACTGCCGCGGTGATGCCTCGGTCAGGCGTCGTCGCGCTTCTCGAACGCGGCGGGCCGTTCCTGCACGGCCCGGACGCGGTCGACGTCGAGCTTCTCGGAGCGGTCGAAGCGGTAGATCCCGTTCTGCTCCTGGAACACGTCGGTGAGCTGCGTGTAGCAGTAGCCGAACATCAGCGGATCGTCGAGCAGGGCGTCGGTCAGGCCGGCGAACCGGGCGTGGAACTCCTCCTCGTCGGCGACACGCTGGCCGTACCCCCACGACTCGGCGCGGTCGTCGCCCGCCGCGGCGGCCGCCTCCTCCGGGTTCCACCAGATGCCGCCGTACTCGCTGCAGAAGTACGGCTGCCCGCGGTACGGCAGGGAGATCGGGCCCTCCGGGTAGTCGTTGGCCCAGGGCTCCCCGGTCGCCAGCCCGGCCATGTCCCGGGCGAACGACCGCGGGTCCTGCTCGTAGTGGTGGGAGTCCCACACGTCGGTCTCGAGCACGCGGTGGGAGTACCCGCTCGCGTCGAGCACGGGGCGCGACGGGTCCGCGAGCTTGGTCGCGAGGAACATCGCGCGCGTGACGTCGTCGAGCTGCGTGATCCGGTCGTGCAGCAGCTGGTGGGTCTCGTTGAGAGGGCACCATCCGACGATCGACGGGTGGGAGACGTCCCGCTCCAGCGCCTCGAGCCACTCCCCCACGAACGACGTCGTAGGCCGCTGGTGGTCCTTCGACGTGCCGAAGCCCCCCGCGCCCCAGTCGCCGAACTCCCCCCAGACGAGGTAGCCCAGCCGGTCGGCGTGGAACAGGTAGCGCTCCTCGAACACCTTCTGGTGCAGGCGCGCCCCGTTGAAGCCCGCCCGCAGGCCGAGCTCGACGTCTCGGGCGAGCGCCGCGTCGGACGGCGCGGTCATCAGGGACTCCGGCCAGTAGCCCTGGTCGAGCACGAGCCGCTGGAAGACGGGCTCCCCGTTGATCCGGACCGCCGTGCCCTCGATCGCCACGGACCGCAGGCCGGCGTAGCAGCGGACGGCGTCGACGACGGCGCCCGTCGCGTCCTGCAGCTCGACCTCGACGCCGTACAGGTGCGGGTCGCGCGGGGACCACGGCCGCACGCGGTCGGCGGGGAGCTCGACGCGCACCGACGGCGCCAGGTCGAGGTCGGCACGGGCGGAACGGGTCGCGACGACACCGTCGCCGTCGCGCACCGTGACGACGACGCGGTGCCCGCGCCGGTTCTGCGTGAGGGGCACGCGCACGTCGAGCGCCTCCGCGGCGAGGTCCGGCGTGATCCGGGGGCGGCGCAGGCTCGCGGCCGGCACCGGCTCCATCCACACCGTCTGCCAGATGCCGGTGGTCCGCGTGTAGTGGCAGTCCCTGTTGGCGTACAGGCCGGACTGCTTGCCGCGCGCCTGCGGGATGCCGCGGTGGTCGCGGGCCCGGACGACGACGGTCACGGTGTCGCCCGGAGCGGCGACCCCGTGCAGGTCGGCGACGAACGGCGTGAAGCCCCCGCGATGGCGCACCACCTCGGTACCGTCCACCCAGACGGTGGCGTCGTGGTCCACCGCGCCGAAGTGGAGCAGCACGTGCGTGCCGTCGCCGTCGACGTCCGCCCAGCCGGCGGGGATCGTCACCTCGCGGCGGTACCAGACGGCCTCGAGGAAGTCGGTGTTCCCGACACCGGACAGCTCCGACTCGGGGGCGAACGGGACGGTGATCGTCCCCTCGAGCGGCCGGTCGCGCAGCCCGCGCTCCAGGCCCGAGTCGCCCTGGTCGATCTCGAACCCCCACGGGCCGTTGAGGTTGAGCCACCGGTCGCGCACCGTCTGCGGACGCGGGTACTCGGGGCGCGGGACGTCGCCGACCGTCGGGGCGGAGGGCGGGTCGAGGCGGTCGAGAAGGGTCATCGTGGTGCTCCGTTGCGTGGACGACAGTGCTGCGGATGATTCAACATCGCCCCGACCGAGAATGCAACGTTGAATCAGAGAGGGTGACCCCGACGCCCTGGCTCGCGCGCCGCTCGGCTGCTCTCCCGCACCAGCAGCCGGTGCGGGACCACGACGTCCACCTCCGTGTCCTCACGGTCGCCGGACGGCCGCTCCACCTGCGCGACGACCCTGTCGACGGAGGTCTCCGCGATGGAGCGCAGGTCCGGAGCCACCGTCGTCAGGGACGGGTTCGAGTACCGCCCGTCCTCGGTGTTGTCCCACCCGGTCACGGCGACGTCCTCGGGCACGCGCACCCCGTTGAGCCGGAGCGCGTGGAGGGCGCCGAGCGCGAGCTCGTCGTTCGCGCACACCAGCCCGTCCACCTGGTCGATCCGCGGCAGAACGCCCTCCACGGCCTCGACGCCCGCCGGACGCGAGAACTGGGCGACCGGGAGGATCCAGCGCGGGTCGGGCTCGACCGCCTGCGCGACGTGCGCCTCGCGGTAGCCCTGCACCCGCAGGGCCCCCGTGCGGTCGTCGACGGGTTCGGCGCCGACGAAGGCGAGCCGGCGCCGCCCCGTCGTGAGCAGGTGCTCCGTGACCTCGCGCGCGGCCCGGACGTTGTCGATGCTCACGTGGTCGGTGGCCCACCGCCGGTCCCGGCCGGGGTCGTCGCGCTCGCCGAGCAGCACCATCGGCGTCTCGCCCCGGACCTCGGCGATCTCGGACGGCCCGATCGCCAGCGGCGAGAAGATGATCCCGTCGATGGCCTGCACCCGGAACCCTCGCGCCACCTGCAGCTCCGCTTCCCGGTCGGTACGGGTCTCCTCGATGAGCACGCGGTAGCCCCGCGCCCCCGCCACCTCGATGACGATGTGCGCGAGCAGGGAGAAGTACGGCGAGTGCACCCACGGGACGGCGAGGGCGAGCGTGTTCGTGCGGCCCTGGCGCAGCTGGCGCCCCGCCAGGTTCGGGCGGTACCCGAGCTCGGCGATCTTCTCCTCGACGCGAGCGCGGGTCGCGTCCCCGACGCGCCCGGTGCCGTTGACGACGTTGGAGACCGTCTTCCACGACACCCCGGCCGCGACCGCCACGTCCTTGATGCCGACGCGGCCGCTGCCGCGCCGCCGAGCCCGCGCCGGCGTACCGCCCTCGGCCGGGAGCGGGCCCCCGGCGCCGTCCTCCGTCGTCATCGAGCACAGCCCCTTCGTCGCGTCGCCGGTCGACGGCGCCGTCGACACTCGCTCTTGACGGCCCGCGGTCGCTAGTCCATCGTGGTTCCACGTTGGAGCGCAACGTTGCATCCCAGGAGGGTCGATGATGACCATGCAGCGCAGGTTCGCGACGCCGAGAGGGGGGCGGCCGGTCCGCACCCCCCGCCGAGGCTCGCACCCGTCCGGACCCGGCGAGACCGGTGGCGACGGCCGACCACTCAGCCGGCGCGGCCTGCTGCAGGCCGCCCTCGTCGGCGCCGGCGGCGTCGCGCTCGGCGGGGCGCTGTCCGGCTGCGCGACACCCACGGCCTCGGGCGCCGGCGGCACGCCGGTCATGCTCTGGGACCTGTTCTCGGGTGGTGACGGAGCGCTCATGCAGGAGATGGTCGGCGCCGTCGCCGCCGCCAACCCGGACATCGCCGTCAGCTCCACGACGCTGGCCTGGGGCGCCCCGTACTACACCAAGCTGGCCATGGCGTCGTCCGGCGGGCGCCCGCCCGAGGCCGCCGTGATGCACATGTCGCGGCTCGGCGGCTATGCGCCCGGCGGGCTGCTCGAGCCGTTCGACCTCGACGCGCTCGCCGCCCTCGGCGTCACGCAGGACGACTTCGCCCCCGCCGTCTGGGAGAAGGCGCAGTTCGAGGGGCAGCTCTACGCGCTGCCGCTGGACACGCACCCCTACATCGCCTTCCACAACCCCGAGATCGCCGGTGAGGCGGGCCTCCTCGACGGCCAGGGCAAGCTCGACGTCGCCCCCGGGCCGGACGCGTTCCTCGACGCCGGCCGGGCGATGGCCGAGGTCACCGGCGAGACCGGTGTCTCGTGGGGCTACCTGCGCGACCCCGCCGGGTGCTGGCGCATGTTCTGGGGGCTGTACAACCAGGCCGGGGGCGGCTACGAGCTCACGCAGGGCCGGCCCGCCGAGCTCGACGAGGGCGCCGCGACCGAGGTCTTCGAGTTCCTCCAGGCCATGGTCGACGGCAAGGTCGCGGCGCGGAACCAGGACGGCAACGCCGCGTCCGGGCGTTTCATGTCGAACCGCACCGGGCTGATGTTCGCCGGCGAGTGGGACCTGCCCATGTTCCGTGACGCCATCCCGGACGTCGGCGCCACGCCGTTCCCCGCCATCTTCGACGCCCCCGCCAACTACGCCGACTCGCACGCGTTCGTGCTGCCGAGGCAGGCGCACCCGGACCCGGCCGCACGGGAGGCGACCTACCGCGTCCTCGCCGGGCTCCTCAAGGAGGGCCTCACGTGGGCCTCCGCCGGCCACATCCCGGCGTACCAGCCGGTCGTGCGGACGGCGGAGTACCAGCAGCTCACGCCGCAGCGGGACTACGCGCCCGCGGCCGAGATCGCCGTCTTCGACCCGGACGCCTGGTTCACCGGCGGCGGCAGCGACTTCCAGACCCGCATGGGCGACTCCATGACCGACACGCTGTCCGGCAAGGCGTCCCCCGCCACCGCCGTCGAGCGCATCCTCAGCGAGATGAACCGTTTCCTCTCGCAGCCCAGCCCCGCCTGATCGAGAGGACGACGATGACCGCCTCGAGCACGTCACTGAGCGCTCCCGTCACGCGCCTCCCCGGTCGCGCGACGGGCTCCCGGACTCGCACCGGAGCCGCCGCCGCACGCAGACCGCTGCGCGAACGCGACCGCTCCGGGTACCTGTTCGTCGCCCCCTTCGCGGTGGCGACCGGGCTCTTCCTGCTGTGGCCGACGATCTACGGCCTGTGGATGAGCCTCACCGACCAGAGCCTCACCGCCACGGAGAGCTCCTTCATCGGCTTCGACAACTACGTCGAGGCCTTCGGCGACCCGCAGGTGTGGACGACGTTGTGGCACACCGTGTGGTTCACGGTGCTGAGCACGGTGCCCCTCGTGATCGTCGCGCTCGTCATGGCGCTGCTGGTGCACACCGGCCTGCCCGGCCAGTGGGTATGGCGCATGGCGTTCTTCGCCCCGTTCCTGCTGACCAGCGCCGTCGTCGCCTCGCTGAGCTCGTGGCTCTTCCAGCCCGACATCGGCCTGCTCGACACCTGGCTCGCGAACCTCGGCCTCGGGCCGGTCGGGTGGCTCACCGACGAGAACGTCGCGATGTTCTCCATCGCGCTCGTCACCGTGTGGTGGACCGTCGGCTTCAACTTCCTGCTGTACCTGGCCGCGCTGCAGGGCATCCCGCAGCAGCAGTACGAGGCGGCCACGATCGACGGTGCGGGCGGCTGGCGGCGGCTGTTCGCCATCACCGTGCCGCAGCTCAAGACGATCACCGGCGTGATCGTCGTGCTGCAGCTCCTGGCGTCGATGAAGGTCTTCGACCAGATCTACCTGCTCACCGCCGGGGGGCCCAACGGGAGCACGCGGCCGATCCTCGAGTACGTCTACGACATGGGCTTCACCAACTACCGGCTCGGCTACGCCTCGGCGATCTCGTACGTGTTCTTCGCACTGATCCTCGTGTTCACCCTGGTGCGGCTCCTGCCCACGAAGAAGGAGGCCTGACATGGCCGTCCCCGCGTCCGTCTCGACGATGGTCACCGCGCGCAGGTCGGCCCTGCAGCAGACCCGGGCCGACAACCGCACGCTCACCAAGCTGACGATCGGCCCCTCGCCATGGGTGCGGGCCGGCGCACTGGCGGCGCTCGTCGTCCTCGCCGGCCTGTGGTTGCTCCCCCTCGCGTGGGGCGCCGTGACCAGCTTCAAGCACGAGGCCGAGGCCGCGCTGCCGGCGTCCTGGTGGCCCTCGCAGGGCTGGACGCTCGACGCCTACCGGCAGGTGCTCGGGCACAGCGAGCTGCTGGGCTGGATGTGGAACAGCCTGGTCGTCGCGGCGCTGGTGACAGCGCTGACGGTGCTGATCTCCGCGATGGCGGCCTTCGCGTTCTCCCAGACCCTCTTCAAGGGCAGGGGTCTCCTGCAGTTCCTCACCCTCGCGTCGATCATGATGCCCGGCCAGATCCTCATCGTGCCGCTGTTCAAGCAGATGCAGGCCATGGGCCTCGTGGACTCGGTCGCGGGCATCGTGCTGCCGCAGGTCGTCGCGCCGGTGATGGTCTTCATCCTCAAGCGGTTCTTCGACGCCGTCCCCGGCGAGCTGCTCGACGCCGCCCGCATCGACGGGGCCGGCACCTGGCGGATGTTCTGGACGATCGTGGTCCCGCTGTCGAGGTCGATCCTCGTCGCGGTCGCGATCTTCGTGTTCATCGGCGCGTGGAACAACTTCCTGTGGCCGTTCATCGTCACGACCGACCCGCAGTTCATGACTCTGCCCGTCGGCCTGTCGACCGTGAAGAACGCCTACGGCGTGCAGTACGCGCAGAACATGGCATCCGCGATGATCGCGGCGCTGCCCCTGCTCGTCGTGTTCATGCTCTTCCAGCGGCGCATCGTGCAGGGCGTGGCGACGACGGGGATGGGCGGCCAGTAGTCCCGCGAGGCTGTCGCCCCGGGACCCGCCACGTGCCGGGTCCCGGGGCCGCCCCGTGCCTCGTCATCCGAGGTCGCACGACAACAACCGGCACGCCGGCCCTTGACAGGGCCGCCAGCGATGAGCAATCTGGAGACCCCGGCGCATGATACGTATCATATTGGAACCAATGGAGGATCCGTGAGCCACCGGACCGGCGACCGCCACCCAGGACGACGACAGGCATCGCACCGTCCCCGCATGCCTCGAGCAGGGGCATGGCCCTCGGAGCTCGTGGACCGGGGCGCCCACCGCCGTGGACGGCAGTCCCTCCCTGATGACACCCGTGCCCCTCGGCGCCCGCGGAGCCACGTATGAGCGCGATCGGCGAGTCCGTGACGACTGCCGCACCGGGCCCGGCCCCAGCTCCACGAGGCGGCGGCGACGCGTCGCAGCGTCGGGTCTCGCGTGCTGGTGACATTCGTGCCGGGTATGCGTTCTTTCTTCATCCTCTTCCAGCGCTACATCGTCGACGGCGTCGCCACCCAAGGACTCAAGGGCTGAGAGGACGACCCACCCACCGGACCAGCGGCACGACTGCACCACGAGACCTGGGGACGCCGTCCCCGACCGACCAGACCCGCAGAGAAGCGGGACGGAGGACACCATGAAGCTCGCACGAGATATCACCACCGCGGCCACGCTGGCGCTGGTCCTGAGCGCCACCGCTGCCTGTGGGCAGGGCGGCGGGAGCACCGGTCCGGCGGAGCCCGTCTCCACCGACGAGGACATCACCCTGACGTTCACGTGGTGGGGCAACGACGACCGCGCCGAGCGCTACCAGGAGTCGATCGACCTCTTCGAGGAGGAGTACCCGAACATCACGATCCAGACGCAGTTCCAGTCCTGGAACGACTACTGGAGCGCGAGGTCCACGGAGGCGGCGGGCAGCGCGCTGCCCGACGTGATGCAGATGGACGCCGGCTACGTCCGGCAGTACGGGGCGACGGGTCAGCTCGCCGAGCTCGACGGCCAGATCGGCGTCAACCTCGACGTGGACGGCGTGGACGACTCCGCTCTGGCGTCGGGCCGGATCGAGGGCACCACCTACGCCGTGCCGGTCAGCCTCAACACCCAGTCGCTCATCTACAACACGAAGCTCCTCGACGAGCTCGGCATGGAGCCCCCGGCCGAGGGCTACGACTGGGACGACCTGATCGCCTGGTTCTCCGACGTCGCCGAGGCCGGCGCCGATCACGACCCGCGGGTGTACCCGATCGGGGACATGACGGGGAACAGCCCGTGGTTCCAGCAGTGGTTGGTGCAGCAGGGCAAGGCGCCGTTCACCGACGACGGCGAGATCACGTTCACCGAGGAGGACGTACGGGCCTGGGCGGACCTGTGGGCGCCGCTGCGCGAGGCTGAGGCGTTCTTCCCCGCCCAGCGCGCGGCGCAGCTCGAGCCGAAGACCGGCATCAACTCCAGCGAGGTCGTCGCCGAGGCCAACTGGGACACGCTGATGCCGAACTACACCGCCGAGCTCGGGAGCGACGACCTGGACCTCATGCCCATCCCGACGGGTGACGACGGCCAGAAGATGTACTGGCACGCCGGCGTCATGCTCTCGGCGTCGGCGAGCTCCGCCCACCCGGACGCAGCGGCCGCGTTCATCGACTTCATGACCAACGACCCGCGCGTCGGCAAGATCTTCGGCACCAGCAAGGGCGTGCCCGCCACGCAGGCCCAGAGGGACGCGATGACGGTGAAGGAGGGATCTCCGGACGACCGCCTCCTGACCTACGAGGACGCGATGAGCGACGAGATCACCGAGCCCGCTCCCGTCCCGGTGGAGGGCTACGGTCAGATCGAGCTCGAGATGTCGCGGCTCGCCGAGGAGATGGAGTACGGGAACATCTCGGACGACGAGTTCGTGGACCAGTGGTTCGCGTACGCCCAGGACACCGTCCAGGCGGACTGACCCGGACGCCCCGCGGAGCCCGGCCCCTCAGGGCGTGGGTGCCGCGGGGCGCCCACCTGTCGACTCGCGCCAGCAGACGCGCTGGATGGGTGCCGCCGCGGCGGGTCGCTCTCCGCGCAGGGCTGCGACCAACCGACGCATGGCGGCCCGGCCCGCCTCCGGGAAGTCGACGGCGACGGTGGTGAGCGACGGAGACATGTAGGCCCCGACCGGCGAGTTGTCCCAGCCGGTGACGACGAGGTCGTGCGGCACGGACCAGCCGCGCTCGGCGGCACCGCGCAGCACCCCGGCCGCGAGGATGTCGCTGGCCGCGATCACGGCGAGCCGTGGCGCGTCCTCGGGAAGGTCGTGGACCGCGCGGCGCGCCGACTCGGCACCCCAGTCTCCGCCGATGACGCCGAGCGACTCGACCCCGTCCTCGGCCAGGCTCGCGACGGTCCGCCGGTACACGTCGCGCCGGGCACGGGCAGAGACGTACTGCTCAGGGCCGGCCACGTGCACGAAACGCCGGAAGCCCGCAGCGGCGAGGGTCGTGACGAACTCCTCGATCGGGCTCGCGTCCGCGAGATCCCCCACGGTGCGCGACTTCTCGTCGAACGCCGCCTCGGCGACGACCGCCGTCACGCCCGCCTCGTCCTCCGGCTGCTCCTCCGCGGCCGACAACGCCTCGGGGAGCACGGGCACGAGGGTGAGGATGCCCTCGTACTGCCGGCTCGCGGCGAGCTCGCGCACACGCGTGGTGCGCTCCTCGATCGTCCCGTCGACGCTGTGCGTCTCCATGACGTAGCCCGCGGCCTCGGCGGCCTCCCCGGCACCTGCCAGCACCCGGACATGGTTGTCGAGCGTCAACCCGGTGACCACGGCGAGCCGGCCGGAGCGGCGCGTGCGCATGGAGCGGGCCGCCAGGTTGGGGCGATAACCGATCGACTCGGCGACCTTCAGGACGTGCTCGCGCGTCGACGCGGAGATCGTCCCCCGGCCGGTGAGAGCGTACGAGACCGCCGCCTGGGAGACGCCGGCGAGTCGCGCGACGTCACGGCTGGTAGGAGGCTTCGGCACCCGTACAGTATGGCCTCCTTCCCGCCGCCGCTGCTCACGACGCCTTGACACGGGTGCCACCTGCGGGCACGCTGGAGACGCACCGAATTATACGTATCATGCCGTTCCATCGGAGGAACCATGCTCACCATCGGGATCGTCGGCACGGGCGGCATCGCGCGCGCCCACGTCGACGCCTACCAGCGGTTCGCGCGGGAGTGCGAGATCGTCGCGCTGTGCGACCCCGCCCCCGGCCGGGCCGAGGCGCTGCGCGCCGAGCTCGGGATCGACGGCGCCCGCGTGTACACGGACGCGACCGAGATGCTCGCCGCGGAGAAGCTCGACCTCGTCAGCGTCGCGACGCCGCCGTCCACGCACGCGGAGCTGTCCATCGAGGCCCTGCGGGCCGGCGTCGACGTGCTCGTCGAGAAGCCCATGGCCCCTTCGCTCGAGGAGTGCGACGCGATGATCGCGGCGGCGAAGGACAACGGCCGCCTGCTGTCCGTCGTCGCGCAGAACCGCTTCCGCGACGACATCGCCACCCTCAAGGAGGTGCTGGACTCCGGCCTCGCCGGGCCCGTGACGCACGCGCAGGTGAGCTCGTCGTGGTGGCGCGGCACCGAGTACTACGACCTGTGGTGGCGCGGCACCTGGGAGAGCGAGGGCGGCGGCTGCACCCTCAACCACGCCATCCACCACCTGGACATGACCCTGTGGATGCTCGGCTCGCCGAAGGCCGTGACGTCGGTGCTCACCAACGCCGCGCACGAGAACGCGGAGGTCGAGGACCTGTCGGTGAGCGTGCTGCAGTACGACCGGGCGCTCGCCGAGGTCACCGCCTCGGTGGTGCACCACGGCGAGGAGCAGGCCATCGTCGTGCAGGGCCGCGACGCGCGGGTGTCCCAGCCGTGGAAGGTCGTGGCGGAGACCGCCCGCCCCAACGGCTTCCCCACCCCCGACGGCGACATGGAGCTGGTCGCGAAGATCGAGGCCGTGGCCGCCGCGCACCGGCCGCTCGCGCACACCGGGCACGCCGGCCAGGTGGGCGACATGCTCGACGCCGTCCGCGAGCGCCGTCGTCCCGCCGTCGACGGCGAGGACGGGCGCCGCGCCATCGAGCTGGTCACGGCGATCTACGCGGCCGGCATCGAGCGCCGCACGATCGACCTGCCGCTGCGGCCCGACGACCCGTACTACCGCACCGGCACGCTCGTGGAGCGCGCCCCGCACTTCTACGACAAGACGGCGTCGGTGACCGAGCAGGCGGGCGAGATCACGGTGGGGGCCAAGGCATGAGCGCCATCAGCGCGGCGAGCACCGCGAGCGGGGCCGCGTACGCGCCCGAGCCGATCCCCGCGCCGGTGGTGGAGCCCGGCGAGTTCGTCTTCGCGGCGGCCCACCTGGACCACGGCCACATCTTCGGGATGTGCGAGGGCCTGGCGGGCGCGGGCGGCACGCTGAAGTGGGTCTACGACCCGGACCCGGCGAAGGTCGAGGTGATGCGGCAGAAGTTCCCGGACGTCCGCGTCGCCCGGAGCGAGGCGGAGATCCTCGACGACGACGAGGTGCGCCTCGTCGCGGGTGCCGCGGTGACGTCGGAGCGGGCCGCGCTGGGCCTGCGCGTCATGGAGGCGGGCAAGGACTACTTCACGGACAAGGCGCCGCTCACGACGCTCGACCAGCTCGCGGCGGCGCGCGAGGCGACGGAGCGCACGGGCCGCAAGTACGCCGTGTACTACTCCGAGCGCATCCACGTGGAGGCCGCGGTGCTGGCCGAGCAGCTCGTGGACCGGGGCGCGATCGGCCGCGTGCTGCAGGTGATGGGCATGGGACCGCACCGGCTGGGGACGGGCCGCCCGGACTGGTTCTTCACCAAGGAGAGGTACGGCGGCATCCTCTGCGACATCGGCAGCCACAACTTCGACCAGATGCTGCACTATGCCGGGGCGAAGGACGCGGAGATCAGCCACGCGGCGATCGCGAACTACCACCACCCGGACCACCCCGAGCTGGACGACTTCGGCGAGGCCGGCATCGTCATGGACAACGGCGCCACCGGCTACTGCCGGGTGGACTGGTTCACGCCCGACGGGCTGAGCACATGGGGCGACGGGCGCACGTTCATCCTCGGCACCGACGGCTACATCGAGCTGCGCAAGTACGTGAACGTCGGCACCGGCGAGGGCGGGGGCCACGTGTTCCTCGTCGACGGCGCCGGCGAGCACCACCTGACGGCGAACGGCCAGGTCGGCTTCCCGTACTTCGGGCGTCTGGTGCTCGACTGCCTGGAGCGCACGGAGAACGCGATGACGCAGGAGCACGCGTTCAAGGCGGCGGAGCTGAGCGTCCTGGCCCAGCAGGGCGCGCGGGTGCTCACGCCCTGAGCGACCGGGCGGGCTCCCCCGAGCGCGGTGCGCGACCGGTCGCCCGGTCGCGCACCGCGGGTCAGCCCCGCCCGCACGTGCGGCAGATGCCGCGGCGGCGCAGCCAGTAGGCGTACGTCGCGGCGCCGAGCGCCACCGACCACAGCGGCCAGAAGAGCTCCGGCACGATCGCCGCCCAGTTGGTGGCGAGGTCCCCGGTCAGCGGGCCGGCGCCGTCGGCGAACATCCCGATCATCGAGATGCCGGCCGGCATGACGACGACGGCGACCAGCGACGCCGGCACCACCGCGAGCCCCACGGGCACCCGCCGTCCGGCGAGCCCGAGCATCCACCGGGGGAAGACCTCGCCCCACCGCTGGTACAGGCCGAGCGTGAGCACGGCCCCGAGCAGGGCGAAGGTGCCCAAGCCGACCGGGCCGATGAGCTGGATGCCCTGCAGCTGCTCGACGTGCACCCGGTCGAAGCCGAGCGGGATGCCCAGGGCCCACGCGAGCCGGGTGACGGCGTAGAAGGCGGGGATCGCGGCGGCCACCAGCGCGGCGGTGCGCCCCCACCGGGCCGCGGCGGCCGGCGCCGTCCACGCCGGGTCCGCGCCGTCGGGCCGGCGCCCGCACCGCTCGCACGCGGCGACGGTGCGACGGGCGTACCGGACGGCGGCGACCGCGAGGAGCACCGTCCCGACCAGCACGACGACCTGGAACAGGAAGCCCGGCTGCACGTAGACGTCCAGCCGGCCCCGCACCTCGGCGCTGAACAGGGACATGACCGCCATCGCCGGCAGGTAGCCGAGCCCGGCGAGCACGGTGGCGTCCACCAGCAGCAGCGCTCCGGCGCCGACGAGGGCGACCGCGGCGAGCGTCGCCGCGCGCACCCCGCGCGAGGGCCTGCGCCCCCACAACATCGAGGCGGCGGCGAGCAGGCCGAGGACGGCGAGCGCGGCCACCCCGGTGGCCAGATGCTGGGCCGGCACGTCGCGGAGCAGGCCGTCGCTGAGGGCCGTGGCGTCCGGGGCCGCGGCACCGCCGACGACGGTCCGGGCGGCGACGACGGCGGCCGTGCCCGCGGCCCACCAGGCGACGGTGACGCCCGCGAGACGGCGCGAGCGGCGTCCCGGCGGAGGCGCGGACGGGTGGGCGGGGGTGCGGCGGGTCAGGTCGTGGGTGCTCATACCTGCACCCTCGTCCGCAGCCCGGCGGGGCGGATCACCCGCGCTGAGGGACCCGCTCCCCCGCACGGGGGAACGCCGCTCCGGGTGTTCCCCGACCCGTGGCGAGGGCTCAGCGGAAGTCGTCGGCGTGGTCGGCGGCCCACCGGCGGAACGGCGTCGCGGCCCGCCCCGTGAGCTCCTGGAACGTGGTGGTCACCCCGTCGCGGTTGTCGACCATCGCGGCCCAGGCCTCCAGCGCCGCGTCGGCGGTCTCGGCGGGCCAGCCCCACTCGTCGAGGATGACGGTGCGCATCTCCTCCGGCGGGATCTCCTCGTACCGGACCGGCCGGCCGATCGTCTCGCCGATGATCGCCGCCTGCTCGACGTGCGTGAGGATCTCCGGTCCGGTGATCACGGGGCGGGCACCGAGCAGGTCGTCCGCCGTCAGGGCGAGGACGCCGACGGCGGCGACGTCGGCCTCGTGCACGAGGGAGCGGCTGAGCCGCTCGTACGGACCGCGGACGACGCCGGTCTCGCGGACCTGGTCGGCCCAGCCGAGGGTGTTGGTCGCCATCCCGCCGGCGCGCAGGAACGTCCACTCCACACCGGCGTCCTCGACGAGGCGCTCGAGCACGGCATGAGAGCCGATGATGCCCTGCGACGGCGCGCCCCGGTCGTCGGGGACTCCCTCGGCGGAGAGGTAGACGATCCGGCCCGCGTGCTTCGCCAGGCGGGCGACGAGCTCGAGGGCCCGCTCGTCGGCCTGCAGCGTGGGGAAGGAGAGGAAGACGGCGTCGACGCTGTCGAGGGCGGCGTCGAGGCCCTCCGGGTCCGACAGGTCGCCGCCGACGACCTCGACGTCGTCGGGCAGCACGGCGCGGGACGGGTCGCGGGTGAGGGCACGGACACGGACGCCGCCGCGGTCGCGCAGCTGGGCGACCACCTGCCCGCCGACGTTGCCCGTCGCGCCGGTCACCAGGATCGTGGGGTGGGAGCTCATGGTTTCCTACCGTTCGTCGTGGGTGCCGCCCCGGCCGGGACCGGCGTCACCTACGCTCGAGCCTCAACCACACTTGAGGTCAATCGCGGGACTGCGAGGTTCGTCGACGGCGAACGGGCAGGTCAGCGCGCCCGCACGAACCCGGACTCGTACGCGCGCACCACGGCCTGCGTGCGGTCCCGCACCCCGAGCTTGGCGAGCACGCCCGCCACGTGGGAACGCACCGTCTCGACCCCCAGGTACAGCTCGGCCGCGATCTCCGCGTTCGACATGCCGGTCGCCACGAGGCGCAGCACCTCGCCCTCCCGCTCGGTGAGCCCGGCTCCGCGCAGCGCGTCGCCCGACGGCGGGCGGAGCGCGGCGAGCCGCCGGACGGCGTCGGGGAACAGCAGCGAGTCGCCGCGCGCCACCAGGCGCACGGCCTGCGCGATCTCCTCCGGCCGGGCGCGCTTGAGCAGGAACCCCTGGGCACCTGCGTGCAGCGCGTCGAGCACGTGGTCGTCGTTCTCGAACGTGGTGAGCACCAGGACCGTCGGGGACGGTGACCCAGGGCGCTCCCGGGCCATCAGCGCCCGGGTGGCGTCGATCCCGTCGACCCGCGGCATCCGCACGTCCATGAGGACGACGTCGGGGCGCGTCTCCGCCACCACCTGCGGCACCTCGGACCCGTCGCCGGCCTCGCCCACGACCTCCAGGTCCGGCTCGGCGTCCAGGATGGCCCGCAGGCCCGCGCGCACCAGCGGCTCGTCGTCGACGAGCAGCAGCGTCGTCGGGCGGGTGGCCGTACCGGTGGGGGTCTGCGTGCTCACGCCGTCGATCCTGCCGTACCCGGCGCCGACGTGACGGTCAGAGCAGCGGCAGACGGGCGCGGACGCGCCACACGTCGCCGTCGGCACCGGCCTCCAGGTCACCGCGCAGCAGGCGCACCCGGTCGGCCATGCCGTCCAGGCCGCGGCCGCCGCCGGCCGGACGACCGGGAGCGGGCCCGTGGGCACCGAGCGCGTTGGTCACCTCGACGTCGACCGACCGCGGTCCGCGGGCCACACGGACGGTCACCGGGGCGCCGGGCGCGTGCCGGACGGCGTTGGTGAGCGCCTCCTGGACCACCCGGTAGGCCTCGTGCGCGACGGCGCGCGGGACGCCGTCGTCCGCGAGCGCCCCGTCCGCGGCGTCGAGCCGCACCCGCGTCCCGGCCCGGACGGCGTCGTCGGCGAGCGCGGGCACGTCGGCGAGGGTGCGGGCCGGGGCGCGGCCGGCACCCCCGTGCTCGGGGCCCCGCAGCAGCCCGAGCACGTGGTCGAGGTCCGCCATCGCCGTACGGCCCGTCTCCTCGATGGCGGCGAGCGAGCGGCGCGCGGCGTCCGGGTCGGTGTCGAGCTGCCGCGCCGCCGCGGCGGCCTGCAGGGTCGTGATCGTCAGGGCGTGCCCGACCGAGTCGTGCAGCTCCCGCGCCAGCCGGCCGCGCTCGGCGAGCCGGCGCGCCTGCTCCTCGAGCTCCGCGACCCGCGCCGACTGGTCGGGGCCGAGCAGCGGCACCGCCGCCTGGCGCAGGACGGCGCGCGCCCCCGTCGTCAGGTAGGGCAGGGCGAGCAGCAGCGCGACGGCGAGCAGCACCCACGCGACCGGGTTCCGGGTGATCAGCGGCACCGCGCCGACCAGGAGCGTGCGGTCGGTGCCCGCCGCGGAGAGGACGAGCTGGGTGGCCAGCGGGACGGCGACGAGCAGGCCGAGGGTCACGACGGCCCCGAGCGTCAGGTGGAGCGCGTACCAGGCGGCGCCGCGCCAGCGCGACGCGGCGGAGGGGCGCCCCGCGGGCTCCGGCAGGTCCGCGGCGTCGACGTCCAGGAACGTGCGCACGGCGAGGACCTCGAGCGTGCGCACAGGCGCGAGGAACGGCGGCGCGCACACGATGACCGCCGTCACGACCGCCAGCACGACGACGGCGGCGCGCGGTGTCTCCGGCGAGAGGAACATCTGCGCGAACCCGGCTGCCAGCGTGCCGTACGCGCCGGCGAGCACGCCCCCGATGACGAGGTAGACGCCCGCCCGCACGGTCGTCGCGCTGGTCAAAGGAGCGAGGGCGGCGCGCATGGAAACAGTCTTTCAAGCGCGGCGCCGGCGCGCCTCCCCCGCCCGGGGGACCGTTGTGGGCGCGATTTCGGGGACTTTCCGCATCCGCATAGTCCCCGAAATCGCGCTCACAGCACGTCTGGGGGCGAAAGCTCAGGCGGCGAGCTGCTGACCGCTCATCTTGTGGATGGAGTCCATGACGTGGTCGGTGAGCTCGCGGCGTGCCTGCGCCGGCTTCGAGCCGGCGGTGAGCTGGCGCGACGGGTCGATCGGGGCGCCGAAGTGCACCTGGATGCCGCGCGTCGGGCGCGGGAGCCGCCGGCCGACCGGCTGCACCTTCTCGGTGCCGCGCAGCGCCACCGGCACGACCGGCGCGGGGCCGGCGAGCGCGAGCCACGCGACGCCGGTGTGCCCGGGGTGGAGCCGGCCGTCGCGCGAGCGCGTGCCCTCGGGGTAGATGCCGAACGCGTCGCCGCGCTTGAGCACCTGGAGCGCGTCGTCGAGGGAGCGCTGGCCGGCGCGCGGGTCGTCCCGGTCGACCGGGATGTGGCCCATGGTCGTGAAGAACCAGCGGGAGACGCGGCCCTTGAGTCCGCGGCCCGTCCAGTACTCCGCCTTGGCGATGAAGGTGACGTGCCGCGGGACGACGAGCGGGATGATGATCGAGTCGATGAACGACAGGTGGTTGCTCGCCAGGATCACCGGACCACGCCGGGGCACGTTGTGCAGTCCCGTCACCTGGGGGCGCAGCAGCACGTACACCAGGAGCGACAGGACGAGTCGCAGAAGCCGGTAGGTCACCGACCCATTGTGCCCCCTGCTCCGCACGGGCCCGTCGCCGGGGCGCGTGCAGGCCGGTGATCAGGGATTTCGTGCCTCGGCGGTGTCGAGCAGCGCCGCGGCGGCCCGGCGCGCCTCGCGCGCGACGGCGGCGTCGTGGGTGATCGCGGCGGTCGTCTGCGCCCCCTCGACGAGGAGCACCACCTGCAGGGCGACGGGGTCGGGCAGGCCGGCGTCGCGCACGAGGCCGAGCACGTGGTCCCCGAACGCCTCCTTGTGGGCACGCACGGCGTCGGCGACGCGCGGGGAGGTCGCGCCGAGCTCCCCGAAGGAGTTGATGAAGGCGCACCCGCGGAAGCCGTCCTCGCGGAACCAGGCGTCGAGGAAGTCGAAGACCGCGAGGATCCGGTCGCGCGGGGTGGCGGCGCCGGCCGCGGCGCGCTCGACGCCCCGGGTCCACTGCCGGGTGCGCAGCGCGAGCACGGCGACGACCAGGTCCTCCTTGGAGGGGAAGATCGAGTAGATCCGCTTGAGCGAGACGCCGGCCTCGGCCCGGACGGCGTCCATGCCGACGGACTGGACGCCGCGGGCGTAGAACAGCCGGTCGGCGGCCGCGACCACAGTCTCGCGCGCCGCACGCTCGTCGAGCATCGTTCACCCTTTCGTCGCCCCGTCCCCCTTGCGGGGAGAACCATCGTTCTCTACTGTAGCGAACAAGGAGAGAACGACCGTTCTCCCCCATCCGGAAGGAGCACCACCATGGGCTACATCACCGTCGGGCAGGAGAACACCACGGACGTCCAGCTCTACTACGAGGACCAGGGCGCGGGTCAGCCGGTCGTCCTCATCCACGGCTACCCCCTCGACGGCCACAGCTGGGAGCTCCAGACGCGCGAGCTCCTCGCCGCCGGGTACCGCGTCGTCACGTACGACCGCCGCGGGTTCGGCGCGTCCAGCAAGGTGGGCTCCGGCTACGACTACGACACGTTCGCCCGCGACCTCGACACCGTCCTGGAGACCCTGGACCTGCGCGACGTGATCCTCGTCGGCTTCTCCATGGGCACGGGCGAGCTGGCCCGGTACGTGCGCAACCACGGCCACGAGCGGGTCGCCAAGCTCGCGTTCCTCGCCTCGCTCGAGCCGTTCCTCGTCCAGCGTGACGACAACCCGGAGGGCGTACCGCAGGACGTGTTCGACGGCATCGTCGACGCAGCCCGCGGCGACCGGTACGCCTGGTTCACCCAGTTCTACAAGGATTTCTACAACCTCGACGAGAACCTGGGCACGCGGATCTCCGAGGAGGTCGTCCGCGCGAACTGGACCACGGCCGTCGGGTCCGCCCCGGTCGCCGCCTACGCCGTCGTCCCCACCTGGATCGAGGACTTCCGGCCCGACGTCGAGGCCGTGCGCGCGGCCGGCAAGCCGACGCTGATCCTGCACGGCACGAAGGACAACATCCTGCCGATCGACGCCACCGGCCGCCGCTTCCGCGCCGCGGTGCCCGAGGCCGAGTACGTCGAGGTCTCCGGCGCCCCCCACGGCCTGCTGTGGACGCACGCCGACGAGGTGAACGCCGCCCTGCTGGGCTTCGTCGGCCGCTGACGCCTCAGCCGGCCGTCAGCACGTAGTCGTCGGCGTCGTCGTCCCACGCGAGGGCGACGGCGCCGGCGGCCTGCGCGCCCTTGGCGAACTGCAGGAACCCGCGGTAGCCGAGCGCCTTCTCCGAGAAGTCGGGCCGGCGCTTGCGCACCTCGTTCTTGAGCCCCGACAGCGGCGCGCTGCCGCCCGCGTCCTGCACCACGGTGCGCAGCAGCCCGAACGCGCCCTCGGTGTCCTGCTGCTCGGGCAGCGCCACCTCCGGGTCTCCGGTCGACGGCCCGGACGCCAGCACCACGAAGCCGCGGTCGGCGAGGAAGCGCAGGAACTCGCCGAAGCTGCGGAAGCCGTAGTCCGACTCGCTGAACGTCGGGTCCTTGCGCACGAGCGTGCGCTTGAGCATCGACGCCGTGACCGTGCCGCTGGAGGAGGCCTGCAGGTCAGCCAGCGTCTGCGCGACCCGCACCTCCATCGTCGGCTCCTCGCCCGCGGTCTCCTCGACCTCGTCGCTCTCGTCGACCTCCTCGGGCTCCGGCTCGGCGGGCGTCGCGGGCTCGACGGCGGGCTCCGCCGCGACGGGCGCCTCCGTGACCGTCTCCGACGTCTTCGCCGCCGGCTCCAGCGCCGCGATGTCGGAGGCGAGGGCGGCCGCGGCGTCGACGTTCGCGGCGGGCTCGGCGGCCTTCTTGCGCCGCCCGCGGCCGCCCTTGGCCCCACCGCGGCCCGAGCGCGACGACGCGGGCTTGGCCTCGCTCGCGTCGGGCACGTCGACGCCCTCGAGACGGTCGTAGAAGAGGAACTCGTCGCAGGCAGACGGCAGCAGCCGCGACGTGGAGTTCTCCACCCCGACGCCGATCACGCGCTTGTCGAGCTCGCGCAGCTTGTGCACCAGCGGGGAGAAGTCCGAGTCGCCCGTGCACATGACGAACGTGGTGATGTACTCGCGCTCGAACGCCATCTCGATCGCGTCCACGACCATCTTGATGTCCGCCGCGTTCTTCCGCGACGCGCCCATGCGCTGCGGCATCTCGATGAGCTCCACCTGGTGGCGCGTCAGCGCCCGGCGGTCCTCGTCGAAGTACGACCAGTCCGCGTACGCGCGGCGCACGACCACGCGCCCCCGCGCGGCGAGCGCGTCCGCGATGGGCTTGAAGTCGAACTGCATCCCGCCCAGGTGCTCGCGGGCGCCGAGCGCCAGGTTCTCGTAGTCGAGGAAGACGGCAAGGCGCTCTTCGGTGTCCATGCCCGCCAGGCTACGGCGTCGCGGGCACCCGGTGCGCGGGCGAGCCGCCGCGCGCCACGTGCCCGCGGGCCCGACGATGGGTCGTGGACGGTCGGACGAGGGAGGGTCGATGCAGGCGGTCGTGTACGAGGAGCTGGGCGGTCCCGAGGTGCTGCACCTGGCGGAGGTGCCCACCGCGGAACCGGGCCCGGGGCAGGTGCGCGTGCGGGTGGAGGCGGCCGCGATCAACGGGTGGGACGTGAAGTCCCGCGCCACGCGGACGGCCGGCATGCCCGCGCCGCGCTTCCCCGTCGTGCCGGGCCTGGAGGCCGCCGGCGTCGTGGACGCGCTCGGCGACGGCGTGACGGGCGTGGCGCCCGGCGACCGCGTCGCGGGTTTCACCACGGGCGGTGGCTACGCCGAGCAGGCCCTCCTGACGACGTTCGCACCGGTCCCGGACGGGCTCGACGCCCCGCGGGCGGCAGCGACGCCGGTCGCGGCGGAGACCGCGCACCGGGTGCTGCGCCTGCTGGGCGTGCGCGACGGCGAGACCGTGCTGGTGCACGGGGCCGCCGGGTCGGTCGGGGAGCTGGCGGTCCGGCTCGCGGTCCACGCCGGGGCGCGCGTGGTCGGGACCGCGTCGCCCCGCCACCAGGACCGGGTCCGCGCGCTCGGGGCGGCGGCGACCACGTACGGCCCGGGATGGGCCGAGCGCGTGCGTGCCCTGGCTCCCGACGGGGTGGACGCCGTGCTCGACGCCGCGGGCGCGGGCGTGCTCCCCGACTCGATCGCCCTGCGCGGCGGGACCGACCGCGTCGTGACGATCGCGGACCCCGCCGCCTCGGACCTCGGCGTCGAGTTCAGCTCCTCGTCGCGCCGGGACCCGGTCGAGCTCGCCGCCGACCTGGCCGCCGTCGCCCGGGACGACCTCACGGTGACCGTCGCACGGGTGCTGCCGCTGGGCGAGGCCGCCGAGGCGCACCGGCTGGTGGAGACCGGCCACCCCGGAGGCAAGGTCGTGCTCACGCCGTGACCGGCGCGTCGCCCGCCGGCACGACGGTCGTCATGAGGGCGAGCCATCGCCCGTCCCGCCGCACGAACGCGTCGCTCACCCACTCCTCGGCGGTGAACGCGCGGCCGCGCCACGTCCCGGCGTTGGCGCTGCGGGAGAAGGTGGTCGCGGTGTCGCCGTCGGCGCGTGCGGTGACGACGTCGAACGTCATGCGCGAGTGGGTGAGCTCGCCGGAGCGGACCACCGCCAGGAAGCGGGCCCGGTCGATGACGTACCGGTCGGTCCCGACCAGCGCCCACGTGGGGGCGACGAACGCGTCGATGCGCTCCGGGTCGTTGGCGACGACCGCCGCCGCCCAGTCACGCAGGAACGCCGCGAGCTCCGCCCGCAGCCCGCCGTCCCCGGCCTCCTCGCCCGCCACCGGCCCTCCCTCCGACGTCGTCCCGCCCGATGGTGCCCCGCGGGCACTCCCCGATCATCCGGCCGCGGCTCACGCCACGCACCCCGTCGGTCTCACCTGCTGAGCGGATTTGTGCTCGCATCGCGGAAGTTGCCTACGATCGAGGGACAAGCCATCCAGAGCGGCCGAGAGTCCTGGCTCGACGACGCCGCAGCAACCCGTTCTCCGACGGAAGCCTCCCGAGGACGAAGGTGCTCACGCCAGGGACGATGGAGTGACGCATGGTCGCAGAGGCAACGCACCCGCACACCCCGGCGCTGCCGGCACGCCCGACGGTCTCATTCGAGCTGATGCCCCCGCGCCGGCCCGACGCTGCCCCGAAGTTCTGGGAGACGGCGCGGCGCCTGGTCGCGACGCACCCGGACTTCGTCTCGGTGACGTACGGTGCGGGCGGCGGCGACCGGGCGACCGCGCGCGACGTCGTGGCGAGGCTGCTGGAGGGCACGCCCGTGCTGCCGGTGGCGCACCTGACCTGCGTGGGCGCGTCGCGGGAGGACGTCACGGCCGTGATCGACGACTTCCTCGACGCGGGCACCCGCTCCTTCCTGGCGCTACGCGGCGACCCGCCCAAGGACCAGCCGGACTGGCGCCCGCCGCCGGGCGGGCTGCACTCCAGCATCGAGCTCGTGCAGCTGCTGCGGGAGGTCGAGGCGCGCCGCTGCGCGGCCGACCCCGGCACGGCGCTGCGCGGCGCGACCCGCCCCCTGACCATCGCGGTCGCGACGTTCCCCGACGGCAACCCCGACGCCGGCACCACCCGCGCCCAGGAGGTGCGGCGCCTGCTGGAGAAGCAGCAGGCCGGGGCGGGCTTCGCCATCACCCAGCTGTTCTACGAGGCCACCTCGTACATCGACTTCGTCGCCGAGGCCCGCGCGGCCGGCGTGACGATCCCCATCCTCGCCGGGCTGCTGCCCACGACCGAGCCGCGCCGGCTCCGTCGTGTCGAGGAGCTCATGGGCGTCCGCGCTCCCCAGCACCTGCTGGACGCGCTGGACGCCCTGCCGGACCCGGAGGCGCAGCACGCCTACGGCACGGCGTACGGCACGGAGCTCGCCCAGCGCGTGCTCGACGCCGGCGCCCCCGGCATCCACGTGTACACGTTCAACAAGTACCGTCCCGCTCTGGACCTGCTCGAGGGTGTCCACCTCGGCGGAGCGGCGCCGGCGGGCGAGCCGTCCGCCGACGCCGGCCTGGCCAGCAGGCCGTGGGTACCGGACGTCCCCGCCGTCTGACGACCTCACCCCGCCCCGCGCTCCCGGCCACCGGCCGCGGAGCCGGCGGGACCCCGACCTCAGGAGTGCTCATGTCCACCATCACCGCCGCGTTCCCCCGCGGCACCGTCCTCGGCTACCCCCGTATCGGGCGCCGCCGCGAGCTGAAGCGCGCCGTCGAGTCCCGCTGGGCCGGCCGCACCGACGCCGTCGACCTCGAGGTCGCCGCCGGCACACTGCGGCGCGACACCGTGCGCCGCCTCGTCGAGCTCGGGCTGGACCCCGAGGACGGCTCCGTGCCCGGCTCGTTCTCGTACTACGACCAGGTGCTCGACGTCGTCGCGCTGCTCGGGGCCGTGCCCGCCCGGTTCCGCGACCTCCTCGACGCCGACGACGGCTCCCTCGACCTGGACGGCTACTTCACCGTGGCGCGCGGCCGCGGCGAGGACGCGCCGCTCGAGATGACCAAGTGGTTCGACACCAACTACCACTACCTCGTCCCCGAGATCAGCGAGACGACGCCGGTCTCGTTCGCCGACCACCGCGTCGTGCGGGAGTACGCCGAGGCCAAGGAGGCCGGGGTCACGACGCGCCCGGTGCTCGTGGGCCCCGTGACGTTCCTCGCCCTGTCCAAGGCGGCCGACGACGCGGGCGAGGGCTTCCACCCGCTCGACCGGCTCGACGACGTCGTCGCGGCGTACGCCGAGCTGCTGCGCGCGCTCGGTGCCGTCGGCGTCCCGTGGGTCCAGCTCGACGAGCCGGCGCTGGTCACCGACTCGCTCGACGTGGCGCCCGAGGTCCTCGACGAGGCCGTCACGCGCGCCTACCGGGCGCTGGCCTCAGACCTCGCCCCGGCGTCCGAGGACGACGACCTCGACACGGTCCCCGAGCGACCGCGGATCCTGCTCGCCGCGCCGTACGGCGACCTGCGGGCCGGCGCGACCGACCGTCTCGCGCTGCTGGCCGGGACCGACGTCGACGCCGTCGCCGTCGACCTGGTCAAGGGCGCCGCCCCGGCCGGGCCGGTGCCGGGGCTGGAGACGAAGACGCTGGTGGCGGGCGTCGTCGACGGGCACAACGTGTGGCGCGCCGACCTGGACGCGAAGCTCGAGACGTTGGAGTCGCTCCGCGCGCTCGGGCCGGTCGCCGTCGGCACGTCCACGTCGCTGCTGCACGTGCCGCACGACGCCGACGACGAGGCCTGGGAGGGCCCGGCCGCCGAGCGCGCCGGGCGCACGCCCCGGCTGCGCCGCTGGCTCGCCTTCGCCGACCAGAAGGTCGGCGAGGTCACGACGCTCGCCCGCGGGCTCGCCGAGGGCCGCGACGACGTCGCCGGGGAGCTCGACGAGGCGCGCGACGCGCTGGCTGACCGGGCCGCCGCGGCGGGCGTCGTCGTGCCGGCCGTGCGCGAGCGGCTCGCCGAGCTGGCCGACGGCGACTTCGTCCGGGGCGCGCACGACGAGCGGGTGAACGCGCAGCGCGCGCGCCTGGCCCTGCCGCCGCTGCCCACCACGACGATCGGCTCGTTCCCGCAGACCCCGGAGATCCGCACCGCCCGGGCGGCGTGGGCGAAGGGCGAGCTGGACGACGCCGCGTACACGGCCGCGATGCGCGCCGAGGTCGAGCGCGTCGTGCGCCTGCAGGAGGAGCTCGGCCTCGACGTGCTGGTGCACGGCGAGCCGGAGCGCAACGACATGGTGCAGTACTTCGCGGAGCTGCTGGACGGGTTCGCGACGACGGCGCTCGGCTGGGTGCAGTCGTACGGGTCGCGGTGCGTGCGCCCGCCGATCCTGTGGGGCGACGTGCAGCGGCCCGAGCCGATGACCATCGCGTGGTCGGGCTACGCGGCCTCGCTCACCGACAAGCCGGTCAAGGGCATGCTCACGGGCCCGGTGACGATCCTGGCGTGGTCCTTCGTGCGTGACGACCAGCCGCTCGCCGCCACGGCGAACCAGGTGGCGCTCGCGCTGCGCGACGAGGTGGCCGACCTGGAGGCCGCGGGGGTCGCCGTCGTGCAGGTGGACGAGCCGGCGCTGCGCGAGCTGCTGCCGCTGCGCCGCGACGACCAGGAGGAGTACCTGCGCTGGTCGGTGGCGTCCTTCCGCCTGGCGACGGCGGGCGCCGCGCCGGCCACGCAGGTCCACACCCACCTGTGCTACTCGGAGTTCGGCGAGGTCGTGGGCGCGATCGACGGCCTCGACGCCGACGTGACGTCGCTGGAGGCGGCGCGCTCCCGCATGGAGATCGTGCCGGAGCTGGCCGACGCCGGCTACGCGCGCGGCATCGGGCCGGGCGTGTACGACATCCACTCGCCGCGGGTGCCGTCCGCGGACGAGGTGACCGAGCTGCTGCGGCTCGCGGTGAAGTCCATCGACCCGTCGCTGGTGTGGGTGAACCCCGACTGCGGGCTCAAGACCCGCCGGTACGCGGAGGTCGAGCCGGCGCTGGCCCACCTCGTCGCCGCCGCCCGCGAGGTCCGCGCCACCCTCTGACGCCCCGCCCCGAGGTGCCGAACATGTGGTTGGTCCGGGATTGAAGTCTTCAATCCCGGACCAACCACATGCTCGGCGGAGAAAAGTCGTCGACCGGGGCGACGGTCTCGTGTCACGATGGTCCGGCCGGTCGCGCCCGGAAGGCGCGAGCGGACCAACTTTCCGGCGAGTCCACGAGGAGAGAGCGATGCCCGGCGTCGCGGGGAGCGGGGTGGGCCATCAGGCCTGCTCGGGCAGTCCCTCCTGCCCCGGCGCCGTCGCACCCTGACACCAGTCCCAGGACCGGTCGGTGAGCGACGGCGCGGGGCTCCACCCTGCCCGCCGTCACCGGCACGACGCCACGACGTGCCGTGCCCGGTGACCCCCTGCTCACCGAAAGCCGGACCATGAACCCCCTCACCGACAAGCAGATCCGCGACAGCCTCGTCAACGCCACCCGTAGCGAGCGGCAGCGGATGATCCTCCCCGACCTCGACTCGCTCGACTGGGACCGCCTCGAGTACCTGGGCTGGCGCGACCGCAAGCAGCCGCTCGCGGCCTACGTCGTCCTGGAGGTCGACGACGCCCCGGTCGGCATCATCCTGCGGGCCTCGGACCGCACCGGCCCACGAAGCCGGGCGCTGTGCTCCTGGTGCGAGGACGTCGTCGAGACCCGCGACGTGCAGCTGTACGTCGCCCGCCGGGCCGGGCCCGCCGGCCGCAAGGGCGACACGATCGGCACCCTGATCTGCACCGACTTCCGCTGCTCGCGCAACGCCAGGCGGCGGCCCACCCACGCCGAGGTCGGTGTCGACGACGACGACGCGCGTGCCGCCGTCGTCGAGCGACGCGTCGCGGCGCTCCGCGAGCGTAGCCGGCGCTTCCTCGACGAGGTGCGCCGCACCGCCTGAGCCGGCCCCGGCCGACCATGCGGTTGCTCGCTGCCGACCATGTGGTTGCTCCGGGATTCGGCGCTCGAATCCCGGAGCAACCACATGTTCGGCACCGGACAGTCGAGCTACCGGTGGAAGCCCTCGCGCAGGTTGATGCCGTGCTCGCGCCAGGCCTTCATGGCGGCGAGCATGCCCGTCCAGCCCTCGCAGTTGCTCGCCGGCCGCAAGGTCGGCCGGGAGCGGCACCTCGCCCTCGCCCCCTGCCGATCAAGCGCATCCACGACCGGTGGATCGACGAGTACGCCCGCGCGGCCGTCGACCTGCTGGAGCGGCTCGACGACGACGCGTGAGAAGCACCCACGCCGTGTTCACCCACGGCGATCAGGAAGGTCTGGCACTCTCGCCTGGAGAGTGCTAAATCTTCAGGTGTAGCCACGGCGACGCCGGACCGACCGGCGCGCCGTCGCGGTCGGGGCCGTGGGCGCGGCCCCGTGACGAGGAGGTGGTGCGCGATGGCTACCTACTGGGACCCGTTCCAGGAGATGGATCGGCTGTTCGGTTCGTTGGCGCAGACCGGGCGGAGCGGTCCCCCGATGCCGATGGACCTGTTCCGCGAGGGCGACCACTACGTCCTGGCGGTCGACCTCCCGGGGGTGGACCCGGGCAGCATCGACGTCTCCTGCGAGGACCGGACGCTGACGATCCGCGCCGAGCGGACGCCCCGCTCCGCCGAGGGACGGTGGCTGCTGCGGGAACGCTCGTCCGGCACGATGGCACGCCAGCTGACGCTGGGCCGCGGTCTCGCCCTCGACCAGATCTCGGCCGGGTACGACGACGGCGTCCTGACGCTGACCATCCCGGTCGCGGAGGAGGCGCGACCGCGCCGGATCGAGGTCAGCCACAGCAAGAAGCCGACGGAGATCGAGGCCGGGACCTGAGCCGGCACGCCACGACCCTCGGCGGGGGAGCCCCGCCGAGGGTCGCGGCCCGTCATCGGGCGGTGGGCGGGCCCACGGCCCCGAGGATCGTCAGCGCTCGTAGCCCCCGACCATCGGCAGGCCGAACGCCAGACCGATCGCCAGGATGCCACCGACGAAGAGGTACGGGTCAAGGGTCGGGTTGCCCCCGGACGAGCCGACGCCGATCAGGGCGAAGCCCGCGACGAAGAGGACGAACGCCACGAGGACGCGCCCGAAGACGGCGCCCGACTGCTCGGACTTGACGCGCGGGTTGACCTGGAAGTCGCTCATGGTTCCGAGGATATCCCGCCGGCCCGGATCGGCAGTCCGTCCCCGGGTCGGCACACAGGTGTGCCGACCCGGGGACGGGCTGCCGACCTGAGACGTCACCGGACCCGCACGGTGAGCTCCTTGCTGCGCGTCTCCCCGACGTCGTTGGTCAGCACGGCCCGGTACGTGTACGTGCCGGGCTCGCGGCCGCTGACGAGGGTCGTGGCGGACTGCGCCTCTCCCCCGGTGCCGGGGGTGAGCTCCTGCCGGTCGATCTCGACGCCGTCCTCGTACAGCACGTAGCCCGTGGCCTGGGTGCCCCACCACTTGTTCATGGTGACGGAGTAGTCCCCGTCCCGGTCGTGGTTGTCGTGGGACAGCACCGGCGTGCCCGGGTTCGCGTCGGTGACGGTCACGGTGTGCGCCTTCCGGCAGGGCGTGGTGCCCGCGGCGTTGACCAGCTCGCACGTGTACACGTACTCGCCGTTCGCCCGGCCGGCGACCGGCACCGCGACGCGCTGCGCCTCGACCCCGTCGTACGTGAGCTCCTCCGTGTGGATCAGCTCGCCGTCTTCGTACAGCCGCAGGCCGGTCGCGTTCTCGCCGTGCCACAGGTCGACGAGCACGCGGTAGTCGCCGTCCCGCAGGCCCGTGTCCCAGCCGTTGTCGTCGCTGATCCGGGCCTCGCCGGGCGCGCCGGCGGGCACGAGCACCTCCAGCGTGCCGACCTCGCCGTTCACCTCGACCTCGACCGTCGCCCGGCCCGGCGCGACGGCGGTGGCCTCGCGGGTGCGCGGGTCCAGCGCGAGCACGGCGCCTGACGGCGCGTCGCCCGGGTCGCCGACGAAGACGCCGTCGCCGCCCCACCGGGACGAGACGGGCCAGGCGACGGGCACCTCGCGCGTGTCGTCCTGGGTGACCAGGGCGCTGACCTGCCCCGACATCCCGACGGCGAGCTCCGTCGGCCCGGAGACCGCCACCTGCTCCGCCCGGGCGTTGACCTCCCAGGCGAACCAGCCGTCCTCGCCACGGCCGCCGTCGGCGGCGGGGTCGATCCCGACCATCGACCAGCCGGTGAAGCCGCCGTCGTCGGGCGTGCTCGCCGGGCTCTTGCCGGAGTTGCCGTTGACGACGTACGGGACGCCGTCCGCGGTGGAGGCGTGGAAGACGCCGACGTGGGACCCGACCGACGCGATCGGCTTGCCGGAGTTCTCCCGGAAGTCCTCGAACCAGCCGCGCAGCGTCTCCGCCTCGACCCGGTCCGTGAGCTGGGACGCCTTCGTGGGCAGCGGGTCGTCGAGCGGGTGGTGGAAGAACGTCACCACGCCGCTCACGCCGTCGTCGGCCGCGGCGTCGTCGAGGGCCTGGCGCAGCGCGCGCACCTGCGCGAAGTCGGCCCCGAGCCGCCCGGCGGACGAGTCGAGCATGACGAGCCGCGTCGCGCCGCCCTCGCCGGTGGGGTCGGGCACGTCGACCACGTGGGTACGCTCGCCGAACTCCGCCTCGAAGTTCTCGATCGGCCCGCCCTGGACCTCGTGGTTGCCCGGCAGGTAGTACCAGGGGAAGTCGGCGTCCGCGAGGCCCTCGTCGAGCACCTGCCGGGCCAGGTCGAAGTCCGCCGGCGACGCCTCGTCGACCAGGTCGCCGTTGATGACGAGCAGGTCCGGGTCCTCGGCGACGATCTCGGCGAGCGCATCGCGCGCGCCCTGCACCGCCCCGGACTCGGGGTCACGGGCGACGAACTGCGCGTCGGACATCACCGCGACCCGCAGCGGCGCGTCGTCGGTGGCGTCCTCGGCGACGACCGCGGGGTCCTCGACGTCGGCCGCGTCCGGCACCTCGACGTCCGGCGGCACCAGCGCGCGGACGTCGGAGAGCACCAGCTCGCCCGTGTACTGGGCGGCGGCGCGGATCTCCAGGGCCCGCACCCGCTGCATCACCAGCGGGTACTGCACGCCCTCGGGGACGGCGAACTCGACCTTCCGCCAACCCTCCCAGGACACCTCGGGCCCGTCCAGGTTGGTCACGACGCCGTCGCCCTGCTGCACCTGCAGCCGCAGCCAGGCACCGTTGCCGTCGCCGTGCACCCACATGGTGACGGCGCGCGGCTGGCCGGGGATCTCGCGGCCGCCGCCGGGGACGACGGCGTACTGCCCGCGGGTGGCGGTGGACTGCGTGAAGTCGTACGTCATGCGCAGCCCGGCCGCGCCGTCGTGACCCTCGGCGGGCTCGACGGTGCCCCCCGGGGCGCGGGCGTGCGCCGAGGTCCAGTCGGCGGCGTCGGCGAAGTCGGCGACGACCTTCTCGTCCAGGGAGACGGCGACGGCCACGTCGACGCTCAGGTCGCCGGCGGTCAGAGTGAACGTCGCGGCGCCCGAGCCGTCCAGGGCCGACACCGTGAACGAGCCGTCCGCCGCGGGCTCCAGGGTCGCGACGCCCTGGCCACCCGTGACCTCGACGTCGCGCGCCTCGACGGGTGCGGCATAGCCGTCGGCGTCGTGCCCGACGACGGTGAGCGACGCGGTCGCGTCCGCGTCCGCCAGCGTGACGACCGGCTCGGGGACGCTCAGCCGCACGGGCTCGCCCAGCACGATGACGTCGGCGGTGCCGGTGGCGACGCCGTCGTCCGTCGGGGTCGCGGCGCGCACGGTGGCGTCGCCGGGCTCGATGCCGGTGACGACGCCCGAGCCGCCGTCGCCGCGCGAGACCTCCGCGACGGCCGCGTCCGTCGTGGTCCACTCCGCGGGCGCGGTGCCCACGGCGGCGCGCGACTCGTCGTACCCCTTGCCCACGAGGGTGCGGTGCAGGCCGGGGAACACGCGCAGCGCGTCGGAGGCCGGGGCGTCTCCGGTCGGGACCTGGGCGCGCACGTCGTAGGCGCGCACCCGGCCCGAGCCCGCGGGGGTGAACAGGCCGAGGGCGTTGGCGTCGAGACGCTCCGTGCCGTCGGAGGGCTGGTTGCGCACGCTGGTGCCCGCGTCGCCGGGGACCCGGGCGACCATCGTGGACGAGCCGCCGCCGTCGAGATTGAGGGCGTCGTCGGCGCCGAGCTGCTTCAGCAGGCCGCCGAGCTCGGCCAGCGACGCGCCGGTGCTGTGCGCCTGGCGCCCGTCCACGACGACGAGGTACGCGGTGCTGCCGCTCTCGTCGAAGCCGATGGCGGTGCGCGGGTGCCGGGTGGTGGCGAAGCTGCTGGTCGCGGTGGTGACCTCGCCGTCGTCCAGCAGCCAGTCGTCGGGGTCGCCGCCGATGGCGGTGGCGACCTCGCCGGCGTCGTCGCGCAACCCGTACGTCAGGCCCACCGCGTCGCCGGGCGCGAGCGTCGACAGCGCGTCGGCGGCGGCACCCGGGCGGGCGACCACGGCGCGGACGTCGTCGGGCAGGCGGCCCTCGCCGGGCGCGCCGACGGCGACGACCGTGCCGCTGGTGGCCTGCGGGTCGTCGAGGCGGACCTGCACCTCGACACCCTGCTCCCCCGCGGCGAGCGGGCGGGTGCGCGCGACGTCGCCCCAGGCGGCGTCGTAGACGGCGACACCGCCGGCGGGGACGCCGGTGACGTTGAGCCCGTCGACGGCGAGCTCCTGCTCGCCGTCCCCGGAGGGGACCGTGACGGTGCCGGTGAGGAAGAGCTCCGCGAGGCGGCCCATCCCGGACGAGTCGAACGCGACGGCCTTCTCCCGCCCGGGGGTCGCGGACTTGAGCAGGGTGCCGTCGTCCACGCCCACGCCGAGCGCGGCGCCGGAGTTGTTGATGTCGAAGAAGTCGCCGTTGACGGCCGCGACGGCGCCCTCGCCGGCGGCCATCTCGCTCACGGTGGCGTTGCCCGCGACGGCGTCGGCGCCGAGGTAGCCGACGCGCGGCCCGCCCTCGGCCCCGAGGTGCGCGACGAGCACCTCGCCGCTGAGCCAGCCGTCCGCGGACATCCGGGCGAACTCCGTGAGCTCCAGCCCGGGGGCGACCAGCCGCTCCGTGCGCTCGGTGACGAGCGCGGCGCCGTCGTCGTCCAGCGGCAGGTCGGCGACGTCGTCGCTCAGGGTGGTGGTCGGGGTGGTGCCCGCCGCGGCGGTGGCGACCGGCAGGTCGTCCTCCGGCGCCGCGACGGCGGCGGGCACGGTGAGGGCGACACCCAGCAGGGCGCCGAGCCCCGCGGTCGCCGTACGTCTGACAGGTGGCAGTGCTCGGCTCATCGGATCCTCCGCTGATCGGCGTGGGGACGTGCGCCGTCGCAGCGTCCCGCGCCCAGGTTGCCATCATCTTTCACGATGTCAACATGCCGGGAAACTCTTTACCACCCGCCGGCCCGGCACACCGTCCCGGTGAGGTTCGTCCTCGCCTGGAGCCGACGCGGCCCGCCGTCAGCCGCCGACGAGCTTGCGGAGCAGCGCCTCGAGCTGCTCACGCTCCCCGCGCGACAGGGGGGCCAGCAGCGCGTCCTCGAGCTCGAGGTGCGCGGGATAGGCCTCGTCGATGAGCCGGCGCCCTTCCGGCGACAGCGTGACCACCCGCCCGCGCCCGTCGCCGGCCCGGGCCTCCCGGACCACCAGACCGGCAGCCTCGAGCCGGTCGACCCGCTTGGACGTCGCGCCGGCCGTCACCATCGTGTGCTCGGCGAGCTCCCCCGGATTGAGGGCGAACGGGGCCCCGGCGCGCCGCAGCGCGCACAGGACGTCGAACTCGCCCTCCCCGATCCCGAACCGCCGGTAGTTCGCGACGAGCGCGGCGGTGAAGTCGTCGGAGATCCGGCGCATCCGCCCGATCACCGCCATCGGGCTCGGGTCGAGGTCGGGGCGCTCCCTGCGCCACTGCTCCACGAACGTGGCGACGCGATCGACCTCAGCCATGTCGCCATCCTACTTTCCGTGGAAAGTAGGATGGTTTCCATGGAAACTTTATCCCCGGGCCGCCGGGCCTGGCTTCGCCTCCGCTGGCCCCTCGTCGCCGCCGTCGGGCCGGTCGCGTTCGGGTCGAACTACGTCGTGACCCATCACCTCCTCCCCGGGGCCACGCCCCTGTGGGGGTCGGCGATCCGTGCACTCCCGGCGGGCGTCGTCCTCCTGCTGGTCGCGCGCCGCCTGCCGCACGGCCCCTGGTGGTGGCGGTCGGTCGTGCTCGGCACGCTCAACATGGGGATCTTCTTCTGCCTCGTGTACGTCGCGGCCCAGCTGCTCCCCTCCAGCGTCGCCGCCTCGCTGATGTCGCTCAGCCCGATCGCGATCGCCGGCGCGGCGTGGCTCCTGCTCCGCGAACGACCCACGCCGCGCGTCGTCGTCGCGGCCGCCGTGGGCGGCGCCGGCGTCCTGCTGATCGTGGGTACCGCGACCGGCGCGCTCGACGGCTGGGGCATCGCGGCGTCCGTCGCCTCGATGGCCCTCTCGTCCGTCGGCGCCGTCCTCACCAAGCGATGGCAGGACGGGACACCCGTGCTCACGGTCACCGCGTGGCAGCTCGTCGTCGGCGGCCTCGAGCTGCTCGTCGCCGCGGCGCTCGTCGAGGGGGCGCCGCCCTCCCTGTCGGTCACCGAGACCCTCGCGTTCGCCTATGTGAGCCTCGTCGCGACGGCCCTCGGGTTCGTCTGCTGGTTCAGCGGGTTCCGCCACCTCCCGGCCGGGGCGGTGGGCGTGATCGGCCTGCTGAATCCCGTCACCGGCGTCACACTCGGGGTCCTCGCCGGGGGCGAGGTGCTCACCGCGCCCCAGGCGCTCGGGATCGGGCTCGTCCTGGCGAGCGTCGCGCTCGTCAACGCGGGACGCCCCGCCGCGCCGGGCAGCTCGTCGCGTCGGGGCGGTCAGGGCGTGGCCGCACCCCCGCGGCCCGAGGTGCGCGTGGCCGCCTCCAACAGCTCCAGCACGTGCACGTAGTCGCGGCCGGTGGCACGCGACATCCCCATCTCGCAGGTGCGGTTGTTCGACACCGCGGCGTCGAAGGCGCCGTCGGCGCGCTCCCGCTCGGCGATCTCCACGCTCTGGTCGTGGGTGGCCGCCGCCGTGAGCTCGGGGTGCAGCATGCCGCGGTCGCCGGCGAAGCCGCAGCAGTTCCACGCGTCCGGGACCACGGCCTCGTCCGCGACGACGCCGGCCACGGCGCGCAGGTCGTCGACCGCGCCCAGGTGCACGGACGCGCAGGTCGGGTGCACGACGACGCGGCCGGTGCGGGCGATCTCCACCCCTCGCGCCGCGAGCCCCGGCAGCACCTCGGCGCGCACGAACGTCACGGCGTCCACGATCCGCAGGCGGGCGAACCGCTCCCGGTCCGCCGGGCCGAGGTGCTTCGGCGTGTCCACGAGCCCGTGGGTGCAGCTCGACGCGTCGCAGACCACCGGCAGCTCTCCCCCGCGCGTCGCCGTCCACAGGGCGTCGAGCACGCGGCGCGCCATCTCCGCGGCGCCGTCCGGCAGGCCCTTGCTCGCCCAGGGCGTGCCGCAGCACAGGCCGCCGATGCCGTCGGGCACCGCGAGGCCCACCCCGGCGCGCTCGCACAGGGCCCGCAGCGCCGGCTCGGCGCCGACCGGCCCGTCGCCGCCGAGCGGACCGCTGGGCAGGCCGCCGCCGGCGGGGGCGAACAGCTCGCCCATGCAGGAGGCGAACAGCACGCCCCGGGGCTCTGCCGCGGGCGTGACGCCGGAGGTGCCGCGCTGCGGCCCGGGCCCGGGCAGGTCGCCGTCGACGCGGGGCACGACGTCCGTGCCCACGACGCCGCGCGCGACCTCGGACGCGAACCGGGTCACCGGGGTCGGCACCTTCTCCACGACGCCGAGCGCGCCGCGCAGCACGTCCACGACGGGCTCCCAGCTCTTCGCCAGCGCGACGCCGCCGCGCTGCACCGTCCGCGGGTTCGCCCGCGCGCGGTGGCCCTTCATCACCACGCCCGTGTCGATGTCCACCGGGCACGCCTCCACGCACATGGAATCGGCGGCGCACGTCTGCACGCCCCAGTAGCGGAACGCCTTCTCCAGCTCGGCGCGCTCCGCGTCGTCGCCGCGCGCGGCCGCGCCCTGGATCTCCTTGAGCAGGGCGATGCGCTGGCGCGGCGTGGTGGTCGCGGTGCGCGACGGGCAGCCGGGCTCGCAGTACCCGCACTCGACGCACCGGTCCACCTGCGCCGCGTCCTCCCCGCCGGCGGACACCTCGACCTTGAGGTCGCGCAGGTGCTCCTGCGGGTCGTCGGTGATGAGCACGCCCGGGTTGAGCAGCCCGGCGGGGTCGCAGAGGCGCTTGACCTCGCGCATCACAGCGTACAGCTCGTCGCCGTACTGGCGGCGCACGAACGGCGCCATGATGCGGCCCGTCCCGTGCTCGGCCTTCAGGGAGCCGCCGTGGCCGAGGATCATGTCCACCAGGTCGTCGCTGAAGGCGGAGTAGCGCTCCAGCTCGGCCGCCTCCCCGAGGTTCGGCGTGATCATGAAGTGCAGGTTGCCGTCCTTGGCGTGCCCGAACGTCACCGCGTCGTCGTACCCGTGCCGGGCGAAGAGCCCGCCCAGGTCCCGGACGGTCGCGGTGAGGTCGCCGACCGGCACGACGACGTCCTCCAGCAGCGCGGTGCTGCCCGCGGGCCGCGCTCCCGCGACGGCGGTGTACAGGCCCTTGCGCACCTGCCAGAGGCGGGCGCGGGTGGCGGCGTCGGTCGCCATCGCCGCGGGCACCTCCAGCGTGAGGTCCGCGACGGCGTCCGCGGCGGCGTCCCGCAGCGGCGCGAGGGCGTCGTCGTCGGCCGCGCGGTACTCCACGAGCAGGGCGGTCTGACCGGTGATGCCGGCGCCCGCGGCCAGGGACCGCATCGACGGGTCGGCCTTCGGGTCGGCGGCGGCCACCCGCAGCGAGGCCGCGTCCATGAGCTCCATCGCCTCGGGGCCGGTGGCACCGAGCGGGACGAGGGCGTCCGTGGCGCGCTCCAGCGAGTCGAAGACCAGCAGCGTGGTCGCGACCTTCGGCAGCAGCGGCACCGTGCGGAACGTGACGTCGGCGACCCAGCCCAGCGTGCCCTCCGAGCCGATCATCAGGTGCTCGAGGATCTTCACGGGCGCGTCGTGGTCCACGAAGGCGTTGATCGAGTAGCCCATCGTGTTCTTCATCGCGAACTGGCGCTCGACCTCGGCCCTCATGGCCGCGCTGCCGCGCACCCGGTCCCGCAGCTCCGCCAGACCGCGGTGCAGCTCCGGCTCGACGGCGGCCAGGTGCGCGTCGGCGTCCGGAGCCCCCGTGTCGACGACGGTGCCGCTGGGCAGCACCACCGTCATCGCCTCGACCGTGCGGTACGCGGTGCGCGTGGTCCCCGACGACATCCCGGAGGAGTTGTTGGCGACCACTCCCCCGATGGTGCAGGCGATCTCGCTCGCCGGGTCCGGGCCCAGGCGGCGGCCGTGGCGCAGCAGGTGCGCGTTGACCAGCCGCAGCGTCGCCCCGGGCTGGCAGCGGACCCGCTCCCCGCCGTCGAGGACCTCGACGCGGGTGAAGCGCGTGCGGGTGTCGACCAGCATCCCGGCGCCCGACGCCTGCCCCGACAGGCTGGTGCCGCCCGAACGGAACGTGACCGGCATGCCCCGCCGCCGGGCCTCGCCCATCGCGGCGACCACGCCGTCCAGGTCGTCGGCGCGCACCACGGCGTCCGGGCGCAGGAGGTAGTGCGAGGCGTCGTGCGCGTGCGCCACCCTGCTGAGCAGGTCCGTCCTCAGCTCGTAGCCGGGAGCCGTGACCTTGGACGCGGGGGCACTCATGGGCTCAGTCCACCACACGCCCCCCACTGGTCCAGGTCCGCGGGGCTGGTGCCCCGGCACACCGTCCGCGCAGCACGTCATAGGATCCACGGATGCCCCCCGAGCCCGTCCCCGCCGCCGCCCCTCCCCGACGGATCCTCGTCGCCGGGACCTCGGGCGCCGGCAAGACGACGCTCGCCGGACGCATCTCCCGGGTGCTGGGCGTGCCGCACACCGAGCTCGACGCGCTGCACCACGGCCCCCGGTGGACGCCCCGGCCCGAGTTCGAGGACGACGCACGCGCTCTCGCCGCCACCGATGCCTGGGTCACCGAGTGGCAGTACCGCCGCGTGCGGCCGCTGCTGCTGGAGCGGGCCGATCTGCTGGTATGGCTCGACCTGCCCGTGCACGTCGTGATGCGGCAGGTCACGGCGCGTACCGTCCGTCGCCGCCGGGAACGCACCGTGCTGTGGAACGGCAACGTCGAGCCGCCCCTGCGCACCTTCCTCTACGACCCCGACCACATCGTGCGGTGGGCGTGGCGCACCCGGCACAAGCTCCGCGGGCTCGACGTCCGCCTCGCCGAGGAGGCGCCCCACCTGCGGGTCGTGCGGCTGCGCAGCCACGAGGAGACCGACGCGTGGGTCGCGTCGCTCGCCCCCCGGTCCGCCGAGCGGACGAAGGGGTCGTGACCGCGCCACGGTCACTCCGGTCGAAGAAGCCGCCGTCCGGGCCGAGCTCCGGGCGTCGGGTCGTCCGCGGGTCGGGTCAGTGCACGTCGACCGGGTCCCGGAGCAGCTCGGCCAGGCGCCCGACGATCGGCACGTCGCCGTCGAGCCAGTCGACCTCGAACAGTCCGTCGGCGGTGAGCCAGCGCAGCTCGTCGTGCTCCACGAGGGGCGCGGGATCGCCCGCGACGACCGTGCCGAACCACAGGCGCAGCACGTGCCGCGGGGTGATGGGCCACACGCCGCCGTCGGGCCCGGGGATCTCGCGGCCGAGGCGCGCGCGCACGCCGAGCTCCTCGGACAGCTCCCGGTGCAGGGCCTCGACCGGCCCCTCCCTCGGGTCCACCTTGCCGCCGGGGAACTCCCACCGGCCAGCGATCTCGGCGGGGCGGGTGCGCCGCGCGGCGAGGAGCCGCGCCGGTCTGGCGAGGTCGTCCACGAGGGCGGCGGCGACGACGAGGCGGCGTGCGGTCATGGCGACGATTCTGTCAGGCGGGCTCGCCCGCCCCCGGACACGGTCGGGGCCGCCGACGACAGCTGTGTCGTGCGGCGGCCCCGGCGCGATCCGCTAGTGCCCGATCCCGGCCCGTCGTGCCCAGGCCACGGCCTCGGCACGGCTCGAGACGCCGAGCTTGCGGTACACGCTGCGCACCTGCGACTTGACCGTGTTCCGCGTGACGAACAGCCGCGTGGCGATCTGCTCGAGGGTGACCTCTTCGGAGAGGTTGGACAGGACGACGCGCTCGCGACGCGTCAGACTCGTTCCCGGCAACGGCATCGGCCGCGGCTCCAGCTCCATCGTGCTCATCTTCGTGTCCTCCGTCGACGACCGCCGGCCCTGGGGAGCCGGCCTGGGGAGAGCCGTCGATGGTCCAGAGGGGGAAGCACCGCAGTCGTGACGCGACTCACGGATCCCTGATCATCACGATTCGATAACGGGATGGTCGCGCTCTCAGCCCGCCTGGGCCGCGTACTCCTCGGCCGTCATGAGCTCGCCGCGCGACGACACCTCGACCTTGAACAGCCACCCGGCGCCGAACGGGTCGGAGTTGACCACGGCGGGGTCGTCGACCGCCGACTGGTTCACCTCGACCACGGTGCCGCTCACCGGCGAGTACAGCTCCGAGACCGACTTGGTGGACTCGATCTCGCCGACGACGGCACCCGCCTCGATCGTCGCCCCGACCTCGGGCAGCTCCAGGTACACGACGTCGCCCAGCGCGTCCGCGGCGACGGAGGTGACGCCGATCGTGGCGGGCGACGCGTCGTCCACCCACTCGTGCTCGGCGGAGTAGTGCAGGGCGGCGGGGAAGTCGGCCATCGGGGCTCCTCGGTTCCGGTGTGGGGCGTGGTCGCTGGATCGGACTGGACGGGCGCACCGCGACCCTCCGGGGCCGCGGTGCCTCTGGCAAGGATTGTGCTACGAACGCCGGTAGAACGGCAGGGGCACGACGACGAACGGCTCCGCCCGGCCGCGGACGTCCACGGCGAGCTCGGTGCCCTCCGCGGACACCTCGGGCGTCACGTACGCCATCGCGACCGGGTACCCGAGGGTGGGGGACGGCGCACCGGACGTGACGCGGCCGACGACCGCGCCGACCTCGCCGTTCAGGCCGCGACGGACCACGTCGTAGCCGGCGCGCGCCGGACGGCGGCCCTGGCCGCGCAGCCCCACGAGGACCCGCGCGGGCTCGCTGTGCGCCCGGGCCTCCAGGGCCGCACGCCCGACGAACGGCAGCGGCGCGCCGGCGTCGTCCGTCTTGTCCAGCTTCACCACGCGGCCCATGCCCGCCTCGAACGGCGTCGTGGTCTCGTCCAGCTCGTGGCCGTAGAGCGGCATACCCGCCTCCAGGCGCAGCGAGTCGCGGGCCGACAGGCCCGCCGGCACCAGGCCCAGCGGCTCGCCCGCCGCGAGCAGCGCCCGCCACAGCTCCACGGCGCGGTCGGCGTCCACGAAGAGCTCGAAGCCGTCCTCCCCCGTGTACCCGGTGCGCGCCACGAGCAGCTCGACGCCCGCCACCGTCGCCGGCGCCGACGCGTAGTACCGCATCGTGCGGACCGTCTCGACGTCCGCGGCGGCGGTCAGCCCCGCGAGGATCTCCTCCGCGCGCGGCCCCTGCACCGCCGCGAGCGCCGTGGTCTCGGAGCGGTCGTCGACCACCGCGTCGAACCCTGCGGCCCGGTCCACCAGCTCTCGGGCCACCCGCACGGCGTTGCCCGCGTTGGCGACCACCAGGAAGTGCTCGTCGCCGAGACGGTAGGTGATGAGGTCGTCCAGGACCGCGCCGTCCTCGGCGCAGATCATCGAGTAGCGGGCGCGGCCGACCTTGATCGCGCTCGCCCGGCCGACCAGGGCGTGGTCCAGCGCGGCACCCGCCTGCGGGCCGGTGAGGTGGATCTCCCCCATGTGCGACAGGTCGAACAGGCCCGCCGCGTCGCGCACCGCACGGTGCTCCGCGAGGTCCGAGGTGTACCGCAGCGGCATGAGCCACCCGCCGAACCCGGTCATGCTCGCCCCGAGGGCGACGTGCTCGTCGTACAGGGCCGTCGTCTTGTCCTGCTGGTCCTCGGTCATCGAGGCTCCCTTCCAGTGTTGTGGGCGCGAGATTGGCGCTGTTCGGCGACGAATAACGCCAATCTCGCGCCCACAGCGGATCAGTGGGTGGCGAAGGCCTCGGGCGGCGGGCAGGAGCACACGAGGTTGCGGTCCCCCTGCGCCCCGTCGATCCGCCGCACCGGCGGCCAGTACTTCGTCTGCCGCAGCGTCGCGACCGGGAAGGCCGCGAGCTCGCGGGAGTACGGGTGCGACCAGTCGTCGGCGGTGACGCTCGCCGCCGTGTGCGGCGCCTGCCGCAGCGGCGAGGACGCCACGTCCCACTCCCCCGCCGCCACCCGGTCGATCTCCGCCTTGATGGCGATCATCGCGTCGACGAACCGGTCCAGCTCCGCCAGGTCCTCGCTCTCCGTGGGCTCCACCATGAGGGTGCCCGCCACGGGGAACGACATCGTCGGCGCGTGGAAGCCGTAGTCCATGAGCCGCTTCGCGACGTCGTCCACCGTCACCTTGGTCGCGGCGGTCACCGGGCGCAGGTCCAGCACGCACTCGTGCGCCACCAGGCCGTCCGCCCCCGTGTAGAGCACCGGGAAGTGCTCGTGCAGGCGGGCCGCCACGTAGTTCGCCGTCAGCACGGCGACCTTCGTCGCCTCCGTCAGGCCGTCCGGCCCCATCAGCGCCAGGTAGGCGTACGAGATCGGCAGGATGCCGGCCGAGCCGTGCGGCGCGGCGCTCACCGGCACGCCCGACCCGGTCTGCGCCGCCAGCGGGTCGCCCGGCAGGAACGGGACCAGGTGTTCCGCCACGGCGACCGGCCCGACGCCCGGGCCCCCGCCGCCGTGCGGGATGCAGAAGGTCTTGTGCAGGTTCAGGTGCGAGACGTCGCCGCCGAACTCCCCCGGCTTCGCCAACCCGACCAGGGCGTTGAGGTTCGCCCCGTCGATGTACACCTGGCCGCCCGCATCGTGTACGAGGTCGCACACCTCGCGGACGTGCTCCTCGTACACCCCGTGCGTCGACGGGTACGTGATCATGATCGCCGCCACCCGCTCACCGTGCTCCGCGAGCTTCGCGCGCAGGTCGTCCAGCAGGATCTCCCCGTCGTCCGCCGTCGCGACCACGGCCACGCGCAGCCCCGCCAGCGCCGCCGACGCCGCGTTCGTCCCGTGCGCCGACGCCGGGATCAGCACCAGGTCACGGTCACCCTCACCGCGCGACCGGTGGTACTCCTTGATCGCCAGCAGCCCCGCGAACTCGCCCTGCGACCCCGCGTTCGGCTGCACCGACACCGCCGCATAGCCCGTGATCTCCGCGAGCTGCGCCTCCAGCCCCTCGATCAGCTCCGCATAGCCCCGCGTCTGGTCCGCCGGCGCGTACGGGTGGACGTCCGCGAAGCCCGGCCAGCTGATCGCCTCCATCTCCGCCGTCGCGTTGAGCTTCATCGTGCACGAGCCCAGCGGGATCATCGACCGGTCCAGCGCCAGGTCCTTGTCGCTCAGCGCGCGCAGGTACCGGAGCATCGCGGTCTCGCTGCGGTGCGTGTTGAACACCGGGTGCTGCAGGTAGTCGGTCGTGCGGGTCACCGCTGCCGGCAGCTCGTTGCCGGTCGGGGTCTCACTGCCGGCGGCGGGCGCGGAGACGCCGCGCGCGGCAGCGTTCACGGGCCCTTGGGGGCCCTCCACTTCGGGCTTGACTGCCGCGCGCGGCGTCTCCGCGCCCGCCGCCTCGTGCACCACGTTCCGGCCATCGTTCGTCGCCGTGCTGCCGTCCTCGCTCACGGCACCCTGCTCCAGCACCGTGCCGAAGGAGGCGAGGACGGCGGAGACATCGGCGGGGGTGGTGGTCTCGTCGCAGGCAATCTGTACATGGTCGCCGTCAGCCTTGTACAGGTTGTAGCCCGCCTCGGCGGCGGCCGCGACGATCTCCTGCGCGCGGCCGGGGACGACGGCGCGGACGGTGTCGAAGAAGACGTCGTGCTCGACCTCGACGCCGGCGGCGCGCAGTCCGTCGGCGACGGCGACGGCGCGGGCGTGGGTGCGCTCCGCGATCGCGCGCAGGCCCTCGGGGCCGTGGAAGACCGCGTACATCGACGCCACGACGGCCAGGAGGGCCTGGGCGGTGCAGATGTTGCTCGTCGCCTTCTCCCGGCGGATGTGCTGCTCGCGGGTGGCGAGCGCCAGCCGGTAGCCGGGGGTGCCGTCCGCGTCCTTCGAGACGCCCACCAGGCGGCCCGGGAGCTGGCGCTCCAGGCCCTTGCGCACCGCCATGTAGGCGGCGTGCGGGCCGCCGTAGAACAGCGGGACGCCGAAGCGCTGCGCCGACCCGACGGCGACGTCGGCGCCGAGCTCGCCGGGGGAGACCAGCAGGGTCAGCGCCAGCAGGTCCGTCGCCATCGTGACGAGCGCCCCGCGCTCCTTCGCCTCCGCGACCACGGCACGGGCGTCCAGCACCCGCCCCGACGCGCCGGTCTGCTGCACCACCACGCCCACGAGGTCGCCGGCGGGCAGCGTGCCGCCGCCCGCCGTGAACGCCTCCAGACCCGCCGTCAGGCCGGACTCCAGCGACACCACGACCACCGGCAGGCCGATCGCCTCCGCGCGGCCGCGCGTCACCGCCAGGCTCTGCGGGAACAGGTCGGCGTCCAGCACCACGTAGCCGCTCTTCGTGCGGGACGCCCGCCACATCAGCGCCACCGCCTCGGCGACCGCCGTCGCCTCGTCCAGGAGCGAGGCGCCCGCGATCTCCAGGCCCGTGAGGTCCTCGACCGCCTGCTGGAAGTTCAGCAGCGCCTCCAGCCGACCCTGCGAGATCTCCGGCTGGTACGGCGTGTACGCCGTGTACCAGGCGGGGGACTCCAGCACGTTGCGGCGGATCACGGCCGGCGTCGTCGTGCCGTAGTAGCCCAGCCCGATCATCTGGCGCTTGACCTCGTTGCGGCCCGCCAGGTCGCGCAGGTGCGCCAGCACCTCGGCCTCCGTGCGCGCGGCGGGCAGGTCGAGCGGGCGGTCGCTGCGGATCGCCTTCGGGACCGCGGCGTCCACGAGGGCGTCGAGCGTGTCGTACCCGAGCCGGTCGAGCATCACCTGCACGTCGCGGCCGCGGGCACCGAGGTGCCGGTCGGCGAAGACGTCAGGGTCGTGCGCAGGGGTGTGGGTCACGTCGGGCGCTCCGTGAGGTCGGGCCGGATGGCGGGCGGGGCACGAAAGGTGTCCCTCCCCGCTCTGTCATCGGACGCACGCGTCGACCTGAGAGTTTTGCCGGTCCGCCTGCGGGGCGCGCCGACTTGCACCGTCGGTGGGTCCGCACGCGCCGGGGTCACCGGGCACGGGACGGGCCACTTTTCAGAGTTGCCTCGCCACGACGGTACGGGGGCCTGAGAGATTCCCGGGGAGGGGTATTGCTCCTTCGGCGCCGACCTCGGAGGGCCGGACTCTCCCGTCATGGTTCGAGCGGCTGTGTGGTTGTGCCGTCAGTCTAACCGGGCCCGGCGGATTGCTCACCGGTCCCGCCCGACGGCGCGCTCCGGCGGGCGTCCCGGACCCGCGTGCCCGTGGCCAGGCCCCCGACGAGCAGCACCGCGCCCGTCATCAGGAGGTACAGCGCCAGCAGCAGGCCCACCGTCACCTGGTCGTCCGTCGGCCGCGCGAGCACCACCACGCCCAGCACCAGCCACAGCGCCGCGTTCGCCAGGCGCCAGTCCCAGCCCGGCGCGCGGACCGCCCGGGCCCGCAGGGCGCCCACGGCGCCGGTGACGCCCGCCGCGCACGCCCACAGCCCCACCACGAGGAACAGCGCCGGTGCGCTCATCGACGGCCACAGGACGATGACCAGCGCCGCGCCCACGCTCACGAGGCCGGCGACGAGGCGCCAACCGACCTCCCCGTCGCCGCGCCGCTCCTGCACCCCCTCGAGCGCGAGGAGCACGCCCTGCGCGAGGATCACCAGACCGAGGAGCCAGCGCAGCCAGACCAGCCCCTCGTCCGGGTTCGCGAACAGCACGACCCCGCCCACCAGGCAGGCGGCCGCCCGCACGTGGACGAGGCCCCACAGCCGCCGCGCGGTCCCGAGCGTGCGGCGGGACAGCGGCGTCGTCGCGTCGTCGGGCATGTCCGCCTCCCCGGCCGGGCCTCCGGTCGCTCTCTGCTGGCGATGCTAGGAGCACCGGCCGCCCGGCGCCCGCCGGGGGAGCCGGGACGGCCCGGTCGTCAGCCCAGCTCGAGGTCGCGCGTCACGTCGACCATCGCGTCGACGACGGCGCGCACGGCCGGCCCGGGCTCGTGCCGCGTCGCGCGGTGCCGGGCGACGATCCGCCGCGACCCCAGGCCGGCCAGGCTCACGGACTCGACGCCCTCCGGGACGTCCCCGCGCTCCATCGCGAGCGCGGGGAGCATCGCGACACCCTGGTTCGCCGCCACGAGAGACATCGCCGTGTCGAAGTCGAAGTAGGCGTGCCGGGTGGTGATGGTGGCGCCGAGCGAGCGGCCGAGGCGCCGCAGCGCCCGGTCCGCGGCCGTGCCGGACACGGCGCCGATCCACGGCAGGTCGCGCAGGTCGTCGAGACGCTCGGGGCGCGGCATCGCGGCGGGCACCACGACGCACCACGGCTCGTCGACGAGCGGCACGTCGTGCACGCCGCGCGGGGCCGGCGCGTCCATGTCGACGTCCCGCTCCAGCAGGATCACGTCGAGGTCGCCGGCGCGGAGCATGCGCAGGGCGTCCGCGGGCTCGTGCTCGCGCACCTCCACCTCGACGCCGGGGTACTGCTCGGCCAGGTCCAGGAGCATCGGCGCGACGACCACACGGATCGCGGACTGGAACGCGCCGAGCACGACCTTGCCCGTGACGCCCTCACCGAGGGCGGCGATCGCCTGCCGCGCCTCGAGCAGCTCCGACTCGACCCGCTCCGCCGCCTCCGCCAGCACGCGGCCGGCCGGCGTGAGCGTGACGCCGCGCGGCCCGCGGTCGAGGACGGCGATGCCCTCCTCGGCCTCCAGGCGGGCGATCTGCTGGGACACGGCGGACGGGGTGACATGCAGAAGGTCTGCTGCCGCGAGCACGCCCCCGGACCGGTGGACGGCAAGGAGAAAGGCAAGTCTCCGTGGGTCGGTAGCCATGTAGAAATGCTAACTGCCTCGCGCAGAAAGATGAGATTGTGCTGAAGCAGGTTCGTGCTCCAAGATGGGTGCAGCGCCAGGTCGGACGACCCGGCCCCCGGGTCTTCGGGGGCACGGACCGGCTCCCGGTTCTCGGACGGCGCCCCCGTACTCACACCCTTCTTCGTGGTGCTCGCCGCGCGCTGCCCGGACTCCGGGCGGCGCCGCCGTGCGCTGCCCGTCATGCCCCCGGAGGTGGCCTGATGTCGTTCTCCCTGCTGACCGTGATCACCGCCCTCGGTTGGGTCGGTGCTCTCGCCGTGGTGCTCGCCTACGGCATGGTGAGCCGAGGCCGCTGGACCGCCGACTCGCTCGCGTTCCAGCTCTCCAACTTCGGCGGCGCGTTCGTCATGCTGCTCATCGCGATCGCGAACGGCATCTGGCCGTCGGCGCTGGCGAACGTCGCGGCCGTCGTGATCGGCGCCGCCGCGATGCGCACCATCACCAAGGCCCGCAAGGCCGAGCGCGCCCGGGCGGTCGCCGCCGTGCTGGCCGAGTCGCCGGGGGAGCCGCACCTCTTCGTCGTCGACGGGTCGGACGACCCGACGGCCGGCGGACCCGTCGCGGAGCCCCGCGCCGCCGAGGAGGCCGACCGCGTCGGGCTCGCCGCCTGAGGCGGTCAGTGCGGCGGAGCCCGCTCACGCCCGCCGGCGCACCACCGCCGGCAGCACCGCCCAGAGGCCGAGCAGGACCACGGCCGTGCACGCGCCGGTGACGATCCCGGCCGTCCGTCCCAGGACGACGTCGAACACCAGCAGCGCCGTCCCCGCGAGAGCGACCGCGAGCAGCACCAGCCCGGCACGCGTCAGGCGGTCGCCGCCCGTCACCACGGACCGCTTGAGGTGCTTGCGGAACAGGGCCCTGTGCAGCGCGACCGGCGCCACGAGCAGGCCGGTGGCGGTGATGCTCACCAGCACGAGCACCAGGTAGACGGTGTGCTGGAACTCGTCCAGGTCGGCGAACCGCGACTGGAACGGCAGGATCAGCAGGAAGCCGGTGAGGATCTGCACACCGGTCTGCATGACCCGGAGCTCCTGCAGCAGCTCGTTCCAGTTGCGGTCGGAGCGCTGCTCCGGCGTCTCGGGGCGGTCCGGTGTCGTGTCCTCCTCGCTCATGCCACCTCGTCCCAGGCGTCGTCGGCCTCGTCCTCGTCGACGACGGCGCTCCCGCGCAGGGTGAGGTCGGCGACGACGGCCCGGTGGTCGCTGATCCCCAGGTCGAGGGCACGCGCGGCGCCGGTCACCTCGCCGTCCACCAGCACGTGGTCGATCCGGATCCACGGGCGGGTCCGGGGGTACGTCGGCACGTGCACGAGGTCGCGCCACCCGGTCCACCGCGCGGGCAGCCCGTCGCGCACGTTGAGGTCGCCCGCCACGACCAGCGGGCGGGGGGCGTGCCGCAGCCGCCGCCGCAGCCGGGCGAGCTGCCACCACTTCCAGGGATGGCGCTGGGACAGGTGGGTCGTCACGACGGTGACGGGCCCGTCCGGCGTCGCGACGGCGGCGGCGAGCGCCACCCGCGGCTCGTCCACGCCCAGCGGCGGGACCCCGGGGAGGTTCAGCCCCGGCAGCCGGACGGGCCACCACACGTCGACCGGGTGCCGGGACATCAGGGCGATGCCGTACCCGGGGCGTCCGGTCGGCGGAGTGACGGGCGCGCGGCGGCGGCGCCACGGCGGGTCGAGGGGGCCGAGCAGCGCGGGGACGAACCGGTGCTCGAGCGCGCCGACGGCCGCGGCGAGCGCACCGGCCTGGTCCGCACCGCCCGACCGGTCCTGCCCGCGGTCGACCTCCTGCAGCGCGACGACGTCGGCCCCCAGCCCGGCGAGCAGGTCGCCGAGGCGGGCCAGGGCGACGCGCCCGTCGTCGGCGAGCGCGTGCCGCACGTTCATCGTCACGAGCCGGATCATGCGTTCCTCCTTGCGGACCGCGGGACTCGATCGTGCTCCTCGGCGGGACCGCACGCGACCGCGAGCGGGTCCCTCGTCCGCGGGCGGGCGGGCGGCCGCGGTCAGAGGGTGCGGTGCCAGGCGATGATGCGGTCGACGGCACGGCTGACGACGTCGGGGGAGGCGGCGAACGACAGGCGCACCCAGTCGCCGCCGTGCACCGCGTCGAAGTCGCTGCCGGGGGTGATCGCGACGTCGGCCTCGGCGAGGAGCCGGGAGCAGTACGCCACGGAGTCGCCGCCGACGGCGCCCGTGAACGCGCTGACGTTGCCGTACAGGTAGAACGCTCCGTCGGCGGGCGCGACAGGGCGCCAGCCCAGCTCGTCCACGCGGTCGAGCAGGGCGGCCCGCGACGCGGCGTAGCGGGTGACGTCCTCGGCGGCGGCCGCGTACCCGGCGTCGGACAGGGCTGCGATCCCCGCGTGCTGGGCGAGCGCCGGGGGAGAGAGGGCGACGTTCCCGGCGAGGGCGTCGACCGGTCCGACGAGCTCGTCGGGCAGCACGAGCCAGCCGAGCCGCCAGCCGGTCATGGCCCAGTACTTGGAGAACGAGTTGACGACGACGGCACCCGAGCCCGCGTACGTCGCGGCGGTGGCCTGCTGGACGTCCGTGGAGTAGGCGATGCCGTGGTAGATCTCGTCGCTGATCAGGCGGACGTCGTGCTCGGCGCACCAGCGGGCGACGGCGTCGAGCTCCGCCGGGGTGATCATCGTGCCGGTGGGGTTGGCGGGAGAGGCGACGACGACGCCGTCGAGCCCGCCGCCGTAGTACGCCTCCATGAGCGAGGAGACGGTCGGCTGGTAACGCGTCTCGGGCCCGCAGTCGAGCTCGACGACCTCGCAGCCCAGCGCGGCGAGGATGTTCTTGTAGGCGGGGTAGCCGGGCCGGGCGAGCGCCACCCGGTCGCCGACGTCGAACGCCGCGAGGAACGACAGCAGGAACCCGCCGCTCGACCCGGTGGTCACCGCCACCCGCGCCGGGTCCACGTCGACGTCGTACCAGCGGCGGTAGTGCGCCGCGATCGCCTCGCGGAGCGCGGGCACGCCCATGGCCTCGGTGTAGCCGAGGTCGCCGTCGCGCAGCAGCTCGGCGGCGCGGCCGCGCACGACGTCGGACGCGCCGGTGGACGGCTCGCCCGCGCAGAGGTTGAGCACGTCGCGGCCCGCCGCACGGCGCTCGTTCGCGGCGGCGAGCACCTGCATGACGGCGAACGGCGGGACGTGGCTGCGGCGGGAGACCTTCATGCGGCCCATCATGCCGTCCGCCCCGTCGGTGGACGCGAGACCTCAGACGGTCGGCACGTCGTAGTCGCGGAACGCGGGGTCGACCGTGGCCACCGTCATCCCCTCGACCTGGGCCTGCGCGACGATCATGCGGTCGAACGGGTCCCGGTGGTGCCACGGCAGGTGCCGCAACCGCTCCGCGTGCTCGGCTGTGAGGTCCACCGGCGCGAACCTGCCCTCGACCAGCACCTCCGCCATGCCCTCGGGCGCCTCGAGCTTCCCGAGCGACGCCTTGATCGCCACCTCCGCGACGCTGACCGCCGAGAAGTGGACGTCGTTGCGCCGGTCGGCCAGGACGCGGCGGTGCTCGGGCGACAGGTTCGGGTCGTCAGCGAGCCACCACAGCAGCACGTGGGTGTCGGCGAGCACCCTCATGCGCCGTACCAGTCGCGCAGGTCGTCGTCGGTCAGGCTGTCGAAGTCTTCTGCGACCCGCACCCGGCCCGCCCACGCACCGGGCGTCCGGTCCGCGTCCGGCCGGCGGACGGCGGAGAGGACCGCGACCGAGCGGCCGTGCCGTGTCAGGGTGATCTCCTCCCCGTGCTCCGCCCGGACCACCAGGCGTGACAGGTGCGCCTTCGCCTCGTAGATGCTCACCCGGGTGCTCATACGAACCATCGTATCGACTTCTGGACAGATCTGACTAGACCGATCGCACGGTCCAGCATCTCGTTAGGCTGGAGCGAGTCGTACCGAGGAGACGCCGATGACGCCGCACCGCCGCACACCGGACCATCAGGAGAACGACCCCCTGCGGCACGTCGCGCAGTACCGCATCGACCAAGACGTGGCAGCGGAGCAGGCGGGCGACGACGGCCCTGAGGCCGACGACGGCGACGCGCCCGGTCCACGGCCCCGGATGGACGACCGGGCGCTGTGGGTGGACACCGTGATCGACCAGGCGATCCGGCGCGGCGAGTTCGACGACCTGCCCGGCCAGGGCAAGCCGATCCCCGGCATCGGCGGCACCCACGACCCCGACTGGTGGCTGAAGAACCTGGTGGAGCGGGAGAACATCACCGGCGTGCTGCCCGCCGGCCAGCTGCGGAAGGACGACGCCGAGCTGGACGACACCCTCGACCGGGAGCACGACGAGGCGCGGGTGCGGCGCGTCGTCGAGGAGTTCAACGCCCGCGTGGTGGACGCGCGGCGCCAGCTCACGGGCGGCCCGCCCGTCGTCACGAGGACCCGCGACGTCGAGCGCGAGGTGGCGCGTTGGCGCGAGCGCCGCCGCGCGCACGGGATCCGCTGAAGGAGGCCGGGAACCATGCCCGCGCGGACCGCGGCGAGGAGGCGACCGTGACGCACGGGCACGCCGTCCTGCTCGACCTGCAGGGCACGGTCTACGCGGGCGACCACCTGGTCCCGGGTGCGGACGCCGCGGTGGAGGCGCTGCGCGACGCCGGCCACGCGGTCCGGTTCGTCACGAACACCGACTCGGCGGACTCGGCGGCGATCCTGGCGATGCTGCGTCGCATTGGACTGGGGCTGGACGCGGCGGAGCTGTTCACGCCGGTCGACGCCGCGGGGGCGTACCTCGCCGGGCACCCCGACCCGCGGGTGCACGTGCTGGCGACGGGCGCCGTGCGCGACCAGCTCGCGTCGACGATCACGGTGGTCGACCCGCAGGACGGCCCGACGCACGTACTGGTCGGGGACACGCGCGACGTGCTGGACTACCCGGCCCTCGACGCCGCGTTCCGCGCGGTGCTGGAGGGCGCGGAGCTGCTGGCGCTGCAGCACGGACGCTGGTTCCTGCGCGGCGGGCGGCCGGCGATCGACACGGGCTCGATCACCGCGGCGCTGGAGCACGCCGCGCAGGTGCGCGCGCGCACGCTCGGCAAGCCGAGCGTCGACTTCCTGCGGCTCGCGCTCGGCACCGTGAGCCCCGCACCGGACGAGCGGCACGTGTGGGTGGTGGGCGACGACCGGACGTCGGACATCGCCATGGGCCGCGACGCCGGCGTGCGCACCGTGCTGGTGCGCACCGGAAAGTTCTCCCGCCAGCAGCACGAGCCCGACCTGCCCGAGGCGGAGCACGTGGTCGACGACCTCACCCGCCTGCCGGAGCTCCTCGACGGGTAGCGGGCACGCGGGTGCCTACCAGCTCCTCCGGACGCCGGCCTTGGCGCCCGCGACGAGGCTGCGCGGCGGCACGTCGTCGGCCACGACGGCGCCCGCGGCGACGACGGCGTCCCGCCCGATGGTCACGCCCGGCAGGATCGTGGCGCCGGCGCCGATCCACACGTTCTCCGCGACGTCGATGGGCCCGCCCGTGAGGTACAGCCGGCGCTCGCCCGGGTCGACCGGGTGGCTCATGGTGATGAACGTGGCGCGCGGGCCGACCATGGTGCCCGCCCCCAGCCGGATCCCCGCGTAGTCGAGGAACGTGCAGTTCTGGTTGACGAACACCCGCTCGGCCAGGTCCAGGTGCAGGCCGTGATCGGTGAAGAACGGGGGGTAGATCGTCACCCGGTCCGGAAGCGGCCTGCCGAGGATCTCCTCGAGGAGGGCGGCCCGGCCCGCCGCGTCGTCGAACGGCAGGACGTTGAGCCGCGACGTGAGCTCGGTGACCCGCAGGACCCGCTCCGACATGGCGGTGAACTCGGCGCTCAGGGGACGCGCCGTCGTCGGGACCTCTGGGCCGTGGATGGGCATGAGTCGCTCGCTGGGCACGGCGCCCATCGTGCCGTCCGCCACCGACACCGCGTCGGTGCCGGACCCTAGGTTGGTCCCATGACGCCCACCGACGACGCGCGCCGTGCGCCCGGGGCGCCGCGGCCCGCCGACGCGACGCTCACCGCCGCCTGCCTGGTCTCCCGCGCCGCGACCGCGCTCGCGGTGCCGGCGCGCCCCACGACGGTCGACGGGATCGTCGCCGGCGACCCGGCCGCCGTCGTGCGCGGGGTGGTCGTGACGACGCTGGCGACGCTGGCGGTGCTCGGGGAGGCGGTGGCCGCCGGGGCGAACGTGGTGGTGACGCACGAGCCGCTCGACTATGACCACGCGGGGGCGGCGGTCGCCGACCTGGAGTCCGAGGACGACCCGGTGCTGGCCGCCAAGCGCGCGTTCGTCGCCGAGCACGGGCTGGTGGTGTGGCGGTACCACGACGCGTGGCACGACCGCCGCCCGGACGGCGTCGACGAGGGGGCCGCCCGGGCGCTGGGCTGGTCCCTGGAGCCGGCCCCGGCGGCCGACGGCGTCGCGGTGTGCGACGTCGCCCCGACGACGCTCGCGGACCTCGCCGCGCGGGTGGCCGGCGAGCTGGGGGCGCGCACGGCGCGCTACGTCGGCGCGCCCGACCTGCCGGTGCGGCGGGTCGGCATGGACCTGGGGTTCCGCGGGTTCGCCCGCAACCGTGCCCTGCTGCGCCGCGACGGTGTGGACGCCGTCGTGGTGGGGGAGGCGCACGAGTGGGAGACCGCCTCGTACGCCGCGGACGCCGCGCACCTGGGCGGGGCGGGCCTGGTCGTCGTCGGGCACGTGCCCTCGGAGCAGGCCGGCATGGCCTTCTTCGCCGAGTGGCTGCGCGACGTCGTGCCCGAGGTCCCCGTGCGGTTCGTGCCGACGGCCGACCTCGCCCGCCCCGTGCCGGGGGTCAGCCGATGACGGCCTGGGCGTCGATCTCGACGAGCATCTCCTCGCGGGGCAGCTCGACCATCACGGTGGTGCGGGCGGGCAGGACGGCGTCCTCGCCGAGTCGCTCGGCCAGGAACGCGCCGTAGGCCTCGTTCATGGCGGGGAAGTCGGCGCGCGTGGTGAGGTAGACGCGCAGCATGAGGACGTCGGCGAACGTGGCACCGCCGGCGGCCAGCACCGCCTCGACGTTCTCCAGCGTGCGGCGCGTCTGCGCGGCGACGTCGCCGGGGTAGAGGTACTCGCTGGTGGCCGGGTCGACGGGGCCCTGGCCGGAGACCTGCAGCAGGTTGCCGGCGCGCACGCCCTGGGAGAAGGTGTGCGCCGGGGCGGGGGCCCGGTCGGTCGTCACGGCGGTGCGCTGCGTGCCGGTGGTCATCGTCGGTCCTCCTGGAGTTCGTTCAGATTGCTGACATACTGTCGTAGCACGCCCCGACCGCGCAAGGAGGACGGCTCAGCATGGAGCACGACGGCACCACCGACGCCTGCCGGATCGACCGCACGGCGCTCGCCGCGCTCGCCGACGAGCGCACGGGCTGGCAGCACAAGGCGCTCCCGCCGGGGCTCCGCGGGCTGACCGTCGCCGAGGTCCGCGAACGCCGGCCGCACCTCTCGGAGCTGCCGACCCCGCTGCTCACGCTCTCCCGCGCGGCCCTCGACCACAACGTGCGCGTGATGGCGGACTGGTGCGCGTCCCGCGGTCTGAGCCTGGCCCCGCACGGCAAGACGACGATGGCGCCGGCCCTGTGGGCGGACCAGGTGGCCGCCGGGGCGTGGGCGATCACGGTGGCGAACCACTCCCAGCTCGCGGTGGCGCGCGCGTTCGGCGTGTCCCGGGTCATGGTGGCGAACTCGCTGATCTCCCCGCTCGCGCTGCGCGCCCTGGCCGACGACCTGGCGGCGGACCCGGGGCTGCGGGTGCTCGTCTGGGCGGACGACGTCGCGACGGCCCGGCTCATGCACGAGGCCCTGGACGCGCACGTCACGGGCGGCGCGCGGCGCCCGGTGGACGTGCTGGTCGAGCGCGGGGGAGCGGGCGGCCGCACGGGAGCCCGCAGCCTGGCCGCGGCGCTGGAGGTGGCCGAGGCGGTCGCGGCGTCGCCGCACCTGCGGCTCGCCGGCGTGGCCGGGTACGAGGGGGCGCTGGCGCACGACTCGGACCGGGCCGGCCGGGACGTGGTGCGCTCCTACCTCCGCGATCTCGCCGAGGTTCATGCACAGATCGAGGCCCGCGACCTGTACGAGACGGCCGAGCCGGTGGTCTCGGCCGGGGGCAGCGCGTTCTTCGACCTGGTGGACGAGGTGCTCTCCCCGCTGACGACGTCCGGGGCGCGGGTGGTGCTGCGCAGCGGCGCCTACCAGGTGCACGACGACGGCTTCTACCGGCACGTCTCGCCGCTCGGCGACGAGCCCCGCACGGACGGGCCGGTGCTGCGCGCCGCGATGCACGGCTGGGTGCGGGTGTCCTCGCGGCCCGAGCCCGGCCTCGCGCTGTTCGACGCGGGCAAGCGCGACCTGCCGTTCGACGAGGGGCTGCCCCGGGTGCAGCTGCGGCGGCCGCGAGCGGCGGGGGAGGAGCCGGTGGTGCTGCACGGCCTCACGGTGACCGCGCTCAACGACCAGCACGGCTTCTGCCGGTTCGACGCGGACGGCGGGGCCGAGCCCCTGCGCATCGGCGACGAGCTGCGCCTGGGCCTGTCCCACCCGTGCACCGCGATGGACAAGTGGTCGCTCGTGCCCGTCGTCGAGGACGCGGACGCCGCGGACCCCGTCGTGGTCGACCTCGTGCGCACGTTCTTCTGATGGGTGCCGACTGGCTGGTGCGCGACGCCCTGGTGCTGGACGGCACGGGGGCCGACGGCGTGCTGGCCGACGTCGCCGTGACCGCGGGGCGCGTCACCGCCGTCGACGCCGGACGGCGGGACGCCCGCGCGTCGGGCGCGCACCGCGTCGTCGACGCCGGTGGCCGGGCCCTCAGCCCCGGGTTCGTCGACATGCACGCCCACTCGGACGTGCAGATCCTCGCGAACCCGGACCACACCGCGAAGGTCAGCCAGGGCGTGACCCTGGAGGTGCTCGGCCAGGACGGCCTGTCGTTCGCCCCCGTGGACGGAACCACGCGCGACGCGCTCCGCGCGCAGATCGCGGGCTGGAACGACGACCCGCCCGGCTTCGACTGGGACTGGGAGTCGGTGGCCGGGTACCTGGACCGCCTGGACCGGGGGATCGCCTGCCACGCCGCCTACCTGGTGCCGCAGGGGACGCTGCGCCACCTCGTCGTCGGGCCCGAGGACCGGCCGGCCACCGCCGCCGAGGTCGCGCGCATGGGCGAGCTGCTGACCCGCGGCCTGCGCGAGGGCGCGCTGGGCATGAGCAGCGGGCTCACGTACGCGCCCGGCATGTACGCCGACGGCGCCGAGCTGACCGCGCTGCTGCGCATCGTCGCCGCGCACGGGGGCTACTACAGCCCGCACACGCGGTCCTACGGCGCGGGCGCGCTCGAGGCGTACGCCGAGATGATCGAGCTGGCACGGACGACGGGATGCGCGCTGCACCTCACGCACGCGACCATGAACTTCGCCCCGAACGCGGGCCGCGCGGGCGACCTCCTCGCGCTGGTCGACGCCGCGCTGGACGACGGCGTCGACGTCACGCTGGACACCTACCCCTACCTGCCGGGCTCGACGACGCTCAGCGCCGTGCTGCCGAGCTGGGCGTTCTCCGGCGGCCCGGACGCTCTGCTGGCCCGGCTGGTGGACCCGGCCGACCGAGCCCGGATCCTGCACGAGGTGGAGCGCGTCGGCACCGACGGCTGCCACGGCTGCGTGGCCGAGTGGGACACGATCGAGGTCAGTGGCGTACAGAACCCGGCGCTCGACATGTACGTCGGTCGCACGGTCGCACGGATCGCCGGTGACGAGGGCCGTGCGCCCGGCGACGTCTTCATCGACCTCCTCGTCGCCGACCGGCTGGGCACGACGATCCTGCAGCACGTGGGCCACGAGGAGAACGTGCGCGCGATCATGACGCACCGGGCCCACTGCGGCGGGTCGGACGCCATCCTCGTGGGCGGACGCCCGCACCCGCGCGCGTGGGGCACCTTCCCCCGCTACCTGGGGCGGTACGTGCGCGAGCTCGGGGTGCTGGGCCTGGCCGAGTGCGTGCACCACCTCACCGGGCGTCCCGCGGCACGCCTGGGGCTGACCGACCGTGGCCTGGTCCGCCCCGGCTGCGCCGCCGACCTCGTGCTGTTCGACCCCGACACCGTGGCCGACACCGCGACGTTCGAGGACCCGCGGCAGCAGGCCGCGGGCATCGACCTGGTGCTGGTGGACGGCGTCGCCGTGATGGACGGCGGCGCCCGCACGGACGCCCTGCCCGGCCACGCGGTCCGCCGCCACGGCAGCACACCCCCGTCCCGGTCGCGCGGCCCCGCGCCGTTTCGTACGTTCGGGGCGTGAGCGCGCGCACGACCGGCGGTCGGCAGGACCCCGGCGACGAGGGCACGGAGCCCGTCGGCTGGGTGCCCGACGTCCTGCCCGGCTTCGAGCGGCGCACGCTCGTGCTCGAGCCGGACTTCGAGGGCCCGGTGGTGGCGACGCTCGTGCGCCGCGCGCCCGGCACCGCGGCCACCGACGCCGTCCGCGTGCCGGACGCCGGGGTGGACGTGCTGTACGTGCACGGGTGGAACGACTACTTCTTCCAGGCGCACCTGGCGGAGTTCTGGGAGTCGGTGGGCGTCCGGTTCTTCGCGCTCGACCTGCGCAAGTACGGGCGCAGCATCCGGCCGCACCAGACGCCCGGGTTCGTCACCCGGCTGCGCACCTACGACGAGGAGATCTCGGCGGCGCTGGACATCATCGGGCACGGCGAGGAGAAGGCGTCCGGACGGCGGCTGGTGCTCATGGGCCACTCGACCGGCGGCCTGGTCCTGAGCCTGTGGGCGGCGCACCGGCCGGGCCGTGCGGACGGCCTGGTGCTGAACAGCCCGTGGCTGGAGTTCCAGACGCGCCTGCTCGGGCGCCGGGTCCTGGAGCCGGGCGTGCGGGTCCAGGCGGCGCTCGCGCCGCTGAGCCACATGATCAACCTGGACCAGGGGCTCTACGCCCGGTCGGTGTCCTCGCGGTTCGACGGCGAGTGGGAGTACGACGCCGTGTGGCGGCCCGACCGGGGGTGGCGCGCGACGCCGGCGTGGATGTCGGCCGTCTTCCGCGGGCACGACCGGGTGGCGCGCGGCCTGGGGATCGACGTGCCCGTGCTGGTGCTGCTGTCGGCCCGGTTCACCCCGCCGGTGCGGTGGAGCGTCGAGATGCTCCGCACCGACACGGTGATCGACGTCGTCGGCGTGGCCCGGCGCGCGGCCGACCTGGGCAACCGGGTGACGATCGCGCGGGTCGAGGGGGCGCTGCACGACGTCACGCTGTCCGCGGCGCCGGTACGCGACGTCGTCTGGGCGGAGACGGCGCGCTGGTTCCACGCGTACGTGCCGCCCCGCCCGGAACCCTCGCCGGCGCCGGAGCCCCACGGCTGGCGGCGGCTGTTCCGCCGGCGGCCCGCCCGCGTCAGAGCGTCCTGACCAGCTCCAGCTCCTCCCCGGCGTCCAGGGTGAAGCGCCGCCCCGACGGCGCGAAGCCGAGCTTGCGGTACGCCGCCTGCGCGCGCGGGTTGTCGGTGTGGACGCAGAGGCGGGAGACCTCGATCCCCAGGCCACGGGCCCAGGCGTGCACGCCGTCGAACAGCAGCCCGAGCACGCCGGCTCCGCGGTGCTCGGGCCGCACGAACACCCCGACCACGTGCACCTGACGCCGGTCCACCGCCCCGCCGAGCGCGCCGTCGCGCACGCCCCCGGCCCCGGGCTCCTCGACGAGACCGGTCGCCGTGCCGGCCCAGGTGCCGTCCGGGGCGACGGCCACGACCTGCGCGACCTCGGCGCCGGCCGCCGCCCCGCGGGCACGGCCCTCCCAGAAGACGTCCGGCTTCGCCGCGGCCTCGTCGTGCGACTCCAGGAACGCCACAGGCGCGGCCGGGTCGAGCAGGGCCGCCAGGCGCAGGTCCCGGACCTCGCGCCACTCGTCGGCCCGCACGCGGCGGACGTCGTACCGGGGGCGCGTCGTGCTCATGCTGAGTCCTCCCCGCACGATCGCTGCGGTGCCTCGCTCCGGCACACCTCGTCCCTCGGCGTCCCTCCGCGGGGGCTCCTCACGCTCATGCCCGGATCCTCGCACGCGCGGCCGGCGCCGTCCCCGGAATTCGGGCACGCTCCCGGGCGGGGCGGTCAGCGGCCGTCGAGCGCCGCCCGCACGTGCTCGACGATGCCGTCGGCGGCCCCCTCGACCTCGGCGAGCGTCGTGGCGAACCCGTCCTGCGCGCCGTACCAGGGGTCGTCGACGTCGAGGCGCGGGTCATCGTGCGACGCCGGGTCGCCGAGGCGGGGCGCGTTCGGGTCGAACGTCCGGAACATCCGGATCTCGGCGCCCCGGCGGCCGTCCGCCAGGCGGCGCAGCCGGCGCGCGTGCTGCGCCGTCATGGGCAGCACCAGGTCGCGGGCCGTGAGGTCGGCGGGCGTGACCTGCCGCGCGCGGTGCCCGTCGCCCGTCGGGTAGCCGTGCTCGGCCAGCTCGCGGCGGGCACGGGGATCGACCGGGTTGCCGTGCTCCTCGTCGCTCACGCCCGTGGAGTCGACGACGACGCGGTCGCCGAGCCCCGCGGCCTCGAACCGGTCGCGCAGCACGACCTCCGCCATCGGGGAGCGGCAGATGTTGCCGGTGCAGACGGTCATGACGCGGTACGCGGGAGTCTCGGTGCTCACGGGCACCATGCTCGCACCACGGCGAGGGGGGCGGCCGTCACGCCCCGCGACGGCGGATGGTCCGCCCCAGCCAGACCAGGGGGTCGTACTTCCGGTCGGCGACGCGCTCCTTCATCGGGATGAGGGCGTTGTCGGTGATCTTGATGCCCTCCGGGCACACCTCGGTGCAGCACTTCGTGATGTTGCACCGACCCAGCCCGTGCTCGTCCTGGACGACGGCCACCCGGTCGGCGACGTCGAGCGGGTGCATCTCGAGCTCGGCGACCCGCATGAGGAACCGCGGGCCCGCGAAGGCGCCCTTGTTCTCCTCGTGGTCGCGCACCACGTGGCACGTGTCCTGGCACAGGAAGCACTCGATGCACCTGCGGAACTCCTGCGAGCGCTCGACGTCGACCTGGCTCATGCGGTACTCGCCGGGCGCCAGGTCGGGCGGGGGCGTGAACGACCGGATCTCGCGCGCCTTCGCGTCGTTGAACGACACGTCCGTGACGAGGTCCCGGATCACCGGGAACGCCCGCATCGGCGTGATGGTCACCGGTGCGCCGATATCGAGCGCCGACATGCGGGTCATGCACATCAGCCGGGGCCGTCCGTCGATCTCCGCCGAGCACGACCCGCACTTGCCCGCCTTGCAGTTCCACCGCACCGCGAGGTCCGGCGCCTGCGTGGCCTGCAGGCGGTGGACGACGTCGAGCACCACCTCGCCCTCGTCGACCTCCACCTCGAAGTCGACGAGCGAGCCGCCGGCGGCGTCGCCGCGCCACACCCGGAACGCGCGCGTGTCACCCATCGGAACCTCCCTGCGGGTGGGACGACAGCTCCGCCGGCGTGTAGTACTTCTCCAGCTCGGCGAGGTCGAACAGCGCGAGCAGGTCCGCGCGCATGGGGTCCCGTTCCGCCACCTCGACGGCGACTGGCGGGACGGCCGGGTCGTCGTCCTGCGGACCGGACCGTCGGCGGCAGCGCAGCACCCGGTGCCGCCACTGCGGGTCGAGCGTCGGGTGATCGTCGCGGGTGTGCCCGCCGCGACTCTCCGTGCGGGTCAGGGCCGAGGTCGCCACCGCCTCGCCGACCACGAGCATGTTCCGCAGGTCCAGGGCCAGGTGCCAGCCGGGGTTGTACTGCCGGTGCCCGTCGACGACGACGTCTCGCAGCCGCTCCCGCAGCTCGCCGAGCCGCGTCAGCGCCGCCGTCATCTCCGCCTCGGTGCGGATGATACCGACGAGGTCGTTCATCGAGCGCTGCAGGTCGGCGTGCAGGGCGTACGGGTTCTCGCCCGCCGCCTCGCCCCGGTCGAACGGCGCGAGCGCCGTGGCGGCGGCCGCGTCGACGTCCTCGGCGCGCGCCGCGGGCCGGCCCTCCAGGCGCTCGACGTACCCCGCCGCCCCGAGCCCCGCGCGCCGGCCGAACACCAGCAGGTCCGAGAGCGAGTTGCCGCCGAGCCGGTTGGAGCCGTGTATGCCGCCCGCGCACTCGCCCGCCGCGAACAGGCCCGGCACGCCCGAGGCGCCCGTGTCCGGGTCGACGTCGATGCCGCCCATCACGTAGTGGCAGGTGGGACCCACCTCCATCGGCTCGGCCGTGATGTCGACGTCCGCCAGCTCCCGGAACTGGTGGTACATCGACGGCAGGCGCCGCCGGATCTCCTCGGCCGGCATGCGGCTCGCGATGTCGAGGAGGACGCCGCCGTGCACGGAGCCGCGCCCCTCCTTGACCTCGGTGTTGATCGCCCGGGCGACCTCGTCGCGGGGGAGGAGGTCAGGGGTGCGACGGTTGTTCTCCTGGTCGTCGTACCAGCGGTCCGCCTCGTCCTCGGACTCGGCGTACTGCCCCGTGAACACGGCCGGGACGTAGCCGAACATGAACCGGTCGCCGTCCGAGTCTTTCAGCACGCCGCCGTCGCCGCGCACGCCCTCGGTGACGAGGATGCCCTTGACGCTGGGCGGCCAGACCATGCCCGTGGGGTGGAACTGGACGAACTCCATGTCGACGAGCTCCGCGCCGGCCCGCAGCGCGAGCGCGTGCCCGTCACCCGTGTACTCCCACGAGTTCGACGTCACCTGGAACGACTTCCCGATGCCGCCCGTGGCCAGCACGACGGCGGGCGCGGAGAAGACCACGAACCGGCCCGACTCCCGCCAGTACCCGAACGCGCCCGCGATCGCGCCGTCGTCGGACCGGAGCAGCTCCGTGACCGTGCACTCGGCGAACACCCGCAGCCGGGCCTCGTAGTCGCCGGTGGCGGCGTGGTCCTCCTGCTGCAGGGCCACGATGCGCTGCTGCAGGGTGCGGATGATCTCCAGCCCGGTGCGGTCGCCGACGTGCGCGAGCCGCGGGTACGTGTGCCCGCCGAAGTTGCGCTGGTGGATGCGCCCGTCCTCCGTGCGGTCGAACAGCGCGCCCCACGACTCGAGCTCCCACACCCGGTCGGGCGCCTCCTTCGCGTGCAGCTCCGCCATCCGCCAGCTGTTGAGGAACTTGCCGCCGCGCATCGTGTCGCGGAAGTGCACCTGCCACGAGTCGTTCTCGTTGACGTTGCCCATCGCCGCCGCGCAGCCGCCCTCGGCCATCACCGTGTGCGCCTTGCCGAACAGCGACTTGCACACGATCGCGACGCGCAGCCCGCGCTCGCGCGCCTCGATCGCCGCGCGGAGCCCGGCGCCGCCCGCGCCGACGACGAGGACGTCGTACTCGTGGCGTTCCGTCTCGGTCAACGGGCCTCCTCAGCCGATCAGTCTCAGGTCCGTGAGCGTCCCGGCCGCGACGAGCGCGACGTACAGGTCGGTGAGGACCAGCGTGGCGAGCGTGACCCAGGCGAAGAGCATGTGCCGCGTGTTGAGTGCGGACACCCAGGTCCACAGGCGGTACCGGACGGGGTGCTTCGAGAAGTGCGCGAGCCGGCCGCCCATCACGTGCCGGCACGAGTGGCACGACACCGTGTAGCACCAGAGCAGGGCGACGTTGACGAGCAGCACGAGGTTGCCCACGCCGACGACGAACCCGTCCGTGGGGTGGTGGAAGGCGACGATCGCGTCGTAGGTGTTGATCGCCGACACGAGCAGCGCCACGTAGAAGAAGTACCGGTGGACGTTCTGCAGGATCAGCGGGAAGCGCGTCTCACCGGTGTACGTGGCGTGCGGCTCGGGGACGGCGCACGCCGCCGGCGCCAGCCAGAACGACCGGTAGTACGCCTTGCGGTAGTAGTAGCAGGTGAGCCGGAACCCGAGCAGGAACGGCAGGCTGAGCGCCGCGTACGGGATGAGCGGGTTGTCCGGCAGGAACATCCCGAAGTGCGCGGAGCCGGGCTCGGCCGCGCACCCCAGGGACACGCAGGGCGAGTAGAACGGCGTGAGGTACCGCTCGTCGGCGAAGAAGTACTGCCGCTGGAACGCCCGGAACCCGCCGTAGACGAGGAACGCCAGCAGCCCGACGGCGGTCGCCAGCGGCGGCAGCCACCAGCGGTCCGTCCGCAGCGTCCGCGCCCCGACGGCGGCCCGCCCCGGGGCGTCGACCCCGGTGCCGGGCCGACGACGCCGGGGGACGGTCGTCGTCACGACCGGTCGCCGTGGTAGCCACCGAGTCCTTCGTCGTCGGCGTCCTCGAACATGGTCTCGTCCAGCGGCGTGTCGGGCACGACGACGTGCTCGGGCACGTGCCCGTGCCGCACCGGCTCGGCCGACGCGAGGTCGGCCGCGTCGATCTCCAGCCGCTCGACGTCGTTCACGAGGCGGCGCACCCCGGGCGCGTCGCCGTAGGCGCTGTGCACCGCGGACACGCTGTGGCGCAGCTGCTCGATCGCCCGGCGAAGGTCGGCGAGCTCGGCGGTCGTCATTCGGCACCTCCTGAGCGACGCGCCTCACGTCGTTGTGAGGTGCGTCACTACTGACTCTGCCGTGAAGACGCCGGAGTGGCAAGGGCAGGGCTCCCGTGGACGGCCGCACGGCCGGACCCGTCTCGACAGGCCCCCGCGGGCGTTTCGTGGCTACCGTGAGGGCATGGTGCGGTGGTCGGCGGACGGTCTGGTCGCGGTCACGGGCGTGAGCGGGCGGCTCGGGTCCCGGCTGGCGTTCCGGCTGGCCGCGGAGGGCGCGCGGCAGCGCCTGGTCGTGCGACAGCGGGGCCGCGAGCCGCGTCTGTCCGACGGGCGCGCCCTGCCGGAGTGCGAGGTCGCCCTCGCGGACGGGTACCGCGACGTCGCCGCGATGCGGACGGCGTTCGAGGGCGTGCGGACGGTGTTCCTCGTCAGCGCCCGCGAGGCCGCGGACCGGGTGGCGCAGCACGCCGCGATGATCGACGCGGCCGTCGACGCCGGCGTCGAGCGGCTGGTCTACACGTCGTTCGCGGGCGCGGCCCCGGACGCGACGTTCACGTTCGCGCGCGACCACTGGCACACCGAGCAGCACCTCGCGGCGGCCGCGCGCGCCGGGCTGCGGGTCACGGTGCTGCGGGACAACCTCTACCATCACGCCCTGACGACCTTCGTCGGCACGGACGGGGTGATCCGCGGGCCCGCGGGCACGGGACGGGTCGCGTCCGTCGCGCACGACGACGTCGCCGACGTGGCGACCGCCGTCATCCTCGACGAGAACCCGGCGCGGCACGACGGCGCCACGTACGAGGTCACGGGGCCCGAGGCGCTCACGCTGGACGAGGTGGCCGCCACGCTCTCGGAGGCCACCGGGCGCCGGATCACCTACCACGCGGAGACCGAGGCGGAGGCGTACGAGTCCCGCGCCGGGTACGGGGCGGAGGACTTCGAGGTGGCGGGCTGGGTCTCGTCGTACACCGCGATCGCCGTGGGGGAGCTCGCGCACGTGTCGGACGACGTCGACCGGCTCGTGGGGCGGCGGGCCCGGTCGCTCGCGCAGTGGCTGGACGACTACCCCGGGGAGTGGGCGCACCTGCGCCGCTGACCGGGTTCGCCGTATTCCCGTGTTCGCCCGCGGGAAATCCCTTGGCGCCGCTGAGCGGGCAGGCGTAGCGTCGTCGGCACATGAGAAGGGAGGTGATCCGAGCAGTGAAGACTCTTCGGACCCATGAGGTGGTCGCGCGCTGACGTCGCGCGTCTGATGTAGCTCCGCGCCACAGAGGCGCGCGGACCGGTGGCGAGTTCCTCGCGACCACCGGAGCCCGCGGGTGCCGTGCCCTCGTCCAGCACGGCGGGTGGTGCCGTCTCCGGCACCACCACCCCGCGGGCTTCTCGCTGCCCGCGGTCCACCCGCAGGCCTGCCGGAGCGGAGCGCGTCTTCGTGTCGCGCAGGGCGAGGCCTGACTCAGGCCGGCATGCCGGCCCGGACGGCATCCTGCGCGAGCCTCGCCTCGGCGGTGCCCAGGAGCTCGTCGGGGTCGGCGGAGCCCGCCACGGACCACACGACGGCGGAGTGCAGCGCGGGCCACACCTGCCGCCCGGCGTGCACGGCCGGCGTCGCGAGGCCGCTCAGGAGGTGCTGCCGCACCATCTCGGCCGAGGCCGCCGCGTGGAGGTCGTCGAGCGACGGCAGCGTCGCGAGGACGGCGAACCGGTCGCCCTCGACCCGGCCGGCCTCGCAGCCGCGGGGGAGGAGCTCCACGATCCGGGACGCGAGCCCGGACAGCACGAGGTCGCCGACCTCCTGCCCGTGCCGAGCGTTGAGCGCCGCCATGGCGCGCACGTCGAACAGCACCACCACGACCCGGGTCCCCGAGCCACGCACGAGCTCGCACCGGCGTGCCAGGGCGTGCCGGGTGGCCTGGCGCGACGGCAGGCCCGTCAACGGGTCGTGGGTGGCGCGCTCGGCGAGCGCCGCGACGAGGGACCGCATGATGTCGGCCGTGCCGGCCGCGGCCCACGTCCGCCCCGTGACGAGGACGTCGTCGTACCGGTGCTCCCCGGAGCGGGCCATCGCGCGGGTCGCGACGTCGGGCACGCGGGTGGCAGGGTCGACGACGAGCGGGGCCCAGTCCGTGACGGTGGCGGCGGGCCGCCGCTCCAGGACCGCGCGGCCGTAGCCGAGGCGCCCCGTCAGCGCGGCGGCCAGGCCCGCGCGGGTGATGATGCCGGTCCGCCCGCCCGCGTCGTCCTCCACGACGACGCACCCGACGTCCGGGCTGCGGAAGACGACCTCGAGCTCGCCGACCGGCATCGACGACCCCACCGCCAGGACGGGTCGCGCCAGCTCGCCGGCGGTGCCCGCGAGCCGCTCCCCGCCCCGGGGAGCGAGGTGCTGGGCCATCCTGGCGATGTCGTCGTGCACAGCCCGCAGTATGGCCGCCGGCGGTCCGCGACCGGGACCCCCGTCGGCGACTGTTCGCGCAGAGATCATGCGACATTCGCCGCCCGGCCGCCGTCACGTCACGTCCGTGCCCGGATGCCGACGGCGACGCGGGTGCGCGCCCGGGTCGGGCCGCTCGCGACGGCCGGCGACCGGCAGTCCACCCGCCCGCACGGCGGTCGGGGGCTCTTCAGATGTAGTGGTGCACCGTCTTGCGGATGCGTTCCGCGTGCTCGTATATCTGGTCGAGGGAGTCGATCGGCACGCGCGTCTCGTTCTTCTGCTCGTCGAAGAGTCCGAGGTACTTCTGTCCGGTGTTGAAGTGCAGGCGCACGATGGGCTTGCGGTTGTTGTCGTCGAGCAGCACGCCCATGTAGCTCTTCGTGTCGCGATGGACGATCCGGACCGGCGGAACCTCGCTGCAGGCGATGGCTCGCACGATCTGGTAGCCCTCGATCTCTTCGAGAGTCGTCTCGATGCCCTTGTCGTCGCCCTCCGCGGAGTCCACGCTCTCTTCCGCCGCGGTCGCCGCCGAGACCGGCGCCGCCGCGGCGTCGGAGTACGACTGTCCGCCGAGCGCCGCCTTCAGCCGATCGTTCACCTGATCGGCCAGGAACTGCTTCGTGGCCTTGGAGACCAGGACCCGGAACTGCTCCCGGACCCGCTGTGTGAACGACCCGTCGTACACCCGGTTGGTGAGTGCCTTCACCCACTCGTCGTCGGGGTCACGGAACTGCCCGGCGAGCGCCCGCTTCAGGGCCCCGATGTACTTGAGCTCCTCCGCGGCGCTGACGACGGAGTCGAGGTCGAAGGACTCCTTCGTCAGCTTCTCGATCTCCGGGACCAGCGACTCGTCGATGTCCAGCAGGTCGAGCTGCAGGAACGGCTTGTCGTCCATCCGGTTCGACCTGTCGAGGTCGGTGTAGAAGTAGTAGTGCTGACCGTTGGTCAGGAGGGCGATCCTCGCGTTGGTCGTCGCGAAGTACCGGAAGAGCTGCGACGCGTGGTTCAAGGTGAGCGGGGCGCCGACGGCCTTCGCCTCGACGAGGATCTGCACCTCGCCGTCCCGGACGATCGCGTAGTCGATCTTCTCACCCTTCTTCGTCCCCACGTCCGCGGTGAACTCGGGCACGACCTCGTTCGGGTTGAAGACGTCATAACCCAGGACGAGCGAGATGAAAGGCATCACGAAGGCGTTCTTCGTCGCCTCCTCCGTCTCGATCCCACCCTTCTGCTGTCGGATCTTCGCCGCGAGCGAGGCGAGTCGTTCATCGATGTCCACGTCTATACCTCCCGTACGCACCAAGGCGACGGACAATACTTCTCTGCTTCACCGCAACATAGCGAACGACGACATTTCACCCGACGAACCGCGGGTGAATCCGTTCTGAGTCGGCGACTCGGATCAGTGCGGCAGTCTCGGATCTGGTCGGCAGCCCGAGGTGCCGATCCGATCCGGGACTGCCGCGGTGAACGAGGCGTCGCGGCGCGCGACCCCGGCCAGCAGGTCAGCCACCTGGATGCGGGCGTCGTCGCGGGAGTCGACCTGGCGACCGCCCAGCAGGGGCGGCGGCGCGGGCGCGGCCGCCTGGGCGAGGTGGGTGGCGAGCCGCGCCATGCGCTGCGGGGTGAGGGCACTCTGCTCGTCGTGCACCAGCACGACCGAGCGCCGCCCCGCGCTCCACCACAGCACCGTGTCCGCGACGGCGGGGATCAGGGGCTCCAGCGGCGGCGGGATCGTGGGGTCGCCGGCGACCAGCCGCTCCAGCACCGACACCACCCGCGCGCGAGTCAGCCCGCGCAGCACGGGGACGTCGTCGGGGACCTCGGCGAGGAAGCGGGTGACGGCCGCGTGGTCGACCCGGTGGACCCGCCGGGTGCGCACCATCGCGACGAACGCCGTCAGGAACGCCGTCCGCTCCCGGAGCACGGCGGCCTCACCGCGGTGGTCGGCACCGAGGAGCGTGCCGTCGCCGTAGGACGGCTCGCCGACGAGCAGGTCGAGCGCCCGCGACGCGACGAACGCCCGCTTGTCGACCGCGTGCACGTGCGCGCGCCCGCGCAGCGCGTCGAGGAACCAGTCCACGGCGTCGGGGCTACCCGGCCGCAGCAGCACGTACGCCTTGTGCTCCGCGGCGGCGGGGTGCGCGAACCGTTGCGCGAGGTCCGCCAGCAGCTCACCCGCCTCCGCCGCCGTGAGGTCGGTGCTCGCATGCGTGATCACCGGCGAGGCCGGGTCCAGGAGGTTGCTCCCGGAGAAGCCGGACTCGTCGCACGCGATCTCGACCGCGTCCGCGGTGGTCATGCGCCCATGCTGGCCCGACGCCGGGGCCCCGCACCAGCGGAGACCCGGCGGCGCTCAACGCTGCGCGCAGTCGAGCGCGCCGTCGGTGCCGCGGGGGAGCCGGTGCTTCGCCACCCGCTGGCTCGGTGTCAGGGGCAGCTCGTCGAGCACCCGCACGTAGCGCGGCACCTGGAACGGCGCCAGGTGGTCGGCACCCCACGCCACGACGCTCCGCGGGTCCGGCTCGGCGCCGTCCCGGAGCGTGACGACCAGGAGCATCTCCTGCTCGCCGACGTCGGCGGCGACGCCGACCACGGCGCACCGCTCGACGTCGGGGTGACGTCCGTAGACGTCCTCGACCTGCCATGCCGAGACGTTCTCGCCGCGCACGCGCACGCTGTCGCTGGCCCGGCCGTGGAAGTGCAGGTTGCCACCTGCGTCGAGGGTGCCGTGGTCGCCCGTGCGGAACCAGTCGCCGTCCCGCGCCGCGGCGGAGGCGTCGGGGTTGCCGAGGTACCCGGGGGTGAGCAGACCCGGGACGGTGGGCCGGACGAGGATCTCCCCGGGCGCGCCGTCGCCGGCACGGACGTCGAACCACGGCAGCGGGCGCCCCACCCCCTGCCCGGGGCCCTCCTTGTTGACCGTGACGATGCTGGAGGTCTCCGTCATCCCGTAGCACTCGTGCACGGCGACGCCGAACCGCTCCCGGCACTGCTCCCAGATCGCCGGGGTGGCCCCGGCTCCCCACGCCACGCGGACGCGGTGGCGGCGCTCCAGCTCCGACGGCGGCCGGCCGAGCAGGATCTGCAGGATCCCGCCGAGGTAGTGCACGTGGGTCGCGCCGGTGCGCACGACGTCGGCCCAGAACCCGGAGGCGGTGAAGCGCCGCGCGAGCGCGAGGGACACGTCGGCGTACAGCGGCATGAGCAGCGTCTGGGCCCCGCCCACGTGGAAGATCGGCTCCCACAGGTAGAGCACGTCGCCGGGACGGGCGTCGGTGACCTCCAGGGCGCCGACGGCGGCGGCCCGCAGCATGGTCTGGCTGACCCGGACGCCCTTGGGCGGGCCGGTCGTCCCGGACGTGTACAGGAGCAGGCTCGTGTCCTGTACCGCGCCGCCGTCCCGCCCTGGCAACGCCCACAGGTCGGTCGTCGCGCCGGCGTCCTGCGCGACCGCGACGCCCGGGCCGAGGGCCGCAGCACCCTCCCGCTCGCGCAGGTCGGCGACCACGGCGCCCACGACGTCCGCGCCCCCCTCCGCCACGAGGTGCGTCGCGCCGGAGTCGTCCAGCAGGTGCGCGAGCGGGGCGCCGCGGAGCTTCGGGTTGAGCGGCACCCAGAGCGCGCCGACGCGGACCAGGGCGAACACGACGGCGACGTGCGCGACGGTGTTCGGCAGCGCGACGGCGACCCGCGCGCCGACGCCGACGCCGGCGGCGACGAGGGCGTCCCGGACCCGGTCGACCTCGGCGTCGAGCTCGCCGACGGTGACGCGCCGGTCACCCGCGGTGGCGTAGAGCCGGTCGGGTCGCTCTGCCGCCAGCGCGGAGAGCTCGGCGGAGACGTCCCGCCCGCCGATGACCTGCGCCGGCGTCGTCACGCTCACGAGGCCGCCGCGTCGCGCCGGCGGGACAGGAACTCCTGGGCGGTGCCCTGCGGCTCGCCCTCCGCGTAGGCGCCCTTGTCGATCTCGAGAGCGGCGGCGAAGGCGGCGCGCAGGCCCGGTCGCAGGGTCTCGTAGAGGTGCTGCTTGGTGAGCCGGAACGCGTGGGCCGGCTGGGCGGCGAGCTCGGCGGCGCGCTCCTGGGCGCGGGCGAGCACGCGGTCGGCGGGCACGATCTCGGTGACCAGCCCGAGGTCGCGGGCCTCCGCGGCGTCGACGAGCCGCCCGGTGAGCATCAGCTCGGCCGTCTTGGCGTGCCCGAGCGACTGCCACGTCAGGTACATCCCCGTGATGCTCGGGATGCCCGACCTCACCTCAGGCTGCCCCATCCGGACGCCGTCGTGCGCGACCCGCAGGTCGCAGAGCAGGGACAGCTGGTAGCCGGACCCGGCGGCGACCCCGTTGAGCGCTGCGACGACCGGCTTGGGGCAGGACAGGATCGTCTCGTACACGTCGGCGAAGGTCCCCAGCCAGGTCTCGACGTCGTCGACGCCGAACCCGGCGAGCTCGTTGAGGTCCTGGCCGGAGCAGAACGCGCGGTCACCGGCGCCGGTCAGCACGACGGACCGGACGTCGGGGTCGGCGCCGAACCCGGCGACGGCGGCCCCGACGGCCCGCTGCATCTCCTGGCTCCAGGCGTTGAGCGCGTCCGGGTTGTCCAGGGTGACGATGCCGCAGTCGTCGACGACCTCGGTGAGTACCTGCCCCATGGGGATCCTCCTGGTAGGTAGGTGGTGGTGCGTGGTGGTGTGGTGCGCCCGCCGGGCCGGCGGACGGTCCCGCTCAGGCGGTCGCGGCCTCCGCGGGGGCCGGCGCGCCGCTGCGGACGGCGTCGTACTGCTCGCGCACGGTCCGCGACGGCTCGGGGCCCAGACGGTTGCCCACCCAGACGCCGAGCAGGCCGGCCGCGAACCCGGGGACGAGCTCGTACAGGCCGATCGGGTCGACGAGCGGGTAGAGCACGACGGTGAGACCGCCGGCGAGCATGCCGACCAGGGCGCCCACCCGGCTGGTGCGCCGCGAGTACAGCGCGGCGAGGATCACGGGCCCGAAGGCGGCGCCGAACCCGGCCCAGGCGTAGGACACCAGCCCGAGGACGGTGCCGCCCCGCAGGGCGATGGCGACGGCGACCACGGAGACCAGGACGACGGTCGCGCGGCTGATCAGCACGACGGTGCGGTCGGTCGCGTCGCGCTTCACGAACGCGCGGAAGAAGTCCTCGGAGAGGGTCGTCGCGGCGACCACGAGCTGCGAGTCGGCGGTGCTCATGATGGCGGCGAGGATGCCGGCGAGGAAGACGCCGACCAACCACGACGGCAGCAGCTCGGTGACGAGCTGCGCGTACCCGTTCTCGGGGTTCGCGAGGTCGGGGCCGAAGTAGGCGACGGCGAGCATCCCGATGACGCCGCCGAAGCCGAGCAGGGTGACGGACAGGAACACGCCGATCCTGCGGGCGCCCTTCGTCGACGCCGCGGTGCGCAGCCCCATGAAGCGCGCCAGGATGTGCGGCTGCCCGAAATAGCCGAGCCCCCACGCCAGCGCGGACACGATCGCGACGACGGCGACCGAGCTGCCCGAGACCCACTGGCCGTCCACGAGCGCGACCTCGACGAACGGGGACGCGAGGTCGGGGTTGGCGTCCCCGATGCTCTGCGCGACGGCGGCCGGCCCGCCGAGGCTGACGAGCGCCACGACCGAGACGACGGCGAGGCTGACGAACATCAGCACGCCCTGCACGACGTCCGTGTAGCTGGAGGCGAGGAACCCGCCGAGGCTCGAGTAGAGCATGACGACGGCGGCGCCGAGCAGGATGCCCGTCGTGCTCGACACGCCGAACACCTGCCCGAACATCACGCCCGTCGCGACGAGGCCGGAGCCGAGGTACACGACGTAGAAGACGAGGATGACGACGGCGGACACGAGGCGCACGGCGTCGCTGTGGAACCGGTTGGCGAGGTACGCCGGCAGGGTGACGGACTCCGCGCGCCGCCCGCTGCGCCAGTCGAAGCCGTGCTCGGTGTCCTCGCGGAGGCGGCCGGCGACGACCCGCCAGCTCACGTAGAAGCCGACCGTCAGGCCGATGATCATCCACACGTTCTGCATGCCGCTGACGTAGAAGGCGCCCGGCAGCCCGAGGAAGACCCAGGAGCTGGAGTCGGTGGCCTTGGCGCTGAGGGTCGCGGCGAAGGTGCCGAGCCGCCGGCCACCGATGGCGAAGTCGCCGACGTCGTCGTTGCGGCGCATGAACCACAGGCCCATGCCCAGCATGACGGCCAGATAGAGCACGAACGCGACGACCGAGGCCGTGGTGCTGCCGTCCATCTGATCTCCCCATCCCCGCAGCAACGCTGCCGCGTCATCGCCCTTGGTGTCCGTCGAGTCTGCGGGCCCGGCGGGGGACGGGACCAGGGCCTGTGGACCAGAGCTGGACACGCTCGGCATCAGCGCCGCTTACGCTCCGGCCTCCCGGCCCGCGAGCCACGGCCCGGCGACGGCGGGCGCTCAGCGGGCGGTGTCGCCGAAGCCCGCGGTCACGCGGCGGATGGCGGCCAGGAACGCGCCCGTCAGCGGGTTGTCGTCCACCCGCCGCGTCGCGGCGACGATCTGGCGGCGGGGGAGCCGCCGGGTGAGGGGCAGGGTGACGATGTCGTCGTCGGGCTCGTACCCGAGGCCGGGGATGAGAGCGACACCGAGGCCGGCCGCGACGAACCCGCGGACGGTCCCGAAGCTGTTGCTGCGGAACGCGATGTGCGGGCTGAACCCCTCGTCCTCGGCCAGCGCGACGAGGCAGCGGCTCGCGGCCGTGTCCTCCCGGTTGGCGATCCATCGCTCGGCCGCCAGGTCGCCGAAGTCGACGGCGGCGGCGTGCGCCAGCCGGTGCCGCCGGGACGCGATGACGCACAGGTCCTCGACCATGAGCTCGGTGAGCCGCACCTCGGGCGGCCACACCACGGGCACCAGGTCGTACCGGAACCCGAGCGCGACGTCGAGGTCGCCGTCGAGCACCCTCGGGAACAGCTCGTGCGGCTCCCCCTCGTCGAGGGAGATCTCGACGTCACGACGGCGGACCAGGAAGCGCGCGATCACCTGCGCCACGATCGGCCCGCCCGCCGAGGCGAAGCTGCCGATCCGCAGCCGCCCCGCCTGGCCGGCGGCGAGGCGCGCGGCGTCGGCCTCGAGCTGCTCGACCAGCGCGAGCAGCTCCCCGGACCGTTCGAACAGGTACTGCGCCGCCTCCGTGGGCTGCACGCTGCGGGCGCTGCGCTCGAACAACCGCAGCCCCAGCGACCGCTCCAGGCCGGACATCTGCTGGGACACCGCCGAGGCCGTGTACCCGAGCTCGCGCCCCGCGGCCGCGAACGACCCGAGGCGGATCGCCGCCGCGAGCGTCCGGAGGGTGGTCGGGTCGAGCGCCATCCGCCGAGGATAGGCCCGCGGCGGGCGGCACGATGCCGCACGACCAGGTCAGCCCCGCGGCTGCGAGCTCGTGCCCTGGTACGGCTCCGGCGGGCCCGGTTCAGCGGCCGTGTCGGGCGAGACCTTGCCGCCCGCCCGGTGCGGCTCCCCACCGGGGCCCGCCGTCGCGGGGTCGCCGCCCGACGGCTCGGCTCCGTCGCGCAGGTCGGCGATCCTCTGCTCCAGCACCGTCACCACCGGCAGGCGGTCGCCGTGCGCCCGCTCGTAGGTCAGGAGCTCCTCGACGCCGGCCGCGTCGAGCGCACGGATCCGGTGGACGAGCTCCCCGGTGGACAGGTGGTCGTAGTCGGGCAACGGCAGGTCATCGTGTCCCGGTGCGGTCGGGTCGTCGGTCATCGTCGTCGCCTCCCCTCAGGGGCGTGCGGAGTGCCGTACCCCTCGACCGTAGGCACGCGCCGACGGCCCCGCACACCCTCGCGACGACCTTTCCCTCGCCGCCGGGACCTCGCTAGGTCCGTCACCCGGAACGCAAGAGGTCCCGGTCAGGAGAACCTGACCGGGACCTCTCGAAGTGCTTCGGCACTGGGACCGAATCCTTCTCACGTGGGTGGTTTCCGAAACTCGCTCACCAGAGCCTCCATCGCGACTGCGCCAGCGCCAGGCACACCCTGATCGGCCGTCCAGGCACACCTTCAGCCTTGGGCCGAGAGTCGATACTCGCGGTGTCGACTGGTCGGCGGTGCGGTCGCGATGACTACCCCCTCTGCGACGAGCACTCGTAGCCTCGGTCGCAAGGTGCCGACCGTCGTATCGAGGCGGTCGGCCATCGCGCGCACCGAGAGCTGTCCCGCATCGGCAAGCGCGTTGAGGATCCTGTCGTCGATGCTCCCCGGTGCAGGCGCACGCACGTCGGCCTGAGGGAAAAGGGCGACCTGGTCGCGCCGCACACCGTCGAGCCGGTGTCCGGGTCGGTAGGCCCCGTCCGTACGACGCGGAAACTGCAGCCAACCGTCGTCGACCAAGCGTCGGAGCACATGCTTGGCGTCCGCCGAGTCCATCGCCAGCTGCGCACGCAGCACCTGGTCGTCGACGGCATAGCCGCGGTGGACCAGAACCAGCGTGCGACGCAGATCGGCGTCCATGTCCGTCGCACCGACGGAGTCGAGCCAATCGCTTGTCTCTGGGCTCAGTAGTCCGTGCCGGTCGAGAACGACAGTCAAGTCTGTCACTCGTGCGACATAGCGCGGGGCCGCCAAGCCGGAGCGGCCGAGCGCACCGGTCATGGCCGGGATCCCCGAGCCCGCGTTTTCCGACACGGCCTCCTCGGTGTTGAGCATGGGCACGTCCGCTAGCAGCGCCGACAGGACCGCGTTGCGAGAGCGCGAGGTTCCGCTGAACAGATCGACCACGCGACGCCCACCCCAAATCCCGCCGGGGTTGGCGATCTCGAGGCGGTCCGGGAACAGTTCGACGCGGACTTGGTCGCCGAGTGCCCACGGGCTGTAGTCGCGGTGCGTCAAGGCATTGGCGATCGACTCACGGATCGCCAGCTCGGGAATCTCCGGTTCGTCGCGGGCACCCGCCCCGGCGACGACCCGTCGAACCTGGATGTTCTGAAGCACGGCCCGCACCACGTCTTCCACCATGGCGGGAATCGGCCCTTCGATGACACGCCGGTCGAGCATCCGTTGTTCACCGACGAACACATCTTTCGAAGTTCCCGGATAGACAGTGAACGTCACCATGGCCTGCGGCACGAAGTGCTGGGGGTATCGCCCGAGTGCCAACAACCCGGCCAGTGTCGGCGTCGCACCGTCGCTCGCGAGAACGTTGTGCCGCACGAGGATGTCCTTGACGGAGGTCAGGTCAACGACCGAGCGCGGGCGTCGACGACGAAGCCTGGCGACGAAGCGTTCGACCAGATCGTGCTCGAGGTCGTTCAGGGTCGCACCCGGTACCGGGTCGGAGTCGACGCGCGGTTGCTCGACATTCGTCGAGAGGAGAAACACCCCGTACGTGCTCATGCGCCGGTCGCCGTCGCCGACACGTTCGTAGGTCCCAGCCTCCTTGCCCTGGCTTGTCACGAACAAGGGCCTCTGCCCGGCCGGCAGCGCTTCGACGTCGACGACGACCACCGGAGCGTCGTCGACGACAGCAATGTCGACGGAACCAATGGGACGTGGAGTAACCGGGCCCGCACCCTCGTCACTCCGGCGCGGCCGGAAGCCGTTCGAGACCGCATCCCGTATCGCGGTCGCGTCGAAGCCTTCGACGGCGGCGAAATGATGCTTCTCGTCCAGGCCCAGGATGATGAGCCCGCCGTCCCCGTTCGAGAACGCGCTCACCGTCGGCCAGATGTCCTTGGGCAAACCACCGCCGGCAGCCTTGACCTCGATCTGCGCCAGGTCGGTCGACGCTGCACGCAGGCGCCCCACCACCTCGTCGAGCGGGCCCTGACTCGTTTCCAACCGAGCACCATCACTCTCACGTCAGTGCATCATCACTACAGTTCAGTGATGATCACTGTAGTCCAGTGAGTCGATCGTCACCTGCTCATGGAGCGACCAGCCCGAACCCTGGGCCGAGCAGCTCGGCGAACCACCCGACACCCGGCCCATGGGCCGAGCCGCCCGGACAGCGCGCCGACATCGCCGAGGACCGCCCCAGCACCACCAGGCACCCGGCGACAACTGACACCACCGGCATCGCGCAGCCCCGACCGCGCCGCACACCGTCGCGCCCGCACACACCTCCCGCGGCCCTCACGACGCGGTTTCACCAGGTCCGACAGCCGGAGTCAGGGCTCGCGCCGGCGCCCACAGCCGGTTCAGACCTCCCGGAACGCAGAAAGTCCCGGCCAGGAGAACCTGACCGGGACTTTCCGAAGGTGTTCCGGCCCTGAAGCCGAAACCCTCCTCACGTGCGCGAGGGGGGAGTTGAACCCCCACGCCCTCTCGGGCACACGGACCTGAACCGTGCGCGTCTGCCTATTCCGCCACTCGCGCGTGCCGAAGAAGATTAGCACGGTCGTGGGGCAAGTCCCCAATCGCCCTCTCCGGACCCTCGACGAACGGTCCCGGCGCAGGTCAGAAGGCCGACCGTGACCTGACCGTGACACTCCGGTCCCGGGTCTGCGCCGAGGATTCGCAGGAAATCCACACCGCGCGGAGGGCTCCTGCTGCACCCCTGCCTACGATCTAGATAGTCTGCCCGCGGACGATCGGGCAGGCGGGAGGAGGTGGCATGGGCGCCCTGGAGCGCTTCGAGAAGAGTGTCGAGCGCATGATGAACAACGCGTTCGCCAAGGTGGGTCGCAACAGCGAGATCAAGCCGGTCGAGCTCGCGAGCCGGCTGCGGCGCGAGCTGGACGACCGTGCTGCCGTCGTCGGCCGCGACCGCACGGTCGTGCCCAACGAGTTCACGATCGAGCTGTCGTCGTCCGACTTCTCCCAGATCGAGGCCTGGGGAGCGGAGACGATGGCGGACGAGCTCGCGACGAACCTGACCGAGTTCGCGGCGTCGCAGCACTACGCGTTCGTGGGGCCGGTGAGCGTGTCCTTCGAGGAGCACGAGGAGCTCGCGGGCGGCCGCTTCCAGCTGCGCTCGTCGACCGTGCGCGGCAACGTCGCACCCGCGACCTCCGCCGCGCCGTCCACCCGCCACCCGCTCATCGACATCGACGGCCAGCGCTACCTGCTCACGGGCCCCGTCACGGTCATCGGCCGCGACGCGGAGGCGGACATCGTCGTGGACGACCCGGGCGTGTCCCGCCGTCACCTCGAGATCCGCGTGACCCCGGAGGGCGTCGTCGCGACCGACCTCGGCTCCACGAACGGGCTGTTCGTCGAGGGCCACCAGGTGCCCGCCGCCACCCTGCTGGACGGCAACACCCTGACGATCGGGCGCACCCGCATCATGTTCTGGTCCGGTACCGCCGCTGGCCAGCCGACCGAGGACTGGTGATCTACCAAGAATGGGCGAGCTGACGTTCACCCTGCTGCGGCTGGGCTACCTCGTGCTGCTGTGGGTGTTCGTGCTCTCCGCCGTCGCGGTGCTGCGCCGGGACCTCGCACCGCGCGGAGCACCGCGAGCCTCGCGCGCCGAGCGCCGCCGCACCGAGGAGGCCGCTGGGCCGCCGGCCGCCGCCGCGCCCGCGAAGCCGGCCAAGCCCGCACGGGGCGGCCCCACCAAGCTGGTCGTGACCGCCGGCCCGCTGACGGGCACGACCCTGCCGCTGTCGACCGCGTCGATCCTCATCGGCCGCGCCCCCGGCTGCACGCTCGTGCTCGACGACGACTTCTCGTCGTCGCGGCACGCCCGCATCTACCCGCAGGGAGACCAGTGGTTCGTCGAGGACCTGGGCTCCACCAACGGCACGTTCATGGGAGAGACGAAGATCACGGGACCCACCCTGCTGACCCCGGGCGCCGGTGTGCAGATCGGCCGGTCCGTCGTCGAGCTGCAGCGGTGATCGGCCCGTGACCCTCACCCTCCGGTACGCCGCGCGCTCCGACGTCGGCCTGGTCCGCACGTCGAACCAGGACTCCGCCTACGCCGGCCCGCACCTGCTGGTCGTCGCCGACGGCATGGGCGGGCACGCGGGCGGCGACGTCGCGTCCCAGCTCGCGATCGCGGCCCTCGCGCCGCTGGACCGCACGGAGCACGGCCCCGACCAGGCGCTGAACGACCTCGAGGACACGATCGAGCAGGCCCGCGAGGACCTGGTGCGGGCCAGCGAGGCCGACCCGGAGCTGGTCGGCATGGGCACCACCGTCACCGCCCTGCTGCACACCGGCACGACGCTCGTCATGGCGCACCTGGGCGACTCGCGCGCCTACCTGCTGCGCGACGGCGTCCTCTCGCAGGTCACGGTCGACCACACGTTCGTGCAGCACCTGGTGGACACGGGCCGCATCTCCCCGGACGAGGCGGAGCACCACCCGCAGCGCAACGTGGTGATGCGCGTCCTCGGCGACTTCGACGTCGACCTCACCCCGGACATGTCCGTGCGCGAGGCGCACGCCGGCGACCGGTGGATGCTCTGCTCCGACGGCCTGTCCGGCTTCGTGTCGCCCGAGCAGATCACCGAGGTGCTGGACGGCACCGCGTCGCCGGACGAGGCCGCGGAGGTGCTGGTCGAGCTGGCGATGACGGCGGGCAGCACCGACAACATCACGGTCGTGGTGGCCGACGTCGTGGACTCGGACGACGGGCCGGCGCCTGCCGCCGCGACCGCCGAGGACGTCGCCCAGATCGTGGGCGCCGCGGCCTCCGGCGAGCTGCCCGACGCGCTCACCTCGACCCCCGACGACGGCGCGGCCGACCCCGACACCCCGGGCGACCGTGACGAGGACGACGAGGACGACGAGGAGGAGGACGACGACCTCGACGACGCCCGCCCCCGCCGCCGGCGCCGGCCCTGGCTGGTCGCCCTCGTGACGGTCGTGGTCCTCGGCGCCGCGGGCTACGGGCTGTGGGCGGCCTACGGGTGGACGCAACAGCAGTACTACGTCGGTGTCGCCGACGGTGAGGTCGCGGTCTACCAGGGCATCCCGGCGAGCGCCGGGCCACTGACGTTGTCCACGCCGGTCGAGCTCACCGGAACGTCCGTCGACGAGCTCCCCGACTTCTGGGCGGACCAGCTCGACGGGTCGATCCGCACCTCCTCCGAGGCCGAGGCTCGCGAGCGCGCCGACCGGCTCATCGCCGAGGCCCAGCCCGAGCCCGAGCCCACCCCCACACCCACACCCACACCGAGCAGGACCCCGAGCAGCACCCCGTCACCCCGGTCGTCCGCCGGGCAGGGCGGCGACCAGAAGCAGTCCGGGAACCAGGCCGGCGGCTCCGGCGGAGGGGGTGGCGGATGAGCGCGGTCGAGTCGCCGGGCCCGGTCGTCGAGCCCACCGAGCGCCGTCCCGCCCGCGTCGCCGAGCTGTTCCTCCTGGTCCTCGCGCTGGGCGCGGGCATCACGGCGTTCGCGATGGTCGGCCGCAGCATGACGGGCGACCTGCCGGACGGGTTCTGGCCGAAGAGCACGGCCCTGGCCGTGGTCGCCCTGGGCGCCCACGTGGTGCTGCGCATCCGCGCGCCCTGGGCCGACCAGGTGATCCTGCCCGCCGTCGTCTTCGTCAACGGCATCGGCCTGGCGATGATCCTGCGCCTCGAGCTCGCGGACATGAGCGGCGCCAACGCGTGGTCCAGCCTGCTGTACACGTCGCTGGGTGCCGTCGTCGCCGCCCTGCTGGTCTGGTTCCTGCGCGACCACCGCTGGATCCGCAAGCTCACGTACACCGCGATGCTCGTCGGCCTGGGCCTGGTCGCGCTGCCGCTGATCCCCGGCGTCGGCCAGGAGATCAACGGCGCGCGCATCTGGGTGAACGTCGCCGGGTTCTCCATGCAGCCCGCGGAGTTCGCCAAGATCGCGTTCGCGATCTTCTTCGCGGGCTATCTCGTCACCAACCGTGACACGCTCGCCCTCGCCGGGCCCCGGGTGCTGGGGCTGCAGCTGCCGCGCCTGCGGGACCTGGGCCCGATCATCATCATCTGGGCGGCGTCGCTCGGCGTCCTCGTCTTCGAGCGCGACCTCGGCACCTCGCTCCTCTTCTTCGGTCTGTTCGTCGCGATGCTGTACCTCGCCACCCAGCGGTTCAGCTGGATCCTCATCGGCCTGGTGCTGTTCGCCGCGGGCGCCGTGCTCGCCACCAGCATCTTCCCGCACGTCGCGGCCCGCATGGACGTGTGGCTGCACCCGTTCGACGCCGACCTGTACGACTCCGGTGCCTCGTACCAGATCGTGCAGGGCACGTTCGCGATGGCGTCGGGCGGCCTGTTCGGCACCGGCTGGGGCGAGGGCTACCCGTACCTGGTGCCGTTCGCGTTCTCCGACTTCATCTACTCGTCTCTGGGCGAGGAGCTCGGGCTCACCGGCCTCCTCGCGATCCTGATCGCCTACCTGGTCATCGTCCAGCGCGGCCTGCGCACCGCCATCGCCGTCCGCGACGGCTTCGGCAAGCTCCTCGCGGGCGGCCTCGCGTTCGTCATGGCGCTGCAGCTCTTCGTCGTCGTCGGCGGGATCACGCGGATCATCCCGCTGACCGGCCTCACGCTGCCGTTCATGGCCCAGGGCGGGTCGTCGTTGCTCGCGAACTGGATCGTCATCGCGCTGCTGTTGCGCATCTCCGACAACGCGCGCCGCCCCTCCGTGCTGCCCGTGCGGGGCACGGTGGCGCCAGGCGGCGCCCTGAACGACCCGATCGTCGTGGGCGACGACGCCGGGACGCCCGCGCTCGGCACCCCCGTGCGCCGGTCCGTCGCCGACGGGCCCGGCACCGGTCCGGCGCCGTCCGCCCCGACCGAGGCCATCGACCCCGCGTGGGGCCCGGACCACGGGGGTGAGCGCCGGTGAACTCCACCCTGCGCAGGCTCGCCGGCGTCGTCATGGTCATGTTCGTCGCGCTCATGGTCTCGACCACCTGGATCCAGTTCTTCCACGCCGACAACCTCAACGACGACAACCGCAACGTCCGCAAGATCTACAACGAGTACGGGCGCGCCCGCGGCCCGATCGTCGTCGGCGGCGAGGCGATCGCGCAGTCCGTGCCCGTGGACGACGCGTTCGGCTACCAGCGCGAGTACGCCTCCGGGCGCCTGTACGCGCCGTTGACCGGCTTCTTCTCCCTCGCCAACGGCACCACCGGGATCGAGGACGCCGAGAACGACTTCCTCAACGGCCAGGCCGACGCCCTGTGGGTGGACCAGCTGCGCAACCTGCTCACCGGGCGCGACCCGCAGGGCTCGTCCGTCGAGCTCACGATCGACCCGGCAGCGCAGCAGGCGGCGTGGGACGCGCTCGGCGACCAGCGCGGCGCCGTCGTCGCCCTCGACCCGTCGACCGGCGCGATCCTCGCGATGGTGTCCAAGCCCACGTTCGACCCGAACGACCTCGCCTCGCACTCCACGAAGAAGGCGAGCGACGCCTACCAGGACCTGCTGAACCAGGACGACGACCCCCTGGTCAGCCGTGCCACCGCGACCAGCTACCCCCCGGGCTCGACGTTCAAGCTCGTGACGACGGCGGCAGCCCTGGAGAGCGGCGACTACACGCCGGACTCGGTGATCGAGGCACCCTCCGCCTACACCCTCACCGGCACGAGCACGCAGGTCGGCAACTTCGCCGGCACGTCGTGCTCGTCCGCCGGGGAGATGACCCTCGCCGACGCGCTGCGCATCTCGTGCAACACCGCCTTCCTCGGGCTCGGGGGCGAACTCGGCGCCGAGACGATGAACGAGCAGGCAGAGAAGTTCGGGTTCGGCACCGACTTCACGATCCCGTTCCCGACCGCGAAGAGCCAGTACGACCCCGACCCGGCCGAGATGACCACCGCCGAGGTGGAGCTGTCCGGCATCGGGCAGGGCAGCGTGGCGGCGACGCCGCTGCAGATGGCGATGGTGTCCGCGGCCATCGCGAACGACGGCGAGGTCATGGAGCCGTACGCCGTCGACACCGTCCGCGACCCGCAGCTCGAGGTCGTCCAGCAGGCCTCGCCGACCCGGCTCGGCCGGGCCGTGTCCGAGGAGACCGCCGGCCAGCTCACCGACATGATGACCAGCGTCGTCGAGTCCGGCTCCGGCACCGCGGCGCAGATGTCCGGGGTGACCGTCGCCGGTAAGACGGGTACGGCCCAGCACGGCGACAACTCCGAGCCGCCGCACGTCTGGTTCACGTCGTTCGCGCCGGCCGAGGACCCGCAGGTCGCGGTCGCCGTCGTCGTGGAGGAGGGCGGCGACCTGGGCGGGTCGGCCACCGGCGGCAGCGTCGCCGCGCCGATCGCCAAGTCCGTCATGGAAGCGGTGCTGAACGGATGAGGCCGACCACGGGGCTCGCTCTCGGCGACCGCTACCGGCTCACCCGCCAGATCGCCGTCGGCGGCATGGGTGAGGTCTGGGTCGCCGACGACGGGTTCCTCGGCCGCGAGGTCGCCGTGAAGGTGCTCCGCGAGGAGTACACGGGCAACGAGGACTTCCTGCGCCGCCTGCGCACGGAGGCGCGCAACAGCGCCGCGCTGTCGCACCCGAACATCGCCCAGATGTACGACTACGGCGAGCAGGACGGCACCGGCTACCTCGTGATGGAGCTGGTGCTCGGGGAGCCGCTCGCCGACCTGCTGGAGCGCGAGCCGGTCGTCGCGCCCCGCAAGCTGCTGCCGATCCTCGCGGCGACGGCCCGTGGGCTGCACCACGCGCACCTGGCCCAGGTGGTGCACCGCGACGTCAAGCCCGGCAACATCCTGCTCGAGCACGGCGGCGGGGTGAAGATCACCGACTTCGGCGTCTCGCTGGCCGCGAACCAGGCCCCGATGACGGCGACAGGCATGGTCATGGGCACCGCGCAGTACCTCTCGCCCGAGCAGGCGGTGGGGCAGGCCGCGACGCCGTCGTCCGACATCTACGCCCTCGGGGTCGTGGCCTACGAGGCGACGGCCGGCAAGCGACCCTTCACCGGGTCGACGCCGGTGGACATCGCCGTCGCCCACGTCAACGCGACCGTCCCGCCGCTGCCGTCGCACGTGCACCCCGAGCTCGCGGCCCTCGTCGAGCGGATGCTGGAGAAGGATCCCGGGCGGCGTCCGGCGTCCGCGGCGGAGCTCGCGCAGGAGCTGGACGTGCTCGCGCGGGAGATCGCGCAGGACCCGCTGGGCGCGCGTTCCCGCTCCGCCCGCCGGGTCGCCGCCCGCGGCGGCAGCCGGCCTCCACGGGCCGTGCCCGCGCACGCCGCACCCGCACCGGGTGCCGAACCTCCGACGCAGACCGCCGGCGAGGCGATCGCCGAGGAGGCCGACCCGACCCGGTACGGCCCGGTCGGCACGGTCGCGTCGCCGCCGGCCCCCTCGACGCCGACCTCGCCGTCGGGGCACGTCCCGACGCAGAACCCGTTCTCGCCGGTGCCGTCGCAGCCCGGGGCGCCGTCCGGCACCGGACCGTCGGACACCCCCGTCGACGGGGAGCGGCCGGCCGGCCGCGCCTACCCGCCCCGCCGCGACAGGCACGGCGGGCCCTCCGACGCGCGCCGGCCCCTCACGCGCCGCGGCGCCGCGGCCGCGCGCCGGCCCGCCGAGCCGCAGGGACGCGGCGGCTCCCGCTCGGCGTCGTCCCGCACCGGCGGCAAGCGGACGTCGACGACGACCGGGCAGCGGTTCGGCCCGCTCGGCCGGTTGTCGTGGCCGCTGCTGGCCCTCCTCGCACTGCTCCTGGTGCTCCTGCTCGCGACGCTCGTGCGCAGCCTCTCCGCCGACGACGCGGCCTCCGCGGCCGGGATCGCGATGCTGATCACGGCCCCACGGCGGCTCCTGAGCCCCTATGCTGCGACAGCCGGTCCGACGTCGGACCGGCGTGCGCCCGGTGCTCGGCCACGTGCCGCGGTCGCCGGGGGTCGGACCACCTGCTCGACGACGGCGAACGAGATCGTCCCGTCCGACCGCACGACCGTGCACGCGAGCATCACCCCCGCGGATGGGATGATGCACCGGAAGCCGTCGCGCGCCCCGCGCGCGACCACGACCGAGAAGGACGACTGAGTGGTGGACAACACGCCCCGGGTACTCGCCGGCCGGTACGAGGTCGGTGAGCTCATCGGCCGCGGCGGCATGGCCGAGGTGCACATCGGGCACGACAGCCGCCTCGGCCGCACGGTCGCCATCAAGGTGCTGCGCTCCGACCTCGCACGCGACCCGTCCTTCCTCGCACGCTTCCGGCGCGAGGCCCAGTCCGCCGCCGCGCTGAACCACCCCGCGATCGTCGCCGTCTACGACACCGGCGAGGACACCGTCACCGACACCCAGGGCGCGACGGTGCACGTGCCGTTCATCGTCATGGAGTACGTCGAGGGCCACACCGTCCGCGACATCCTGCAGGACGGCGCCGCGGTGCCCATCGAGGAGGCCCTGGAGATCACGGCGGGCGTGCTGAGCGCCCTCGAGTACTCCCACCAGGCCGGCATCGTGCACCGCGACATCAAGCCCGCCAACGTGATGATCACGCCCACCGGCGCCGTGAAGGTGATGGACTTCGGCATCGCCCGCGCCGTCGCCGACTCCGCGGCGACCATGACGCAGACGCACGCCGTCATCGGCACCGCGCAGTACCTGTCGCCCGAGCAGGCCCGCGGCGAGCAGGTGGACGCCCGCAGCGACCTGTACTCCACGGGCTGCCTGCTGTTCGAGCTCCTCACCGGCCGCCCGCCGTTCATCGGCGACTCCCCGGTCGCCGTGGCCTACCAGCACGTGGGCCAGGCCGCGCAGCGCCCCAGCGAGCTCGCCTCGGACGTGCCGGAGGTGCTCGACCGCATCGTCCTGAAGTCGCTGGCCAAGGACCGCGACACCCGCTACTCCACCGCCGCGGAGTTCCGCGCCGACCTCGAGTCCGCCCTGCGCGGAGGTGCGGTCACGGCGCCGCTGCTCGGCGCCGCGGCCGCGGGCGCCGGCGCCACCCAGGTGATGGGGGCCGGCGCCGGCACGCAGGTGATGGACCCGGCCACGCAGCAGTGGGGCGCCACGGGTGCTCCGACCACGCCGCCAGACGGCACGCCCACCGAGGAAGAGGGCAAGAGCCGCAAGGGCCTCATGTGGACGCTCATCACGATCGGCGTCCTCGCCGTGGCCGCGATCGTCACGATCCTGCTGCTGAACGGCAACCGCGGCCCCGAACAGGTCGAGGTCCCGCCGCTGCCCGCGACGGTCACCTCGCAGGAGGCCCGCGACCGCATCGAGGGCGCCGGACTGGTCTACGCCGAGGAGATCGACACGGAGTCCACGGAGCAGGAGGGCACGTTCCTCGGGCAGAACCCGCAGGGCGGGGCGATGGTCGACGAGGGCTCCAGGGTGACCGTGACCTTCGCCGCCGGGCCCGACACGATCGCGGTGCCGCCGCTGGCAGGGCTGTCCGAGTCCGAGGCGGAGGACGCGCTCGCCGAGGCCAACCTCCAGAAGGGCGAGGTCTCCCAGCAGAACAGCGCCTCCGTCGCCGAGGGCGACGTCATCGAGTCGAACCCGGGCGAGGGGCAGGCCGTGACCGAGGGGGACTCCGTCGACCTCGTGCTCTCCACCGGCCAGGTGAGCCTGCCCGACCTCCGCGGCATGTCCGAGGACGCCGCGAAGAGCAAGCTCTCCGACCTGGGCCTGAGCTCGGACACCAGGGAGGAGGAGAGCGACGAGGAGCCCGGCACCGTCATCTCGCAGAGCCCCGCCGAGGGATCGGTGACGCAGGGCGACACCGTCGAGCTCGTCATCGCCAAGGAGAAGGCACCCGAGATGACGACCGTGCCCGAGGTCGTCGGTCAGACGCTGGAGGACGCACAGAACGCCATGGGCAACGCGAACCTCGAGGCGGACCCCACCTTCGAGAACTCCGCCGACGTCCCGACGGGCACGGTCATCTCGCAGGAGCAGCCCCCGGGCACCGAGCTCGAGGAAGGGTCGCACGTCGGGATCGTCGTCTCCTCGGGCCCGGAGGCCGGCGAGGAGCCCAGCACCGATCCGACCGACGGCGAGACCCCGGGCAGCGGCGACGGCGGCGTGGGCGACCTGTTCGGCGGCGACGACTCGTAGCGTCGCCGCGCCGATCACCGGCCCGGCCGACCGCTCGCCGCGTCAGCCCTGGTGCACGAGCGGCGCCATGCCGGACGAGCGCGCCACGGCGCCCTCGTCCCCGCACACCGCGAGCCAGTTCGCGAGCAGCCGGTGCCCGCCCTCGGTGAGCACCGACTCGGGGTGGAACTGCACGCCGTGCAGCGGCAGGTCCCGGTGGCGCAGCGCCATGACGACGCCGCTGGCCGTCTCGCCCGTCACCTCCAGCTCTGCCGGGACGGTCTCGGGCAGCACCGCGAGCGAGTGGTACCGGGTGGCCGTGAACGGGGACGCGAGCCCCTCCAGCACCGCCACGCCGTCGTGCTCGACCAGGCTCGTCTTGCCGTGCATGAGCTCCGGGGCGTGCGCGACCGTCGCGCCGTAGACCTCCGCCAGCGCCTGGTGCCCGAGACACACGCCCAGCATCGGTGTGGCCGACCGGGCGCAGGCCCGGATGACGTCCTCGGAACGCCCGGCCTCCTTGGGCGTGCCGGGGCCGGGCGAGACGAGGACGCCGTCGAACGGCTCTCCGTCGTCGTCGTGGAAGACGCCGTCGGCGTCCGGCTCGGGCACGGCGTCGTTGCGCACCACGACGGTGCGGGCCCCGAGCTGGTCGAGGTACCCGACGATCGTGTAGACGAACGAGTCGTAGTTGTCGACGACGAGGATCCGCGGGGCGGGGTGCGGCGCGTCGGTGGTCGTGTCGGTCATGTCGGTGCCCGTCTCTGCCTGAGGTGCTGGTCCGTGGTCGAGGTGCGGCGCGGGGGCCGCGGGGCGGAGGCTCACGAGAACACGTCGGTCCCCTCCGGCACCGTCGCGTACTTCATCTCCGTGCCGCCGGTGTAGGCGGGGAGCTCGAGGCCGTCCGACGGCGTCACGGACCACCCGAGGGCGACCCAGTCGACGTACTGCTTGTAGATGCGCACGCCGGGGGAGGCGTCGAGAGCCGCCCGGAGGCTGTCCGGGTCGCCGATCGCCTCGATGACGTACGGCGGCGAGAAGACCTTGCCGTGCAGCAGCAGGATGTTCCCGGAGCAGCGGAACGCCGAGGTGGACGTCACCCGCTCGCCCTGCAGCGTCATGGCCTCGGCCCCGCCCGCCCACAGCGCGTTGATGACGTGCTGGACGTCCTGCTGGTGCACGACGAGATCGTCCGCACGGACCCCGCTGATCGACCGGCTGGAGGCGGGGGCGTCGTCGAGCGACACGGTGAGTCCTTCGCCCGTCACCGGGAGCGCGCCCGAGACCACGGACTCGCGGGCGACCAGGTCGGCGTCCCGCGCCGGCAGCCCGGTGTCGGCCCGGGCCCCGAGGTCCTGGACCTGCTGCTGCAGGCTCGTCATCTCGTCGGTCAGCGCACTGACCCGGTCCGACTCGGAGCTGACGAGCTCCGCGAGATCCTGAGGCTCCCGCCCCTCGGAGTCCGCGAGGCGCGCGCTCGCGGTGAAGAGGAGGCCGGAGGCGGCGAGCACGCAGGCGACCGACACGGCGGAGCGGACGCGGCGGTTCATGCCCTCACCTCCTCGGCTCGGTCTCGGGCGGTCCTGCTGACGACTACGCTAGTCGACGGAACCGCACCAGGCGGCGGCGTCCCGACCTCCGACCGCCGCACCAGTCCCGGACAGGAGCCCTTCCCGTGCCCGAGTCGAAGTCCCGCAAGAAGAAGGCCGTCACGAAGCCCGCGGCAGCGACGCCGTCGGCGGCCCCCGCCAAGCAGCAGGGCAATCCCCGCTGGCTGGTGCCCACCATGCTCGGCCTGATGCTGCTCGGCCTGGCGTGGATCGTGACGTACTACCTGACGGCGCCCGGCATGGGCCTGCCGATCCCCCCTCTGGGCGGCTGGAACCTGGCGGTCGGTTTCGTCCTCATCATCGCCGGCTTCGGCCTGACGACCCGCTGGAAGTAACCGTCCGCGCTGGTCACCGGTCTTCCACAGGTGTAGTTCCACAGCTGTGAGAAACCCTGTGGACAACCCGGGGAAGGCCGGGCCCGGGCGGGGTGCCGACGACGACGTCCGCACCCCGTCCGGGTCAGAGGTAACCGACCGCCGCGTAGCGCCAGAGCGTCACCGCGACGAGGGCCGCACCGACGAGGGTGGGCAGGGCCCACCCGACGAGCGCCTGCCGCTCGCGCGGTGCGGCGGCGTAGCCCGCACCGACGAGGAGTCCCACCGCGAGCCCACCGAGGTGCGCCTGCCAGGCGATGTTCGGCAGGAAGAACGGGATCGCCATGTTGATGGCGATGAGGACCACGATCTGGGTCGCGCTGCGTCCCATGCGCCGCAGCGCCGGGATGATCGCGCCGAACAGGCCGAAGACCGCGCCCGAGGCGCCCACCGCGCCCGTGTACCAGATCCCGAGACCGTCCGCCGGGGTGGACAGCAGCACGATGCCGACGGAGCCCCCGACCGCGGCCAGCACGTACAGGGCGATGAAACGGCCCCGGCCGAACGCCTGCTCCAGGAACGGGCCCACGATCCACAGCGCGTACATGTTGAACAGGATGTGCATCGGGCTGGTCGAGTGCAGGAACGCGGCGGTGAGGAACCGCCACGGCTCGTCGAGGCCGACGACCGGCGCGAAGGCCCAGCGTTGCGTCCAGGCGCCGTCGGTGACGAGCTGGAGCACCCAGCTCACCGCGCACAGGGCGATGATCGTCAGGGTGACGACGGGGCGCCCGGTACGCACGGGCGCGCCGAAGACCGTTCTCGCCGACCGTGTGCTTCGGGCCGCCTGCGCGACGCAGTCGACGCACTGGACGCCGACGGCGGCGGGGCGCTGGCACTCGGGGCAGGTCGGCCTGCCGCACCGCTGGCAGCGCACGTACGACACCCGGTCGGGGTGCCGCGGGCAGACCGGCGGAGCGCTCGCGGGCTGCTGCGACGCGACGGGGGGCTCGGATGCAGAGATGGCTCGGTCCTCCGGCTTCCGGCTCAGGGGTGGGTGAGTCGATGTGGCAGGGCGGCGGCGGGCGACGTGGTCGCGGCCGTATCTTTCCCGAAGTGGAGCGCCCCCCAGGGCGCGTGAACGCGGCCGCGACCGCGTCGCCCGCCGCCGCCCGGAACCGTGTGGTGCCTCAGTCCTCGATGGTGACCGAGTTGATGACGATGTCGTCGACCGGACGGTCACCGGGGCGGGTCTTGACCGTGCCGATGGCGTCGACGACGGCGCGGGACTCGTCGTCCGCGACCTTGCCGAAGATGGTGTGCTTGCCGTTGAGCCACGGCGTCGCGGCGGTGGTGATGAAGAACTGCGAGCCGTTGGTGCCCTCGACGGCGCCCGTCACCGGGTTGCGGCGCTTGCCGGCGTTCGCCATCGCGAGGATGTACTTGTCGTCGAACGCGAGCTCCGGGTGGATCTCGTCGTCGAACGTGTAGCCGGGGCCGCCGGTGCCGGTGCCCAGCGGGTCGCCACCCTGGATCATGAAGCTGTCGATCACCCGGTGGAAGATCACGCCGTCGTACAGCGGGTCGTTCCGCTCGGCGCCCGTGCTCGGGTCGGTCCACGTGGTCGTGCCCTTGGCAAGACCCACGAAGTTGTCGACGGTCTTGGGCGCATGGTTCGGCAGCAGCTCGATACGGATGTCGCCGGCCGTGGTGTGGAGGGTTGCGAACATGTCCACATCCTCTCACCGTTCTCTCTCCGGGATCGCCCGTTGCCCGGCGCGTGTATCGCTGCGGCACGGCGCTCCTGGTGGCACAGTGGGTTCATGGTGCGAAAGAACGTCGGCGACAGCGTCAAGGACATCGGCAGCGACATCCCGAAGGAGCTGAGCTCCAGGCTCGCCACGCTCGGCGAGAAGGTCGACAAGGCCAAGATCAAGGACTCCGCGACGGACACGGCCGCCGTGCTCGTCGACGTCGGTTCCCGGGCGGCGGGTGGTGCCAAGGACGCCGCGACGCACGCCAAGGGGTGGGCGGAGCCGCGCGTCGACTCGTTCCTGGAGTGGCTCGTGCCCCGAGCCGAGAGCGCGTGGCGCGACAGCGTGCGGGCCGCCGCACCGCGCATCGAGGCCGCGGCGGACAAGGCCGGCCCGATGGTGGACACGGCGCACGACAAGATCGTCGACGAGTACCTGCCCCGGCTGGTGACGGCGTTCAACGACGCCGCGACCCGTGCTGGTGCGACCGCTGCCGCGGCCACCGAGGCCGCGACGGAGGCCGCGGGCAAGGCCGGCAAGAAGGCCGCGAAGAAGGCGCGGAAGGCGGCCGCGGAGGCCGAGAAGGCCGCCGCGAAGGCGGCGAAGAAGGCCGAGAAGAGCTCCGGGGCGGGCAAGAAGGTCCTCGTGACGGTCGCCGTCGTGGGGGCAGCTGCCGCGGGGTACGCCTTCTGGCGGCGGGCGCAGCCGCAGAACGACCCGTGGGCCGAGCCGTGGGAGCAGGCCTCGGGGCCCGACTTCGACGGCGCGGCGCGCGACGCCAGGTCGGCCGTCGGGGACGCCGCCGAGGCCGTGGGCGAGGCCGCCGGGCACGCCGTCGCCCGGGGCCGCGAGGCGGCGGAGAAGGGCCGCGAGGCCGCCGAGCGGGCGACCGGGCGGGCCACCGAGCTCGGCGACGAGGTCGGCGAGAAGGTCGGCGAGGCCGTGGACAAGGCCCGCGACAAGGCGACCGAGACCGCCAAGAAGGCGTCGAACCGCAGCCGCAGCACCCGCAAGGACTCCGACACGGCGGGCAAGGACGAGTCGGCGACGTCCGCCCAGGACGACGACAACGAGTCGGGCTCCACGACGAGCTGACCCGCACCGCCGGCTCCCGAGCACGACGAGGGCCCCCGTCCGTACCGGGCGGGGGCCCTCGTTCTACGCATGGCTCGCCGGTTCACGCTCCGGGAACGACGAATCCCACCCTCACCGAACGTGTCGGTGCTGGTGGGAGGTGGTGGAGCCAGGGGGACTCGAACCCCCAACCCCCTGCTTGCAAAGCAGGTGCGCTACCAATTGCGCCATGGCCCCGGACGGCCACGAGGGGCCGCGCACGCGCGAGGCGTGTCAGTCGATGGAGTCGGTGACCTCCGACCAGAGGTCTCGGTCGGCGGCGTCCTCGTTGAGTCGCCGCCAGACGAGATAGCCCGCGCCCAGCGCGAGCAGGAGGACGAACAGCTTCTTCATGAGAACCTCCTCGTCACGACCTCGAGGCCGTGCCTGTCAGGGCCCGGGCCCGGTTGGCCTGGAGTGGGGCTAGGAGGACTTGAACCTCCGACCTCTTCCTTATCAGGGAAGCGCTCTAACCGTCTGAGCTATAGCCCCGTGACGCGCGAGAGAACGCGCGTGCAGCACGGAACGTTACCGTACGCCGGCCCCGTCCCCAAACCGGGAACGTGGGCCGGCGGTGTGACGTCCGTCCCGGGTCTCGCGCCGTCCGCGGACGGCGGTCACTCGTCCGTCAGGGTGAGGTGCACGCCGCCGACGAGCGCCGCCGTGATGTTGTACAGGATCGCCAGGATGGTCGCCACGGCGGTCAGCAGGACGACGTCGATGATGGCGATGAGGACCGACAGGGACACGACACGGTCGAACTCGATGAACTGGACGATGTTCACCGTCTGCGGCCCCACGGTCTGCTGCAGGAAGTCCTGGATCGTGGCGAACGTGCCCATGTCGTTGAGGACGTACCAGACGACCATCGTGGCCACGACGATCATGAACCCGATCGCGACCGAGAGCAGGAACGCGAGCTTCATGACCGACCACGGGTCGATGCGGGAGATCGACAGCCGCACCCGCCGCGGCCCGGCCTCTGCCGCCGGCGTCGCCGGTGCGGCGCCGTTCGTCGCGGCGGCCGTGCCGTGGACGCTGCCCGCGGAGTAGTGCATCTCGGGGCGCGGCTCGTCCGCGGTGGCGCCGGGCCCGCTCGTGCCCGCGCCCGTCCGGGCGTCCGAGGCCGGGTCGCCGTCGCCGGCGTCGTCCCGGGTGCTCTCGGGCCGCGCGGACTGGACCTTCTTCGCTGCCGAGCGAGCCGCCGCCAGCGCCGCGGCGGCGGCCTTCACCGCGCCGTCCTTGACCGGAGAGGCGCCCGTGGGCGGCGGCGGGACCGTCCCGGGGGCCGCCTCCGAGGCCTGCGTCTCGTCCGCGGCGGTGTCCGAGCCCGTCGCCGGCGGCCCGGGCACCTCCGCGCGGGGCGCGGCCCGGTGCGTCTGGTCGTCGACCTCGGGTGCGGGATCCGTCTGTGCCGCCGGTGGCGTGGTGGACGCCGTGGTCGACGCGCTCTTCTCGGTCATCAGTCCTCGTCCCCGCTGCTCTCGTGCTCGTCGGCGGCCTGTCCGTCCACGCTAGCCGACTCCTCCTCCGCACGACGCTCGACGTTGCGGGCCACCGCGATGATGCGGTCTCCCTTGTCGGGCTTGGCGAACGTGACACCCTGCGTGGTCCGCCCGGTGAGGTTCACCTCGGCCACCGCGGACCGGACGATCTTGCCACGCTCCATGACCACCAGCACCTCGTCGTCCGGGTCGGTCACGAGCGCCCCCACGAGGTCTCCACGAGCCTCGACGAGGTTCGCCACCTTGATCCCGAAACCGGCACGTCCCTGCACCCGGTACTCGTCGATGCCGGTGCGCTTGGCGAAGCCTCCCTCGGTCACCACGAACAGGTCCGTGCCCGGCGTGACGACGTCCGCGTTGAGCAGCTCGTCCTCCTCGCGGAACTTCATGCCCGTGACGCCCGACGTCGCACGGCCCAGCGGCCGCAGCGTGTCGTCGTCGGCGGGGAACCGGATCGACTGGCCCTTGCGGGAGACGAGGATGAGGTGGTCGTCGGCGTTGACGAGGCGGGCGGCGACCAGCTCGTCCGGGGTGCCGGACTCGTCCTCGCGCAGGTTGATGGCGATGAGGCCGCCGGAGCGCGGGGAGTTGTACTCCCCGAGGCGGGTCTTCTTCACCAGACCGCGACGTGTGGCCAGGACCAGGTAGTCCGCCGCCTCGTAGTCGGGGAGGTCGAGCACCTGGGCGATGTGCTCGCCCGGCTGGAAGGCGAGCATGTTCGCCACGTGCTGGCCCTTGGCGTCACGGCCGCCCTCGGGCAGCTCGTACCCCTTGGCCCGGTACACGCGACCCAGGTTGGTGAAGAACAGCAGCCAGTGGTGCGTGGTCGTGACGAAGAAGTGCTCGACGATGTCGTCCTCGCGCAGCGCGGCGCCGCGCACGCCCTTGCCGCCGCGGCGCTGGGCGCGGTAGTTGTCGCTGCGGGTGCGCTTGGCGTAGCCGCCGCGCGTGATGGTGACGACGACCTCCTCCTCGGGGATGAGGTCCTCGACCGACATGTCGCCGTCGAACGGCAGCACCGTGGTGCGGCGCTCGTCGCCGTAGCGCTCGACGATGTCGTCCATCTCCTCGCGCACGATCGTGCGCTGCCGCTCGGGCTTGGCGAGGATGTCCTGGTAGTCCTCGATCCGGCGCTCGATCTCGGCGTGCTGGTCGATGATGCGCTGCCGTTCGAGCGCCGCGAGACGACGCAGCTGCAGCGCGAGGATGGCGTTGGCCTGCTCCTCGTCGACGTCGAGCAGCTCCATGAGGCCGGTGCGGGCCTCGTCGGCGCTGGGGGAGCGGCGGATGAGGGCGATGACCTCGTCGAGCGCGTCCAGGGCCTTGAGGTACCCGCGCAGGATGTGGATCTCCCGCTCGGCCTCCGCGAGCAGGTACTCGGTGCGCCGGCGCACGACCTCGATCTGGTGGGTCGTCCAGTGCCGCACGAACGCGTCGAGGCTGAGCGTGCGGGGCACGTCGTCCACGAGGGCGACCATGTTGGCGCCGAAGGTGTCCTGCAGCTGGGTGTGCTTGTACAGGTTGTTGAGCACGACCTTCGCGATCGCATCGCGCTTCAGCACGATGACGAGGCGCTGCCCGGTGCGGCCGGAGGTCTCGTCACGGATGTCGGCGATCCCGGCGATCTTGCCGTCGTTGACCAGGTCGGCGACCTTCGCGGCGAGGTTGTCCGGGTTGACCTGGTAGGGCAGCTCGGTGATGACGAGGCAGATCCGGTTCTGGATCTCCTCGACGTTGACGACGGCGCGCATCGTGATCGAGCCGCGCCCGGTCCGGTACGCCTCCTCGATGCCCTTCGTCCCCAGGATCTGCGCTCCGGTGGGGAAGTCCGGCCCCTTGATCCGCTGCATCAGCGCGGCGAGCAGCTCCTCGCGCGACGCCTCCGGGTGGTCCAGGTGCCAGCGGACGCCCTCCGCGACCTCGCGCATGTTGTGCGGCGGGATGTTCGTCGCCATGCCGACGGCGATGCCGGCCGACCCGTTGACGAGCAGGTTCGGGAAGCGTGCCGGCAGGACGACGGGCTCCTGCGTGCGGCCGTCGTAGTTGTCCTGGAAGTCGACGGTGTTCTTCTCGATGTCCCGGACCATCTCGAGCGCCAGCGGCGCCATGCGGCACTCGGTGTACCGCGGGGCGGCCGCAGGGTCGTTGCCGGGCGAGCCGAAGTTCCCCTGCCCCGCGACGAGCGGGTAGCGCAGCACCCAGTCCTGCACGAGCCGCACGAGGGTGTCGTAGATCGCGGTGTCGCCGTGCGGGTGGTACTTGCCCATGACGTCGCCGACGACGCGCGAGCACTTCGAGTACGCCCGGTCGGGGCGGTAGCCGCCGTCGTACATCGCGTAGAGCACGCGGCGGTGCACCGGCTTGAGCCCGTCGCGCACGTCGGGCAGCGCGCGCCCGACGATCACGCTCATCGCGTAGTCGAGGTAGCTGCGCTGCATCTCGAGCTGCAGGTCCACCTGCTCGATGCGGCCGTGGTGCACCGCGACGCCGCCGTCCGAGCTCTCGGGTGCCGCCTCGCCGGGCACTCCGTCGTTCATGTCAGGGCCGGGGGTCTCGTCCGTCACCGTCTACCTTCTTCCTTTCCTGCGCCCGCCCGGGCGCGGGTGCCGCTCCTGCTCGTCCACCGCGTCCACCCGTGTACACCGGCGTCGTGCCGACCTGTACACAGATGGTCGGGCTAGATGTCGAGGAAGCGGACGTCCTTGGCGTTGCGCTGGATGAAGCTGCGTCGGGACTCGACGTCCTCGCCCATGAGGACCGAGAAGATCTCGTCCGCGGCCGCGGCGTCGTCCATCGTGACCTGGAGCAGGGTGCGGCTCTCCGGGTCCATCGTGGTGTCCCACAGCTCGGAGTAGTCCATCTCGCCGAGACCCTTGTACCGCTGGATCCCGTTGTCCTTGGGGATCCGCTTGCCGGCCGCGAGGCCCTGCTCCAGGAACGCGTCGCGCTCCCGGTCGGAGTACACGTACTCGTGCGGGGCGTTCGACCACTTCAGCCGGTACAGCGGCGGCTGCGCCAGGTACACGTACCCCTGCTCGACGAGCGGGCGCATGTACCGGAACAGCAGCGTCAGCAGCAGGGTGCAGATGTGCTGGCCGTCGACGTCCGCGTCGGCCATGAGCACGATCTTGTGGTACCGCAGCTTAGAGATGTCGAAGTCCTCGCCGATCCCGGTACCGAACGCGGTGATCAACGACTGGATCTCCTGGTTGGACAGTGCCTTGTCCAGCCGGGCCCGCTCGACATTGAGGATCTTGCCGCGCAGCGGCAGGATCGCCTGGTTGTGCGGGTTGCGGCCGCGGACCGCGGAGCCGCCCGCCGAGTCGCCCTCGACCAGGTAGATCTCGCAGTCCTCCGGCCGGTTCGACTGGCAGTCCTTCAGCTTGCCGGGCATCCCGCCCGAGCTGAGGATCCCCTTGCGACGGGTCGCCTCGCGCGCCTTGCGGGCCGCGATGCGTGCCTGCGAGGCCTGGATCGCCTTGCGCACGACGTCGCGCGCCTCGTTCGGGTGCGCGTCGAACCAGTCCGTCAGCTGCTCGCGGACCACCCGCTGCACGAACGTCTTGGCCTCGGTGTTGCCCAGCTTCGTCTTCGTCTGGCCCTCGAACTGGGGCTCGCCGAGCTTCACGGAGACGACCGCCGTCAGGCCCTCGCGGATGTCGTCGCCCGTGAGGTTGTCGTCCTTCTCCTTGATGATCCCCTTGTCGCGCCCGTACGCGTTGACCAGGGACGTCAGCGCCGTGCGGAAGCCCTCCTCGTGGGTGCCGCCCTCGGGGGTGGAGATCGTGTTGGCGTACGTGTGAACCGACTCGCTGAAGGCCGTGGTCCACTGCATCGCGATCTCGACGGAGACCTTCCGCTCGGTGTCCTCCGCCTCGAAGTCGATGATCTCCCGGTGGATCAGCTCGGCCTTCTTGGCGCCGTTGATGTGCGCCACGTAGTCCGTCAGGCCCTGGTCGTAGCGGTAGGTCACGGTCCGCACCGGGTCGGCGTCCACGTCCGACGACGACGGGTCGGCCGCGACGTCGTCCGCGTCCGCGTGCGTCCCGCCGCCGGCCACCTCGTCGTCGGCGACGGCGTGGCCGGCCCGCTCGTCGACCAGCGTGATCTGCAGCCCCTTGTTGAGGAACGCCATCTGCTGGAACCGGGACCGCAGGGTCTCGAAGTCGTACTCGGTGGTCTCGAAGATCGTGTCGTCGGCCCAGAACGTCTGGACGGTGCCCGTGGTCTCGTCGGGGCCGAGCGGGTCGAGGCGCCGCACCTCGGTGAGCGGCTCGCCGCCGTCGCTGTACTCCTGCCGCCAGTGGTACCCGTCGCGGCGGACCTCGGACACGAAACGGCTCGACAGGGCGTTGACGACGGACATGCCGACGCCGTGCAGGCCGCCCGAGACCGCGTAGCCGCCGCCCCCGAACTTGCCGCCCGCGTGCAGGATCGTCATGACGACCTCGAGCGTCGGCTTGCCCTCGGTGGGGTGCATCGCGACGGGGATGCCGCGGCCGTTGTCCTGCACCCGCACGCCGCCGTCCGCGAGCAGGGTCACCTCGATGGTGTCGGCGTGGCCCGCCAGGGCCTCGTCCACAGAGTTGTCCACAATCTCGTACACCAGGTGGTGCAGACCGCGCTCACCCGTGGAGCCGATGTACATGCCCGGACGCTTGCGGACGGCCTCGAGGCCCTCCAGGACGGTGATGTTGCCGGCGTCGTACCCGCCCCCCGGCCCGATGCCTGCGTCGGCGGCGGCAGTACTGGGACGTGGGGTGTCGGTTCGGTCTGCCACGGGCTGGGCTGCTCCTCGGTCGTCGTGCACGCGCAAGTCCCCCGCAGGGGCAGGACGGCGCGGCTCACAGGTTCCGGGCCCGACACCACGCGGACCTCTCGGGGCGAGGGCGGCGTGGCACGCCGTCCACCACCCGTCGGAGCCGCCCGACGACGCCTCGTGAGCGCCCGGTGACGTCACCCGGAATGACTGCCCCAGTCTACCTGGCGGGGGCGCCGGATCCGCGGATATCCAGCCCTCGGGGAGCCCTTCGCACGCAGGATCACACGGCATCGCCGCCCGATCTCTCCACACCGTTGTCCACAGGCGGCCGCCGCCGCACCTCACGGTCGACCCCGACCGCACCTTGGGTCCGTTATCGGATATTTATCATCCTTCCGCCACTTCCTCCCCTGCTGGTAGGAATGCTGCGTTTGCTGTCTGCCCGGCGCGACCCCCCGAGCGTCCGCCGACACCGAAGGGACCCCTGGACCGTGAAGAGAACCCTGGCGAGCGTCGTCGCCGGCGCGCTGGCCCTCGGAGGCCTCGTCGCCACCGCGACACCCGCCTCCGCCCACACCCCGACGATCGCCGCCGACTGCGACACCCTCGACGTCCGGCTGACCGATTACTCCCCCCGCGAGGAGAACGTCGTCACGATCCACGTCGACGGCGAGCCCGTCCTCGAGGAGTCGTTCGGCAGCGGAGCCTCCGTCAGCGTCCCGCTCGACGCCGCCGCGGACACCGACTGGACCGTCGCGGTCGAGGCCGGCGACGACCCGGACGGTCACCGCGGCTGGTCGTTCGAGGAGTCCGGCGAGCGCGCCGCCTGCGAGACCCCGGAGCCCGCCGGCTCGCCGGTCCAGGTCGCGATCTACCTGTACCCGAAGCTCGACGCGAGCCGAGGCGCCGCCTGGGAGAACTCCGGGACGCAGGAGCTCCTCGGCACGAAGACGCTCACCCTGGCCGAGGACGAGCTGCGCAACGACCAGCACTGGTACACCGAGCTCCCCGAGACCGACCTGCTCGACGGCGTCGACCTGTGCACCGGGTGGGGGATCCAGCAGGACCTGCTGCGCGGAGGGCCCGACGAGTACGAGGTCCCGCAGAACATCACGTACCCCGACGGGTCCTCCATGGACGGGAGGCTGGTCGACTGGCAGCACCAGGAGCTCGACGAGCTCGGCGTCGAGCTGCCGACGGCCGCGGACTGCGACCGTCCCGAGCAGCCCGAGGAGCCCGAGGAGCCCGTCGTCGTGACCCCGGAGATCCCGGCGCCCGTCACCGTCTGCGGCGCCGACGCGACCGCCGTCGTCCCGCCCGCGAACTCGGAGCAGGTCACCTACCTGAGCACCGAGGCCGGTGTCGTCGCGACCCCGACCGAGGGCAACACGTTCGGTGCGGACCTCGCCGGCTACGTCCGGACCGACGAGGGCGACGTGCTCTTCCCGATCGACGACCTCCTGCCGGCCGAGGAGGACTGTGCGCTGGTGCCCGGCGACATCGCGGCCGTCTGCGAGGGCGCGACGCCGTACCTGGTCTACGGGGTCGGGCTGCCCGAGGGCATCGAGGTCGATGACGAGACCCCGCTGACGATCACGTTCCTCAACCCCGACGGCGACGACTACGTGCAGGAGGACCTGCCTCTCGAGGGCCGGCTCCTGTGGCCCGGCGCCTCGGACACCGAGCCCCTGCAGTGGCCCGGCTACGAGCGCCAGGAGGACGGCTCGTACACGGCGACCGACGGCAACTACGCCTGGACCCGTGACGGCGTGCAGGTCCTGTTCGAGGTCAACCCGTCGTACTCGACCGTCGTCGACTACCCGGCGGCGTCGGAGGACTGCGCCAACCCGCCGGCGGACGACACCGCGCGCCCGGTCGCCGCGGAGACCGACGAGACGCCGGCGCCCGCCGTCGACGCCCCCGACGTCGCCGAGGAGGCGGCCCCGGCCGCGTCCACGGAACCGGAGCTCGCCGCCACGGGGACGACGGCCGGCTGGGTCGCGGCCGTCGCCGTGCTCCTGATCGGGATGGGCGTCACGCCGCTGCTCGTCCGTCGCCGGCTCCGGACCCGCTGACCGGGCCGGAGAACCTGACCGCGCCCTGACGGGCTCGGCGTCGAGGGGCCCTCGGGACGCAGGTCCCGAGGGCCCCTCGACGTGGTCAGCCGTAGGTGTCGCGCGGCCCCGGACCACGCACCGACCGACGACCGCGACGGAACCCCGGGCCTGCGGGGCCGAGGACCGTGACCTGCTCGACCACGCCCTCGCCGACCTCCTCGGCGAGCCGGCGCAGGAGGGTCGGCGTCAGCAGGCGCACCTGCGTGGCCCACGCCGTGGAGTCCGCGCGGACCACCAGGACGTTGTTCTCGAACGTCTCCGGCTGGCAGTGGTCCGCGACCTGGTCGCCGACCACCTCCCGCCACCGGCCGATCACCCCGCCCACGGAGACGTCGGAGGTCCAGCCCTTGTCCCGCAGGAGACGCGAGATCACCTCGGAGAGAAGCTGCGGGTCCCGCGCGTTGGGCCCCTTGCCGGCGCCGCGCGGCTCGGAGAGCGGCGAATGGCGTGCCGGGGCACCCGGGCGCAGGCCCTTGGCCCGCGCGGCCGCCTTGGCCCGGTTGAGCGCCTCGCGGGCCACCTCGATCGCGGGCGTCAGCTCGGTGCGGTCCCGCACCGGACGCAGGTCGCCCGGCTGCCGGCGCCCGGGGACGTCCGCGGCCGCGTCCTGGACGCCGCCCTCGACGGTCGCGCCCGCGCCGTCGAGCGCGCCGCCGTCGTCGTCCGGCACCTCAGGGCACACGACGCACCTGTCCCGGGGTCACCTCGAACCGCGCCCCCATCAGCCCGGCGGGGACGTCCTCGGGCACGGCCGCCGTGACGAGCACCTGGCGGGCCGGCGCGACCAGCTCCGCGAGGCGCTCCCGGCGCCGGACGTCGAGCTCGGCGAAGACGTCGTCGAGCACCAGGACCGGATCGGCGTCCGTGCCCTGGTCCGGGTCCCAGAAGACGTCGTCCGGCGCCGGGCCGGCCACGTCGTCGGCGGGCGGAGGCTGCGGCGTGCCGCCGAGCAGCCGGTACGACGCCAGCCGCAGTGCCAGGGCGAACGACCACGACTCGCCGTGGCTCGCGTACCCCTTCGCCGGCAGCCCGCCTAGGGTGAGGACGAGGTCGTCCCGGTGCGGGCCGACGAGGCTCACCCCCCGCTCGACCTCCTGGTCCCTGACCTGCACCATCGCGTCGAGGAGCGCCTTCTCCAGGTCGGCGGCGCCGTCGGGCGTCGCCGGCGTCGGCCCGTCCGGGGCACCGGCGGCCTCCGCCTCCGGGACGTTCGAGCGGTACGTCAGCTCGGCGTGCCCGTCGGCGTCGCTCACCTGCGCGTAGGCGGCCGCGACCTCGGGCCGCAGCGCCCGCACCAGCGCGAGGCGCATCGTGAGGATCTGCGCCCCCAGCTGCGCCGCCTTCGTGTCCCAGACCTCGAGGGTGGACAGGTCCGGGGCGCGCCCGCCACGGCGGACTCCCCGCAGCGACTTCAGCAGGGCGGAGCGCTGGCGCACCACACGCTCGTAGTCGCTGACGACGCCCGCCGCCCGGGGCAGGAGCTGGACGACGAGCTGGTCCAGGAACCGCCGGCGGCCGTCCGGGTCGCCCTTGACCAGCGCCAGGTCCTCGGGCGCGAAGAGGACCGTCCGCAGGATCCCCAGCACGTCGCGGGCACGCCCGGGCTGGCCGCGGTTGACGCGGGCCCGGTTCGCCTTGCCGGCCGTGATCTCCAGCTCGACGGTGGAGGCACGGTCGCCGCGCACGATGCGGGTCCGCACGATCGCCCGCTCCGCCCCGGCGCGGATCAGCGGCGTGTCCGTGGCCACCCGGTGGCTGCCGAGCGTCGCGACGTAGCCCAGCGCCTCGACCAGGTTCGTCTTGCCCTGCCCGTTGCGCCCGACGAAGGCCGTCGGGCCGGGATCCAGCTCGACGTCGGCCGCGGCGTAGGAGCGGAAGTCGATCAGGGAGAGGTGCGAGACGTACATGCGCCGGAGGGCGGGACTACTGCGCGGGCTTGACCGCGTGACCGCCGAACTGCTGGCGCAGGGCGGCGACGGCCTTCATCGCCGGGGAGTCCTCCTGACGCGAGGCGAACCGGGCGAACAGCGCGGCGGAGATGACAGGCAGCGGCACGGCGTTGTCGATCGCCTCGTCGACGGTCCACCGGCCCTCGCCGGAGTCCTCGACCCAGTCGTCGATCGCCGCGAGCCGGGGGTCCTCCTCGAGCGCCTTCACCATGAGCTCCAGGAGCCACGAGCGCACGACCGTGCCGCGCATCCACGCCTTCATCGTGCCGTGCACGTCGGTCACGACGTCCTTGGCCGCGAGCAGCTCGTACCCCTCGGCGTACGCCTGCATCAGGCCGTACTCGATGCCGTTGTGGACCATCTTGGCGAAGTGCCCGGCGCCGACCTCGCCCGCGTGGACGAAGCCCTCCTCGCGGGGGCCCTCGGGACGCAGCGCGTCGAAGACGGGCATCAGCGTCGTCACGTGCTCGTCCGCGCCGCCGCACATGAGCCCGTAGCCGTTCTCCAGGCCCCAGACGCCACCCGAGACCCCGACGTCGACGTACCCGATGCCGCGCTCGGCGAGCTCGGCCGCCCGCAGCTGGTCCTCGGGGTAGTGCGAGTTGCCGCCCTCCACCACGACGTCGCCGGCCCCCAGCAGGGTGCCGAGCTCTTGCACCACGCCGCGGGTGGGGTCGCCGGCCGGGACCATCACCCACACGACCTTCCGGTCGCCGGGCAGCGCCGCCACCAGGTCCGCGAGCGAGGCGACGTCGGACACCTCGGGCCGCGGGTCGTACCCGGTGACCTCAATGCCGCCGCGGCGCAGCCGCTCACGCATGTTGTGGCCCATCTTCCCCAGGCCGACGAGTCCGATGTGGCTGACCATGGGGCTTCCTTCCGGGACGGTGCTGGAGTCAGGGCGAGCGTACGTCGTCCGGCACGGGGCGCGCCGGACGACGCGTCAGCCGGCGAACCGGATTGGGACCAGCAGGTAGCGGTACTCCGACGAGTCCTCGCCGTCGAGCGACTCCTGGCCCGTGAACTCCACGGGCTTGTTCGGGTGCGTGAACGACATCCGCACGAAGTCCGTGCCGAGCGCGCCGAGTCCGTCGAGCAGGAACTGCGGGTTGAACGCGACCTGGATGTCCTCGCCCACGAGCACCGCCTCGAGCGCCTCGGAGGCCTGCGCGTCGTCGCCCTGCCCGGCGTCGAGCACGACCTGGCCCTCGGTGAACGACAGGCGGATCGGGGTGTTGCGCTCCGCGACGAGGGCCACGCGCTTCGCGGCCTCGATCAGCGGCGCGGTCGCGACGACGGCGTGGATCGGGGTCGCGTCCGGGAACAGGCGCCGCACGGGCGGGTAGTCGCCGTCCACCAGCTGCGACGTCGTGTGCCGGCCGCCGGCCTCGAACCCGATGAGGTCGACCCCCTGCCCCGTGGTGAGGCCGATGTTCACCAGCCCGCCGCCGGAGCCGAGGGACTTCGCGACGTCGGTCAGGGTCCGCGCGCGGACCAGCGCGACGGCCGAGTAGCCGGGCGTCGCGGGGGTCCACGTGAGCTCGCGCAGGGCCAGCCGGTAGCGGTCCGTGGCGATGAGGGTGATGCGCTCGCCCTCGATCTCCATCCGCACGCCCGTGAGCAGGGGCAGGGTGTCGTCGCGGCTCGCGGCGACGCTCACCTGGGCGACGGCGTGGGTCAGCGCGTCTCCGGTCACCGTACCGCTGAGCTCGGGCATCGCCGGCAGCGCCGGGTAGTCCTCCACAGGCATGGTGAGCAGGGTGAAGCGCGACGCGCCGCAGGTGAGCACGACCTTGGTGCCCTCGAGGGTGACGTCGACCGGCTTGTTCGGCAGGGCCCGGGAGATCTCGGCGAGAAGCCGCCCGGAGACCAGCACCGTGCCGGGCTCGGACACCTCGGCGGGGATCTCGGAACGCGCGGAGACCTCGTAGTCGAAGCTGGACAGCCCGATGGTGCCCGCCGTGTCCACCTCGATGCGGACACCCGCCAGCACGGGGGCCGGCGGCCGCGTGGGAAGCGTGCGCGCCGTCCAGGTCACGGCCTCGGCCAGGACGTCACGCTCAACCCGGAACTTCATCCCACTCCTCGAGTTGTCGGTCGATGCGGACGACACGCGGGCCGCGCCCTGCGTCCCGGGCGCGGGACGTCTCGGGAGGCGCTGCTGTCGTCCGTGGCAAACCCTACGCGAGTCGGAGCTTCTTCGGCACGTGAGCGGGGCGACGGTGGACGATGCGGGGGAGCGGTGTCCACCAGGAGGGCGGGCCCTGTGCACGGTCGCCCGACCTACGGGGGCGACCCGGCGCTCCGGACCCGGGTGCAGCCCGTCGCCCGTCTGCCTGATGAAGGTGTGGTGATTCTCTTCCCATTGACATGAACGTCATCGTCATAGGGGCTGTGGAACTTGGGGAGAACGTGCGTCTTCGCAGGTCAGAGCGGTGATAGCACTGTGGAGGGCGTGGGGGCGCAGATGTGGACAACTCGGGTTGCCTGTGGGCGACGGAATCTGTACCCACAGGCGTCCACCGATGAGGGGGTCGTCGTCCACCGGTTCTCGCGCTCGGTCCACACCCGTCCACAAGATTGTCCACAGGTGTGAATCGGGCCGGCGGACGAGAGGCCGCAGTTGTCCACGGGTCTGCTCCACAGGGGTGGGGACGACGGCGCGTCGAGACGGCGGTTCCGCGCCCCGGGATGTGGGCGGTCCTGTGGAAAGCGGTGCGGGACGGCGGTCACGGCTGTGCACAGGACCGTACGGGGCCCGTGTCGTGGTGGACGACGGGGCCGGATCTGTGGACAGAGGCGCTGGTCGAGGTGGACGGCGTGCCGTGAGCGTCCGTGCGCTTCGGTGCGCCCGGGTCCGGAGGTCCAGGAGGGAAAGGACGCCGCCGGCGCCTCACAGGTCGGCGAGGCCCCGGGGACGGGCACGGCCCGGCGCGATGCCGGGGAGGGGTCAGCCGCGGTGCTGCTGCTTGATCCGGCTCGTGAGCTCGGTCACCTGGTTGTAGGTGGAGCGGCGCTCCGCCATCTGGCCCGCGATCTTCTTGTTCGCGTGCATGACGGTCGTGTGGTCACGCCCGCCGAACTGCTGCCCGATCTTCGGCAGTGACAGGTCCGTCAGCTCGCGGCAGAGGTACATGGCGATCTGACGGGCCGTGACGAGCACGCGCGAGCGCGACGACCCGCACAGGTCGTCGATGGTGAGGCCGAAGTAGGCCGCCGTCTGGGCGATCACCATCGACGGCGTGATCTCCGCCATGTCGTCGTCGGTGATGAGGTCCTTGAGGACGATCTCGGCGAGTGCGAGGTCGACCTGCTGGCGGTTGAGGTTCGCGAACGCGGTGACGCGGATGAGGGCGCCCTCGAGCTCGCGGATGTTCGTGGAGATCCGCGAGCCGATGTAGCTGAGCACGTCGGCGGGCACGTCGAGGTGCTCGCTGGCGGCCTTCTTGCGCAGGATCGCGATGCGGGTCTCGAGGTCGGGCGGCTGCACGTCGGTGATGAGGCCCCACTCGAACCGGGAGCGGAGGCGGTCCTCGAACCCGTTGAGCTGCTTGGGCGGGACGTCAGAGGTGATGACGACCTGCTTGTTGGCGTTGTGCAGCGCGTTGAAGGTGTGGAAGAACTCCTCCATCGTCTGTTCCTTGCCCTGCAGGAACTGGATGTCGTCGATGAGGAGCACGTCGACGTCGCGGTAGCGGCGCTGGAACGCGCCGGCGCGCCCCTCGCCGATGCTGTTGATGAAGTCGTTGGTGAACTCCTCGGAGTTCACGTAGCGCACGCGCACGTGGGGGTATAGGTTGTGCGCGTAGTGGCCGATGGCGTGCAGCAGGTGCGTCTTGCCCAGGCCCGAGTCGCCGTAGATGAACAGCGGGTTGTAGGCCTTGGCCGGCGCTTCCGCCACCGCGACCGCCGCCGCGTGCGCGAACCGGTTGGACGAGCCGATCACGAACGTCTCGAAGATGTAGCGGGGGTTGAGCCGCGTGGGCTCGGCGGACGGCTTCGGCGTCGGGGGGAGGACGGGTGCGTCCGGCTCCTCCGGCTCGCCGGCCTCGGCCGGCGTCGCCGTGTAGTCCTGGGACGGGCCGGTGAGGGTGTCGCTGCTGAGCTCGGGGTCGACGGTGATCCCGAACCGGACCTCCCGGCCCAGCGTGGCCGCCATGGCCGAGACGAGCTGGTCGCGCACGCTGGTCTCGAGGTAGGTCCGGGTCTGCTCGTGAGGCACCGCGATGAACACCGTGTCCTCGACGATCGCCATCGGCTTGGCGAGCTTGATGAACGCGAGCTGCCGGGCCGTCATGTCGGGCCGGGCCTCGAGGGTGGCGAGAGTGTGCGCCCAGACGTCGGTGATGTTCTCGTCCGGCTGGGCCACGGGGCGTCGTCCTTGTCCTCGGGATGGTGGTTTCGGGTGGGGGCGGGAAAAACCGCGGACCTGCCACGACACCAGTCTTTCCACACGCTTGTCCACACGCTGTGGACGTTGTGGACAACTCTGTGGACGACCGTACCGGGCAGGCCGCGCGACGTCGCGCCGGGGTGCTGAGATCTTCGCCATCGTAGCCGCCGTGCCGCCGGCCGACCCAGGGGGCGCCAGTTTGACCGCGCACCCCCCCGCGGCGTAACGTCATACAGCCGTTCCAGGTCTTTCGCGCGCCATCACGCGGGCAGCCAAGCCTCGGGCCGGCCGGTCGGCTCGCGGCGCACCTGACGCGCACCGACCTGTGTGATGACCAGCATCGTCGAGGAACTGACGGTGTGCCTCCCCGACGTTTCTTGGAGTTACTCGTGAGCAAGCGGACTTTCCAGCCGAACACCCGCCGTCGTGCGAAGACCCACGGCTTCCGGCTGCGTATGCGCACCCGTGCCGGCCGCGCCATCCTGGCGAACCGCCGCCGCAAGGGTCGCGCCGAGCTCTCCGCCTGACACGTGCTGCCCGCGGCGCACCGACTGCGCCGTTCCGTCGACTTCGAACGGACGGTGCGCCGCGGCACGCGTGCAGGTCGGTCGACCGTGGTGGTCCACCTGCTCCTCGACACCGAGGTCCAGGACCCGCCACAGGTCGGCTTCGTCGTGTCCAAGGCCGTGGGGAACGCCGTGCAGCGGAACGTCGTCAAGCGCCGACTGCGGCACGCTGCCGCGTCGCACCTGACGACGCTGCCCGCCGGGTCGCTCGCCGTCGTGCGGGCGCTCCCGCCGTCGCGCGGCGCCGACTACGGGCGCCTCGACCAGGACCTGTCCGGCTCCCTGACGCGGGCCGTGGCGCGCGCCACGGCCCGCGTCGTCGGTCGTGACCACCGGAGCACGTGATGAGCACCTCGACGATCGGGCAGGGGCGCGACCTCCTGCGGAACCTGCCCGCCACCGTGCTGATCGGCGTGCTGCGCGTCTATCAGAGCGTCATCTCGCCCCTGACCGGGCCGACCTGCAAGTACTACCCGTCGTGCTCGCAGTACGCGATCATCGCGATCCGTACCCGTGGCACCCTGCGGGGGACAGGCCTCGCACTCTGGCGGATCCTGCGGTGCAACCCGTGGAGCCTCGGCGGCGTCGACGACGTCCCGCCCGCTCGGTCGAAGCACGTCCACGAGGACGAGCACGACCTCGAGCACCACGGCGCCTGAGCGACTGACTCTCCCGGCCGGCGCCACCGGGACCGCGGACTTCCGACCAAGGAGACATTTCGGGATGATCGACACCATCCTCTACCCGCTCGAGTGGGTCGTGGCCTGGATCATGTACGGGTCGCACGCCGTCTTCACGACCCTGGGCATGCAGGACGGCGCCGGGCTCGCGTGGGTCCTGTCGATCGTCGCGCTGACGATCGTCATCCGGATCGCCCTCATCCCGCTCTTCTTCAAGCAGATCAAGGCGTCACGCGGGATGCAGATGATGCAGCCCGAGCTGCAGGCCGTGCAGAAGAAGTACAAGGGCAAGACCGATCCCGCGTCCCGCGAGGCCATGGGCCGCGAGACAATGGAGCTCTACCGCAAGCACGGCACGAACCCGATGGCGTCGTGCTTGCCGATCCTGCTCCAGTCGCCGATCTTCTTCGCGCTGTTCCGTGTGCTGAACCACCTGCAGGGCATCGCCGACGGCAGCTACCAGGCGATCGGCCCGATCGACCGGCAGGTCGCGGGGGACATCGAGCAGTCGAGCCTCTTCGGGGCGCAGCTGTCCGACATCTTCCGGACGACGGACTCGATGACCTCGCGGATCGTCGTCATCGTCCTCATCGTCATCATGAGCGCGACCATGTTCTTCACGCAGCGTCAGCTGACGATGAAGAACATGCCGAAGGCCGCCCTCGAGGGGCCGATGGCCAGCACCCAGAAGATGATGCTGTACATCCTCCCCGTGATCTTCCTGATCTCCGGGGTCAACTTCCCCGTGGGTGTGCTGATCTACTGGGTGATCTCGAACCTGTGGTCCATGGGCCAGCAGTTCTACACGATCAAGAAGATGCCGGCGCCGGGGTCCGAGGCGGAGCGTCTGCTGAAGGAGAAGCGCGCACGCAAGGCCGCGGCGAAGGGCGCGATCGAGGCGGAGCCGGAGCCCGAGCCCGAGAAGCCCCGTGGCCAGCGTGAGCAGCCCAAGCGCAAGAATCGGCAGAAGCGTCGGTGAGTACCGAGAGGACCGTGACGACTGACATGAGCACCGAGACCACGTCCGTGGACCAGGACCCCGACCGCACCGCGCGCCTCGAGGAGGAGGGTGAGATCGCGGCGGACTACCTGGAGGAGCTGCTGGACATCGCCGACCTGGACGGCGACATCGACCTCGACATCCGCCACGACCGCGCGGCGGTCGACGTGGTCGCCGACGAGCAGGGGTCGCTCGCGCCGTTGGTCGGGGCGCAGGGCGAGGTGCTCGAGGCCCTTCAGGAGCTCACGCGCCTCGCGGTCCAGGCCCGTACGGGGGAGCGCAGCCGGTTGATGCTCGACGTGGCGGGTTTCAGGGCGACGCGTCGCTCCGAGCTCACCGCACTGGCGGAGCGCGCGGTGGAGCAGGTGCGTGAATCGGGCGAGGAGCTGGAGCTCGACCCGCTGAACGCCTTCGAGCGGAAGGTCGTGCACGACGTCGTGACGGCCTCGGGCCTCGTCAGCGACTCGCGTGGCGTCGAGCCCGAGCGGTATGTGGTGGTCAGGCCCGCCTCGCCGGAGGAGTGACGCATGCGCGAGGGCCCGTCGTTTCACGTGAAACGACGGGCCCTCGCCGTGCCCGCCAGTTCTGTCGGCCGTGGAGAGAGCGGGGCACGCCGTGCTGTCCCGGGAGAGGGAGCATTCCCATGACGATCGAGAACGACGAGACCGGCGCCACCGATGCTGCGCTCGGGTCGAGTCCCGCGGTACGCGGCTACTTCGGCGACCGCTACGAGCTCACGGCCCGGTTCGCCGAGAAGCTGCGGGCCGAGGGGGAGCTGCGTGGGCTGATCGGCCCTCGGGAGGTCCCCAGGCTGTGGGAGAGGCATATTCTCAACTCCGCGGCGGTGCTCCCGTTCCTGTCCGCGGCGCGCACGATCGCGGACATCGGCTCCGGAGCGGGGCTGCCCGGGATCGTCGTCGCGATCGCGCGGCCGGACGCCGAGGTGCTGCTCGTCGAGCCGATGGAGCGCCGCACGGCCTGGCTCACCGAGGTCGCCGACGAGCTCGGACTCGCCAACGTGCGGGTGAAGCACGGGCGGGCAGAGGAGTACCACGAGGCGTTCGAGGTCGACGCGGTCACGTCGCGTGCTGTCGCTGCTCTGTCCAAGCTGGCACGCATGAGCCTTCCGCTCGTCCGGCCAGGCGGGGAGATGGTCGTTCTCAAGGGCCGCAACGTCGCCCAGGAGGTCGACCCCGCACGCAAGGTGCTGCGGTCCTTCAGGGCGGGCGAACCCGAGATCATCGAGGCGCACACGGTCGAGGGTGTGGAGTCGACGACTGTGGTTCGCGTGCGTCGCGGCTGACGGCTCGAACCGCAGGCTCGCGGACACTCCGACCGGCTTCTGCGCCGACCGCGGGACGGTGGGCGTCGCGCGTTCCCCGTGGCCGGAGTTTCGTCCGCTCGCCCACCTGGGCGACGCCGTAGAGTGTGCCCGGGGCCCGGGACATCTGCTCGTGCGCGATGCGAGTCCGGGGTGATCAGCGGGAGCTATCGGAGGAGCGGCACGTGAGCACCAGTACGGAACACGTCGACGACGTCCCGCGGGACGACGAGGTACCGACGGGTGACCCGGCTGTTTCACGTGAAACGGAACCGCGGCTGGAGTGGGCGCAGGACGGCCTGCCGGCGGGGGTCGACGCGCACCGCGCAGCGCTGGTCGCTGCGGTGCCCGATGCGGACGAGGAGACGCCGCTCGCGGCTCAGCTGGCGATCGACGCGCGTCGCAGGATCGACCTGCAAGGTCGACGCTTCCCGAAGCCGGAGCGCACGCGGGTCATCACGGTGGCCAACCAGAAGGGCGGCGTCGGCAAGACCACGACGACCGTGAACCTGGCGGCCGGGCTCGCGCAGTCAGGGCTGAAGGTGCTCGTGATCGACAACGACCCGCAGGGGAACGCATCCACGGCATTGGGGATCGAGCACAGGGCGGGCACCCCGTCGATCTACGAGGTGCTGGTCGACGGCGATCCACTGGATTCGGTCGTCCAGGAGTGCCCGGACGTGCCCGGCCTGTACGGGGTGCCGGCAACGATCGATCTGTCGGGTGCGGAGATCGAGCTGGTCTCCCTCGTTTCACGTGAAACACGGCTGCGTCGGGCGTTGGACGTGTACCTGGACCAGCGAGCCGCTCGCGGCGAGGAGCCCATCGACTACGTCTTCGTGGACTGCCCACCGAGCCTCGGGCTGCTGACGGTCAACGCGTTCGTCGTAGGACGCGAGGTCCTCATCCCCATCCAGTGTGAGTACTACGCGCTCGAGGGCCTGAGCCAGCTGTTGAAGACCATCGACCTGATCAAGGCACACCTCAACCGTGAACTGCGCGTATCGACGATCCTGCTGACGATGTACGACGGCCGCACCAACCTCGCGCAGCAGGTGGCCGCCGAGGTCAGGCAACATTTTCCCGGCGAGACGCTGCGGACGACGGTGCCGCGTTCCGTGCGCATCTCCGAGGCGCCCAGCCATGCACAGACCGTGATCACCTACGACCCGAGCTCGACGGGCGCACTGGCGTACCTGGAGGCGGCGCGCGAGATCGCCGAAGCAGCGACGCAGAGGACCGGGACCGGACGATGATCGGACGGGCGGGCGGAGGAGCGAGCGGGAGCTGCAGGGCTGGAGCGGACGGTTCGGTGACGGGGTCTCATCGCCCCGCGGTGCAGGAGGCACGAGGATGAGTCAGAAGAAGCGTGGTCTCGGTCGGGGTCTCGGTGCGCTGATCCCGTCGTCACCGGAGAGCGACCGCCCGGTCGACGTGTTCTTCTCGGGGAGCGGTGAGCAGGGCGGGTCGGGATCCAGCGCCGCCGTGACAGGCGCCGTCGGTGATGAGGCCAGGGATTCAGAGGACGCGGCCGGGCGCACGAAGGGGCGCTCCGCCTCGTGGGACTCAGCCATCGCCGGGGGCCGATTGCGGATTCGGTCGCAGGCCGTCGGCGGTTCGCGTCCCGACGGGTCGGAGGGGACGTCGACCGCGACGTTGGAGCAGGCCGACGATCGTGCGCCCCTGGAGCGTGACCGAGAAGGGGAGGGTGCGACGGCTGCCGTGCCGGCTCCGGTCGACGGTCCTGTCGACCTCGAGTCGCTCGGTGTCACCACCCGTATCGCGACTACCGTGAGTGACGGGGACGATGCCGTGACGGCACTTCCCGGGGACGACACGGAGACGGCCGGCGTGGCCGGCGCGGAGACGACATCTCTGACCAGTGGCCACGGCGCGGAGCCGTCGGAGGACACCGTCTCATCAGAGGAGACGCCGACCCCCGACCGCGACGATGCCGATGCCGTTTCACGTGAAACGGAACTGGTGCCTGTCCCGGGCGCCCGCTTCGCCGAGGTTCCGGTGGAGTCCATCCGGCCGAACACCCGGCAGCCTCGCACGGTCTTCGACGAGGGCGATCTCGACGAACTGGTCGACTCGGTCTCCCAGATCGGGGTGCTCCAGCCGATCGTCGTCCGTCCGGACCGTTCGGTCGAGGGCCAGTACGAGCTGATCATGGGGGAGCGGCGGTGGCGCGCCTCCCAGGTCGCCGGGCTTGAGACCATTCCCGCGATCGTGCGGGAGACCGACGACTCGGACATGCTCCGGGACGCTCTGCTGGAGAACCTGCACCGTGCGGCGCTCAACCCGCTCGAGGAGGCGGCGGCCTACCGGCAGCTGCTCGACGACTTCGACTGCACGCACGAGGAGCTCGCGTCTCGCATCGCGCGGTCCAGGCCGCAGATCTCGAACACGCTCCGTCTGCTCCGTCTCCCCCCGCTCGTGCAGCGGCGGGTGGCGGCAGGTGTGCTGTCCGCGGGCCACGCCCGCGCCCTCCTGGGCTTGACCGACGGGGCCGAGATCGAACGGCTGGCTCAGCGCATCGTCTCCGAAGGTCTCTCCGTCCGGGCGACCGAGGAGATCGTGACCTTGCTGGTGAACGGCGACGGGACGGCAGCGCCGCGCCGGTCACCGCGAGCGGGCCAGCGCAGCGAGGCGATGGATGAGCTGGCGACGCGCCTCTCCGATCACTTCGAGACCCGGGTCAAGGTGAACATCGGCAAGAACAAGGGCCGGCTCACCGTCGAGTTCGCCTCTGTCGAGGACCTGAACCGCATCCTGGAGGTCATGGCACCGGAGGATCCTGGACTCCTGCGCCCCTGAAGCATCGCGTGCCGTCGAGGGGGCTCGTTTCACGTGAAACGAGCCCCCTTGCCACGTGTCGAGTCGTGGCCGGGTGGCCGTATCGTGCGGCTCGACGAGCCTGACCTCTCGTGACGACGAGTTCCGGGAGTGTCGAGAACGGGACCGTGCGTGAGGGTGCCCGTCGAGCTGCTCGACACCACGGCGTACGAGCGGGTTCGCCGGCGCCTCCTCAACCACTGGGGCTCGCTCGTGCCGCGGCGCGTGCTGCCCAGTCAGCCGACGGGATCGTCGGCCCACCAGGTGGCACGGAGGGGCCGCCCGCGCGGGGGGGCTGGACGGATGCGCGACGACCGTGTCGAGGTCGAGTGGCCACGGCACAGGGCCTTGCGCGCCCCCCCCGGGCATCGGGCAGTCGACGACAGTACCGGTCGGACGCGAATGCTTCCGACAGTCAGTCGCTCCGGCGAGGTCGCGCCGTGGCACTCCGGGGCGACGGACGTGTCTGCGGGCCGACCCTGGCCGCACCGTACAGGGGCAGGTAACGTGACGATCGACGACCTTCAGCCCGGTGGCCCCCGCACGGCGCCGCTACCTCGGCGAGTGCCGGTCCGGCCCGGGCGTGACGGATCCGGCGGCCGTGCCGGTCGTGCTCCCTTCACGCACCGACCTGTGCGAGGTGTACGGATCCGGCCACCACGGTTCGGCGGATGACGTCGGTGGTACCCGCGGGCGGTGAGCTCATGCAGCTCGCCGGGGGAGCGCCTAGCCGGGCTCGGCGGACGTGCGCCCCCGGCCCGCTGGCTCCGTGTTCTCATTGGCGCGCACTGGAGGCCTCGCGCGTGCGCCGGACCCCGCAGGTGCGGAGTCGGGACGGCCGCCAGCGTGCACCCACGGCCTCAGTGTGGTCGTGCGGAGCCGCACGACATGAGCACCGTCGAGGTCAGTTCGACGTGTCCCGAGTATCACTTCCCCGCGTATGCGGGGGGCTGCACCTTCCCTGTGGACCTGCAGGCACTCCGGGGGTGGCGTAGGGGCGTCAGTCTCGCGCGACGGTGGGCATGACCGAGGACAGTGCCGTCGAGGCCTTCTGAACGAGCTCGCCCAGGAGGCGCGAGGAGCGCGATGCCGACGAGGGGAGGGACCCTGTCGTCCATCCAGTCGATGACGAGTGCCAGGGGGACGAGTGCCTCCGGAACGGGCCACCGTTTCACGTGGAACGGCACGACGCCGGCGCAGTGTCCATCGAGTGCCATGGTGGCGAACTCGTGTGCTGGGGATGTCGTGCACGAACGTCTGACGTCGTGAGCATGGGGGGGTGCTCCGTCATCCGGTCGCAGGAGCGCGAGCCGAGATCGGTCGACTTGTGGCGTGCAGGCGGAGGAACGGCAGGCCCAGGGGCTCGGAGGTGGGGTGGTTCCACGTGAAACGTCGCCGGCCGGGGGAGGACGACGCCGACGAGAGATCGGCACCCGCGCGTCGCGGGCCCGAGGCGGTGGTCAGAACCCGATGCAGTGCTTCGGAGAGGGTCGGCTCGGACATGACTGGTGGCGAGCAGCCTGAGTCTCGCCAGGGACTGACGGCATCAGGGAACGAGCGATGTTTCACGTGAAACGGCGTCGAACGCCGACCGAGGGCGGCGCGCCGTTGAGGATCGCGGTGAGCATGGGGCGCCGGGGATGGCGTCAGCGCCACGTCCGACATGGTGCGCCTGGAGCGGCCGAGGACATCCGGCTCGTCCGCCGACGACGAGGAAGCGTGGCACCGGTCGGGGCAGATGACTCGGGCGAGGTCCGGGGTGCCGCACGGCGCCGTGCCGTCGTGAATCACTGGTCGGTGTTGCGGAGGCTGTGGAGGCCTGTCCCGCTGACCGTCGTCGGTGACCGGCGCTGAGGAGGCAGGGCAGGCAGCACCGGAGGTCGTGCATGGCGCACCCGCGCGGGCTGGTGCCATGAATGCGGTGCGCTGGGACGCCACGGGAGTCCCCGCGCGGGCTCGTGGTCGCGGCCATCGTGACGATAGGCCAGGCATCGAAGGTGCCAGCCGTTGTCGAGCCATGTGGGCGGTGGCGGATCGCACCGCTATCGGTGAGCCGGCGGGCTCGGCGGGCTATGGACTCGTCTCGTGCTCGCCCGAGCGCTCCACCTCCGGGCCGGCACTCGTCGGCTTCGCCCTCCGGGCCAGGGTGGCGCCGGCCCGGCCCGGGCAGGCGACGCTGCGGGACATCTCCCGGAGGCGGCGGGCCGCGCATCTCCGCAGGTCAGACCATCCGGCAGGCCGGCGATCACGGGAACCTGGCCGAGCCCCATGACCGCTGGTCGCCCGCCCCCACGGGCAGCTCTCCACACTCGAACTCCCTGGTCGTGGCGGGGGAGCGCCATCGGTGCCCTCGCGTGGCGAGGGAGGAGCGACGGATCCCGCGTGTGCGAGGAGGGGGACGGACCGAGTGCGGCCCTCGAGGGGCGGCGGATCCCGCGTGTGTGAGGAGGGGCGACGGACCGCGCATGGGGCGGAGACCTGCCTCGTGCACGTGGCCGTGCGACGTGGCGACGCCGGAGCGTCGTACCGCACAAGGGGCCCGGACCGGCGGGGGAGCGGGGTCACCGCAGCGAGAGGAGGCGAGCGAGAGCTCGGAGCAGTCGGGAAGGTCGTTCTCGCTCCTGGGTCCTGCGACACCGTAGCTCGGGCCGAGGATGCGACGACCGTGGGGCGCTCCCAGGGGGGTCCACGGACATTCCCGACCATACCGAGTGCCGCGTCCGGGCGGCGACGGCGGAACGACCCGGGATGACGACCGTGTGCAGTGGCGGGTGCCGGAGCGGGTGCCGACGGATGGTGGGTGAACCACACGAACCACACGAACCGCACGGTACGGACGCGACGGTGCCAGTGACGGACGCGACGGTGCCGGGCGGAGGCGACGGTGCCGGGCGGAGGCGACGGTGCCGGGCGGAGGCGGTGTGCGCATGCGGTGTGGCCTGCACCGTGGGCACGCCGCGATGCGGTGGGGTGGGGACGACGCGGTGGGGTGGGGACAACGCGATGGTTGGTGGGCGCCCACCAGGCTCGGCGCCGAGGGGTCCGTGAGACCGAGGCGGCGACGCGGTGCGGTTCCGGCCGGCACACCGGAGCTCGTGCCCGGCGGACATTCATGGTGGAGCGGCCTCGACGACCGTGCCTCGACGTGACGAGCGCGAGCCGGGCACGACGAAGGCGGCTGGTGTTTCACGTGAAACACCAGCCGCCTCCGGGACGCTCGACGTCAATTCGCGAGCAGGGCGTCGATCTCCTCCTGGATGGCCCGCTTGGGGCGGGCGCCGATGATCGACTTCACGAGCTCGCCGCCGGAGTAGACGTTCAGGGTCGGGATCGAGGTGATCCCGTATGCCATCGTGGTCTCCTGGTTGGCGTCGGTGTCGAGCTTCGCGATCTTGATCTTCTCGCTGTACTCGTCCGAGAGCTCCTCGAGGATCGGGGCCACCATGCGGCACGGACCGCACCAGGTCGCCCAGAAGTCGACGAGCACGGGCACGTCGGACTCGAGAACCTCGGTCTTGAAGGTGTCGTCGGTGACGGCGACGGTCGGCATGGTTGCTCCTTCGGTGTCGGAGAGGGTCAGCCCGCGACGGCATCGAGGGACGCGTCGTCGTCGAGCGCCGCCGGGAGGCCGGCGGGGTTGTCGGTGTCGGCCAGGTCGGCGAGGTACGCCTGGGCGTCCAGCGCCGCCGAGCAGCCCGACCCGGCGGCGGTGATCGCCTGCCGGTAGGTGTGGTCGACGACGTCACCGCAGGCGAAGACGCCGGAGAGGTTGGTCCTGGTGGACCGGCCCTCGACGAGGATGTAGCCCTCGTCGTCGAGCTCGACCTGGCCCTTGACCAGGTCGGTGCGGGGGTCGTGACCGATGGCCACGAACAGCCCGGTGACGTCGAGGTCGCGCTCGGCGCCGGTCACGGTGTCGCGGAGCGTGAGGCCCGCGACCTTGTCGTCGCCGGTGATCCCCGTGACCTCGCTGTTCCAGGCGAACTCGATCTTCGGGTCGGCGGTGGCACGGTCGGCCATGATCTTCGAGGCGCGCAGGGCGTCCCGGCGGTGCACGACCGTGACCTTCGACGCGAACCGGGTGAGGAACGTGGCCTCTTCCATGGCGGAGTCGCCGCCGCCGACCACGGCAATGTGCTGGTCGCGGAAGAAGAAGCCGTCGCAGGTGGCGCACCACGAGACGCCGCGCCCGGAGAGGCGCTTCTCGTCGGAGAGCCCGAGCTCGCGGTAGGCCGACCCGGTGGCGAGGATGACGGCGCGGGCGTGGAAGGTCTCGCCGAGCGCCGTGACGACGGTCTTCACGTCTCCGGTCAGCTCGACCCGCTCGACGTCGTCCCACAGCACGCGGGCACCGAACTTCTCCGCCTGCTCACGCATCGCGTCCATGAGGTCGGGGCCCTGGATGCCGGCGGGGAAGCCGGGGAAGTTCTCCACCTCGGTGGTGTTCATCAGGGCACCGCCGGCGGTGACCGACCCGGCGACGACGACGGGTTCCAGACCCGCCCGCGCCGCGTAGACGGCGGCGGTGTAGCCCGCGGGGCCCGAGCCGACGATGACGATGTCGTGCACGGTGGGGGCGGTCGGCTGGTCGGTCACGTTGTCTCCTGGGGTCGGCTGGTCCGGGTCGCCACCGGCCTCAACATCACGGGGGGCCGGGATGTTCCCCGACCGGTGCGGGGCGCGCGGCACACCGGGACGGGGTGCGCCGCGCGCGGTCACGAGATGACGATCTCGTTGAGCTCGAGGTAGTTCTTGCCGTTCGTCACGGGCAGCTCGGTGATCCACAGGACGAACGAGTCGGAGATGGTCTCCTCGGACAGCTTCAGCGTGGTGGTCGAGTCGAAGGAGCCCTCGGCGAGGACCTTCCCCGACGTCGGCTCGGAGTCGCTGGTGGCGCGGACCTCCACGTGCCCGCCCGAGGAGTTCGTGCTGAGCTCGATCGTGGAGACCGGCGCGGGCTCCTCGAGCTGGATCACGTATCCGACGCCGGACTTGAGGTTGCCGAAGTCGGGCGTCGTGTACTGGCGGGTGTACCAGAACGTCGACGGGTCGGCGTCGTAGGCGAGGTCCACCGCCTCCGGGTGCTCGCCGTCGTGGTCGCCGGACGCGGCACCCTCGGGATCGAGCTGGTTGCCCGACGCGATCAGGGGGCGCACCTCGGGGCTCTCCTCGGGCGACGGCTCCTCGGACGTCTCGTCGGACGTCTCGTCCTGGCCGGAGGCCGCCGGCGGCTGCGACGTCGACGGGCTGGCCGCGATCGGCGGCTCGAACGGGTCGAGAGCGCGCGACACCGCCCACAGGGCCCCGGCGACGACGAGCACCACGACGAGCGCCAGGACGATCGGTGTGGGGTTGACGCCCCGGCGGCGGGGCGCGGGGCTGGAGGCGAACCCGCCCGTCGAGGCCGCAGGCTCGGCGGGGCCGGAGCCGGGCGGCGGCGGGACGGGAGCGTGCACCGTCGTGCCGGTCTGCTGCGAGGCGTACCCGGCGGCCGCGTACCCCGTGCCCGGCGGCGGGGGAGCGACGGGCGTCCCGGGCGCGGCCTGCTGCGGCGGCATCGCCGTCGTCGCCTGAGGGCCCACGGGCTGCGGGGGCACCGGCGCGCCTCCGGCCGGCGGAAAGGCCTGGGTGGCGCCGTAGGCGCCCGCCGCCGCGCCCGCTCCCACGGTTCCGACGGCGCCTGCGCGTGCGATCCGGCCCGTCGACGGGCGGCGCACCGGGGGCGCGGGCGGCGGGGTGCCCGGCCGCGCCTCGCCGGCCGCGCCGGCGCCGAGCACCGACGACCGCACCGGGGGCTCGGTGGACGGCTGCACGAACTGCGGCAGGGCGTCCACGACCGCCACCTCGCCCCACGGCGCGAGCGCGGCGACGACGTCGCCCGGTCCCGTGGGCACGTCGGGGGCGCCGCTGGTGAACGCGCGCCGGACCAGCAGGTCGAGGCCCTCGTCGACGTGCGGGACGAGCGCCGACACGGGCAGCACGCCGTTCTCGTCGCGCTGCGCCGGCAACGGCCGGACGGCGTCGGTCGCCACCCACGGGGCGTCGAGGGTGTCGCCGGCCCAGCGTGCCGTGAGGGCGTAGTAGACGAGGGCGACCAGGTTGCGCGCGTCGTCGGCCCCGGCCACGTCCCCGTCGTCGGTGGGGGGCGGGGCGTCCATGCCGGCGAGCGCGGCGTCGATCCCGAGACCGGTCACGACGACGCGGTGCCCGTCCACCCGGACCGCCTCCGGACGCAGCGCCTGGTGGTGCACGCCCCGCTGCGCGGCGGACTCCAGCGCCGCGGCAGCCTCGCCGACGACGGCCCGGGCCTGCTGGCCGTCGAGCAGCCCGTGGGACACGACCTCGGTGAGGGAGGACCCGCGATAGGGCTCGCTGATGATGTAGTACCGCGGGCCGCTGCCGAGGTCTGCGGTGCCGACGTCGAGCACCCGGCACAGCCGCGGGTCGGTGACGAGGGCGGCCCGGCGGGCCGCGTCGAGCGCGGCGGTGGCGTGGCTCCCGTCCACGAAGGTGACGCGGACGGGGCGGTCCAGGATCTGGTCGTGCGCCTCCCAGGCGTCGGCGGCGGCGAGGTCCGTCGCAGCGGGCTGCGACAGCCGGTAGCGATCGACCATGACGGTCCCGGGCTGGGCGGTGCTCACCTGGTCTCCTCGGTGGGGAAGCGGGGGGAGGTGGTCCTCCGGTCCATCGGACCATGGTACGGGCGGCGGGGTGTCCCGGAGCGCGCGGCTCGCGCCACCGTGACCGGCCTCATCGGTGCAGGCGCCGGAGGATCGGGGCGAGGGCGTCGTCGAGCTCGCGGACCCGCAGGACCTTGAGGGCGAGGACGTACGCGACGACCATCACGAGGCCGCCGGCCGCGGTCGCGAGCACGGCGTGACCCCACGACGTGAGGTCGCCGCCGTCGAGGAGCCGGACGGTCAGCCAGCCCATGCCCCCGGCGATGCCGGCGCCGATGACGGCCCGCACGTACAGCCGCAGCACGCGCCGCCCGTCCATGCCGTGGAGCTTGCGCTGCATGCCGCGCACGCGCAGCAGGAGGGAGATCCACGTGGACAGCGCGAACGCGCCACCGGCCGCGACGGCCCACCACGCGGACGGCAGGACGGCCACCGCCCCCCAGAGCACCGCGACCATCGAGACCGTGGCGATGACCTGGATGACGAAGATCGACCGGCCGTCCTCGAAGGCGAAGTACATGCGCCGGACCAGCACCGTCGCGCCCAGGGCGATGGCACCGAGGGCCATGGCCCGCAGGACGGGCGCGATGGTGCCGACCTCGTCGGGACTCAGCGTCGGCAGCAGCGACGACGTCAGCGGGGTGGCGAGGACGATGAGCGCGGTGGCGGCGAAGACGGAGAACACGCCGGCCGAGCGGAGCCCGAGGGAGATGTCGCGCCGCACGCCGGGGATGTCGCCGGCCTGGACGGCCGCGGTCATCCGCGGGAAGAGCACGGTGACGATCGAGACGACCACGAGGGAGTGCGGCAGCAGGTAGATGGTCATGGCCTGCGTGTACGCCGCGTTGCCCGCGACGGGGTCGGCCTCGGTGCCGGTGCGCCCGGCGGCCCACAGCACGTTGGAGAGGAAGAGCACGCCGAGCTGCTCCAGCACGACGGCGCCGATGGTCCACCCGACGACGGTGCCGGCCGAGCGCAGGCCGATGCCGCGCAGCCCGAGCCGGAACCGCCAGCGGAACCCGGAACGCCGCAGCGTCACGACCAGCACGAGCGCCTGCGCGGCGATGCCCACGGTCGCGGTGCCGGCGAGGACGGTCGTCTGCGTGCTCGTCCACGCCGACAGGTCGCTGATGCCGCCGGCGGGGGCGGTGCCCCACACGAGGACGAAGGCGCCGAAGCCCAGCAGGGACACGATGTTGTTGGCGACGGGGGCGATGCCGTACGCGCCGAACTGCCCGCGGGCGTTGAGCACCTGGCCGAGCAGCATGTACAGGCCGTAGAAGAAGACCTGCGGGATGCACCAGTAGGCGAAGACGACGGCCAGGTGCCGGGCTTCGGTGTCGGTGGGGGAGCTCAGGGTGTAGAGCCACACGATCAGCGGGGCGGCGACGACGAGGACCGCTGTGAGCAGGACCAGCCCGAGGCCGGAGACGCTGAGCAGCTTGTCGAGCCGTTCGCGCGCGTTCTGCGCGTTCATCGCACGCACGATCTGCGGGATGAGCACGGCCTGCAGCACGCCCGCAGAGATGAGCGCGAAGAGCATGTTGGGCAGCTTGTTCGCGATGTCGAACGCGTCGGCGACCGCGCCCGCGCTGCCGACGCACGCGACGAGCAGCATGCTGCGCACCAGCCCGGAGGCCCGTGACGCCGCCGTGCCGAGCGACATGGCGAGCGAGCTGCGTCCGAGGCTGGTCCGTCGCACCCCAGTCGCCTCGCCCTCCGTCGCGGCGGCGTCGGCGGTCGGCTCCGCCGCGACGTCGGGCGCGTCGGGGGGCGGTGTGGGAGCCGGGGTCGTCGGCTCGGGCGGGGTCGTGCCGTCGCCGGGCGAGCCGTGGTGGCGACCGGGCCGGGCGTGCCGCGGCGGCCGGCGGTCGTCCCCGGTGGGTCGGGAGGGACTCATGCGCGGTCGTCCTCCGGGGGCTGGTGGACGGGACGGGGGGCCTCGGCAGGACGGTCGACGCCGGGCGGGGCGCCGTCGGCCGCGGTGGCGGCGTCGACCGGCGGGGCCGCCTCGGCTGCCGTGCTTCCGGCGTCCGCCGAGTCGCCGGCCGTGGGCCGCCCCCGGCGCCGGGCGCGCCGGACGCTGCGCCAGATGCCCGCGATGAACAGCACGCCGATGGCGGCGGCGATGACCGCCGTGCCGACCGTCTCCCACCCCGCGCGCACCCGCACGTCGAAGGTCGTCGGGGCCGCCGCCGTGGCGCCGCTCGGCGCGAGCGCCTCGACCGTGATCGTCACGTTGCCCGAGCCGATCGCGCGCACCTGCACCGGGACGTCCGCGGAGCGTCCCGCCGGTACCACGACCGTGGGCCGCGTCTCGATCTTGAGGCGCGGGTCGTCGGGGCGCAGCACGACGGTGACGGTCGCGTCGGTGGGCAGGTCGTTGCGCACCAGGACGGGCAGCTGGCCGTTGTCGCTGATGAGCGTCACGGTGGTGCGTTCCACGACGCTGATGCCCTGCCGCAGCGCCGACGCCTGCGCGACAGCGGTCGACACGGCCTCAGAGCGCATGTCGCGCGCGTCGCGGTACGCGACGGCGAGCGGGGCGACGAGGTCCTGCCCGACGGGGGCGGTGAGCGCGGCGGGGTCGTCGGCGACGGTCGCGAAGCCGGCGACGGACCGGCGCGCGTCGGAGAGGGCGCGCACCGAGGCCGGCTTCAGCTCGGCCCCGTCCGGTTCGGCGCCGGGCAGGTCGTCGCGCGGCGTGTCCGTGGCGGGCGTGTCGATCGTCTCCGCCAGCGGGACGACGTCGGACCATCCGGCCTGGTCGAGGGCGGCGAGCACCTGGTGCACGGCGTCGACGTCGGGCGTCCAGCCGCGCGGTACGGCGGCGAGGAGCCGCAGCGGGTCCCCGCCGCCCGTCGCGTCGGCCTGCTCGACCGCGAGGACGGCGGCGTCCGCGAGCAGACGCTGCGCGGCCTCGCCGGGGGTGGGGGCGGAGTCGTCGGTGGTGAGCGACGCGACGACGTCGGAGAGGTGGTCGTCGGCGACGAGGGCGGAGACCTTGCCCCCGGGGGTCGCGACGGCGGTGCGCGCGGTCGCGGGCGCGTCGCCGCGGGGCGCCAGCCCGTCGCCCACGACGACGTGGTCGACGCGGGCGTCGCGGGCCGCTCCGAGGGTGGCGACGTCGGGCCGGCCCTGCGGCCACGCCAGGGTCAGGTCCCACGACGCCGGCGTCCGCCAGGTGTCACCGAGGGTGCCCACGGCGTTCGTCGCGGCGCGGACGTCCGCCGACGAGACGTCCGCGTGGGCGAGCGCGCCGAGGTCCGGGTCGAACGCCGGCAGCGCGGCGACCTCCGGCACGCTGCCGTCGACGAGCCGTGCCGCCCACGCCGCGGAGGCCGCGTCGTCGGAGGCCTGCGCGGCGGACACGAGGGCGGGGTCGGCGGCCAGCGTGATGCCGGGCGCGTCGCCGTCGGGCGTGGCCGCGTCCGCGAGGGCGGAGAGCCGGCCGCCGTCGGCGGTGAGCGACGCGAGCTCGTCGGCGTAGCCGGTGGTGGCGGGCTCGTCGCCGGTCCCGTCGGTGGTGTCCGTCGTGCCCGCGGTGCTCGCCCCGTCCGTGTCGCCGGCCTCCTCGGTGCCGTCCGGGGTCACGGGGACGGCGGGGCCCGTCACGGGCGCCACCACGCTGATCCCCACCGGGTCCGGGGCCGAGCCCTCCGGGGCGTACAGCAGGAAGGTGTGCAGCACGTCGAGGGTGGACTCGGCCTGGTCCACGACGGAGACCGACATCTCGCGCGGCCCCCACGGCGCGTCCTCGGCCAGGTCGAGGATGTCGACGTCGAGCTCCAGGTCGCGCTCGACCGTGTCGCCGGCCGGAACCTTGCCGACGTCCTCGACGAGCTGCCGCGAGGCGGTCGTCGTCGAGGTGGACCCGGACCAGGCTGCGAGGTCGTCGCGCGACGTGACGGGGCGCCAGTGGACCCCCAGGTCGAGCCGTGACCCCTCGAGCGCGGTCTCCCGGCCGTTGGTGACGCGCACGGTCAGGGTGACCGTCCCGCCGGGCCGCGCGACGGCCGGCTGCGAGCTCACGAGCTCCACCGTGACCTCGCCGTCGACGGCCGCGGGCGCCGCTCCGGGGGCCGCGGTGGCGCTCGCGGGGAGGCCGGTCGTCACGTCGTCGCGCGCTGCCGTGTCGCCGGGGCCGGGCGTCGGGCGGGCCAGCCCCGCCACGAGCAGGACCGCCACGAGGCCGGCGAAGAACGTCACGAGCGCGGCGAGCACGCCCACCGAGCGGGAGCTGGTCACGCGCGCGGCCTCACTCACCGGCTCCGGGGAGGAGCAGACCCGGCCGGCGGGCGAGCACCTGCCGCGCGACACCCGCGAGGCGCTGCTCGTTCGGGTACGACAGCCGCCCGCCCAGGTCCTCGACGGGGATCCACAGGGCGTCCTCGGCCTCGCCGTCGGGGTCGTTCTCCGCGGTGATCGTGCCGCCCTCCGCGCGCAGCAGGAAGTGGTGGACCATCTTGTGCACCCGCCGGTCCTCGCCGCTGAACCAGTAGTCGATGACGCCGAGCCGGCTGCGGACCGTGCCGTGGATGCCGGTCTCCTCGCGGATCTCGCGGACCGCGGCCTCCTCGGGGGTCTCCGCGCCCTCGAGATGGCCCTTCGGCAGGCACCACTCGAGACGACCCCCACGGTTGCGCCGCACGATCACCGCGGCCCGGGGGCCGTGCGGCGTCGCGTCGACCACGAGACCGCCGGCGGAGGTCTCCTCCACGACGGGCAGGTGCGCCGTCGAGCCCACGGGCGTGGCACCGACGATGCCGGGCGTCGCGACGCCCGGCTGGCGGGTCAGCCGGGCGGGGTCCACGCGCAGCGGGTGGCCGCCGGGCGGCACGGGCACCGGCACACCCGGACGCCCGCGACGCGGGCCGGGGACCGGTGCCGGGGATGACATGCGCCCACCCTACCGAGTGCGCGAGGGGCGTCGTACGGCGCCCGACCGGGCCGGACGCACGCCCGGGCGCGCGTCGGCACCCGGCGGCGGGACGTGGCGGTTCGGCACGAGGCGAGCAGATCTGGGATCATGGTCCGCCGTGCCGACCCCTGAGCCTCCCGCCCCTGCAGCGCTCCTGCGCCGTGCCCTCGCCGTGCTCACCGAGATGGCGCCGGCCGCCGTCGAGCTCGGCGAGATCTTCCGCGACGCCGGCCACGAGCTCGCCCTGGTCGGCGGGCCCGTGCGTGACGCCTTCCTCGGCCGGGCGAGCCACGACCTGGACTTCGCGACGTCGGCCACCCCCGACCAGACGCAGGCCCTCCTGGCACGGTGGGGTGACGCGCACTGGGACATCGGCAAGGAGTTCGGCACCATCGGCGCCCGGCGCTTCGCGCGCTCCGGCACCCACGGCGGGGACGTGGTCGTCGAGGTCACCACGTACCGCAGCGACGAGTACGACGCGGCCTCCCGCAAGCCGGTCGTGGCGTTCGGGGACACGCTCGACGGCGACCTGTCCCGGCGCGACTTCACCGTGAACGCGATGGCGGTGCGGCTGCCGGACCTGTCGTTCGTCGACCCGTTCGACGGGCTGACGGACCTCGCCCACGGCGTGCTGCGCACCCCTATCGCCCCCGAGCGGTCGTTCGACGACGACCCGTTGCGGATGATGCGTGCGGCGCGGTTCGCGGCCCAGCTCGGCTTCACCGTCGAGCCGGCGACGTGGGCGGCGATCGTCGACATGGCCGAGCGGGTCGAGATCGTGTCCGCGGAGCGCGTGCAGGCGGAGATCAGCAAGCTGCTGCTCGCCGACCGCCCGCGGGCCGGCCTGGAGGTCCTGGTGGAGACGGGCCTGGCCGCCCAGGTGCTCCCGGAGCTGCCGGCCCTGCGCCTGGAGATCGACGAGCACCACCGGCACAAGGATGTCTACCAGCACTCGCTGACGGTGCTGGAGCAGGCGATCGCGCAGGAGACGGGCCCGGACGGCCCCGTCCCGGCGCCGGACCTCGTGCTGCGGCTGGCGGCCCTGCTGCACGACGTCGGCAAGCCCGCCACCCGGCGGTTCGAGCCGGGCGGCGGCGTGAGCTTCCACCACCACGAGGTGGTCGGGGCCAAGCTGGTCGCCAAGCGGCTGCGGGCACTGAAGTACGAGAAGCAGGTGGTGAAGGACGTCTCCCGGCTGGTGGAGCTGCACCTGCGCTTCCACGGCTACGGCGACGGCCGGTGGACCGACTCGGCGGTGCGCCGGTACGTCACGGACGCGGGCCCGCTGCTGGAGCGGCTGCACCGTCTCACCCGGGCGGACTCCACCACCCGCAACCGCCGCAAGGCACAGCGCCTCGCCGACGCCTACACCGACCTGGAGCAGCGCATCGCCGCCCTGCGCGAGCAGGAGGAGATCGACGCGATCCGCCCGGACCTGGACGGCACGCAGATCATGGCGGTCCTCGGCATCCCGCCCGGCCGCGACGTCGGAGCCGCCTACAAGCACCTCCTCGCGCTGCGCATGGAGCACGGCCCGCTCGGCGAGGAGGCGGCCACCGCGGAGCTGAGGGCGTGGTGGGAGTCGCGGTGACCGGCCGGACCATCGCGGAGGCAGCCGCGGAGTGCGGCCTCACCACCCACACGCTCCGGTACTACGAGCGGGACGGCCTCATGCGCGCTCCCGTGGCGCGGTCGAGGTCCGGGCACCGCCGCTACACCGACGAGGACGTCGCCTGGGTCCGCCTGGTGACCCGCCTGCGCTCCACCGGCATGCCGATCAGCGAGGTGCGGGCGTACACCGACCTGGTGCGGGCCGGCGAGGGGACCGAGCCGGAGCGCCTCGAGCTGCTGCGCCGGCACCGGCAGCGCGTGCTGGACCGACTCGCCACCGTGCGGCACGACCTCGCGGCGATCGAGGACAAGATCGCGGTCTACGCCGGCACCGCCGGCGGGTGCTGACCCGAGCCCGCCCGAGCAGTTGACTTCGAGCGCGCTCGAAGATCGATCGTCGATCCCATGAGCACTCCAGCACCCCTCGGCACCCGCGTCCTCGGCGACCCCGCGCGTGGGCTCACCGTCTCCGCCCTCGGCCTCGGCTGCATGGGCATGTCCGCCTTCTACGGCACCACCAGCGGTGCCGGCTCGGCCTCCGACGCCGAGTCGGTCGCGACCGTCCACCACGCCCTCGACCTCGGCGTCACCCTCCTCGACACCGCGGAGATGTACGGGCCCTGGACGAACGAGGAGCTCGTCGGCCGGGCGGTCGCCGGCCGGCGCGACGACGTCGTCCTCGCCACGAAGTTCGGCATCGGGACGACGGCGGACGGCGGGCGGGCCCTCGACGGCAGCCCCGCCAACGTGCGGCGCGCGATCGACGGGAGCCTGCGCCGCCTCGGCGTCGACCACGTCGACCTGTACTACCTGCACCGCGTGGACCCCGACGTGCCCGTCGAGGAGACCGTCGGGGCGATGGCCGAGCTCGTGGCCGCGGGCAAGGTCCGCCACCTCGGGCTCTCGGAGGCGTCGCCCGCCACGATCCGGCGCGCCCACGCGGTGCACCCGATCACCGCCGTGCAGACCGAGTACTCCCTGTGGACCCGCCACGTCGAGACCGAGGTGCTGCCGACGCTCCGCGAGCTCGGCATCGGGCTCGTGCCGTACTCCCCGCTCGGGCGCGGCTTCCTCACCGGCCGCATCACCTCGCCGGACGACCTGGCCGACGACGACTTCCGCCGGAGCAACCCCCGGTTCGCCGGCGCCGCGTTCGACGCGAACCTCGCCCTCGTGGACCGCGTCCGCGCGCTCGCGGACGCGAAGGGCGTGACGGCGGGACAGCTCGCGCTGGCCTGGGTGCTCGCCCAGGGCGACGACGTCGTGCCCATCCCGGGGACGCGCCGCCGGACGTACCTGACGGAGAACGTCGGCGCGGCCGCCGTCGAGCTGACCTCCGACGACCTGACGGCGCTCGCGGACGCGGTGCCCCCGGAGTCCGTCGTCGGCGAGCGGTACGCCGACATGTCCAACATCGACCGGTAGCTCCTGCCTCCCGGACGCACGCGAGCGGGGTGGTGGTCCATGAGGACCGCCACCCCGCTCGTGCCGCGAGGACCGCCGGCGTCAGTGGGCGGCCGGCACCCCGCCCTTGACCGGCTCCGGCTTGCGCAGCCGCGTCGCGAGGGCGAGTGCGGCGACCGCCAGCATCGCCGCGGCGATGAAGGACAGCCGCGCGCCGCCCGACATGGCCGCCGTCTCGCTCACACCGTCGGCCTCGAGCGCGACCGACCGCACCGTCATCAGGGCGATGAGCAGCGCCGTGCCCGCGGCTCCCGCGAGCTGCTGGGTGGTGCCCATGACCGCCGAGCCGTGAGAGTACAGGTGGGGCGGGAGGGCGCCGAGCGTGGAGGTGAAGGTCGGGGTGAACACCAGCGCCAGCCCCAGGCTGATGACGATGTGGCCCGCGAGCACCACCCACACCGGTGTCGACGACGACAGGAGGGCGAGCACGCCCATCCCGGCCGCGACCGCGCCCAGGCCCGGCAGCACGAGGGGCCGCGGCCCGATGCGGTCGTACAGGTTGCCGACCACGGGACCGAGCAGGCCCATCGCGAGACCCCCGGGCAGCATGATCAGGCCGGTCGTCACCGCCGACATGCCCATGGCGTTCTGGGCGACCACCGGCAGGAGCATGAAGGTGCCGAGCATCGTGCCGAAGGCCAGGACCATGAGGCCGATGCCCAGGGCGAACCCGGGCGCCCGGAAGACGCGCAGGTCCAGGAGGGCGGCGTCCGTGCGCTGCAGCACGAGCTGGCGCCGGACGAACACGGCCAGGAACGCGGCGCCGACACCCACCGACACGACCGGCGGCACCGCCACGTCGTGCTGCGCGGCCTCGCCGAAGCTCGACAGCCCGTAGACGAGGCCGCCGAACGCGCCGACCGCCAGCAGGAGCGAGAGGGTGTCCAGCCGCTGGCGGGCCCGGTCGGCGACGTCGGTCACGAAGAGCGTGCCGACCACCAGGGACACGATCGCGATCGGCAGCACGATCCAGAAGACCGCCCGCCACCCGAGGGACGTCACGACGAGCCCGGCGAACGTCGGGCCGAGGGCCGGCGCGACGGAGATCACCATCGACACGTTGCCCATGAGCTTGCCGCGGTGCTCCGGCGCGACCAGCGTCATGACCGTCGTCATGAGCAGCGGCATCATGATCGCGGTGCCGGTCGCCTGCACGACGCGCGCGGCGACGAGCAGGCCGAAGACGGGTGCGAGGGCCGCGAGGAGCGTCCCCGTGCTGAACAGCGACATCGCGAGGATGAAGGCGCCGCGCGTGCCGAGGCGCTGCATCAGCCAGCCCGTGGTGGGGATGACCACCGCCATGGTCAGCAGGAACGCCGTCGTGAGCCACTGCCCGGTGGCCTCGGTGACCCCCATCTCGTCCATGATCGCCGGCAGCGCGACGCCCATGGTCGTCTCGTTGAGGATGACGACGAAGCCCGAGGCGAGGAGCAGCGCGATGACGACGAAGCTCTGCCGGGAGAGGCGTCCGTCGGTGCGTTCGGGGGTGGTGCCCTCCGGGCTGGTGCCACGGGGGGCGGTGTCGGTCGCGGTCAGGGTCGCCTCCGAGGGGTCGGTGCTGGGTCCGGCTGGTGCGGTCGTGTCGGTCGGGCGCGGGGCTGGCACGCTGGTCTCCTCGTGTCCGTGCCGGGGAGCTCCCGGCTGAGGGCAGGGGCGCACCGGCGCCGGGGGGCGCGGGGCGTCGTCGGCTCGGTCGTGGTCCGGGGGCTGGTCACCCCGCGGTGCGGTCGCCCTGAGGCGTGACCGTACTGTGTACGACCACGAACCATCCTCAGTTATTCCCGCGTCCCTGGCGACCTGATTTCCGCCCGGGACTCATCGGTCCGGGTTCACCGACCCGGTTCGTCGACCCGCGCGGATCCGCTCTCCCGGGCGGGGGCGTCGGCGCCGGCGGTCGTCACGGGGGCGGCGGTCCGGGCCCCGGCGGTCCACAGGAGCAGCGCGACCGCGACGTACGCGACGGCGAGGCCGGCGAAGACCGGCCTGGACCAGCCGGTGTCGGGCAGGGCGACGGCCGCCAGGGCGGCGGCTCCCACGAACGCGGCGTTGTACAGGACGTCGTAGAACGCGAACGCGCGGCCACGGAACTCGTCGTCGGCGTCGCGCTGGACGATGGTGTCCACCGCGATCTTGGTGCCCTGGGCGGCCAGGCCGAGCAGCGCCGCGCCCGTGTAGATGACGGCGCGCTCCGGCGTCGTGAGCAGCAGCACCTGGCTGGCGGCCGCCACGAGGAGCATGAGGACGATCCAGACCTGCGGGCCCGTGAACCGCGACAGGGTCGGGGTGAGGACCATCGCGCCGGCGCCGCCCACCCCCGTGAGCGCGACGACGGTGGCGAAGGTCGCCATGCCGGCGGTCTGGTCGCCCGGCTCCAGCAGGTTGCGCGAGATGAGGATCGACGCGATGAACACCACCCCGTACAGGAAGCGGTGCGACGCCATGACCAGCAGCGCCTGGCCGGGGGTCCGCCGGGCGGCGAGGTAGCGGGCGCCGTCGACGAGGCCGTGGGCCACCCGGGCGAACTCGCTGCGCAGGTCCGCCTCGGCGGGATGCTCGGGGCCGAGCCGCCGGCGACCGATCCGCAGTGCCAGCAGCGAGGCGATCGCGAAGACGAGCGCCGCGCAGACCAGGGCGGACGAGTCCTTGACGCGGCCGGGCTCGAACGCGAGCCCGAGGACGAAGCCGACGCCGCCGCCGACGAACGCGGCGCCCGCTCCGAGCGTCGGGCTCAGCGAGTTGGCGGTGAGCAGGAGCGGCCCGTCCACCACCCGGGGCAGGCCGGCGGACAGCCCCGCCAGGAGGAACCGGTTGACCGAGAGGGCGGCCAGGCCGAGGGCGTAGATGCCCACCGTCACCCCGCCGGTGAGCATGAGCGTGGCCATGCCCAGGGTGATGACGACCCGCACGACGTTGCCCCACACGAGCACCTGCCGGCGCGACCAGCGGTCGAGGAAGACGCCGGCGAACGGCCCCACGATCGTGAAGGGCGCGAGCATGACGGCGAACGCCCCCGCGATGGCCGCGGCGGACCCCTGCGACTCGGGGGAGAAGAACAGCAGCGACGCCAGCCCGACCTGGAACATGCCGTCGCCCGCCTGCGAGACGAGGCGCACGGCGAACAGCTTGCGGAAGCCGTCCAGGCGCAGCAACGCCTTCAGCTCCGAGATCACACCCACACGAGCACCCTATGCGCCGCCGGGAGCTCAGGGCGCCGTGCCGGCTCGTCGACGGCGGGCGCTTGTCGTCGCGCGACGACCGGCGATACGTTGCGAGACCACCGCCCGGCCGCGACGGAGGGACCGCATGTCGCACCGCACGCCCACACTCACGGTCGGCCTCGTCGGGGCCGGTGGCATGGCACGGGCGCACGCGCCCGCCTGGCGTGCCCTCGGCGCCGACCTCGTCGTCCACTCGCACGACGGCGCGGCCGACGTCGCCGCCGCGCACGGCGGCCGGGCCGCCGCGACGCTCGACGACCTGCTCGACGCCGTCGACGTGGTCGACGTCGTCACCCCCACGCCGACGCACCTCGCCGTCGCCGGAGCGGCGCTCGCCGCGGGCCGCCACGTGCTCTGCGAGAAGCCGCTCACCCGCACCGGGGCCGACGGTGCGACGCTCCTGGCGGCCGCCCGGGCCGCCGACCGCCAGCTCTACCCGGGGCACGTGGTGCGGTACTTCCCCGAGTACGCGCGGATGCGGGACGCCGTGCGCGCCGGCGCGGTCGGCACCCCGGCCGTCCTGCGGTTCGCCCGGGGCGGGGCGTTCCCCACCTGGTCGGCCTGGTTCGCCGACGAGGCGCGGTCCGGCGGGGTCGTCCTCGACCTCATGCTCCACGACCTCGATCTCGCCCGGTGGGTCGCCGGGGAGGTCACCTCGGTGCACGCCACCCGGCGGTCCCTCGACGCCGACGGCGCGCCGCGCACCCTCGCCCACGTCGTCCTCACCCACGCCGGCGGTGCGCTGAGCCACGTGCGCGGCCTGTGGGGAGCGCCGCACACCAGCTTCCGGACGTCGTTCCACGTCGCCGGCAACGCCGGGACGCTGAGGTTCGACTCCGCCGAGTCCGGCGGCGTGCGGACCGACCTCGCCCCCGTCCCGACCGGTGGAGAGGACCGGCCCGCCCCGGCGGCGGGGGAGAGGGAGAGCCCGTACCTCACCGAGATCCGCGAGGTCGCGCGCGCGTTCGTGGCCGCGCCGACCGCGCTGGCCCCCGACCACCCGCTCCACCCCCGGGCGAGCGCCGTCGACGGCGTGGTCGCCGTCGAGATCGCCGAGGCCGCGCTCGGCTCGATCGCGTCGGGGGAGCCCGTCGCCCTGGACACCGCCGCGCGGGTCCGTGACCTCGGGGGAGTCCCCGAGGCGGCGCCCCACCGCCTCGCCACCACCGGGAGCCCCGCATGAGCAGCACCGACACGCCCGGCGCCCCCCGCAGGGTCGCCGTCCTGTCCTTCGCCCACGTGCACGCGGCGTCCTACCTGGAGCTGCTGCGCGACCGGCCCGACGTCGAGCTGCTCACGGCCGACCCGGACGCCGCGACCGCGCCCCCGGGCGAGCTGCGCGGTCGGGACTTCGCCGACCGGCACGGCGCGGCGTACGTCGACACCTACGCCGAGGCGCTCGCCTGGGGGCCCGACGCCGTCGTCGTCTGCGCCGAGAACGCCCGGCACCGCGACGTCGTGCTCGCCGCGGCGGCGGCCGGCGCTCACGTGCTCTGCGAGAAGCCGCTCGCGACGCGGGTCGAGGACGCCGAGGCGATGGTCGCGGCCTGCGACGAGGCCGGCGTCGTCCTCATGACCGCCTACCCGGTCCGCTTCAGCCCCGAGTTCGCGACGCTGCGCCGCCTGCACGAGTCCGGCGCCCTCGGCACCGTGCTCGGCGCCACCGGCACCAACAACGGCAAGGTGCCCGCCGGGCGTGCCTGGTTCACCGACCCCGAGCTGTCCGGGGGAGGGGCGCTCGCCGACCACGTGGTGCACGTCGCCGACCTGCTCGACGTGCTCCTCGCCGAGGAGGCGGTCGCCGTGCGGGCCGTGACCAACCGCGTCCTGCACGGCGACGACCCCCGCGTGCGCGCGGAGACCGGCGGCCTCGTCAGCATCACCTACGCCGGCGGTGCCGAGGTCACCGTGGACTGCTCGTGGTCCGTCCCCGACGACGCGCCCACCTGGGGAGGTCTCACGCTGCAGGTGTACGGCACCGAGGGCGTGGTCGACGTCGACCCGTTCGGGGCGCACGTCGGCGGCCTCGGGGCCGGGGGCCGGCCCGCGTGGCTCGGCCTCGGCGAGAACCTCGACTGCCTCATGCTCGACCACTTCCTCGAGTGCGTGGACACCGGGCGGACGCCCGGCCCCGACGGGAGGGCCGGCCTGCGCACCCTGCGCGTCGTCGCCGCGGCCCAGGCCTCCGCCCGGGCGGGCGGGGCCGTGGTCCGGCTGACGTAGCGATTCCTCCCCTTTCCCGGGCGGGAACGGGGAGGAATCGCTACGTCACCACGGAGAGATCAGCGCTCGACCTCACCGCGGATGAAGGCCTCCAGGTGCGCACGCCCCTGGGTGTCCTCCATCTGCACGGGCGGCGACTTCATGAAGTACGTCGACGCCGACAGGATCGGGCCGCCGGTGCCGCGGTCCTTCGCGATCTTCGCCGCGCGGATCGCGTCGATGATGATGCCCGCGGAGTTGGGGGAGTCCCACACCTCGAGCTTGTACTCCAGGCTGATCGGGGCCTCGCCGAACGCCCGGCCCTCGAGGCGCACGTACGCCCACTTGCGGTCGTCGAGCCACGCCACGTAGTCCGACGGGCCGATGTGGACGTTGCGGTCCTCCTTCTTGCCCCCGAGCGCGCCGGTGAGGTTGGACGTCACCGCCTGCGTCTTGGAGACCTTCTTCGACTCCAGCCGGTCGCGCTGCAGCATGTTCTTGAAGTCCATGTTGCCGCCGACGTTCAGCTGGTAGGTGCGGTCCAGGACGACGCCGCGGTCCTCGAACAGCTTCGCGAGCACCCGGTGGGTGATCGTCGCGCCGACCTGCGACTTGATGTCGTCGCCGACGATCGGCACGCCCGCGTCCTCGAACTTCTTCGCCCACTCGGGGTCCGAGGCGATGAAGACCGGCAGCGCGTTGACGAACGCGACGCCCGCGTCGATCGCGCACTGCGCGTAGAACTTGTCGGCCTCCTCCGACCCCACCGGCAGGTAGGAGACGAGGACGTCGACCTGCGCGTCCTTGAGCGCCTGCACGACGTCGACCGGCTGCGTGTCCGACTCGTCGATCGTCGCGGCGTAGTAGTCGCCGAGACCGTCGAGCGTCGGGCCGCGCTGGACCAGGACGCCCGTGGGCGGCACGTCCGCGATCTTGATCGTGTTGTTCTCGGAGGCGTAGATCGCCTCCGAGAGGTCGAACCCGACCTTCTTGGCGTCGACGTCGAACGCCGCCACGAACTCGAGGTCGCGCACGTGGTAGTCGCCGAACTGCACGTGCATGAGACCCGGGACGGTGTCGGACGGGTCGGCGTCGCGGTAGAAGTGCGCGCCCTGGACCAGGGACGATGCGCAGTTTCCGACGCCGACGATGGCAACGCGGACGGAGGTCATCCTCGCTCCTTGTTTCTCGGGGCCGGGGCGCCTGGCGCCCCGGCGTCGTGGTCGCGGTCGCGGCCGAGGGCCCGGTCGCGCTCCGTGGTGATGAGTCCGTCGAGCCAGCGCACCTCGCGCTCGACCTGTTCGAGCCCGTGACGCTGCAGCTCGAAGGTGTACTCGTCGAGCCGCTCGCGGGTGCGTGCGGCGGACTCCCGGACCGCCTCCAGCCTCTCGGTGAGCCGGGTGCGCCGACCCTCGAGGATACGGATGCGGGTCTCGGCGTCGGTCTGCGCGAAGAACGCGAAACGGACGTCGAAGCTCTCGTCCTCCCACGCGGCCGGCCCCGACGACGCGAGGACGGTCTGCAGGTACTCCTTGCCCTCCGCCGTGAGGCGGTACACGATCCGGCCGCGCCGTCCCGTCCGGGACGACCTGGCCGTCTTGGCCGACGGGCGGGCACTGCCGCGCGCCGACGGGCGTGCCGCCGTCGCGGGGTCGGGCTCGGTAGCCTCGATGAGGTTCCGGGCCACGAGGGACTTCAGCGCCGGGTACAGCGTGCCGTAGGAGAACGCGCGGAACGAGCCCAGCAGGAGGTTGAGCCGCTTGCGCAGCTCGTACCCGTGCAGCGGGGCGGAGTTGAGGAGGCCGAGGATGGCGGTCTCGAGCACGGCAGACCTGCTGCGCACGATCGACTCCTTCCGCTCCATGCTCCGCCCCGGGGCGGCTCGTACCGTATCGACCTATCGAGTCGATACATCGAGAGAATAGGACGCGCCGACACGTGGGTGCAACGGGAACCGTCCCGGGAGGACGCCGGTCCGGGCCCGCCGACTTGTGAAGGTTCCGAGGAGCGGGAGCCAGAGCCCTGCGCACGGTCAGCGATAACTGTCGCCCGAGGCGCGCGAGTCTCCCGAATCGGACGGGGCATCGCCTAGGGTTCCCTGTGGTCCGCAGGCCGGAGCAGGACGCCGTCGGGCAGCTCCGGTCCCGCACGACGAAAGGCTTGACGTGGCGAGGAAGCGTCGCTTCTGGAACTACCCACGCCCCAACAAGGGCGTGGTGCAGCGGTGGCTGCCCTCGTGGCGCATCGTCCTCGGGACGCTGCTCACGGGCGCCGCCCTGGGCGCCGGCCTCTTCGTCGCCGCGTGGAGCACCACGACCATCCCGGACAACCTGGACAGCGTCAACCAGCAGGCGACGACGGTGTACTGGGCGAACGGCAAGGAGATGGGCACGTTCGCCGAGCAGAAGCGCGAGAAGATCGCGCTCGCGGACCTCCCGCCCTACGTCGGCAACGCGGTCGTGGCGTCCGAGGACGACACCTTCTGGACCAACAACGGCATCGACGTCAAGGGCATCGCCCGCGCCGCGGTGAACAACCTCAAGGGCGGCCAGCGGCAGGGTGCCTCGACGCTCACCCAGCAGTACGTGGAGCGCACGCGGCTCGACACCACGACCTCGTACGCCGGCAAGGCCCGCGAGGCGATCATCTCGCTGAAGATCGCGCAGTCGATCCCCAAGGAGGAGGTGCTCGAGGGGTACCTCAACACCATCTACTGGGGGCGCGGCACCTACGGCATCCAGACCGCGGCGCAGGAGTACTTCGGCAAGGACGCCAAGGACCTCACGCCGTCCGAGGCCGCTCTCCTGGCCGGCATCATCCCGTCGCCCGTGAACTGGGACCCGTCGGTGAACCTCGACCAGGCGAAGGTCCGCTGGGAGCGCAGCATCGACCGCATGCACGCCCAGGGGTACATCACCGACCAGGAGTTCTCCGACGCCGAGTTCCCGAAGTTCAAGGAGAAGAAGGAGGCGACGAACACCCGCGGCGGGCAGAAGGGCTACCTGCTCCAGGCCGTGCGCAAGGAGCTCGTGGCCTCGGGTCAGTTCGCCGAGGAGGAGCTCGACACACGCGGGCTGAAGATCACCACGACGATCCAGCCGAAGCTGCAGAAGGCGGCCGTCGAGGTCGAGAAGTCGATGCACGAGGACGGCACCTACGGCAAGGCGAGCAAGAAGGCGCGGATGTCGCTGGTGTCGATCGACCCGCAGACGGGAGCCGTCCGCGCGCTGTACGGCGGACCCGACTACGTCAAGCAGGCGCTCAACACCGCGACGGACGACGTCGTGCAGGCAGGCTCCACGTTCAAGCCGTTCACCCTCATCGGCGCCCTGGAGAAGGGCCACACCCTGGACGAGCGGCTCGACGGCAACTCGCCCAAGATCTTCCCGGAGGCGAACAACGGCGAGGACTGGGAGGTCCCGAACTTCGGCGGCGAGGACTGGGGCAGCAGCATCGACCTCGTGAAGGCGACGGCCCACTCGGTGAACACCGCCTTCGTCGAGCTCAACCAGGAGATCGGCCCGGAGACGACGATCGACGTCGCCAAGCGGGCCGGCATCCGCGAGGACGAGGACTACCCGCTGTCCACGGGGCTGTCGAACGTGCTCGGTGTCGACTCCGTGCGCCCGATCGACCTGGCGCGCGCCTACTCGACCATCGCCGCCGGCGGGTACCGCACCACGCCGCACGTGGTCGACAAGGTGGAGACGCTCGACGGCACGGTCGTCTACGAGGGGCCGACGTCGCAGGAGCGGGAGTTCAAGCCCCAGGACATCGCCGCCGCGACCTACGCGATGACCCACGTGGTGGAGGAGGGCTCCGGCACCGAGGCGCAGGCGCTGGGCCGGCCGGTGGCGGGCAAGACGGGCACGTCGAACGACAACAAGTCGGCGTGGTTCGCCGGGTTCGTGCCCCAGCTCACGACCGTCGTCGGGCTGCGGCAGTACGAGAAGCTCGACCTCGAGAAGGGCCTGATGTCGGGGCAGGCCGAGATCGACGACTTCGGCGAGTACCCGGAGATCACGGGTGGCTCCTGGCCGGTGCAGGCCTGGACCGACTACATGCAGATCGCGACCGAGGGGATGGACGTCGAGGAGTTCCCGGAGTACGTGCCCCCGACGCCGACGTACTCGCCGACGCCGAGCGAGACCCCCACTCCGACCGAGGAGACGACGGTCGAGGTGCCGGACGTCGTCGGGCAGAACGTCGCGAGCGCGACGAACGCCCTCCAGCGGCTGGAGCTCGTCGTGCGCACGCAGGCGCAGAACAGCGACCAGCCCAAGGGGACGGTCCTGCAGATGTCGGGGGCGGGGCAGACCGTGCCCGTCGGCTCGACGATCACCCTCGTGGTGTCCACGGGCCAGCCCGAGGAGCCGGAGCAGGTGGTCGTGCCCGACGTCGTGGGCCAGCCGAAGACGACCGCCGAGCAGATCATGCGCGGCGACGCCTTGAAGCCGGCGACCACCGAGGAGTACAGCGACCAGCCCGCCGGGACGGTCATCGCGACCGACCCCCCGGCCGGGACCAGTCTGCCGGTCGCCTCGACCGTGACCCTCGTCGTGTCCCGGGGCCCGGAGCCGGAGGACGACGGCAACAACGGTGGTGGGAACGACCCGACCCCGACCGAGGAGCCGACGTCGAGCCCGACGCCGACCGACGGCACCGGGACCGACGGCGGGGACAACGGCGGCGGCAACGGGATCTTCGGCTCGGCCGACAGCGGCGGCTGAGCCGCCGCCGCCCCGATTACCGCAGAGTCCCCTCCGACGGGTACTCTGGTGGACTGGCTGTGCCCACGGTCCTGATGACCGTGGAGTGCGGCCGACGCACGCAAGAACCCTCCTGTCACGGAACGACCGTGACCGCGAAGACCAGAGGAGGTGGGTTGAACACATGCGTCAGTACGAGCTGATGGTGATCCTGGACCCGGAGGTCGAGGAGCGCACCGTGGCCCCGTCGCTGGACAAGTACCTGACGGTCATCTCGACCGAGGGTGGTTCCGTCGACAAGGTCGACATCTGGGGTCGTCGCCGTATGGCGTACGACATCAACAAGCGTTCCGAGGGCATCTACGCCGTCGTCGACTTCACCTCGACGCCGGACACCGCGAAGGAGCTGGACCGCCAGCTCGGCCTGAACGAGGCCGTGCTGCGCACCAAGATCCTGCGCACGGACGCTCGCTGATCCACTCGAACCGACTCTCCCTCCCGTCCGGGCGACGAACCCGGAAGGCCTCCCGCGCGGACGCCTTCCGGATGTCACCACCCCGTGATGGGATCGCCCTAGGTAGTCGCACTATGCACTCGCACTAGGCAGTCGCACACGCGCGGAACGAACGAAGGAGCTTGGCATGGCTGGAGAGACCGTCATCACGGTCGTCGGAAACCTGGTTGCGGACCCGGAGCTGCGCTTCACCCCGTCAGGTGCTGCCGTCGCCAACTTCCGCATCGCGTCCACGCCGCGCACGTTCGACCGGCAGACCAACGAGTGGAAGGACGGCGAGGCGCTGTTCCTCTCCTGCTCGGTCTGGCGCGACGCCGCGGAGAACGTCGCCGAGTCGCTGACGAAGGGCATGCGCGTCGTCGTGCAGGGCCGTCTTCAGCAGCGCTCGTACGAGACCCGCGAGGGGGAGAAGCGCACCGTCTTCGAGCTGCAGGTCGACGAGGTCGGCCCGTCGCTGAGGTACGCCTCGGCGAAGGTCACCCGCATGCAGCGTTCCGGTGGCGGTGGCGGCTTCGGCGGCGGCCAGCAGGGGGGCGGCTTCGGCGGTCCCCAGGGTGGCCAGCCCGGTGGAGGGTTCGGTTCCTCCGGCGGTCAGCAGAGCAACGACCCGTGGGCCACGGCAGGCCCCGCGTCGTCGGGCGGCGGGTTCTCGGACGAGCCGCCGTTCTGATCGACCGCCCACACCCCAGATCATCCCGTCCCGGTTCGCCGGCCGCCTCGCGCGGCCGGTCGGGACTGCACCTGTGAAGGAGCAACACCATGGCGAAGCCTGTGGTGCGTAAGCCCAAGAAGAAGGCCAACCCGCTCAAGACGGCGAAGATCGAGTCCGTCGACTACAAGGACACCGTCCTGCTGCGGAAGTTCATCTCCGACCGCGGCAAGATCCGTGCCCGTCGCGTCACCGGCGTCTCCGTCCAGGAGCAGCGCCAGATCGCCAAGGCCGTCAAGAACGCGCGCGAGATGGCCCTGCTGCCGTACTCGTCGTCGGCCCGCTGACCGGAAGGGATCACTGAATCATGGCAAAGCTGATCCTGACGCACGAGGTCACCGGTCTCGGTGAGCCCGGCGACGTCGTCGAGGTGAAGGACGGGTACGCCCGCAACTTCCTCGTCCCGCGCCGTCTGGCCACCCCGTGGACCAAGGGTGCGGAGTCGCAGGTCTCCGCGATCCGCAAGGCCCGCAAGGCCCGTGAGATCGCGACGCTCGACGAGGCGAAGGCCGCGGCCGACTCGATCGAGGCCAAGCAGGTCGTCGTGACCGCCCACGCGGGCGAGTCCGGCCGCCTGTTCGGTGCCGTCACCACGGCGGACATCGCCGCTGCGGTCGAGGCCGAGGGCACCAAGGTCGACAAGCGCAAGATCGAGATCGGTCAGCCGATCAAGTCGACCGGCGAGTACACCGTGAAGATCCGCCTGCACCCCGAGGTGTCGGCGAAGATCGCCGTCAAGGTCGTCGCCGGCTGAACGCCTGACGCCTGACGCACCACGGCCCGGTCCCCGCCAGGGGCCGGGCCGTCGCCGTCCCCGCGCCCGTCCTGCCGTACCGCCGCCCTCTCGCCCGCCGCCGGTGGTTCTGACGTGTCGCGATATATGCGCGATTTCACGAGACGTCAGAACCACCGACGGGTCCGGGGAGGGTCGGTGGGCCCGGGAGGGGTCAGAGCTGGAAGGGGCCCCGAGGAAAAGCCTGGTCGGGTCGCCACCCGGTTGACCGGAGTCGTGGTGCCAGCACACGGGCCGGTACCCCGGCATCCGCCTCGCGGCCGGTGAAGCGGAATACCAGATGCCCCGCGTCGACGAGGTTGTTCTGGCGGGCACGGTCGCGGTAGAGCGCCTTCGTCATGGAGTGGGCGTCGTGCCCGTCGATCTCGCAGATGAGCCAGCGACCTCGACCGAGCCACCAGGCCAGGTCGACGCGAGCCCTGTCGTCCGGGCCAGGGCCGAGGAAGACCTGCTGCAGCGTGTCGGGAGGTACTCCCTCGTCGAGGAAGCCGAGGCGCGCTCGGGTCTCGGCGGGTGACTCCGCACGGGTGTCGGCGAGATCCCACCACTCGTGCGTCTTGCCGACTCCGCGCCGTCCCCGGGCGAGGTCGTGTGCGCGGCCCAGTCCGGTGGCGTCCACTTTGCGCTGGTACAGCGCGCTGTCCATCGCGGCGACGGCGTGCATCCGGTCGAGCTCGGGTACGGCCTGTGCCAGCGCATGTTCGACGGGTACGACGAGCCGGTCGCCGATGGTCTCGAAGTATCGAGGGCTGGTGAAGCGACGCAGCGCAACGCCTTGCCGGGCGGCGCGCGGGCGACGATCGACCCGGGCGATGTCGATCCTCGGTGCGGCTGGAAGCCCTTGGACCCCGTGCAGCACGAGGGCGGTCTGCCCGACTGCGACGGCTGCTGGCCCGTGGGCGAGCAACCCCCGCCAGGCCGCCCGACGGCGACGGTGCTCGAACAGGTCTCCGCGTGCGCGGTCGGGGTCGTGGGTGCGGTCGAGCAGCGGCGTCGGACACAGGTCGTACACGCCGGGCAGAACGCGGGTGACCCGGCCGGCGCCTGCCGCCCTGGCGATGCGGGAGCGCGACACTCCTGCTCGCTCGCACTGCGAGACGTCGACGAGCCCCTCCTGCGCGCGTGCGACGGCGAGGAGCTCCGGGGGCAGGACGTCCGGGGTGCGCACCATGAGATCTGACCAGAGGTTCGCGGCCCTGCGCCGAGGCCTGTGGACAACCACCTCTCCCGCTCGCCGGTGGTCCTGATCGGTCGCGCAATGACGGGCATTGTGCGACACGTCAGAACCACCGGTGGGGTGGGGGTGGTGTGACGGAGGTCAGGCTCCCGTGACCATCCAGCGGTCCCCGCGGGCGCGCACTCCGGTCGTGACGGCGCGGGCGAGCATGAAGACGCCCGCGAACGCGGCCCACAGCCAGGCGAGCCCCGCGGCGCCGTCGGGCGCCCAGGCGCGGACGGCGAGCGCGAACGGGGCGTACACGACGAGTGTCAGCATCCCGGCCCAGGCGAGGTAGCGGCCGTCGCCGGCGCCGATGAGGACGCCGTCGAGCACGAACACCCACCCGGCCATCGGCATGCACAGCCCGCACACGAGCAGCCCGGCGGCGGCCGCGGCGCGCACCTCGGGGTCCGGGGTGAAGAGCGGCGCGAGCCACCAGCCGCCGGCGGCGAAGACGACGCCGACGACGACTCCCGCGCCGACGCCCCACTGCAGGGAGCGGCGCAGCAGGGCTCGCACGCGGACGGTATCGCCGGAGCCGAGCCCGTGCCCGATGAGCGCCTGGCCGGCGATGGCGAGGGCGTCCAGGGCGAAGGCCGCGAGCCCCCACAGGCTGTTGACGACCTGGTTCGCCGCGAGGGTCACGGGCCCGAGGCTGGTGGCGACGCTCACGGTCAGCAGGATCGCGAGCCTCAGGGAGACGGTGCGTACCAGCAGCGGGGCGCCGGCGACGGCGTTCGCCCAGATGCCGGCGTGGTGGGGGCGCAGCGACGCTCCGAGCCGGCGGGCGCCGCGGACGACGACGGCGGTCAGGGCGGCCGCCATGAGCAGCTGCGTGGCGGCGGTGGCGATCGCCGACCCGGCGATGCCCAGCCCGACCCCGTACACGAGGACGACGTCGCCCACGGCGTTGACCACCGCGCCGGACGACGCGACCCACAGGGGTGTGCGGGTGTCCTGCAGGCCGCGCAGGACGCCGGTGGCGGCCAGCACCACGAGCATGCCGGGCAGGCCGGCCACGGACCAGCGCAGGTACGTCGTGGCGTGCGTGGCGACGTCGTCCTGCGCGCCGAGGGCCGCCACCGCCCAGGGGGCGGCGACGGCGAGGAGGACGGCCAGCAGGACGCCGAGGCCGAGGGACAGCCAGATCCCGTCGATCCCGGACTGCAGGGCCTCCCGGCGGTGCCCGGCGCCGAGCAGCCGGGCCACGGCGGCCGTGGTGGCGTACGCGAGGAACACGCACAGCCCGACCAGAGTGAGCAGGATCGTGGAGGCGAGGGAGAGACCGGCGAGCTGCGCCGTGCCGAGGTGGCCGACGACGGCGCTGTCCACGAGCACGAACAGCGGCTCGGCGATGAGCGCGCCGAACGCCGGCCAGGCGAGCGCGAGGATGTCCCGGTCGATCCGGCGACGGTCGAGTGCCGTCCCGGACCTGTGGACAGAGGGGTCCTGCGGCGCCTCCGGCGGGTGGACGCCGGGTGTGGACGATGACGCGCAGGTGTCCTCGCCGTGGCCGTCGTCTGGATCGTCGGCCGCGGGAGGTGTGCGGCGCACGTCACCCAACTGATTCTCCTCCACAGGCTGAGGGCAGCGTCCTCGCAGGTCACAGCGACGCTGAGCGTTGTGCACAGCCGATATCCCCAGTTGTGCACAGGGCTGTCCACCGTCCGTGCACAGCCTGGGGCTCGCTGTCCACAGGACTGTCCACACCGCTGTCCACAGCACTCGTTGCACACCCGGCCGGGCGAGCCTAGCGTCAGGCGCGGTGTCAGTGGCTCAGGCTAGAACGAGAACCTGACAGCAGGGGATCCAGTCCGGTCACAGACCTGAGACCGGCGACGTCCGGGGGAGCGAGGTGGGCATGTCGATCGAGGAGCTCGAGGCGGGGTACGCCGGGTCGTCGAGCGCCGGTTTCGACCGCACACCTCCTCAGGACATCGCGGCCGAGATGAGCGTCCTCGGCGGCATGCTGCTCTCCAAGGACGCCATCGCCGACGTCGTCGAGCAGATCCGCGGCAACGACTTCTACCGCCCCGCCCACGAGGCGATCTACGACTCGATCATCGACCTGTACGGTCGCGGCGAGCCCGCCGACGCCATCACGGTCGTCGCGGAGCTCACCAAGCGCGGCGAGCTCCAGCGCGTCGGCGGCGCCCCGTACATCCACGACCTCATGGCCGGCGTTCCGACGGCCGCCAACGCCGGCTACTACGCGCGCATCGTGCGCGAGCGCGCCGTGCTCCGCCGCCTCGTCGAGGCCGGCACCAAGATCGTGCAGCTCGGTTACGCCACCGACGGCGGCGAGGTCGACGCGGTCGTCAACAACGCGCAGGCGGAGATCTACGCCGTCACCGAGCGCCGCACCACCGAGGACTACCTGCCGCTCGCCGACATCATCGGCGGCACCATGGACGAGATCGAGGCCGCCGGGAACCGCGGCGAGGGCATGACCGGCGTGCCGACCGGCTTCTCCGACCTCGACCGGCTCACCAACGGCCTGCACCCCGGTCAGATGATCGTCGTCGCCGCGCGGCCGGCAATGGGCAAGGCGCTGGCCCTGGACACTCCGCTGCCGACGCCGTCGGGCTGGACGACGATGGGGGACGTCCGGGTCGGCGACAGCCTCGTCGCCGCGGACGGGACCCCGACGACGGTCGTCCGCGCGACCGAGGTCATGACGGGCCGTCCGTGCTACGAGGTCGTGTTCGACGACGGAACCACCATCGTCGCCGACGCCTGGCACGAGTGGGCGACCAGCACACGAGCGCAGCGTCGCAGGGTGCGCAACGGCGAAGAGCCGCAGTCGTCGATCCTCACTACCGAGGACATCGCGGCGAGTGTGCGCTGTGCCACGGCTGACCGCCGCGCCAACCATTCCGTCGCGACGGCGTCCGCGCTCCGGCTCGATCAGGCCGAACTGCCCCTGCACCCGTATGCGCTCGGTGTCTGGTTGGGCGACGGGCACTCGGCCTCCGCACGCTTCACGTCCGCGGATCCGGAGATCGCGATGCGGCTCGAAGGGCTGGGGTACGTGGTCGGCGAGCGGGCGTCGCGGCCAGGACGGGCAAGGCTCTACCAGCTTCAACTGCCTGACGACAGCGCCGTGGAGCACCGAAGCTGTGAGGTCTGTGGTGCCTCGTTCGTCCCGAAGCTGTCGCACGTCCGGACGTGCGGGCGGTCCTGCGGCGGAAGGGTCTCGCGTTCCGGGGACGCGGGCGTCGCGCCTGCCTGCCCGGACTGCGGAGGCCCGAGCTCGGGCCACCGGCGGTGCATGGCGTGCCACGAGCACCACGGATCAGTGCCGGCGATCCTCCGGTCGCTGAACGTCCTGGGCAACAAGCACATCCCCACCCAGTACCTGCGCGCCAGCGAGACGCAGCGCCGTGAGCTCCTGGCTGGGCTGCTCGACACCGACGGCACGGTCAACAGGACCGGTAGCCCACAGTTCGTCGTCACGAGCCGCCGGCTGGCCGAGGATGTTCGTGAGCTGCTCCACACGCTCGGCTATCGCACGGGCTGGTGGGAGAAGCCCGTCAGAGGTCGGCACAAGACGTCGTCGACGGCTTTCACGATCACTTTCACGACCGACGACGACGTGTTCGGACTGGAGCGCAAGCGACTCGTCCACAAGGAACGCCGTCGCCCCGCCACGGCGAAGCTCACGTCGCGCTACATCGTCGATGTGCGCCGTGTCGAGTCGGTCCCGGTGCGCTGCGTCGAGATCGACCACCCGTCGCACCTCTACCTGGCCGGCAGCGGGATGGTGCCGACGCACAACTCGACGCTCGCCATCGACTTCGCGCGTTCGGCGTCCATCCACAACCAGCAGACGTCCGTCGTCTTCTCCCTGGAGATGAGCCGCAACGAGATCACGATGCGTCTGCTGTCCGCCGAGGCGCGCGTGCATCTGCAGAAGTTGCGCAACGGCTCCATGGGCGAGGACGACTGGCAGAAGCTCGCCAAGGTGATGGGCAAGATCTCCGAGGCGCCGCTGTTCATCGACGACTCGCCCAACATGTCGCTCACCGAGATCCGCGCGAAGTGCCGCCGGCTCAAGCAGAAGCACGACCTCAAGCTCGTCGTCATCGACTACCTGCAGCTGATGACCTCGGGCAAGAAGGTCGAGTCGCGCCAGCAAGAGGTCTCCGAGTTCTCTCGCGCGCTCAAGCTGCTGGCGAAGGAGATCGAGGTCCCCGTCATCGCGCTGTCACAGCTCAACCGTGGGCCCGAGCAGCGCGGAGACAAGAAGCCCCAGATGTCCGATTTGCGCGAATCGGGCAGTATCGAACAAGATGCCGATATGGTCATTCTTCTGCACCGCGAGGACGCGTACGAGAAGGAGTCCCCGCGGGCCGGCGAGGCGGACATCATCGTCGCCAAGCACCGCAACGGCCCCACCGACACCATCACCGTCGCCTTCCAGGGGCACTACTCGCGGTTCGTCGACATGCAGGTGTGATGCCAGCGCCTTCGTCGACGTGGAGCACATCTGTCATGGCCGGGTGCGGCGTGCGACGTGGGGGCGACCGGGGACCTGGGGTGGGTCCGGGAGCGACTTCTGGGGTAGTGCAAGAACGTCATGACCGACAAGGTCTACCCGAGCACGGCGCACGCACCGCGGCGACAGGCCGCTCCGAGGGTGGGCTCGAGTGGCGTGTGCCGTACCTCCCCATCGACCCCGCTGATCTCGGACGCATCGACGACGCCGTGATCCGCGTGAACTGACAGTCCGGAGAGGGCGGCATCGCCTCCCTGCTCGAGTCCGAGTACGGCACCGAGCTGCCGCGCCGGCTGCAGATCGACTTCGCCCGGCACGTTCACCGGTACACCGACCCCAGCGGTAGCGAGGCCACAGCCCCGGAGCGTCGGCGGCGGCTCGTGCTGGGCCGCCGGTGTCGCCGGCTTCGCGCTGGACGCGAACCTCCGCGCGGTCATGCGGGTAGCAGCCCCTGCCGGACGTCGAAATGGACTGGTGTCTGCCGGTGGACCGGGTGCTATCGTCGCTGCGTCGGCGTTCCTACCCTGGACACTCGGCACTCCCAGCGCGATCGTGTCGCGGCAGGCTGGCGTGGAAACATCCGCCGCCCCGCGGCCGAGACGAGGGCTCATCGATGTCGCGAGCCTCGTGACCGCCTCCCTCAGAGATCCCGGCACCGACGCTCGGCGTCGTGGTGCCCCTGTCCAGGAGTACGACATGACTCTTCTCGCCGCCGCCTCGTGCGGACCGATCCCCTCTGCAAGAACGACACCGCGGCTCGTCGCCGACGACGCGGCACCGGCTGCCGAGACCATCACTGGTGCCCGCGCCGTCGTGCGGACGCTCGAACGTCTCGGCGTCACCGACGTCTTCGGGATTCCCGGGGGCACGATCCTGCCCACCTACGACGCCCTGATGGACAGCCAGAGGATCCGACACGTTCTGGTGCGTCACGAACAGGGCGCCGGCCATGCCGCCGAGGGGTACGCCGTCGCCTCCGGCAGGGTAGGAGTCGCGATGGCGACGAGCGGCCCGGGTGCCACCAACCTCGTGACGGCGATCATGGACGCCAAGGCGGACTCCGTGCCGCTCCTGGTCATCACCGGGCAGGTGCGCTCCGACCTCATGGGCACCGACGCGTTCCAGGAAGCCGACATCGAGGCGATCACGCTGCCGCTGACCAAGCACTCGTACGTCGTCACGAAGGCCGAGGACATCCCCGGTGTGCTCGCCGAGGCGTACCACCTGGCAGGTTCGGGCCGCCCCGGTCCCGTGCTCGTCGACATCACCAAGGACGCCCAGCAAGCGACGACGGCCCTCGCGTGGCCTCCTGAAGGCGAGGAGGAACGCCCAGGGCGTCGCCGGGTCAGCTCCACGCAGATCGGTCGCGCCGCCGAGGAGATCGCGCGTGCCGCCCGACCGGTCCTCTACGCGGGGGGCGGCGTCGTGCGCGCCGATGCCGCGTCCGAGCTGCGTGAGCTCGCCGAGGTCGTCGGCGCACCTGTGGTCACCACGCTGATGGCCCGCGGGGTGCTGCCGGACTCCCACCCGCAGAACCTCGGCATGCCGGGCATGCACGGCACGGTCCCCGCCGTGCTCGCGATGCAGGAGGCCGACCTGATCATCGCCGTCGGCGCGCGGTTCGACGAGCGGGTCACCGGTGACACGACGCTCTTCGCCCCGGATGCCTGCGTGGTCCACATCGACATCGACCCCGCGGAGATCTCCAAGATCCGTCACGCCCACGTCCCCATCGTGGCCGACGCGCGGACGGCGCTCGCGGCACTGTGCCGGACTCTGCGACCACTGGCCCCGACGTGGAGGGACCTGTCCTCCTGGTGGAGGCGGCTCGACGACCTGCGCCAGGAGTTTCCCTTGGGGTACACCGCGCCGCGCGACGGACTCCTCGCACCCCAGCACGTGATCCGACGTCTCAGCGCCCTGTCCGGGCCCGAGGCCACGTTCACCGCCGGTGTGGGGCAGCACCAGATGTGGGCCGCGCAGTTCCTCGAGCTCGAACGTCCCCGCCAGTGGATCAACTCCGGAGGCGCTGGAACCATGGGTTTCGCCGTCCCCGCCGCCATGGGGGCCAAGATCGCCGCGCCGGACCGTGTCGTGTGGGCGATCGACGGCGACGGCTCGTTCCAGATGACGAACCAGGAGCTCGCCACCTGTGCCCTGAACGACATCCCGATCAAGGTGGCGATCATCAACAACTCGGCGCTCGGGATGATCCGCCAGTGGCAGACGCTGTTCTACTCCGAGCGCTACTCGAACAGCGCCCTGCACACCGGGCACGAGGCGGCCCGGATCCCGGACTTCGTCCGCCTGGCCGACGCCTACGGATGTGCGGCGCTGCGGGTCGAGCGGGAGGAGGACGTCGACGAGGCGATCCGGACCGCCCTGGCGATCAACGACCGTCCCGTGGTGCTCGACGTCGTCGTCGGCAACGACGCGATGGTCTGGCCCATGGTGCCCCAGGGCGTGGGCAACGATCGCATCCAGTATGCCCGGGAGCACCTGCTCGCCTTCGGGGACGCCGACTAGGACGATCTGCCCGGGTGGTGCGGGGCGCGCGGCGTGCTCGCACCCACCACCCGGGCCGACAGGGATCCGCCCGGGAGCCTTGCGGCGGTGCATGAGTGCGGCTCCGCGGGCCCGGGCCGAGGTGTGTATCGCCTGGTTGCGACGCCGCCTCACTGAGTGCGGTCCGGGCTCGTCCGTCACCGGCCGACGAGCAGGTCCGCCGTGACCAGGACGTAGCCGTCGTCGCGCAGGTCCTTCACGATCCCCGGCACGGCGTCGATGCTCGTCGGGTGGATGTCGTGCATGAGGATGACGCTGCCGGGCCGCACCTCGTCGCGGACCCGCCGTCGCGTCTCCTTCGCGTCGAGGGTGCGCCAGTCCTCGGTGTCGAGGTTCCACAGGACGGTGTCGAGCCCGGTGCGCGTGGCGAGCGACCGGACGCGGTCGTCGACGTCGCCGTACGGGGGCCGCAGCAGGAACGGGGCGGTCCCGGTCGCGTCGGCGATCGCGTCCTGGGTGCGGCGGAGCTGGTCGCGCACGGCCGCGTCGTCGAGGGTGGTGAGCTGCGGGTGGTCCCACGAGTGGCTGGCGACCAGGTGACCGTGGCGGGCGACGGCGCGGGCGACGCCCGGCCGGGCGGCGACGTTCTCGCCCAGCATGAAGAACGTGGCCGGCGCGTCCTTCCTGTCGAGGATCCGCAGCAGGCGCCGGGTGTCCGCCACGGGGCCGTCGTCGAACGTCAGCGCGACGCACCTGTCCTTGCGGCAGTCGACGCCGTCGGCGCGGGCGGCCCGACGCCGCTCGGTGAGGATCTCGTCCAACCGGTCGGACCACAGGGACTCCGTGGTGTCGAGCACGGTGTCGCGCAACGCGACGGCCTCGTCGGGGTCGACGGCAGCCACGCCGGCATCGAGGACGCCGTCGGCGTCGTCGACGGCCGCACGGAGCGAGCGCAGGTCACCGGCGCCGACGCCCTCGGTCCGCAGGTCCTCCAGCGCGTCACGCGCCTCGCCGTCGGCGGCGTCCAGCGCGTCGTAGGTCCAGTGTCGGCGCGCCGCGGCGACCGCCTCGGTCGCCTCGCCCACGGCGCTCGCGGCCGCGTCGAGGTCGTCGGGCGCGGGGTCGGAACCGGTGACGACCTCGGCCTCCACCTCCGCCAGCGTCTCCCGGTGGAACGGGTTGGGCCGGGTGACCGCCTCGACGGTGCGGACCTCCGACGGGTAGGACACGTCCGCGTCGCGGAGCTCCTCGGCGTCGCTGAGCACCGCGCCCAGCGTCCTGCGGACCGCGGGGTCGTCCACCTGGCCCTTGCTGGCGGCCTGGACGGGACGGCCGTCGTCGATCGCCGCGACGAGCGCCCTGCGGCTGTCGGCGTACGCCTCCTCGGCCCGGGCGCGCGACCCCTCGGCCTCGTCGGTGACGCGGGCGACCTCGGCGTCGTGCTCGGCCACGGTGTCGACCCACGCCTCGTGCTCCAGCACCGCGGCGACGAGGCAGCCGGCCACGACCGTCACGACGACGAGCACGCCGATCCACCACCGGCGCGTGCGGCGGCGAGGGGCGGGGGCCGGTCCGTCTGCCGGCGTCGGTGGGATGCTCACCGGTCGATCCTCGCGCGTGGTGCGGTCGAGGACGGACCGGATTCCGACGAAGAGGACATGATCCGGGTCACGGGAGGCCGCGAGGCGTTCGTCGCGCGACCATGACGGGGTGGACTACGCCGGGCGCGTCCCCGCTCCGCCGCTCGACCGGTACATCGACGACATCTACTGCCTCTCCGGGGTGCCGCGACACCGGCGGCTGAACGTGCCGCCGATGCCGTCGGCGCACCTCTTCGTCAATCTCGCGGGTCCGGTGGCCGTGCACGACCCGGGGGGCGCCGGGCCGCCGGCGGTGTTCAGCGACGGCTGGTTCATGGGCCTCTGCACGAGGCGCGTCGTCATCGAGTACCCGCCGGTGGTGAGACTCGTCGGGGCGCACTTCACGCCGTGGGGCCTCTCGTCGTTCGTCGGCCTGCCGGCATCGGCGCTCACGGACCGGTGGGTTCCCGTGGACGCGCTCTGGGGAGGCGCGCTGGACGGGATCCGTGACCGGCTGGACGGGACGACCTCGAGCGGTGCCCTGCGGGTGCTCGAGGACGAGCTCCGTTCCCGGCTGCGGCCGGGGCGCCCTGGGGGCCTCGAGCTGGTCCACCGGACCGCCGGGGTGCTGGCCGCCTCGTGGGGCGGGATCTCGGTGGCGGCCTTGGCCGGAGGAGCCGGGGTCAGCGGCAACCACCTGGCTGCCCGGTTCAAGGACCACGTCGGTGTCACACCGAAGCGCATGGCACGGATCTACCGCTTCGCACGCCTGATCCTCTCGGTCGACACGCGTCGTGACGTCGGACTTGCGGAGCTCGCGCACGCCGTCGGCTACGTCGACCAGTCGCACCTGAGCAACGAGTTCAAGGCCTTCACCGGCCTGACGCCCACCGCGTACCTCGAGCTGCGCCGCCGCTTCCCTGCCGAGAGGGGATTTCCTCCGGACCAGGGGCCCATGCCCGCGGAGTGATTTTCTCCAAGACACCGGGTCTCGTGCGGCGACAGGATCGGCAGGAACGATTTCCGGACGAGAGGAGAGCCTGCCGTGAGCAAGGTCATCATGCACAGCGTCGTCTCGGTCGACGGCTTCATCGCGGACGACGACGACGGCGTCGGGCCGCTGCACGACTGGTACTTCGCCGGCGACACGCCGATCACCGCCGACGACGGCGCCGGGTTCGACCATTCGGGCGCCGGCTCGGGGTTCCGTGTCTCGGCTGCTGCCTCGGCTCCCTACGTGCGCCAGATGTGGGCGTCGATCGGCACCATCGTCATGGGCCGACGGCTCTTCGACCTGGTGAACGGTTGGGAGGGCAGCCCCCCGACGGGCGACCACGTCGTGGTGGTGTCGCACCGTGCCAAGCCCGAGGGCTGGCACCCCGAAGCCTCGTACCACTTCGTCGACGACGTCGCGGCGGCGGTCGCGCGAGCCCGTGAGCTCGCGGGCGACCGTGCGGTGGCCGTCAACGCCGGTGAGGTGGGGGCCAGGCCTTCGCGGCCGGGCTGGTGGACGAGGTGGCGATGGACGTCGTCCCCGTGGTCTTCGGGTCGGGCAGGCGCTACTTCGGTAGCGTCACCGGTCAGCACCTGCTCGACGACCCGCACACTGTCGTCCGGGGTGACGGCGTCCTGCACCTGCGGATGAACGTGCGAAGGTGGTGGCACGACCCGCCCCCGGGCCTGGGATGCTGAGGTGATGCGACTCCTCCTCCTGCGCCACGGTCAGACACCCTCGAACGTGGCGGGCCTGCTCGACACAGGTGCGCCCGGACCGGGCCTGACGCCGCTGGGCGAGCGGCAGGCCGCGGCGGTGCCGGGCGCCCTGGCTGGCCGCCGCATCGACGCGCTCGCGGTGTCGTCGCTCGTGCGGACGTCGCTCACGGTCGCGCCGCTGGCCGAGCACCGGGGGCTGCGACCCGCCGTCGTCGACGGGCTGCGGGAGATCGAGGCGGGGGCGCTGGAGATGTCCGGGAACGGCGACGACCACGGCACCTACCTGCGGACGGTCTTCGGCTGGGCGCGGGGCGACCTGCACCGCCCCATGCCCGGCGGGCCGGACGGGCGCGCGTTCCTGGGCCGCTTCGACGCGGCGGTGGCCGAGCTGTCCGCGACAGGCCACGACGCCGTCCTCGCGGTGTCGCACGGTGCGGCGATCCGCGCGTGGTCGTGCGCCCGGGTGCGCGGCGTGGACGTCGACGCGATGGAGTGGGAGCCGCTGGACAACACGGGCCTCGTCGAGGTCGAGGGCGACCCCGAGTCGGGATGGCACCTCGTGGAGTGGCGGAGCGGGCCCGTCGGCGGGGAGGAGCTGGAGTCCGTCGTCGCCCTCGACCCGACCGGCGAGGCGGTCGACGGCTGACGCGGGTCCCGGTCGTCCTCCGCCCGGGTACCTGGAGCGTGCCGGGGCGGCGCAGGTCAGACTGAGGCATGGCATCGGCACCGTCCGTGCTCGAGCGCTCCGCCGTCGCGCGGCGGGGGGACGGGATCCTGCGCGGCTACCCCTGGGTGACGGCCACGCTGGTGATCGGGGCGCTGGTGCTCGTCCTCGTGGTCGGCGGGCAGCCTCGGGTGGCGCAGTGGGTGGGGTCGGGCTGGGCGCTGCTCGTGGCGGGGCGGGTAGGAGTCCGCATGGTCCGCGACCTCCTGGCCGGCCACCGGGGCGTCGACCTGCTCGCGCTGACCGCCATCGTCGCGACCGTCGCCGTCGGCGAGTACGTGGCGTCCCTCGTCGTCGTGCTCATGCTCACGGGCGGCCGGGCGCTCGAGGACTACGCGGCGCACCGCGCCCGCCGGGAGCTGCGCGACCTGCTCGAACGGGCCCCGACGCGGGCGCACCGCCTGGCCGCCGACGAGTCGGTCGCCGAGGTGCCGGTCGACGACGTGCGCCCCGGCGACCGGCTGCTGATCCGCCCGTCCGAGGTCGTCCCCGTGGACGGGGAGCTGCTCAGCCCGGAGGTGGACCTCGACGAGTCGTCCCTCACCGGCGAGAGCCTGCCCGTCACCCGCCGCGCGGGCGACCGGGTACTGTCCGGGGCGCTGAACACCGAGCGTGCCGTGACGATCCGCGCGACGGCGGCCGCGCGGGACAGCCAGTACGCCCGCATCGTCGCGATGGTGCGCGACGCCGCCGAGTCCCGGGCCCCGGTGGTCCGCCTCGCCGACCGGTACGCCGTGCCGTTCACGGCGTTCGCGTTCCTGCTGGCGGGCGTGGCGTGGTGGTACCACGGGGAGCCCACCGTCGTCGCGGAGGTGCTGGTGGTGGCGACCCCGTGCCCGCTCCTCATCGCCGCGCCGGTGGCGTTCCTCGGCGGCATGAGCCGGGCGGCCCGCTCCGGCGTCATCGTCAAGGACGCCGGCACCCTGGAACGGCTGGCGGCCGTCCGTGCCGCCGCGTTCGACAAGACCGGGACGCTCACCTACGGGCGCCCCGAGCTGCTGGCCGTCCACCCGCGCCCGCCGTGGACGGCGGACGACCTGCTGCGGCTGGCCGCGTCGGCCGAGCAGTACTCCTCGCACGTCCTGGCGACGTCGGTCCGCGAGGCGGCGACGGGGCGCGGGCTGCCGCTGTCCGCGGCCTCCGCCGCCCACGAGGAGGCGACCCACGGGGTGGCCGCCACGGTGGACGGGCACGACGTCGTCGTCGGCAAGCGGGCCCGGGTCGCCCGGTCCGCGACCGGCGTCGACGAGCAGCCGCTGGGCCCGGGGGAGCTGGCCGTCTACGTCGGCGTGGACGGACGCTTCGCCGGCACGCTCGTGATGAGCGACCGGCCCCGCGACGACGCCCGCACCACGATGGACGACCTCGCGCGGCTCGGCGTCACCGAGCTGGTCATGGTGACCGGCGACGCCCGGGCGACGGCGGAGCACGTCGCGGACGCCGTGGGGCTGACGCGGGTGCACGCCGAGTGCCTGCCCGAGGACAAGGTGCGCCTCGTGCGTGAGCTCGCCGAGCGGCCCGTGCTCGCCGTGGGCGACGGCGTCAACGACGCCCCGTTCCTCGCGGTCGCCGACGTCGGCGTGGCGATGGGGGCACGCGGGTCGACGGCGGCGAGCGAGTCCGCCGACGTCGTGGTCCTCACCGAGGACCTCACGAAGGTCGCCACCGCCGTCCGCGCCGGCCGCCGCACCATGCGGGTCGCGCTGCAGAGCATCTGGATCGGCATCGCTCTCTCCGTGGGTCTCATGCTCGCGGCCGCGACCGGCGTCGTCCCCGCCGTCGCCGGTGCGGTCAGCCAGGAGGTCGTGGACCTGGTGACGATCCTCAACTCGTTGCGGGCGGTGCGTGGCGGGCGGCGGACGGCATCCGACCGTGGGGCGCGATGACCGGCCACGGGCGAGGTTCGCCCCGGTGCTGGGCGCGATCGTCGCGGACGCCGCCACGGGCACCGCCGCGCCCCGTCCGTTCCGGCTGGGCGGCGCCGGCTGACGGAGAGATCAGGCGCGCAGCGGCCCGGTGGTGCGCGGCGCGGCGACGGAGTCGCGCAGCACCAGGTGCGTGCCGACGGTGGCGTCGGTGTCGAGCGTGCCGGGCTCGGCCACGCAGAGCTCGGCCGCGCGCCGACCGAGCTCCTCGAGCGGCACGGACACGGTGCTGAGCCGGGGCCGGAGCTGGGTGGCGACGGGGACGTCGTCGTACCCGACCACGGAGAGGTCGCCGGGGATGGAGATCCCGGCCTCCTCCGCGGCCTCGTACACGCCCACCGCGACGGCGTCGTTCGCGGCGAAGACGGCGGTCGCGTCCAGCCCCTCGCGCAGGAGCGCGGTGAGGGTGGCGTGGCCGAACTCGGCGCCGAACTGGCCGACGTGCACCAGGTCGTCGTCCCAGACGACGCCGTGCTGCTCCAGTGCCCGCCGGTGCCCCGCGAGCCGGAAGGTGTGCGTCGAGAGCCGGTCGGGCCCGCCGACGTACGCGATCCGGCGGTGCCCGTGGGCGAGAAGGTGGCTGGTGATGGCGAACGCGCCGCCCTCGTTGTCGTAGCTGACGCTGCGTGTGGGGACGCCGTCGCTCAGCGGCGGGCGCCCGCAGAGGACGAGGTGGCCGCCCTCGTCGGCGAGGGCCCGGGCGCGCTGCGCCATCTTGGTCCGGTAGCCGCGGTCGTCGGCGGAGCCGCCGACGAGGATGACGCCGCCGGCGCGGTGGGCGCGCAGGAGGTCCACCAGCTCGAGCTCGCGCTCCTTGGACCCGCGGGACGCCATGATGAGGCAGGCGAGGCCGAGCTCGGCGGCGCGCCGCTCCACCCCGCGGGCGATGTACCCGAAGAACGGCTCGACCACGTCCTCGACCACGATGCCGATCGTCGACGCCCGGGACCGGGCGAGCGCCCGCGCGTTGGCGTTCATGACGTAGCCGAGCTCGTCGACGGCCGCGGTCACGCGCGCCCGGGTGCGCACGGCGACCGGGTAGTTGCCGGACAGGACGCGGGAGACGGTGGCGGTCGAGACGCCCGCCGCGGCGGCGACGTCGGCGAGGGTGACCCCGGCGCTCGGGCTGGACGGCATCAGGCGATCCGGGGGAGGTCGTCGGGGCGGACCTGGTGCCGCAGCGGTGCGCCGTCGAGGAACCGGCACAGCTCGGCCGTCGCCTGGTCGCCGAGGCGTGAGACCTCGTTGCCGAGGGCCCCGGCGACGTGCGGGGTGAGGACGACGTTCGGCAGGTCCCACAGCGGCGAGTCGGCGGGCAGCGGCTCGGGGTCGGTGACGTCGAGCCAGGCGTCGAGGCGCCCGGCGACCAGGTGCGGGGTCAGGGCGTCGTGGTCCACGACGGGGCCTCGGGCGGTGTTCACGAGGACGGCGCCGTCGCGCATCCGTGCCAGCTGTCGTTCTCCCACGAGCCCGATCGTGCTGGGCGTGAGCGGCGCGTGCAAGGTGACGACGTCGCTGCGGGAGCACAGCGCGTCCAGGGGGACCAGCTCGGCGCCGAGCGCACGGGCCTCGGAGGCCTCGACGTAGGGGTCCGCGAGGAGGATCCGGGCGTCGAGGGTGTGGAGACGCTCGATGACCCTGCGCCCCACCCGGGAGGCCCCGACGACGCCCACGGTGACGCCGTGGGTGCCGAGGCCCGGCAGCCCGCTGAGGTCGCGGGGGCGACGCTGCGTGCGGTACCGGTCCACCAGGCGCCCGACGCGCTTGAGGGCGAGCACGATCTGGGCGAACGTGAACTCCGCGACCGGGCCGGCGTTCGCGTCCGCGGCGGCGCACACGGTGATCCCGGACTCGAGGGCGGCGGGGGACAGGAACGTCCGGATGGTCCCGGCGGCGTGGAAGACGGCCCGGAGCTTGGGCATGCGCGCGAGCGCCTCGTCGTCGAGGCGGGGCACGCCCCAGCCGGTCACGAGGATCTCGACGCGCTCGGTGACGTCGTCGGGGAGGTCGAGGTCCGTCACGGGGCCGGGGGCGCTCAGGTCGAGGCGGGACGCCAGCTCGGCACGGAGCTCGGGGCCGAACGCCTCGCGGTAGGTCTCGGCGTTCATCAGCAGCAGTGCTGGTGGCCGGTGGTCGCCCATGGGTCTCCTTCGCGCGGTGGGACGTCGAGCATAGCAATCGCTTACTAGTTTCGTTTCTGAACTTCCCCGTTGACACCGGGATTCAGGTCTCCTACGGTACTCGACCATAGCAAGCGGTTACTATCTGATCCGCACTGCGACGAAGGGGACGAGGATGGCGACGGTGCCGGTGGGGGCGACGACGGTCGGCGGCGCGCGCCGACGACGACCGGACGACCCGTCCCGCGAGCGCAAGGTGTCGCTCCTTGCGCGGATCCGCCGGGACAAGGTCCTGCTCGCGATGATCGTCCCGGGCTTCCTGTACTTCGCCGTCTTCCAGTGGCTGCCCCTGGCCGGGAACGTCATCGCGTTCGTCGACTACCAGCCGTACCGCGGCTTCATCGACAGCGTCTGGGTCGGCTTCGAGAACTTCGCCACCGTCTTCGGGGACCCGACGTTCTACTACGCGCTGCGCAACACGATCGTCATCACGGTGCTGCAGCTCGTGCTCTTCTTCCCGGTGCCGATCGCGCTGGCCCTGCTGCTCAACAGCATCATGACGCCGCGCATCCGCAGCTTCGTCCAGAGCGTGGTGTACCTGCCGCACTTCATCGGGTGGGTCCTGCTGGTCTCGATCTTCACCCAGATCCTCGGCCCGCTCGGGGTGCTGCCCAACCTCATGGAGGCCGTCGGCCTGCCGCCCTTCTCCGCGATGACCGAGCCCTGGTTCTTCCCGTTCCTCATGGTCATCGAGACGATCTGGAAGGACGCCGGGTGGGGGACGATCATCTTCCTCGCGGCCCTGGGGAACATCAACAGCGACCTCTACGAGGCGGCCGCGATGGACGGCGCGAGCAAGTGGCGCCGCACCTGGCACGTGACCCTCCCGGGCATCATGCCCGTGATCATCCTGCTGCTCATCCTCCAGATCGGCACGATCCTGTCGGTCGGCTTCGAGCAGATCATCCTGCAGCGCGACGCCGTCGGCCCCGAGGCCGCCGAGGTGCTCGACACGTGGGTCTACTACCACGGCATCCAGGACGGCGAGTGGGGCCCGGCCACCGCGGTCGGCCTGGTCAAGGGCATCGTCGGCTTCGCGCTCGTCCTCGGCTCCAACAAGCTGGCGCACCTCCTCGGACAGGACGGGATCTACCGCAAATGACCACCACGACCCGCGCCCCCCGCACCGACGTCGCGCCCCCGGGCGGGAACGACCCGGCGCCCGCTCCACCGCGCCGACGCCTCGCGCCCCGCCGGAACAGCCGCCGCCCCGTGTGGGACGAGGAGCCCGGCCTCGCCGCGAGCGCCGCCAAGGCCCTCGCCCTGCTCGTGATCTGCTTCCTCGCGATCTACCCGATGTTCTCGGTGCTCGCGACGAGCCTGTCGTCCCAGGAGGAGATCGTCGCGAAGGACGGCCTGGTGCTGTGGCCGGACCGTCCGACGCTGGCGGCGTACCAGCAGATCCTCAGCGGCGGCGTCGTCACCGACGCGCTGGTGCGCAGTATCGGCATCACCGTCGTGGGCACCCTGTGCTCGGTGTTCTTCACCGTGCTGATGGCCTACGGCCTGTCGCGGCCGCGGGTGGTGGGCGGCCGCTTCTGGCTGCTGTCGGTGCTGTTCACGATGTTCTTCTCGGCCGGGATCATCCCCAACTTCCTCGTGGTGAGCGAGCTCGGCCTGCTGGGCAGCTACGCCGCGGTGGTGCTCCCGGTGCTGATCTCGGCGTTCAACCTGGTCGTGGTCCGCAGCTTCTTCATGGGTCTGCCGGCCGAGCTGTTCGAGGCGGCCCGGATCGACGGCGCCGGCGACCTGCGGATCCTGGCGACGATGGTGCTGCCGCTGTCCAAGGGCGTCATCGCCGTCGTCTCGCTGTTCTACGGCGTCGCGTACTGGAACGCGTTCTTCAACGCGATGCTCTACCTCGACATGGAGCAGTGGCCCCTGTCGATGATCCTGCGCCAGTACGTGCTCCTCGGGCAGCCGGTCGCGGAGAACGCGGCGATGGCCTCGGAGATGTCGGCGCCCACCCAGGCGATCCAGATGGCCGTCGTCATCGTCAGCCTCGTCCCGATCGTCGTCGCCTACCCCTTCCTGCAGCGCTACTTCACCAAGGGCGTCATCACCGGCGCGGTCAAGGGCTGACCGCACCGTGCCCCCGCCCGCCACCTCACGAACGGAGCCCCACATGTCTGCGATCTCCGCCTCCGTCCTCTCCCGCCGGCGCTTCTTCGCCCTGAGCGGCGCCGGCGCGCTCGCGGCGACCCTCGCCGCGTGCGGGTCCCGCTCGGAGCAGACCGGTCAGGTCTCGACCACCGAGGACGCTCACCTGCCGTCGTTCCGACCGGTCGAGGGTCTGACCCCGGACCTCGCGGGGTCCGCCGAGGGTGTGCCTCCCGGCTTCTTCACGTACCCGGAGCCGTTCACGTCGGTCGCGGAGACCCCGCTGAGCGGGGAGACGATCAGCGCGATCTCGATGTTCTTCGCGACGGTGCCCAACTCCCGCAAGGACAACCCGGCGTGGCAGGAGGTCGAGAAGCGGCTCGGGGGCACCCTCGACATCGACGCGGTCTCCGACGCCGACTTCGCGTCCCGCTTCTCCACGACGGTGGCCGGCGGCGACCTGCCGGACATGATGCTGTACGCGACGACGATGCAGGACCACGCGGGATTCCTCGACAGCGCCTGCGAGGATCTCACGCCGCACCTCGGCGGGGACGCGGTCGAGGCGTACCCGAACCTCGCGGCGATCCCCGAGCTGTTCTGGCAGCAGTGCGTCGCGGCCGGCAAGCTCTACTACCTCCCGATCCCGCGCGCCGTCACCGGCGGGTCCGGCTTCTACAACGCGGCGCGGTTCGAGGAGGTCGGCGTGTCCGACCCCGCGGAGGTCGCGGACGCGGAGGCGTTCGCGGAGCTGATGGGCGAGCTCACGAACCCGGAGCGCAACCGGTGGGCGCTCGGGTCGACGGCCTTCGGGCTGGCTCCCTTCCGGCACATGTTCCGGGTGCCGTACACGTGGCGGCTCGACGGCGACCGGCTGGTCAAGGACTTCGAGACCGACGAGTACCTCGCGATGGTGGAGTACGTCGCGGGCCTGCGGGAGGCCGGGTACTTCGTGCCCGGGTCGGAGGCGTGGGAGAAGAACCAGATGGTCAACAAGTTCGTGGGCGGCTCCACCGCCCTCGTGTACGACGGCCTGCCCGGCTACGCCACCTACGCGCCCTCGGCGGGCGACACGTTCGCTCCCACCCCGTTCGTGCCGCCGGGGTACGACGGCGCGGCCGCCCAGACCTACCAGGACAACGTCCTCTTCAGCCCGGTCATGATCAAGAAGGGCGACCCCGAGCACGTCGAGAAGGTGCTGCGCGTCGCGAACTTCCTCGCCGCCCCGTTCGGGTCCCAGGAGTACCTGCTGCTGACGTACGGCGTCGCGGGTGTCGACTACGAGATGGACGGCGCGGGCAACCCGATCCCCACGGACCGTGGGCCGGCCGACGTCGCCGTGCCGTGGCGGTACCTCGCGGCCCCGCAGCAGGCCGTCTACTTCCCCGGCCACGACGACCAGACGCGCGTGGTGCACGGCGGGTACTCCTCGCTCATCCCGCTGTCGGTGCCCAACCCGGTGGCGAGCGTCTACAGCCCCACCGACACGGACGAGGGCGGGACCCTCGGTCAGCCGGTGAGCGACACCACGCAGGAGGTCATCGCCGGGCGCAAGACGATGAAGGACCTCGAGGCGGCGATCGCGGCGTGGGCCGGCAAGGGCGGCGACACGATCCGCGGCGAGTACGAGGAGGGGCTCGCCTCGTGAGTGCCCCGACGGAGCCGAGCATGCTCGACGTGGCGCCCCGGACGCTGCGGCTCCCGGCCGCCGACCACGCCCTCAGCCCGGTCACGGGCTGGACGCGGGACCGGTGGACGGCCGTCGCGGACCACTGGCTGGGTTGGGTCGCGGACCACGCCTCGCCGGGCGGCGCGCTCCCGCGGCTGCCCGGCCGGGTGACCCGCGACGGCGTGCGGCGGGAGGCCATGGAGACGGTCTGCCGGAGCATGATCCTGGCGGCGTCCCGCGTCGCCGGGGCGTCGCCTGGCGACGCCGCGGCGGCGGAGGTCGCCGGCCGGTACCGCGACGCGCTGGTCGCCGGGACCACCCCGGGCGGGCCGGAGGAGTGGCCGCGCGCTGTCACGTGCCGCCCGCCGCTGGCGGGCATGACGCAGCCGCTGGTGGAGACGGCGAACGCGGCGTTCGCGCTGCACGTCGCGCGGGAGCGGCTGTGGGACCCGCTGGCCCCGGGGGAGAAGGCGCAGGTGGCGGGCTGGCTGCGGCACCACGCGGCGCTCGACGCCTGGCAGAACAACTGGCAGCTGTTCCCCACGATGGCGGAGGGCTTCCTCCGGTCGGTCGGGGAGGACGCGCCGGGGACGGGCGCGCACCACGTGGCGCGCGTCGAGGGCTGGTACGCGGGCGACGGCTGGTACACCGACGGCCCCGAGCACCGGTTCGACTACTACACCGCCTGGGCGATCCACCCCTACCTGTGGGCCTGGTACCGGATGACCGACACCACCGGCACCCCGGCGGGGGAGCGGCACCTGGAGCGCCTCGCCGCGTTCACGCGGTCGTTCGACCGGTTCGTGGCACCCGACGGCGCGCTGCTGCACGTGGGGCGCTCCCTCACGTACCGCACCGCGGCCCTGGCGGCGGGCTGGTGCGCCGAGATCTCCGGCGTCTCGGCGCTGGAGCCCGGCCGCTGGCGGCGTCTCGCCTCGGGCGTGCTGCGGGACTTCGTGGACCACGGGGTCGGCGTGGACGGGCCACCGTCCCTCGGCTGGTACGGCCCGCACGACGGCACCACCCAGTCGTACAGCGGCTTCGGGTCCCCGTACTACGCCGGGATCGGGTTCCTCGGGCTGGCGCTGCCGCCCGACGCCGAGGTGTGGACCGCCGCCGAGCCGGACGACGCCGTGCCCGACGACGTCACGCCGCTACCGGATCTCGGGTGGACGGTCGTGCGCGCGGGGGGCGTGAGCCGACTCGTCAACCACGGCTCCGACCACGGCACGATGGCGTTCGAACCCACGCCGGACGTCGACGACCCGCACTACGCCAAGTTCTCCTACTCCACCCACACCGCGCCGGGCACCGGCGCCGGGTTCGTGGCGAACGTCGACGGCCACCTCGCGCTCCTCGACCCGGACGGGACGGCGTCGCGCCGCACCCACCTGCGGGGCGTGCGGGCCGACGGCGCGGTCAGCGGGTCGGTGCACCTGCCGCACCTCGGCGGTCGCCCCGTGCCCGGCGCGGCCGTGCGCACCGTCAGCGTCGTGCACGGGGAGTGGGAGGTGCGTTGCCACCTGGTCCGGACGGCCGAGGAACGGACCGTGCGCGAGGGTGCGCACGCCGTCGCCGACGACACGCCGCCGGGGACCGGGGTCTTCGCCGGCGCCGGCCGCTGGGCGCTCGGCGCCCGCGGCGTGCTCGCCGCCGTCGTCCCGCTGCACGGGTACGCGGCGGCCGACGTCCACGGCGACGAGAGCACCAACGCCCTCGGCACGTACGCCGCCACCCCGTACCTCACGGGCACCCAGCCCGCGGGGGACCACGTGCACGTGGCGCTGCACCTGCTCCGTCTCGACCCCTCCGTCACCGGCGAGGATCTCGCGGCCGCCGACGTGGGCGCCGTCGTCGACGTCCAGGTCTCCGGCACCACCGTGCGCGTGCGCTGGGCCGACGACGGCGCCGAGACCACCACCGACCTCGCCACGTTCGTCCCCTGGGACGGCGCGACCGTGCCGATCCCCACCTCACCGGGAGGTTCGCCATGACCCTCGCCACGGGCGCGACGACGCCCCTCGTCCTCCCCGCCGGCCCGGACGAGCCGCTCGCCGACGCCGCCGACCGCCTCTCCGCCGCGCTCGCGGAGCACCCCGGGCGCGACGTCGAGGTGCGCCTCGCCCCGGGGACGTACCGCCTGGCCGAGCCGCTGCGCCTCGGTCCGGAGCACTCGGGCGACGCGACCCGGACCGTCACCTGGTCCGGGCCCGGCGCCGTGCTGTCCGGCGGGGTGCCGCTCACCTGGCGCCCGGGCGACGACGGCCGGTGGCTCGCGACCGTCCCCGACGGCGTCACCCCGACCGACCTGTTCGTCGGCGGGCGCCGCAGCCCCCGCGCCCGCAGCGCGCCGCAGCCCGCGGACGTCAGCCGCGCCGTCTCGCACGGCATCACCGGCGCCCGGGCGTTCGGCATCGACCGCTGGTCCCGCCCGGACGCCGTGACCTGCGTCGTGAAGGTCCGCTGGCGGGCGTTCCACCTGCCCGTGACCGGGGTCGAGGGCGACGTCATGACGTTCCCCGAGCCGTGCTGGACCAACGTCACGTCCGGCACCGGGCGCGTCGGCCCCTACTGGGACACGACGGCGGTCGACGGCCGCCAGTTCGCCGGCGGCATCGTGCTGGAGAACGCGATCGAGCTGCTGGTCACCCCCGGCGACCACGTGTGGGACCCCGAGAACCGCACGATCACCTACCTGCCGCGGCCCGGCGAGCGCCCGGACGCCGACGCCGTGGTCCCCGCGACCGAGCGGCTGCTCGTGCTGGACGGCGCGCACCACGTGCGGCTCGACGGCCTCACCATCAGCCACTCCGGCTACGCGCAGCCGGCCACCACCGAGGGGTACGCCGGCGCCCAGGCCGGCCTGACCCTCACCGGCGCCACGGGGCCGCAGGAGATGGCCGGCCGGTACTACACCAAGCCGTCCGCCGCGCTGCTGGTGCGCGGGGGAGCCCACGTCGTCGTCGCCGACTGCACCTTCACCCGCCTGGCCGGAGCGGGCGCGATCCTGGAGCACGGCACGAGCGACACCGTGCTGACCCGCTCCCGGTTCGAGGACGTCGGCTCCGGCGCGGTCTACGTCGGCGACACGGAGCCCCGACCCGGCCCCGACCGCGCCTCGGTACGCAACACCGTGAGCCGCTGCGTCGTGCGCCGCGCCGGAGCCCGGTACACGGACGCCGTCGGGATCTGGGCCGGGTACGTGGCCGAGCTGACCCTGGACCACAACACCCTCGACGACCTGCCGTACTCCGGCATCTCCGTCGGCTGGGGCTGGAACCAGCCCGAGGTGCGCGACAGCGTGCTGCGGGACAACCGGGTCACGGCCAACCGCATCACCCGCGTCATGCGCGTCGCCACCGGCATGCACGACGGCGGGGCGATCTACACCCAGGGCGCGCAGCCCGGCACCGTGATCGCCCGCAACCACCTCGACCGGTCCGGTTACGGCGGCACGCAGCGCGACGGCAACGGCATCTACCTCGACGAGCAGTCGTCCCACCTGCGGGTCGAGGAGAACGTCGTCACCCGCGTCGGCTACAAGTGGCTGTCGAACTGGGCCGCGTACGGCATCGGGAACCGGTCGCGCGGCAACTGGACCGACACCGACGCGCCCGCCCTCGGCGGGGAGGGCTCCGGCTCCGACGGCGACCACGTCCGGCTCGACCTGCTTCCACCCGAGGCGCTCGCGGTCGCCGCCGACGCCGGCGCGGACGTACCTGACGAGTGGCACGACGACGTGCCGGGCGCCGTCTGGGCGGGCGCGCTCGACCTCGCGCGCGCCGGCACGGCGGATCAGTCGTCGGTCGCCGCGACCGTCGCGCGGACCACGGAGGACCTGTCGCGCCTCGCCGAGGGCCAGTCCGACGGCGCGGTCGTCGCCCGGTCCACCGCCCACGCGGCGGCCGTGGCACTCGACCGCGACACCGGCACGGACACCGCGACGGCCGACGAGCCCGGCTCGTGGTGGCGCGTCGACCTGGGCGCGGACCGCCACGTCGGCTCGGTCGAGCTGTGGAACGCGCAGTCGATGGTGACGCGCGACGTCGTCGTCGAGGTCGCGGACGCGGCCGGCGAGGTCGCCGCGAGCGTCCGCGTCGACGGTCTCGTGCGGCGCCCGACGCATGTCGACGTCGGAGCCACGGGCCGCACCGTGACCGTGCGCCGCGCCGGCGGCGGCGTCGAGCTCGCGTCCGTGGCCGTCCACGCGCACCCCACCGACCCCACCGAGTGACCCCACCGCGTGGGGGAGCACGACCTGAGTCCATCCAGCAAGGGAGCGGAAGATGAGAGTCGAGCACCACACCACGAGCCGGCGCACCGTCCTCAAGGCCGGCGCCGTCGGCGCCGCCGGGCTCGCGCTGGCAGGCCTCGGGGGCGCGTCCGCGTTCGCGGCGCCGGCCTCCCAGCCGCGCTCGCTCCGGTTCGCGGCGAAGATCTCGGCGCGGACCACCGAGATCGAGCGGACGTTCAGCGCGCTGTCTGCGTCCGACCTGCGCACCACCGGCTACTACCTGCCGCCCGGCGTCGACCTCGACGTGCGGGTCACGGAGCTGACGGCGCCCGACGCGAAGATCGTGGTCGGCGCGCCGGACTCGCACCCGGACACCGAGTACCGCACGCCCCGCGAGTACCCCCTCGAGCAGGGCACGGTCACTGTCAACGACCCCGCCGGCGGCGTCGTGTACGCCAAGGTCGTCGGCGACGCGGGCGCCGTCCGCCTGAGCCTCGGGGCGAGCGCCGAGCCGATGCCGTACTTCGTGCTCGGGAAGACCACGGAGCCGCAGTTCCAGGCGCAGCTCGATGCGCGCCCGACACCGTACGCCGAGCTGGTCGGCCCGCACTCGCTGGTCACGGTCGAGCGGGACTCGATCCTGAGGTTCCGGGACGAGGACCACGGGGCGCTGATATCGACGCTCGAGGACGTCGTCGACATCGAGGACGTCGTCGTGTCCGGCATGGACGGCTCCGCGCCCGTGCACGACCGGCTGGTGCACCCCTACCACTTCGTCGGGTTCCCGGGCGCCATCGACGGCGTGGGGGCGTACGCCACGCACGGGCACATGTCGTTCCCGGTACCGATCCAGGACCGCCTGCTCACCGTCGAGGGCCTGCGGATGCGGGGCTGGGGGATCTACCACGAGCTCGGGCACCAGCATCACCAGATCAACTACAAGCCGTCCAGCCTCACCGAGGTCAACGTCAACATCTACTCGCTCGCGGTCAACCGGGCGTTCCACGAGCGGTACGGGCAGTCGCTGCGGCTGCACGACCCGGACTCCGGCACCGGCCTGACGCCGTGGGAGAGCGCGGTGCCGAAGCTCGGCTCCGCCGGCGTCGACTTCTTCGACACGTTCGACGCCTACGAGAAGCTGGTCATGTTCGAGCAGCTCCGCATGACGTTCGGCGACGGGTTCTGGGCCGACCTGCACCGGCTCACCCGCGAGGAGCGGCCCGACGCCGGGGACTGGACGGACCCGCCGGACCTGCGGCTGCGGAACATGGTCGTCCTCACCTCCCGCACGGCGGGATACGACCTGTCCGCGTTCTACAGGGCGTGGGGATTCCCGGTCGACGCCGGGGCCGTCGCGGCGATCGCCGAGGCCGGCCTCACGCCGCCGCCCGTCGACCCGACCACCGTCGTCGAGACGCCGTAGCGGGTCCGCACGCCACGAGCCGGCCACCTCCCGTGGGGGAGACGGCCGGCTCGTGGTGCTGCGGGCTCAGCCCCGGTCGCGGGCCAAGAGCCGCAGGTCGCGGCTCTCGGTCGACCCGTGCTGGTTCGTCAGGACCGCGACGAACGTGTGGCGGCCGGGCTCGATGCCCTCGACGGTCACCTCGGCGTGCTGCCGCCGGGGCGTCGCGTCCACCAGGTCCTGCTCGGCCACGACCTCGCCGTCCTGGAGGACGGTGAGGGTGTGGCCGTTCTGGCCCCGGGGCACGGTGACGCGGAAGGTCGCCTCACCGCTACCGTGCAGGAGCTGGGCACGGTCACGAAGGCTCACCCGCACGCGGGGGCGGTCCGGCGCGTCCGTCGCCGGGCCGGGCACCCGCTCCGGGTCCGCCGCGTCGGTGGTGTACGCCAGGCGCGGTGCGTCCGGCGTCTCCATGCCCTCGCCGATGAAGTACGACGTGTGCGGGGGCTGGTTGTAGCCGGTGTTCTGCCAGGCCACGGCCAGGCGGTACTGGGAGTCCGACATGAGCGTCCGCAGGCGGTGCTCGGTCGGGATCACCGTGGTCGCGATCCGCAGCGCGGTCGAGTCCTCGGTGCGGGTGACGAGCTCCTCGCGCCAGTCACCGAAGAGGTCCGCCTGCAGCGACGGGGTGCCCTTGGTGTAGTTGTTCGAGAAGGTGCCCTCGGCCCGGTAGAGCTCGACCTCGGTCGAGTTCTCCCAGTCCCACTTGGCGATGGTCGGCACGCCGACGCCGGCGTCCCCGTCCCAGTCGTGGTCGCCGATCTCGGTGAGCAGGTCGCCGTCCCAGAACGTCGTGAAGTTCGCCGCCGGGATGTCCTCGGCGATCTGCTCGCCGGAGGCCGACATCAGCATGCCGACGGGCGAGTCCCAGGAGGCGTCGCCGCCGATGACCCAGCCCTCGGCACCCTCGTACCGCGGGTCGATGTCGCCCATGGCCGCGCGACCGGTGTCGACCTCGGCCGGCGTGGACCACAGGACCTCGCCGGTCTCGGCGGCGCGGAAGGTCGACCCGACGTTGCCGGAGCGGCCCATGTCCTCGTGGGCCGAGTAGACCTCCAGACCGGGACGCGACGGGTCGAAGTCGGACACGTGCTGGGCGTCGCCGTGCCCGAGCCCGGTGTTGTAGAGCACCGTGCCGTCGTCGTCGATCGTCTCCGAGCCGAAGACGATCTCGTCCTTCTGGTCGGCGTCCACGTCCGCGATCGCGAGCGAGTGGTCACCCTGGCCGCGGTACTCGTCCCCGGCCTCGTCGGTGTCGAAGACCCAGCGCTGCTGGATCTCCTCGCCGTCGAAGTCGAAGGCGGCGATGACGATCCGCGTGTAGTAGCCGCGGCTGAAGATCATCGACGGGTGCTCACCGTCCAGGTACGCGGTCCCGGCGAGGAACCGGTCCACGCGGTTGCCGTAGGTGTCGCCCCACGACCCGACGTCCCCGCGGGCGGGCACGTAGTCGATCGTGTCGAGCGCGGCGCCGGTCTCCGCGTCGAACACCGTGAGGTACTCCGGGCCGGAGAGCACGTAGCCGTTCGACTGCCGGAAGTCGGCCCGCGCGTCCCCGATGACCGTCCCGACGCCGTCGGTGGTGCCGTCGGCGGTCTTCGTCGCCACCTCGGCCTTCCCGTCGCCGTCGTAGTCGAACACCTGGAACTGCGTGTAGTGCGCGCCGGAGCGGATGTTGACGCCCAGGTCGATGCGCCACAGGCGGGTGCCGTCCAGCTCGTAGGCGTCCAGGTACGTGTTCCCGGTGTACCCCGCCTTGGAGTTGTCCTGCGCGTTGGTCGGGTACCACTTGACGACGTACTCGTACTCGCCGTCGCCGTCGAGGTCGGCCACGGAGGCGTCGTTCGCGGTGTAGGAGTACGGCTGGCCGTCCTTGGTGTACGCGTCCTCGGGCTTGTCGAGCGGGATGTCGAGCGTCTGGCCGTCCCACACGCCGAACGACTCAGTGGCCCAGTGCTCGATGCCGTCGGCGACGGTGGCCACCCGGTACGTCGCGTCGGCGGTGCCGCCGGCGTCGACGTAGTTCGTCGAGCCGGTCAGCGGCTCGTCCGTGACCCGCTCGCCGTCCCGGTAGACGTGGAAGGCGACGTCGTCCGGGTCGTCGCCGAGCATGCGCCAGCCGACGTAGACGCCGTCGGACGACCGCGCCGCCACCGGCTGCCGGCCGGTCCGCTCGGCCTGCCGCGACAGGTTCGTCGCCGCGTCGGAGGTGACGGTGCCCGACAGCGCGGAGACGCCGCCCGCGTTCACCGAGGCGACCGCGTACGTGTACCCGACCGTCGTGAGCACGTCCGTGTCGACGTACTCGGGGCCGGCGGCGCGGTCGAGCAGCACCAGGTCGCCCGACCTGTCCTCGCGGTACACGTGGTAGAACAGCGCGCCGTCGACCGGCTCCCAGCCCAGCGACACCGCGTTCTTCTCGACGTCGCCCACGGCCAGGCCCGACGGCGTCGCCGCGGTCGGCACGTCCGGGTCCACGGTGGTCAGCTCGACCGCGTCGGACGGCACCGACTCGTTGCCCGCGTCGTCCAGGGCGACGACCGTGTACGTGTACTCGAGGCCGACGTCCGCCGTCGTGTCGACGAACGAGGTCGCGGAGGCGTCGACGTCGCCGAGCGAGGTCGGCTCCGCGGCGCCCGCGGCCTGCCGGTACACGCGGTAGCCCGCGACGTCCTGCGCCGCGGTCCACGACAGCGGGACCTCGACGGCGCTGCCGTCGACCGTCACGTCGCCCGCGGCGAGGTCGGTCGGCGCGTACAGCAGGGGAGTGATCTCCAGGCCGTTGAACCAGCCCTCGGCGACGATGTCGATCGTGCCGTCGGTGACGACGACCGGCTGGATCACCTTGCTCGACGTGCCCCCGCGGCCGGCGTTCGAGGAGCCGTAGTCGGTCCCCTCGACCGTCACGCCCAGCCGGGCGGTGCCGATGAGGTCGCCCCAGATCACCTCGACGGCGTAGGTGCCGTTCGGCACGTCGACGCGCATCGGGGTGTCCTCGCCGGGCAGGAGGAAGTCGCGCTGCAGGTCGTCGAGCTTCCCGTCGCCGGTGCCACGGTCGCGGCCGCCCGGGCCGGCGTCCGAGGTGAAGCCGTAGCCGAGCTCCTCGGTGTACAGCGTGGTGTCCTCGAACGGGGTGTAGCCGTCCTTCGTGACGCCGTTCGACGCGAGCTGCAGGTCGAACTTGTGGATCGGCGCCTTGGTCTCGAACGTCACCGTGGCCGACGGTTCCGACTCGCCGGCGCCGTTGACCGCGACGACGCGCACGTCGTACGACGTGCCCTCCGCCAGCCCGGTCAGGCCCGCCACGCCGATCGTGGACGTGGTCACCAGCTCCCAGGCGTCGTCGCCGGCGCCGGTGGTCCGCGCGAGCACGCGGTAGATGTCCGCGCCCTCGGACCCGGTCCACGTGAGGGTGGCGCCGGAGGCCGAGACCTCCCCGGCCACGACCCCCGCGGGTGCGGCCGGGACCTCGGCGGGCGGCTCGGCGTCGACGATCTCGTCGGCGAGGGGGAGGTCCAGCTCCGCCGTGTCGAGCGCCACCAGCCGCGCCATCTGGATGGCGCCGTACTCCTGGAAGTGCGTGTCGTCCGTGGTGCCGTCGGGCCTGTTCGGGTAGACGCCGGCGGGCACGTGCAGGAAGACGCTCTTGGCCTCTTCCGGGCCGATCTCGGTGAGGTACGCCCGGCTCGAGGCGGAGAGGTCCACCAGCGGCGTCCCGGTCTCGGCGGCGAGCTCGCTCGCCTCCCGCACGTACTCCGGGAAGGAGACGTTCGCCCGGCCGTCCTCGTCGTAGCTGCGCCGCGACACGGGTGTCACGAGGATCGGGGTGGCGCCGCGCTGCCGGGCGCCCTCGACGAACGTGCGCAGGTAGTTGCGGTAGTCGGCGGGGGCCGCGAACCGGTCGTCGACGCCGTAGCTGGCGTCGTTGTGCCCGAACTGCACGTACAGGTAGTCGCCCGGACGGATCTCGCGCAGCACGGTGTCGAGGCGGCCCTGGCTGATGAAGTTCTTCGAGGAGCGGCCGCCGATGGCGTGGTTGTCCACGGTGACGTCGTCGGAGACGAACCGCTCGAGCATCTGGCCCCAGCCGGCCTGCGGGGCCCAGTAGGGGTCGTACGTCTGGACGGTCGAGTCGCCGGCGATGTACGCCGTCGGCGTGTCGGCCGCCTCGCGCGGCGACTGCGGCGTGATCGTCAGCCCGGCGAGGTTCGCGGCGTCGCCGGCGAACTCGAGGTTGAGCTGGCCGTCGACGAGGGCGATGTCGAACGTCATCTCGAGGAACTCGCCCGCCGGCTTCTGGGTGGCCTGGACCTTCGCCATCCGCTCGGCGGTGATCGCGACGTCGGTGGCGGCCTCCGGGTCGCCGGCCACGAGGTCCACGGTGTAGTCGCCGTTCGGCAGGTCGATCACGAGCTCGGTGTCGCCGACGGTGACGAGGTCGCCGCGCAGCGCGTCGTCGCCGCCCCGGTCCGTCGTGGTGACGGCGCCCGGGTCCACGAACCCGAGCCGGTTCTGGGCGGTGTAGGCGGTGGAGGCGTCGAGCGCCCGGTACCCGCCCGCCACGGCACCGCCGCCGAGGTCGAGGCGCAGCGCCCCGCCGTCGGGCAGCTCGGGCGCGGGGACGCCGTCGCCGACGAGCGCCCTCACCGTGGGTGCGGACGCCGTGGAGAGCGCGCCGTCCGCACCGATCGCCTGGACGCGGTAGTAGTGCACGGCGGTGGTGTCGACGTCGCCGTCGGTGGCGTAGACGGTCCGCTCGTCGGTGCGCGCCACCTCGGTGTACTCGCCGTCGACCGCGTCGCTGCGGCTGAGCACGTACCCGGTGGCGCCCTCGACCTCGTTCCAGCGCATCGACAGCGCGCCGTCGACGGCGCGTGCCACGCGCACGGACGTCGGCGCGTCCACCGCGGCGGCCGCCGTCGTGGCCCCGAGGGGCAGGAGGGGGACCACCAGGGCGGCGCTCGCTGCGCCGGCGGCCAGGGCGCGCCGCGCACGTCCGGGACCGAAGGAAGGGAGGGAAGCGCTTACCGTGGGTGGTCGGAGCTGTCGAGCCGTTCGTTCTCGCATGGTCACCTCGTCGTCTCGTCCTCGAGCGGGCCCCGGCGACATCGTCGCCACCGGGGCATTCGTCGAATGAATGGATTCATTCGCGTGGTGCGCCCCCATGATGCCCGTCCCTGTGAGCGTTCACAAGGCCGAGGTCCGGACGGCGCTCCCGGGGTGGGTAGGTTGGGCCCGTGCACGAACCCGAGGAGACGGCGCCCCACCGCGGCTATGCCAAGGGGGCGGCGCGCCGCGCGCAGATCCTCGACCAGGTGCTCCGGATGGTCGCGGAGCAGGGCGTCGACGCGTCGTCGCTGCGCTCGATCGCGGACGCCCTGGGCATCTCGCACGCGACGCTGCGGCACTACTTCCCGTCGCGCGACGCCCTGCTCGTGGCGGTCTACCGGGAGCACGAGGTGCGTCGGGGCGTCTCCGGGGAGACCCGGTCGTCGGCGGTGGGGGACATGCGCGACAGCGCGGTGCGCAATCGCGAGGTCCCGGGGCTCGTGCAGCTCTACACCACGCTCGCCGGCGACGCGGTGCAGGAGGGCCACCCGATCACGCGGGAGTTCGTGCGCGACCGGTTCACCCGCGTGCGTGGCGAGATCGCGGACCAGGTCCGCGCCGACCAGGCCGGCGGCCGGGTCGATCCCGACGTCGACCCCACCGACCTCGCGTCGCTCGCGATCGCCCTGTCAGACGGGCTGCAGGTGCAGTGGCTGCTCGACCCGGAGGCGGTCGACGGCGAGCGGGTGCTGCGGCTGCTCGAGCGCCTCGTCGCGCCCCGGGCCCGCGGTGGGGAGGACGGCCCGGTCGACGGCTGACCCGCGGGAACGCGCGAGGGGCCCGGGCCGTGACCGACCCGAGCCCCTCGGCGGCCGTCAGAAGGTCGCGGCCGCCGGGTCGAAGTCCACCGGCAGCGGCGGGACCGGGTCGACGCCGGAGCCGATCACCCCGGCCGTCCGGGAGTCGGCCGAGTCGCGGATCGCGAGGAGCACGTCGAGCACGTGCAGCGCGACGGCGCCCGAGGCCCGTTCCGGCCGGCCCTCGCGGATCGCGCGGGCGAGCTCCACGACGCCGGTGCCGCGGCCCCAGGTCGAGCCCGTGGCGGCGATCGTGGTCGGCTCGTCCTGCCCGTAGCGCCACAGCGTCGAGTCGCCGTCGAACGTGTTCGGGTCGGGCAGGCAGATGGTGCCCTCGGTGCCGTTCACCTCGACGAAGCCCATCCGCGGCAGCGCGTGCTGGAAGGAGAACGTCGACTGCGCCGACCGTCCGCCCTCGAAGTCGATGAGCGCGGCGTGGTGGGTCGGTACCTCGACGGGGAACGTCTCGCCGGCGCGTGGGCCGGACCCGATCGTCCGCCGGGCCACGGACCTCGACGAGACCGCCTGCACGCGGGTGGCCGACCCGAGCGCGTGCACGAGCGTCGTGACGTAGTACGGGCCCATGTCGAACAGGGGGCCCGCGCCGACGGCGTACAGGAAGTCGGGGTCCGGGTGCCAGGCCTCCGGCCCGGGCACGTGGAACATCGTCGTCGCGGTGAGCGGCTCGCCGATGTCGCCGCGCGCGATGGCGCGCAGCGCCGTCTGGATGCCGGCGCCGAGCACCGTGTCCGGGGCGCAGGCGACGCGCAGCCCCTTCGCCTCGGCCGCGGCGAGGAGCGCGGCGGCCGACGCGTGGTCGGTCGCGACGGGCTTCTCGCTCCAGACGTGCTTGCCGGCGGCGACGGCCTGGTGGCCGACCTCGGTGTGCACGGCGGGCGTCGTGAGGTTGACGACGATCTCGACGTCGTCGCGCGCGAAGAGCTCCTCGGCGCTGCCGTGCGCCGCCACGCCGAACGCCTCGGCCTGGGCGCGGGCGCGCTCGGGGACGAGGTCGGCAACCATGCGGACCTCGACGTCGGCGAACTTGGTGAGGTTCTCCAGGTACTGCGTCGAGATGTTGCCGGCCCCGACGACGCCGATCCCCACGCGGCTCATCGGTCGTTCTCCCGCAGCCAGGCGAGGGAGGTGGCGATGCCCTCGAAGATGTCGCCGGCGTAGGAGTCGAACTCGACCACGCGGAGCGCCTGCGGCGCGGCGGCCAGGATCGACGCCACGTCGACGGCCCCCTGCCCGGCGGGGACCTGGTCCTTGTAGGCCGCCTGGAGCGCGGCCGGCACGTCGAGCGCGCTCTCGCTGGACGGCAGCACGTCGGCGATGTCGCCGGAGACCTTGCCGTCCTTGACGTGGATCGCGACGACGCGGTCGCCGAGCGAGCGCAGCACGGCGGGGGCGTCCGCGCCGCCGACGGTCGCCCAGAAGGTGTCGACCTCGAGCACCGCCTCGGGCGCCAGCTGCTCCACGAACAGCTCGTAGACCGGCCGGCCGTCGACGGTGTTGGCGAACTCCCACTGGTGGTTGTGGTAGCCGAAGCGCAGGCCGTGGGCGGCCGCGCGCTCGGTGAGCCGGTTGACCTGGTCGGCGTTGCGCTTCGCGTCGTCGGCCGTCTGCCAGCGCTCGGTCGGCACGAACGGGTCGATGACGATCCCGATCCCGAGCCGGGCCGCGGCGTCGAAGACGACGTCCGGGTCGTCGGCGTCGATGACCGACGCATGACCGGACGGCGCCTTCAGGCCGTTCGCGGCGAGCGCGCGCTCGAGGTCGGTGGCGCGCTCCACGAACGCGTAGGGCTCGACGTGCTCGTAGCCGATCTCGCGCACGCGGGCGACGGCGGCGTCGAGATCCTCGGCGATCGCGTCTCGCAGCGAGTACAGCTGCACGGACGGTGTGGACATGACGGCTCCTCTGCCTGGACGTACCTTCTGTCGACCAGCGCGCAGAAGTGCGACGCCGGTCGACATCGCCAGCGTAGCAGAAACCTCACAGTGGATGGTTTTCTGATGCTGCTCAACCACCTGCTGCGGCAGCCGGGCGCCCGCGTCGGCGTGGTGGTGAACGACTTCGGGGACGTCGACGTGGACGCGGGCCGCGTCACGGGCCAGGTCGACGAGCCCGCCGCGATCTCCGGCGGCTGCCTGTGCTGCCTGCCGGACGCCGGCGGCCTGGACGACGCGCTGTAGCAGCTCACCCACCCGCGCCTCGGCCTCGACGCAATCGTCGTCGAGGCGAGCGGGCTGGCCGAGCCGCTCGCCCTCGCGCGCCTCGTGAGGTTCAGCGGCGTCGAGCGTGTGCGGCCCGGGGGAGTGGTCGACGTGGTGGACGCCGTCGAGCACTTCCGGACCGTCGACGTCGGCGTCGACCCGCCCGCCGGCGTCTACCGGATCAAGGGGCGCGTGGCCGTCGCCACCGGACGCGGTGTGCGCGGATATGTCGTGCACGTCGTCGGACGGTCGGTGCACGTCACGAGCGCCCCGGCGCGCGAGACCCGCAGCGAGCTGGTCGCGATCGGCATGCACCTCGACGTCGACGCCGTGCGGGCCCGCGTCGAGCACGCGCTCCGGCCGGACCAGGCGCCTGACGCCGCCGGCTTCGCGCGGTTGCAGCGTCACCGCCGCCTCAGCGCCTGACCTGGCGCCGTCCGGCCTTGCCGTGCCGCCGTCCGGGGCGCCGGGGGTCAGCGCGCCGTTCCACCAGGGCGGACCGCCGTCGTCCGCTGGCCGTCAGTACGTCTCGGGCGTCTCCACCGACTGCCAGTGCCACGCCTCGGGGAGCCGGCCGTCCGGCTCGGCCCACCCCGGGTGGGTCCAGCCGTGCTCCGCGGCGTGCGCCTTCAGCCACTCGTACTGCGCGCTGCCGAACGTCTGCACGCCGCCGCCCAGGTCGACGGCGGTGCCCAGGCCGTGGTTGGAGCAGCCCGGTGGCGCGGCCAGGGGGTTCGGGTCCGCCGGGTTGTACACCGCGACCTGCTGCTCGTAGGACCGGTACGCGGAGTTGATCGTGAGGTGCTCGCCGAACCGCGCCCGGTACGCCTCGTCCAGGGCCACGAGGCCGTCCAGCACGTCCGCGCGCACGGAGTACTCCGGGTCCCACGGGATCGCCGCGAGCTCGTCGTCGGCCAGCCGCCCGGCCCCCGGGAACCAGAGCTGGTCGTCCTCCGGGCAGGTTACGGCGTCCTGTGCCGTCATCAGGGCCGTCGTCGCCTGCTCGACGGCGGGGACACCGTCGGCGAGCTCTGCCGTGATCTGCTCGATCTCCGCGAGCTCGGCCGCGTCGAGGAGCGTGGGCGCCGCGGCGGCCAGGGCGGTGTCCGCGCTCTCGAGCGCGGACCGCAGGGCCTCCCGGGGCGCGCGCGGTGCGCCGAGGCCCTCCGTGGCAGCGAGCACGGTATCGCCCCGGGCGGTGAACTCGGCGAGGGCGTCGCGTGTGGCGTTCGCCTGGCTCCGAGCGAACTGGTGGCGGGAGTCCAGCAGCGCGTCGGCGGCGTCCGCCACGCGCTCGCGCGCCCGGGTCGCCGCGCCGGGTCGCCGCTCGAGCACCGGCGTGGCGGAGAGCACCGCCCGGGCGTCGTCGAGCGACTCCGCCATCGCGTCCCGCACCGACTCGTCGTCGACGCGGCCCTCGGAGCCGGTCAGCGCGTCCTCCCCGTCGGCGACGGCGACCGCGAGCGCGTCCGCCTCCGCCCCCATCGACGCCGCGAGCTCGCCGCCGGCAGCGCCGAGCGCGACGACCGGGACGAGCAGCAGGGCGAGGCGGCCGCGGCGGGGCGCCGACCGCGTGTGGCGCTCGTGGCGGCGCGCGGGCACCGCCAGGGCGAGCGCCGCCCAGCCGACCGCCGCCCCCAGCGCGTACCAGCCGAGGTCGGGCGCGTGGAACGTGCTGCCGAGCACGTAGCGGGCCTGCGGGACCGCGTCGGCGGCGCGCCCCGGGAGGTCGGTGAGCTGGAGCGCTTCCACGGCCGCGCAGAGGACGAGGCCGAGGAGGGCGGCGGGGAGCGGGCGGCGGACCACCAGCGCCACGAGCAGCACCGCCAGCGTCGCGTACAGGGTGTCGCCCGCCGGCCCGCCGACCGCGGCGGGGAGCACGGCCCGGGCACCGAGCCCCGCGAGGAGCACGACCGCCGCGAGGACCGCTGTCGTCACGCGGGGCGCGCGGGCCGGCGGGGTCGCGTCGGTGCCGGGATCGTCGGGGGGAGCCACCCGCGGAACCTTACCGATCCCGGCCGACCTGCCCGCACGCGGGCCGTCGGCAGGGACACGGCCCCGCCGCGCTGGCTACTGTGCTTCCCGTGGTCTCCATCCATGACGTCGCGCGCGACGCCGGCGTCTCGGCCGGGACGGTCTCGAACTTCCTCAACCGGCCGCACAAGGTGTCGCCGGCCACGTCGTCGCGCATCCGCGCCGTGGTCGAGGAGCTCGGCTACGTGCCGCGGCTCTCGGCACGCCAGCTGCGGTGGGGGCGTTCCGGCGTCGTCGGCATGTGCGTGGTCAACGCCGCCAACCCGTACTTCGCCGACGTCGTCGCGGCGGCGGAGGGTGCGCTCGAGGAGGCCGGCCTGTCCGTCGTCGTGAGCAGCGCGCACGAGTCGGCGCGCAAGCAGACGACGCTGCTCGGGCTGTTCGAGCAGATGCGCGTCGACGGGGTGCTGGTGGCGACGCCCGACGCCGAGGCGGCGGAGCTGCGGGAGGTCGACGGCCGCGGTACGCCGGTGGTCCTGGTCGACGACGGGGGCGGGCAGGACGGGCTCGACGGCGTCCTCGTGGACCACCGTGCCGGCGGCAGGGCCGCGGCGCACCACCTGCTCGCGTCCGGGCGGCGGCGCCTCATGGTCGCCACGGGCCCGCGCGGGGTCCAGCAGACAGCCCGGCGCGAGGAGGGCTTCCGGGAGGTGGTCGCGGCGGTTCCGGGCGCCACGCTCGAGGTCGTGCGCTCGCCCGACCTCGGCCTGGGCCTCGGCGAGGCGGTGGGCCGCGCGATCGTGGCGACTCCGGCGCGGGAGCGCCCCGACGCCGTGTTCGCCACGAACGACATGCACGCTCTCGGCGTCGAGCACGCGCTCCTGTCGGGCGGCGTCCGGGTGCCGGGCGACGTGGCCCTGGTCGGGTACGACGACATCCCCTACGCGGCCTACTCGGCCGTGCCGCTCACCACCGTGCGCCAGCCGCGTGCCGCCATCGGCCGTGCCGCGGCGCGGCTGCTGCTCGCGCGCCTCGGGCGAGAGGTGGCGGACACCGGGCCCGTGGCGCACGTGCCCGAGCTGGTCGTGCGCGCGAGCGCCCCCGGGCCCGCCATTTCATGAGAAGCCGGATGATACGGGGAATGGCGAACCGGCGCCATTCTTGGATCATTCTTCTGTCACGAGACGTTCATGCAGCCAGCGCTTGCCCGTTCGTCCGAGCAATCTTAGGGTGGCAATCGCCGCACCCGAATGGGGGCGGTGCAGTCGAGATGATCCACATCCGATACGGGGGGAATTCCAATGCTTTCTGACGTGCTCAACGACCTGCTGGCCGCCGTCTCCGGCGCACTGTCGGACATCCTGGCCGCGCTGGGCCTCTGAGTCCGAGAATTCCGGCCGCGTCGCACCGTGAATGGTGCGGCGCGGCCATTCTCGTGCCACGACGCGGGCGTTGTCGACGCACGTTCTCCCGCACGGCTCCCACGCCGGGACGACCGCGTCCGGAGGCGTCGACCGCCGCGGGGAAGGGTCGCCGACGCCGCGCACGGTAGATTCGACCGGATGCGCCGCCCCGCCCCCGCGTCCCCCGAGCCGATCACCACGGTGCCGGGGTTCCGGCCCCTGCTGGCGATGTCCGCGCTGGGCTTCGCCGGGTACGCGCTGCTGCTGCCGTCGGTGCCGCTGTGGGCCGTGCGCGGGGGAGCGGACGAGGGCGGCGCGGGCCTGGTCAACGCCGTCCTCATGCTGGCGACCGTCCTCACCCAGACGACCGTGCCGACGGCGCTGCGCCGGATCGGGTGGCGCCCGGTCCTGATCGCGGGGGTGCTGCTGCTCGGCGTCCCGTCGCTGCTGTTCATGACGACCGACCAGCTGCCGTGGCTGCTGGCCCTGTCCGCCGTCCGGGGCACGGGGTTCGCGATCCTCACCGTCTGCGGGTCGAGCGCCGTCGCCGCGCTGGTGGACGGTCCGCGGCACGGCAGGGCGATCGGACTGTACGGGCTGTCGATCGCGTTCCCGCAGCTCGTCCTGGTGCCGAGCGCCGCCTGGATCGCCGACCTCGACTTCCGCGTCGCCTTCACCCTGGGCGCGCTGCCCGCGCTCGCGGTGCCGTTCGCGGCCGCGCTGGGGCGACGGCTCGACCGCCTCGACGCCGAGGAGACCGAGGAGGCCTCCGCCACGGCCGGGCCGGGGCGCGGCCGGGTGGTGCTCGCCCTGGTCATGCCCTCCCTGGTGCTGCTGGCAGTGACGACGCCGGGCGGGGCGCTGCTGACCTTCGCCCCGCAGTTCGCCGGTGCGGCGCTCGCCGTCGCCGGCCTGCTCGCCTTCACCGGCACGACGGCGCTCTCCCGCTGGGGGATCGGCTCCTTCGCCGACCGCTACGGGCCGCGCGTGTTCATGGCGCCGCTGCTCGCCGTGTGCGCGGCCGGGCTGGTGCTGTGCGCGTGGGCGGTCGCCGACGGCGGAACGCGGCCCGTCGTGCTCGTGCTCGGGATGGCGCTGGTCGGCACCGCCTACGGCAGTCTGCAGAACCTCACCCTGGTGGCCGCGTTCGCCGCCGTGCCGCAGCGGGCGCACAGCACCGCCAGCGCCGTGTGGAACATCGGGTTCGACGCCGGCACCGGGCTCGGGTCGCTCGTCGTCGGGTTCGTCGCCGCGGGCACGAGCTTCTCCGTCGGGCTGCTCACGACCGCCGTCGTCTGCGTCGTCGCGGCCGGGGCCGTGCTGGCCGTCCGTGGCCGGACCGCGCGCTGAGGGTCGGCGCACGAACCGATCGGAAGGCGCGGCACGCAGCTGAGCCAGGGACTCGTCGAGCCGCTGGGCGTTGGCAGCCGTCGAACGCAGGTAGAGGCTCGTCTGCAGCGCCTCGTAGTCGTCCTCGCTGATGATGACCGCGCTGCCGTCCTTGTGGTGCGGACCGCACGATTCTCCGACGGATCAACGCGCTGATCAACGAGTGTCTGCGCATGCTGACCGAGGGCACGGGCAAGCCGGAGCCGCTCCGGCACGAGGGCACGGGCGTCTGGTCACGACGAATCACCCAGGAGCACCGGCTGGTCTACCACGTCGACGACGAGACGGTCACGATCGTCCAGGCGCGCTTCCACTACTGAGCGACGGTGGCCGCACGAGCCGCTGAGGGTTTCGGCGCGGGGTCGGGGAACGAGCCGTGGCCGAACAGGATGCGCCGGGCCGCGGCGCGGCCGGGCGGGGTGCGCAGGGCCGCCACCCCCGCCGCCGCGACGGAGGGCGTGCGGACCAGGGACAGGCTGCGGCGCAGGGCGAGCCGCCCGCGGAACTTCGCGCGCAGGTCGGCGCCGTCGTACCGGGCCAGCAGGCGGCGGTCCCGGGCACGGAGCGCGGCGTCGAGGACGTCGACGCCGCGCTCCGACAGGCGCAGGCAGGGGTCGAGGCCGCCCGCCGTCAGGGGGGAGACCGCCCCGGCGGCGTCGCCGACCAGCAGGCCGTCAGGGCTCGCGATGCGCCGCAGCAGGCCGCCCACGGGGATGGGCCCGGCGCGGCGCTCGACGGCGCCGGGCGTCGGGACCCCGTCCAGGCCGGGCGCCGTCGCGGCGAACCGCCGGAGGGCCGCGCGCATCCCGTCCGGGTAGCGGTGCGCGTACCCGGCGACGCCGACGTGGGCGTGGTGGCCGTCGTCGAGCACCCAGGCGAGGTAGCCGGGCGCGAGGCGCGGGTCGACGACGCAGTGGAACGCCGGGACGGCGTCCCGGCCAGGCAGGGCGAAGACCTCCTCGGCGCCGACCAGCAGCTCGCGGTTGACGTCGAGGCCGAGCTCGCGCGCGACGGCGGAGCGTGCGCCGTCGGCCCCGACGACGAAGGGGGCTCGCACCCGCAGGCGGCCGCGGGGCCCGTCGAGCGCGTGGTCGCCGCCGTCGCGCCCCCGGTACCGGGTGCCCAGCTCGAGGCGGACCCCGGCCGCGACAGCCCGCGCGGCGAGGTCCAGGTACAGCGCGGCCATGTCGCCGACGCGGAACTCGTCGTGCGCGCTGTCGAGGGTCACCGGCCGACGGTGCGACGGCGGGTAGAGCACCATGCGGCGCACCGGCGGGCCGAGGTGCGCGGCCGGCAGCTCGAAGTCCTCGAGCGTGCGCCGCACGAAGATGCCGGTGGTGCGCACCGCGACGTCCAGGCGGGTGCGCCGGTCGGCCAGGACGACGTCGTGCCCGCGCCGGGCCAGCGACAGCGCGGTGTGCAGGCCCGCGAGCCCGGCCCCGACGACGAGGACGTCGGCGTGCGCGTCACTCATCGTCGCCGCCGTCGTCGACCCACTCCAGCAGGTCGCCGGGCTGGCACTCCAGCACCCGGCACATGGCCTCCAGCGTGGAGAACCGTACGGCCTTGGCGCGCCCGTTCTTGAGCACCGCGACGTTCGCGGGGGTGAGGCCGACGCGCTCGGCGAACTCACCGACGCTCATCTTGCGGCGGGCGAGCTCCACGTCGATCCGGACGACGATCGGCATCAGATCACGCCGTCCAGGTCGGTGCGCAGCGTCGTCGCCTGGCGCAGCAGGGCGCGCAGCACCGCCATGAGCAGGCCGAGCGCGGCGCCCGCGAGGAGCGCGAGGAGGAGCAGCACCGCGGTCGCGGAGAGGCCGCCGGCGGCCACGAGGAGCGCGAACGCCACCAGCACGACGATCCAGGCCAGGGCCACGGCCCCGACGATCCCGTTGACCCACCGCATCGCCGCGGCGGAGAAGATCCGGTCGTGCTCCACCATCGCGAGCAGCTGCCAGGTGCAGGCGATGACGACCTGCACGCACGCGAGCACCACCACGGACAGCACCAGCAGCGGCCAGCGCAGCGGGGCGAGGTCGGCCGACTGCGCGGCCATGCGGGCGAAGGCTCCTGGCAGGATCACGACCTGGGCGGCGAGGAGCGCGACGAAGACCGCGACGAGCAGCAGGCGGAGCGGGCCGACGACCCGTTGTGTCCGTGACATGGCTCGATCGTCGTCACAAATCTATTGAAAGTCAATCGATGTCGACCGGAGATCGATAATATCACCGGTCGATCCATGCGTGGCCGACCTGCACCGCGCACCCCTCGGGGAGCCGGGCCGCCTCGCCGGCCGCGAGCCGCCGGCAGGCCGCCATGACGCTGGTGAAGCCGTGGGGAGCTCGTGGACTTCCGGACATGCCCCCGCCGTCGGGGTGCCAGGTCGCCGACCAGCGTCTGCCGCGTACGGTGACGAACGGCCCGCCGACGATCTCGACGACGCGGTCGTCGATGGCTTCGAGCAGGCCGGCGGAGCCGACGTCGCAGGCGTCGCACCCGCAGTCGGGCTGCATGTCGACGGGGAACGGTGGCTCCCCGACGGTGATCTGCAGCAGGTCGACCGAGTCGCCGTGCTCGTACGACACGGCATCGCGTTCGAGCAGGACGAGCGGCAGCGTGCCGGATCGGTCACAGGTCAGGTGTGTGGCGCGGTCGAAGGAGCCGGGGAGGTCGCTGTAGGCCTGCGCGACGCCGTCGACCGGTCCCCGATGCTCGACCCGGACGCCGGGCAGGTCGGCGAGCGCCGTCGTCCATGCTCGGGCACGGGCGTGCACGACCCGGTACTTGTGCACGTCGCTCACCCGCGAGTACTCCTCCTCGCGGGCCTCGGCGCCGTCGGGCCGCGGGGGCGGCCAAGACGGCATCCCGGCGCGCGCGTACTCGCCGTGCACCCGCGCGATCAGCTCCTCGAGGCCCACGTGCAGGACGCTAACCGCGCGCCCGGACGACCAGCGACTGCTGGCTCGCGCCGAAGGAGCCGTGCGCGTCGTGCAGCACGGCGCTGGTCAGGCCGGCGCCGGTGGCGCCGAACGCCACGGTCGTGTCGAGGCCGAGCCACTCGCCCGCCGGCGCCCGGTGCAGGTGGGCGGTGAGGTCGAGGTTCGGGAAGGCGACGTCGCGGGGGTCGGCGCGCACCGACATGCCGTTGGCGACGTCGAGCAGGCCGACCGCGCGGGCCGTGCCGGAGACCTCCTCGTCCGCGACGAGCGGGTGCGGGGTGCGGACCCACACCATGCCGCGTCCCGGCTCGGCGGCCGTGCGGCGCACCTCGATCGACTCGACGAACGCGCCGGGCCACACCGTGGTGGGGTCCCACGCGGGGGTCGCGTCCGGCCCCGGGACGGGTTCGGGGGCGCCGCCCTCCAGCGCGGCGGAGTCGCCCGTCCGGGCGAGCCAGGCGCGCAGCGTGACCGCGCGCCGTCCGGCGCAGCTCACCTCCGCCTCGACGAGCTCGACGCCGCGCCCGGGGCGGATCAGGCGGACGGCGGTCTCCATCGTCTCCAGCCGGTAGGTGCCCCAGATATCGAACGACAGGCGGACGAGCGCCAGGTCGTGGCGCCCCCGTGCGTCGCGGTCGGTCTCGACCAGGTGCGCGAGCAGCCCCAGGGTGGGGGCCACGTGCTGCTCGTCGGTGCGCCAGGCGCCGCCGACCAGGTCGGTGGGCTCGAAGGTGGTGGCGCCGGTCCGCCGGAAGTAGGCCATGGGCATGTCCTACCAGGGCGGGGTTCACGAGGCGAAGTGACAGGCGAGAATGAGAATGATTACTATTCCGGTTATGACGCACACCGCACCCCATCGCACGCGCACGAGGCGCCTGGCTTCCCTCGGACTGGCCCTCCCGCTGCTGGCCCTCGCGGCCTGCGGCTCCGGCGACGCCGAGGAGCCCGCCGCCGGCGCCTCCGGCACCCCTGCCGAGGAAGAGGCGAGCGCGCCTACTGAGGCCGCCACCTACACGCCTCGCATCGCCGTCACGTACGACGGCGGCATCCAGGTGCTCGACGCCGGCAGCCTCGAGGTCGTGGACGACTTCGCCCTGGAGGGGTTCAACCGGCTCAACGCCGTCGGCGACGGCCGCCACCTGCTCGTCTCGACCACCGGTGGCTTCCAGCTGCTCGACGGCGGCGCCTGGGCCGAGCCGCACGGCGACCACTCGCACTACTACACCGCCGACCCCGAGCTCACCGACGTCGTGTTCGAGGCCACCAAGCCCGGCCACGTCGTCCGCCACGACGGGCGCACCGCGCTCTTCGACGACGGCACCGGCCACGTCACGGTCTTCGACGCGGTCGACGTCGCCGACCCGGAGCGCGAGACGCGCGAGCACACCACCGCCGAGGCGCACCACGGCGTCGCGGTCGAGCTGTCGGACGGCTCGCTCGTCGTCTCCGAGGGCACCGAGGAGGCCCGCACCGGCATCCGCGTGCTCGACGCCGACGGCGAGGAGATCGCCGCCTCCGACGAGTGCCCCGGCGTGCACGGCGAGGCGATGGCCGCCGACGAGGCCGTGCTCATCGGCTGCGAGGACGGCGTCCTGATCTACTCCGGCGGCACGATCACCAAGGTCGACAGCCCCGACGACTACGGTCGCATCGGCAACCAGGCCGGCAGCGAGGAGTCCACGGTCGTCCTCGGCGACTACAAGTCCGACCCGGACGCCGAGCTCGAGCGTCCCACCCGCGTCTCGCTCACCGACACCGCCACCGGCAAGCTGACGCTCGTCGACCTGCCGTCGAGCTACACCTTCCGCTCCCTGGCGCGGGGCGAGGACGGCGAGGCGCTGGTGCTCGGCACCGACGGGCAGATCCACGTCATCGACCCGAAGAGCGGAGAGCTGGAGAAGTCGATCCCGGTGATCGACGAGTGGACCGAGCCGATGGAGTGGCAGGAGCCCCGCCCGGCGATCTTCACGCTCGACGGCTCGGCCTACGTGACCGACCCCGCGAACCAGGCCATCCACGCCGTCGACATCGAGTCGGGCGAGGTGTGGAACACCGCCGAGCTCGACGTCGCCCCCAACGAGATCAGCGGGATCTCGGGGAACGTCGAGGCCGGCTCGGCCGAGCACGGCGGGTCCGACGAGCACGAGGGGCACGACCACTCCGAGGAGGGCCACGAGCACTCCGAGGACGAGCACGACCACTCCGAGGAGGAGGCCGCGTCGCACTGACCGACGCCCACCGCACGGCCGCGGCACCGGCGACCCCGGTGCCGCGGCCGTCGTGCTCCCCGCCCCGACCCAGCGACCCGTCATCCAGGAGGCCACCCGTGCCCAGCCACCCGAACCACCGGCCCACCCGTCGCCGGACCCGCGTCGCCGCCGCCGGCGCGCTGCTCGCCGCGCCGGCGCTCGCCGCGTGCACCGCGTCGTCGGCCGACGACGGCCTCGACGTCCTCGCGTCGTTCTACCCGCTGCAGTACGTCGCCGAGCAGGTCGGCGGCGAGCACGTCAGCGTCAGCAGCCTGACCCCGCCCGCCGCCGAGCCGCACGACCTGGAGCTGTCGCCCGCGCAGGTGCGCGCCGTCGGCGAGTCGGACCTCGTCGTGTACCTGTCGGGGATGCAGGCCGCCACGGACGAGGCGGTCGAGGCGCAGGCGCCCGAGCGTGTCGTCGACTCGGCCGACGCCGCCGGGTTGGAGCACGGCCCGAACGGCGGGGGTGCGGCGGCCCTGGACGCGGGTGCGCTCGACCCGCACTTCTGGCTCGACCCGACGCGGCTCGCGGCCGTGGGCCACGACGTCGCCGACGAGCTCGCCGCCGCCGACCCCGACCATGCCGCCGACTACGCCGCGAACGCAGACGCCCTGGAGGCCGAGCTTGTCGCCCTGGACGGCGACTACCGCGACGGGCTCGCGCAGTGCGCGGGCGCGACCCTCGTCGTCTCGCACGAGGCGTTCGGCTACCTCGCCGAGCGGTACGACCTGGTCCAGGAGGGCATCTCCGGCCTCGACCCGGAGGTGGAGCCGTCGCCCGCCCGGCTGCGCGAGGTCGGCGCGATCGTGCGGCAGAACGACGTCGAGACGCTGTACTTCGAGGTGCTCACCAGCCCCAAGGTGACGACCACCCTCGCCGAGGACCTCGGCGTCGGCGCCGCCAAGCTCGACCCCATCGAGGGGTGGACCGAGGGCTCCGACTACATGGACATCATGCGCGAGAACCTCACCGCCCTCCGGGAGGGGCTGAACTGTCGTTCCTGACGCCGGCCGTCCGGGCCGTCGCGGGCCGCGCCGCCTCGGTGCACGATGGGGTCGAGGACGGACGATCGGAGGTCGAGATGGGCAAGGGACCGGACGACGAGCGGCGCTGCCGCAAGGGCGGGGGCGCGAGGCTGTTCCGGCTGGTGATGTTCGGCCTGGTGGTCGCGGCCGTCACCAAGGAGCTGCAGAAGGACCCGGAGGACCGCACCTGGCACGGCACGGTCGGGTTCGTCCCCTACGAGTTCCGGGCGCCGACCGTCGAGCGGCTGCGTGAGCGGCTGTGGGACCCGGAGGGCGAGCACCTCGTCGGGCCGCACGTGTTCGGCGTGGGCTGGTCGGTGAACGTCGGGCGCGTGGTGGAGCTGGTGCGGCGTCGGCTACAGAGCGAGGAAGTCGCGTAGCCACAGGTCGACGTCGCGCAGGGTCGCGTCGTCGACGACGCCCGCGACCCGGCCGAGGCGCTCGCGGGCCAGGGTCCGTGGTTGCTCGGTCATCGCCCAGCTCGGACGGTCGAGCCCGTGCGAGCCGCGGAGCAGGACGTGGTTCGGCCAGTGCCGGTCCGTCGTCGTCACCGGCAGGATCACGGCCAGGTGGGTCACGACGTCGAGGTACTGGCGGCTCGCGATGACGAGCACGGGGCGGTGGCCGCTCTGCTCGCGCCCTCGCGTCGGGTCGAGCGCCGCCCAGGCGACAGCGCCTCTCACGAGGGTCACGGGGCGGACGGAGCGGGAGCCGTGTCCCAGGCGTCGTCCTCGTCGATCGCCGTCGCGTCCCGTGGATGCTGGGCGAGCGCCTCGCGCAGCTGGGCGAAGCGCTGCTCCCGCAGCCACAGCTCCAGCAGGTGCTCGACGAACGAGCCCACGGGTTCGCCCGTGCGGCTCGCCTCGGCGTTGAGCCGGTCCCGGAGCGTGGAGTCGACCTTGATCGTCGTCGCACTCATCCGACCAGTATACGCGTGGTATACGACGCTGGCGGTCGCACGGGAGGTCGGGCCGGGCGTCGACGGGTCAACCGTCGAAACGATACGAGAACGGATACCGTCGACCCCATGCCCGTCACCGTCCGCCGACGACGCCTGTCGCTGTTCGCCCTCACGCTGCTCGTCGGCCTGGGGATCTCGTCGTGGGTCACCCGCACGCCCGCGATCCGTGACGCCCTCGACGCGTCGACGGCTCAGATGGGGCTGATCCTCTTCGGGCTGTCCGTCGGCTCGATGACCGGCGTGCTCGCCGCGGGGTCGCTCGTCCGCCGCCACGGCACCCGCCCGGTCGCCGTCGTCGGCACGCTCCTCGTGGTCGGCGGCGTCGCCGTCGTCGGGCTCGCCGCGGCCGCCGGGCTCGCCGTCGGCGCGTTCGCCGGGCTGGCGCTCGTCGGCCTCGGCGGGGGGCTGGGCGAGATCTCCCTGAACATCGAGGGCGCGGCCCTGGAGCGCGAGACCGGGCGGCAGGTGCTGCCGATCCTGCACGGCAGCTTCAGTCTCGGCACCGTGATCGGGGCGCTCGTGGGCATCGGCCTGACGGCGGTGGCGTTCCCGGTGGTCTGGCACCTGCTCGGCGCCGCGGCGGTCATGGGAGGCCTCGCGGCCTGGGCGCTGCCGGGGGTCCCCGCCGGCACCGGGCGCGTGGCCCGCGCCGACGGGGCCCGGGAGGCCGCCGCGGGCCGGCGCCCCAGCGTGTGGCGCGACTCCCGGCTGCTCCTCATCGGGCTCGTCGTGCTGGCCATGGCGTTCGCCGAGGGTGCGGCCAACGACTGGCTGCCGCTGCTCATGGTGGACGGTCACGGCATGTCCGCCACCGACGGGTCGCTCGTCTACGCGGGCTTCGCCGCCGCGATGACGGTGGGGCGGTTCGCCGGCGGGCCCGTCGTCACCCGGTTCGGGCGCGCGCCCGTGCTGTCGGTCAGCGCGGTGTGCGCCGTCGTCGGGATCGGGGTCGTCGTGCTGTCGTCGAGCCCGCTCGTCGCCGGGATCGCGGTCGTGCTCTGGGGCCTCGGGGCGTCGCTCGGCTTCCCGGTCGCGATCTCCGCCGCCGGCGACGACCCCGACCGCGGCGCCGAGCGGGTCAGCGCCGTCGCCACCAGCGGGTACCTGGCGTTCCTGGTCGGCCCGCCGCTGCTCGGGTTCCTCGGCGAGCACGCCGGCCTGCGCCAGGCGATGCTCGTGGTCGTCGTGCTTCTCGTCGCGGCCGCCTTCGCCGCGCGGGCGGCCACGCCGCGCCCTCGTGCCGCGCCCGACGCCGTCGGCGCCGACCGCGCGGGCGGGCCCGGCACGGAGGGGTAGCGGTCACGCGTCGCCGGCGGCCGTGACCTCCGCGTCGCTGCGCAGGATGCAGAACTCGTTGCCCTCGGGGTCGGCGAGGACGACCCACCCCCGGCCGTCGGGCGTGCGCCGGTCGGCCACCTGCGTCGCGCCGAGCGCGAGCACCCGCCCGACCTCCTCGTCGCGGGTGCGGTCGGCGGGCCGTAGGTCGAGGTGCAGGCGGTTCTTCACCTGCTTGGGCTCGGGCACCTCGATGAACAGCACGTGCCCGTGGCTGTGGGCGGGGGCGTCGTGGCCCGCGGGCGGCACGATCATGCACTCCTCGTGCCCGGGAAGGTTGGGGTCGCCCGGCACGTCCGTGTAGCCGAGCACGCCGGCCCAGAACACGGACTGCGCGTAGGCGTCGCGAGCGTCGAACGTCGTGTGCGATATGCGTGAGGTCATGCGGGGCATCAGAGCATGGCAGCACCCCGGCCGCCAGGGGTTTTGCCCCGTTCCCCGGGCACGCGCCGTGGGCTGCCCGCATCCGGCGACGCCTCCGCCTATCCTGCGACCAGCCCGCATCCGAGCACGTGGGAGGTCCTTGCATGGTGGTGCCAGAGCCGCGGACGACGCCGTGACGGGGGACGCCGGCGTGCCCGCCGTGCTCTCCGCCCTCGTCGCGACGGCGTTCTGGGGCGTGTGGCTCGGGGTGTCGCTGCGCCGGGACCGGCGCCGGCTGCGCAACGGGTTCCTGCTGATGGCAGTGGTCTACACCGGCGTCGGCCTGGTGACCGCGCTGGTCTCGCTCGTCCCCGGAGGGTCGACGGCCGTGTCGTGGTTCTCGTTCGTCCTGGTCGCCGTCCTCGGCGTCGCGCTGCTCCTGCTGCCCGTGCTGCTGGTGGTGAACGGCGTGACGATGCTGCGCCGCGAACGGCGGTCGCTCGGCAACCTCCTGTCCCTGCTGGTGGGCCTCGCCATGCTGGCCTCTCCGGCCGTCATCGCGGCACCGCTCGCCCTCGGGGCGCCGCCGTGGGTCTGGTCCGTCGTCGTGGCGGTGCTCCTGCTCACCTCCTGGCTGGGGTTCACGTTCCTCGGGTTCGTCGCCCAGACGCTCCTCTACCGGCACTACGCCGCGCGCGTGCCCGCCCGGGCCGTCATCGTGCTCGGGTCCAGGATCGTCGCCGGTGCAGTCCCGCCCCTGCTCGCGGCCCGGCTCCGTACCGGCGCCGCGGCCGCGGCGCGCCTCGGCGGCGGCGACGGGCCCGTCCCGGTCGTGCCCTCCGGCGGGGCGGGCCGCGACGAGGAACGGCCCGAGGGCGTCGTCATGGCCGAGTGGCTGACCGACCACGGCGTCCCGACGGACCGGGTCGTCGTGGAGGACCGGGCGCGCACCACCCGCGAGAACCTCACCTACTCGGTCGCCCTGCTCGGAGAGCACGGGACGCCAGGCCCCTACCTGGTCGCGACGAACAGCTACCACGCCCCCCGTGCCGCGCTCGAGGCGATGGACCTGGGGCTCGACGTGCACGCCGTCGGAGCACCGACCGCGGGCTACTTCCTCCCCAGCGCCTACCTGCGCGAGTTCGTGGCGGTGCTGCGGCGCCGGCCGACGATCCACCTCGTCGCCGGGGCGGGGATCGTGGCGGTCATGGCACTGGTCGCCTTCCTCTCGGTCGCGGGCCGGTAGCCCGCGGCGTGCGGGCCGTCATGGTTCTCGCACGGTTCCCCGAGGGTTCGCCCAGGTGGGAGTGGTGGCCTGACCGCATGACTGCATCCTTCGACACCTCGGGCCGGCTCGTCCGGTCGCGGGGCGCGCGCCGGCTCGCCGCCGGCGGTGGCGCCCTGGCGGCGGCCGGCGCCCTCGCCTCCTGCTCCGCCTTCGCCTCGGCCGAGGCCGACCCCGACGACGCGGACTTCTTCGACGCCGACTCCGTCCACAGCATCGCCGTGTCCTATGACGAGGACGAGTACGACGCGATGATGGGCACGTTCACGAGCACCGGGGAGAAGGACTGGATCGCCGCCACCGTCACCATCGACGGCGAGGAGTACCAGGACGTCGGGCTGCGGCTCAAGGGCAACTCCAGCCTGCGGGGCCTGGGCGGCGGGGGAGAGGACGCCGCCGGCGGCGGAGAGCAGGGGGGCGGGCCTGGCGGCGGGGCGGACGGCGCGTCGGCGGACGACCCCGCCGGGCTGCCCTGGCTGATCCGGCTCGACAAGTACGTGGACGGCCAGGAGCACGACGGGCGCGCCGACTACGTGGTGCGCAGCAACACCAGCGAGACCTCCCTCAACGAGGCGGTCGCGCTCCACGTGCTGGAGCTGGCGGACGTGACAGCGGAGCAGGCCGCGTACGCGCGGTTCAGCGTCAACGGCAGCGACGAGCAGCTGCGGCTCGTGCTGGACCTGCCCGACGACGCCCTGTGGAACGAGGCCGTGTACCCCGACGGCGGCATCACGTACAAGGCCGACAGCGAGGGCGACTGGTCGTACCGCGGGGACGAGGCGTCCGCTTACGAGGAGGTCTTCGAGGCCAAGGACGACTCCACCGGCGGGACGGACGACGAGACGTACGCGCCGCTGGCGGCGTTCCTCGACTTCGTGAACAACTCGTCCGACACCGAGTTCGCCGACGGCCTCGGGGACCGTCTCGACGTCGACGCGTTCGCCCGGTACCTGGCCGCGCAGGAGCTCGTGGCCAACTCGGACGACATCGACGGGCCGGGGAACAACGCCTACCTGCACTACGACCCCACCTCGGGCCTCATGGAGGTGGTCGCCTGGGACCAGAACCTGTCGTACGGCGGGATGGGTGGCGGCTTCGGCGGTGGCGCGGGCGGGGGCAGGGCGCCCGACGGCGGCGAGGCGCCGCAGGACGGCCCGCGGCCCGACGTCGAGGAGCTCCCCGAGGGCGAGCTGCCCGAGGGCATGGAGCCTCCGGCCGGCGGCGGGTTCCCCGGTGCGGACGGCGGCCAGGACGCCGCGGGTGGGCGTGGCGGCTTCGGCGGGCAGGACAACCCGCTGGTCACGCGGTTCCTGGACGACGACGGCTTCGCCGCCGCGTACGAGGCGGCTCTGGCCGACCTCACGGCGTCGGTCTACGAGAGCGGGGACGCGCAGGACCACCTCGACGAGCTGAGCGCGATGCTGTCCGAGGAGGCGTCCGACCTCGTCGACGCCGACACCGTCGCGAGCGAGGCGGACGCGATCGCGGCCCGGCTCACCGGGGACGACCTGACGGGCGAGCAGGCCGACGACCAGGAGGCCCGCGGTCAGGAGTCCGCGCAGCCGGAGGCGTCGGACGAGCAGACCGCGGGCTCCTGACCGGTCCCGGCTCGGCGGGCGGCCTCAGGCGGCCCGCGCGCCGAGCCACGGGGCGAGGACGTCGGTGCGTCCGAGCCACCCCACGCCGCCGTCGGCGACCTCCGTGCGCGTGGTCAGCGCCTCGCCGAACGCGTCGAGGATGCGGTCGCGCACGGCGCGCGCCTCCTCCGGCTCGCCGGCGCCGACGACGAGGATCCGCGTCACCGGGCGCTGCCCGGCGGCGACCTCGTCCCACGTGCCGAGGTCGGCGACGCACAGCGCCCCGCCGGCGCCGTCCCACAGGCAGACGGAGTCGGGGCGGTCGGGCACGTGGAAGACGCCGCGGCTGCGCACGGGGCCGGTGCCGAGGTCCTCGATGCGGTCCAGCAGACGCTGCGGGTGGAACGGGCTGGCGGACTTCAGCAGGAGGCTCCAGCTCAGGTCGCGCGGGTCCGTGCCCGCGCCGACCAGGCCGCGGGCGCCCAGCGGGTGCGCGCGGCGCTCGGCGGCGACCCTGTCGTGCGTCCGGGCGGCCAGCGCGGAGACGTCGAGCTCGTGCAGCCCGTCGGCACGGCGGCTGTCCGCGGCGCGCAGCCGGTCGGCCAGGCCGGAGCCGGTGGGGTCGTCGCCGGTCGTGACGAGGAGGTCGGCCTGCTCGAGCTGGGCCGCGACCGCCTCGCCGACCGGCCGCTCGTCGTCGTCGGTCAGCGCGATGCCGCGCTCGTCGACGAGGTCGTCGCCGAGGAGGTCGGCGGCCAGCGTGTCGAGGTCCGTGACGGCGACCGTGGCGGCGAGGCGCAGCCGCTCGAGCTCGCCGCCGGGCTCGGTGCAGGCGCTCAGGGCGCGGGCGGCGGGCAGCGGCTCGGCGGAGACGGGCAGGGCCAGCACGAGGTCGGTCCAGCGGCCGTCGTCGGCGAGCCGGGCGAGCGTCGGCACGGCGTCCTCCCGGACGCTGCACGACACGCAGGCGTGCGCGAGCGGGACGGTCTCGTCCTCGACGACGCCGCCCGCGTCGACGACCAGGCGGCGCAGGGTGCCCTCGTCGGGCAGCAGGTCGTGGCGGACGACCACGACGCCGGGCGAGGTGAGGGTCAGGCTCGCGGCGGCGGCGTCGCGCAGCACCGGGTCGACGGCGACGAGGACGCTCAGCGACCGCTTCGTGGGCTCGGGAATCACACGGGCCTCCCAGGGGTTGTGGACGGACAAGAGTTGAGAACCGTTCTCAGGTCTGCCACACTCTAGCCCCGGTGAGAACTGTTCTCAATTTCCGGCGGTGAGCCGCCAGAACCGGAGAGGAAAGCCCATGTCCGCCCGTTGCCAGGTGCTCGGCACCGTCCCGGGGTTCGGCCACTCGGTCTCGCACTCCCACGTGCGCACCAAGCGCCGCTGGGACCCCAACGTCCAGAAGAAGCGCTACTGGGTGCCCACCCTCGGCCGCACCGTCACGCTGCGGGTGAGCGCCCGGGGCATCAAGACCATCGACCGCGACGGCATCGACGCCGTGGTCGCCAGGATCCAGGCACGAGGAGAGAAGGTCTGATGGCCACCCGCACCGACCTGCGCCCGATCATCAAGCTCCGCTCGACGGCGGGCACGGGCTTCACCTACGTCACGCGCAAGAACCGCCGCAACGACCCCGACCGGATGACGCTGCGCAAGTACGACCCGGTCGTGCGCCGGCACGTGGAGTTCAAGGAGACCCGCTGATGGCGAAGACATCGAAGATCGCCGCCGACGCCCGCCGCCGCGACGTCGTCGCGCGCTATGCAGAGCGCCGGGCGGAGCTCAAGCGGATCGTCGCCGCGCCGTCGTCCACCCCGCAGGAGCGGGCCGACGCCGTGACCGAGCTGCAGCGCCAGCCCCGCGACGCCAGCGCCACCAGGCTGCGCAACCGCGACGTCGTCGACGGGCGCCCCCGCGGCCATCTGCGCCGCTTCGGGCTGTCCCGCATCCGGCTGCGCGAGATGGCGCACCGCGGCGAGCTGCCCGGCGTCACGAAGTCCAGCTGGTGACGGACGGCGCCCCCACGAGAACGAGAAGGAGACACGCATGAAGCAGGGCATCCACCCCCCGTACGGGCCCGTGGTGGTCCGCGACACGAGCGCGGGGTTCGCGTTCCTCACCCGGTCCACCCTGGCCGGCGACGTGCCCGGCGGCCGCGGCCGTCCCGAGGCCACGATCGAGTGGGAAGACGGCCGCACCTACCCGGTCGTCGACGTCGAGATCTCCAGCGCGAGCCACCCGTTCTGGACCGGCGCCGCGCGCGTCCTCGACACCGAGGGCCGCGTGGAGAAGTTCCGCCGCCGGTACGGCGCCGTGGCGACCTCCGCCGAGCGGGCGGGAGGCGCGTGATGAAGGTCCGCGCCTCGCTGCGCTCGCTCAAGAGGCTGCCCGGCGCCAAAGTCGTGCGCCGCCGCGGCAAGACGTACGTCATCAACAGGCAGAACCCTCGGTACAAGGCCCGCCAGGGCTGAACCGGGCTCGGAGAGGAGGGGCTCATGGCGGTCCCGAAGCGCAAGACGTCCCGGTCGCGTACGCGCTCGCGGCGGGCGCAGTGGAAGGCGGGCGCGCCCGCGCTGGTGCCGGTGACCGTCGGCGGCCGGGAGGTGCAGGTGCCGCCGCGGCTCGCACGCGCGGTGCGGGAGGGCCGGGTCGCGATCGACTGACGGCGCACGCCTGTCCCGGGTCCCGCGAGACGGCGGCGGACGACGGCTCCCTCGGGCGGTGCCCGGGGGAGCCGTCGTCGTCCGTCGAGGCGCCGGCCTGCGTCCGAGGGTCAGCGACCGAAGAGCCGGGCGAGGAAGCCGCCCTGCTGCGGCGCTCCCTCGTGGCCGCCGCACCACTCGGCGGCGGGGACCGCGCGCCGCACGTCGTCGACGTGCTGGCCGCAGCCCTGCCAGGTGGTCTTGCCGCAGGTGGTGCAGGTGACGGGGTGGCACACGGTGGTTTCTCCTTCGATCGGGTCGGCCGGGTCAGGCCAGGGTGAGGAAGAGCTTCTCGAGCTCCTCGGTGGTCAGTCCGTCCTCGTCGGCGGCGGCCCGCTCGGGGTCGGCGACGCAGTCCTTCATCGCGGTGGCGACGACGGCGAAGCCGGCCCGGTCGAGCGCGCTGGAGACCGCGGAGAGCTGCGTGACGACGTCGCGGCAGCTCTTGCCGGTCTCGACGGCGGCGATGACGGCGTCGAGCTGTCCGCGGGCGCGGCGCAGCCGGTTGACGATGCGGCGCTGCGCCGCGGCGTCCTGGATGGTCATGGTCGGCTCCTTCGGGGTGGTCAGGCGAGGGCGGGCTCGCCCTCCGTGACGAGCAGGTCGGAGGCGCGGGGCCCGAGGGCGGCGCGCAGCGTGAGCATGCCGCCCGACAGGGACGCCGAGTCGTGGCCGGCCTGGGCGAGGACGCGGTGCGCGACGTGCGAGCGCACCCCGGACCCGCACAGCGCCCGCACGGGGCGGCCCGCCGCCGCCGCGGCGACCTCGTCCAGGCGGTCGCGCAGCTCGGTGTGCGGGACGTTGACGGCGCCCGGCAGGTGGCCCGAGGCGAACTCGGCGCGGCTGCGGACGTCCAGCACGAGGGAGGTCGCCAGCGCGTCGTCGACCTCCTCGGCGTACCAGAGGCGCAGCGTGCCGTCGAGGACGTTGGTGCCGACCATGCCGGCCAGGTTGACCGGGTCCTTCGCCGCCCCGTACGGCGGGGCGTAGGCGAGGTCCAGGTCGACGAGGTCGGCCGTGGTCATGCGGGCGCGGATCGCCGTCGCGAGGACGTCGACGCGCTTGTCGACACCGGCCCGCCCGACGGCCTGCGCGCCGAGCAGGCGCCCGTCGTCGGCCGCCGCGTGCACGACCAGGTGCACCTGCTCCGCGCCGGGGAACCAGCCGACGTGGTGGGATGGGTGCAGGTGCAGTGTGTGGAACGCGGTGCCGGCGGCCCGCAGGCCGGCGCGGTTGGCGCCGGTGCTCGCCGCGGTGAGCTCGCCGACGCGGACGACGGCCGTCCCGAGCGCGGGCGGCACCGGCCGGGCGTGCTCCGGGCGCAGGATCGCGTCGGCCACCTGTCGCCCCGCGCGGTTGGCGGGGCCGGCGAGGGCGACGGGCCGGAGGGCGCCGGTGACAGCGTCGGTGCTGAGCGTGGCGTCGCCGACCGCCCACACGCCGGGCGCGCTGGTGCGCCCGTGTGGGTCGACGACGATCGCGCCGCGCTCGCAGGCGATCCCCGCGGCCTCGAACACCTCGGTGTCGGGCCGCACGCCCACGGACAGCACGACCAGGTCGGCGGCCACGCGGGTCCCGTCGGCGAGCACGACGGTGTCGTGGTCGGCACCCGGCTCGACGGCGGACGCCGCGACGCCGGCGCGCACCGTGGCGCCGAGGCGCTCCAGCTCGTCCGTGACGAGGGTGGCGAGCTCCGGCTCCAGCGGGGGGAGCGGGTGCGGGGCGAGCTCGACGACGGTCACCTCCAGGCCGCGGGCGACCAGGGCCTCCGCCGCCTCGAGCCCGATGAACCCGGCGCCGAGCACGACCGCGCGCCGGGCGCCGTCGTCGACCCGGTCCCGCAGCGCGACGGCGTCGGGGATCGAGCGCAAAGTGCGCACACGCGGCGAGTCCAGGCCGGGCAGCGGCGGGCGGACCGCCCGGGCGCCGGGGGACAGGACGAGCGCGTCGTAGCCGAGGCTCTCGGTGCCGGCGTCCGTGCGCACGGTGAGGCGCCGGGCGGCGGTGTCGAGGCCGACGACGTCGTGCCGGGTGCGGACGTCGAGGTCGAGTGCGGCGCGCAGCGATTCCGGGGTCTGCACGAGCAGGTCGCCGGCGTCGGGGATCTCCCCGCTCAGGTGGTAGGGCAGGCCGCAGCTCGCGTACGAGACGTGCTCACCGCGGTCCAGGACGACGATCTCGGCGCTCTCGTCGAGGCGCCGGGCGCGCGCGGCGGCGCTCATGCCGCCGCCGACGCCACCCACGATCACGATCTTCATGCGACCGACCATAAACCCCTGGGGGTATTTTTCCCAGCCGGGTGTCGCGTGACGTCGCGCACAGGGGTGATCTCAGCCCACCATCGCGCGGGCGACCTGGCCGCAGACGTCGGTGACGTCGTCCCAGCGCCGCCACCGTCGCTCGAGGCCCTTGTAGCGAGGGAGCTCGGGGATGATGGCGGCGTCCTTGGGCCGTGGGTCGGCGAGCTGGGAGGCGACCTGCGTCGCGACCGGTGACTCGTCGTGCCGCAAGTCGGCGTAGTAGTCGTCGATCCCGACGAGGATGTCGGCCGCCTTCGCCGCGCCGACGACGGAGGCCATCGCGGCCACGTCGAGATAGTCGCGCAGCTGGTTCCGTTTCACGATGAGGAACGCCTTGACGCGGAGAGTCTCCTCGAACGTCGGTACGGTCAGCACCCGTCGTGACGGCAGCCGGCGCTCCTCCGTCTCGAGCGGGCGGGTACGGATGAGCTGGCGCAGCCTTGTCTCGATCCCACCCAGCTCGCCGAGGATGATCTTGCCCGCCTGGACGCGGTTCGTCACCCACTCGCCCTCGCGCTCGAGAGCGTCGAGGATCAGGTCGAAGCGGTCGCGAAGGTCGACGAGCACGTGATCATGGTCGATCGACAGGCGATGCCCCGCATGCAGGGCCGCGGCCGTCCCGCCGACGAGTACCGCGTCGGGGACGAGCTCCTGCAGGCGCGCGGCCGATTCGAGGAGGCTCTCCAGCGCGGGAACGCCGGACGGCTCTGCGGGAACACTCGTTGACCCCATGGAGTTATCATATGCGATAAGGAGGTGCTGGCATGCTGCGGTTCCGAAACGTCGACGCCACCCCCGCCGACCCCGTGTCGAGCTGGGGAGTCGAAGGAATCTCCACCGCGTTGGAGCGCGGCTATCTGCCGCACTGGCAGCGCATCGCCCGTGCTGTGCGTGCAGACCCGTTCGGGACCGTGGCGCGACAGCTGGAGGTCTCGCTCGCCACGGTCGAGGAGAGCGGGGCCACCGCGATGCTCCGCCGGGTGCTCGCCGAGGCTCGGGAGGACGACAGCGCGGCCGTCGCGCGAACCATCCGCGAGCAGGTGCGTCGGTCGGGTCTGTCGGCGCAGGCGTTCGCGACCGCGCTGGGGACTTCCCCGTCCCGTCTGTCGACCTACATGACGGGCCGCGTCGTCCCTTCGGCTGTCATCGCTCGCCGGATCTCGCGGATCGCCGAGGAGCACGCCGTCCGTGGCAGGTTGTACCCGGGCTCTGCGCTGCGTGCGCCCGCCGCTTGACGAGGCTCTCGTGGCGCTCGCCGACGCGTACGGCGACGCCGTGCGCGAGGGGCCTGCCTGATCTGAGATCGCCGGAGCGTGCAGATCTGACGCTTGCTGTCCGATGTGCACACCGGCTCGGATCCCGGCAGAAGTGATCCTCACAGTCGGTCGACGACGTCCAGCTCCTCGGAGCGGACGGTCGTGCCGCCGGTGCCGGTGACCTCCAGCACCAGCACGGTGCCGTCGGCGACGTCGGACGGCACGGCGACCTGGCGGTGAGCAGCACGGTCGCCGTCGCCAGGGCCCGTCGTCACGCCATGGCCGCACTGTATCGACGACCGTCGCAGGCGGATGTCTGCCCGGATCCGGGCAGATTCTGGCGTCTCGTGCGCCACGGGTGCACACTCTTCGGGTGACCGACGCCGATCTCGTCGCCCGCGTCGCCGCCTCCACGGGGCTCTCCCCGTCCGAGGCGGCGCGCGTCGTCGAGGACGTCCTGGCCTGGTACCGAGAACCGGTCGAGGACTACGTGCGGCGCCGGCACGCGACGCTGCGCACCTACGGGCACCGCAACGAGGAGATCTACGCGATCGTCGCGGCCGAGCTGCGCGAGCGCCTCGTCGCGGCCCCGGAGCTCACCGAGCGTCAGGTCCGCCGCACCATCTACGGCTAGGAGCACCAGACCATGTGCGGAATCGTCGGCTACGTCGGCCCCCAGCAGGCCGCGCCCGTCCTCGTCGAGGGCCTCACGCGGCTGGAGTACCGGGGCTACGACTCGGCGGGCATCGCCGTGGCCAACCCGCGCTCGACGGCGCACCCGTCCCGGGTCGTGCGGGCGAAGGGCCGCGTGCGCGACCTGGAGGCGGCGCTGCCCGCGCGCCTCGCCGGCACCGCCGGCATCGGGCACACCCGCTGGGCGACGCACGGCGAGCCGAGCGAGCGCAACGCCCACCCGCACACCTCCTTCGACGGGCGGGTGCACGTGGTGCACAACGGGATCATCGACAACTTCGCGACGCTGCGCGCACGCCTCGCCGCCGACGGCGTCGAGCTCGCGTCCGACACCGACACCGAGGTCGTGGCGCACCTCGTGGCGCGCGAGCTCGCCGGTCAGGACGGCAAGGGCCTCGGCTTCGAGGACGCCGTGCGCGCCGCCGTCGCGCAGGTCGACGGCACCTATGCCCTCGCCGTCCTCGACGCGCAGGCGCCCGACCGCGTGGTCGTCGCCCGCAACGGCTCGCCGCTGCTGCTCGGCGTCGGCGACGGCGAGATGTTCGTCGCGTCCGACGCGGCGGCGATCGTGCGGCACACCAGCCAGGTGGTGCTGCTCGACGACGGCGACTTCGCGTCCGTCACGGCCGACGGGTTCCGCACCTTCACCGCCGACGAGGAGCACACGGCGCGCGACGCCGTCACCATCGACCTCACCGTCGAGGAGCTGGAGCTGGGCGGCCACGCCCACTTCATGCACAAGGAGATCCACGAGCAGCCCGAGTCCGTGGAGCGCATGCTCTCGGGCCGCCTCGACGACCGGTTCGGCACCGCCAAGCTCGACGGCCTCAACCTGGACCCCCGCGCGATGCGCCGCTTCGCGCGCGTGAAGATCCTCGGCTGCGGCTCCGCCTACTACGTGGGGCAGCTCGGGGCGTCGATGATCGAGGACCTCGCCCGCATCCCCGCGGACGCCGAGCCCGCGAGCGAGTTCCGCTACCGCAACCCGATCATCGAGCCCAGCACCCTGTACGTCGTGGTGAGCCAGTCCGGCGAGACCGCGGACACCCTCTTCGCCGTCCGGGAGATCCAGCGCAAGGGCGGCACCGTCGTCGGTCTCGTCAACGCCGTCGGGTCGTCGATCGCCCGCGAGGTCGACGGCGGGATCTACCTGCACGCCGGGCCCGAGGTGGCCGTGGCGTCCACCAAGGCGCTCACGCACATGTCGGTCGGCTTCGCGCTCCTGGCGCTCGCGCTCGGCCGTGTGCGCGACCTCTCCTTCGCCGACGGCACGCGGATCATCGCGGGCCTGCGGGCGATCCCCGGGCAGATCGCGCAGGTCCTGGCGGACGAGGAGGACCTGGCCGCTGCCGCCCGGGACCTCTCCGCGGCCGCCAGCCTGTTCTTCGTCGGCCGCGTCCGGGGCTACCCCGTGGCGCGCGAGGGCGCGCAGAAGTTCAAGGAGATCACGTACCGGCACGCCGAGGCGTACCCGACGAGCGAGCTCAAGCACGGCCCGCTCGCCCTCATCAGCCCGGAGCTGCCGACCGTCGCGATCGTGCCCGACGACGACCTGCTGGAGCGCAACCTCACCGCCGCGCAGGAGATCCGGGCGCGCGGCGGCTCCGTCGTCGCCATCACCCACCCCGGCGTCGATCTGGGGGACGCCGCGACGCAGCGCATCGAGGTGCCGCGCAACGAGGTGGAGCTGGACCCGATCCTGCTGACCGTCCCCACCCAGCTGCTCGGTTACCACGCGGCCGTGGCGCTCGGCGAGGACGTGGACCGGCCGCGCAACCTCGCCAAGTCGGTCACCGTGGAGTGAGCCCGGCGGCGCGCCTCACCCGCCGATCTCGTCGAGGAGCTGTGACACCCCCTCGCCGTCCATGAGGCCGACGACGTTCCCCGCCGGGTCGGTGAACCAGGCGCCGTCCCCGCCCTCCATGAACCCGCGGGCGACGCCCTTGTCGTCGTGCTCGATGGCGTCGTAGGTCGTCGGGGTGAGCCCCTTCGCGACGAGGTCGTCCACCACGGTGTCGACGTCGTCGACGGCCAGGTGCATGACGGTGAACGCCGCGGGGACGTGGTCCTCCTTCGGGTAGACGAACACCGCGCTGGACCCGAGGTGCAGGACCAGACCCATGCCGTCACCGAGGGGCGTGACGCGGAGCCCGAGGGTGTCCGCGTAGAAGCTGCGTGCCGCGTCGAGGTCGTCCACCGAGAAGCTGGAGAACCCCCGCCGGGTCGTGACCATCGCCTTCACTCCTTCGTGCGAGCCGGCCCCGGGCGGCAGGGCCCGCCACGAGGTGCCGGTCCCTCCAGGGTCCGTCCGGCGCGTGGGGCACGCCGTCGCCGGGGCCGGGTGAACTTCCGGTCAGGCAGGGTCGGGCTGGTCCTCGATCTCGACGGCCCGCAGCTCGGGCGTGAACGCGAAGACCTCGCCGTCGTGGGTCCCGATCCACCAGGCGCCGCACATCCGGGTGGCCTCCCGCTCCTGGCCCGCCGTCCACCAGGAGGCCCTCAGCGTCGCCTCGGTGCGGTAGTCCTCGGGCCGCAGGTCGCCGCGCTGCGGGCGCGGGCCGAGGGGCTCCTCGGCCGTCACGGCGTCGCAGGCCGGCAGGTCGCCCTCGTCGGCGGTCATCGTGAGGATCGCCTCGTCGCCGGTCGTGCGGAACACGCCGCGCACGTCCTCGGCGTCGTCGGGCACCCAGCCCGGCAGGGCGTCGTCCGCTTTGCCCTGCGCGCCGGTCGCGTACGCGAACGCCTTGGTGTGCCCGTCGCCGCGCTCGGAGAGGGACGCGGCCAGGCTGCCGCAGGCGGTGACGGTGAGGACGACGCCGGCGGCGAGCGCGAGCGCCCCGAGGCCGCGGTAGCGGTCCGGGGGAGTGGTCGTCGCGGGACGGTCGTCAGGGGCGGGGGTGCGCGTCGTGGTCATGGCTCGACGCTATGGAGCCGCCCGGGCGCCGTCGTCGTCCCCCGAGCGGAACCTTCGGACGTGCGGTCAGCCCGTGGGCGGACCGCCGCCTCAGGGTGGTCCCGGAGGCGGCGGCCCGTGGCTCTCTCACACGGCGGTGCGCACGACCATCTTGCCGGTGTTCGCGCCGCGCATCATGTCGAGGAAGGCCTGCGGCGCGTTCTCGATGCCGTCGACGACGGTCTCGTCGTAGGCGACCTTGCCGTCGGCGAACCAGCCGCTCATGAGGCGCTGGAACTCCGGGCCGTGGTGCAGGTGCCGGCCGAGGGTGAAGCCCTCGAGACGCAGGCCGCGGGTGATGGCGTTCGCCAGGTTGTCGGGGCCGGGCGTGCGGTCGGTCGTGTTGTATCCGGCGATGGCGCCGCACAGGGCGAGGCGGCCTCCGTCGTTCATGACGTCGAGGGCGGCGGTCAGGTGGTCGCCGCCGACGTTGTCGAAGAAGACGTCGACGCCGCCGGGTACGAGATCGGGGAGCTGTTCGCGCACCGGGGCGTCCTTGTAGTTGAGCGCGGCGTCGTACCCGTACTTCTCGGTGAGCAGCGCGACCTTCTCCGCGGAGCCCGCCGAGCCGACCACGCGCGACGCTCCGAGCAGGCGGGCGATCTGACCGGCCGCGGTGCCGACGGCTCCCGCGGCCCCGGAGACGAAGACCGTGTCGCCCTCGCGCAGGCCGGCGATCGCGGTGAGCCCGACGTACGCCGTCAGGCCCGTCATGCCGAGGATGCCGAGGCGCACCGACAGCGGGAGGCCCGGTACCTCGGGCACCACCTGGAAGTGCTTCGCCTCCGCCTGGGCGACGTCGCGCCATCCGAGCTGGTGCAGCACGACCGCGCCCACCGGGACGTCGTCGGACGCCGAGGCGACGACGCGGCCGACCGCTCCGCCCGTCATCGTCTCCCCGAGGGCGAACGGCGGCACGTAGCTCTTCACGTCGTTCATGCGGCCGCGCATGTACGGGTCGACCGACACGAACTCGTTGACGACGCGCACCTGGCCGGGCTCGAGGTCGCCGTAGGTGACCCGCACGGTGCGGAAGTCGTCGAGGGTGGGCCAGCCGGTCGGGCGGGCGGCGAGCTGGATCTGGGTGGACACGACGTCGGACATGAACGGTCTTCCTTCTGTGGTGCGGGGTTTCAGAGCGAGACGCCGGTCAGCAGGCCGGCGGTGAGGAGGGCGGCGGCGAGCAGGGGGAGCGTGCCCTGCGTGAGGGCCGCCCTCCGCTTGTCCGGCGACGAGACGAGCAGCACGACGGCGGCCGCGAGCATCGAGCCCGTCCCGGCGAGGACGAGCGCCGCGCCGGCGCCGGTCGCGCCGCTCGCGGTGAGCACGATGCCGACTGCCGTCACGACGGCGAGGAACAGGTTGTAGAAGCCCTGGTTGAACGCCAGCACGCGCGTCGCGGCCGCCTCCTGCTCGGTGGTGCCGAACGTGGCGCGGGCGCGCGGCGAGGTCCAGGCGACCGACTCGAGCCAGAAGATGACGACGTGCAGGGCGGCGGCGAGCGCCGCCAGGACGAGTCCGGTGACGAGCATCGCGCGCACTCCTCGTGGTTCTGAAACGGTCGGTTCACAACATAGACTTGCAACGACCGTTCCACAAAACCGCGGGGAGTGCGACATGGGCAGGACGCCGGCCTACGAGGCCGACCGGGTGGTGCGCGCCGCGCGGGAGGTGTTCTGGCGCGCGGGCTACGAGGGCGCGTCCGTGCCCGCGCTGGAGCACGCCACCGGCCTCAACCGGTCGAGCATCTACCACGCCTTCGGGTCCAAGCGCGGCCTCTTCGACGCCGCCGTGCAGAGCTACCTCGACGATGTCGTGCGCCCCCGGCTGCGCCCGCTCGTCGCGCCCGACGTGGTACCCGACGCGATCGTCACCTACCTGTCCGGCCTGCGTGCCGCCCTGGGCCGGGAGGGGGAGGTGCAGGCCACCTCCGGCTGCCTGCTCGTCAACACCTCCTGCGCCCCGATCGGCGACGACGACGCCGTGCGGCGCACCGTCGCCGACTACCGGGCCGAGCTGCGCGCCGCCTTCGGGCGAGGCGTCGACGCGCGCTTCCCGGGCCGCGACGCCGCCGGGCGCGCGCACCTGGCCGACGCGTGCACCTCCGCCGTGGTGAGCGCCTTCGCGCTGGTGCGCGTCGACCCCGACGGCGCCCGCGCCGCGCTCGACTCCGTCCTCGCACTCCTCGCGACGGCCTGAGGGTGAAGTCTCCCGCACCCGGTGCCGCCCGACCGGCCCGGGCCGCGAGCGGCCGGTGTCGGCCGTACCGTGGACGCGGAGGCGAGCCCGATGAACTGTCTTGAGTGTGCGACCAGGTTCCAGCGCGAGACGACGGCGGTGTCGACGTGCTCCCAGTGCGGCGCCGCGAGCTGCGTCGAGCACACGTCGGTGGGGAAGGCCACCGTGGCCGAGCACTCCCCGGGCATCCCGAGCTCGCTGCCCCTGCCGGGCCGGCGGCTCTTCTGCCCGGTGTGCGCCCCGGAGAACGCCGAGAGTCTGCGATAGGGCCTGCCGGCGCCCGTTGATATCCTCGACGCCGTGAGTCCCGAGGCTTCCAGACGCTGACCGCAGGTCGAGCGGCACCCCCGCGGGTGCCGAGCTCCCTGCGTCCACTGACTCACGCCACCTGAGCACCGCGCCGCCGGCGTGCCGCACGCACGCGCCCGGACGTGCTCCGACGTCTGGAAGCCCACCCATGCCCGTCCTGATCCATGTCCTCGCCCTGGCCGTGTTCGCCCAGGGCACCAGCGAGTTCATGCTCGCCGGACTCCTCGTCGACCTCTCCACCGACCTGACGATCACCCCCGCCGCGGCAGGCTCCCTCACCTCCGCGTACGCGGCCGGGATGGTCCTCGGGGCGCCCACGATGGCGGCGGCCGCCGCGCGCCTGCGCCCTCGCCCGGCCCTCGTGGCGTTCCTCACGCTGTTCGTCGCGGCGCACGTCGCCGGGGCCGCGACCGGCTCGTTCGCCGTGCTGTTCGCCACCCGGGTCGTCGCCGCCCTCGCCAACGCCGGGTTCCTGGCCGTCGCGCTGGGCGCGGTGGGGCGGGTCGTGCCGCCGCGGCTGACGACCCGCGCCGTGGCGGTCCTGCTGTCCGGGATCACGGTGGCGACCGTCGTGGGAGCGCCCGCGGGCGCCGTCGTCGCCCAGGCGCTCGGCTGGCGGGCCACGTTCTGGGCGGTCGCGGCCTTGTGCGTCCCCGCCATGGTGGCGCTCGCGCTGCAGCGGTCGCTCGACGCCGCGGGGGAGCCCTGCCGGTTCGACCCCCGCGCCGAGCTGCGCGTCCTGCGCCACGGCCCGGTCGCGACGGCGGTCGCGCTCGCCGTGGGCGTCAACGGCGCGACCTTCGGCGTGCTCACCTACCTCGCCGTGATCGGCGCGAACGCGGGGATCGTGGGCCTCGGAGCGCCGCTCCTGCTCGCGGCGTTCGGTGCCGGCGCGTTCGTCGGCGTGAACGCCACGGGGCGGTGGGCGCCGGGCCGCGAGCGGTGGTGGATCCTCGCGGGCTGTGCCGCGCTGCCCGCCGTGTGGGCGGGCTTCGCCCTGGTGGCCGCCCTGCCGTGGGCGGTCGCGGCGGCGGCCGTCGTCGCGGGGGCGGTCTCCTTCGCCGTGGGGTCGAGCCTCGTCGCCCGGATCGTGCGCGAGTCGGCCGCGGCCCCCGTGCTGGGTGGCTCCTACGCCACGGCGGCGCTGAACCTCGGGGCGTTCGCCGGCCCGTTCGTCGCCGGGGTCGCCCTCGCCGCGGCCGGGGCGACGGCGGTGCTCTGGTACGCCGTCGCCGTCACCGGCGGGACGTTCCTGCTGGCGGTGGCAACCCTCCGACGGCGACGCAGCAACGGAATCGTCACCATCTCGTGATCGGGTGACGAATCGTTGCCCCGTGGGGGTGCGTGGGGGCGATGTTCGCAATCGCGTGCCGCGGAGAACATGCAACCCTTGCCGACGTGACAGATGCACTGCCGATCCCGGTGACGTCGCGCCGGGACCAGATCGTCGCCGGGGTGCGGGACTCGTTCGCCGCCGGCCTGGGGATGTACCCGATCGGGATCGCGTTCGGCCTGCTCGTGGTGCAGTCCGGCCTGCCGTGGTGGATGGCTCCCGGGCTGTCGATCGCGGGGTTCGCGGGCTCGCTGGAGCTCCTCGTCGTCGGCCTCGCCGCCGCCGCGACCCCGCTGGCCACGATCGCGCTCACGACGTTCCTCGTGAACTTCCGGCACGTGTTCTACGCGTTCAGCTTCCCGCTGCACGTCGTGCGGGGGCGCGGCGCCCGCGTGTACTCGATGTACGCGCTGATCGACGAGGCGTGGGCCGTCGCGGCGGCCACCCCCGAGAAGTGGACCGGGCCGCGCCTGCTGTCCATGCAGCTCGCCTACCAGGCGTACTGGGTCAGCGGCGGGCTCACCGGCGTGCTCGTGGCCGGGCTGATGCCCGGCCCGGTCGAGGGGCTCGAGTTCGCGCTGTGCGCGCTGTTCGTCACCCTGACCCTGGACGCGGCCCGCAGCCGCCGGGAGGTGCCGACCATGCTGCTCGCCGCGCTGAGCTTCGCCGGCGGCCTCGCCGTCGCGCCGGACGACGCCCTGTTCGTCGCGATGCTCGCGTTCGTCGCGCTGCTCGCCGTCCGGCACCTCGCCACGGTCCGCCTGCGCCCGGCGGGGGACGCCCGTGCCTGACCCCGGCTACCTGCTGGCGATCCTCGGCATCGTCTTCGGCATCACGTTCGCCCTGCGCGCCCTCCCGTTCGCGGTGCTGGGGCCGCTGCGCGAGTCGCGGCTCGTGCGGTCGATGTCCGGGTGGATGCCCGCGGGCGTGCTGCTCATCCTCGCCGCCAGCACGTTCCGGAGCAGCGCCGCCGACGACCGGCTGTGGCAAACGCTCGTCGCCGTCGCGGTCACCGCGGCCGTGCACGTGGCGGCCGGCCGGCGCACCCTGCTCAGCGTCGGCGCGGGCACGCTGACGTTCGTGCTGCTCGTCAACGTCGTCTGACCGAACTCGTTCGGCAGTCCGGGGGAGGATGAGCCCATGGACGCCATCGACCGGGCGATCGTCGACGCCCTCACCGCCGACGGCCGCATGACCAACGTCGAGCTCGCGGACCGGGTCAACCTCACCCCCGGGCCCACCCTGCGGCGGGTGCAGCGGCTGGAGGCCGACGGCGTCATCCGCGGGTACCGGGCGGTCATCGACCCGGAGTCGCTGGGCCGGGGGTTCGAGGTGCTCGTCGACATCGACCTGCTCGTCAACGACCGCACCACGGTGCGGCGGTTCGAGGCAGCCCTCACCGCGTTCGACGAGGTGGTGGAGGTGCAGCGGCTCTTCGGCTCCCCGGACTACTTCGTGCGCGTCGCCGTACCGAACCTCGAGTCCTACGAGCGGTTCCACATGGAGAAGATGCTCGAGGTGCCCGGCATCCGGCGGGCGAGCTCGCGGTTCCGCATGAAGACGGTCAAGGAGCCGACCGCCTGAGCCCTGGAGTCACGGGCGTCAGGAGCGGCGTCGCCGCGCCGGGTCGAGCTCGTTCGCCTCCAGCGCCGCGACGAGCGTCCGCGCGTCGTGCGGGCCGCGGTGCCGCACCCCGTCCAGGAAGAAGGTCGGGGTGCCGCGCGCGCCGCTGGCCCGCGCGCTCGCCATGTCGTCGCGGACCCGCACGTGCAGGGCGTCGTCGGCCATGTCGGCGTCGAACCGCGCCAGGTCCAGGCCCGCGGCGGCGGCGTGCTCGCGCAGGTCGCCGGGCTCCAGGCGGGACTGGTGGGCGAACAGCTCGTCGTGCATCGCCCAGAACCGGCCCTGCCGGTGCGCCGCCTCCGCCGCGACCGCGGCCAGGTAGGCGTGCGGGTGCACGTCGGTCAGCGGCAGGTGGCGCACCACGTAGCGCACCCGGTCGCCGAAGTGGGCGCGCAGCTCGGCGCCCATGCCGGTGGCGCGGGCGCAGAACGGGCACTCGAAGTCGAGGTACTCGACGACGGTGTGCGCCGCGTCGTCGTCGCCCTTCACGTGGTCGCGGGCCGGGTCGACGGCGGGGGAGAGCGCCATGGGCAGGTCGGCGCTGTCCTCGCCGAAGCGCACCCGTGCCACGGTGAACACCACCCAGCCCACCAGCGACGCGATCACCATGGCCAGCAGCACCCCGACCGTCGCGGCCTGGGCGACGGCCGGGTCGTCGAAGGCGAGGTCCACGACGAGCAGCGACACCGTGAACCCGATCCCGGAAAGCGCGGCGCCGCCCAGGACGCTGCCCGGTCCCACGCCGTCGGGCAGGGTGCCGAGCCGGGCGCGCACCGCCGCCCACGTGCCGAGCCCGATGCCGACGAGCTTGCCCACCACCAGGCCGGCGACGACGCCCCACGTCACGACCGACCCGAGCGCGTCCCCCAGCGCGCCGCCCCGCAGGTCGACGCCGGCGTTGGCGAGCGCGAACACCGGCACGACGACGAGCGACACCGGGCCGCGCAGCGCCTCGTGCAGGCGGTGGTTCACCGAGATGGACCGGGCGAGGCCCGCGCTCGCGTTGCGGGCGACGCTGGCGCTCGGCGACTGCCAGTAGTCCCGGAACAGGCTCTTCGCCTGCAGCACGTCGGCGCGCTCGGTCGCCAGGGCCGGCACGAGCAGCCCGGCCAGCATCCCCGCGATCGACGGGTGCACGCCCGCCTGCACCGTCGCGCCCCACAGCACCACGACCACGACGACGTACGGGGCGCTGCGCCACTCGCGCATCCGGCCCAGCAGCCACAGCACACCGAGGCACGCGACCGCCAGCAGCAGCGCTCCGAGGCGCACGTCCTCGGAGTAGACGACGCCGATGATCCCCACGGCGAGGAAGTCGTCGACGACGGACAGGGTGAGCAGCAGCACGCGCAGCTGGCTCGACATCGCCGGCCCGACGAGCGCGAGCACGCCCAGCAGGAACGCCGTGTCGGTGCCGACGACGACGCCCCAGCCGCCCGGCGCCGCGTGGCCGGCGACCGCGAGGAACACGAGGGCGGGCACGAGCACCCCCGTCGTCCCGGCGACGAGCGGCACGAGTCGCTGGCTGCGCTGCCGCAGCGACCCGATCGCGAGCTCCTGTCGCACCTCGAGCCCGACGACGAAGAAGAACAGCACCATGAGGCCGTCGTTGACCCAGTGGTGCAGGTCCATGTCGAAGCGGAGGTCGCCGACGTCCACGTGGATCGGCAGCTCCCACAGGTGCTCGTACGCGCCGGAGAAGGGCGAGTTGGCCCAGACCAGGGCCGCCACCGTGACGCCGAGCAGCAGCAGAGCCGCGCCGGACTCGGTGCGCAGCCGTTCGCGCAGGGACACCACCGACATCAGGCCCTCCCGTCCTCGCCGCCGGACAGAGCCTATGACGCGCACGCCTCCGGGCGGCCCGCCTACGACGCGGCCCCGGGCATCTCCCGCCCGGGGATGAGCACCGCCTCGGGGAAGCAGTACCCCCAGTGCTCGCCGGGTTCGATCGAGCGCATGACGGGGTGGGCGCTCGTGCGGAAGTGCGCGGTCGCGTGCCTCGCCGGCGACGAGTCGCAGCACCCCACGTGCCCGCAGCCCAGGCACGCGCGCAGGTGCACCCACGTGCCTCCGGTCGCGACGCACTCCGGGCACTCACCGGTGGTCTCGGGCGCGACGGGAGAGATCCCGTCCAGGTGCGTGCAGCTCGTCATCCGGCGCTCCTCGGTCGTCGCTCGTCGGGCCCGACCAGCGTGGCCCCTCGGCGCGGGCAGGGCAACAGTCCGAGGGCAGCTCCCCGCGCGGAGGCGCCGCGACCTACGCTGGCCGCATGGCCGACCGCCCTGTGATCCTGCTCGTGGCCGACGCGCACGCACAGCGCGTGGAGGACGAGTTCCGCGCCCGCTACGACCGCGACTATCAGGTCGAGCTCGTCCGCTCGGGAGCCGCCGCGCTCGACCGGCTGCGCGACCTGGTGCGCGCGAGCAGCCTCGTGGCCATGGTCGCCGCGGAGAACCGGCTGCCCGACGGCGGCGCGATCGAGCTGCTGCACCAGGTGCCCGCCGTCTCCGCGACGGCCCGACGGGTCGCCCTGCTGCCGACGGAGGAGTACGCGGGGGCGCTGGACGAGATGCGCGCCGCCGCGCTGCGCCGCGACATGGACACCTTCGTCGGCATCCCGCGCGGCGCCCGCGACGAGGAGTTCCACGTCGCCCTCGTGGAGCTGCTGTCCGAGTGGGGGTGGTCGGTGGCCCGCCCGACCGTCACGGCGACCGACGTCGTCGCGCACCCCGGGGACCGCACCGCCGCCGCCGTGCACGACCTCCTCGAGCGGCTCGGCGTGCCCCACCGCACCCTCGCGCCCGGCGACGACGCCGCACGCGACGTCCTGGAGTCCGCCGGGGCCGGCGCCGGGCTCCCGGTGGTCCGGTCGTACGACGGGCGCATCCTCACCTCCGCCACGGCCGCGGCCGTGGCGGAGGCGATGTACGGGGGCCACGACGGCATCCCGCCGGGGGAGATCGCCGACGTGGCCGTCGTGGGCGCCGGCCCGGCCGGTCTCGCCGCCGCCGTGTACGCGGCGTCCGAGGGTCTGTCGACGGTCGTGCTGGAGCGGGACGCCATCGGCGGCCAGGCGGGGTCGAGCTCGATGATCCGCAACTACCTCGGCTTCCCGCGCGGGATCTCGGGGATGCGGCTCGCGCAGCGCTCCCGCGTCCAGGCCGGGCGTTTCGGGGCACGCTTCTACACGGGCCGCCCCGCCGTGCGGGTCGAGCCCGGTCCGGCCGGCGAGCCCGAGCACCACCACGTGCACGTCGACGGCGCGCAGCTGTGCGCCCGGACCGTCGTCCTGGCCACCGGCGTCGCCTACCGACGCCTGGGCGTGCCCGGCGTCGACGACCTGGTCGGGGCGGGCGTCTACTACGGCGCGGCCAGCTCGATGGCGCGGGAGATGGCCGACCGGACCGTCTACGTGGTCGGGGGCGGCAACTCCGCCGGCCAGGCCGCGATCCACCTCGCGAAGTTCGCCGGGACGGTGACGATCCTCGTCCGGCGCGGCGGGCTGTCCGAGACCATGTCCGACTACCTGGTGCGCGAGATCGAGGCGACGCCGACCATCGCCGTCCGGCCCCGCGCCGCCGTCGTCGACGGGGGCGGCGACGGCCACCTGCAGCACCTGGTGATCGAGGACCTGGACACCGGGGAACGGTCGTGGGCGCTCGCGGACGGGCTGTTCTGCCTCATCGGGGCGCGGCCCGACTGCGGCTGGCTGCCCGACGGTCTTGCCCGTGACGACCACGGGTTCGTGCTCACGGGGCGCGACGTGCCGACCGGGTCGTGGGTCGACGGGCGCCCGCCCGCCAGCCTGGAAACGACGCTGCGTGGCGTCTTCGCGGTCGGCGACGTGCGGGCCGGGTCGATGAAGCGCGTCGCGTCGGCGAGCGGCGAGGGCGCGTCCGTCCTGCCGCTGGTGCACGCCCACCTCGCGTGGCTGCGGGAGCAGGAGTACGGCAGCACGGACTGACCCGCGGCGTGTGGACGGCGACGCCGTCGTCGCGCGCGCCCGCGGGATCGCGGGTGGAATGGCGACATGGCATCTGCGCAGGACGTCGTCGCCGCACCGCGGCCCTGGGCGCTTGCGCCCGAGGAGGTGCTCGCCGCCCAGGGCGTCGGCCGGGACGGGCTGGACGGCGCCGAGGCGGCGGCGCGCCTCGGGCGGTTCGGTCCGAACCGGCTCGCTCCGCCGGAGCGCGACCCGCTGTGGAAGCGGGTCGCCGTGCACTTCGACGACGTGCTGATCTACATCCTGCTCGTCTCCGCGGTGCTCAAGGCGATCCTCGGCGACTGGGTCGACTTCACCGTCATCCTCGCGGTCGCGGTGATCAACGCGGCGATCGGGTTCGTCCAGGAGGGACGCGCGGAGAGCGCGCTCGACGCGATCCGCACCATGCTGTCCCCGCACGCGGAGGTCCGGCGCGACGGCGCGTGGACGCAGGTCGACGCCGAGGACGTGGTCCCCGGGGACGTCGTCCGCGTGCGCTCGGGGGACCGGGTCCCGGCGGACGTGCGGCTGCTGCGGGCCACCAACCTGCGCGTCGAGGAGTCGGCGCTCACCGGGGAGTCGGTCGCGGCGAGCAAGCGGGTCGACGCCGTCGACGCCGAGTCCGGCGTCGGGGACCGCACGAGCATGCTGTTCTCCAGCACCCTCGTCGCGGCGGGGCAGGGGGTCGGCGTCGTCACCGCGACGGGCGAGGCCACCGAGATCGGCCGCATCCAGACGATGATCTCCCAGGTCGGGGACCTCGAGACCCCTCTGACCCGCCAGCTCGACCGTTTCGGCAAGGGGCTGGCCGTGCTCATCCTGGGCATGGCCGTGGTGATGGTCCTCGTGGGGCGTCTGGTGCACGACTTCGACGTGCCCGAGCTGGTCTCGGCGTCGATCGGGTTCGCCGTCGCGGCCGTGCCGGAGGGGCTGCCGGCCCTGGTGACGATCACGCTCGCCCTCGGCGTGCAGCAGATGGCGCGGCGCCGCGCGATCACGCGCAGGCTGCCCGCCGTCGAGACGCTCGGGTCGGTGACGACCATCTGCTCGGACAAGACCGGCACGCTGACCAAGAACGAGATGACCGCCCGGTCGGTGCGCACCGCGGCCGGCGAGTTCGACGTGGACGGCGCCGGGTACGCGCCCGACGGCGGGGTGACCGCCGACGGGCGCGCCGCCGAGCTCGACGGCCACCCGGACCTCGCCGCCGTCGCGACCGTGATGATGCTCTGCAACGACGCCCGCGTGGTGCCGGCCGACGACGCCGCCGAGGGCTGGCGGCTGGTGGGCGAGCCGACCGAGGGAGCGCTGCGCACCCTCGGGATGAAGGCGGGCGTCGACCACCGCGGCTGGGAACGCATCGACCTCGTCCCGTTCGAGTCGGAGAACAAGTTCATGGCCACGCTCGACCGCGGCCCGGACGGCGAGGTCCAGGTGCACGTCAAGGGCGCCCCCGACCGCGTCCTGGACCGCTGCACCACCCAGACCGCCGCGGACGGCGGCCCCGAGCCGCTGGACCGCGCCTTCTGGGAGGGGCGCATCGACGCGCTGGGCGGGCAGGGCCTGCGCGTGCTGGCCGCCGCCCGCCGCCGCGCCGACCCTGGCGCCACGACGCTCGACGTGGCGGACCTGGACGGCCCGGACGGCCTGGAGCTGTGCGGCCTGGTCGGCATCGTCGACCCGCCGCGGCCCGAGGCGATCGACGCGATCGCGCGCTGCCGGGCCGCCGGCATCCGGGTCACGATGATCACCGGCGACCACGCCGGCACCGCCGTCGCGATCGGCCGCGAGATGGGGATCGTCGACGGCGCGCCGGACGACGACGCCCCGGCGGTGCTCACGGGGCCCGAGCTGGAGCGGATGACCACCGAGCAGCTGCGCGCCGTCGTGCGCGACGTGGGCGTGTACGCCCGCACCAGCCCGGAGCACAAGATCCGCATCGTCTCCGCGCTGCAGGCGCACGGCGAGGTCGTCGCGATGACGGGCGACGGCGTCAACGACGCCCCGGCGCTCACGCAGGCCGACGTCGGCGTGGCGATGGGCATCAAGGGCACGGAGGCCACCAAGGAGGCTGCCGAGGTGGTGCTCGCCGACGACAACTTCGCCACGATCGAGGGGGCGGTGGAGGAGGGGCGGCGGATCTACGACAACATCCGCAAGTCCGTGCTCTTCCTGCTGCCGACCAACGGCGCCCAGTCGCTCGTCATCCTCGTGGCCGTGCTGTTCGGCCTGACGCTGCCGCTCGCCCCCGTGCAGGTGCTGTGGATCAACATGATCACGGCCGTCACCCTGTCGCTCGGGCTCGCGTACGAGAAGGCGGAGGCCGACGTCATGGACCGGCCGCCGCGCGATCCCGGGGCGTCGATCCTGGACGCCGTCTTCGCCCGCCGGGTCCTCGTCGTCTCCCTGCTCATCGGCGGCGCCACGATGTTCGCCTTCTACGCCGAGCGGGCGCAGGGAGCACCGCTCGACGAGGCGCAGACGACGGCGGTGACGATGCTGGCCCTGGGTCAGCTCGCCTACCTGTTCAGCTGCCGGTTCCTGGACTCGTCGAGCCTCACCCTCGACGTGCTGCGCGGCAACCGCGTCGTCTGGGTCAGCGCGGCGGCCCTGGTCGCCCTGCAGTGCGTGTTCGTCTACGCGCCGTTCATGCACGCCTGGTTCGACTCGGCGCCGATCGGGCTCGTCGAGTGGGGCAAGACGCTCGGGCTGGCCGTCCTCGTCTTCCTCCTCGTCGAGGTCGTGAAGTGGCTGGGTGCGCGCCGCCGCACGCCTGGTGCCGGCGCGTCGCGAGTCGTGAGGGCCGCCGAACGGGCGTAGGTTCACGGCACCACACCCGGAGCATCGACCAGGGAGGCCGGACCATGACCATCAGCGGCATCTTCACCGCGATCATCATCGGCGCCGTCATCGGGGCGCTGGGCCGCCTCGTGCTGCGCGGCCGGCAGAACATCTCGATCATCGCGACGATCCTCGTGGGCATCGTCGCCGCGCTCATCGGAACCTGGGTCGCGAGCCTGATCGGCGTGAGCGACACCGGCGGCATCGACTGGATCGAGCTCGCGCTGCAGGTCGCGCTGGCCGCCGTCGGGGTCTCGATCGTCGCGGGGGCGTCGGGACGCAAGCCCGCGGCCTGACGCCGCCCGCCCGGGGCTTCGCCGCGCGCCGGCCCGCGCACCGTGCCAGCATCGTGGTGGTGGCCGCCCCCGCAGGCGGCCACCACCACCGACCCGGGCCGGCCGACGAGAGGTTCGCGCCCATGACCACCACGCCCGCGGCACCGGCTGCCACCCACGGCGTCCACTCCGAGGTCGGCCGCCTGCGCAAGGTGCTGGTGTGCGCGCCCGGCCTCGCGCACGAGCGTCTCACCCCCACGAACTCCGACGAGCTGCTCTTCGACGACGTCATGTGGGTGGAGGCCGCGCAGCGCGACCACGCCGACTTCGTCGACCAGCTGAGTGCCCGCGGGGTGGAGGTCGTCGAGCTGCACGACTTGCTCGCGGAGACGATGGCGGACCTGCGGGCGCGCGCGTGGCTGCTGGACCGCAAGGTCGTCCCGAACCGGGTGGGGCTGGGGCTCGTCGAGCCCGCACGGGCCTACCTCGACGGCCTGGCGCCGGCGGAGCTGACCCGCTACCTGCTCGGCGGGCTGTCCACCGCCGACCTGCCGGACGACTACCGCACGGGCTACGTCTCCCTGGCCCACGAGTCGCCGGACGCCCGCGAGTACCTCCTCCCGCCGCTGCCCAACACCCTCTACACGCGGGACACCACGTGCTGGATCTACGGCGGGCTCACGCTCAACCCGCTGTACTGGCCGGCGCGCAAGGAGGAGACCCTGCTGATGAAGGCGGTCTACGCCTTCCATCCCGGCTACCGTGACGCGACGGTGTGGTGGGGGGACCCTGAGGTCGACTGGGCCCAGGCCTCCCTGGAGGGCGGCGACGTCATGCCCGTCGGCGACGGTGTCGTGCTCGTGGGGATGAGCGAGCGCACGTCGCGGCAGGCGATCAGCCAGCTCGCCAAGGCGCTGTTCGACGCCGGCGCGGCGCGCCAGGTGGTGGTCGCCGGCATGCCGCGACTCCGTGCCGCCATGCACCTGGACACCGTGTTCACCTTCGCCGACCGCGACCTGGTGACCGTGCACCCACGGATCGTCGACGGCATCCGCCCCTACGTGCTGTACCCGAGCGACCGCTCGCCCGGCGTCGAGGTGGTCGACGCCCGGGGCAAGCCCTTCGTCGACGTGGTCGCGGAGGCGATGGGCCTGCCGCGGCTGCGGGTCGTCGAGACCGCCGGCGACGTGTACGCCTCCGAGCGGCAGCAGTGGGACTCCGGCAACAACGCCGTCGCCGTCGAGCCGGGTGTCGTGTTCACCTACGACCGCAACACCCAGACGAACGCGGCGCTGCGGAACGCCGGGGTCCAGGTCGTCGAGATCGTCGGGGCGGAGCTCGGGCGAGGGCGTGGCGGAGGGCGCTGCATGACGTGCCCGATCGTGCGCGACCCCCTCGACTGAGCGCCCGGCGCTCGCGTGCAGCGACGGCGTGCGGACCGCGTGGTCGTCGGGTGAACGTCGGCGTGGCGGGAATAGACGAGCCCTCTGAGCAGGTTCGACTGTTCGCCGGGTCTCGACCTCCGGCCGCTCGCGCGGCCGAGGAGAGCGGCCCGTGCGCCCCTCCGACCCGACCGAAGGACCGATCACGCCTATCGCCCGCACCCCCGAGCCCACCACGACGCACGACCGCGAGGAGACTCCCTTGGCCATCGCGAGCCCCCGTGACCTCAGCCCGCTGGCTGCCGCGCCCACCGTCCACCTCGTGCTCTCGGGTGCGGAACGGGCAGCGAAGAGCTGGGTGGTGCAGCTCGGCACGGACCTGTACGTGCGGACGGTTCCCGGCGCGGTCTCGGCGTGGTCGGGAGGAGGTCCGGCGCACCTGCGGCTCGACGGCGCGGAGCACCCCGTCGTGCTGTCCGAGGTGGCGCCCGAGGTGCACGGCCCGCTCGACGACGCGTACCGCGCGAAGTACGGCCGGTGCGCGCCCGAGAAGGTCGACGCCGTGACGTCCGACGCCGTCGTCGCGTCGACGTTCCGCGTGCGGCCCCGGCGGCTGCCGTGGTGGACGAGGGTCGCCGCCCGCGCGCAGTCCGCTCGCCGCGGCCGCGAGGCGCTCCCGCGGGTGTCGCACGCGGGGCGCCGGGACGTCGCCTGCCCGACCTGCTGACCTGATCCGTCGTCCCGCCGGGCACCGTGCGGGAATCGGATGGCGCCCTGCCCCGGTCCCCGGGCAGGATGCGGTGCCATGACGATCCGCTACCCCCGTGCCCTGCGCCCCGGCGACACCGTCGGCGTCACGGCGCCGTCGCTCGGCGTGAACACCCGGCTGCGGGCGCGCCTGGACCACGCCGCCGACGTCGTCCGCGCGAAGGGCTACGACGTCCGCGTCGGGGCGACCACGACGGGGGAGGGGATCGTCAGCGCTCCCGCCGACGTCCGCGCCGCCGAGCTCGCCGGGATGCTCACCGACCCGGCCGTGCGCGCCGTCGTCCCGCCGTGGGGCGGCTCGCTCGCCACCGACCTGCTCGGCCGCCTCGACTGGGACGCGCTGGCCGCCGACCCGACGTGGCTCGTCGGCTACTCCGACATGTCGACCGTGCTGCTGCCGCTCACGCTGCGCACCGGTGTCGCGACCCTCCACGGGCAGAACCTCATGGACACCCCGTACGACGTGCCCGAGGGGCTCCTGGGCTGGTGGGAGGTCGCCGCCGCCGAGCCGGGCGCGACGCTCGCGCAGCGCAGCCCGCGCCGGTACCGCTCCGGCGGCTGGGACGACTACGAGACGCACCCCGAGGCCTCCACCTGGACGCTGGACGCCGCCGGGTCCTGGCTGCGGCTGGACGACGGCGCGGACCCCGGCGAGCCCGTGGAGGTCGCCGGGCGGCTGATCGGCGGGTGCGTGGAGAAGGTCGCGCTGCTCGCCGGCACACCGTTCGGGGACGTGCCGGCCTTCGCGGCCGAGCACGCCCCCGAAGGGCTGGTCGTCTACCTCGACGTCGCCGGGTGGGACGCGGACGACGTCGGTTCCGCCCTGTGGGCGATGCGGCACGCGGGCTGGTTCGACGCCGCGAACGCGGTGCTCGTCAGCCGCACCCACAGCGCCGCCGTCGGCGAGTTCACCGCGCACGACGCCGTCCGCGACGCGCTCGGCGATCTCGGCGTCCCCGTGCTCGGCGACGTCGAGTGCGGGCACGTGCCGCCCTACCTCGCACTGGTCAACGGCGCGCTCGCCCGCGTGCGGCACGACGCGGAGGGTTCGGTGATCACCCAGACGCTGGCCTGAGCGCCGCGTCCCGGACGTCCCGCACCGCCGCCGAGCGCTCGAGGAAGCCGCTGTCACCGGCCAGCAGCCCGCGGGCCGCGGAGACCAGGGCGTCGAGGGCGGTCCAGGCGAGCGCGCCGCCGACGGAGAGCCGTGCGGCACCCGCGTCGGCGAGCTCTGCCGGTGTCGGGCCGCCGGCGACGAGCAGCACGTTGACCGGGCGGTCCAGCTCCCGGCAGACGGTCGCCACGTCGGCCACCGTGCGCAGCCCCGGCGCGAACAGGACGTCCGCCCCGGCCTCCTGGTAGGCCTGCAGCCGGGCGATCGTGTCGGCGAGGTCGTCGTGGCCGTGCAGGTGGTTCTCGCAGCGGGCGGTGAGGACGAGGTCCCCGGACGTCTCGGCCGCGGCGGCGACGCGCTCGACGGCGAGGCCCAGGTCGTAGATCGGTCTCGCGGCGTCGCCGGTGAAGTCCTCGACCGAGCAGCCCGCGAGGCCGGCGTCGCGGACGGCGGCGACCGTGCGCGCGACGTCGTCGGGAGCGTCCGCGAACCCGTTCTCCAGGTCGGCGCTCACGGGCACGCCGACCGCGACGGCCATGGCGGCGGCGTGGTCGAGCGCCTCGTCGCGGGTGACGGCGCCGTCCGGGCGGCCAAGGGTCGCCGCGAACCCGCTGCTCGTCGTCGCGACGGCCGCGAACCCGAGGGTCTCCAGGACCCGGGCCGAGCCGAGGTCCCACGCGTTCGGCAGCAGCAGGGGGTCGCCCGGGCGGTGCAGGGCGAGGAAGTCGGGCGCCGGGGACGTGGGTTCCGTGGACATGCCCGCGACGATAGCGACGAGCCCCGACACCGCCGCCCGGGACGGGTCGGCCGGGCCGATGGCGGCCGCGGACCCCGAGACCCCGGGGCCGCCGTGCCAGGATGGCGCCCGGAGACCCACGCGACGAAGGAGACACGATGCAGCGCGCAGCCCGGCCCGCCCCCTCGGTGGAGGTCCCGTGAGCCGGGAGCGCTTCCCCCGCTGGGTGTACGAGCGGGGGAGCGAGCCCGACCCCCGGTTCTCGCTCGCGAACGAGCGCACGATCCTCGCGTGGATCCGGACGTCGCTCGGGCTCATCGCCGGAGGGACGGCGCTCGAGGCGCTCGACCTGCCGATGGAGCCGGGCCTGCGCCTGGCGTCGGCGATCGTCCTGCTCGTCGCCGGCGCGGTCGTCCCCGTGGTCGCGGCGGTCGAGTGGGCCCGCACCGAGCGCGCGATGCGGGAGGACGGGCCGCTGCCGGGCGCGATCACCGGGGTCGTGCTCGTGGTGACCGTCTCCGTGGTCGGCGTCCTCGTGCTGCTCGCGCTGCTCCTGCGATGAGGCCGCGCCGATGAGCCCGCCGCACAAGCCCGTCGTCGGGCCGGAGCGCGACCCGGGCCTGCAGCCCGAGCGCACGGCGTTGGCATGGCGCCGCACCCTGCTGTCCTTCACCGCGGCGTGCCTGATCGCGATCCAGGTGCTGCCCACCGTCGAGGGGTCGCGCGCCCTCGTGTACGCGGCCGCCGTCGCGCTGGTGCTCACCCCGCCGCTGTGGTGGTTCGCGCGCCACCACGCGCGGCACACGCACCACCACCTGAACCACGACCGCCCCCGGCTGCGGCACGGCCGTCGCATCGCCGTCATCTGCGCCGGCACGAGCCTGCTGGGGCTCGCCGGCCTGGTCCTGATCCTGATCTTCTGACGTCGCCCCCCGATGCCGAGCATGTGGTTCCTCGCGGTGTGCGGCGCCCTACCGCGAGGAACCACATGCTCGGCGGGGGTCAGGGGGTGACGATGGCGAAGTTCTTGTCACCGGGGTCGAGGACGGCGGTGAGCCGGCCGAGGGCCGAGGCATCACCGGTGACCTGGATGCCCGCGGCGGTGAGCGCGGCGGGATCTCCCGCGGCGAGGGCGGGCAGCGACGCGCGCGTGGCCGTGATCGTCGCGTCGGCGTCGCCCTGCTGCGGGGCGGCGCTGTAGGAGAGCACGCCGTTGGCGAGCCACACCCGGTAGCGCTGGTCGGTGTCGGAGACCACGACGTCGATGGCCAGTCGCTCGTCCCACGCCTTCGGGCCGTTCACCTGGATGGCGACGGCGTCGAACAGCATCTCGGGGGAGAGGTTCGCGATGACGTCCGGCGCGTTCGTCTCCGTCGGGGTGCCGAACTGCCCGTCACGCAGCTCGGTGGCGCCCGAGAGGTAGAAGTCGCGCCAGGTGCCGTTCTCGGAGCCGTAGCCGAGCTGTTCGTACGTGTCGGCCAGGAGCTCCCGCGCGGCGGCGTGGTCGGGCTCAGCGAAGACGGCGTGGTTCGCGGCCTCCGCGGCCCAGCGGAAGTCGCCGGCGTCGAACGCCTCGCGAGCGTTCGCGACCAGGGCGTCGACGCCACCCGCCAGCTTGGCGTAGCGCTTCGCCCGCTCCACCGGGGTGTGCTCCCACAGGTGCGCGGGGTTGCCGTCGAACCAGCCGAGATAGCGCTGGTAGATCGCCTTGACGTTGTGGCTGATCGACCCGTAGTAGCCGCGCGCGTTCCACGCGTTCTCCAGCGCCGGCGGGAGCTGGATCTCCTCGGCGATCTCGGGACCCGTGAGGCCCTTGTTCAGCAGGCGCAGGGTCTGGTCGTGCAGGTAGGCGTAGATGTCGCGCTGGTTCTGCAGGTACGCGACCACGCGCTCCTTGCCCCACGTGGGCCAGTGGTGCGACGCGAAGACGACCTCGATGTCGCCCCCGAAGAGGTCGATCGTCTCGGTGAGGTAGTGCGCCCACGCGTGCGGGTCGCGGACGACGGCGCCGCGCAGCGTCAGCAGGTTGTGCAGCGTGTGCGTGGCGTCCTCCGCCGCGCACAGCGCGTGGAAGTCGGGCAGGTGGATGAGCATCTCGGACGGCGCTTCCGTGCCGGGCGCCATCTGGAAGACCATCCGCACACCGTCGACGACCTCCTCGTGCCCGGTCGTCGAGATCGTGTCCGTCGGCGGGATGAACGAGACGACGCCGGTCGAGATGGTCTGGCCGAGACCGGCGCCCACCTGCCCCTGCGGGCCGCGGGCGAGCGCCGCGCCGTACATGTAGGCCGCGCGGCGGTTCATCGCGACGCCCGCGTAGACGTTCTCCGACACGGCGTGCTCGACGAAGCCCTCCGGCGCGAACACCTTCACGCGCCCGGAGTCCACGTCCTCGGCGGAGACGAAGCCCTTCGTGCCGCCGAAGTGGTCGGCGTGCGAGTGGGTGTAGACGATCGCCTTGACGGGGCGGTCGCCCCGGTGCTCGCGGTACAGGGCGAGGGCGGCGGCGCCGGTCTCGTTGGACAGGAGCGTGTCGATGACGACCACGCCCTCGTCGCCCTCGACGAACGTCGTGTTCGACAGGTCCATGCCGCGCACCTGGTAGATGCCGGGAACCACCTCGAAGAGGCCCTGGATCGCGCTGAGCTGCGACTGCCGCCACAGGCTCGGGTTCACCGTGTCCGGGGCATCACCGTCGAGGAAGGCGTACGTGTCGTTGTCCCAGACGACCTCCCCGGCGTCGTTCGTGACGGCGTTCGGGGTGCGGCGGGCGACGAGTCCGCGGGTGGCGTCGTCGAAGTCCTGGGTGTCGGAGAAGGGCAGGCTCTCGCGCAGCGCCTGCTGCTGGGCGGTGATGGTCGGGGTGACCGGCTTCGGTGTCGACATAGCGCCACGATGGCACCGCTCCCGCGCAGGCGCGCGGCGAGCGAGGAAGCCCTCTCCGGTCGGCGCGGCGCTGCCCGTCGCGCCGTCGAAACCACGGCGCGGTTCGGCGTCAGAGGCTGTTCGCAGCGCGGACCTTCGCGATGAACGCCGGCATGTGCTGTGTGGCGGTGACCCAGAACGTGTCCTCGTCCATCGTCGCGTATCCCACGTGCGCCGCGATGTTCCGGGTGTGGGCGATGCCGCGCCGCTCCACCTCCGTCGCCGATTCCAGCAGAGGCGCGAAGGTCTTCTCGTCCTCGAACAGGGCGGCCAGCCGGAGGACTGCCACCGTGGCACGGTCGAAGGACTCCGATCCCTCGGCGAAGGAGTCCCGCCCGCGCATCTCGACGTGCTGCAGCCGTCGCTCGATCTTGTCGAGTTCCGCGGCGAGCTGCTCGCGGGCGGAGGGTCGGGCGGGTCCCGTCGCCCCGTCGCTGCGAGGCCGGGGCGTGAACGGGCCCGGACGTGCGGGTCGCCGCCCCGTGGAGTCGCCGGTCACAGCGGGACGGCCTCGTCGTGGATACGGTCCGGTATACCCGGCCGGTCCACCACCACGTCGACGTCGAAGCCCAGCAGCTCCTCGGCGTACGACCGGAACGCGCCGACCGCGAACGGCTCCTGCTCGTCGGTCAGGTCGACGAGCAGGTCGACGTCGGACGTGTGGTGGTCCGTACCGCGAGCCACCGATCCGAACACCCGGATGTTGACGACGCCCAGCCGAGCACCGAGGGCGATGAGCTCGTCCCGGAAGAGCGCCACCGGCAGCGAAGGACGGTAGTCGACGGCCGCGAGGATGTCGTCGAGGGTCCGCTGAGACACGGATCGGGTTCCGGACTCGATCGCCGCGACGTTCGGCTGGCGGATCCCGACGGCCTTGGCCAGAGCGCGTTGGGTCAGGCCGGCGTCCTTTCGTGCGGCCTTGAGGATTCGTGGAGCGTGCTCCGTGCGCGTGGTCACGAGGCTGATGATATCAGCGTTGATATCCGTGTCGCGTGATCGATCCGCCTCACGTTCGTGCGCCCGCGGACTCCCCGGCCGACGCACCGTCCCGCTTGCCCAGCTCCGCCGCGACGAGCAGCAGGACGGCGGTGAGCAGCAGCGACGCGACCATGACCGTCACGAGCACCTCGGGGGTGTCCACGAAGCTGGTGCCGGCGATGAGCAGCGCGGCGGACAGGTTGCGCTGCGCGGTGCCGAGCGACGTCACCGCGCGCTGGGCGCGCCCCGACCCGCCGAGCAACCAGCCCACGGCGAGCAGCACGACGGTGAGCAGCACGGTGGCCAGCAGGACGCCCGTGCCGACCTGGTCCCAGATCGCCGGGAGGCCCACCAGCACGGCGGCGCCGATGCCCAGCGCGAGCGCCGTCGTCGACACGCGGTTGAGGATCGGGGCGAGGCTCGCCGACCCGGGGTAGCGGGCCCGCACGGCCAGCGCGACGGCGAGCGGCAGCAGCATGAGCAGCAGCAGCGGGCGGGCGATGTCCCACGCGCTCACGGTGACGCCGTCGACCAGCAGCGGCAGCACGAGCGGCACGTAGGCGACGGTGACGACCATGAGCAGCACCATGAGGCCCACCGCGTAGGCGACCTCGCCGTGCGCGAGCTGCGCCAGCTTCGGCAGGAACGGCGCGCCGGCGGCGACGCCGAGCAGCAGCAGCCCCAGCGTCTGCGCGTCGCTCAGCCCGAACAGGGCGGCGATCCCCCAGGCCGCGGCGGGCGCGACGACGAAGCTGTGGACCAGGCCGAGCAGCACGAGCCGCACGTCCCTCAGCGGGGCGAGGACCTGCCCGACGGTCAGCGACAGACCGAGGCCGACCATCGAGGTGAGCACGAAGGTGAGGATCGCGACCTGCGCGATCCCGGTGAGGACGTCGGTCATGGCGTCTCCTGGCCGCGGGGGCCGGGATCGTCGTCAGGGGGGTCAGGGGGGTCAGGGGGTCGCGACGGCGACGGGCGGGACGCGGACCGCGCGGTGCGGCGCCGTTCGGCAAGGTCGTACGCCCGGCGCACGGACGCGACGACGCCGTCGGCGTCCCCGATCACCGAGTCGGCCAGGCGGCCGCTGACGCCGCCGGTCTCGAAGCGGCGCCGCAGGTCGTCCGGCACCCCGCAGACCACCACCTCCACCCCGTGGTCGTGCCACCGGTCCAGCAGGCGGTCGAGCGACTTGAGGAACGTCGTCGACGGGATGCCGGCCGTGCCGCGCAGCGAGATCACCAGCCCGGCGTCGTGGGTGCGGGCGGTGTGCGGCCACTCCTCCTCGAGCCGGTTGACCTCCGCGAAGAACCCCGTTCCCACGTAGTGCAGCACGGTGGTGCGCCCGCTCGGCAGGTCGGCAGGAGCGTCGGCGACGCGCAGGTCGCCGTCGTCGGTGGGCACGAGCTCGACGAGGCGGCCGCGCCGCGCCGCCTGCACCGCGAAGAGCACGATCGACAGGCCCGCGCCGAGGAAGATCGCCTGCTGCAGCGGGAGCTGGGTCGTCGCCGCGAACGTCACGACCATCGCCGCGGCGGACAGCCACGACGTGCGCACCACCAGCACGATGTCCGACCAGCGCCCGACGACGAGCTCGCCGCCGATCACGAGCAGCAGGCCCCCGATCACCGGCATGGGGATGGCGCCGGCCAGCGGGCCCAGGGCGAGCACGAGGACGATCAGCCACGCGCCCGCGAAGATGCCCGCCCAGCGGGTCTGCGCGCCGCCGCTCGTCGCGACGCCCGTGCGCGAGAGGGACCCGCCGGTGGGCAGGGCGCCGAAGAACCCGCCGGCGACGTTCGCGAGGCCCTGGGCGGTGAAGTCCTTCGACACGTTCGTCCGGGAGCCGTCGGGGTTCGGCACCGCCGCGCCGATGCCGGCCGCCTGCGCCAGCGCGATGAGCGCGATCGCCAGGCCGCCCGAGGTGAGCTCGGGCAGCGCGCCGACGTCGGGCAGCGTGACCGGCGGCAGGGAGCGCGGGATGGCGGCGATGTCGCTCACCCGCTCGACGTCGACGCCGAAGGCCGCGACGATCGCGGTGACGACGACGAGGGCGGTGAGCGTCGCCGTCTTGCGCAGGCGCGGCACGACGCTCAGCGCCGCCCAGGCGGCGACCGTGGCACCGGCGACGGCCACGGTGGGGGCGTCCCAGGCGCCGACGTGCGCCACCGCCTCGACGAGCTTGCCGACGGTGTTGCCCGACTCCGGCTCGTACCCGGTCGCGTCCTTCACGACGCCCGCGACGATCTGCACGGCGATGCCCGCCGTGAACCCCGTCATGACCGCCGTCGAGACGAACGACATCACCGAGCCGAGCCGCAGGACGCCGAGCAGCACCATCCACAGGCCCACCATCACGGTGAGCGCCGCGACCGAGCCCAGGTCGCCAGGGTCCAGGCCGGCGTCCGTGAGGACGCTCTTCGCGGACAGCGCGATGGCGCTGGTGAGCGTCGTGACCATGAGGACCGTGCGGGAGAAGAACGACCCGATGATCGTCGGCACCGCACCCGACCACAGGCCCAGCGGGGCCGCGAAGCCGCCGACGGTCGCGTACGCCATGCCCTCCGGGATGGAGAAGAGGCCGGTGACGAAGCCCGAGACGACGTCACGCGGCGTCGGTCGCGGCAGGCGCCGGTGGGGTGCGGGCTCCTCGTCGCCCGACCGGGCGTCGGCCGTCGTCACGTCGCTCACTCGTGCGGTCCCTTCGTCGTCGCGGCCGGGCACCACGCACACTGCCGCACCGGGAGTCGCCCCGCGACCGGTCCGTCCGACTCGTGACGATCGCCGCCTCGGCGCGCCAAGTACGGAGATGTCTGGCACGTTCGGAGGGGATGTCCGCGCGCGACGGGGCGCGCAGATCGTCGCACTGACGTGGGGGAGGGGCACTGATGGTGGAAGGTCGCAGGTCAGCGCGCCGGGGCACCCGAGGGGGCGGCCGGCACCGCGGGCCGGGACGCTTCCGGCGGGCGTGGTCGGTGCTGGGCGCGGCCGCGCTCGCGCTGCCGATGGTCATGGTGCCGGCGACGACGGCCTCGGCGGCCGACTGGCAGATCCAGAAGGCGGAGATCAGCTCCGGCCCCTACCAGCCGGGTCAGAACGTGCAGTGGGTCGTCACGGTCTCCTGCTCGGACCCGAACGCCGACCCGTGCGCGCCCGTGACGATGACGGACCCCCTCCCCGACGAGCTCGAGCTCGTCAGCGCCGTGATCCAGAGCACCGGCGCCGGGACGCAGAACCCCGCCGTGGACGCGAACACGGACACCGACACCGTCACGTTCACCGCGGACAACCTGAACAACGGGCAGCAGGCGCAGGTCCTCATCACCGCCCAGGTGCCCGAGGACGCCCCGTACAGCGACGACGGCACCACCTACACCAACACCGCGACCGTCGTCTCGGACAACGCCGCCGAGGCGTCGACGTCGGACGACATCGACATCGTCGTCCCGCTGGTCCTCGACTCGCAGACGACCAAGACCATCGACCCCGAGGGTGCGATCGCGAGCCCGGGCACGCCCGCGACGATGACGATCGGCAGCACCAACACGTCCAACGACCCCGTGGACACCATGGTGATCACCGAGCCCACCGAGGGCACGGACCCGAACCCGTTCACCTATCTCGGCTTCACGGGCTGGGGCGACGTGTCGTGGCCGGCCGGCGCCACCCAGGCGGACGTGACGTTCACCTGCGCGGACGGCTCGACGCCGACGATCACCTCGACCGACGCCGACACGCTGCCCGGGCCGCCAGGCGGCTGCGAGGTCGAGGGCTTCACGGTCGAGTTCAGCGGCGCCATCGAGAGCGGCGCGTCGGCCTCGATCCCCGTCGAGGTCGAGCAGACCGACGCGGTCACGGAGCTCACCGAGGTGACCACGGTGGCCAACGAGACCTCGTCGTACGTCACTCACGCGGACGCCGACCCGTCCGACCCGACCACGGCCGACGACACCTACGTCATCACGCCGCCGAACAACGCGGTGACGGCCAGCAAGTCGTTCGACCCGGACATGGTGAGCGCGGGATCCCCGACGACGGTCACCATCGGTGCCACCAACGACGGCGACCCGACCACCAGCCTGTCGATCACGGAGCCGTCGCCGGGCACGGACAGCCCGTTCGAGGGCGACGACCCCTTGACGTTCACCGGCTGGGGCACCGCCGGCGACCCCGGCGTGGTCCAGTGGCCGGCGGGCGCCGATGCCGCGAGCGTCACGTACACCTGCGCGGACGGCTCGACGCCCGAGGTCGCCGCCGAGGCGCCGGACACCCTGCCCGACCCGCCGGGCGGGTGCGACGTCGTCGGGTTCACCGTCACGTTCACCGGCGACATCGCCACCGGTGCCGAGGCGTCGCTGCCGTTCCAGGCGGGCACCGACCCCGACCAGGACGAGGACGACGTCCTGCACCCGAACGAGATCACGGCGGACATCCCGAACGCGTCGGGTACCGCGGAGGACACGCTCGAGACGCTCACCGACCGGCTCGCGACGGACACCACCAAGTCGATCTCGCCGTCGGAGATCCCGGCGCTCCCGGGCCAGACCGTCGTCGTCGGCCTCCCGACGGAGCTGCTGCCGTTCGGCGAGGAGGGGTCCACCACCAACGCGGACCAGCTCGTGGTCCAGGACCCGACGGACCCGAGCGACCCGGGGGCGTTCTGGGACAGCTTCACCGCCTCGTCGGTGCGGTCCACCGAGGTGCCGGCGGGCACCGCGCTGACGATCAACTACTGGGACGGCTCGGAGTGGGTGGAGGCTCCCGACTGCGGCAGCCCAGTCCAGGGCGCGGCGACGGTCAACTGCTCGCTGCCGGACGGCGCCGAGGGGGTCCAGTTCGTCTACGACGACACGTCGGGCAGCGGGATCCCGCCGGGCACGAGCGTGTCCCCGAACTTCGTCGCCGCGTACACCGGCCCGGAGGACGCCGACGACCCGATCGAGAACTGCGGCGCGTCGAGCGCGTCGAGCGGGTCGGTCGCCCCGACCGACCCGGCCGAGGGGTGCGCCACCGTCGACCCGTTCCCCGTGCCGACGAACCCGGGCGACCTCAACTTCATCGCCAAGGAGTTCCTCGCGCCCGACGGCCAGTCCGGCACCCCGTACACCGTGCGTGCCCGCACGCAGGACGAGATCACCGCGCAGATCACCTGGTCCACCAATGGTTTCGAGAACGTGGACCCGATGGTGATCAGCGACGTCGCGGACCCCGTCGCCGCCGACGACCCGGCGATCGCGGACTCGTACTACGACGCGTTCGACCTCGTCGAGGTCGCGGTCGACGACCCGCTGCTGCAGTACGACCAGATCGAGAGCGTCGAGCTGTACATCGACGGCGCCTGGGTCGAGGCCTCGGGCGATCCCTGCCCTTGCGACGGGGCGTTCCCCGGGTACACGCTGACGGCCGACGAGCAGGAGGGCGCGACGTCGGTGCGCCTGACCTACACCGAGTCGCCGTCGCGCGCCGAGTTCCCGGCCGATCCGACCGAGCCCGCCGCGGGCGAGGGCGTGGCCCGGTCCACGCAGTCGGCCGGACGGCACGTCGACCTGACGTTCCGGCTCCGCGACGACCGCCGCAGCGGCGGCCCGGCGCTCGGCCGCGAGCAGGGCGAGATGTACAACACGGGCGACCCCGGCCTGGTGAACGACACCGCCCGCGGCACGGCCACGTTCACCCCGCCGGACGGCAGCGAGCCGGTCATCCGCACCGACACCGCCGACGACGACGTGCTCATCATCGACGAGCCCATCAACGTCGGGATCACGAAGGAGTGGACCGGGGGACCGCTGTCGGTGCCGCCGGAGGGGACGCCGGACTCCGCGTACCCGTCGACGCACGCCGTCATCACTGCCACCAACAACTCCGTGGCCCGCGTGGACCAGCTGCGGATCACCGAGCCGTCGTCACCGGGCGACATCGACCCGGTGCTGGACCCGGGGACGTCGCCGTTCGACGTGTTCGACGTGACCCACATCGACATCACGCCGCCCGAGGGTGCGACCGGGACGGTCGTGATCGTCCACGAGGCGGACGGGAACCTCTTCCCCACGAGCGAGGCGGGGGTCGAGAGTCTCACGGCTGCCGAGCTCGCGGACGTGGTCGGCGTGGACGTGCAGTTCAACGGCCGGGTCGTCTCACAGGGCGAGGGTGTGCTCGACCTCACGCTGCGGCTCCGGGAGCTCGACAGGTACACCGGGGAGCGGATCACGGTCGACCCGTACTCACCCGTGCCCAACAGCGCCGGCGCCCAGGTCTCCGACCCCGGCGGGACGACGGAGAGCACGCCCGAGGCGTGGGACGGCGCGGACATGGAGCTCCAGGACGCGGCGATCTCCATGAACCAGACCAAGTCGTTCGACCCGGCGACCATCGTCGAACCCGGTTCCGACGCCGAGGCGAACCCCACGTCGACGCTGACCATCACCGGTCAGCCCACCGGCCCGTCGCGGGCCGTCGAGATGACGCTCACCGACGTCGACGGCAGCTTCTGGAACCAGTACGACCTGCTCGGCCTCGACGCCTCCACGCTGACGGCGCCGATCGACCGGGTGCAGGTGGACGCCTGCACCGGCGGCACCTACGAGGAGGCGAGCGACACGTTCGCCGGCTGCACCTGGACCGACGGCACGCCGTCCACCACGTTCGCGCTGCCCGACGGCGTGGACCCCGCCGCCGTCGTCGGCCTGCGATTCACCTTCACCCGTGCCGACGGGGCGATCTGGGAGAACCCGGCCAACCCGACCCAGGCGGTGAACCTCGAGGTGCGGGTGCGCGACACGCTGCGCTCCGACCCCGGGACCCCGGTGGCGAGCGACCTCGCGCAGAACGACCCCGCGCCCGGCGAGGACGCCCCGGGGGTGGCGACGAACGACGTGACCTCGACGGTCACCGGTGCCGACCTCGTCTTCAACCCGGACGACCCGGAGAATCCGACGCCTGTGACGAGCGACGCCGCCGCGTCGGGGACGATCGTCTACCAGCACACCGAGAACGGCGTGGAGGTCGTCAAGGACTTCGCCGGCGTCCCGTCCGGGGGCACGCAGGAGCCGAGCGCCGCGTTCCCCATGAGCATCGCCGTGACGAACACCGGGAACCGGCCGATCTACGACCTCGACGTCATCGACGACCCGATGCCCACGGACGACGACGGGCCGCAGCTGCGGCTCGCCCCGGACGCCGACCCGCAGTTCTCCTACGCGCTGTCCGGCGCCGCCCCGGACCCGGCGAACGGTGACCCGTTGCCGACCACGGATGCCGGCACCGAGGGCGACGTGGTCGTCGACCGGTCCGGCGACCTCGCGGGCCTGGAGTTCACGTTCCCCGAGGGCAGCGTGCTCGAGGTGGGCCAGACGTACACGATCACCGTCATGGTGCAGTTCCGCGTGGGGCTGCCGGCCAACACCCTCGTCGAGAACACGGTGGGAGTGACCGGTGACCGTCCGTGGGACGACTGCGCGCAGCGCCTGGACGACGAGACCGGGCAGTGCCAGGCCGACGCCGACGTCACCCCCATCCCCGCGGCGACGCTCGCCCAGTCCAAGTTCGTCAAGGCGACCGACGACGACCAGCTGGAGGTCTTCCCTGCCCCGGAGGCTGGTGTGGACCCGGACACGGAGTGCACCCCGAACGCGGCCGGGTTCTACGCCTACCCGTGCACGCCGGTGATCGAGCCCGGCCACGACGAGACGTGGCGGATCCGGGTGGACAACGTCGGCAACCTGCCGATCACCAAGGTGGTCGTCTACGACCGGCTGCCTACGCCAGGGGACACGGCGTCCGACCCGCGGTCGTCGTCGGAGCGCGGGTCGCAGTGGACGCCGATCCCGGACCCCGCGAACCCGCCGGAGCTTGTCAACGCGCCCCCGAGCGCACGGACGACGTTCTACTACACGTTGGTCGACGACTTCTGCGCGGACGACCTCGCCGACCCGCTCGGTGAGCCGGTGTGCTCCGACGACCCGGAGACGGGGGGCTGGGCGGAGCTCACCACCGACCTCGACGACGCGACCTTCGCGCGGATCACCGCCATCAAGGCCGTCGTCGACATGAGCATCGAGACCCCGTTCCGGCCGGGGCAGTTCATCGCCCTGGACGGCACGACGACCACCCCGCCGGAGGCGCCCGACGCGGGCGACCGTTCCATCGCCTGGAACTCAGCCGCCGTCAACGGGGTCGGCGTCGCGCCGAACGGCCAGACGTTCAACATGGTGTCCACCGAGGGCACCAAGGTCGGAGTGGCGGCGGCGACGGGCCCGCTGGAGGTCGACAAGCTCGTCACGGGCGACGGTGCCGAGCAGTACGCGCCCGACTCGTTCGAGGTCCAGGTGCAGTGCACCTCCGCGGTGGGCACGTGGGTGGAGACCGAGCTCGACCCCATCACCGTGACGGTGACGCCCGGCGAGCCGACCGTCGTACCCAACCTGCCGTACGGCGCGGAGTGCACCCTCACCGAGGACGCGTCCGTGAACGGTCAGACGAGCTTCACGGTGACACCGGAGACCGTCGTCGTCCCCGACGACGAGACGGACCCCGCGCAGATCGAGATCACCAACGAGTACGACCTCGGCAGCCTGGAGCTGGCCAAGACCGTCGAGAGCAACGCCGTCGACCAGGACGGGAACCCGGTCACCTACGGCCCGTTCGAGGCCACCGTGGAGTGCACGTTCCTCGGTGAGGAGGTGTTCGCCGACGGCTACGACGCCGGGAACCCGATGGTCGTGGAGCTCGCCGCCGACGGCACGCCGGTGACCCTGACGGGGCTGCCGGTGAACGCCGAGTGCGCCGTCACCGAGACGGGCACCGGGGGAGCGGCGTCGACCACCGTCACGGTGACGCAGCCCGGCGAGGACCCCGTCACCACGGACGGCACGTCCGCCGACGTCGTGGTCGTGCCCGACGAGGACGGCACGGCGGCGACCGAGATCGGGCTGACCAACGTCTTCGACGTCGGCGCGATCCACCTGCTCAAGGAGATCGCCGGAGACGGCGGCGAGGCCTTCGGCGACGGGCCGTTCGAGTTCGCGATCCAGTGCACGCTGGACGACGACGGCGACGGGCCGGGCGAGCCGCGGACCGTGTACGACGGCACGGTGACGCTCACGGACGACGCCCTCGAGGCGACCGTCGAGAACCTCCCGGCGGGCGCCGTCTGCGACATCACCGAGACGGACACCTCCGGGGCCCAGAGCACGGTGATCGACCCCAACCCGGTGACCGTGGGCGCCGACGAGACGGCCGAGGTCACCGCGACCAACACGTACGACCTCGGCTCCGTCGTGGTCGACAAGGTGGTCACCGGCGACGCCGCGGACTTCGGCACCGGACCGTTCGAGGTCACCCTGGAGTGCACCTATGAGGACGAGCCGGTCGACATCCCCGGCGGCGCGGTGCGCGAGCTCACCCCGGGAGAGCCGGTCACGTACGACGGGCTGCCGGTCGGCGCGGACTGCGTCGTCACGGAGACGGGCGACGGAGGCGCCACCTCGACGACGGTCTCCACGACCGTCGACGGAGGTGAGCCCGGCCAGGTGGTCGTCGGTGAGGACCCCGGCGAGGTCACCGTGACGAACACGTTCGACGCCGGGTCGATCACCGTGGACAAGGCCGTGGACGGCGCCGGCGCCGCGTTCGCGCAGGGGCCGTACGAGGTCACTCTCGCGTGCACGTTCGACGGCGACGACATCGAGATCCCCGGCGGCGCGACGCGCGAGATCACCGACGGCGGGAGCGTCACCTACGACGGCCTGCCGATCGGCGCCGAGTGCGCCGTCACCGAGAGCGACCCGAACCAGGCGACGTCGGTGTCGATCGAGCCCGAGAGCGTGACGGTCGGGGGCGACGACGGCATCGAGACGACCGTCGAGGTGGACGTCACCAACACCTACGACGTCGGCGGGTTCACCGTCGAGAAGGTCGTCGAGGGCGACGGGGCCGGCTTCGGCACCGGGCCGTTCGAGGTCTCCGCGGCATGCACCTTCGAGGGTGCCGACGTCGAGATCCCCGGCGGGGCGACCCGCACGATCGAACCGGGCGCCAGCGTCATCTACGTCGGGCTGCCCGTCGGGGCCGACTGCGTGGTCACCGAGACCGACGACTTCGGCGCCACCGACGTGGAGGTCTCCACGGCGGTCGACGGCGGCGAGCCGGGCGAGGTGATCGTGCCCGCCACGGGCACCGGCCCGGTCACGGTCACAGTGACGAACACCTACGACGTCGGCTCCATCGAAGTCGACAAGGAGCTCGAGGGCCTCGGGTCGGTCGTCTACCGGCCGGGGCCGTTCGAGGCCACCGTGGAGTGCACGTTCCCCGGCGGTCCCGACGGTGAGCCGATCGAGATCCCCGGCGGGGCGACGCGGCAGTTCATGCCGGACGACCCGGCGGTCTACGACGGTCTGCCGGTCGGCGCCGAGTGCACCGTCACGGAGACGGACGACTTCGGGGCGACGGAGACCACGATGACGGTCGAGGGCGGCGAGCCCGTCGAGGGCACGTCCGCGGAGGTCGTCGTCCCGCCGAATGACGGCGGTGACCCGGCGACCGTGACCGTCACGGCGACCAACACGTTCCGGACCAGCCCGCTGCTGGTCCGCAAGACGGTCGACGGCGACGGTGCGGGCTTCGCGCCCGACATGCCGGAGCCGCCGTACACGGTCGACTCGCTCGACGAGATCCCGTACGAGGTCACCCTCGAGTGCACCTTCGACGGCCAGGAGATCCCGATCCCCGGTGGGGCGACCCGCAAGTTCGGGCCTGGCTTCCCCGCGGCGTACTTCGCGCTGCCGGACGGCGCGGAGTGCGTCGTGACGGAGACCGACGACGGCGGCGCCACGTCGCTGACGGTCGAGCCCGGGACGGTCACGATCGCCGAGGACGAGCAGGCCGTCGTGGACGTCACCAACACCTACGACCTGGGCGGGTTCACCGTCGAGAAGGTCGTCGACGGTGAGGGTGCCCAGTACGGCACCGGACCGTACGAGGTGTCCGCGGAGTGCATCTTCCAGGGCGAGCCGATCGACATGGAGGCCGAGGGCATCGGCGGGGCGACCCGCACGGTGGCGCCGGGCGAGCCCGCCGTGTACGAGGGCCTGCCGGTCGGTGCGGACTGCGTCGTCACCGAGACCGACGCGGGCGGCGCGACGTCGTCCACGATCTCGACGACGGTGGACGGCGGCGAACCGGGGCAGGTCGTGGTGCCGACGGCCGACGCGGATCCCGCGACCGTGACGGTCACCAACACGTTCGACGTCGGCGCCGTCGTGGTCGACAAGGAGGTCGTGTTCGAGGGTGTCGCGTACGAGACGGGCCCGTTCGAGGTGACCCTGGCGTGCACGTTCTCCGGCGAGCCGATCGACGTGCCGGGCGGCGCGACCCGCGAGATTGCCGCGGGCGGCACGGTCACCTACGACGGGCTGCCGGTCGGCGCGGAGTGCGTGGTCGCCGAGACTGACGACGGCGGCGCCGTCGCCTCGACCGTCTCGACGGCGGTGGACGGCGGCGAGCCGGGTGAGGTGGTCGTGCCGGCGGCGGGCGCCGACGCGGTGACCGTCACGGTGACGAACACGTTCCCGACGGAGCCGCCCGCCCCGCCGGCGCCTCCGGCGCCGGGTCCTGACGACGGCGGCTTCCTGCCGACGACGGGTGCCGGGCTGATCGGCCTGCTCGTGGTCGTGGCGGCCGTGCTGCTCATCGGGGGAGGGCTGCTGTACCGCTTCGGCACGCGCCGTTCGCGCTGACCGACCCTGGGCTGTGGGTACGACGATGGCGTGAGATCCGACGGATCTCACGCCATCGTCGTACCCACAGCAGCGGGTGGCGGTGGGATCAGGCGGCCGTGCCGAAGTCGCGCCGGCGGCGCGAGCAGCGCACGACCGTGCCCTCGGGCACGATCTGGTCGGGCAGGACGACCGCGTCCGGCTCGACGCGGATGTCGCCGCCCAGCCGGGCGTTGTGCCCGATCCGGGCGCGGTCGCCGACGACGCCGCGCACGCCGAGGTGCACGTCGCGGTCGACCTTCGCCTCGGCGCCCACCACGGCGTCCTCGTCGATCCAGCTGAACCGGCCGACGCGGGCACGCGCCTCGACGCGGGCTCCGGCCTCGACGTAGGCGCCGGCCTCGACGGTGGCGTCGGGGTGGACGTGCGCGTAGGGGGAGACGTAGCCCTCACCGTTGTCGTGCCGGACGTACCGCGTGACGTTGCCCGCGTTGTCCTCGATCTCGACCTTCCGGGGGATGCGTCGCACTGTGCTCCTTGCTCCTTCGGTGCAGGATTCCAATGACATAACGTATCGGCCCGGGCTGAGATTCCCGGGACCTGCTCGCGAAGCGGACAGCGCCGTCCCGAAGCGCGGCTGGCCTCGCGCGCCCACGATCCGGGAAGATCGGTGGGTGAGCGACGAGAGGGCGGGACGCCGCCGGCTGTGGTGGGGTCTCGGGATCGGCGCCGGGGCGTTCGTGCTGGTGCTGGCGCTGCTGGCCGCCCTGGTGCTCACCGGGGTGCTGTGGCCGAACCGACTGTCGGCGTCCCGGTTCGACGTACGCGGCGTCGACGTCTCCGCGTACCAGGGCGAGATCGACTGGCCGACGCTCGCGTCCCAGGACCTCGACTTCGCCTTCGTCAAGGCGACCGAGGGATCGAGCCACGTGGACGAGCGCTTCGAGGCCAACTGGTCCGGGGCGCGCGACACCCACCTGCTCGTCGGCGCGTACCACTTCCTCAGCTTCGAGAGCCCGGGGGAGCGGCAGGCGGCGCACGTCGCCGACACCGTCCCCGCCGCGGCGGGGACCCTGCCGCCCGTCGTCGACCTGGAGCTCTACGGCGGGTTCCTGGACGCGCCGCCCGACCGGGACGACGTCCGCGCCATCCTCGACCCGCTGCTGGCCGACCTCGAGGAGCACTACGGGGCGCCGCCGATCATCTACACGACGCAGCAGATGCGCGACGACTACCTCGGCGGCGACTACGACGCGTACCCGCTGTGGATCCGCTCCGTGGCGAGCAGCCCCGACCTGCCCCGCCGCGCGTGGGACTTCTGGCAGTACTCCGACCGCGACCACCTGGACGGGTACGACGGCGAGGAGGAGCACATCGACATGAACGTCTTCGACGGCACGCTCGACGACCTGCGGGCGGTGACTCTGCGCTGACCGGCACCGGCAACACCCATGCTCATATGTGATAGGTGGGACGCTCAGGTGTTACGGTGGTGCGGACGTCGACCCACCGAGCGAGGACGCACCCATGACCGCACTCAACGCCGAGACCGTGGCCTCCCTGGCCCGCGACGACCTGGCCGTGCCCACGTACGACCGCTCGCGCCTGCGGGCGGGGATCGTGCACGTCGGGGTGGGCGGCTTCCACCGCGCCCACCAGGCGATGTACCTGGACCGGCTCATGAACGAGGGCGAGGCGCTGGACTGGGCGATCTGCGGCGTCGGGGTGCTGCCGCAGGACGCGCGGATGCGCGACGCGCTGCTCTCCCAGGACGGCATGTACACGCTGGTGCTCAAGCACCCGGACGGCACCCTCGAGGGGCGGGTGATCGGGTCGGTCGTGGACTACCTGCTGGCTCCCGACGACCCCGAGGCCGTCGTCGAGCGGATGGCCGCGCCGGAGACGCGCATCGTCTCGCTCACGGTCACGGAGGGCGGTTATCACGTCAACCCGGTGACGGGGGAGTTCGACGACGCCGACCCCGCCGTCCGCGCGGACCTCGCGGACGGCGCCGTGCCGGCCACCACGTTCGGGCTGGTCACCGAGGCGCTGCGCCGGCGCCGCGACCGCGGGGTCACGCCGTTCACCGTCGCGAGCTGCGACAACATCCAGGGCAACGGCGACGTGGCGCAGCGCATGTTCACCGCGTTCGCGCGGCTCAAGGACCCGGAGCTGGCCGCCTGGATCACCGAGCACGTGCCCTTCCCGAACTCGATGGTCGACCGCATCACGCCCGTGACCACCGACGAGGACCGGGCGATGGTCGCCGAGCGCTTCGGAGTCGACGACGCGTGGCCCGTCGTCGCCGAGCCGTTCACGCAGTGGGTGATCGAGGACCGCTTCGCCGACGGTCGCCCGCCCTACGAGGACGCCGGGGCGCAGCTGGTCGACGACGTCGAGCCCTACGAGCTGATGAAGCTCCGCCTGCTCAACGCGAGCCACCAGGCGCTGTGCTACCTCGGCTACCTCGCCGGCTACCGGTACGCGCACGAGGTGTGCTCCGACCCGACGTTCGTGCGGTTCCTGCGTGACTACATGGCCCGCGAGGGGGCCCCGACGCTGCTGCCCGTGCCGGGCGTGGACCTCGAGGAGTACCAGACGACCCTGATCGAGCGGTTCGCCAACCCGCACGTGCGGGACACCCTCGCCCGGCTGTGCGCCGAGTCGTCCGACCGCATCCCGAAGTGGCTCGTCCCGGTGATCCGGGCGAACCTCGCCGCGGGCGGCGACATCGAGCGGTCGGCCGCCGTCGTCGCCGCCTGGGCGCGCTACGCCGAGGGCGTCGACGAGCAGGGGGAACCGATCACCGTCGTGGACCGGCTCGCGGACCGGGTGCGGGCGGCCGCCGCGCGCCAGTCCGACGACCCGCTCGCGTTCCTGCGCGACGAGGAGCTGTTCGGCGACCTGGCCGGCCAGCCGCGGTTCGTCGAGGCGTACACCGCCGCGCTCGACTCCCTGCACGCGCGCGGCGCGCGTGCCACGGTGGAGGGGCTCGTCGCCGGCTGACGCGGGCCCGGGCACAAAACGGTCGCTCGGGGTGTTGCGGGCGGTATGACGGACTGGAACCAGAAGATCATCGACGAGTTCCGCGACAACGGCGGCTCGGTCGCCACCATGGGCTTCGGCCGGGGGCTGGTGCTCCTGCGCCACCGCGGCGCGAGGACGGGGACCGTCCGGGTGTCCCCGGTCGTGGCCATCCGTGAGACGGACGACGCCTGGCTCGTCGCCGCGTCCGCGGCGGGCTCCGACAAGAACCCGGACTGGTACCACAACCTGCTCGCGCACCCCGACGTCGCCATCGAGACCCCCGACGACGGCGAGGTGGAGGTCCGCGCGCAGGACCTGCCGCGCCCGGAGCGCGACGCCGCCTGGGAGCGGTTCAAGGCCATGTCGGACGGGTTCGCCGGCTACGAGCGCAAGACGTCGCGGGTGATCCCGGTGGTGCGGCTGACGCGCCGCTGAGCAGCGCCGAGCCGGCGCTGCTCAGGCCGGGTCGTCGTCCGGGAGCAGCCGCTCCAGCTCGTCGGCCGCCGCCTCGTCGCACACGACGGTCGTGGCGATCCCGCCGGCCACCGCGGCGCGCAGGCCGGGCGCCGCGTCCCGGCCGTACCCCGTCGTGATCACCTCCGGGGTGCGAACGAGCTGGTCGAAGGTCACGCCGACGACGCGGGCGTCGAGCGGGGTGACGACGCGCTTCCCGTCGGCGTCGAACAGCCGCCCGGAGCACTCCGCGACCGCGCCGGCGTCGTCGGCCGCACGCCTCTCGTCGCCCGTGACCTGCGGGAACACCGTGGAGCCGCTCGCGGTCCACGCGCCGACGGCGACCACGGCGACGTCCAGGCCGTCCGCCCGGTCGAGCGCGGCGGCGATCTCCGGCTGCCGGCGCATCCCCGCGGCCGTGCCGGGGTCGGCGACCAGCAGCGGCGACCACACCGGCCAGGTGCGGACCCCCGGCATCCGGCGGAAGGCCTGCACGATGTCGAGCGAGTCGCCGGCGCCGTCCACGGGCAGCGCGCCGACGAGCTGCACCACCTCGCACGGCGGGAGCGGGTCGAGGTGCCGCACCGCCAGCTCGATCGTGCGTGACCACGAGACGCCGAGCGTCGCGCCCTCCCGGGCGTGCGCGGCGATGACGGCGGCGAGCCTGCGGGCCAGCGCGTCGCGGGTCGCCGCCACGTCGGGCCCGGAGCCGGCGACGACGACCTCGCGCGCGCCGAGCCGCGCGGCGAGCCGGGCCGCCCGATCGGTGTCGAGGTGCGGCGGCGGGGCGATCTCGATGCGCACGACCCCGCTCTCCCGCGCCTCGGCGAGGAGCCGCGCCACCTGGAACCGCGAGATGCCGTGACGGTCGGCGATGTCCACCTTGGAGCGGTTGTCGAGGTAGTAGTCGCGGCTCACCTCGACCAGGATCCTGGCGTGCTCGACGTCGGTCACGGGTGCCTCGATTCGCTGGTGGTCACGACGCCCAGGGTGTCGATCTGAGCGCCGGGGGTTGCTCACCTGAGCATATCGGACTACTCTCCAGACAGATGAGCGCAGTGCCGCCTCTCAGATGTGCGCGGCGCTCGCGGTGACCACCAGCGACGACGCGATCGTCCCGACGTGAGGACAGAGATGTTCCGACCACGCGGCGCACCACCCGGGCCCGCCGGCCCGGCACCGGCACGCTCCTCCCGGCGGCCCGCCCGCACCCGCCTCGTCGCCGCGGCGACCGCGGCGGGGCTCGGGCTCGGCCTCACGGCCTGCGCGGGAGCGGGCGCCGTCGGAGGAGGCGACGGCGAGCAGATCGTCGTCGCCATCGTCTCCAACCCGCAGATGCAGGACGCCATCTCGCTGCAGGACGAGTTCCGCGCCGAGCACCCCGGCGTGGACGTGCAGTTCGTGTCGCTGCCCGAGAACGAGGCGCGGGCCAAGATCACCGCGTCCGTCGCCACCGGGGGCGGCGAGTTCGACGTCGTGATGATCTCCAACTACGAGACCCCGATGTGGGCGGAGAACGGCTGGATCGAGAACCTGCAGCCGTACGCCGACGCCACCGAGGGGTACGACCCGGAGGACTTCGTGCCGTCGGTGCGGGACGCGCTGTCCGTGGACGGCGACCTGTACTCCGTGCCGTTCTACGGCGAGTCGTCGTTCCTCGCCTACCGCGAGGACGTCTTCGCCGAGGCGGGGCTCGAGATGCCCGAGCGGCCCACGTGGGACGACGTCCGTGAGCTCGCCGCCGAGCTGGACGACCCCGCCCGCGACTTCTCCGGCATCTGCCTGCGCGGGCTCGCCGGCTGGGGCGAGGTCATGGCACCGATGTCGACCGTGATGAACACCTTCGGCGGCCAGTGGTTCGACGAGGACTGGAACGCCCGCCTCGACTCGCCCGAGGTGCGCGACGCCGTCGAGACCTACGTCGACACCGTGCAGCGGTACGGGCAGCCCGGCGCCGCGACGTCCGGCTTCGGCGACTGCCTCACCCGCTTCGCCCAGGGCAACGCGGCCATGTGGTACGACGCGACGTCGATGGTCTCCTCGATCGAGGACCCGGCGTCGTCCACCGTCGCCGGCGACGTCGGGTACGCGCCCGCGCCCGTGAGCGAGACCGACGCCGCGGGCTGGCTGTACTCCTGGTCGCTCGCCATCCCGTCCACCAGCGAGCACAAGGACGCCGCCTGGGACTTCGTCTCCTGGATGACGGACAAGGACTACATCCGCCTGGTCGGCGAAGAGCTGTCGTGGGAGCGGGTGCCGCCCGGCAGCCGCCTGTCCACCTACGAGATCCCCGAGTACGCGGAGGTGTCCGAGGCGTACGCCGACGAGACCCTCGCGGCGATGAATGCGGCGACGCAGGAGAACACGATGGTCTCGCCGGTGCCGTACCCGGGCATCCAGTTCGTCGGGATCCCGGAGTTCCAGGACCTCGGCACCCGCGTCGGGCAGCAGATGTCCGCCGCGATCGCCGGCCAGCAGAGCGTCGCCGACGCGCTCGAGCAGTCGCAGCGCTACGCGCAGACCGTGGCCGACACCTACCAGGCCGACCAGGACGCCGACGCCGCGCAGGACGCACAGGCCGGAGGGACGCCATGACCACCGTGACCGCGCAGGCCGGGAACATCCGGCGCGCGCAGGCCCAGCGCGCCGCCCGCGGGGAGAAGCACGAGCTGCCCCGCGCCGAGCGCTGGCGCCGGCGGGCCCCGCTGCTCCCCGCGCTGATCTTCACGATCGTCGTCACGCAGATCCCGTTCCTCGTGACGATCTGGTACTCGCTGCACTCGTGGAACCTGCTCAACCCCGGCAGCGAGCAGTTCGTCGGCCTGTCGAACTTCGCCGACATCGCCCGCGACTCGGTGTTCCGCCAGGCGGCGTGGAACTCCGTGGTCATCACCCTGGGGTGCGTCATCGTCGCGATGGCCCTGGGGATCGTCCTCGCGCTGCTGCTCGACCGGCCCTTCCGGGGCCGCGGGCTGGCGCGGACCCTGCTCATCACGCCGTTCCTGCTCATGCCGGTCGCGACGTCGGTGCTGTGGTCCATGGCGATGCTGAACCCGACGTTCGGGCTGTTCAACTGGACCATCGGGCTGGTCGGCATCGACCCGGTCGACTGGACGTCGACCTACCCCGTGGTCTCCATCCTGTTCGCGCTCGTGTGGCAGTGGACGCCGTTCATGATGCTGCTCGTCCTCGCCGGGCTACAGGCCCAGCCGAAGGACGTGCTGGAGGCCGCCCAGATGGACGGCGCCGGGTGGTGGCGCACGTTCGCGTCGATCACGCTGCCGCAGCTGCGCCGGTACATCGAGCTCGGCCTGCTGCTGGGGATCATCTACGTGGTCAACACGTTCGACCAGATCTACCTCATGACGGCGGGCGGGCCCGGGACCGAGAGCGCCAACCTGCCCTTCTACATCTACCAGCGCGCCTTCCTCGGCTTCGACGTCGGGCAGGCCGCCGCGATGGGCGTGGTCGTCGTGATCGCCACGATCATCGTCGCCTCCGCCGCGCTGCGCCTCATCTTCCGCAGCTTCGACGTCAAGGATTGAGGAGCACGGAATGTCCACGACCGCAGTCCCGACGCCCGTCACGGCGCGCCCCGCGCCGCGCCGTGAGGGCCCGCGGCGCCGGCGTGCCGCCGGCACCCTGCTGACCACCCTCACCTGGATCCTCGCCCTCGGGTTCTTCTTCCCCGTGGCCTGGCTGGCGATGACGGCGTTCAAGCAGGAGGCCGAGGCGCAGTCCGACCCGCCGACGTTCTTCTTCACCCCGACCCTCGACCAGTTCCGTGCCGTCATGGACGGCGCCGGCGTCTACGTGCTCAACTCCGTCATCGCCACGGGCGTGTCGACGGTGCTCGTGCTGGCGCTCGGCATCCCGGCGGCCTACGCGCTGTCGATCCGGCCGGTGGAGAAGGTCAGCGACGTGCTGTTCTTCTTCATCTCGACCAAGATGCTGCCGGTCGTGGCCGTCATCGTGCCGATCTACGTGATCGCGGGCCGCATCCACGCGCTCGACAACATCTGGACCCTCGTCGTGCTCTACACGGCGATGAACCTGCCGCTCGCGGTGTGGATGATGCGTTCGTTCTTCCAGGAGATCCCCGCCGAGGTGCTGGAGGCCGCGGCGATGGACGGCGCCGGGCTGATGAAGACGCTGCGCTCCGTGCTGATCCCCATGGTGGCCCCCGGCATCGCCGCCACGGCGCTCATCTGCGTGATCTTCGCGTGGAACGAGTTCTTCTTCGCGCTCAACCTCACGGCGGCGCAGGCCGCCACGGTGCCGATCTTCATCGTGTCGACCATGACGAGCGAGGGCCTCTTCCTCGCCCGTCTGTGCGCCGCCGCCCTGCTCGCCTCCCTGCCGGTGATCCTCGCCGGGTGGATCGCGCAGAAGCAGCTCGTGCGCGGCCTGTCGATGGGCGCGATCAAGTAGCAGGACCGTCCGGACCGCCGGGGCCGTCCGGCTCGGGCGGTCCGGGCCGCTCCGGCGGCCCGGTGTGGAGCAGCTCGCGCGCCTGCTCCGCCGCGCGGGCGATGCTCTCGCCCACGAAGTCGACGAAGCGCGCCATGTTCTCGAGCCGCGCGCCGGCCTGGGTGTCGCGGCCCAGGAGGCCGACCCCCTGGCGCGCGACCTCCGCCATCTGGGCGTTGGAGCGGGCGGCGGCGATCATCGACTGGTACCAGGCGTCGCCGTCCGCGACGTAGCGCTCGCGGCGTCCCTCCTCCCGCTCGCGGCGGACCAGGCCGAGGTTCTCCAGGAGGGCGACCGCCTTGGACACCGACGCGGGGCTGACCCGCAGCGCCCCCACGAGCTCGGCGGCCGTGAGGCTGCCCGACTCGGCGACGTACAGGCGCGTGAGCACGGCCGCCGCCATGCGGGGGAGCCCCGACTCCATGAGCAGGGTCGTGAAGGACTCCTCGTACTCGCGCAGGGCCGCGTCGTCCTGCCCGGCCGGCGCCGGCGCCCCGGCGCCGCGGCGGGCGGACGGGCGTCGGCGGTGGGCCCGCTGCTGCGTGGCATGTTGCGCCAGGTCGGCGCGGTAACCCGTGGGGCCGCCGTTGCGCATCACCTCGCGCGTGACCGTCGACGTCGGCCTGTCGAGCCGGCGGGCGATCTCCGCGTAAGCGAGGTCGTCGGCCAGGCCGAGCGCGATCTGCTGGCGCTCTGCGGCGGTGAGCCGACCTCCCGGCATGGGTGTCCTCCTCGGTCGTGAGGAGGACACCGTACGTTCACGTCGCATCGGATGCAACGGACCGGGGACGGACACTTGCGTTGATATCCCATCCTCACGCAACGATATATGTCTGTGACCTGCAAAAACGTCCCTTAGATGCAACATTGATCTTGCCGAACATGCGAACGCAACATAGCGTTTCTCATGTCAGAAACACATCGCACCGACCGCAGGAGCTGAGCACGATGCAGACCTTCGACACCCCCGCTCCCGTGTCCGCCGTCGTCGACGTCCCGGCCGGGCACCTCACCTTCGTCGCCGCGGACCGCACCGACACCACGGTCGACGTCCGGCCCGCCGACGCCTCCAGGGGCCGCGACGTCAAGGCCGCCGAGCAGACCGCGGTCGAGTACGCTGACGGCGTCCTGCGTGTGACCGGTCCCGACGGGCGCCGCACCTTCGGCCCCTCCGGCTCGGTGGAGGTCACGGTCCAGCTGCCCGCCGGGTCGGGCGTCGAGGTCACGGCCGCGAGCGCCCCGCTGCGCGGCGTCGGGCGCCTCGGCGACGTCGTCGTCGAGACCGCGCACGGCGACATCAAGCTCGACGAGGCCGCGAGCGCGCGCCTCGCCACGCAGGCCGGCGACGTCGCCGTCGGGCGCCTCACGGGCGACGGCGTGCTGAGCACCGCGAAGGGTGACCTCCGCGTGGACGAGGCCGTGCGCGGCACGCTGGACCTGCGCACCCAGGCGGGCGACGTGACGGTCGGCGTCGCGTCCGGCGTCACGGCGTCCCTCGACGCCGGCACGACGCTGGGCCGCGTCCGCGACGAGATCACCAACAGCGGTCGCGACGTCCAGGTGGCGATCCGCGCGACCACCACGCTGGGTGACGTCTCGGCGCACAGCCGCTGAGCCCGGCCCGCGAGCACCGGGCCCGCCGGGGCGACGAGTTCCGTCGCCCCGGCGGGTCTGCCTCGTCATGGATGACACCGGACAGCTCGACGCACGCTTCAGCGAGGCCTCCGACCCCACGCCGTGGACGGTGGTCGACGCCGCGCTCACGGCCGCGCCCCTCTACCGGATCACGACCGTCCGGCGGGACGGCCGCCCGCACGTCACGCCCCTCGTCGGGCTGTGGACGGACGGTGGCTTCGTGTTCTGCACCGGCCCGGCGGAGCAGAAGAGCCGCAACCTGGAGCGGAACGACCGGGTCGCGGTCACGGTCGGCTCGGAGGCCTGGGACGCGGGGCTCGACGTCGTGGTGGAGGGCGCCGCCGTCCGCGTCACCGGCGGCGCGGAGCTCCGCCGCCTCGCCGACGCGTACCGCGCCAAGTACGGCGACGCGTGGGACTTCGAGAACGACGACGAGGTCTTCGACCCGCACGGCCAGCGGGCGCCCGTCTACCGGGTGGCGGTGGACAAGGTGATCGCCTTCGCCAAGTCGCCCCACGGGCAGACGACGTTCCGGCCCTGACGGGATCCTGGCAGGAGAACCGGGTGGGATCCGGGCACGAGACCCGACAGGCGGCACCGACCGGTCCGTCGACCGCCCGGCGCCGTCGTCACGGGACGCGCCGGGCGGCCGCGATCGGCGGGATGACGCCGGAGCACTCGGCGAGCACGGTCCCGCCGTCGCCCAGGAGCTGCGTGGTCGCCGTCCAGCCGGTGACGTCCTCGGAGGTCGCGGTCCGCGCGGTGGCCAGCACCGTGCCGGGCATCGACGACGCCGGGCCCGGCGCGGCGCCGTCGTCCGGCAGCGCGCGCGGCACGGTGCCGCCGGGGGAGCGCACGAGGACGACGGCGTGCAGGCCGTCGGGGAGATCGCCCGGCTCGCCGTCGGTGTCGGTGGTGCCGGGGGCCTCGTCGCTCCAGCCGGCGTCGAGGTGCCAGGTGTTCTGGACGGCGCGGGAAATGCCGAGCCGCGTCTCCCAGGACGTCGTGCGCGACGCGGTGATCATCGCGGTCAGCGGCACCGGTTCCGTCACCATGCAGAGGGTCTCGTCCGCGCTCCCCGTCTCCGACGCGCTGCCGGGGACGAGGCTCATCGCCGCCGCCCCGGCGCACAGCACCAGCGCGGCCGCCCCGGTGGCGCGGCGGGGCCAGCGCAGCCCGGGGGCGGACCGGTCGCGCAGCCGCCGTGCGCGCGCGACCCACGGGTGCGGCTCGGGCGTCGTCGTGTGGACGGCGACCGTGCCGAGCAAGGAGTCCGCGAAGGTCCGGCCCTCCGGGTGCCAGGCGGCCCGCAGGTAGCCGACGAGCAGGATCGAGTCGAGCACGTGCGCGAGCCAGCGCAGCACGGTGCCGAGGAGGCCGATCGGGCGCCCGGAGCCGGCATCGACCACCGAGACGCCGACCACCCGCTTGCCCGGCGTCATCCCGGTGTACCCCTGCAGCGCCCCGAGAGCGAGCAGCGTCGCGGCGGCCCAGCCGGTGCCGCCGGCCTCCGCCGGGTCGCCGAGGCCTGGCAGCGCGGCGAGGGACGGCGGGTCGCCGGTGGCGAGGAACGCGACGCCGGCGACGACGGCCGAGTCGAGCAGGACGGCCAGGGCGCGCAGGCCCCACGGGGCCTTCGGTCGCTCCGGCGTGAACGGGCCGAGGGGCCCCGGGCCGACCTCGGCGTGGGACGTCGGGGAGCTCGTCGTCGCCATGGTTCGGATCGTCCCACGTCAGGGTGCCGGGACGCGTGTCAGACGCCGGTGGCTGTGGGTGCGGAGACGGTCGGTGTTCCACGACGATTCCCGTGCAGCTGCGTACCCACAGCGAGTCCGGGGCGAGAGCGCCTCGCCGCCGTCCTCGATCCGTCCGGTTACGACGCGGCGCGCGTGTGCAGTGCCGCGGCGAGCGGGGCGATCTCCGGGATCTCCTCGGCCCGGGCGAGGGCGTCGGCGAGCGTGCGGTCGTGGGTGGGCCGGGCGGCGTCGAGGAGCGCGCGGCCGTCCGGGGTGAGCTCGGTGTAGATGCCGCGGCGGTCGTCGGCGCACAGGACGCGCGTGAGCAGCCCGCGGTCCTCCAGGCGCGAGACGAGGCGCGTGGTCGCGCTGCTCGACAGGGCGGCGGCGCGGGCGAGCTGGGCCATGCGCATGTGCCAGCCGTCCTGGCGGCTGAGCGCGTCCAGCACGGTGAACTCCACCACGGAGAGCCGGTGCTCCTTCTGCAGCGCCCGCTCCAGGTCGGTCTCGATCAGGCCGTGCAGCGCCGCGAGGGTGCGCCATCCCCGTGCGCGGACCTCGACGGCGTCGTCGGCGATACCCATGTCTGTCGGCCTCCTCGTGTCCCGGTCACCAGGATACGACCTTGCGCGCTTAGGCGGCGCGTGCAACTATCGAGAACATTGCGTGTGCAACTACTGCACACGCAGGTAGTTGCGTCCGGTGAATGTCCTGGACGTGTCCGTACCTCGTCCACTGGAGGCTCGATGCCTGCCGCGCTCTACGCCCTCGCCCTCGGAGGCTTCGGGATCGGCCTGACCGAGTTCGTCATCATGGGGCTGCTGCCCGACGTGTCCGCCGACTTCGGTGTCACCGAGACGGTCGCCGGCTACCTCATCTCCGGCTACGCCCTGTCCGTCGCGGTCGGTGCCATCGCGATGACCGCCGCCCTGTCCCGCGTCCCCCGCAAGCGGGCCCTGCTGCTGCTCATGGTCCTGTTCATCGCCGGCAACCTGCTGTGCGCGCTCGCCCCCACCTACGCGATGACGATGGTCGGCCGGGTCGTCGCGGCCCTCTGCCACGGCGCGTTCTTCGGCATCGGCGCGGTGGTCGCGGCCGACCTGGTCCCCGCGCACCGCCGGGCCGGCGCCATCTCGATCATGTTCGCGGGGCTCACCGTGGCCAACGTGCTCGGGGTCCCGCTCGGCACCTTCCTCGGCCAGGCGGCCGGCTGGCGCTCCACCTTCGGAGCGATCACGGTCGTCGGCGCCCTCGGGCTCGTCGGTATCGCGCTGCTCGTCCCCGCCACCGCGCACCGCTCCACCGGCTCCGTGCTGTCGGAGTTCCGGATCTTCCGCGAGCGCCAGGTCTGGCTCTCGATGGCGGTCACCGTGCTCGGCTACGGCGGCATGTTCGGCGCGTTCAGCTACATCGCGTTCACCCTGACCGAGGTCAGCGGCTTCGACAGCGCCGCCGTCCCGTGGCTCCTCGTCGTCTTCGGGCTCGGCATGGTCGCGGGGAACGCGGTCGGCGGCCGCGCCGCCGACCGCGACCTGGTCAGGTCCCTGACCGCCGTGCTCGGCGTCCTCACCGCCGTCCTCGCGCTCTTCGCGCTGACGGCGTCCAGCCCCGTCGCGACCGTCGTGGCACTGGTCCTCATGGGCGGCTTCGGCTTCGCGACCGTCCCGGCGCTGCAGACCCGGATCATGCGCTACGCCGACGCCGCCCCCACCCTCGGGTCGGGCGCGAACATCGCCGCCTTCAACGTCGGCAACGCGTTCGGCGCGTGGGCGGCGGGGCTCGCCCTGGCGGCGGGCGCCGGGTACACGTCTCCGCTGTGGGTGGGTGCCGCGATCACCCTCGCCGGCCTCGGCGTCCTCGTCGTCGCCACCCGCGTCCGCGGCGGCGAACGGGTCCGCGTGCCCGCACTGGTGCGGGCCTGACACCCCGCCTCGCTGTGGGTACGAGAATGGTCCCGGGCCGGTCGCGATCCGGGACCGTTCTCGTACCCACAGCGCAGAGGAGCACCGATGTCCACAGCACGCGTCGCCGTCGTCACCGGAGCCAGCGGCGGGATCGGCGCGGCGAGCGCCCGTGCCCTGGCGGCGGCGGGGTTCACCGTCGTCCTCGGCGCGCGCCGCATGGACCGCCTCGAGCGGGTGGCGGCCGAGACGGGCGGCGTCGCCGTCCCGCTCGACGTCACCGACGACGCCTCCGTCGAGGCGTTCGCGCGGGCGGTCGACGAGCGGTTCGGGCGTTGCGACCTGCTCGTCAACAACGCCGGCGGCGCGCTGGGGGCGGACCCGGTGGCGGAGGCCGACCTGGCCGACTGGCAGCGCATGTACGACATCAACGTGCTCGGCACGGTGCGCGTCACCAAGGCGCTGCTGCCGAGGCTGGTCGCGTCCGGCGACGGCCAGGTCATCACCATCGGGTCCATCGCTGGCCGCGAGCCCTACAAGGGCGGCGCCGGCTACAACGCCGCCAAGCACGCCGAGGCGGCGCTCACCCGTGTGCTGCGCCTGGAGCTGCTCGGCCAGCCGGTGCGCGTCAGCGAGATCGACCCGGGCATGGTGCACACCGACTTCTCCCTGGTGCGCTTCAAGGGCGACCAGGAGCGGGCGGACGCCGTCTATGCCGGGGCCGAGCCGCTCACGGCCGAGGACGTCGCCGAGACCGTGGCGTGGGTCGCCACCCGCCCGGCGCACGTGAACGTCGACCAGATCCTGCTCATGCCCCGCGACCAGGTCGCGGCGCAGGTCGTGCACCGGCGCTGACCGCGGGCTCCTCGTCCGGGCCGTCGTGCCCGTCGTCGTGCCCCGCGTCGTCGTGGCCGACCAGCTTGAGGCCGACGGCGCACCCGACGATGCCGGCGAGGAACAGGACCTTGAGCGCGCTGACCGTCTCGGTGCCGGTGGTCATCGACCACGCGACGGTGAGGGCCGCGCCGATGCCGGTCCAGATCGCGTAGGCCGTGCCGATCGGGATGTGCTTGGCCGCATAGCCGAGGCCCAGCATGCTCAGGGTCAGCGCGACCAGGAACACGACCGTGTCGGCGAGCACGGTGAACCCGTGGCTCGCGTCCAGCGCGGTCGCCCAGACGGCCTCCAGCACCGCGCTGGCCAGCAGGACGCCCCAGGCGAGCCCGTTGCTCCGCGTGCTCATCTCAACCCACCACCTTGAGCCCGACGACGCACCCGACGAGCCCCAGCAGGAGCAGGAGCCGGGCGGTGGAAAGCTTCTCCTCGCCCCGGAGGATCGACACGACCACGGTGAGCACCGCGCCGATCCCGACCCACACCGCGTAGGCGGTGCCGACCGGGATGGTGAGCATGGCGTGCGCCAGCCCCCACATGCTCAGCGCGAGCGTGACGACGAAGATCACCGTCGGCCAGAGTCTCTTGAAGCCGCGGGAGGCGCTGAGGGCGGTCGCCCATCCGGCCTCCATGACGCCGGCCGCGATCAGGATCACCCAGTCCACGGCGCACGCTCCTCTCGAGTCTTATTCGCACGATCGTGCGAATATAGTTCTAGCACACTTCGCACGACTGTGCGAACATGGGCTCGTGCCGCAACGACTCGACCGTGACGAACGCCGGCGCCAGGTGTCGGAGGCGGCGTGGCGGGTGCTCGTCCGCGACGGTCTCGGTGCCCTGTCCGTGCGCAACGTGGCCGCCGAGGCCGGCCTGCCGCAGAGCTCGCTGCGCTACACGTTCCCCACCGTGGCGAGCGTGCGCGAGCGGGCCGTCGCCCTCGTCCTCGAGCGGCTGCGCGAGCGCGTCGACGCCGTCCCCGGCACGGGGGAGGAGTGGGCGCGGGGCGTGCTCGCCGAGCTGCTCCCGCTCGACGCCGAGCGCCGCACCGAGATGGAGGTCTACCTCGCCCTCGGCACCGCCGCGATGACCGACCCCACGCTGCGCCAGGCGCACCGCGCCGCGCAGGACGCCGTGCGCGACGTCTGCGCTCGCGCCCTCGCCGCGCTCACCGGCGCGCCGTCCGACCCCGCCACCGTCAGCGAGGTGCACGCCCTCGTCGACGGCCTCGCGCTGCACGTCGTGCGGCAGGACCCCGACGCCGACGCGTCCTGGGCGCGCGAGGTGCTGGACGCTCACCTCGGCAGACGCTCCGACCGCCAGTCCTGACCGGCACGGCGTGCCCGGTCAGCGCCGCGCCCCGCCGACGAGGGCATCGCCCACCTCCGAGCGCAGGTACAGCACCGAGCGCCCGGCGCGGGCGGACGTGAGCAGCCCGGCGTCCCGCAGCACCCGCAGGTGCTGGTTCACCGCGCTGGTGCTCACGCCGAGGCGGCCGGCCAGCTCGGTGGACGACGCCGGGTGCTCCAGCGCCGTGAGCAGCCCGGCCCGCACGCGGCCCAGGACCGCCGCGACGGCGCCGCCGGCCGCGTCCTGGAGCGCCTGCCGGTCCGGCTGCCAGAGCGTCCCGGTGCCGCGGCTGCCGTACATGATCATCGGCGGTTCGTGGGGCGAGATGGGGCATGACGCGGCCCGCGTGAACAGGGTGGGCACCAGCGTGAGCCCTACCCCCGACGTGGCGCGGTGCAGGTCGAGCCGGTGGGTCGTCAGCCGCACGCTCACCACCCCGTCGGCGAAGGACACCCGCTCCGCCAGGGAGCCGAACATCGCCCCCGCGCCGCCCGCGGACAGGACGGTCCCGCGGTGCACGACGTCGGCCTGCAGCACGGCGCGCATCCTGGGCCAGGACGGTGCGAAACAGGCGTCCCAGTAGTCCGCGAGCGCCGTCATGATCCGCCGGCGGACCTGGGGGACGGGGCCGCGCAGCGGTGCCGGGAGGCCCTGCGGGTGGACGGTGGCGAGGCCGGCCGCGACCACGTCGTCCGGGACCGCCTCGACCAGGGCCAGCTCGTCGTCCAGCCGGGTCAGCGGGCCGCGCGGGCGCTGGCTGAGGAAGTCGGGCGTCCACATGAGGTCGTTCGTCAGGGCTGTGAGGACCTCGACGTCGAGCCGGTCGCGCGCCTCCTGCGTACGGCGCAGCCACGGCAGGTGCACCGGGAAGCGGCCCGGGTCTCGCCACGTGCGCAGCGAGAGCGTGAGCTCGTTCAGCGGCGACACCGCGAAGCGCACGTCGGCCAGGTCCATGCCCGCGAGCTCGTAGTGCATCCACCCCACCCGATGAAGGATATTCCTTCATCAGTTCGCCTCCGCGGGCAGCCGGGGCGTACTGGTGCCCGTGATCGACACCCTGCTCCCGCGCGACCCCGTGGCCCGGGCCCTGACCTTCTCGACGATGGCGCTCGCGGCGTCGAACGGCATCTTCTACGCCGTGTCCGCGCTGTACTTCACGCGCGTCGTGGGACTCTCCGCGGGCACGGTCGGCCTGGGGCTGGGGATCGCCGGCGGGGCGGGCGTCGTCGGGGCGTTCCTCGCCGGCCGCTGGTCGGACCGGTGGGGCGCGCACCGCGTGCAGGTGTGGGGCGTGGCCGTCCAGGCGCTCGCGCTCGCCGCCTACACCTTCACCGACCAGGCGCCGGCGTTCACCCTCGTCGCCGTCGTCGCGGTGGGCGCCCGCGGCGTGCACTCCACGGCCCGCCAGGCGCTGCTGGCCCGCTGGTTCACCGGACCCGAGCGGGTCGCGGTGCGGGCCCGGCTGCGCGTCGTGATGAACGTGTTCATCGGGCTGGGCACGCTGGCCGCGGCGCTCGCGCTCGTGCTCGGCACGGCGGCCGCCTACCGCACGGCGATGGTCGTGACGGCGGTGCTGCTGCTCGGCGCGGTCGTGCCGCTGGTCCGGCTGCCGCGCCGGGTGCCGGACCTCGCCGCCCGGCTGCTCGCCGACGCGCCCCGCGGCGCGACGACGGGGGAGCGCACCGACGAGCCGCGACGTCCCGTGTGGCGCGACGGCACCTACGTGGCGTCGGTGGTGCTCAACGCGGTCGTCGCGATGCAGTTCGGCGTCATGACGGTCGGCGTGCCGCTGTGGGTCGCCACCACCGACGCGCCTACCGCCGTCGTCTCCGGCCTGCTCGTCGTCAACACGGTGATGGTCGCGCTGCTGCAGGTCCGGGCGTCGCGGGGGACGGACGACGTCGCGCGCGCCGGGCGGGCGGTCCGTCGCGGGGCCCTCCTGCTCGCGGTGGCGTGCGTGCTGTACGCGGCGGCGGGCCACGGGAGCCTCGTGGCGGCGACCGTCCTCCTCGTCCTCGCCGCCGCCGCGCACTCCCTCGGCGAGGTGCTGTCCGAGGCCGGCGGGTGGGGCATGGCCTTCGAGCTCGCCGACACCCGGCGCGCCGGGTCCTACCAGGGGCTCTCGCAGACGGGGTACGCCCTCGCGGCCATGGCGGCGCCGATCGTCGTCACGGCGCTGCCGATCCGGTTCGGCACCCCCGGCTGGCTGGCGCTGGGCGCGATCTTCGTCGCCGCGGGCGCCGGGGCGGCGGCGCTGGCCCGGTGGGCGGCCGGCCGGCGGGTGTCGGAGCCTGGTCGCGTCACGTCGACGGCGTGAGCACCCCGGCCGGTTCGTCGTCCACGACGGCGCGGGCGGCGAGGGCCGCGCCGGCGGCCCCGGCCCAGGGGCCGAGCTCGGCCGTGACGACGGGCGGCACGTGGTGGAACGTCGCCCGTCGGCGCACGGCGTCGCGGGCGGGCGCCACGATGACGTCCTCCGCCTGCGCGAGCCCGCCGCCGATCACGATCAGGCCGGGGTCGAGCGTCGCGACCACGCCGAGCAGGACGGCGGCGAGGGCGTCGACGGCGGTCGCGGCGACGTCCCGGGCCGCGGCGTCGCCCTGCCGCGCGGCGTCGACGACGGCCTGCGCGCCGGGGTCCGGGTCCGTCCCGGCGGCGACCGCGTCCCGGGCCCGGCCCTGGCCCGCCTGGTGCCACCGCCGCACCAGGTGCGGCCCGCCGATGAACGTCTCGAGGCAGCCGCGCTGCCCGCACGAGCACGGCGCCCCGTGCGGGTCGAGGCTGAGGTGGCCGATCTCCCCGGCCGCGAGGTGCGCGCCGCGCTGCACGGTGCCGCCGACGACGTGCTTGCCGGCGATCCCGGTGCCGAGCGCGACGACGTAGACGTCGTCGTGGCCGCGGCCGGCGCCCCGCAGGGCCTCGGCGCCGGCGGAGGCCTCGCCGTCGTTCAGGGTGCGCACCGGGGCGCCGATGACGCCCGCGAGCCGCGCGCCCAGGTCGTGGCCCTCGATCCACGGCAGGTTGACGCAGGCCAGCACGGTGCCGTCCGGGTCGACGAGGCCCGGCACCGTCAGGCCCGCGCCCGCGACGGCCCGCCCGCCGAGGAAGCCCACCACTGCGGCGACCAGGTCGTCCGCCAGCGCCGGGCCCCGGGGCGTCGCGACCTGGGCGCGGTCGACCGTGGTGCCGTCGTCCGTCTCCAGCAGCAGCTTGGTCGAGGTGCCGCCGAGGTCGATCCCGAGCAGGAGTCGTGGCTCGGTCACGCGGTGGCCTCGTCCCGCGTCCGCCGCGGCGCCCCGTCGTGGGGCGCGATCACGCGGGCGGTGAGGTCCGGGTCGGTGTCGAACGCGTCGTAGGGGAACATCGGCCGCTGGATGCGGCGGTGGCCGAGGCGCACCAGGTCCTGGTCGACCGGCCCCGGCGTGAGCGCGAGCGTCCAGCCGCGGGCGGCGTCGTAGAGGGTGGGCTCGAGGTAGCCGATCTTCGTCACGACGACGTCGGCGTCGGCGACGGGCAGCCCGATCGCGGCGAAGTCCGCCACGTCGTGGAACGCCTTGCGGTGCTCGGTGACGATCACCCGCAGGCCGCCGACGGCGATCACGGCGATGCGGCCGGCGTCCGGGTCGCCGTCGGTGAGGCTCACGAGCGTGCCGGTGATCCGCACGGGCCCGGACACCCGGTCGTCCACGCGGGCTCCGGCGGTCACGTCGACGGCGTCGCCGGGCGCGTGCGCGGCGAGCGCCTCGACCGCGGCGGCGTCGAAGATCGACGCGACGTACGTCAGCGGGGCGCCCGGCCCGGTGAGCTCGGGCATGGCCAGCAGGCGCGTCAGCGTCCAGGTGACGTCGCCGGTGCCGCCCGCGCCCGGGTTGTCCCCGGAGTCGCTGATGAAGTACGGACGCTCGGTGCTCGCCAGCGCCTCGCGGACGCCGTCGTCGAGGCTGCCGGGCGGGCCGACGAACGCGAAGTCGTCGCGCACGTCCCACATGCGGCGGGCGAGGGCCTCCGCCTCGGCGGCGACGACGTCGGGCGCGGACCCGGTGACGACGACGCTCGCGTGGCAGCGCGGCTCGTCGGCCCAGGCGTACCCGATCCACAGGGAGGCGTCGAGCACGCCGTCGCGGGCCTCCACGTCCGCGATCGACGCGTACAGGCTGCGCGCGGGCTCCACGCGCGTGGACGTCTTCTCGCCGGGCAGCAGGATGGGCACCGGCACCCACGCGCGCACGGGCCGCGTGCCCGTGCGCCACTGGTCCACGAGGTTGCGGGCGGCGCGCTCGCGGGTCTCCCACGCGTCCTCGTGCGGGGCGAGCCGGTAGCAGGTGGGCAGCTCCACCTGCTCGAAGAACCGGGGCGAGACGTTGCCGTGCAGGTCCATGGTGGCGCCGATCAGCGGCTCGGGGCCGACGACGTCGCGGATCGCGGCGACGAGGTCCCCCTCGGCGTCGTCCATGCCCACCACCGACATCGCGCCGTGCAGGTCGAGGTAGACGGCGTCCAGCGGCGCGTCCTCGTGCAGCGCCCGCAGCCCGGAGACGATGCGGTCGCGGAACTCGGCGTACACCTCGGGCAGCACGGCGCCGCCCGGGATGGAGCGGGCGTCGAACACGGGCAGCCACTCGGCGGCCTCGCGCAGCGGCTCGCCGGGTGCGAGGAACGGGTAGCGCGCCAGCAGGTCGTCCCCGGACAGGGTGCGGAAGTCGCGGTGCCCGGCGCGGTGCGCGGCGTACGCGGAGGACTCGATCGCCGTGCCGGCGATCGCGATGCGGGGTCGGGTGCTCACGGGAGCTCCTGGGTCTCGGTGCTGGTGGGGCGGGGAGCGGGGGTCAGGACGCGGCGAGCCGCAGCTCGCGGCGGCGGCGCTGCTCGGCCGGGTCGGGGGAGGGGACGGCGGTCACGAGGCGGCGGGCGTACTCGTGCCGCGGCGAGACGAGCACCTGCGTGGCGGGGCCCTGCTCGACGATCTCGCCGGAGCGCATCACCGCCACCCGGTCGGCGATGGCGTGCACGACGGCCAGGTCGTGGCTGATGAACAGGCACCCGAACCCGAACTCGGCGTGCACGTCGCGCAGCACGTCGAGCACCTGCTGCTGCACGGACACGTCGAGCGCGGAGGTGGGCTCGTCGGCGATGAGCAGGCCGGGGCGCAGCGTGAGCGCCCGGGCGAGCGCGACCCGCTGCCGCTGCCCGCCGGACAGCTCGTGGGGAAACCGGTCGATCGTGCCGGCGGGCAGCCGGACGGCGTCGAGCAGCTCGGCGACGCGCCGCCGCCGCTCCGCCGGGCCGGGGCGGCCCGCGACGGCGGGGTGCATGCGGAAGGGCTCGGCCACCGACTGCCCGACGGTCATGCGGGGGTCCAGGGACCCGGCGGGGTCCTGGAACACGATGCCGACCCGGGCCCGCAGCGCCCGCACCCGGCGGCCGTGCCCGCGCAGGTGCTCGCCGAGCACCACGGCCTCGCCCTCGCTGAGGGGCATGAGGCCGACGGCGGCGCGGGCCAGCGTGGACTTGCCGGAGCCGGACTCGCCGACGACGCCGACGATCTCCCGCGGCCCGACGGTGAGGTCGACGCCGTGCACGGCGCGGAAGCGGCGCACGCCCCGGCCGTAGTCGACGCACGCGCCGCGCAGCCGCAGGGCGTCGGGGGCCGCGTCCTCCCCGGGCGCGGCGGCCTCGACGACCTCGTCCGCCTCCGTCACCGCGTCGAGCGCGGGCTCCGGCAGCACGGGCACCGCGGCGAGCAGCCGCCGCGTGTACGGGTGCTCGGGCTCGGCGAGCACCCGGGCGATCGGCCCGTGCTCCACCACGAGACCGTGGTGCATCACGCACACCTCGTCCGCGATGTCGGCGACGACGCCCATGTTGTGCGTGATGAGCAACAGCGCGGCACCGCGGCCGACGACGAGGCGGCGCAGCAGGTCGAGGATCTCGGCCTGCACCGTGACGTCGAGGGCGGTGGTCGGCTCGTCGGCGATGATGAGCTCCGGCTCGCACGCGATCGCGATCGCGATGACGACCCGCTGGCGCTGCCCGCCGGAGAACTCGTGCGGGTACCGGCGGGACCGCGCCCGCGCGTCCGGGATGCCGACCTCCTCCAGCAGCTCCACGGCGCGCTCGTCGGCCGCGGCGGCGGCGACGCCGTGGTTGCGCAGAGCCTCGGCCACCTGCGCGCCGACCGGCATGCTCGGGTTGAGCGCCGTCATCGGCTCCTGGAAGACCATGCCCACGCGCCCGCCGCGCAGCGTCCGCAGGCCCGCCGCGTCCAGGGCGAGAGGATCCTGGTCGCCGACGCCGATCGTGCCGGTGGTGCGCGCGGTGCGCGGCAGCAGCCGCAGCACCGACATCGCGGTGACGCTCTTGCCGGAGCCGGACTCGCCGACGAGCGCGAGCACCCGCCCGGGGGCGACGTCCAGCGTCACGCCGCGGACGGCCTCGACGGTGCCGCCCTCCGAGGCGAAGTCGACCCGCAGGTCGCGGATGCGCAGGGTGGCCGGAGAGTTCGGGGGTGCGGTGGTCACGAGCGTCGTCCCTTCACGTCGAGCATGTCGCGCAGGCCGTCGCCGATGAAGTTGAAGGCGCACACGACGGCGACGATGGCGAGGCCGGCGGGCAGGATCAGCCACCACGCCCCGGAGTAGACCAGCGAGATGCCGGAGCTGAGCATGGCGCCCCAGTCGGTCGACGGCGGCTGCACGCCCATGCCGAGGTAGCTCAGGTACGCCACGAGCAGGATGGCGTCGGCCACCTGGAACGTCGCGTTGACCACCACCGTGCCCACGGTGTTGGGCACGATGTGGCGCAGGACGGCGCGCCCGTGGGTGCCGCCGCCGGCCCGCACCGCGAGCACGTACTCGCGGGTCTTGAGGGAGACGGCCTCGGCGCGCACCAGCCGGGCCGGGACCAGCCACGAGACCAGGCCGATGACGACGACGAGCAGCGGCACCGAGGGGCGGGTGATCGCGGAGACCACCAGCAGCAGGAAGATCGCCGGGATCGCGATGCCGGCGTCGACCACGCGCATCATCGCGGCGTCCACCCAGCCGCCGACGTACCCGGCGACGGCGCCCCACAGGGTGCCGACGAGGGTGGCGAGGATGCCGGCGGCGAGGCCCACGACGAGCGACACCCGCCCGGCGATCATCAGCCGGCCGAGCACGTCGTAGCCGACGGCGTCGGTGCCGAGCGGATGCCCGGCGCCCGGCGGGAGGTTCGCGTTCGCCAGGTCGGTGTGCACCTGGTCGGTCGGGTACACCAGCGGGCCGAGGACGCTGAACAGCACCAGCAGCACCAGGATCGCCAGGCCGACGACCGCCATCCGGTTGGCGAGGAAACGGCGCAGCCCGCGGCCGCGCGGCGCGGCGGTGGGCGGTCCGGGCACGATGTCGGTCGTGCCGGTGGTCGCGGGGGTGGTCGTCATCGCAGCCCTCCTCGGGTGCGCGGGTCGACGGCGGCCTGGGTGAGGTCCGCCAGGAGCGAGCCGGCCACGGTCGCGACCGCGATGACCAGCACGCAGCCCAGCAGCACCGGGAAGTCGCTGGCCTGCGCGGAGCTCCAGAAGAGCAGCCCCATGCCGGGGTAGTTGAAGAGCTGCTCGACGACGAGCGCGCCGCCGAACACGACCGGGACCTGGTAGCCGAGCATCGCGATGACCGGGGTCAGGGAGTTGCGCACCACGTGGCGGCGCAGCACGGCGCGCTCGCTCGTGCCCTTGGCCCGTGCCGTGCGCACGTAGTCCTCGGCGAGGTTGTCGATCGTCGACGAGCGCGCGTACCGGCTGAACGTCGCCACCGCGACGAGCGAGCCGGTGAGCACCGGCAGCACCAGGGCCTTCGGCTCGGCCAGCACCTCGGCGACCGTCTGCCCCTGCGGCGCGAGCGCCGGCAGAACGCCGAGCCACTGCGAGAACACGATGACGAGCAGCAGCCCGAGGAAGAAGCTCGGGGTGGAGTAGAGGACGACGGCGAGCGTCGTCGTCGAGTAGTCGAACGCCGAGTTGCGCCGGGCCGCCTGCCGCACCCCGAGCGGCAGGGCGACCGCGACGGCCACGACGAGGGACAGCACCGTGAGCAGCAGCGTCTTCGGCAGGCGCTCGCCGATGGCGTCGGCCACCGGCATGTTCATCACGTAGGACGTGCCGAGGTCGCCGTGCAGCAGCCGGTCGAGGAACGCCAGGTACTGCTGAGGCAGGGGGTCGTCGAAGCCGTTCGCGGCGTTGAACGCCGCGATCTGCTCGGGCGTCGCCGTCTGCCCGAGGACCCCGCGCGCGGGGCCCCCGGGCAGCGCCTGCAGGAGGAGGAAGACCACCACGGTCACGAGCAGGACGACGAGCAGGGCCTGGCCGGTGCGGCGCAGGACGTAGTGGAGCAGGGGCGAGCGCGCCCATCCGCGCGTGGTCGTGGTCATCGGGTCTGTCTCCTCAGTCCGCCCAGGCCCAGCGCTGGGGGTAGAAGTTCGCCCCCGGGTCCTGGGTGGTGCCGGTCAGCCCGTCGGCGATCACGGACACCTGGTACACGGGGTTCGGCAGCCACATGACGGGCAGGTCCTTCGCGAGCAGCGCCGAGTAGTCCGCCATCGTGCCGGTCTCGTTGGACAGCACGGCGTCCTCCAGGAGCCGGTCGGCCTCCGGGTTGGAGTAGCTGCCGAAGTTCGCGGTGCCGCCGGTGCCGAAGATGCGCTCGCCGGTCGGGTAGGCGCCGAAGTACCAGCTGCCGGCCGTGCCGAAGAAGCTGAGCTGCCACGAGCACTCGTCGTCGCCCGGCTCGCAGGGCACCGTGCGCGACAGCACCTGGTTGAGCGGTGCCTTGTCGAGCCGGACCTGCACCCCGACCTGCTCGAGGGCGGACTGGATCTCGGCGAACTGGTTGTCGGTCTCCTGCGAGCCGCTCTGGACGAGGAACGACACCTCCATGCGGGTGCCCTCGTCGACGCCCTCGCCGCACCGGTCGTCGCCGGTGCCGGGGGAGGTGCAGGTGAGCACGCCGTCGTCGCCGGGCGTCCAGCCGTGCTCGGCGAACAGCGTCTTCGCGGCGTCCAGGTCGAACGGGTAGGGGTTGTCCGCCTGCACGTCGGACAGGTAGTCCGTGGCGGGGTTCTGCGGCACGGGCCCGTAGCCGGGCTCGGCACCGCCGCGCCAGACGGCCTCGGAGATGCTCTCCTGGTCGACGGCGTGCTGCAGCGCCTGGCGCACGTACAGCTGCGAGAACACGGCGCCCATGTCGGGGTTGTGGAAGTTGTACGGCATGTACGTCACGGACCAGCCGTTCCACGGCACGACCTCATAGCCGAGCGACGTGTACTGGTCCTTCTCGGCCAGCGCCGACGTCGGGATGTAGCCGTAGTCCACCGAGCCGGCGCGCACGGCGTTCACCTCGGCGTCGCCGCTGGTGAACGGCAGCAGGTTGACCTGCTCGGACTGCGCCGCGTCGTCGCCGTCGTAGGCGTCGTTGCGGGTGAGCTCGACCTCGCCGTTGGTGGCGAACCCGGACAGCTCGAACGGGCCGGAGACGACCTGCCACAGCGGGTTCGACGCGTAGGAGGACACGTCCTCGGCGGCGCCGGTGAGGTACTCGAAGATCTTCCGGGCCTCCTTCGGGTCCCGGTCGCCGTCGCCGGGCTCGGCGTCGTCGGAGGTCTTCGCCCACGCGTGCTGCGGCAGCGGGGTGATGAGCGTGAGCTGCGTGGAGGTGAACCAGTCCTGGTTGTAGGCCTGGTCGAGGGTGAGGACGACGGTCTTCTCGTCCGGAGTCTCCACGGCGGTGACGTCGTCCGGCATCCGGCCCTCGGAGTACGACGCCCACTGGTCCTTGTTGGCCTTGACCAGGTTGAACCAGAACTCCACGTCGCGGGACGTGACGGGCTCGCCGTCGTTCCAGTGCATGTCCTTGAGGGTGACCGTCACCTGCGTGCCGTCGTCGGAGTACTCGATCGACTCGGCCACGGACGCCTGCTCGTCGAGCGTGACGTCGTCGCCGCGGCTGCCGTTGAACTCGACGAGCCGCGGCCAGAGCGTGTTCTGGATGGAGACGTTGTGGGTCGCGAGCGTGCCCGGGGTGCCGATCGGCAGGATCCAGTTGGGCGTGGCGTTCGGCGGCAGCGCGTAGTTGACGACCGACTCGCCGCCGGTCGAGGAGGTGGTGTCGCCGGTGGAGCCGCCACCGCAGGCGGCCAGGGAGAGCGCCACCGTGGTGGCGGCGGTCGCGCACACCGTGCGTCGGACCGCGGAGGAGAAACGGGACATGCCTAGCTCCAATGCTGACGGACGTTTCGACGGCATTGAACACTAGACTCTGGTTGTAGTGCAAAGTATCGGTGGGGTTACCTGGCTGTTGCGGCGGAACCGGAGCGCATATGCTCACCACCACTTCGTTCGCGTACGAAAGAAGGGCCGAGTGTCAGCGGAGATCATCGAGCTGGTGGCGACAGGGCAGGCCGCGACCCGCGCCGACCTCGCGCGGCTCCTGGGGTGGGCCCCCTCGACCGTGTCCCTGCGGGTGGGGCAGCTCGTCGAGGCGGGCGTGCTGCTCGAGGGCGAGCTCGCCCCCTCGCGGGGCGGGCGCCCGGGACGCGCGCTGCGGGTGCGCGACGACGGCGAGTGCGTCGCCGTCGCCGACGTCGGCGGCCACCACGCGCGCACCGCCCTGCTGGACCTGTCCGGCGACCTCGTCGACGTCGTCGAGATCGAGGTCGACGTCGCGCAGGGCCCGGTCGAGACGCTCGCGCGCATCCGGGAGCAGTGGGCCGTGATGGCGCGGGGACGCTCGATCGCCGGGGTGGGGCTCGCCCTGCCCGGCCCGGTCGACCACCACCGGCGCTCCATCGTGCAGGCGTCCCGCATGCCCGGCTGGAACGACGTGCCCGTGGGCGACCTGCTGGAGCAGGAGGCCGGCGTGCCCGCCGTCGTCGAGAACGACGCCAACGCCATCGCCCTCGGCGAGCACTACGCCCGGGCCGAGCACGACTTCGACTCCGTCACGATCAAGGCCGGCACCGCGATCGGCAGCGGCCTCGTGGTCGGCGGGCACGTCTACCACGGGTGGTCGGCGGGCGCGGGGAACATCACCCACACCCGCGTCGACGCCGCCGACGCCACGCCCTGCTCCTGCGGCAACCGCGGCTGCCTGGAGACCGTCGCCTCCGGCGCCGGGATCGTGCGCCTCCTGCAGGCCCGGGGCTCGGACGTGACCACCACCGCCGAGGTCGTCGACCTGGCGAACGACGGCGACCCCGAGGTCACCACCCTCGTCCGCGCCGCCGGCGGCTACCTCGGCGCCGTGCTGTGCACCATCGTCAACTTCGTCAACCCCGGCGCCGTCTACCTCGGCGGCGCGCTGTCCGCCGTGGAGCCGTTCATCGCCGCCGTCCGCAGCCGCGTCTACGACGGCTCGCACCCCATCGCCACCGGCCGCCTCACCATCGAGGCCGCCGTCAACGGCGCCGACGCCGGCGTCGTCGGGGTCGGCCGCCTCGCCGTCGCCGAGGCGCACCGCTCCCGCGCCGGCCGGTCGTGAGGTCGTACCGCAGGTCGTCCGGTCGTACGCGCGGAGTACGACCGGACGACCGGCGGTACGACCTCGGCGGTTCCGGCCGGAGCGTGGCGACGGATCAGCGACCCGGCCGGGCGAGATCGAGCGTGTAGGTGCCCTCGTCGTAGCGGTACCTCGCGCGGCCGTCCTCGGTGCGGCCGTAGGCGAAGCCCGCGGCCGCGAGGGCGCGCTCCAGGTCGAGCAGGGTGCGCCCGACGGCGGCGGAAAGGTCGGCCCGGCGGACCCACAGGGCGTCGGCGTCCCCGGTCCAGATCTCGCACGACGCCAGCTCCGGGCCGGTCCCGCGAAGACGGACGCGGACGGCCACCGGATAGGTGCGGGGGTGGATCTCGTCGGCCAGGGCGCGGATCCGCGCCACGAGCGCTCCGGCGGTCGCACCGGTGCCGGTCATGCCGGCGCCCCGACCGGGTCCCGCAGCGCGCCGCGCACATGGAGCTCGAGCCCGTCACGCTCCCCGGACCAGTCGGTGAACCCGGGGGCGATCATCCGGTGGTCCAGCGGGACGTCGCAGCCGAGTGTCGTGGCGATCCGCTCGCCCTCGGACAGGTCGGCCGGCTGCAGGCAGATGCGTCCGCGCGTCAGAGTGACCTGCGCGATCCGCTCGGAGCCGACCGTCGTGAGCGTCTCGACGACGACGTCGAGCGCCCGGGCCAGCGGCTCGCAGTCCTTCTTCCTGAGTCTCATCGGGTTCTCCTCCTCGTGCGGCGGGCGCTCCGTGCGCGCCGTCACGCCGTGATCCGTCCACGCACCACTGTCCTGTTCGATCACTCCTGCGTGGAGGGCATTCAGAGAGCCGCGGCAGGGCAATCTGCGCCGGCATGGGCCGGTCCTCTCCTCGAAGGACCGCGGGTCCATGGTCGCGTGCCAGACTGGCGGCCATGGCTGCGCGAACGGTGATGCAGGATGCGCAGGTCCTCTGGGACTTCCATCAGATTCCGGACGACCGACGTCCTACCGACGTCGGGATCGCGCTCGGTGGCCACGACATCGGCGTGGCTGAGCATGCAGCAGAGCTGTATCGCCAGGAGCGTTTTCCGGTCGTGGTCTTCACTGGGGCGAACGCGCCCACGACGGTGGAACGATTCCCGCGCGGGGAGGCGGTTCACTTCTCCGAGCGTGCGCAGGAGCTCGGGGTCCCCACGGACGCGATGATCATCGAGCCGAGGGCGACGAACACCAGTGAGAACGTCACGTTGACGCAGGAGCGGCTTCTTCGCGACGGCGTCGAACCGGAGTCCGCGACGATCATCAGTCGCCCGTACCAGCAGCGACGGGCGTGGGCGACGGCGAGGAAGGTCTGGCCGGAGCTCGAACTCGTGTGCTCGGCCAGATGGCTGTCGCTGCACGACTACATCGAGCACATCGGGGATGAGCATCGGGTTCTGACGATGCTGGTCGGGGACACCCAGCGGCTGTGGGTATACGCCGAGAAGGGGTTCGCCGTTCCAGTGGAGGTTCCTGCCCTCGTCCGTGATGCGTACGACCGCCTGGTCGACGCCGGGTTCACGAGCCGGCTGGTCGCGTAGAGGCCTGCGTGCGTCAGGTCCTCAGCTCACCGGCACACCGAGAAGGTGCCCGAGCCGGGTGAGCGCGGCACCGGGCCGCCGCGGGGCGGTGGCGACCAATCGGTTCACGACGTCCTTCGTGATGCGGTGGTTGCGGACTTGCGACGGTGCGGTCGTCTCCGCCCGAACCAGCGTCGCGAGCGCGTCCTCGGGTTTCCCGACGGCCAGGCTGGCTCGGGCGACGTCCAGATGTAGCCGAACCTGGCGCTCGACCGGGAGATGACCGACGTCGAGCCCTCCTCCGACGGACAGAACCGTATCCATGTCGCCGAGCGCGGCGGCGACGTTCGCACAGTGGATGGCCACGTTGGTCGGTCCGAACGCGGTCCACAGGTCGTTGCGATCGGTCCCGACGGCATCGGCAGCATGTTGAGACTCGTCGAGGTAGGTCGCGGCGAGTCGCGGTTCGCCGTGGCCGGCTGCGAGAACGGCACCGGTCAGGAGGATGGTGCCGTAGACGGACGCGGATGCCGAGCTACGTGCCATCCCGGACCGGAAGGAGTCGATGGCGGCGGCGATGCTGGTGAGGGCGTCGCCATGGTGGCCCGCCACGGCCATTGCGAAGGCGGCGGTGCGCAGGAGCGAGAGTCGGAGACGGGCGTCGTCAGCGGCCTCGGCGGCCAGAATGCCGCGCTCGGCGGCGACCCAGGCGATGTCTGCGTGAGAGGCCTTGGTCAGCATGATCGCCGCGATCTGGTGTGCGAGCGCCCTGACATGCGGTTCCGATCCGGGGCTCAGGCCGTACATGGCTTCGGTCGCGTGCGCGACCGCCCGCTCGTAGTGCCCGTCCTGGAAGGCAGTGAAGGCCGCGGCGACGTGCTGTTTCTGTGCCGTGCCATCACCGGTGTCATACGGTCGGCGAGGGCCGGGAATTCCTGTCAACAGGGCTCGGCGCAGTGCGCCGATGGTGCCGTCTGGGCACTCGACCGCGGTCTCGGCCTGCTGGGGCGCCGAGGCCCAGGAGGCCGGGTCGGAGATGGGGGCCGAGGTGCGGCCACGGGGGGTCGGTCGGAATCCGAGTTCGGCGTCCGATCCGGCCCCGAGCACGGCTCGCAGTCCTTCGCATTAGGCCACCGGATCTGCCCGCGCTCATAGCGTGCGAGAGTGGCGGCGTCGAGGCAGGCCTGCTGACCGGTCGTGCGCCACAGGTACCGGTTGACGGCCTCGGCGAGCTCGGCGCGCGTCATCGGCCACCCGTTGCCCGACGGTGACGGGACGGCCTCCCGCCTCCGGCGCAGGTGCTCGTTCCGGTCGACCACGCGTTCCCCTCTCGTCGGCGGGTCGCTCCGTGCCTCCGCCGTCCAGGGTAGCGACGTCCGACATTCCGCTCGGAGACGAGCACCGGCGTGCACCGTGGCTCAGCTGAGGGAAGCCCTCACCCGGACGCGTTCGACCGCCCGGCGCGCGAGCGGCTCGACCTCCCGCATCGTGCGCGTCACGACATGGTCCGCGGGGTAACGGTCGTAGATGCCCGCGAACCGTTCGTCGACGGTCACCGGTTCGCCGGTGTGCGACGTCGTGAGGTCGCAGAACGACACGACGTCGAGCGCGGCGTCCAGGTCGGGGGTGGATGGGCGCGGGAACTCCGCCTCGAGCGCCCCGTCGAGGCCCTTGTTCCGTGCTTCCACCAGCGCGAACGTGTGATGCGCGACGAGTCGGCACAGGTCGACCTCGTATCCGAGCCCACGCAGGTAGCGAGCGCCGTCGAGCTGGTGCATGCCGGTGTCGGTGGCCGCCGCCGCGTAGCCGACGTCGTGCAGGTACGCGGCGGCGACGACCAGGTCCGGGTGCGGGAACTGGTGAGCAGCGACGACGCCCTGCGCCCGGCGACCCACGGCGAGCGCATGAGCCAGCCGGTCCGAGCCCGGTGTGAGTATGTCGTGCAGCATGTCGACGGCCTCGTGGTGAAGAGGAACCGGTCCTGGCGCCATGCCCCCAAAGTAGCCCGTGAGGGTGCCACGGCGTCCACGCGGGTGCGCCGTCGCCTGCCAGGCTGGCGGCCATGGTCACGCGAACGGTGAGGCGGGATGCGCAGGTCCTCTGGGAATTCCATCAGGTCCCGGACGACGGACGTCCTACTGACGTCGGGGCCGCGCTCGGTGGCCACGACATCGGTGTCGCCGAGCATGCAGCGGCTGTGGGTGTACGCCGAGAAGGGGTTCGCCGTTCCTGTGGAGGTCCCTGCCGCCGTGCATGATGCGTACGACCGCCTCGTCGACGCCGGGTTCACGAGCCGGCTGGTGGCGTAGGAGGCGGCGTTCCCAGGTCCTCGGCTCGCCGGTGCACCGGCGAGCCGACCCGACGGCGGGCGGCGACGCGCCGAGCGCAGCGCGCCACCGCCTGTCGCACCGGGCTCAGGCCTGGCAGCCCGCCTCGGGCCGGGCGTCGCGCGCCGCGGCGACCTGCTCGGCGTCGAGCGCCTGGGCGTACAGGTCGAGCTCGGCGAGCCCGACCGGGCCCTGCAGCCGGGTGCGCGGCAGGGGAGCGGTGCTCTCCACCGAGCCGGCCTCGGCGCCGTCGACGAACAGGGTGACCGTGTGGCCGTCGCTCACCAGGGCCAGGTCCACCCAGGTGTCCCGCGGGACGTCGGCGGCGATGGTCCGGCTCGTGCCGCCGCCGGTGACGGCGGCTCCGTCGGGGCCTAGGGCGACCCGGGCCGAGCCGTCGAGGTTCGACAGGACCATGGGCGAGTCGGCCAGGCGCAACCGGGTGGTCAGGCTCCACGAGCCGGGCAGGTCCGGCGCGCCGAACCAGTAGCCGTCGGAGTCCACCTGCTTCGTCCAGCCTTCGCCGGGCACCTCGACGGTCGTCGTGTCGACGAACAGCGGCGTCATCCCGCTCAGCCCGCACACGTCCTGGATGCCGCGGCGGCTCGCCTCGGTGTGGGCGTCGTAGGTGCCGGGCGGGAACTTCGGGCCCATGACGTACTGGTGGATCGGCCGGCCGTCCGTCGTGTGCTCCGGCAGGACGACCCCCACGTACCCGGGCGCGGTGCCCACGGCGTCGAGCCGGTCGCCGAACGCCGCGAACTCGGCCTCGCTGCGCTGCGCGGTGTTCCACTGCCGGTCGGCGACGACGGCGCGCGGGCGCAGCGCCAGGCTCTCGATCCACTGTCCCTGGGCCCAGCCGAGGTCGTCGCCCCACACGTGCATGCCCCAGCCGAGGACGGTGGGGTCTGTCGGCGGCTCCCACGTGCGGGCGATGCGCTCCTCCTCGGGCAACCAGTCGCGGGCGGGCACGAGGTAGAAGGGGTGGCCGCTCGCGACGATCTTGTCGTACCCGTCCAGGTGCGGCGCGGTGCCGTCGCCGGTCCAGTCCATGACGACGACGTCGCGGTCCAGCGGCACCTGCACGGTGTCGTCCTCCGAGCCGTCGTAGATGATCGACCTGCGGCCGGCCGCCGTGACCTGCTCGTTGAGCGTGTTGAGGAAGTCGACGGCGACGTCGCCGATCGTGGAGTGCTCCGGCGACCTGTCGATGAACGCCTGCAGCGCCGGGCACTCGGCGAGGTTCGGCGGGATCTCGTCGCCCCCGAGGTGCACCCACGGCGAGGAGAACCACGGCATGAACTCGTCCAGCATCTCCTGGGAGACGCGCAGCGCCCTCGGGTTCATCACGTTGAACGTGAAGTCGTCGGTGAGGTGGTCATAGGAGTACCCGGCGCAGGAGTTCTCCGGGGTGGCGCCGGTGTCGCGCTCGCCGAACCCGGGCTCGGCGTCCAGCGGGCCGTCCGCCATCCCGACGTGGAAGTACGCGGACTTCGGCGACACGTGCGCCGGGAACTCGAAGCCGGGCACGAGCTGGACCTGGTGAGCCTTCGCGAGACGGTCGAGCCGCTCGATCGTCTTCCTGTCATAGCTGTAGTCCGGTTCGGCGAGGCCCGGGTACTTCGGGCTGTCGAGCCGGAACCCCTCGGCGTCGTCGAGGTGCAGCACCAGGAAGTTCTGCTTGAGGTACCCCATCTGCCGGATGACGTCCTCGACCTCGCGCGGCTCCCAGTACTCGCGCGACACGTCCACCGTGTTCATACGGATCCCGGTGTCCGGCGCGTCCTCGACCACACCGGCCGGCAGCGTCCGCTGGTCCGTGCTCGCCCGCAGCAGCTGCAGCAGGCTGCGGGTGCCGTAGTACACACCGGCCGCCGTGGGCGCCGTGATGCGGACCTCCCGGCCGATCTCCAGCCGGTACCCCTCGGGTTCCGCCGCGGCGTCGGGGTCCAGCGCGACCCGGATGCCTCGGGCGTCCTCGCTGTCCGCGACCGTCACGGGAACCCGCAGGCCGGTGACGGCCTCGACGTCGGGTGCCGCGTCCCGGGCCACCTGGCGCAGGGTGCGGGTGCCGACCTGCGGGTCGGACTCCGCCGTCATCCCCGGCACGGCGGTCCAGTCGTCGGCCGTGTCCTTGTCGACGACGAACCGGACGGACGGGTCGAGACGCAGCTCGCCCTCGCCCGGGGTCCAGGACTGCGGCTTCGGGACGACGGTGGTCAGGGGGTCGGCGGCGGACGGGGCGTCGGGCGTGGTCTCCGCCCGTGCCGACGGCGGAGAGGTGGCGGCCGGCAGGGCCAGCGCCAGTGCGAGGACGGCGGTGGCGGCTGCCCGCACCGTCGTCGTGGCGTGCGTCGTGGTCATCAAGAGCTCCCTCGGTCTCGACCTGCGCCGCGTGCTGCTACAGCGGCTCGCGCTCCTCGGCGACACCCTGGTCGCGGTCGTCGAGGAAGCCGGCCTCGGCGGTCGGCCGGGACGCACCCGCTCCCGGAGCGGGCGGCGGGGCGGTGCTCGCCCGCTCGACGAGCCGGGTGGGCACGAGCGTGGTGCCCCGGGGGGCGTCGTGCTCGGCCATCTGGTGCAGCACGCCGGCGACGCACCGGCGTCCGACCTCGGCGAAGTCCTGGTGCACGGTGGTCAGCGGCGGGGGATACGCGACGGCGTCGGGCACGTCGTCGAAGCCGACGACGCTGACGTCCTGCGGCACCCGCCTGCCCGCCTCGGCCAGGGCTCGCAGCAGCCCGAGGGCCATCTGGTCGTTGGCGGCGAAGACGGCGGTGGCGTCCGTGCGGGCGATGGCGCGCCCGGCCTCGTACCCCGACGACGCCGACCAGTCGCCGCGGTGCACGACGTCGGGCACCGGGCGGCCCGCGTCGACGAGAGTGCGTCGCCAGGCGTCCTCGCGGCGCTGGCTGGCGAACGAGTCGGACGGCCCCGCGAGGTGCAGCACGGTCTCGTGCCCGAGGCCGAGCAGGTGCCGCACCGCGGCGCGCGACCCGGCGGCCTGGTCGGTGTCGACGACGGGGTAGCGGTCGCCCGCGTCGGAGTCGGCCACGACGACCGGCACGTCGGTGGGCAGCGAGACGCTCGCGGCGTCCAGCAGGTGCACCTCCATGAGCAGGATGACGGCGTCGACGGCGAGCTCGCCCAGGCGGGTGAACGCGCCGTTGACGCCGTCCTGCGTGGGCGCCTCGAGGGGGATGACGGTGATGGCGTACCCTTCGGCGGCGGCCGACGTGGCGACGGCGTCGAGGGTGCGCATGTTCCCGGTGGTGGACAGCGTGAACAGGATGACGCCGATGGTGCGGAAGCGCCCGGACCGCAGCGCGCGGGCGGCGCTGTTGGGGCGGTAGCCCAGCTCGCGCATGGCGTCGAGCACCTGGCGGCGGGTGGACTCCACGACGTTCGGCTGTCCGTTCGACACGCGCGAGACCGTCTGCGTCGAGACCCCGGCGCGCCGCGCGACGTCGGCCATGGACACGCGCCGTGCCGGTCCTCGCTGCCCGCCGCGGGGCGCGTCGGGCCGGTCCTCGACGGTCGGTGTCGGTTCGGCCACGCTGTCCTCCTGCACGGTTTGCCTCGGCCGTGGTCTCGGTGCGGTCTCGATCCGGCACCGGCGGGTGCTCGGGGTTGACGTCCGCTCGGCCACGGTGCACGATCACCCTAGTCCATGTTTACGTCAACATCGATCACCGCGACGCGCGATGTTGACGTCAACATCCTGAGGGAGATCGAGGAAGTGTCATGACGACGACGTCCCCGCCGACGACGGCGAGCACGCCCACCGTCGTCCACCGCCGCAGCCGCCGGCGCTGGACGGGGTGGATGTTCGTGGGCCCCTTCATGGCGGTCTTCGCGCTCGTCTTCCTGGCGCCGATCGTCTACTCGCTGTACCTGTCGGTGTTCCGCACCCAGATGGTCGGCGGCACCACGTTCGTGGGCCTGGACAACTACGCCCGCGCCATGAGCGACCCGCAGTTCTGGGAGGGGCTCGGCCGGGTCTCGCTGTTCCTGGTCGTGCAGGTGCCGATCATGCTCGGCATCGCCCTGCTCGTGGCGCTCGCGATCGACTCCGGCCGGCTGTACGGCAAGAGCTTCTTCCGCATCTCGATCTTCATGCCCTACGCGGTGCCCGCCGTCGTCGCGTCGCTGATGTGGGGCTTCATGTACGGCACCCGGTTCGGCCTGGTCGGCAACCTCAACGAGGCCCTCGGGATCAGCCTGCCGGACCCGCTGTCGCCCGGGCTCGTGCTGGCGTCGATCGGCAACATCGTGACCTGGGAGTTCGTCGGCTACAACATGCTGATCTTCTACGCCGCGCTGCGGGTCGTCCCGCATTCGCTGTACGAGGCGGCGGAGATCGACGGCGCCGGGCAGTGGCGCGTCATCGGCGCGATCAAGCTGCCCGCCATCCGCGGTGCGCTCGTCATCGCCACGATCTTCTCGATCATCGGCAGCTTCCAGCTCTTCAACGAGCCCAGCATCCTGCAGTCGCTGGCGCCGAACGCGATCACCACGGCGTTCACCCCGAACCTGTACGCCTACTCGCTGTCGTTCTCCGGCCAGCAGTACAACTACTCCGCGACCGTCGCCATCATCATGGGCCTGATCACCATGGTGATCGCCTACGTGGTGCAGCTGCGCGGCATGCGCAAGGAGGCCTGAGCGCCGTGACCACCGCGACCCCCGCCGCTCCCGCCGCCGCCCGGCGTCCGGCGCCCCGCCTGCGCACGCCTCGCGTCCCGTCCGCCCGACCGCGCCGCAGCACCCTGCTCACGGTGCTCACCGCGATCGTGCTGGTCTACTCGCTGATCCCGCTGGTGTGGCTGCTGATCAACGCCACCAAGACGCAGGGCGACCTGTTCAGCTCCTTCGGCCTCTGGTTCGGCGACTCCTTCGCCCTGTGGGACAACGTCGCCACCACGCTCACGTACGACGACGGCGTCTTCGTGCGCTGGCTCGCCAACACCGTCCTGTACGTGGTGGTCGGCGCGGGCGGCGCCACGTTCCTCGCGATCCTCGGCGGCTACGCCCTCGCGAAGTTCGACTTCCCCGGCAAGCGCGGCGTGTTCGCCGTCGTCATCGGTGCGGTCGCGGTGCCCGGCACGGCGCTCGCCGTGCCGACGTTCCTCATGTTCAGCCAGATGGGGCTCACGAACACCCCGTGGGCCGTGATCATCCCGTCGCTGATCTCCCCGTTCGGGCTCTACCTCATGTGGACGTTCGCGGCCGAGGCGATCCCCACCGAGCTGCTCGAGGCCGCCCGCATCGACGGCGCCGGGGAGTTCCGCACCTTCTTCCGCGTCAGCCTGCCGCTGCTCGCCCCCGGGATCGTCACCGTGCTGCTGTTCACGATGGTCGCCACCTGGAACAACTACTTCCTGCCGCTGATCATGCTGCGCGACTCGTCCTGGTACCCCCTGACGCTCGGGCTCAACGCCTGGAACGCGCAGGCCGCCACCGCCGGCGGCGAGGCGATCTTCAACCTCGTCATCACCGGGTCGCTGCTCACGATCGTGCCGCTCGTCGTCGCCTTCCTGCTGCTGCAGCGCTTCTGGCAGTCCGGCCTGGCCGCCGGGAGCGTCAAGGAATGACCCCACCCCGTCCGCTCGACCCCATCCGTCTGACGAAGAAGTGAGAGGACCCCTCATGGCACGCTCCACCCCCTGGCGCCGCGCGCTCACCGCGACGCTCACGGCCGGCGCTCTCGCCGTCCCGCTCGCCGCCTGCAGCGGCGGCGCCGACGCCCCCGCCGACTCCGGCGAGGCCACCGCCGACGCCGCGTCCGCGCTCGAGGAGGGCGGCGAGATCACCGTCTGGGCGTGGGACCCGACGCTCGAGTCCGTCGCGAAGGACTTCGAGGCCGAGCACCCGAACGTCACCGTCAACCTCGAGAACGTCGGGACGGGCAACGACCAGTACACCGCCCTGCAGAACGCGATCGCCGCCGGCGACGGGGTGCCCGACGTCGCGCAGATCGAGTTCTACGCCCTGCCGCAGTTCGCGCTGTCCGACGCCCTCACCGACCTCACCGCCTACGGCGCCGACCAGCTCGACGGCACCTTCACGCCCGGCCCCTGGGGCGCCGTCACCCAGGGTGGCGGCGTCCACGCGCTGCCCACCGACTCGGGCCCGATGGCCCTCTTCTACAACAAGCGGGTCTTCGACAAGTACGACATCGAGGTCCCCACCACGTGGGACGAGTACGTCGAGGCGGCGCGCAAGCTCCACGAGGCCGACCCGAAGGCGTACCTCACCAACGACGTCGGCGACGCCGGCTTCACGACGAGCCTCATCTGGCAGGCCGGCGGGCGCCCGTACCAGGTGGACGGCACGGACGTGACGATCGACTTCACCGACGCCGGGTCCCAGCAGTTCGCCGACACGTGGCAGACCATGATCGACGACGAGCTCGTGGCCCCCGTCGGGTCGTGGAGCGACGAGTGGTACCAGGGGCTGTCCGACGGGTCGATCGCCTCGCTCGTCATCGGCGCGTGGATGCGCGGCAACCTGGAGTCCTCGGTCCCCGACGCGTCCGGCGACTGGGCCGTCGCCCCGATGCCGCAGTGGGAGGACGGCGGCCAGGCGACCGCCGAGAACGGCGGCAGCTCCCTCGCCGTCCCCGCGGCCAGCGAGAACGCCGACCTGGCGTGGGCCTTCCTGGAGTACGCGACCGTCGGCGACGGCATCGCGACCCGCGTCGACGAGGGCGCGTTCCCCGCGACGACGGCCGAGCTCGAGGACCCGGAGTTCCGCGAGCAGGAGTTCGAGTACTTCGGCGGGCAGAAGGTCAACGAGGTGCTCGCCGACTCGGCGTCCCAGGTCGCGGAGGGCTGGCAGTACCTGCCCTTCCAGGTGTACGCGAACTCCATCTTCAACGACACGGTCGGGCAGGCGTACGTCTCCGGCACGACGCTGACGGACGGCCTCGCCGCGTGGCAGGAGCAGTCCGCGACGTTCGGCAACGACCAGGGCTTCGCCGTCAACCAGTAGCCCCACCGACCGAGCGTCTCTGTTCGTCGGGTTTCCGCGCGTGAAGCCTGACGAACAGAGACGCTCGGCGGGTCCGGCTCGTCCGCACCACCCTTCCCCGAGAGGCTCCACGACTCATGCCCACGTTCGAGATCGGCGAGCGGGACTTCCTGCTCGACGGCCGCCCGTTCCAGGTGATCAGCGGTGCGCTGCACTACTTCCGCGTCCACCCCGACCAGTGGGCCGACCGGATCCGCGCCGCCCGCCTCATGGGCCTGAACACGATCGAGACGTACGTGGCGTGGAACTTCCACGCGCCCACCCCGGACGAGTTCGACCTCACGGGCCGCCGCGACCTGGGCCGCTTCCTCGACCTGGTCGCCGCGGAGGGCCTGCACGCGATCGTGCGGCCCGGTCCGTACATCTGCGCGGAGTGGGACGGCGGCGGGCTGCCGGCCTGGCTGTTCGCGGACGGGAGCGCGGGGGTGCGGCGCCACGATCCCGCCTTCCTGCGGGCCATCGGCGACTACTACGCCCACCTGCTGCCCGTCGTCGCGCCGCGGCAGACCACGCGCGGCGGCCCGGTCCTCATGGTGCAGGTGGAGAACGAGTACGGCGCCTACCCGGGCGTGCCCGACGACGAGCGGGTCCGCTACCTGCGCGAGCTCGTGCGTCTGACCCGGTCCCACGGCATCGACGTGCCGCTGTTCACGAGCGACCAGGCCGACGACGAGCACCTCGGCCGCGGCGGCCTGCCGGAGCTCCACAAGACGGCGAACTTCGGCTCCCGCACCACCGAGCGTCTCTCGATCCTGCGGCGTCACCAGCCCACCGGCCCGCTGATGTGCACCGAGTTCTGGAACGGCTGGTTCGACTCCTGGGGACAGATCCACCACGTCACCGCGCCCGAGGACACGGCCGCCGAGCTCGACGAGCTGCTCGCGGCCGGCGCCTCGGTCAACCTGTACATGTTCCACGGCGGCACCAACCCGGGGCTGACCAGCGGCGCCAACGACAAGGGCACCTACCTGCCCATCACCACGTCGTACGACTACGACGCGCCCCTGTCCGAGCACGGCGCCCCCACCGCAAAGTTCCACGCCCTGCGGGCGGTGATCGCCAAGCACGCCCCCGTGCCCGACGAGCTGCCCGCCGAGCCCGGGCTCGCGCCCGAGGGCGACGTCGTCCTCGGCCGGCGTGTGGCGCTGGCCGACGTCGTCGACGCCCTGGCCGGTGCCGGGCGGACGGCGCAGCGGCCGCCGACGATGGACGCCCTCGGCCAGTGGTCCGGGTTCGCGCTGTACCGCACCCGGGTGGAGGACGACGACGCCGTGCTGCAGGTCGCCGAGGTCCGCGACCGGGCGCACGTGTTCCTCGACGGCGAGCCCGTCGGCGTGCTCGACCGCACGGGCCACGTCGCGGCGTTGCCGCTGCCGCCCCGCGCGGGCGAGCTGACGCTGCTCGTCGAGGACCGCGGCCGGGTCAACTACGGCCCGCGCATCGGCGAGCCGAAGGGCCTGCTCGGCCCGGTGCGCACCGCGCGGCGCGAGCTCACCGGCTGGGAGGCGCTGCCGCTGCGCGTCGCCGAGGCGCCCGCGCTGCTCGACGGCGCCCTGCGGCCGGTGACCGCCCCGGACGCGCCCCTCGCCGGGCCGTCGTTCCACCACGGCACGTTCGACGCCGCCGCGGGGACCGACCGGTTCCTGCGCCTGGACGGCTGGACCCGGGGGCTCGCGTGGGTCAACGGCGAGCTGCTCGGCCGCTACTCCAGCGAGGGCCCGACGGCGACCCTCTACGTGCCCGGCCCGCTGCTGCGCGACGGCGCGAACGACCTCGTGCTGCTCGAGCTGCGGGGCGCCGCGTCCGCCCGCGCCCGGTTCGTCGCCACCCCCGACCTCGGACCCACCGAGCCCTGACCCCGAGCGTTGTGGGTACGGAGATGGCGAGGTTCCGGCGCCGGAGCTTCGCCATCTCCGTACCCACAGCGGTCCCCGATCCATCGCACCGACGCGAGAGGAGTGCTCACCGATGAGCCCGACCGACGAGAACGCACGACGAAGGAACGCACGACGACGCGCCGGCGTCGTCACCGGCACGGCGGCGGCGCTGCTCGCCGTCGGTCTGGTCCCGGCGACGGCGTCCCCCCAGGCGGTCGCCGCGGAGGCGGACGACGGCGGGACCGTCACCGTCCGCCCGGACCCGTCGTACGCGGGCGAGCCGTTCGAGGGCTGGGGGACCAGCCTCGTCTGGTTCGCCAACGCCACCGGCGACTACCCGGACGAGATCCGGAACCGCCTGGCGGACATGGTGTTCGGCGACGAGGGCCTGAACCTCAACATCGCCCGCTACAACGTCGGCGGCGGCAACGCCCCCGACGTGCCGGACTACCTGCGCGCCGGGGGCGCCGTCGACGGCTGGTGGAAAGCCCCCGAGGGCACCACCCGCGACGACGTGGACTGGTGGGACCCGGCGAACCCCGACCACTGGGACGACGACGCGGACGCCACCCAGCGCTGGTGGGTCGACCGCATCAAGGACGACATCACCCACTGGGAGACGTTCAGCAACTCCCCGCCCTGGTTCATGACGGAGTCCGGCTACGTCTCGGGCAACTTCGACGCAGGCACCGACCAGCTCAAGGCCGAGAGCGTCCAAGACTTCGCCCGCTACATGGTCGGTGTCACCGAGCGCCTCGAGGACGCGCACGGCATCGACGTGGACACGATCGACCCGTTCAACGAGCCCAACACCGACTACTGGGGCACCCAGCTCGGGGACGAAGGCAACCCGACCGGCGGCCGCCAGGAGGGCGCCCACATCGGCCCGGAGCTGCAGCAGCAGGTGATCCCCGCGCTCGCGGCCGAGCTCGCCGGCTCGACGACGGACGCCGTCGTCTCCGCGATGGACGAGACCAACCCGGGCCGGTTCGCCACCAACTGGAACGCGTACTCCGACGGGGTGCGCGACCTGGTGTCCCAGCTCAACGTGCACACCTACGGCACCGGCCAGCGCACCACCGTGCGCGACATCGCCAAGGGCGAGGACAAGCCCCTGTGGATGAGCGAGGTCGGCGGCTCCTGGTCCAGCACCGGGCAGGACTTCGAGTCCATGGAGTCGGGCCTCGGCAGCGCGCAGCACATCGTCGACGACCTGCGCGAGCTCGAGCCCTCCGCCTGGGTGTTCTGGCAGCCCGTCGAGGACTACGACAACATGGCGCCCGGCGGCGAGAGCCCCGAGGGCGGCAACTGGGGCGAGATCCAGATCCCGTTCTCCTGCACCGCGCAGGACACGCTGGAGACCTGCCCCATCTACACCAACACGAAGTACTGGATCACCCAGAACTTCACGCACTACATCGCGCCCGGCGACCGGCTGATCGGGGTCGACGACGCGAGCAGCACCGCCGCCGTGTCCGCGGCGGGCGACGGGGCCGCCGTCGTGCACGTCAACGACGACACCGCCTCGCGCGACGTCACCCTCGACCTGTCCGGCTTCGCCGACACGGCCGGCGCCACCGTCACGCCCGTCGTGACCAGCGCCGACGGCTACCTCGTCGAGGGCGACCCGGTCGCCGTCTCCGGTGCCTCCGCCACCCTCACCGTGCCCGCCGAGTCGGTGACCACCTTCGTCGTCGACGGCGTCTCCGGCGTCGCCGAGGACGCCCCGCTGGCGCAGGACGGCCACGTGTTCCGCCTGGACGGCGTGCAGTCCGACCGCTCGCTGGCGCCCGACGGCGACGGGGGCGTGCGCATCGAGACCGACGACCCCGCCGCGGCCGACCAGCTGTGGACGCTCACCGACCTGGGCGCCCCCGAGGGCTCCGGGACGCACCGCACCCGCTACGCCGTGACCAACGTGGGCACGGGGGAGCGGCTCGCCGTCACCGCGGACACCTCCGCCGTGCTGGTGGCCGCGGACGGCGACGCCCCGCCGGAGGCGCGGTGGATCCTGTCCACCACCGGCGACGGCACGTACACCCTGGTCAACGCGTCGTCGCGGACGCTGCTGGAGGTCGGCGGCGAGGCGTGGGCCGACGGCTCCCCGGTCGGCACGTACCGGGCGACCTCCGGCGCCAACCAGCGGTGGGCGATCGTCGACGAGACGGTGCTCGCCACCGAGCCCGTCGACGTCTTCGCCGTCCCCGGCACCACGCCCGAGCTGCCCACGACGGTCACGCCCGTCTACCCCGACGGGCCGCGCGGCGAGCTGCCCGTCACCTGGGTCGTGCCCGCAGACGACGCGTGGGCCGACGCGGGCACGGTCGAGGTGACCGGCACGGTCGCCGTCCCCGGCGGCGGTGCCGTCGAGGCGACCGCGACCGTCGTCGTCGACACCCTCACCGCGACCCTGCCCGCGCGTGCCGAGGCGTACGCCGGCGGCGTGCCCGAGCTGCCCGCCACGGTGACCGCCGTCGCCGCCGGCGGGGCCGAGGTCGAGCGCCCGGTGACCTGGGACGACGCCCCGGCGGGCGCCTTCGACGACCTCGGCGTCGTCCAGGTGGCCGGGGCCGCGGACGACGGCGCGGGCGGCACGCTGCCCGCCACCGCGCGGGTGCTCGTCACGCCGCCCGGGGAGGCGAACGCGGCGCTCGCGGACGGCACCACCGCCGCCGCGACGTACACCGAGCCCGGCTACCCGGCCGAGCGGGTGATCAACGGCGACACCGGCGACAAGGGCTGGTCCAACTGGCGCTCCGGCGACAAGAACCCGCAGGACACGCTCACCGTGACCCTGCCCACCGAGCGTGACGTGACCGGCGTCGTCACGCACTTCTGGCGCGACGGGTCGCACCGCAGCTGGGCGACCGGCGTCGCCGTCGAGGCGCGGGTGGACGGCGCGTGGCAGACCGTCGGCGAGGCGGAGACCGACGGCGAGACCCTCGTGGCCCGCGTGCCCGCGGAGGTGCGGGCCGATGCCGTCCGCGTCGTGATGACGGCGCACCCGGACACCCATCTGGTGGTCAGCGAGATCGAGGTGCTGGCAAAGGTGCCCGGCGAGCCGTCGCCGGTGTGGGACGCCGCCACCCGGTACCGCAAGGGCGACGAGGCCTACCACGACGGCGGTCACTTCCGGGCGTCGTGGACGTCCCGGAAGCAGGCGCCCGGCGCGTCCGTGCACGGCCCCTGGCAGGAGCTGGTCCGCGACGTCGACGGGACGGACGTGTGGACACCGTCGCGCATCTTCACCGCGGGCGACGTCGTCGTCCACGACGGGGAGCGCTACGAGGCGCAGTGGTGGACCCGGAACCAGGAGCCGGGCGTCGAACACGGCCCCTGGCAGCCTCTCGAGGGCTGACCACCGCCTGGACGAGCGTCTCTGGTCGTCAGGATCCGGCGCCTGGATCCTGACGACCGGAGACGCTCGATCCGGGCGCGTACGTTCCGGTCGTCTCGTGCCACGCACTAGGCTCGGCCGGGACACGGTGGCCGGTCCCGACGCCGGCCCCAGCGACCTCCGGAGAGCCGCACCATGACCGCACGCGACGAGCGGGCCGGGCCCGCCCGGTTCGTGCGCGGTGCGCTCGCGGCGATGGCGTCGACGGCCGTCGCGCTGCTGTCCCACGTCGCCGGCGGTGGTCAGGTGCCCGGCATGCTCGGGATCGTCGTCCCGCTGGCGCTCTCGCTGCCGGCCTGCACGGCCCTGGCCGGACGGCGGCTCTCGGTGCCGCGGCTGTCGGTCTCCGTCGTCGTGAGCCAACTCTTCTTCCACACCCTGTTCGTCCTCGGGACGCCGTCGGGCGCGGCGCCCGCCTCCGGCGGCCCGCACGGCCACGGCCTGCACGCGCCGGTGACGCTGCCCGCTGCCCAGGCCCCCGCCCACGCCATGCACACGGACCCGACGATGTGGGCCTGGCACGGCGTCGCCGCGGTGATCACCGTCGTCCTGCTGCACCGCGGCGAGACGATGCTGGCGCGGCTGCGCGAGCTCGGCCGGCGCGCTGCCGCGTGGCTCGTGCGCCGGTGGCAGGTCGCGGACCGGGTCCCGACGTTCGTCGTCCCCCGGCTCCCGGGCGTGCGTGCCGCGGACTTCCGCCCGCCGCCGCCCGGCCCTCAGCTCGCGCCCCTGTGGCGCCGAGGACCTCCCGCGCCGCACGCAGTCTGAGCTCCGTGCCGCGGGCCGCCGTGCCCGCGCGCTGATCCGTGCCCGCGCTCCGCGGGCGAGCGGGACGCCGCACGTGCGTCCCGTCGACGCATGCTCCGACGCCCTTCCGCGGCGTCCCAGGAGAGGTCCCCCTATGTCTCGTTCCCGTCCCCTCGTGGCGGGACTGCTGACGGCCGTCGTCGCGATCCTCGCGACGGCGCCGCCGGCGTCCGCCCACGACCAGCTGATCTCGAGCGACCCGGCTCACGACGCCGTCCTGGCCGCGCCCCCGTCGGAGGTGTCGATGGAGTTCTCCGACGACATCCTCGACATGGGCGCGGCTGTCGTCGTCGCCGACGAGTCCGGCACTGACCGGTCCGAGGGCGAGGTGTCGATCGACGGTCCCGTCGTGACGGTGCCCCTGCAGGAGCTGCCCGGCGGCTCCTACGAGGTGCGCTGGCGCGTGGTGTCGTCCGACGGCCACCCGATCTCGGGCGTCGTGCCGTTCTCCGTCGAGGGCGGGGACGACGGAGCAGGCGACACTCCCGCGGACGCCGGCGAGGCGGCTGCCGACGAGGACCCCGCTGAGGATCCCGGCCAGGAGACCGCGGGGGCGGACGCCGAGACGTCGGCCACGGACAGCGCACGGAGCCGGACCGCGACCGAGGACGGGGGGACCCTGCGGGTCGTCCTCGTCGCAGCAGGGGGCGCCGTCGTGGCGCTCGGCCTGCTCGCACTCGTCCAGATCCTCCGCCGCCGCAGGAACGCGGCCGGCGCCGACGACACCGAGCACGGCTCGGGCACGTCGGGAACACCGTGAAAGGCACCTCCGTGACCCACCGCACCACCCACTCCACCGCTCGGACGACCTCACGCCTCGGCGTCGTCCTCGCCGCCGCCGCGCTCGGCCTCGCCGGGTGCGCCTCGGACGGCGCGGCAGCCGACGACACGGACGCCCCCGCCGCCGAGGAGGTGACCGTCTCCGACGCCTGGGTCAAGGCGGCCGACTCCGGCATGTCGGCCGCGTTCGGCGAGCTCACCAACACCGGGGCCGAGGACGTCACGATCACGTCCGTGAGCACCGAGGCCGCGGCGATGGTCGAGCAGCACGAGACGGTCGAGAACGAGACCGGCGAGATGACCATGCGCGAGGTCGAGGGCGGCCTCGTCGTCCCGGCCGGCGGGACGCTCGTGCTCGAGCCGGGCGGCAACCACCTCATGCTGATGGACCTCACCGGCCCGATCGAGGCCGGCGAGGAGGTGACCGTCACCCTCACGTACGCGGACGGTTCCACCGCGGACCTCACCGCACCGGTCAAGGACTACTCCGGCGCGAACGAGAGCTACGGCGGTGGCTCCGACCACGACCACGAGGACGCCGACGGCACGGGGGACTCGGACGACATGGACATGGAGGGCTGATGCCCGCGCCCGGCAAGGGCGCCCGCACCGACCGCACCGGGTCGACCCGGCGGCAGTTCCTCCTCGGGGGAGCTGTCGCCGGCGTCGGCGCGGCCGCCGCGGTCGGCGCGGACCAGGCCCTCACCAGCACCGACGCCCCCGCGGTCGACGCGGCGCCCCTGCACGGCGCCCAGACCGTGCCGTTCCACGGCGCCCACCAGGCCGGCATCGACACCGACGCGCAGGCGCACGGCCTCTTCGTGGCCCTCGACCTGCGCGACGGCACCGACCGCGAGGCGCTGCGCCGCATGATGCGCATCCTCACCGACGACGCCGCGCGGCTCACCCGCGGTGAGCCCGCGCTGGCCGACTCCGAGCCCGAGCTCGCCGTCGCGCCGTCGCGCCTCACCGTGACGTTCGGCGTCGGACCCCGGTTCGTCGCCCGGGCCCGGGGCGAGGCCCCGGGGTGGTTGAAGGCGCTGCCGTCGTTCACGGTGGACCGGCTCGTGCCGGAGCTGTCCGACGGCGACCTGCTGCTGCAGGTGGCCGCCGACGACCCGCTGACCGTCGCGCACGCCTCGCGGATGCTCCTCAAGGACGCCCGCAGCTTCGCCACCGTGCGGTGGACCCAGCAGGGGTTCCGGCGCGCGCACGGCACCGTGCGGCCCGGTACCACGATGCGCAACCTCTTCGGGCAGGTCGACGGCACCGCCAACCCGGTCCCGGGGACGGCGGACTTCGACCGGCTCGTGTGGGCCGGTGACGGGTGGCTCGCCGGCGGCACGGGCGTCGTCGTGCGTCGCATCCGCATGACCCTCGACACCTGGGACGAGCTCGACCGCAGCGGGCGGGAGCAGTCCGTGGGCCGGTACCTGTCCGACGGCGCGCCGCTCACCGGCACCGACGAGCACGACGAGCCGGACTTCGAGGCCACGACGGAGATCGGGTTCCCGGTCATCCCCGAGTTCTCGCACCTGCGGCGCGCCCGCAGCGAGAACCCCGACGAGCGGATCTTCCGGCGCGCCTACAACTACGACGACGGCGGGTCCGGGACGCAGGTCTCCGACGCCGGCCTGATCTTCGTGTCCTACCAGGCCGACGTCGAGCGGCAGTTCGTGCCCATCCAGCGGCGGCTCGACGAGCTGGACCTCCTCAACCGGTGGACGGTCCCGATCGGCTCCGCCGTCTTCGCCGTCCCACCCGGGTGCGACGAGGACGGCTTCATCGGCGAGACCCTCCTGACCTGAAGGCGAGATCATGACGACGACGTCCACCACGCCCGACATCCGCCCGCCCACGGAGCACGCGCCACCGCCCGCGCCGCGCCGCACCCGCGGGTGGTTCGGCGCCCTGCTGCTGCGGCTGCACTTCTACGCCGGCGTCCTCGTCGGCCCGTTCATCCTCGTGGCCGCGACCAGCGGCGCGCTCTACGCGATCACCCCGGCCGTCGAGCAGGTGGTCTACGACCACGAGCTGCACGTCCCGGCCACCTCGACGACCCTGAGCCTCGCCGAGCAGATCGACATCGCCGAGGCGTCCGTCGGCGGCGACGACGTGACGCTGTCGGCCGTGCGCCCGGCCCCCGAGCCGGGCGACACGACCCGTGTGATGTTCGCCGAGGAGGGGCTGGGGTCCAGCGAGTCGCGAGCGGTCTTCGTCGACCCGGGGACCGGCGAGGTCCGCGGCGACCTCACCGTCTACGGCACCAGCGGCGCCCTGCCGCTGCGCACCTGGGTCGACCAACTGCACCGGTCGCTGCACCTCGGTGACGTCGGACGGTTCTACAGCGAGCTCGCGGCGTCGTGGCTCGGCGTCGTCGCGCTCGCGGGTCTCGGCCTGTGGATCGTCCGGGTGCGGCGGACCCGCCGCAAGGCCGAGATGGTGCGCCCCTCCCTGCGTGCCAGGGGGTACCGGCGGCTGTTCTCGTGGCACACATCCCTGGGGGTATGGGTGCTGCTCGGCGCGCTGTTCCTCTCCGCCACGGGGATCACCTGGTCCCAGCTCGCCGGCGGGCGGGTCGGCGACCTGCGGTCGGCCCTGTCGTGGGAGACGCCGGCGGTGAGCACGAGCCTCGGCGACGGCGGCGCGGCGCCGTCGGGCGAGCACGCCGGCCACGGCGGGACGGCCGCGGAACCCCCCGGTGCGGCGAACCCGGCCACCTTCGACGCCGTGCTGGCGATCGGGCAGCGGTACAACGTCGACACGGGCCTGGTCGAGATCAGGCCCCCGGCCGAGCCGGGGACCGCCTGGGTGGTGCAGGAGATCCAGCGCAGCTACCCCACCGAGGTGGACGCCGTCGCGATCGACGGCACGACCATGCAGGTCGTGGACCGGACCGACTTCGACGAGTTCCCGATGCCCGCGAAGCTGACCCGCTGGGGCATCGACCTGCACATGGGATCCCTGTTCGGCCTGGCGAACCAGGTCGTGCTGTTCCTCGTGGCCGGGACGATCGCCACCATGGTGGTGCTCGGCTACCTGATGTGGTGGCGACGGCGCCCGACCCGGTCCCCGCGCACGCTCGCGGGGAGCCCGCCGCGCCGCGGCGTCCTGCGCGGCGCCCCGTGGTGGGGCATCGCCGCCGTGCTCGCCGTCGCCTGCCTCGTCGGCTGGGCGCTGCCGCTCGTCGGGTGGACCCTCGCCGGGTTCGTCGTGCTCGACGTCGTCCTGGGCGCCGTCGCCGCCTCCCAGAGCGGCCGATCGAGCGTCTCTGCTCGTCCGGAATCCGGGCGCGAAACCTGACGAACAGAGACGCTCGATACCGGGCTCGGCGGTCAGGCCAGGGGGAGGCGGACGGTCGCGAAGGCGGCGGGCGGCAGCTCGGCCGTGAGCACGCCGTCGTCGACGCGGACGCCGTCCAGCGGGCGGGGCGCGACGGCGTCCGGCTCGTCGAACGTGTTGTGGGCGGCGGGGTCGTCGGCGGTGAGGACGGTCGCGACGGGCGAGCCGACGGCGCGCCCCCGCAGGTCGATGCGCACGGTCGCCGGGCCGTCGGGGTCGAGGTTGGTCAGCGAGACCAGGACCGCGCCGTCCTTCGTGGACGCGGACGCCGAGACCGAGGGGACCGCGGTGCCGCCGACGTCGTGGCGGGCGCGGTCGGCGACGTCACGCACGGGCAGGGCGGTGGCGTCGTGGTGGCCGGCGCTCATCGCGAAGGCGTGGAACGTGGGGGTCCGGATCATGCGCGCGCCGTCGGTGAGCAGCATGGACTGCAGCACGTTGACGGTCTGGGCGATGTTCGCCAGGCGCAGGCGCCGGGCGTGGTCGTGGAAGGCGTCGAAGTGGACGGAGGCCACGAGGGCGTCGCGCAGCGCGTTCTGCTGGTACAGGAACCCCGGGTTCGTGCCGGGCTCGACGTTCCACCAGGTGCCCCACTCGTCGAGGGCGAGCCCGAGCTTCGCCTGCGGGTCGTAGGCGTCCATGACGGCGGAGTGCCCGGCGAGGATGCGCCGCACGTCGAGGGCCTTGCGCATCGTGGCCCAGTACTCGTCGCGCGTGAACTCGGTCGCGGAGCCCTTGTCGCCCCACGTGCCGGCGAACGTGTAGAAGTGGAACGAGATCATCTGGAACAGGTCGCGGGGGTTCGCGTCGCCGAGGCTCGCGATCTGCTGCATGAGCGTCTCGGTCCAGGCGTAGTCGTCGTCCGACGCGCCGGCGGCGATGCGCACCAGCCGGTTGTCGCCGTGGTCGCGCGCGTAGGTGGCGTGCTGCCGGGCGAGCGACGCGAACTGGTCGGCGCGCAGGTTGCCGCCGCAGCCCCACGGCTCGTTGCCGATGCCGAACAGGGCGATGCTCCAGGGCTCCTCCCGGCCGTGCTCGCGGCGCAGGCGCGCCATGGGGGCGTCGTCGCCGCGGGTCAGGTACTCCACCCAGTCGGCGGTCTCCTGCACCGATCCGGAGCCGACGTTCGCGGACACGTACGGGGCGGTGCCGAGCAGCTCGCACAGCGCCATGAACTCGTGGGTGCCGAAGGAGTTGTCCTCGACGACGTCGCCCCAGTGGGTGTTGGCGATGCGGGGCCGCTCGTCGCGCGGACCGACGCCGTCGCGCCAGTGGTAGGTGTCGGCGAAGCAGCCGCCGGGCCAGCGCAGGTTGGGGATGCTCAGCTCGCGCAGGGCCTCGACGACGTCGGTGCGGATGCCGCCGACGTTCGGGATGTCGGAGTCCTCGCCCACCCAGAAGCCCTCGTAGACGCAGCGCCCGAGGTGCTCGGCGAAGTGCCCGTACACGTGGCGGCTGATCGTGGGACCGGGGACGTCCAGGTCGACGACGGCGTCGAGCACGGGGGCACGGTCGGTCACGGGAGGCTCCTTTATCGGTACAGGTCGAACCGGCCTGAGGCTACCGTGAGAGCGGGCCGAGCAGCCGGGTGTCTCACGAGCCCGGGAGCGTCATCGGGCTCGTGCGCGGTGCCGGCGGACCGCCGCCCGGTTCGCGCAGCGCACGGAGCAGTAGCGCCGGCGGCCGTTGCGGGTGACGTCGACGACGACGGCGGTGCACTCGCCCGGCATGAGCAGCCCGGCCTCGCACCGTCCGAGGCGGTGCATGCCGCGCGTCGTGAGGTGCAGCGCCGTGCCGACGCTGATGACGGCGTGCAGCACGTGCGCCAGCGACTGGTCCTCGTCGCGGTAGTGCAGGTGCCAGCCCTCGTCGTCGTGGTCGGTCAGCCGCGGGTAGGCGGCCGCGGCTGCCATCTGGGCGTTGAGGAGCCGGGCCCGCTCGGGCGCGGTGGGGGCGTCCACCACCGTCAGCCAGTCGTCGATGACGCGGCGGGTGCTCGCGTGGTCGTCGGGGCGTTCCGCGAACGCCATCGTCATGCCGAACTCGCGCGTCCGGGCCTCGATCCCGTGCCGGTCCGCCGGCCAGTCGTCGGCCAGGGACGCGGCGAGGAGCACCGCGTACTCGCCGTAAGGGTTGAGATGCACAAGACCATGACACCATGGTCGTGGGCATGCGCAACCTGCGAACCCATGACGACCGCCTCCCGGTGCCCACCGCGACGCACGAGCACGCCTGGCAGGTGGAGTCGCGGCACGCGACGTCGGCCGGGTGGGTGCTCTACGTGCGGTGCGCAGGGTGCGAGACGCGCCGGGTGGACGTCCAGGACCACCCGTCCGGCGTCCCGGCGGCGCTGAGCCGCGAGCTGGGGTCCGGCGAGGTGCGGTGACGTCCGGGATGTCGACGTCGGTCGAGGTGGCACACGCGCCTGTTGCCTGCCCTGTCGGGACCTGTGGGTTCGGCATGACCCTGGCGGCGCGAGCGGCCGAGGCCGGCGCGCGGCTTCCCGACCGGCTCGCCGGGCCCGTCCACGGAATGAGACCGGTATGGCTTCGCCGGGTCGAATTGCCGCGGGTTCAGTATCGTCAATGGAGACAGGGCAACATAGTTCGTTGACCGAGAGGGCGTGAGCACCATGCCTCCCAAGGCCAAGACATTGTTGATTTGGCTCGTCGTGATCTTCCTGATCTACGCGGTCGTGACCAGCCCGGATGCAGCCTCGAACATCGTCACGGGAATTTGGGAGTTCATCATCGGAGCCTTCCGCGGCTTCGGCGAGTTCTTCTCGAACCTGGCGAGCTGAGGTTTCGCGCAAGACGTCGGGGGACAGCTGCCCTGCCGCACGGCACGGTGGTCCGGCCCCGTCGTCTCGCCGCGCGGTCGTGATACCCGGTGGCGAGGTGGCCGCCGGGTCGGGGTCGGCCTGCGCCGTTCTCGTGCGGCCGAGTGGAGCCGGCCTGAGCCTGACCCTGTCATGGGCTCGGCATGACCTCCGCGTGCCCGGCGCTGCCCGTCACGCGGTCGCGACTCGTGGGCATGGTGCCTGCGTCAGCGGCCGGTGGTCCGCGCGGCGGTGGCCCTGGACCGCTCGCGACGGCGCCGCCGGCGTGCTCCCGCGGCGAACAGCAGGATCAGCACGAACGGGACGGCGAGCACCCCGACGCCGAGGAGGTCCACGCGGTCGACGGAACCCACGAGGGGGAGCGTGACGGCGTGGCCGGCCTGGAGCTCGCCCCACGTGGACTCGATCCAGGGGCGGACCTGGGCCGTCCAGGTCTGCTTGAGGAGATACAGGCCGCCGAGGGCCAGGAGGACGTAGACGATCTCCGTGAGGTCCTTGTCGTTCTCGTGGGAGGCCATGTCTCCTCATCCCGGATCGGTCGGTGCGTCGGTCGGTGCGCCGTACGGTGGCGAGCCTCAGTCGTAGACGAAGAGGCGGTGGATCGGCAGGGTCTCGATGGTGTCCTGCGTCTCGCCGTGGTACGTGAACTGGGTGATCCACCAGATCGCCGGCGGGAGCAGGTTGACGCTGATGTCCCCGGCGACATCGACGGGCTCGCTCACGGCGTACCACCACGACCACTCGCTGGGGGCGTGCTGGAGCCGGACGCGTCGGCCGGTCAGGCCCGTCACCTCCCGCGCGGGCCGGGGCCGCCGCGCGGGCGGCTCGTCGAGGGTGCGCTGGACCTTCGTGAGCCACGACCCGTCGCCGGCCGGCCGGTCCTCGGCGTCGGCCTCCGGGGCCCCCTCGTCCTGGCCCGCGGCGTCGCGGTAGACCCACGTGTAGTCGACCGGCCACTGCTGCATGGTCAGGCCCCGCTCGGGGTAGCCCTTGTGCAGCCACCACAGCAGGGGCGACGTCACGTGGAGGGACTCCCGGGGCTCGGTCTCGCGGGGCAGGGTGATGGTCTCCCGGTCGCCGCGGGCGAGCACCTGGCCGTCGATGTAGTAGCGGCCGGGCAGGCCGATGGTCAGCTCGTCGCCCACCTCCAGGCCGGGGACGTGCCGGGCGGGGACCGGGTACCGGACCGGCGGCGGTGCCACCTGCCAGGTGATGTCCGTGTAGGCGAAGACCTCGGCGCCGTCGTCCCTCATGCGGACGCCCCCAGCTCGACGCCGTGGGCCGGCATGAACGTCTCCGGGTCCACCGGGTCGCCGTCCACGTGCACCTCGAAGTGGTAGTGGGCGCCGGTGCCGACGCCCGTGTCGCCGGTCAGCGCGATGCGTTCCCCGGCCTCGACCCGCTGCCCCGGCCGGACCAGCACCTCCGAGAGGTGGAGGTGGCGGGTCGCGATCCCGCCGCCGTGGGACACCTGGACGACCAGGCCGCCGCCGGACGTCCAGGTGACCTCCTCGACGACCCCGGCGTGCGGCGCGACCACCGGCGTCCCGACGGCGGCGTGGAAGTCGGTGCCCGCGTGCAGCCGCCACTCGCCGAACACGGGGTGCAGCCGCCGGCCGAAGTGCGAGGTGACCGCCGCCTCGATCGGCGCCGTCCAGGCTCCGGCGCCGAGGTCCGGGCCCGTGGACAGCCCGCCGCCGCCCGCCGCCGAGGCGAGCTCGAAGCTCTCCTCGCAGTACGCCTGGACGTCGTACCCGGCGTCGCGGTAGTCCGCCACGACGGCGGCCGCGTCGTCGACCGTCGCCGCGGGTGCTTCGTCGCGGGGCGACGTGTCCGCCGGCGTGCTGCCCGCGAGGGCCTCGACGACGACCCGGGCACGCTCCTCGTGCTTGGCGTAGGCGTCGGGGAAGGCGGAGCGCTGGACCTTCTGCGCGGCGACGGTGACCGGCAGGTCCTGCCAGCCCGCCACCTCGAGCAGACCGCCCGGCGACGCCGTGCCGGTCCGCTCGTCGTAGTGCGGCGAGCGGGGGCCGCCGAAGAACGCCCGGGCGGCGAACGACGGCGTCCGCACCTGCGCGTCGGTGCCCCACCCCTGCGACGGGCGCTGCTGGAACAGCCCGAGGGAGTCCCGGTCGCCGTACGCGACGTTCCGCAGCCCGGACTCCTGGATGGCGGTGGCGATCGCGACGACCAGCCCCCGCTCGCCGACGCCGGCCGCCTTGCCGGCCGCGATGATCGCCCGGGCGTTCGCGACCTGGTCCTCGGAGCCCGGGCCGAACCCCGCCACCGGCCCGCCGCTCGGGATCGCGGGCTGCCGGTCGACCGGGGGCGGCGCGTAGGCCGCCTGGTCCACCTGGTAGCCCAGCGCGGTGCAGGCCGTCGCGGACTCGGCCTCCTCCTCCGCGCCCGCCAGCATCATCGCCGCACCCCCCAGCATCACGGCGCACCCCAGGAGGAGCACGCCCGCCGCGGCCACGAGCACCGGCCAGCGGCGCGCGAACCAGCCGACGACCGCGGTCCGGAACCAGGCCGACGCGAGGGCGAGAGCGGCTTCCACCGGCGTCCCCCCGCCGTCACGCGGCCGTCTCGACGCGCGACGCGAGCCACGGCTCACCCTCGCCGTCGCGGGCGACGGTCACGCGGATCCACGCCCCGCTGGTCGTCGGGACGTCGAAGATGCCCTCCTCCGCGTTGATCGCGACCTGCACCGGCTCGCCCGCCACGGCGGTGTCGGGGGTGCGGGCAGGGTCGGTCTCGGCGAGGCCGCCGTCCCACATCTCGACGGTGACCAGGGGACGCACCTGCCGTCCCCACGCCGCGGCGCCGAGGTCCGGGCGCGCCCAGGCGGCGACGAACGCCGCGGCCGCGTCCGCCGCCGCGGCCGAGGGATTGTCCGCGGCCGGGTCGTCGCTGAGCGCGTCGGTCGCACCGCCTGCCTCCTCGGTCCCCGTGCCCGCCGTGGCCGGCGTGCTCGCCGTGAGCTCGGGGTCGACCGGCGTCGCCGCCGGCGCGGTCTCCCCGGAGGGCGCGGCCCCGGGCGTCGCGGTTGCCGCGGGCGCCGAGGCCGTGGCGGTCGGCACCTCCGCCGACGGCGTGACGTCGTCGCCGTTGAGCTCGCCGGCCACGAACGTCACGACGAGCACCGCGACGACCACGGACACCAGCCTGGTGGGCGAGTACAGCGGCCACCGGACCACGGGCGCGATGAGCTGCCACATCAGCGGTACTCCTCGTCGTTGTCCGCCGCGGCCGCCGCCGGCGGCCGCCAGAGCTCGAAGACCTGCGCGCCGTCGACCGTGCGGGTGTTCGTGTCGGTGATCCCGGACGGCAGGGAGTCGGAGCGCTGCATGACCGTCGGGGGAGGGCTCGTCTTGGACGACGGCTTCGCCAGGTTCTCCTCGGCGGCCGCCGCCGCGATCCCGTCGGCGACCCCTGCGGCGCCCGCGGCCTCGGCCGCCCGGCGGGCGCGCCGGGTCGGTGCGGTGGTGGGCCTCGTCGCGGCCGCGGGCGTCCTCGCGGCGTCGCCCTCGGACGGCGTCGCGTCGGGGCGGCGGTCCGCCGTCCCGACCCCCCGGGAGCTCGGTTCCGGGGACGGGGCGGGCCGGGTCCGGGCGGGAGGCACGAACGTGGGGGAGACGTCCGACTGGCGACGGCGCGGCCCGCCCACCTCGGTGCCCGCCGCCGCGGCCGTGCCCACCGCGGCGCCCGTCGCGGCGGCGACCGCCGTCCCGCCCGGCGCTCCCGCGGGACGCAGCGGTGGCGACGAGGACCGTGCCTGGCGTCCCGCCGGCCGGCTCGTGTGCTGGGGCCCGGCCCGGTCGGCCCGCGCCCAGGTCGTGCCCGCCGCGGTCTGGGGCACCGGGCCCGTGTCCGCCACCGGGCTGTCGTCGTGGCGGCCCCCGCGAGCCCGCGCGGACCGCCGGCGGCGCGCGTCGGACAGCGCCTCCTCCTCGTCGTCGTCCGTCGCGTCGTCGACCCCCCGCCGCACGGCCCGGCGCGTGACCGCGGCGCGCGCCCCCGCGCCGGCCATCCGGCGCAGGCGGGCCATCCCCGGGATGGTGCGGCCCGGCCGCAGGATCTTGAACAGCACGATCATCACGACCAGGCACAGCGTGATCTTCAGGAGCCACGCGAGCTGCGAGGACAGGATCGCGCTGTCGATCAGCAGGTTCACCAGGGCCGCGACCCAGAACAGCGGGCCGAGGATCACGAACCGCCCCACGTTCTTCAGGACGGTGACGACCCACCCCTGCGCGGTGTACAGCAGCGCGACGAGTCCCACGGCCGGCGCCACCGGCACGAAGACGCGGACCACGGCGTACGACAGCACGATGAAGACGGCCGCCACCGCGAGGAACGGCATCGTGAAGCCGGTGCCGACGATCGCGGCGGCCGCCGCGTCCCACCGGCCGTTGTTCCCCGTGAGCTGCTGGTACGCGGCGCCGTCGGCGCGCTCGACGGCGGCCGCCGTCCGGACCCACAGCTCCTTCTTCGCGTCGATGATCGCGGCACCCGCCTCGGGGTCGTCCTCCACCGTCCGGGCCTCGTCCCAGGTCAGGTGCGAGGCGCGGAACAGGTCCGGCCCGTAGGCCGTCGCGACGTGGCTCGTCGTCGACCCGAGCGTCCCTTCCAGCCAGCTGTCGTACAGCATCTGCCGGTTGATCCCGTCGAACAGGTGGCTCAGCGCCTCCGAGGCCGGGTCGGCGGACGTCGCGGTACCGCCCGGGTCGCCCGGGACCGCCGGCCCCAGCACCTCGCCCGTGCCCGCCGTCGGGGCGCCGACGGCGCTCGCGGACGCGGTCACGGTCGTCTCGATCAGCCCGTCCACGGCCTGCGCGGAGGACACGGGGTAGCTCATGACGTAGGTGGTGGCGACGAGGGCCACCATCGCCCATCCCACGCTGGTGACGACGTGCGAGACGTCCGCGCGGCCGGCCGCCCAGAGGAGGGAGACCGCCACGACGAGCGCCGCCACGACGAACCACGGCGACCAGATCCCCGACTTCACGGTCTGGGTCGCGGCGGTGAGCACGCCGTCGAGCGGCGACAGCCAGTCCGGCACGACCACCAGGTCGAGCAGGCCGTGGGTGAAGGCGACCACGGCGGTCGACCCGCCGAGGCCGATGTTGCCCGCGGTCGTGCCGAAGTCGGGGCCGACGCCCGAGCCGGGGCGGCAGCCGGTGTCGTAGTTGACCCACGTGTACGAGTAGCCGTAGACGTCGCTCAGAGGCACGCCCAGGTCGTCGAAAGGGTCGGCGTCGGTGGCCGTGTCCGGGCGCGGGAAGAACTTCCCGGCCAGCCCCGCGGTGGGGCGGGTCGGCTCGGGGGCGTCGGCGCAGGCCTTCGCCGCCACCGGGCCGGCCGCCCGGACGGCGGTGGCCGCGGTCGTGCTCGCGGGGGCCGCGGTCGTGCTCGCGGACGCCGTCGCCGCGACGGCCGGGGCCGCGACGAGGCCGACCGTCAGCAGCAGGACGCCGAGGAGGCGGCGGAGCACGCCCGGGCCGGAGGTCATGTCATGACCTCCTCCGCCGTTGCCTGGTCGAGCGACCGGGCCGCACGGCGTCGCGCCGGGTCGGCGGTGCTGTCGAGCGCGGCCGACAGGAGCTCGTGGTTGGTGTAGTCGATGCGGATCTTCTCGATGCCTCCGCGGCCGTCGTCGCCGCCCATGCCGTCGCGGAAGATGAACTCGCGCGGGGTGCCGCGCTCCGCCGAGCGGCGCCGGCGCTTGGACAGGCCGCCGAACACGGACTCGTAGCCCATGCCGGTGGGCAGCTTCAGCAGCCGGCAGTTGGCCTCCTGGGCCGCGGCGTCGGTCGTCTTGCCGACGAAGGCGGCGCCGACGAAGTTGTTGATGTCCTGGCCGATGACGTTGGAGGCGTTCTGCGTGGACACGAGGCCGGCGATGTTGTGCTTGCGCGAGTCGGTCGACGTCTTCTGGACCAGCGTCGCGCCGGTCGAGACCTTCGTGATCTCGTGCAGCTCGTCGAGGAACAGGCCCTTGCGCTCGTGCCGGTCCACCCGGTAGACGCTGCGTAGCGCGGACCACGCGGCGAGCGTGAGGATCGGCCGGCTGAGCAGCTCCTCGTTCGTCCACTCGGCGCGGGACTTCGCCTCGTCGATGGTGGCCAGCCCCTTGAGGCTGAGGATCGTGAGGCGCTCGTCGGCGAGGTTCTCGCCGTGGTTGCCGTGGTAGGGGCTGGCGAAGAACAGCCGGGAGAGCTCTCGCTCGGAGGCCTCGCGCAGCCGCCGCACGATGGTGCGCGCCTCGTCGCCCTCGATGTTGTGCAGCGCCTTGAGCACGCCCTCGACGGTGGAGTAGGAGAGCGCCTCCGCGGCGTTCACCGCGTCGCGGAGCGTCGAGCGGACCGCCTTGCCGCGGTCGCTGGTGTAGTCCGTCTCCTCGGGCGGCAGGCACCACAGCAGCGTGTCGAACGTGAGGTCCCGCCGCTGCGCCGCAGCCGCCGTCCTGGCGAGGACGAACTTCTCCTCGGGGTCGTCCTCGTCGAGGTACCAGTCGCGCCGCGGGTCGGGCACCAGGGCGTACGGGTTGAGGGCGCCGGGCTCCGACTCGAGCAGGTTGACGGCGCGTGCGACCCCGCGGAACTCGGGCAGGTCGGCGAGGGGGCCGAGGAGGCCGGAGGGGTCCAGCACCGTCCACGGCACGCCCTGCGCGCAGGTCTTGTAGATGACGCCGCCGGCGAGCCAGGTCTTGCCGGCGCCGAGCCCTCCGACGATGGGCACGAGCCCGGACCCCTCGACGACCTCGGGCCCGTACCAGGGGTCCCACGTCACGGCGCGCTCGGCGAAGCCCGAGGTGTAGCCGATGAGGACGCCCCGCTTGTCCCCGACCTCCGCGGTGGCCGCCGGGACACCGGCGGCGAACTTGAGGATGGGCATGCGCCGGGTGTGCCCCGAGTTGGCCAGGGGCTCGCCGGGGACGAACTCGCGGGCGAGGCGGTACTGGTCGAACTCCCGCTCGATCTTGATGCCGGGCTTGTAGAGGTTCTGCACGGCCTTCGCCCGCTTGAGCGCGTCCTCCTCGGTGGGGCCGGAGACGGCGATACGGAACCAGCCCCGCACCCGGGTGGAGAGCCCGTCGAAGCCCGAGCGCATCTCGTCCTCGACGTCCGCCGCGCGGGCCGCCTGGCGCTTGAGCTGGCGCGGCGGCTCCTTGCCGTGGTCGATCACGTAGTGGTCGTGCTGGGCCAGCACGCGGTCGGAGAGCCGCCGCATCTCCTTGGCCGTCTCCTCGGGGTCGCGCACGTCGACGCGGAAGCTCCACTCGACGGGGAAGCGCAGCTTGTCCGTCTTCGCGATCCAGGGCTCCTCGCCCTCCGGGATCGCGAGGTCGCCCATGCGTCCGACCGTGAGGACGACGACGTGCCGGGTGAGCGGCTGGTCGCTCAGCGTCGAGTCCACGCGGACGGACTGGGCCAGCGGCTCCGCGCTCCACTGCACCCCGCCGGCGAACTCGTCCAGGTCCTCCTTCTCCCAGACGGTCTCCTCGACCACGTCCTGCTGCGGCACCGGGCAGCCGAGCGCGAACGAGCGCGCGAGCAGCCAGGCCATGTCGTTGCCGAGGGCGGGCTCGGCCTCGATCCCGGGCGCGGCCATCGTCTCGTCGAGGTCGTCGAGCCGGGTCTGCAGCGCGGCCAGCTCGCGCCGGGCGACGTCGGGCAGCACCCGTGACGTCAGGTCGACGGCGGTGGAGCGGGCGCCGAGGTCGACGCCGTAGTAGACGAGCTTGTCGGCCTGCATCCGGTCGCGGAGCTGCATCTGGTCGCGCTCGAGGATCTTGCCGAACCCCACCGTCGGGGAGGGCGAGTTGTTCCACGCGGCCTCGGCCCACGCCTGCACGGGGTAGGGGCGGGTCGTGATGCGGCCGTAGATCGTGCGGCCCACGAGGTCGGCGATCTGCGTGGCGTGCGAGACGATCAGCTGCTCCCCGTCCGCGACGGAGCGGAAGGACCACATCTGCGGGTCGAGGACGTACCAGGCGATCATCCGCTTGTCGGTGAACGTCACGTGGTTGGCGACCCGCGACAGCGCCCATCCCATCTCCGCGCCGAGCGGCTTGGGGACGTCGGGGTGGCGACCGCGCCCCCGGCGCGCCGCGCGGCGGCCCGAGGCCGAGGCGTCCTCGTCGCCCTCGACCGGGTCGTCGCCGAGGAGGACGTCGTCCTCGACGTCGTCGGCCGGCTTGCCGAAGAGGCGGAACCTCATGCGGGGCTCCCCTTTCGCGAGGCGGCCGCGGCGTGGGCGTAGTGCCGCCATCGGCGGCGGGGGACCGTGCCGTCGAGCGCGCCGCCGGGGACCGTCGCGGCCGGCCGGGCGTCGCGGGGCACGGCCCGTCGCGACGGGGCGTCCGGCGCCTGGATCCGGGTGGCGCGCCGCCGGAAGGCCCGCGTCCGCCGGGACGCCACCCGCCGGGTCGGGACGCGGCGGGCGGTGAGCTCGTGGGACATGGTCACCGCGAGCACGGAGACGGGTCGCTCCTGGCTCGTGTTGTCGACGATCCACTGCGCCAGGCGGATGGAGACCAGGACCGTCAGCGCGACGGACAGCAGCGAGAAGCCGATGCCGGTGCGCACGAGGAACGCGAGCCCGAGCATGATGAGCAGCGGGCCGATGGCCAGCGCCCGGTACCGCAGCCGGCCGACGTAGCGTCCCGGCGGGCCGAGATAGGTCTGGTCGACGTCGTAGATCTCGTCGTCGTCGGGCAGCTTCACGGCGTCATCCGCGGAGCATGTTGGCGACCCACTCACCGATCGCCTCGCCGGCCCCCGTGTTCGCCAGACCGAGCCAGATCAGACCGATGAGGCCGCACGCGACGATGGTCACGACGCGGGAGATGTCACCGCTCTTGCCCTTCCACAGGACGATCGCGGCGATGAGGATCAGGATCAGCGGGATGATGTTGTCCTGGATCCACTGGGAGATGCTCGGGATGCCGTTCACGTGTCTCTCCTCGCGTCAGCCCCGGTGCGGGGTGTGCATCGCGTCACACGGTACACATCGGACATTCGCTCGGCACGGTGCCGGTTCCGCCTCCTCGCGTCCTCGACCTGGTGGGCCGGACGCCGCCACGTCCCCGTGCCGGCGTCGTTGTGGCGAACGCTACCGAGGACGGCGCCGGACGGCTTGTCGACGTCTCACAGGGTGATCGTCATCGCGCGATCGGCGGCGCCGCGCTCACTGGTTCCCGAGGCGCTCCAGGTCCTGAGGCGTGCCGGCCATGATCGTCGCGGCGTGCTCGGTGATGCGCTCGACGGGCCAGTCCCACCAGCGCACGCGCAGCAGGCGCGCGACGTCCTCGTCGTCGTAGCGGACGCGGATCGTGCGTGCCGGGTTGCCCGCCACGACCGCGTACGGCGGCACGTCCTTGGTCACGACGCTGTGCGCGCCGATCACGGCGCCGTCGCCGATGGTCACGCCGGGCAGGATCGTCGCCTCGCGCCCGATCCACACGTCGTTGCCGACCACGGTGTCGCCCGGCTGCTCGATCGCGAGGAACGTGTCGAGGGTGTTCGCCGTCCAGTCGCCGCCGAACATCGTGAACGGGTACGTCGACGGTCCCGCCATCGGGTGGCTGCCGCCCGGCATGAGGAAGCTCGCGCCCGGGCCGATCGCCGAGAACCGGCCGATGACGAGCCGCTGCGGCCCGAACAGATAGTGCACGTTGGCCTGCTCGAACGGGGGTCGCGTGCCCTCGTCGTCGTAGTACGTGTAGTCGCCCACCTCCAGGAACGGCGACGTCGCCGTGTTCTTCAGGAACACGACGTTGGTGAGGTCGTCACGCGTCGTGGGGTGCGTGCGGTCGGGGTCGGGCACGTGGGGCACGGCGCTCCTTCGTCGTCGCGGCAGGTCCGGCACAGGATCGTACGCCGCCTCGACCGCGGTCGGCAGGAGCCGGTGCCGCCATAGACGGGAATACCGGTCAGGGGTATATTGCTCAGCGAGGAGATATACCCCATGGGGGTATGAACGCCGAGCGAGGGGACGCCATGACGGGGGACCGCGGGCACGATCACGGCACAGCGCCGACGATGGATCGCATGGATCACGAGGACCACTCCGGCCACGGTGCGCCCGCGGGTCCCAGTGCGCCCGCGGGTCACGGCGAGCACGCAGGACACGAGGGTCACGGCGGCCACGAAGGCCACGGAGGGCACGGCGACCACGTCGCGCAGTTCCGGCGGCCGTTCTGGATCATGCTGGTGCTCGCGGTCCCGACGGTGGCGTTCTCGCCGATGTTCGCGTCGCTGTTCGGGTACGACCTGCCCGGCGCCGCCTGGGTCGACGGGGTCTCCCCGGTGCTCGGCACGGTGATCTTCGCTTGGGGCGGGCGCCCGTTCCTCACGGGCGCGGTGAGCGAGCTGAAGGCGCGCACGCCCGGGATGATGCTGCTCATCGGCCTGGCGATCACGGTCGCGTTCGTCGCGTCGCTCGGCGCGAGCCTCGGGCTGCTCGACCACCAGCTCGACTTCTGGTGGGAGCTGGCGCTGCTGGTCGTCATCATGCTGCTCGGCCACTGGGTCGAGATGCGCTCGCTCGCGCAGACGACGTCGGCCCTCGACTCCCTGGCGGCGCTGCTGCCGGACGAGGCCGAGCGGGTGGAGGGCGAGCAAGTCGTCACCGTGCCGCCGTCCGACCTGCGGGTGGGCGACGTCGTCCTGGTCCGCCCGGGCGGCAGCGTCCCGGCCGACGGCCTCGTCGTGGACGGCCGTGCCGAGATGGACGAGTCGATGGTCACCGGCGAGTCCCGCACCGTCGCCCGCGCCACGGGCGACGACGTCACCGCCGGCACCGTCGCCACCGACTCGGGGCTGCGCGTCGAGGTCACCGCCACCGGCGACGACACCGCGCTGGCCGGCATCCAGCGGCTCGTCGCCGAGGCCCAGTCGTCGACGTCCCGCGCCCAGCGGCTCGCCGACCGCGCCGCCGGGTGGCTGTTCTGGTTCGCGCTCGGGGCCGCCGTCCTCACTGCGATCGCCTGGGTCGCGCTCGGGATGCCGGACGACGCGGTCGTGCGCACGATCACCGTGCTCGTCATCGCCTGCCCCCACGCGCTGGGCCTGGCCATCCCGCTGGTGGTCTCCATCGCCACCGAGCGCGCCGCCCGCGGCGGCGTCCTCGTCAAGGATCGCCTCGCGCTGGAGAGCATGCGGACCGTCGACGCCGTCCTGTTCGACAAAACCGGCACCCTCACGAAGGGCGAGCCCACCGTCGCGGACGTGGCGTCGTCCACCCTCGGCTCGGACGAGGTCCTCGCGCTGGCGGCCGCCGCGGAGGCGGACAGCGAGCACCCGCTCGCCCGGGCGATCGTCCGGGCCGCCGAGGAGCGCGGGCTCGACGTGCCGCGCGCGAGCGACTTCTCGTCGTCGCCGGCGGTCGGCGTCGTCGCGACGGTCGACGGGCACGAGGTGCGGGTCGGCGGGCCGCGGCTGCTCACCGAACAGGGTGCCGACGAGGCGGCCGAGGCGGAGGCGTGGCGCGCGGAGGGCGCGATCATCCTGCACGTGCTGCGGGACGGCGCCGTCGTCGGCGGGCTGAAGCTCGCCGACGAGGTCCGATCGGAGTCCGCCCAGGCGGTCGCGGCTCTGCACCGACGCGGCGTGCAGGTCGTGATGATCACGGGGGACGCGGAGGCCGTGGCCCGGTCCGTGGCGGACGAGCTCGGCATCGACCGGTACTTCGCGGGCGTGCGGCCGGAGGACAAGTCGAGCAAGGTCGCCGAGCTGCAGGGCGAGGGCCGCAAGGTCGCGATGGTCGGGGACGGCGTCAACGACGCCCCGGCGCTCGCACAGGCCGACGTCGGCATCGCGATCGGCGCCGGCACCGACGTCGCCATCGCGTCGGCGGGCGTCATCCTCGCCAGCGACGACCCGCGGTCCGTGCTGTCGGTGATCGAGCTGTCGCGGGCGAGCTACCGCAAGATGAAGCAGAACCTGTGGTGGGCCGCGGGGTACAACCTGCTGTCCGTGCCGCTCGCGGCGGGCGTGCTCGCGCCGGTCGGCTTCGTGCTGCCGATGTCCGTGGGTGCGCTCCTCATGTCCGCCTCCACCGTGGTGGTGGCGCTCAACGCCCAGCTGCTGCGGCGGCTGGACCTGCGGCCCGACGTCACCACTCGCGCGGTGCTGGACCGCTGACCACGTCCCCGTCGGACGCCGTCAGATCCTGTCGAGGGTGAGCAGGACGGTGACGTCGTCGCCGTCGCCCACACCCTCGGCCCGGCGCACGGCGTCCTTGAGCGGCACGAGGTAGCCGCCGGCCTTCGGGAAGAGCGACGTCGTGAACATCGTGGCCCCGAGCCGGCCGGTCACCGGGATCACGCCCCAGCCGTAGGTGACCAGCGGCGCGACCGCCGCGATCGCCTCGGCCTCCGCGTCCGGCACGGCGACGTAGTAGTAGGGCGCCGGGCCGCGCCACTGGAAGACCTCGCCGCGCACCTCGAGCTCCATGGGACCAGCATGGCGCGGCCCACCCACGCGACGCCTCGCGAGGCGCCGGGCGGGTAGGCCGCGGTGCGGGTCAGTCGCGGCCGGAGGAGCCGAACTCCTCCATCGCCATGAGCGGCCGCACGTGCTCCTCCAGCGCCCCGGTCGACACGTACCGGCGCACGTCGTCGTCGGTGAGCGCGTTGCCGAGCGCCGCCATGATCATGCCCTGGTCGAGCGCCAGGTACCGCTGCGAGACCTGCCCGCTGCGCACGGCGACGGCGTCATAGAAGCCGCCCGGCCCGTAGGCGTCGAAGTCGCGGGCGATCCGCCGCAGGTTTGCGACGGCCTGCCCGGGCGCGTAGCGCAGCGCGAGGAACGACGCGTGCGGCGTCACGACGCCGTCGCCGTACTCCGTCGGCGCGGGCGAGCCCTCACGGCACCCCGCGTACGGCTGGTCCACGGACGTGCGCTCCTGGTCGGAGGTGTACCCGGGGCCGTCGAGGCCGAGCTGGTCCACCCCGTACTCGCGGTAGCCGCCCGCCGGGTCGTTCGACGGCGAGAAGCCCCAGTAGCCGTAGCCGGCCTCCTTGAGGCCGTGCTCGATCTGGCCCTGGACGTACAGCGGGTGGTTGACGCCCCACGACCGCGGGCCCCACTCCTCCTCGGGCACGAACAGCGGCACCATGAGCGCCTCGAACATGCTGCCGCCCCAGGTGGGCACCACCTGCATGCCGCGATATGGCAGGGTGCCCTCGAACACCCGCTGGCCCAGGTACTCCTTCCACTCGCCGTCGGCGTCGGTCTCCGTCCACGACCAGTCGCAGCTGTCCGACGGGTACGCGCGGGTCGTGCCGAAGTAGTGCTTCGCCGGGATCTGGCCCGCGGCGATGCCGAGGTAGGAGGCGATCCGCGGCTCGGTGTTGAACGCGCCGTAGTGGTGGCCGGTGTACCAGACGTCGACGCCCGTGCCGCAGTAGTCGCCGGTGACGGCGGCGTCGTTGCCGGGCCCGGCGTCCCAGAAGCCGCCGCGGATCTGGTTCGCCTCCGGGTCGTAGTAGCAGCCGAAGTCCATGTCCTCGCGGATGGCGTCGGCCTCGTCGGCGAGCGACGGCTCGGCGCGGCCGGCGAGCAGCAGCCCGGTGGCGAGCCACCCGTTGTCCACGCTGGAGAGGAACTGGTCGATCGGGCCGCCGCCGGGGAACGTGTCGAGTCGCTCCCCGGTGGCCGGGTCGTACCAGTTGTAGAACATGCCGCTGGGCTCGTGCCGCTGCATGCCGGCGACCGTGTCCAGCGTGGTGGCCATGCGGTCGTGCGCCTCGCCGGCGTCGATGAGGCCGACGTCGCGCGCCACCACGGTGCTCCACAGGTAGGCGCCGATGTTGGTGGGCGACGTGTAGCCGCCGCGGGTGGCGGGGTCGAGGTCGCCGCCGACGTTGTCGTCGGGCAGGCCCGTCTCCTCGACGGCCAGCGCCTCGAACGACCGCCAGGTGTCCGCGGCCCAGGTGCGCAGCAGCCGCTGCGAGCCGTCGGCGCCGCGGTCGGGAGCGGGGTCGGCGCTCGCGCCGCCGGGCAGCGTCGCGAGCACCAGGCCGGTGGTGGCCAGGGCGGTGACGAGCGTGCGTCGTGTCGTGCGTGTCCTCATCGTGCGTCCTCACTTCCTCGTGGGGTCGGGTTCAGGGGTGGCGGCCGGCGCCGCGACCGTCGCGGCGAAGACGGCGTCGGCCTCGGGCCGTGCGGCGGTGCGCGGCAGCACGTTGCGGCGCGCGAGGTCGCCGAGCCAGCCGAGGCTGGGCCGGGGGGCGCGGGCGAACGTCTCGCGGTCCACGCCGATGAGTCCGAACGTGGGTCGGAACGAGCCCCACTCGTAGTTGTCGAGCAGCGACCAGTGCAGGTAGCCGCGGACGTCGCAGCCGTCGTCGACGGCGTCGGCGAGCCCGCTCAGCGCGCCGGTGGTGTAGTCGATCCGGCGGGCGTCGTCGGAGGTGGCCATGCCGTTCTCGGTGACGAGCATGGGCACGCCACCGGTGACGTCGCGGGTGTGGCGCAGCGCGTGGCCCAGCGCCTCCGGGTAGTACTCCCACCCGGTGAGGGTGCGCTCGACGTCGTCGGGGAACGGCACGGGGCCGTCCGGGCCGATGATGGTGCGCAGGTACGACTGGACCCCGACGAAGTCGTCCTCGCGGGACTGCTCGAGGAAGTAGTCCTCGCGCCAGTAGCCCCAGTCGTCACGCTCGCGCTCGTACCCGGGGACGGCCTGGTACACCTGGTTGGCCACGGTCCAGCCGGACCGCACGTGCCCGAGCCCGCGCAGCACGCCTGTGGACGCGTGGTGCGCCGCCGCGATGACCTGCGCGGCGTGCGGCGACGGGCCGGGGAAGTTGACCCCCCACTCGGTGTCGATCTTCGCCTCGGCCTGGTTGACCATCATGTTCGGCTCGTTGATGGTCACCACCCAGGAGACGTCGTCGAGGATCCGCGCCGCCGTCTCGGTGAAGAACCGGAACCGGTCGACGACGTCGGGGGCGTACCAGCCGCCCTCCTGATACTGCCAGGCCGGCACGGTGAAGTGGTGCAGCGTCACCACAGGCTCGACGCCGGCGTCGCGGCAGGTGTCGATCATGCGGCGGTAGTGGTCGAGCTGGGCGCGGGACACCTCGCCCTTGGCGGGCTCGATGCGGGCCCACTCCAGCGAGAAGCGGTAGGCGTTGAGCCCGGCGCCCGCGAGCAGCCCGATGTCCTCGCCGTACCGGTGGTAGGAGTCGCAGGCGTCGCCCGACGGCTCCTCGACGTGCGTGTCGGGGGCGTGCTCCAGCAGCCAGTGGCCGGAGTTGGTGTTGCCGCCCTCGATCTGGTGGCCGGCGGTCGAGGCGCCCCACAGGAAGCCGTCCGGGGCGGCGGTGGTGTGCGTCATGGGTGGGTCCCTCCGATGCGTCGTCGCGGTGGTGCGGGGTGGTTCAGGCGAGGTCGAGGACGGCGTACCCGTGCCCGTCGAGGTGCACGGTGTCGCCGTCGGTCCGGTGCCCGCGGGCCTCGACGGCGCGCGCCCGGGCGGCGCCGGGCACGTCGATCCGCACGGGCGCCCGGCCCGGGTTGAGCACGACGGCGAGGCTGCCGCCGCGCAGGTACGCGAACGGATAGCCCGTGGCCAGCACCTCGACGGGCGCCGCCGCGTCGAGCCGGTCGTCCGAGGTGCGCAGGTGCGCCAGCCGGCGCACGAGGTGCAGCAGCGAGCCCTCGTCGTCGAGCTGGTCGGCGACGGTGGGCCGGCCGGGGTCCGGGTCCTGCGGCAGGTACCGGGACTCCGCGACGTCGGGGCCGAACCGGCCCGGCGGCAGGTCGCCCCACTGCATGGGGGTGCGGGACCCGGCGCGGTCGTAGGTGGGGCTGAGCCGCGAGCCCTCCAGCGTCGGGGTGCCGGGCACGAACCGCATGCCGATCTCGTCGCCGTAGTAGACCGACGGCATGGACGGCCAGGTGAGCGTCAGCACGAGGGCGGCGCGGGCCTGCTCGGCGTCGCGCTCGCCGGCCACGAGGCGCGTGAAGTCGTGGTTCGACGTCGGCAGGCCGGTGAGCCCACCCCGCCCGGTCGCGGCGATCGCCGACGTCGCCTCCTCCCAGGCGCGGACGAACGTGCCGGCGTCGCCGCGGGCCTCGGCGTCGGCCCAGGCGGGCACGTCGCCCCACGACGGGTTGACCGTGCCGGCGCCGTTGTTCCACAGCGTGCGCAGCGGCAGGCCGTCGTCGTCGCCCCCGAACTGCAGGAAGAAGTCGGCGTGGAACCCGGACGGGACGGAGACCCGCGGGTCGCCCCACTCGCTGACGAGCACCCGGCCCGGGTGGGCGCGGTCGAGCCAGTCGCGCGTCTCGCGCCACAGCCGGCCGGTCTCCACCAGGCCGGGGTCGTCCTTGACGAGGGAGGCCGCCATGTCCACGCGGAACCCGGCGACGCCGAGGTCGAACCAGTGGGTCATGATCTCGCGCAGGGCGGCCCGGTTGGCCCGCGGGCCCTCCGCGTCGACGGGCTGGCGCCACGGCTCGTCCGGGTGCGTGCGCGCGTAGCCGAAGTTGAGGGCGGGCTGCACGGGGAAGAAGTTCGGCCGGTAGAACCCGCCGCGCTTCCCGGGGCCCGGCTCGAACCCTTCGACGGGGACGTCGCTCCACACGTAGCGGTGGTCGTCGGGGTCGTCGGCCGACGCGACGAACCACGGGTGCTGGTCGGACGTGTGCCCGGCCACGAGGTCGAGCAGCACCGAGATGCCTCGCCGCCCGGCCTCCTCGGTGAGCTCCGCCAGGTCGTCGTTCGTGCCGTACCGCGGGGCGATCGTGAGGAAGTCGGCGACGTCGTACCCGGCGTCGGCGAACGGGGAGACGAAGCACGGGTCGAGCCACACCGCGCCGACGCCGAGCCATCGCAGGTAGTCGAGGCGGGCGGTGATCCCTGGCAGGTCGCCGATCCCCGCACCGGCGCCGTCGGCCCCGGCGCGGCCGGAGTCCGCGTAGCTCTGCGGGTAGATCTGGTAGAGCACCGTGCGCCCGAGGCGCGGCGCGAGGTCGGTCGCGGGGTGCGGGGACGTGGGGGAGTGCGGCGTCGTCATCGGGCGCACTCCGTCCCGCCGATCCAGCCGAGCCGCGCGTGGGCGTCCCCGGGCTCCTGCACCAGCCAGGCGCCGGTGCGGGCGCGCAGCCGCAATGGCTCGGCCAGCAGATCCCGGCCGTCGCGCTCCAGCGTGACCTCGGCGTCCCACGGGGAGACGTTGAGGGTGTGCACGACCCGCGTGCCGTCCGGCGTCGCGGTCGGGACCACGACGACGCCCGGCACGGACGACGTCGGGCGGACCAGCGGCTCCGCACCCAGCCCGGCGAGCAGGCGCTCCCACACCGGCAGCAGGCAGGGCAGGTCGGCGGCGACGACGAGCGCCCGGCCGGCGCCGTGCGCCACCTGGACCACGCACGGCTCGCCCGCGGCCGGGGAGCCGTCGGCGGCCGCCACCCGCGCGAACACGTCGGCGCCGTCGGGGACGCCGAGCGGCTGCACGAAGCCGCCGCGCACCTCGGCCATGGCGAGCCGGTCGTCGGCCGGGACCACGGACGGGAAGTAGCCGGGCCGCTCGTCGCGCCGGTCGCCGACGGTGATCCCCAGGGCGTCCGCGAGCCGCGTGGCGGGGCGGCCCAGCATGTCCCGCGTCGGCACCGGGCCGTGCAGCAGCAGCCGGCCGCCGTCGCGCACCCAGTCGGCGACCCGGGCCTGGATCTCGTCGTCCAGGTACGGCGTGGGCGCGAGGGCGAGCACGCGGTCGTGGGCCAGGTCCAGCGGGCCGTCGTCCTGCAGGTTCACCGCGTCGGGGGCGTAGCCGCCGACGGCGAGCGCCCGGGTGAGGATCTCCCGCGGGCCGGAGCCGCGGAACCGCTCGAGCTCGGCCACGAACCGCCGGTCCCGGTCGGAGCCGGGGTAGCGGTACTCCGTCATGTAGTGGTCCGGGACGAAGCCGAGCGTGACGGGCGGGGTCTCGGGCCGGGCGGCGCGCAGCAGGCCGGCGTGGGCGGTCGCGGCGGTGGTCGCGTCCGCGAGCCGGGCGTACCCGGGCGACGGGCGTCCCTCCGGGCCGAGCGGGGCGGCGAAGCCGTGCCGCTCCCCGGTGAACGCGACGCGGTCGTTGCCGTCCCCGACCGGCTCGAACAGCAGCGGGTTCCGCCCGCCGGTGAGGAGGTAGTAGTTGACGAAGGTGTTGCCCTGGGCGAGGCACGTCTGCAGCTTGAGCGGGCCGGCCTCGGGGCCGCTGCTCACGCCGAGCGACTCGCCGTAGTCGCCGCTGCCGACCTCGAACTCCATGCTGCCGGTGGGCTGGCCCGGCACCGTGGTGGCCGCGACGAACGCGTTCGACGCCCAGAGGCCGGGCAGCTTCTCCAGCGTGAGGTCGCCGATGTAGTAGTCCGTGCCGGGCAGCACGTCGGTGCGGCCCTCCCACGTCTTCCAGAGCTGGGAGACCCCGAGCGGGAACATGCTCGCCGCGCCGCCCCAGCAGCCGTGGACGTTGACGAGGAACGGCACGTCGACGCCGAGCTCGCGCGCCCAGGACTCCAGGTGCCGCACGTACGCGGCGTACTTCTCGCGCGTGAAGCGGCCGAGGTCGCGGTGCAGGGCGAGCACGACGTCCTCGCCGGGGGACCGCAGCGCCGGGCCCCACGCCGCGGCGTCGGCCGGGTCGAGGCCGTAGCGCGCCTTGACCTCCTGCTCGCCCTCCGCGGCGACGAGCCAGGCCACGAGCTCGGCGACGGTGCGGTCGGACAGGTCGGGGGAGTTGGTGACCCAGGGCAGCATGCCGATCTCGTTGTCGAGCTGGACGCCGACGACGGTGCCGCCGCGGCTCGGCGTGCGGTCCGCGAGCAGCGGGATCACGGCCTCATACCAGCGTCGGCACGCCGCGAGGTAGGCCGGGTGGGTGTAGTCGACGACCGTGACCTCCGGGGTACGGCCGTCCCACGTGGGCGGCACCACCTCCGGGTGGTCGCGGAACAGGCTGGACGGCAGCCCCTCGTGCTTGAGCTCCGCCATGACGAACGGGCCAGGACGGCCGATCACCGCGAGCCCGCGGTCCGCGCACAGGTCGAGGAACCGGCCGAGGTCGAGCTGGGCCCGGGTGCGGCCGGTGAGGTCGAACGAGCCGTCGGGCAGCTCGTGCACCAGCCAGGGGATGTACGTGGCGACGGTGGTGACGCCCGTCGCGACGGCGGCGTCGAGGCGGGCCTCCCAGTCGGAGGGGTCGAGCCGGAAGTAGTGGACCTCGCCGGACAGGACGAGGTCGTCGTGCAGGGTCGGGAGGGTTGCCAACGCGCTACTCCTTCGTAGGTCTGGACGTGGTCCAGGTCACCTCGGGGCTTGCATGTAACCGGTACCACGCGCCATAGTGGCAGATGTAACCGGTTACATCCACCGGCCTCGACGACGAGGGAGTGATTCATGGCCAGCTCGGGCAGGCCCACCGTCCGCGACATCGCCCGGCACGCCGGCGTGTCCGTCGCCACCGTCTCGCGCGTCACCCGGGACGACCCCAAGGTGGCGCCCGCCACGCGCGAGCGGGTGCAGCAGAGCATCGACGCCCTCGGCTACACGCCGTCCGCGCTCGGTCTCTCCCTGGCCTACCAGCGCCACCACACGCTCGGGATCGTGCTCCCCGGCCTCGGCGGTCCGTACTTCGCCGAGCTCGTCCAGGGCGTCGAGTCCGTCGCGGTCGCCGCCGGGATCGCGGTCAACGTGCTCGGCACCCACTTCCGGCCCGACGCCGCCCAGGCCGTCACCCAGCTCGCCCAGCGCACCGACGCGCTCGTGGTGCAGGGCGGCACCGTCGACCAGGCGCTGCTGGCGGAGATCGCGCAGTCGATGCCGGTGGTCCTGGTCGCCGGCACGTCCGACCACCTTGCGACCGTGCGGACCGACGGCCACGCCGGCAGCCGGGAGGTCACCTCCCATCTCGTCGAGGTCCACGGGCACCGGCGGCTCCGGTTCCTCGGGGCCCCCGACGGCTCACCCGACCCGACGGCCCGCTACCACGGCTTCCGCGCAGCCCTCGAGGACCACGGCCTCACCGAGGCCGGCGCCCCGCTCCGGTTCGGCTTCGAGGCCAAGTACGGGGCCATCGCGGCACGGGAGCTCGACGCCGAGGGCGACCTGCCCGACGCGCTGGTCTGCGCGAACGACGAGCTCGCGTTCGGGGTCCTGGCGACGCTGCCCGGCCTCGGCCGCTCCATCCCGGGGGAGATGGCGATCGTCGGCTTCGACGACAACTCGCTCGCCGGCCTCGCCTCCCCCACCCTCACCACCGTGCACCAGCCGACCTTCGAGCTGGGTGCCACGGCCGCGCGGATCGCGCTGGAGCCGACCCGCGACGGGGCGGCTCCCGCCGTCCCGCTGCCCCCCGACGACCGGGTCCTGGAGACCCGGACCGTGATCCGCGAGTCCTGCGGCTGCGCCGTCTGACGCACGCCGCGGCAGTCTTCGACGAGGAAGGTTGTTCATGATTCACACCACCGCCGGCCGCCGTGCGGCCACCCGGCTCATCGCGTGCGCCGGAGCGGCCGCGCTGCTGCTCACCGGTTGCTCGACCGCCGACCAGGGAGGAAGCGCCGGCGAGAGCCGGACCACCGACGACGGCCGGATCGCGTACCTCAACCTGGGGAACTTCTCCAACGCCTCCAACCCCAAGCCGAACTACAACCCGTTCTCCACGACGGCGATCGGCCCGCTGTGGACGATCTACGACCCGCTGTTCGAGGTGAACAAGTACGACTGCAGCGAGGTGCCGCAGCTCGCGACGGAGTACGAGTGGACGAGCCCCACGGAGATGCGGCTGACGACGCGTGAGGGCGTCACCTGGAACGACGGCGAGGCCTTCACCGCCGAGGACGTCGCCTTCACGTTCACCCTGCTCAAGAAGAACCCCGCGCTCGACACCAAGGGCGTGGGCGTGCGGCTGACGAGCGCCGAGGCGACGTCGGACACCGAGGTGGTGCTGACGTTCGACGGTCCCGCGTACGCCATCAAGGACAAGATCATCGAGACGACGATCGTGCCCGAGCACGTGTGGGCAGGCGTCGACGACCCCGCCACCTACACCGCCGAGGAAGCCGTCGGCACGGGGATGTTCACGGTGAAGTCCCTCAACCCGCAGCAGTTCACCGTCGAGGCGAACCCCGACTACTGGCAGGCGGACAAGGTCAAGGTCGACGAGCTGCGCTTCACCAAGGCGGCCGAGGGGCAGGTGGACCAGCTCCGGCTCGCCCGCGGCGAGTACGACCACAACTCGATGTTCGTCCCCGACATCGAGGACTCGTACGTGGCGAAGGACCCGGAGCACAACAAGTACTGGTTCGCGTCGGGGTCGCCGATCTCCCTGTACATGAACCTCACCGAGGCGCCGTTCGACGACGTCGAGTTCCGCCGCGCGATCGCCCAGGCGGTGGACAAGGAGCGCCTCACCGAGGAGGCCGGCTACGGCTACGTGGAGCCCGCGAGCCAGACGCTGCTCGTGCTGCCCGGACAGGAGGACTGGCTCGACCCGTCCATCCCCGACGAGGGCATGGTGGCCTACGACCCCGAGACGGCCGCCGACGCGCTGACGGCCGCGGGCTACGAGCTGGACGCGGACGGCAAGCGCCTGGGCAAGGACGGCGAGCCGTTGGCGTTCACCTTCACCACGCCCCAAGGATGGTCCGACTGGACCGCGGCGGCCGACTCGGTCAAGGACGACTTCGCGGAGCTCGGCATCGCCGTCGACGTCGACACCCCGGACTATCCGACCGTCGAGCAGAACCGCCTCACCGGGACGTTCGACATGGCGTTCGGCGTGCGCGGCGGGCTGTGCTCGATGTACCAGAGCTTCGCCGAGCCGCTCGCGTCCGAGAACACGGCGCCCGTCGGGAAGAAGGCGTCGACGAACGAGGTGCGCTGGCGCGACGCGCGGACCGACGCGCTGCTCGAGGAGCTGGAGGTCACCGAGGACGTCGAGGCGCAGAAGCCGATCGTCCACGAGCTGCAGCAGATCATGGTCGACCAGGTGCCGTTCGTCCCGCTCTGGTACGGAGGCAAGTGGTTCGAGTACAACACGAAGCACGCGACCGGCTGGCCGAGCGCCGAGGACCCCTACGCGGGCTCGGACAACAACCGCCTCATCTACACGTCCCTGGTCCCGGCCGAGGACTGACGCCGACCCGGTGGGAGCACCATGACCTACTTCGCGCGGCGCATCGGGTTCTTCGTCCTGACCCTGTGGGGCGCCGTCACCCTCAATTTCCTCATCCCGCGGATGTCCGCGGGCGACCCGGCCCAGGCGATCCTCGAGCAGGTCGCCGCCAAGGACGGCTACGTCGACCCGGCCCAGCTCGAGGCGGTCCGCGCCATGCTCGGCGTGCCAGACGCGTCCCTGTGGTCGCAGTACGTCGACTACCTGGGGAACATCGCCTCCGGGAACTTCGGCGTCTCGTACACCTACTTCCCCTACAGCGTCACGGACGTCATCGGCGACGCGCTGCCGTGGACGATCGTGCTGCTCGGGACCACGCTCGTGCTCTCGTTCGTCATCGGCACGCTGCTCGGGGCGTGGGTGGCGTGGCGGCGCAACACCGGCTTCGACGCCGTGGTCACGGTGGGGTCGAGCTTCCTGGGCACCCTGCCGTTCTTCTGGCTCGCGCTGCTGCTCATCTACGTCTTCGCGATCACGCTCGGCTGGCTGCCGTCGTCGGGCGGCTACTCGGGGGCGGTCGAGCCGGGGCCCTCGCCGGAGTTCTTCGTGGACGCGTGGCAGCACTTCCTGCTGCCGGCGGCCGCGATCATGATCACCGGCCCCATCGGCTGGATGCTCGGCATGCGCAACAACATGGTGGCGTCCCTGGGTGAGGACTTCACGCGGTTCGGCCGCGCCAAGGGCCTGCCGGCCCGGGTGCTCGCCGTGAGCTACGGCGCCCGTGTCGCGATCCTGCCGAACATCACCGGCTTCGCGCTCGCGCTCGGCGGCCTGGTCGGCGGCACGGCGCTCGTGGAGCAGGTCTTCAACTACCCGGGCATGGGGCGCCTGCTCCTCGAGGCGGTCGGCAACAAGGACTTCCCGCTCATGCAGACGATCTTCCTGTTCTCCACGGTGGGCGTCCTGGTGGCCAACCTCGCGGCCGACATGCTCTACGGCCTGCTGGACCCGCGCGCCCGACGGAAGGAGACGGCATGAGTGCCGTGACACTCGACGGGCCTCCGGCCGTCACCGCCCGCCGCCCCCGGCTGCTGCGCACGCCGCGGTGGTTCGTCATCCTGTGGCGCAACAAGAAGGCCCGGTTCGGGATGGTGCTGCTGGCGCTGTTCCTGCTCATGGCGGCGTTCGCGCCCTGGCTGGCGCCGTACGACCCGCGCGACGGCGGGTTCGCGCCCGGCCTGCCGCCGTCGGCGGAGCACTGGTTCGGCACCACGGGCCGCGGGTTCGACGTCGCGTCGCAGGCGATCTGGGGCGCCCGGACGTCGCTGCTCGTGGGTCTGGTGGCCGGGACCATCTCGACCCTCATCGCCCTGGCGATCGGCATGACCGCCGGCTACCTGGGCGGGTTCGCGGACGAGGTGCTCTCCTTCTTCACGAACCTCGTGCTCGTGGTGCCGACCCTGCCGCTGATGGTCACCCTGGCGGCGTACATGCCCGGCGGGGGCGGGGTGTGGATGGTCATCGTGGTCATCGGCATCACCGGCTGGGCGGGCGGCGCCCGCAACAAGCGGGCGCAGATCCTCACCCTGCGCAACCGGGAGTACATCCAGGGCGCCCGGCAGGCGGGCGACGGCATCTTCCGCATCATCTTCCGCGAGATCGCGCCCAACATGACGTCGCTCATCGTCGTCGGATTCATCGGGGCCGTCGGCGGCGCGATCGGCGCCGAGGCGGGGCTCGCGTTCATCGGCATCGGGGACCCGGAGACCATCTCCTGGGGCACGATGCTCTACTGGGCCAGCCAGGACGGCGCGCTGCTGACCGGGGGCTTCGCCCGCCTGGTCGTGCCCGGCCTCCTGCTCGCCCTGCTGACCACGGCGCTGACCTTCATCAACTTCGGGGTCGACGCGCTGAGCAACCCGCACCTGAGGGAGCAGTGATGGCACTCGTCGAGGTGGAGCACCTGTCCGTCGACTACCGGTCCCGCGACCTGCCGCCGTCCCACGCCGTGCGGGACGTGTCGTTCAGCATCGCCGAGGGCGAGTTCGTCGGCCTGCTGGGGGAGTCCGGGTGCGGCAAGTCGACGCTCGGGAACGCGCTGCTGCACCTGCTCGACAGGCCGGCGCACCACGCGGGCGGCAGCGTACGGTTCGACGGCCAGGACCTGTACGCACTGAGCGAGCGCGACGTGAACCGGCTGCGGTGGCGCGAGATCGCGACGGTGTTCCAGTCGTCGATGAACGCGCTGAACCCGGTGCTGCGGGTGGCCAAGCAGTTCCACGACGCGATGGACGCGCACGGCTGGCGCGAGGGGGTCGACGGCGACCGGCACGCCCGGATCCGCGAGGTGCTGGCCGACGTCGAGCTCGACGCCGACCGGGTGATGCGGTCGTACCCGCACGAGCTGTCGGGCGGGATGCGCCAGCGGGTCGTGCTCGCGCTCGCGCTGCTGCTGCGTCCCCGGTTCGTGCTCCTCGACGAGCCGACGACGGGCCTCGACGTGCTGGTGCAGCGGTCGATCGTCGAGCTGCTGCGCCGCATCCAGCGCGAGCAGGGGTTCACCGTGCTGTTCATCAGCCACGACCTCGGCACCGTGCTGGAGATCGCCGACCGCGTCATGGTGATGTACGCGGGCGAGGTCGTCGAGAGCCGGCCCAGCGCGGAGCTCGCCACGAACCCGCTGCACCCGTACTCGCACGGCCTGCTCGGCTCGTTCGACGACCCGCGCGCCGAGCACGTCTCGGTGGCGTACATCGCGGGCCGGCCACCCGCGCTGACGGAGCCGCCGCCGGGGTGCCCGTTCGCGCCCCGGTGCCCGTCCCGCCTGGCCGCGTGCGACGACGTCGTGCCCACGCTCGACGACGCCCCCGAGGCCGCCGGTCCGGGCCCGTCGCTGGTGCGCTGCCACCTGTTCACCGACGTCGGCGCGGCGGAGCTCGGGGCGGGCACGGTGCCCGAGACGCCGCGGTTCGCCGAGGTGACCGCGTGGTCCGGCGCCGCGTCCTCGGCCGAGGGGCGCGAGCCCCTCGTCGTCGTGGAGGACCTGGTCAAGACGTACGAGCGGCGCCGCGGGCTGCGCAAGGAGCGCGTCGAGGCGGTGCGCGGGGTGTCGTTCACCCTCGTGCCCGGCCAGGTGCGCGCCCTCGTGGGGCAGTCCGGGTCCGGCAAGTCCACGATCGCGAAGATCCTCACACGGACCGAGCGGGCGACGTCGGGCACCCTGCGGGTGGACGGCGTCGATCCCGGCTCGCTGCGTCGCGCCGCGCTGCGCGAGTACCGCTCCCGGGTGCAGATGGTGTTCCAGGACCCGTTCGCGGCGCTCAACCCCACCAAGACCGTCGGCGACAGCCTCGGCCGGCCGCTGCGGAACTACCTGGGCCTGACGGGCGACGCCCTCTGGCAGCGCGTGCTCGAGCTGCTCGAGTCGGTGGGGCTCTCGCCCGCCGCGACCTACGTGGACAAGCTGCCGCACCAGCTCTCGGGCGGGCAGCGCCAGCGCGTCGTCGTGGCGCGGGCCATGGCGCCCCGTCCGCGGCTGCTCGTGGCCGACGAGCCCATCTCCATGCTCGACGTGTCGATCCGCGCGGAGATCCTCGAGCTCCTGGCCGACACGGTGCGGGAGCAGGACGTGACGATGCTGTACATCACCCATGACCTGCTCAGCGCCCGGCTGCTCGCCGACGACATCATGGTGATGCGCTCCGGCGAGATCGTCGAGCAGGGGCCCACCGCGCAGGTGGTCCGCGAGGCGCGCCACCCGTACACGCGCTCCCTGCTGGACGCCATCCCCCGCCCCGCGCGCGCCGGTGCCGTCCCCGCCGGGCCGACCGCGACCGAATCGACCACCCCGACGGGAGCCCCCGCCTGATGCGACGCCCGAACATCGTCCTGATCCTCACCGACGACCACGCCGCGCACGCGATCGGCGCCTACGGGTCGGTCGTGAACACGACCCCGCGTATCGACGAGATCGGCGCGCTCGGCCGCCGGCTGGACCGGTGCTACGTGACCAACTCGCTGTGCACGCCGAGCCGGGCGTCGATCCTCACGGGTACGTACTCGCACGTCAACGGCGTGACGACGCTCTCGACGCACCTGGACGCGAGCCGGCCCACGTTCGTCTCGCAGCTGCGTGCCGCCGGGTACCGCACTGCCGTCGTCGGCAAGTGGCACATGGGCCACGGCGAGGGCCACGACCCGCAGGGCTTCGACTACTGGGACGTGCTCCTCGACCAGGGGGAGTACTTCGACCCGACGTTCCGCTCGGCCGACGGCGAGCGGACGGAGCCCGGGTACGCGACGGACGTCATCACCGACCTGGCTCTGCGATGGGCCGACGCGCAGGACGGCGACGCGCCGTGGTGCCTGCTCGTCTGGCACAAGGCGCCGCACCGGTCGTGGGAGCCGGACGAGAAGCACGCGGGGATGTACACCGACCCGATCCCCGTGCCGGAGACGTTCACCGACGACTACGCCACCCGCACGTCGTCGTCCCGCCGTGCCGCGATGCGCGTCGCGGACCACCTCACCGCCGACGACCTCAAGGTCGACCCGCCCGAGGGCCTGGGCTACGAGGAGCTGGCCCTGTGGAAGTACCAGCGGTACATGGAGGACTACCTGCGCTGCGTGGCGTCGGTGGACGACAACGTGGGGCGGGTGACCGACTGGCTGCGCGAGCGCGGCGATCTCGACGACACGCTGCTCATGTACTCCTCGGACCAGGGCTTCTTCCTGGGCGACCACGGCTGGTTCGACAAGCGGTTCATGTACGAGGAGTCGATCCGCATGCCGTTCCTGCTGAGCTACCCGCGGCGGCTGCCGGCGGGCGGCGGCCACGACGGGATCGTCACCAACGTGGACCTGGCGCGCACCATCCTCGACGCCGCCGGGGTCGAGCCGCACCCGGGGATGCAGGGGCGCTCCTTCTGGCCCGACCTGGTCGGCGGCGAGGCGCCCGAGCCGCCCCCCGAGGGCTTCTACTACCGGTACTGGGAGCACCACGACGGCGTGCACCACGCGCCGGCGCACTACGGGTACCGCGACGCCCGGTACAAGCTCGTCTACTACTACAACGACGGGCTCGGGCTGCCCGGCACCGGGTGGCAGCGGTTCGGTGGCGAGTGGGAGCTGTTCGACACCGAGGCCGACCCCGACGAGCTGCGCAACGTGGCCGACGACCCCGCGTACGCCGAGGTGCGGCACCGGCTCGAGGCCGCGCTGTGGCGGGCGCAGGCCGCCGTCGGGGACGCCCCGCACCCGAGCCAGCCGGTGCCCCGCGACGTGCGCGCCGCCGCGCCCGTGCCCGGCTGAGGGGACGGCGTCACCCGAGGGGCTGCGCCGCCTGCGGGAACCGCGTCTCCCTGATCCCGTCGCGCCAGGCCTCGGCGCCGTTGTGCCGGGGGAGGGACGCCACCCGCAGACCGTCGGCCTCCGGGCGGCGGTGGACGGCGTAGAAGGCGTCGAGACGGCGGCGCAGGTCCGCGACGACGGCGGCGTTGCCGGCGCGCCCGATGACGTCGTGCTCCTCCCGGGGGTCGGCGACCAGGTCGAACAGCTCGTCGGGGCCGTGGCCGTAGCGGCACACGAGCTTCCAGCGCGGCGTGCGGATCATCCGCAGGTCGCCGTACTCCCCGTAACGGGTGTCGTCCCAGGCCTCGTCGGCCCGGCCCTCGATCGCGGGCCGGAAGGTGCGGCCCGGGCAGGCGCGCCCGGGGTCGGGGACGATCCCGGCGTAGTCGCAGATCGTGGCGAACGTGTCGTAGTGGTCCACGCAGGCGTCGACCCGGCGCCCCTCGGGCGCGTGCGGCGGACGCACGAGCAGGGGGACCCGGAGGCTGGTGTCGTACATGCTGAGCGGGCGGGTGCTGTTGCCCTTGCCCCAGAATCCGTGCTGCCCGAGCGTGAGCCCGTGGTCGCTGGTGTAGATCACCAGGGTGTCGTCGAGGCGGCCCAGCGCCGCCAGCCGGTCGACGACGCGGCCCACGCCGCGGTCGATGTCGGTGACGGCGGCGTAGTAGTTCGCCCACCGCTCGCGGTCCGCGGCCTCGGTCCGCTCGGCTGCCGAGGCCTCGCCCGACGCGAACCCCTCGTCCTTCGCCCAGGGGTGGCGGCCGGGGCGCCAGACGTCCGCCCACGTCGCGTCGTCGTACAGCGCGACGAGCTCCGGGTCCTGGCCCGCCCACGGGCTGTGGGTGGCGATGTACCCGACGGTGAGGAAGAACGGCCGGTCGGCCGGGGCCTCGTCGAGGAACCGCAGCGCGTGGTCGGTGATGATGCGGGTCTTGTTGCCGGTCAGCGTCACCGGGTCGCCGTCGAGGTGGTAGGTGTACTCGCCGTCGTGCGTGCCCTGGCCGCCGGGCAGGCCGAAGCACCGGTCGAACCCGCGCGGCACCTCGTGCGAGCGGCCGAGGTGCCACTTCCCGGCCAGGGCGCAGTGGTACCCGGCCTCCGAGAGCAGCTCGGGCAGCGTGGCCTCGCCGTCGAGCCAGTCGCGGTCGGCGATCTCCGGCTCCGCCTCCTGCAGCCAGTCGTGGATGCCGACCTGCGACGGCGTGCGGCCGGTGAGCAGGCTGGCGCGCGCCGGGGAGCACACCGGGGACGGCGTGAACGCCCGGTCGAACCGGACGCCGTCCTCGGCGAGGCCGTCGATGCGCGGCGAGCGGACCTCGGCGTTGCCGTAGCAACCGGTCGCCCAGGCGCCGTGGTCGTCGGTGAGGAACAGGAGGACGTTCGGGAGCTCGGGCACGGTCGGATCCTGCTCCGGCGAGGTGCCGGGGCGCAAGGGCGCCGCAGCCGGGTCTGGGTCGTCGTCAGACGACGCCCGTCGTCCCCAGCAGGGAGCCGATGCCGAACGTCGCGCCGAGGGCGAGCGCCCCGCCCACGACCACGCGGACGACGGAGCGCGACCGGGCGGAGCCGCCGATCCACGCGGCGATCGCCCCCGCGGCGCCCAGGGCGGCGAGCACGACCACGATCGTGCCGGCGACCTTGAGCGGCTCGGGGATGAACAGCACGGCGAGCAGCGGCAGGACGCCGCCGGTGAGGAACGCCAGCAGCGACGCCCACGCGGCGTGCCACGGGCTCACCACGTCGTCCGGGTCGATGTTGAGCTCCGCGGACAGGTGGGCGCCCAGCGCGTCGCTCTCGGTGAGCTCGGTGGCGACCTGCCGCGCCGTCTCGTCCGACAGGCCCTTGTCGCGGTAGAGGCCGACGAGCTCGTCGAACTCCTCCTCGGGCATCGTCGCGAGCTCGTGCTTCTCCAGGTCGATGAGCGCCTTCTCGCTGTCGGACTGGCTGGAGACCGACACGTACTCGCCGAGGGCCATGGAGATCGCGCCGCCGACGAGGGCGGCGACGCCGGCGACCAGCACTGCCGTACGGGACGGCGTCGCCGCGGCCACGCCGACGACGACAGCCGCCACCGACACGATGCCGTCGTTCGCGCCCAGCACGCCCGCGCGCAGCCAGTTGAGCCGTTGGGCGAGCCCGCCGCCGGCGTGCGGCTCGTCGACGTGTCCGCGGTCCTGGCTCGTGTCCGTGCGGGTGGTCATGGCACCAGCACAGCACCCGCCGACCGTTGCCGCCAGCAAGGACAGGCTGGCCGAAGCTCGGTGCGGTGTCTCGGACGAGGACTTCGCGGCGCGCGGTCCCGGCTGCTGGCCCTAGGCCGTCTGCAGGAACTCCGGCTTCACATTGCGCCGGAGGGCCGCTCCCAGAGCGCTGGACACCTCATCCGGCAGGTGGCTCAGCAACACTTCGAACTGCTCCGGCGACAGGACGGGCCGGTCCAGCACGGGTGCATGTACGGCGCCCTCCACACCCTGCACGATCAGCATGCGCGCGAGCGTCGAGACGGGTACCGCCTGGTGCTCTGCCGCCACTGCCAGCCTGTCGTACTGCTCACCGGTCAGCCGGACGGAAAGGACGCGTGGCCGAGTGGCCTCGCTGTTCGGGCGATGGCCTGCGGCACCGGGAGGCATCGGCTCGTGGCGAGTCCTCTCTGCCTCGGCGGCAACCTCCTTGATCAGGTCGCGCACGTCGTCACTCATCGGATGCCCCTTGGTCTGCTCTCAGTACTCTCTGCTCTCGTACACGGCCACGTCGGTCGGGTTCGAGCGCCACGCGCTCGCGCCCCACACGAAGCCCGAGCCGTCGGGATCGGGGACCGTGATGACGGTGATGACGAACCCGGCGGTCTCGGACCATCCGATGGTGCGGTTCGACATCCCCTTCCTCCCCTTGGGGTCCGGTGTGAACCACACCGCCTCAGGGTCGCAGTACGCCTCGTTCGCCCACTCCGGATCGATGTCCGTCTCTCGCGGTCGGTCCGTCCGGCCTCGGCGGTCGCGCACATGCACGTCTGCGTGCCGCCAGTCCGGGAGGATCACCGCCATGTCATACAAACTACTACGGTTCGCGGTGGGGCGTACAGGGCCGTGCCATGGGGCGTCGGGTCACACGGCGGGAAGCTTGCCCGTCCGGGCGACGTCGCCCAGCCAAGCGAGGCTGGGCTTGGGCGTGCGCTCGAAGGTGGTGCGGTCGACGGCGACCAGGCCGAACGTGGGGCGGAAGCCGCTCATCCACTCGTAGTTGTCGAGCAGCGACCAGTGCAGGTAGCCGTCCACGCGGCACCCGCGCTCCATCGCGCGGGCCATGCCGGCCAGCGCCTCGCGCGTGTAGTCGATGCGGCGGGAGTCGTCGGCGGTCGCCATGCCGTTCTCGGTGACGATCATCGGCACGCCGCCCGTGATCCGGTGGGTGTACTCCAGCGCCTCGCCGAGCGCCTGCGGGTAGTACTCCCAGCCGGTGAGGGTGCGCTCGACGTCGTCGCCGAACGGCACCGGCTCGCCGTCGGGCCCGATGATCGTGCGCAGGTAGCTCTGCACGCCGACGAAGTCGTCGTCGCGCGACACCTCGAGGAAGAAGTCCTCGCGCGGGTAGGCGTAGGCGTCGCGGGCCTCGTCGGCGCCCGGCGCGGCCTGGAACACCTGGTTGGCGACCGTCCACCCGGCCCGGTGGCCGAGCCCTCGCAGGATCTCGACGGCGCCGCGGTGGGCGCGGGCCTGGACGTCGGACGCCTCCTGGTCGGGCGCGGCCAGCCCGGCGGCGTCGAGGTTCGTGCGGCGGCTCGCGCCCAGCATCATCGAGGTGATGTTGGGCTCGTTGATCGTCACGACGTGCCGCACGTCGTCGAGGATCGGCGCGACGGTCTCGACGTACCGCAGGTAGGTGTCGACGGCGTCGGGCGCGAGCCAGCCGCCCCGCTCGGCGAACCAGCGCGGCAGCGTGAAGTGCAGCAGCGTGACCATCGGCGTGACGCCCGCGGCCAGGCAGGCGTCGATCATGCGCCGGTAGTGCGCGAGCTGCGCCCGCGAGACCTCGCCCTCGGCAGGCTCGATGCGCGCCCACTCGACGGAGAACCGGTAGGCGTTGAGCCCCGCGTCGGCGAGCAGGCGGACGTCCTCGGGGTAGCGGTGGTAGCTGTCGACGGCGTCGCCCGAGCTGTCCGCGCACAGCGTGCCGGGGACGTGCTCCTTCGCCCACCAGTCGCTGTTGACGTTGCCGCCCTCGATCTGGTGGGCGGCGGTCGAGGCGCCCCAGAGGAAGCCGGGGCCGGTGGGCAGGGTGAGCGGTGCGGGCACGGAAGAGCTCCTTGCGGGACGGTGCGGGTCGGGCCGAGGGGCGGCCGCGGGCTACTTGATGCCCGTGGTCGCCACGCCCTGGACGATGTGGCGCTGCAGGAAGAGGAAGACGACGAGGATCGGCAGCACGATGACGGTGGCGCCGGCGACCAGCAGGCCGTACTGCACGGTGTTCTGCCCGGTGGAGTACAGGGCGAGCGCGACCGGCAGCGTGTACATGTCGGCGGACTGCACGGCGACCAGGGGCCACAGGAAGTTGTTCCAGGACCCGAGGAAGGTCAGGATGCCGAGCGTCGCGAGCGCGGGCTTGGCCTGCGGGAGCACGATGCGGAAGAACGTGCGGAACTCCCCGGCCCCGTCGACGCGGGCGGCGTCGAGCAGCTCGTCGGGCACGTCGAGCATGAACTGGCGCATGAGGAACACGCCGAAGGGCGCGGCGAGGAACGGCAGGATCAGCGCCGCGTACGTGTTGATGAGATCGAGGTTGGCCACGAGCACGAACAACGGCACGAACGTGACCATGCCGGGCACCATGAGCGTGGCCATCACCAGGGCGAAGAGCAGGCGCCGCCCCGGGAAGTCGATCTTCGCCAGCGCGTACCCGACCATCGCGCTGAACAGGACCGCGCCCACCGTGACCGCCAGGGCCACGACGACCGAGTTGAGGAAGAACCGGGGGAAGTCGAGCGAGGCGAACAGCTCGGTGTAGTTCGCCGTCGTCCACTGCTCGGGCAGCAGCGTGGGCGGGAACTGCCGGATCTCGCCCTCGGGCTTCACCGAGGACACGAGCATCCACAGCAGCGGGCCGAACGAGGCGACGAGACCGACGAGCAGCGCGACGTTGAGCACGATCGCGCGCGGTGTCAGCCGCCGCCGGCGGTCCGGGCGGGGCGCCTCGCCCGGGGGTGTCGCACCGGTCGAGGCGACCGGCAGGGACGTCGTCGTCATGGGAGCTCCTTTCGCCGCTGGGCCGTCGAGGGGGCCATCAGCTCTTGGGCCGCAGCAGGCGGAACTGGAGGAAGGACAGGATGACGATCGCGACGAACAGGATGTAGCTCATCGCGGCGGAGAGCCCGTAGTTGCCGAAGCCGAACTGGTTGAAGATCTCGTAGGCCACGGAGTTGGTCGCGCCGAGCGGGCCGCCCTGCGTCATGACGAACGGCTCCTCGAAGAACTGCAGGTAGCCGATGCCGGTGATGACGGCGCAGAACAGCAGCGTGGGCCGCAGCAGCGGCACGGTGACGGAGCGGAAGGTGCGCACGGCCCCGGCGCCGTCGAGCGCGGACGCCTCGTACAGGTCGCGGGGGATGCCCTGCAGCCCGGCCAGGAGGATCACCATGGAGAAGCCGACGTTGCGCCAGGTCGCCATGACGATCAGGGCCGGCATCGCCCACGTGGGGTCGGTGAGCCACCGGGGCCCCTCGACGCCGATCACCCCGAGCAGCGAGTTCACCAGGCCGAAGTCGGGCTGCAGCAGGAACCGCCACACGACGGCGACGGCGACGATCGACGTCACGACGGGCGCGTAGAAGCCGACCCGGAACACGGACCGGAACCACACGAGGCCCGAGTTGAGCAGCGCCGCGAGGAGCAGCGCGATCGCGAGCGTCAGCGGCATCGCCACGCCCACGAAGTAGAGCGTGTTGCCGGCCGCCTGCAGGAACTTCGGGTCGGTCAGGGCCGCCGCGAAGTTGTCGAGGCCGACGAAGTTCACCGCGAACGGCGTCTTGAGGTCGGCGCCCCGCATGTCGGTGAACGCCATGTAGAGCGACGACGCCACCGGGACGAGCATGAACACCGCGAACAGCAGTGTGAAGGGCAGGGCGAAGCCCCACGCGGCCAGGCCGCGCCGGCGCCGCCGCGCGTTCTCCGGCGCGCGGCCCCGCGCGGCGCGGAGGCCGGGCGGACGGGTCTCGACGGTGGCGGCCACGGCTCAGTCCAGCCCCGTGCCGATCGAGGTGGCTGCGTCCTGCATCTGCGCCGCCGCGTCCTGAGGCGTGACGTTGCCGGCGACGACCTGCTCGATGATCAGGTTGAGCTCGTGGTCGATCTCGCCCCACGTCGGGACGGCGGGCGTCGATCGCGCGGTCTCGAGCACATCGCCGTACACGGCGAGCGACTCGTCGTCGGCCAGCGCGGGGTCGTCCCACGACGCCTGGACCGCGGGCAGGTCGCTGGAGATCTCGAACCAGTCCACCTGGACGGCGGGGTCGGTGGCGAACTGGACGAACTTCCAGGCCGCGTCCGGGTTCTCGGCGTCTGCGAGGACGGCCAGGTTGGAGCCGCCGATGAACGACGCGGAGGTCTCGTCGGCGGGCAGCGGCGTCACGTCGAACTTCGAGGCGAAGTCGTCGCCGGCGGTGGCGAGCAGGTTGGCACGGTCCCACGGCCCCGACACGTACGAGCCGAGCTCGCCGTCGATGAAGTCCTGGATCTTCTCGTCCTCGACGAGCCGCTGCGGGGCGAGGCCCTCGGCCATGAACGACGCGTAGTAGTCGAGTGCCTCGACCTGGGCGTCGTTGTCGAGGGTGAACTCGGTGCCGTCGTCGCTCATGTAGTCGCCGCCGGCCTGCCAGTAGAACGGCGAGTACATGATGTTGGTGCCGTCGCCGTCGGTCTGCAGGGCGATGCCGTGGTCGGCGCCGGCGTCCTGCATGCCCGCCGCGAACTCCTTGAGCTCGTCCCAGGTCTGCGGGGTGTCCACGCCGGCCTTCTCGGCCAGGTCGGTGCGGTAGTAGAGCACGCGGGTCTCCACGTACCAGGGCACGCCGTAGGAGGTGCCGTCGACGACCGTCGTGTCCCAGGCACCGGGGAAGAACGCGCCGGAGTCGACGTCCTCGGGGGTGGGCGCGAGGCCGCCGAGCTCCACGAAGCTGCTCATCAGGGTGGTGCCGACCTGCACGAGGTCGGGGACCTCGCCCGTGGCGATCGCGGTGTTGATCTTCTCCGTGGAGGACTCCCACGGCACAGGCGTGACCTCCACGGTGACGTCGGGGTTGTCGGCCTCGAACTGCTCGGCGAGCTCCGGGAGGCGCTCGCCCTCGGTGCCCATCGCCCAGATCTCGACCGTGCCGGTCGCGGGGCCCTCGGAGATGCTGCCGGCGGGCTCGGCCTCGCCGGCGCCGCCGCCGTCGTCGCTGCGTCCGCACGCCGTGAGCGCGAGGGCCAGCGTGAGCGTCGACGCCGTCACCGCGCCGACGGTGCGAGGTGTTCTCATCACGATCCACTCCCTTGGTGATCCCGAAATTTCGAAGCACGGCCTCGAAAAGCTTCCGGGAGAGTAGAGGGCGAGAGGGGGTGTGTCAACGCATCGGCCTTCTCTCCGCTACGATCTCGTTTTCAGAAACCCCGTCGACCAAGGAGCACCGCGTGACGCCGCCGTCGGACCGCCCGGACATCCCGCTCGCCGTCGTGGCGGCCGAGGCCGAGGTCTCCGTCCCCACCGTCTCGAAGGTGCTCAACGCCCGCCCCGACGTCGCGGGCGCGACGCGGGCCCGGGTCGCGGCCGTCCTGGAGCGCCACGGGTTCGTGGTCGGTCCCGCGCGGCGCAAGCCCACAGGCCTCCTCGACGTGCGCATCGTCGACTTCGAGGGCACCTGGTCGGAGGCCGTCGTCCGCGGCGCGGTCACCGGGGCGCGCCGGCTCGGCCTCGACGTCGTCCTGTCGGTGGAGCCCGACCCCGACGACTGCAGCGCCTGGGTGCGCCACGCCCTCGACCGCGGCACCGACGGCCTCGTCAGCGTCGTGTCCGTTCCCGACGCCGCCGCGCGCCGGTCCCTGGAGGACACCGGCACCCCGCTCGTCGTCGTCGACCCGCGCCAGCGGCCGCCCGAGGGCATGCTCAGCGTCGGCGCCACGAACTTCCAGGGCGGCCTCGAGGCGACGGCGCACCTGCTGTCGCTCGGGCACCGCCGCATCGCGACCATCACCGGGGCGCTCGACCAGGACAACGCCCTCGCCCGCCTCGCGGGCTACCGCGCCGCCCTCATCCAGGCGGGGGCGGCCGTCGACGACGAACTGGTGCACGTCGGCCGGTACGGCGTGAACTCCGGCTACGAGGGCGCCCAGCGGCTGATGGCCCTCGACGACCCGCCCACCGCCGTCTTCGCGAGCAGCGACGACACCGCGCTCGGCGCCCTGCACGCGTTCCGCGAGGCCGGGGTGCCCGTGCCGGACGAGATCTCGCTCGTCGGCTTCGACGACCTGCCCGTGGCTCCGTGGATCGACCCCGCGCTCACGACGGTGCGCCAGCCGCTCGCCGCGATGGGCGCGACCGCCGTCGACCTGGTGCACCGGGCCCGCACGGACAGCGGGCACACCCTGCGCACCGAGCTCGCGACGTCCCTGGTCGTCCGCGCCTCGACGGCCCCACCCCCCGGCGGCCCGGTCGCCGCCACGAGGTAGTGCCTCCCGTGCCGCGGTCGTCCCCGCGGGGCACGACCGGAGCGCGGGAGGCACTACCGCGCGTCAGCCGCGCAACGACAGCTCCCGGAAGAGGCGCCGTCGCAACGGCACCGTCATCAGCGCCGCCATCGCCCCGCCGTACAGGGCGAACGGCACCCAGAGCGGCGCCACGGAGGCCAGGGCGCCGAACGCCGCCATCGCCAGCGGCATGAGGACGTCGTCGCCGAGGCGCGTGATCGACGCCATCCGACCCAGGTACGCGGGGTCGACCGTCCCGGCGAACGTCGCGCTGAGCAGCGCCGACGCGTAGCCCGCGGTGACGCCGACGACCAGGCAGGCCGCGATCGCGGACGCGAGCGGCCCGAGGCCGAGGGCGACGATCGCCACGCCCTGCACCACCAGGGCCGCGAACCCGGCGCGCGCCTCGCGCCGGGGCCGCCACCGGGTGACCGACAGCGCCCCGAGGGCGGCGCCCAGCCCGATGCAGGCCTCCAGCGCCCCTACCGCCTCGGCGCCCCACCCCGCGCCGTGGGCGCGCAGCGCGATCCCGATGCCGACCGCGGGCCCGACGGCGAGGTTGAGGCCCGAGAGGGCGAGCACGAGCGTGCGGGTCGTCGGCGTGCCGCGCAGGTGGGTGACGCCGCGCCGGATCCCGCGCCACGGGGACTCCTTCTCGGCGCGGGGGAGCGCGAACCGCGGCCGCAGCCAGATCGCGACGAACGCGATCACGAGCGCGAAGGTGAGCGCGTTCGCCGACGCGCTCCCGCCCAGCCCCGAGCCTGCGACGAGCACGCCGCCGACCGCGGCGCCGCCCATCGTGGCCAGGCGTGACGCCGTCTGCGACACCGCGCTGTACGACGGCAGGTCCTCGGTGCGCACGAGCCGGCGCCCGATCGTGCTCGCCGACGGCTCGAAGAAGGCGTCGCACACGCCGAACGCGACCGCGGCGAGAGCGAGCAGCAGCACGGTCGGCGGTGCCGCCAGCACCCACAGCGCCACACCCACCAGGACGCCGACCCGCAGCGCGTTGAACAGGATCATCACGCGCCGCGCGTCCGCCCGGTCGGCCAGCACCCCGCCGAACAGCAGCACGAGGGCGCGCGGCACGGTGCCCGCCGCGACCACCACGCCCGCGACCGCGGGGCTGGCGACCTGCACGGCCGTCCACGCCAGCGCGATCGTCCAGATCGCGTCGCCGGCGTCGGACAGCGCCTTGACACCGATCCAGGCCTGGACGACGCGGTCGCGCGAGAACCGTGGTGGTTCCCTCAGCAGGACGGGCTGGGTCGGGCTCGTGGTCCCGGCGGTCATGGCGCCGTGGGGAAGCCGTGGGCGAACACGAAGACCGGGCGGCGCTCGGCGCCGTCGTCGGTGTCGACACCGGCCTGCCAGGCCTGGAACGCCTCGAGCAGCGCCGTCGACAGTGCGGCCAGCTCCTCGGGAGTGGCCCACGCGAGCGTGTCCATGCTGAACGCCGCGCGGGTCCACTCGGGCATGGGGGTGGAGCGGCGGTGCCAGGCGCGCAGCCGACCGAGCTGCATCTCGATGTTCACGCGCTCCGCCTCCCGCGCGAGCAGCGCGTCGGCGGGGGAGTCGGCGAAGTCCTCCGTGGACCAGCTCAGGCCCCGGCCGGAGGTCCGCCACCAGCTCGTGCGCCGGTCCCCGGTGGGGTCCTCGGCGCGCTCGACGACGCCCGCCCGCTCCAGCATCCGCAGGTGGTGGCTCACGCTGCCCACCTGCCGCCCCAGCGACGTGGCCAGCGTCGTCACCTGGGTCGCCCCGTGGAGCACCAGGTAGTCGTGGATACGGCGGCGCACCGGGTGGTGGACGGCCGTGATCGCCTCGATCGGTTCCATGCCGTCGACGCTAGAGGCGCGCCGCCAGTCCTACAAGACTTCTTGTATACCGCGGAATCTCAACGATCAGACTGCGAACGCGATCCTCACGGTCAGTCGTGGGTGGGGTGCTCGTGCTCGGGGTGCGTGTCCGGCTCCACCTGGAACGTGGAGTGCTCCACGTCGAAGTGCTCGGCCACGCACGCCTGCAGCTCGTCGAGGATGCGCCCCGCGTGCCCGTCCGTGAAGCACCCGGAGTCGACCACGACGTGCGCCGAGAGCACCGGCAGACCCGTGGCGATCAGCGAGGCGTGCACGTCGTGCACCTCCCGCACGTGCTCCACGCGCATCAGGTGCGTGCGCACCTCGCCCAGATCCAGGCCCGGAGGCGTCGACTCCAGCAGCACCGCGCCGGCCTCGCGCAGCAGCTTCAGGGCGCGCGGCAGGATGAGCGCGCCGATGAGCAGCGCGGCGACGGCGTCCGCGCGCTGCCACCCGGTCGTCGCGATCACGATCGCCGCCACGATGACGCCCACCGAGCCGAGCGCGTCGTTGAGCACCTCGAGGAACGCCGCGCGCAGGTTGAGGCTCGCGCCGCGCCCGCCGGCCAGGACGGCCAGCGCGACGACGTTCCCTGCCAGGCCGACCACGCCGAAGACGACGAGCTCCGTCGACGGGATCTCCGGCGGGTCGAGCAGCCGCAGCACCGTCTGGACCAGCACGTACACGCCGACGACCAGCAGGATCGCGGCCTGCGCCAGCGCCGCCAGCACCTCCGCGCGCCGCAGGCCCCACGTGCGCCGCGGGGACGGCGGCCGCAGCGACAGGTGCGCGGCGAACAGCGCCAGGCCCAGCCCGCCGACGTCGGTGAGCATGTGCACGGTGTCCACCAGCAGGGCGAGGCTGCCGGTGAGGACCGCGCCGGCGAGCTGGACCAGCAGGATCGCCGCGCTGATGCCGAACGCGGCCGCGAGCCGGCCGCGGTGGTCGGCCGCCCCGTGCGCGTGCGAGTGGTCGTGGCCCACGGTCACCGCCCGGCGCCGTGCTCGTGGTGGGCGTGGGAGTGCTCGTGCTCGCCATCGTGGTCGTGCACCAGCTCGCCCTCCCACGCCTCGCGGCCCTCGTGGATCGCGAACCCGGCGACGACGAAGCCGGCGACCGGGTCGATCCACGCGGCTCCGGTCAGCTGGAACGCCACCAGCCCGAGCAGCGTGGAGACCGACAGCAGCACGCACACGCGGGTCTCGGCGGCGTCGGCGAGGACGAGCGGGTCGCGCAGCGCCCGCCCCACGCGAGTCTTGGCCGCCGCGAGCACCGGCATCACGACCAGCGACGCGGCCAGCACCGCGATCCCCACGGGGGAGGTGTCCGGGGTCTCGCCCGTGACCAGCGCACGGACGCCCTCGACCGTCACCCAGGCCGCGAGCAGGAAGAACGTCGTCGCGACCAGGCGCAGGGCGCGGCGCTCGCGGCGCAGCTCGCGCTCGTCGGGCTCGGCGTCGGGCCCGACGCCGCGGCGCAGCCGGGCGGACAGCCGCAGCGCGACGAGCACGGCCGCGACCGTCTCGATGCCGGAGTCGATGCCGAAGCCGACGACCGAGACGAGGCCGGCGGCGGCACCGGCGGCGATCGCCACCACGCCCTCGACGACGTTGTAGCCGATGGTGAGCCGGGCCAGGCGCAGGCCCCGGCGGGTGAGGGTCTCCGTCGTGCCGGCCGCGGGGACGCGGGTGCCGTCCGTGCTCATGCCGCGTCCGTCTCGTCGTCCGCACCGGCGTGCGCGGGCGAGGCGCCGTCGGACGGGCCGGTGGCGCACGTGCAGTCGGGGCCGCAGCAGTCGGGGTCGACGACGAGCGTGAGGCGCAGCAGATCGCCGAGCGCGTGCGCGAGGTGCGGGTCGGCGAGCCGGTACTCGGTGCGGCGGCCGTCGCGGCGCGTCGTCACGAGTCCGCAGCCGCGCAGGCAGGCGAGCTGGTTCGACATCACCTGGCGGGAGACCCCGAGGGCGTCGGCCAGGTCGGCGGGGTAGCCGGGACGCTCCCGCAGGGCGAGCAGGATGCGTGCGCGCGTCGGGTCGCCGAGCGCGTGCGCGATCCGCGCGAGCGCCTCCGTGTGGGTGAGCGTCACCGTCTCCATGGGGCCGACGGTACATGATCCCGTGTACTCACGGAATGGTCGTCGGGTCGGCAGTCCGTCCCCGGGTCGGCACACATGTCTGCCGACCCGGGGACGAATTGCCGACCCGGGGGTCAGGCGGGCGGCGCGATGGCGTCGAGCCGCGCCAGGTCGTCGTCCGTCAGGCGCAGCGCGCCCGCGGCGACGTTCTGCTCCAGGTGCTCCAGGCTGCCGGTGCCGGGGATCGCCAGCACGTGCGGCCGCCGGTGCAGCGTCCAGGCCAGGCGCACCTGGGAGGGCGTCGCGTCGTGGGCGGCAGCGACCTCGGCGACGACGTCGCCGCCCGTGTCGTCGGCGGTGCCGCCCGGCACGGCGCCGGGGACGGCCGCGCCCATCGAGAAGAACGGGACGAACGCGATACCGAGCTCGCCGCACCGCTCCAGCAGCCCGTCGTCGGCCCGGTCGGTGAGGCCGTACCGGTTCTGCACGCACACGACGGGCGTGATCCCGACCGCCTCCTCGAGCTGCTCCGGCAGCACGTTGGAGACGCCGACGTGCCGCACCAGGCCGGCGTCGCGCAGCTCGGCGAGCGCCCCGACGTGCTCGGCGACGGAGCCGGGCTCGCGCTCCAGGCCGGTGCCCCAGCGCAGGTTGACGACGTCCAGGTGGTCGAGGCCGAGCTGCCGGATGTTCTCCTCGACGTGGCTGCGGAGCTGGTCGGGGCGGGCGTACGGCTCGAACTGCCCGTCGCGGGACTGGCTGGCGCCGATCTTGGTGGTGATCACCAGGTCGTCCGGGTAGGGCTGCAGGGCCGCGCCGATCAGCTCGTTCGCCGAGCGGGTCGGGAAGAAGTAGAAGGCGGCGGTGTCGATGTGGTTCACGCCGAGCTCGACGGCACGGCGCAGGACGGCGATCGAGGCGGCGCGGTCCTGGGGGACGGGGTCGCCGAGCCGGCCGATGAGCCGCATCGCGCCGAAGCCGAGGCGGTTCACCGTGCGGTCGCCGAGCTGCCAGGTGCCGGCGGCGCCGGCGTCGAGGGTCGTGGCGGAGGTCGTGGTGTTCGTGGTCATGCCGCCAGCATCGGACGGGCGGCGCGCGCGGCCACCACGGTGGCAGCTTGTTGCCGACGCTGGCAGGGCCCTGCCACGCGGAGCAGAATGGTGGCTGTGCAGACCGGTGAGACCGTCACGATCGTGCGCGGCGACGAGGAGCTGCTCGCCCGCACGGCGTCCCTGTTCGCCACGGCGACGGAGATCAGCTGCGCGGCGAACGACCTCGGCACCTGGACGCTGACGCACGGGTCGGCCGACCTCGACGAGCTGGCCCGGACGCGCCGCGACGACGTCCGCGTCCGGAAGGTCTACCGGCCAGGCGTCCTCCTCGACCCGGCGTCGGCGCAGGGTCTGGTGCGCGTGCAGGAGGTGCACGGCGCGCAGATCCGCATCACGCCCGACGAGCTGAACGAGACGATCCTCTTCGACCGGCGGGTGGCGATCCTGGCCGGGGACGTCCACGCCGGGCGGCGCAGCTACAGCGTCGTCACCCAGCCGGAGACGGTGCAGGGCGTCACGTCGCTGTTCGAGGCGGTGTGGCGGTCGGCGACCGACCTCGCCGTCTACGACGCGCGGACGGCCGAGCTCCGCCAGCTGGCGCCGCAGGTGCTGGACCTGCTGGTGCAGGGCTGCAAGGATGAGACCGCGGCCCGTCGGCTGGGACTCGGAGTGCGCACCTATCGCCGTCGGGTGGCGGAGCTGATGGCCGCACTCGGAGCGGAGTCGCGGTTCCAGGCCGGCGTCCGGGCGCGGGAGCTCGGCCTCGTCTGAGTGGGCTCCGCCGCCGGGCAGTCAGCCGCCGGGCCGCACCAGGCCCGTCTCGTAGGCGAGCACCACCAGCGCCGCCCGGTCGCGGGCGTCGAGCTTGGTGAGCAGGCGGCTCACGTAGGTGCGCGCGGTGGCCGGGCTCAGGTACAGCGCCCGCGCGATCTCGTCGTTGGTGAGCCCCCGCCCGACCTGCTCCAGCACCTCGCGCTCCCGCTCGGTCAGCGTGCCGATCCGGCCGTCGTCCGGCGGGCGGGGGCCCCTGGCGGCGGCCTGCATCACGGCCGCAGTGACGGCGGGCGACAGCAGGGAACCGCCGGCCGCGACCGTGCGGACCGCGTCCCGCAGGTCGGTCGGGGAGACGTCCTTGAGCAGGTACCCCGAGGCGCCCGCGCGGATCGCCTCGACGACGTCCTCGTCGTCGTCGAACGTGGTCAGCACCAGCACGCGGACGTCGCGCAGGGTCTCGTCGGCGACGATCGCGCGCGTCGCCTCGATGCCGTCCAGGGCGGGCATGCGGACGTCCATGAGCACGACGTCGGGGCGCAGCACGCGCACGCGGGACAGCCCGGTGCGCCCATCGGCGGCCTCCCCGACGACGGTGATGTCGCCGTCCAGCTCGGCCAGCGGCCGCAGCCCCGCGCGCACCAGCTCCTGGTCGTCGACCAGCACGATCCGGATCATGGGTCCCCAGTCTGGCGGCTCGGCGCCGATCGCGTCGGCACTTCGGGATCTGGGCGGCAGTCCGGGCTGCCGCCCAGATCCCGAACTGCCGCGCTGACCGGAGGCGTCAGCCGGGCGTCGCCGGGAGGTCGGCAGCGACGGCGAACCCGCCGCCGGGCGCATCGCGGGCGGTGAGCGTGCCGCCGAGCAGCCCGACCCGCTCGCGCATGCCGGCGATCCCGGCGCCGGCGGGGGCGCCCGCGGAGCCGCGCCCGTCGTCGGAGACGGACACGTGGAGCCGGTCGCCGGCCACGCCGGCGGACACCCGCGCCCGGCGGGCGCCTGCGTGCCGCAGCACGTTCGTCAGCGACTCCTGCACCACCCGGAACGCCGCGGCGTCGACGGCGGCGGGCAGCCCGTCCGGCACGTCGAGCGCGACGTCGACGTCGAGGCCCGCCTCGCGCGCCGGGCGGACCAGCGCGTCGATCCCGGACAGGCCGGTCGCCCCGCGCGGGCCCGCCGGGCCCGAGCCCGCCACGTCGGCGCGCAGGATCCGCACGGTCGCCCGCAGCTCGTCGAGCGTGCCCGACGCCGCGGCGCGCACCTGGTCGAGCGCGCCGCGCGCCGCGTCGTCGTCGCGCCCCACGGCCTCGGCCGCGACGCCGGCGTGCAGCGAGACCACCGACAGCGTGTGCCCCAGCGTGTCGTGCAGGTCGCGGGCGATCCGCAGGCGCTCGGCCTGCAGGCGCTCGGCCGCGGCGTGCGCCTCCTCGGCGGCGGTGAGGGCACGGACCTCGTCGGTGCGTGCCCGCGCCTCGCGCGCCAGCCGGACGGCGGCCCCGAGCGCGACGGCGGCGGCCGTCAGCGCGATGTTCGTCACCAGGTCGTACGCGGTGAGGTAGGCGCTGGGGTCGTCGTCCACCGCCCGGAAGTAGGTGGCGACGGCGACGAGGACGCCGCCCGTCCCGACGGCCCAGCCCGTGCGCCCCCGCTCGGCCGCGGAGTACAGGGCGGCGACGGCGGGCAGCACCATGCCGATCGGCGCGAAGCCCAGCGCGTAGTACGTGCACACGCCGAGGAACGTCGCGACGAGCATCGCGCGCGGGGCACGGCGCCGCAGCAGAACGAGCGCCCCGAGGCCCACCGCGAAGAGGTAGGCGGCCGGGCCGGTGCTGCCCACGCCCTCGGTGTCCGCCGCGATGACGACCGCGATGACCAGCGCCGTCGCCAGCGCGAGCACGACGTCCGTCACCCAGGGGCTGGGGGACGCCGGGGCGCGCGGTGCCATGCCGCCCAGGCTAGAGGAGCCCCGCGCCCACGGCCCGGGGCAGGGGCCGGGTCAGGGTCGGGTGTCGCTCCCGGGCGACACCGGGAGACGCTCTCGGGCCGATGTGGCGTGCGGGGCCGCCGGGTGATCGTCGGGACATGACCTCACCCCAGCACCCTCAGCACCCCCGGCAGCACCCGTCCCCGCAGCACCCGGCGCCGCAGCCGCGGCCGGGGATCCCCTGGGCCGTCGTGGCCGGCCTGGCGTCCATGGCGCTGCTGTGGCCGCTCACCGCGCTCACCGGCATCGGCGGCACCGGCGCCCCCCGCGCGCTCACCATCGTCGCGATCACCGCCGTCGTGTGGATCGGCGTCGTCGGGTTCGGGCGCGTGCCGCGCCCCGTCGCGACCCTGACGCTCACCGGCCTGGCGTTCGGCGTCGTCGCCATGCTGGTCTCGATGCTGTTCGGCGGCGTCGGGATGCCCGGCGACGGCGCCGCGTGGACGGTGATCCCCGCGCTCGCGATGGACACGGTGTGGGGCGCCCTGGCCGGGCTCGTCGCCCTCGCCGTCCAGAAGGCGCGCGGGGAGGCCCGGTGAGCCGCGCTCGTACGACGGCGGCGCTCGCGGCCGTCGCGGCCGCCGCCGTCACCCTCGCCGGCTGCGGCATGATCCCCGGGTCGGTGACCGGTGTCGACGAGCCGGAGTTCACGCGCGAGCTGGTGATCCCGCCGCTCGCGGAGTCCGACGTCGTCGACGGGGTGCGCACGTTCCGCCTCACCGCGCAGCGGGGCACCAGCGAGCTCGTCGACGGCATGACCACCGAGACGTGGGGTTTCGACGGCTCCTACCTGGGGCCGACGCTGCGGGCCCATCGCGGCGAGAAGGTCGCCGTCGAGGTGACGAACGACGTCGGCGAGACGACGACCGTGCACTGGCACGGCATGCACCTGCCCGCGGCGATGGACGGCGGCCCGCACCAGACGATCGAGCCCGGCGAGACGTGGCGTCCGACGTGGACGATCGACCAGCCCGCCGCGTGCCTCTGGTACCACCCGCACCTGCACGGGAAGACGGAGGAGCACGTCTACCGCGGCCTGGCCGGCATGTTCCTCCTCGACGACGACGCCTCGCGGGCCGCGGACCTGCCGAGCGAGTACGGCGTGGACGACCTGCCCGTCGTCGTGCAGGACAAGGTGCTCGACGACGACGGGCGGCTCGTGCTGGAGGACGACGGCGCGGAGCCGGGCCAGCTCGGCGACACGGTGCTGGTCAACGGCGTCGCCGGCGCGTTCCAGGAGGTGACGACCGAGCGGGTGCGGCTGCGGCTGCTCAACGGGTCGTCGGCGCGCACCTACTCCCTCGGGTTCGCCGACCGGGCGATGGACCTGGTCGCGACCGACGGCGGCCTCCTCGACGCCCCGGTGCGGCTCGACCACGTGCGGCTCGCCCCGGGCGAGCGGGCCGAGGTCGTCGTGCGGATGGCGCCGGGCGGGACGACGCGGCTGCGCTCCTCCGAGGCCGACCTGGGCGGCGTCGCGGCGCCGTTCGCGATGGGCGGCAACGACGCGTTCGACGTGCTCGAGCTGCGCGCGGCCGACGAGCTCGCCCCCTCCCCGGCGCCGGCGTGGGGCCCCTCCGCCCACGCCGAGGAGGACGCCCTGCGCGAGGAGGACGCGACCGTGACGCGGACCTTCGAGCTCGACCAGCGCCGGATCAACGGCGAGCTCATGGACATGGGCCGGATCGACGAGGTCGCGACCGTCGGCGACACGGAGGTCTGGGAGGTGCGCAACACCGTGCCGATGCCTCACAGCTTCCACGTGCACGACGTGCAGTTCCGCGTCCTGTCCGTCGACGGCGAGCCGCCGCCGCCCGAGCTCGCGGGGCCCAAGGACACCGTGTACGTGGAGCCGCGACGCACGTACCGGCTGCTGCTGCGCTTCGAGGACTACACGGACGACCGGGTGCCGTTCATGTACCACTGCCACATGCTGCGGCACGAGGACGAGGGGATGATGGGCCAGTTCCTCGTCGTCGAGCCGGGGTCCGACGCCGTGCCGGGGCGCTCGCCGCACCTGGCGGGGCACGGCTGAGCGGCGGCGGGGCCGTGCCAGGATCGCGGCATGCCCGTCCTGCTGCCGCCTCCGTTCGCGCCGTTCGCCCGGTGGCGGACGGGGTGGTCCGAGGGGCGCGAGTCGAGCTGGGCCGTCGCGGGGCCGGGCGACGGCCTGCTCGGGCGGGTCGCGGTGAAGCTGTTCGACCCCCAGGGCGTGGGTGTGATCGCCTACTGGACGGTGCCGGCGGCCCGCGGTCGGGGTGTCGCGCCGGCGGCGCTCGCCGTGGCGTCGGCGTGGGCGTTCGACGTCGGGTTCCACCGGCTGGAGCTGGCGCACTCGACCGCGAACGCGGCGTCGTGCCGGGTGGTGCAGAAGGCCGGGTTCGCGGCCGAGGGGGTGCTGCGCGGCGCCGTGCGGCACACCGACGGGTGGCACGACATGCACCTGCACGCCCGGACCGCCGCCGACGTGGCACCGGCCGACCTCGGGACACGCCGCTGACGCCGCGGCGTGCGAGGTCACGATGAGGTCACGCTGCTGTGGTGAAGATGTGCCCGAGATGCGGATTCCGGACAGTTCGGTAACGTCGCACTTCGTAGAGATGTGATCCCCAGCACACCTCGACCGCCGGAGTGAGTTCGCACCGCCCGAGGAAGGACCTGGAGACCCCATGGACATCGCAGACAGCTACGACTGGGCCGGGATACTCGGCAAGGTCGTCCTCGCCGTCGTCATCCTCATCGCGACGTGGATCGTCGCGCGCCTCGTCAGATGGATCGTCGCGAAGCTGGTCGCACGCATCGGCTTCCTGCAGAAGGAGGGCGCGAACGGCCAGGAGATCGGTGACTCGATCGGCAAGATCGCCGCCCTGCTCGTCTGGCTCTTCGGCCTCATCGCCGTGCTGCAGGTGTTCCAGCTGCGGGACGTCCTCGGCCCGATCCAGGGCATGCTCGACACGATCATGGGCTACCTGCCGAACATCATCGGGGCAGCCTTCGTCTTCTTCATCGGCTACGTCATCGCGACGATCATCAAGCAGCTCATCGAGGCCGTGCTCGGCACGGTGGACTTCGCGGCGCTGTTCGGCAAGGCCAAGGGTGCGGCGTCCTCCGTCGGCGCCGACGGCACGACGCCGGTCGAGGCCGGGGACGCCGCGACGGCCACGTCGACCCGTGAGACGAACGCCCGCATCGTCTCCGTGATCGCCAACCTCGTGTTCGCGATCATCCTCATCGTCGTCGCCATCGCTGCTCTGCAGATCCTCGGCATCTCGTCGATCTCCGCGCCGGCGACCGCGATGCTGGAGATGATCCTCGCGGCCGTGCCGCGCATCATCGCCGCGCTGGTCGTCCTGGGCATCGGCTTCCTCATCGCCAAGTTCGTGGGCGACATCCTCGAGGGCACCCTGCGAGGCGTCGGCACGGACGACGCCGTCGCCAGGCTCGGCGTCACGACGGGCCGCACGAGCCCGTCGGCGGTGATTACCCTGGTCGTCAAGATCGCGATCCTCGTGTTCTTCGCGATCATGGCCGCGCAGCTGCTCGGCTTCCCGACGATCACGAACCTGCTCAACGAGATCCTCGTCCTGGGCGGCAAGGTCGTCATCGGCGGCGCGATCATCGCGGCCGGCGTGTTCATCGCGAACCTGCTGGCGAAGATCGTCGAGGGCACGGCCAGCACGATCATCCGCTACGCGACCATCGTGCTGTTCTCCGCCATCGGCCTGCAGTACATGGGGCTGGCCGACTCGATCATCACGCTGGCCTTCGGCTCGCTGGTCGTCGGCGGCGCGCTCGCCGCGGCGCTCGCCTTCGGGCTCGGTGGCCGGGACGCGGCGGCCCGCTCGCTGGCGAAGCTGGAGACCAAGGCGGAGACGCCGGGTGGCGGCACGGCGCCCCCCGCTCCGCCCGCTGCTCCGCCTGCGGCCCCGGGGGTATGACGACCGCAGGCGGTACCCGAGGCGCGTCCTAGCTCCCCGCGCCTCGTGCAAGGACGACGGGGTGGAACCGGACCACGGTTCCACCCCGTCGTCGCGTCCGCCGTCACGTCCGGGCGCGACGCCCCGTCGAGGGTGGGGCAAGGTGTCCCGCGGGACCACGAGAAGGAAGGACGACCGATGACGCGCATCCTCGTGACGGGCGGGACGGGCACGCTGGGCTCGCTGGTGGTGCCGCGGCTGCGGACGGCGGACGTGGAGGTCCGGGTGCTGAGCCGTGGCCCGCACGCCTCCGGGGACGGCGTGGAGCACGTCGTCGGCGACTGGGGGACCGGCGAGGGCCTGGCCGAGGCCGTGCGGGGCGCCGACGTCGTCGTCCACCTGGCGGGCGACGAGCGGCACAACGCGTCCGTGGCGTCGGCGCTGGTCCGGGCGATCCGCGACGCGGGGGAGACGCCGCACCTGGTCAACGTCTCCGTGGTGGGCGCCGAGCTGGTGCCGGTGCGCTCGGCCCTCGACCGGCGGGCGCTGGGGTACATGGCGGACAAGGCCGCCGCCGAGCGGGTGCTGGAAGGGGCCGGGCTGCCGTGGACGAACCTGCGCGCCACGCAGTTCCACGAGCTCGTGCTCGGCGCCGCCCGCACCCTCGCGAGGCTGCCCGTGCTGCCCGCGCCCACCGGGTGGAAGGCGCAGCCGATCGCGGCGGACGAGGTCGCGGCCCGCGTGGCGGAGCTCGCGCTCGGCGCCCCTCGGGGGCGGGTGCCCGACGTGGCCGGCCCGGAGGTCCACACCTTCCGCGACCTGCTCCGGGCCTACCTCCGCGCGGCCGGGTCGCGCCGGCCGACGGTGCCCGTCCGGGTGCCGGGGGCGGCGTCACGCGCCTACGCCGCGGGCGCCAACCTGGCGCCCGACCGCGCCGTCGGCAGGCAGACGTGGGCGGTGTTCCTCGCCGAGCGCGTCCGCACGGCCGGCTGACCATGTCCTTCCCGGCTGCCGAACATGTGGTTCGTCCGGGACTCGGACCCCGAGTCCCGGACGAACCACATGTTCGGCAGGGAGGGGGCCTGGTGGGTCAGCGCTCGGAGGCGAGCAGGCCGAAGACGAGGGTGTCGGTCCACTCGCCCTTGGACCACCAGTCCTGGCGCAGGTGCCCCTCGCGGCGCATCCCGACCCGCTCGCACAGGAGCGCCGAGCGCTCGTTGCGGGCGTCGAGCTGGGCGACGACGCGGTGCATCCGGTAGAAGTCGAACGCCAGGCCGAGCACGGCGCGCACCGCCTCGGTGGCGAACCCCCGCCCGGTGTGGTCCGGGTGGAACACCCAGCCGATCTCGCCGCGCGAGGTGGTGTCGCCCGTCGTCCACAGCACGACGTCGCCGACCACCGTCTCCTCGTGCTCCACGACCAGGGCCAGCGCGGACCCGGGTTCGCGGATCCCCGTGCGGGCGATCCGCTTCGCGAGCTGGAGCTCGGCCTCCTCGGGCGTCCAGGCGTCCTCGAGCAGGTACCGCGACACCTCGGGGTCCGAGTAGTACGCGTGCAGCGCGTCGAGGTCCTCGTGCCGGTGGGCACGCAGGACCAGCCTGTCCGTGGTCACCGGCAGCGGGGTCTCGGTCGTCATCAGGGAGACGGTAGCCGCACAGGGGCGCGTTTGTCAGAACGCGGGCCTTGTCGGACGGGGCTGCGATGCTCGGGCCATGGGTGCCGAACCTCTCACCGCGCGCGAGCTCAACCGGGCCACGCTCGCCCGGCAGCTCCTGCTGGGCCGCGAACGGCCCGCCGACGGCGACGGCCTCGCGGGCGTGGTACGGCGCGTCGTGGCGCTCCAGGCGCAGCACCCCGCCTCCCCGTACCTGGCGCTGTGGAACCGGGTGGACGGGTTCGACCCCGCCGCGCTGGACGCCGCCTACGCCGACCGGGAGCTCGTGCGCGGGACGTCGCTGCGCATCACGCTGCACACGGTGCACGCCCGCGACCATCCCCGCTTCCGCACGGCGATGCAGCCGTCGTTGCGCGGGGCGCGGCTCGCCGACCGCCGGTTCACCGAGACGGGCCTGACGGCGGCCGACGCCGACGCCCTCCAGCCGGGCCTGCTCGCGCGGCTCGACCGCCCCCGCACCACCGACGACCTCGTCGCCTGGATCGAGGAGCAGCACCCGGGCGGCGGCAAGCGGGCCTGGTGGGCGCTGCGGCACTACGGGCCGTTCGTGCACGCGCCCACGGGCGACCCCTGGTCGTTCCCGGCCCGGGTCTCCTGGGTACCGGCCCCGGGGCTGGACGACCCGCGCCTCACCGGCACGGGGCTGACCGGCGACCCCGACGACGCGCTCGTGCCGCTCGTGCGCCGCTACCTGGAGGCCTTCGGGCCGGCATCGGTCGCGGACGTCGCGCACTTCCTCACGGTGCAGCGGTCGCGGGCGCGCGCCGCCGTCGCGGCCCTGGCCGGCGAGCTCGACGTGCTGGAGGGGCCCGACGGCACGGCGCTGCACGACGTCCCCGGGGCGCCCCGCCCGCCCGCCGACGCCCCGGCCCCGCCGCGGCTGCTGGGGATGTGGGACAACGCCCTGCTGGCGTACGTCGACCGCGGCCGGATCATCCCGCCCAAGTACCGCAGGCTCGTGACCCGCGTCAACGGCGACGTGCTGCCGACGCTGCTCGTCGACGGCTACGTGGCGGGGGTCTGGCGCACGGTCGAGGGGGCCGACGGCGCCCCCGTCGTCGAGGCGTCCGCCTTCCGGCCGCTGCCCGACGACGCGTGGGCGGCGCTGGACGCGGAGGCATCCTCCCTGGCGGGCATGCTCGCCGGCCGCGACCCGCACCCGTACCGGCGGTACGACCACTGGTGGGCGAAGCTCCCCGACGCGGCCGAGGTGCGGCGGCTCGGCGAGGCGCGATGAGCGCGAACCACCTCGTCGCCGTGCTCGTGCTCGACGGTGCGAAGCCGCTCGACGTCGGGATCCCCGCCCAGGTGTTCTCCCACCGGCCGAGCATGCCGTACGAGGTGCGGGTGTGCGGCGCGGCGCCGGGCCTGGTCACCGGCGGCGACGGCCTCGCCTACCACGTGGCCGACGGGCTGGAGGCGCTGGAGCACGCCGACACGGTGTTCGTCCCCGGCTACCGCGCCCCTGCGACGACGGCGCCACCCGGCGCGGTCGTCGACGCCCTGAGGGCCGCCCACGCGCGCGGTGCGAGGCTCGCGGCCATCTCGACGGGGGCGTTCGCGCTCGCGGCCGCGGGGCTGCTCGACGGCAAGGGGGCCACGACCCACTGGCACTACACGCGGGCGCTCGCCGAGCGGTTCCCGCACGTCCGGGTGGACGAGAACGTGCTGTTCGTCGACGAGGGCGACGTGCTCACCTCGGCGGGCGCGGCGTCCGGGATCGACCTGTGCCTCCACCTGGTGCGGCGCGACCACGGCGTCGGCACCTCGAACCACGTGGCGCGCCGGCTGGTTGCGGCTCCGTACCGCAGCGGGGGCCAGGCGCAGTACGTGCCGCGCAGCGTGCCCGAGCCGCTCGGCGACGTGTTCGCGAGCACCCGCGAGTGGGCGCTACGGCACCTCGCGGAGCGCCTGACGCTGGAGACGCTCGCGCGGCACGCGCGGGTGTCGCCGCGGACGTTCTCCCGGAGGTTCGTGGAGGACACGGGCTACACCCCGATGCAGTGGGTGCTGCGGGCGCGGGTGGACGTGGCCCGCGAGCTGCTGGAGCGCACCGACCTGGGGGTGGAGCAGATCGCGCATCGCGTCGGTCTCGGGTCCGGGGCGAACCTGCGCCTGCACTTCCAGCGGATCCTCGGCACGTCGCCCACGGAGTACCGGCACACGTTCTCGGCGTGACTACCGGCCCGGGCACTTCCCGCCCGGTGGCGAGATCCTTGCGCCCGGTGGCGAAACATCGGGCGAGATCCTTGCGCACCGGGGCGCTCGCGCCACTGTCCGCGGTGCCGGCGGACGCCGAGCATGGAGCCCGACACAGAGATCGGCCCAGAGAGGGGAACACTCCATGACCCGCATCGCCATCAACGGCTTCGGCCGCATCGGCCGCAACACCCTGCGTGCCCTCATCGAGCGCGGCAGCGACCTCGACGTCGTCGCGATCAACGACCTCGCCCCCATCGAGACGCTCGCCCACCTGCTCGCCCACGACAGCTCGCTGGGCCGGCTCGACCGGCCCGTCGACGTCGACGGCACCGACCTGGTGGTCGACGGCCGCCGCATCGCGGTGCTGGCCGAGCGTGATCCCCGGTCCCTGCCGTGGGCCGACCTCGGCGTCGACGTGGCGCTGGAGGCCACGGGCCGCTTCACGGCCGCGGCCGACGCCCGCGCCCACCTCGACGCCGGGGCCCGCCGCGTGCTGGTCAGCGCGCCGTCGTCCGGCGCCGACGTCACCCTCGCCTACGGCGTGAACACCGACGTCTACGACCCGGCCGCGCACACCGTCGTCTCGAACGCCTCGTGCACCACGAACGCGCTCGCGCCCCTGGCCGCCGTGCTCGACGACCTGGCCGGCATCGAGCACGGCTTCATGACGACGGTGCACGCCTACACCCAGGAGCAGAACCTGCAGGACGGGCCCCACCGCGACCTGCGCCGCGCCCGCGCGGCGGCGGTGAACATCGCGCCCACCACGACGGGCGCCGCGAAGGCGATCGGGCTGGTGCTGCCTCGGTTGGACGGCCGCCTCTCCGGCGACTCGATCCGGGTGCCCGTGCCCGTCGGGTCGCTCGTCGAGCTGAACACGACCGTGGCGCGCGAGGTCTCTCGCGACGACGTGCTCGCCGCCTACCGCGCTGCGGCCGACGGGCCCCTCATGGGGATCCTCGAGTACACCGAGGAGCCGCTGGTCTCCAGCGACATCACCGGCCGCCCCGCCTCGGCGGTCTTCGACTCGGCCCTCACGCGGGTCGACGGCCGGCACGTGAAGGTCGTCGCCTGGTACGACAACGAGTGGGGCTTCTCGCACCGGGTCGTCGACACCCTGGAGCTGCTCGCCGGCTGACGCGGTGGTTCGGCCGAGCCGGCCGGAAATACCGTGGCGCGCGGGCGGGGCCGGGAGCACCGTGGGGACATGACCACCGCACCTGCCCCGCCCGCGTGGCGCGTCGTCGAGCCGCCGCGCGCCGACTCGCTCGACGCCCCGGACGCCTGGACCTACCACGGCGTCGCCGCGGTCGAGCGCGCCGTCGCGCTCGCGGACCTCGGCCACGACGACTTCGCCCCGCCCGCGGTCGACGTCCTCGTGAGCGACCGCCACCAGGAGCACGCGCGCCGGCACCGCCTCGTCGCCGTGGAGGACCCCGGCGACGGCGGGACGCCGCGCGTCGTCGGGCACGGCGTCCTCATGCTGCCCGTGCGGGACAACCGGCACCTCGCCGTCGCGCGGGTCGCCGTGCTCCCGTCGCACCGGCGCCGCGGCATCGGCGGCGCCCTGGCCGACCGGCTGCGCCGCGTGGCGCTCACGGAAGGACGCACGACGCTCTTCGCCGAGGTGGAGTTCGCCACCGAGCCCGCGGCGGGAGCCCCGGACGCGATGGTGCCCCGCGAGGGCGACGGGCTGGTGTCCGCCGACCTGCCCGGCATGCGGTTCGCCCGGCGGGCCGGGCTGGGCCTGGAGATCGTGGCGTGCCGCTCGGTGCTCGATCTGCCGCTGCCGGACGGCGTCGCCGAGCGCTTCGCGGCCGAGGCCGCCGCACGGGCCGGGGACGCGTACCGCGTGCACACCTGGAGCGACGGGGTCCCCGAGGAGTGGCTCGTCCAGTACGCGGCCCTGGAGCAGCGCCTCACCGAGGACGAGCCGAACGGCGGCCTGGACCTCGAGGTCGAGCGCTGGGACGCCGAGCGGGTGCGCACCGAGCAGGTCAAGCTCGCCGAGGCGGGCAAGACGCTGCTGGTCACGGTGGCCGAGCACGTCGCGACGGGCACCCTCGTCGCGACGACGGAGCTGATCGACTCCCACGACCGGCCCGAGCTCACCGAGCAGGAGAGCACGGTGGTGCTGCCCGAGCACCGCGGGCACCGGCTGGGGATGCTCGTCAAGGCCGTCAACCTGCGCGAGCACGCCCGGCTGCGCCCGGAAGCGCGGCGCGTCTCCACCTGGAACAACGAGACCAACGGGCCGATGCTCGCCATCAACGTCGCGCTCGGCTTCCGGCCCGCCGGCGGGTCGGCGGAGCTGCAGGCCCCGCTCGACCAGGTGCGGCCGCTCGCCCGCTGACGCCCCCCGCGGTCAGGCCGTGTGCCGGACCAGCGCGGGCAGCAGCACGTCCCACGACTCCGGCGGCGGCACCTGGTGGCCCACGCCGTCCAGCGTCAGCAGCCGCGCGCCGGGGATCGCGGCGGCGAGCGCCGGGCCGTGCCCCGGGAACAGGGGGTCCTCCGTGCCGTGCACGACGAGCGTGGGCACGGCGAGCTCCGCGAGCGTTCCCGTGAACGGCCGCCCGGGGGAAGCGGCGACGTGGTTGCCCCCGGCCGTGGGGTCGACGGACCGCGCGACGGCGCGCGCCGCGACGGCGCGGGTGCGCGCCTCGTTGAACCGGCCGCGGCCGGTGAGCGCCCGATCCTCGGCGACGAACGCCTCGACGAGCGCCGCCGTGTCCGCGGGATCCGGCGGCGGGCCGTCCCAGAGGCCGTCGAGGTCCGGGGACGACGGCGGCAGCGCCGCGTCGTGCGGGCCGTCGAACGCCCGGGACGTGGCGACGAGCGTCGCGGTCGCGACGCGGTCGGGGTGCTCGAGCGCGAGCTCCTGCACGACGGCGCCGCCCATGGACAGGCCGACCAGGTGCGCGCGCCGGACGCCCACCGCGTCGAGCACGCGCAGCGCGTCCTCCGTGACGTCCCGGCCGGTGTAGTCCGGCTCCCCGGGCGGGCAGGTGGTGGAGCGCCCGGTGTCGCGGTGGTCGTAGCGCACCACGTGCCGTCCCGCGGCGGCGAAGGCGGCGCAGAGGTCCGCAGGCCACCAGTCCATCGAGGACCCCACGCCGCCGACCAGCAGCACCGTCGGGTCAGCGGGGTCGCCGACGTGCTGGTAGCAGAGGCGGACGCCGTCGGCCTCCGCGAACAGCTCCGGGCCGAGGGCGTCGCCGTCGGCGGGTCCGATGTCGTGGGTCATGCGGTGCCGACGGCTGTGGAGGCCCGCACTCATCGGTGCGCGTCTCTGTTCGTCAGGTATCCACCGTGCATCCCTGACGAACAGAGACGCTCACCGTCGGTCAGCCGATGGTGTTCGTCTCAGCCGGTGCTCTCCGTCGGCTGAGCCTGCGGTTCCGCTGCGGGCGGGTGCCTCGTTCCTCGGCCCCCACCCTGCGCTGCACCTCCGTCTCAGCCGAGGCGGAGCAGGGCCTGGACGGGAGTGTGATCGCTCGGGTACCGGTCGTCGTGCGTCCACGTGTTGATCGTCGCGGCCCGCACCCGCGTGCCGGGCGTGGCGAGGATCCAGTCGATGCGGGTGCCGTCCGGGTCGGGCTCGCCGTAGTTCGGGAACGTGCCCACCTCGGGGGTGAGCCGGTCGTCCGCCTCGCGCCAGGTGTCGAGCAGGCCGCCCTCGGCGACGAGCGCGTCGTACGGCGCGGACGCCCCCGCGGCGGCGTTGAAGTCCCCGGTGACGACGGCGGGCAGCCCCGCCTCGGCGACCTGCGCCGCGACGACCCGCGCGCTGCGCAGGCGCGCGTTCTCCGACTGGTGGTCGAAGTGCGTGTTGACGTGCAGGAGCTCGGTGCCCGTCCGCTCGTCGCGGAACCGGGCCCAGGTGACGATCCGGGTGACGGAGTTGCCCCACGTCGCCGAGCCGATCACCTCGGGGGTGTCCGACAGCCAGTACTGGTCCCACCAGAGCAGCGTGAGCCGGCGCGCGTCGTAGAAGATCGCGGAGTACTCGCCGCCGGCGCCGCCGTCACGCCCGAAGCCGACCGTGCGGTAGTGCCGGCCGAGCCCCTCCTCGACGGCGGCGAGCTGGTGGAACTCCGCCTCCTGCACGCCGAGGAGCGTGGGCTGCTCCAGCGCGAGGAACGCCGTCACCAGGGGCGCACGCTCCGGCCAGTAGTCGGCGTCGCCGGGCCGGGTCGACCCCTCGCGGTCGTAGCGGATGTTGAAGCTCATCGCGTGGACGTCGCGGCCCGTCGCCCGCCCGATCAGGGGCTCGTCGCGCGGGCGGGTCGTGGCGGCGGCACCCGGGGCGGTGGCCGTGGCGACGGCGCCGAGCGCCCCGAGGGCTCCGGCCGCGGTGAGGGCCGAGCGGCGGGTGATGCCCCGGGGCGCGCCGGTGCGGGTGCGGTCCATGTGATCCTCCTCGACGAGACGGCCGTGCTGCCGGAATGCGCTGTCATCCCACCCGCGCCAGGTGTCGCGCCGGCGACCCGGCGGTGACGCCGGGACGAAGGTCTGGTGGCGCGGGCGCCGTGACCAGGTCCCGACGACCTGTCACCTCGCCGGGGCGGCCTCGCGCCGTCGTCGTGCACACTGGGGCCACCGCCGTCCGACGAGAGGTCTGCCGATGCCCACCCCGCCCACCACCCGGCCCGCGCTGTCCACGCTCGGGCGTGCCTTCGCCGTCGTCGCCGTCATCGAGGCGTTCACCTGGGCGGGCCTGCTCGTCGGGATGTACCTCAAGTACGTCCCCGAGACGACGGAGGCCGGGGTGTGGCTGTTCGGGCGCCTGCACGGCGCCGCGTTCGTGGCGTACGTCGTGGTCGCGCTGGTCGTGGCCGTGCGGCACCGCTGGGGCTGGTGGCGCACGCTGGTGGCGCTCGCCGCCGCCGTCCCGCCGTTGACGACGCTCCTCGCGGAGTGGTGGCTGCGCCGCACCGGGCACCTGTCGGCCCCCGCCGTGCCCGAGCCGGAGCCCGCGACGGCCTGACGGTGGGCGAGTTTCCGGATCGTTATCCGCCGCGACACGCACGCGAGGGCCCGCGTGGCTAGGTTGGCATCGGCCACAGCCACCGCATCCTCGGGAGCGCCCATGTCCATCGCCCGTCCCACCCTCCGACGGCGGATCGCCGCGGCACTGAGTCTCGGCCTCGCGGCCACCGGTGCCGCGGCCGTCGCCCCGGCGCAGGCCGCCGACGCCGTCGACGTCCAGATCCTCGCCACGAACGATTTCCACGGCCGCATCCAGGCCAGTCGCAGCGAGGCCGGCGCCGCCGTGCTGGCCGGCGCCGTCCAGCAGCTGCGCGACGAGAACCCGAACACCGTCTTCGCGGCGGCCGGCGACCTCATCGGCGCCTCCACGTTCGAGTCGTTCATCCAGCACGACCGCCCGACGATCGCCGCCCTCAACGCCGCGGGCCTCGACGTCTCGGCGGTCGGCAACCACGAGCTGGACCAGGGCTACGACGACCTGATGAACCGCGTCATGGAGCCGTACGACGCCGAGACCAACCCCTACGGCGGCGCGGAGTGGCAGTACGTGGCCGCGAACCTCAAGGTGAAGGCCACCGGCGACGACGCCGTCCCCGCCACCTGGATCAAGGACTTCGGCGACGTGCAGGTCGGCTTCGTCGGCGCGGTGACGGAGGAGCTGCCGGCCCTCGTCAGCCCGTCCGGGATCGCGGACCTGTCGGTCGAGAGCATCGTCGAGACGACGAACACCGAGGCCGACGCGCTCAAGGCCGAGGGCGCCGACGTCGTCGTCCTCCTGGTGCACGAGGGCGCGGAGTCCACGGACTGCGCCTCGATGCCGACGGCCGGCAACGCCTTCGCGAGCATCGTCAACGACGTGAGCCCCGAGGTGGACGCGATCGTCTCCGGGCACACGCACCTCGCCTACGACTGCGCCTTCGGCGTCGACGAGTGGTCCGGCGAGGCGGTCACCGAGCGGCCGGTGGTCTCCGCCGGCCAGTACGGCTACAACCTCAACCAGCTCGTCTACTCGGTGGACCCGGCGTCGGGCGACGTGCAGGGCGTGACGACGGACGTGCTCCCGCTGGCCGGCAACTACCCGGCGGACCCGGAGGTCCAGCAGCTCGTCGACGACGCGGTCGCCGAGGCCGACGTGCTCGGCGCGGAGCCGCTGGGCCAGATCGGCGGGGCGTTCGACCGGGCGCAGCGCTGGGCCACGGACAGCGAGACGGGCGAGGACGTGCTCGTCGAGAACCGCGGCGGCGAGTCCACGCTCGGCAACCTCGTCGCGGAGGTGCAGCGGTGGGCCACCGAGGCCGCGGAGACTGGTGGCGCGCAGATCGCGTTCATGAATCCCGGCGGCCTGCGGGAGGACCTGGTCGGCACCGGCGACGACGCGTTCCCGCGCACGGTCACCTACAAGCAGGCCGCGGTGGTGCAGCCGTTCGCCAACACGCTGGTGAACATGCGGCTCACCGGCGAGCAGATCAGGACGGCGCTGGAGCAGCAGTGGCAGCGGGACGCCGACGGAAACGTCCCGTCGCGGCCGTTCCTGCGGCTCGGCGTCTCCGCGGGCTTCACCTCCACCTACGACCCGGCGCGGCCCGAGGGCGACCGGGTCACCGGGATGTGGCTCGACGGCGAACCGATCGACCCGGCGGCGTCGTACTCGGTGACGGTCAACTCGTTCCTCGCCACCGGCGGGGACAACTTCCGCGTCTTCGCCGAGGGCGCGGACGCCCGCGACACGGGCAAGATCGACCTGTCCGCGTTCGTCGACTACATGGCGACCCGTGCCGGCGACGCGGCACTGCCGGTCGACCCGGCCCAGCGCGCCGTCGGCGTCTCCTTCCCGGCCGACGCCCCGGAGGCCTACACGCCGGGCGCCACCGTGACGTTCGACGTCTCCTCCTGGTCGATGAGCGGAGACGCGGACGTGACCGACGACGAGCTCGTCGTGGCCCTCGGCGACCGCGAGCTCGGCACGGCGGCGGTGGACAGCACCGTGGGCCGTGACGCGTTCGACGAGGTCGGCACGGCGTCCGTCGAGGTCACGCTGCCCGACGACGTAGGCGTGGGGGAGACGGCGCTGACGCTCACCGGGCCCGCCACGGGCACCCGCGTGACCGTGCCGCTCGCGGTCGCGAAGGCCGAGCCGGTCGTGACGGTCGAGGGCCCCGCGGTGATCAAGCACAAGAAGGGCGTCGCCGACCTGGCGGTCACGGTGGACGCCGGCGCCGTCGTCCCGACGGGCACCGTCGAGGCCGTCGTCGGCGGCGAGGTGCTCGACTCCGCGGAGCTGGTCGACGGCGCGGCCACGCTGCGGGTGGGCCCGTTCCGCAAGGGCACCGTCGAGGTCGAGGTGCGCTACTCCGGCGACGTCGCGACCGAGGCGGGCACGACGACCACGACGGTCGACGTCACCGCGAGCGGCAAGCCAGGCCGCGGCTGACCTCGCTGCCGAGCACGACCTGACGGCCGTCACCGACCGGGGTGGCGGCCGTCAGGTCGTGCTCGGCGCCGGCCCGCCGACGGGGCGGTCGATGACGCGCGTCATGACGAGCGACGTGCGCGTCTTGTCCACGCGGGCCCCGGCGCGGATCGCCTCGACGGTGCGCTCGACGTCGCCCATGTCGCCCGCCATGATCTGGACCATCGCGTCGGCCTCGCCGGTGACGGTGTCCACCCGCACGATCTCCGGGATGGTCGCGAGGTCGCGGCGCAGCGTGGCGGGGGAGACGTTGCCCCGGCAGAACAGCTCGACGTAGGCCTCCACGCCCCAGCCGAGCTGCTCCGGGGCCACCCGGACGGTGAAGCCGGTGATCTCCCCGCGCGCCAGCATGAGGTCCACGCGGCGCTTGACGGCCGGCGCGGACAGGCCCACCGCCTCGCCGATCTCGGCGTAGGTCGCGCGGCCGTCGCGCATGAGGTGCCCGACGATCCTGCGGTTGACGGCGTCCATCCTCGCTCCCTCCGTGCGTCAGATTCTTCACCTGAAGGTTCAGATCCGCTAAGTCGAGGCCCGGACGCGCAACGAATCGCGCGCCTCGCGCAACGACCGGACCCCTAGCGTCCGAGTATGACGGCCATCACACCCACCACGGTGCCTTCGACCGAGCCCACGATCGCCACGGAGCCCGGGGCCGCGCACCGCACCGCCACCCCGCGGCACTTCCTCATGTGCCCGCCCACCTACTTCGACGTGCTCTACGAGATCAACCCCTGGATGGACCTCGCGGTGCCCGTCGAGCCAGGCCGCGCCATGGCCCAGTGGGAGGCGCTGCGGACCGCGTACGAGGACCACGGCCACACCGTGCACGTCATCGACCCGGTGCCCGGCCTGCCCGACATGGTCTACGCCGCCAACGGGGGCGTCGTCGTCGGCGGGCGCGCGCTCGCGGCACGGTTCACGCACGACGAGCGCCGGCCGGAGGGCGCCGCGTACGAGGCCTGGTTCGCCGCGGCCGGCGACCTGGGCGTCACCAGCCTCGGGCAGGCCGCCGAGCTCGACGAGGGCGAGGGCGACCTGCTCCTGGCCGGCGACGTCCTGCTCGCCGGCACCGGGTTCCGCACCTCCCGCGCCGGGCACGCCGAGGTCGCGGAGCGGCTGGGGGTCGAGGTCGTCACCCTGGAGCTCGTCGACCCGCGCTACTACCACCTGGACACCGCGCTCTCGGTGCTCGACGCGGCGGACGGCACGGTCGCCTACCTGCCCGAGGCGTTCAGCCCCGCCTCGCGGGCGGTGCTGCGCGAGCGGTACCCCGACGCGATCCTCGCCACGCCCGCCGACGCCGCCGTCCTCGGCCTCAACGCCGTCTCCGACGGTCGGCACGTGTTCCTCACCGACCGGGCGACCGGCCTGCACGACCGGCTGCGCGAGCGCGGCTTCGAGCCCGTCGGCATCGACCTGTCCGAGCTGCTCAAGGGCGGCGGCTCCGTCAAGTGCTGCACCCTCGAGCTCCGGCCGGCGGGTGCCGTGGAGGGATCCGCATGACCACGGTCAGCTTCCTCGACGTCGCCTCGGCCGCGCGCTGGGTGGCCCGGCGCGGGCCCGAGCGCGTCGTCGCCGCCCTCACCGACGCGCTCGCCACCGACTTCGCGCGGTGGCCCGAGCTCGACAAGCGGGCCCGCGTCGCGTCCCACTCCCGCGACGGCGTCATCGAGCTCATGCCCGCCGCCGACGACGTCACCTACGGGTTCAAGTACGTCAACGGGCACCCGCGCAACCCCGCCCGCGGCTACCAGACCGTCACCGCGTTCGGCGTCCTGGCGGACGTGCACAACGGCTACCCGACGTTCCTCGCGGAGATGACGCTGCTCACCGCGCTGCGCACGGCGGCGACGTCGGCGCTCGCCGCCCGGCTGCTCGCCCGCCCGGGGGCGCGCACGCTCGCCCTGATCGGCACCGGCTCCCAGTCGGAGTTCCAGGCGCTGGGGATGCGCGCCGCGCTGGGCGTGACGCACCTGCGCGCCTGGGACACCGACCCCGCCGCCCGCGCCAAGCTGGTGCGGCACGCTCGCGCGCTCGGCTTCCACGTGCACGAGGCGACCAGCGCCGAGGACGCCGTGACGGGCGCGGACGTCGTCACCACCTGCACGGCCGACAAGACGAACGCGACCGTGCTCACCCACGACATGGTGACGCGGCTCGCGCACCCGGGGGTGCACGTCAACGCCATCGGCGGCGACTGCCCGGGCAAGACCGAGCTCGACCCGCGGATCCTCGCCGACGCGGACGTCTACGTCGAGTACGAGCCGCAGACCCGGGTCGAGGGCGAGCTGCAGCAGATGCCGGCGGACTTCCCCGTGACCGAGCTGTGGGAGGTCGTCGCCGGGCGGGCGCCGGGCCGCGACGTCACCGGGCGCCCGGCGGGCGTGGGCGAGCCGTTCGAGAGGCGCGCGGGCGACCGGGTCGCGCCGGACGCCTCGCGCGTGACGGTCTTCGACTCGGTGGGCTTCGCCGTCGAGGACTGGACCACGCTGCGGTTCGTGCGCGACGACGTCCCGCCGGACCTGCTGCGGCAGCTCGACCTCGTGGCCGAGCCCGCCGACCCCAAGGACCTGTTCTCGCTGGTCAGCGACCTCGACGAGGGCGCCGGCGGTACGCGCCCCGGCGGCGGGGCGGTCGAGCAGGGGGCGCTCGACCGGCTCATGGGGCTGCGGGGGAGGGGCCGGTCCGGCGCGCTCACCGGTGCGTGACGCCCAGGAGATTTGCCTCGGCACCACTCCTCGCTGAGATCATGTCCCCCGGCCCGTGCACCGCGCGGGCGTGAGGATCGGCTCGGACGGCAGGGACGGGGGAGCAGGTGACCGTAGTCAAGGGCCGCCACCGGCGACCTGACCGGTCCGCCGTCGAGGCCGTCATCCATCGGATGCGGGCGGCCGCGGTCGCCGCCGGGCACGACGACGGGCCGGGCGCGGCGGGGACGGCGGACCCGGACGTGCTCCGGACCGCCCTGGCGACGCTGCCGCACGACGACCAGCGGGTGCTGTGGCAGCGTCACGTCGCCGGGCGCGAGGTCTCGCGCATCGCGGCCGAGCTCGGTGTGCACGCCCGGTCGGTGGCCCGCCGCCTCCGGCAGGCCGAGGAGCGGCTGGCCGCGGCCTTCGCGGACGCGCACGCCCGCGCCTGCCCGCCGGGATGCCTGGACACCCGGCAGGAGCTGCACTCGTACGTACGGCACGCCCTCGCGCCGCGGCGCCGCACCGTCCTCGAGGACCACCTGTTCGCGTGCACCGGCTGCATGCGCGCCTTCATCGACGTGCGCGAGGCGTCGTGGGCGCTGCGCGACGCCGGCCCGCTGCTGCTCACCGGCGCCGCGGCCACCGGTGCGGCGGGGCCGGTCGTCGTGGGCGCGCTCGGCGCCGGCACGTCGGGTGCCGGCGTGCTGGCGTGGGGCTCGCTCGGCACGGGCCTGGCGGCCGTGTGGGCGTGGCTGCGCCTGCAGGTGCTCAAGGTCGCCGAGCTGGGCAAGGCGGGGATCGTGGGGGCCGGTGCGGTCGCGGGGCTCGCCGTCGCGGTGGTCGCCGTGGCCGTCTCGGGCGGCGGCCAGCCGCCGGAGCGGGCCTCCGCGTCCGTCGTCGAGCCGTCGGCGCCCGCGCCGGAGGTCGCCGTCGAGACGGCGCCGCCGGCAGACCCCGAGCCCGCCGAGGAGCCCGACCCGCAGCCGGACCCGACCTCGCCCGCAGACCCGGCGCCGCCTGCCGATCCGGCGCCGCCCGGCGACGAGGCCGTGCCGCCCCCGTCGCCGGACACGCCGTCGCCCGAGCCGCCGTCCCGGGAGCCGAGCCCGGACCCGACGCCCTCTGCGGACCCGACGCCGTCCCCGGAGCCGACCCCCACGCGGACGCCGGACCCCACGCCGACACCGACCCCGACGTCGACCCCCGCTCCCACCCCGACTCCGACGCCGACCCCCACCCCGACGCCGGAGCCGGAGCCGGGGCCCGTGACGCACACGCTCACCGTGGACGTGCCGGCGAAGTTCCGGCTCTACCGCGTGGTCGCGGAGGGCGACGACGTCACCGTCACGCGGGCGAGCACCCCGGCCCGGCACTGGTGGATCAGCGCCTACCCGTTCGCCCGCGAGTGGCACGTGTGGTCGTCCGGGTACGACACGAGCACCGTCACCGTCGAGGTGGAGGCCCCGGCGGGGCAGGCGCCCCGCGTCCGGCTGGAGCGCATCGTGGACCCGAGCGAGACCGTGGAGGCCCGGAGGCCGCCCTCGACCCCGTAGCGGGTCAGGCCCGCTCGAGCAGCACGAGCACCTCGTAGTGGTCGGTCTGCGGGAACATGTCCAGCAGCCGGGCGCGCCGCGGCCGCAGGGACGGCATGCGCGCGAGGTCGTCGGCCAGGGTCACCGCGTTGCAGCTCGAGTAGAGCACGTGCGACGCCCCCGAGTCCTCGAGCCAGCCGGACAGCCCCGGGCCGATGCCGCGCCGCGGCGGGTTCACCACGACCATCTCGGGGGCCTCGCCGTCCGGCGTGACGGTGGCGTCCCCAGCGGCGAACCGGACGCCGGCCATCGCGTCCGCCCACCACGCGGCGTCGCGCCCGCCGACGACGGCGCCGGCGGGCAGGTGGGCGAGCTCGTCGCGGGTCGTGGTGGCGCTCGCGACCGCCTCCGGCGAGATCTCGACGCCTGTCACGGTGCGGCCCGGGGCGGCGCAGTGCAGCGCGAAGCCGCCGACCCCGCAGTACAGGTCCCACAGGGACGCGGGGGCGACGTCGTCCACCCACGCGCGGGCCTGGGCGTACAGCGCCGCGGCGACGGCCGTGTTCGTCTGGAAGAAGCTCTGCGGCCGCAGGTGCAGCGTGATGCCGTCGTCCCCGACAGGGACGCGCATCGGGAGGGTCCGGCGCTCGGTGAGCACGATCTCCTCGGTGCCCTCGAGCACCGCGGCGTGCGCCGGCTGCACGTTCACGCTGACGACGTCGACCTGCGGCAGCGCGTCGAGCAGCCACGGCAGGTGCTTGCGGACCCGCGCCACCGGTCCGGTGCTGCGCAGGACGAACCGCACCATGAGCCGGCCGTCCGGCGACAGCGTCACCAGCAGGTGCTTGAGCTCGCCGCGCCACGCGGACTCGCGCGGCGACTCACGCCGTCGCCGGCCGCGCGACGGGGAGGCGGCGTCGTACGGCTGCAGCCGGGCCCGCGCGACGAACGCGGCGAGCGGCCCGAACGCCGCCTGCAGCTCCGTCGGGTACAGGCCGCAGTCGGTGAGGTCGACCGGCTGACCCGCGGCGGGCCCGCCCGCCGGTCCGAGGATGCCCAGCACGGGGTCGTCCGCCGTCCCGCCGACCACCATCTTCGCCTTGTTCCGGAACCCTGAATCCGGCCCGGTCGCCGGGGGCAGCCACGCGATGCCGGGGTCCGGCAGCAGCGCCGCCACCCGCGCGGCCTTGTCGCTCACCTGTGCCGGGTACGGCGTGGCGAGGAGGGTGCACGAACGGCAGCGGCCGGCGTCGTAGTGGTCGCACTGCACCGCACCATTTTCACCCCTGCGGGCGCTGCGTCGTGCGGTCGCGGTGTGCCTACGATCTGCTCCACCTGCTTCGAGAAAAGAGACCATCGTGCCCCGTCGACTCCTCGCCGTGACCCTCGGCGCCGTACTCGCCCTCGGCGCCCTCGGCGCCCCCGCCCAGGCGGCCACGCCCCATCCCACCTCGCTTACGGTCAACGCCAAGCCGGAGCCGGTCGCGAAGGGCGGCACGGTGAAGATCGCCGGCACCCTGAAGGTGAAGAAGTCGGGCACGTGGCGCCCGGCAAAGGGCCGGACCGTGGTGGTCCGCTTCGACCCGGCCGGGTCCCGCGCGCCGTACACCGTGAAGAAGGTGACCACGAACAGCAAGGGCGCGTACAGCCTGAAGCGCACGCAGAAGCGGTCCGGCACCTGGGTCGTGATCTACCGCGGCACCAGCACGCTGCGGGCCGACCGGGCGGCCGACTACGTGCGGACCTACGTCTCGGGCCCGTGGAACCGGCGCGGGCCGGACCTCGACTGCTCGGACGTCCGCAAGACGGTCTGGGTCGGCAGCACCGACTACCACCGCCTCGACGCGGACGGCGACGGGTGGGGCTGCGACTCCTGGGGCTGAGCCGGCGGCGGGCGGGTCACGCCTCCCGCGGGAACCGCTCGGCGATCTCCCGCAGGCGGGCGGTGTACGCCGGGTAGTCGACGTCGCCCGGGACGTTGGTGTTGCCGGCTCGCATCCCGACGGCGCCGTCGACGCCCTCGCGGAGGATGTCGGCGTGCCCGGCGTGGCGGGAGAGGTCGACGGTCACGTGCACGAGGACCTGGTGCAGGGTCACGCCGCCGCGCACGCCCCACCAGGCGACCCGGCCCGGCGCGTCGAGCGGGAGCGCCTCGATCGTCTCGTCGGCGAAGGCCCACACCCGCCGGTACAGGTCGGTGACGAAGCCGGCGGACTCGTCCGGCGTCGCCCAGAAGTCCACCTGCGGGTCCTCGGGCCACGGCTCTCCCGGGCGCGGCAGCCACGGCACGTCGTCGGGCGCGGGCCACGTGCGCCCGAACGTCTCGCCGAAGTACCCGAGCTCGACGCCGGCGGCGTGCTTGACCAGGCCCAGCAGGTTGAGGCCGGTCGGGGTGCGGGGCATCCGCAGCTCGCGCTCGGAGAGTCCCTCCGTCTTCCACAGGAGCGCCTCGCGCGCCCCCTGCAGGTAGCGGTGCAGCGTGGCCTTGGCGTCCGGGGGCGGGGTCGGTGTCGTCACCGGGTCAGCCTGCCGCAGGTGCCGTGGCGGCGCACCGGGATCTCACCCGCTCGGGGGCCGCCCGCCCGGCATCCGCGCGTCCGACGTTCCCGCAACCAAGGTAGGCAAGCCTTACCTAGGCTGCTACGGTGGGCCCATGTCATGACACGGTGTCAGGACGTGCGGTGGCCCGTGCCCCGCGAGAGCCGATCGAGGAGGTCGCACGATGTCGGTCGTCGCCCAGGCCGCCCCGCTGTCCGCCCGGCTGCGCGAGGGGACCCGCGCCGAGCACGCCGAGGCCGAGTCCGAGGGATTCGTGGAACGGCTCCTCGCGGGGGACCTCGACGTCCACGCCTACGCCGACCTCGCCGTGCAGCAGCACGCGATCTACACGGCGCTGGAGCGCGCGGGCGAGCGCATGCGTCACGACGACAGGGGCCGCGCCCTGGTGTTCGACGCGCTGACCCGCGTCCCGGCGATCGAGCGCGACCTCGCGCACCTGTACGGGCCGGGCTGGCGCGACACCGCGCGCGTGCTGCCCGCGACGGAGCAGTACGTGGACCGGCTGCGTGCCGTGGGCGGGGACCTGCCGTCCTACGCGGCGCACGCCTACACCCGCTACCTCGGCGACCTCTCCGGCGGGCAGGTGGTCAAGCGGATGCTCCAGCGCCACTACGGGCTCTCCGTCGCCGGGCTGGAGTTCTACACCTTCCCGGCCATCGACAAGGTCAAGCCGTTCAAGGACCTGTACCGCGAGCGCCTCGACGCCCTCGCGCTGGACGCGGCGGAGGCGGACGCCGCCGTCGCCGAGGCGCAGGTCGCGTTCCGGCTCAACCGGGCGATGTTCGTCGACCTCGGCGTCGCACACCCCTGACCGGGTGCCCGGCGTACCTCAGCGTGCCCGTGCCACCAGCACGGCGACGTCGTCGCGCTGCTGCCCCTGCACCATCCGGTCCACGAGCGCCCGGGGCAGGTCCGGCACCGGGCCGCGCGCGAGGTCCCGCAGGGCGTCGTGCAGCTGGGCGGTCCGGGTGGCGTAGTCGACGGTGCGGGACTCGACGAGCCCGTCCGTGTACAGCACGAGGGTGTCGCCCGGCGCCAGCCGCGCCGCGTGGTCGCGCCGCGCCGTGGCCGGGTCGACGCCGAGCATGAGGTCGGTGCGCCCGGCCAGCTCCTCCACCCGCCCGTCGGCCCGCACCACGACGGGCCGGGGGTGGCCCGCGCTCGACCAGCGCAGGCGGTACGCGTCGGGGGGCGGCGGCGCCGCTCCGCCGTCGGGGGCCGCCTCGTCGTCCGGGTCCGGGCAGCGGTCCACGCGGGCGACGAGCGTCGTCCCGCTGGCGGCCAGCCCGAGGCCCCGGTTGGCGCGGTCGAGCTCGCGCACCAGCGCGGCGGGCGTCGCGTCCTGGCACCACACGAGGGTGCGCAGCATCGAGCGCAGCTGCCCCATCCGGGCCGCGGCCTGCATGTCGTGTCCCGTGACGTCGCCGATCATCAGCACGCACGACCCGGAGTCGGGCACGACGGCGTCGTACCAGTCGCCGCCGACCTGGTCGGTGCGCGTCGCCGAGGCGTAAGTGGACGCGAGCTCGAGGTGCGGCACCTCGGGCAGCTCGGTGAGCATCGCGGTCTGCAGGGTGGTGGCCACGCGGTGGCGTTCCTCCAGCACCCGGATCCGGGTGAGGGCCTGCACCACGCAGGACGCGAGCGCGCCGGCGGTGCGGCGGCTCTCCGCGTCGTGGTCGCGCGGCCCGTGCCACAGCAGCGCCGCCAGGCCGAGCAGCCGGTCCTCCAGGACGAGCGGCAGGAACGCCATCCCGCCCATCGAGTCGTCGACCCACGGGGCGAACCACGGCAGCTCGCGCAGCAGCGCGGCGCCGTCGCGGTAGAAGGTGGGGCGCATGCTCCGGGTGACGGCCGCGATGCCGTCGTCCTCGAACCGCCAGTGGCGGGGCAGGTGCGGGTAGGTGCCGTCGCGCTCGACCAGGGTGAGCCCGGTGCCGGACTCGTTGGTCAGCGCCATGCCCGCCCACATGGTGCCGATGCCGGTCCCGGCGGTGCGCAGGGACTCCACCGTCTCGGTCAGCGTCGTCGCCCCGGCGAACCGCTCGGTGAGGTCGAGCAGCAGGCGGGTGCGGCGGGTGGCGTGCACGGCGACCCGCTGGATGCTGTGCGCCCGCTGCCGCTCCAGCCGCAGGCGCAGCTCGGCGGTGCAGGCGGCGGCGAGGTCGGCGAGCGTGGCGAGGTCGGTGGGGCTCCACGCGTGCGGCGCGTCGTCCAGGGCGCAGACGGTGCCGACGACGGTCCCGTTGCGGTCGTGGACGGGGAACCCGGCGTACGCCGACACACCGAGCTGCGTGACCGTGGAGGTGGCCGCCAGGCGCGGGTCGGCGTGCAGGTCCTCCACGACGAGGGGCTGCCCCGTCTCGACGACCTCGCCGCACAGCGGGTCGGGGAAGGTGGTGCGGCGCGTGTGCTGGAACGGCGCGGGCAGCCCGACGGCGCCGGGGTAGACCTGCGCGCCGGGCAGCACGATCGTCACGAGCGCGGTCGGTGCGCCGAGGTGGCGCTGGACGAGGCGGGCGATGCGGTCGAACGACTCGTCGGCGGACGGGCGGGCGAGGCCGGCGGCCTCGAGGGCGCGGGTCGGGTGCGGGGGGATCACGGGGCGCACCCCTGTGACCGTCGGCGCCCTCCGCGACCTGCTCGCATCCTCGGATTCTCGCACGGGGCCGTCCGGGGAGGATCGGCCGAACGGTGGATATCCTCGCTGCAGATGGACGCCGACGCCCGCCCCGGGACCGCCAGCCCGACGCCCCGCCCCGCCCCCGGCGGGCGGTGGGGCGCGCGCGGCGTGCTGCGGCTGACGGCGGCCGCGCTGGTGTCGGCGTCCGCGGTGCTGCTGTTCGCGGTGCACGTGCGCCCGCTGGGCTACGTGCCGCTCGTGGCGGGGGTGGTCCTCGGGCTGGTCGTGGACCGGCGGCTGGGGCGCGACCTCGGCCTGGTCGCCGTCTCCCTGGGGATCATCTCCACCATCTCGCTCGAGGCCGACCTGTCCGACGCCGGCATCGCGCGCTTCGCCGTCGTCCTCTCCCTGGCCGTGCTGGTGCCGTGGGCGGCGTCGCGGTGGTTGTTCGCCGACGACGGCGGGGCGGGCGCGGTGCGCTTCCCGGTCGGCACGGGGCGGCGCTGGTCGCGGGGGCAGTGGCTGTACCTGGTGCTCGTCGTGCTGGTGGGCTACCTGGTGCTGCCCTGGTACTTCCTCGGCTCGGGGGCGTACCTCAACTGGCCGCCGCTCGACGGCGGGCAGGACGTCGCGCGCCTGTTCCTGGGCGTCAACGCGGTGGGGATCTGGGACGAGCTGTTCTTCGTGTGCACGGTGTTCGCGCTGCTGCGCCGCCACTTCGGGGTGACGACGGCGAACCTGCTGCAGGCGGCGGTCTTCGCGTCGTTCCTGTGGGAGCTCGGCTACCGGGAGTGGGGGCCGCTGCTGACCGGGCCGTTCGCGCTGGTGCAGGGCTGGATCTTCAGCCGCTACAAGAGCCTGAGCTACGTGGTGGCCGTGCACCTGCTGTTCGACCTCGTGGTCTTCGGCGTGCTGGTGCACGGCCACCACCCGGAGCTCTTCGACGTGTTCGTCACCGCCCCCTGAGCAGGGTCAGCTGCCGAGGGCGTCCTCGATCATCGGGACGAGCTGGTCGATCGCGAACTCCTGGGACTCCGGGGTGCTGAGCGCGTACGCCTGCGACAGGTCGCCGTCCATGACGAGGGCACGGCCGTCCTCGACGGCGGGGATCGCCTGCCACTGCGGGTCGTCCGTGATCTGCGACGTCTCGATGAAGATGGGGAAGGCGACGAGGAGGTCGGCGTCCAGCAGGTCGAGCTGCTCGTCGGAGACGTCGACGGAGAACCCTCCCGCGTTGGGCTCCAGGTCGGCGATCGTCGGGGACAGCGTGAACCCGAGCCGCTCGAGGAACTCCACGCGGGCCGCCCCGTCCACGTACGCGCCCCAGCCCTCCGAGGTGCGGGTCGCGGCGGTCGCCGTCCGGCCCTCCCACCCCGGGTGCGCGGCGGCGGCGTCCTCGAACGCCGTGTCGAGGTCCGCGAGGATCGCCTCGCCCTCGTCGGGCACGCCGAGCGCCTGCGCGATCATCGTCGTCTGCTGCGCGGTGGTGGTGAGGTAGTTGTCGCCGCCCTCGGGCACGCCCACGGTGGTGGCGATCTGCGAGAGCCGGTCGTGGCGCTCCTGCTCGCCCGAGCCCTTGACGTCGAGGATCAGGTCGGGCTGGAGCGCGGCGATCGCCTCGTAGCTCGGCTCGAGCGTCTCGATGATCTCGGGCGAGGTCTCGTAGCCGGCGGACCAGGGGCCGACGCCGTCGCCGCCGAAGCCGAGCCAGTCCGACGCCCCCACCGGCTCGGTGCCCAGCGACAGGGCGATCTCGGCGTCGCCCCAGCCCAGCGCGACGACCCGCTCCGGCTGCTCGTCGATCGTGACCTCGCCGAACTTCGTGTCCACGGTCGCGGGGAACGCGCCGTCGGACGACGCCGGCTGCCCGCCGTCGCCCTCCGGCTCGTCCGCGGGCGCGGTGCAGGCGGCGAGCGCCAGCGCGGCGACGGCCGCCACGGCGAGCTGTCGGGTGTGCTTCATGGGGGATGATCCTTCGTCGATGATGGTGTCGTCGTGCGCCGGGCACCCCGGGCATCGACGACTCATAGGTTAGCCTCATCTAATTTCGTGGGGAATGCGAGGGTCTATGGCAGGCGTCACCCGGGCGCACGTGCGCACCCGGCGTGGCCGGTGGGGCGTGCTCGCCGTGGCCGCGGTCGTGCTGCTGGTGGCCGTCGTCGCCAGCCTCGCCGTCGGGTCGCGCCCCGTGCCGCCGGCCGGGGTCTGGGCCGCCCTCACCGGCGGCGACGTCCCGGCCGCCGACGCGGCCGCCGTCGTCGGCCTGCGGCTGCCGCGCACCGTGCTCGGCCTGCTCGTGGGCGCGGCGCTCGCGGTGGCGGGCGCCGTCATCCAGTCGCTGACCCGCAACCCGCTCGCCGACCCGGGGATCCTCGGCGTCACGGCCGGCTCGGGGTTCGCCGTCGCGATGTCGATCGCGGTCCTCGGCGTCAGCACCCCCGCGGGCTACGTGTGGTTCGCCCTCGGCGGCGCGTTCCTCGCCACGGTGGCCGTCTACCTGGTGGGCACGCTCGGCCGGGCGCGGGTCGACGTCGCCCAGATGCTGCTCGGCGGCATGGCGCTCACCGCGGTGCTCGCCGGGATCGTCTCCGCGATCCGGCTGACCGACCCCGAGGACTTCTCCGCCCTGCTGGTGTGGGAGGCGGGGTCGTTCCAGGCGCGGGGCTGGGACGTGATCGTGCCGGTCCTGCCCTTCGCCCTCGTCGGCCTGGCGGCGGCGCCCCTGCTCGGGCCCGCCCTCAACGCCCTCGCCCTGGGCGACGACGTGGCGTCCTCGCTCGGCACGCCCGTGGTCGCCACCCGGCTCGGGTGCGTCGCCGTGATCGCCGTCCTCGCCGGCAGCGCGACCGCCCTCGCCGGGCCGATCGCCTTCGTCGGGCTCATGATCCCGCACGCCGCGCGCTGGGTCACCGGGCCCGACCAGCGGTGGGTGCTCGGGCTGTCGGCGGTGCTCGGTCCCGTGCTCCTGCTGGTGTCGGACGTCGTGGCGCGCGTGATCCTGTGGCCCGGCGAGGTGCCCGTCGGGATCGTCACCGCGTTCCTCGGCGCGCCGGTGCTCGTCGTGCTGGTGCGGCACCGCCGGATGGTGGGCCAGTGAGCGGCGTGGGCACCGGGGACACGACGGCGGTGCGGACGCACCCGCACCGGGCGCGGGCCGCGGTGGTCACCGGTGCGCTCGCGGTGCTGCTCGGGGTGCTGGTGCTGCTCGGCCTCGCGCTCGGCGACTACCCGCTCGGCTCGCTCGACGTGCTCCGCGTCCTCGTCGGCGCCGGTGGCGACGACTTCGCGTCGACGATCGTGCTCCAGTGGCGGCTGCCCCGGGTGCTGGCGGCCGTCGCGATCGGTGCGGCGCTCGCGGTGGCGGGGGCGCTGTTCCAGTCGATCACCCGCAACCCGCTCGGGTCCCCGGACATCGTCGGCTTCACCACGGGCGCCTACACGGGGGTGCTCGTGGCGATGACGCTGGTGCCCGGCTTCGTCGGCGGCTTCGCCGGGACGGCCACCGCGGCGCTGGTCGGGGGGCTGCTCACCGCCGCCGCCGTGCTGCTGCTCAGCTATCAGCGGGGCGTGCAGGGCTTTCGGCTCATCGTGGTCGGGATCGCGGCCTCGGCCATGCTGCAGGCGGTGAACACGTACCTGCTGATGCGGGCGCAGACCGAGGTGGCGATGACGGCCGCGGCGTGGGGAGCGGGGTCGCTCGACCTCGTCGGCTGGGCGCAGGCGGCGCCCGCCACCGCCCTGTTCGCCGTCCTCGGCGTCGGGGTCGTGCTGGCGTCGCCGCTGCTGCGCCAGCTCGAGCTCGGCGACGACTTCGCGGCGGCGCACGGGGTGCCGGTGGAGCCGGCGCGGCTCGGGATCCTGGGCGTCGGGGTGGCGCTCACCGCGGTGGCGACGGCCACGGCCGGGCCGATCGCGTTCGTGGCGCTCTCCGCGCCGCAGGTCGCCAAGCGGCTCGTGCGCGGCGCGGGCCTGCCGCTGGTCGCGTCCGCGCTGACGGGCGCCGTCCTGCTGACCGGCGCGGACCTGGTGGCCCAGCACGCGCTGCCGGTCGCGCTGCCCGTGGGGATCGTCACCATCGTGCTGGGCGGCGTCTACCTGCTCGCGCTGCTGGTGGGCGGAGCCCGCGCCCGCCGCTGACGTTCGCTCGCGTCAGCGACGGCGCAGGGCCCCCTCGGCCAGCGGGACGGCGACGGCGACCAGGGTGAGCGCGGCGCCGGTGTACGTCGCCGCGCCGGGCGCCGTCGCGCCGGGCACGACGATGTCCAGGACCAGCGCTCCGACCACCTGGCCGGCGATCATCCCCAGCCCGAGCAGGAGCACGCCGATGCGCTGGACGACCGCGGCCTGCAGGGCGATGAACGTCACCCCGAGCAGGCCGCCGGAGTAGAGCAGCAGGTCGGCGGACGCGACGGCGGGCCACGTCCCGCCCGCCGGACCGGTCACCGCCAGGGAGACGAGGAAGACGACCAGCAGCGCCGCCGTCCCCACGAGGAAGCTGACGAACGTCGCGGCGAGCACGCCCCCGTCGTGGCCGGAATCGCGCTCCCAACCGTCGGGGGAGGGGCGGACCGCGGCGCGCACCCGGCCGTTGAGCGCCTGCTGGAACGACTGCAGCACCCCGGCCAGCAGCGGGAGGACGGCCAGCGCGAGCGCCGCCGTCGTCGCCGCGGACCCCGACACGACCGCCACGGCCACGACGGTCAGCACCGGGCCGAGCGCGCGCCCCACCGTGACGAGCCGCACGCCGCCGGGAGCGAGCCCGGCGCGGTCGATGACCAGCGAGCTGACGGACTGCCCGGCCACCAGCGCGACCGTGAACGTCGCCACGCCGAGCGTGGCGACCGTCAGGCCCTGCGATGTGACGAAGAACGCGCCGCCGAGGCCGCCCAGGCACTCCCACCAGCGCACGCGTCCGGCACGCGGGCGGCGGGACAGGCGCACGCACGCGGCGCGGCCGGCGCGCGAGAGCAGCAGGGCGAGCGTCAGCAGCACCAGGCCCACGGCGAAGGAGAGCAGCGCCACGGCGAACGCGTTCTGCGTCTGCTCGGCGAGCGTCCCGTTGACGCGGCTCTGCGCCGCCGCGGCGAGGCCCGCGACGAGGGCGAGCAGCACGCCCAGGGTGCGGCCGGCGGCCCCGCCGCCGGAGAGGTCGGCGGGCTTCTCGGTCACCACGGGAGTGTACGTCCGGGCTCGGGCCCCGCCGCGTGTGACCATCCGGTCATGACGCCTGACACGCGCGCCGACGCCGCGCCGCAGGACGCCGCAGCACCGGACGCCGCAGCACCGGACGACGTGGCGCCGCGGGCCGGCCGGGCCCGCGGGGCGAGGCACGCGCGCGGCCGGTTCCCCGCGGGGGCGCACGGCCACGCCCACGGGCATGCGCACGGGCACGGTCACGACGCTCCCGTCGGCCCGGCCCCTCGGCGCACCCGGGTCGTGCTGGCGCTCCTGCTGCTGCCGGCGCTGCTCGCCACGGCGCTGGGCATGTGGGCGCTGTGGCCGGCGGACGACGCGATCCCCGAGCGGATGCCGGTCGTCGTCGAGGGCAGCGCGTTCGTCGACGTCACGGTCACCGGGCCGCGCCAGGGCAGCGACGTCGGGCCCACCGTGCCCATCGAGCTGCCGGACGGCGGGACGTCGGCCATGCAGGCCGACCCGCGGTTCGACCTGCGCGAGGGCGACGGCGTGGTCGCGCTGCTCATCGGCGACCTGGAGCGTCAGGGGGCGCCCGCGCCGTACGTGTTCATGGAGCACCAGCGCGAGCTGCCCCTCGGCCTCCTCGCCTGCGCGTACGTGCTGGTCGTGCTGCTGGTGGCCCGCTGGCGGGGGCTGGCGGCGATCGCGGGCCTGGGCGTCGCGTTCGCCGTGTTCCTCGGCTTCACGTTTCCGGCGCTGCTCGCGGGGGAGAGCGCGATGGCGGTGGCGCTCGTGACGTCGTCGGCCGTGATGCTCGTGGTGCTGTACCTCGCGCACGGGCTCACGGCGCGCACGTCGGTGGCGCTGCTCGGCACGCTCGGCGGGCTGGGGATCACCGCGGCGATCGGCGCCTGGGCGACGGAGGCGTCGCGGCTCAGCGGGGCGTCGTCCGACACGGCGCAGACGCTGCCGTCGCTCGCGCCCGGCGTCGACCTCGCCGGGATCGCGCTGTGCGGCCTGGTGCTCGCCGGCATGGGCGTGCTCAACGACGTCACCATCACGCAGGCGTCGGCCGTGTGGGAGCTGCGGGCGCTGGCCCCGCAGGCGTCGCGCCGGGCCCTGTTCGCGCGGGCGATGCGCATCGGCCGCGACCACATCGCGTCCACCGTGTACACGATCGCGTTCGCGTACGTCGGGGCGGCCCTGCCGCTGCTGCTCACCGTGTGGCTGCTCGACCAGTCGGCGGTGATGTCGCTGACGTCCGGCGAGATCGCCGAGGAGGTCGTGCGCACGCTCGTCGGCTCCATCGGGCTGGTGCTCGCCATCCCGCTCACGACGGCGATCGCGGCGGTCGTCGTGCCCGGCCCGGGCCCCGGCACCGAGGTGGAGGCCGCGGAGCCGGGCCCCGCGGAGGAGGAGGCGGCGCCCGCCCGGTGAGGCCGCGGCTCAGGTGAGGTGGTCGAAGTCGCCGCGCACCCACGCGGCGTGCCGCTCCGCCGAGCGCAGGACGACGTCGCGGGCCGCCGCCGGGACCACCCCGTCGAAGTTGTTGTAGAGCCGGTCGAACGGCCGCCGCGCGACGTGCTCCGCGACTCGGGTGACCACGGCGCCCGACAAGGGGATGCGGTTCGGGTAGCTGCGCATGAAGCTCACCGACGTCCGGTCCGGGTTGGCGAAGATCGTGTCGCCCGAGAGCAGCACACCGCGCCCGTCGGCGGCGCCCGACCAGTGCGCCACCGCCGAGCCGGGGAAGTGCCCGCCCGGCTGGCTGAGCACCACGCCCGGCAGCACCTCCCGCTCGCCCGACCACGTGGAGACCACGGCGTCCGGCCGCGCCACCCAGCCCGCGTCCGCCTCGCTGACCAGCACGGGGACGTCCCGGCCCGTGGCGGCGGCGAGACGGCGGCTCCACTCCACCTGCACCCCGAACATGTGCGGGTGGCTGGCCGCGACCACCACGTCGCCCCCGCCGGCCGCCGCGACGACGGCCGCCACCCCGGCGTCGTCCACGAAGCCCAGCGGGTCCCACAGCAGCGCGCCCGCCGGGGTGCTCACGACCTTGGACCGCTGCCCGATGCCGACGCCCGGCGCCGTCCGCAGCGCGAGCAGCCCGGGCTCGAGCTCGCTCGCCTCGGTCGCGAGGCCCTCGCCGGCCAGCTCGTCCAGCGTCGTCCACTCCTGGCCCGTGGCGGGCACCCACTGCCGCTCGTCGGCGCAGATCGCGCAGACGTCCGGCCGGTCCGCGTGCTCGACGGCGCAGGTGCGGCAGATCCAGAAGGTCGCGTCAGAGGTCATGGCACCAGAGTTCCACCTCCGGACGGAGGCGGCAGGCGGTGCCGCTCCCTACGCTGGTCGGATGCCGCAGCAGACTCCGGGCGCGACCGCGCGCGTCCTCGACTGGTTCGGGGTCGACACCGACTGGGAGCGCGTCCCCGCCGACCCCGCGCGCGCGTACCGCCGCGACGTGTGGCTCGGGGCGCTGTACGTCGGCGTGACGGTGCTGGGCACCGAGCTCGCGCGCAGCATCGGGTACTTCGAGCAGGGGGACGTGCCCGCCTGGGGCCTCTACCTCCTGGCGGCCGCGGGCGCCGCCCCGCTGATGTGGCGGCGCCGGTACCCCCTCGTGGTGCTCGTCGTGGCGTACGCGCAGTTCCTCGCCGTGGGCCTGACCGTGCCGATGGTCACCCAGGTCGTGCCCCTGCAGGTGGCCTACTTCGTGGCGATGTTCAGCGCCGTCGCGTGGGCCCGGGACCGGCGCGCGATGCTGCTCGTCGTCGGCGGCGCCGTCCTCGTGATGTTCGTGTGGCTGGCGTGGCAGTTCGCCGTCGGCTCGGGCGTGCAGGAGGTCGTGGACCAGATGAACCCCGACGGCGGCCGGCCGGGCCTCATCAGCCCGGCCGTCGCCCTGGTCGCCCACAACTGGCTGTTCAACATGGCGTACTTCTTCGGCGCCGTCGCCGCCGGGCAGCTGCGCTGGCACGCCGCCCGTCGGCAGGACCAGCTCGCCGCCCAGGCGGCGACCATCGAGCGGCAGGCGGCGGAGCTGCAGCGCCAGGCGGTCGTCACCGAGCGGCTGCGGATCGCCCGCGAGCTGCACGACGTCGTCGCGCACCACGTGTCCGTCATCGGCATCCAGGCGGCCGCCGCCCGGCGGCTGCTCACCCGCGACCCGGAGGCGGCGGCGGGCCCGCTCGCCACCATCGAGGGGGAGTCCCGCGAGGCCGTGGCGCAGATGCGCGGCCTGCTCGGCACGCTCCGCGGCGCCGACGACGGCGGGGCCCCGGCGGAGCCCGCCGAGACACGCGCCCCGGAACCGGTGCTGGCGGACATCCCGCGGCTCGCCGACGCCGCCGGTGACTCCGACGGCGGGCTCGACGTCGTCGTGCGCGTCGTCGAGGAGCCGGCGGGCGCCGCCGCGGACGTGCCCGGGCCGGTCGGGCACAGCCTGTTCCGGACGGCGCAGGAGGCGCTCGCGAACGTGCGCAAGCACTCCACGGCACGCTCCGCGAGCGTCGTCGTGCGGGTGGACCGGCGCCCCGTGTCGTCCCGGGCCCCGGACGGCGACCGCTTCCCCCACGGGTACGCCGAGGTGGAGGTGCTGGACGACGGGCGCCCGCGCGGCGGCTCCTCGGGCACGGGGCTGGGGCTGCTCGGCGTGCGCGAGCGGGTGGCCACCCACCACGGCGTGGCCGAGGTCGGGCCGCGGGCCACCGGCGGCTACCGTGTGCGGGTGCGACTGCCCCTGCCCGAGGACCACGCGTGAGCGGCACGGTGCCCGGCCCGGGGCCGGTGACGCGGCTGCTGCTCGTCGACGACCAGCAGCTCGTGCGGTCGGGCTTCGCGATGATCTGCTCCGTCGAGCCAGACCTCGAGGTCGTCGGGGAGGCCGCCGACGGCGCCGCCGCCGTCGAGCGGGCGCGGGGCCTGCGGCCCGACGTCGTGCTCATGGACGTCCAGATGCCGGTGATGGACGGCATCGAGGCGACGCGCCGCATCGTCGCGGAGGACCTCGCCAAGGTGCTGGTCCTCACGACGTTCGACGACGACGCCTACGTGGACGACGCGCTGCGCGCGGGCGCCTCCGGGTTCCTGCTGAAGAACTCCGACGCGGACCGGCTCGTCGACGCCGTGCGGACCGTCGCGGCGGGGCACGCGCTCCTCGCCCCGGAGGTGACCCGCCGCGTCATCGAGCGGATGGTCGCGACCGGTGGCGACGCCGGCCCGCCGCCGGCATCGGGGGCGGTCGCGCCCGACCCCGGCCTGGCCCGGCTGACGCCCCGCGAGAGCGAGGTGCTGGCGCTCGTCGGCCAGGGGATGTCGAACACGGAGATCGCGGGCGAGCTGTTCCTCGGCGAGGCCACCGTCAAGACGCACGTGTCGAACGTGCTGGCCAAGCTGCACCTGCGCGACCGGGTGCAGGCCGTCGTCTACTACCACCGCACGCTGACGTAGCGCTTGCTGACACTTCTCACGGGGGAATCGTCAGCAAGCGCTACGTCGGCAGCCGGTAGGCGCCGTCGAACGGCCGCGGCGACCACCCCGCGCCCCGGAGGAACCCTGCGACCTCGGCCCCGAGCGTGCCGTCCCAGGCGTCGGCCCCGCTGAAGCGCAGCAGCGTGGTCTGCCGCGTCGCGATCCGGTTCTGCCGGCGCCGGTCGTCGACGAGCGCCTCCAGCCGCGAGTGCGCCTCCCGGCCGTCGACCTCCACCAGCAGGACGCCGTCCGGCAGGTGCCACGCCATGTCGACGCGTGCGCGGAACCGGCCCGCCGCGTCCCGGACCACGAGCTGCAGCGCGTCCGGTGGCGCCCCGTGGTCGACCGCCGACACCCGCCCCACGACTCGGCAGGCGACTCCGCGCGCGGGTCCGACTCCTCCCAGCACCGCGCGACGCGCGCCGCCCCGCGCCGGCCCCGGGCGAGGTCTCGTGCGCGACGGAAGGCGTCCTCGGTGAGGACCCTGCGGTGGCGGGCCGAGTCCATCAGAGCCACGGCACGGCGTCGGTCGAGACCCGGGACCGCCTGGGCGAGCGCCAGCTCCGGCGGGACGCACGGGATGCCGTCGACGACGACCCGGCGCCGCAGCGGCTCGCGACGGACGCGAACATGGCCGCGGCTCGCGCGGGGGATCCGTCGGGGAACCCGACGTCGGGGAGGATGCGCTGCGGTGCGCCCTGGACGTCCTGCAGCACGAGCGCGGCCAGCCCGGTGGCGACGGAGCCGGGGTACGCGAGCGTCCCGAGGATCGCGGCGCGCCGCCGTACCAGGTCGTAGGCGTCGTGGACCAGCGCCGCCCGGTCCCGGGACCCGGTGTCGAGGACGCCGCGCACGACCCGTTCCCACCGGCCGTCCGCGACCAGGGCTCCGACCTGTCGGTACGTCATGCCGTGCGTGCGGCACTGCCCGGTCGAGACCAGGCCGTCCTGGAAGGACGCGACCCGTTGCAGCGGCGCGGGGACGACGATCCTGCGGGGCACCCGGACACCGAACCAGAGAACGCCGCGCGCCCGCCGGCGTCGTCCACAGCCCCGCACGAGCCGTCGTGACGTAGCGCTGGCTGACGGTTCCTGCCGTGGAACCGCCAGCGAACGCTACGTCAGGGGGAGGGATCTCCGTCGTCAGACGGATCCGCCCGTCTCCGGGGCTCCGTAGCGTCGGAGCCATGACCAGTCTCACGACCACCGCCACCCGGGAGCGGGCCCCGCGGGCCGACGCGGCCCTCGAGGTGCGCGGGCTCACCCGGACGTTCGGCGACCTCGTCGCCGTCGACGACGTCTCGTTCACCGCCCCGCCGGGCCTGCTCACGGGGTTCGTGGGCGGCAACGGCGCCGGCAAGACCACCACGATGCGCATGATCATGGGCGTCCTGGCCGCCACGCGCGGCGAAGTGGCCTTCGGCGGGGCGCCCGTGACGCGCGCCGACCGCCGCGAGTTCGGGTACATGCCCGAGGAACGCGGCCTGTACCCCAAGCAGGCGGTGCTCGACCAGCTCGTCTACCTCGCCCGGCTGCGCGGCATCCCCGCCGCGACCGCGCGCACCGAGGTGCTGGACCACCTCGACCGGCTCGGCCTCGCCGGCCGCGCCAAGGACCACGTGGAGAAGCTGTCGCTCGGCAACCAGCAGCGCGTGCAGATCATCGCCGCCCTCATGGGGTCCCCGCGGATGCTCGTGCTCGACGAGCCGTTCAGCGGCCTCGACCCGGCCGCCGTCGACGGGATGGTCGACCTCCTGGCCGAGCACACCGCGCGCGGCGTCCCGGTGCTGTTCAGCTCCCACCAGCTCGACCTGGTGGAGCGGCTGTGCGAGCGGCTCGTCATCCTCTCCGGCGGCCGCGTCATGGCCGACGGCACGCCCGCCGCGCTGCAGGAGACCGGCACCGTGCGCCACCGCCTCGTGACCGACGGCGACGCCGGCTGGGTGCGCGGCGTGCCGGGCGTGCACGCCGTCGACGTCGACGGTCCCGCAGCCCTGCTCGAGCTCGCCGACGACGCGACCGTCCAGCGGCTGCTCGCCGCCGCCCTGGAGCGCGGCGGCGTCCGCGAGCTCACCCCCGTACGGCCCACGCTGGCCCAGATCTACCGTGAGGTGACGGCATGAGCACCCCGACCACCGGCCACCGGCCCGACGGCGAGGCGGCGCGCGGCGCGTGGCTCGTCGTGATGAACCGCGAGATCGTGGTGCGCGCCCTCAACAAGACGTTCCTCGTGGGGCTCGCGGTGTCCGTGGCGATCATCGCGGCGCTGGCCGCGTTCTTCGCGTGGCAGAACAGCAAGACCGACGAGTTCACCGTCGCCGTCCCCGCCGGGGACGCCGTGGCCGCGGCGGCCGTCGCGACGGCCGGCGTCGTGCCCGAGGGCCAGGGCGGCGGCGCCGAGCTCACCGCCGTCGAGGTCGCGGACGACGCGGCCGCCCGGACGGCGCTCACCGACGGCGACGCGGACGCCTGGCTGCACCCCGCGGACGACGGGGACGGCTGGGTCCTCACCGGCGAGGCCGACCCCGACGGCACGCTCACCCGCCTGCTCACGGTCGGGATCGAGCAGCAGACCCTCGCGAGCAACGCCGAGGCCGCGGGCACCTCCGTCGAGGAGCTGACCGCGGGCGGCGGGCTCACGACCGACCGGCTCGACGGGGACGCCGTCGACCCGCAGGTGCTGTTCTTCGCGTCCTTCGGCCTCGCGCTGCTGTTCTTCATGGGCGCGCTGGGCTCCGGGCAGATGATCGCGGGCAGCGTCGTGGAGGAGAAGCAGTCGCGCCTCGTGGAGATCATGGCGACGGCGGTGCCGCTGAGGCACCTGCTGGCCGGCAAGATCCTCGGCAGCTCCGTGGTGGCCCTGGCGCAGAACGTGCTGTTCGCCGCCGTCGGTCTGGTGGCGCTGTCGTTCACTCCCGTCGCGTCGATCCTGCCGGCGCTGTCGACGTCGCTCGTCTGGTTCGTGCTGTTCTTCGCCGTGGGGTTCCTGGGGCTGGCCGCCCTGTACGCGGTGGCCGGGGCGCTGGCGTCGCGGGCGGAGGACCTGCAGCACACCACCACCCCGATGACGATGGCGGTCATGGGCATCTACTTCCTGACGTTCTCCGCCAGCGGCACCCTCGCGACCGTGCTGTCGTACGTGCCCGTCGCGAACGTGGTGGCCATGCCGGTCCGCGTGCTGTCCGGGGACGCGGCCTGGTGGGAGCCGATCGTCTCCCTGGCGATCCTCGCGGGGTTCACCGTCCTCGCCCTCCTGGTGGGCGAGCGGGCCTACCGCGGCGCGCTGCTGCAGACGGGCGGGCGCCTGAGCTGGAGGCGTGCGCTCGCCACGGCGGCGTGACGCCAGGGCCGGCGGCCGCCGCACCGGCCGCCGGTCCCGGCGCGGGTGGGGATTTCCCCCGAGCCGCCTCAGGGTTGTCCCCCGAACCCGCCCTGAACCTGGGAAAAAGCGCAGAACTCCGGGCCTCGCCGGCGCTAGCGTCGCACCCGTGACCGCCGTCGACGCCGCCCGCCTGCAGTTCGCGCTGCTGGCCGGCATCCACTTCTCCTTCGTCCTCGTCACGCTGGGGCTGGGGCCCGTCGTCGCCGTCCTGCAGACCCGGTGGACGCTCGCCCGCCGCGCCGACCGCCGGGCCGTCCTGGAGCGCGCCACCCGGTTCTGGGGCCAGCTCTACCTCGTCAACTACGCCCTGGGCATCGCCGCCGGCATCGTCATGGAGCTGCAGCTCGGGCTGAACTTCCCGGGCCTGCTCGAGGTCGCCGGCGGCGTCTTCGGCGCCCCGCTGGTGATCGAGACGATGGCGGCGTTCTTCCTCGAGTCCACCTTCCTGGGGCTGTGGGTGTTCGGCTGGCACGTGCTGCCCCGCTGGGCCCACACGGTGTCGTTCTGGCTGGTGGTCCTCACGGGGTACCTGTCCGCGTTCACGGTGATGGTGGCCAACGGCTTCCTGCGCAACCCGGTCGGCGTGACGGTCGAGGACGGCGTCGTCCGGGTCACCGACGTGGGCGCGGTCGTCACCAACCCGGCCGTGGTCGTCTCGGGGATGCACGTGGTCGGGGCGTGTCTGATCACGGGAGGCTTCCTGCTGGTGGGGGTGAGCGCCTGGCACCTGCGCCGGGCACCGACCCGGCTGTCCGGTGTCGTCGCGGCCGGGCTCCCCGGCGCCGTCATGTCGGAGGAGAACGACGTGTGGCGCCGGTCGATGCGCGCGGGCGTCGTCACGGGGACGCTCGGGTCCGTCCTGGCGATCGGCGCCGGCTTCGGCCAGTACGCCTACGTGGACACCGAGTCGTCGTTGGCGAACGCCCCCGGCGTCATCGGCGTCGCCTACGGCGTCATGGACATGGTCGGCTTCCTGACGTTCCTCGTCGGGAGCGCGCTGCTCCTGCTGCTCGTCCGCGACGCGCTGTTCCGGATGTGGCGGCCGCTGCGCCGTGGCCTGTACGGCACCCTCGTGGTGCTGCTGCCCGTGCCGTTCCTCACCGCGCTGCTCGGCTGGGTGGCGCGCGAGGTCGGCCGGCAGCCGTGGGCGATCGCCGGCATCCTGCGCACGGAGGACGCCGTCACCGACGCCCCCGCGGGGCAGGTCGTCGTCTCGCTCGTGGTGCTGGTCGGCGTCATGCTGGCGCTCGCCGTCGCCGACGGGGTGGTCCTGGCCCGCCTCGCGCGCCGCGGGGCCGACCGGGTGGTGCTCGGGGCGCCGCCGCGCGCGGCCCTCGTCGGACCCGGACCCGAGATCGAGTCGACCCTGACCTTCGGAGGTACCCGATGAACGCGCTCGGCTGGGGACTGCTGCTCGCCCTCCTCCTGGTCGGCTGGGTGGTGCTGGACGGCGCCGTGTCCGGCGGGACGCAGCTGGTGCGGCGCGTCGGCGGCGAGCTCGACGGCCGTCGCCGCACCGTGCTCGCGGTGCTGGCGCCGTTCCTCCTGCTCGGCGAGGTGTGGCTCGTCGCCGCCGCCGGCGTGCTCCTGTTCGCGTTCGGGCACGTCGAGAAGGTGCTGTGGGAGGCCGGGTACCCGGTGGTGGTGGCCCTGATCGCCGCCTGGGTGGTGCGCGACGCCGCACTCTGGCTGCGCAGCCGCCTCGCCTCCCCGCGGTGGCGGCGCGCGTGGGACGTGGCGGCGCAGGCGGCCTGCGTCGCGTTCCCGGCGGCGTTCGGGGCGCTGGCAGGCGTCGCGTGGGTGGAGCTCTCGGCCGTCTCGCCCGACGTCACCGGCGCCGGGGCCGCCGGCCTCGGCGCCGGCGACGGCACCGCGGCCCTCCTGGCGCTCGCGCTGCCCGTGGTGCTCGCCGCCCTCGTCGCCGTGGCCGTCCGCGTGCACGGCGGCCTCGTCGTCGCGCGCCGTGCCCCCGCCGACCTGGCGGTCGCGGCACGACGGCGGGTGCGGGCCGCGCTGGTCCCCGTGGCGGCGCTCGCCACGCTCGCCGCCCTGGGCGCCCTCGGGGCGGCGGCGCTGGGCACGACGTCGGCGCTCGTCGGCGCCGTGGTCCTCCTCGGTGCGGCGGCGCTCGCGCTCGCCGCCCGGTTCGACCTGGACCGGGGGCTGCACCGTACCGCCACGGTCGACGCGGCGTGCGTGGCGGTGGTCGTGGCGCCGGTGGTCGCGACCGCCGCCGTCGTCGGCCCGCAGGCGCTGGCCCTGGCCGCCCCGGCGACCGTGCTGCACGGGCTGACGTGGCCGGTCCTCGGCGCGTTCGCGGCCGTGCTGGTGGCGCAGGCGGTGTCGTGGCGGGTGCTGGTGCGGCCGCTCGGGCCGCGGACCGCTGTCTTCCTGTGACGCGCGCCGGCCGGGCGGTCGTCGGATCGTCACGGTGAGGCAACGCGGGGGAAACCGGCGCCGCGCACGATGGGGTCGTGCGGCCGCCGGGCCGCGAGGAGGAGGCGACGACCGTGCGTGGAACCCCGAGCGTGACCCCGTCCGTGCTGGCCGGCAGCGTCCGGTCACCCGACCTCGTCAGCGTGCCCGTGCCGGACGAGCGGCCGCGTGCCGCGGACACGTCCCTGAGCCGGGGCGACCTGCTCACCGTCGACCCGGACGACCGGCGCCGCCGGGCCCGGATCGCCCTGCTGGAGCTGTCGATCTCGCGGACCACGGAGCGTCGCCGGGCGGTCTGACCGCTCGGGTCTCGTTCGGCAGTCCGGTGCTCGTTCGGCACCTGCAGGGCCGAACGAGCACCGGACTGCCGAACGAAACCTGGTCCATGGGTGGCTGGCACCGACCGGTCGCCCCATGGTGAGGTAGTGCTCGTGGCACGAAGGCGTCAAGAGAGGCTCGTCGTCGAACTCGTCCCGGACGAGGACGACGACGCCGCGGCGGCCGGAGCGCCCTCCGAACCTGGCGAGCCCGGGCACGCCGTGTCGCCGGCCCGCGCGGCTCTTGCCCGGTGGCGTGGGCTCACGCGACGCACCCGCGTGCTGGTCGCCGCCGGGACCGCGGTCGCCGTCCTGGCAGTGGGCGGTGGCGCGGCCGTGGCCGACGCGGTCGGCGACCACCGGCGCGCCGTCGCCATGCGGACGGTCGCGGGCGGCGTCACCGACCTGTCCGTCCCGCCGGTCCAGACGTGGGAGGCCGACGTCGTGCCGTTCGGGGCCGTCCCGGTCGAGGGCGGCGCCGTCGTCGTCCGCGACGGCGAGGACGTCTTGGCCCTCGACGCCGCCACGGGCGAGGAGCGCTGGCGCCACCGCGTCGGCGAGTCGGACGACGTCGCGGCGTCCTGCGGTCGCGGCTCGGGCGACCCCTCCGCCCCGGCGGCCCAGGTCGTCTGCCTCGCCGGGACCGACGGCGATCTCGTCGCCACCGTGATCACCGCCGACGGTGCGGTGCTCGGGTCGCGCGACCTCGGGGCGGTGGCGCAGTGGGGCGGTGGCCGGGACGGCGACGCCGAGGGCCTGCCCCAGGTGATCCCCGTGGCCGACGACATGCTGGTTGTCCTGGAGGACCCCGTCGACCCGACCCGGACCTTCGACGACCTGGCAGGGGCGCGCGCCGAGCTGCGCAGGCTGCGGGAGGCCGGGAGCCTCCCGGCGGTGCGCCTCGACGACGCCCTGACCGGCGAGGTGCTGGCCCGCGGCGAGATCGACCTCGACGTCGACGGCCTCGATGGGGACGCTCTCGCCTCCTGCGCTGTCTACCAGGGCGCGACCGCCACGAGCCCGTCGCTCATGCAGCACTCGAGCGTCATGCCCGGAGCGGTGTGGACGACCCTCTGCGGCGCCGGGGTCGCGGTCACCACCGAGGGAGACGTCGTCGAGTTCGAGTCCGACGACGCCTGGAGCATCGGGCGCACGGACGCCGGCCTCGTGGTGCCGTCACCGTCGGGCAGCACGCTGCGCACCGACGACGGCGACGTCGAGCTCCCGGGCAGGCTGATGCCGGCTCTGGTCGACGACGGCTCCGACGACGTGCTGCTGGTCTCGGAGGAGGCCGGCGGCCTGCGCGGGGTCAAACGGGACGGCACCGTGCGGTGGTCGACGGGTTCCTCGGGGTGGGTCCTGGCGCGCGCGGGCGGGGTCGGCGTCGCTCTCGGCGGCTCAGACGGATCCGGCGGCCGCGACGGCCCCGAACTCGTCGGCCTGGACCTGTCCGACGGGGCGGAGCGCTGGCGGCGGCACGACGTCCTCCCCGAGCTGACGGAGGACACCTCTCTGGTCGGTGTCGCGACGGACGGGGTGCGCGTGCTGCTCGCGGTCGGACGCTCCGACGGGTTCGAGCTGGTGGCCGTCGACGCCCGGACCGGGGCGCGGGTGTGGCACGAGGCCTACGACACCGGCCCCCTGGTGAATCTCACGACGGTGGACGGGAACCTCATGATGACGACCATGGAGGACGGCGGCGGCGTGCTGCGGGGGCTCGCCTCGTGAGCGAGGAACGAGCAGGCAAGGCTCGGCGCTCCCGTGGCGAGACGGTCGAGGTCGAGCTCGTCCCGGACGACGGGGAGGGCGGGCCCGGCACCCCGGCCGCGGTGGACGGGCACCGGACCGGGGGCCGCCGGTGGCCGGCGTGGTGGGGACGGCTGTCCCGGCGCACCCAGGCGGTGGTCGGCGCCGCCGCCGTGGCCGTCGTGCTGGTCCCCCTCGGCACGGTGGCCGCGCTCGACTCGGCCGCGGACCGCGAGCGCGCGGCGAGGATGCCAGGCCTGCCCGGGGGCGTCGCGGACCTGTCGGTCGCGCCGGAGCCCGGCTGGGAGGTCGCCACGGACGAGGGCGTGCTGTCGGTGCTGCCCGACGGCGGGATCCTCACGCGTGCCGGGACGGACGTGCTCGCGCTGGACGCCGCCACCGGCGCCGAGCGGTGGCGCCACGAGCTCGGGATGCTGGCCGAGTGCGGCCCGGCCGGCGGTGCCGTCGAGGCCGGGGACCCCGTGGTGTGCCTCGCGGGCCCGCCCGACGACCGGACGGTGACCGTCCTCGGGGTGGACGGGGCCGTGCTCGGGACGCGCGGGCTCGGCGCCGTGGAGTCGGCCGGGACGCAGGTGCCGGGCGTGGGGAGCGTCGCGGGGTACGACGGCGAGCGCTTCCGGTGGTCCCTGCCCTCGGTGTGGCCGGCCGCGGACGGCGCCCTGGTGGTGCTGGATCCCGGCGAGGGGATGGTGCAGGCCGCGGACGCGGACGAGGCGCGCCGTGCCCTGGCGGCGCTGCGGCCGGACGATCTTCCTGAGCTGCGGGTCGTCGACGCCCGGTCCGGCGAGGTCCGCGGTGCGGCGACGCCGTCGCTGCGTACGACCGCTGACCTTGCCGGGTGCCAGGACTCGGTGGCCGGCTGGCTGGTCGACCTCGAACAGCCGTACACCTGGGTCTCCGGGGGTCTCGCCTCCATGTCGGTGTGCGGTACGCCGACCGTCCTCACGACCGGCGGCGAGCAGGTCGACGGGGTGCCCGCGCCGGTCACCGGCCGGACGTGGTCCCTGGACGACGGCCTCGTGGTCGCGACCGAGACGGGAGCCACCGTGGTGCGCGGCGGCGAGGACGGGAACGTCGATCTCCCCGGCGTGCCGCTGCCCGTCCTGGCCGACGTCGACCCGTCGGACGTCGTCGTCGCCGTGGCGCCGGACGGGTCCGTCGTCGGTGCGGCCCCCGACGGCACCGGCCGCTGGACGGCGTCGCTCGACGCCGACGCGTGGAGCCGGCAGCAGCTCGCGCGGGCCGGTGGCACGACGGTCATGACGGGCGCGGACGGTGACCTGGTGGGTCTGGACCTGGCCACGGGGCAGGAGCGGTGGCGCCGGGACGACGTGCTCCCCACCGACGAGGAGACGGACCAGCGCGTGGTCGGGGCCCTGACGGACGGCCGCACCGTGGTGCTCGGCGTGCGGCGCGCGGACGGGTACGACCTGGTCGCGCTGGACGCGGTGTCGGGGCGGACGGTGTGGGAGTCGGGCCACGACGGCCGCCCGCTCGCGGACCTCCGCGCCGTCGACGGGCACGTGGTCGCGGTGCTGCAGGACAGGTCGCCGAGCGTGCGGGTGGGCGGCGACGGCGAGCCGGGTGTGGCGACGTCGGACACCGTCCTGCGGGGCCTGGCGACCGGATGACGCGGACGCGTGCCACCGGTCGCCGGGTGGTGCCCCACGGGCTTAGGTTCGAAGGGTGGCCCGACGCCGCGCCGACCCCGGCACGTACACGTTCGACCTCGAGCCCGACGACGGCGACGAGGAGGACGTGGCTGCGTCGGTGAGCCGGACGGCGCGGCCGGCGCCGCGCCGCCGTGGCCCCGGCCCGCTCCTCATCGACCTGGACCTCGAGGCGGACGCGCCGCGACCCTCCGCGCCCGCGCCGCCGCGCCGCACCGCCGGTGTGCTGCGCGGTGCGGGGCTCCGCGTCCACGAGCTCCTGCGGGGGCGCCGGCTGGTCGCGGCGGTGGTGCTCGCGGCCGTCGCCCTCACCGGGGTGGTCGTCGACACGGTCGGCGACCGCAGCCGGGTGGCGGCGCTCCGGACGGCGCCGGGCGGCGTGCTGGACCTGTCCGGCGCACCGCGCGAGGTGTGGCGGGTCGAGGCAGAGGGCCGCGTGCCGGGCGGGCTGGTCGCGACCTCGGAGGGGCTCGTCGTCGCGCAGCACCGCGACGCGCTGCTCGGGATCGACGTGGCGACCGGCGAGCGGCGGTGGAGCGTCGACCTGCCGGCGGCGACGACCTGCGGCCCCGGGATGGACCTGTGGTCGGGCGTGTATCGGGTGGAGCAGGCGGACCGGGTGGTGTGCCTGACGGCGCCCGTCGGTCGCGGTGCCCGCGACCGTGCTCGCGCCGTGACCGTCGTGGACACGCGCGGGCAGGTGGTCGGCACGCGGGACGTCGCGCCCGACGGCTCCCAGCTCGTGCCCGGCCCGGACGGCGGTCTCCTGCGGATGACGTGGGTGGGCGACGGCCCGCGCGACGCCGCCGTGCCGCCGTCGCTCACGGTGGACGAGCTGTACTCCGGCGACGCGGCCGACGCCGTCCCGGAGGGCTACGACCTGCGGGTACGGCTCGAGGACGCGGCGACCGGCGAGGAGCGCTGGGAGCGCACCGTCCCGTTCGACGCCGGGACCGGGCCGTACCAGTGCGTCTCGTGGGCCGAGGACGGGACCGCCGACGGCGTGAATCTGCGGGGTGACGTGGTCACGCGGGTGCGCGAGCGCACGGTCTGGGTGGGTGGCTGCGGCATCGACGCCTGGCTGACGCACGACGGGGACCGGCTCGACCGGGCGGGGGACCCGAGCACGTTCGAGGGGTTCTCGGTCGCGGCGCTGGACGCGGGCGGCTTCGTGGCGCGCCGCGGGGGCGAGGGGCCGCGGGCGCCCGTGCACAGCGACCGCCTCGTGTCGGCCGACGGGGACCGTTCCCGGGAGCTGGGCGGGCGGTACCTGGCCCCGCAGAGCACGGACGGCAGCGCCCAGGACGTGCAGCTGGTGCGCCGGGACGACGTCGTGGTGGCCCTCGACGGCTCGGGGGACGAGCTGTGGACGGCGCGGGTGCCGGCGATCGCCGTGCCGGTGCGGACCGCCCAGGTCGTGACGGTGGTAGCCGAGGACCGTGCCGTGCACGGGCTGGACCTGGCCACGGGCGAGGAGCTGTGGATGCGCGACGACCTGTTCGAGGGCGTCGACACGGGGATGCTCACCTACGGCCCGTACGTGATGGAGGGCGCGTTCACGGACGGGCGTCTCGCCGCGTTCGTCGTGCCCGACCTGGGGCGCGGCGACGTGCTGCACTGGTTCGCGCTGGACGTCGCCACGGGCGAGGACCTGTGGAGCGTGCGCACGGAGGCGGAGGAGTGGGGTGCGCACCTCACGGTCGACGGCCACCTCGTCCGGTGGTCGCCGACCGAGATCGTCGGCCTGTCCTCCGGCTGACCGGCGCGCGGTCAGCCCTCGGCGGGGCCGTCGGTGGGCCCGCCCGTCGTGTCGTGCGCGGGCCCGGCGAGCAGCAGGTAGATGTCGCGGCGCGCGCGGTCGAGCACGGCCGCGGCGACCTCCGCCTGCTCGGCGGTCCCGGCACGTGCGACCTGCTCGACGGCGCCGCCGAGCGCGCGCATGCCCGCGCGGAGCTCGTGGCCGCGCCGCAGCGGGTCGGCGGCGGCGTAGGCCTCCCAGGGGTTGCCGAGCTCCTCGCGGTGGGACTCGACGTGCTCGCGCCCCGCGTCGGTGAGCGAGGCGAGCCGGCGGCCGCCGTCGTCCGTCACGGCGACGAGGCCCTCGTCCTGGAGCTGGGAGATCGCCGGGTAGACGGCGCCCGGGCTGGGGCGCCAGCGGCCGTCGGTGCGGTCGGACAGCTCGGTGATCACCTGGTAGCCGTGCATGGGTCGCTCGGCGAGGAGCAGCAGGACGGCGGCGCGGATCTCGCCGCGCCCGGCCCGTCGCCCGCGTCCGCGGCCGTGGGGTCCGCGCGGGCCGCGCTCGGGGCCGGACCAGGGGTCGAAGCCGGGGCCCCCGCCGCGCCGGGGGTGCCCGCCGCGGGGGCCGCCGCCGTCGGGTCGCCCGCGGCGTGCGGGTCCCGCGGCGTCGTCCGGGGGGAAGTCGCCGCGCCGCCGGCGGGCGCGGGGGTCGGTGGCGGCGAAGGGGTCGAACGGGTCGCGGCCGCGCCGGCCGCGCTCGGGGTGCATCGGGTGCGTGGGGTACATGGGGTGCTCCTGCGTGTCGTGGGTCGTGAGCGGGCCGCGTGCGCGACCCGACATGTCGAAGATAGATCAACGATATATCTTTGACAAGAGAATGGGCGGTGAGGGGCGTCACCGCCTCGCGCGGCCTACGTTGGTCGGCATGGAGACGCTGCTCATCGCCGTGACGGCGGCCGTCGTCGTCATCGCGGTCACCGCGCTCGCGCCTCGTGCCGGGGTCGCCGCGCCCCTGCTGCTCGTGCTGATCGGCGTCGGGGTGAGCTTCGTCCCCGCCGTCCCTGCGATCGAGATCGACCCGGAGCTGATCCTCGCCGGGGTGCTGCCGGCCCTGCTCTATGCCTCGGCCGCGTCGTTCCCGTCGATGGACTTCCGCCGCGACTTCACCGCCATCAGCGGGATGTCGGTGCTGCTCGTCGTCCTGTCCGCCGTCCTGCTCGGCCTCGTCTTCTCCTGGGTGATCCCCGGCGTCGGCCTGGCGGCCGGCATCGCGCTCGGGGCCATCGTCAGCCCCACCGACGCGGTCGCGACGTCGATCATCAAGAAGCTCGGCGCGCCGCGGCGCGTCGTCGTCATGCTCGACGGCGAGGGCCTGCTCAACGACGCGACCTCGCTGGTGCTGCTGCGCTCGGCGATCGCGGCGACCGCGGCGAGCGTGTCCTTCTGGGGCGTGGCGGGGGACTTCGCCAAGGCGGTGCTGATCGCTGTCGTCTTCGGCCTGGTCGCCGGCCGGCTCGCGCTGTGGGTCCGGGCCCGGTTGCGGCACGCGGCGCTGTCGACCGCCGTCTCGTTCGTGGTGCCCTTCGCCGCCTACCTGCCCGCGGAGGCGCTGGACGCGTCCGGGATCGTGGCGGCCGTGACGGCCGGCCTGGTGACCAGCGCCCTCGCGGCGCGGCACCTGCGCCCGCAGGACCGGGTCTCCGAGCGGAGCAACTGGCACACCGTCGAGACGTTGCTGGAGGGCGGGCTCTTCCTCGCGATGGGGCTGCAGGTCTTCGGGCTGGTCGAGGACGTACGGGCGGCGCACGGCTCGCTGTGGCTCGCGCTCGGCGTGGCGGCGCTCGGGGCCGTGGGCGTCGTCGTCGTGCGGGCGCTGTTCGTGCTGCCGCTGCTGCGCGTGCTCGCGCGCCGGCGCGAGCGCGCGCAGCAGGTGCGCTCCACGCTGGACCGGATGCAGGGGCGCGTCGCGGAGAAGCTCGACGAGTTCGTCGACGCCGACGGCATCCTCACCCCGCAGGCCGCCATGGACTTGATGACGGCCGTCCGGAGCGAGACGGACCCCCGGCCCGTGCAGGGCTCCGGACTGCGTCACCGGCTCGGCCGCCGGGCGAAGCGGCACGAGCTCCGCCTGCGGCGGCGGGTCGGCCAGGCGCCCGGCGGTGAGGACGCCGAACGGGCGTCCCGGCAGCGCCATGACCGCGCCGCCGAGTTCCGGCGCCGCTTCACCCGGCGGGTCGCGGACGTCGACTACCTCCTCGCGGCGCCGCTCGGGCCGAAGGAGGGCGTGGTCATCGTGTGGGCGGGCATGCGGGGCGTCGTCACCCTGGCGGCGGCACAGACCCTTCCCACCGGCTTCCCGCAGCGGTCGCTGCTCGTCCTCGTGGCGTTCGGCGTCGCGGCGGGGACCCTGCTGGTGCAGGGCGGCACGCTGCCGTGGGTGGTGCGCCGGCTCGGCCTCTCCGGCGTCACCCCGCCGCGCCTCGCGGAGGGGACCGCGGGCCTGCGGGAGATCGTGGACCGCACCGCCCGCGACGTGCTCGACGACCCGGAACTCCGCCGGCCGGACGGCACCGCCTACGTGCCCGCCGTCGTCGACCGCGTGCGGGACGTCGTCGTGCGCGAGCAGCACGACCAGGACGAGGAGGAGGCCACGCCGGGGGAGCTCGCGCGGCAGTTCTTCGAGCTGCGGCTCGCCACGATCGACGCCCAGCGCGCCGCCCTCCTGGAGGCGCGCTCCCTCGGGACGTACGACTCCGACCTGCTCAGTCGCTCCCTCGACCTTCTCGACGCCGACCAGATCGCGGTCGAGCTGCGCGCCGGCCCGGAGGAATGAGCCCGCCGGGCGGCTCCTCGCCGAGGTCGTCCAGGAACCGGGTCAGCGCCGCCTCGACCGCCGCGGGCCGCTCCAGGTGCGGGTAGTGCGCGGCGCCCGGCACGGTCACCAGGCGTCCTTGCGGCAGGGGCGCCACCAGCTCGGCGGCCTGCCGCGCGTGGTCCGCGGAGTCCTCCTCGCCGACGACGGCGAGCACCGGCACCGTGAGATGCCTCGCGCGCCCGGCCGCGTCCTCGGCCCACTCCGGCAGCACCGGCGGGCCGGCGGCCACGTGCCGGGCGAGCGTGCTCGTGACGCACTCGCGCAGCAGCGCGACGACGGCCTCGTCGACGTCGTCGAGCGACCGGGACGGGCCTGCGGCGAAGCGCAGGAAGGCCTCGACCCAGGCGGGGGCGTCGCCGGCCCGGGCGGCCTCGTCCTGGGCCGCGAGGACGCCGAGCGTCCACGGGTCGCGGAACTCCGGTCCGCCGGCCCCGGCGCCGACGGCGACGACGCCCGCGACGGCCTCGGGGCGGGTGACCGCGAGGTCGACCGCGGCGGACGCTCCCATCGACACCCCGGCGAGCACCGCCGGCGCGGCGTCGAGGGCGTCGAGCACGGCCGCCACGTCGTCGGCGTGGCGGAAGGGCGCCTTCGGCGTGGAGGAGGCGCCGTGGCCGCGCAGGTCGAGGGCGATCACCCGGTGGGCGCGCCGGAGCGCGCGGGCCTGCGGCTCCCACGAGCGATGGTCGAGGCCCCCGCCGTGCAGCAGGACGAGGGGTGGCCCGTGGCCCTCCCCGCCGTCGAACGCGGCGACGTGCCCGTCCGTGACCGGGACATGGTGGAGCGTCGTGGCGGACGTCATGACACCCAAGGTGTCATGACTCCCCAAGGATGACAACTCAGGTGTCATACTGCCGTGATGGACCCCGCACCGCTCGCCCCGGAACGCCTCGGCCCCCGGCTCGCCGAGATCCTCCTGCTCGTCGGCCCCCTGTACCGCAAGAGCCAGCGCCTCGTCGAGGACGCGGAGGGCGCCGACGGGGTCTCGGTCGGGGTCCGGGCCGTGCTCGACATGCTCCGGGTGCACGGCGACCTCACCGTCCCGCAGATGGCTCGGGCGCAGTCCCTGAGCCGGCAGTTCGTCCAGCGCACCGTGAACGACGCGCTGGCCGGGGGCTGGGCCGCCGTGCGGGCCAACCCCCGGCACAAGCGGTCGTCCCTGATCACCCTCACCGACGAGGGGCGTACGGTCATCACGGCGATCGCGGCGCGGGAGCAGGGGCGGCTCGGCACCGTCGCCGGGGACCTGACCGACCACGACGTCGACGCCTGCGCCCGGGTGCTCACCGCGATCCTGGACGAGCTCCGCGACGTCCGCGTCTGACGGCGGCACGCCGACGCGGGCCGGGACTCCTCGTCCCGGCCCGCGCCCGGGGGGATCAGGACGACGTGATCTCGCTGCGGGCCACGCGCCACAGGCCGCCGGCGAGAGGGGCCACGACCCAGAGGAGCGACGCGGTGGCGAGCCGGGCCCAGCCCTCGCCGTCCAGGGTGCTGCCGAACAGCAGCGGCTCGCCGGCCGTGCCGAGGTCGATCCACGGCAGCACGTCCGCCATGCCCGGCACCAGGCCGCCCACGACGCCGAACAGTGTCGGCAGCACCAGCAGCGTGACGATGGCGAACGGCGTGCTGCGCAGCAGCAGGCCGAACCCGACGCCCTGGGCCATGAACAGCACCACGGACAGGGCCAGGTAGGCCACGTTCTGCACCGTCACGTCCCACGCCGGGTCCGCGTCCCGCAGCGAGACGACGAGCAGGTGGGCCAGGGCGGCGAGCGCGACCGCGAGCGCGAGGAGCGCGAGCCCGGAGCCGACGGCGCTGAGCACCTTGGCCAGCCCGACGCGCGTGCGGCGCGGCTCCAGGGTGAACGTCACCAGCGCCGTGCGCTGCGACCACTCGGACGTGGCGGCCATGACGCCCACGATGGGCAGCAGGATCGCCATCGGCGTCGTCGTCGCGACGAGGAACGCGCCGAACGAGTGGTTGCCGCCGTTCACCGCGACCATGATCGCCAGGACGCCGACGGTGATGATCGCGATGGTCGCCAGCAGCCAGCGGCCGGAGCGGGTGTCGAGCTGCTTGCGCCACTCGACGAGGGTGAGCGTGGAGAACGTCACGGGGCGGACCGGGGTCGTCGTGGTCATGCCGCCACCTCCGTCCGGGCGTGCTCGCGGGCGTCGTCGGCGGTCAGCTCGAGGAACAGCTCCTCCAGGCCGCGGGAGTCCGCCGCGCGCAGCTCCGCCAGGACCACGCCGGTCGCGGCGGCGACGCGCCCCACGTCCAGCGGCTCGGCGTCCACCGCGAGGCCGCCGGTGGCGACCACCTCGACGCCGTGTCCGGCGTCGCGCAGGGACGCGGCCAGGGCGGCGTCGTCGGTCGAGCGCACGACGGTGCCCGCCTGCTGCAGCAGCTCGTCCTTGGTGCCCTGCGCGACGATGCGGCCGCGCCCGATGACGACGAGCCGGTCGGCGACCTGCTCGATCTCGCGCAGCAGGTGGCTGGACAGCAGCACGGTGCCCCCGCGGGACGCGAAGTCCTGCAGGAGGTCGCGCATCCACCGGATGCCCGCCGGGTCGAGACCGTTCGCCGGCTCGTCGAGGATCAGCACCTCGGGGTCGCCGAGCAGCGCGGACGCGATGCCGAGGCGCTGGCGCATGCCGAGCGAGTACTGCCCGACCCGGCGCGCCGCCTCACGCTCCGTGAGCCCGACGACGTCCAGGGTGGCCTCGATGCGGCGGCGGTCGACGCCGGTCATCATCGCCGCCAGCGTCAGGACCTCGCGACCCGTGCGCCCGGAGTGCTGCGCGCCGGCGTCGAGCAGCACGCCGACGCGGCGGCCGGGGTTGGTCAGCGCGGAGAACGGCTTGCCGAGCACGCGCGCCGAGCCCGACGTCGCGGGCGTGAGGCCGCTGATCATGCGCATGGTCGTGGACTTCCCGGCGCCGTTCGGGCCGAGGAAGCCGGTCACGTGCCCGGGCTCGACGGTGAACGACACGTCGTCCACGGCGGCCACGGGGCCGTATCGCTTGGTCAGGTGCTCCACGGTGATCATGCCCACCACCCTTCCCGGCCGCCGGGGCCCTCCACATCCCGCAGGGGGATGAACCGTGTCGGTCGGGAGTGTGGTCCGGGTCATCCCTTCGACGGACCCACGAGCGACGGACCGGTGCCGCGTGGCCGATGCCGCCCGGGCGTCCGCTGCCTAGGCTCGGGCGCATGACGACCTCCGGCGCGCCGACGGCCGTGCGACCCGCGACGCCGGGGAGCTCCCGCGCGGCACGCCTGTGGGGGGAGACGTGGCGGCTGCTGGCGGCGGCGGCCGCGGGCTTCCTCGTCCTGGTCGCGGTCGCGTGGGAGTACGACACCGGGCAGCGGGACTTCCCGTCGGACCTGTGGGCGGTCGACGTCCTCGTCGGGGTGCTCGGGCTGCCGCTGCTCCTCCTGCGCCGGAGGGCACCCCTGGTCGTCGCGGTGGTCCTGGCCGCGGCGAGCGCGGTGTCGGTGTCGGTGGCCGGTGCGACGGCGATCGCCGTCATCTCGCTCGCCACCCACCGGCGCTGGTGGTCGGTCGTCGCGGTCGGGGTCGTGTTCAACGCGGCCGGCCTCGTCTACGGGGCGCTCCACCCGCCTGCGGAGGACCACGGCGAGGTGCTCGACGTCGTCGCGGGCCTGCTGTCGTACGGGCTCCTCGTGTGGATCGGCGCGTACATCGGGCTGCGGCGCGAGCACCTGGCGTCGTTGCAGGAGCGCGCCGAGACGGCGGAGCGGGAGCAGGCGAGCCGGGCGGCGGAGGCGCGCGCGAACGAGCGGGCGCGGATCGCCCGGGAGATGCACGACGTCCTCGCCCACCGCATGTCCCTGGTCGCGATGCACGCCGGGGCGCTCGCCTACCGGACCGACCTGCCGCGCGAGCAGGTCGCGGAGACCGCGAAGGTCGTGCAGCAGGGCGCCCACGACGCGCTCACCGAGCTGCGGGAGGTGCTGGGGGTGCTGCGCGAGACCGACGGCGCGGTGCCGGGTGCGCCCGAGCCGCCGCAGCCCACGCTCGCCGACCTCGACGAGCTGTTCGCGGAGGCCCGGCGCGGGGGCACGGAGGTCCGCTACCGGCCTGAGGTCACCGCGGAGGTCCTGGCGGCACTGCCGGAGTCCGTGGGCAGGAACGCGTACCGGGTGGTCCAGGAGGGCCTGACCAACGCCCGCAAGCATGCGCCCTGGGCGCCGGTCACGGTGCTCCTGGCAGGCACGCCCGGGGACGCGCTCTCGCTGACCGTGCGCAACCCCGTGCGCAGCGTCGGGCCACCGGAGGCGGGTACCCCCGAGCCGGCCTCGGCGCCGGCGTCGGGCCTCGGCCTGGTGGGGCTCACCGAACGGGCCGAGCTGGCGGGCGGACACCTGCGGCACGGTCTCGTGCCCGACGGTGGCGGGGAGGCGTTCCTGCTGGAGGCGCGGCTACCGTGGCCCGCGTGACGAGCGACGGGAACCGCGGCGCGGCCGCGCAGGAGACCACCGTGACGCGGGTGGTCCTGGTCGACGACGACCCGCTGGTGCGGGCGGGGCTGCGGCTCATCCTGGGCGGCGGCCCGGGGCTGGAGGTCGTCGGGGAGGCCGTCGACGGGGTGGAGGCCCTCGACGTCGTCGCCCGCGAGCGCCCCGACGTCGTGCTGATGGACATCCGGATGCCGCGCATGGACGGGATCGAGGCGACCCGCCGCCTCGGCCCGGCCTGCCCCGAGGTCCGGGTGATCGTGCTGACGACGTTCGACACGGACGACCTGATCGTGGAGGCCCTGCGCGCCGGCGCGGCGGGGTTCCTGCTCAAGGACACCCCGCCGGACCGCCTGGTCGCCGCCGTCCGGGCCGCGGCGGCGGGGGAGCCGACGCTGTCCCCGCGCGTGGCCGCGCAGCTCATCGCGGCCGTCACGGACGGCTCGGCGCCGGAGGGCCGTCGCCGGGCCGAGGCGCGGGTGGCGACGCTCACCGAGCGGGAGCGGGACGTCGCGCTCGCCGTCGCCCGCGGGCTGTCCAACGCCGAGGTCGCGGGCGAGCTCTACATGAGCGTCCCGACCGTCAAGACGCACGTGTCACGCATCCTCACCAAGCTCGACGCCGGTAACCGCGTGCAGGCCGCCATCGTCATGCACGACGCCGGTCTCGCCGGCTGACCCATGTCGAGAACAACGTGACGGTCGCTACCCGGGCGGGTGGCGACCGTCACGTCGTCCTCGGCGGCCTTCCCTCAGGACGTGAGACGCTCGCGCAGCCAGGCGATGTCCGGGCCCATGTCGCCGTGCGTCTCGCAGACGACCGGCGCCCCGGCGTCGGCGATCACGCCCGTGAGCAGCCCGGGCGGGATCTGGCCCTCGCCGAAGTGGGCGTGCCGGTCGGCGCCGGAGCCCGCGGAGTCGCGGGAGTCGTTCGCGTGCACGAGGTCGATGCGCCCCGTGATGGCGCGGACGTCCGCGGCAGCGGTCGCCAGGTCGATGCCGCCGGCCCAGGCGTGGCAGGTGTCCAGCGTGACGCCGACGTTCTCCGCGCCGTTCGCCTGCATCACCGCGGCCCAGAGCTGCTCGATGCGCTCCAGGTGCCGCGCCATGGCGAAGTCGCCGCCGGCGGTGTTCTCGATGAGCACCGGGACGTCGGTCTCCAGCGAGTCGATGGCCTTGCGCCAGTTGTCGAACCCCTTGGCCGGCTCGTCCTTGGCGGTGACGTGGCCACCGTGCACGACGACGCCCTTCGCCCCGATCTCCTCCGCCCCGGTCATGATCTGCTGCAGCAGCTTGCGGCTCGGGATGCGGATGCGGTTGTTCGTGGACGCGACGTTGATGACGTACGGCGCGTGCACGTAGACGTCCAGCCCCGCCTCCGCCGTCTCCGCGCGGAACGCCTCCGCACCCCCGGGGTGGGCGAACGGCGTGATCTTCCACGCCTGCGGGTCGGACAGGAAGACCTGCACGACCTCCGCCCCGATCTCCTTCGCCTGCGCCACCGCGTCCGACGCGTCGACGTGCGCCCCGATCCTCACGCTCATGGCGACCACCCTACGGGCCGCCCCCGACGCACAATGGGGCCGTGGCCGCATCCGACCCCGCCCGCGGCGGGCCCCGCCCACGAGTCCTCGTCGTCGAGGACGACGCGGAGCTGCTCGGCATGCTCGCGGAGCTCCTCGAGACCGAGGGGTACGACGTCGACACCGCCCGGGACGGGCAGCGTGGCCTGCACCTGGGGCTCACGCGCGAGCACGACGTCCTCCTGCTCGACCGGGGTCTCCCTGCCGTCGAGGGGCTGGACCTGCTGTCCCGGTTGCGGGGGAGGGGCGTCCGGGCGCCCGCCCTCGTCCTCAGCGCGCTCGCCAACCCGGCGGACCGCGTGGAGGGGCTCGACGCCGGCGCCGAGGACTACCTCGGCAAGCCGTTCGACGTCGCCGAGCTCGTCGCCCGGCTGCGGGCCCTGCGCCGCCGCGCCGCGGACCCCGGCGGCCCCCTCGACCGCGCCGACGCGCTGCGGGTCCCCGGCGGAGTCCTGGACGTCCCGGCACGCAGGGTCCGCCTGGACGACGGCCGGCAGGCCGACCTGTCGGCGCGCGAGGCCGATCTCCTCGCGCTCCTCGCACGTCGTCCGTCGCGCGTCTGGTCCCGGCAGGAGATCCTGGGCGAGGTGTTCCCCGAGTCCCGCGACGGCGGCACCGTCGACACGTACGTGCACTACCTGCGCCGCAAGCTCGGACGGGCCGTCGTGACGACCGTGCACGGGCTCGGCTACCGGCTGGGCGCCGGATGACGCGCGCCGTCCTCACCGACGCCGAGCGGACGCTCCTGCGCGGCACGTCGCGCCGCCTCGGCCTCCAGGTCGCCGCGGTCGTGCTGGCGTGCGTCCTGGTGGTCGGGACCACCGTGCTGGTCGTGGTCTCGCGCAGCCAGTCCGCCGCCACGGAGCGGACGCTGGCGAGCGCCGTGACGTCGCTCGACGACGTCGACGACGCGCCGGACGGGACGTGGCTCGCCGTCGCCGACGCCCGCGGGCTCAGCGTCGGCCAGGACGTCCCCGACGGCTTCCCGCAGACCGACGCCCTGCGGCGGGCCGCCGCCACGGGTGGCGAGGTGCGCACCACGCTCGACGTCGAGGGCACGACCGTGCACGTGCTGACCTCCGCGTCCCGCGACCGGGTCACGCAGGCCGCCGTCGACCCCGGACCGTGGCACGAGGAGCGTGAACGGCTGCTGGTGGCCCTGGCGCTCGCGGGCTCGCTCGGGATCGTGCTCGCGGGCGGTGCCGGGGTGCTGCTCGCCCGCCGCGCCCTGCGGCCCACGGTGGAGGCGCTGACGATGCAGCGGCGGTTCGTCGCCGACGCCGGGCACGAGCTGCGCACCCCCCTGACGCTGCTCAGCACCCGCGCCCAGCTCCTGCGCCGCCGGCTGGACGCGGCCGACCCGCCGGACGACCGGGCCCGGGCGGATGCCGCCGGGCTGGTGGCGGACACGGCGGCCCTGGGGGCCGTGCTCGACGACATGCTCGTCGCGGCGGACAACCGCTCGGTCGACCGGGTCCGTCTCGACGTCGCCGCGCTCGCGTCCGAGGTCGTGGAGTCGGTGCGCGCCGCGGCGGAGGCCCGCGGTATCGCCGTGGCGCTCGAGGTCGACGGCTCGACCGGGGCCGACGTCGTGCCCACGGGCGTGCGCCGCGCCGTCACCGCCCTGCTCGACAACGCCGTGGACCACGCGGCCACGCGGGTGACCGTACGGGTCGAGGGGACGCCGGACGACGTCACGGTCCGGGTGCGCGACGACGGACCGGGGCTGCCCGCCGACGGGCGCGACCCGTTCGCGCGCTTCGCTTCGGGCCGTCGTCACGACGGCGACGGGGCCGGGCGCCGGCACTACGGCCTCGGGCTCGCGCTCGTCGCGGACGTCGCGGCGAACCACGGGGGCGAGGTCAGGACCGTCGAGCCCGACGACGGCCGGGGAGGGGCGCTGCTGGTCCTGCGGCTGCCGCGACGTCGGTGACCACCCGCCCGTCGGGCCGCACCTCCAGCGCCCAGGCCGCCCCGTGCCGGGTGGCCCAGGCGCCGCCGCCGGCACCCCGGGCGAACGCCGCCGTGGCGAGCACGTCCGCGGCCGTGAGGTCGCCCGCCACGACGGTCGCGGACGCCAGGCCGTGCGCGGCCGCCCCGGTGCGCCCGTCCCACACGTGCGGGCCGCGCTCGTAGGCGCCGGACGTCGCGACCGCGCCGTCGACGACCCGCACGACGGCGACCTGCCGGTGCGGGTCGGCGGGGTCGCGGACCGCGACCGTCCAGGGCGTCCCGGGTTCGGGCTCGCCGCGCACGACGACGTCGCCGCCCGCGTTGAGGCACAGGTCCGTGACGCCGCGTCGTCCGAGCAGGTCGGCCGCGCGCTGGACCGCCCAGCCCTTGACCACGCCGTCCGTGTCGAGGAGCCCGTCCGGGCCGACGGTGCGGAACGCCCCGCCGGAGTCGCGCTCCGCCGCCCGCGCGACGGCGAGGACGGCGCGCATGTCGGTGGAGACGTCGTCCTCGGTGAGCACCCCGCGGCGCAGGGCATCGAGCTCCGACCCCGGGACGTGCCGGCTGAAGCGGCGTTCCGCCGCGCGCAGCAGGTCGAGGGCGTCGGCGACCGCTGCCCTCGCGGCGCCGGGGTCCTCGGCCGCCAGGCCACGACGGGCCGGTAGGTGCAGGCTCGTCGGCACCCCCATCACCACCGCCAGCTCGCGCACGGCCGTCACCCCTGCCGGCTGTCGATCGCGGACTGCACCGACTCGCGGTAGCCCTCGGACGTGTAGGTCGCGCCGCTGACCGTGTGGATCTGCGCCGACTGGGCGTCGAGCACCTCCTGCGCGAGCTCGGGGGCCGCGTACGCGTTGATCTGCTCGCTCTCCGGGTGGCCGCCGGGCACCTGGACCGTCTGCACGTCGACGATCCGCGAGCCGTCGAACGTCACCGTCACCTGGACGGGACCGTAGCGCGTCTGCGCGACGTCGCCGGCGACCGTGACCTCGGAGCTCGTCGTGGTCGACGAGCCGCTCGTGTCCGACGGCCCGGAGCCGCCCGTGCTGCCTTCGCCGTCGCTGCTCCCGGTGGACGGCGAGCCGGTGCCCGAGGACCCCGTGCCGCCGGACGTCGTGCCGGTGGCGCCCGGCGTCGTCCCGGTGGCCGTGCTGCCGGTCCCGGTGGCGGCGGTCGTCGCCTCGTCGGCCGGCACCAGCCCGAACCGGGCCACGGCGGCGACGCCGATCGCGGCGAGGCTGCCGACGTAGATCAGCGTTCCTCGGAATCGTGCGGTCATGACAGGCTCAGCTCCTCGTGGTGGACGGCGCTGCGGGGCACCCCGAGCGCGGAGGCGGACCGGCGTACGGTGTCGACGAGTCCCGGCGGGCCGCAGACGAACACCTCGCGTGCGGCCACGTCGGGCACGAGCCGGCGCAGCGCCGTCGCGGACAGGGGGTCGTACCCGAGCTCCGCGCGCCGGCCCGGCAGCGCGACGTACCGCTGCCCGGGGACGGGCGCCATCTCGTGCCCGAGGGCGAGCTCGTCCGCCGTGCGGGCACGGTGCAGCACCACGACGTCCTTGCCGCGACGGTAGAGCTCCTCGGCCAGGGCCCGGATCGGGCCGATCCCCGCGCCGCCTGCCACGAGGAGCACCCGCGCGGAGCGCGCGCGGTCGGCCGTCGTGCGCCCGAACGGGCCCTCCAGCAGCACCCGGGTCCCGGGGCGCAGGCCACGGGCCCCGGACGAGTGGTCGCCGAGCGCGCCGATCGTGAAGCGCAGCAGCCCGCCCACCGGCGGCGCGGAGAGCGAGTACGGGTGCGCCGTGCCCAGGTGCCCGCGGGTCAGGAAGCGCACGAGGAAGAACTGGCCGCCCTGGCCGCCGAGGGCCGCCACCCCGGGGCCCGAGACCCAGACGCTCGTCGTGGTGGGCGTCTCCGGCACGACGGCCTGCACGCGCCCCAGGTGGTGGCCCAGCCGCCACAGGGGCTGGGCCACGCGCCACGTCACGATCGCGGCCGCCGTCGCCACGTACAGCCCCGTCCACACGGCGCGCGCCACCGGGGACGCGACGAAGTGGGTCCCGGCGGCGAGCTGGTGCCCGAACGCCAGGTAGACCCCGGCGTACACCGTCAGGTGCACCGCGTACCAGGCCTCGTACGACAGGTACCGGCGCAGCAGGCGGGCGCTGGTCGCCCCGACGGCAAGGAAGAGCGCGGTGCCGACCACGGCGGACAGCAGCTCGGGGCGGGTACGGACCAGGGTGAGCGTCTCGGCCCAGGGTGTGGCGGCGTCGAGCATCGCCCCGCCGACCACGACGAGCACCACGTGCGTCGCGACCAGCAGCACGACGCTCGCGCCGAGGTTCCGGTGCCAGGCCACCAGCCGGTCCATGCCCACGGCGCGCTCGAACCACGGCACCCGGGCCACGAGCAGCAGCAGTGCGCACACGAGGAACGAGGCGAGCAGACCCGCGAGGTCGCCGGCGCCGCTGAGCGCCTCGCCCGGTCCGCCCGCCACGGGGGCGGCGCCGGGCCACCAGAAGGCCACGACGCCCGCCGCGCCCACGACCAGGAGGAGGCGCAGCAGCACGGAGCCCGGGGCGTGTCGTCGTCCGCGCGGCACGACGGGCGCGGCGCGGTGCGCGGGGCCGGTGGGGTCCGTCGGGCCGGGTGTCGCGGCCCGGGGAGTGGTGACGCTCATGCAGCCAGCGTCCGCCGCCGTTCTTGGAAACTTCTCGGAACCGGCCCGTCGTAGGCTGTGCCCCCATGAGCACCACGCCCCCGCTCGCGTACGTCATCGCCGGGTCCGAGGCCACCGGCGGCGCCGGCATCCAGGCCGACCTCAAGACCTTCCAGCAGCTCGGCGCCTACGGCGTCGGCACGCTGACCTGCATCGTCTCGTTCGACCCGAAGCACGACTGGGGCCACCGGTTCGTGCCGGTGGACCCGCAGGTGATCGCCGACCAGGTCGAGGCGGCCACGGCGACCCACGCCCTCGACGTCGTCAAGGTCGGCATGCTCGGCACCCCCGACACGATCGACGTCGTCGCCCGCGCGCTCGAGGCGCAGCCGTGGCGGCACGTCGTGCTCGACCCGGTGCTGATCTGCAAGGGCCAGGAGCCCGGCGCAGCCCTCGACACCGACACGGCGCTGCGCGAGCGGGTGCTGCCGCTGGCCACCGTCGTCACCCCGAACCTCTTCGAGGCGAAGACCCTCGCCGGCATGGACGAGATCGCCTCCGTCGACGACCTCGCGGAGGCGGCGCGCCGCATCCACGCCAAGCTCGACACCGGTCAGGGCCGCCGCTACGTGGTCGCCAAGGGCGGCGTCGAGCTGCCCGGCCCCGACGCCGTCGACGTGGTGTTCGACGGCGAGGACGTGACGATCCTCGCCGCGGCCAAGGTCGGCGAGGAGCGCGTCTCCGGCGCCGGGTGCACGTTCGCCGCGGCGATCACGGCCGAGCTCGCCAAGGGCGCGACCGTCCCGGACGCCGTCCGGGTGGCGAAGGACATGGTCACCGCCGGCATCGAGGAGCGCGTGGCCGCACGCACCCCGTTCGACACCGTGTGGCAGGGCGCGTACGCGGCGTCCTGACCTCGCGTCCTGACCCGACCGGGGGCCGCGCGCCCGCCAGGCGCCCCGGCGGGCGCGTTGCTACGTTCCTCGGGTGTTCTCGGACTGGAGACGCCGCCGCGCCGCGCGGCGGGTGAAGCCCGGCGACGGGCACCCCCTGCCGCGCTTCCGGTGGTGGCAGCCCCTCTCCCGCTCGCTGCTCCACCTGCGCCTCGCCGGGCCGGACGGGCCGGAGACGTGGTCCGTCGACGTCCGCCTGTGGGGCGACTCGGACGACGGCGAGGTCCGTGCCCGCCTGTACCGCGACGGCGTCCACCACGCCACGTCGAAGCTCCCGGCCGAGCTCCCGGTGACCGGCGGCGTGGTGCAGGTGGCGGCCAGCAGCTACGGGCTGCGCCGCTGCCACTACGTGGCCGACGACGGGACGGAGCGGCAGCTCGCTCCGGACCCGGCGTCGGCCGAGGGCCGCCGTGCGCGGCTGGAGCGCCGTCGCCCGGGCCTGAGCCGCGCCCTCGGGGCGGTGTCCGTGGCCGTGCTCGTCGTCGCCCTGGTCCTCGGCGTGCCCCAGATCGTGGAGCAGGTCTCGGCCATCCCGCCCGTCGCCGACCGGTTCGGCACCTTCGTCTCCCCGGTCCGGCTCGCGCCGTCGCTCAACGTCGCGCTCGTGGTGGCCACGCTCCTGGCCAGCACCGAACGTGCTCTGCGGCTGCGCTACCACTGGCTCCTCGACGGCGGGCTCTTCGAGGGCGAGGACTAGTCACCGTCGGGGTCCAGGGACGGGAGGCGCAGGCCCAGCAGGGCGCCGAGCACCGCCCCGGCGAGGGCGCCTGTCAGGGTGCCGGTCCCGATCACCGCGGCGAGCGGCCAGCCCTCCGCGGGAGTGGTGGCGCCCGCGAAGATCAGGGCCATCGCAGGGATCCAGGCGACGGCGTTGGCCCCGATCCACCGCCACGGGTGCGGCACCTGCCGGCGCAGGGTGGCCGCCTGGGCCGCGCCGAGCAGCGTGCCCAGCACCGCACCGAGCGCCGCGCCCCCCGCGATCACCAGCCACGCGGGAGGGCCGGCGCTCTCGTCCGCGGCGCCGGCGAGCGCCGCGGGGGCCGACGCCCCGGCCCATCCGAGGCCCGCCACGACGACGGTCGCCGCGACGTAGCCCGCGGTGCGCAGCCGTCGCCGCCACGCGCGCAGCCCCGTCGCCTGCGCGAGCCCCAGCGCCGTGCCCTCCACGAGGCCGCCCGCCGTCACCAGCGCGAGCGCGACCACCGTCTCCCCGGGGGTGGAGGGCTCTCCGACGGTCGCCGTGGACAGGCGCGCGGCCGCGGCCGCCGCGGACATCCCCACGGCTTCCGCGGCGGCGCAGAGCACCATCCACGTGCCGACCGGCGCACCAGCCACGCGACCTCACCGTCCGGGGCTTCACCGCCCCCGGACTCCAGGCTGCACCCGGCCGTCAGTACCCGCCGCCCGAGTCGGACGCCTTGGTGACCTCCGCGCCGTCGTGCGCGACCACCCACCAGACGTCGTCGACGCCCTGGCCGGTGACGTCGCCGGGCCGCGCGTCCTGGGCGTAGAGGTAGAGCGGGCGGCCGTCGAGCGTCACCTGGAGCTCGCCGTCGTTGCCCGTGATCGTGCCGACCTCCGCGGTGACGCCGTCGACCTGGGGGTCCTCGCCGTCCGCGTGCACCGGCGGCCACGCGGCGAGGCAGTCGTCCGTGCACGCGCTCTCGCCGGACCCCGGCTCGTCGTTCGAGAAGTAGTACACGGTCATGCCCTCGCCGTCGACGACGATCTCGCCGAGGTCGCTGTCCGCCGTGGCGAGCGTCGCGTCGGACGCGGTCCCGCCGGGCTCCTCGTCCGCGCCCCCGCCGCCGTACCCGCCACCGGGCCCGCCGTCCGAGCACGCCGCCAGCGCGCCGGCGAGCGTGCACGCCGCGGCCAGCGCGACGGCCCGCCGGGCCCGGATGCGCCGGAGCGTGGTGCTGCTGCCTCGCATGGTGCCTCCTTCGATCGGTGCCCTCTCCCGGTACGACGGCGCCGGTGCCCGCGCGGTTCAGGTCCGTACGAATGAACCGGACGGGCCGCTCACCCGTCGTGGTCGAGGAGAGAGCAGGGGCGGACGGCACCCTGCGCGGCGGAGGGAGCGGACGTGCGCACACGGACCAAGGTGCTGGTCGGCGCGGGCGTCGCGGTGCTGCTGGTCGGGGGAGCCGCCGCGTGGTTCGGCCCCGGCCTGTACGCGGACCGGGCCAACCGGGCGGCGGCCGACGCGCCGACGGTCGCCGCGACGGGGACGGCCCCGGGCGACCCGGCGGCGCTCGACGGCGCGTGGGTCGTGGCCGACGGGTCGTTCGCCGGCTACCGCGTGCACGAGGTGCTGCGCGGCGAGGACGTCACGGTGACGGGACGTACCGAGGAGGTGAGCGGCAGCGTCACGGTCTCCGGAGGGGCGGTCACGGCGGCTCGGGTCGAGGTCGACGTCGCGAGCGTCGCCACCGACGAGCCGCCGCGCGACGCCTACTTCCGTGGCACCGTGATGCAGGTGGGCACCTACCCGAGCGCGGCGTTCGAGCTGACGGAGCCCGTCGCGCTCACGGCGGGCGAGTCCGCCGTGACGCTGCCGGGCGAGCTGACGATCCGCGGGGTCGGCCGGGACGTCGAGGTGGACGCGGAGGTCGTCACCACGGCGTCGGGCGCGCAGGTCGTCGGGAGCGTGCCCGTCGAGTTCGCGGACTTCGGCGTCGCGGCGCCCTCGCTGGGCTTCGTGCGGGTCGACGACACGGGCGCGGTCGAGTTCTCGCTGGAGCTGGTGCGGGCGGATGGCGACTGACGAGGCGCTCCTCGAGGCGATCCACGGCGCCCACGCCGCGGCGCTGCACCGGTTCGTCGCCCGCCTCGTGCCCGACGACGCGGACGCGGAGGACGTCGTCCAGGAGGCGCTGCTGCGGCTCTGGCGGCACCCGGACGTGCTGGAGCGCCCCGAGGAGTCGGTCCGGGCCTGGCTGTTCACCGTCGCGCGCCATCTCGTCGTCGACCACCTGCGCAGCGCCCGGCACGCGCGCGAGCGCGTCGCCGAGCGGCTGCCCGAGTCGCCGGGGCCGGACGAGACGCAGGCCGTGCTCGACGGCTGGCTGGTCGCCGACGCCCTCGGCGAGCTGTCGCCCGAGCACCGGGCCGTCGTCGTCGGCGCCTACTACCGGGGCCGCAGCGTCGCGGAGCTGGCGCACGAGCTCCAGGTCCCGCCCGGGACCGTCAAGTCCCGCATGCACTACGCGCTGCGCGCGCTGCGGCTCGCGCTGCAGGAGAAGGGAGTCACGTCATGACCCCGACCGACCCGTACCGCGAGTGGGACGCCGCGTACGTGCTCGGGGCGCTCGGGCCGGCGGACCGGCACGCGTTCGAGGAGCACCTGGCGACGTGCGCGGACTGCCGCGCGGCGGTGGCCGAGCTCGCGGGGGTGCCCGGGCTGCTGCGCGGGGTCGCGCCCGAGGACGTCGTCGCGGCCGACCTCCCCGCGGTCGCGCCGGGGGAGGGCGACGTCGTGCCCCTCGACCGGCTCGTGCGCGCGGCCCGGCGGTCCCGGGCCCGCCGCCGGTCGCTGGCGGCGGTCGCGGCCGTCGCGCTCGTGCTCGGCGGCACCGCCGCCGGCCTCGCGTGGGGCGGGGCGTTCGACGGCGACCCCGGCCCTGTGCCGGCCGCCGGGTCGGGGCCGGCCGAGGGGACACGGACCGTCGACCTCGCCCCCCAGGGCGTGGCGGACGTCACCGCCACGCTCACCGCGACGCCGAGGGCGTGGGGGACGAGCCTGTCGTGGACCTGCACCTACCCGTCCGCCACGGCGACCGGAGACGGTCGCTACGACCCGGGGCCCGCGGGGGGCCCGGCGGTGTACGAGCTGGTCCTCGTCGACCGCGACGGCGGACGCACCGTCGCCGCGACCTGGACGGCCTCCGGTCCGGCGTCGGCCGGCCTGGCGGCGGCGTCGGCCGTCCCGCTCGCCGACGTCGCCCGGGTGGAGATCGGGCTCGCGGGGAGCGCCGACGCCCTCGCGGCGGCGACCCTGTGAGGAACGCCGTCGACCAGCACCGTCGCCGTTCCGGCGACCACTGTCCGGACGCAATGCACGGTTCAAGGGCAGTTCCGCTTACCCTCTAGTCCCGTGAGCGAGAACCTGGGATCCACCGGCTCGATCGAACGCGTGGTCGCACGGCACGAGATGCCCGACCAGCTGCGCGAGGACATCCGGCTGCTCGGAGGCATGCTGGGCACCGTCCTGCGCGAGGCAGGAGGGCAGAGTCTCCTCGACGACGTCGAGAGGCTGCGCGAGCTGACCATCCGCGCCTACGGGGCGGACGACGGGGGTGCGGCGCTGGCCGAGGCCGCCGACGTCGTCGCCGCCTTCCCGCTGGAGCGCGCCGAGCAGGTCGCGCGGGCCTTCACGTGCTACTTCCACCTGGCGAACCTCGCGGAGGAGTACCACCGCGTGCGCTCGCTGCGGGCCCGCGAGTCCGAGCGCGCCGCGGGCGACGTCGACGACTCGCTGCCGCAGGCCTTCACGCAGCTCGCGGAGGAGGTCGGCCGGGACGAGGCGCTGCGCCGCCTCGGCGAGCTCGAGTTCCGTCCCGTCCTGACCGCGCACCCGACCGAGGCGCGCCGCCGCGCCGTCTCCGGCGCCGTCCGCCGCATCTCCGGCCTGCTGGCCGAGCGTGACATCCTGCGCCCGGGCGGCACCACCCTCGCGGAGAACGAGCGCCGCCTGCTCGCCGAGATCGACACCATGTGGCGCACGTCGCCGATCCGCGAGAAGAAGCCGTCCGTCATCGACGAGGTGAAGACGGCGATGGGCGTCTTCGACGCCACGATGTTCCGCACGTTCCCCGAGGTGTACCGGCGCCTGGACGACTGGCTGCTCGACGGCGACGCCGGGCACACCGCGCCCGTCGCGCGCCCGTTCGTGTACCTCGGCACGTGGATCGGCGGCGACCGGGACGGCAACCCGAACGTCACCGCCGAGGTCACCCGCCAGGCCGCGACCCTGGCCGCCGAGCACGCCCTCACCGCGCTCGAGGCCGCCGCCCGCGAGACCGGCCGTCAGCTCACCCTCGACGACGACGGCACTCCCGCGTCCGCGGACCTCAAGGCGCTGTGGCAGCGGATGCGCCAGCTGTCCGACGACCTCACGACGCAGGCCTCGGCGGACTCGCCGAACGAGCCCCACCGGGCCGCCGTCCTCGCGATCGCGGGCCGTGTCGCCGCGACCCGCCGCCGGGACGCCGACCTGGCCTACGCCGTCCCGGAGGAGCTCGTCGCCGACCTGCGGGTCGTGCAGGCCTCCCTCGAGGAGGCCGGGGCGCCGCGCGCCGCGTACGGCGACCTGCAGCGTCTCGTGTGGCAGGTGCAGACCTTCGGGTTCCACCTGGCCGAGCTCGAGGTCCGGCAGCACTCGCAGGTGCATGCCGCGGCGCTCGACGAGATCGCGGAGAAGGGCGTGCACGGCGACCTGTCGGACCGCACGCGCGAGGTGCTCGACACCTACCGCGCCCTCGGCGCCGTGCAGAAGCGGTTCGGCCAGCGTGCCGCCCGCCGGTACATCGTGTCGTTCACGCAGGCGCCCGAGCACCTCGAGGCCGTCTACCGGCTCGCCGAGCTCGCGTTCGACGGCACCGACGACGCGCCCGTCGTCGACGCGATCCCGCTCTTCGAGACCTTCGACGACCTGGAGAACTCGGTCGACATCCTCGAGGCCGCGCTGGAGTTCCCGCAGGTGCAGCGCCGGCTCGCCGAGAACGACCGCCGCGTCGAGGTCATGCTCGGCTACTCGGACTCCTCGAAGGACGTCGGACCGGTCGCGGCGACGCTCGCGCTGCACTCCGCGCAGGAGCGCATCGCGCAGTGGGCGGAGCGGCACGACATCACCCTGACGCTGTTCCACGGCCGCGGCGGCGCCCTCGGCCGCGGCGGCGGCCCCGCGAACCGCGCGGTGCTCGCGCAGCCGCCGCACTCCGTGGACGGCCGGTTCAAGCTCACCGAGCAGGGCGAGGTGATCCTGGCTCGCTACGGTGACCCGACCATCGCGGCGCGGCACATCGAGCAGGTCGCCGCGGCCACGCTGCTGGCGTCGGCCCCCACGGTGGAGAAGCGGAACGCGGAGGCCACCCGCCGGTTCGAGCCGCTCGCGTCGTCGCTCGACGCGTCGTCGCGCGCCCGGTTCCACGGGCTCGTGAAGTCCGAGGGCTTCCCGCAGTGGTTCGCCCAGGTGACGCCGCTGGAGGAGGTCGGGCTCCTGCCGATCGGCTCCCGGCCCGCCAAGCGCGGCCTGTCGGTCAACTCCCTCGACGACCTGCGCGCCATCCCGTGGGTGTTCTCCTGGTCGCAGGCGCGCATCAACCTGGCCGGCTGGTTCGGCCTCGGCACCGCGCTGCGGGAGCACGGCGTGCGCGAGGGCGGCCTCGACGAGCTGCGTGCCGCGTACCGCGAGTGGCCGCTGTTCACCACGCTGCTGGACAACGTCGAGATGGCGCTCGCCAAGACGGACGAGGGCATCGCCGCGCAGTACCTCGCGCTCGGCGACCGCGACGACCTCGCGGACATGGTGCTCGAGGAGCTGCGCCTCACCCGCGAGTGGGTGCTGCGCGTGACGGGCAACGAGTGGCCGCTGGCGAACCGCCGGGTCCTCGGCCGGGCCGTGCAGCTCCGCTCGCCGTACGTGGACGCCCTGTCCCTGCTGCAGGTGCGGGCGCTGCGCGCGCTGCGTACCGAGGGCGCCAGCGAGGGCATCACCACCGACTCCGGCACGTGGGTCGACGGCGGGTACAAGGACCGCTGGCGCCACCTGCTGCTGCTCACCGTGAACGGCGTCTCCGCGGGCCTGCAGAACACCGGCTGACACCCCGGCCCAGCAGTGTTGTGGGCGCGAGTTTGGCGCTATTTCGGAGGAAATAGCGCCAAACTCGCGCCCACAACGCTCTCGGACGGACAGCAAATGCGCTGGCCACGGCGGTCGGGCTGCGGAAAGGATGGGGCCGACGCCGACCCCGACCGCTCTGGAGTGATCCCGCATGCCTCGCCCCGCCCACGTCGCGATGGTCGGCATCCCCGCCGTCAGCCACGTCCTGCCCAGCCTGGAGATCGTCCGCGAGCTCGTCGCACGGGGGCACCGGGTCACGTACGCGAACGACCCGCAGGTGACAGACCTGATCAAGGCCACCGGTGCCGAGCTCGTCCCCGTCACCTCCACGCTGCCGGTCGCCGACAACGACTGGCCCGAGGACCCGATCGGCGCCATGGAGACGTTCCTCGACGACCAGATCCAGGCGTTGCCGCAGCTGCGCGCCTTCTACGACGACGACCCGGCCGACGTCTACCTGTACGACATCGGCGGGTACTCCGCGCGGGCCCTGGGCGAGTCGCAGGACCGGCCCGTGCTGCAGCTGTCCCCGACCTTCGTGGCCTGGGAGGGCTACGACCAGGAGGTGGCGGCGCCGCTGTGGCAGCTGCCCGGGGCCGACGCGTACCGCGAGAAGTTCACCCGCTGGCTGGCCGGCAGCGGGGCCACGACCACCGACATGGACGCGTTCCCGGGAGCTCCGGAGCGGGTCCTGGCGATGATCCCGCGCGCGATGCAGCCGGAGGCGGACCGTGTCGACACGGACCGGTGCACGTTCGTCGGCCCGTGCTTCGACCCCCGGGCGGACCTCGACGAGTGGTCCCGGCCGGCCGGCGCGGAGCGCGTGCTCCTGGTCTCGCTCGGCTCGGCGTACACCCGGCAGCCGGAGTTCTACCGCCGGTGCCTGGCTGCGTTCGGCGACCTGCCCGGCTGGCACGTCGTGCTGCAGATCGGGAAGTACGTCGACCTGGCGGAGCTCGGCGAGCTCCCCTCGAACGTCGAGGCGCACTCCTGGGTGCCGCAGCGCGCGATCCTCGAGCAGGCGGACGCGTTCGTGACGCACGCGGGGATGGGCGGTAGCAGCGAGGGACTGCTCGCCGGCGTCCCGATGATCGCCGTCCCGCAGGCGGTCGACCAGTTCATGAACGCGGACCGGCTCGTCGAGCTCGGTGTCGCCCGCCGCCTCGACACCGACGACGCCACCGCGGAGGCGCTGCGGGCGGCGCTGCTCGAGCTCACCGCCGACCCGGAGGTCGCGCGCCGCTCCACCGAGCTGCAGGCCGCCTCGCGCGCGGAGGGCGGCACGCGGCGCGCCGCCGACGTCGTCGAGGAGCTGCTCGGCTGACACCCCTGCTGTTGTGGGCGTGAGATCTGCGGTATTCCGCCGGAAATACTGCGGATCTCACGCCCACAGCGCTCTAGGGTGGGGCGGATGAGCCTCGTGACGTTCAAGGACCTGTGCATCGACGCCACCGACGCCGCAGCGATGGGAGAGTTCTGGGCGCGCACGCTCGGGCTGCGCGCCGAGGCGCTGGACGACGGGGACGTCGTGCTGCGCGGCGACCGGCCCGAGCAGACGGTGTGGATCAACACCGTGCCCGAGCCGAAGACGGTCAAGCACCGGGTGCACCTCGACGTGCGCGCGAGGTCGCTCGACGACTTCGCGGGTGTCCCGCAGGTGTCCGAGACGGGGCGTTTCCCGTGGACCACCTTCGCCGACCCGGACGGCGGTGAGTCCTGCGTGTTCACCTACGACGACGCGCCGGCCTACCGCCTCAAGGACGTCGTCGTCGCGTGCGCGGACCACCGCGTCCTCGGAGAGTTCTGGCACGGGCTGCTGGGCGGGGTGCTCAGCACCGACGGCGAGTACTCCTGGCTGGACGAGAGCGCGGGCGTGCCGTCGGAGTCGTTCGAGTCCTTCGACTTCGTGCCGGTGCCCGAGCCGAAGACGGTGAAGAACCGCGTGCACTGGGACGTCACGCTGAACGACGGCGTCACCCTCGACGACCTCGTCGCCCGCGGCGCCACCGTGCTCCGCGCCCAGGACGACGAGATCGGCTGGACCGTCATGGCCGACCCCGAGGGCAACGAGTTCTGCGTCTTCAGGCGCTGACCCCTCCGCTACCGCGCGGCGAGGGCGGTGAGCACGCGGTCCACGCTGGAGCGGATGCCCCACCGCTCGACGAGGGCGTCGAGCGCGTCGGGGTCGGAGGGCTCGCGCGGCAGCGCGTCGTCGACCTCCGCCACGGGCGCGTCGTGCGCCACCCGGACGACGGTGGGCGCGACGTCGAGGTAGGCGGCGGCCTCGGTCAGCCTGCGGCGCTGGGACGGGGTGAGGCCGGGGGCCCCGGACTCGGCCGCCGCGCGGACCGCGTCGAGGTCGCCGAACGCGCCGACGAGCTTGGCGGCCGTCTTCTCCCCGATCCCGGCCACCCCGGGCAGACCGTCGGACGGGTCGCCGCGCAGGATCGACATGTCCGCGTACGCGGCGCCCGTGGGGACGCCGTACTTCTCTGCCAGCCGGGCCTGGTCGACGACGTCGGGGTCCCGGACCCCGCGCGCCGGGTACAGCACGCGCACCCCGGCGTCGTCGTCCACGAGCTGGAAGAGGTCGCGGTCGCCGGTGACGATGTCGACGCTCGACGGCAGGGCCGCCCCGGCCGCGCCCGGCACCGGCGCCGACGCCGCCATGCCGCGGGCCACCTCGCGCGCGGTGAGGGTGCCGATGACGTCGTCCGCCTCGAAGCCGGGCGCGCCCACGCGGGCCAGCCCGAGCGCGGCGAGCACGTCGACGATGACGGGCACCTGCGGCTGCAGGCCCTCGGGCACCTCCTCGACGTCCGGCTCGCCGTCGGGGGTGAGCCGCGCGACCCGGTGCTCCTTGTAGCTGCCGATCGCCGCCACCCGGAACGCGGGGCGCCAGTCGTCGTCCCAGCAGGCGACCATCCGGTCCGGGCCGTGCTCCGTGACGAGGAAGGCGATCGTGTCCAGCAGCCCGCGCACCGCGTTGACGGGCCGCCCGTCGGGGGAGCGCAGCGAGTCCGGCAGACCGTAGAACGCCCGGAAGTAGAGCGACGCGGTGTCCAGCAGCATGAGGCTCATGGGCCACAGCCTCTCACCCGCCCGGGGAGCGGGCCTCGCACCCGCCGCGTCAGGCCACGGGCGCAGCGGTCCGGGCGGGGGCCTCGTCGAGGCGCTCGGGCAGCCCGAAGCGGGGGAACCAGGTCGCGGTGTCGAGGAACGTGGTGATGCCGGTGATGCGGCCCTGCCCGTCGTCCTCCAGCACGGCCAGACCCCAGGGGGACCAGCCGCCGGTCGGGTCGGCGCGGTACTGCGCGTACGCCATCGACCCGTTGGCCCGCACCGGCAGGCAGCGCGATCCCCGGCACCCCGCGCCGGGCCCCGTCATCCACCGCACCACCTCGTCGCGGCCGCGCACCCACATCGTGTACGGCGGCATGTTGAGCACCGCGTCCTCGCGCAGCAGCGCGACGAGCGCCTCCATGTCGTAGCGCTCGAACGCGTCGAGGTACCGCGCCAGCAGGTCCTCGTCGACGGCGCCCCACCGCTCGGGCGCCGACGCGGCGTCGCCGTCCTCGGCGTCCGGGTCCCGGCGCAGCGCCTTGCTGCCGAGGGTGGCGCGGGCGCGCTGCAGCGCGCTGTTGACCGACGCGACCGTCGTGTCGAGCAGGGCGGCGACCTCCGCCGCCGACCAGCGCAGCACCTCACGCAGGATCAGCACGGCCCGCTGCCGGGCCGGCAGGTGCTGCAGCGCCGCGACGAACGCGAGCCGGATCGACTCGTGACCGACGGCGACGTCGGCGGGGTCGCCGGCGCGCGGCAGCACCGCGTCGTCGGGCACGGGCTCGACCCACCGCTCCTCGGGCAGGACGTCGCCGAAGTACTCCTGCTCGGCGGGCTGCGGCCCGCCCAACCCCATCGGCCGCTCGCGACGCTTCGACGAGCCGAGGTGGTCGAAGCACACGTTGGTGGCGATCCGGTACAGCCACGACCGCAGCGAGGAGCGCCCCTCGAACCGGTCGTAGGCGCGCCACGCGCGCAGCATGGTCTCCTGCACGGCGTCGTCGGCCTCGAAGCCGCTGCCGAGCATCCGGTAGCAGTAGCCCGTGAGCTCGCCACGGTACGGCTCGAGCAGGGCGCCGACGTCCGGGTCGACGTGCGCGCCGGCGGGTGCGGTGTGTGTCACGTCTCACACCGTACGACGGGCCCCCGACACTCGTCGGCTCAGGAAGAGTTCTCGTCCAGCACCCGTTCGACCAGCGGCACGGCGCCCGTCGGTGGCGTCTGCGGGGCCTGCCGCACGCGCGGCACGGCGCCGGTCAAGGGCCGCGCGCTGCGCTCGATTTCGAACCACACCGTCTTGCCCTCGACGACGCCCGAGTGGCGGCCCACCGCGTCCGACCCGTCGTGGCGCTCCACACCCCAGCGCGCCGCGAGCCTGTCCAGGAACAGCACGCCGCGGCCCGACAGGTCGTGCGGGGTGGGCTCCTGGAGCTCCGGCTCGGCCGTGCTGCCGTCGCGCACCGCGACCCGCAGGTGCCGGTCGTCCACCTCGACCGTCGCGGTGATCGGCGCCTCGCCGTGCTCCAGCGCGTTCGTCAGCACCTCGCTGGTGAGCAGCATCGCGGTGCGGCGCAGCTCGTCGTCCACGCCGCACGACTCCAGCACGTCGTCGACCCACCGCCGCGCCGGGCCCAGGTCGCTGAGATCGTCGCCCTGCACCCGCCGCTCGGCGCGCGCCGGACCCGCGGACGACGGCGGCCCCGACGGCGCGGGCACCCGCACCCGCAGCGCGAGCACGGCGACGTCGTCGCGCTGGGCGTTCCCGACCAGGCCGCGGACCAGCGCGCGCGGCACCGCCGACGTCGCCTCGCCCCTCGTGCCCGCCAGCACCCGCTCCAGCTCGGCGAGGCGCTCGTCGCTCGGCACCCCGCGCCGTTCCACGAGGCCGTCGGTGTACAGCACCAGCGTGTCGCCCGGGAGCAGCCGGGCCGTGCGGTCCGCGCGCGGAGCCGAGGGCACGACGCCCAGCAGCAGGTCCGGCGTGCCGTCGAGGCGCTCCACCGACCCGTCGCGGCGCAGGATCATCGGCGGCGGGTGCCCTGCCGACGACCAGGTGGCCGTGTAGGCGCGCTCGTGGGACGGGGCGGCCGCCTCCTCCACGGTGGGCACCGGCCCCGAGGCCGTCGACGGCGGGGGGTCGCGGTCCAGCCGGGCGACGACCGCGGTCGCCATCGCCCGGGGGCCCAGGCGCGCGTTCGCCTTGTCCAGCCGGCCGAGCAGGTCGGCGGGCGACTCGTCGTGGCTCCATGCGAGGGCGCGCAGCATCGAGCGCAGCTGACCCATCTGGGCGGCAGCGTGCACGTCGTGGCCGGCGACGTCGCCGATCATCACGAGCGCGGTCCCGTCGTCGCGGACCACCGCGTCGTACCAGTCGCCGCCGACCTGGTCCGTGCGGGCCGCCGTCGCGTACGTCGTGGCGATGTCGAGGTGGGCGACCGCCGGGGGCTCGGTCAGCAGCGACTCCTGCAGCGTCGTCGCGACGCGGCGGCGGGCCTCGAGCAGCGCCACCCGCTCCAGGGCGAGCGCCACGTACCGGCTGATCGTCGACTCCAGCGCCGCGGTCTCGGCGTCGTGCTCGCGCACGGTCGCCCAGACGCACGCGATCACGCCGATGACGGTCCCGTTCGACGACACCGGCAGGAACGAGCGGGCGCCGTCCGACACCGAGCCGACCGGCTCCATCTGGGGGTAGGCGGCGACCATCTCCGCGTGGTCCCGGAAGCGCAGCGGCAGGTGGCTGTGCACCACGTGCGTGTCGGGGCGCGGCTCGTCCAGGCGCGTGCTGCGCAGCTGCGGGGTGCCGGGCTCCTGGTGCCCGACCGTGACGAAGGTGAGGTGCCGGCGGTCGGCGTCCACGAGGGCGAGCGACACCCACCGTGCTCCCGTGCCCGTGCCGACGACGTGGGCGATCGCGTCCTCGACCTCGTCCAGCGTCGTGACGCGCGCGAAGCGCTCGCTCAGCCCGAGCAGGAACCGGGAGCGCCGGTGCGCCCGGAAGGCGACCTGCTCCGCGAGTCGGGCCCGCTCCCGCTCGGCGCGCAGGCGCAGCTCCCCGGAGCAGGCGGCGGCCAGGTCGGCGAGCGTGTCCAGGTCCGAGTCGGTCCAGGTGCGCGGCTCGGACGCCACCGCCCACAGGGCCCCGACGACGTGCCCGCGCGCGTCCTCGACCGGGTAGCCGGCGTACGCCGCCGCCAGGAGGTCGCCGATGCGGTGCCGGCCGTCGACGCGCGGGTCGTCGTCGGCGTCGTGCACCACGAGCGGCGCGCGGGAGCGCGCGACCATCGCCGTCAGGGGCTTCTCGAGGTCGATCAGCCGCCGCCGCTGGGCCTCCGCCGGGAAGCCGACCGCGCCGGGGAGCATCTTCTCGCTCCCGTCGGGGGAGAGCATGACGATGGCGGCCGCGGGCACGTCGAGGTGGCGGTGCGCGAGCCGCGCGATGCGGTCGAACACCTCGTCGGCGACGGACTCTCCGGCGCTCCGACCGTCCCGCTGGTCGGACGGGTCGCCGGCGACCTGGGTTTCCGGCACGTCGTTCAGTATGGACCCGCCGTGCTCAGACGCTCAGCAGTCCGCGCCGGTGCGCGACCGCGACGGCCTCCGCCCGCCCGGAGACACCGAGCTTCGCGAGCAGGTTCGACACGTGCACGCTGACCGTCTTGGTGGAGATGAACAGGTGCTCGCCGATCTGCCGGTTGCTCAGCCCCTGCGCGACGAGCTCCAGCACCTCCTCCTCCCGGGCCGTGAGCAGCGTGGTCGGTGCGCGTCGCACCCCGGGCAGCGGGACGCGGGCGCGGCGGGCCCAGGACCGCACGGCGTCGGCCAGCGGTTCCGCGCCCATCGCCTCCGCCTCGGCGAGCGCCTCCGCCGCCTCGACCTCGGAGGCCGGCGTGTCGCCGGCGGCGCGGAGGGCCTGCGCCCAGCGCAGCCGCGAGCGGGCGGTCTCGTACCGGTAGCCGAAGTCGAAGGCGCGCACGCAGCGCTCCCAGATCTCGGGGTCGGCGGGCTCGCCGGTGACGGCGGCACGCACGCGGGCGCGCTCGGCCTCGGCGCGCAGCAGCCAGGCGCGCCCCTCGGGCCCCAGCCGCCCGCCGCGCGGGCGCCCGCGCTCGGCGGTCTCGCGGGCCACGGCGAGCAGGTGGTCGGCGCGGGCGAGGACGGACGCCCCGGGCTCGGTGGCGGCCCCGCCGGACCCGTCCGGCGTGCCGGCCCCCGGAGCCTCGGCGGCGTCCGCCAGCGCCGCCGTCGCGAGCGCGGAGATCCAGATGCGGCCCAGGAAGAACTCCGTCCAGATCGCGCCGAGGTGGTCGGCGATCTCCTCGGCCAGGGCGGAGGCGTCGTCGTACCGCTGCGCCCAGGTGAGCGCGTCCACGAGGCAGCCGCCGGCCAGGAGCACGATCTGCCCGTCGGACTCCCAGTCCGGGCGGGTCGCCTCCGCGAGGGGCACGGCGTCGCCGCCCTCGCGCGCCACCGCGGCGTAGAGCCGGACGGCGTCCAGGTACCCGACGGCGAAGCTCGGCGTCCCCGGGGCGGTCCCGCGCGCCGCCAGGTCGCCCTGGAAGTACCGCAGGAGCTCGGTGATCACCTGCAGCTGCACGCCGTAGGGGCTCCACGTCATCCCGGTCTCCAGGGCTCGCGCGACGCCCTGCGCCGCGGTCGTGGCGGCCGGCTCCAGCTCCCCGGCGTAGAAGCGGGTGATCGTGAGGTTGTACCAGCTGCGCAGCTCGGTGGGCAGGTCGCCCGCTGCCCTGGCGCGCTCCCGCGCCGCGGCGTACCGGTCGGCGGCGGCCCGCGGGTCCTCGACCTCCAGGACGCCCAGCGTGGTGAGCGCGTGGGCCTCCGCGTCGGGGGCGCCGGCGGCACGCGCCACCTGGACCGCCCGCTCGGCCCAGCGGCGGGCCTCGTCGTCGTGGTCGACGTCGGACTCGAGGTCGAACTCGAGGTCGGTCTCGACGAGGGCGTGCAGGGCCAGCGTCCACGCGAGGTCGGGGGTGGGCACGGCCTCCTCGACCCGGCCGCCCGGGGCCAGCACGGCGAGCGCTGCCTCGGACTGGCGCCGCGCCTCGTCGTCCTCGTCGAGCACGAGCAGGGACTTCACGAGGACGTGCCGCACGCGGGCCTGCCGCTCCGGGTCGTCGTCGAGGGCCTCGACGACGCCGTGCGCCAGCTGTCTCGCGCGCGGCTCCAGGCCTGCGCTCGAGGCGGCCCCGGCCGCTTCGAGCGCGACGTCCACCCGGTCCCGGTCGAGCAGGTCCGCGGCGTCCGGCACGGACTCCCACAGCGCCAGCACCTCCTCGAGGTGTCGCAGCTCCTCGGCGGGGGCGAGGAGCCCGCGGGCCTCCACGGCGGCCTCGGCGGACGCCACGAGCGCCGCCGGCAGGTCGTGGCCGGCCCGCGCGTGGTGCGCGCGCTGCGCGGCCGAGCCGAGGGCGGGGTCCGCGGCGAGCGCCTCCAGGTAGGCCCGGTGGATCGACGTGCGCTCCCCGGGCAGCAGGTCGAGGTAGAGCGCCTCGGCGAGGAGCGCGTGCCGGAACGCGAGCGTGCGGCCCTCGACGCCGAGCACCTGCTGCGCGACGGCGTCGCGCAGCGCCTCGTCCAGGGCGCCGTCGGGGTGCAGCCCCGGCAGCCGGTCGGCGGCCGCGGCGAGGAGCGTCTCGTCGACCTGCCGGCCCGAGGCGGAGGCCAGCCGGGCGAGCTGCTGCGCGGCCGGGCCGAGCCGCTGCAGCCGGGCCTGCAGCACGTCGGTGAGCGACCACGGCAGGGTCGACGACGGCGCCCCGGCGGCCAGGAGCTCCTCGGCGAAGAAGGCGTTGCCCTCCGACCGCCGCCGCACCTCGTCGAGGTCGCGCGGGGGCAGCGGCTCGCCGTCGCGGACGGCAGTCGTGAAGTCGCGCAGCTCGTCGGCCGTGAACGGCGACAGCTCGAGGTGCTCGACCGCGCGCCGGCGGTGCAGCTCGGCCAGGAGGGGGCGCAGCGGGTGCCGCCGGTCCACGTCGTCGCTGCGGTAGGTGACGACGACCAGGAGGTGCTCCGCCCGCAGGCGCGCGACGACGAAGCGCAGGACGTCGCGGGTCGAGGAGTCGGCCCAGTGCGCGTCCTCCAGCACGAGGACGAGGGGCGCGCCGGGGCGGCCCGCGGCGGCGAGCGACCGCGCGACGCCGTCGAACAGCTGCAGGCGTTCCGCGTGCTCCGCCCCGCCGTCGGCGGCCGGGTCGAGCAGCCGGGCCAGCGCCGGCCGCTCGGCGACGGCCTCGTCCACGTCCGGGTCGCCGCGCAGCTCGGCGAGGGCCTCCGTCAGCGGCAGGTACGGGATGCCGACGTCGCCCAGGTCGACGCAGTGCGCGACGACGACGCGCGCGCCCGCGTCGCGGGCGACCTGGCCGAGGTGGGTCACGAGCCGGGTCTTGCCCACCCCGGCGTCGCCGCCGACCAGCAGCATGCCGGGCTCCCCGGCGGCGGCGCGCTCCAGCGCGCCACGGAACGTGGCGACCTCTTCCTGGCGGGCGACGAGGGGGACTCGGCTGGAGCGGCGCACACCGTGATCGTCCCACCGCGCACCGACACCCGCCGCCGGGTGGCCTGAGCCGGGCACGACAGCGGCGCCCGGGCCGTCGGGAACGACCCGGGCGCCGCCGTCGCCGCCGCTCATGCGGCCCTGCCCCCGGCCTCGGCACCGTGTCCGGCACCGTGCCCCGTGCCGTCCCCGCGCCCGGCGACCAGGCGGTGCACCCCCGTGGGCGCGCCGGTGGCCTCCGGCGTCCGGGGCGTGACCTGCGCGTCCCAGGCGCGCGCGTCGGTGCGCGCCGCGACGGCGTCCAGGACCGCGCCGAGGCCGGCGGCCGCCCGTCGGGCGGTCTCCCGCGCAGCGCCGGCCGCCGACCTCCGCGACCCCCGCGCCGCCCGCCGTGCGTTGCGGCGGGCCGTCCGCCGCGCCCGGGCGCGGTCGCGCAGCGCCCGGCGGAGGGCCGGCACCGCGCCGACCCCGCGGTAGGCCTGCGTCAGACGCTCGCGGCGGTACTCGACCTCGGCCTCCAGGCCCGGTCCCCACAGCTGCTGTCCCATGATCGTCCCCTCCGAGTGCCGCCGACCGGACGTTCCGGTCGTGGCGGCGTGGGGTCCACGCTCGTCCTGAGGTGGGGGCCGGCGGATCGGTCAGACGCCCGGTCTTCGCAGGTCGGGGGTACCTCAGACGACGTCGGGACGGGGCCGGGGAGGGGTCTGAGGTAGGGGCGGGCCCCGGCGGGCGGCGACGCGCGACGCCCCCGGTCGGCGGCTATCCGTTGCGACCTGGGTCACACCGGTCGCACACTGGGAGGACCGGATCGATACGGGGGTGGACTCGTGGCTGGATCTGTCGCAGGTGCTTTCGACGCCCTGCCGATGCTCGGACGTGGCAAGCACCGCAACCCGAAGAAGGGCGCGTGCTTCATGGAGCTGGCGTCGTTCCTCGCCGGTGAGCGGTGGAGCGACCACCCGCAGTGCACGCACCCGCTGCTGGCGATGCTCGCGCGCGCGGTCAACGACCTGACCTCCGACCGGGCACGGCCGCAGCTGGCGCCGCTGATCCCGTCGGTCATCGGGCTGACCAGCGACGACCCGCGCTGGGACGTGCGGATCGCGCTGCGCGCCGCGCAGGCCGCACTGCCGGTGGCGCCCGCGGACCGGCAGCAGACGCTCGCCGTCGCGGTCATCGGCGCCGAGCGGATGCTGGACACGCTCGACGACCGCCCCGACGGCACGCTCTCCCAGGCCAGCGTCGACGCGCTCGAGACGGCCCCGAAGACCACGGACTGGGCGTACCGGTTCTGCGAGGGCACGCGCGTGCGGCCCAAGCGGTTCGTCCGCGACGCCGCACCGTCCGTCGTCTCGACCGCCGTGCAGGGCATCAGCGAGGCCTTCGTCCCCGACGTCGACGCACGGCTTCGCGACCTGCTGCGCGGTGCGATCGAGGACGCCCGCGCCTGGGCGGGCCGCAGCGACGACGAGCCGGCGCTGCGCGAGGAGCAGTGGGAGGACGTGGTGCGGCCCGCCGCCGTCGACGCCTGACGGCGCACCGCCCCGGCGCCCCGCCCGGCCCTGAGTCGGCGGTGTCTGGTAGACCGGAGCCGTGACGACCGACGAGTCCGCCGTCGCCGCCCTGACGGCGCGCGACTGCCCCCTGGACCAGCTCACCCTCGACGACCTGCGCCGTCGCACCTCGGTGAAGTGGCGGGCCTACCCGCCCGACGTGCTGCCGTTGTTCGTCGCCGAGATGGACGTCCCCACGGCGCCCTTCGTGGCCGACGCCGTCCGGCGTGCCCTGGACGTGGGCGACACCGGCTACGACACCGGCACCGCCTACGCGGAGGCCCTGGCCCCGTTCGCCGCGCGGCGGTGGGGGTGGGTGCCCGACGTCCCGACCAGCCGCACCCTCCCCGACGTCATGGTCGCGATCACCGAGGTGCTGCGCGTGCTGACGGCGCCGGGCGACGCGGTCGTCGTCACCCCGCCGGTGTACCCGCCGTTCTACGCGTTCCCGCGCCACGAGGGCCGCCAGGTCGTCGAGGCGCCGCTCGCGCCGGACGGGCGGCTGGACCCGGGCGCGCTCGAGGCCGCGTTCGCCCGCGCCACCGGCGGCGGCTCCGGCCCGGGCAGCGGCCGCCGCGCCGTCCTGCTGCTGTGCAACCCGCACAACCCGGGCGGGGTGGCGCACACCCGGGACGAGCTGGAGGCGGTGCTGGCGCTCGCCGACCGCCACGGCGTGCGCGTCGTCGCGGACGAGATCCACGCCCCCTTCACGTTCGAGCGGGTGCGGCCCGGCGCCCCGGCGTTCGTCCCGCTGCTGTCGGTGGCGGGCGCGGAGCGCGCGATCGCGGTGCACTCGGCGTCGAAGGCGTTCAACCTCGCCGGGCTGCGCGCCGCGGTCGCGGTGGCCGGGCCGGAGGCGGCGGCCGACCTGCGCCGCATCCCGGAGGTCGCGGGGCACGCCGTCAACCACCTCGCCGTGCTCGCGCACGCCGGCGCCTACGCCGACGGCGACGACTGGCTCGACGCGCTGCTCGCGGGGATCGTGCGCAACCGGGAGCTCGCCACGACGCTGCTCGCCGACCACGCCCCGGCCGTGCGGGTGCAGCCGGCCGACGCCACGTACCTCGCGTGGCTGGACGTGCGCGCGGCGCTGCCGGACAGGGTGCCGGCGGGCGACGCGCACCGGTTCGTCGTCGAGCGTGCGCGGGTGGCGCTGGGCGACGGCGTGACGTTCGGCGCCGGTGGGGCGGGGTGGCTGCGGCTCAACCTCGCGACGTCACCCGCGATCCTCACGGAGGCGGTCGAGCGGCTCGGCCGGGCCCTCGGCTGACCGCCCCGGGGCCTATCTCGCGGACCTGTCGGCCTTCTCCGGCCCCTCGGACCCGTCGGGTCCGGCGTCGTCGGCGGGGTAGTCGGGCGCCGGCCCGGTCCCTAACGCCTCCTCGAGGGTGGTGGCGTCGCTGAGGCGCAGGTGGGACGCGAGCCCGACGCCGACGTACCGCAGGTGCCACGGCTCGGGCGCGTACCCGGTCACGGCGCGCTCGCCGGCCGGGTACCGCACGACGAACCCGTAGCGCCAGGCGTGCTCGCGCACCCACCGGCCGGACTCGGTCCCGCCGAACCGGGTGAACGGGGTGCCGGCCTCGGTGACGTCGGCGGCGAGGCCCGTCTGGTGCTCGGAGTGGCCGCTGCGGGCGGAGAACGTGTCGGCCTCGCGCCGTCCGTGGGAGGCGACGTACCGGTCGTAGAGGTCGCCCTGGTAGGCGGCGCTGCGGTAGCCGGAGACGAGCACCAGCTCGTGCCCGGTGGCGCGCTCGGAGGCGGCGGCGAGCTGCTCGAGCGCTCGGGCCGCCACGGGGCGGAGCCGGTCGTGGGCGCCGAGCGCGGCGACGTCGGGCCGGACGAGGCGCTGAGGGGCCCAGTCCCGCGGCGTGATCGGGTGGGTCTTGTTGACGAGGACCCACGGGTGGGCCGGGTCGTCCGCCGCGGCGAAGGTCACCTCGCCGAGCGAGGGTCCGGGCACCGGGAGCACGGCCTGCGCCGAGGTCCCGGCGGCCACGCCGAGGCCGGCGAGGGCCGTCGTGGTGACGGCTGTCACACAGATTCGTCGCAGCATGGACACATGACATCCGGGGGGCACGGCGACCAGGGTGCCAGTGAACCGCTACGCTCGCCAAGGTGCGCCGTCGGACCCGAAACGTTCTCTCTCTCGTGCTGATCCCCGGTCTCGCGCTGCCGCTGGTCGCCTGCAGCGGGCCGGACGTCCCGCCCCCGGACGACGTCGCGCACGCGCTCGCCGAGGCGCTCGCGGCCGTGGACGTGTCGGGCCTCCCCCTCGACGTCGGGGAGTCGGTCTCCCCGCAGACCCAGCTGTCGCAGGTCGTCGAGCCGCTCCTCGACGCCTCCGGGGAGCGGAAGCACGCGGTGAGCGTGGCCGACGTCGGCGACGTCACGACCACCGAGGGCGGGGGAGCGGAGGCGACGGCCACCCTCGCGTGGTCCTGGGCGGTGACGCCGACCGCGACCTGGGAGTACAGCACGGACGTCGACCTGACGTACGTGCCGCCGGCCGGGACGGCGGCGGCCGAGGAGGACGGCGCGGAGCCCGGGCAGTGGCAGGTCGTGTGGCAGCCGGACCTCATCGTCCCCGACCTCGCGCCCGGCGAGCGGCTCGAGGTCGAGCGGCTCGAGCCCGACCGCGCGGACATCCTCGACGGCGCCGGCGACCCGATGGTCACGGCCCGCGACGTGTGGCACATCGGTGTGGACAAGACGGCGGTCGAGGGCCTCGGCGAGGAGTCCGCGGCGCGCGAGCTCGCCGTCCTGGTGGGCCGCGAGCCCAACGTCTTCTTCGACATCGTGCAGGCCGCGGGCGACAAGGCGTTCGTCGAGGCGATCACGATCCGGAAGAAGAACTCGGGGGTCGACTTCACCGTCGACGAGGCGCTCGACATCATCGGCGTGGCCGCGATCCCCGACACCCTGGAGCTGGCCCCGACGAGCGACTTCGCCGCCCCGATCGTCGGGCGCGCGGGGGAGGCGACGGCGGAGGTCATCGAGGCCTCCGGCGGGGACGTGAAGCAGGGGGACGTCGTCGGGCTGTCGGGGATCCAGCAGTCCTACGAGGACCAGCTGGCGGGCGACCGCGGCGTCGTCGTCCGGGTGCTGCCGCCGGGGGCGGACGACGACGGCGAGGAGGTGCGCGAGGTCTTCCGCGTCGACCCCGTGGACGGGACCCCCGTGGCGACCACCCTCGACGTCGGGATGCAGAAGCACGCCGAGAAGGTGCTGTCGGACGTCGACCCGGCCAGCGCGATCGTGGCCGTCCGGCCCTCGTCGGGCGAGGTGCTCGCCGCGGCGAGCGGCCCGGGCAGCGAGGGCTGGTCCACGGCGACGCTCGGCCAGTACCCGCCGGGGTCGACGTTCAAGGTCGTGGACGGCCTGGCGTTCCAGCGCGCGGGCCTCGGCCCGGACTCGAAGGTCGAGTGCTCCCCGACGATCACGGTCGACGGCCGCGAGTTCTCCAACGTCCCCGGCTACCCGTCGTCGGCCCTGGGCACGGTGCCGCTGCGCACCGCGTTCGCCCACTCGTGCAACACCGCGATGATCGCCCAGCGGGAGAAGGTCGCCCAGAAGGACCTCACCGCGGCCGCCGCCGCGCTCGGGCTGACCGACGACGAGGACGTCGCCGCAGGCGTGGGCGTCCCGGCGTTCCTCGGCTCCGTCCCGGCGAAGGCCGGCGCCACCGAGCACGCGGCGTCGCTGATCGGCCAGGGCAAGGTGCAGGCCTCGCCGCTCGGCATGGCCACCGTCGCGGCGAGCGTCGTCGCGGGTGAGCCGGTGCGGCCGGTGCTGGTCCGCGAGACCGAGGGCGCCGGGGACGGCGGGGACGCCGAGGGCGAGGAGCCGTCGGAGTCCCCGGAGGCGTCCGACGGCGCCGAGACCGTGGAGGGCGGCGTGACCGCCGACGAGGCGGCCGTGCTCCGCGACCTCATGCACGGTGTCGTCACCGACGGCAGCGCCGACCTGCTGCAGGGCGTGCCGGGCGTCGTCGGCGCCAAGACCGGGACCGCGCAGTACGGGGACGGGTCGCGGCAGCACGTGTGGATGCTCGCCATCCAGGACGACCTGGCCGTCGCGGTCTTCGTCGAGGACGGGGACTACGGCTCCACGACGGCCGGCCCGATCATGAAGGACTTCCTCACGGGCCTCTGACCCGCCGCCCCCCGGATGCCGAACATGTGGTTGGTCCGGGATCGAGACCCTCGATCCCGGACCAACCACATTTTCGGCAACGAAGAAGGACATGGTCGTCAGCGGGCGAGACGCTCCGCCCGCTCGCGGACGTGCCCCGCGCCGCGCCCGCCGTCCGCCCCCGCCTCCCAGGTGTAGACCTCGGTGCCGGTGACGAAGACGTGCTCGGCGCGCGAGGTGACGTCGAGCGGGTCGCCCGACCAGACCACGACGTCGCCGTCGAGCCCCGGCGTCAGGGCGCCCACGCGGTCGTCGAGGCCCAGGAACGAGGCCGGGTTCACCGTCAGCGCCTCCAACGCGACCTGCGGGTCCAGGCCCTCCTTCACCGCGAACGACGCCTGGTGCACGAGGAAGTTGATCGGCACCACCGGGTGGTCGGTCGTGATCGCGACGCGGACCCCTGCCTCGGCGAGCCGGGCGAGGTTGCCGGTGTCGCGGTCGCGCAGCTCCACCTTGGAGCGCGAGGTGAGCATCGGGCCGTAGATGACGGGCACGTCGCGCTCGGCGAGGACGTCGGCGATCGCCGCGCCGTCCGTGCCGTGGTTGATCACGAGCCGGTAGCCGAACTCGTCGGCGAGACGCAGCGCGGTGGCGATGTCGTCCGCCCGGTGCGTGTGCTGGTCCCACGCGAGCTCGCCCGCGAGAACCCGTGCGAGGGTCTCGGAGCCCAGGTCCCGCGCGAACGGCTCGCCCTTCGCCGCCGCGGCGTCGCGCGCGGCCGCGTAGTGCTGCGCGTCGAGGAAGGCCTGCCGGATGACGGCCGCCACGCCGAGGCGGGTCGACGGCGCCTTCTTCTGCTCGCCGTAGACGCGCTTGGGGTTCTCGCCGAGCGCCGACTTCACCGACACGGCGTCGCTGATCACCTGCTCGTCGACGGTCCGCCCGCCCCACGTCTTGATCGCGACCGTCTGCCCGCCGATCGGGTTGGCCGAGCCCGGCTTGACCACCACCGAGGTGACCCCGCCCGCGAGCGCGTCCCGGAATCCCTCGTCCTCGACGTGGATCGCGTCGAGCGCACGCAGGTGCGCGCCGTCGGGCCCCGTCTTCTCGTTGGTGTCGTCCCCGGCCCAGCCCTCGGCCTCCTCGTGGACGCCGACGTGCCCGTGCGACTCGACGAAGCCGGGCAGCACCCACCGTCCGCCGACGTCCAGCGTGCGGACGCCGTCCGGGACGACGACGTCGGCGCCGACGGCGGTGATCACGCCGTCGACGACCAGGACGGTGCCGCCGTCGACCGGGTTGCCGTCCACGGGGACGACGTAGCCGTTCGTGAGGGCGACGGAGGAGCGGGTGGTGCGGATCGGTGCGGTCATCCCGCCATCATGCCGCCCCGCCCCCTGCCGAACATGGGGTTGGTCCGGGATTGACGGGCTCGATCCCGGACCAACCCCATGTTCGACACCGCGGAAGGGCATGGTCAGCCGGGGACGTTCGCCTCCAGCTCGGCCAGCCACGCGGCGGCGGTGGCGTCCGACGGCATCCGCCAGTCGCCGCGCGGCGACAGCGACCCGCCCGCGGAGACCTTGGGGCCGTTCGGGATGGCGGAGCGCTTGAACTGCGAGGAGAAGAATCGCCGCACGAACACCTCGAGCCAGTGCCGGACCGTCGGCAGGTCGTAGGCGGACCGCTCGTCGTGCGGGAAGCTCGGCGGCCAGGCGCCGGCCTCGGCGTCCCGCCACGCGTGCCACGCGAGGAACGCGATCTTCGACGGGCGCAGGCCGTGCCGCAGCGTCCAGAACAGGGAGAAGTCCTGCAGCGCGTACGGCCCCACCATGGCCTCGCTGGACTGCGGGGCCTCGCCGTCGGCGGTCGGCACGAGCTCCGGCGTGATCTCCTGGTCGAGGATCTCGCGCAGCACCTCGTCGGCGTCGCCGCCGATCTGTCCCGAGTCCGCGACCCAGCGGATGAGGTGCTGGATCAGGGTCTTCGGCACCCCCGTGTTCACGGCGTAGTGCGACATCTGGTCTCCGACGCCGTACGTGCACCAGCCGAGCGCCAGCTCCGACAGGTCGCCGGTGCCGAGCACGATGCCGCGGCGGTGGTTCGCGAGCCGGAACAGGTAGTCGGTGCGCAGGCCCGCCTGGACGTTCTCGAAGGTCACGTCGTACACGGCCTCGCCGTCCCCGGCGGGGTGGCCCAGGTCGCGCAGCATCTGCTCCGCCGCCGGCCGGATGTCCAGCTCCTCGAACCGCACACCGAGCGCGGTCGCGAGCCGGGTGGCGCGGTCCTTGGTGGCCGACGTCGTCGCGAATCCGGGCATGGTGACGGCGTGCACGTCCGTGCGGGGCAGCCCGAGCCTGTCCATCGCGCGGGCCGCCACGAGCAGCGCGTGCGTCGAGTCCAGGCCGCCCGAGACCCCGATGACGACCTTCGGCTGCCCGATGGCGCGCAGCCGCTGCTCCAGGCCGGACACCTGGATGCTGTACGCCTCGTAGCAGTCCTGGGCCAGGCGCTCCGGGTCGTCGGGCACGAACGGGAACCGGTCCACCGTGCGCCGCAGCCCGATGTCGCCCGACGGCGGGTCGACCGTCCATCCGACGGTGCGGAAGCCCTCGACCCGGTCCGCGAGGGCCCGGCGGTTGTCGTCGAAGCTGCCCTGCCGCAGCCGCTCCTGCCGCAGCCGGTCGAGGTCGACGTCGGCGACGGACCGCCGCGGGCCGTCCGGGAACCGCTCGGTCTCGGCGAGCTCGTCGCCCATCTCGTAGATCATCGTCTGCCCGTCCCACGACAGGTCGGTCGTCGACTCGCCCTGCGCCGCCGCGTACGCGTACGCGGCCGAGCAGCGGGCGCTCGCCGAGCGCACCATGAGGCGCCGGTCCTCGGCGCGGGCGACCGTGATCGGGCTGGCGGACAGGTTGAGCAGGACCGTCGCGCCCGCCAGCGCGGCCTCGGCGGACGGAGGGACCGGCACCCACATGTCCTCGCACACCTCGACGTGCACGGTCAGCCCCGCCACGTCGTCGGCGCGGAACAGCAGGTCGGGCCCGCAGGGCACGGGCCCGTCCGCGAACGGCAGGTCGACGGTGGCACCGCGCCGGTCGTCGCCCGGCGCGAACCAGCGCTTCTCGTAGAACTCGCGGTAGTTCGGGAGGTACGACTTCGGTGCGACGCCCAGCACCCGCCCCCGGTGCACGACGACGGCGCAGTTCAGCAGCCGGTTCCCGACCTCCAGCGCGGCACCGACGACGAGCATCGGCCGCAGCTCGGCGCTCGCGGCGACGATCTCCGCGAGCGCGTCGAGGGACGCCTCCAGCAGGGTGTCGGCCAGGTGCAGGTCGTCGATCGCGTAGCCGGGCACGCACAGCTCGGGGAAGACGGCCACGGCGACGCCGTCGTCGTGGCAGGCGCGCGCCTCCGTGAGGACGGCGGCGGCGTTCGCGGCGGGGTCGGCGACCGTCACGGGCACGGTGCACGCGGCCACCCGGGCGAACCCGTGGGCGTAGGCGGACGAGAAGTCGTTGCTGGCCGGCATGCCCCGAGCCTAAGAGGTGGGCGTGGCGTCCGGCCCGCCGGGGCGCCGCTGTGCCACGATCGGTGAACATGAGAATCGTTCCTATCTGCTCGCCGCTGTCCGCCACCGCTCGCCGGGCACCCCGCCCATGACCGTCCTGATGGTCGAGAGCTGGCTCCACTCGACCGGCCTCATGCTCCCGCCCCTGCTCGCGCGCCGTGGCCTGGACTACGTGCTCCTCACCCGCGACCCGGCGCTCTACACGCTGCCTGACGGGACGGCGCACCCGGTCCTCGACGGTGCCGCCGAGGTGGTCGTCACCGAGACCAACGACGACGACGCCGTCACCGCCGCCGCGCGCGACGTCGCCGCCGACCGCGCCGCGGCCGGGACCCCGGTCCGCGGCGTCCTGACCACCTGCGACTACTACCTGCCGACGGTGGGAGTCGTCGCCGAGGCGCTCGGCCTGCCCGGCCCGTCCGCCGCAGCGATGCGCACCGCCACGCGCAAGCACCTCGTGCGCCGGGCCCTCGCCGTCGCCGGCGTCCCGGACGTCGCTCACGCCGTCGCCGCCACCTGGGCGGACGCCCGCGCGGCCGCCGCCGACCTCGGCTACCCGCTCGTCGTCAAGCCCGTCGACCTGAACTCCGGGACGGCCGTGCGCCGCGTCGAGGACGAGGCCGGCCTCGCCGCCGCGTTCGCCGCCGCCACCGGGCCCGAGCGCAACTCCCGCGGGCAGCGCCTCGAACGGCTCGCGCTCGTCGAGCGCGTCCTCGACGGCCCCGAGTGCAGCATCGAGGCCGTCACCCGCGACGGCGTCACGCGGGTCGTCGGCATCACCGCGAAGTCCGTGACCGAGCTCGACGGCGCCTACGTGGAGTCCGGGCACCTGTTTCCCGCCCCGCTCGACGACGCCACCCGCGCCGCCGTCGAGCGCCACGTCGTCGCCGCGCTCGACGCCGTCGGCTACACCCACGGCGTCAGCCACACCGAGGTGCGGCTCACGGCCTCGGGGCCGCGGGTCGTCGAGCTCAACCCACGCCAGGGCGGCGGGTTCATCTTCGACCTGGTGCGGCTCGTGACGGGGCTCGACCCGCTGGGCGCCGTCGTCGACCTCGCGCTCGGGCACGCCCCGGTCGCGCACGAGCCGCCCCGCGCCGCGAGCGCCGCCGTCGCCTTCCTCCTGGCCGCCGACGACGGCGAGCTGCGCGCCGTCCCCGGCGGCACGGACCTGGCCGACGACCCCCGCGTCATCGCCCACCGGCTGCCGGCCCCCGGCCGGGTGGTGCGGCCGGCCGACAACAACGACCGGCTCGGCCACGTCATGACGGCCGACCCGCACGGTGGTGCCGCGAAGGAGTGGGCCGACGACGTCGTGGCGTCCCTCCGTCTCGACGTCGCCGCCGAGGCGCTCGCCGGCTGACGGCACGCCCGGCCGCGTGCCCAGGTTCACCGGGCTCGCCCGCGCCGCCGCCCCGGGGCCGACCGCCGGTCCCGGGGCGGTCCGCCCGCCGCTATCGTCGGGGCCGTGAACCCCCGACCCGGCGCCGTGCGGCGCCACCTCCCGGACCGCGTGACCCTGCTCGCCACCGCCCTCGCGACGGCCGCGGCGACCATGCTGGCCGTCGTCCTCCCCGAGACGCCCGCGGCCGCCCACGACCGGCTGGTCTCGGCCGACCCGCCCGACGGCGAGAGCCTCGACGAGCCGCCCTCCGAGCTCACCCTCACGTTCAGCGGTGAGCTGCTGGGCACGGGGGCGCAGGCGGCCGTGACGACGTCGGAGGGGACCGAGCCCGCCGACACGGAAGTCGACGGCGAGGTCGTCACCGTGACCGTGCCCGACGGGCTCTCGGGCGGCGAGTGGGTCGTCGGGTGGCGTGTCGTGTCGGCGGACGGCCACCCGATCGAGGGGGAGCTCACCTACGACGTCGCCGGCGCCGCGTCCGAGGAGCCCTCCCCGGCGCCGAGCGAGGAGCCGGCCGTCGAGCCGACCGCCGAGCCGACCCAGGAGGCGTCGTCGGGCGCCGCGGAGCCCGAGGAGACGGCCTCCGCCGCCTCCGGTCACCAGCACGGTGCGCCGGGCGCCGAGCTGAGCGAGAACGGGGAGGCGAACTGGACGATGTCGTGGCTGTTCGGCGTCGCCGTGCTCGCGGCCGTCGGCACCGCCGCGGCGGTGCTGCTGGCCCGCCGGCGCCGGGATCGGGACCTCGACGACGAGGATCCCGACGACCGTCCGGACGGGCACCGCGACGGCCCGGACGCCTGATCGACTCCGCCGGCGGGCGAGATCCACGCCGTATCGCACGCCACGCCCGCAAAAGTCGCAGGAATCCGCGGATGTTCCATAGTGTGTTCCCCGTCCTGCCGGCGAGCAGCCGTCAGGGCGGGAACGTGACGACGTGCGGGTAGCGTGCGTCGTGATCCGGAGAAGGGATGCACATGTCGCTGAACAAGTCCGAGCTCGTCTCGGCCATCGCCGCCAAGTCGGACGGCCTCACCAAGGCGCAGGCCGAGGAGTTCCTGAACGCCTTCCAGGCGGTGCTGGAGGACTCGCTCAGCAAGGGCGAGGCAGTCAAGGTCACCGGGCTGCTCTCGGTCGAGCGTGTCGAGCGCGCCGCTCGCACCGGCCGCAACCCGCGCACGGGTGAGGAGATCCAGATCCCCGCGGGCCACGGGGTCAAGATCAGCGCCGGCTCGGTCCTGAAGAAGGCCGTCGCCAAGTGATCCTCCGCTGACGCGCCGCACGTCGCCGCGTCAGCCGCACGAAGGCCCGCCGCTCGTCACGACGAGCGGCGGGCCTTCGTGCGTCCGCGCCGGGCCTCGCGCCGACGAGAACAACACCGTGGCCGTCTCCGAGGCCGATACCGGCGGTCAGGTGGTGCTCGTCGGCCGGGGCCGCCACCCGAGGGCTGCCAACGACCTGACGATCTGGGCACCGACCCGCCCTTCGACACGGAGGTCGCCGTGGGTCACCCGGACGACGACGGCCGACCCCGCCGTCACCATCGCGTTCTGCCGGGCACGGTCGTGGAACAGCGCCTGCGGTGCTGAGTGGACCCCGGCGCCGTCGGCCTCGACGACGAACCAGCGGCCGTCCGGCAGCAACCAGCCGAGGTCGCCGCGGCCGAGGAACCGGCCGTCGCGGTCCTCGACCCCGACCTGGAGCCGGTCCGGCGGGCAGCCGGCGTCGACCGCCTCGAGCCTGGCCCAGGTCTCCAGCGGGGACTCGGCGTCCTCGCGCGCCAGGCCCCACCAGTCGTGGGTCCGCGCCACGCCGCGGCGGCCGCGGGCGAGCTCGTGCGCGCGGTGCAGCCCGCCCCAGGTCACGATGCGCTGCTGGAGCGCGCTGTCGAGGACGGTGACTGCCTGCCGTCGGGCCCAGGTCGGGACGGCCTGCGCGAGAGCGAGCTCGGGGTCGATGACGGGCGCACCTCGGGCCCGCAGGACCCGCCCGGCCTCGTACTGCCGCACGACGACGCCGTCCCGCGCCCGGCCGAAGCGCCCGCCGTGCAGCGCTACCTCGGGGGTCAGGTCGACGGGCAGGCCGTGGACGCCGAGCAGGGCCAGGGCGCTCGCGCCCACGGCGACGGCCTCCGGGCCGTACGCGAGCAGCGCCGCCCAGACCCGCCGGCGGCGACGGTGGTCGAGCACGTCCGTGCCGGTGCGTCGCGCGGGCGGTGTCGGGTCGGTGTCGAAGACGGCGTGCGTCACCCGCGCCCACCGGCCAGCGGCCACGAGCCGGGCCCGCCGGGCGCTGCTCACGCCGTGCTCCTCGCACTGGCGGGCCGAGACGAGCCCTTCCTGCAGGAGCGAGAGGGCGACGAGGCGCGGCGGTGCAGGTGCGAATGGTCGAGGCATGCGAGCAGCGAACCAGCGGACCACCTGCCGCGGGACCGGCCGGAGCCGGGCTGTGGACGGACGCGGCCGGAGGGCATCCTCTGCGCGCGGCGCGACCGTCGTCGCGAGCACGACTTGAGGATCGCTTCCCGCGGAGATGACGGCGGTCAGGTGGTGCTCGGCCGCTAGAGCTCGCCCTTGCGCTCCAGGTAGCGCATCGCGACCCACCCGATGGGCACGCGGCCCCAGTACGTGACGACGCGGTACAGCATCGTCACGGAGAACGCGATGGACGCGGGGATGCCGGCGGCGGTGAGCCCGGCGGTGAGCGCGCCCTCGACGCCGCCGAGGCCGCCGGGGGTGGGCACCAGGGCGCCGAGGGCGTTGCCGACCAGGTAGATGACGGCGACGTCGATGAGGTTCAGGGACTGGCCGAACGCCGCGAGGGCCGCGTCGAACGCGAGCACGTAGCCCAGCGTCATGACGAGGTTGCCGCCGAGTCCGAGGGCGAGGCGGCCCGGCTGCCCGAGCATCTGCGAGAGCCGCGGCCACACCTGCTCCAGCGTGGGCCGCGCCTTCTCCCACGCCCAGCGGCGGGCGGCGGGCACGAGCAGTGTCGCGACGACGGCGAGCGCGACGCCGGAGATCGCGAGCAGCACCGTCGTGGACGGCAGCTCGATGAGCCCGCCCGGGCCGGAGAACATGGAGAGCACCACCAGCAGCAGCACGGTGACGACGAACTGCGACACCTGCACGAGCGCGACGGTGGCGAGGGCCATCGGGGTGCCGACCCCGCGCCGGGTGAGCATCCGCAGGTTGAGCGCGGCGGGCCCGATCCCCGCGGGCGCCGCCAGGGCCACGAACGACCCGGCCATCTGCGTCAGGGTGGCCCGCCACAGCGGCAGCCGCTCCGGGGAGAACGCCGTGAAGGTCAGCGCGGCGCCGAGCCAGGTGATGGCCCCGAGCAGGAACGCGCCCGCCACCCACCAGGGGTTGGCCTCGGCGATCGCCGCGGCGATCTCCTCGAAGTTCATCGTCGTGACGATCACCGCGACGGCGACGATCGTCAGCGTCACCATGAGGACGGTGCGTGCCCCGAACCGGGTGATGTTCTGCGGCTGGACGTCGGCCTGGGGGAGGCGCTCCACCAGTGCCTCGCGCAGCTCGTCGAGCAGGCCCTTGGTCTGGCGCACCTCGGTGCGCGTGGGGCTGGGCAGCGCGATGGTCTGCAGCAGCGGGCCGATCGCCGCGATGTCCTCGTCGGGCAGGGCCCGCACCGCCGACGCGAGGGCGCGGCGCGCGCCGACGCGCAGCGCGAGCAGTGCCAGCATCTGGGTGAGGTCGAGCCGCCGCGACAGGGTCGAGGACGCGATCTCGCCCTGCTCCCAGCCGGTGAGCCACACGTGGGGGTCGCCGCGCGTGTCGTCGTGCACGAGCACGACGTCGGGGGTGAGCGCGTGGTGCGTGAGCCCGGCGGCGTGCGCGCGGCGCACCTGCTCCCACGCCTCGGCGAGGACGGCGTCGCCCCGCTCGCCGTCGAGCCGGGCGTCCGGCAGGTCGCGCAGCGACACCGCGCCCCGGGCGTGCTCCTGGACCAGGACCACGGAGTCGTCGGCGACGCCGATGCCCTCGAGCCGCGGGGTGCGCACCCCGGCCGCCGACGCGGCGTACGACAGGAGGGCGATGCGCTCCGCCGCCGCCTTGAGGGAGATCGCGGCCCGGCCCTCGAGGCCGCGCAGGCGCAGGGCCCGCCAGAGCCGCTGCACCGTCGTCATGACCTGCCGGTCGCCGTCGAGCACCACGGCGTCGCGCCGCCGGCCGTCGTCGGTGAACAGCGCGTACACGCGGTTGTCGCCCGAGCGGGTCAGCGCGACCGCGGCCGGGTCGCTCGACGTCGTGTCGGGGCGCGCGGTCCGGCCCGGGCCGGCGCTGCTCGCTGCCCCGCCGCCGGCGGCGACGGGGGTGACGACGTCGCCCGCGACGTCGTACGACACGACGGCGTCGTCCGGTACGGCGTCGTCGGGGTCCTCCGCGTCGACGGCCTCCGACACGTCGCGCACCCGCACGAGCGCCGTCGGGCGGAACCCGGCGCGGCGCACCGCCGTGACGAGGTCGCCCCCGTACGCCCGCTCGCTGCGGACCCCGGAGACGTACTGCACGGCCTGGCCGGCGAGCCGGCCGAGCAGCAGCGCCACCAGGATGCCGGGCAGGGAGACCTGCCCGGTGATGAGCACGATGAACAGCGCGAGGTACAGCACGTTCCACGACCAGCGGACCGTGCGGCGCCGGGTGCGCGGCCCGGCGGTGGTCAGGAGCCCGGCGATGGCGGACACGTAGCCCGGCACGGTCAGCGTCCACGAGCCGTCGGTGAAGACCGACAGCCCCCGCACCAGCTCGGCGCTGCCGAAGCGCGAGATCGTCACGACGGCCACGACGCCGAGCAGGAGCCCCAGCGCGGCCGCGCAGATCGACTCGACGACCTGGCGGCCGAGGCGCCGGATCCCGAGCTCGACCAGCACCGCGGCGGGGACGAACAGGGTGATGAGGCCCTCGAGGACGGCCACCGGGACGAACAGGATCCGGGCCAGCAGGGAGCTGAAGCTCTGCACGTCCTGCGTGACGCCCTCGGTGGTGGCGTGTGCGACGACCGACAGCACGAGCACGAGGGCGATCCCGAGGGCGCTGGAGACCATGCCGAGCATGTCGGAGGGGTGGCGCACACGGGACTCGGGCGTGTCGACGACCCGCACCAGGTCGGTGTCGGCCCCGGGAGGGGGGACGCCCCCGGCGAGCAGCGCCTGGAGGGGGCCGGTGGGTGGCTGGGAGTCGTGCGACGGGCCGGGTGCAGGACCCGCTGCGCTCGCTCCGGACATACCGGCGAGTGTAGGTCGTACGCGCTGGTTCGGCCTGTGACAGCGGTGCCACGGCGGTGGTAACTTCGCCCCTCACGACGCGATCCGCGCCCGGAGTGTGACCCACGACCGTGACCTGGGCGACTCGACGGTGTGCTACAAAGCCCGCATCGTGACCTGGGCCGGGTGACGACGCCGCGGCCCGAGCTGGAGAGAGGGAACCCCTGACATGACCACGAACCGAGCCTCACGAAGGCTGTTCGCTCCGGTGGCGGGCGCCGCCGCCGTGGCGCTGGCACTCACCGCCTGCTCGGGCGGGTCCGGCGGGACCGGCGACGACGGCGAGGGCGGTGGCGGCGGCGGGTCGCTCATCGTCGGCACCACCGACAAGATCACCTCCCTCGACCCCGCGGGGGCGTACGACAACGGGTCGTTCGCGGTGATGAACCAGGTGTATCCGTTCCTGATGAACACGCCGTACGGCAGCCCGGACGTGGAGCCGGACATCGCCGAGTCGGCGGAGTTCACGGCGCCCAAGGAGTACACGGTCACGCTCAAGCCGGGCCTGAAGTGGGCCAACGGCAACGACCTCACCTCCTCGGACGTGAAGTTCACCTTCGACCGGCAGCTCGCGATCGCCGACCAGAACGGCCCGTCGTCGCTGCTGTTCAACCTCGACAGCGTCGAGGCGCCGGACGACACGACCGTGGTGTTCCACCTCAAGAGCCCGGACGACCAGACGTTCCCGCAGGTGCTGTCGTCGCCGGCCGGGCCGATCGTCGACGAGGACGTGTTCTCGCCCGACGCGCTGACGCCCGACCAGGAGATCGTGGACGGCAACGCGTTCGCCGGCCAGTACGCCATCTCGAGCTACGAGGTCAACCGCCTCGTCACCTACGAGGCGTACGACGGCTACGAGGGCGTCCTCGGGGAGGCCAAGACCCCGCAGGTCAGCGTGAAGTACTTCGCGGACGCGTCGAACCTCAAGCTGGAGGTCCAGGACGGCTCCGTGGACGTCGCGTTCCGGTCCCTGTCGCCCACGGACATCGAGGACCTCGAGGGCAACGACGACGTGCAGGTCGTCAAGGGCCCCGGCGGCGAGATCCGCTACGTCGTCTTCAACTTCGACACGCAGCCGTTCGGGGCGAAGCAGCAGGACGCCGACGAGGACAAGGCGTCCGCGGTCCGCCAGGCCGTCGCCCACCTCATCGACCGCGAGGCCCTCGCCGACCAGGTCTACAAGGGCACGTACGCCCCGCTGTACTCCTTCGTGCCGGACGGCCTGACGGGTGCCGCCGAGCCGCTGAAGGAGATGTACGGCGACGGCCAGGGCGGCCCCGACGCGGCCGCGGCGAAGAAGGTGCTCTCCGACGCGGGCGTCTCCACGCCGGTCGAGCTGGACCTGCAGTACTCGAACGACCACTACGGTCCGTCGTCCGGCGACGAGTACGCCCTCATCAAGGATCAGCTCGAGGCCGACGGCCTCTTCAAGGTCAACCTGCAGACCACGGAGTGGGTGCAGTACTCCAAGGACCGCACCGCCGACGTCTACCCCGCGTACCAGCTCGGCTGGTTCCCGGACTACTCCGACGCCGACAACTACCTCACGCCGTTCTTCCTCGAGGAGAACTTCCTGGGCAACCACTACGCCGACCCGGAGGTGGAGAAGCTCATCCTGCAGCAGGCGTCCACGCCCGACGAGGCGCAGCGCACCGCGCTGATCGAGCAGATCCAGGAGCTCGAGGCCCAGGACCTGTCGACCGTGCCGTACCTCCAGGGCGAGCAGGTCGCGGTCGTCGGCGCCGACGTCACCGGGGCGGAGGACACGCTCGACGCGTCGTTCAAGTTCCGCTACGGCGCGCTGGCCAAGGGCTGAGCCGGGGCTGAGATCCGTCCGTGGCTTCGCGTAGCACGGCAGGGAGCGCACTGGGTCGTTACGTCCTGGTGCGCTTCCTGCTCATCATCCCGACCGTCTTCATCCTGGTCACCACCGTCTTCGTGCTCATGCGCGCGACCGGTGACCCCATCACGGCCGCGCTGGGAGGGCGGCTGACCCCCGACCAGCTCGCCGAGCGCATCCACGCCGCCGGCTACGACCGGCCGATCCTCGCGCAGTACTGGGAGTACCTGACCGGCATCTTCACCGGCGACTTCGGCAGGACGATCAGCGACAACCGGCCGGTGGTCGAGATCCTGTCGCAGTACGGCACGGCGACCCTCGAGCTGGCGACGTACGCGGTGCTGGTGGCGCTCGTGCTCGGCATCCCGTTCGGCATGGTCAGCGGGTACTTCCGCGACCGGCTGCCGGACGCCGTCCTGCGCATCCTGGCGATCCTCGCGTACGCGACGCCGGTCTTCTTCGCCGGCCTGCTGCTCAAGCTGATCTTCTCCGTGTGGCTCGGCTGGTTCCCCGTGGCGGGCCGCGTGTCCACGGACGGGGAGATCGCGATGCAGGTCGCGGGCGCCGACTCCGGCTTCATGCTGGTCGACGCGTTCCGCACCGGCGACCCCGCCGTGGTCCTCGACGTCCTGTCGCACGCGGTGCTGCCCGCCGCGGCGCTGGGACTGCTCACCGCCGGCGTGTTCCTGCGCCTGGTGCGCACCAACATGATCAGCACGCTGGGCGCGGACTACATCGACGCCGCCCGGTCGCGGGGCGTGCGCGAGAGCCGCCTCGTGCGCAAGCACGCGTGGCGGCCCGCGCTCATCCCGATCATCACCGTGGCGGGCATGCAGATCGCCATGCTGCTCGTGGGCGCCGTGCTCACGGAGACGACGTTCGAGTGGCGCGGGCTGGGCTTCCAGCTCGCCGAGTACCTGCAGGCGCGCGACTTCGTCGCCGTGCAGGGGATCGTCGTGCTCATGGCCGTGGTGGTGGCGGTGACGAACTTCCTCGTGGACGTCGTCGCCGCGCTGGTCGACCCGAGGGTGAGGTACTGATGAGCGCCGGAGAGATCAGCAGCGTCGGCACGGCCGGCGTCGCACCCGAGCACCTCGGCGGCAGGGGCGCCTGGTTCAGGCGCCTGCCCGTGGTGCACCAGCTGCGCCAGAGCGTGGGCCTGCAGCGCGGCATGCTCGTCGCGGGCCTCGTGCTCACCGGGCTGTTCGTCCTGGTCGCGGTCCTCGCGCCCCTGCTCGCGCCGTACGGCTGGTCGCAGCTGCGCGACCTCGACGGCGCGTTCGGGGCGCAGATGCCGCCGTCGGCCGAGCACTGGTTCGGTACCACGGTCGGCGGCTACGACGTGTTCTCCCGCGTGGTGTGGGGCGCGCGGACGGCGCTCCTCGTCGTCGTCGTCGCGGTGGCGTCCTCGATCGTCGTCGGCGTGCTGCTGGGCCTCGTGTCCGGGTACTTCGGCGGGTGGCTGGACCGCGTGCTCGTGGTGATCGCCGACGCGGTCTACGCGTTCCCGTCCCTGCTGCTGGCGATCCTGCTGGCCATCGTCATCTCGGGCGGGCAGTCGAGCATGTGGGGCGGCATCCTCGCCGCCGCGCTGTCCATCACCGTGGTGTTCATCCCGCAGTACTTCCGGGTGGTGCGGGCCGAGGTCGTGCGCGTCAAGGCCGAGGCGTTCGTCGACTCGGCGCGCGTGCTCGGCACCGGCAGCTGGCGGATCATGACCCGCCACGTGCTCCGCAACTCGACCCGCACGCTGCCGCTGATCGTCACGCTCAACGCGTCGGAGGCGATCCTCACGCTCGCGGGCCTGGGCTTCCTCGGCTTCGGGATCGAGCCGACGGCCGCGGCGGAGTGGGGGTACGACCTGCAGCGTGCCGTCGCGGACGTGACGTCCGGCATCTGGTGGACGGCGCTCTTCCCCGGTCTGGCGATCGTGATGGCCGCCATGGGCATGACGCTGATGGGCGAGTCGCTCAACGACCTGGCCGACCCGCGGCTGCGCTCGCGGGCCCGGTCCTCGCAGGTCGCGGGGGACGTCGCCGAGACGTCCGTCGAGGACGGCCCGACGAAGGGAGAGCGCGCATGAGCACCGTCGCGTCGATCACCGACCTCGCGGTCTCGTTCGCCACCGACGCCGGCCCGGTCCGGGCGGTCGACGGCGTGAGCCTGGACGTCCGGGAGGGCGAGGTGCTCGCCGTCGTGGGCGAGTCCGGCTCCGGCAAGACCGTCACGGCCAAGACGCTGCTCGGGCTGCTGCCCGAGACGGCGACCACGCGCGGGGCCGTCGTGCTCAGCGGGCGCGACGGCGGGACGACCGACCTCGTCCGGGCGTCGGCCGCGCAGCTGCGCGCCGCCCGTGGCCGCGACGTGGCGATGGTCTTCCAGGAGCCCTCCAGCGTGCTCAACCCCGTGCAGACGGTGGGTTGGCAGATCGCCGAGGGCCTCCGCGCCCACGGGGACGTGCCGAAGAAGGAGGCCCGCCGGCGGGCGATCGAGGTGCTGCGGCAGGTCGGCATCCCCGACCCGGAGCACCGGGTGGACCACTACCCGCACCAGTTCTCCGGCGGGCAGAAGCAGCGCGTCGTCATCGCGATGGCGCTGGTGCTGAACCCCGGGCTCATCGTCGCGGACGAGCCGACGACGGCGCTCGACGTCACCGTGCAGGCCGAGATCCTCGACCTGCTGCGCCGCCTGCGGGACTCCACCGGCACGGCCATCGTGCTGATCACCCACAACATGGGCGTGGTCGCGGACCTGGCCGACCGGGTCGCCGTGATGTTCCAGGGCAAGGTCGTGGAGCAGGCGCCCGTCGAGGAGCTCTTCGCCGACCCGCAGGCCGACTACACCCGCGCCCTCCTCAAGGCGGTGCCGCGGATCGGCGAGGGCACGGCGCGCGCCGTCGAGCGGGCGGCCGGACGGCCGGACGGCTGGGCGGAGTCCGACCCGGTGGTCCGGGCGGAGCACCTGACCGTCACGTACCCGGGGCGGTTCCGGCAGCCCGCCTTCACCGCCGTGGACGACGTGTCCCTGGACATCCGGCCCGGCGAGGTGCTCGGCCTGGTGGGCGAGTCCGGGTCGGGCAAGACGACGATCGCGCGGGCGATCGCCGGCCTGACGCCCGTCTCGGACGGGTCGCTGCGGGTGCTCGGCACCGAGATGCGCGGCGCTCGGACGCGGCGGCTGCGGCCGATGCGCACCCGTCTCGGCTTCGTCTTCCAGGACCCGGGCACGTCGTTCAACCCGCTGCTGACCATTGCGGAGTGCGTGGCCGAGCCGCTCGTGGTGCACGGGCGGTTCGCGTCGCCGCGGGCCGCGCGAGGGCGGGTGGACGAGCTGCTCGAGGCGGTCCAGCTGCCGCGCAGCTACGGCGACCGGTTCCCGCACGAGCTCTCCGGCGGGCAGCGGCAGCGCGCGTCGCTCGCGCGCGGCCTGGCGCTCGAGCCCGAGCTCCTGGTCGCCGACGAGCCGACGTCGGCCCTGGACGTGTCCGTCCAGGCGCGGGTGCTGGAGCTCTTCGCCGAGCTGCAGGCGGAGCTCGGCTTCGCCTGCCTGTTCGTGTCGCACGACCTGGCCGTCGTGGACCTCCTCGCCGACCGGATCGCGGTGCTGTACCGCGGGCGGCTCGTCGAGCAGGGCACGGGCGAGCAGGTGCTCGGCAGCCCCCGCGAGGACTACACCCGCCGGCTGCTGGGCTCGCTCCCCGTGCCGGACCCGGTGGAGCAGGCACGCCGGCGCGAGGCGCTCCTGCACGGCTGACGGCGTCCCCCTGCCCGCCTCTCGACGGGCAGGGGGCGCCCCCGCTCCCTACAGTGGCCGCAACGGGACGGCGCTGAGCACAGGGGGTTGCGCATGACGGACCAGGAGACCGGGGGCGAGGCACCGCCCGCGGAGGTGCGGGACGAGCCGACGACGGCACGCAACCCGTTCCGGCGGGTGTGGTGGCTGCCGGTGGTGCGCGGCATCGCCTTCGTGGTGCTCGGCCTGCTGCTGATGATCGAGCCGCTGGCCGAGCTCGAGGTGCTGCGCCTGGTCGTCGGGGCGTTCCTGGTCCTGGACGCGGTGCTGGTGCTCGTGCAGTGGTTCGTGCACCGCACGCAGCTGGGGTCGGCCTGGTGGCTGGCGCAGGCGGCCGTCAACGTGGTGTTCGGCGTGGCCGTCGCGTTCTGGCCGGACCTCGGCGCCACGCCCCTCTACTACGTCCTCGCCGTGTGGACGATCGTGCTCGGCATCGTCGCCGTCGTCGGGGCCGCCGGGCTGGCGCGCAACCGCGACCTCGGGTGGCCGTGGCTGCTGACCTTCGGGATCACCGCGGCGCTGTTCGGCCTGCTGCTCGTGACCCGGCCGCTGGACTCCCTCGACGTGCTGCGCCTGGTCACCATCGTGTTCGCGCTGTTCGCGTTCGTCGCCGGGTCGATCCACGTGGTGTCCGGCTTCGCGGTGCGGTCGGTCGCGCGCGAGCTGGCCGAGCTGCGGGAGCAGGCCGAGTCGATGGGCGCCGTCGTCACGGGCGGGTCGGTCCTCGGCGCCGCCAACCCCCAGGTGGGGCCGGGCCGGCACGCGGCCGGCGGGGGAGCGGCGACCGCCGCCCGTCCGGCCGCCGAGCCCGCCGTCGAGTCCGCCGGCGAGCTGACCGGGGAGCCGCCCCGGTCAGAGACCGAGCGCCTCCTTGGCGCCCGCGGGCAGGAGGGCGTAGCCCACGAAGGCGACGACGTCGAGCAGGGTGTGCGCGACGACGAGCGGTAGCACCCGGTGCCGGCCCCAGCGGCTGGTGTAGAACCAGGCGAAGACGACGCCCATGACGACGTTGCCGACGAACGGCCCGATGCCCTGGTACAGGTGGTACGAGCCGCGCAGCAGCGCGCTCGCCACCACGAAGCGCACCCGGTGCCACCCGAGGTCGCGCGTGCGCTCGTGCAGGTAGGCGACGGCGACGACCTCCTCGAGCAGCCCGTTCTGCAGCGCCGCGAGGACGAGCACGGGCACGGTCCACCAGGCGCTGTTCAGGGCGCTGGCCTCGACGGCGACCGTGATCCCCAGCAGCCGCCCCAGCAGGTAGAACGCCAGCCCGGGGATGCCGATGGCGGCGGCCAGGGCGACGCCCCACGCGAGGTCCCGGCCCGGTCGTGACCCGCGCAGGCCCCAGTCGAGGCCGATCCGGCGGCGGGTGCCGAGCCACGTCGCCGAGGCGCGCCCGCTGAGCAGGTACAGGGCCAGGGCGACGGGGACGAGCGCGAAGAAGACGCCGAGGAGCTGGTACACGAGGTCGAGCAGCGAGCGCTCCGACTGGCTCGCGTTGAGGGTCGCCGACTGCTCCGCCAGCGGGGTGTCGGCGCTGAGCCTCGCGATGATGTTGACGACGGCGTAGACGGCGCTCTGCCCCAGGCTCAGCCCGAGCACGATCCAGATCTCCGCGGCCGCCCGCCGGCGGTCCGAGGGGGTCGTGGCGGGTGCCGCGGGGCCCGGCGGGGTCCAGCGGCGGGCGGTGGTGGTCTGCGCGTCGGGCACCGTCCGGTTATAGCACCCCTCCCTGCACGTGTTGTGGGCGCGAGTTTGGCGCTATTCCGTCGGGAATAGCGCCAAACGCGCGCCCACAACGCCCGGGGGCTGGCGCCGTAAGATCGGGCATGGCAGAGTAGTTTGCAGTGCAAACCTCGGAGGAGCTCATGAACGACCTCGACCCTGCCGCCTCGCTGCGCATGATCCGCGAGAGCCAGGAGCAGGCCCGCACCGGGACGGAGCCGGACGTCCGCCTGCTCTACCTGGTCTGGGGGATCGCCTGGGCCGTCGGGTACACCGTCCTGTGGACAAGTGCCCGGGGGGCCGGGGGAGCGCCGTCCGGCCCCGGGTTCGCGGTGTTCTTCGCCCTGCTGGGGGTGGCGACGGCGATCACCATCGTCCACACCGTCCGGCGCAGCGCCGGCACCCGGGGGCCGAGCACCCGTGCCGGCGCGATGTACGGGTGGTCGTGGATGCTCGGCTTCCTCGCCTATCCCTTCATCATCTCGGGCGTGGCCCGGGCCGGCGCGTCGGACGAGGTCATCGGGCTGATCGCCAACGCGCTGGCCTGCGTGATCGTCGGGCTGATGTACCTCGCGGGCGGTGCTCTCTTCTGCGACTCGGGCGTGTTCGTCCTCGGGCTGTGGATACTCCTCGTCGGTGGCGTCGCCACCGTGGCAGGCATCCCCGGCAGCTACCTGCTGCTGGCCACCGCCGGCGGAGGTGGGTTCCTCGTCATGGCCGTCCTCGCGCACGTCGTCCAGAGGCGCCGGCGCGCCGCCCTCGGCGAGGGCGGGACGGCCGATGACTGAGCTCGACGCCGTCATCCACGCGCCCGCGCGCCTGCGGGTCGTCTCGACGCTCGCCACCCTGCCCCACGACGACGAGATCGCGTTCCCCAAGCTCCAGAAGCTGCTCGACATGACCGCCGGCAACCTGTCCACCCACCTGCGCAAGCTCGAGGAGGCCGGGTACGTGCGCGTCGCCAAGACGTTCGCCGGCCGCAGGCCGGTCACCTACCTCGCGCTCACCACCTCCGGTCGGCGCGCGTTCGAGGACTACACCGCCGCCCTCACGGACCTGCTGAAAGGAGCACGGGCATGACCGCCATCCGGATCGACCACGTGACACGGAGGTTCGGCGGCGTCGTCGCGCTCGACGACGTGTCCCTCGACGTCGCGCCCGGCGAGCTCGTGGGGCTGCTCGGGCCCAACGGCGCCGGCAAGTCCACGCTGCTCTCCCTGGTGAGCGGCCAGCGCCGGCCCGACGCCGGCACCGTGCGTCTGCTCGGCGGCGACCCGCGCGACGCCCGTGCCCGCCTGGGGCTCGGGCTGACGCCGCAGGAGACCGGCCTGCCCCCCACCCTGCGGGTGCGGGAGGTCGTCGACTTCGTCGGCGGCCACTACCCGGACCCCGTGCCGACGGCGGAGCTGCTCGACCGGTTCGGCCTGGCCGAGGCGGCGCGCAAGCAGACCGGCGCGCTGTCGGGCGGGCAGAAGCGCCGGCTCGCGGTCGCGCTCTCGCTCGTCGGCCGCCCCCGCGTGGTGCTGCTCGACGAGCCCACCACGGGCCTCGACGTCGGCGCCCGCCAGGCACTGTGGGACGCCGTCCGCGAGTACCACGCCGACGGCGGCACCGTGCTGCTCACCAGCCACTACCTCGAGGAGGTGCAGGCCCTCGCGGAGCGCGTCGTCGTCATCGACCGCGGCGTCGTGCGCGCCGACGACACGCTCGACGCGATCCTGCGGCAGGTGTCCCTGCGGCGCGTCGTGCTGACCAGCCCGCACGACCTGTCCGGCTGGCCCGGCGTCGCCCGCAGCGAGGCCGCCGGCCCCGCCGCGGCCGACGGCGAGCGGCAGACCCTCTTCACGCCCGACGCCGACGCGCTCGTCCGCGACCTCGTGCGGGCCGACGTCGCGTTCCGGGACATGGAGATCCGGGGCGCGAGCCTCGAGGAGGCGTTCGCCGAGATGGTGGCCGACCCTGCCGCGCCGGCCGCGGCCGCCCTGGAAGGAGCGGAACGATGAGCACGACGACCACGACGGCGGCGCCGTCCGCGACGACGGTGAACCCCGCCCGGCTGACGTGGCTGCACCTGAGGTACCAGTTCGTCGAGACCGTGCGGATCCCGATGGCGGTGCTCGGCAACGCGCTGTTCCCCGCCCTGGCGATGTTCTTCTTCGTCGTCCCGCAGACCGACGTGGCGCAGAACCCGGAGTGGGCGACGATGGCGGTGGCCGGGCTGTCGTTCTTCGCCGTGTGCTCCGCCAGCCTGTTCACCTACGGGCTGGGCGTCGCGGAGGACCGCCAGCTCCCCTTCGACCCGTACGTGCGCTCCCTGCCCGCCGGCCCGGGGCCGCGCATGGTCGCCCGAGTCCTCAACGGCGCGATCTTCGCCCTGTTCGGTCTGGTGCCGCTGATCGTCATCGCGTGGCTGTTCACGGCCGCGTCGGCGACCCTGCTCCAGGTCCTCGCCGGGGTCGGCATCATCCTGGTGTGCTCGGCGCCGTTCGTGCTGCTCGGCATGGCCATCGGGTACTCGCTCACCGCGAAGGCCGCGCTGGCCGTCGTGCAGGTGGTCCTGTTCCCGCTGGCGTTCGCCGGCGGGCTGTTCCTGCCGCCGATGATGTTCCCGTCGTGGCTCGACGCGATCTCGCAGGCCACCCCGACCCGCGCCGGTCGTGACCTGCTGGTGCAGGCGCTCACCGGCGAGCCCGCCTACGCCCTGGCCTGGCCGGTGCTGCTCGGCTGGACGGTGGTGTTCGCCGCCCTCGCCGCGTGGGCCTACCGCCGCGACGAGGGCCGCCGCTTCCGCTGAGGTCCGGGTCGGGGCGGCGACGGCAGCGTTCCGCCGGGCCGGTTCACGAGGGCGCTCGGGTGGGGACTCGCGCCGAGAGGCTGGTCGGGCCTGGCGGGAGCCGAGCGAGGGACGAGCGAGGCGGATGGCGCGCCTCGCGGCGAGAGTCCCCACCCGAGCGCCCGGTCGCCCTCAGCCCGCCCGGCGCAGACGCAGCGAGTTGCCGACGACGATGACGGACGACGCGGCCATGGCGGCCCCGGCGATCATCGGGTTGAGCAGTCCCGCGGCGGCGAGCGGGATCGCGGCGACGTTGTAGGCGAACGCCCAGAACAGGTTCTGCTTGATCACCCGCAGCGTGCCCCGGGACAGGCGCACCGCCGTCGGGACGGAGCGCAGGTCGCCGCGCACCAGCGTGAGGTCGCCGGCCTCGATGGCGACGTCGGTGCCCGTGCCCATGGCCAGCCCGAGGTCGGCGGTGGCCAGGGCGGCGGCGTCGTTCACGCCGTCGCCGACCATCGCCACGACGTGCCCCTCGTCCTGCAGGCGCCTGACGACGTCGACCTTCTGGTCGGGCAGCACGCGCGCGATCACGTCGTCGTCGGCGATGCCGACCTCGCGGGCGGCGACGCGGGCCGCGCCCTCGCCGTCGCCGGTGAGCAGCACGGGCCGCAGCCCGAGCTCGCGCAGCTCGGTCACGGCCTGGGCGGACGTCGGCTTCACGGGGTCGCGCAGCACGATCATGCCGCGAGCGGCGCCGTCCCAGGCGACGACGACGGCGCTCGCCCCGGTGGACTCCGCCTCGGCGAACGCCGCGGCGAGGTCGTCGGGGAGCGTGACGCCTTCCCGGTCGAGCCACGCGGGCTGTCCGACGAGGACCCGCCGGGCGTTGAGCCCGCCGTCGGGTGCGAGCCCGGAGTGCGCGCGACGTACGACGGCCTCGACCCCGCCGCCGGGCGTGGCCCGGAAGTCGAAGGCCTGCAGCGACCCGATCGCGACGCCGTCGGCCCCCGCTCCTGTCGAGTTGTCAGGCCCTGCGCGGTGCATGTCCCGCGCGGGGCCTGACAACTCCGTAGCGGCGTCGGTGATGGCGCGGGCGATCGGGTGCTCGCTCAGGGCCTCGACGGTGCCGGCGTAGGCCAGCACCTCGTCCTGGCGCGAGTTGTCAGGCTGTGCGCGGCGTATACCTCGCGCAGGGTCTGACAACTCGGTGGCGACGACGCGCTCCACCCGCATGCAGCCCTGCGTGACGGTGCCCGTCTTGTCGAGCACCACGGTGTCGATGCGGCGCGTGGACTCCAGGATCTCCGGGCCCTTGATGAGCACGCCGAGCTGGGCGCCGCGGCCCGTGCCGACCAGCAGCGCCGTCGGCGTCGCCAGCCCGAGGGCGCAGGGGCACGCGATGATCAGCACCGCGACGGCGGCGGTGAACGCGAGCTGGACGTCCGCGCCGACGAGCAGCCAGCCGACCAGCGTCAGCACGGACAGCCCGAGCACGATCGGCACGAACACCGCCGAGATCCGGTCGGCGAGCCGTGCGACCGGGGCCTTGCCGGTCTGCGCCCGGGCGACGAGCCGTCCGATCTGCGCGAGCGTCGTCTCGGAGCCCACGCGGGTGGCGCGCACCAGCAGGTGCCCGGACGTGTTGACGGTCGCGCCGGTGACGGCGTCGCCCACGCCGACGTCCACCGGCACGGGCTCGCCGGTGAGCAGCGAGGTGTCCACGGCGCTGGCGCCCTCGACGACCTCGCCGTCGGTGGCGACCTTCTCGCCGGGGCGGACGGCGAAGACGTCGCCGACCGCCAGCTCCGCGACGGGCACGCGCTCGGTGAGCCGGGCGCCGTCGGGCCCGACGGCGGGGGAGCCGTCGGCGGCGAGCCGCACCCGCTCCGCGTCCTTGGCGCCCAGCTCCAGCAGGGAGCGCAGGGCGTCGCCGGCGCGGCGGCGGGAGCGGTGCTCCGCGTAGCGCCCGGCGAGCAGGAACGTGGTGACGACGGCGGCGACCTCGAAGTACAGCTCCGGCGTGCCGTGCGCGGCGGACGGGAGCAGGGACGGGCGCATCGTCATGCCGATCTCGCCGGCGCCGCCGAGCAGCAGGGCCCACAGCGACCACAGGGTCGCGGCGACGACGCCGAGGGAGACGAGGGTGTCCATCGTCGACGCGCCGTGGCGTGCGGCCCGGGCGGCCGCCGTGTGGAAGGGCCACGCGCCCCACGTGACGACCGGCAGCGCGAGCGCGGCGACGAGCCACTGCCAGCCCGGGAGCTGCAGCGCCGGGATCATCGACAACGCCACGACCGGCACCGTGAGCACGGTGGACGCCCGCAGGCGGCGGCGCAGGTCCGTGCCGCGCGCATCGACGGCCGGTGCGGGCGCGCCGGCGTCGACGTCCGGGGCGGGCTCCTCGGCGGCAGCAGGGGTCGGGCCGGCGTCGGGCGCGGCGGCCGGGGGAGGGGCGGTCTCGTGACGCCCGGTGACGTGGGCGGTGTAGCCGGCGGCCTCGACGGCGGCCAGCAGGGCCTCGTCGTCGACGGGCCCGGTGAGCTCGACGTGCGCGCTCTCCAGCGGCAGGTTGACGGTGGCGGTGACGCCGTCGACGCGGTTGAGCCGCTTCTCGACGCGGGCGACGCAGGAGGCGCAGGTCATGCCCTCGATCGCGAGGTCGATCTCGGCGTGCGGCCACGGGGGCGACTGGGTGGGGGTGCTCATGTGGGTGACTCCGGAGAAGCTGAGAAGGAGATCACCCGCGACGTTCCGGGGCGACGGTGTCGCGGTGGGGGCGCCGGCCCGGGGGGTGCGGGTCGGCGCGGCGCGGAGGGTCTGCGTCGCCGGGAGCGGCGCGACGGGATGGCAGACGGTCCGCGGGGAACGACGGCGGTGCGTCGTCGGCGCGGTCAGGCGCGCGGCGGGACCGCCAGGTCGTACGTCTTCCGCGCGGGCGCGGCGTCGGCGGTGCCGCAGCCGCAGGCGCAGTCGTGCGCCTCCTGGCGGGCGGGCGCCTGGGCGGCCTGCTGGGCGGCGAGGGCGTCGGTCTGCACGGCGACGCTCGCGACCTCGTACCCGGCCTCGTCGACGGCCTCGCGCAGGGCGGCCTCGTCGAGCGGGGTGTCGGAGAAGACGGTCACCTCGGAGGTGCCGCCGGCGTGCAGCTCGACGCTGACGTCCGCGACGCCGGGCACGGCGGAGACGTCCTTGGCGACGTGGGCGACGCAGTTGCCGCAGGTCATCCCGGTGACGCCGAGGGTGGTGACGGTGCTCATCGGTGGGTGCTCCTTCAGGAGGGTTGTCAGCTACGGACCAGGCGGCCGATGGCGTCGGCGGCCTCCTTGACCTTGGCGGCGCCCTCGGCCTCGGACTGCCGGGCGGCGTCGACGACGCAGTGGCCGAGGTGGTCCTCGACGAGCGCGACGCTGACCGACTGGAGGGCCTTGGTGACCGCCGACACCTGCGTGAGGATGTCGATGCAGTACACGTCCTCGTCGATCATGCGCGCGATCCCGCGGACCTGGCCCTCGATGCGCCGCATGCGCTTGAGGTAGGCGGCCTTGTCGGACGCGTAGCCGTGCGGGGCGTCGTGCTCGTGCGCGTCGCCCTGCGCGACGGCGTCGGCGGGTGCGGTGGTGTCGGTCATGCGGCGAGCATACCCCTAGGGGGTAAGGGGTGCAATGGTGCGGCGATCGATGAGTCCGGCGCGCCCACGTCGTCCACCCCTCACCACCACTCACGAAGGGAACCACATGGGTCAGTTGCTGAAGGTCCAGAACTTCGCCGTCTCGACCGACGGGTACGGCGCCGGGGAGCACCAGAGCCTCGAGCGCCCGTTCGGGTCGGTCGACCCCGAGGCCCTGCACGCCTGGGCCATGGCGACCGCGAGCTGGCCGGGCCGCACCGAGCCGGGGGGCGGCCGGGGGCTCGACGACCACCTGGTGCGGGACTTCGACCGGAACATCGGGGCCGAGATCATGGGCCGCAACAAGTTCGGGCCCCAGCGGGGTCCGTGGGCCGACCACGACTGGCGCGGCTGGTGGGGCGACGAGCCGCCGTTCCACACCCCAGTATTCGTCATGACGCACCACCCGCGCCCGTCGTTCACGTTGTCGGACACCACGTTCCACTTCGT